>CAWCAV010000001.1:0-39869 GCA_963793655.1 uncultured Actinomycetes bacterium
GCCCGAAGTCGGACGCGGGGTCGACGACCCGGAACGCGACGTCGGCGCGTGACGACCGCCCCACGACCAGTTCGACGGTGTGCTTGCCCACCGCGGGCGCCTCGAGCCACACGTCGAGGCCGCGGCCGACGTTCTCGCCGTCGAGCACCCACCTCGCCGACTCCTCGTCCTCCAGGGGCGAGCCGTCCTGCTGCATGGCGGCACCCCATAGTCGCAGGGTGCTTCCAGCGAGCACCATCTCGCCGGCCCTGGGGCTGTGGACGACGACCTCGGGCGGCTGCTGCTTGATCCGCACCGTGGTCGGCCGGGAAGCGGTCGTGTCGAAGCCGTCGTGCAGCAGGGCGCGCACGAGAACAGTGCCGGCCGGCAGGCCGGTGGTGTGGACGGTCACCTCATGGTCGTGCACACCGGTCGCCAGGCCGCGCCAGGTCTCGCCCTTGTCGTCCGACCACTGGAGCCAGACCTCGCCGGTGTCGCCGGGGTCGTCGCCCGTCCAGGACACGGTCAGTGTCTGGTCGTCGGCGGGCGTGGCCTTGATCCGGCCGATCTTGGGCAGCTTGGCGCTCGGACCACGTCGCCAGAGCGCCTCATCACGAGTGGAGATCTGGAGCAGGTCGCCGCGTTCCGACGTGACGACGTAGGCCTCGAAGGCGTAGGGGTACGGCGAGGCGGCTCCATCGTGGCCACAGCCGCAGTCCCCATGGGTCCGCAGACGCATCAGTGCCCCACTCGCGATCACTCGCCCTTCGGCATCGGTCAGCTCCGCCGTCAGGTCCGTGGCCTCGCCGGGCGGCGCGCCCATGGCGTCAACCCGGGCCACACTGACGACGTCGACCTCGCGGGCCGAGCGCACAATGCCGCTGACGGCGATCACGGGGTTGAACCGCATGTCGATCTGCTCCCAAGGGTCGGGCGGGTAGGGAAGGTCACGCTGGACGGCGTACTCACGGAACTCGAGCTTGTCCACCCACAGTGGCTCGTCGCCCACGAACTCGGGAGCGAGGCGCGGGTGGTGGATGAGCCGGTCGTGCTGGTAGAGCGACATCCACTGGGGGAAACAGTAGGACATGTAGTCGAAGGTGGTGGCGGGCGACAGCACCGTCCCGTTGGAGATGTTCAGCCCGTACTCCCCGATCGAGGCCGAGGGGTGCGGCTCGTAGGTCGGGTAGTTCGGATCGTTGGCCCCGGTGTTGCCGCAGGGCGTGTGTTGGAAGTCGTAGCCGTGCCCGATCTCGTGCACGAACGTTCCCTGGTCGCCACTCTTGCCTGCGCCCAGGCCTCCGACGCCGCAGCCGGGGACACCGAGCGGGATCATCGGGGGCAAGAGGCCGTAGTAGACGACGTCGCCGCGGTTGCCGTCGTTGGTGCGCTGCGTCGTCAGCCGCGTGAGCAGCGCGTCCCAGTTGGAGGAGCAGCCGCCCGCGCTCGTCCGCGGGTCGTCGAGGGGAAGGTTCCAGGGCACGGTGCCGGCACTCGTGAACCACCCCGTGGACTGCACCGGCATCATCAGCAGCGCCCGCGCCGCCGTCGCCTGCGCGTCGGCGAGGGTCGGTGCCGCCAGCGTGATGGTCGGAGGCGGCGGGGTGCTCGCGACCGACGTCCTCGGGCCGTTGTAGCTGACCAGGATCGCCCGCAGTCGCAGCGTCTGCTTCAGCGCGGCGTTGACGACCAGGGTGTGGGAGTCGTACTCCCTCCCCGAGGTCGCGTGGCGCAAGCGCACGGTCAGGCGCAGCGTGCCGTGGAAGTCTGCTGCGGGAATCACGAAGTTCAGGGTTTCCGTGGTGCTGGACCGCTCCTGCGCATAGGACTCGGTCACCGACGCGGACAGGACGCCCGTCCCGTTGGGGGTGAGGGTGGCGACCGGGAACCAGAGGAACCCGAATGACCTGCGCTCGATCGTCAGCGATGCCGTGACCGATCTCTCGGCGAGGCTCTGCGCGTAGACGCGAACCCATGCCGGCTTATTGGCCACGAGCCGCACGGCGTTGTCCGCGCGATGGTCGGTGGGGTCGGTGAGGTGTAGGGCGGATTGGTAGTACTGGATCGACTGGGTGACCTCGACCCCCGAGATCCAGGTCCACGGAAACGGGAGTCGATCACGCACCAGCGTCGCGAGGTCGGAGTTGTCGAACCGGAACTCAGTCATCCTTGCCCTCCACTCTGTTCCTGGCTTTCCGATTGCGGTCGCGGGGCGCTAGGTCAGCGTCCCCACGACGACGCGCGGACCGCGGCGGCCAAGCGGGTCGGTCACCTCCACCACGTACGTCGTGCCGCTGGGCGGCGCGCTGGTGTCGCGCAGCAGGTAGCTGCCGTCAGGCTGCCTCAGTTCGGCGGCTTCGTACGAGCCGACCGGGCCGCTGGACGTCGGATCGGGAGTGCGCCGGTAGACATCGAAGCGGTAGCTCCCCGCGGGGCCGCCGTCCAGGGTCTCGACGGAGGAGAAACGCACCTCCACCTGGCCGGACACCGCGGTTGCCGATCCCAGCGTGACCCCGCCGGGCGGGTCCGGGACGACCCGCCGCGATGCCGGGGCGCTGGCCTGGCTCCACAGCCCGGGCACGGCGCTCCCGGGCTCGGGGGGGCCTTGCACCTCGGCCCGCCAGGTGTAGGTCGACCACTCGGCGAGCCGCAGCGTCGGATCCCAGGGGGTGGCGCCCCGGTCGACCACGGTGGCAGGCCATGTGCCCGAGGTGACGGTCGCGACGACCGGCATCTCCCGTGCCTCCGCACCGCTGACCCGGCTTCGCCGAAGGCGCAGTGTAAGGGGCTGCGTCTGCCCTTGCGGCACGGCGACGGTGAGCCGGACGGCGCGTGGGTCAGCCGGGTCCACGTGCGCCGTCAGCGACGGGGTCGGCGGCGGCGCGCTGTTGGGCACCCCGCGGACGACGAGCGTCGAAGCGCCGAACGCCGTCTCGCCGCCGAGCTGGAGCTGCGGGGTCGTGGCCAGCACTGCGACCGGCAGCACCTTGTAGAACACCAGCACATCCAATGAGCCCGACACCTCGTGCCGGTAGGACATCTGTCCTGCCGTGGCCGCCAGCAGCACCGAGGGCGTCAGCAGCTCGAAGCTCGTCCGGTCGAAGAGTGCGGCGTTGGCGCGGAAGATTCCTGCGCGCTGCGGGGCCGAAGACGCGGTCCCGAGCGCGGTCCGCATCGCCTCGGCGCCCGGCGTACCCGCGGCGACGAGGGCGTCGAGGCGTTGTCGGAGCGTCGTCTCGTCGCTGGCGTAGACGCGGTAGGCGGTGCCCGCGGTCGCGGTCCACATCAGTTCGACCTGACACCGCCCGAGGGCGTCCGGCCGGGCGGCGTACTCCAGGGTGTCGGGGAGCACCAGTGGCGCCGGCGCCCGCGGGTCGACGGCCTGGACAGCGACGGGTGGGCTGGGGTCGGAGGTCCTGGGTCCGCTGTCGACCCAGCGCCCCGTGACGGTCAGGACCCGTTTCTCCGAGACGCCGAGACCGGGGACGGGGATGGCCGCCGCGAGCACTGCCGGGGGGGCGTTGGTCGCGACAGCCACGGCGGGCACCGACACGGTCACTGGACCGCCAGGCCCCACGGAGGCGGTCAGGTCAAGCCGGGACAGCGGGAGGCCACCGGCGGCCAGGTCCTGGCCGCGTGGCTGCTGGCAGCGCACGTGCAGCGTGCCGGGGTCGCCTGGGGTGGCGGGGTCGGCGAACGACGCCTCGAGGATGGGGACGGGGACGGGCGGCCGTACCCCCGGGCCGGCAGAGCCGGTCGCCCAGCCGCTCCACCGCCCGAACCAGTCCGACTGCGCGACGCGGTAATCGACGGCACCGGCGGGGGCCAACCGGTCGTGCACCTCACCCTGGCCGGGTGCCGACGCGGCCGGGACGGACCCGATCTCCTGGAGTATCGCGGGGATGATGGGGACCGCCCGGTCCGGGCCGCCGCCCAGCAGGTCCGGCAGCCGCGCGTTGAGTCCCACCAGCCCGGGAGTCTCCCGGGCCAGGGCCACCGCGGCCGCGGGGACGAGGCCGGCGAGCGGTAGGGACACGTGGCGTCGAGCCGAAGGCGGGGCCTCGTGGATCCAGCCCAGATCCGCGCCGGGCCCGACGGCGGGCGGGGGGATCGGCGCGGGCTTGGCCCCGACCACGACGGCGGCGGCCGTCCACAGGTCAAGGAAGCCGCCCTCCCGCTGCTCGGTCGCGATCTCGGGCAGCGGGAGC
The DNA here is from genome assembly GCA_963793655.1 of uncultured Actinomycetes bacterium. GTDB lineage: Bacteria > Actinomycetota > Thermoleophilia > Gaiellales > Gaiellaceae > Gaiella. Next base: position 4,188 of record CAWCAV010000001.1, read on the forward strand.
GGGAAGTCCGCGGGGTCATCTGGGCCTCCGAGCAAGCCGCTCAGGAGGCTCCACCATGGGTCCGGGTAGTCGATCCAGGCACCCCGGACGAGATAGATCACCAGGCTGCCCGCGGGCGCGGGGGGCGCCTCGTCGTGCTCGACCAGGCCGAGGTAGCGGCCCATGCTCGGATCGAGGGAGGCCGAGAGCACCCCGGCCAGGGCGGGCACGGCGACCGTGCCTGGCGTGGGCGTCGTTGGTCCCTGCAGGGGTCCGGGGTCGATCATCAGGTCGCGAGGTTGGGCGCTGGCGTCGTCGAGCGCCGCGAGCACCATCTCCTCGACCCGCTTCGACCACAACGTCGTGACCCGGTCGAGCTCGTCGCCGGAGCCCAGAGACGGGCACGAAGACGGGTACGGTGCTGCGGGCTCGTCGTGGAGTCCCACCAGCAGTGGGCAGCCGCGTTGCACCCGGTCCTCGGACTGGGCCAAGGCGTCCGGTAGTCCCTCGTAACGCAGCCCGCGCTCGACCGGCAGAGCGAGCAGCCGCCACGGCTCGCGGCCGCGACCAATCTTCACGCGATCCAGTCGCAGCACCCGGATGCCGACGACGCGGCCGGCGCCCGTGACCTGCACGCGCTCCATCCCGGTGGCACAGAGCTGGTACGGCGCCTCGGTGGCCGTCGCCACCACCGACGGACCGAGCTGGCCGCTGACGATCCCCTCGACCCGGACGCCGCTCGCCGGCAGCCTCTGCGGGCGCGGGTCCCATATGCGGGCGTTGACGTCCGGGCTGGAGACCGTCGTCGGGAACACGTCGTGGGTCTGCGATCTCCGCCATCGGTCGAAGTCGAGCTGCGGGGACGTGGGCTCGACGAGCACCTCGGCGTAGAGCACCGGGTTGCCGGGGTCGGCCGCCAGCCAGGCAGTGGCCGGGCTCGCCGGGCCGAGATCGAAGGGCACCGTCAGTGGCTCGCCGGCGGCGTCGGTCCAGAGCACGTCGGTCGCGGCGAGCCGGCGCGGGCTCCTGACGACGAAGCGGTCAACGAGAAGCGGCGCCACGGGGAGTCCGAGCGCGAGGCTGGGCAGTACCCGGAGGTGCACCCCGGGTTGCAGGTGCGGGTCGCCGCCGCTGTCGAGGGCGGCCGCGCTGAGCGCCCAGAACGGTGCGAAGCGGTTCACGAGGCTTCCCTCCGGATGGTGCGGGGACCGCCGAGAAGCTGGGCGCCGGCCTGGGTGGTCGTCGAGGTGAGCGCGTCGGCGAGGGTGACGACCAGCGCATCGTCGGCACCGGGGACCACGGGGCCGGCGGTCGGCGCGAGCAGCAAGCGAGTGCCGTTCTCGGTCGAGGCCACGACGCCGAGCGGGGTGGCTCCGACCGTGGCCGAGACGGTGATCCGGCCCTCCCGGGCGATCGGCTCGGGCCCCTCGAGCAGGACGCCGGCGAGCGCCCACTCCGTGCGGGTGCCCGACGGCGGCACCCAGACCGTTGTGGTCCGCGGCGCTGCAGCCATCGGCCACGGGTCGATGCCCAGCGCGGCGAGAGTGTTGTCGAATTCACGATCGTCGTGCGAGGCCGCCACGATCGTCGGCCACTGCCGATCGAGCAGGAGGTCGCCGGGCGCCACGGGGCTGGGCGTTCCCGCGGCCAGCCCCAACTCGGTCAGGATCTCACGCACGTCGCGGTAGCGAGAGGTGCGGAAGTGCCAGCGGCGGATCACGACGTCCTTGCCGCCCCCCGACTTCGGGTGCGCCACCAGGATCAGGTCGTACGCCCGCAGCGGGTCGAGGTCGACGGCCACCTCCGCAGCCGTGCCGCCCAGCGACGTGTCGGGCACGCAGGGCGAGGTGACCGACACGAGCGAGACGCGCCTCTCGACCGGGAGCAGCACGCCGTCGCCCTGCCAGGCGATCAGCGTGATCGCCGAGACAAGGTCGGGCGGATGACTGCCCGGGGGTACGGCGCCGGGGTCGACGTCGGTGGCCCGGACCTCAACCCTGGCGTCGTAGCCGTAGCGCTCCAGCATCGTGGCGAGATAGTCGATCGAGAAGGTCACCCGGACCGGATCGTCGAGCAGGTGCGGCAGCGGGCTGCTCGGGTGGGCGCCGGTGACGTAGCGCGCCAGGCTGCGCGGATCGAAGACGTTCTCCGCGATCAGCTCGACGGGGACCGGGGGGCGGCGGGGAGCGACAAGGCGGCGGTGCGGAAGCGGTAGACGCTCGGCGTGCCCGGCTGCCAGGCGCCCGGGTCAGGGGTGCCGGGGGTGCTGTTGCCGGAGCGCTCCCACCGCTGCCACTCCCAGTCCACGGTCAGTCGGTACTCGGTGTTCGGCGCGAGCAGGGTGCGCGGCGGGGGTCCGGCGACCATGACGACCGGTAAAGCGACTCCCCCGAGGACGCCTGCCGGCGGCTCGGCTGTCGCCCGGATCGTCCCGCCTGCACCGCTTGCGTACAGAGTCATGGCGTTCTTGATCTCCGTGCGATGCTGGTCGGCCTGCACCACTTCGAGCTGCTCGTGCCAGAGGATCCCGCAGCTGCCGACGACAGTGACGCGGCTGCCGGGCGCTGACGCGATCCGGAACCCGACGTACTCGTCGTCTCCGGGAGATCGGTAGACGACGGTGTGGCAGTGCCGGCCGCCGCCCACCTGCTTCGGCTCCCACGGCACCTCGCTGCCGTCGGGCCGCACCCCGACCACCTCGAGGGCCGTGCGCTCGTCGCGACCGGGCACCCAGGTGAGCACGTCGGCGGCGTCACCGACGGGGTCCCGGCCCTCGGGGCAGATCGCGACCAGCGCCGTCTCGCCCTCGCACTCGACGTCGATCACGGCGATGCCCGTGCCCCGCAGCCGCAAGGGCTGGCCGTCCCGGTCGGTCTCGTCGGCGATCCGGTCGCCGTTGCGGTCGTGGGCGATCGCGTGCCAGGATTGGGGGTAGCCGATTCGGAGCGTCACCTCGTCGACGGGGTGCTCGAGCTCGATGCGCAGACCGGCACCGATCAGCAGCAACCCGCGCTGCTGCTGGATGCTGATGGTCTGGAGCGGGTTGCCGGAGATGTCCCGCACGACGATGCCGTTTCGGCGCAGGGCTCCCTCCTGGTCGAGCGCCTTCGCTAGCGCCTCGTCGTCGAGGTCGGCGAACGTGATGCACCCGAGATCCACCTCGAGCGGCTCCAGCTCCTTGGTGCGTACCGGCACAGGGCAGACCTCGAGGACGAGGGTCGGGGCGGCCAGGTTCTGGTCGTAGCGGCCGGTGGCACCGAGGGCGCCGAGCTCCTGCCCCCCGCGGCTCAGGGAGGCCAGCCGCAGCCCGCTGGCCCGGCTTGGGCCGGTGGTCAGGTCGACTGGGGCGTCGAGCGGGACTACCGTGGCGGGCAGCACGGCCAGGCCGTAGCTGGCGGCCACGGCAAGCAGCACCGTCCACGGCCGGTCGCCGGGCTGCTCGAGCGTGAGTTGCAGGGGCGAGCGGTCGGGGTCGGCGAGGGCGGGGTCCTCGGGGAGACGCGCGCGGCCTGGTCCGGCCGGGAGCCCGAGCTCGCCGATCACGCAGGCGGGGTCGGGACGGCGGACGGGTTCGCAGATGTCATCGATGAGATCGCCGGGGTCACCAGGCGACCCGTCGGGCTCGGTCAGCGGCAGCAGGCCCGTCCACGGCTCCCAGGAGAGCAGCGCCAATTCGCGTGCCTCGGTCCCGTCCGCCGACAGCCAGGGCGGCTTGGTGGTCGAGCGCACCCCGGGCCACCACCAGGCGGAGTCGAACTGGGTTCCGGTCGGTGGGTCGAGCGGGGGGCCGGTCGTGGGTTCCAGTCGGACGGCGGTGATCCGATACGCGTGCTTGACGTCCCGGGAGCCGCTCCACACGGGCCCGGGCATCGGCTGGCCGACCGCGAACTGCCCTCCGCTCACGCCGTTCTCGACGGTGTGCACGAAGTGGATGACCGGGATGGCGTCGATCCAGGCGGCGGGGGCCGCGCCGCCGCCCGTGACGGCCTTGGCGCTGACGTGTCCCTGGCGGGCGACGAGGTCGACGCCGACGACCGGGCTCGGCGGGTCCGGGAGGGAGCCCAGGGTCGCCGACACGTTGATCTCGACGCATCCGGAGATCGAGAAGAAGAAGCAGTCGACCTCGCCGCAGAACTTGCCGTGCAGGTCGGTCCGGCTCCCGTCGGTCTTCAGCGTGATCTCGCCACGGGCGGCGATGCTCACGATGACCAAGTCGAGCTCGCCGCGCACCCACACGCCGGCGGCGAGGAAGAACGGCGAGGTACCGAAGCCGGCCAGCACCTCGGCGGAGGCGGACAGCCGGATCGGCCCGGCCGACCAGTCGATCCCCCAGCCGGCACCGAAGCCGATCGAGAACCCCTGGAAGACGAAGTCCGCATTGCCTCGAAGTCCCGGGCTGATCCCGTCCCCATGGACCAGCACGAACGCCGTGCTTTCGACGTCCAGGATGCCCGGCAGGAACGTGATGGTCACCGGCGTGCCGTTGCGACCCGGCTGGTTGTCGGTGCCGATGCGCAGGTAGGACCGAGTGGGTTGGACGTAGGGGAACCAGGCGCCGAGGGGTACGTCCACCTCGAGGATCCCGGGGATCCGGTAGTTGCCGCGCAGCGCGATGGTGACCGCGGTGTCGTCGATGACGACGAGGCCGATGATCGCGAGCCCGGACGACGGCGGGGTTGCCGTGTCGACGGGGACCGGTGCCGGCTCGGCGATCACCTTGGCGATGACGGCGAAGACGACCGCAGGTCGGGGGAACTCGACCGTCAGCATGCCGAGGGCGTGGAAGGTGAAGCCGGCGTCGGCGACGGTGCCGACGACGGCCCCGAGGCCGAGGGCGTACTGCCCTGACCTCGCGACGTACTTCTGGTTCGGCGGCTTCTTGAGCCAGTCGAGCTCTCTCTTGACCACGTCGGTCTCGGTGCGGATCACGGCGCGCTCGCCGTTGGACACGAACCGCCCGAGCAGCCCGTAGAGGCCAAGGCCCGAGTTGGCGAAGGGCAGCGGTGCCGGGAAGCGGACGCCGACGGTCAGGGCGACGAAGCCGGCATCGCCGAGGACAAGGTCGGCCAGTGCCGCCACCTTCAGCGGCACGATCTCCAGCGCCACGCCGGCGTGCAGGGTGCCGCCGCTGACGTCGATCGCGCCCTCACCCTTGAGGGTCGCGGGGATGTCGACCGCGGCCTTGAGGCCGCGCAGCTCGATCCCGTCGATGCCGGAGGGTCCGAACACCACTCGCACCGTGGCGTTGCTGAGCTTGACCACACCGAGGTCGAGCGACAGGGCGAGGTCGACCTCGAGCCAGGAGCTCTGGGCGCCTGACCGGACGCCGGTGACGCGGAGCAGATCGTCGAGGGGTGGGCCGAGCTGCCAGCTGCCCGGGTCGACGACCTCTGGGACGGAGTCGCGGGTGACGAGCCCGATGCCGTTCCACCAGTCGGCCGCTGCGGTGTCCACCTCGACGCCGACGCCGCGATAGCGCAACTTCATGGGCTTGCCGTCACGGGTCGAGACCCGAAGCGGGAAGTTCGGCCCGCCCACGTTGACGCTGAGCTCGACGGTGTAGTCGACGGTAAGCATGGTGCGGCTGGTCTCTCCCTGGGCCGGCCCGCGCTCGAGGCGGTCGATGGTGAGGCCGGTGACCACGGTTCTGCTGCCGTCGCGCAGCAGCAGGCTGGCGGCTCCGCCGAGGGCGGCGATCAGGGCGCCGACCAGCGCCGCCTCCCCGCCGCTTGGGTTGCCGGCGGCGCCGACGACCGCCGGGGCGAGGCCGAGCGACGCGGCAAGCACCCGGTTCCTGACCTCGAAGATGCCGTCCGGGCTGCCGGTGACATCGAGGGCGAGGGTGAACTGGTCGGAGCCCGCGGACTGGTCGTGCGCCCAGCGCCCGAGCAGCTTCCAGACAGGGGGTGTGGCCGCGTCGGCGTCCCCAGGTCGGCGGACCCGGTGTCGTGCTGCCGTCGGGCATCCGCACACCGGTCCCGGGCCACTCGACGAGCGCTTCCGCGCGGATCGGGACGGCGTCCCCGAGCCCCGGCGCGGTGGGGTCGTTCCACTCGACCTCGATCCGCACCCGGTACTGTGGTCGGCCGCGGGGACTCGCGGGCACGACCGCGCCGCTCACCGTCGTCGGGTCGGCGCCGGGCACTATCGCGCGGAGCCGGATCGGGGCGAGCGTCGGCGTGGCCGTCGACGGGGTCGGCGCCGGCGATCCGTCGTACGCGTAGATGTCGCCGCGCCGCAGGTGGGCGCGCTTGAGGTCATCCTTGGGATAAGGCCGCAGCCAGGCCATGTACTCCGTCGTGCTGCGGGCCTTCCAGGACTGCGTCGTGAACTCGGTCGGAACGCCGGTCGGCACCGCGCCGGTCCATGTGGCGGTCTGCTCGCCGCGGTAGCTGATCCGGCTCTCGGCGATCTCGGCATCCAGCAAGATCTGCCGGGTGGCAAGGGCCCGGGTCACGCCGAGGTCCCGGTTGTAGGTGTCACTGGTGTCCGTTAGCGGGATGCGCCCGTTGAGGTCGTCGCAGCGCCCGACAATGGCGAACCTGATGCCGCTTGGAAGGCCCTTCGCCCAGGCCTGGAGCGCCTTGATGTCGACGACTCCGTTGCCGACCCAGCCCGTGGCTTTGGGGCTCAACTCATCTGAGTCGTAGACGAACTGCACGTGCGCCTCGCGCTTGATGCCACCGGTCGTCGGACCGGGCTCGGGGCTGCCAGAAGCGGTCTTGTCCGTGGTCACCTCGGCGATCAGGTTCTCGCCGACCGCGACGACACCGGCGGTGACGGCGGCCGCGGGGAGGCCGCGGACGAGCTTGTCCTCGACGTGCCAGGGCCGGAGCTGGTAGGTGCCGGCGACGTCGACGACCGTGGCCGCCGCGCCCGTGACGGTGCCGTCCGCGACGAATACGCCGCCGGCGCAGCCGACGAGCGTCGGCCCGGTGGTGTCGGCGCGTACATCGACGCGCACGCGACGTACCGTCCTGCCCCCCTCGAGGAGCGTGAGCCGGTGGCTCCCGACGGTGAGCTGCGACGTCTGCGGGTGGAAGACGGCGTCCGTGACGGGGCTGCCCTGGTCCCACTTCCACGAGTAGGTCGCGCCCCCCGTTCCCGTCGAATGTGCGAACGCCGCAGCGCCGAGCGCGGTCGAACCTCCGCTGACGCTGGTGGTGTTGACCCAGCGGCCGGCGCCGATCTGCAGGTCGACCGTCGTCGCCGCTGACCAGGTGCCGGTAAAAGTGCAGACGATTGGCGGCGTGTTCCCGATCGTGACCTCGAGGGTGTCTCCGGGCAGCACGTCGAAGCCCAACTCCGCGACGTTCTCGCCGTTGAGTCGCCAGGTGGTGGTGGGGCTCCCGGCCGGGGCAGGGCTGAGCCGCCCGCGCACGTGCGCCGCGGGCGGGCGAGCGCCGGGAAGCTGCGCGTTGAACCGGTCCTGCCGTAGGCCCGGGCTCGGGTCGAGCGAGGTCGTCGCGATCGCGGCCCAGGTGCCGCCGCTGCCCTCGATCTCCACCACCAGCGTCGGCGGCGTGTTGATGGCGGCGCCGCCGAACTCCAGCGTGGCCGTGCCCTCGACTCCGACGGGGTCGCCGAGGAACACGTCCTGCACGCCCACGCTGACGTCGCCTACGACGGGTGCGCCCGGCGGCAGGTAGAACGTCGCCCGCCGCAGCGCGATGCCCCGCCAGTCGGGCGGCTTCGGCGAGGGACTGAGGTTGGTCGACTGGTCGTAGGTCACCTGGTCGACGGTGAACCCGAACGCAGACGACCCAATGAAGAAGCTCGGCGGCTCGAAGGTGAGCGCCACCAGCGCCCCGTGGTCGCCGAACGGCGTGGTCGCGTCGAGGGCGTCGATCAGGGTGACCTCCGGCGCCGCCCCTCCGGCCGCCGCGATCCGCAGCACCCCCCTACCGACGATCCGGACGTCGCGCCGCGACGGCTCGTCCGCGAGCCTGGTGGCCCGCGCCGGTTCGCGGACCTCCCGCGCCGGCCTCACGCCCGGAACGGCGATCGCCAGCCGGTCGAGGTCGAGGTCCAGGGCCCACTGGGTGACCTGCCCGCTGCCATTGCGTCGTACGGCGAGCTGCGCGCGCAGCCCGCCGTTGATCCCCGGTGCCTCGATCGGCAGCGTGCCGAGTTGCGGCAGCCCGCGGTCGGTGAGCGGGCGGACCGTGCCACGGATGACCGTGACGTCGCCGTTGGTGCTCGTGGTGACGTTGTCGATCCCCAGCTGCGAGAGCCGGTCCGCGAGGTCGGCTGGGAGGAGGTCGTTGACGCCGTTGCTGCGCAGCGTGTCGAGCAGATCTGCCATGGTCGTCGTGCGGGGGTTAGACCTCGACCTCGCCTACGCCATCGGGCTTCCGGTCGCCCAGGAGGTCCTGTGCGCTGCTGGGTTCACTCTGACGGCGTAGAGGCTGCACGCGCATCCTCCTGGACGACCCCGTCGGCCCTGGCTTGTCTGTGGGAGAAACCGACCTTGAGAGCGCGTCGGCTGTGCGTTCCCCCCGAACGGCGATTCGCACGTTACGCTCTCGTGCGCTCGGTTACAAGCCGTCCCGCGTCGGGCAGCAGGCGCGCAGCAGACGAACGAGATAGGCGGATAGCGCATCCCTTGCGCGCGCTGAGACAGGGCATCCGGGCACAGCGACCGTTGCCGCGATCGCCGACCCTGCTCCAGGCGGCCTCCTGGTTGCCTCTCACGATTGACCTCGAACCCGCCGACCTCCTGGGTCGGCATCAAGAGGTCGGCGGCTGAGAGGTCTCGGCGGTCGCCGTAGAAGATGTCCTGAGGTCCGCCACTGTGCCTCCCGACGGCCGGACTCCTCTGTGGACGCCACATCTTGTGCTGATGCCGCATCGCTTGGGGCGGCGAAGGAGTCGAACCGAGCGAGCCTGGGGCTACCCGCGGCGGTCAACTCCTCGGCTGTGGCGTCTTCGTTGGTGTCGGCGACCCCGACGGATGTTCCGGTCGTGCCAGTCAGACGTCTACGACCGACCGCTCGCGCTGCGACGCGAGCGCGGCGGTGAACAGGCGGTGCGTGAGGGCTGCTTCCTCGGGGGTCACGCAGTGAAAGGGCTGGCTCATCCCCTCGCGTCCGTGCGCGAGCTCGTCGAGGAACGCCGCCCACATCTGGAGAATCGCGTCCGAAAAGCCGAACTCGAAGATCGCGCCCGTGATCGTCGGGTACGCCGAGACCGAGCCGAGATCGCGCATTGACCACTCCTGCGGGCCGCCCGACTCGTAGCGCATCGTCCGCAGCGTCTTCGGTAGCTTCGTCGTGTACGCGATCGATCCGGCGGTACCGTCGACCTCGATCGTCCACGTGTTCGTCTCGCCCGGCGCGATCCGCTTCGTCTCGATCCGCAGTGGGAACGGCAGGCCGTCGTGCTCGGCCTCGCAGAGGAGAACCGCGTTGTCCCAGGTGTCGCACGGCACGGGCGCGCCGTGGGCGCCGGGACGCTCGGTAACGATGTCGCTGAGGATCGCCCGTACGTTGCGCGGCAGCCAGCCGGCGCGCAGCGGCAGGTGGAGGGCGTGGATGCCGAGGTCGCCCATGCAGCCGTACTCGCCGTTGACCGAGGCGATCCGCTTCCAGTTGATCGGCTTCGCCGGGTCGAGGTCGCTCGAGTGCAGGAACTGCGAGCGCACCTCTATCACCCGGCCGTAGCGGCGCTCGGCGATCCAGCGGAACACCTCCTGTCCTCCCGGATAGAACGGAAGCTCCGACGAGCAGCGCACCAGCAGCTCCCGGCGCGCGATCGCCCGGTTGATCGACTCGTTCGCGGCGAGGTCGATCCCGAATGGCTTCTCGCCGAGAAGGTGCTTTCCGGCGTCGAGGATCGCGATGTAGATCTCCTCGTGCAGGTTGTGTGGGACGGCGCAGTAGACCGCCTCGACGGCCTCGTCTGCGAGCAGCTCGCGGTAGTCGGCGACGAGCCGCGGGGCCGGGGTCGAGCCGCTCGTACCAGGCGAGCACCTCGGGGCTGGTGTCGCAGACGACCGCGAGCTCGGGCCGGACGCCGATCTGCGCGAGGTGCGCCCAGCGGGCGACGGCGCTCGCGAACTCGCGGCCCATGAGCCCGCCGCCGATCAGGCCGAAGCGGACGGTGCGCTCAGCCATGGACGACGGCCATCAGTTTGCGCGTCATCCCTGCGGGGTCATCGTGCTGGATCACGTTGCGGCCGTAGACGATCCCCGCGGCCCCGAGCTGCATCAGCTCCTCGGTGCGGCGCAGAATCTCGTTTTCGGGCGCCTTGCCGCCGCCGCGCACGAGCACCGGCCGTGGCGCCGCGACCTGGAGCACGCGCGCGAAGTCCGCGAGCTCGTCGGTCGGGTCGCACTTGATCACGTCGGCGCCGAGCTCGACCGCCTGGCGGACGAGCGGCACGATCTTCTCCACATCGCCGTCCGAGCCGTACCCGCGGTCGCCCGGCGCGAACACGAGCGGCTCGACCATCAGCGGCATCCCGACACGGTCGCACGCGGCGCGGAGCGCGGAGACGTTGCAAACGCACTGGTGCAAGAGCTCGGGCTCGCCGGGCAGGAGCAGCAGGTTGACGACGACGCACGCGGCGTCGAGCTGCACCGCATTCTCGACCGCTCCCTCGACGAGCTCGCTGAAATGGCGCTGCGGCACCTCCGGGCCGTAGACGTTCGCGACATCGGTGCGAAGCACGAGCGCCGGCTTGCTCGGCCCCGGAACCCGCTGCAAGAGCGGCGCCTGGCCCGGCGAGAGCTGGATCGCGTCGGGGCCGGCGTCGACGAGCGTGGCGATCGTCGCCTCCATATCCTCGATGCCGGAAAGGAACGAGGCCTCGCCGAAGAAGCCGTGGTCGACGGCGACGTCGAAGCACTTGCCGTCGGCCGCAAACAGCCGGTTCAGCCGCGCGATCACGCGAGCACCTCCTCGATCCTGGGCAGCCCCTCCGCCGCGCCGACCGCCGTCGTCGCGGCGGCCCCGACCCTGTTGGCGAAAAGGCTTGCCCGCTCGAGCGGCCAGCCCTGGAGGCGGGCGTAGATCAGCCCGGCGGCGAACGCGTCGCCTGCGCCCGTCGCGTCGACGGCCTCGACGCGGGGAGCGGCTACGCGCCCTGCGAACTCGTCGTCCTCGGCGTAGCACCCGTCGGCACCGAGCGTGATGGCGACTGTCGCCGCGCCCCTGGCACGCGCCCACGCGGCTGCGTCCTCGGGCTCGCGCTCGCCCGAGAGCGCGCACGCCTCGGCGCGGCTCAGACATAGCAGGTCGAGGTGCGGCAGGCTCGGCTCGAGCCGGCTCCACTTCCCCGTCGCGTCCCAGACGGTGTCCAGCGACGTCGTGACGCCGCGCCGCTTCGCCTCGGCGAGCAGCAACGCCGTCGGATCGCCGTCGAGCGCGGGCATCACGAGCGCCCCCGCGACGTGCAACGCCCGGGCCGCGAGGACGCGGTCGAGGTCGAGCTCGTCCGCGCTCACCATGCCGTTGGCACCGGGCGCGTGGAGAAATGTGCGCTCCCCCGCCTCGTCGACCAGCACGACCGTCGCGGACGTCGGCAGTGACGCGTCTCGCGCCACCAGCGAGCGGTCGACGCCGCGCTCGTCCAGAAGCCCGATGATGAAGTCTCCGAACGCGTCGTCGCCGACCTTCCCGGCACACGCGACGGAGAGTCCGAGGCGCGTGAGCCCGGTGCCCGTGTTGAGCGCACAACCGCCGCCGCGGAGGACGATCTCGTCGACGAGCGCGAGGCTGCCCGAGTCGGGCACACGGTCGACCGGCCGCGCTATCACGTCTGCGACGAGGATGCCGAGGCAGACGACGTCCGTCACGAAACGTCTTCGGGCCGCCCGCTCTCGAGCGAGCGCGCGGCGGCAATCGAGACGGAGAGCGCGGCCCGCGCCTGGGAACCGGTTCCCTGCTCGGGCGCTCGGCCCTGCTCGACGCACTCCACGAAGTACGCGATCTCGGGCCCCCACGGGTCGGCGGGCTCGACCGCCACGGACACCGGCTCGGCCCGATCGCGCAGATAGAGCCGCAGCCCGCGAGCGGAGTCGCTCGCGCCGATGTTGCCGCCGTCCTCGGCTGGCGCCGCGCTGAACGCGTACTCGGCGACGCCCTGCTCCGCCAGCACGCGCACGTTGCTCGAGAACGGATACGCCTTCGGCATCGCCATCGATCCCTCGGCGATCCCCTCCGCGCCGTCGTACTCGACGACCGCGAGCACGTGATCCGGGCGCGGCGCTCGAGCGAACACGCGGCGCGGCGTCCCGAGCAGCCAGTTCATTTGGTCGAAGTCGTGGATCAGCAGGTCGACCGGGACGCCGCCCGACTGGGCGGGGTCGCCCATCCAGTCGTTCCAGTCCGCCGGCGGCGACAGGCGCATCGTGGACACCGAGAGCGGCCGGCCGAGCTCTCCGCCCGCGAGCCGCCGCTGCAGCTCGACATACTCGGGCCAGAAACGCAACACGAGCCCGACCATGAAGAGACGCCCGCTCCGCTCCGACGCGGCGACGATCGCGTCGGCGTCCTCGAGGGTCAGCGCGATCGGCTTCTCGAGGAAGACATGCTTGCCGGCGGCGACTGAGGCCTCGGTCCACTCGCGGTGGAGCGGCGTGGGCAGGCAGATGTCGACGGCGTCCACATCCGGGTCGTTCACCGCCGACTGCAGATCGTCGGTCAGCTCGGCGCCGACCGAGGCGGCGATGCCAGCGGCGCGGTCGCTCCTACGGGAGCCGATCGACTTGACGCGCACCCGATCGCCGAGCGCGGCGTAGTTCGCGGCGTGCGCGGCCGCCATGAAGCCGCCTCCGAGGATCGCGATCGTGATCACGCGCGGGGTTGCCGAAAGCGGTCGTAGCCCGGCGCGATCCGGTCGTGCATCGTGTCCATGTCGCGCACGAGGTTGACGACCGAGGCGGCCCCCCAGTCGAGGAACTGCTCTCCCTTCTCGGCCGTCGACTCGCTCGGGTTGCCCCAGACACCTCCGCCCTCCTCAAGCAGTGCCCAGAACGAGCCGGGCGTCGAGAGGAAGACCGGGTCGAGGAGCGCCAGCGGGTGGTTGGTGAACCCGTCGAGCTCCGGCACGAAGTCGCGCACGCGCTCCATGTCGCAGAGGTCGGGGTCGATCGCCATCACCGCTGACGTCTCGCCGACGTTCGCGTGGAGGCCCGCGCTCCCCGAGAGGTAGGCCTCGGCCTGCTCCGGCTGGAGCCCCTGCCAGTAGGCGAACGGGTAGACGCGCACCCCGCGCGGCAGGGCGTCGAACATGTCGGCGGCCGCGTACTGCATCGCCGTCGTGTTCACGTAGTGCCCGTTGACGAGCGCGATGCGCTCGAAGCCTGCCTCCGCCAGCGAGACGCAGATGTCCCGCAGCATGGAGACGAACGTCGCGAGCCGGACATAGATGATCCCGCTGGCACCGCGGTGATCGGGTGCCAGGCCGAACGGGACCGGAGGCCCGACGAGCGCGTCGAGCTCCTCGGCAGCCCGCTTGCACACCTCGAGCGGGATGTAGACGTCCGTCCAGAGCGGTCCGTGGTCGCCGTGATCCTCCGTCGAGCCGACCGGCACGAGGACCGTGCGGCCGCCGCCCTCCAGGTACTCGCGCACCTGGAGGTTCGTCATCTCGGGCATGTAGCGCTTCATCCGAGGCCGAGCCTGTTCAGGTGCTCACGCGAGCCGCGCATCGCGGCGTTCACCTCGGGGAGCGGCGGCCACGGCTCGCCGCCGAACTCGATCTCGACCGAGTACGGCCCGTCGTACCCCGCGTCCTGGAGTATCCGCAGGACACTCGCGAAGTCGACATCGCCGGTGCCGATCTCGCCGAAGTCCCAGACACCCTTGCCGCCCTTGGACTCCTTCAGATGGACGTGCACGAGCTTGTCGACGATCTTCGGCAAGTCGTCGACCGCGGTGTCGCCGGAGTAGTAGACGACGTTCGCGGTGTCGTAGTTGATCCCGACCGAATCGCGTCCGATCTTCTCCAGCAACGGGAGCGTGACGGCGCCGGAGGCCATGATGTCGCCGTGAATCTCGAGGCCGATCGCGATCCCCGCCTGCTCGGCTTCGTCGGCCATCGCCCCGATGTTCGCGAGGAACGCGGCCTCGTTCTCGTCGGCGGACTGGTGGCCGCCGACGGCGGTGTTGACGATCGGGATGCCGTACTCGGCGGCCCAGCGCACGGCCTTGATGCCGTGCGCGAGCCCGTCCGCCGTCGTCAGGTCGGAGTGCGCCGACAGGCTCACCGGCTCGAGTCCGTAGCCTGCGAGCTTGCGGCGCAATTCGTCCTGGTCGGCGTCGAGGTCGACGTGTTCCGTCCAGCCGGGCACCGCCGACAGCTCGACAGCGGTATAGCCCGCCTCCGCGATGCCCTGCAGGGCCTCGTCGTGGGAGTACGTGTGGTACGAGTTCGTGTGACCCGCAAGGGGGTTCGCCATCGAGGCCTCCATCAGCGAGAGGGGTTGTGGGGCGCCCCGCTGAACGGGGACGCCCCACGCCGATCGACTACATCTTGAAGCCGGCCGCGACCTTCGTCTGCGCGAAGTCCTTGTCGAGCTTGTACGCCTTGGCGTCCTTACGCGCCCGGGCGGCGTCGGCCTTCCGGTTCGCGACCACCTGCAGCTCGTTCGTGATCACGTCCTTCGTCGGCAGGAGCTTCTTCGTCTGGCCGAGGTCGTGGACGACCTTCAGGTAGTTGGCCCAGCCCTTCGCATCGTTGTAGCCCCAGCCCTGACCCTTGAGGTGGCTCGTGCCGTACGCGTGCGCGAGCTCGAGCATCGAGTCGAGCGCAAGCTGCGGCTTGAGCGTCTTCTGCAGGTCGGGCAGCGAGCGGTAGGTGATCTGGGCCGCTGCCCGCGGGTTCGCCTTCGTGAACTCGAGGCCCATGACGACGCCCTGGAGGAAGCGCGTGTAGAGGTCCCGCTTGGCCGGGTCCTCGAGGTCGGCGGCCCGGACCGAGTACACGTTCGACGGATGCTTCGACCAGTTCGTGCCGATCAGGTACTTCAGCTTGAGGCCCTGGCCGGCGAGCTGGGCGCGGAGCCCCTCCCAGGCGAGCCCGGCGTCGGCCTTGCCCGTCGCGACGGCCTGCATCCACGACGACCCCGCCGACACGTACCGGACGGACTTCGGGTCGATGCCGAGCTCGACGAGCATCGGGTCGACGATCACCTTCCAGCCGGAGCTGCCGAGCGCGATCGACTTCCCCTTCAGCTGCTTTCGGCGACTTGATCTTGCTGTTCGCAGGCAGGCCGAAGTTGAAGACCTGACCCGAGATCACATCCCAGATCGACTTGACGCCCATGCCGCTGTCGATCGATGCCGTCAGCACGCCGGGCGACGGGTAGCCCATGTCGGCCTTGTTCTGGGCGACGAACTTCGTGGACGCGAGAGCATCCGTGACGGAGCCGGCAATCAGCTTCGCATCGATCCCGAGCGTCTTGAAGTAGCCCATCTTGAGCGGGACCCACAGGTTGAAGTCGTCCATCACCTGCAGCGTCCCGCGCGGGGAGATCCAGCGGACCGTCTCCAAGGTCGCCCCCGAACGCCCGAATGCCTTCCCGGCGGTCAGGAGCGAGCCGCTGGAAAGGACCGCGGCGCCCACCGCACCGCGCCTCAGCACCTCGCGGCGCGACAACGTGGCCTCGAACATGCCTCCTCCTTCTGGGGCGACTAGGCCTCCCAACTGGCCCATCGCTTGCCGATGAAATAGAACAGGACGTAGATCCCCACACCGAGTGCGGCGATGATCGCAATCACCGCGCCGAACTCGTCCATCCGTGCCAGCGACGAGTAGTAAACGAGCCGCTCCCCGAGCCCTCCGGCCTCGCTCGGGGCGACCATCTCGCCGCCGACGGCCGTCAGGAGCCCGAAGATCGACCCGACCATGAAGCCGACGATGATCATCGGCAACGCGAGCGGAAACCGGATCTTGCGGAAGATCTGGAACGTCGACGCGCCGTACGAGCGCGCGAGGGCGATCTTCGCGAGATCGGTGCGACGAAATCCCGTCGCGGAGTTGAGCATCACCATCGGCCCCGACGCAAGCGCGACGGCGATGATCAGCGGCCACGACCCGAAGCCCATCTTCAGCCGCAGGAACGGCACGAGCGCGATCATCGGTGTCACGACCATGATCAGGATGTACGGCGCGATCACCTTCTCGGCGAACGGCTTCTGCGTGATCAGCGCCGCAAGCACGAGCCCGATCGAGGCTCCGATCGCGAAGCCGGCGAGGAACTCGTACATCGTCACCCACAGGTGGTGAGCGAAGACGGGCACGAATTGGCTCCAGAGCACCTGCACCACGTCGATCGGCTTCGGGAACACGTACGACGGCGTCTCCGTCCAGCGCAGGATGAATTCCAGCCCGAAGAAGATCGCGAGGGCGAGGCCGACGATCGTCCCGATCTCGAGCGCGCTCTTCGCCGTGCGCATCGACGTGAGGCCCGTCCAGTCGATCGGCCCGTGGCCCCTCGACGACGGCTGATCCTCGAAGGTCGGTATGTCGTCGCGCAACTCGCTCGGGACGTTGCTCATTCGACCTCCAGGACCGCCCGCCCGCCCGTCTCCACGGTGCGCTTCATATCCTGCACGAGTTCGATGAAGCCGGGCTCGAAGGTCATCTCGATCGTGCGCGGGCGCGGCAACTCGATGTCGTAGATGTGCGCCAGACGGCCGGGCCGCGGTGTCATGACGACGACGCGGTCGGCGAGGAAGATTGCCTCGGAGATGTTGTGCGTGACGAAGACGATCGTCTGGCCGCTCTCCTGCCAGAGCCGGAGCAGCAGCAGGTTCATCTCGTCGCGCGTGAACGCGTCGAGCGCGCCGAACGGCTCGTCGAGCAGCAGCACCTCCGGGTTCTGCGCGAGCGCGCGCACGATCGACGCGCGCTGCTGCATGCCGCCCGAGAGCTCACGCGGCATCGAGTGCACGAACTCGGTCAGTCCGGTCTGCTGCAGCAGCGCACCGACGCGCGCCCGGTCGACCGACTTCCTCTTGATCTCGAAGGGGAACTCGATGTTCTGGCGGAGGTTGCGCCAGGGCAGCAGGTTCGCGTCCTGGAAGATCATCCCCGTCTGCTGCGGCCGGGGCCCGTCGACCTCCGTGCCGTCGAGGGTGATGCGCCCGCCCGTCAGCGCATGCAAGCCGGAGATCGCCCAGAGCAGCGTCGTCTTGCCGCACCCGCTCGGGCCGAGGATCGTGACCAGCTCCCCCTCGGCGACGTCGAGCGAGATGTCGTCGAGCGCGTGGACGGGGCCGCTCTTCCCCTCGTAGATCTTCGAAGCGCCCTCGACGCGCAGCTTCGGCTCCATCAGAACCAGCCGGTCTCGTCGGGATCGCCGTACTGCATCAGTTCGATCACGGCGCCGTCGACCTCCACGAACGCGACGCGAAGGAAGTCGTCGCCGCGGCCGGTGGGGTCGAAGGGCTCGGCGAGGATCGTGTGCCCCTCGATCGCTGCCCCGAGGTCGTCGACTCGGTAGGCGACGTGGGGCGCGGTGCGAAGCGGACCGGTCACCGGCGAGTCGGGCTCGAAGCGCAACCATTCAACGTTGAAGGCGTCGGCGCGCGGGCTGGTCACCCAGACGCGCGTCGCGGCGACGAACGACTCGCCGTCCTTCATCTCGTCTGTGACGAGGCCGATATGGTCGAACCGTGACCGGTCGATCTCTCGGACGCCTATCGTCTCCACCCTTGCCAGTCGTTAGGGGACGTTTCTATCATCGAGCGGAAGCAACGTCACCCCCAGCTCCTCCGGCAACTGAAGCGGTGCACGTCCTTCGCGCGACCACCCAGGCCCGATCGCCGGGCGCGGCTGATGCGATTTCCGTCGCTGCGCTGACCGTCGCGCTACGCATGTTCGGCACCGCGGCGATGACCTCCTGATGCGTGTCCTCGCCGTCGGGGCGCACCCGGACGATCTCGAGATCCTCTGCGGCGGAACGCTGGCACGGTTCGTCCAGGATGGACATGAAGTGGTGATGTGCAACGCGACACTCGGCAACCGCGGAAGCTTCGAGCACACCTCGGAGGAGATCGCGGAGATCCGGCTGCGGGAGGCGCGACGCGCCGCCGAGCTGGCGGGTGCGGCCCATGTCACGCTCGGCTTCACCGACGGTGAGGTCGACGCAAGCGACAACGACCAGCGCGCCGCGATCGTCGATCTCGTGCGCGACGTGCGCCCTGACCTGATCATCACGCACTCCACTGGCGACTACATGTCCGACCACGACGAGACGTCGAAGCTCGTCTTCGACTGCAGCTTCCACGCGACGCTGCCGCTGCTCGAGAGCGAGCGCCCCCACCACGACATCGTCACCCCGATCTACTTCATGGACACGGTGATGGGACTCGGCTTCGAACCCACCGAGTACGTCGACGTGACCACGACGATCGAGACGAAGGTCGCAATGCTCGAGGCGCATGAGAGTCAGCTCACGTGGCTGCGCGACCACGACGGCATCGACATCGTCGAGCAGATGCGCGCGGTGACACGGTTCCGCGGCCTTCAATGCCGTGTCCAGTACGCGGAGGGCTTCACGCCCTGCCTGACGTGGCTCCGGGCGACCACCCGGCGCCTTCTTCCCTGACGAAAGGACTCGACTGTGGCAGTCGACCTCGGCTTCGAGTACGACCTCGCCCGATTCATCGACTTCCGCGATGTCGTCGAATGCGACCGCGTGCGCCGCATCCCCCGCACGGAGCTCACCGAACACGCGAATCCGGACTTCCGGATCGCCGTCGCCGACGACCCGGCGGAGTTCTACCGCTCTTTCGCCGCCGACCTCGTCGACCGGATTCGCGCTGCGCGCGACGACGGCCGAACCTTCGTCGCGATCCTCCCCGTGGGTCCGATGCCCCAGTACGAGCTCGCGGCGCGGATGATCAACGCGGAGCGCATCGCGCTCGATCACGTCCATACGTTCAACATGGACGAGTACGCGAACGAGGAGGGGGTGACCGCACCGGTCTCCTGGGCCGGCTCCTTCCAGCGGGCCATGCTGGAGCGCTTCTTCGCTCGTGTCGACCGGGAGCTACAGCCGCCGGACGATCAGATCCATTTCCCGACGACCGAGGCGATCGGCGACTACAGCACACGTCTCGAAGACCTCGGTGGCGCGGACGTCTGCTACGGCGGCATCGGCTGGTGCGGGCACATCGCGTTCTGGGAGTCGCACCTCGGGCATGAGTTCGCAGGCGATCTGGACGCGTACAAGCAGGCGGGCGCGCGGCTCGTCGAGCTGCACCCGATGACGATCATGCAGAACGCGCTGCATTCGTTCGGCGGCGACTGGTCGTGGGTGCCGCCGAAAGCGAACACGATCGGTCCTCGCGAGATTCTCGGCGCGCGCCACCGCAGCTTCTGGCTCGACGGAGACCTCGGCGGCGGCGTCTCGTGGCAGCGCTTCATCGCCCGCCTCGTCGCCCACGGCCCGGTGTCCGAGTTCGTCCCAGGCTCGATCCTGCAGACCACACGGACCGACTACACGATCCTCGGCTCCGTCGCCGACGACGTCGAGATCCACATGGCTTGACACGACCGGGATCCGCCCTGCGAAGGCGACCATCGCATTCAGCAGTTCCAGGCGCGACGCTGCGTGGCGGTTCGTCGAGTGGGAACGGGACCCAAGTTCTGCACCGCTCGACGTTCGGGGCGAACTGAACCGAACGGTCGGAGCATCTCGGACGACGAGCGGTTTCGCGCCCACACCTCGCGTGGGTGGCTTCGACGCTCCGGAACCGAATCGCGGAACGGCCGAGGCGCCGCCGTTCGATGCGATCACCACGAGCTCGCTCCCGTCCCGAAAGAACGTGAGCGGTGTGGTGCGCGCCTTGCCCGACCGCCGCCCTGTCGTAGTGAGCAAGAGCACCGGCATTCCGGCCACCGAGCCGGGGACACGTCCGTCCGTCACGCGATGAACGGCCAGGTGTGTCCAACTGAGGCCTCTGATCACCCAACGCCGCGACCTCAACCGAACAGGGTGCACCTGCACCATCCTCCCGGTCGCCCCGTCCACATCATGGCACTGGTCCACTCCGCGAGCCTGGCGTACGAGCCGTGGCGTAATCGTGGCACGTGAGTGTTCCGGGCTAAATCAGAAGTTCCACGGCTCCTTAGACGTTCACGAAGGGTGTGGCGTGGCCTCGAACTGGCGTGCGCCGCGGCCGGTGATTTGGTCCCTGACTTCGAAGAGTCCAATCCATGCCCGTGCCGGTTACGGTCGCTCGTGAGGCAGCCGCCGCCGACCTCCTGGGTCGGTACGAGGGAGGACGGTGCGGTTGTCTTCCCGTCTGAATTCGTCGTTCGGTCCGGGCCGCACGGTGTGGCCCGGACCGAACGCGGATCTGCTTCAGTCTGCCTCAGGTTGCGCAGGCGGGTGGCGACGCCGGGATGATGAGACCGGCTCCCTCGGGGATGACATAGAAAGCCCACACCTCGGCGGTGCCGGGGCCGGGGTTGAAGGCGCGATGCACGTGTCCAAACCCCTCGTCGACGAACACCTGTCCCGCCGTGTACGTCGTTTCGGAGCAGTCTTCACCGTCGACGACGGTGAAGTTCCCGCTCTTAATGATCACCGTGACCGGGCCAGAGTGAGTGTGCCAGCTCGGTCCCTCCCCCGGCGACAGGAGGATCTTCTGGACTGCGGCATCGGTCGACTCGCCCTGCAGTCGCGCGACCCCGCGGAGAAGGTTTGTCTTGTCTCGGTGGCTCGCGAAGGTGCCCCGAGCCGGAACTTCGATCGTGATCGCGTAGACGGTGCCGACTGTCACCACCGCAACGCCGGCGAGCACGAACAAGAGAACGGCGAGCCTTGCACGACCTTTCATGACTTCTCCTCTCCTCTGATCATCGATCTACTCCTCTCCGGATGGGATGGTTCTCCGCCGCCGGTCTCGATTCGACTGGCTCAACGTGCTCGTGCGATGCATCTCGAGCCGTAACGCGGCGGACGACGTCGAGCGCTACGTCGGCGGAGAGGTCGATGCCGTGCGTCTCCGAGGCGTGTCGCCGTACCTCGTCCACGCGCGCCGCCTCGTCGGACGCTCGCACCTCGTAGCCGCATTCGCAGCGGAGTGCCTGGTCAGCGAAGCTGCACAAGGTGCAATGTCCCGTACACGTCGAAGCCGTCCTTGTGCACCTCGAACGCACAGGTGAGCTGGTCTCGCCGAAGCCGGTCTTCTGTCCCACCGAGTCGTCGAGCGTTCCCACCACCACTCCGCTGACGTAGAAGGTTCCTTCGACGCGCTTGATGAGGTAGCTGGGAGCGTTTTGAACGCTCTCCACCGAGATGTCCCAGATCGCCTTTCCGCCCCCGCCGGGGTGCATGAGCAGCGTCGCGGAGGCGCCCTCACACTCCACCGTCGCCACCGTCTTGGCGACCGGAGTCGCCGACGCGCCGACCGCGAGAACGGCGCTCAGCATCAGCGCGACCAGAAGCGCCCCAACCGGCAAACGTAGCGTTCGCATTCGATCTCCTTTCCTCGCCCACGCGCTGACCACGGATGGATCGCCGCCGGCCGCTCGTGGCTTGTCACAGAACATGTCGCAGCCGATACTCCGGCTACGCGGCTAGACCCGCGCTAGCGCACTGCTACTGCGCGGCTAGGGAGGGTTGGGAGGAGGCAGGCAGGCTGAGCGTTCGAATCTCGATGACGGACCGTCTCGCCATCGAGGCGAACGGCGTGAGGCTGGACGAGCAGCGCTTCCCGGGCCGGCAGGGTCGGATTCTGTTCGCATACCTGGCGGTCCAGCACGGACGGTCTGTCCCTCGTGATGAGCTGGCCGAGCTGTTATGGGGCGAGGACCTTCCGGCGACGTGGGAGAAGGCACTCAGGGTGCTGACGACGAAGCTGCGCGCGCTGCTCGAGGAGTGCGGCATCGACGGCTCGAGCATGTTGAGGAGCGCGTTCGGCTGCTATCAGCTCACACTGCCCGCCGACGCCTGGATCGATGTCGACGCGGCGGTGACCGCGCTGGAGCGGGGAGAGGCGGCACTCGCCGGGCGGGAGCTCGACGAGGCTCGGGCGCAGGCCTCGACGGCGGCCGAGCTTGCTCGGCGGGTGTTTCTGCCCGGCGAGGACGGACGGTGGGTCGAGGATCAGCGGCGCGACCTCCGTGACGTCCTCGTGCGTGCGCTCGAATGCCTACGCGATGCGGCGCTTGCCGAGGGGGAGTTCGGGAACGCAGTCCGATATGCGGCCGAGATCACCGCTCTCGAGCCCTTCCGCGAGACCAGCTACCGCGCGCTGATGCAGGCGCACGTCGCCGCCGGCAACCCGGCCGAGGCACTCCGCGTGTACGAGCGCTGCCGGCGCTTCCTCGCCGACGAGCTCGGCGCCTACCCTTCGCCGGAATCCAAGGCCGTCTATCTCGAGATCCTCCGCAACTCGCCCGGTAGCTCGGACTCCGAGATCGAGGGCCTCGCACCTGACGCTCGCCGCCCTGGGTCGCCGCCGAAGAACGACGAGCCGCCCCGGAGAGGTCGCGGCAAGGTCGCGCCCGTCATCGCCGGCGCCTTGCTCGTCGGCGGCAAGTGCGACGACTGCGGAGCGAACCTGCCCCAATACTCGAAGTTCTGCCCGGAGTGCGGGCATGCCGTCGAGGCGACCCCGTCCCCGGCGACCTACACGCCCCGCCATCTGAGTGAGCAGATTCTCGCGATCCGCAGCGCGATCGAGGGCGAACGGAAACAGGTGAGCGTTCTCTTCTGCGACATCGTCCGCTCGCCCGAGCTGGCGGCGCAGGCTGGCCCGGAGGAATATCACCGGGTCGTCGACCGCTTCTTCGCACTCGCCCTCGCCGAGGTCCACCGCTACGAGGGCACGGTCAACCAGTTCCTCGGCGACGGCTTCATGGCCCTCTTCGGCGCCCCGATCGCCCACGAGGATCACGCACGCCGCGCCGCGCTTGCCGCGCTCGCGGTGAAGGAGCGATCCGAGATCGACGTCCGGATCGGGATCAACTCCGGTTCGGTCATCGTGGGCGCCATCGGCGACGACCTTCGGATGGATTACACCGCCTCCGGTGACACGACTGTGCTCGCAGCTCGTCTGCATGGGGCGGCTCGCCCCGGAGATGTGCTGGTGAGCACCGCGACCGCGGCCTACCTGCGTGGTTACTTCGATCTCCAGGAGACAGAGCCGGTGACGGTCGACGAGCGCACCGTCCACACGTTGCGCGTCATCGGGCGCGGCCCGCGCACGTCCCCGATCGACGAGGCACACCAGCAGCTCACTCCCTTCTCGGGACGAGATGAGGAGCTCGAGTCGCTGCGGGAGGCCCTTCGCTCCGCGGCCGCGGGGCAAGGACAAGTCATCGGCCTCTCCGGCGATCCCGGCCTCGGCAAGTCGCGGCTGACCTACGAGCTGCAGCTCGCGGCGGAGGTGGGCACGGTCGCGCTTCAAGGTCGTTGCTTGCCGTTCGGGACCGCAGTTCCCTATCTCCCGATCCTCGATCTGGTGCGGCAAGCGTGCGGGATCGCGCCGGACGACGACCGTGAGAGCGTCGCCGCGAAGATCGGCACGACGCTCGAGGAGCTGCGTATGGACCCGGATTTCGGTCCGTACCTCCATCACGCGCTGGACGTCACCTCCGGTGACGCTCAGCTCCTCGCGCTCGATACGGCCACGATCAAGGGCCGAACGTTCGAGGCGCTGCGCAAGCTGTTGCTCGCGAAAGCCAGTCGATCGCTGCTTCTGGTCATCGAAGACGCGCACTGGATCGACCGCACGTCAGAGGAGTTCCTGACCGAGCTGGTCGACGAGCTGCCGTCCGTCCCGGTTCTCCTGCTGGCGACCTACCGCCCTGGTTACAACCCCCCATGGCTCGGCAAGTCGTACGTAACCCAGATCGCCCTCCGGCCGCTCTCGCGGGAGGCCGGCGAACAGATCGTCGCAGCAATCCTCGGCGAGACAAGCGATGCGACCGCGAGGATCGTCGGTCGGGGCGAGGGAAACCCCTTCTTCCTCGAGGAACTCGCTCGAGCCGCACGACAGCGAGCCGACAGTCGCTCTGATGGCTCGGTCCCGACGACCGTGCAGGACGTCCTGGCCGCACGAATCGACCAGCTCGACGCCGGAGACAAGAGCGCCGTCCAAGTTGCATCCGTGCTCGGGCGCGAGTTCTCGCTCGACCTCATCGAGAGTGTCTGGGACGGCGACGGACCGCTCCTCCCGGCCCTGGACGAGCTCAAGCGGCGCGAGTTCTTGCACGAACGGCATGGGGGGACCGAGCGGACGTTCGTGTTCAAACACGCGCTGACCCGCGACGTTGCCTACGACGGCCTACTGGAAGAGCGTCGCCGGTCTCTCCACGCGCGCGCCGGCGCGGCGGTCGAGCGCTCCTATGCGGGCAGGCTCCACGAGAAGTACGAGCTCCTCGCGTTCCACTACTCGCGGAGCTCCGAGCGGGAACGCGCCGCGGACTACCTCGAGCTCGCCAATCGCAAGGCCTCGGCACAGCATGCGATGGAGGAGGCGCTCGGCTACTTCTACGAGGCGCTCGCGATCCTCGAAGACCTACCCGACTCCGAGGACAACCGCAGGCGCAGGCTCACGCTCGTCCTCGACCAGACAGGTGGATTCCACTACCTCCATCGTCACGTGGAGTACCACGAGCTGCTTCTCCGCCACGAGCCGCTTGCGCTGGAGCAGAGCGATCCCGGCCTCGTCGGGGCGTTCTACCAACGCCTGGCGCATCGCCAATTCGTCTTCGGCGAGAACAGGCAGGCGATAGAGACCGCAAGCCGGGCACTCGAGCTCTGCGAGCGGTCCGGCAACCACGAGTACGCGGCACTCGCATGCGGCCGATTGCAATGGGCGCACATGATGCTCGGCGACTACGGGCGCGCCCACCGTTACGCGGAGCGGTCGCTGGAGCACCTCGCCGTCAGCTTCGAGCCGATGGCGTACATGTACGCACAGATCCGGCGCCGCGCTCACCTACATGATGGCGGGGCGCTGGGAAGCCGCGCTGCGCGAGGTCGACCAAGGTGTGGCGACGGGCGCGGAGCGTTCCGACGCCGGCATGGTCTCGTTCTGCAACGCGATCGGCGCACTGGTCTGCGTCGAGAAACGGGACTGGGCGACCGCGATCGACTACGGCACCGCCGCGAAGGAGACCGCCCCGACCGTGTACTTCCGCGGTTTCGCCTTCGGCTTCCTGGCGCCGGCGCTCTGTCACACGGGAGCCGTTGACGAGGGCCTACCCGTCCTCGAGCAGATCGTCCCGATGGCCAAGGCGGCACGCCATGAGTTGGCGTGGACCTTCCTCGCGCCGCGGCTGGCCGACGCGTACCTGACCGCCGGCGACTACGTGCGGGCGCACCAGCTGCTCCTGGAGATCCACGCCGCGGCCGCGAGGCGCGAGGCGAACTTCTTCCTCGGCGCCAGCGGACGGTGCCTCGGAGAGGTGGCCCTGGCTCAGGGCGACGCCGAGGAGGCGGTACGCCGGCTCGAGCCGGCGATCGAGACGTTGCGAGCGAGCGGCTCCGAGAACGAACTCGGACTCGCGCTAGGAGCACTGGGCCGCGCCAAACGGCTCGTGGGTAACGACGTGGAGGCCACGGCGAGCGCGAAGGAGGCGCTCGCCATCCTCGATCGCCTTGGCACGCTCGAGGAACCCGATCGTTTGCGGTACGAGCTCGCGGCTGAACCCGTCTGAACTGCTGAATCCAACCTCGTGGTGGTGCATGGCGCAGAGCGGCTCCGTGCGCGCCCTCGTTCGCGAGTGCCTAGGACACCAGACCCAGAGATATTGAGGTGACCTCCGGCGTGACAATTCTGTCCCAGCTCATCCGGGCTCCCGCCGGATAGAAGCGGACGTCATCGAGCCGAGGTAAAGCTCGGCCACGAGCGGGTCGACGAGCAGATCGGCACCTGCGCCCTCGTGCGCGTTGCGTCCCATGTCGAGCACGTAGCCGCGGTTCGACAGCGCGAGCGCTCGACGGGCGTTCTGCTCGACGATGACGATCCCGATCCCCCTGTCGCGAATGCGCTCGAGCTCGGAGAAGACGATGTCCATGGCCTGCGGTGACAGCCCGGCGGACGGCTCGTCGAGGAGCAGCAGCGAGGGCCGGCCGACGAGCGCACGCCCGAGCGCGAGCAGCTTCCGCTGACCTCCCGAGAGCGTTGCCGCCCGCTGCCGTCGCCGGTCGCGCAGAAGCGGGATCAGCTCCACCACTGCCGCGACGGCCTCGTTCCTGTCTCCGCGCGGAATCGCCTGCGCACCGACGCGGAGATTCTCGGAGACGGTCAGAGTCGGGAATACGTTGTCGAGTTGCGGCACGAAGCCGAGGCCGCGCCGCGTGAGCCGATCGGGCCGATAGCCCGTGACGTCGTCGCCGCGGAATACCACGGATCCGCTCGTCGGGCGGACGATTCCGGCGACCGCCTTGAGGAACGTCGACTTCCCCGCGCCGTTCGGGCCGATGATCGAGACGATCTCGCTGGCTCGCGCGTGCATCGTGACGCCCCGGAGCACCGTGACGCCGTCGTAGCCCGCGTGCAGCTCCGTCACGGCGAGCGTCACCTCGCTCATGCGTGAGCCCCGAGATACGCGTCGATCACGCGCGCGTCGCCCCGCACCTCGTCAGGCGTTCCCTCCATCAGGACGGCGCCCTCGTTCATCACGACGACGCGGTCGCTCGCCTGCATCACGAAACCGAGGTCGTGCTCGACGATGAGGAACGCGATCTCCCGCGAGGCTCGCAGCTCGAGCACATGGGCGAGCAACTCCTCGCGCACGGCGGGGTTGACCCCGGCCATGGGCTCGTCGAGGAGGATCAGGCGCGGCGACGCCATGAGGATCCGCGCCAGGTCGAGCAGCTTGCGTTGACCGCCGGACAGCGTTCCCGAGAGAGCGTCGGCGTGCCCGTCGAGGCGGACGAGCCGAAGCAGGTCGTGCGCCTGCGCGGTCACCTCCCGCTCGCGACGCTGTACGGCGCGACGGCGACCGATGAGACCCAGCAGGCTCTCGCCCGGGTGCGCCGGGGCGGCGAGCCGGACGTTGTCGAGAACCGTCATCCGCGTCAGCGCTCGGGCGGTCTGGAACGTCCGTCCGAGACCGGCCCGAACGATGACGTGCGGGGGCCGGCGGTCGATACGCCGTCCGGCGAGCTCGATGCGTCCGTCGTCGGGCCGGAGGAACCCGGAGATGCAGTTGAAGAGCGTCGACTTCCCGGCGCCGTTGGGGCCGATCAGCGCGGTGATCGACGCCGGCTCGACCGCGAGCGACGCGTCGACGACGGCGCGGACGCCGGCGAACGCCTTGCTCACGCTTCGAGCCTCGAGCAGCGCGCTCATTCGAGCACCATCTCCTCGCGACGCCCGAGAAGACCCTGCGGGCGAAAGAGCACGAGCGCGATGATCGCCAGCCCGATCACCATCAGACGGACGTACGCACGGTCGGCCGAGTCGAGATAGGAGAAGGGCGGGAAGTCGAAGAACCGCGTCGCGGCGAAGAGGAACCCGAACACCACGGCCCCGACCGGCACCGCCCAGACGCGACCGACGCCGCCGAGGATCAGGATCATCCACCCGAAGAACGTGATCAGCGGCTGGAAGTCGTCCGGGCTGAAGAACGAGAACTGCCACGCGTAGAAACACCCGGCGAGGCCGGCGAGCGCGGCGCCGAACGCGAGCGCCTGGAGGCGGTAACTGAACACGTCCTTGCCCAGGGACGACGTTGCGTCTTCGTCCTCCCGGATCGCCCGGAGCACCCGTCCCCACGGCGTTCGTGCGAGGCGGGCGGTGAGCCACAGGAGGACGAGCGTGCTGCTCCAGACGATCAGCAGCATCACGACGTCCTTGTCGCCGATGTGTAGCTGCGACCCCACCCAGCCCTGGAGCCGCTCCCACTGCCCGTTGTACTGCGTGGCGGCGCCGGGTCCCGCGAGGTTGATCGTGCCCTGCGCGCCACCCGTCAGGCCGTCCTCGTTGGTCGCGACCCAGCGCACGATCTCGCTGAACGCGATCGTCACGATCGCGAAGTAGTCGCCGCGCAGACGGAGCGTCGGCAGGCCGACGAGGACGCCCGCGAGGGCCGCGGCCGCGATCGCGAGCGGGGTGGCCAGCCACATGCTCCACCCCTCCTTCGCGACGAGGATCGCCATCGTGTACGCCCCGATCGCCATGAACCCGACCTGGCCGAAGTTCAGGAGGCCGGCGAGCCCGAACTGCACCTGCAGCCCGAGCGCGAACAGCGTGTAGATGCCGGCCATCACGCCGACGAAGGCCCAGAACTCCCCGCTCGTCAGCACGCTCATACGGCGCGCACCCGGCCGAAGAGGCCCTGAGGTCTGAGCAGGAGCGCGACGATGAGGACGACGAAGGCGACGACCGGCTTGTAGACGGGATCGACGCCGCCGCCGAACCCCTCCCACGTCGAGAGCTCGGTCGCCACGCCGAGCACGAGACCGCCGGCAAGGGCGCCGTAGGCGCTCCCGATCCCACCCAGCACGACGGCCGCGAACACGGGCAGGAGGAGCTGGAAGCCGAAGTTCGGGTCGAACGTGCTCTGCACGAGCGCGGCGAGGACGCCGGCGAGACCCGCGGTGAGGCCGGAGATGACCCAGGTCGTGAGGATCACGCGGTTGACGTCGATGCCCGAGAGCTGGGCGAGGACGCGGTCGTCGGACATCGCGCGCATGACCCGGCCGGTCGAGGTGCGAGCGAGAAAGACGCCGATCGCGAGGATGGCGACCGCCGCCGTGACGATCGTCGCAACCTGTGCGAGCGACAGTCGGACCTCCCCGATGACGTAGACCTTGAAGGGATCGACGTCGTACGCGCGAGGCTGCGGGCCCCAGACCAGCAGCATCGCCTGGCGCAGGACGAGGGCGACGCCGATCGACGCCAGGAAGAGGCTCATGAAACCGGCCCGTCGATGGCGGAGCGGACGCCAGAGCACGACATCGAGGGCGACCGACAGGACCGCCACTGCGGCCATCGCGAAGACGGCGGAGGCGACCATCGGCAGACCGAGTGTCGCGTTCGCGAAGAACCCCGCGAAGGCGCCGAATGCCATCGTGTCGCCGTACGCGAAGTTGACGAGGCGGAGGATCCCGTAGACGAGCGAGACGCCGACCGCGGCGATTGCGTACACGGACCCGGTCACGACGCCGTTCA
This sequence comes from uncultured Actinomycetes bacterium, assembly GCA_963793655.1. Classification (GTDB taxonomy): domain Bacteria; phylum Actinomycetota; class Thermoleophilia; order Gaiellales; family Gaiellaceae; genus Gaiella. Next base: position 33,264 of record CAWCAV010000001.1, read on the forward strand.
CCAGCAGCTGGAGGAACACGCTCAGATCACCTGCGGCTCGGGGACGGTGCGTCCCTCCTGGAAGCGTCGGCTGTCGAGGATGGCGAGCACCGTATCGTGCTCGCCGACGACGGCGGTCGCGACGATGCGTCCGACGGCGGGCGCGATCATGAACCCGTGGCCGCTGAAGCCGGCGGCCACGTGGAGCCCGGCGTGGCCGTCGAGTGGACCCAGGATCGGCTGGCGGTCGGGCGTGATGTCGTAGGCGCCGCTCACGATCACGTCGAGGTCGACGTACGCGAGCACGGGAAGCAGTTCGGCGATGACCTCCCGGACGTTCCTGCGCCACCCGGTCGCGCCCGTTTCGGGGTCCCCGGTCGCGCCCAGATCGCTTGCCAGGACGCGACCGCCGTGCAGCTGTTTTGCGGCGAACCGGCGCTCCGGCGAGATGACGAGTGGCTCGAGGAGGCGCTCGCGAATCGGCGCACTCAGGAAGAGATGCCTCGCCTCGAGCTCGATCGGGAGATCCACGCCGAGGGGCGCGACGAGATCCCGCGTCTCGACACCCGCGGCGATCACGACCGCCGTTGCCGTGAAGCGCCCCGCCGACGTGTCCAGCGCCCACACCCCGCCCGATTCCCCAACCGCTTCGACCGTCGCAATGCGGACGTCGACTTGGCGCCCCATCGCGGCGATCGCCGCCTGCGGCTCGCCCATGTAGCCGTCCTCCGCGCAGTACGACGCTCCGACGATGGCCCGGGGATCGAGACCCGGCACGAGCGCAGCAGCCTCTGCCGGCGAGATGACGCGCGACGGGACACCGGCGAGGTTCTGGATGCGAACATTCGCCTCGAGCCGCTCGAGCGCTTCCGCGGTGTGGGCGACGAAGAGGTAACCGCACGACGCGAACGCGAGCGGGACGGGTGACTCGAGGCGCTCCTCCGCAGTGCGCCACCACGCCAGGGACTCGATCGCGAGACGGCAGTTGACGGCCGTCCCCCACTGGAGACGGACGCCGCCCGGCTGGATGCCGGATTGCCCTTCCGCGACGCCATTCCGCTCGAGGACGACGACCTCGGCCCCGTGAGCGCGCAACTCCAGCGCGACCGCCAGTCCGACGACCCCGGCGCCGACGACCAGGACGTCGGCCGAGGAGCGAGGCACGGTCATCCGGCGCGGCATCGTAGCCCGACCGAATGGTCTTTTCAAAGTGAGATTCGTGCGCTGCCGGCTGCCGCCGAACAAGAGGTCTTCCCTTGAAAGCCGCGCGAGGATTCGCGATGATGCCCGCCGTCCGGCCGCGGCCGGCGAGCCGGCATCCCAAGGAGGACTACATGAGGAACCGGATGACTCCCACCAAGCTCGCCGCCGTGGTAGCGGTCATCCTCGCCGCGATCGCGTCCACGACGACTGGGGCCGTCGCGTCTCACACGGCGTCGCCCCGGAAATGCGCGTTCGAGCTGCGCATCGGCGACGTGCTGCCGTTCACGGGTGACCTCTCTGCGTACGGTGCGAATCTCGACCGTGCCGTGAAGCAGGCCGTCGTGCTCCAAAACGCCGCGCTCAAGAAGGCGGGCCTCGCGAGAGCCTCGGTCCGGCTTGTCGGCTCGGAGGACGGTCAGACGCAGGCGTCCGCCTCGGTCGAGGCGGCGACGAAGCTCATCAAGGCGAACAAGGCGACCGTGATCATCGGCGAGATGGCCTCGAGCGCGACCATCCCCATGGCCCAGTCGGTGACGATCCCGAACAACGTCGTCCTCGTGTCTCCGACATCGAGCGCTCCGCAGATCAGCGACCTGAAGGACAAGGGCCTCGTCTTCCGGGCGTACCCGTCGGATGCGCTCCAGAGCAAGGTGCTCGCGGCTGCGGCGCTCACCAAGTTCGGCAGGGGCGCCAAGCTGAACGTCGGGGCGCGCAACGACGCGTTCGGCGCGGCGCTCCAGTCGCTCTTCGTTGCGGAGTGGAAGCGGCTCGGTGGAAGCATTGGCGCCTCGGTCTCGTGGAACCCGGACCAGGCGAACTTCGACACAGACGCGGCAAAGTTCGTCGACGGCGACCCCGCCGGGTGGATCCTCATCGACTTCCCGGATACGTTCGAGAAGTTCGCTCCGTCGCTCGTCCGCAGCGGAAAGTGGAGCGCCACCAAGACGCTTGGGATCGAGGCTCTTCGGAACGCGGAGACGCTCGACAAGATCGGCGATCCGGTCAAGGGTCTCAGCGGCTCGGCCGGCAGCGCCGCCGGCGGCCCGGCCGGCAAGGCGTTCGCGGCGTACTGGAAGAAGAACGTCAAGGGGGCGAAGGCGTACACCGGTTTCGAAGGCACGGCGTTCGACGCGGCGATGACCGCCTTCCTCGCCGCCGTACGCGGCTGCTCGTCGTCGCCCGCGAGGATCAAGGCGAATATGCGGGCGGTGTCCGGGCCGCCCGGGCCGAAGATCACGTTCCTCAACCTCGCCGCGGGCGTGAAGGCCGCCGCGTCCGGGAAGGACATCAACTACGAGGGCACGTTCAGCCCGGTCGACTTCGACCAGAACGGCGACATCGGATCTGCCGTGTACGAGATCTGGCAGTACGACGGCGGCGGCAAGATCACCACGTTGAGGACGATCACCTTCCGCGGCTCGTAGCGGTGGTCACAGGGAGGCGGGTGCCCGTCCCGCCTCCCTGCTTGCGTGCGGCGTCATCCCGAGACGATCGCGTCGAGCTCGATCTCGACCAGCACGTCGGGGATGAAGCCGGCCACGACATAGGTCGTGTTGGCGGGACAGATCCCGGCGAACGCCTCGCCATGTGCCCGCACGGCGTCTTCCCACGCGGCGGCCGGCGCGAGGAGCATCCGCGTGCGGATGACGTCGCCCGGCGCGGCGCCAAGGGCCGCCGCCGCGGCGAGCGCCTTCTCGATCGCGACGACCGTCTGCCGGTACGTGTCGCCTGGATGGAGAACGCCGTCGGGCCCGATAGGGGCGGTGCCGCTCACGGCGACGTGGGCGCCGGCGCGCACCGCGCGCGAATACGAGGCACGCCTCTCGAACACCGTGCCGTCGCTGTGGGTCCTGCGTGCCTCGCTCACCACGCCTCCTGGCTCCCATCGAGTCGGCGTCTCGTCTGCTGGGCCCGAGACCCCGGACTCTATGCTTGCGCCGTGACCGAGATGCGCCTGTACGACCTTCGGGTCACGGTCGAGCGGATCGAGGGGCGCTCGGTGTGCGGGCTCGAGGTCGGTGACTGGTTCGAGGTGACCGAGTCGAGCCGCGTGCGTATCCCCGAGGGGCGCCATTTCTGTCTCTTCGCGCTCCAGTCGGTGATCCCGCTGCTCCCCGCGAAGATGCGGCGCCTGCCCGACGAGGACTGGCTCGAGCAGGACAATCTCGTCTGCTGCCCCGATCCCGACGAACGGGTCGTGATGCGGATCGAGAGGCTGCCCGAGCGGTCGCTCGTGACCGAGGAGCTGACGTAGCGCGCGAGCTGGGGATCGGCCTTCTGACCGACCAGTGGCCGGAGGCGTACGAGGCGATCGCCAGGCGGGCGGACGAGGCGGGGGTCGACGTCGTCTCGGTGTATCACGACCTTCTCTACCAGCCGGCGATCGGGCCGCTCCTCCTGATGTCGCGCGTGACGGAGCGGGTGCGACTGGGGCCTGCTGCCCTCAATCCGTTCACGCTCCACCCGTACGAGATCGCCGGGCAGATCGCGATGCTCGACGCGGCCTCGCGCGGGCGGGCGTACCTGGGCCTCGTGAAGGGTGCGTGGCTCGACCGGCTCGGGATCCGCGAACCGCGTCCGCTCGGCGCGCTGCGCGAGTCGGTTGCGATCGTCCAGGCGCTGCTCGCGGGGGACGGGCGCGGTGTGGCAGGCGAGCGCTTCACCCTCGCGCCGGGGACGAAGCTGGCCTATCCGCGCTTCCGCGAGACAGTGCCGCTCCTCGTCGGAACGTGGGGGCGCGCGACGGCCGCGTGGGCCGGCACGGTCGCCGACGAGCTAAAAGTCGGCGGCACGGCGAACCCGGATCTCGTCCCTATCGTCCGCGAATGGGTCGGGAACCCGAGGGTGAAGGTCGTGCTCGGTTGCGTGTCGGTGGTCGACGAGGACGGGGCGTGGGCACGCGAGCGCGCCCGCTCGGCGGTCGCACCGTACCTCGACGTCGTTGCCGGGCTCGACCCCACGATCGATCCGACGGCGCCTCCGCCGCTCGAGCGCTTCAGCATCGCCGGAACGCCGGAGGACGTCGCGGCGCGAGTCGAGGCGCTCTGGAACGCCGGTGCGGATCGCGTCGAGCTCGGCACCCCGCAAGGGAGGACGACGCAGGCGGGCGTCGAGCTCATCTGCGAGCGGGTCCTGCCGCTCCTTCGCCGCTAGCTCACAGGCGCGGAGGGCGGCTCAGCCGGAGGCCGCACCCTCGACGTTGGCGGACGGCTCGGGGTCGGGTAGGCGCAGCATCCGGAGCGAGTTGACGACCCCGATCAGGTGAGGCGAGAAGAGTGACGAGCAGGGCGACCTGAAGGGCGAGATGCCGCGCGTCGGCATCTCGGCCATCAACTCGAGGTGGGACACGACGCCGGGGTGGCAGACGACGTCGAAGGGGCCGTCACCGACGGAGAAGAACGAACGCGCCGCTCGTCGCATATGTTGTCGGCGTCGCTACCGCACGCTATGCGGACACATCGCTTCGAGACGTGATCGTTCTCGCTCTTGGCCGCGAGAAGTAACGTGAACCCACGGGCGGCGTGGTTCGGCCGACGCTTTGTCGCGGAGCATGCGTGTACTCGCGTTCGGAGCGCGAGTTCGTCGACAGCCGTTCGTCACACGCCGGCGACGCGGTCGACGAGAATGTCCTCCTCTGCTCAGGCGGACGCCGGCTTCACCGAGCCCGGCGAGAGCGACTCGGAACGGGCGCACCGCGCGAATAGCCCACACGGAGGAAGGAGAAGAATGGGCGCACACGTGTACGCGAGCTCAGAGGAGGTCCTCGAGCGTCTTCATCAGGCACTGAACCAGCATGATCTCGCAGGATTCGTCGCGTGCTTCGGTCCTGAGTATCGGAGCGAGCAGCCTGCGCATCCGAATCGAGGGTTCGGCGGTCGCGAACAGGTCGAGAAGAATTGGGCGGCCCTCTTCTCTGGTATTCCGGACTTTCACGCAGAGCTGGCCGCCTCGGCGGCAATTGGTGACACTGTCTGGGCCGAATGGCGCTGGTCCGGAACCCGAGCCGCCGGCGCGCGTCCGCTCGACATGCGCGGAGTGACCCTGTTCGGAGTAGCAGAGGGATTGATCGAGTGGGGCCGGCTCTACATGGAGGAAGTCGAAGCGGCCGGCGAACACATCGACGAGACCGTCGGTCGCCTGGCCGGATCACCTCGGCCGCAGAGCTGAGCCAGCCCTCCTGGTCACCGATCGCGCAGCCGAGAAAGCAGGGTCACTGGCACGCCCTCGGCGATCTTCAGCGACGCGTAGCGATTGCCGTGAGGTCGTCGGGTGCCGGCGGACAATCCCGGCTGCCTCGCACGCCCTCGCCATGACGTTCTTCGCGACATCGGGCGTGAAGCCGACGAACACGGTCCGATCGGCCGTCCGGTCCTCACGTGGGGCAGACCGCCGACACTTCGGGTATCAGCCAGTCGGCAACGGCGACGCACCGCCGAGCGGCGGCCGTCTTGCCGGCCCTCACCCGAAAGCGACAGCCAGCACCGTAGGCGCGCTTTCCTTGGTCGACCTCCTGGTTGCGTCCCAGGTCGCGCCGCGACCGCTATCGCCGTAGGCGTCTAGACCGGCCTAGAGTCGACAAGGCCGAAGCTATACAGGCGCCATTGGGCCGCCATCGCAGATACGTCGAACTTCGACGCGACGTAAGCGGCATCCGGGAACGCCGCCCACGCCTCACGCACAGCGGCCTCTGGCATGAGCAGCTCCGCGCCGAAGACGTTTGCCTCACGTTCGAGTGCTCTGTCGGCGTCCTGCGAGAGATCCTTCGCGCGGCAGTACGTCGCCGCCGGATCGGTCGTGCCCTTCGCATGGCAGATCCAGTGACCGAGCTCGTGGGCAATCGTGAAACGGTGGCGGCGAGTCGGAGTGTCGCCGCTCATCGCCTCCGATGCGTTGACGACGATCAGCCGCTCCGACGGGATCAGCATCCCTGAGCACTCCCCCAAATCGTCCTCTTCGATCCGCAGGCACAGGAGATCCTCGGCGATCGACTCGACCGGAACCGGGATCTCAGTGCCACCGTAGGCGGCGAGGTACCGCTCGCGGAGTTCGTGGGCGCGCGGGTCGGTGTACCTGGTCGGGACTGGCGGCACTGGTTCGTAGGTATATCGGCGCTCGAAGAGATGTCCAGACTGCCGTAGTCAGCGAGGCTGCGGATCGGTCTTACGGTTGGACCCGCGGCTCCGAAGAGCTGGGCTGCGGACGCAATGTCGCTGATGGAAGAGAGCACACGAGGCGATTCGGATCCGCTCCATAAGTTTCCGTGCGAGCGGGCCGTTCTTGCGCAGTTGCTTCCGGAATGCTCCGGGGTACATCACTTACACATTCCCGACCCGGAACCGGAAGAGACGCGGCTCGGCGCAGCTCCGCGATCGCCCTGCTGAGCCTGTATGAACGATGCGATGATGCCCCCGTCCTCCCGCGAAC
>CAWCAV010000002.1:0-487329 GCA_963793655.1 uncultured Actinomycetes bacterium
CTCACACACTCTTTCGCCGGAGAAATCCTAACCCACCGCCGCAGCGACGCCTTTTGGTCCAGTGGCCAGAAAACGAGGATCACGCTGCGTATCTCGCCGAAATCGCCAGCGCCGACTACTACATCGGAATCGAGACGAGTGGAAGGATCGGAAGCGTTCCGCACGGCCAGGCGCTTGCCGATGCAGCTTCGCTCGGGCTTGTCTGCGTAGGCTCGCCGTGGCATGTCCTGCATCGCGTGATCTGCGAGGGCCCGCTGCTGACACAGTCTCTTGCGGAGGCCCTCGTACGGGTAACGCAGGCTCACCAAACGGGGGAGAGCACGGAGATGATCGCGCACCAGGACGCAAGGCTTCGGCGCTCCTTCCAGGAAGCGCCGCTCCGTCGACTCCTTCTCCACCAACGCGGGGGCCTCCTCTTGGCGCAGCCTCGCAGCGCGCTGCAAGTCGGGACGCACGCCGTACGCACATCCGTGGGACGGCGCACACTGGGCGTGTGGCGCCGACTGCGGAACGTCTACTTCACCGTCGGCGGAACAATCGGCTTTCGGAGACACCTAAGGCGTCCTCGACGGCAGAGCCGCCACAGGCCCTGAGCCTGCGAGCCCCATTGGCAACGCCCGCGATGAGCGTGCGGAAGGTCTGACAACCGCAAGAATCATCTTCTTGGACCACGCGTCGGAACTCCGAAGGCGAGCCGACCAATCGTGACCGCAGCGGGTCCGAGGCTTCGCTCAGGCGTGGGCGCCATGCGCTCCCGACCGTTCATACCGCTCGACTCCGCGCTCGTCGGCCCCCCATACGAGGATCTCGTTTGCCGCACCCGTCAGGGGTTCTTCATGGATGAAACGCGAGTCCGGAACAGCCGCAAGCAACTCGTCGCGGCCGTAGGCCTGAAATCCGGACGGTGTGATCCAGTTGCACGTAGCGTACCCGCGGGCTGCCCGCCCATACTTCTGGCCGAGATAGTTCTCTGGATTTCCCGTCGACACTCGCTGAACGCGTAGTTGCTGAGCACGAGGTCGTACTCCGCGATCGAACCGAGGTCGCGCGAGCTGCGAAGTCACGCCCTCGACTCCCATCTCCCCGAGATAACGCCGCTGCAGCGCGAGCGGTTCCGGCAGGTCAACGAGTGTGTACGAGGCCGGGCGCGCGCCGACATGGATCACGAAGCACTGACCGCCATACCCACCGCCGATCTCGATGATGCGCTGACCGTCGAGGTCGCGAAAGAGGCGCATGAGATCGGAGTAGACCTTCGCATAGCGCAGCGTCGTCGGCGAGAACCGGCCGCACGCGTCGTAGTCGCAAGTCAGGGGGCTGCCGAGACGATCGTTCTCGCGGAAGCGGTGGAAGAGCGGGACCAGCTCAGGTGACTGCGCGCGGATCCAGTCGAGGTATGCCCGTCCTTGTTCGCATGTGACGTGCTCGAGCACTGCACGGTAAACCGGCGCGCGCTTGAACGCGGCGAAATCCGGCCCAGCGGCTGCTCGAGCGCAGAACTCCAAATACGCCGAGTAATCGCTCACGCTTGTGGGACGAACCAATCGGAGGCGCAACCGTATTCGACGCCCCAGCCCCGTCGGACTCGCACGCAGCCCCACTTGGCCGGGAGCATACAACGTGTCCGGTTGTGTCCCTTCACTGCAGCCGTGACGCCAAGTCATCCTCAAGATCGGGGATCAACACCGCGCTTCGAGTCGTTCGTCGACTGCGGCCCGCCCGGCTGGCTCCCGCCGTAACGCAGGGTCCTACCCGCGATGGTTGACCCACACCTGGACGCCGTAAGGATCTGCCCCCCACGGCGTGTCCGAGGCCGCCGGCCGCATTGTCGTACGCACACTTCCAGCCCAGCGCGCCGAAGAGCGCCCGGAGCCGCGTCTCGTTCCCGCGGCCGCGCCTGCCCACGCAGACGCGCTTCACCTTTGTCCTCGAGCACGTCGGCCGCGGGCTCGAGGACGTCCGCCTCGGCTCCCTGTACGTCGAGGTCGATAAGGTCGACGCGCCGAGCTCGACTCCTGTACGAGCCCTCCGCCTCGGCGACCGCCTCCAGCAGTGCGATCCACTCGAAGTAGTCCGAAGTCCCCCACGCGCGTGCGAAGCGCCGAGGAAGTTGACGTACCCATCCGGCGTCGACGTCGCCGCCCACGGTCGGTACGGCTCGAACACCGGAGGGGGAGGATGTCCACCGCTCGAGCGCGAACTTGACGCCGCAGTTTGACGTTCGTCCACGGGCCTGAACCTGCGTGCCGGTTGCGCGCCAAGTGACCTCCAGAGACCCCCGACGCAGCGATTACGCTTGGTTCCCATCGAGAGCGTGGATGTCAGTGTCGTAGTACCGGTCTACAAGTGCGAGGAATGCCTGCGGCACCTGCACGAGAGGCTCGCGCGGCGCTCGCTGGCGACGCGCGATCGTTCGAGATCGTCTTCGTCGACGATCGAAGCCCCGACGAATCGTGGGCGACCCTGAGGAGCTCGCGCACGCCGACGCGCATGTGAGGCTCGTCCGGTTGAGCCGCAATTTCGGCCAGCACGCCGCGATTACCGCCGGGCTGGAGCATGCGCGGGGCGAGTGGATCGTCGTCATGGACTGCGACCTCCAGGATCCGCCCGAACAGATTCATACGCTCTTCGGGCGCGCGCTGGAGGGGTTCGACGTCGTCTTGCACGCCGGATCGGGAGCGGCAACTCGCTCGCCCGGGCCTCGCCTCGGCGGCGTACTTCCGGTCCTGAACGCTCTGCTCGGGACCTCGTTCGACGCCGGCTTCGGCAACTTCAGCATCATCTCCCGCAAGGTGCGCGACGGAGTTCCTTCGCGTGCGCGACAAGGACCGCCATTACCTCATGATCCTGCGCTGGCTGGGGTTTCGAATGACCTCGATCGACCTGCCGCGCGCCGACCGCTATGCCGGGGCGAGCTCCTACTCGTTCGGGATGCTGATGCGATTCGCGTTGGACGGGCTGTTCTTCCAGACGACGTCGCTGCTCCGATGGATCGTCTACGCAGGCTTTGCGATTTCAGGGCTGGGGACGGTCCTGGCCGCCTACTTCGTCGTCAACTACTTCGCCGGCGATCCGTACCCGGGGTGGACGAGCCTCGGCGTCCTGCTCCTGCTGGTGGGAGGCTTCATCATCGCCAGCACCGGGTGTAACGGGCCTCTACGTTGGCAAGATCTTCGTGCAGGTCAAGGACCGACCGCTGTACGTCGTGGATCGGCTCGTGGAGCCCCCGGGCGAGGGTGTCCATGCCGAGGCCTCGGTCACCGACGCCGTCACGCCGGACGGTTGAGGGCTCGTCGAGCCAGAGGTGGACGATCGCGTCCAGCGAGGACGGCCTGAAGCCGAGGGCCGTGGTAGAGGCGCTGAGCCGCGATGTTCCACGCCTGGGTCGCCACGCGAGTCGCGCGCGCCTTGCAGCGCCCTCCCACGGCGGCTTGCACGAGTCGGGCGGCCATGCCCTTCCCGCGCGAGCCCGGATCGACGTAGACGAGATCGACCGAGAGGACATCCCGTTCCATGCGCGTGCCGACGAACCCCTCCGAGGGATTCGCTCGGCACCACCACGACGCCATCACGCCCGCAACGGTGCAGCCAGATCTCGTACATCTCCTCGACGGCCCTTCGCGGGAAGCGCGGATCCGCTCTGAAGCGGCTGGACCATCAAAGCCGTCGCGCCTGCGGGACGAGAGAGGGTCAGGTCGTCGGACGTAGCCTCGCGGACACCGGGGGTAAAGGCAAGACAGGTCTCGAGCTTGAGCGTCAAGCCGGAGATCGACGAGACGTCCGCCGTGCCGAATAGCGTCCTGGAGCGACGGAGGGTGCGCGTTCGGGATGACGAGGTAGAGGCATTGCACGCCGAGGCCACGCGCACTGTCGACGGCGTCGGCGACCTTGTCGCTTTCGATCTCCGTCCCGCGCGATCGACACCCCGAAGAACTCCTGTCCCACTCGAGGACTCTGACTGGTGACTCACGTGCGCGATGGCTCGGGCTCCATGTGTGCGATGGGAACGTGATCACCGACGTCGGACGATGGGGGCGTCGTGCGACCAGGATTCTGGCGGCCTGCCCCTCTGCGCCTCGTGTGACGTCCGTGCGCGCTCGTCCTACGTGTACCTCTCCGGCGACGGCCACGGCAACTACGAGGAGGGGCTCTTCGAGTTGCTCGAGCGGCTCGAGCCGCAGAGCTTCTGGTTTCGGTCGCGCAATCAGGTGATCGTCTGGGCGGTGCGGACGTACCTCGGCGGAGCGACGCACTTCCTCGAGGTCGGGTGCGGCACGGGTTTCGTCCTCGCCGCGCTCCACGAGCGAGTCCCACGACTTCAGGTCATGGGAGCGGACCTGTACGCTGAAGGCCTCGACGTGGCGCGTCGGCGCCTGTCAGGTGTCCCGCTCGTGCAGATGAGCGCGCTCGAAATTCCGTTCTCGGGGAGCTTCGACGCGGTTGGGGTCTTCGACGTGCTGGAGCACATCGAGGAGGACGAAGCGGCGCTCCGGGAGATGCGTCGAGCGGTGCGGCCGGGCGGCAGTATCGTGGTCACCGTCCCACAGCACCCGCGACTCTGGAGCGCCGCCGACGACTTCGCGGGGCACGTGCGCCGGTACCGCCGCGACGAGCTATTCGGCAAGGTTCGCCGCGCCGGCTGGGAGCCGGTGCGCGTAACGTCGTTCGTGACCTTGCCGCTTCCTTTCTTCGTGCTGTCCCGCGCATGGGGCGCGCGGGACACCGACGCATACGACCTCGAGAGCGAGCTGAAGCTTCCGAAGCCCGTGGACCGCTTCCTCGAGACCCTGATGACGGCGGAGCGCTCACTGCTGACGCGCGAGCTGTCCCTTCCCGTCGGTGCATCGCTTCTGCTGGTCGCACGTCGAGCGGAATGACCGAGCTCCCCTTCAACCGTCCCCATACGACCGGCCTCGAGCTGGAGTACGTCGCGCTGGCGATCGCCGGAGGTCATCTTTCCGGCAACGGGCCGTTCGCCGAGCGGTGCTGTCGCTGGCTCGAGTCCCAGACCGGCGCGCACCGCGCTCTCCTGACGCATTCGTGCACGGCGGCCCTCGAGATGGCCGCAATTCTTGCCGAGGTGGGCCCGGGCGACGAGGTGATCATGCCGTCCTTCACGTTCGTCTCGACCGCGAACGCGTTCCTCCTCCGGGGCGCGACACCGTCTTCGTCGACATCCTTCCGGATGTCCTCACGCTCGACCCCGCACGGGTCGAGGCCGCGGTCACACCGCAGACACGTGTGATCGTGCCCGTCCATTACGCAGGGGTCGGAGCCAGGCTCGACGTGCTCGCCGACCTCGCATCGTCCCGAGACCTGCTGCTCATCGAGGACTCCGCCCAGGCGGTCATGAGCATGTACCGCGGCCGGCCACTTGGGAGTTTCGGTGCGCTCGCGGCGATCAGCTTCCACGAGACGAAGAACGTCCATCTCGGGGGAGGGCGGAGCACTGCTGATCAACGACGTCTCGTACGTCGAACGCGCGGAGATCATCCAGGAGAAGGGAACGAATCGGCAGCGGTTCTTCCGTGGCCAGGTCGACAAGTACAGCTGGGTCGATCTCGGCAGCTCGTACGCCCCAAGCGAGATCAACGCCGCGTTCCTCCTCGCGCAGCTCGAGCAGGCGGGCGAGATCACCGCCCGCCGGCTCGCGCTCTGGGGGCGATATCACGACGGCCTCGAGGACTGGAGCAGCGCGAACGCCTGCGACGGCCCGTGATCCCCTCCGAGTGCGGCCAGAACGCCCACATGTACTACGTCTTACTCCGGTCGCTCGACGAGCGGTCGCGCCTGATCTCGAGCCTCGATCGCGCCGGGGTCAAGGCGGTGTTCCATTACGTCCCGCTCCACTCCTCGGAGGCGGGACGGCGAGCGGGTCGGGTCGTCGGGCCCGTGGCCGTCACGGAGGACGTGAGCGACCGCCTCCTACGCCTCCCGCTGTGGCCCGACATGACCGACAAGGACGTCGATCGCGTGGTCGCTCTAGTCGACTCGCATCTGGCGTGAGCGCGCTTCGGCGTCACGGCGGGGAGCTCGCCATGGTGGTCGCGACGTCGGTCGCGGCCCTGACGATCCTCCGGCTGCTCGACACGCAGATCTACACCGAGCCGTCGACAGTCGACCCGTGGCTGTACACGGCGCTGATGACGAACTTCGACACGATCTACGGATGGTTCACTGCGACGTACTACGCGTCGCGCTTGCCGGTGATCCTCCCCGGGCTCTTCCTGAACTCGTTCCTGACCCCACAGCAGGCGTACGTCATCCTGCATCTCGTCATGTTCTTCACGGGCGGGGCGTTCCTCTACCTCCTCGTGCGGTGGCTGTTCGGCGTCCGGATCGCGCTGTTCGTGTACCCGGCCGTCCTCACGAACGCCGCTTACGTCGATGCGCACACGTGGGACTACGTCGACGGTTTCGTCATCACCTACCTGGCGGCCGGCCTGTACTTCCTCGTCTCGTCGATCAGGGGCGAGTCGGGTGCGTCCGGCGCTCGCGGGATTCTTCCTCGCCGCGGCAGCCGCCTCGAACCTCTTTGCGACCCTCCTCATCGCCGGCGCCGTCGCTGCATACCTCTACGGTCGTCGGAGGGTCGTCGGGCGCCTCGCTTCGAGAGCCCTCGCGGTCGACGCGGTATTGTTCGTCGGGGGCGCGGGGGCCTTGCTGACGGCGTGCGGCGCCTTCGCCCACGCACACGGTGGCCGAATGCTGTTCTTCATGCCATCCATCGAGGCGGCCAGGACGATCAGTACCGCTCAGTACAAGCTGCCGAGCTACGACTGGCTGTGGGGTGAGCCCCGCCTCCTCATTCCGCCGCTCGTCGGAGCGGTTGCGCTTCTCGCGGTGGCCGTACCGCCGTCGATCGACCCGCGACCCGATCGCTCTGGCCTTGACGGTGATCGAGTTGGCCATATTCGCCCTGCTGGTCTATTGGGAGTTCGCCCGCTCGCGGCACGTTCCTGCAGCTCCCGTACTACTTCGACATGCTCTATCCGTTCCTCTTCGTCGCGCTCGCCGGTGCCGTCTTCGCCCTGACCGGCCCGTCGAGGAGCAGACGTGCGCTTCCGCCCGCTGCGCTCGCCGGGCTCGGCCTCGTCGTTTCAGCAGCGCCGTTGATCGCCGTCTACGGTTTCGAACGCGGCGACCTCTGGGGACGTCGGGGCTCAGTATTGGCCCTTGTACCGCTCGTCCTCGCACTCGTTGTCGCCGTCGCCCTCCGAGTCGCCAAGACACGGCGCCAAGCACTTGCCGCCGCCCCGTTCGCCGCCGCGTTACTCGTGGTCGGAGTCAACTATGCGAGCGCCGCGAGCGCGTCCACGCATGGCCAGTTCGAGACAAGGCAGCAGCTCGCGAATGCAGCAGGACGTCTTCGCGATCGGGATCAAGCTCCAGGACGTTCATGCGCGAAGCGGGCTCGAGGGGTAAGCTCGCCGCCAGCGTTCTGGTTCGACCAATCCGCGGACCCCGCCTCGAAGGGGCTGCAATCGCTCTACTACTACAGCTACAGCTTCTCTGGGCCGGGAGATGCCGAAGATCGACGACGGCTTTCGAACGCTCATGGAGTCGCGAGGGCCGCGGCAATCGTGTTCCTCTGCATCGAGCCCACCTGTAGCGGCGCCGCGCGAGCGATGAGACGAGCCGGATACCAAATCGAGCAGTGGCCGCGACAAAGCTGTCGTCGGGCTCGAAGTCGATCTGGGTCCAGGCGTACGCGATTCGCTGAGCCCGCCTCGCAGGACGCGGCTCGACGGCGACGGACGAGCCGGCCGACGTCGCACGGCGCGACGAGGCAACACACAGCAGATAGTCGTGGATCTCGCGGAAGCGGTCGACTCGTGACCTCGAACCTCTTCGAGATCGCCGCCAGGAGCTCGTCCTCCGTACGCGGAAACGTCCGCGGTCGAGCTGCCACAGCGCCTGCTCCGGATCCGGCGCCCGCGGACCGCGTCGACCAAGACGAAGCGCACGGGTCACCCGCGACGCCTCGCCCAGAACACGTCGAGCGTGCGGCCGGGAAGATGGTGCGAGACGGCGACCATCGGTCGTCCAGTCGACGGAGTCGTCCGCGACGGCAGATGCGCGCGTCTCCGAGCACGGCGACGCCGGACGTCGACCCTGTCAGGAACCCACGGAGCTTGAGAGCGTCGTTGTCGAGCCAGAGATACCGCGCGCCGCGAGGCAGTCAGCCCACCCACCATCCCGGTGCCCGCCCCGACGTCGAGGAGCGTTCCGGCCTGGAGCGCGTGGAGTTCCCCCGCCACCGGTGGCGATCTGCCGGCCTCCGAACGGCGCTGCATGACGTCGTACAGCCGCGGGTTGCCCAACGTGCCGGCTTGAGCCGCGCACGGGCGACGGCCGTCTGCGGGGCCGACGCCCCCGGCAGGAATACCGGCACGCGTCCCTCGAAGAAACCGAATCTGCGCCCGCAGCCACGACATCGAAGTCGTAGGGGCTCGGAGGCCAACGGGCTCCGGCATACGGGACAAGAGAGCAGCACGACGAGCCCGCTCAGTTCGGTGTTGACGGCCATGTCCAGGCACCCGCCCCCGGGCGATGCCAGAACCACGAGCTGTGGGTTCAAGCCTGGCCAGCGTCGGTAGTCCGTGGCGATCCTGACGGAATCTGATGCTGGCGACGCCCCTCATGGACTCCTTCAACCGTAGCGCTCGCTCTGCCGCAGGATCGTCGCGGCCAGTCGCTAGCGTTGCAGCCGCACGATGGACAGAATGTCTGCAAAATGTCAAGGACGCCGCGGAACAACGACGACCCACAGCTGACCCGGCTGCTGGTCGATCGGGGAACGTTCGAGAACGACCCGATGTTCGTCGTCGACGTGGGCGCGAGTGGCGGAATCGACTCGTACTGGCATGAGTTCCGGGACGACCTCGAAGTGATCGGATTCGACCCCCTCGTTGCAGAGGTCGAGCGCCTCGATGCCGGAGCGGAGCGCGGAGTTCGCTATGAGGCCGCATGGGTCACGTGTCACACCCCCATTCAGGAACAACACCTGCCTCGACCCACTTCTTCTCGCGAACCAGTGCTGTGCGCGCCGCGGAGATCGCCGAACTCGACTTCGTTCGAGAGCACCAAAACGCCGGGGCACCGATCACGTACGCGTCCGACCGGATCGTGCTGGACGACTACTTCCACGCCGCTGACCGCGCCAGGATCGACTTCCTCAAGGTGGATACCGACGGGGCGGACTACGATGTCCTCCGGGGAGCGGACCAGATTCTCCGTTCGGGCGGGTCCTGGGCGTAGCCGTCGAAGCCCAGTTCCACGGACCGGTGAGCACGAATGCCAACCTCTTTCCCAACATCGACCTCTATCCTGCGGGACAGAGGCTTCAGTCTCTTCGACCTCGAGATCCGGCGATACAGCCGAAGTGCGCTCCCATCGACGTTCGCACTCGAGCTTCCGGCAGAGACCGTCACGGGTCAGGTGTCCTGGGGGATGCGATCTACTTCCGAGATTTCGGTGATCCGTGCTACGAGTCGACATGGGGCTTCGAACCAACGCGAGTCGATCTTTTCAAGCTGATCTGCCTCTACGAGATCTTCGGCCTGATGGACTGCTCCGCCGAGCTCGTGCTGAAGTACGCGCGAAGTCGGCTTGGTGACGGCCCCGCACGAGCAGTTCCTCGACGTCCTCGACCGCTGAACAGACCGGCCGGCAGTCTGGAAAGACGATGACGTATGCGACCCTCCAGGGCCGGTTCGCGCGGGAGCGCGGCGGCGATTCTCGCCCCGAGGGTAGGACTACGCCTGCGTAGTGACCCGTCGCGACGAGGGCGCAGTCATGCTTGCGACGTGAGCCAAACAAGAGATCAGCTACCGTCCGGTGACCACGACACGATTCGGCGTCGTGGTGCGCCCCTCAGCCGGATGACTCAAGGCTCAGCCCCAGCGTCTCTCGACGACGTCCGACGGTATTGGGACGAGCGCCCGTGCAACATCAGGCACTCGCCGAAGCCGGTCGGGTCGCGCGAGTACTTCGACGAGGTCGAGGCTCGGAAGTACTTCGTCGAGCCGCACATCCCGGCGTTCGCCGACTTCGGGCGCTGGCGCGGGAAGCGGGTGCTCGAGGTCGGCTGCGGCATCGGCACCGACTCGATCAACTTCGCCCGGGCGGGCGCCGAGCTCACGGCCGTCGATCTCTCGGGCGAGTCGCTCGGCGTCGCCGCGCAGCGCGCCGAGGTGATGGGCGTCGCGGATCGCATCCGGTTCGTCCGAGGCGAACGCCGAGGAGCTCGGCGTCGGTTCTCGCGGCGAGCGGTTCGACCTCGTCTACTCGTTCGGCGTCGTCCACCACACGCCGCAGTCCGGAACGAGCGCTCGCCGAGATGCGCGAGCTCGCCGCGCCGGGTGGGACGCTCAAGCTGATGGTCTATCACCGCCGCTCGTGGAAGGTGTTCTGGATCCTCGCGACGCAGGAGCGCGGACGATTCTGGAGGGCGGAGGAGCTCATCGCGAAGCACGCCGAAGCACAGACCGGGTGCCCCGTCGCTTTCACTTACACACGGGGCGAGGCGCGCACCCTCGTGGAGAACGCCGGCTTCCGCGTCCGGGAGCTGAGCGTCGATCACATCTTCCCGTATCGCATCCGCGACTACGTGGAGTACCGGTACGTCAAGCAGCCGTATTTCCGTTGGATGCCGAAGCGCCTCTTCGGCGCACTGGAGCGGACGTTCGGCTGGCACCTCCTGATCACGGCTGAGGTTGCGTAGCCGTGCGGGTCGCCGTCGTCGGGCTCGGGAAGCTCGGAGCACCGCTCGCGGCGGTTCTCGCGAGCAAGGGCAACGAGGTACTCGGCGTCGACACGAACCCCGACGTCGTGCAGCTGCTGAACGAGGGCCGGGCACCCGTGGAGGAACCGGGACTGCAGACCTTGGTAACGGGCTCGCGCGAGCGGCTGAGCGCCACGACCGAGCTGGGGCGGGCGGCCGAGGCCGAGCTGACTGTCCTGCTCGTACCGACGCCGTCGGACGAGCGCGGGGCGTTCTCGAACGCGTTCCTTCTCGAAGCGGTCGAGAGGATCGGGGGCGGGCTTGCTACACGCGACGCCTACCACGTCGTGGTCGTCGCCAGCACCGTGATGCCGGGTTCGTGCGAGGCGGACATCCGGCCCGCACTCGAACGAGCGTCCGGTCGCCGCGTTGGCGAGTCGCTGGGCCTCTGCTACAGCCCCGAGTTCATTGCGCTCGGGAACGTCATCCGCGACATGCTGGAGCCGGACATGGTCCTGATCGGGGAGTCCGACCCACGGGCGGGTGACGCCCTCGAGGCGTTGTACGCGGGCGTGTGCGAGAACGATCCCCCGTTTCGGCGGATGAGCCTCGTCAACGCCGAGTTGACGAAGATCGCCGTGAACACGTTCGTGACGATGAAGATCTCGTATGCCAACACCCTCGCGGACATGTGCGAGCGGCTGCACGGGGCCGACGTCGACAGCGTGACGGATGCGCTGGGGCTCGACACGAGAATCGGGGGAAAGTACCTCCGGGGCGCGATCGCCTACGGAGGCCCGTGCTTCCCACGCGACAACAAGGCGTTCGCCGTGCTGGCCCGCGGCCTCGGGACCGAGGCGCCGCTGGCCGAGGCAACCGATGCCGTGAACGACGCTCAGACGAAGCGGCTCGCCCGGATCGTCCTCTCCCACCTCGGCGACGGCGACTCCGTGGGGATCCTCGGCCTCTCGTACAAGCCCGACACCGGAGTGGTGGAGGAAAGCCCCGGAATTGCACTCGCCGCACTCCTCTCCGAAGGCGGCGCCCGCGATGTCAACGTGTTCGACCCCGTGGCCACCGATGCCGCTCAGCGTCGTCTCGGCGCCGATGTCCATGCATGCGAATCGGCGGGCGAGCTGCTCGAGCGTTCCGACGTCGTGGTGATCGCGACACCGTGGGAGGAGTTCTCCCGTCTGCCGATCGGCGTGCTCACAGGCAGGGCGCGGCCGCCCGTCGTGATCGACTGCTGGAGAGTCCTGTCCGACGACGCCCATGGAGACGCCATCGAGATCGTGCGGCTCGGCCGTCCGTTGGAGGCAAGCCTCGCGTTGAACAGCTAGGAGGACAGTCGATGTCGACCACGATCCGCAGATCCGAACCGATTCTCGTCGCCGGCGCCGGAGGGTTCATCGGTGGATGGCTCGTTCGGCACCTTCAGGAGGAGGGCTTCGCCAACCTCCGAGCGGTCGACCTCAAGCCGCTCGACGAGTGGTACCAGGTGACCCCCGGGGTCGACAACCGAGCTGCTGATCTCCGCTCGCTCGACGCGTGCCGCGCGTCCGTGGACGGTATGGCGCACGTCTACAACCTCGCCTGCCGACATGGGCGGCATGGGCTTCATCGAGGCCAACAAGGCGCGCGTGCATGCTCTCCGTGCTGATCAACACGCACCTCCTGATGGCGGCGCAAGGACGCCGGCGTCGAGCGGTACTTCTTCTCGTCGTCGGCGTGCGTCTACAACGTCGACATGCAGCAGGAGCGCCGACGTGACGGCCGCTCCGGGAGGAGGACGCCTACCCGGCGATGCCCGAGGACGGGTACGGGTGGGAGAAGCTCTTCTCGCGAGCGGATGTGCCGGCACTTCCTGGAGGACTTCGGGATCGAGACGCGCGTCGCCCGCTACCACAACGTCTACGGGCCGCACGGGACGTGGGACGGCGGTCGCGAGAAGGCGCCGGCGGCGATCTGCCGCAAGGTGCGCCGCAGGCCAGCTCACCGGCGAGCACGAGATCGAGATCTGGGGCGACGGCGAGCAGACCCGGAGCTTCATGTACATCGACGACTGCCTCCACGGGACGTCGCGGATCATGGACGAGCGACATCGACTCGACCCGATCAACCTCGGCTCGTCCGAGCTGGTGACGATCAACCAGCTCGTCGACATCGTCGAGGAGATCGCCGGCGTCCGGCTCGAGCGCCGCTACGACCTCGACGCACCCAAGGGCGTCCGCGGCCGCAACAGCGACAACACGCTCATCCGAGAGCGCTTGGGCTGGGAGCCGGACACGTCGCTCGCCACGGGCCTCGAGCGGACCTACGCCTGGATCCACGACCAGCTGACGGGGGCCCGCAGCTCCCTGCGCGCCGCCGCGGCTGCCCGTTGATGCGCGGACCGCGGTTCATGGGCGCGGCGCCGAGCAATTGATCTCGATCGTCCTTTACGGCCGCAACGACGCGCACGGGTACAACCTCCACCGCCGTGCGGCGCTGAGCCTCAACTGCCTCGCCGAGGTCCTCACCGACCGATGACGACGAGATCGTCTTCGTCGACTACAACACCCCCGACGAGCTTCCGACCTTCATCGAGGCCATCGCGGACACCCTCACGCCGCGCTGCCTCGACGTGCTTCGCGTCCTCCGCGTGCCCGCCGCGGTCCACCGGGAGCGGTTCGCGCCTTTGACCCATCTTCCGGCCGTCGAGCCGGTGTGCCGCAACGCGGCGGCGCGCCGCGCGAATCCCGCGAACAGGTGGCTGCTCTCGACGAACACGGACATGATCCTGCTCCCGCACGGGGAGCAAGTCTCAGCGACGTCTGCGTGCGATCTGGCCGACGGCTTCTACGGCCTGCCCAGATTCGAGCTTCCCGAGTGGCTCTGGGAACAGCTTCCGCGGAGTGATCCTAGACGCGCGATGTCGGAGTTGCGAGAGCTCGGGCCTCGCCTTCGGCTCGACGAGCCGACGCTCAACAAGCGAGTGGGTGCGGTTCGACGCGCCCGGTGACTTCCAGCTCTGCCTTCGTGAGGACTTCGTCGCGATCGACGGATGCGACGAGGCGATGGTGCTCGGGTGGCACGTCGACTCGAACCTCAGCCGACGGATGTTCCTCCGTCGCGGCTCGATCGGGAGCCTCGATGCTCGAGTCGCGGGCTACCACTGCAACCACAGCCGGACACCGACCGTGTACCACGCGGAGACGCGCATCGAGAACGACTTCGTCCGTTACGGCTCCTCCGTTCAGCGCGCGGAGCTCCCGGCACAACGTGAGACCTGGGGTCTGGCGAACCTCGCCCTGGAGGAGGTTGCGGTGGACCCCGCGACAGGGGAGAGCTTCACGGTCGCGGTGGAGTCGGCGATGCCGGCCGCCCGCGGCGCGAGAAGCCATCGAACGTGGTCGATTCGGGGGTCGTGCTCACGTACGACTCGGGTCACGTGCTCCCGCATGTCGCCGACTCGATTGCGGTGTCCCGCCGCCACGTGACCGTCGGTTATCTCGGCGTCAACCACGTGTTGCAGGAAATGCTTGCCCGGCTCGTCGGCGGCTCGACCCGACAGCTCGCTGACGCTGGTCACCGCGTCTGACGAGCGCTCGGTGGACGATCTCGCCGCGGCAGACCTTTTCGTCGTCGACTTCGGCTTCGATTCGGAGGCCGTATCCGCTGCGTCGCTCCACCATGGAGACGGCAGTGAGATGCCGGAAGCGATGAAGCACCTCCGGTCGGTGGTGTCGGGCTTCGAGCGGCTCGTGCACCACGAGCGTCACCGCCTGGAGCTCGGACGACATCCACGGCGCTTCGTGCTCGTCAACAGCGCGACCGGGTATACGGATCCGTACATCCTCACTCAACTCGACTGCAGTCACGCGACGACACACTCCCGCGTTCGACGCGCGACGGTGAAACACGCACCCACCGCAGGTCTCCACGCAACACGGAACCTGAGTTGGGGCGATCGGCTCCGCCCTCCGCGTCAGCCGCTCATGCTTCACCCCGGCAAGGCGATCGACGTTGCCGAGCTGGCGGATTTGCGGGGGTTCGGTCGCTGGATGGTCGTTGCCCGATCCCACGGCGATCTGGACGTCGGGAGCACGGTCCGAGCTCCTACTCGCCTGCGGACGCCGTCCCCGGCCAGGCGGCACGGGCTTGCGATCTCCTTCGGTCGGGTCGGCGTCCGTCGGGGCGAACGACTCGATGTCCGGCTCTTGATCGACGGGAGCCGAGTCGCGCGCAGATCGTTTCCCGGGGGTACCCAGCTCGTCACGTGGCGGGCCGAGATACCTCGAGAAGCGCTCGCGAGGCCGGCGTTCGAGGCCGTACTCGAGCTCGAGGGGCCGGAGTCCTGGCAGACCGACGCGCGACAACTAGGACTTCACGTTCGTTCGCTCGGGATCGAGCACACGGGACTGCATCGCTTCGCGGGCGACGTCGTCCGCGGGATACGCTCGGCCGCCCGCTCCGCTCGGAGGCTCCGCAGGTAGACCTGAGCTCGGGACGCGCCGAGGTTCAGATCGTGCTCGGCGGTCCTCCCGCAAGCGGGGGCGGCACAGGTTGGAGCGAGACCGCCATCCCCGGCGTCTCTCCCGCGTCGACGAGCTCTCCGGAGGAGTCGGAGCTTGCGTCCGGCGCCTCGACGGCTCGCGCGCCGCCGGGCCGTAACCCCATCCAGGCGACGACAGCTGCGCCCAGGATCACGACGGTGACGAGCAGCGACCAGCGGGGCCTCGACGTGAGGAACGGCGTTGCGAGCGCGATTGCGGGAACGAGCGGGAGCAGGTATCGCGCCCCACCCGTGCGAGTCAGCATCAGCGCAGTCGCTGTGGTGACGCCGAGGACACCGACCGCGAGCGCTCCCTCGCGAGTTCCGTGCTCGGCATCCGCCGGCACCAGCTCCGGACCGACGAGTGCGAACAGGAGCCAGACCCCGAGAGCTCCGGCGAGGAGCGGTCCGTCGACCGCGAGCCGGTCGAGGAGCGACACCCGTCGGAGCGCGAGCCCGACTGCGAGCGCGAGCAGGAGGACGAACGGCGCCACCCCCAGCCACCCGGGCTCGAGCCCCAGGCGTCCCGCCACGGTCTCGACGATCTCGAGACGTCCGAGCCTCCCGATCCACGTCCCGATCCCGTATTCGACCCCCGTGAGCGGTCCCGTGACCGTCGCGAGCGCCATGACCGCGATCGATACGAGGCCGAGCCCGGCGACGACGAGCGGTCGTGCTCTGAGGGCGAGCGCAAGTGGGAGTGCGAGGAAGGGCAGGGCCGGAACGAGGAACCGAGGGCCGGGGCTCTGCCCTCCGAACGGAAGGTAGTAGGCCGCGTTGTATGTCAGGAAGAGGAGCGGAATCGCCGCGCAGACAAGGGTGTCCGCCCGTCGTCCGCTCCGCCACAGGAGCGGGAGCCCGACCAACGCGGCGACCACGAGGGGGGTGACGACGAGCAGCCCCTTCTCGGATACGACGAGCGAGAGCGCTACCCGCGGGTCTGGAAGCCTCACGCCGTAGAACCCCTCGTCGTTCGCGCCGACGACGGGCGCACCGCCCCCAACCGGTGCCTTCAGCGCGTTCGTGTACCCGAGCGTCATCGGTGAGCCGAATGCCCACGTGTTGTAGGCGAGCAGCGGCAAGAGTCCGACCAGGACCCCGACGGCGTACGTCGCGGCACGTCGAACGGGCCTCGATCCCACCGCCGCGTAGATACCGAGGACGACCGCGACGATGCCGAGCGGGAACTCGACGACCACGGCGAGCCCCGCGAGGGCGCCTGCACCGGCCAGCTCCCAACCGCGACCCCTTCCATCACGCTCGATCATGAGGAGGACGAAGGCGGCGAAACCGAGCGCGGCGGAGAGGACGTGGTCGAAGAACAGCGACGAGAATGGCAGTAAGAGCGTTCCGGCGCCCAGGAGCACGGACGTAGGAAGCCCGTATCCCGGCGCCACGCGCCCGGCCGCGAGGTACACGATCAGGAGAAGGGCCAGCAGCGGCACGACGCTGCCGACCAGGGTCAGCTCCCAGACCCGATGTCGGTAGCCGCTCTCGCTTGCGAGCGAGCCGTTCTGGAGGCCGGCCCCGCGTAGAGCGACGTACGAAGGCAAGCTGAACATCGCCAGGCCTGGGGCCTTCGCGGCGAAGTAGTGGCCGTCGATGTAAGCGGAATCGATCGTCTCGCGACCGTCGATGAACGGGGTGCCCGATGCGAGGCCCCGCACGAGCGCAAAATGCGCCGCCTGGTTCGGGCCGTTGTCCTGGACGACGATCGCCGACGCGAGAGCCAGCGAAGCGAGAGCGACCGCGGCGATCGCACTCGGACGGGACAGCCGGGATGACACCATGGGCGCGCTGATGGTAGTCGCCGAACCCGACGCCGGCCATCGGCCTAGCTGGCAATCACTGCGAGGGACCCTGGCTCCGCCGCCAGTAGACGCACGACCAATCCACCTCGACAAGGTCGTCTTCGATCCCATTCGTCGTCCGAAACTCGTCGACGGCCATCCGACTCCCTTCGATAGCAAGGTAGTCGTCGACGATCACGAAGCCGCCTGGTGAGAGACGAGGGTAGAGACTCGTGAGGGCGTCCATCGTAGACTCGTAGAGATCACCGTCGAGGCGCATGACTGCGAGTGACTCGATACGGGCGTTTGGCAGCGTGTCCTTGAACCAACCCTCGAGGAACTGCACCTGGTCGTCGAGCAGGCCGTACCGCTCGAAGTTGGAACGCACCGTCGCGGCCGACACGGCCAGCTCCGGGTAGATGTGCAGATTCGCTCCCGCGTCGGCGGGGTAGCGCTCGGGGTCAGGAGCAGGAAGTCCCTCAAACGAATCGGCGACCCAGACCGTTCTGTCCGACACCCCGTACGCCTCGAGGAGGGCGCGCATGAAGATCGAGGCTCCGCCACGCCAGACACCGGTCTCGATCAGATCCCCCGGCACAGCATCGGACAGCGCCTGGCTGACACACGTCTGGATGTTGTCGAGGCGCTTGAGCCCGATCATCGTGTGGGCGTGATAGGGCCAACCTTTCGCGTCTGCACGACGGGCAGGGTCGAACGTTCGCTCGCGAACGAGTAGGAAGCCGCGGTCTGCGAGGCGTCGCACCAACGCCCGCTTCATTCCACTGGTAGGCGTGACGGGGATCAGCTCGCGCTGTTGATACACCTGGTCGAGAAGGCAGCGCTTCATCAGGTCCAGGTACAGGAGCCGCGCACGGGTGGACGCGGGCGACAGATCCACAGCGCTCATCTTCTACCTACCGGCACTCCGTCGCTGGGGACACCTCGGAAACGGCCCTTCAAGGCTCAGAGCCGGTAGAGCACCCACCGCCCGTCACGGAACGCGACCGGCAGGTCGGGCCGGAGATCGAAGCGGTCGCGGTCGACGACGAGCCAGGTCGCCCCGCAGGCCCGCGGGATCGAGAGGTCGCCGGTGCGGGCGAAGCGCCGGAACTCCTGCACGCGCTCGCGCGGGCGGTTGTCGACCGTGTCCGCGACGTGGCCCGGCGGGTTGACGCAGACGCGGACCGGGGCGAACGCACCGAGGCGGTAGCTCGTCTCGGGATCGGCGTAGACGACGGCGCCGACGGGCACGTCCTCGCGAACCGCATCGATCAGGCCCTCCGAGAGCGGATTCGGGCGGCGCGCCTCCGACGGCGACCAGTTCACGAGGCCGTGGACGTAGGTCGGCAGCAAGCACGAGCGCGGACGCGAGGGCGGCGGTGCGCTCGAGCGGCGGCCGGCGCCGGAGCCCGAGCGCGAGCGCGACGACCGCGCCACGCCACGGCGAGCCACGTCGCCCACGCGGGCCCGCCGTCCTCGAGCGTGTAGCCGAAGTCGCCCGGGATAGAGCGAGCTGGAGGACGATCCCGGCGGCGAGCGCGACCGGGACGACGGCGCCGCCCGATCAGGCGCGCGAGCACGCCGATCCCGCCCGCGAGCGCGAACGCGAGCGGCAGGAAGCCGGCGAGCCGACGCGACTGCGAGAGCGAGACGGCGTCGGAGAACGGCGTGAAGATCCAGGGGACGAGGCAGACGGCGAAGACGGCGAGCGAGCCCGCCGACGACGTACGCCGCCCAGCGGCGGCGCGAGGCGAGGCCGGCGAGCGGGAGGACGAGCAGCGCGGCGACCGCGACGGCGCCCAGTCCGCCCGAAGAGCTCGGGGACGAGCGGAGAACCGGTCGGCGGTCCCGTGGAGCTGGCCGGCGTACTGCTCGAACCCGCGCTCCCGCTCGGCGGCGCCGGGATCGACCGAGGCCGTGTCGCCGATCACCGGGCAGCAGCCACGCGAAGAAGACGCCGGCGGGGAGCGACGAGCGCCGCGAGCGCGAGCCCGCCGGCCCGCGCGTCGCTGCCGCTCCCAGAGCCAGCGGACGAGCGAGGAACCCGGCGAACGGCAGCCAGAGGAAGAGCGCGTATGTCGGGTGGACGACCGCGAGCGCGAGCGAGGCGGCGGCCGCCGAGGCGAGGAGCGCCGGAGCCGGCCTCCGCGTCGCCTCGAGGCGCGAGCGCGAGCGCCGCGGGGACGAGCAGCTGCCGCGAGGCCGTCGCGGGAAGCGCGAGCGCCGTGAGCGCGCCGCCGTGAGCCGGGCGCCATCGCGACGATCGCGACGCCCGCGGCCGCGGAGGCGGCGGCCGGCACGACGCGGCGGAACAGCGCCCAGCCCGCCTCGTAGGCGACGAGCACCGCGAGCGGCGCCAGCACGGTCGGGCCGTGGAGCACGACGTCGGCCGGATCGGCGCCCGAGACCTTCGCGACGAGCGCGAGGAAGCCGTGCCAGAGCGGGAACGCGTAGCCGGGATGGAGGCCGCCGTCGGGGAACTCGTTGGCGCTGCCGAGGCGAGAGGTCGCCGAACGCGAGGAGCTTCTGGATCCGCGCGAGGTGGAAGAAGCCGTCGCCGCCGACGTGCCCAGCGACGTGCCAGAGGAGGAGGCCGAGCACCGCTCCCGCCGCGAGCACCATGACACGCGCGCGAGGAAGCGCTCGTGTTGATCCAACACGAGCTCTGGCTTGCGCCTCGCGAAGGGCGGCCGCGAAGCGCCGCCGCGCCCGCACCGAGGACGAGCACGAGCGTCAGCGTCAGCGACGCAGAGACGACGAACGTGACGGCCAGCGCGGCGAACACGATCGCGAGCGCCCAGGCGAGCGTCGCGGAGGCGCGGCGCACCCCGAGCGCCCGGGCGACGACCGCCCCGGGCGCGAGCACGACGGCGAAGCCGAAGACGAGCTGCGAGCAGGAGCACGAGCGCTCACCGCCGCGGATCGAGTCTCATCGGGCGAGCAGCGCGTCGACGTCGCCCGAGCCGAGCCACGCGGCGACCTCGCGGTAGAGCCGTGCCCGCTGGCCGCGGTACAGCCTGCCCGCGGACGAGTAGCGACGACGCGGAGCAGCATGCGCGCGCGCTCGGCCTCGCCCGGGCGCCCGTGGAGCGAGAGGTAGCGCAGGTGGCCGCGGACGTTCTCGCGGAACAGCCGGCCGCCGTGCGCGGCGCCGCCGACGTGGACGCAGCGCGCCTCGGGCGTGAAGACGCACCGTCCAGCCGCGATCGGCGGCACGCCGCATCCAGTCGACCTCCTCGCTGAAGAGGAAGAAGCGCTCGTCGAACGGCCCGACCTCGTCGAAGGCGCCGCGGCGCACGAGCATGCAGGCGCCCATCACCCACTCGACTTCGCGCTCGCTCTCGTGGTCGAACCCGGCGCCGTAGAACGCGTTCAAGGCGCGCGACCGCGGCGCGAGCTTGCGCAGGAAGAGGTACTCGGTCGCGAGCCGCCAGAGCGTCGGGAAGCCGCGCACCGAGCGCTGCAGCGTGCCGTCCGGGTTCAGGAGCCGCGGGCCGACGACGGCGGCGCGCGGATGGCGTCGGCCGACGGCGACGAGCCGCGCGAGGGCGTCCTCGACGAGCCAGGCGTCGGCGTTCAGGACGAGGACGTGGTCGGCGCGCGTCTCGGCGATGCCCCGGTTCCAGCCCGGCGGCGAGGCCCCGGTTCTCCTGCCTCGATCACGCGGACGGCGGGGAAGCGGTCGCGGACGAGCGTCGACCGTGCCGTCCGTCGAGCCGTTGTCGACGACGACCGTCTCGGTGCCGGCGACGCTCGCGAGGCACTGCTCGATCCACGGCAGGGCGTCGTAGGTGACGACGACGCAGGCGACGCGCGAGCGCTCGTCAGCCATGCTCGAGCCGCGGACGCGAGCCGGCCGCGGAACCCCTCCCAGAGCAGGATCGCGGCACCCGGCAGCGCGAGCGCGGTCGTGACGAGGAAGAACAGGAAGCCGGCCGCGAAGGCCTGGTCGGCCGGGACGCCGACGCTGCCGAGGAAGCTGACGAAGAACGCCTCGCGCACCGCGATCCCGTTGAGCGTGAACGGCACGAGCAGGACGAGGAAGAAGAGCGGGCCCATCACGTAGTAGATCCGCGGGCCGAGGTCGATCCCGACCGCCTTCCCCGCGGCCCAGATCGAGAGGACCCGCACCGCCTGGATCGCGGTCGTGAACGACGAACACGACCACGAGCAGGCGGACGTGCCCGCGGAAGTGGTGGACGCCGTCGTAGAAGGCGCGCATCGGCCGCTCGACCCGGAGCCGCACGAGCAGCGGGCGCGTCCGGACGAGCAGCGGGCGCGCCGAGCGGGAGAAGAAGAGGAAGATCAGGACGAGCGTCGCCGAGGACGAAGAGCGCCCTCGAGCCAGAGGTAGGCGCTGACGTCGTAGCGTGCCGATCGCGAGCACGAACCCGATCGCGCCGAGCAGCACCGTCGCCCGCCCCGCCGAGGCCGCGCTCGAGCAGGACGATCGCCGTCACGTCGGCCGTGCGCCCGGGATGGCGGCGTGCGGTCTCGAAGATGCGCATCGCGTCGCCGCCGATCGACGTCGGCAGCACCTGGCTCGCCGTGTACGAGACGAAGTACGCCCGCGTCAGCCACCCGAAGCGGTCGTCCATCCGCTGCGCGCGCAGCAGCCACTGCCAGCGGAGCGCCATCGGCAGCGCCGTGCCGATCATGATCGCGACCGCGAGCAGGAACCACCACGGGTTCGCGTCGAGCGAGGATGTCGACGGTCTGCGTGGATGTCGATCTTCCAGACGAGGTAGCGCGAGCGCGAGCCCCGTGACGAGGAGCGTGCAGCCCGATCCGGAGCGGAGCGCTTCACGCCGCGAAGCGCGCGTGCACGCGCCGGAGCGCGTCGATCGCGTCGAGGATGTCCTCGTCGGAGTGCGCGGGCGAGAGCGGCAGCGAGAGCACCTCGTCGCCGGCGCGCTCGGCGACCGGGAGCGGCGGCTGCGCCGGGTAGCGCTCGCGGAACCACGTGAGCCGGTGCACGGGGAGGAAGTGGATGCTCGTGCGCGATGTGCTCGCTCCGCGAGCGCGCGCTGGTAGTCGTCGCGCGTCGGCCCCGGCGCGCTCGGGGTCGATCCGCACGACGTAGAGGTGGAGCGCGTGCGTGTCGCGCGGGTCGCGCGCGAGCGGCGTGATCCCGTCGAGGCTCGGCGAGGCCGTCGTCGTAGAGCGCGAACTGGCGCGCGCGGATCGCCGGCGTGCGCGCTCGAGCTTGTCGAGCTGGACGAGCGCGATCGCGGCGAGCACGTCGGAGAGGTTCGCCTTGAAGCCCGGCACGGTGATGGTCGTAGAGCGAGCCGTCGCCGCGGCGCGTGAGCCGCATGGTCGCGGATCGCGCTCGGCGACGTCGTCGCGGTTCGTCGCGACGAGCCCGCCCTCGCCGGCGGCGACGTTCTTCGTCGCGTAGAGCGAGAAGCAGGTCGCGTCGGAGAGGCCGCCGAGCTTGCGGCCGCGGTACGCGGCTCTCGAGCGCGTGGGCGGCGTCCTCGACGACCGGCAGGCCGAGCGCGTGGATCGGGTCGAGGTCGCACGGCTGCCCGGCGAGGTGCACGGGCAGGATCGCCTTCGTCCGCTCGGTGACGAGCGCGGCGAGCAGCGCGGGGTCGATGTTCAGGTCGGCCTCGCGCACGTCGCAGAAGACGGGCGTCGCGCCGCGTGTGCACGATCACGTTCGCCGTCGCCGGCCAGGTGATCGGCGATCGTGATCACCTCGTCGCCGGGGCCGATGCCGAGCGCGAGCGAGCGCGAGGTGCATCGCCGCCGTGCCGGAGGCTGACGGCGAGGACGTGCTCGCGCCTCGAGGTACTCGGCGAAGCGCTCCTCGAGCAGCGCGGCGCGCGGGCCCGGTCGTCAGCCAGCCGGAGCGGAGCGTCTCGGCGACGGCCGCGACCTCCTCCTCGCCGATCGCGGGCGGCTGGAAGCCGAGCCGGGTGCTACGACGGCGTCCGCATCGACCCGGAAGCGTACGGCGTCGCGCCGCACGGCGAGCCCGCTCGAGCGCCTCCTCGCGGTCGGCGCCCGTCGCGAGGACCGCCCCGCGCGGTCGGAGCCGCGGCGGAGCGGGCCGAAGACGTGCCCCGGGCGGCGGTAGACCCGGACCCATGCGACGCCGTCGGCACCGCCTCGGCCTCGTCGACCCCGTCGACCGCCACGAGCCGCCCGGCGGGCGGGACGAGGAACGACGACGCACGCGCCGCCGGCGCCAGGCCCGGCCGTGGCTCGGCAGCGTCGGCTCGGTCGCCCGTCGGCTCGCCGAGCGCGGCCGAGACCGCGAGCCCGTTGAGGTCGACGCCCGTCGCGGCGCGGCAGAGCTCCGCGTCGTGGCCGCCGCCGAGGCGCGCGGCGACCTCCATCACGACCGGGCCCGTCCGGGCCGAGCCGGAGCTGCGTGTACGACGGGCCGTTCCGGATCCCGAGCGCCTCCACCGCGGCGCGCGCCGCCGCGACGACCGGCCTCGGTCGTCGTGCACGGTCGGCCAGACGTGCGCCAGCGCGACGCCGAACGCCGGCGGCTCGGCGGTCAGCCGGTCGGTGACGGTGAGCGGGACGAAGCGCGCCGTCGAGCGAGAAGGCGTTGACGGTCACCTCGGGCCCGTCGACGTAGCTCCTCGACGAGCACGCGCGCCGCTGCGCGACTCCGCCGAGCGCCGTCGTCGAGCGCGGCCTCGAGCTCGTCCGCGGCGCGCGCACGAGCGTCAGCCCGCGCTGGCCCTGCCGGTCGGGCGCCTTGACGACGCACGGGCAACGCGATCTCCGGGTCGCGCGGGTCGAGCGCCGCGCGCGTGCGGGACGCCGGCCTCGGCGAACGCGCTCGCGCTGGCGCGGCTTCGACGTCGCGAGCGACGGCCGTCGCGCGCGTCGATCGGATGCGGCGAGCGCCGAGCCGCTCCGCGACGCGCGCCGCGATCCCGACCGGCCAGTCGGCCCCGGGCGAGATCGAGCCCGTCGACGTCGCGCGGCGCGCGCGAGCCGGTCGACCGCCTCCTCGTCCTCCGACGAGATGATCGCGCGCTCGTCGGCGAAGCGCGAAGCCGGGCGCCTGCGGGTCGCGGTCGACGGCGATCACGTCGAGGTCACGCGCGCCGGCGCGGCCTCGAGCAGGCCGAGCTGCGCCGGCCCGGCGCCTAGGACGAGGAGACGCCGACGCGCCCGAGGACGCCCCGCCACCAGGCCTCGTTCTCGCGGTACCAGGCGACGGTGCGCTCGAGGCCCTCCTCGAACGCCGATCGCGCGCGCCAGCCGGTCAGCCGCTCGAGCTTGTCGGTCGAGCCGATGTGGCGGTCGACCTGCCCGGGCCGCTCGTCGACGTGCACCTTCAGTCGACGCGGGCTTGCCGACGCGCCTCGAGCACGAGGTCGGCGATCTCGGAGACCGAGATGTCGACGCCGGTCGCGACGTTGACGACCTCGCCGGCGACCGCGTCGAGTCGGCGCGTCGATCAGCGCCTCGATCGCCTCGGCGTCGTCGTCGACGTAGAGCCAGTCGCGGCTCGCGTGCCCGTCGCCGTGGATCGTCAGCGGCTCGCCCGCGAGCGCCTGCGTGATGAAGCGCGGGACGACCTTCTCCGGATGCTGGCGCGGCCCGTAGTTGTTGAACGGCCGCACGATCACGATCGGCAGGCCGTACGTGACGAAGTAGCTGTAGGCGAGCCGGTCGCCGCCCGCCTTCGTCGCCGCGTACGGGCTGCGCGGGTTGAGCGGGTGCTCCTCGTCCATCGGGTCGCGCTCGGCCGTGCCGTACACCTCGCTCGACGAGATCAGGATGAAGCGCTCGACCGGCGTCTCGCGGATCGCGTCGAGCAGGATCTGCGTCCCCTCGACGTTCGTCGTCACGAACTCGGAGGCGCCCTCGCTCGATCGACTTCTCGACGTGCGACTCGGCGGCCGCGTTGACGATCACGTCGACGCCGCCGACGACCTCGCGCACGAGCTCGGCGTCGCGGATGTCGCCGTGGACGAACGAGAGCCGCTCGTGGCTCATCACGTCGGCGAGGTTCTCGAGGTTGCCCGCGTAGGTGAGCGCGTCGAGCGAGACGACCTCGTGACGGTGTCGCTCGAGCAGGTGGCGGATGAGGTTCGACGGGATGAACCCGGCGCCGCCGGTGACGAGGACGCGCTTCGCTCACAGCTCCTCGATCGATCGAGGTAGAGGGGCCGGTGCTCCACGTCGCGCTGGATTCTGCCCAGGTACTCGCCGACGAGCGCGAGGATGAAGCCCTGGACGCCGAGGACGGCGACGACGAGCGGCGCCGAGCGAAGAGCGGGCCGGGGAAGTTCGACTTCGTCGATCCAGTAGACGAGCCCGTAGATGCCGAGCGCGAGCGACGCGAGCGAGCAGACGACGCCGAGCACGACGCCCGCCCTCTGGATCGGCTGCGGCCAGAAGCCCGCGAGCACGTGCAGCGCGAGCCGCGTGAGCCGCAGCGGCGAGTAGCGCGACGCGCCCTGCGCGCGGCGCGTGGCCGACGTCGACCTCGACGACGCGTCGCGCCGCCGGAGAGGACGAGCGCCTTCGTGAACTTCTGCCTGCCGATCGCGCCGAGCATCGGCTCGACCGCGTCGCGGCGGTAGGCGTTGAACGCGCAGCCGAAGTCGGAGATGTCGACGCCCGTGAAGCGGCGCAGCATCCCGTTGATCAGCCGCGACGGGAGCGTCCGGCCCCACGAGTCGTGCCGCGCCGCGCGCCGGCCGCTCGCGACGTCGTAGCCCGCCTCGACCGCCTCGACGAGCTTCGGGATGTCCTCCGGCGGGTTCTGGAGGTCGCCGTCCATCGTCACGACGATGTCGCCGCGGGCGCGCGACGAGGCCCGCGTGCATCGCCGGGTGCTGGCCGAAGTTGCGCTTGAGCCGCACCGCCCGGACGCGCGTCGTCGCCCGCGTGGAGCCGCTCGAGCTCGGCGAACGTGCCGTCGGTCGAGCCGTCGTCGACGTAGATCAGCTCGAACGGCCGGCCGAGCGCCTCGAGGGCAGCCGCGAGGCGGGCGTGCAGCTCCTCGAGCGTCGAGCGCTCCTGGAAGAGCGTCACGACGACGGAGAGCTCGGGGCGCGGCCCGGCGTCCGCTCCGCTCAGGGGCGCGCTCAGGGTCTCCGGCCGGGCCATCGCGCCGGAGCGTACCCGGGCGAACTCGCTCCCGCGGCCGGGCAGCGGGCGCGTGTGCCTTCGGCGCGCGCTCCGCCGCGCACCGCGGGGGCGCCCCCGGCCTCGACCGGCTGACGCCCGTTGCGGGCCGCCGGCTCACGCCGCTTCGGCGAGCGGCTCTCCCGCCTCGACAGGCACCTCGCCACGGCGGAGGCGGCCGGGCATCGCGAACGCGGCCAACGCGCCGACGCCGACGACCGCCGCGCCGACCAGCACGGCCGTGCTCGTGCCGTCGGTGAACGCCTGCCCCGACTCGTAGCCGCCCACGTGGGAGAAGACGGCCGCGAGGACGGCCACGCCGAACACGCCGCCGAGCTCGCGGATCGCGTTGTTGGCGCCCGACGCCTGGCCCTCCTCCTGCGGCCGCACGGCCGAGAGCACGACGTTCGCGACCGGCGCGAAGAAGAGCGCCATGCCGACCCCGGCGAGCACGAACGGGGCGACGAGCGACGAGTACGGCACCGTCGGCGTCGAGACGAGCCCGATCCACGCGAGCGCGACCGCCTGCAGCGTCGAGCCCGGTGCCGATGATCAGCCTCGGGCTGATCCGGTCGGACAGCGCTCCGGCGACCGGCGCGATGAACATCGGCGCGAGCGTCCACGGGCAGGATCCGCAGCCCCGCGCCGAGCGGCGAGTAGCCCTGCACCGTCTGGAAGAACTGCGCCAGCAGGAAGATCGAGCCGAACATCCCGAAGAACATCAGGAACGACGCGGCGTTCGCGAGCGCGAAGCCACGCGAGCGGAAGAAGCGCATCGGCAGCATCGGCGCACGGCGCGCGGAGCTCCCAGGCGACGAACGCCGGCGACGCAGCGACGGCGCCGACCGCGAGCGAGCCGACGATCTCGGGCTCGTCCCAGCCCTGGCCGTTCCCGCGGACGAGGCCCCAGACGATCCCGAACAGGCCGGCGCTCGCGAGCGCGACGCCCGGGAAGGTCGAGGCTGCCGGCCGGCCCGCGGCTCTCGTCGAGCCGCCGGAGCGCGAGCGGCACGAGCACGAGGCCGATCGGCACGTTCAGCCAGAAGATCCACTGCCAGGCGATGCCCTCCACGACGGCACCGCCGACGAGCGGGCCGAACGCGATCGCGAGGCCGCCGATCCCGCCCCAGGCGCCGAGCGCGAGCCCGCGCTTCTCCGGCGGCACGGCGGCGCTGAGCAGCGTCAGGGTCAGCGGCATCACGATCGCGCCGCCGAGCCCCTGCACCGCGCGTGCGAGCGTTCAGCGCCTCGACCGACGGCGCGAGCGCGGCGCGCGACCGACCCGAGCGTGAAGACCGCGAGCCCGATCGCGAACATGCGCCGGCGGCCGAACCGGTCGCCGAGCGCGGCGCCGGTCAGCAGGAGGACGGCGAACGTGAGCGTGTACGCGTTCACCGTCCACTCGAGCTGCTCGAGCGACGCGTCGAGGTCCGTGCGGATCACGGGGAGCGCGGTCGTGACGACGAGGTTGTCGAGCGAGACCATGAACAGCGCGACCGAGGTGATCGCGAACGTCCAGAGCGTGCGTGCCTTGCCGGTCATCGGAGATCCTCCCAGGTCATCAGTCGTGATCAGTCACTCACAAATCTGGGACAAATGGAAGAGGTCACGACGCCTCCGCGTCGCGGGCCGCCGCGAGGCGCTCGGGCCCGATGCAGCCCTCGATCAGGCGCCGTGCCCACGGCTCGCGGGTGTTCCAGAGATCCATCGCGGCGGCGACGTTGAGGAGCATCCCGTGGGCGAACCAGTTCGCCACGGCTGCCTCGATCGACGCCCGAGACGGTCTCCACGAAGAGGTGCAGCTTTCCGTAGCCGGCGCGCATCGCGTCGCGGACGTCGGGGTCGTCACAGGCAGCGTAGGCCTCCATCTGAGCCAGAAGGCGCTTCCGGTCGCTCATCAGCATGGCCACGTACGCGTCGGCCATCGCCCGGAGAGCCTCCTCGCCACGCTGGTCGCCTGCTGCCTCGCGGAAGAGCTCGAGCGTGTCGGCCATGCAGCGCTCGACCGTCGCGAGGAACAGCTTCTTCTTCGTGCCGAAGAGGCGGAACAGATACGGCTGCGAGATGCCGGCCGCATCGGCGATGTCCTCCGTCGACGTGCCGTGGAGGCCTCCACGGGCGAACGCCTCGAGCGCGGCGGCGAGGACCGCCTCGCGCCTCTCCTCCGCCGTCTGCCGGTGCGTCGTGGTCATATGTGAGTGATAACTCACAACTAACGCGCTTGTCAAGGCCCACTTTCAGGTCGGCCGCGGGCAGCCTGCGGGCGCCTGTGGTTGTCTTCCGCCGTGGACGTCTTCACGCCGCGCACGCTCGAGGAGGCGCTCCGCCTGAAGGCGGAGCTGCCCGAGGCGCGCTGGATCCAGGGCGGCACGGACGTCATGGTCGAGCTGAACTTCGGCCACTCGAGGCCGGAGGCGCTCGTCAACCTCGCAGAGCTCGCCGAGCTCCGCGGCTGGTCGCACGAAGGAGACGAGCTCAGGCTCGGCGCGGCCCTCACGTACACGGAGGCGATGAGCGCGCCGCTCGCTGCGCTGCTGCCCGCCCTCGCCGAGGCGTCCCGAACGGTCGGCTCGCCGCAGATCCGGAACCGCGGGACGATCGGCGGCAACCTCGGTACCGCCTCGCCGGCAGGAGACGCGCTGCCGCCGCTCCTCGCAGAGCGCGCCGAGGTCGAGCTCGAAAGCGTCCGCGGGGCTCGCCGCGCTTCCGCTCGAGGAGTTCCTCCTCGGGGTGAAGCGGACGGCCCTCGCGCCCGACGAGCTCGTCGTGTCGGTGCGTCTCCGGCCGAGCGGCGGCGAGCAGACGTTCATGAAGGTGGGGCCGCGAAACGCGATGGTGATCGCCGTCTGCTCGCTGGCCGTCGTCGTCGACCCCGGCGGCGCGCGAGGTACGGGCCGCTCTGGGCTCGGTCGCCGTCACGACGAGGCGGGTCACGGTCCCGCTCGCTGAGGCCGCGTCGCTCCCCGAGCGGGTCGTCGAGGCGGCGGCGCCGATCGACGACGTCCGCGGGACGGCGGCGTATCGCCGCCACTCGCTGCGCGTCCTCGCGACGCGTGCCCTCGAGAGGTGCCTGCGCCCGTGAGGATCTCGCTCACGGTCAACGGCGAGCCGCGCGAGGCCGATCTGTGGGGTGGCGAGAGCCTCCTGACGACGCTCCGCGACACGCTGGAGCTCCCCGGCTCGAAGAACGCCTGCGAGCAAGGCGAGTGCGGCTCGTGCTCCGTTCTGCTCGACGGCGAGCTCGTCTGCTCGTGCCTCGTCCTCGCAGCGCAGGCCGACGGGCACGAGGTCGTCACGGTCGAGGGCCTGGCCGCCGGCGAGCGCCTGCACCCGGTCCAGGAGGCGTTCGTCGAGGCGGGTGCCGTCCAGTGCGGCTTCTGCACCCCGGGCCTCGTGGTCGCCGTCGCCGACCTGCTCGAGCGCGTGCCCGACCCTTCCGAGGACGAGATCCGCGAGTCGCTCTCGGGCAACCTCTGCCGCTGCACCGGCTACGTGAAGATCTTCGACGCCGTGCGGCTCGCTGTGGAGCGCCGGTGAGCGTCACCGCTCCTCGCACCAGGCTGACGGTCGGGCGCGTGGGCGACCGCGTGGTCCGCGACGACGCCGTCCCCAAGGTCGACGGCTCTTTCGAGTACGCGAGCGACCTCTCGGCGCCGGGGATGCTGTGGGGCGACACGCTCCGCAGCCCGCACGCGCACGCCCGGATCGTCTCGATCGACCTGTCCGCCGCCCTGCGCGTGCCCGGCGTCCACGCCGTCCTCACGCACGCGGACGTCCCGGGGGCGAGGCTCTACGGCCTCGAGTTCCCCGACCAGCCCGTTCTCGCGATCGACCGTGTGCGCTACGTCGGCGAGCCGGTGGCGATCGTCGCGGCCGAGCACCCGCGAGCAGGCGCGGCAGGCGCTCGAGGCGATCGTGGTCGAGTACGAGCCGCTCGAGCCGGTCGTCGACATGGAGCGCGCGCTCGAGCAGGAGCCGCTCCACCCCGATCGGCCGACGATGGGGCACGGCTACCGGGACGACCCGCGGCCCAACGTCGTCCGCCACATCGTGATCCGGCACGGCGACCCCGACACGCCGGGGGACGTCATCGTCAGCGGGACGTACGAGCTCGGGATCCAGGACCAGGCATTCCTCGGGCCCGGAGTCCGGCCTCGCGGTGCCCGGACGGCGAGGGGGGTGTCGACCTCTACGTCGCGACCCAGTGGCTCCACGTCGACCGCGACCAGGTCGCGCCGTGCCTCGGCCTGCCGCCCGGAGCAGGTGCGGATCCACCTCGCCGGAGTCGGCGGCGCGTTCGGCGGGCGCGAGGACCTGTCGATGCAGATCCACGGCGCGCTGCTCGCGCTCCACACGAGCGCGGCCGGTGAAGATGGTCTACGACCGGGCGGAGTCGTTCACCGGCCACGTCCACCGGCATCCCGGCGCGCATCCGCTGCGAGCACCGCGCGACCCGCGAGGGCCGGCTCACGTGCGTCCGGATGCAGATCCTCCTCGACGGCGGCGCGTACGCGTCGAGCTCGACGGCGGTCGCCTCCAACGCTGCGTCGTTCGCGCGTCGGCCCGTATCGAGTCGACAACGCGCTCATCGAGTCGACGGCGGTCTACACGAACAACCCGCCCTGCGGCGCGATGCGCGGCTTCGGCGCGGTGCAGACCTGCTTCGCGGCCGAGGCACAGATGGACCTGCTCGCCGCCGAGCTCGGGATCGACCCCGTCGAGCTGCGCCTCCTGAATGCGCTGGAGCCGGGCGACACCCTGCCGACGGGCCAGGTGGTCACCGGGCTCGCTTCCCACGCGCGAGGTGATCCGGCGCGCCGCCGCGCTTCCGTCCGCCGGAGCAGGAGGCCCTGCCCCGCGACCCGCTCCGCCTTCCGGGCGGCGCCGGCAACACGACGCGCGGCGAGGGCGTCCGCCGCGGCGTCGGCTTCGCACTCGGGTTCAAGAACATCTGCTACTCGGAGGGCTTCGACGACTTCTGCACCGCCCGGGTCGTGCTCCGCGCGGACGGGAGCGCAACGATTCACTCGCGCGGCGGCCGAGGTGGGCCAGGGCGTGGTCGGCGTGATCCTCCAGGTCGCGCGCACCGAGCTCGGGATCGACGACGTGACGCTCGCTCCGCACACGACCGCCGCGGTCGGCTCGGCCGGCTCGACGTCGGCATCACGCATGACGTGGATGGCCGCCGGCGCCGTTCGCGACGCGTGCCGCGCGGCGCTCGAGGAGCGGGAGCTGCGGGGCGGCGGCGAGGTGGACGTCGAGCGGATCTACCGGCATCCGCGCACGGCGCCGCTCGATCCCGAGACCGGCCAGATCACCGGGGAGCGGGCACACGTCGCCCTCGCTGTCGCGGCGATGCGCGTCGTCGTCGAGGTCGACGTCGAGCTCGGGCTGACCCGCGTCGTCTGGGTCGGGACAGCGCAGGACGTCGGCAAGGCGATCAACCCGCTCGCCGTCGAGGGTCAGATCGAGGGCGGCACCGCGCAGGGGCTCGGTCTCGCGCTGATGGAGGAGATCGTCACGCGCGACGGGGCGATCCTCAACGCGAGCTTCACCGACTACCTGATCCCCACGGCGCTCGACATGCCGCAGGTTGACATCGAGCTGGTCGAGGTGCCGGAGCCCGACGCTCCCTACGGGGTGAAGGGCGTCGGCGAGCCGCCGACGGTCGTCTCGACGGCCGCGATCGTCTCCGCGCTGCGCGACGCGACCGGTCGGCCGCTGACCCGCGTGCCCGTGCGCCCCGACGACATCTGCCTGGGCGGCGAGGCTTCGCCTCGCGGTTAGGCGTATCGGGCGAGGGCCGTCGCAACGCGGTCGACCTCGTCCTCGGTCGTCGTCGCTGCGAAGGGCAGCGCGAGCGCCCGCTCGAACGCCGCGTCGGCGCCGGGGAAGGAGCCCCGGTCGCGGTACGCCGAGAGCCGGTGCACGGCGTACGTGCCGATCTGCGCCTCGATCCCCTCCGCCCGGAGCCCGGCCAGCGCCTCGTCGCGCCGGTCGAGCGTGACGACGTAGGCCTGCCAGCCGTGCCGGTCGCCCTCGTCCGCCGACGGCGTTCCGACGAGGTGCTCGAGCCGCTCCGTGTACCAGCCGGCGACGCGCTCCCGCGCGGCGAGCAGGCTCTCGAGCCGCTCGAGCTGCGGGATCCCGAGCGCGCAGAGCACGTCGGCGAGGCGGTAGTTGAGGCCCGGGCTCGGCGATGTCCATCGGCTCGCCGGCCGCCGATCCCGTGGTGGCGCAGGCGACGGACCGCAGCTCGGCGAGCTCCGCCTCGTCCGTGGTCACGGCGCCGCCCTCGCCCGTCGTGACGATCTTGCGGGGGTGGAACGAGAGGCAGGCCAGCAGCCCGAGCGCGCCGCAGGGCGTGCCGCGGTAGCGGGCGCCGAGCGCGCCGGCAGCGTCCTCGACGAGCGCGACCTCCTGCGGCACGGCCGTCTGGAGCTCCTCCCAGGCGACGGGCCGGCCGAAGAGGTGGACGGCGAGCACGGCGCGCGTGCGCGGCGTCACCGCCTCGGCGACGCGCTCGATCCTGACGAGGAACGTCTCCGGATCGACGTCGACGAGCACGGCGCGCGCGCCGCAGAGCTCGACGACGTTCGCGGTCGCGGGGAACGTGTAGGCGGGCACGATCACCTCGTCGCCCGGCCCGATGCCGAGCGCCAGCAACGCCAGGTGGAGCGCCGCCGTCCCCGACGAGACCGCGACCGCGTCTGCCGTGCCCGACCGCGCGGCGCGAGCGCGCGCCTCGAACTCGGCGACCTGCGGCCCCATCGTCAGCTGCCCGCTCGCGAGCACCTCGGCGACCGCGGCGAGCTCGGCCTCGCCGACGTCGGGACGCGCGAGGCGGATCGGCTCGGAGTGCCCACGTGGCTCACGCAGCCGCGCCGAGCCGGGCGCGATACCAGGCGATCGTCCGCTCGAGCCCCTCGTCGAGCTCGACCCGCGCCTCGAACCCGAGCAGCGCCCGCGCCTTCTCGCACGTTCGGGATCCGGAGCTCGACGTCGATGTAGTCGAGCGGCACGAAGCGGATCTCTCCCGGGCAGCCGCGTGAGCCGCTTGATCCGCGTCGCGAGGTCGTAGATCGTGACCGCCGAGCGTGCGTTGCCGATGTTGAAGCTCTCTCCGACGGCGTCCGGGTGCTCGAGCGCGAGCAGCATGCCCTCGACCATGTCGTCGACGTAGCACCAGGCGCGGATCTGCGAGCCGTCGCCGTGGATCTCGAGGTCGCGTCCGGCGAGCGCCGCCTCGATGAACGCGCGGATCGCGCCGCCGCCGATCTGGCCCGGGCCGATAGATGTTGAACGGGACGCACGGAGACCGCGGGCAGGCCGAGCTCGGCGTGGTAGGCGTGCGCCATGTGCTCGCCCGCGAGCTTCGAGACCGCGTACGTCCAGCGCGCCTCGCCGACCGAGCCGATGGTCGTGACGTGGCCCTCCTGGACGTTGAACGCGTGCTGGCCGAAGACCTCGCTCGTCGAGAACTCGACGAGGCGCTCGAGCGTGTCGCGCGTCGCGACGCGCCGCCTCGAGCGCGTTGTAGGTGCCGATCACGTTCACGCGCATCGTGCGCACCGGGCTCGCGAGCACGGTGTCGACGCCCGCGATCCCGGCGGCATGGACGATGTGGGTGCACCCCGACGCGAGCTCGGTGAGCCGATCGAGGTCGAGCACGTCGCCCTCGACGAAGCGGAAGTTCGGGATGCTCGACGAGGTCGGTGCCCGAGAGCGCGTCGCGGTGGAGGTTGTCGACCGCGATCACCTCGTTCGCGTCGACGAGCTGCTTCGCGAGCGTCGTCCCGATGAAGCCGGCGCCGCCCGTGATCAGGATGCGCTTGCCCGTCAGTGCCACGCGGGGATCGTAGATGCCGGCTCCTGTCACGGCGTGCGACGCCGTCCTCGCGGACGTCGCGATCGGCTGCCGACGTGTCTGCGAACGGAGCATGGCACCGGCCGTGCCGACTCTCGGGCCACCGACCTCCTCCCCACGGCTCCGAGCCTAACGTGATGCGACCGTGTCGCGATCGAGAGACGGACCGACGCGCCGATCTGTGCGCCCATCGCTCCACAGACGGCCGCTCGGCGGCTCGCGGACCCGTGGTCGGCGACACCGCGGCTCCGCTCGCGCGACCGGATCGCACCGCGGCGTCTCACCGATCGACGCATCTAGCATCGCGCCGTGTCGAGCGTCCTCTTCGTCGGCGCGGGGCGCCACCAGCGCCGCGCGATCGCCCAGGCGCGCGAGCGCGGCCTTCGCGTCGTCGCGGTCGACCGCAATCCGGACGCGCCCGGGCTCGCCGCTGGCCGACGTGCCGGAGGTCGTCGACTTCGCCGACGTCGACGCGGTCGAGGAGGTCGCGCGGCGGCACGCGGTCGACGGCGTGCTGACGGTCTCCGCCGACCGGGCGGTGCCCGTCGTCGCCGCCGTGACCGAGCGGCTCGGGCTGCCGACGATCGGGACGGAGGTCGCGCACCGGATGACCCACAAGATCGCGATGCGCCGCACGCTCGCGGAGGAGGGCGTCCCGCAGCCGCCGTTCGCGGCCGTCCGCGAGCCTCGCCGAGGGCCGCGCTGCGATCGAGACCGTCGGGCTCCCGGCCGTGCTGAAGCCGGCCGACTCCGGCGGCCAGCGCGGCGTCTTCCGGATCGAGGCGCCCGGACGACCTCGAGTCGCCACCTCCACTCCGCGCTCGCCGAGTCGCCCGGCGCGCGAGGCGATCCTCGAGGGGTTCGTCGAGGGCACGGAGATGAACGGGATCGTCGTCGCGCGCGGCGGCGAGGCCGCGGCTCGCTGACGCTCTCCGACCGGCTGCGGCCGGCCGGGATCGGCTTCGGCGTCGGCTGGATCCACGTCTACCCGGCGTCGATCTACTCGGACCAGCTCGCGCTCGCCGAGCGGACGGCCGAGCGAGCCGTCGACGGCGCTCGGGCTCCGCGACGGGATCGCGTTCCCGCAGCTGATCGCGACGACCGACGGCAGCGTGTCCGTCGTCGAGGTCGCGGCGCGGATCCCCGGCGGCCAGATGGCCGACCTCGTTCGTCACGCGGTCGGCGTCGACCTCGTCGAGCTCGCGCTCCGCTTCGCGCTCGGCGAGGACGTTCCCGACGACGTCGCCCTGCCGCGCTTCTCGCAGCCGCTCGCGATCCGCTTCCTCACCGCCGCGCCCGGGCCGCTGCCCGACCGGCCGGGTGACGCGCGATCGGCGCCGCTCGAGCGCGGTGCTGGCCCGCCGACGGCGTCGTCCAGGCGGAGACGTATCTCGCCGAGGGCGAGACGATCCGCCCCGTCCGCCTCGACGGCGATCGTCGCGGCTACGTGATCGCGACCGCCGACACGTCGGTCGAGGCGCTCGCGCGGGCCGAGGCAGCGGCGCGCCTGCTCGAGGTGGAGGTCGAGTGAGCGACCCGCGCTCCGCAGCTCGTCGCGGCGGGATACGACGCGATGATCGACACGTGGGAGGCCTGGAAGATGCCCAGATCACGCGGCGATCCCCGCGACGCGCTGGTGCGCCGAGCTGCTCGATCGCCTGCCCGCGGGATCGCGCGTGCGTCGAGCTCGGCTGCGGCGGCGGCACCGCGGAGACGCGCGACGCTGGCGGAGCGCTTCCAGCTGACAGCCGTCGACCTCTCGACCGGCGCAGCTGCGCCGCGCGCGCGAGCGCGAGTTCCCGGTGCCGACTACCTACTACGCCGATCTCACGGACGGTCGAGCTCCGGCCCGGCTCGCTCGGAGGCGGTCGCCGCCTTCTACGTCCTGAACCACGTTCCCCGAGAGCTTCTCGCCCCGCTGTTCGAGTCGTATCCACGACTGGCTCCGGCCGGGCGGACTCTTCCTGGCGACGCTCGGCGCGACCGACCTGCCGGGCATGGACGGGCGACTTCCTCGGGCGCGCCGTCGTACTTCTCCGGCTACCTGCCGGACGACGAACAGGCAGCTGCTCGCCGACGCCGGAGCTCGACGCTCCTCCGAGACGAGGTCGTGCACGATCCGAGAGCCGGAGGGCGTCGCGAGCGTTCCACTGGGTGCTGGGACGGACGATGAGCTGCGCGTTTCGACCTCGACCACTACCGCGAGCTGCTCGCCGCGGCGCGGGCCGGCGGCTACCGGTTCGCGCACTTCGACCGGCCGCCGCGCCGCGGGCGACCTGCTGCTCCGCCACGACGTCGACCTCTCGCTCGACGCAGCGCTCCGGATGGCCGAGCTCGAGGCCGAGGCGACGGCGTCGGCGCACGTACTTCCTGATGACGCGAGTCGGTCTTCTACAACCTCGCCTCGAGCGAGGGCGTCGCCGCGATCGCGCGGCTGCGCGAGCTCGGCCACCGCGTCGGCCTCCACGCCGTCTACCCGCAGCGCCGTGCTCGACGAGCGCTTCGACCCCGTCGTCGCCTGGCACAACCCCGACCCCGAGTACATGACCGCGCCGGTCGCGGGCGCCGTCAACGTCATGCAGGAGGCGTACTTCGACCCGGCCACGTACCGCTCGGACTCGAACCAGCGCTGGCGCTCCGGCTGCCCGCACGAGGAGCTGCGCGCCGGCGCGTTCCCGTGGCTGCAGCTCCTCACGCACCCCGAGATCTGGGTCTATCCGGGCGAGACGATGGGCCAGACGATGCGCGCGATGCTCGACGCCGAGCGCGAGCGGCGGCTCGCGCAGCTCGCCGACGACCGGATCGACCTGTCGTGACGCCTCGCGCCCGATCACGCGTGCTCGTCTCCGCCTCCGGCGCGCCCGGCACCGCGGCGCTCCTGCGCGGGCTGCGCGAGAACGGCGAGCGCGAGGTGCGCCTCGTCGGCACCGACATGTCCGAGCGCTCGGTCGGCCGGCACCTCTGCGACGCCTTCCACCTCGTGCCCGGCCGGCTCGGACCCGGGCTTCGCCGACGCGGTCCTCGAGGTCGTCGAGCGCGAGGGCGTCGACGTCGTCCTGCCGCAGTCGTCGTTCGACCTGGAGGGGCTCGCCGCGCACCGCGACCGCTTCGCCGTGCCGGTGCTCGTCTCGAGCCCCGACGCGATCCACCGCTCGAACGACAAGGCCGAGACCTACGCGCTCCTGCACCGGCTCGGCGTGCCGGCGCCGGCAGTTCCGGCGCGTCAACGGCGCCGGCGAGGTCGAGGCCGCCGCGCGCGAGCTCGGCTACCCCGACCGGCCCGTCTGCTTCAAGCCGGTCTTCTCGTCCGGGCTCGCGCGGCTTCCGGGTCCTCGATCCGACGGTCGACCGTGCGCACCAGCTGCTCCACGAGCGGCCCGGGCTCGGTCGCGATGCGCCTCGAGGAGGCGGTCGAGCTCCTGCCCGGCGAGGGCGGCCCCGACCTGCTCGTGATGGAGCTCGCGACCGGCGGCGAGCGGACGATCGACGGCATCGCCGACGGGCGCCGCGTCGTGCTCGGGCACCCGAAGACGCGCGAGGCGATGCGCGCCGGGCTCGCGATGTACTTCGTCACCCTCGAGGACCCCGACGCTGATGGAGATCGCCGACCGGATCGTCGCCGAGCTCGAGATCGAGTAGTTCTTCAACATCCAGCTCGTCGGCGAGCACGTGATCGAGATCAACCCGCGGATCTCGACGATCGTCTACCAGGAGGACCTGAACCTCCCGTACCTCGGCGTCAAGCGCGCGCTCGGGCGAGATCTCGGACGACGAGCTCGCGGCCCTCCGGTCGCGTGTCCGCCCGGGCCGCACGGCGCTGCGCTACTTCGACCAGCTCGAGTGGGACGCGACGGACTGAGACGGCACGAGGGCCTCGGGGTGACTGCTCGCCCGACGCCCCCTCCGCGTCGTGCACTGCCCCGTCAACACGGCGGGCGTCCCGTGGACGAACGTCCAGGCGCTGCGCCGACGCGGCGTCGACGCCTCGCTCGTCGTCTTCAACCGCTACACGCTCCACCCGGAGGCCGACCGCTCGCTCGAGCTCCACGGCGGGCTCGTGCGCCGCCAGCTCGCCCAGTGGCGGGCGCTCGCGGAGCTGCTGCCGCGCACGGACGTCTTCCACTTCACCTTCGGGCTGACCCTCGTCCCGCAGTCGCTCCAGTTCCCGATCCTGCGCGCGTTCCGCAAGAGCTCCGTGATGCACTACCTCGGCTCGGACATCCGCGGCAAGACGCCGGAGCGAGCTCGCGTACGGGAAGAAGGCCGGCGCCGAGATCGTCGGCAGCTACGACGCGATCCGCTGGGTGCCCGAGGCCGACGGTGATCCCGCCCGGGCATCGACCTC
Source organism: uncultured Actinomycetes bacterium (assembly GCA_963793655.1). Taxonomy (GTDB): domain Bacteria; phylum Actinomycetota; class Thermoleophilia; order Gaiellales; family Gaiellaceae; genus Gaiella. The sequence goes on from CAWCAV010000002.1 coordinate 38,374, forward strand.
GCCGCCGATCACGCCGGTCGCCGCCGTCGGGCCGACGCCGCCCCGTGGTCGTCCACGCGCCGTCGTCCCGCCGCCGGAAGGGCACCGAGCACGTCGTCGCGGCGTGCGAGGGCCTCGACGTCGAGCTCGGGATCGTCGAAGGGCTCCGCCACGACGAGGCGCTCGCCCGCTACCGCGACGCCGACATCGTCGTCGACCAGCTGAACGCCGGCTGGTACGGCCTGTTCGCGATCGAGTGCATGGCGCTCGGCAAGCCCGTCGTCACATTCCTGCACGACGAGGCCGTGCGACGCACGGAGGAGGCGTACGGCATCGCCGGTGCCGATCGTCAACGCCACCAGCGAGACGCTGCGCGAGCGGCTCGCGCGAGCTCGTCGAGACGGGCCCGCGGCGCCGCGGCGAGATCGGAGCGCGCCTCGCGCGCGTACGTCGAGCGCGTCCACGACCTCGACCGCGTCACCGACCGCGCTGCTCGACGTGTATGCGACCGTCGCTCGAGCCGGCAGTCGAGCGACACGCCACGGCCGTCGTTCCCGTCGCAGGCCTGCAGCCGACCTGCCGCCCGAGCTCTCCGCTCGGCGACACCGACCTCGACACGGGCGGCCCCGGCGACGCCGGGCTCGCCGACGCCGAGCGCGCACGGCCACGACCGGGCTCGCGCGCGCAGCTCCGGCGGCTCGGGAGGCACTCCGCTGATCTACGGGATCGGCGGCCTCGTCTCGCGCGATCATCGCCGTGCTCCTGCTGCCCGCTCTACACGCGCTACCTGACGCCGGCCGACTACGGGCAAGATCGAGACGCTCCTCGCCCTGACGACGGTGATGGGGCTCGATCCTCCGCGCCGGGCATCACGAGCGCGTTCTTCCGCTTCTACTTCGACGTCGAGGACGACGACGGGCGCCTGCGCGTGCTGCGGACATCGTTCTGGTTCACGATGGGCGGCGGCACGCTCGGGCTGGTCGCTGCTGCTCGTCCTCGCAGACCCGATCTCGACGCTCCTGTTCGGCGACCGCGGACGCTGCGAACCTCGTCCGCGCGGCCGGCGTCGCGCTCTGGGCGACCGTCAACTACGAGCAGATGACGCGCTGTTCCGCGTCGAGGAGCGCTCGGTCGCCTTCGTGCTGCGCCAGCCTCGCGAACGTCTTCCTCACGATCGGGCTCACGCTCCTGCTCGTCGTCGCGCTCGAGAAGGGTGCGATCGGGGTCATCGTCGGCAACTTCAGCGGAACGCTGATCGTCTACCTCGCGCTGCTCGGCTACCGCCGCGAGCAGCTCGGGCTGCAGTTCGACCGCGGCCTGCTGCGTGAGATGAACCGCTTCGGCATCCCGCTCGTCCCGACCGCGCTCTTCCTGTGGGTGACGAACTTCAGCGACCGCTTCTTCCTCGTCAAGCTCGCCGACGTCGTCCGAGGCGGGCCTCTACTCGGTCGGCGTGCGCGTCGCGTCGGCGATGGTGCTGCTGCTCACGGCGTTCCGCATGGCCTGGCCGGCGTTCGCCTACTCGATCAAGGACGAGCGCGAGGCCACGCCGGACGTACGCCTACGTCCTCACGTACCTCACCGTCGTGACGGCATGGGTCGCGCTCGCGCTCACGCTGCTGTCCCCGTGGCTCGTCGACCTGCTCGCGGCGCCGCAGTTCGCCGAGTCGTCGCGCGTCGTCGGCCCGCTCGCGTTCGCCGACGGTCTCGTACGGCGCGTACATCGTCATCGCGATCGGCGTCGGGCGCGCGCGGCGGACGCAGTTCAACTGGGTCGTCACGGGCGCGGCGGCGGCGGTCAACGTCGCCCTCAACCTCGCCCTGATCCCGCCGTACGGGATGATCGGCGCCGCGATCGCGACCGTCGCGGCGTACTCGACGATGGCCGTCGGGATGGCCTGGTGGTCGCAGCGGATCTACCCCGTGCCCGTACCAGTGGCGGCGCGTCGCGACGGCGGCGGTCGCGGCCGTCGGGCTCGCGGTGATCGGCAAGGAGCTCGACGCCGGGCTCGCGGCGCGTCGTCGTCCTGTGCGCTCGCCTACCCGCTCGCGCTCCTCGCGCTCGGCTTCGCGAGCCCGGAGGAGCGACGGCGCCTCACGCGGCTCGTCACGCGCCACGGCTGACGCCTCCGGCGGCGGCGCCAGGTGGGGCGAGGCAAGCCTCGCCGCTACAGGAGCGTCTGCTCGAGCAGGAAGGCGTTGAGCCCGACGATCAGCGTCGTGATCACGACCGCGACGACCGTCGTCGACCGCCGGTTGACGAGCGCGCCCATCAGCGAGCGGTCGCGGCAGAACCAGACGCAGCGGGATCAGCGCGAAGGGGATGCCGAACGAGAGCACCACCTGGCTCAGCACGAGCGCGCGCGATGCGTCGACGCCGAGGGCGATGATCAGAAGCGCCGGGGCCATCGTGATCGCGCGGCGCAGGAACAGCGGGATCCGGCGGCGGATGAACCCCTGCATCACGACCTGCCCGGCCAGCGTGCCGACGCTCGACGAGGAGAGGCCCGACGCGAGCAGCGCGATGCCGAAGAGGGTGTCCGCACCGGCGCCGAGCTGCTCACCGAGTCCGGTCTGCGACCTGTACGAGGTCGTCGCCGACGTCCGTCAGCCCGTTCTCGTGGAACACTGCCGCCGCGATCACGAGCATGCTCATGTTGACGACGCCCGCGATCCCCATCGCGATCACGACGTCGACGAGCTCGAACCGGAAGATGCGGCGCTTCTCCTCGTCCGTCGCACCCACGACACGGTGCTGCGTGAGCGCGGAGTGCAGGTAGATCACGTGGGGCATCACGGTGGCGCCGAGGATGCCGACGGCGAGAAGGACGCTCTCCGAGCCCTCGAAGCCGGGCACGAAGCCACGTGCCGACCTGCGCCGGGTCGGGATCGGCGAGGACGACCTGGGCGGCGAAGGCGACGACGATCACGCCGATGAACGCGGCGATGACCGCCTCGAGCCGCCGGAACCCGCGGGCCTGCAAGCGCGAGGATCCCGAAGGCCGCCGCGCTCGTGATCAGCGCCGACGGGAACAGCGGGATGCCGAAGAGGATGTTCAGCCCGATCGCGGCACCGATGAACTCGGCGATGTCGGTGGCCATCGCGATGATCTCCGCCTGGATCCACAGCAGCACCGCGGCCGCGTGCGGGAACCGCTCGCGGCACACCTCCGGCAGGTTCATCCCCGTGGCGATCCCGAGCTTCGCGCTCATCGACTGGATCACCATCCCCATCAGGTTGGCCGTGAGGATGACCCACAGCAGCAGGTAGCCGAACTGCGCGCCGCCGGCCATGTTCGTGGCGAAGTTGCCCGGGTCGACGTACGCGACGGCCGCGACGAACGCCGGGCCCGAGGAACGGCCAGAGGCCGCGCGCGCCCTCGGCGCTCGCGGCGAGCGACTCCTGGGCGGCCTCGAAGACCCGCGCCTCGCCCGGCAGGACGTCGTCGAGCGGATGGACGGGGTCGGTGCGGTCGTGCTCCGCGGCCGCGGCGGGCGCCCGCGGGCCGGCGGTCTCGACGACGGAGCCGGTCCACCTCAGCCGACCAGCAGCCCGTCGCCCACATGGCGGCGATCCCGCGACAGGAAGCCGCCGACCGCCCAGCCCGAGCGCAGGCCGCCCGGCGCGATGCGGGCGACGTAGCGGGCCGACCTCGACGACGACCTGGAGCGCCGCGCCCGCGGCGAGCGCGAAGAACACCGGCGTCAGCAGGTCGCTCGACGGCGTAGCCCCCGATCCAGGTGCCGAGGATCGCCGGCGCGCCGGCGATCAGCGCGAGCAGCGCGAGGCGCCAGAGCGTCACCCGCGCTCGCGACGCGGGCGCGGCGATCCCGAGCCCCTCGGTGACGTTGTGCACCATGAAGCCGATCACGAGGAAAGCGCCGAGCTGGAGCTCGCCCGTCGCGAACGAGGTCCCGATCGCGAGGCCCTCGCCGAGGTTGTGGACGCCGATCCCGATCGCGACGAGGAGCGCGAGCGCGAGGCCGCTGGCGCCGACCTGCCCTCGGCGAGAGCCGCGCGGAGAGGAACGTCATCCCGAGCGCGCTCGCGGCGAGCCCGAGGAGCACGAGCCCGGGGCCGCCGAGCGACGGCGGGCAGCGCCGCCTGGAGCTCGAGCGCCTCGAACAGCGCCTCGACGCCGAGGAAGGTGAGCAGGCCCGCCGGTGAGCGCCATGAACGCGGCGAGCCAGGCCGGGCTCGCCGCGACGGAGAGACGGCAGCCAGAGCAGTCCGAGCGCGACCGGGACGACGCCGACGAGCAGGCCGATCAGGCCGTAGCCGAGGAAGCCGCGCGCGCCCGGCTGCGGCGTCGCCACCGCCGCCGGCGATCTCGTGGGTCGTCTGGATCCCGGTCGAGGTCGTGACCCCGATCGCGAGCGGCTCGTCCGCGACCCAGTCGTACGGGACGACGACCGTGCTCGAGCGCAGCCGGCCGAGCGTCGCCGGCGCCGTCGAGCGTGAACGGGACGATCGCGTCGTCGACCGTGACCGACGGCGATCGTGACGTCGTCGCGCTGCGGGTTCCGCACCAGGACGCGGATCTCGCCGGGCCGGAGCTCGACGCGCCGGATGTCGAGCTCGTCGGCCGGCGGCGGGCTGCCGCCGACGAGGTCGACGACCCGGTCGCCCTGCGAGACGACGACCGCGACGGCGAGCCCGAGCAGGACGATCGGGACGAGCGCCCACAGGCGCCACCCGACGTCGCCCGCCGCCGTGCCGGCCTGCACCTACGTCCTCCACCTGGAAGTAGCCCATCCACCCGAGCTCGGTGAACTCCGACTGGTGCGCGTGGAACATGAACGTGCCCGGTGTGCGCGAAGCGGATCTCGAGCACGCCGCGCTGACCCTGGCACTGCATCACGGTGTCCGTGTACTCCCAGTGCTCGCCCGTGCCCGTCGGCTGGTAGCGGAAGAAGTCGGCGTGGAGGTGGAACGAGTTGATCAGGTCGAACTCGGTCAGGTTCGCGAGGTAGACCCGGACGAGCTCGCCCGCGCCGCACCCGGATCGGGTAGCGGGCGTAGTAGAACGTCCGCCCGTTGACCGTGTAGAAGTTGTTCTCGCCGTCGCCGTCGGTGTCGTAGCCGTTCATCACCATGCACGAGCTCGCGCGCGGGCTCGCGCGGGCTCCTTCGGGTCGACGATGAACGCGCCGTAGAGGCCCTTGTGGATGTGCTTCTTGAGCGGCGTCGCGTGGCAGTGGTAGACGTGGAAGCCCGCCGGACGGGCCGGGAACTCGTACGTCAACTCGTCCCCCGGCGCCGACGATCTCGAAGACGCCGTCCATGTTCGTGGGGTGGATCCCGTGGAAGTGGATCGTGTGCGGGTGCGCGCCGGCGTTCACGAAGCGGACGCGCAGGAGGTCGTCCTCGGTGGCGCGGATCACCGGGCCGGGCACGGTGCCGTTGTACGTCCAGGCGGGGAAGAAGACGCCCGGGGCGATCTCGAGCTCCTCGTCCGTCGCGACGAGCGTGTACTCGCGCACCCGGCCGGGCTCGTGGGGCAGCGCGGGCGGCGGGTAGAGCAGCGCGTCGAGGTCGTTCGGGCCGCCGACGGCGGGCGCGCCCTCGCCGATCATCGCCGCGTGGCCCGTGCGGCGTGTCGCCGCGTGCGACGCGGTCGCGCGGTGTGCCGCGTGGTCGTCGGCCGGCCGCGCTCGGCCTCGCCGCCGCGTGCGCGAGCGTCGAGCCCGAGCGGCGCGGCCGCGAGCGGGGCCGTCGCGCAGAGGAGCCGTCGCCGCGTGAGTTTAGACATGCCTAAACTCTATCGGTCGATGCTTTAGCCGTGTCTAAACCCCACACCGCGGCCCACACCGCGCCGGAGCCAGCCCGAGGAAACGGAGCGCTCCGCGGCAGAGCCCGATCGCGGCGCGCTGCCGCACCGCGGGCCGCGCGAGCGCGCGGTCCTCGGCCGGGTTCGTCATGAAGCCCATCTCGACGAGGATCGCCGGCACGTCGGCCCAGTTGAAGCCCGTGAAGTCGGAGCGCTCCTGGATGCCGCGATCCGGGAACCCGAGCGCGCGCACAACTCGGCCTGGGCGAGCTCGGCGGCACGGCGGCTGGCGCGGTAGACGTCGTCCGTCCAGCCGCGCGCGGAGCGCGGGCGTCAGGGTGTGCGTGCCGCGCGCGCCGGGCTCGACGGAGCCGTCGGCGTGGACGCGGAGGAAGAGCGCGGCTCCCGCGCGGTTCGCGATCCGCGCCCGGGCGACGTTGCCCATGCTCGCATCCGCGGTGCGCGTCCGGGTCATCACTACACGGACACCCGCAGCGCGCAGCAGCGCGCGCAGCCGGAGCGAGACGTCGAGCGTCGAGGTCGGCCTCGCGGATCCCGGTGACGGCGCCGTGCGTGCCGCCGCCGTCCTTGATCTTCCGCGTCGCCGAGCCGGGGCCGATCGGCTCCGTGGCGAGGTTCGCGCGCGCGTCGTGTCCTGGGTCGATCACGACGACGGGCGCGGCCGCGCCGCGCGCGCGCCGGCGAGCGCGAGCGCACCGAGGAGCGCGGCGACGGCACCGCGATGGGAGCGTGCGACGGGCGCAGCTCACTCGCGGCGGAATCCGCATCCGCATCCAGACGTAGGTCACGATGGCGCCGGGGACGAAGAGGACCGCCCCGGCTGCCATCAGCACCTTCGGCTGCGGTCGAGTCGAGGTCGACTGCGAGCGCGGCGATCATGCAGAGGCCGCCGAGCACGCAGAGCGCCGCACCGATGAGCCCGGGCGCATCGAACGAGGAGGCTACGCGACGATGCCGGTAGACCTGGAACACCTCGGCGAACTCGCGGTTCACGTTCGTGCCGTGGACGCGCGCGAGGTTCCAGATGTACTCCTCGTCCGCGTACCGGCGGTGCTGCTGCGACGCGTAGCGGCGGACGGCCGCGACCTTCCGCTCGACGTGCCGCCGCTCGAGCGCGATGTAGGCGCCGTACGAGAAGTCGAAGTTGTTCCAGGGGATCTCGTAGCCGAGGATCGTCGTCCGCTTGAACGCGCGGAGGCCCTCCTGCGCGATCGTCTGGTGATCCTGGTGGACGTCGTGGTGGGACGGCTGGAAGACGACGTCGGGCCGCCACTCCTCCCAGAGCGCGACGAGCAGCTCGAGGATGTCCTGGCGGCGCTCGGGGAACGTCCGCACGTCGAAGTCGTGCACGGTGAGGTGCGACTCGGGGATCCCGAGCTCGGCGGTCGCCTCGCGCACCTCGCGCGCCAGCGTGTCCGGCGCGAAGCCCGGCGGCAGCGAGCGCGTCGCGATCGAGAAGGCGACGTAGCGCACCTCGCACCCCGCCTCGACGAGGCGGGCCATCGTGCCCGCCGCAGCCGAACTCGCCGTCGTCCGTGTGCGGCGCGAGGACGAGCGCGCGCTGGAGGCCGTCGAGCACGGCGCGAGTCTACGTCGACGCGCGTCGGCGTGGGCTCCGGCACGGGAGGAGCGGCAGCTCCACCGTGGCGGTCGACGGGCGTCCGGCGATCCGGGCGCGCGGCCTTCTTCGGCACCCGTGCAGGTGAGCCCGACGAGGCCGAGCAGCGCCCAGGTCATCGGGTCCTCGAAGAACGCCGCGTAGAAGAGGCTGTGGACCGCGATCGCGGCGAGTACGACCCCGGTCGCGAGCGAGACGCGCGACGTGAAGCCCGCGGCCGAGGCCGGTGAGCGTGGCGAGGAACGCTGCGGCGAGCAGCCAGCGAGGAGCGCGAGGCCCGACGATCCCGCCCTCGGCAGCGACCGTCACCGGCATCGTGTGCGAGGCGACTCGCTTCGGGTCCTTGCCCGGGAATCCCGAGGCGGCGCGCATACTCGTGCGAGAAGCCGCCCGCGCCGACACCGAGCGACCGGATGGTCGAGCGTGATCCGGATTCCCTGGCCGACGAGGTTCGCGCGGCCGGACGTGATCCGGTTGACGCCCGAGCGCGACTTGCCGACGAGCTCGTGCCGCACCTGCGGCACCGCGAGCAGCACGACGGCCGTGACGCCCGCGAGCGCGACGAGAGCGAGCGTCGCCCTGCGCCCCCACGCGACGGCGACGGCGACGACGATGCCCGCGCCGCGAGCGCGACGAAGCTCGACTGCGAGAACGAGATGAGGAGCCCGAGCCAGGTCGCGGCGACCACGCCGTAGAGGCCGGCGATGCGCCAGCCGCGCACGCCGCCGAGCAGGATCCCGGCGAGCGAGGCGAGGATCGCCACGGTCAGGTAGCGGCCGTAGACCGACGGGTCCCAGAACACCGAGTTGACGCGGAAGAACGGCGCGTAGGCGTTGAAGACCTTCACGCTCGGGTTCCAGAACACGTCCCGCGTCAGCCACTGGTAGCCGCCGACGGCGGCGTACGCGAGCGCGGTCGCGACGAGGCCGCCCCAGAGCCACGTCAGCCAGCGGCCGCGCCACGGGAGCCGCGCGAAGCCGATCGCGAGCAGCCCGAACGGCAGCAGGAACGCGCCGAGGAGGATCGCGCCGCGGCGCACGTCGACGTCCAGAGCATCGAGAGCCCCGTCCACGTCGACGAACGCGGCCACGCGGCCAGGCCACGGGGCCGAGCTCGCGGGCGCGGTCGTCGCCACGAAGGAGCGACCACCCGAGGGACAGCGCGAGCCCGCCGACACCGCGTAGAGCGGGAGGAGCAGGTTGACGCTGTCGTTTCCGATGTCGACCGGGAGCCGCAGCGGGATGCAGGCCAGCGTCGCGAAGGCGAGGAAGTAGGGCCAGCGCCGGAGCAGCATGGCGACGACGACGGAGGCGACGAGCCCGCCGACCGCGGCGGCGGCGAGCCGCGAGCGGCTGAGGTCTGGCAGCAGGTAGAGCGCCGAGCACGCCGAGCCCGGCCGCCCCACGCGGCGAGGCCCGGCGAGCCGCGCGACGCGGGTCGGCGCGAGGTAGCAACGCGGCGAGCCCGGCGCAGCCGACGACCGCGGCGGCCTGCGCGGCGACGCTCACGGGGCGGCCGCCCGGACCACGACGACCGCTGCCCGCTGCACGTGGCCGTTCGCGTCGACCCGGAGCACGTAGCGTCCGCGGCGCGTCCGGCGCCGCAGCCGCAGCGTGCCGGGCCGCGCGGTTCCGGAGCTGGCCGGCGAGCTGCCAGCGGAGCGTCCGCGCCTGCGAGATCGCGAGGATCGCGAAGTGCTCGCCGCGGCGCCGTCACGACCCGGTCGCGCCCGAGCGCCAGGAAGCGGATGCGGACGGTCCGCGACCCCGAGCGCGGGCCGAGGTTGCCGGCGACGTCCCGCGCGACGAGCCGCAGCGTGTGCGGGCCCTCGGGCAGCGGCTCGCCGCCGGCGGTGCCGAACCAGTCCATCGTCCCCGACGTCCGCGTGCCGAGCCTGCGCAGCGCCCGCATGCCGTCGACGTACAGCTCGACGACGGCGCGCTCGCTCGACGCGGTAGCGGATCTTCGCGCGGTCGAAGCGACCGTCGCCGTCGGGCGAGATGACGAGCGGCCGCGCGGTGAAGCTGACGACGCGCGGCGCGCGTCGTGTCGACGCGGATCACGGTTCGGCATCACGATCGTCCGGCGCTGCCGGTCGAGGTGCACCCGCGGCCGGTACGTCCCCTCGCCGACGACCCTGCCGGCGCCGTCGCGGCCGTCCCAGACGTACGGCGACCGGCGCGCGGCCCTGCGGACGGTCGCGCGCGAGCTCGCGCACGACGTCGCCGCGCCGAGTCGACGATCTCGACGCTGACGCGGTCGGCCTTGCGTAGCCGGAACCGGATCTCCGCTGCCGCCGTCGTTGCAGTCGCACGTCGGCGAGAAGACCTTGTCGACCGTCGGCCCGACGATCGGGCTTCCGCGTGAGCTTCAGCTTCTCCGTGACGACGAACGCCGCCGAGGTCGCGACGAGAAGGGCCGCCGACGAGCAGCGCGGGGGCGAGCCGCGCGCTCATCGCCCGCCGGACGTCGGCCGCCGGGCCGTGCCGCGCGCGCCCGGGCGGCGACACCTCGTGCTGAGCGGCTCCCGGCCACCTGAACGGCGATTGTAAGGACGGGTCGGCGACGCCCGGTGGGGTAGGCACACTGGGTGGTCGGCACCCGGAGCCGACCCCGCCGCATGCGCCGCCGACTCCTCCTCGTCCTCGCCGCCGTCCTCGCCCTGGCCGTCGGCGATCGCGGTCGCCGCTCGTCGCGACCCGGTCGCTGCCCGACGGGAACGCTCGAGACGGAGGTGACGGACGTGACGGTCGTCGCGCCGACCACCGCCGACGAGCCGCACGCCCGAGCCGACGCCGCCCCCGCAGCCCGCGCTCGCCGCGACGTCGACCAGCGCTGCTGGCCGATGTTCGGCGGCGGCCCGACGCGCGACCTCGCTCGCCCGGCGATCGATCTCGGCATCCCGGCGCAAGAAGCTCTGGGCGCGCGGCCTCAAGTCGTACGTCGAGTACCCGCCGAGCTACTGCGACGGGATGCTCTACGTGAACACCTTCAAGGGAGACACGTGGGCGATCGACGCCGCGACGGGGAAGGTCGCTCTGGCGGAGGGTGCAGCGACGCCCACAAGCCGTCGACCCCGGCGATCGCCGGCGACAACCTGATCGTCAGCGCGAAGGACGGCACCGTCACGGCGCTGACGCGGAAGAGCGGCAAGGTCGTCTGGCAGCTCCGGACGAACGCGATCGTCGAGTCGTCGCCCGCCGTCGTCGACGGGATCGCGTACTTCGGCGCGACCGACGGCCGGCTCTTCGCGGTCGACGCCGACACGGGCCGCGTGCGCTGGGCCTACGACACGGGCGGCCGGATCAACTCGAGCCCGTCGCTCGCCGAGGGCCGCGTCTGCATCACGACCTACGCGGGCTCGATCTTCTGCCTCCGCCAGCGCGACGGCACGAAGCTCTGGAGCACGTACGTGAAGCGCGACGCGTTCCGCTACGAGAGCTTCTACGCGAGCGCGTCCACCGACGGCGAGCGGCTCTACACGATCGCGCGCTCGGGCAAGATCGTCGCGCTCGACGCCGTCGAGCGGACGCGTGCTCTGGACCGACAACGTGAACTCGCTCGGCTACTCGACGCCCGCCGTCGGTCGCGACCGGATCTTCGTCGGGGACTTCAACGGCGGGCTGCGGGCGTACCGCAAGACCGACGGACGGCTGCTCTGGCGGACGCACGTCGGTGGGCGGATCCTCGGCGGCGCGGTCGTCGTCGGCGACCTCGTGTTCTTCTCGACGCTCGAGACGGAGACGTACGCGGCGCGGGCGTCGGACGGGAAGATCGTGTGGCACTTCCCGATCGGCAAGTACTCGCCCGGGATCGCGACCGAGCGCGCCTACTACTTCACCCTGAACGGCATCCTCGTGGCCTTCCGCGGCACCAACGGGCCGCAGTAGGCGCGTCCGGACGTCGACGTCCTGACCGAGGACAGTGACAGACTCACCGGGTCACTGCAACACGGGTGCCGGCGGCGCCAGAGCGGCGAGCGCTGCGTCGCAGCCCCGACGGCGCGCCACGCCCCCGTCTTCGCCCGGTAGGCGGCGAGCCGCCGGCGGTCGTGTCCGCGCGTCGACACCTCGTAGCCGAGCTCGTGGAGGAGATCGCCCGCGACTGCCTCGAACGCCGCGCGTCGGCCCGGGGCATCTCCGTGCGCCAGTCGCGCACGCCGACCCGCGGCGGCTCGTTGAGCCGCTGCTGGTGCTCCTTGCGCGCCGACTCGGTTGCTCCGACGTAGCCGAGCATCGCGTCGTCGTACTCGAGCCCGGCGAAGCCGCAGACGCGCTGGAGCTCCTTGCTCCGGGATCGGCGACGAGCGCCTCGTAGCGCACCTCGAGGTAGCGGCCGCCCGACGCGTCGCCCGAGCGCCCGCGCGGCGCGGACCTCGGTGGCCCACTGACAGGCGAAGCCCGCCGCGTCACGCGGGTGGCCCCAGCCCGCGGTCATGATCCCCTCGGGGACGGCGAGGAACGAGAGCGCCGCGTCGCGCCCGTCGCGGATCAGGTGAACGTAGCGCGCCGTCGGGAAGAGCCGCCTCGAGCAGCGGCAGGTACTGCATGTAGAGCGGCGTCTTGTCGCCCCACCGCGGCTTGCCGCGCTCCGCCGCGTACGCCTCGAACACCGCCGCGATCGCCTCTCCCGTCGTCATGCCCGGCCGGAGCCGGGCCGCGACGGCGTCGGGCGAGAGGCCCCACTCGACGAGCGTCGGCAGCCGGCGCAGGTCGTCGAGGAACGCCGCCGCGTCGACGACGTCCCCGGTGCCGGCGGGCGAGCTGCGGGACGAAGTACGACTCGTCCGGGATCGCGAGCGCCCGGCTGCGGTCGAGCATCACGCGGAGGAGCGTCGTCCCCGAGCGGCGGACGCCGAGGACGATCAGCGGGCGGGCTCGGCTCGGCCACGTCGGCACTGTACGGACCTGCTAATACTTCCCGAAATGAAGCGACCGCCGCGCCGGGCCGACCCCTACCGCGACACGCAGCTGATCGACGAGCGCGCGCCGCGCGTGAACCAGGTCGTCGTCGGCCTCGTCGCGTTGGTCGCGCGTCGTGACGGGCTGGTGGTGGCTCCTCGCGCTCCTGGCGCTGCAGCTCGCCCTCGGGCTGACGCTCGGCCGCCGGTGGTGCCTCGCGTGCGTCGCCTACTTCGAGCTGATCCAGCCGCGGCTCGGGGAAGGGCGCCTCGAGGACGCGCGGCCGCCGCGCTTCGCGAACATGGTCGGCCTCGGCGGTGCTGACTGCGGCATCGCTGGCCTACGCCGCGGGCCTCACGACTGTCGGCGCGGCGCTCGGCCTGCTCGTCGCCGCGCTCGCGCTCCTCGCGGCGACGACGGGCTTCTGTGCGGGCTGCACGGCCTACAGGATCGGCTACCGGCTCACCGGCAGGACGTTCGTGTCCTGCCCGCTGCCGCCCGCCGCTCCCGGACCGCACGTAGGGGCGCCGTTTGCGTCGCCTCGGCGTGCGCGTCAGGCGTCGGGCTGCGATGCCTGTGCCAGCCGCTCGGGCGATCGGGTGATCAGCCAGCGGGCAGTGGCGGCGACCGCTGCGATCGCCGCCGTCACGACGCCGGCGAGGACGATCGCGTCCGCGCCGGGCGGCTCGACCAGCTTCACCCCGGCGAGCGTCAGCGTCGCGGCGAGCGCGATCCTGAGCGAGCGGTCGGGGAGCCTGACGGTGAACCGGCCGCCGATCAGGACGCCCGGGACGGAGCCGATCAGGAGCCAGCCGGTCGCTCCGAGGTCGACGTGCCCCGCGACCAGCTGCCCCGCGCCGGCGACGGCGAGGAGCACCGCGGCATGGAAGATGTCCGTGCCGACGATCTTCGCCGCCGTGAGCGGGAACGCGATCAGCATCACGAGGCCGAAGATCGTGCCGCTCCCGACCGAGGTGAGGCCGACGACGAAGCCGCCCACGACACCCGTGACGACGGCGATCACGCGGTCACGGTTGGTCGAGGATGAACGGCTTGTCCTCGCGGCTCGAGTGGAGATACGCCTTGACGAGGAACGCGAGCCCGCAGAGCACGAGCGCGACGCCGAGGATCGCCTTCGCCGTGTCCTCGTACCCGTCGCCGTACTCCTGCTTGAAGCCACCAGGAGAGCGCGACGCCGAGGATCGAGAACGGCGCGGAGCCGAGCAGCATCCACGCCGTGAGCCGTGCGTGGACGTGGCCGAGACGCCGGTGCTGGGCGGCGCCGAACGACTTGAAGATCGCCCCGTGGACGATGTCCGTGCCGATCGCGATCGACGGCTTGAAGCCGAAGAACGAGCACGAGCAGCGGGGTCATCAGCGAGCCGCCGCCCATGCCGGTCACCCCGACGAGCAGCCCGATCAGGAGCCCTGCGAGTGAGAGCTTCCAGTCCACGTCACCGCCCCGTTCGGGCCGGTGCCTAGACGCGCGCGGCGGGGTCATCCTCGCGATCCGGGTGCTCCGCCAGCAGGATCTCCTTGAGCGTGTCGCCGCGGAGCCCGAGCCGCAGCGTCTCGAGCGGGATCACCTCGTCGGGCGGGATGTTGCCGAGGTTCACGTTCGGGCCCGAAGTGCTTCACGAACCAGGCCTGCGAGGACTTCGTCGGCGCCTCGAAGAGGACGTTCTCGATCGCGACGCCGTGCGCGATCTCGTCGAGCAGCCCCGTCCGCATGTCGCCGTCGGAGCGGAAGATGCCGGCGGTGCCGCCCTCGCGCGCCCTCGGTGATCACCTTCCAGGCGCCGGCGGCGAGCTCCTCGTTGATCCACTCCACCCACTGGTAGGGCGCGAACACGACGTCGGAGTCCTTCGACCCGACCTCGGAGAGGACGGTGAAGTCGCGGGCGAAGTCGCGCGATCAGCTCGAGCTTCTCGCTCGCGCGGGATCTCGAGCGTGCCGTCCGAGATCTCGACGTGCGAGAACCGGTGCTCGACGAGCCAGCGCTTGAAGTCGTCGATCCGGTCGCGCCCGTAGACCGCCTCGAACAGCGTCCCGCCGCAGACGACGGGCGTCTCGAACGAGCGGTACAGCGCGATCTTCTTCTCGAGGTTGTTCGTGACGTAGCTCGTGCCCCAGCCGAACTTGACGATGTCGACGAACTGCCCCGCCGTGTCGAAGAGCCCCTCGATGTCGCGCAGGTTCAGGCCCTTGTCGATCACGTGCGTGAGGCCGATCTCGCGCGGCTTCCCGGGCCGTGCCGGGACGCCGAGGAAGCCGTCATTGAAATCGGGCATAGAGCTCCTCCAGCTTGTTCTTGCGCGCGGTCCTGTACCTCGCGGTAGAGCGAGCCGCCGTGCGCGTCGATGCCGACGATCAGCGGCCCGAAGTCCTTGACACGGAACTTCCAGAGGCACTCGGGCATCAGCTCCTCCCAGGCGACCTCCTCGATCTCCTCGATCTGGGTCGTCTCGAGCGCCGCGGCGCCGCCGACGATCGCGAAGTAGACCATCCCCAGGCGCTGCATCGGCTCGATCGCCTCGTCCGGGAAGCCGCCCTTGCCACAGATCGCGCGGACGCCGTACTGCGCGCCGAGCCCCTCGGTGAAGCGCACCATCCGCGCGCTGGTCGTGGTGCCGATGCAGATCTTCTCGTAGCGGCCGGGCCCGACCTTGCGCACGTTCGGCGCCGTGTGCAGCAGGAACGCGCCGCCAGAGATCCATCGGCGGCTCGATCGCCCTGGTCGAAGATCCGGATCTGCGTGCGGTCGCGGATCCCGATGATGTGCCCCTGCACGACCACCTCGTCGCCGGCGCGGAGCTTCAGGATCTCGGCCGGGTCGGTGACCGGGAAGGTGACCTCGTGCCTGGCCATCACGCCACCCCATGCGCGTCGAACGCCGTCGCCAAGGACACGTCCGCACGCAGTCCCCCACCCAGGGTGGGGTGGCCTCCCGCCACCCTCACTGCCGATTCTACGCCGCTGGGGCCGCTGCAACCGTGCCGACTCCGAGAAATCTCCTCCACAACACGCCGGATTCGACGCCCTCCGCTCACGTCACGCCTCCCGGTCGAAGTCGACGGTGCCGTCGGCGGCGATGTGCGCCGACGCGCGCCGCGCCGCCCAGCACTGGTAGTTGACCGCGACCGGGTTCAGCGTCATGTGCGTGTCGGCGTGCTCGATGTGGCACTGGAGCACGGTCACGTCGCCGCCGAGCCCCATCGGGCCGATCCCGGTCTCGTTGAGAAGCGCCGTAGAGCTCGTCCTCGAGCTGCGCGACGAGCGGATCCGGGTTGCGCGTCCCGACCGGCCGCGCGATCGCCTCCTTCGCGAGGTGCATCGCGTAGTCGGCCGAGCCGCCGATGCCGACCCCGACGATCCCCGGCGGGCACGGCTTGCCGCCCGCGCCGACGATCGACTCCAGCACGAACTGCTTGATCCCGTTCACGCCGTCGGCCGGAACGCAGCATCTTCAGGAAGCTCATGTTCTCCGAGCCCGAGCCCTTCGGCACGCACTTCACGTCGAGCCCGTCCCAGTCCGGCGACGAAGTCCCAGTGCACGATCGGCACCCGGTAGCCGACGTTCGGCCCCGTGTTCTCGCGCGTGAGCGTGTGCACCGTGTTCGAGCGCAGCGGATGCTCGACCGTCGCCCGCGCCGTGCCGGTCTTCAGCGACGCGTAGATCCGCGCCGGGTGCAGCGGGAAGTGCTCGCCCACGCGGCAGTAGTAGACGGCGATGCCGGTGTCCTGGCAGACGAGGTTCTTCTGCTCGTCCGCGATCTCCACGTTGCGGTGGATCGTCTCGAGCACGCGGATTCCCGGTCACCGAGGTCTCGCGGTCGCAGCGCCGCCGCGAGCGCGTCGCGCAGGTCCTGCGGGATGTCCTTCAGCGCCCAGACGTAGAGGTGCGCCGCGGCGTCCTCCACGGCGTCTGGGCCAGGTCGGTCGTCGTGATCGTGCTCATGCCTTCGCTTTCGTCGCGGCGTTCGCCCCGGCGCGGCGGCCGAAGACGCACGCACTCGAGCAGGGAGTTGCCCATCATGCGGTTTCGCCCGTGCGTGCCGCCGGCGATCTCGCCGCACGCGTAGACGCCCTCGAGCGTCGTCTCGCGCGTCCGTGTCGATCACGAGCCCGCCGTTCTGGTAGTGGAGCACGGGGTACGTGAGGATCGGCTCGGCGAGCGGGTCGATGCCCGCGCCGCGGTAGCGGCGCAGCATGTACGGGAGCGAGACGTCGGCGTCGGCCTCGGGCGATCCGCGTCGTGTCGAGCCAGACCGCCGGCCGGCCGTCCTCGGTCTCGACGCCTCGCCCTGCCTCGACCTCGTCGAAGATCGCCTGCGACGACCACGTCGCGCGGGCCGAGCGAGTCGGTGAACTCCTCGCCGTCGGCGTTCAGCAGCACGGCGCCGTACGCGCGCGTCGTCTCGGGGATCGAGTAGCCCTGCATCGTCGCGGGCCAGGCGCCGCCGTTCGGGTGGTACTGGAGCGCGTCGAGGTCGCGCGCCTCCGCGCCGGCGTCGAGCGCGATCTGCGTCGTCTCGCCCGTGGCGTTCGGGTGGTTCGTGGAGAGCTCGCCGCGCGTCGCGGCCTCGGCGAAGCAGCGGCCGCCCGACGGCGAGGACGACGGTCGCCAGCGTCGACGCGTCGACGTCCGCTCCGGGCGTCGCGAACGTGGCGCGCCAGCCGCTCTCGACGCGGCTCGAGCGACGGTCAGTCGGTGGTGCGCGAGCACGGCTCCGTCGCCGGCCTCGAACGCCTCGCGGAGCGCCTTCGTGATCGCGTGGCCGGTGCGGTCGCCGACCTGGAGCAGGCGCTTGCGCGGTCGCGCCGCCGCAGCGGGCGAGCCGGTAGCCGCCGTTCTCCCGGGTGAAGCTCGCAGCCCAGCTCCTCGAGCCAGTGCGATCGCCGACGGCGCCTCGGAGGTGAGCACCTCGACGAGCCGCGCGTCGGCGGTCTCGTGCGACGAGCGCATCACGTCCTCGGCATGGAGCTCGGGCGAGTCGTCGTCGCCGAAAGCGGCCTGGATCCCGCCCTGCGCCTTGGACGAGTTGTTCGCCTGGAGCGTCGTCTTGGTCGCCACCGCGACCCGGGCGCCCGCGCGCTCGGCGGAGACCGCGGCCGCGAGCCCCGAGGCGCCGCTGCCGATCACGAGCACGTCGATGGGAGCGTGGGGCGCCACGACACCGAATCGTAGCGATTCGGCCGGAATCGCTAATGTCAATGATTAGCACTGCTTATTTCGCGACCGGGACTGATAGGACTCCCGCATGCCGCATCTCTCGGACGTCAAGCTCGGCGAGCTGATCGAGGTCGCTCCCGAGGACACGCTCGGCGAGGTCGCCGAGCGCATGAGCTCGGCCAACGTCGGTGCGGTGCTCGTGAAGGACTTCGGCCGGCTGATCGGGATCCTCACCGAGCGCGACATGCTCAAGGCGATGGCCGCGCGCGTCCACACGAGCGAGGCGCGGGTGCGCCAGTGGATGACCGACGACCCGATCACCGCCTCGACCGACACCGGAAGTCGACGAGGCCGCCCGCATCATGCTCGAGCACGGCTTCCGCCATCTGCCCGTGCTCGACGAGAGCGGCCAGGTGATCGGGATCGCAAGCCTGCGGCGCGTCGTCGCGGCGACGCAGGCCGCCGCCGAGCGCGCCTGACGCCCCTCAGCAGGCCGAAGCCGTCCCGCGCGTGATCGCCTCGGCCGCCTGTGGCACGGTGACGGCCATCCGTGCCAGTCGCGTACGGAGGCGGGCGTCCGTGCGGAGAGCCGCCTCGAGCCGCTTCCGGGTCGAGTTCCGGCGTGGCTTTCGCGAAGACGCACTCCGCCGCGTTCTTCCGTCCGCCGACCCAGCCCTCGGCGTAGAGGTACCGGAGCGCCGCACGGCCGTACGGTGCCTGCGCGATCGCCGAGCGCGCTTCGGCGACCGGCACGTCGTTCGCGCGCGCGGTCTTCGAGATGAGCGCCTGGGCGCGCGCCGCGGTAACCGGCAGTTGACGCGCGAGCTGGCGCTCGGGAATCGTCGCGAGCGACAGCGCAAGGCTCGCGACGACCGCCGTGATCAGCGCGTACTCGGCCATGCACGGATGATCCGCAGTTCGGCGGCGACGGTCAACACCGACGCCGGCTCTCTGTGGAGCAATCGGCGCTCTCTTGCGACAAAGGACATCTGGCGCCGGCCGCCGCCATTGGCGAACCTGGCAACACCATCACCTCGAAGGAAGGGAGCACGCAATGTTCGAAGAGCTCACGGAGGAGCTGCTCGACCTCTCGGCCAACGTCCGCGGCTACGGCAGCGCCGTGTACGCAGTCGTGGACGACGACTCGTGCTCGAGCGGGGTCTGCAGCTCGGTGATCCTCTGCTGTACCTGCACCACGCTCTGCTGGTGAGCATGGAGGCCGTACCAGGCGGTCGGGTACCGGAGCGCCCGGCGCTCGCCCCGTGGTGTCGGCTCGCGGAGGACGGTCGACGCGTCCTCGTCGAGCACGGCGGAACCGTCGTCACCTTCGAGGGCCGTGCTGCCGAGGCGCTCCTGCCACGCCTGCTCCCTCTCCTCGACGGGACCCGCACGGTCGAGGACATCGAGTCCGTGCTGGGAGGCCCGGCGGCCCCCGCGATCGCAAAGGCACTGGCGCTGCTCGCAGCGAACCGCCTGCTCGTCGACGGTGAGCACCGCGCGTTCGACGAGGACGCCCTGACCGCGGCGGCATCGTTCGCCGCCGCGGTCACCCGCCAGACGACCCAGGCGGATGCGCTCGATGCGATCGGGCGGGGCCGTGTCTGCGTCCTCGGCTCGGGCCCGACTGCAGACGAGATCGGCCACCAGCTGCGACGGATGGGAGTCGGCCGCTTGGAAGTGCGCCCGCTCGGCGGAGAGCCGGGCGACGAGACCTTCGTCATCGCGGCGCCCGGTCGCGACGAGGTCGTGACTCTCTCGGCGCTCAACGAGCTCGCCATCGGCGGTCGCATCCCGTGGTTGCAGGTCTTGCCGTTCGACGGCCGGCTCGTCGTCGTCGGGCCGCTGTTCGTCCCTGGCGCCTCGGCGTGCCGACAGTGCTATCTGCTCCGACGCGCGGCCTGTTCCGGCTACGACGAAGACTTCGACATCGTCGAGAGCGTGCCGGCGCGTGCGCCGGCACCAACGCCGCTCGCCTCGCTCGCTGTCGCCCTCGCGTCGCTGCTCGCGCTTCGCTGGCTGACGACGCAGGATCCAGCGCTTCCCGGGCGCCTCTACGCCGTCGAGGTGGGGCCGGTTCTCCGGCTGTCCCACCACCACGTGCTCCGTGTGCCCCGATGCCCGGCCTGTGGGTCGCCCGAGCAGGCGGTGCCGTCTCCGTGGTTCGAGGCGACCACGTGACGCCGCCGCTCGCAGCGGAGCGCTTCACGCCCGTGGACGAGGCCCTCGAGCGCCTCGAGGACGCGGTGTCGCCCCTCGTCGGCATCGTCACGCGCACGGTCTCGACGACCCACACGACCGACGAGACGCCGCTTCCGAACTGCGCGTGCGAGCTCGCGCCCGGACGACGAACGCTCGGAGCGCCGACGGTCGAGTACGGGAGCGGAGCCCACGAGAGCGCGAAGCGCGCCCGGGCCGCGGCGATCGGAGAGGCGATCGAGCGCTACTCGGCGATGTTCGTCCCCTTCGGCGAGCTCCGGGTCACGACGGCCCGGGAGCTGGGGGACGCGGCGGTCGATCCGTCGCGGTTCGCGCTCTTCCATCCGCTGCAGCACGCACAGCGGAGCTTCCCCTTCGTCCCGTTCACCGCGGACACGCGGACCGAGTTCGTCGAGGGCATGTCGCTCGCAGACGGCGCGCCGGCGTACCTGCCGGCCCAGCTCGTCTACCTGCGCCAACCGGGGGCCTCACGCCCGATCGGGTATTCGACGAGCAGCGGGCTCGCCTGTGCCCCCACCTTCGGCGAGGCGATCCTGGCCGCGCTTCTCGAGCTGGTCGAGCGGGACGCCGTGATGCTCGCGTGGAAGTGCCGCCTCTCCCTTCCCCTGCTCGACTGGTCCGGCGACGAGGCGCTGTGCGCGCTCGACCGGCGATTCTTCGCCACGACCGGCCTGCGATTCGACGCGATCGACGGGAGCTGCTTCTTGGACGTCCCGGTCGCGATCGCGGTCGTCCACGGGCCGTCGGGATCGCGCGCGGCGCTCGCCGTCGGCGCGGGAGCCGCGGCGGGGATGGGGGAGGCGTGGCTCAAGGCGATCGCCGAGGGCTTCGGCGTGTACCGCTGGCTCGGTCGCCAGGCTGCCTCGACGCCGCATCGCGCGCCACCCGATCCGGACTCGATCGCGACGTTCGACGACCACATGCTGTTCTACGCACGAAGCGAGGAGGCCGAGCTCGCCTCGTTCCTGACCGCATCGTCGACGCGCTCGCCGACGACGCAGGTTCGACCGCTCGAAGGCAGCTCGCCCCGTGAGCAGTTCTACGCGCTCGTGTCGAGGCTCGGCGCACGCGGTGTCTCGGCCTACGCGGTGGACGTCACCTCGCCCGACGTGCGCGACCTCGGGCTCAGCGTTGCGCGCGTCATCACCCCCGAGCTCTGCGCCCTCGACGTCGCCCATCGGGCCCAGTTCCTCGGGGGCGCCCGGCTGTACGTCGCCGCGCACGAGGTGGGGCTCCTCGACACGCCGCTCGACGTCGCTCGGCTCAACCCGCTTCCCCATCCGTTCCCGTGACGGATCCGGGCGACAGCGCACGGGCGCCGAGCGAGACGGAAGGCGCCCTCGGGACAGAGCTCGTCCCGACGGTTCGACTGGCGGCCGTCACCGGTGCGCAGAGCGTCGGCACGGCCGACCCGACCGAGGACTTCCACGAAGCGTCCCGCATGTATCCGGGCGTCGTCGACCCGTTGGTCGTCGGGGCCGCGCGGCTCGAGCAGAGCGTGGAGATGCGAATCAGCGCGAGTCGTTCGGTCAAGCGCCACCTCCAGCGCCCGTTCGTGCCGCTCCCCGCCCGCGGGCTCGGGCCTGCGAGCCTGGGAGATGCGCTCGACGCACGGCGATCGATTCGCGCGTTCGGCGAGCGCACAATCGGCCTCGACGAGCTGGGATCGATCCTCCAGGCGGCATACGGCGTCACCGGCACGGTGGGCGGGACGCCGCAGACGCTGCGTTCCTCGCCCTCGGGCGGCGGCCTGTATCCGCTCGAGCTCTACGTTGCGACGCGGCGCGTCGAGGGCCTGGACCCCGCGCTCTACCATTTCGACCCTTTACGTCAGGGCCTCGAGCTGCTCCGCACGATCGACCCCCGTCAGGAGCCCGAAGACCTCTCCCCGTACGGCGAGCTTCTCGCGTCGAGTGCCGCGTTCGTCGCCATGACCGCGATGTTCTGGCGCTCACGGTTCAAGTACGGTGCACGCGCCTACCGGTTCACCCTGCTCGAGGCCGGCCATGTGGCGCAGAACCTTCTGCTCGCCGTCGCAGCGCTCGGGCTCGCTGCGGTCCCGCTCGGCGGCTTCTACGACCGCCAGCTCGATGCCTTTCTCGGCGTCGACGGGCTGTACGAGGCGTCGCTCTACCTGCTGCCGCTCGGGCCCACCGCGGAGCGATGATCGAGATGATCCGCCTGCTCGCGTGGTCCACAGTCGCCGTTGCCGCGGCGCTCGCGGCGCCGGGTGTGCATCCGCTCGACCCGACGACCAAGCCGGTCGGCCAGGCGCTCGCGTTCGGTTGCCTCGCCGGCGGCCTCCTGTTCGCCGGGCTGGCACGGCGCCGGATCCCGTCCTCCGCGCTGGCAGCGGTTCCTCGTCGCCGTCTGCTGTCGCGCAGCGTCCTGCTGTGTGTCACGTCGGCGCGGGAGGAGGCGATCTGGCGGGGACTGGTGCTCGGGCTGCTGCTCGCGCCGCTCGGACGCATCGGGGCGCTTGCGCTCAGCACGACCCTCTTCGCCCTTGCGCACGTCCGCCGGCAAGGACGGAAGGCCGCTGTGCATCTTGCTACGGGGCTGGTCTTCGGCAGCGCCTATCTCGTGACAGGCCGCCTACTCGGCGCCGTCGCCGCCCACGGGACGTACAACGTGCTCATCGGCGCGGGGTCGCTGTGCCGCGACGACCTGTCCTCTTCGGACAATGGTCGCGCCGCATCGCGCCTCCTAGCATCCGAGCAACGGATTTCGCCACGCCGGACCGTGCGCGTCAGACACTCCAACGCCGTCAGCGACCGCCGCCCGTCTCGAGGGTGTGGTCAAGTCCTTCGGGCCGGTCAGGGCGCTCGACGGAGTCGATCTCGAGCTCCGCAGGGGTGAGGTGCTCGCGCTGCTGGGGCCGAACGGCGCCGGCAAGTCCACCGCGGTGGCGACCATGCTCGGGCTGCGCCGCCCGGACCGCGGACGCGCGTACCTCGACGGTCTCGACCCCCGCGAGCCGGCGGCCCGCCGGTCCGTCGGGGCAGTCCTCCAAGAGATCGGCTTCCCGCAAACGCTCCACGTGCGCGAGCTCGTCGAGCTGGTACGGGCGCACTATCCGGTCCCCTGCTCGGTGGAAGAGGCGCTGGAGCGGCTCGGGCTCGCGTCGCTCGCGCAGAGGCAGGCCCTCGGCCTGTCGAGCGGCCAGCGCCGGAGGCTCGCGGTAGCGCTCGCGCTCGCCGGGCGGCCGCGCGTCCTCTTCCTCGACGAGCCGACGGCCGGGATGGATGCCACCGCACGGAGAGCGCTCCTCGCCGACCTCGACGAGTTCGCCGACGAAGGCGGATCTGTCCTCCTGACGACCCAACAGCTGGCGGAGGCCGAGGCGATCGCCTCACGCGTCGCGCTCCTGGTCGGTGGGCGCATCGTCCTCGACGGGACCGTCGCGGAGGTTCGAGCGCGTGCCGGAATGACGCGAGTCACGCTACGAGCCGAGACCATCCCGCCGCTCGCCGGCATCTCGACGGTCGAGTCGCATCACGACCGCCACGTGGTCTACGTGGGCGACGCCGACCGATTCGTCGCAGAGCTCGTCGGCTCGGGCATCACCTTCCGAGAGCTCGAGGTCGTCCCGGTCAGCCTGGAGGACGCATTCGTGACGCTGACCCGCGACCCCGATCGGGCCGATAACGGGACCGAGCGCGGATGAAGCTCGCGCTCGTCCACGCACGCGCCGAGACCATGATCATGGCTCGGTACCCCGCCTACGCCCTGCCGACGATCGCGTTCCCCGGCGTCCTGATGCTGGTCTTCGGGTCGCGGTTCGAGCAGGGTGAGCCCGACCGGCTGCTCGCAGGTTTCGCGGCGACGGCACTGCTCACCGTCACGTTCTTCCAGTTCGGTGTCGGGATCGCCACAGCACGTACGACGCCCTGGGAGACGTATCTCCGCACGCTGCCGGTGAGCGCGACGACCCGTCTCGCAGGGCGCGTCCTCTCCGCCCTCGTTTTCGCTGCGGCCACCGTCGGGGTGGTGACAATCGTCGGCGCCGCCGTCTACGGGACGACGATGTCCGCGTGGCGGTTCGCCGCGCTCGCGCTGGGGCTGCTCCTCGGCAGCATTCCGTTCGCCCTGCTCGGGATCGCATTCGGCTACTGGCTGCCGCCTCGAGCCGCGCTGCCGGTAGCAAATCTCGCGTTTCTCCCCCTGGCGATCGGGGGAGCGCTCTGGGCCCGGCCGGACGGAATCCCGCGCGATGTCGACCTCGCCTCCCAGGTCCTCCCCACGCGAAGCTGGATCGAGGTCCTCGACTCGATCGCCACCGGAGATCACCCCCTCCCGCTTCACCACGTCGCCGCACTGGCGGCGTGGGCTTCCGTTCTTCGGCGCGCTGGCGTGGTTCGGCTACCGCCGCGACGAAGGCGAGCGCTTCACGTGAGCGGCTCACCAGACTGCGCGAAGCAGGGCGGCGACGTCTCCCGCCTCGACCGGCCTGGGGTTGGCCTTCGCGCCCCGGGCGGGCGACGACGGCCTCCGCGACCTCGTCGAGCTCCGCCTCGGGTACGCCGAAGTCTCGCAGCCGTCCGAAGCCTCCGAGCCGCGCGAGCTCCTCGACCCGAGCGGCGGGATCTCTCGTGCCGAGCGCCGGCGCCGAACCGCGCCGACCGCCTCCGGCACGGCTTCCGCGTTGAAGCGGAGCGCCGCCGGAAGGCAGACGGCGTTCATCGAGCCCTGCGGAAGCCCGTAGCGCCCGCCGAGCACCTGTGCCATCGCGTGCGCGAGGCAGAGCCCCGACTCCGCGAGCGCGAGCGCCGCGCGCATGGCGCCCTCGAGCAGGCGCGTCCTCCCGTAGATCCCGTCGGGGCGTGCGGCGACGATCGGGAGCGCGTGCGCGATCGCCGTGGCGCCGGTATCCGCGTGGCGCTCCGCCGCCGGCGTGCGCGACGGGGTGGTAGTACGCCTCGGCGCAGTGCGCGAGCGCGTTCATCGCCGTGCCCGACGGTCGCGTCGAGCGGGCAGGTCGAGCGGTCAGCTCGCGGGTCGTAGATCGCGGCGACCGGACGGGCGCGCTCGTCGACGCCGCCGCCCTTGCGCCCGGGGGCGAGCAGCATCCCGAACGACGGCGTCCACTCGGCGCCGGCGTACGTCGTCGGAACCGCGACGACACGGGGGAGCGTCGGGGCGTCCGCGGCAGCGAGTCCGGCGACGACGGCCTTGCACGTGTCGATCGCGCTGCCGCCGCCGACGCCGACGAGGCCGTCGGCCCCCACCGAGCGAGCAAGGCGCTCCGCCTCGCGCACCGTCTCGACTGGAGCATGCGGGCGAACGCCGTCGATACCGCGCCACGACGGGCAGATCCCCCACCGCCGCGGCGCCGCGACGCGTCGTGACGAGGAGCGGACGGGTGATCCCGACTTCGGCACACACGTCCGCCGAGCTCGCCGAGCGAGCCGGCGCCGAACCGCACGATGCGGGCGGGAGCGCCCTCGCTCACGCCGATGCGTCCGCGCTGGACGCCGGCAAGCGTCCGAGCCCGCCGGCGACCGCGGCCGCCCGCTCGCGGGCGAATCCCGCGAACGCGTCCGCGACTCGTGTCTGTGCCCGCCCGGCCCCCCGGGCGATCGAGATCTCGCGCTTCCCGTCCATGCCCTCGATCCGCGCCTCCGCGAGCGCGCCTGAGGCGAGCTCCGCCTCGACGGCCGCACGCGAGATGAACGTCACGCCGTAGCCGGCGAGCACGGCGCTCCGGACGGACTCCTGCAGCCCGAGCTCGAGGCGCAGGTCGAGATCGCGCAGCCGGAGCCCGAGCCGTCGGAGCTCGTCCTCGACGATCCGACGGACGCCGGCCCCCTCCTGCATCACGATGAGGCGTTTCCGAGGCGAGCTCGTGGACGTCGACGGCCCGTCCCGCGAAGCGGTGGCCCGGCGGGCAGACGAGCACGACCTCGTCGTAGGCGAACGGCTCGAAGCGAACGGCACGATGACGTGGCGCCGCGCCCACGATCCCGAGCTCGAGCCGCCGCTCGGAGACCAGCTCGACGACGGTTCGCGTGTCGTGCACTTCGAGTGCCACGCGCACCCCTGGATGAGCGTGCTGGAACTCGCAGAGGAGCTGCGGCACGACGACCGCGGCGGGCCCGGTCGAAGCGCCGATCGACAGCGGGCCCGCGAGGTCGCCCTCCCCCTCGGAGAGGACGTCGTCGAGCAGCTGCTCCTCGAGCGCAAGCAGCCGCTGCGCGCCACGGTAGAGGCGCATTCCCGCTTCGGTCGGCTCGACGCGACGGCCGGAGCGGTCGAGGAGCTGCGTGCCGAGGCGCTTCTCGAGCGCGCGCACCTGCAGCGAGACCGCAGGCTGGGTGACGCCGAGCTGGTCGGCTGCCTGGGAGAACGAGCGTCGCTCGACGACCGCACAGAACGCCGCCAGCTGCCGCGTGTCCATAAGGGGATCTTATGCCCGATCGAGACAACGTCCGTATACTTCATTGTATTATACAACGGAGGCGTGCCGTCTATACGACCGTGCATAATGCGCACGTGTATACCGCAAACCCCTTCACGTTCGGGGCACTGGCGCTGGACGACGCCTTCGTCGATCGCGAGTCCGAGCTCGCCGAGCTCGCTGCCGATCTGCGAAGCGGGCAGGACGTCGTGATTCTCGCACCGCGGCGGTTCGGCAAGACGTCGCTCGCCTTCCGCGCGATCCAGGACGTCCAGCGCGCGGGGATCCTGGTGGGTTACTGCGACCTGATGCGGACGCCCACCAAGGAGCGCTTCGCCGCGGGCCTCGCGAAGACAATCCTCGACGACCTCTCCTCCCCCACTGGGCAGCTCCTCGATCGCGCGGCCTCACTCATCCGGACACTGAGGGTGCGGCCGACGGTGGAGGTCGACCCGATCGAGGGGGACGTCCGGTTCTCGTTCACCGGGAGCCGGAGTCGGGAGGACATCGACGACACGATCGACCGACTCCTCGAGCTCCCCGGCCGCATCGGCGCCGAGCGCGGAAGGCGGACAGCCCTCGTCATCGACGAGTTCCAGGAGGTGATCCGCCTGGACGAGACGTTGCCGAACCGGATGCGGGCGGTGTTCCAGACGCAGCCCGAGGTCTCCCACGTGTACCTGGGGAGCAAGCGCCACGTGCTCGACGCGCTGTTCAACGACCGGAACGAGCCGTTCTGGCGCAGCGCGAGGCAGATGATCGTCGGCCGGCTGCCGCACGATGCGCTGGGAGCGTACGTCCGCGACCGATTCGGTCGCTCGGAGCGGGACATCGACGACGATGCCCTGGTGCGACTGCTCGACCTCGCCGACGGGCATCCGTACGCGACGCAGGAGCTCGCGTTCTTCGCCTGGGCTCGCGTTCCCCACGGCCACGCCGCCCACGCCTCGGACGTGGAGGCCGCGCTCTTCGACGTGCTCCGTGCCGAGCACAACAACCTCTCACGCATCTGGGAGGAAGCGACGCAGAACGAGCGTCTCGTGCTGCTGGCCCTCCACTCCGGGCCTGCGAGCCTCTACGCGGAGGAAACGCGGCTCACGGCGGGCCTGCCGGCCGCGACGTTCGTGCAGCGTGCCGTGTCGGCGCTCGTCCGCGAGGACGTGGTCCAGAAGGGAGGCGACGGGAGATACGTGATCGCGGAGCCCTTCCTGGCCGAGTGGATCGGGCGCGAGGAGGCGGGGGGCCTCGAGCAGGCGCGCCGCGCAGAGGCGGAATCATGATGCGCGTCTGGATCGACGTCACGAACTCCCCGCACGTGGTCGTTCTTCCGGCCGCTCGTCTGCCTGCTCGCCGCCCGCGGCCACGAGGTGACGATCACCGCCCGGGACTTCGCCCAGACGCTCGAGCTGCTCGAAGACGCGGACCTCGGCGCACACGGTCGTCGGGCCGCCGCACGGCGGGGCGATCGCGCGCGGGCAAGGCGCGCGCGATGGCGGGGCGGGTGCGCGCGCTTCGCGGCGTTTGCGCGCGGGCGGGGCTTCGACGTCGCGCTCGCCCACGCCTCCCACGAGCTTCCGCTCGTCGCGCGGTCGCTCGGGATCCCGTCTGCCTACGCCTTCGACTACGAGTTCGCATTCGCCCAGCACGCGCTCGGGTGCCGCGCAGCGACCCGCGTCGTCGTGCCGGAGGCGATCCCGCAGGAACGGCTCGACCGGCTCGGCGCGCCGGGCGCCAAGGTCCGCAGGTACCCCGGGCTGAAGGAGGAGTACTACCTCCACGGGTTCGAGCCCGACCCGCGCGTGCTCGACGAGCTCGGCGATCGACCGCTCGCGCATCCTCGCGGTCGTCCGGACGCCGCCGGAGGTCTCGCTCTACCACCGGCACGGGAACCCGCTGTTCGCGGACGTGCTCGACCGGCTCGGCTCCGATGCCGGCGTGCAGGCCGTCGTGCTGCCACGGACGCCGGCGCAGCGGCGAGTCGATGCGCGCGGCCGCGGCTGCCCTCGCTCGTCGTCCCCGACCGTGCCGTCGACGCGCTGAGCCTCGTCGCGCTCGCCGACCTCGTCGTCTCTGCAGGCGGGACGATGAACCGCGAGGCGGTCGCGCTCGGGACGCCGGTGTACACGACGTTCTCGGGCCGGCTCGGGCGCGGTCGACGAGGCGCTCGTGCAGCGACGGGCGCCTCCGGGCGCTGACCGCGCGCGGGCGATCTGACCCTTCAGCGAAAGGGGGCTGTCCTGGCGCCTCCGACCCGCTCCCCCGACGCTGCTGCTCGACTGTTTGCTCTCCGCGCTCGAGGGATAGCCCCGGCGCCGGAAACGGCGTATTGTGCTGCCCGTCAACAGGGAGGGGAAACGACGATGAGGAGAATGCTCGATCTTCAGCGCTGCGGTCGTCTTGGCCGGCAGCGATCACCGCCGCCGCGCTCGCCGGCGACAACGACAGCGGGTTCCAGACGGCGAGGGCATCGATGCTCACGCACGGCGGGGGAGCCCGGCGTCGAGGTCAAGCCACTCCTGACCGTCGGGGACGTGCTTCCAAGCGGCTTCCGCTTCGAGGCCATCCCGGACGGGATCTCCCTGCGCACCGCGCGGCCAGGGCCGAGTCGACCTGTTCGTGAACCACGAGACGAGCAAGGTGCCGTTCCCGTACGTCGCGGCTGCACCGACCGCGGCCAACGGGGAGAACGACTTCGACAACGCGCAGGTGAGCCAGCTGATCCTCAACCAGCACTCGGCCGGCGTGCTCAACGGCTCGTTCGCGATCTCGAGCAGCTCCGGCTTCCAGCGCTTCTGCTCCAACTACCTGGCCACCGAGAAGGAGGGCTTCGCCCGGGAGATCCTCTTCACGAACGAGGAGTCGCCCGACTACGTGTTCCGCCAGGAGGCCTCATGGCCGCCGCCGATCGGCGACCCGGCACAGAAGCGAGGTCGGCGCTCGTCGTCGCGCTCGACGTCAAGACCGGCAAGCACCACCCGATCTACGGGATGGGCAGGCACAACCACGAGAACAGCATCCCGATCCCGGGGTTCGGCAAGCCGGTCGTGTTCTCGGGCGACGACACGTTCACGAGCGGCCCGCTGACGGGTGTGTTCCCAGCCGGCGCAGTGCCCGCCCAGTCGCAGCTCTACTCCTACATCGCGCCGAGCACGGACGCGCTGCTGGCCGACAAGGGCGACCTCTGGGCGTTCGTCTCCGACACGCCAGGCGTGAAGAACTACTACGACGTGCATCCCGGGTCGGGCACGGTGGTCACCGGGCACTTCATCAAGGTGCCGAAGGACGATCGCGACCGGCCTCAAGCCAGACGGATCTGAGGTGAAGGCGGCCGACTTCGGCTTCCCGCTGCCGCCGACGAACGGCACGCTGGCAGCGCGATCTCCGCTCGACGACGCCGCTCGGCATCGACGGCCCGCAGTGGGTGCTCGAGTATTGGAGCGACATCAACAACGTGTTCCAGTTCGTCCGCATCGAGGACATCGCCTACGACAAGCGGCCCGGGATGGGCAACGTCGTCTACGTCGTCGACTCGGGCCGCGGCCGTCGGCTGCCGCACAGCCTGGACACCCCGAACTTCAAGTCCACGAACGGCCGTGTCTGGAAGCATGGTTCTCGACCCGAACGACCCGACGAAGGTGACGTCGCTCACCGTCTTCGTCGAGGGCGACGACAATCCCGTCCAGACCCTCGCGAGATCCACCAGCCCGACAACATCGAGTCGACCGCGCACGGCATCCTCGTGACCGAGGATCCGGGCTCGAGCCAGCAGTTCCCGGCCGGCTCGACCGCCGCCAACGCGACGACCGGCACGTCTCTGGCACGTCCCGTTCTCGCGGGACGCCGAAGGTCGTCGCGCGAAGTCGATCAGTCGGCCGACGGTGGCCCCACCGACGTCGACGGCCGCCCGAACGGGAACCTCGGCGCCTGGGAGACCACCGGGATCGTCGACGCGTCCGAGGCATTCGGCCCGGGCATGTTCCTGATCAACATCCAGGCGCACACGCTGTGGGTCGAGAAGGCCCCCGGGGACGACAACAACGGTGACGGCCAGCCCGACTTCACCTACAAGCGCGAGGGCGGGCAGCTGCTGCTGCTCCGAGATCCCGGGCGCATAGCCTCTGCCGGGCGGGTCAGGCCTCCGGGCTTGACCCGCCCTCCAGTCGCGTCACGAAGCCCGGCCCGCCGGCGAAGAGGCAGTGGTCGACGTTCGTCACGCGGCCGTCCCCGTAGACCAGCGGCGCGGTGACCGAACGCGGATCGACGCCCCGGACCGACGCGATGGGCGTGTGGCCGTGGACGATCCGCGCGCCGCCGAACGCGCCGAGCAGCGCTTCGACCGCGGCCAGCGTCGTCGAGGCGCATCCGGTCTGCGACGATCGGCGAGGAGGTCGTCGACGTCCTCGACGGAGCCCACGGAGAGCGCCGCAGAGGCGACCCGCGCGACCTCGTCGAGCGAGCTGCCCGAGCTCGAGGTAGGCCGGGCGTGTCGGCGTGGACGAGCAGCCAGTCTCCCTCCCGCGCTACGGCGGCGGCAGCGCGGCGATCCAATGCATGTGCTCCGGGCGTCAGCGCGGCGAGGTCGGCGTCGACGCCCTCCGTTGAGCTTCCAGAGGTCGTGGTACGACTGGCCCGGGACGACCGTCTCCTCGGCGGCGAATCTGTGCACGGCGAGGAGCAGTACCTCGTGGTTGCCGAGCAGGCAGCGAACCGCGCCGGCGCTCTCGCGTTCCAGGCGCCGGACGAGGTCGATGGCGCCGATGCCGTCCGGCCCCCGGTCGACGAGGTCACCGAGAAGCCACAGGCGCGCGTCGCCGCCACGCCACCGCTCGGCTGCGTCGACGAGCCCGGAGTCCCGGAGGAGCCCGGCCAGCACGTCGCGATGGCCGTGGACGTCGCCCACGACGAACACGGGCGCCGCCGGCGCTATGGAGACGGACCCGCCTCGATCGTGCCGGCCCGCTCGCGCCGCGGCTCGTCCACGAGCCGCCGAAGCTCGCCGACGAGCTCGAGCGTCTCCCCCTCCTCGACGAGCCGCTCGAGCAGCGCGAGCTCGGCCTCGAGCCAGTCGGAGTCGACGGGCGGGCGCGTGATCAGGTCGATCTTCGGATGCGGGCTCGGCGCCACCGTCTCGCCGTCGCCCGACGAGCTCCTCGTGGAGCTTCTCGCCCGGCGCCGGCCCGATGAACTCGATCGACGATCTCGCGTTCCCGGCTCCTTGCCCGAGAGCCGGATCATCTTCTCGGCGAGGTCGACGATCCGCACCGGCTCGCCCATGTCGAGCACGTAGACCTGGCCGCGCCCGCCGATCGCGCCCGCCTGCACGATCAGCTGCACCGCCTCGGGGATCGTCATGAAGAAGCGGGTCATCTCCGGGTGCGTGACCGTGACCGGTCCGCCGCGCGCGATCTGGCGGCGGAAGATCGGCACGACCGAGCCCGACGAGCCGAGGACGTTGCCGAATCGCACGCGCGACGAAGCGCGTC
This sequence comes from uncultured Actinomycetes bacterium, assembly GCA_963793655.1. GTDB lineage: Bacteria > Actinomycetota > Thermoleophilia > Gaiellales > Gaiellaceae > Gaiella. The sequence goes on from CAWCAV010000002.1 coordinate 69,935, forward strand.
GTCGACGTCCGCCCGGTGGCCCCAGGTCTCGACGATCCACTCGGCGAGCGCCTTCGACTGGCCCATCACGGTCTTCGGGATTCGCGGCCTTGTCCGTCGAGACGAGCACGAAGCGCTTCGCGCCGTACTCGACGGCGACGTCCGCGACCACGCGGGTGCCCGAGCGTGTTGTTGCGCACCGCCTCGAGCGGGTTCGCCTCCATCATCGCCACGTGCTTGTACGCGGCGGCATGGAAGACGACCCCGGGCCGGTACTTGTCGAAGACCTGGCGCAGCTTCGACCGGGTCGCGTACGTCGCCGACGACGGCGGCAGCCGCGCGGAACCCGCGCTCGCGGACGAGCTCGCGCTCGATCTCGAACAGCGCGGGCTCGGCGTGGTCGAGGAGCACGAGCTTCGCCGGCTCGACGCGCGCGATCTGGCGGCAGAGCTCCGAGCCGATCGAGCCGCCGGCACCCGTGACGATGCACGACCTCGCCCTTCAGGTAGTCGGAGATCGACTCGAAGTCGACCTCGACCGGCTCGCGCCCGAGCACGTCCTCGACCTCGACGGGGCGCAGCTGGCGGGCGAGGTCGGCGTCGCCCGAGACGAGGTCGGAGAGGCTCGGCAGCGTCTTGACGGGCACGTCGAGGGCGCGGGCGGTCTCGAAGATGCGTGCTCGCAGCTCGCCGGAGGCGGTCGGGATCGCGATCAGCACCTCGTCCGGGCCGGCGGTCGCGGAGAACGCGCTCGAGGTCGGCGGTCGTGCCGAGCACGCGGACGCCGTGGAGGCGCAGGTTGCGCTTGCGAGGATCGTCGTCGAGTAGTCCCGATCGGCGTGTACCCGAGCACCGGGCTCCGCTGCATCTCCTTCACGACGAGCTGGCCGGCGTCGCCGGCGCCGACGATGATCGCCTCCTTGCCGCGCGTCACGATCCGGCCGGGGAGCGGGCGCTCGATGAGCGTCCGGGCGAGCAGCCGCGACCCGGCGACGAACGCGATGCACAGGAGCAGGTCGATGAACCAGACGCCGCGCGGGACGGCGACGCGGTGGACGTCGAAGAGGGTGAAGACGAGGAAGACCGCGATCGAGGCGAGCACGACACCCCGGAGAGCAGTCCACATGTCGCGCGTCGAGACATAGCGCCACCAGCGGTTGTAGAAGCCGGAGAGCGCGAACACCGGCAGCTTGATCCCGACGACGAGCAGCACGATCGGCCACTCGAGGTACCGGTCGTAGTAGACGGGGCGCACCTGGTCGAAGCGGAGGCTCCACGCGAGCCACCACGCACCGGCGACGATCAGCGCGTCGACGCCGACCTGCCAGATCGAGTGGCGGCTGACCGGGCTGCGCACGACGTCTCCCGCTAGACGGCGACGCCGACGGCGGACTTGACCGCGGCGACGACCTGTTCCTGCTCGTCGGGCCCGATCCCGCCCCACATCGGCAGCGCGAGGTTCTCGGCGGCGGCGCGCTCGGTCTCGGGCAGCGAGCCCGGCGCGTAGCCGAGGTAGGCCATCGCAGGCTGGAGATGGAGCGGCGTCACGTAGTAGGAGGCGGACGCGATCCCGGCCTCGCGCAGCGCGTCGGCGATGCGCGCGCGCTCCGGCGTGCGGACGACGTACATGTGGTAGACGTGGCCCGGCCTCGTCGACCGGCAGCTCGACGGCGTCGCCGAGGCCGAGCTCCGCGTAGCGCGCTGCCGCCTCGCGTCGCGCGGCGTTCCAGCCGGCGAGGTGCGGCAGGAAGACGCGCAGCGCCGCCGCCTGGATCGCGTCGAGCCGTGAGTTCGCCCCGACCAGCTCGAACGTCTGCTTGTCGCGCGAGCCGTGGAAGCGCAGCTTCCGCACGGTCTCGGCGACGCCGTCGTCGAGGCACGCGACGAGCCCGCCGTCGCCGAGGGCGAAGAGGTTCTTCGTCGGGAAGAAGCTGAACGTCGAGCAGACGCCGGTCGTCGCGATGCCGGGCGCGCCGAACGCCTGGGCCGCGTCCTCGAGCAGCGGCAGGCCGAGCGCCGCGAGCTCGTCGAGCGGCGCGGGGCGCCCGAAGAGGTGGACGGGCACGATCGCCTTCGTCCGCTCGGGTGATCAGCGCCGCCACGGCCGCCGGGTCGAGGTTGAGCGTCACCGGGTCGATGTCGGCGAAGACCGGCGTCGCGCCGACGCGCGCGATCGCCTCTGCGGTCGCGTAGAACGTGAACGCGGGGCAGATCACCTCGTCGCCGCGCTCGATCCCCATCGCCTCGAGCGCGAGGACGAGCGCGTCGGTCCCGTTCGCGACGCCGATCGCGTGCGGGACACCGAGGTAGGCGGCCGCCTCGCGCTCGAAGGCCTCGACCTCCGGGCCGAAGATGAAGCGGCCGGACTCGAGCACCTCGGCGAACCGCTCCTGAAGCTCGGGGATGAACGGCTCGTACTGCGCCTTGACGTCGACGAGAGGGATCACGATCGCCCGAGTGTACCGCCAGCCGATGCGCTCCCGGCGCACCGAAGGGCTGTCTGAGCAGGGATTCGCGGCCGTGTGAGCGCTTCCTACGCGGGCTCGTCGGCAGTCACGCGCCGTCGCCGGAGGAAGTGCCACACGACGGCTGCGACCGCGACGACGACGACCGCGGCGACGACGTAGTCGACGTAGCGGAAGGCATGGTGGAACTTCTCCCAGCTCGCGCCCGCAGCCCAGCCGGCCGCCGCGAAGGCGAAGCACCAGAGCGCCGAGCCGAGCAGCGTGAGCCAGACGTAGGGGTCGGAATCGCGCCCGGAAGACGCCCGCCGGGATGGAGATGAACGATCGCATCACCGGCGTGATCGCGTCCGAGGAACACCGCCCATTCCTCCCAGCGGTCGAACCATCGCTCCGCGCGGTCGAGCTTCTCGCGCGCTCAGGTGCAGCCATCGCCCGTGGTGCTCGAGCCACGGGCGGCCGAGGTAGTCGCCGAGCGCCCAGCCGCCGATCGACGCCGATCAGGTAGCCGACCGTACCGGCCGTCGCGACCGCGACGTACGCGGGAAAGCCGCTCGTCGAACTCGTAGCCGAAGAGCGTGATCGACTGGTCGGCGAAGGCGCCGGACGCGACGGCGCCCGCATAGACCATCACGACCTCGCTCGCGGCCGGGAACACGGCGTCGATCAGCATCAGTCCGAAGACGGCGTACAGGCCGTAGTCCCCGATCGAGTCTGGTGACCCACGTTGTGATGTCGGTGAGGAGGCCGGCGACCGGCATCGCCGCGGAAGGCTACCCGCGCGGGGACGGCGGCCTTGCGGATGACGATCGGAGCGTCGAGCTCCGAGCGTCCGAGCGCGCTCGTCGCGACGACCTGCACCACGAAGCGGCCCTCGAGGCGCTTGCCGTCCTGACCGAGGCCGTCCCAGGTCACGCGCTGGTCGCCGGCCTCGCGCGCGGCGGGCCGGCGCGAGCCCGCGACGGACGACGCGGCCGGCCGCGTCCACGCACGGTGACGCCGACCCTCGCCGGCCGTGACAGCTTCCACGTGACCGGGATCTCGCGGCCGCCGGGCGGAACCGCCCTGAGCGCCGGCACGCGGAGGAAGCCGAGGGTGTCGTCGACGACGAAGGTTCGCGTGATGGACGACGCCTGGCCGAGGTCGTCGACGGCCTTCACCTCGAACGTCCACGTCCCCGAAGCGGCCGGCGTGGTCGCGTCGGCGGCGCCGGCCTCGGCGACGGTCGCGGAACGGCACGGGATAGGTGCCGGCCGGCTGCTCGGACGCCGCGGACAGCGGCGTCGACCCGTCCGGTGCTCGAAGCGTCACGTTAACCGCGGAGGGCCGCACGATTCGGTACCGCAGGTCGGGGGTCTCGGCCACGCCGTCTCCATTGGGTGAGACGCGCGCGGGAGGCTCCGGCGCGAACACTCCGCGGTAGAGGAGCATCAGCGCCGTCGAGATCGGCCGTTGCCTCCCGGCGGACGGTCGGTTGAGCAGCGTCCCGTCGAAGGCCATGGTCGTGGAGCCGCCGCTGTCGAGCGCCATGCCCGTCACCGCGCCGAGCCGGACGAGCGCCTGCGCCAGCTCGAAGTTCGTCAGCCCGACGCTGTACCCCGGCTGACGGCCGTCGACCGCGACGAGGACGATGCGCCCGTCCGCGCAGCTGGCCGACCGCGCTCCTGGGAGCGCGCGGGCCGAGCTGGCCGGTCGTGAATACTTCGCCCGAGCGAAACACCGCGGCCCCGTTCCGCACGATCTGGGGGCCTCCGCCGATGGCACCGACGACATTCGGCCATGCGGGGCGGAGCCCGAGCCGGATCGTCACCGGCGCACCGACGGGTGCCTCGGCTGCGAGCGTGGCCGCGGCCGCGCCGCGCGCGAGCAGCACGGCGCCGCCGGGCGGGATTGCGATCGCACTCCCATCGTTGTGCGCCTCGACCACCGGGGCGACGAGATCGACGTCGGGCGTGGCGGCGGGGAAGGGGAAGAGGACGACGGCGACGCTGCCCTTGAGCGCCGGAGCGCTCGGGCCGTACGCGTCGGTGAGCACGGCTGCACCCGCCGAGGGCGGCAGGGCGTTGAGCGCATTCAACGGTCGGTTCGGAACCGCGCCCCGCCAGGTCCCCGCGAACCCGACGCGTCGTATGTCCAGGCGGCCGTCGGTCGTGATCCCCGCGCTCGCGCGGCCGGCATTCGGGGGGCTGACGAGCTGTGCGTCCCGCATGAGGACACCCGAGGGCTTTCCGGTCGCGAGCGTGAAGTAGTCGCCGTTCACGCCTGCGGCAGTTGCCGTCGACGCGAGGCGGCGCTGCATCGCAGTCAAGGTCTCGCGGCCGACGACCGTGTCGTTCGAGAGCACGGGCTCGAGCGTCGTCGAGGCCACCGGGGCGCGGTCCCCGCAGGACATTGATCGCCACGGGCCCCCGGGACGTGAACTGGACACCGGGCTCGTAGGTGACGCCCGGCCAGAGCTCGCGCGGGGCGGCAGACACGACCGGCACGAGAAACGAGGCGACGAGCGACGCGACGACGAGGGTGAGGATCAGGTGGCGCATCGATCCGGTCGAGCGTAGTGGAGCTCCCGACACGCCTGCGAGATCCTCACGGATTCCGTACGAACGCCTTTCGACACCAGGCCTTCGGACCTCCGCGGTCTGTGAGACTCCGTGGATGCCGCCTCGCGCCGCCGCGATCTGCGGACTCGCCGCGCCGCTGACGTTCGTCGTCGGCGTCCTTGCTCGGCGACCTCGCGCAGCCGCAGGCGTTCAGCCCCACGAACGATGACATCAGCGACCTCGGCGCCGTCACCGCGTCGTACCCGTGGCTCTACAACCAGCTTGCGGCGAACCTCACCGGGCTCCTCGTCATAGCGTTTTCTCTCGGCCTATGGCAGGCACTTCGGCCCGGGCTGCTGTCGCGGCTAGGCGTCCTCGGCCTCGTCGTCGTCGGTGCGGGCATGTTCCTCGACGGGCTTTTCAGGCTCGACTGCCAGGGCATCGACGCAGCCTGCGACAACACATCGTGGCACTCGTCGGCGCACAAGGTCGAGTCGGGGGTCACAGCGGCGGCTCTGCTGCTCACGCCGCCCGTGCTCGCCTTCGCGTTCAGGCGGATGCCTGACTGGCGTGCCGCCTGGCTGCCGACGCTGCTCGCGACCCCGGCGCTGATCCTCGCCAGCGCCGCTTTCGGCTCACTCGGGCCGGGAGCGGCGAGCCGCGCAGGAGGCTTGGCGTGGTTCGTATGGCTCGCGTTCGTCGCGCTGCATTTGCTGCGCGTCGCGCGGGCCCGGGCGGTCAGGCGACCTTGACCTCGTCCTGCAGGAACCGGAGCTCGGGCACCTGCTGCAGCTCGCCGACGTCCCGGGCCATCTCGAGGAACGTGTAGAAGCCCGCGCGCTCCCGGGGGCCGAAGCTGTAGCGGAGCTTCTCGAAGTACCGGGCGAGGAACCCGGCCGGGTAGCCGTAGCGGTCGCTCGCCTCGTACGCGAGGCGTTCCGGCTCGGAGCGGGCGAGCCGCACGGACGCGACCAGCGCGTCCTGGAGATCGCAGAAGCCCGTCGACCACCGGCTCCGGGGCCGCCCAGACGGCGAAGACCATCGGGAAGCCCGGTGCGCTCGAGCCACAGGCGACCGAGGTCGTAATGCGGCGTCGGGATCCTCGAACGCGCTCTTCAGGGCTGCATCGCCGATCAGAAGCTTCGCGTCGGCTTCGGACGCGGCCTCGAGCGGGAGCCGCTCCGCCTGCGGGAGCAGGACCTTCGTGAGGACGACCGACGTGGCGCTCTCGGGCGTGACAGCGACCGTCCGCACGCGCCCGAGTGGAACCTTGGTCACGAGCTGGATCGAGTCGACCGCGCCCTCGGAGGAGACGCAGAGCCGGGGGAGCAGCCGGAGACGCGGCGCATGGCGCGCGTACTCGATCGACGAGATCGGCGCGATGTCGATCTCCCCTGCCAAAAGCATCCGGTTGAGCTCCGTCGGCACGCCCGTGACCTCCTCCACCTCGTATGTCAGGCGGTGGAAGACCGGCGCCATGTTGACGTACGAGATGCGGCCGAGGCGGATCACGGGAGCCAGTCTAGAGGCGACGCGACGCGACGGCGGGTGCAATAGGCCGCGCTAGGAGACCCAGCGGAAGAACGTGACGAGGTTCCCGTCGAGGTCGAGCGCCGCGAACTCGCGCGTCCCGAAGTCCGTCTCGCCGACGCCGGCCCACGAGACCGGGTGCAGGACGTCCCTGGTGCGGAGCTCCTCGTAGAGCTCGTCGACGCCCTCGGTCAGGATCCGGCAGCTCGCGGTGCCGGCGATGAACGACTCGGCGCCCGTGCACACCGGACGTTGCGCAACGTCGGGGCGCTCGCGCCACGCGTCGTCGCTCGACTCCCAGAGATGCAGCACCGCCTCGTCTCGACACAGCACGGCGAAGCCGCCGTCCTGGTGCAGCACCTCGAATCCGAGCCGGTCGCGGTAGAAGGCGACCGCCGGTGGCATGTCGCGGACGGGGAGCGCGGGAATCGTCTGCGTGAGCTTCGGCATCGCTCTCCAGCGTAATCCGGGCCCACCGGTCGCCGAGGCGGGCGCCCCGACCCTCGTCGGCCGATACCTTGCAGTCGTGAGCAACGTGGCCGCGACCCGCACTGCGCTCGTCGAGGCGCTGATGGACCGTTACCCGCACGTGCCACGCGAGGCGGTGCTGAAGGAGGACCTGCTCCGCACCGGGATCGCTTTCGACGCGTCGGCGCTCAGCGACAACCTCGACGGCGAGGTGAAGCCGAAGTCGTACTTCATCTTCTCGTTCGACCAGAAGCCGCTCGCCGAGCTCGGCGAGGCGGCGCGGCGCCGGCCGCCGGAGGAGCTCGCGCTGACCGGCGGGCCGTACGAGCTCCGGCGCACGATCGTCTCCGTGCGCGTGAACCCGGGCTCGCCCGTACCGCGTCGCCCTGGGCGAGGACGGCACGCTCGCGCTGACCCTCGACGGTCGCGCGATCGCCGACGTCGGGCTCCCGCCGATGCCCGAGTACTACCGCCACCCGCTCGCGAACGGCAAGACCGTGATGGAGACCGCCCCGACGATCCAGTGGGGCTACCTGATCTACCTCACCGTGCTGCGCCTCTGCCAGTACTTCGGCGCCAAGGAGGAGTGCGGGTTCTGCGACATCAACCACAACTGGCGCCAGCACAAGCGGGAGGGCCGGCCGTACACCGGCGTCAAGCCGGTCGAGGACGTGCTCGAGGCGCTCGCGCTGATCGACCGCTACGACACCGACCGGACGAGCAAGGCGTACACGCTCACCGGCGGCTCGGTCACGAGCACGGTCGACGGGCTCGCCGAGGCGGACTTCTACGGCCGCTACGCGCAGGCGATCGAGGAGCGCTTCCCGGGCCGCTGGATCGGCAAGGTCGTCGCGCAGGCGCTGCCACGCGCGGACGTGCAGCGCTACAAGGACTACGGGATCACGATCTACCACCCGAACTACGAGGTCTGGGACAAGCGGCTCTTCGAGCTGATCTCGCCCGGGCAAGCAGCGCTACGTCGGCCGCGAGGAGTGGCACCGGCGGATCCTCGACGCGGCCGAGGTGTTCGGCGCCCGCTTCGTGATCCCGAACTTCGTCGCCGGCGTCGAGATGGCGAAGCCGTTCGGCTTCGCGACGGTCGACGAGGCGATCGCGTCGACGACCGAGGGCCTCGACTACTTCATGAGCCGCGGGATCACGCCCGCGCTTCACGACGTGGTGCCCGGAGCCGACGACGCCGCTCGGCCGCGACAACCCGGACGGCGCGCCGCTCGAGTACCACATCCGCCTGCTGGAGGCGTATCGCGACGCGCTCGAACGCCACGGCCTGCGGCCGCCGCCCGGCTACGGCGTCGCGGGCGCCGGGCAACGCGGTCTTCTCCGTCAGCTCGTTCATGGACACGCTCGACCCGGACGAGGTCACGGTCGAGGAGGCGGTGCCGGCATGAGCCGCGATCTCGGTCGACGAGGCCGCGCGCCTCTGGCGCGAGGCGTCGGACGACGAGCTGCGCGAGCTCGCGCAGGCGGCGCGCGCCCGCTGGCACGACGCCCGACCGCGCCACCTACATGGTGATGCGGATCATCAACTACACGAACGTCTGCGTCGCCCAGTGCGACTACTGCGCCTTCTACGTCCTCCCGAACCAGGACGGCGGCTACGTGCTCGACGCGAGCGACGTGTTCGCGAAGATCGACGAGCTGCTCGAGGTCGGCGGCGACCTCGTCGGGTTCAACGGCGGCTTCAACCCGAGGCTGCCGCTCGACTACTACTGCGACCTCTTCGCTGCCGTGCGCGAGCGCTACGGCGACCGGGTCGAGTTCTACGCGCTGACCATCGCGGAGTTCGTCTACCTCGCCGACCGCGCCGGGCTCTCGCACGCGGAGGCGGCCGCGCGGCTGCGCGACGCCGGCGTCCACTGGGTCACCGGCGGCGGGAGCGAGATCCTCACCGAGGACTTCCGCAAGCGCCACGCGAAGTTCAAGTACACGGTCGCCGAGTTCTTCGACGCGCAGCGGGCGATCGTCGAGAGCGGCATGCGCACGACCGCGACGATGGTGATCGGCTTCGACGAGACGCTCGAGGAGCGGCTCGAGCACCTCGCAGCGCACGCGCGACTTCCAGGACGGCTGCCTGCGGGACGGCTACGAGGGGCTCTTCTCGTTCCTCTGCTGGACGTACAAGCCGTACGGGACGGCACTCGGCGGCCGCGAGATCGACGCGCGGCGAGTACTGGCGCCACATCGCGCTCTCGCGGATCTTCCTCGACAACGTGCCGCACATCCGCACGTCCGTGCTGACACAGAACGAGGACGCGTTCCGCGCGCTCGACTACGGCGCCGACGACTTCGACCTGCCGATCGAGGACGAGGTCACACAGAAGGCCGGCGCGCTCATCGACCTCGACCTGGAGGGCTTGCTCGACGATCCCGCGCGCGGCTCGGCTACCGGGTCGAGTACCGCCACGCCGAACGTCCCGCCGCTCTCCGCTCCTAGCAGCGGGCTTCACGGGACGTCAGCGGTTGCGTTCGACGACCGCGTCGGCGAGCGCCTCGAGCTCCTCACGGCGGACGACGCCGTTCAGGCTCGCTCTCGCGCGCCGCGCGTAGTCGAGGGCCGTCTCGCGCGAGCGCTCGAGGGCGCCCGTCGCGGCGACGCGGACGAGCGCTCCCTCGAGCGACCCGCCGGCGAGGGCGTTCCGCACGACCTCGTCCTCCTGCGCCGCGAGGAGGAGCGGCAGCGTCGGCGTTCCGTCGCGCAGGTCGGTGCCGGGGATCTTTCCGGTCTCGACGGTCTCGCCGGAGCAGTCGAGGACGTCGTCGACGATCTGGAAGGCGACGCCGAGGAGACGGCCGAACTCGGCACTCCCACCGCCGAGCCTGCACGCCGCTGCGAACAGCGAGCCCGTCTTCAGCGCGCAACGCTCGAGATACGCCTCGACGCGTCGTGTCCGGGGTCGTGCCGCTGGAGCCGTTGGAGCGCCTCGCCGCGCGCGAGCGCGAGCGACGCGTCGGCGAGAACGGCGACCCGCTCCGGCGAGCCGGTGCCCGCGAGCGTCGCGAACGCGGCGGCGAACAGGTGGTCGCCTGCCGCCTTGGCGGCCTCGGCGCCGTGCGCCGTCCACGCCGCCGCGCGACCGCGCCGCAGGTGGGCGCCGTCGACGATGTCGTCGTGGACGAGCGTCGCCATGTGCACGAGCTCGATCGCCGCGCCCTCGGTGACCGGCGGAGTCGGCGCCCTGGCGCGCGGAGAGGAAGGTCAGGGTCGGCCGCAGCCGCTTCCCGCCCGCCGCGAGAGCGTCCGCGCCGACCGAGGCGACCGTGCCCGGGTGCGCCTCGACCACGGCCGCGAGCCGCGTCCTCGACCGCCTCGAGGTACTCGGCGAGCCCCTCGGCGGCGCGCACGGTCTCGAGGGCGCGCTCATCGTCGCGCGTCGCCCGACGTGGAGCGCGACGATCGAGCCGCCGAGCAGGCGGAAGCGGACGCGCTCGAAGCCCGACCGCTCGAGCAGCGCGAGCGAGATCCTCCGCCTCCGGGAAGCGGCGTACGCTGGCCGGGAGGTACGTGTAGGCCTTGCCTCCGGGCAGCACCTTTCCGAGCAGCGGCACGATTCGGTCGAACCAGAGCGAGAAGAACGGCCGCAGGGCGCCACGCGGGCTGCGTGATCTCGAGGATCGCGAGCCGCCCGCCCGGGCGCAGCACGCGACGCGAGCTCGCGCAGCCCGGCCTCGAGGTCGGCGACGTTGCGCACGCCGAAGCCGACCGTCGCCGCGTCGAATGTCGCCGTCCTCGAACGGGAGCGCGAGCAGGTCGCCCTCGACCCAGGTCACGGTGTCGGACTTGCGCCGCGCCCGCTCGAGCATCCGCGGCGAGAAGTCGAGGCCGGTGACGATCCCGCCCTCGCGCTCGGCCGCGAGCGCGAGGTCGCCGGTGCCGCAGCAGGCGTCGAGCACGCGGTCGCCGGGCTGCACGACGGCCTCGACCGTCGAGCCGCCGCCACGCGCGGTCGAGCCCTGCGGTCATGACGCGGTTCATCGCGTCGTAGACCGGCGCGATCCGGTCGAAGAGGCCCCGAACGTCGTTCGGGGCCAGATGACCCGATTCGTACGTCATGGGTGTCCTTCTCAGCACGAGCGGCCGGAGGCGGAGCGTGCTCGCCCCACCGCCGAACGAGCGAGGTCTCGATCCCGAGCTGGTCGAGGCAGCGGGCGACGACGAAGTCGACGAGGTCCTGCGACCGTCTCGGCGCCGTGGTAGAAGCCCGGCGCAGCGAAGAGGATCACCGCGCCCGCGTCGTCGAGCGTCGCGAGGCCGCGGAGGTGGATCGACGAGAGCGGCGTCTCGCGCGGGACGAGCACGAGCTTGCGCCGCTCCTTGAGCGCGACCGAGGCGGCGCGGTGGATCAGGTTCGTCATCGCGCCCGACGCGAGCGTGCCAACCGTCGACATCGAGCAGGGGCAGACGACGTAGGCGTCGACCTTCGCCGAGCCGCTCGCGTACGGGCTCTTCCAGTCGTCGATCGCGTAGACGGTCACCTGATCGCCCGCCGCCGCCGACGAAGCCGCGCGAGCACCTCGTCGCGCGGCAGCGACGCGTCGCCGTACAGCTCGGTCGCGAGCACCTCGATGCCCGCCGACGAGGCGCAGAGCCCGACCTCGGCGCCCGACGCCGACGAGCGCGTCCAGGAGCCCTTGCGCGTACGGCGCGCCCGACGCGCCGGTGATCCCGAGGAAGACCCTCATGACCGGGAGCGTATCCCGGCACTTTCCGCTGCGCGGAAAGCACCGGGCTCGGCACCGCTCGGAGTTGGCGTGGTGCGTGCCATCAGGCACGCGCCGCTAGCCGCCGCCCTTCGAGGCGTCGAGGAACGTCGCGAGCTTCGTGAGGTTCTCGTCGCCGAGGTAGGCGTACGAGATCATCACGTTGTTCCCGTACTGCGCCGGGTTGGAGACGTAGGACTTGAAGAAGTCGATCCCCCGGCCCGAGGCGCCCACGTCGCTCAGGTCCGGCGCGCCGAGGTTCCCGTTGCCCTCGCCGAGGTACGTGTGGCAGTTGAGGCAGCCCGACTGCGCGAACAGCGTCGCGCCCGCGACCGCGGCCGCGTTGTCCGCGAAGCCCTGCTTCTCCGCCCACTCGTCGATCGTGCCCGCGGCGATCAGCTCGGAGCCGAGGGCCTCCTTCGCCGTGGCGCCCTTCCAGGTCAGCACGCCCATCGAGATGACGACGAGGATCGCGGCGACGAGCGCGACCGGCCGCCGGCTGATCCGCCGCTCGGGCCGCCGGTCGTAGAACGGCAGCGCGATCAGCAGGATCAGCAGGATCGTCGGGATGCCGACCGTGCCGAGCACGACCGTCTCCGGCCACTTGAAGATCCGCAGGAGGTAGAAGAGGAAGTAGAAGAACCAGTCCGGGCGCGGGACGAAGCTGGATCGTCCCCGGATCGGCCTCGTCCGTGTACCAGGGGCCGAGGATCCCGGCGTCGGTGCCGTCGGCGGTGTAGTGCCAGACGCACGCGAGCGCGATGATCACCGCGACGACGACGAGCGACATGATCGAGTCGTGGAGGACGGCGTACGGGAAGAAGCTCTTCCCCTCGCGCTGCGACGTCCTCCTTGTAGCGCTTGAACTCGGCGCGGTTGCGCTCCTTGAGCGGGACACGCCATCGCTACGACTCACCGCCCTCGGCGGCGGGGTCGCGGATCAGGCCTTCGCGAGCGCCCGCTCGCCTCCGGCGCGCTCCGCGGCCGGCGGCCGTCGCCGACCACGGCGGCGAGGTGACGCCGAGCCGCACGACGAGATAGAGGTGGAGCCCGATCAGCGCCATGATCCCGCCCGGGATGAGCGAGCATGTGCAGCGAGTAGAACTTCGCGCAGCGTGTCGGGGCCGATGCTGAGCCCGCCCTGGAGGAACTGCGCGAGGAACGGGCCGAGCGAACGGTGCCGTCGCGTTCAGGTTGATCCCGACGACGGTCGCCCAGTACGCGGTGTTGTCCCACGGCAGGAGGTAGCCGGTGAAGCCCTCCAGCATGCCGAGCACGAGAAGCAGCACGCCGATGATCCAGTTCAGCTCGCGCGGGTACTTGTAGGCGCCGAACAGGAACGTGCGCGCCATGTGGAAGAACATCAGGATGATGAAGACGCTCGCGCCCCACTTGTGCATGCCGCGCACGAGCCAGCCGAGCGTGACCTCCGTCGTGATGTTCTGGATCGACGCGTAGGCGTGTCTCGGGGTCGGGCTTGTAGTACATCGCGAGGAACACGCCCGTGATCGCCTGGACGATGAACGCGGTCAGCGACGCGGCGCCGAGCGTCTGCGCCCAGCTGACGTCGTGCGGCACCTTGCGGAACAGGAACCACTTCGTGTAGCCGACGAGGCCGGAGCGCTCCTCGACCCAGTCGAGCGGGTAGAGGGCGACCGACTCGAGCTGCTGGCGGCGACCGGACTTCGGCCATCAGCCGCCTCACCCCGTCGATCCCGGTGTCGGGATCGGGTAGAGCCACCGCTCGACGCCGTCGACGTGCACGCCCGGGTACGCCTTGTAGTACTTCATGATCCGCGCCTTGGCGCCCGTGCCCTCGACGTTGCCGACGCTGAAGAGCCGGCCGAGGACCAGGTTGCCGTCCTTGATCGAGAACTCGTAGCGGTCGAGCGAGCGGACCGGCGGGCCGGCGCTGCGGTTGCCCTCGGAGTCGTAGAGGCCGCCGTGGCACGGGCAGCCGAAGCTCGCGGCGAGAACCGGCCGGAGCTCGACGCCGTTGACCTCCTTCTTCGCCTTCTCGTCGATCGGCCCGTTCGGCTGCACCGGGCAGCCGAGGTGGACGCAGCGGCTGAAGATCGCCGTGAAGCTCGGCACGCCGTCGTCCGTGCGGCCGTTGTTGCGGATGAACGCCGTGCGCCTCGAGACCTCGCCCTGGTCGGGGTTCTCGAGGTAGGTCGCGATCACGAACTCGCCCTCGGGGAAGTTCGCGATCGGCCCGAGGTCGACGTCGTTCGTCTCCACTCCCTCGCCCATGAAGGAGGGCAGCACCGCGAAGCCGAGCGACAGGCAGCGTGACGGCCGCGCCGATCAGCGCCGCCGACGCCGATCGTCGCGAGCGAGAGGAAGGTCGCGCGGTCGACGTTCGTGCCGAGGTCGGCCTCGGTCGCCGCGGCGGCGACGGCCGTCGCCAGGCCCGGCGTCGGCGGCGTCGTCACCGGGATGCGCGACGAGCAGGTCGCGCACCCAGAGGAAGCCGAAGACGAGCGCGATGATCGCGCCGACGATCAGCGCGGGGACGCTGACGACGAGGCCGACGAGGACGCACGCGACGCCGATCGCGAAGCCGATCGGCCAGAGGCTCGGGGCCGGGAGGTGGGTGTGTCGCGCTCGTCGTCGCTCACTCGGTGGCTCCGTGCGTCCCGTGCTCCGGTTCGTGATTCAACCGTCCCGCCCTGCTCGGTGTCAACGACGAACCGGCCGTCGCTCGCGCCACCCCGCCGCGCACCGGCGGCCCATTCTGCACGGATCCGCGGTCGGACGCGCGTCAGGCAACCCGAGCTCCGCCCAGCGGGCGTCGACCCGAGCCCGGACCTCCTGGGTCATCTCGATCTCCGGCGGCCACTCCCGCGCGCCCTCGTCCGGCCCCTTCGCGGTCGCGTCGAAGCCGATCTTGCCGCCGAAGGCAGGGCAGCACCGACGAGTGGTCGAGCTGGTCGAGCGGGCCCGTCGCTCGAGCACGACGTCGCGCTTCGGGTCGACGTTCGCACAGACGCGGAAGAAGACCTCCTCGTAGTCGTGCACGTCGACGTGCTCGTCGACGACGACGACCGCCTTCGAGAGCGAGAGCAGGCCGAGGCCCCAGACCGCGTGCATCACCTTCCGCGCGTGGCCGGGGAAGCGCTTGCGGATCGAGACGATCACGCAGTTGTGGAAGGCGCCCGCCGTCGGCAGGTCGTAGTCGACGATCTCGGGCACGCTCATCCGGATCGCGGGCAGGAAGATCCGCTCGGTCGCCTTCGCGAGCCACTCGTCCTCGGCGGGCGGCTTGCCGACGACGATCGACGGGTAGATCGCGTCGCGGCGCATCGTGATCGCCGAGATGCGGAAGAGCGGGAACTCCTCGGGCGGCGTGTAGTAGCCGGTGTGGTCGCCGAACGGCCCCTCGAGGCCGCTGTCGGCCGCGTCGACCCAGCCCTCGAGCACGATCTCGGCGTTCGCCGGGCACCTCGAGGTCGACCGTCTTGCACTTCACGAGCTGCACGGCGGAGCCCTTGAGGAAGCCGGCGACCATCAGCTCGCCGACGTGCTTCGGGAGCGGCGCGCTCGCCGAGTAGGCGGTGACGGGGTCGAGGCCCGAGCGCGACCGCGACCGGGATCCGGCCGTCGGGCGCCGCGAGCAGGTCGGCGCGGCCGTCCTTGTGCATCTGCCAGTGCATGAACGTCGAGCGCCGGTCGACCTTCTGCATCCGGTACATGCCGACGTTCCGCACGCCGGTCTCCGCGGTCCTGCGTGATCACGGCCGGGAGCGTGATGAACGGGGCGGGGTCGAGCGGCCAGCAGCGCATGATCGGCAAGCGCGTCGAGGTCGACGGCGTCGCCCTCGAGGACGACCTCCTGGCAGGCGGCCCTTCGAGACCGACTTCGGCATCGAGTCGGCGATCGACTTGAGCGCTGCCGAGCTTGCGCACCTTGTCGACGAGGCCCTGCGGCGGCTGCAGCTCGAGCACCTCCTCGAGCCTCGCGGCGACGTCGTCGAGCCGCTCGACGCCGAAGGCGAGGCACATCCGCCGCTCGGTGCCGAACTGGTTGATGAGGAGCGGGTGCCGCGAGCCCTTGACGTTCTCGAACAGGAGCGCCGGGCCGCCGCGACTTGACGACCCGGTCGGTGATCTCGGTGATCTCGAGGTCGGGGTCGACCTCCGCCTTGACGCGGACGAGCTCGCCCTCGCGCTCGAGGAGCGCGATCCACTCGCGCAGGTCGGCTGCGGGGGCGGCCATGCGCGATCAGTCTGGCAGGACGGAGCCATCCGGGGCGCGGGGTACCCGTCCGCTCCGAGCAACGCCGATTGCGCGCGCGGACGGCTGCCTCCGATGGGGGCATTCCCCCCGCCCGTTCTTCCGGACGGGCTACATACGCTCCGCGACGCCGATGAACGACCAGTTCGGGGTGACCACGTCGGCCTTCACGAAGCGAAGGCCGTCGATGACGCCGATCAGCCGCTCGAGGCTCTCCGGCGTGAAGACGTGCTTGTGCGTGGGATCGAGGAAGATCGTGTCCCCCGCGCGCTCGTCTGGCACGATCATCGCCACGATGCCGCCCGTCCGCGTGACGCGCGCCCATTCCTGCAGGGTCTTCACGACGTCGACGTAGTGCTCGAGGTTGTGTCGCGAGACGACGAGGTTGTGTCGCGAGACGACGTAGTCGAGCTCGCCGTCGGCGAACATGTGCAGGTCGTCGCGCGATGCCTGGATGTCGGCCACGGAGCGCTGCCCACGAACCACTCCGTGCTCCCCTTCGGCCCCTGCAGCGATGATGTCCACGCCGATGCAGTGCGGCGCGACCTTGCGGTGACCGCATCCGACGTCGATTCCTCGTCCGATGCAATAGGGCTGCAATGCGAGGGCCTCCGGATGGTTGGTCTCGTCGACCGGGGGCGGCCGAAGCGGCCGGAGCGGGACGAGACCGGTCGGCGGAGGTGAGCCCGCCCGCAGTCGCCGCCGAGCCGCCCTGGCGATCGACCGCGGCCGAGGCATGCGCACGCCCGTCAGAGCGGCCGGCTGAGCTTCGCCCGCCGGCGCTTCGCGGCCGCATAGTGCGTCAGCTCGCCGAGCGCGATCGACCGCGAGGAAGACGAGCCCGACGACGAGCATCGAGAGGACGACGTCCTTGCCCTCCTCGGCGGCATCCGCCAGGAACCAGAGCGCAGCGAGCATCGGCGCGATGCTATACGAGCCGCGCGACATGCGCAGCGAGCGCCCGTCGACCGGCTCGTCGCCCGCGCTGGCGCGCGCGAGC
Source organism: uncultured Actinomycetes bacterium (assembly GCA_963793655.1). Taxonomy (GTDB): domain Bacteria; phylum Actinomycetota; class Thermoleophilia; order Gaiellales; family Gaiellaceae; genus Gaiella. Next base: position 86,869 of record CAWCAV010000002.1, read on the forward strand.
CGCTCGAGCGGGGCCGCGTCGCGCGTCGTCGCGGAGCGCAGCGCGCGCACCGTCGAGGCCGCCCGTGCCCGAGGAGCGCCGCCGTCGCGGCCCAGGCGGCGCCGTCGCCGTCGAGGCCGTCGGCGCGCGCCTGGGCGCAGAGCGAGAGGAGCTCGGCGAGGTCTCCGACCGCCGCGACCGAGCCGGTCGCCGCGACCGCACGAGCCCGTGCGCGAGGAGCGCGTCGCCGAGCAGGAGCGCGACGTCGTCGTCCGCCGGCGCGAAGAGGCGCGCGCGGCCGTAGTGGAGGAGGTAGCCCTCGTAGATCGTCTCGACCCCGAGCGCGAACCGCCGGTCGGCGACGAGCGGGGAGAACACCGGCACGGGCTCGCGCTCCGGCCGGAGGCAGGAGCGAGTCGGCCCAGAGCGGGCTCTCGCGACGCCGCGCCTGCCGCGATCTCGTCGAACAGCTCGTCGAGGCGACCGCGCTCACGGCCGACGAAGGCCTCGACGGCCGCGACGTCGCGTCGACGTCCTCGTCCGTGTGCGCGGTCGACGGGAAGAGGCACTCGAACTGCGAGGGCGGCAGGTAGACGCCCGACGTCGAGCAGGTGCCGGAACAGCGCGCCGAACCGCTCGGTGTCGCGACGCCGCCGCGTCGTCGTAGTCGCGGACCGGCGTCGTCGCGGCAGAAGAGCGTCAGCATCGCCCCGACGCGCTGGACCGTGCCGAAGGGCGCGAGGCCCGCCTCGAGCCGCGCGCCGATGCGCTCGAGCTCCTCGTAGACACGCCTCGTCGCGGAGCCGGCGCAGGACCGAGAGCCCGGCCGCGGTCGCGAGCGGGTTCCCCGAGAGCGTGCCCGCCTGGTAGACGTCGCCGACGCGGCGCGAGCCGCTCCATCAGCTCGGCCCGGCCGCCGAAGGCCGCGGCCGGGCAGGCCGCCGCCGACGATCTTGCCGAGGATCGTCAGGTCGGGCGTCACGCCGTAGAGCTCCTGCGCGCCGCCGCGGGCGACCCGGAAGCCGGTCATCACCTCGTCGAAGACGAGCAGCGCGCCCGTCGCGTCGGCGAGCGATGCGGAGCGCCTCGAGGAAGCCCGGCTGCGGGCGGGACGCACCCCATGTTCCCGGCGACCGGCTCGACGAGGATCGCCGCGAGCCCCTCGCCGTAGCGCTCGCACGCCGCGGCGACGCCGTCGACGTCGTTGAACGCGCAGCACGATCGTGTCGGCGGTGACGCCGGTCGGGACGCCGGGCGTGGACGGGATGCCGAGCGTCATCACGCCGGAGCCGGCGCTCGCGAGGAGCGCGTCGACGTGGCCGTGGTAGCAGCCGGCGAACTTGATCACGCGGTCGCGGCGCGTCGCCGCCCGCGCGAGCCGGAGCGCGCTCATCGACGCCTCGGTGCCGGAGCTGACGAGCCGCACCATCTCGATGGACGGCACGGCGTCGACGATCTCGGCGGCGAGCTCGACCTCGGCCTCGGTCGGCGCGCCGAACGTCGTGCCGCGGTCGGCGCGCGTCGTGGACCGCCGTCGAGCGTCTCCGGGTCGGCGTGGCCGAAGATCAGAGGGCCCCACGACTGCACCCAGTCGACGTAGCGGTTGCCGTCGACGTCCTCGACGACGCGCCCTCGCCGCGGCGCACGAAGACGCGGCTCGTCGAGGCCGACGGCCCGCATCGCGCGCACCGGCGAGTTGACGCCTCCGGGGATGAGGCTGCGTCGCTCGCGCGCCAGAGCTCCGGTCGCGGCTCGTCAGAGCCACGCCAGCGCCAGGTCCTTCGCCCAGTACGTGACGATCGTCCCGGCGCCGGCCCGCTTGATCGCGGTGAGCGCCTCGAGCGCCGCCGCGCGGCTCGTCGAGATGGCCGGCGTCGGCCGCGGCGCGCACCATCGCGTACTCGCCCGAGACCTGGTAGGCCCAGACGGGGCAGTCGAAGCGCTCGCGCACGGCGCCGGATCACGTCGAGGTAGGGCAGCGCGGGCTTCACCATCAGCACGTCCGCGCCCTCCTCGAGGTCGAGCGCGCACTCGCGGAGCGCCTCGCGGACGTTCGCGGGATCCATCTGGTAGCCGCGCCGGTCGCCGAACGACGGGCGCGGACTCGGCGACCTCGCGGAACGGGCCGTAGAACGCCGACGCGTACTTCGCGGCGTAGGAGACGATCGGCGTCTCGGGCAGCGCCGCGCGGATCGCGCCGACGCGCCCGTCCATCATGTCGCTCGGGCAGACGGCGTCGGCGCCGGCCTCGACGTGGCTGACGGCCGTCCGGGCGAGCAGCTCGAGCGTCTCGTCGTTCGCGACGGTCTCGCCGTCGAGGCACGCCGCAGTGGCCGTGGTCGGTGTACTCGCAGAGGCAGACGTCGGTGAGCAGCGTCAGGCCGGGAACCTCGGCCCGCAGTGCCCGCAGCGCGCGCTGGACGATCCCGTCGTCGTCCCAGGCACCCGGAGCCCTCGTCGTCCTTCTCCTCGGGGATCCCGAAGAGGAGGACGGCCCGCACGCCGAGCACGGGCGAGCTCCGCCGCCTCGCGGACGAGCTCGTCGACCGAGCGCTGCGCGATCCCGTGGCAGGCCCGTCGACGGGACGCACGACGCCCTCGCCCGGGCAGGCGAAGAGCGGCATCACGACGTCGTCGAGCGAGAGCGAGGTCTCGCGCACGAGCGCGCGCAGCGCGTCGGTGCGCCGCAGGCGCCGGAGGCGGGTCGCGGGGAAGCTCACGGCCGAAGCGTACGCAGGCGAGCGTTCGGCGGTGCGACGGCGCTCACGGTCAGGGCGCCTGCGGCGCGTCTCGGCGGGCTCGAGCTCGACCTCGACGGCGACCGGCCGCGTCGGGCCTGCTCCTCCCAGGACTCGAGGTCGATCCGCTCGCCGAAGAACTCCCAGATCGCGCGGCCCGCGGCCATCGTCGGCAGCGCCACGAGCACGCCGGGGATGCCGTACAGCTCGCCGCCCGCGAGCAGCCCGAAGATGACGAGCAGCGGATGGAGCCGGAGCGCGCTCGCCATCACGTTCGGCACGACGACGTGGCCCTCGACCTGGTAGATGAAGACGAAGAGCGCGGCCACCCAGAGGACGCCGACCGGGTCGACGACGAGCGCGTAGATCGCCGGCGGGCACGGCCGAGAGCCACGGGCCGATGTACGGGATCACCTCGATGAAGGCCGTCCAGACCCCGAACAGCAGCGCGTACCGCTCGGCGCCCTCGACGAGGCCCGTCGTGCCGAGGATCCACATCCCGACCCCGGCGCTCGTGCCGATCACGAGCGAGAGGATCGCCTGGCCCTTCACGTAGCCCCAGAGCGCGCGCTCGATCCGCTGCGTCAGCGGCAGGCCGCCGTGCGGCGGGAACCGGCGGTCGATCGACGCCTCGAGCCGCGGCATGTCGAGGAGCATGTAGATCGTGATCACCACGACGAGGACGATCGAGAAGAGGAGGACGATCACCGAGAGTGGCGGCGCCCTGCGCGAACGAGATCGCGTCCTGGGCGTACCCGGAGATGTCGCCCGCGCCGATCGACTGCGTCAGGTCGTCGAGCTGCTTCTCGATCCGGATCCCCTCGAGGCCGTGGTCGTCGAGCCACTGTCTGGAGGCGGTCGATGTCGACCTCCGACCCCGGTCTTGCCGGTCGACCGCGCTCTCCTCGGTCAGGTAGGCGTCGATCCGGTCGGCAGCCGAGCGTGTCTCCGAGACGACGACGGTGCCGAGCGCAACGAGGAGCGCCGACGAACGCGCGTCGCGAAGACGACCGAAGACGACGGCGACGGCGAGCGCCGCGCGGCAGCCGGAGCCGGGTGCAGGTCGCGGACGAGCGGGTTGAGCGTGAACGCGATCACCGCGGCCGTGAGGAACAGGAAGAGGACGTGCCCGAGCGTCCTCGCGAAGAGGAACGCGAGGAGGAGCAGCGACGGGAAGGCCGACGAGCTGGATCCAGCGCGGGATCCGGATCGTCGGTCGCTGAAGGTGCGACGTGCCGCGGATCTTAGCCTGGGCTCGGTCACGCCGCCGATCGTAGCCCTGCGGGGACGAGGTCCGACCGCAGGGGATGAAGCCCGCTCCGCGTGCGCTACCGTGGCCCCGATGGCCTCGCCGCGCTCCCGGCAAGCGGCTCGTCTCCGTGAACGCAGGCGGCGCGCCCAACAGCGCGCCCGCCGCCTCGTGGTGCTCTCGGTCCTCGGCGGTGCTCGGCGTCGTCACGCTGCTCTTCACGGCCTTCGGCTCGAGCGGCTCGTCGCCCGTGTCGGCGCCGATCGCGATCGACACGGTGTCGTCCGCCGACGCCGCCGCGATCCGGCCGCGGCCGCAGGTGCTCGCGTCGATCGGGAACCTGCGGATCCAGCTCCCGGTCGCGGCCGGGGCGCTCACGGCGATCGGGTTCCACGGCTCGAACGACGGCTCGCTCTCGCTCCAGCCGGTCGGGCGCCAGGCGAACGAGGGCTGCTCGCGCGCCTCTGGCGGCGGATCGCGGGCAGCGGGCGCGACTCGCCGCGCTGGTACCAGCTCGAGGGCGGCCCGCCGGCACGAACGTCCTCGACGTCGGGACGCCGCCCGGGCACCGACGTCTATGCGCCGGTCGAAGGGCTCGGTCATCGCCGTCAGCGACCTCGTCGTCGGCGGCAAGCGCGTCGGCAGCCGGATCGACCTGCGGCCGTCCGAGGCGCCGTCGGTGATGGTCTCGGTGATGAACGTCCGGCCCGACCCGTCGATCGCGGTCGGCACTCCCGTGCTCGCCGCGTCCGTCGAAGCTCGGCACGGCCGTCGACGTCGCCTCGGTCGAGAGGCAGGCCCTCGCCGCGCACGCGCCCGACGGCGGCAACAACGTCTCGATCGCCGTCTACCCGTCGCCCGGCTCGCTGCCCGTGAGTCGATGCGGATCCTCTTCGTCGGCGACGTCGTCGGGCGGCCCGGCCGCGACGCGGTCGAGGCGCTGCTCCCGGGCCTCCGCGAGCGGCTCGACGTCGACGCTCTGCATCGTCAACGGCGAGAACGTCGCGAACGGCGTCGGGATCACGCCGCGGCTCGCGGAACGCCTGCTCGCCGCCGGCGCCGACGCGATGACGCTCGGCAACCACGCGTGGCGCCGCGAGGAGATCGGGCCCTACCTCGCATCGTCCGGGACGGTCGTCCGGCCGGCGAACTTCCAGGCTGCCGCCCCGGGGCGCGGCCTGACCGTCGTCGACGCCCGGACGGCACCGCGGTCGCGGTGATCAACCTGCTCGGATCGCTCTTCCTCGACCCCGCGCACAGCATGTGGGAGGTCGTCGACGAGCTCGTCGAGGAGGCGCGCGCCGCGACACCCGTCGTCGTCGTCGACGTGCACGCGGAGGCGACGAGCGAGAAGGTCGCGCTCGCCGCGTGGCTCGACGGCCGCGTGACGGCGGTGCTCGGGACGCACACGCACGTCCAGACGGCCGACGCCCGCGTCCTGCCCGGCGGCACGGCCGCGATCACCGACGTCGGGATGACCGGGCCGCACGACTCCGTGATCGGCGTCGAGACCGAGCTCGCGATCCGCCGGATGCGCACCGGGATGCCCGTCCGGTTCGAGACGGCGTCCGGCGGCGTGCGCCTCGAGGGCGCGGTCGTCACGTGCGACCCGGCGACGGGGCGGGCGAGCGCGATCGAGCCGGTTCGCGGTTCCCGTGGCCGGCCACGTGAGGACGGCGAGAAGCGCGAGCGAGCGTCACGCCGCGGGCGAGCACGAGCCACGAGGCGAGCGGGTCGAACTCCTTCACGAGCTCCCAGTAGCGCGCCGGGAACCAGACGGCCGTGAGCGCGCACGCGAGCGCCGTCAGCCACAGCGCGGCCCGGCTCCGCGCCCCGCCGACGAGTGGGACGAGCAGCACCAGCCAGACGAGGAACTGCGGCGAGAGCACCTTGCCGAGCGCGACGAACGCGACGACGGCCGCCGCGGCGTGCCGGACGAGCCGCTCCGCGCGTCGACGGCCCGCGCGCGAACGAGACCCAGACGAGCGCGACGGCGGCGACCTGCGCGATTCCCTGGAGGACGGCGAGGACGTCGGCGGCCGTTCCCGTCAGGTTCTGCGAGCCGCTCCCCGACGCCCACCCGAGCGACGATCCCGAACGCGTGGTGGAGCGCGAGCAGCACGCCCGCGCCGAGGCTCTCGATCTGCAGCGGCCGGCCGAGCTGGCGTCCGACGCGAGTCGAGCACGCCGTCCGGGGCCGACCAGCAGGAACGGGAGGTAGCGCGAGCGCGACCGGAGCGGCCGCGAGCGCGACGACCGCCGCGAGCTCGCGCCGTGCCGCCCCGTCGCCAGGCGACGACGCCGAGCGAGCGGGCAGGAGCACCGCCGGGTAGAGCTTGACCGCGATCCCGACACCGACGACGAGCGCGCCTGCCCGAAGGCGGCCCGCGGCGAGCAGTGCCAGCGCGCCGGCGACGAGGGCGGCGGGGACGAAGGTCGAACCGCGTGAGGATCACGCCGCCGAGGAGAGCGGGCACGAGCGGCGACGGCGGCGAGCGCGACGTGCCGGTCGGTCGACAGCGACGGTCGAGACGGCGCAGCCCGTCGGCGACGAGCAGGACACCGAGCGCGCCCGACGAGCGCCATCTCGGCCACGAAGACCGACCCGATAGGCGCCCGAGCGAGTCGGTCACGAGCGCCGGCAGCACGAGAGCGGGCAGCGCACCCGGCGGGTACTCGAACCGCGAAGTCGCGGTACGGGACAGAGCCCGTCCGCGATCCGCTCGCCGTAGCGTCCGGTAGAGCGGGATGTCCGTGACCGCGTGCCCCGAGAGCTGCCACGCCACGGTCACCGCGACGGCGATCGCGACGAACACGGCGCTTGCGAGGAGCGCGTCCCCGGGCAGGCGCCGTGGCGTCACGGCGCCCGGCGTGTCGCGGGCGCGGCGTCCGCGGCAGCAGCAGAGCGCGAGCAGGACGAACGGGAGCACCCAGGGAAGGTAGAGGTACGACCAGTGCGTCAGCGAGAGCTCGAAGGCGAGGAGCAGCGGCGGCCGTGAGCGCGGCGAGCTCGAGCGGGCCCTTGTCCCGCGGCACGGCCGCGGCGACGCCCGGCGAGCACGATCACGCACGACCTGGACGACCGTCTGGAGCGACGCGAGGTCGGGGATCCCGCGCGCGTGGTACTGCCCCCAGTCCCAGATCGAGAACGGCGAATCGCGGTCGAGCTGGAACCCGAGCGTCCGGTCCCAGAACGTGTCGCAGCGGCGCCGGTGAGCGACGGGCTCGAGCAGGAGGATCGAGAAGGCGAGCAGCGGTCGCGACCGACGAAGGCGCGCCGCGAAGCCGCGCGAGCTGCGCCGGCCGAGGCTCGAGCGGTAGGTGAGCCAGAGCGGCGCGACGATCAGCGCGGCGAACTTCGTCCAGCGCCGCGAGCGCGGTGGCGGCGCCGCGCGCGACCGGCGACGAGGCGAGCCAGAAGCCCCACACGAGGAGCGCGGGCATGATCGCGTCGTTCGTGTTCGACATCAGCGCGTAGGCGGTGAACGGGAAGGCGGCCCAGCCGAACGCGAGCGCCGCGGCGAGCCGCGACTCCGCCGAAGCGCCGCCCGACGAGCACGAGCCCGGCGAGCACGAGCAGGTCGAAGGCGATCGCCGTCGCGTGCGCCGCGGGCAGGTCGTCCCACCGGCCGCTCCACCCGAAGACGAGGACGGCAGGGACGTATGCGAGATAGGCGACAGGCCCGTACGTGTCACCGCTGCGGGTTTGCCGACTCGCAGCGGCCGTTCGACTGGATCCGTTCCCGGATCTCCCCGTCGGCGCCGGCCGGGCCGCACGGCGTGCGGTCGTCGGTCGACCGGCATCGCCCCGTACGGCGCCCGGCCGTCGAGGATCCGGTCGGCGCCGATCACGCCCGCGTATCCGACGTCGATCACCGTCCGGCCGCTGATCGACGTTGAGGCCGACGCGGAAGCCGACGAGGAAGAGCGTCGCCGCCGCGAGCACCCAGACCGGCCAGCGTGGAAGCGCCGCGCGCGGACGCGAGCGCCGAGCGGAAGCCGATCCACGCCGTGCGCACGAGGAGGTAGACGAGCGGCGGCACCGCGAGCGCTGCGCTCTGGAACACCTCGCCGCGGTTGAAGAACGCGAGCGAGACGCCGAACGAGAGCAGCACGAGCAGATCGAGCGTTCGCGAGCGTGAGCGGACGGCGCAGGTCGACGAGGCCGAGCAGGAAGACGCGCCGAGAGCCCGAGCCAGACGGGCCACGAGGTGAGAAGCTTCCCGCCGAAAGCGCCGGGACGGCCGCGCGCCATCTTCCAGGCCACCTGCGGGCCCGTCCAGGCCTCGGTCACCGTCCCGTCGAGGTCCGCGACGACGCCCTTGGCCACCTCGCCCGCGTCGCCCGACCAGACGTGCACCGTCCATGCTCGCGTCTTGCGATCGAACGTCGCGTCGGTCTGCGGCCTCGGTGGGTAGCGGTCGAGCCAGCGCGCGACCTTCGGGATGGGCGAGGAAGCGCCTCGACCGCCTCGCTCTCGGAGAGCCGGGACGGAGTGCCGTCGGGCGCGAACGGCGTCTCGACGAGACGTCCCTGCCCGTCGTAGACCGGTGCCGTGGGTGTCGCCGCGGCAGCCGCACGCCCGCCGGCGAGGAGCGCGAGCACGGCGATGGCGGCCGCGACCTGGGGCGAGGGCCGCGTCAGGACGTGCACACGCCGCTGGTCATCTCAGCCGCGGTGACGGAACGACCACAGCTTGTTGCCGACGAAGTTGACCGGCGTGACGAGCATGATCGCGAGCGCCTGTGCGACGACCTCGCCGAGGCCGGCCTGGACGAGCAGGTGCAGGACGAGGAGGTTCGCGCCGAGCGCGACCGTCGAGACGACGAGGAAGCGGAGCCCCTGGAAGACGACGTGGCCGCGCTGGCCCCGGAACGTCCACAGCCGGTTCCAGGCGTAGTTGTTCGTGACAGCGACGAGGAACGAGCCGATCGCGGCGGGGACGTAGTGGAGGCCGGCGCCCTCGAGCAGGAGCGTGTAGACGGCGAGGTTGACGACGTAGCCGATCGCGCCGACGACGCAGAACTTGACGAGCTGCTCCCAGTTCGTCCCGCCTCCGGAGCGCCGCATCGACTCTGCCGCGAGGTAGGTCGCGCGCCGTTCTCACCGTTCCCTCGTCCATCGCGTCGGGCGAGCGTAGCGGTCGCCCCGGCTCGAAGCGCCAGGATCAGCTCTCGACGAGGGGGACGAAGCGGCAGGCGAGCGACGTCGTCTCGACCGGCCCTTGCGCCGTCCGCACGACCCGGACGAGCCGCTGTCCGCCACGACCGCCGCGCGGCAGAACGAGCCGGCCGCCGACCGCGAGCTGCTCGAGGAGCGCCTGCGGGACGTGATCGCGTCGCCGCTGCGATCGAGACGCGTCGAACGGGCGCACGGTCGGGCGCACCGAGGCTCCCGTCGCCGATACGCACCTCGACACCGTCGTGGCCCGTCAGCGTCGAGCGCACGTCGCGCGCGGGCGGCGAGGCTCGCGGATCCGCTCGATCGAGACGACGCTCGCGGCGAGCTCGTCGAGCACCGCCGCGGCGTAGCCCGAGCCCGGTGCCGACGTCGAGCACCCGCTCCGTCCCGTCCAGAGCGAGCAGCTGGCACATCGTCGCGACGATGAAGGGCTGCGAGATCGTCTGGTCCTCGCCGATCGGCAGCGCGGCGTCGTCGTACGCGACGCGCTGCGAGGTCGGGCGGGACGAACGCCTCGCGCGGGACGCTGCCCATCGCGGCGAGGACGCGCTCGTCGGAGATACCGCGGCGGCGGAGCTGGCGGTCGACCATGCGGGCGCGGCGGAGCTCCGATTCCACGCCGGGCGCCGCCGGTCACGCTGCGCGCCGCAGCGCGTACGGCGGCGCCTGCGACCCCGAAGTGCGCGAGCACCGCGGGCGCGACGTCGACGACGCTCGCAGGCGCGGCCGCATGCGAGGCCGACGCGTCAGGAGCGGGGACGAGCGAGTCGCCCTCGACGAGCGAGCCGTGCGAGCCACCGCCGCGGTGGTGGCCGCCGCCGAGGTCCTGCGAACTCCCAGGCCCGCGGCCGCCGAGACGACCACGTCGCCGGCGTTCGGGCAGCGGAGCGCCGCGGCGGCGCGCGCGACCGCATCCGGCTGGTCGAGGATGGCGGTGTCGCCCTCGAGCGCGATGCGGCCGAACGCGTCGTGCAGCCTGAGCTCTGCGCCGTCGCGACGCGCGACCGTCGCGCCCTCCTCCCGGAAGAGGACGACCTCGGCGGACGGCTCGCCGTCGAGGCGCTCCGCGAGCGTCCGGGCGCTCGGCGCCAGCGGGCCGGTCCGGTAGACGTGCGCCGCGCGGTTCGACGCGGCGACGAGCGTGTCGGGCTCGTGCCGAAACCGGTCGCCGAGCCGCGCGACGTCCCGCACCGCGTGTCTGCCCGTGGTCCGACATGACGATGAGGGCGTAGCGCTCGAGGAACTCGTCGACGCCGCCCGCCGCGCGCACGAGGTCGCCGACCGCGTCGTCGCAGCGCGCCAGCACGCCCGTGCGCCGCGTCGGGGCCCGCTGCGTGCGAGGCGTAGTCGTAGTCCGAGAGGTAGAAGAGGAGGAAGTCGAACCCGTCGCGGGTCACGAGCCAGCGCCCGACGGCCGCGGCGTAGGCGTCGATCGTGCCCGGCCGCGCGGTTGCGGAACGAGAGGGGCGCGCCGGTGCGCTCGCTCTGGAAGAGGTTGTAGAAGAAGAACCGCTCCGGGCCGAGCACGGTGCCGAGGAACGGAACCGTCGGCCGGTGCACGCGTCCTTCCGCGGTACGCGGTGAAGTTGACGGCCGCCGTTCGCACGCCCGCGTCGGCGAGCGCCTCGAAGACAGTGACGGCGTCTCGCGCCCGAGGTGCTCGGCGTTCATCCCGACCAGCGTGTCGCGGAGGGTTCGCCCGAGGCCCGCGGCGCGGGCGGCGCCGAACGACGAGCCGTACTCGACGAGCCGGCGCTCGCCGCGGTGCCACCAGACGAGGTGCGGGATCTCGTGCACGTCGGGATGGGCGCCGGTCGCGATCGAAGAGAGGCAGACGGGTGTCAGCGAGGGGAACGTCGTGGTCGCGCGGCCGAGCGTGCCGCGCGCGGCCAGCGCGGTCAGCGTCGGGCACGGAAGGGTCGCCGAGCGAGCCCTCGAGCATCGTCGGCGTGAGGCCGTCGATGACGACGAGGACGAGCTTCCGGGAGGCGTCACTTCGCGAGCGTGCGGAGGCCCGCGTGGCGCTCGGGCTCGCGCCGGACCTGTCTCGCTGCGGCCGCGGGGACGAGAACCGCGAGCACGTACCCGACGACGGGGATCAGCGCGAGGAGCGCTACGGCGATCGAGGCGCTCCCGACGAGGAAGGCGGTGCCGCCCGGCGTGGCCCCGCGCCGTGAGCGCGCCCGCGCGCGATGAGGGAGGCCGAGACGGCGCCGATCAGGCCACCGACGAGCGCGCCGGGGAGACCGATCCAGCCCTTGACGAGGAGCCCGGCGAGCGCCCCGATGGCAAGCGCTCCGAGCACGGAGGTGAGCAGGCCATAGCGCCACGCGGCGAACAGCCCCGCGAGCAGCAGACCGGCGGCGACGCCGAGCCCGAGCGTGATCCCGATCTCGTACCAGTCGCCCACGACCGGATTGTACGGGGCGGCGGGTGGCCGCCCCGTATCCGGCGGGGCCCCTATCGAGGTGAGGTCGGCGCGGATCTCGCCGCCCGGGAAGTCGCCCGCGCCCGTGTTCGGCGGCGCCACGCCGTCGTCCGTGTGCAGGTTGACGTAGGCGCGCCCGCTGCTCATCGCATCGACGAGGTCGGAGAGCGGGTGTCCCGCAAGCGGGCCGACGAGGTTCTCCGCGGTGATCGTGCCCTCCGCGAGCACGCCGTCGGTCCTGCCGGCGCCGACCGGCCCGGGCGCTACGGCCGTCGAGGGGTAGAGCCACACGACGATCGGCCCACTCACGCCCGGCACCTGCATGTGGATGTGCGCCATGAACACGTTGTCGATGTTCGAGGCAATCAGCTTGTACTCGATGGAGCCTCCGTCCTTGGCGAGATGGAAGATCGCCTGCGCCTGACCCTGCGTGTCACGCGCAGGCACCTCCTGCGACCCGTTGGCGTGGTCGCTCCAGTTCCTGTTGAGGCCCGCGGCGGCGACGCTCACGCCGACGAGGCCGAGCACGAACAGCCCGACGAGCAGCCTCCCGCGCATCACTTCCCCTTTGCTCGTTGACGACGGATACGTCCGCTACTACGCAGCGCCGCCACCGGCGGATTGCAGCCGGTCGATGACCTCGAGGCAGAAGGCGGCAGCGCGCACGCCGTCCACGACACGGTGGTCGAAGCTCACGGAGACGTTCCCGACCGGGCGGATCACGACGTGGCCGCCCCGCACGACCGGCCGCTCCGCCACGCGGTGCAGGCCGAGGATCGCGACCTCGGGGTGGTTCACGAGCGGCGTCACGAAGAGACCGCCGAGCTTGCCGGCGCTCGTCACCGTGAACGTGGAGTCCCGCAGCTCCTCCGCCGACAGCGTCCCCTCGCGCGCGCCGTCCGCGAGACGTCGCACCTCGGAGGAGATCTCCTCGACCGTGAGGCGCTCGCAGGCGCGGACGACCGGCACGACCAGGCCGTCGTCGGTCTGCACGGCGACGCCGACGTCGACCCGGTCGAGAAGGACGATCTCGTCGCCCTCGAGGCGCGCATTGAGCTCGGGGAACCGGGAGAGCGCACCCGCGGCGGCGTGGATCGCCAGCGGGACGAGCAACGACAGGTCGACCCCGGTGAAGTCGCACTCCTCCACGAACGTGACCGCGGGGACCTCGCGGTGCGTCCGGGTCACCTGCTCGACGATCGCGCGGCGGATGCCCCGGACGGGCACCCGCTTGCCGACGCTCGCCCCGGCGGCCGACCGGACGTCGGCCTCCACGATCCGCCCCCCGGGCCCGCTACCCGGCAGGCCGACGAGCTCCACCCCGAGCTCCTTTGCAAGCTGCCGTATAGCGGGAGTCGCGCGAACCGCCGCCGTCGGGTCGGTGGGGACCACCGCGACGAGCGGCTCTGCGGCCTCGCCCGACGGCTGCTCACCGGACTGGACGGCGCGCAGGAGCTGCTCGCCTTCCGCGCCGATCACGACGAGCACCGCACCGACGGGCGCCACGTCCCCCTCGTCGACGAGGATCTTGAGAACGGTGCCGGCCCGCGGTGACGGAATCTCGACGGTCGTCTTGTCCGTCTGGACCTCGACGAGCGGCTGGTCCTCGTCGACGTGATCACCCTCGGCGACGAGCCACCGCGCGATCTCCGCCTCCGTGAGGCCCTCCCCGAGATCGGGCAGCTTGAACTCGTACGCCACCGCGGCGCAGGATACTGCGACGTGTCCGCAACGGCCCGCCCGCTCATCGGCAGAGAGGACGAGCTCGGCGTGATCGAGGCACTCCTCGACGCCCGCGAACTGCTTCCCTCTGTCTCGCTCCTGCACGGTGAGGCAGGAATCGGGAAGACTTCCCTCTGGCTGGGCGGGACCGAAGTTGCAATGGAGGGCGGCTACCAGGTGCTGTCGTGCCGCCCCTCCGAGGCCGAGACACGCCTCTCGTATGCCGGGCTGACCGACCTCCTGGGCGGGGTCGTGGACAACGTGCTGCCCGAGCTGCCCCCGCTCCAGCAGCGTGCGCTCGAGGCCGCCTTGCTGCTCGGCGAGACGGAGGCCGGGATCGACGAGCGAGCCGTCGCCGCGGCCTTTCTCGGGGCGACGCGGCGCCTCGCGACCGACGGGCCGCTGTGCGTCGCCGTCGACGACGTCCAGTGGCTCGACCCTGCGACGCTGACGGTGCTCCGGTATGCACTCGCCCGCCTCGACGACGCACCCGTCGCTGCCCTCCTCGCGGCTCGCGGCGCTCCGCCGGCGTGGCTGCGAAGCGCTCCGCTCGAGGAGAGGCTCACGGCGATCGAGATCAGCGGACTGAGCATCGGTGCCACGAGCGAGCTGCTTCACACGCGCCTTGGCGCGCGGTTCCCCCGACCGACCCTCATCAGGCTCTGGGAGACGGCGGGCGGGAACCCGCTCTTCGCCCTCGAGCTCGCACGGGCGCTCCACCGCCGCGGGGGCCGGCTGGCTCTCGGCGAGGAGCTTCCGATTCCATCGGACCTCCACGAGCTCCTCCGCGCGCGGCTCGACGGTCTCAGCGCGGAGGCGCTCGATGTCGCGAGGGCCGTTGCGGCGCTCGCCGATCCGACCGTGACTCTCGTCGAAGCAGCCGCCGGCGCCGGATTCGATCGAGGGCTCGGCGAGGCGCTCGGCGCGGGAATCCTCGAGCTCGACGGCGAGCGCGTTCGCCTCACCCATCCGCTCATGGGCCCGGCCGTCGGCGCACGCCTGACCCCGGCGCACCGCCGCTCGCTCAACGCGCGGCTCGCGGAGATCGCGCCGTCCGCCGAGGAGCGAGCACGCCACCTCGCTCTCGCGACGGCCGAGCCCGACGATCACGTTGCCGCGATCCTCGACGACGCCGCCCGAACGGCGCTCGCACGTGGCGCGCCGACGACAGCAGCCGAGCTCGCCGAGCAGTCGCTCCGGTTGACGCCCGCCTCGAGCCCCGACGATGCGCTCCGGCGGCTCCTCAGCGCCGCAGCCATGCACAGCCGCGCCGGTGACGACGACCAGGCAATCGCATTGCTCGAGTCAGCCCGCAGCGCCGCTGCCCCCGGCAACGAGCGCGCGACCGTCGTGGCACAGCTCGCCGGCATCGAGCCGCACCTGGCAGCTGCCGCGGCGCTCTTCCGCGAAGCGCTCGCGGAGTCGGATGGCGACGATGCGCTTCGGGCAACCATCCACCTCAATCTCGCCGCGCTGATGCGTTTCAGTGACGGCGTCGAGAGCGGTATCGAGCACGGCAGGCTTGCCGTCGACGCCGCCTCGCGTGTCGATGACGCCGGGCTCCTCTGCCGCGCCCTAGCGGCGCACAGCCTTCTCCGGTTCAACGGCGGGCGCGGCGGACCCGACGCGACGATCGAAGAGGCATTCTCGCTCGAACGGCGACTGCCGGAGTGGCCGCTCGACGGCGGCCCGACCAGCGTGCTCGGGCACCAACTCTGGTGGTCGGGGGACGTCGGGCGGGCGCGGGTGCTGTTCGGGGAGGCCCGAAGCGCTGTGACCGCACGGAACGACCCGACGGCAATAGAGGAGACGCTCTGGTACCTGAGCCTCCTCGAGTGGCGGGCCGGAAACTGGGAGGAGTCCGACCGATACGCGGCCGAATCGTACGACCTCGTGACCCAGCTCGGTCGCGTGATGACCCCCGTAGACGAGTTCCCGACCGCTATCGTCGCCGCCCATCGGGGCCGGATAGACGACGCGCGCACCAGGGCGCAGCGCGCCGTCTCGCTGGCGGAGGCCGAGGGAATCTTGGTCGCGGTATCCGGCCACAGCTGGGTGCTCGGCTTCGTCGAGCTCTCCCTCGGCGACCCCGCGGCCGCGCTCGAGCACCTGGGGCGAGCGTACGAGCTCCGCGCCGACATCCTGGAGCCGGGTATGCGTGTGGAGCTGGGCGATCTGCTGGAGGCGCTGATCGCGACCGGGGAGCTCGACGAGGCGGAGCGCGTCCTCCGCGAGTGGGAGCCACGCGCCGCCACGCTCGACCGCGCCTGGGGACTCGCGATCCTCGCCCGCTGCCGCGGGCTGCTGCTCGCCGCACGCGGCGACCTCGGCGGCGCCTTCGCGAGCTTCGAGCACGCACTCGCCGAGCACGACCGTGGCGTCGACCCGTTCTCGCGCGCGAGAACGCTCCTCGCCCTCGGCCGCACCCAACGCCGCGCCAAGAAACGCGCCGCGGCCCGCATCACCCTCCAAGATGCACTCAACCGCTTCGAGACCCTCGGCGCCCCCCTCTGGGCCGAGCAGACCCGGACCGAGCTCGCCCGCATCGGTGGCCGCGCCCCGTCCCGAAACGACCTCACACAAGCCGAACGCCGCATCGCGAACCTCGTCGCCGAAGGCCACACCAACAAACAGGTCGCCGCCGCCCTCTTCCTCACCGAGCACTCCGTCGAAACCGCCCTCACCCGCATCTACCGCAAGCTCGACGTCCGCTCACGGACCGAGCTCGCGCGCGCCCTCTCAAAGACCTGAGGTTTCCAGCTTTCGCGGCGGGGGTGGCGATGAGAGCCTTGACGAGGTAATCGACGGGGCCGCAGCGCGCACGCGTCAACGGGTGCGGAGACGGGCCCCAGGGGGTGCTTCGATCATGAAACGACGAATCAGCCTTGCCGTGGCTCTGGGCCTTGCCGTCGTCCTCGCAGTTGGCGCCTCGGTGTCGTCTTCGGCGCCGGGGGACAACGCGGTGGTGCACTGGAGCGAGGTCGCGGAGGCAGCGATCTCGGCGCCGGCCGCGCCCGGCGGACCGCTTCGCCCACCCGCGAGCAGCACCGTCCTCGCGGGGATGGTGCACGCGGCGATGTACGACGCGGTCGCCGGTGTGGAGGGGGGCCTGGAGCCATTCGCGACGAGCGTCTCGTCCCCGGCGGGAGCATCCGCGGATGCCGCTGTCGCGCAGGCGGCACGTGACGTGCTCACCGTGAGGGTGCCGGGACAGGCAGGAGCAGTGCAGGCCGCATACGACAGCTACATGGCGGCGATCCCGGCCGGGGCGGCGAAGGACGCCGGCAAAGCCGTCGGCGCAGCCGCCGCCGCGGGCATGCTCGCCCTTCGCACGGGCGACCACTTCGACGACGTGGTCCCGTACGTCCAGCCGGCGCCCGGGCCCGGTGTCTTCGAGCCGATCGCGCCGACGACGCCGGTCGACGTCAAGCTCGGCAACGTTCGGCCGTTCACGTACGACACGCCCGCCTACCGGCCCGATCCGCCCTACGCGCTCACGAGCAAGCAGTACGCGGCAGACGTGGCCGAGCTGCAGGCGATCGGGCGCAACACCAGCACCGTGCGGACCTCGGCGCAGACGGAGACCGTTCGCTTCTTCACTGACCCGACCTATGTCCAGTACAGCCGCGGGCTGCGGGGGCTCGCGGACGAGCGAGGGCTCGACCTGCGCGACTCAGCCCGGCTCCTTGGGTACACGTGGGTCGCGGTCGCGGACACGATGATCGCCTGCTGGGAGGCGAAGTACCACTACCTGTTCTGGCGCCCGAACCACGCGATCCAGCGCGCCGATACCGATGGGAACCCGGCCACGTCGCCCGACCCGACGTGGCTGCCGCTCGTCACGGGCAACCATCCCGAGTACCCGTCCGGCCACGCCTGCTTCACAGCCGGAGTGACGAAGTCGCTGCAGGAGTTCTTCGGCACGAAGTGGCTCCGATTCACGCTCACGAGCACCGTCACCGGCACGTCGCGGACGTACACGCAGCTTGGACAGCTCGTGACCGACGTCGAGAATGCCCGCGTCTGGGGCGGGCTCCACTACCGCACCACCATGACCGAGACGGCGAAGGACTTCCCGCGCATCGCGAAGGACATCGCCAAGCGCTCCTTCCACCGGACCAAGAGCTGACCGACATCCACGCAGCCGGGGTCGAGAGACGGAGGGTGGACGGTGTCCACCCTCCGTCAGGAGGTCACATGAGGAGCTATCTCGTCGAGGTCTACGTGCCGCGGGCGGGCGTGCGAGACGCAAACGCGTCCGCGCGGCGCATCCAGCAGGCGGTCGCCGTGCTCGTCGAGAGCGGCACGCAGATTCGTCATGTCCGCACGACGTTCCTGCCCGACGACGAGACGTGCTTCCACCTCGTCGAGGCCCCATCATCGGACGTCGTGGACGAAGCATGTCGGCGTGCAGGTCTCGGCCACGTGCGCATCGTCGTCGCCCTCGAGCCGTAGAAGCCGGCCGAGCTAGAACGCGAGCACGCGGCGCACGGCGTCCGCGACCCGCTCGACCGACGGCATGTACCAGTCCTCGAGCTGCCAGTAGGGGTACGGGACGTCGTAGCCGGTCACGCGAAGTACCGGGCCATGGAGGTCGAGGATCGCGTGTTCCGCGAGGAGCGCGGCGACCTCGGACGCGAACCCGCACGTGCGCGGCGCCTCCTGGACGACGACGCACCGGCCTGTGCGGCGCACCGATGCGAGCAGCGACTCCTCGTCGAGCGGCTTCAGGGTGCGGAGGTCGAGGACCTCGATCGAGGCCGTGCCGCCGAGCGCGTCCGCCGCGCGCTCGCAGACTGCGACCATCGCCCCCCACGCGACGAGGGTCACGTCGGTGCCGGCTCGGGCCACCCGCGCCCGGCCGAGCTCGACGACGTGTTCGCCCTCCGGAACCGGGCCGCGGGCCGTGCGGTAGACCAGCTTCGGCTCGAGCACGACGACCGGGTCGGGGTCGCGGATCGCGGCCGCCAGGAGGCCCTTCGCGTCGGCCGGCGTGGCCGGGACGGCGACCTTCACACCCGGCGTGTGGACGTAGAAGGTCTCGGGGGAGTCGTCGTGCAGCTCGGGCGCTCGCACCCCACCTCCGTACGGCATGCGCACGACGAGCGGGAAGCCCATCTTGCCGCCCGTCCGCCAGCGATAGCGCCCGACGTGGTTGATCAGCTGGTCGAGGCACGGGTACGAGAATGCGTCGTACTGCATCTCGACAACGGGGCGCCAGCCGGCCATGCAGAGACCGACGGCGGCGCCGAGGATCCCGGCCTCGGACAGCGGCGTGTCGACGCACCGGTCCGGGCCGAACCGGTCCCGCAGCCCGGCCGTCGCCCGGAAGACGCCCCCGAGGCGCCCCACGTCTTCTCCGAGAACCATCACCGACTCGTCTCGCGCGAGCTCGACGTGAAGGGCGTCGTTGATCGCCTCGACGAGGAGGAGCTCCCGGGTCGCCACGGCGGTCACGCTCACGGCGCGTGCACCCGCCTGAGCTCGTCGAGGTCCCGGGCGAGCGACGCCGGTGGGTCGGCGTAGGCGTGCGCGAAGACAAGCCCGGGGTCGGCCGGAGCCTCTTCCTCGGCCTCCTGGATGCCGGCCCGCATCGCCGCGAGCGCCTCCTCCCGTACTGCTGCGCTCCGCTCGGCATCGAGCACGCCGAGCCGCTCGAGGTACGCCTCGTAGATCGCGACGCAGTCGCGCTCCGCCTCCGCCGCGACGCGCTCGGGGTCGATGTAGAGACTCGGGTCGTCGGCCGTCGCGTGCGGTGCAGACCGGTATGTGACCGCCTCGACGAACGTCGGCCCCTCCCCGGCGCGGGCCCGCGCGACCGCCTCCTGCACCGCCTCGTACACGGCCAGCACGTCGTGCCCGTCGACCCGGAGCGCCGGCATGCCGTACCCGAGGGCCTTGTCCGAGAGCCGCGCGGCGGCGGTCTGGGCGCTGAGAGGAGTCGAGATCGCCCACTGGTTGTTGTTGCACAGGAGGACGAGCGGCGCCTTGACGACGGCGGCGATGTTCGCGCCCTCGTGGAACGCGCCCTCGGAGGTCGCGCCGTCACCGAAGAGCGTGAGCGCGACCGCGTCGGATCCCTTGAGTCGCAGCCCCCACGCGAGGCCCGCGGCATGAGGCACCTGCGTCGCGATCGGGACGCAGATCGACGCGACATTCACGTCTGCAGGGTTCCACCAGCCGGACGGGTGGCCACGCCACCACTGCAGGATCGTGGCCGCGGACAGGCCGCGGAGCAGGCCGATCGCCGAGTCGCGATAGCTCGGGAAGATCCAGTCTCGCTCCTCGAGCGCGTGGACGGCACCCGCCTGGATGGCCTCGTGCCCGTGGAAGATCGCGTACGTCCCGATGCGGCCCTGGCGGTGATAGACGACCGAGCGTTCGTCGTAGGTCCGCAGGAGGACGAGCGAGCGGTGAAGCGCGAGCAGCGCGCCGTCGTCGAGACCGTCGAGCCGGCGATCGGGTTCGCCCGCGTAGCCGATCACGCGACGTAGATCCTGCTCGACGAGACTCATACCCGGAAGTGAAACAGCGTTTCTCTTTTGCTGTCAAGTGGCGCGCGGGCGGCTGGCGACCTCGCTCGGCCTTCGAGTCGCGGCTATCCCTGCGAGACTGCACGCGTGCCACGCCCACGGACGTTCGCGATCGAGCCGGTGCGCGCAACGCGAACGTTCGAGGCGGCGATCGAGCATCTCACCGAGGCGATCGAGCGAACCGGGCTGCGCACGGGAGACCGTCTTCCGAACGAAGGTGCGCTCGCCGAGCAGCTCGGCATCTCCAAGCCCACCCTCCGCCAGGCGCTGCGGGTGCTGGAGCTTTCGGGGCTCGTCGACGTGCGTCGCGGGAAGTCGGGAGGGATCTTCGTCGTCACGGATCTCGTCCCGTCCGTGGCGATCTTCACGGCGGTGAAGCTCGAGGAGGAGGCCGCCGTCGACGTCCTGCGCGCACGCCGGGTGCTCGAGCGCGCGGTGGCGCACGAGGCGATGCGCGCTGGGTCGCCCGGCGACCTCGTCGAGCTCGAGCGAACGGTCGACCTCCTCGAGCGGCACCTCGGAGAGCGTCCGAGCGTGATGCGGGCCGACGCGATGTTCCACCGCGCGCTCGTCCGGAGCTGCCGCAACGAGACGATCCAGGCCGCGATGCGCGGCGTCGGCCGCGGCCTCGCACCGATCAGGGACGCGTACTCCGGCGGTGGGGCCCAGGACCGCAAGACCCTCGATGTCCACCGCCGCCAGATCGCCGCGATGCGGCGCCGACGACGAGAGCGCTCTCGAAGAGGTGCTCGACGAGCACTTCCGCATGCTCGAGACGCAGTTCGCGAAAGGCATCGGCCGCCGCTGGTCGGATCTCTTCGCCCTGCGCACACGCCGCGCGGTCTGACCGCCGGCCGCGGACGCGCATGCGGAAGCAGGCGCGGATCAACCGGAGACGAGCGCGGTGACCGCGCGCGGCTCCGCCTCGAACACCGCCTCGTCCACGTCGCCGAGGTCCTCGCCGTCCACCTGCAGCGCCAGGGGCCGATCGCAGCGCACGACGATTCGGTCGACGTCGTGGAGGACCGTCAGGCCCGCACGGGAGTCCGCCCCGCGGGTCAGGGTGACCAGCAACCGCGGCAGCTCACGTGCCCGGACGGAGGCGGGCGCGACGACATCGAGGCCGAGGTCGAACGAGGCTCCGCGCGACACGCGGACCGGCATGCGCCCGGCGTACGTGTACGGGTCGCAGTTCGCCACGAGCACGAACGCTGCGCGACCGACACCCTCGATCTCGAGGGCCGGTGGAAAGTGCCCCCGGCGGGAGGCGAGGAGCGCCACCGCCGCACGCACGAAAGCGACGTCGCCCGGACGACGCCCGTCGGCACGGCGGCCCTTCTCGTCGATGCGGCGTACGAGATCGGCGTCGAACCCGACACCTGCGTTGAACGAGAACCGGCGTCCGTTGACACGACCCAACCCGATCGGCCTGCTCCCCCCGCGCGCGAGCCGCCGTGCTGCGGCGACGGGATCGCGGCCGAGCCCGAGAGCCCGCGGCAGCACGCTCGTCCCGCCGCCCGGAAGGAACCCGAGCGGCACGTCGCACGTCACGCCGTTCAGCACCTCGTTGTACGTGCCGTCGCCCGAGAGGACATAGATCGCGTCGACGGAGCGCTCGTGCTGCCGCGCGATCTCCGTCGCCTCGCCAGGCGCCCCGGTCGGGACGACCACGAGCTCCGCCGGCAGCTCGGCCACGACCCGTTCGACCAGCGCGTCCGAGACGGCGCTCGCGCGCGGGTTGACGATCAGCAGAGAGCCCACGGGGGAACCCTACGCCGGACGCGTCGCGTACCCCCGCACCCCGTCGAGGAGGATCGCGAAGAACCGGTCCGCGAGCGCGTCGGTGTCTGCCCCGGGACGGATCCACGTGTACGCCCAGTTCGCGGCCGAGAGAACGAGCAGGACAGCCGCCTCGACGTCGAGGTCGGAGCGGAGCGAGCCCCGGTCGGCCGCCTCGCGGAGGAGGTCGTGCCAGCGCTCCTCGTAGCGGCGGCGCTCGGCGCGGAACGCCGTTCGCTCGGGCTCGTCGAGAAACCGCCATTCGCGCGTGAACACCGTGGCGGCGTCCACCTGCCCGGCGACGACCGATAGATGGCCGCGCAGGGCGCCGCGGATCCGCTCGAGCGGGTCGGCGTCGTCCGGCACGGAATCGAGCGCAGCGTGGAACGACGCCGCGCCATCGCGCGTGACGGTGACGAGGAGCTCCTGCTTCGATCCCGTGAGCGAGTAGAGCGAGCCCTTCTGCACGCCCATCGCCTCGGCGAGGTCGGCCATCGAGGTGCCGTGGTAACCCCGCTCCGCGAACAGCCGGGCGGCGACGGAGACGAGCTCCTCGCGCCTCGTGGCCATGTGGACGATGCTACCGATCGTTCGGTAGCATCGCAGCGTGGACGCCCGCACCGCGGAGTTCCTCGCACACGTTCAGTCCGGCGGTTCCGTCGAGTCCGGCGACTGGATGCCGGACGAGTACCGCAAGCGCCTCGTCAAGTTCGTCGAGATGCATGCGAACTCCGAGCTCATGGGCGTCCTGCCCGAGCGCGATTGGATCCTGCGCGCCCCGACGCTCCAGCGAAAGCTCGCCCTGACGGCGAAGATCCAGGACGAGGTCGGGCATG
This sequence comes from uncultured Actinomycetes bacterium, assembly GCA_963793655.1. GTDB lineage: Bacteria > Actinomycetota > Thermoleophilia > Gaiellales > Gaiellaceae > Gaiella. The sequence goes on from CAWCAV010000002.1 coordinate 109,314, forward strand.
CGCAGCTCCTCTACCGCGTGGTCGAGGACCTCGGGAAGCCGCGCGACACCTGCCTCGACGACCTGCTCTCCGGCCGCTCGAAGTTCCACAACGTCTTCCACTACCCCACGCGCACGTGGGGCGACGTCGGCGTGATCGCGTGGCTCGTGGACGCCGCGGCGATCATCTCGCAGAAGGCGCTCCTCAAGTGCTCGTACGCGCCGTATGCGCGGATCATGCGGAAGATCTGCTGGGAGGAGTCGTTCCACATCCTCCACGGCCGGGACGTGGTGCTGACGCTGGTGACCGGCACCGACGCGCAGCGAGAGCTCGTGCAGGAGGCGCTCGACCGCTGGTGGGAGCCGTTGATGATGTTCCACGGCAACCCGATCCCGGCGGACGAGGACCCGATGGTGCGCTGGCGGATCAAGAGCCAGGCGAACGAGGAGGCCCGCCAGCAGTTCCTCGAGGGGTACGTGCCGCAGGTCCGGGAGCTCGGGCTGACGCTTCCCGATCCGAAGCTCGCCCGAGCCGAGGACGGCACCTGGACGTACACCGAGCCGGACTGGGAGAAGCTCATGGCGGTCGTCTCCGGGAACGGGCCCGCCTCTGCGGAGCGGCTCGCCTTCCGGCGGCTCTCGCGCGCGGAGGTGGACTGGGTCTCGCGCGCGATGCTCGCCGAGGCGGCGTGACGTACGTCTTCGAGGTGTTCCGGCGGGAGCGCTCGGGCGCCGCGATGCAGCATGCCGGCTCGGTCGTCGCGCCGGACGAGCGCTTCGCGGAGGTCTACGCCCGCGAGCAGTACGGGCGGCGCGGCGAGTCGGACGCCCTCTGGCTCGTCCCACGGGAGGAGGTCAGGGAGATCGGCGAGTTCGTCGACGAGTTCGACCTGAAGTACCGGCGCGTCGACGGGTACTCGATCAAGGAGCGGCTGCGCGAGGCCCGGGCGGCCGCGGGGAATCCCGAACCATGAGCGAGCGCGTCGAAATCCTGCTCCAGCTGGCCGACGACGAGCTGATCCTCGGCTGGCGGAACTCCGAGTGGACCGGGATCGCGCCGTTCCTCGAGGAGGACGTCGCGTTCTCGTCGATCGCGCAGAACGAGATCGGGCATGCACGGGCGCTGTACGAGCTCGCCGCACGCGAGCTCGGCACGGACGCCGACGCGCTCGCCTTCGACCGGCCTCTCGACGAGTACCGCTCGGCTCCGCTCGTCGAGCTCCGGCGGCTCGAGTGGGCGCGGACGATCGCGCGACACTGGCTCTACGAGACCGCCGACGCGATCCGAATCGAGGCACTGAAGGGATCCGACGATCCCGAGCTTGCGGGCATCGCCGCAAAGATCGAGCGCGAGGAGGTCTACCACCGCATCCACGCGGAGATGTGGATCGACCGGCTTCTGGGCACGGAAGACGGCCGCGCGCGGCTCGACGAGGCCCTCGACGAGCTGTGGCCGTACGCGCTCGGCGTCCTCGACGACGAGCTGCGCGCGGAGCTGACGCGTCGCGTCGAGGCGAAGCTCGGGCGGGCGATGCCCGAGACCGAGCCGGTGACCCGCGGAAGGCACGAGGCCGAGCTCTCCGACCTGCTCGAGGAGATGACGATGGTCCGCCGCTCGGCGCCGGTTGGAGCGCGGTGGTGAGCAGTCCGGGTGAGGGAGCTCGTGTCGAATCGACACAAGCTCTTCCGACCGCCGCCGCGGTGTGGGACGCGCTCGCCGGCATCCCCGACCCGGAGATCCCCGTGATCTCGATCGTCGACCTCGGCGTCGTCAAAGACGTTCGGCTCGAGGGGAAGCGCGTTCGCGTGGACTTCACGCCGACCTTCATGGGCTGTCCGGCGCTCGAGACGATGTGCCGGGGGATGGAGGAGGCGATCCGCAGTCTCGGCGCAGAGCCGGAGGTCCGGGTCGTCCTCGACGACTCGTGGACGACCGACCGGATCACCCCGGAGGGCCGCGACAAGCTTCGCGACGCCGGGTTTGCCCCGCCCGCCCCGCGGAGCGCCGGGACCCCGACGCTGATCCAGCTCGAGCGCGGCCCCTTCAGCTGCCCCTGGTGCGGTTCCGCCGAGACGAGGCTCGACAACGTCTTCGGCCCCACCCCATGCCGCTCGCTCCGCTACTGCAACGCCTGCCGCCAGCCGTTCGAGCAGTTCAAGACGATCTAGTCGGGCCCCTCAAGCCCGCTCCCAGAGCGCGTTTGCGCCGATTTGGAGGGAACTTGGTACTCGCGGACAGGTCGACGTCGGCAAGCCGCGCGACGAGATCGCGTGCTGCCTTGTCGGCCTCGGCCAATGCGTTGGCGAGCGCCTCGGCGCTCTCGTTCGTGTCGGCGCAGGCGCGGTTCAGCTTCGCCGCCGCGGCCTTGCGCTCGCGCTCGCGTTGCTCGTCCTCCTGCGCAGCGAGACGTCGCCGAAGCTCCGGCACCCCGAGCCGCAGCGTGGTGGCCTTCGTCTGCGCCCGCGACAGCCGCTCCTCGCTCGGCTTGGTTCGCGCCGCCGCGTCGCCGACGCTGACGATCACGGGCAACCACTTGCAGCCGGTCGGGCCTGCGGGCCGACCGGGACTCCGTAGCGGCGCGCGAGCCGGGCGAGTGCCGCGCGGTAGACCTCCATGTCGGCGCGGCGCCAGTCGCCGTGCGTCTGGCAGCGCCACGCGCGATACCGCTCGTGGTGGTACGGGCTAGTCAGGCTCTCGTTGTGCCCGATCACGTTCCGCAGCTGGATATGGAACCTGCTCATCAGCCAGAGCGTCAGCGAGAGCGACGCCCGGATTTGGGCAGCGTTCCCGAGGATCTGCCGGTCGCTCGTCCCCACGTGCTCGATCCCGACCGCCGTCCAGTTGAGCCCAACGGTGTGCCTGCACATCGTGTTCAGGCGGACGAGCTGATAGATCGTCCCGTCCCGGTCGATCACGAAGTGCGCGCAGACGCCCGGGAGCTCGCCGAGCTCCGGGTCGGGCGTGTCGGAGGCAAAGTAGGAGTACGGCGACGTGCTCGAGGCCGTGTAGTGCTCGACGATCACGTGCGGGCGATCGAGCCGCCAGGTCGACGTTCCGTAGTGCCGCCGCGCGTAGGCGGCCGTCTCAGCGCGCCGCTTGGCTCCGAACGGGATCAGCTTGAGGACGATGTGGGGCCGTGGTACCGCTCCGGCCTTCTGAGGAGCCGCCGCCCCCGTTCCGTGGAGGGCGACGGCGACGCACACGAGACCGACCGCCACGGCGGGCAGCAAGCCGCGCGACAGGACACCGCGCTGTCCTAGATTTGGGTTGCCGACCATGTACGGCGGTTGACACTCCTCGCCAGCCGATTGAACACGGCTGCGAAGCGTTGCTTCGCCGTCGTCGCCAGGACGTCCGACCTCGTGGCGAGCTTGAAGTTCGCGTTCGACGGGAGCGGGCAGCGGGGGGTGACGATGCTGAGGAAGCCGTCGCGGTAGCGGATGTCGGCGTCGATCGAGTGCCGCAGCGCCAGCCGGAGTAGCCTCAGGGCCTCGCCCGCCTGCTGGTTCGGGGTCTGGAGGCTGCCGAGCTGGCCGAGGATGCTCTGGCGGTTGTCGACCACGCTGGCGATGCGCTGCCCTGCGGCGCGGGGCGAGATCGAGCAGTTGAACCCGGCACTGAGGGCGGCGCCGAGCTGGCGCCGCCCCGCCGCCGACTGCGCGAGGACGCTCTCGATCCGGTCGACGAACGACCCGAGCTTCACCGAGGGGGGCGGGAGCGGTGCCACCTTGGGCGAGGGGACCGCAACCGTGCGCTTCGAGGTGCTGGTGTTCCCAGCCTTGTCGGTGGCTCTCACCGTGATCACGGCCCGGGCCTGCTGGCCCGGCTTCACGACCTGGCGGAACCGTCTCTGCTGGGCCGCCAGCAAGCGGAGCGTGAGCGTTCTCATGCCGGCGGCGAGCTTTGCGGTCGCGTGGGTCAGGCCGAACACGTACTTCGTGCCGAGGATCGACACGGAGCCGGTGGCGGAGAGCGAGCAGAGCCTGTCGCAGCTCGCCGTGACGGCGATCCCCTTTTGAGGGAGCAGCTGCTGCGTGGACGCCCCGCCGAGCGTCAGCTTCGGGGCCGCATTCGCCTCGGATCCTGCGGGGAAGAGGACGTCGACGGGCGTGCTGCAGCGGTTGAACCCGCCGCAACCGAACGCGCCGTTTCCAAGCTGGCCATTGTCGTCCTGACCCCAGCACTTGACCCCTCCGTCGCTCGTGATCGCGCAAGTGTGGTACTGACCGGCGGCGATGGCCGTGACTCCGCTCGATAGGCCCGAGACCGCGACGGGGTTGAGGCTGAGGGAGGCTGTCGAGCCGTTCCCGAGTGCGCCGTAAAGGTTGTCGCCCCAGCACTTGACCCCCCCGCCGCTCGTGAGCGCGCAGGTGTGGCTATAGCCGGCGGCGATCGCCTTGACTCCGCTCGAAAGGCCGATCACGCCGACGGGGGTCTTGCTCGCGGTCTGGGTGCCGTTGCCAAGCTGGCCCTTCACGTTTAGTCCCCAGCACTTGACCCCGCCGCCGCTCGTGAGCGCGCAGGCGTGCTCAAAGTACGAAGAGATGGCGACGACGCCGCTCGTGAGACCGACGACATCGACAGGGCTGCGGCTGATCGTCGGGGAGCCTCCGTTGCCAAGTTCGCCGTTGTAGTTTCCGCCCCAGCACTTGACGCCGCCGCTGGTTGTGAGCGCGCAGGAGTGGTTGGCGCCAGCGGCGATCGCCTTGACCCCGCTCGAAAGGCCGATGACATCGACGGGCGTAGTGCTCGGGGTCTGCGTACCGTTGCCAAGCTGGCCGGTTCCGTTTTCGCCCCAGCACTTGACCCCGCCGCCACTCGTGAGCGCGCAGGCGTGGCTATAGCCAGGGGCGATCGCTCTCACTCCGCTCCCGAAACCGCCGACGTCGACCGGGGTACGGCTGGAGGTTGTCGAGCGGTTCCCGAGAATGCCGTGCTGGTTGTCGCCCCAGCACTTGACGCTGCCGGTGCTCGTAGCCGCGCAGCTGTAATCGTAGTGGCCCGCGGCTATCGCACTGACCCCACTCGCCAGGCCCACGACGTCGACCGGGCGAGAGCTGTTTGACGACGAGCCATTCCCGAGAGCTCCCCGCAAGTTGGAGCCCCAGCACTTGACCCCTCCGGCGCTCATGAGCGCGCAAGTGTGCAGGCCGCCGGCAGCAACCTGGGTTGCTGACAGAGCAGATGGCGCTCCGCTCGCAGCTAGAGCCAGCGTACACGCGGTGACCGCACCGGCCAGAAGCACAGCCAGCCGCGACGGTCGGGATGACACAGCATCCGCTCTCAGATTCGCGTCCACAATCCGCATCTCTCTCAAGTCCTCCATCACTCTGTGTGCCCTCCCGAGCTCAAGGTCCGACCCGCTCGAACCCGCCGCGATTGATCAGACAACCCTTCCCGTGGGATCAGGGACGGGTCGACGAGCGGGTTACCTGGGTCGGGATTCACTGTGTGAAGCCACGTCGTGTCGACGCCGAGCACCCGCGCGTCGGCTTCCCCCGCGAGGGGCCTGGCACTACCTCCGTCGTCACCCGACATCGTCCATCGCGCAACGCGTGTTACGACGATGCCCATCTCACGCGACTCGCTACGGTCACCGACTTCTCGACGGGCCTGCGCAGCCATCAGCGGGGAACCTCGACCACGATCGTCGGCCGGAGCAGGCCGGCCCACAGGCTCCCCGACGAGGCGAGCGAGGCGACCTGTCGGATGCGAAGCCGCCGTAGGTCGAACGCTGCGGAGGACTGCGACGGCGCGAACCCGCAGTCGAGCGCCCGCGGCGAGGGGCGCGATCCACTCCAGACGACCGTGACCGAACAGAGCGGTGTCCCGTCGTAGAACGCCGTCCAGGTCACGGCGGAACCGCGCTGCGACGGGGACGAGCTCTCGTCGATGGCGGCGGTCCCGCTGACGCGGGTAAGCCTCGCCCCTGCAGGGAAGTCCGGTCCGGAGAAGCGATACTCGCCCGTCGCGCGGCTCGGATCGCCGTTCGCATCGTCCCCGCACTGGATGAAGCCGCTGTGGTGCACGACGCCCGACACGGTCAGCGACGCCCTGGCCGTGTACGGCCCGAAGCACCGGCCCTCGTTCGGCGGATCGTCCGGCCCGATCCCCACGAGCACCGGGGCGAGATCGACCACGCGCCGCACGGGGGGGAAGGTGGTGCCGGCGTGGGTGCCGGTGCTGGCACGACCGCGAGCAGACGGGGACTGCTCGCCGTGCTGACGAAGACACCCGGCAGTGTCCGGTCGGTGAAGCCGACCTTCGCATAGGCGAGCTGCGCCTCCTCCGCGCGTGCGATCGCCGCGCGGGCCTGCGCCTCGGTCAACGACCGCGGCAGCGGGGGGAAGCCGAGGAGCGCGTCCGCGTATGCGAGGTGGGCTGTGAGCGCGCGACGCAGGAGCGTGAGGGCCCTTGCGTCCGCTGCATCCCCCGGGGTCAGGCCGTCAGCGACCTGCTGGGTCTGCACCAGGGACGCGGCGAGCGCCGCGGCCTCGCGGCGGAGCGCGGCAAACGACTGCACGCCTGCGGTGAGCGAGCGGAGGCGACCGTCGAGCGCGTCCTGCGCGGCGGTGAGCGCCCGGAAGGAGGGAGCGAGGCTCTCCGCCAGCGTCGGTGTTGTCGGAGGCGGGATGGTCTCCAGCGTCGTCGTCGGCTGAGGTAGCGGCTGCGGGTCGGAGCGCAGGAGAAACGCCGCGACCACGCCTCCCGCGACGAGGAGCACGACGACGGCTCCGGCCGCGACCCACTGAAGGGGCCTCCGACCTGTCGAGGATCCCTGGGGTGGCTCGACCGGAGGGGATTCCTCGACGGTGGGCTCGGGCGCGGGCTCCCAGGGCGCGGGCGGCGGCCCCGACCCCGCGAGCGGCGCGCCGCAGTTCCCGCAGAAGCCCGAGCCCTCCGGCTCCTCGCTGCCGCAGCTTGGACAGATCAGCGTCGTCTCCGCGAGGCTGGCCCTATCGGCGGGTTGCCGGTCCGCCGGGACGAACGGCGCGCCGCAGCTGCCGCAGAATCGAGCGTCGGCCGGCTCCTCGTTGCCGCAGCGCGGACAGATTGAGCTCATGCGTATCCGCAGCTCGTGCAGAACTTGCCGCCGGGGCGGCGCTCGGCCCCGCAGTTCTCGCAGTAACGCACATCTGACGGCAGGGGGTCCTCCGCGGTCGCCGCCGTGTCGGTCGGTGTCGCCACCTGCGGGCCCGGCCCGATCGCGGTCGCGGCGACGGCCGGCTCGTCCTCGGTCTCGGCCGACGCCGCGGGGGCGAGGACCGGGGCAGTCACAGGCGGCGGCTCGGGCGCCGGTGCCGGCTGCGGGGCGCCCCCGGTGCGTTCGTCACGGATCTCCTGGACGTTCCCGTTGATGCGGAAGAAGACGATGATCAGCTCGAGGCCGACACGGGCATAGATCATCGAGATCAGGAACAGCAGCGGGCCGACGACGACGAGCATCACGAGACCTGCCCCGCTGGAGATGTTGAACCCGGCAAGGACGAGAGCGAGCGTCCACAGCGAGATCAGGATCGTCGCGAGGACGTACAGGATCCTGATGATCCTCGGCGTGACGAACGAGCTGAACGAGTAGTCGAACAGCGAACTGAAGAAGCTCTGTGCCTGCATCAGTGTCCTTTCCGAGTAGGGGCGCCGGTGTGGTTCACGAGACACTCGTCCGCGTGTGGAGGGTTCCCCTCACTCGTTTCACGCAGTCGCGCCTTGCCTGCCTGACACGGACACGCTCGAAACGCCCGACGCTGGCCCGAGGATCACGGTCCGACACGCGTGGCCCCCTTGTCGCCGAACAGGAAGCCCTTACCGGACCGGATCACCGCGCATCTCATGCCAAGGCGTTGGGGGACGCAGCGGAAGCGCCCGACAGTCTCCTGACTGCCGTACGGGAGGGAAGGCCCTCCTTTTTCCAAGAATCTCGGGGATCGTCGCCCCGAGTTCGAGCCGTCCGTCGAGGCCCACCTTGACGCTCCGGATCGGCCGGGACTCCGAGCGTCCCGTCCAGCAAGAGACCCAGGAGCCGCGAAGGCTGCCGTCGTCCGTCATGAGGCACGAGCCGCCCACCGGAGACGGCGAAAAGATCAGCGCCTCCTTCGTCGGCGCGATCCCCGCTGTTGACTGCTTCCACGCGCCGGCCGTGAGGCGCGTGCCGTTCCAGTGCCAGATCCGCGACCTCGTTCCACCCGTCGGACAGCAGTGTTGGTCGCCTGGTCGGAGGATGCTGACGGTCTCGCGAATGTCGGATCGCACGATCAACCCCCTCCTTAGAACGATCGCCAGCGCTCGCGGCTCAGGAAGAAGCCGTGCCCGCTCTTGTTGCGGCAGGTCAGTCCCGTCTCCGCCGACGTGCATCGCAGGCCGCCGCCCGACCAGGTCGTGCCGTAGGCGAGCACCTTCGCGATGCCCGATCCGACGTACGGCGTCTCGGGTGCGTCTTCGCCTGGGCACGTTTCGTCCGTGACGAACGCGCGGCCTGTGGTGCGCAGGGCGACGGTGAGCGGCGGCGAGCATCCGGGGCGGCGCGGGGCAGGCTGCGGATTCAGGCCGCTCTTGACCACGCATCCGACGTTCGCCTTGGACGCGTTGTACGAGTAGCCGCAGAGGATGTTGCGGGACGGCGTCTGGAAGAAGCCGAAGGCGGATGCACCGGCCACGGGCGTCGCCGGGGCCGCTGGCTTCGAGCGCGTCCAGGGGCTCGAGACGAAGCGGGTGCCGTTCCAGCGCCACGTGCGCGATCTCGTCCCGCCGGTCGGGAAGCAGTGCGCGTCTCCGGGACGCAGGACGAACTGGGTCTCCCGGATGCCGGTTCCGACGACGTCGAGGTCGGCGCCGTTGTTCCGCTCCATGACGAGCTGCCACGTCGCTCCGGACCGCCGGAAGACGACCCAGCCGCCCGTCCTCCCGCAGCTCGGGATCGCGAGCGACGCGACCATCGCCTGGCTTCCCGGACCGACGAAGGCGCCGCGAGAGGACCTGCGCCACAGGGTTCGAGACGTCCGGGTCGTCGGCGTTGCCCAGGTGGAGCCGCTCGACAACCCTCGTCGCCTCGGCCTCCGAGCAGCGCCCGGCCGCGCTAGAGCCGGCCGGCGACGTCGTGCGTGGGCTAGCCGCCGGCTGCGCGGTGAAGGGCACGTCGACCGGCGTCGCGCTGGTCCGGGCCGTGGCCTGGAGTCCGAGCCGCCCGTCCACGTTGGAACCCCAGCACCTAATCTCGTGTCCTCCCACGATTGCGCAGGCGTGGTAGACGCCTGCATCCACGGCAGTGACCGAACTCGTGAGCCCGGCCACGTCCACCGGGGTGCTCCGATGGATCGTCGAGCCGTCGCCGAGGGTGCCGGAAGAGTTGTTGCCCCAGCACTTGACACCGCCTGGGTTCGTGATCGCGCAGGAGTAGCTGTCCCCGGAGGCGATGGCCCTGACTCCACTCGCGAGACCGACGACATCGACGGGCGTGCGGCTCGCGGTCTTCGATCCGTTCCCGAGCTGGCCGAGATAGTTCGGACCCCAGCACTTGACGCCGCCCGCGCTCGTGAGCGCGCAGCCGTTTTCCGAGCCTCCCTCTCCCCGCGATCTGCCGGCCACGAGTCCGAGCGAGATCGCGGTGACTCCGCTCGCAAGGCCGGGCATGCACGTCACCCCGCCTGAGCTCGAAATCGCGCAGATCGAGGCAGCGCCCGCCGCGATCGCACTGATGCCGCTCGTCATGCCGGAGACACCGACGGGGGTGCCACACGCGCTCGTGTTGGACCCCGCGAAGTCGCACATGCCCTCGCCCCAGCACTTGACCCCGCCCGAGACCGTGATCGCGCAGCTCTGGAAGTCGCCCACCGCGATCGCCCTGACCCCACTCCCGAGACCGACGACGGCAACCGGGGTGCTGCTCACGTACTTGGCACAGGAGCCCTGGTCGTCGCACTTGATCTTCGCGCCGTTGCCCAATTGCCCGCTGGCGTTGTAGCCCCAGCACTTGACCGCGCCCTGGGTCGTGAGGGCGCAGGTATGGCTCCCGCCCGCGGCGATCGCCCTGACTCCACTCGAGAGGCCGACGACGTCGACCGGGACGCGGCTGTACGGCTGGGTGCATTTTCCGTACTGGTTGCACTTCCGCTGTACGCCGTTCCCGAGCTGGCCGAACCTGTTCGAGCCCCAGCACTTGACGCCGCCGCCGCTCGTGAGCACGCACGTGTGCCCGCCCCCGGCGGAGATGGCAGTGAAGACCGGCACCGGCGAGGCGCCGGCGCCCGGTGTTGCGAGAACCGCGACGGTCGCTGCTCCGACGAGCGTAGCGATACCCCGACCGACGGCCCCCCGCACAGCCCGTGCCTGCACGCCTGCGAAACCCCCCTTTACCCCACGCTCGCCGCAGTGCGGATCGTGCCGATCCGCACGCGCGAACGTAACAGGTCGCACGTGCTGCGACAAGGGCAGGATTGACCAGGAGGCTCGCCGCCCCGGTTAGCATCGGAGCGTGCCGCTCTGGCTGACCGAGGAGGACCTCGCGTCGCTCGTCACGCCCGGCTCACGGCCGGATCCCCGTCAGGCCGTCGAGCGTCAGCGCCAAACCCGATGGCTTCGGCGCTGAGGTGCGTGTAGTTCCTGCGATGCCGTGCGTCGTTCGCGTCCCCGTCCTCGACCACGACCTTGGTCATGCGGTCGAGTTCGCGGGCGGCTTCGCGCTCCCAGACGCTCAGGCCCTCGTAGTTCTCCTCGTCCGCGAGGTCGCGCCCGCCGTCGACGTCTACGCCCGTGGCCCTGTCGAGCGCGTCGGCCAAGGCCTGGTGAGTCTGTGTCCATCGTTCCCAACCGGTGCTGCCCATCTCCGCTCTCCTTCGTTCGGATCTGTCTCCTCGTAAAGGGCTATCGCGAGCGAATCTGGACGAGGAGCGTGCCGTTGCGGTCGAGAATGGCAGCGCGGGCGCCGGCGAGCTGCTCGTCTTCTGCCCCGAGCTCGCAGGCAACCCTCCCGGACCGGGACCCGTTGACGGAAGGAGCGCAACCCGGGTCGGGATGATCGTCGTCGAGTCGCCGGACTTGGTACCCACTTGGTACCGAACTGAGAGCACTTCACCGTACTCGGAGGTAGCGAGCGGGAGCGGAACGGGGCTACCGTGGCTGGAGCGACATGTTCGACCAGTTCAAGACGATCTGATGGCCACGACCGGCCTCCGCGCCGCGAACCAGCCGCCGCCGCTCGAGGGGTACGACCTGTTCTCCGAGAACCGGCCGCTCGTCGAGGCGCTTCGGCGCGAGGGCGGCGGCGCCTCGGAGGAGCGCTGCGCGGCATTCGGGCAGGCTCTGCGGCGGCGAGCCGCTCGAGCTGGGACGGCTCGCGAACGAGCACCCGCCGGTCCTGCGGACGCACGACCGCTTCGGCGAGCGGATCGACGAGGTCGAGTTCCATCCCGCCTGGCACCGGCTCCTCGGCCTCGGCGTGGAGCACGGGCTGCACGCGCTCCCGTGGCGCGAGCCCGGAAGCGGCGCCACGTCGTGCGCGGCGCGCTCTTCATGACGCTCGCGTACGCCGAGGCGGGCGTCGGGTGCCCGCTCTCGATGACCTTCGCGTCGGTGCCCGCCCTGCGCGCGCGGAGCGCCCGACCTCGCGGCCGGAGTGGGAGCCGCTGGCTCACGTCGATCGCCTACGACCCCGGCCTGCGCCCGCCTGCCGACAAGCGCGGCGCGCTCTGCGGGATGGCGATGACCGAGCGGCAGGGCGGCTCGGACGTGCGCGCCAACGAGACCCGGCGCCGAGCCGCTCGGGCGACGCACTACGTGCTCACCGGCGAGAAGTGGTTCTGCTCGGCGCCGATGAGCGACGCGTTCCTCGTTCTCGCGCAGGCGCCCGACGGGCTGACGTGCTTCCTCGTTCCGCGAGTGCTCGACGGACGGCGCGCGGAACGGCTTCCGGATCGAGCGGCTCAAGGACAAGCTCGGCAACCGCTCGAACGCCTCGGCCGAGATCCGGCTCGAGGACGCCGTCGCCCACCGCGTCGGCGACGAGGGCCGCGGCGTCGCGACGATCATCGAGATGGTCGTCCACACGCGGCTCGACTGCGTGCTCGGCTCGACGGCGCTCATGCGGCGCGCGGTGGCGGAGGCGACGCACCACGCCGCCCACCGTGCCGCGTTCGGGCGGCTGCTGATCGAGCAGCCGCTGATGCAGAACGTGCTCGCCGACCTCTGCCTCGACGTCCGAGGCGGCGACCGCGACGGCGCTGCGCCTCGCGCGCGCCTTCGACGAGGGCGACCACGCGTTCCGGCGCCTCGCGACCGCGGTGGCGAAGTACTGGGTCTGCAAGGCGACGCCGCCGCTCGTCGCCGAGGCGCTGGAGTGCCTCGGCGGCAACGGCTACGTCGAGGAGTCGGGCCTGCCGCGGCTCTACCGCGAGAGCCCGGTCAACTCGATCTGGGAGGGCTCGGGGAACGTCAACTGCCTCGACGTCCTCCGCGCGCTCGGGCGAGAGCCGGAGAGCCTCGAGGCGTTCCGTGCCGAGCTCGAGCTCGCCCGGGGCGCCGAACCGCCACCTCGACGCCGCGCTCGGCCGGCTCGACGCGCGAGCTCGCGGACACCGAGGAGGCGGAGCTGCGCGCCCGGCGTCTCGTCGAGCGACTCGCGCTCTGCCTCCAGGGCTCGCTCCTCGTGCGTCACGCCCCGCCGGCGGTCGCCGACGCCTTCTGCGCGACGCGGCTCGGCGGCGAGGGTGGGCGGGCGTACGGGACGCTGCCTCCGGGCGTGGACACGGCGGCGATCGTCGAGCGCCACCGGCCGCGACTCGGGTAGTAGCCTGCGGGCGTGCGCGTCGAGATCTTCTACTGCCCCGTCTGAAACGGCTACGACCACCGGGCCGCGAGTCTCGCGGCCGTGTTGAACGCCGCCGGGCACGATGCTGCCGCGATCGAGGGCGACAAGAGCCAGTACGACGTCGTCGCCGACGGGACGATCGTCTTCTCGAAGCAGCGTGAGGGACGCTTCCCCGAGGACGACGAGGTCATGACGCTCGTCGCAGGGCTCGCGGGCTAGCGCCGCAGACCCGGGTAGCCTCCCGGGCGATGGCGCTCCTGCGGGCGACGAGACTGACGAAGACCTTCGGCTAGGTCCGGGCGCTCGACGCCGTCAGCTTCGAGATCGACGAGGGCATCACCGGCCTGCTCGGCTCGAACGGCGCGGGCAAGAGCACGTCGCTCAAGCTCTTCCTCGGGCCTGCTCGACCCGGACGGCGGGACCGCCGAGGTGCTCGGCAGCGACCCGCGCAGCTCGCCCGAGGTACCGAACGCGGGTCGGCTACGCGCCGGAGCACGACTGCCTGCCGCGCAACGTCTCCGCGGCGGAGTTCCTCGCCTACATGGCGCGGATCAGCGGCCTACCGCCGACCGCCGCGCGCCTGCGCGCCTCCGACGTGCTCCGCCACGTCGGCCTGTTCGAGGAGCGCTACCGCGCCGATGGGGACGTACTCGACCGGAATGAAGCAGCGGGTGAAGCTCGGCGCAGGCGCTCGTCCACGACCCCGTGATCGCGTTCCTCGACGAGCCGACGGCGGGCCTCGACCCGCTCGGCCGCCGCGAGATGCTCGAGCTCGATCCGGCGGGTCGGCGCGCGAGTTCGGGATCAGCATCGTCATCTCGACGCACCTGATGGGCGACGTCGAGCGGGCGTGCGACTCGGTCGTCGTGCTCGATGCGGGGCGACTGCTGCGTGCCGGGCCGGTGTCGGGGTTCACGGAGGAGACCGAGACGCTCGAGGTCGAGCTCCTCGAGGGCGCGGCGGCGGTCGCGGACGGGCTCCGCCGACGCGGCCTCGAGCCGGCTGGCTCGACGGGAGCCGGCTGACGCTCGAGAGCGTCTCCGGCGACGACTACGACACGCTGCGCGACGTCATCGTCGACGCCGGCGCGCTGCTCTACCGGCTCGCGCCCGCGCGGCACTCGCTCGCCGACGTCTTCATGTCGGAGCCGACGCGGACGCCGGCCCGACGGAGGGGGACGCGCGTCGTGACGTCCGGGCCCGCCGAGGTCTTCGACCTCGGCTACCAGCGGCTACGAGGGCGAGCGGACCGGACGCTGGGCGCGGCGGCGGCGCGATCTGGCGCGACGGGATCCGCATCTCGCTCGGGCTCGGGCGCGGCGTCGGGGCGAAGGTCGCGCCGTGGCTCCTGCTCGGGCTCGCGCTCGTCCCGATGGTCGTCCTCGTCGTCGTCGCGGCCTTCGTCGGCGCTCGGCGCACGAACCCGGACGACTTCGAGCTTCCGTCGTACGGCGACTACTACGACTGGGCGATGGTGCCCGCTCGGCCTCTTCGCGGCCGTCGTCGCCCCGCTGCTGATCTGCCCCGACCGCAGCGACCGCGTGCTCTCGCTCTACGCCGCTCGGCCGATCACGCCGCTCGACTACGTCGGCGCTCGCTGGGCGGCGTTCGTCACGGTCGTCGCTCGGCGGCCGCCTGGGCTGCCCGAGGCGGTCCTCTTCGCGTGGAACGTGCTCGACGCCGAGCAGCCGGGGTCGTTCCTCGGTCGACAACTGGGACGTCGTCCCGCGGTTCCTCGCCGCGGGAGCAACTCGTCGCGGCGGTGCTCACGACCCTCGCGCTGCTTCGTCTCGTCGTTCGCCACGCGCCGCGCCTACGCGTCGGTCGCGATGCTGGCCGTGCTCTTCATCGGCTCGGCGATCGGCGGGATCGCCGAGGACAACTTCTCCGGGCGGCGCTCGCCGACGCGCTCTCGCTCGCGAGCATCCCGCAGGCGCTCGACGACGCCGTCCACTGGATCTTCGGCGACGAGGTCGACCGGCCGCGTGCTCGGGCGGCGTGTCGCTCGCTCTGGCTCGTCGGGCCTCACCGTCGTGCTCGCCGCGCTGGCTCGTGCGGCGGACGAACGCGGCTGGTGCGCGGATGAGCGAGCCGCCGAGCCGCCACGATCGTCGTCGACGGCGTCTCGAAGTGGTTCGCGGGCGTCGTCGCGGTGAGCGACGTCTCGCTCGTGGTCGAGCCCGGGCGTCACGGCGCTGCTCGGCCCGAACGGCGCCGGCAAGACGACGCTGCTCCGCGCGATCGGCGGCCTGACGCAGCCGTCGCAGGGAACGGTGCGCGGTGTTCGGCGAGCGCGGTGCGGCGGAACCCCGGCGTCTACCGGCGGATCGGCTACATGCCCGAGCACGAGGCGGTCTACGACTTCCTGACGCGGCCGCGCGGTTCGTCGAGCTCGAACGCGCGGCTCCAGGGCGTCGAGGACGTCGACGGGCGCCGTCCGGCGCGCGATCGAGACCGTCGACCTCGTCGAGCACGCAGGACCGGCGCTCGGCGGCTACTCGCGCGGCATGCGGCAGCGGATGCGGCTCGCCGCGACCCTCGTGCACGACCCGCCGCTGCTCGTGCTCGACGAGCCGCTCTCCGGGCACGGATCCCGCCCAGCGCCTCCACCTGCGCGACGTGATCCGCGGGCTCGCCGCGGAGGGCCGGACGATCCTCGTCTCGTCGCACATCCTCGAGGAGGTCGACGAGCTCGCCGACCGGATCCACCTCATGGTCAGCGGCAAGCTCGCCGCGAGCGGCGACTACCGCGCGATCCGGCAGAAGCTCGACGACCGGCCGTTCCTCGTGCGTGTCGACTGCGCCGACCCGCGGGCGCTCGCCGCCGGGCTGCTCGGGGTCGAGGCCGTCGAGTCGGTCGAGATCACCGGCACGGCCGGCCTGCGGGTGCGGAGCCGGGACGTCGCGTCGCTCCAGCGGTCGCTTCCGCGCGGTCGCGCGCAGGCTCGAGGCGTCCGGCTCACGCGGGTCGAGCCGCTCGACGACTCGCTCGAGAGCGTCTTCGAGTACCTCGCGACCGGGAGCGGGACGATGACGGCGATCTTCGGCCTCACCGTCCGCCAGCTCGCCGGCAGCCGCCGGCTGTGGCTCGTGCTCGGCCTCGTCTGCCCTGCCGGTGCTCGCCGGCGGTCGTCTTCCGCGTCGGCGACTCGACGACCACGAGCGCGCGCTTCGCCGACAACGTCACGTGGACGCTCGTCGCGCTCGGCGATCCTGCCGCTCGTGATGCTCCTCTTCGCGACGTCGGCGTTCGGGAACGAGCTCGTCGACCGGACGCTCGGCTACCTGACGCTGAAGCCGATCGCGCGCTGGCGGATCGTCCTGCCGAAGCTCGCCGCCGCGTTCGTCGTCGGCGGGGTCCCGGTCGCCGTCGAGCGGATTCGTCGCGGTCGCGCTCGTCGACGGACGGCGCGCTCGGAGGGTGCGCTGGCGACGGGGGTCGGCCTGCTCGTCGGCGCCGCCGCCTACGCGGCGCTCTTCACCTGGGCGGGGCTCGCGACGCGGCACGCGCTCCTGATCGGCCTCGTCTACGTGTTCGTGTGGGAGGCGACGCTCGCCGCCTATCTCGACGGCATCCGCTTCCTCAGCGTCCGCCGCTACACGCTCGTCGTTGATCCACGCGCTGGACGGCGCGCGGCTCGCGAACCATCGACAACCCGCTCTCGCGCGGGCGCGGCGCTCGTCGCCACCGTTCTCGTGGTCGATCGGCGTTCACGCTGCTCGCCGTGCGGAAGCTCGCACGCATGGACGTGCCCTGATCTCCGTGCCTTGACTGCTCGCCGCGCGGGCGCGACGGTACGCGGCGCGTGCACGTCTTCGATTTCATCGTCGGTGCGCTCGCCCTCTTGGGGCTCTTCGCCCTCGTGGGCCTGCTCTGGGAACGCGGCGAGAGGTGGCTACATCGTGAGCGGGACGCCGGCGATCCGATGCGCGGGCTCGACTGGGACGCGGACGAGCACGGAAGCGCCGTCGAGCTTGCGCACGCGTACGCCGGGGCGCTCGAGGAGACCAGCGAGTGGCAGTGGATGACGCCCGAGGCGCTCGAGCCCGATCCACGGTTCCAGGCGGCGGTCGAGGCACTCGCGGCCGAGGACGTCCTCGTCTCCGACGTCGTCGACCTGGCACGCCACCCGGACGGGTGGGTCGCGTCGATGGCCCTCGCGGCCCTCGAACGGCGCGACGACGTTCCGGACGAATGGGCCGACGTCGCGATCAGAGGCCTTCCGCGCCCGTCCAACTGCGAGGACGCCTTCCAGCTGCGCGCGCTGGCGAGGCACGCCGCCGCACCGGCGATCGGGCGCATCCTGGCGCGCACCGAGGGCATTCGGCCCGGAGTACGTCGCCGACTTCGTCCGACGCCGGATCGACGCAGGCGAGGCCGTCGACGCCGGGACCTTCAGCGGTCACGTGACAGTCGGCCAGGCCGACGACGTCGGCGCGTTCATCGACCGTTACGGCCAGGACATGGGCGAGGAGGTGCGGCGGGCCTTCGAGGAATGGCGCGCGCTCGAGCTCCTCGGCGGAGTGGGTCGGGTCTGGCAAGCGTCCGTACGACGAGCCGCCGGCCCTGCTCGTCGGTCGACGCTCGGAGCTCGTCGACCACGTGGTGGCGTCACTGACGAACGTCCCGCGCCGATCGGTGCTCCTGGTCGGGGAGCACGGCTCCGGCAAGACGGCGCTCGATCGCGGGCAGCGCTCGACCGGCTCGACGACACGGTCGTGTTCGAGGCGACGGCATCGCAGGTGCTCGCCGGAGCCAGGTCTACGTCGGGGAGCTGGACGGCCGGGTGAAGCAGCTGGCAGACGGCGATGCGCGGCCGGAACATGATCTGGGTGCTGCCCGAGCTCCAGGAGGCCCTCTTCGCCGGACAGCACCATCGCAGCCCGCACGGGCTCCTCGATGCGCTGCTTCCGAACGTCGAGTCGGGCGCGATGACGATCGTCGCGGAGGTCACCCCGACTGCTCTCGACGTGCTGCGGGAGGCGCGGCCGCGCGTGACGAGCGCCTTCGACGTCGTCCAGCGTGCGGACGCTCGACGAGGTCGGCTCGATCGCCGTGGCCCGCCACGCGCTGGAGCAACGACGGCCTCGACGCGACGACCGACGACGAGACGCTCGCCCGAGCCTTCGACCTCGCCCAGCAGTTCCTCCCGGGAGTCGCGCCGCCCGGCAGCCTGCTCCGACTCGTGCGACGCGGCCGCGGCCGAGGCCGAGGAGCGGGGCGAGGCGCGGTTCGACGCGGGCGACGTCCTCGCGACGCTCGCAGCGGCGTCGGGGCTGCCGCTCGCGCTCCTCGATGCCGACGCGCCGCTGCACCTCGAGGAGCGTGCGGCGCGTTCTTCGAGGCAGCGCATCCTCGAGCAGCCCGACGCGGTGGAGCTGCGTCGTCGAGCGGATCGCGATGGTCAAGGCCGGGCTCACCGACCCGACCCGGCCGCTCGGCGTCTTCCTCTTCCTCGGCCCGACCGGCACGGGCAAGACGGAGATCGCCAAGGCGCTCGCCGAGTTCCTGTTCGGCTCGCCCGACCGGCTGGTCCGGCTCGACATGAGCGAGTTCCAGACACCGGAGTCGCTCGAGCGGCTGCTCTCCGACACGACGATCGAGCGACGGGGGGCGCGGCGCTGATCTCCGCGGTCCGCAAGCGATCCCTTCAGCGTCGTGCTGCTCGACGAGTTCGAGAAGGCGCGCGCGAGCCGATCTGGGACGTCTTCCTCCAGGTCTTCGACGACGGGCGGCTGACCGACTCGCACGGCCGCGCTCGTCGACTTCCGGCGCTGCGTGATCATCCTCACGTCGAACGTCGGCTCGGCGATCGCCGCGCGGCCCGGGCGTCGGCTTCGACCCCGGCGACGGCCGGGTTCAGCGAGACGGCTCGCGGAGCGGGCGTTGCGAGCGACCTTCCGTCCCGAGCTCCTGAACCGGCATCGACCGGGTCGTGATGTTCCGCCCGTTCGAGCGATCGGCGATGCGTTCGCTCCTCGACAAGGAGCTTGCGGACGGCGCTCGCGCGGCGCGGCCTCCGCGAGCGGCCGTGGGCCGTCGAGGTCGACGAGTCGGCGTACCGCCTTCCTGATCGAGCAAGGGCTTCAGCCCCGACGCTCGGGCGCGCCGGCCCCTGAAGCGCGCGATCGAGCAGCACCTGCTCGCCCCGCTCGCGGCGGCGATCGTCGAGCAGAGCGTGCCCGGAGGGAGACCAGTTCCTGTTCGTCAGCGCGCCGGGTGGGACGGGATCGAGGTCACGTTCGTCGATCCCGACGCCGAGGACGCGGGCGTCCGCGAGGAGCCGACGAGCCGAGCTCGGACGTTCGCACCCTCGCCCGGGCCGGGCGAGACGACGAGGCAGTCGGTGCGGTTCGTGCTCGACGCGAGTGCGCCGCGTCGTGCGCGGCCGTCGCAGCGCTCGAGCCCGTCAGAAGGCCGGAGCTCTCGCGGCGCTCGGCGAGCCGGCGTTCTGGGAGACTCCCGGCCGGTTCGACGGTGCTCGCCAAGGCGGAGTACCTCGACCGCCTGCGAGGCGGCGACCGAAGACGGCCGAGCGCCTGGCGGCGACGGCTCGAGCGGAGCACGCGCGCGGGCGAGCGGGAGCGCCGAGCTCGTCGCAGCTGCTGGCGGGCCGGCTCGTACGTCCTCGACAGCGCGCTCGACGGGAATCTCCGTCGGCGACCCGTTCGAGCTCTATCGTCGACGTGCGCCCGTCGGGCAGGACGCGGACGCGTCGTTCGCCGCCACGATCGCGGGGATGTACGACGCCTGGGCGGCGCCGGCGCGGCATGCAGGTCGAGCACCTCTCGTCTGCGGGGGGCGGACACCTGCTCGCCGTCTCGGGCCTCGGCTGCTGGAGGCTCCTCCACCCAGAGGCGGGCGTGCACGTCCTGGAGGACGGCGAGAGCCCCGCCGACGGCGCGCCGAGCGGTCGATCGCGAGACGGTACGCGTGACCGTGGTCGCGCACGACCCGGAGCCGCAAGACGTCGCCCTGCGGCGAGGCGGACGCCCGGGCTGCGATCCGGGGCGCGCCGCCGTCGAACGTCGTCGTTCGCCGCTATCGGACGGGTCCTTCGCCGCTCGTCCGCGACGCGGTCCGCGGATACCGGACGGGGAACCTCGACCGCGTGCTCGGGGGGGATTTCGACCTCTACTGAGCGGCGCTCGCTCAGCGCAGCAGGAAGCCCTCGCCGAGCGGGTCGTCCGGGTCGAGCTCGAACTCGGCGCGGCCCGTCCGGTAGGCGGAGCCCTCGACCTCGGTGACCACCGCCGGTCGGCCGGCGACCTCGGCGTCGCCGACGACGCGGCCCGTGAACTCGGAGCCGACGATCGAGAGGTGGCGGAGCTCGGCGCCGCGCGGCAGCCGGCCCTGCGCGTCGAGCAGCGCGAGCCGGGCCGACGTCCCGGAGCCGCACGGCGAGCGGTCGACCTCGCCGTCGGCGAACACCGTCACGTTCCGCTGCGTCAGCGGCTCGTCGCCCTCGTCCTGCCAGAAGATGACGCCGTAGACGTCGCGCAGCTCGGGCTCGAGCGGGTGGACGACCTCGTGCTCGGCCTCGATCGCGGCCTTGAGCTCCCGGCCGAGCGCGATCAGCCGCGGCAGCTCGGCGGGCGCGACGCGCTCCTCGAGCGTCGCGTAGAAGGCGCCGCCGAACGCGACGTCGACGACGCGGCCCGCGGCCTCGATCCGCTCGGCCCAGACGAACGACGGCACGTTCCGGAACCGCACCGAGCGGACGCGGCCGTCCTCGACCGTCGCCCACGTCTCGAGCCGCCCGGAGGGGACGTCGACGACGACGCGGTTCTCGCCCTCGCGCCGCTCGACGACGCCCTCGTCGAGCGCCCACGTGACGAGCGCGATCGTCCCGTGCCCGCAGGCGGTCGAGTAGCCCTGCGTTGTGGAAGAAGACGACGCCGAGGTCGGCGCCGTCGTCGTTCGGCGGGCACGACGTGGCAGCCGTACATGTCGGCGTGGCCACGCGGCTCGAAGACCAGCAGGCGGCGGAACCGGTCGAGCCGCTCGCGCGCGAAGCGGCGCCGCTCGAGGATCGTCGCGCCCTCGAGCGGCGGCGACGCCGCCCGTGACGATGCGAAACGGCTCGCCGCCCGTGTGGTAGTCGACGACCGAGACGCGCGGGCGCGCTCACTCGTCGGAGAAGCTCGGGTACCGCTGCGTGAGCAGCAGCAGGTAGCCGTACGTCTGCGCCTGGTAGCGAAGGCAGTACGCTGAGAGGTCGCGCATGCCCTGGCTCATCCGGCCGGTGAAGAGCGCGTAGAACCACGCGAGGAACGCGACGATCCACGCGACGTTCTGGAGCACGCTCATCACGATTGCCGCCGGGATGGCGAGCACGAGCCGGAAGAGGAACGGTGAGGCGGCTCTGCGGGAGCGGCGGCGCGATCTCGAGGTCGACGGGGTAGCCCGTGCGCCCCGGTGAACCCGGGATACGGGTCGGCGGCGATCCAGAGGTAGGCGCTGAGGTGGGTGCTAGTAGCGCGTGTAGGCGGCCATGAACCGTGGAGCCCGGCGGGACCCGGCCGGTGACGAGCGCGACGAACCAGGCGACGATCGCCGCGAGGCCGACCGCGAGCCCCCAGAGCGTCACCCAGAGCATAGTGCGGGATCGCGAGGAGGAGCCGGAAGAAGACGGTGAGCCGGCTGCGCCGCAGGTCGTCGGTGACGACGAGGCGGATCGGGTGCGGCCGCGGCGCGTCGAGCGCGGGGACGGTCTCGGACACGGGAGCTCTCCGTTTCGGCTCAGGTGCCGGTGAACCTCGGTGGGCGCTTCTCCAGGAACGCGCTCACCCCTTCCGCGAAGTCTGCCGTGCCGACCGACTCCTGCTGCAGCTCCGCCTCGAGCGCGAGCTGCTCCTCGAGCGCTCGCGGTGTACGCGTGCTCGAACAGCTGCTTCGTGCGCGCCGATCGCGAGCGTCGGCCGCGCCGCCCACTCCGCGGCGAGCTCCGCGACGCGCTCACTGCGAACGCGTCGTCGGGGATCACCTCCGAGACGAGACCCCATTCGAGCGCCTCGGCGGCGGAGAGCCGCCGGTTGGAGCTCATCCACTCGAACGCCCGCGCGAACCCGAGCAGCCGGTGCACGAACCACGTGCCGCCCGCGTCGGGCACCAGGCCGATTCCGACGAAGCCGGGGACGAACGTCGCCGACTCGGCCGCGACACGGAGGTCGCAGGCGCAGGCGAACGAGAGCCCGGCGCCTGCGGCGGCGCCGTTCACGGCCGCGATCACCGGCTTCGCGAGCGAGCGGACGAGGCGGACGTTCGGGTGGTAGGTCGTCTCGAGCGCGTCGCGCGATGGACGCCGGAGACGTCGCCGAACTCCTTCAGGTCCTGTCCCGCGCAGAACCCCTTCCCGGCGCCGGTGATCACGACGCAGCGCACGGCCGGGTCATTCGCCTCGTCGAGCGCCTCGTGGAGCGCCGCGTGCAGCTCGCGGTTGAACGCGTTGTAGACCTCCGGGCGGTTGAACGTGATCGTCAGGACGGCGCCGTCGCGGCTCGTCAGCACCTCGTCTGCCATCGCGCGGAGCCTATCGCCGGCGGCTGGCGAGGAGGGGTCCGACCTGAGTCGGACACCGGTACCGGTCAGTCGGGCTTCCGCCGGAGTCGAGGAACGCCCTGATCGCGCCCTGCGCCTCGTCGCCGAGCATCGAGAGCGACAGCCAGTCGCGGGCGTGGCCGACGGTCTGGTGCCACGCCATGTCGCGCCAGACGTTGAGCTGCTGCTTCGCGTAGCGCGTCGTCTGCGGCAGCTTGCGGACGAGGCTCTCGACCCAGCCGTCGACGACGGCGTCGAGCTCGGCGCGGGAACCGCGCGGTTGACGAGGCCCCACTCGGCCGCCTGCGGCTGCGGGGATCTCGTCGCAGAGGAGGACGATCTCGCGCGCGCGCCGGTCGCCGACCATCAGCTGGAGCCACTGCGTCGCGCCGCCTGCCGGCACCGAGCCGTGCTCGAGCCCGACGTGGCGGATGAAGGCGTCGTCGACCATCACCGCGAGGTCGCAGGCCATCTGCAGCTCGTTGCCGCCGCCGACCGCGATCCCGTTGATCGCGGGCGATGGTCGGCTTGCCGAGCTCGCGCAGCCGGTCGTGCATGTCCTTGAACGCGCCGAACCACTTCCAGTACTCCTGCGGGCGCCCGACGAGCGTGTCCTCCCAGGAGCGCAGGTCGGCGCCGACGCAGAACGCGCGGCCCTCGCCGGTGACGACGACGACGCGGATGTCGTCGTCCCACGACGCGTCCTCGCAGGCGCGGGCGATCTCGCGCAGCATCTGGAAGTCGAAGGCGTTGAGGACGCTCCGGGCGGTTGAGCCGGATCGTCGCGCGCGGCGGAGCCTTCTCGTAGACGATCGTCTCGAAGCCGAGCTCGGCCGGGTCGACGGGGCTCGGATGCGTCGGCTCCGCCACTACGACAGCCCTGTGATCCGGCGAGGCGCTGCGCTCACGACGGACACTCGGCTCACCGTCGACTCCTGGCTCGGCAGAGCGTGAGCGTATAGCGTCGTGGCGATGAGCGGCGGAACGGCAGCTGGCGGCGGCGCTCGCGCTCGCAGCGGGCCTGGCCGGCTCGGTCCAGGCGGCCGTGATGGGCCGCTTCGGCGAGCGGGTCGGGTCCGTCGAGGCGCTCGCGTGGGCGTTTCTCCTCTCGGTCGTGATCGCGCTCGCCGCGCTGCTCGTCGCGCGGCGCGGGCTCGGTGGGCCTCGGAGACGCGTGGTCGGCGCCGAAGTGGCTCTGGCTCGGAGCCTGCTCGGGACGTTCATCGTCTTCACGATCACGCTCGTCTCGCCGCGCATCGGCACGACGGCGACGATCGCGCTGCTCGTCGCGGGACAGCTCGGCGCAGGGACCGGCGATCGACCGGTTCGGCCTGTTCGGCTTCGAGCGCATCGCGCTCAGCTGGCCGCGCGCGCTCGGGATCGCGCTGCTCGCGGCGGGCGCGGCGCTCACGCTGAGGCGGTGACGCCCAGGGCCTGGGCGGCGCTCTGGGCCGTCTACCTGATCTGGGGCTCGACCTACCTCGGGATCAAGGTCGCGGGCGACACGATCCCGGCGTTCTTCGCGGTCTCGTCGCGGTTCGTGATCGCGGGGCACGCTGATGGCGGCGATGGGTCGCATGGCGGCGCGGGCGGGGAGCGCTGCGGATCACCCGCAGGGAGCTCGCGTCGCGCCGCGCTCATCGGGCTCCTCCTGCCCGGCGCGAACGGCATCCTCTTCGTCGCCGAGCGAACGGTCCCGACGGGCGTCGCGTCGCTGATCATCGCCTCGGTCCCCCTGCTCGTCGTGCTGCTGCGCCTCGCGGGCGGCGACCGCCCGCCGACGCTCGCGATCGCAGGCGTGCTGGTCGGCTTCGCCGGCGTCGCGCTCCTCTTCCACCCGGAGGGAGGCGCGACGTGGTGGGGGATCGCGCTGACGGGCTCTCCGCGCTCGCCTGGGCGACCGGCTCGTACCTCTCCGCCGCATCCCGCTCCCGCAGGACGCGTTCGTCGCGAACGACGTTCGAGATGCTCGCGGGCGGGCTCATCCTGCTCCCGTTCGGCCTCGCGCAGCGGCCCGACCCGACCGAGTTCGCCACGAAGTCGCTCGTCGCCTTCGCGTATCTCGTCCTCGTCGGATCGCTCATCGGCTTCACCGCGTACGTCTGGCTGCTCCACCACGTCCCGCTCGGGACGGTCTCGACGTACGCCTACGTGAACCCGGTCGTCGCGATCGCGCTCGGCGATGGTGTTCCTCGACGAGCAGGTCACGTGGCGGATCGCGCTCGGCGCCGCGATCGTGCTCGCGTCCGTCGCGGTCGTCGTCACGGCGGGAGACCGAGGCGGCCGTCGAGCCGTTCGGCGAGTGAGCGCGCCTACGCGTCGACCCAGTCGACCGAGACCGGCCTCGGGAAGGCGCCGATCGCTCGCCGCGCCGCAGGAGCTCCGGGACCGCGCGAACGGCCCTCGTCGCCGTAGTCCTGTCGTCAGGTCGTTGACGTACATCGAGACGAAGCGGTCGGCGACCGCCGCGTCGATGCCGCGGCCGAACTGGAGCGCGTACTCGAGCGCCTCGTCGCGGTGGTCGAGCCCGCAGGCGATCGCCTCGCGGAGCACGGCCGAGAGGTCGCCGAGCCGCTCGATGTCGCGCCGGGCGACGTTGACGCCGAGCGGTAGCGGAGGCCCGGTCTCGAGCAGCCACCACTCGCCGAGGTCGACGCACCTTGACGAGCCCGTGCTCGCGGAACGTCAGCTGACCCTCGTGGATCAGGAGCCCGACCGTCGGCGCGGCCGCTCGCGACCTCGTCCGGGATCTGCTCGAACGGCAGCTCGCGGTACGGCGAACTCGCCGAGCACGAGGCGGAGCGTGAGGAACGCGGTCGTCATCGCGCCGGGGACCACGATCTCGAGCGTCCGCAGCTCCTCGAGCGCCAGCGGCTCGCGCGCGACGACGACCGGCCCGTAGCCCGACGCCGATCGAGGCGCCGTGCGGCAGCAGGGCGTAGTCCTCCTGGACGAACGGATACGCGGCGAGCGAGATCGCCGTCACCTCGAGCCGCGCGGCGCGCGCCCACTGGTTCAGCGTCTGGATGTCCGCGAGCACCTGCTCGAAGCGGAATCCCCGCGTGTCGACGAGATCCGTCGTCAGCGCCCAGTACATGAACGCGTCGTCGGGGTCCGGGCTGTGGCCGACTCGGACGTCCACTCGGGCGCGACCGTATCAGTGCTCGGCACCGACGCGGCAACCGCTGCGCCGTCGGCGATCCGCGACCAGCGCTACCCGAGGCCGGAATCCCTCTACACTCGCACGGATGGCGCGGGTGACGCCGCTGAGCGACGCGATCCAGCACTACCTGCGCGGGATCTACAAGCTCGGAGCGTCCGGCGACCGCGTCTCGACGACCGCGCCTCGCGCGCGAGATGGGCGTCTCGCCCGCCTCCGCGAGCGCGATGGTGAAGAAGCTCGCCGCGCTCGACGCTCGTCGAGCACGCGCCCTATCGCGGCGTCTCGCTGACGCCCGACGGCGAGCGGGTCGCGCTCGAGGTGATCCGCCACCACCGGCTGCTCGAGCTGTACCTCGCGCAAGACGCTCGGCATCGACGTCGACGAGGTGCACGACGAGGCCGACCGGCTCGAGCACGCGCTCTCCGAGGAGCTCGAGGCGCGAATCGACGAGGCGCTCGGGTTCCCGACCCACGACCCGCACGGCGACCCGATCCCCGACGCGAACCTCGAGTGGCCCGACGACTCACGCTCGCGCCGACTCGTCCTGATACGATCGCCGATGGCCCTCAAGGACCTCTTCTCCTTTCTCTTCCAGCGCTCGACCGGCGAGGAGCGCGTGGCGCAGTACGTCATCCGCGAGCACGACCGCGGCCGCGCCGCTCTCGGAGATCCTCGAGGACCGCTACGTCGTCAACCGGCTGCAGAGCCCCGAGCAGCGTGCGCGCCTGCTCGACCGGCCCGAGGTCATCCACGCGGTCGGCGGGGACATGGCGGAGGCCGCGAAGGCCGCCGTGACGCAGCGTGTCCGGCTAGCGCTCTCTCGCGCACGTACGGCGATGCCGAGCGCGGCGGGCGCCCCGAGGCGCCGGCGCGCGGTGCCCGTCGAGACGAGCACGAGCACGACGATCGTCATCACGTACGGGCAGCGCCTGGAAGAGCTGCGGCGCGACGTGACGCCTCGCGCCTGGAGCATCAGCGGCAGCGCCGAGAGGGCGCCGAAGACGTAGGCGCCGACGAGGCAGAGGTCGGGCCGCCAGAAAGCGAAGATGACGAGCGCGATCGCGATCCAGCCGGCCCCGGCGGTGAGCCCGTCGACCCACTGCGGCGTGAGGGCGAGGCTGAAGCACGCGCCCGCCGACACCCGCGAGCGCGCCGCCGGCGAGCGTGTGGAGGTACCGGTACCGCGTGACGCAGATCCCCATGGCGTCGGCCGCGGCGGGCGCCTCGCCGACCGCGCGCACGTTCGAGCCCGGGCCGCGTCCGCGCCGAGATAGAGACGCGACGAGCGACGACGAGCAGCCACGACGCGTAGACGAGCACGTTCTGGTCGAAGAGGATCGGGCCGACGACGGGCGCGTCGTCCAGCCCGAAGACGATCGAGCCGCGTCGAACGAGAACCGCGCGGGGTCGTCGGCGAGGTCGAAGTCGTTGCCGAGGTACGACGACAGCCCGGCCGCGCCCGCGAAGATCGTCAGCGCCAGCCCGGAGACGATCTGGTTCGCGCGCAGCGTGATCACGAGGAACGCGAGGATCGAGCGCCGTCGCGGCGCCCGCGAGCGCGGCGACGCCGACCGCGACCGGCAGCGCGACGCCCGCGCGAGCCGCCGAGCGTGCTGCACGCGACGGAAGCCCGATCACGGCGCCGACCAGCATCATCCCCTCGACGCCGAGGTTGAGCACGCCGGACCGCTCCGCGAGCAGCTCGCCGAGCGCCGCGAAGAGGAGCGGCGTCCCGTAGGCAACGCGCCGAGGCGAGCACGACGACGACGATGCTGTCGTTCATCCGGCACGGCCTCCGCCGCGCCGCGCGTCGGCGCGGGACGTCGCGCGAGCCGCGTCGAACCGCGATCCGGTAGCGGACGAGCAGCTCGCCGCCGAGCATCGCGAAGAGGATCATCCCCTGCATCATCCCGACGAGGCCGGAGGGGAAGTCGGCGCCCTGCAGCGTGTAGCCCGCGTTCTGCAGGCCGCCGAGCAGGAACGCGACGAGCGACGACCGCGAACGGGTTGTAGCGGGCGAGCGCCGCGACGACGATGCCCGTGTACCCGTAGTTCGCCTGCTGAAGGCCGCGCGCGTCGAGCACGTGGCGGAAGTCCCCGTCCTGGCTCGCGCCGCCGATGCCGGCGATCGCGCCCGACAGGCACAGCACGGCGACGATCTTCCGCCTGCGTGCGCATCCCCGCGTAGCGCGCGGCGCGCGGCGAGTCGCCGATCACCTGCGCCTCGAAGCCGAAGCGCGTTCGCGCGTAGAGCACCCAGACGACCGCGGCCACGACGATCGCGACGACGAAGCCGAACGGGACGGACAGCGAGCCGGGCGTCGAACGTCGGCCAGGCCGCCGCCGTCGGGCAGCGGCTTGCCCTGCGGGAACAGCTGCCCGGTCGCCGACGTGTCGCGCCAGTAGGAGAGGCTGTCGAAGATCAGGTAGTTGAGGACCAGCGCGGCGACGTAGTTGAGCATCAGCGAGGTGATGATCTCGTTCGTCGTGGGCGAACGCCCGCAGGACGCCGGGAATCGCGCCCCAGGCGGCGCCGCACGCCGCACCGGCGACGATCATCGCCGGGACGATCAGCACGACGCCGGCTGTCCCGCCGAGGAGCGAGCGCGATGCCGGCCGCGCCGATCGCGCCGAAGTAGAGCTGCCCCTCGCCGCCGATGTTGAAGAGGCGCATCCGGAAGGCGACCGCGGCCGCGAGCCCGGTGAAGGCGAGCGGAGTCGCGGAGATGAGCGTGTTCGTGAGCGCGCCGTCGGCGAGGAACGCGGCGTCGAACAGCCTCCGGAAGGTCGCGACCGGCGCATGGCCGGTCGCGACGAGGACGACGCGCGATCGCGAGCGAACGCGACGACGAGCGAGCCGAACGGCACGGCGACCGCGAGCCACCGCGGCTGGTCGAGGCGGCGCTCGATCCGCACGGTCGTCCGCGTCACCGCACGCCGGCCATGAGGAGCCCGATCTCGGTCGACGTCGCCGCCTCGGCATCGACCTCGCCGACGATCGCGCCCCTCGTACATCACGGCGATGCGGTCGGCGAGCGCGAGCACCTCGTCGAGGTCCTCGCTGATCAGCAGCACCGCGACGCCGTCGGCGGCGGCGTCGCGGAGGTACGCGTGCACGGTCTCGATCGCGCCGACGTCGAGGCCGCGCGTCGGCGCGGCGACGACCAGCACGCTGCGGCTCGCCCCGAGAACTCGCGGCGCGAGCACGACCTTCTGCAGGTTGCCGCCCGACAGCTGCCGCGCGGGGACGGTCGGGCCCGGCGCCGCGCACGTCGTAGCGGCGGATCAGGTCGACCGCGCGGTCGCGGATCGCGCGGAGGCGGAGGAACGGGCCCGCGCGAGACCTCGCCGCTGCGGTACGACTTGAGCACGACGTTCGACGCGATGCTGAGGCTCGGGGCGACGCCCGTGTGGAGCCGGTCCTCGGGGACGTGCGCGACGCCCGGCGCGGATCGCCGCGCGCGGGTCGCCGCTCGCGAGCGGCTGGCCGCCGACGCCGACCGTCGCCCGCGGTGAGCGGCCGCATCCCGGTGAGCGCCTCCGCGAGCTCGCGCTGGCCGTTGCCCGCGACGCCGGCGACGCCGAGGATCTCGCCCGCCCGAACCGCGAGCGTCGACGTCGCGCAACGCGTCGACCGCCGCGGTCGCCGCGGCGCGCTCAGGCCCTCCGACCTCGAGCACGACGTCGCCGAGCCGCGCCCGGCTCGCGGGTGCGCGTGCGACGTCGACGTCGCGTCCGACCATCAGCGCCGCGAGCGAGCTCGCGGGTCGACGTCCGGCGGTCGGCGACGCGTCGCGATCGACGCGGCCGCCGCGCAGGACGGTGACGCGGTCGGCGACCGCCATCACCTCGTGCAGCTTGTGCGAGATGAAGATCACCGTCCGCCCTTCGGCGGCCATCGCGCGCAGCGTCTCGAACAGCCCGTCCGCCTCCTGCGGCGTCAGGACCGCGGTCGGCTCG
Source organism: uncultured Actinomycetes bacterium (assembly GCA_963793655.1). Taxonomy (GTDB): domain Bacteria; phylum Actinomycetota; class Thermoleophilia; order Gaiellales; family Gaiellaceae; genus Gaiella. The sequence goes on from CAWCAV010000002.1 coordinate 138,755, forward strand.
TCGAGGATCAGGATCGCGCGCCTCGCGGTAGAGCGCCTTCAGGATCTCGACCCGCTGCTGCTCGCCGACCGAGAGCTGCCAGATCCGCGCGCGCGGGTCGACCGCGCATCCCGTAGCGCTCGGCCGAGCTCCGCGACGCGCTCGCATCGACGCGCCGTGCGGACGGAGCAGCGAGCGGCCGACGTCGCCGCGGTCGCCGAGGACGACGTTCTCGGCGACCGTGAACGGCTCGACGAGCCGGAAGTGCTGGTGCACCATCCCGATCCCCGGCGTCGAGCGCGTCGCGCGGCGAGCGCGAACGCGACGGGCCGCCCGAACAGCTCGATCTCGCCCTCGTCGGCGCGGTAGAGGCCGGTGAGGATGTTCGAGAGCGTGCTCTTCCCCGCGCCGTTCTCGCCGAGCAGCGCGTGCACCTCGCCGCGCGCCGCCTCGAAGTCGACGCGCGTCGTTCGCGACGACGCCCGGGAACCGCTTCGTGATCCCGCGCATCGCCACAGCGGCGACGCCTCGTCAGCCCGCAGACGGGATCCGCGGAGGCGGTCCCGGTCGCGTGAGATCCCTGAAGGCGTCCGCTCGCGGCCGCACTGCGGTCCGCTACCCGTCGGCGTTGCGGGAGCCGAAGCTCCGCACTAGCCCTTGGGGCTTCCCTCGATGCCCTTGACGAGCCAGTTCATCGCGTAGAGGATCTCCGAGCGTCATCCGCTTGCCCTTCGGGACGCGCAGCTTGCCGCTCTGGTCGTAGAGCGGGCCCTGGAACTCGTAGAACGTGCCGTTACGATCAGCTGCGCCCGCTTCGCCGCGATCGCGCCTTCGTCGCGCGCGATGACCTTCGGGCCGTACGGCGCGATGTCCGTGAAGCCGTCCTTGATCGTGCCCGTAGTAGCTGCCGGTCTTCCAGCGTGCCGTTCGCCGCCGCCTTGACCCGCTTGAGGTAGTAGGGGCCCCAGTCGTAGACCGCCGCGGTGAGCCACGACGTCGGCGCGAACTTCTTCGCGTCGCTGTCGTAGCCGACCCACGGCAGCCCCTTCGACTGCGCGTACTGGCCGGCGGCCGGGCTGTCGACGTTCTGGCCGATGCACGTCGGCGCCGGCGGCGACGAGGCTCTCGGCCGCCTTCTTCTCCTTCGCCGGGTCGAACCACGAGTTCGTCCAGACGAGCTTGACCTTCGCGCCCGGGCTGCATCGCCTGCGCGCCGAGCGCGAAGGCGTTGGCGTGCCGGATCACCTCGGGGATCGGGAACGGGACGATGTAGCCGATCGATGCCCTTCTTCGTCGCCGCGCCCGCGGCCATGCCGGAGAGGTAGATGGCGTCCTCGCCCGCGCCGAAGTAGTTCGGCGTAGGTTCTTGGCCGTCTTGTAGCCGGTCGCGTGCTCGAAGTAGACGTCCGGGTACTTCTTCGCCGCCGCCGCCATCGCGTCCATGTAGCCGAACGAGGTGGCGAAGATGATCTTGTTGCCGTCGCGGACGAGGCTGTCGATCACCTGGGAGGCCTGCGGCCCCTCCGGGACGTTCTCCTTGTAGGTCGTGATCACGTTCTTGCCGAGCTTCTTCTGGACGTAGAGCCGTCCGCTGTCGTGGGCCTGCGACCAGCCGCCGTCGTTGTGCGGCCCGACGTAGATCCACGCCGCCTTGATCGCGGCGGTCTGCGCGCCGGTGCGCGCCGGGGCTGTGGTCGCGACCGTCAGCGCCGCCACGGCAACGACCACGATCGCCGCCAGGAGCGCGTGCTTCCCCTTCCGCATGGTGCCTTCTCCTCTCCTCGGAATCGGCCGGTGGCGGGGCATTCTCCACCATCCCGGCGACGGATGAGCGTTGGTGTCAGGCGCTCATGGACCGCGCGCTCCCGGACGTCGACGGGGACCGCCCGTACGCCTTAGAAGCGCAGCTGACAGCTGGCTCAGCCAGGTCGTGCCTGGAGCACGCTTGCCGGCGTCTTGGCTGATGCCCATGTCCCCTCCTTCCTGAGGAGAGGCGAGCGGCCAAACTTTGACTCGGGCCGCGTGACACGCCCTCCTTCGAATGGATCGTTACACGTCCAATCTCGGGGGCCATCAGGGATTTCACCTAGAGGGAGCGGCCACGATTGCCGGGGAAAGCCTGGTCGAGTGCGCCCGCGCAGGCGAGCCGCTCGGCTGGTTTCCCGCACACGCCCGCCGACGACGGAGCACCCCGCTAACGTCACCCGCCATGAGCACGCTCTACGCGAACGGCTGGATCGTCACGATGGACGACGCCGGGACCGAGCACCCGAACGGCTGGGTGCTCGTCGACGGCGCGATGGTCGTCGTCGACCGGGCGCGGCTCGGAGCCGGATGCACGCCACGCGAATCGACCTGGGGGGCGCGGTCGTCACCCCCGGGCTCGTCAACACGCATCACCACCTGTACCAGACGCTGACGCGCGCTCGCGCGCAGCAGGCCGACCTCTTCACGTGGCTGCGCGAGCTCTATCCCGTCTGGGCCGGGATCGACGCGGAGGCCGAGTACGCCGCGGCGCGCACAGGGCTCGCCGAGCTCGCGCTCTCGGGCTGCTCGACCGTCTTCGACCACCACTACGTCTTCCCGCGCGGGCGCGAGGGGATCCTCGAGGCCGAGGTGCAGGCCGCGCGCGAGCTCGGGCGTCCGCATCGTCGCGTCGCGCGGCTCGATGGACCTCGGCGTCTCGGACGGCGGGCTTCCGCCCGGACGAGCTCGTCGAGGAGATCGACGCCGTACTCGCCGAGACGGAGCGGCTCCACGGCGCCCTGCACGAGCCGGGCCCGGGCGCGCGCGTCCAGATCGCTGTCGCGCCGTGCTCGCCGTTCTCCGTCACCGGCCGCCTGATGGAGGAGTCCGCCGCGCTCGCGCGGCGCCTCGGGCTCGTGCTCCACACGCACCTCGCGGAGACGGTCGAGGAGGAGGCGTACTGCCGCGAGCTGTACGGCTGCACGCCCGTCGAGTACCTCGACCGGCTCGGCTGGCTCGGCGACGACGTCTGGTGCGCGCACTGCGTCCACCTCTCCGGAGGCGGAGGTCGCGCGCTTCGCCGAGACGGGCACGGGCGTGGCCCACTGCCCGACGTCGAACCTGCGGCTCGGCGCCGGCGTCGCGCCCGTGCGCGCAGCTGCGTCGACGCCGGCGTGCGCGTCGGCCTGGGCGTCGACGGCTCGGCGTCGAACGAGCGCAGCGACCTCTTCCTCGAGGTGAAGCAGGCGCTCCTCGTCGCGCGCGGCCGCGGCGGCGGCGAGGCGATGACGGCCCGCGAGGCGCTCCGCCTCGCGACGCGCGGCGGCGCCGAGGTGCTGCGCCGCGACGACATCGGCTCGCTCGAGCCCGGGAAGCAGGCCGACCTCGCGATCTGGCGCGACGGACGGGCTCGAGCTCGGCGGCGCCGACGACCTCGTCGCGGGGCTCGTCTTCTCGGGGCCGCACCGGGTCGACCGGCTCGTCGTCGGCGGCGAGGACGTCGTCCGCGGCGGCGCGCTCGTCCGGGCCGACGAGACGGAGATCGCTCGCGCCCATCGCGTCCAGGCGACGAAGATTCGCCGCGATGAGCTGCTCGCTCTCGACCCACGTGCTCGACACCGCCGCCGGCCGGCCCGCGGCGGGGTGACCGTGGAGCTGCGCCGCGACGGCGCACGTGATCGCGGCCGCCGAGACGGACGCGGACGGCCGCGCGCGCCTCGCCGACGCGCTCGAGCCCGGCCTCTACGCGCTCGTCTTCGCACCCCCGTCGCCGTTCTTCCGCCGGGTCGAGCTCGAGGTCGCGCTCGAGGACGGCCACTACCACGTCCCGCTCCTCGTCTCCCCGTACGGATGCGCGAGCTACCGCGGGAGCTGACGGCCGAACGAGCTCGCCGAGCTGTTCGAGGGGCGGACGCGCTTCGTCGAGCGGCTCGCGGCGGAGCCCGACCCGCTCGTCCGGGCGCGCACGCTCGTCCACGAGCTGTCTGCCGACGAGAAGCGGGAGGTGCTCGACGCCCACCCGGCGATCGGCCAGCGTAAGGGGCTCTCCAAGCACGTCGGCCGCCGAGCAGGGCCCCGACGTCGACCCCGCCGTGCTGGCCGAGCTGTACCGCCTCAACGCAGCGTACGAGTCGCGGCACGGCTTCCGGTTCGTCGTGTTCGTGAACCGCCGAGCCGAAGGCCGAGATCCTCGAGGTCCTGCGCGACCGGATCGACAACCCACCGACGTCGAGCTCGAGACGGCGCTCGACGAGCTCGTCGCCATCGCAGCGGACCGCTGGTCGCGCGAATGACGGCCGTCCTGCCGCTCGCGCTCTCCGACGCCCTGCACGACTGGCTCGACCTCGGCCTGCGCTGGCTGCACGTGATCGCCGCGATGGCGTGGATCGGCACGTCGTTCTACTTCGTCCTCCTCGACCAGTCGCTCCGTCCGCCGAAGGACGCGGCCGACGCCGACGCGGGCGTCGGCGGCGAGCTGTGGGAGGTGCACGGCGGCGGCTTCTACCACGTGCAGAAGTACGTCGTCGCGCCGCGCGTGCTGCCCGAGCACCTCGCGTGGTTCAAGTGGGAGGCCTACACGACCTGGCTCTCCGGCTTCGGCCTGATGCTCGTCCTCTACTACCTCGAGGCGTCGAGCGCGCTCGTGAAGCCGGGCGACGACCTCGACCCGTGGCTCGCCGTCGCGATCTCGATCGCGCTCCTCGTCGCCGCCTGGTTCGTCTACGACGTGCTCAACCGGGTCGTCTCGGACGGCCGGGTGCTGTGGCCCGTGCTCTTCGCGCTCGTCGCGCTCGCCGCGTGGGGCTCCGCCGAGCTCTTCAGCCCGCGGGCCGCATGGCTCCAGGTCGGCGCGATGATCGGGACGGTGATGGTGGCGAACGTCTTCTTCGACATCATCCCGGCCCACTGGGAGCTGATCCGGGCGAAGGAGGCGGGGCGCGAGCCCGACCCCGCTCCGGGGCTCCAGGCCAAGCAGCGCTCGGTCCACAACAACTACCTCACCCTCCCGGTGCTCCTGACGATGCTCGCGGGGCACTTCCCGTTCGCCTACGGCGCCGACCACGCCTGGCTCGTGCTCGTCGGCGCTGATGGCGATCGGCGCGTGGGCGCGTCTCTTCTTCAACCTCCGCCACACGGGCAAGACGCACTGGTGGATGCCGGTCGCCGGCGCGGCGGCGTTCCTCCTGGTGGCCGTCCTCGTCGAGCGCTCCGACGACACCGCCGCCCAGCCCGCCGCAGCGGCCGACGTCGCGCGGGGCAAGGCGATCTTCGCCTCGGCTGGGTGCGCCGGCTGCCACACGCTCGCGGACGCCGGAGCGACCGGCGCGGTCGGTCCGAGCCTCGACGCGGCGAAGCCTTCCGCGTCGCTCGTGGCCGACCGCGTGACGAACGGGCAGGGTGTCATGCCTGCATTCGCCGGCAAGCTGTCTCGCCGCCGAGATCGACGCGGTCGCCGCGTACGTCTCGGGCGCGGCCGGTGGTAGGATCCGCGGCCGCATGCTCAGGATCACCGCAGGAGGGTTCGAGTTCGCCGCACGGCTCGAGGAGGCGGACGCGCCCGAACACGGTCGCCGCATTCCGGCGGCTCCTCCCGCTCGAGTCGAGGATCATCCACGTCCGCTGGTCGGGCGAGGCCGGGCTGGATCCCGTTCGGCGACCTCGACCTCGGGCTCGGGCCGGAGAACGCGACGTGCTACCCGCATCCCGGCGAGATCGTCCTCTACCCGGGCGGGGTGTCCGAGACGGAGATCCTTCTCGCCTACGGCTACGTCAACTTCGCCTCGAAGGCCGGCCAGCTCGCAGGCAACCACTTCGCCACGATCGTCGAGGGCAACGAGCACCTGCGTCCCCTCGGCAAGAAGTTCCTCTGGGAGGGCGCGCAGGAGATCGTCTTCCGCGAGACGTGACCGGCCGGCGCCGGACGGTCAGCTCGACGCGAGCCGGTCGAGCGCGTCGGTCAGGACGTCGACGGCCAGCGCAACGTCCTCCGGCGAGGACAGCTCGTCGGGCGAGTGGCTCACTCCGCCGTTCAACGCGCGCACGAAGAGCATTGCCGACGGCACGCCCGCGCGCGCGAGCACGCCGGCATCGTGCCCGGCTCCCGAGGCGAGCTCGACCACGGGCAGCCCCCGCCCGGCGATCGAGGCCCGGAGCGCGTCCGCGGGGGCCCCCCCGAGCGGCGTCGGCGGCGTTGCCCCGGCAGGGTCGACGCCGAGCGCGTCGAGGAGCCGCGCGAGCCGCTCCTCGTCCGGCGCGCGAGCGTCGATCGTGAGCCGCACGCGGCCCGGGATCACGTTGACGCCGCCGGGCTCGACCTCGAGGCGCCCGACCGTGGCGACGGCGCCCTCGATCCCGCGGGCCACGTCCCGGATCCGCAGCACCTCCGCGGCCGCCGCGACGAGGGCGTCGTCGCGCGCGTCCATCGGCGTCGTCCCCGCGTGCCCCGCCCGTCCCTCGATCACGCGCTCGGCGCGCGTGTAGCCGACGATCGCCGTAACGACGGCGAGTGGCGCGCCTTCGAGCGCCAGGCGTGGTCCTTGCTCGTGGTGGAGCTCGACCCAGGCTCCGGGGAGCCCGCCGCGGGCGACGCGTGCCTGCGAGCCGACGCAGCCCCGTTCCTCCTCGCGGAACGCGACGACGCAGAGCGTCCGTCGCCGTCGCTCGAGCCGCTCGGCCGCCTCGAGCGCCCCGAGCACGCCGAGCGGACCGTCGAAGCGGCCCCCCTGCGGCACGGAGTCGAGGTGCGAGCCCGACCACACCTCGGGCAGGCCGGGCTCCAGCCCGGGAAGGCGTCCCACGAGGTTGCCGTCCGGGTCGACCTCGACCTCGAGGCCCGTCTCGCGCATCCAGCCGCCGACGAGCCGGTGTGCCTCGTCCTCGCCGGGGGAATAGCCGGGACGGTTCGCCCCCGGCCCTCCTCCGATCGCATAGATCGCGTCGAGCCGCCGCTCGAGCCCCGACGCCATCAGCCGTGCACGGTCGCGCCGACACCGCGCTCGCGCGCCCGCCGCACGACCTCGTGGCCGATCGCCAAGTCCCACGGCGCAATGCCGTTCGACTTGAAGACCACGATGTCCGCGGGCGACTGACGTCCCGGCAGCACGCCGGCGACGATCTGGTGCAGCTCGTGCACCTCGAGCCAGTCGAGCTGCCCCGAGGCGACCGGCTCGATGAGGTCGCCCGACTCGAGCCTCGCGTCCTCGAGCGAGTCGCAGCAGACGAGCGTCGCCCGGGCGATCACCTGCGGCGTCGAGCTCACGCGCCCGTGGGTCGTTCGCGCCGATCGCGCAGACGAGCGCGCCGTCGGAGAGCCAGTCGCCGCGGAGTACCGGGTCCTTCGACGAGGTGGCCGTAACCACGACGTCGCAGCCACCGGCTTCGGTCGGGCTTTCGGCGGCCTCGGCGCCGTTGGCCGCGGCGAACGCCCGAGCTCGCTCCGCCGAGCGGCTCGAGACGACGACCCGCTCGATCGAGGCACCGCGGCCCTGATCGCGGCGAGCTGCGACTCGGCCTGCCACCCGGCGCCGATCAGCCCGAGGCTCGCAGCCCCGGGCCGGGCGAGGTGCTTCGCCGCGACGCCGCTGGCCGCGCCGGTTCGTACCTGGCCGAGCCGATCCGCCGCGATCATCGCCGTGAGACGTGCCGTCGGCCAGGTCGAACAGGCAGACCACGAACTGGATCCGGCCCTCCACGAGGAGGTAGCTCTTGAGCCCGGCGACGCCGAGGCCGCGGTCTGCGGCTGCCATCACGGCGAAGTAGCCGCCGTCGACGGCGAACCGCCGGCGTGGCATCAGCTCGACCTCGCCCGCAGCCATCCGCCGGAAGCAGTCCTCGATCACCGGCACGGCGTCGGCCGGCGTGACGAGCGACGCGACGTCGTCCTCGGAGAGCCAGAGCGGCACGCGCCGACTCTAATGGTCGATGAGCGCCTAGTACGGCAGCGTGAAGCGGAAGGCGCTCCCGCCGCCGTCCGCGGGCTCCACCCAGATGTGCCCGCCGTGCGCCTCGACGACCCGGCGGCAGACGGCGAGCCCGATCCCGCTGCCCTCCACGCGCCTCTCCACGCGCGAGAACATCCCGAAGATGCGGCTCGCGTCGTCGCGATCGATCCCGATCCCGTTGTCGCGGACGGTCACGACCCACTCGCGGCTTCCCTCCAGAGCCGAGATCTCGACCCGGGGAGCTTCCTCGCGCCGGAACTTGAGCGCGTTGCCGACGAGGTTCTGCATCACGCGCCGCAGCTGGCGCGGATCCCCCTGCACCTCCGGCAGCTCGCCCACCACCAGCGTCGCGTCGGCGTCCTCGAGCGCGTGCCGCAGGTCGGTGGCGACCTCCGCCATCATGTCTCCGAGCGCGACGCGCTCGAGAGCCAGCTCGCCGGAGCGCGCATAGTCGAGCACGCCGTCGACGAGGTCGAGGGCGCGACGCGTGCTGGCCCGCAGCTCGACGAGCACGTCGCCGGCAGGCGGCTGCTCAGGATTCTGCTCGAGGAGGGTGACCAGCAGCGCGATGCCCGCCAGAGGCGAGCTGAGGTCGTGCGCGACGACGTCCGCATACGCCTTCAGCTCCGCCTCCATCCGCCGCTCCTCGGTGACGTCGTGGAGGAACACGATCAGCCCGTCGCCGATCCGTGCGACGCGATGCAGGAACGTGCCGAGCATGTAGCCGTCCCCGAAGGGCGTGTCGTACGTCACCTCGTTGACGAGGGGGGCGCCCGTGTCGCACACCTCGACGTACGACCGGAAGGCCCGGCTGTCGCGCATCGGGGCCAGCGCCTCGAGCAGCGTGTAGCGCTCGGCGGTCTCCGGCGGGATCCGGAAGCCGCGCATCATGGCCGGGTTGCCGTAGCCGAATGCGAAGTCGACGATCGCCCCGGCGGGGCCTCGGATCGCCCACAGGAGCCCGACCGCCTCCGGGAAGCCCTCGAGCAGAGCGCGGAACCCGTCGGCACCGCGCGCGCCGAGGACCTCGACGAGCGTCGCGTCCTCGCCCCAGGGCTGCGGCTCGAACTCGTGGTGCAGCTCGTCCACGCCCGCAGGATACGAGCACTCCTGACAGGAGGACGTCACCGTCATGCGCCCGGCACGATTCGAACGTGCGACCTCTGCCTCCGCAGGGCAGCGCTCTATCCCCTGAGCTACGGGCGCGGGGAACGCGTGAGTGTACCGAGGACGCCTGTCTCGGCCCGTCACGGGCTCAGCTGGCGCGCGACACCCGTCGCGACTCCGAGCTCGGCGTCGGCGGGCACCTCGCGGCGGACGAAGGCCAGGGCGACCACGCCGTGCTCCGGGTCCGGGGCGGCGCTCGTCACCCGACCGACGACCTTGCCGTCGAGCGTCAGCTCGGCGTCGTAGTCGGGCAGCTCGGCACCCTCGAGCGCGAGCACCCGCAGGCCGCGGTTCGGATGACCGCGGTAGTGCAGGCGGGCGACCGGCTCCTGGCCCGGGTAGCAGCCCTTCGTGAAGCTGATCGCGCGCTCCTCGAGCCCCGCCTCGGCCGGCATCACACGGTCGTCGAGCTCGCGGCCGAGTCGCGGTGTTCGGGCGAGGATCCGGAGCCGCTCGAGCGCGTCCTCGCCGATTTGCTCCGCGCCCTCGGGCGCCTCGGCGTCGATCAGCTCGACGGCAGGGACACCGTAGTCGCCGGTGGGAACGAGCTTGTGTCGATCCAACAGATGCTGATTCGCGCCGAGCACCACGGTCGAGGAGTGCTCCTCGACCCGGATCTCGCATTTCGCCGCGAACCGCGTGCGGAGCAGCTCGCGCGCCAGGCGCTCGCCGGCCTCGGGCTCGGTGAGCAGTAGGAAGTCGTCCTCCGCCCGCCGCCAGACGACCATCGGCGCGACGACCCGGGCCTTCGGCGTCAGCAGCAGCGCCTCGCACGACTCCCCGACGGGAAGCTCCGCGACCTCGTTGGAGACCATCCGGTTCAGGTACGACGCGGCGTCGGCGCCGTTCACGGAAACGTAGGACCTCGGACGGGAAGCTGCGTGTAACGTCGAGACCGCCATCGAGACGAGGGTAGCGAGCATGTTCAGGAGCAAGGCGGAGCGGAAGGTGGCGGAGGCGGGATACGACCCGGCCCGGCTCCCGCCCGGGCAGTACCTGACCGAGAAGTGGCCGGTACTCCACGCCGGCCATGTCGCCTCGTACCCGGCCGACCTCGCGGGCTGGAACTTCCGTGTCCACGGAGAGGTCGACAACCCGATCACGCTCGGCTGGGCCGAGCTGAACGAGCTCCCGAAGGCCACGGTCACGCAGGACATCCACTGCGTCACGCGCTGGAGCCGCTTCGACGCGACGTTCACGGGCGTGCCGTGGTCGGCGATCCGCGAGCTCGTCGCGCAGCGACCGAGCGCGCACTACGCGATCGCGCACGCCGAGGCGGGCTTCACGGCCAACGTCCCCGCCTCCTTCCTCGATGCCGAGGGCGCGCTGCTCGTCACCCATGCCGACGGGGAGCCGCTGACACCGGAGCACGGGTGGCCGCTCCGTCTCGTCGTCCCTGGCACGTACTTCTGGAAGAGCGCGAAGTGGCTCCGCGCGATCGAGCTCCGCTCGACCGACGCGCCCGGCTTCTGGGAGCGCTACGGCTACCACAACGACGCGGACCCCTGGAAGGAGCAGCGCTACGCGTTCTGAAAAGGCGAATCACTCGAACGAGGGAGCAAGGTAGCGCCCGGGGAAGCCGAATCACACAGCACCCACCCTCCCCAGCATCACCGAGGCGGCCGTCCCCCCAGACGGCCGTCTCACTTTTTGTTCGCGAGCGGGAATCCGCAGGAGCGGATTCCCGCCGCTCGGATCCCCCGCCTACGGCGGGGGCACATCCCTGAAGGCGTCCGCTGTCGCGGCCGCAACTGCCGCACTCTTACCGGTGGTGCCGCGCGTCGTCCGCCAACTCGCGTTCGTCGGCGACGCAGTCCTCACGCTGCGCTCGCAGGCCGAAGGTGCTCGCGCAACTCGGTGCCCAGCTCCTGCGCGCTCGTCCCGTCGCGGGGCGCGAGGAAGATGGTGTTGTCGCCCGCGATCGTGCCGGCGATGCCGGGATGCCCGCCCTCGTCGATCGCCTGCGCGAGCGCGCTCGCGTAGCCGGACGGAGTCGTGATGACGACGAGCGGCCCCGCCCGCTCGACGCCGGTCGCATAGCGGCGCATCGCGACGCCGATCGCACGCAACCGGTCGGCGTCGTCGGCCCCGGGGGCCGCGTAGACGAGTCGGCCCGAGGGGGCGCGAACCTTCGTGAGCCCGAGCTCCTGGATGTCGCGCGAGATCGTCGTCTGCACGACGTCGTGGCCCTCCTCCCGGAGCGCCTCGACGAGCTCGCCCTGCGTGGAGATCGCCCGGTCACGCACGAGCCGGAGGATCGCCTGCTGCCTGACGGGGTTGCTCACGCCAGCACGTCCGCGAGGATGCCGAGCGCCTCGCCGACCTCCGCCTCGGTGACGACGAGGGGCGGCAGAAGTCGGAGCACGTCGGCTCCGGCGGTGAGGGCGAGGAGGCCGCGCTCGCGACATGCGTCGACGACCGCGCCCGCGTCACGGTCGAGCACCGCTGCGAGAAGCAGGCCCCGACCTCGCACCTCGAGCACGCCGGGAAGCTCGCGCAGACCCGGCGGCCAGCTCCTCGCCCCGGGCGGCGACGTTCGCGAGCAGCGCGTCGTCGATCGCCTCGACCACGGCACAGGCCGCAGCGCAGGCGACAGGGTTCCCGCCGAAGGTCGAGCCGTGGTCACCCGGGCCGATCGCGTCGGCGATGCCGTCGCGCACGAGCAGCGCGCCGATCGGGAGCCCGTTGCCGAGACCTTTCGCGAGCGTGACGAGGTCAGGCTCGATTCCGAGCTGCTCGTAGGCGAAGAACGTCCCGGTGCGGCCGAGCCCGGACTGCACCTCGTCGACGCAGAGCAGCGCGCCGAGCTCGTGTGCGAGCTCCGCCGCGGCCCGGACGAACCCCTCGTCGAGCGGGACGACGCCGCCCTCGCCGAGCACCGGCTCGAGGATGATCGATCGCGAGCTCGCCCCCGGGAGAGACCGCAGCCTCGAGCGACTCGACGTCGTTCGGCCGGGCGAAGGAGACGCCCGGGACGAGCGGGCCGAACCCCTCCCACTTCCCGGGCTGCCCCGTCGCGGACAGTGCTCCGAGCGTCCGGCCGTGGAACCCGCCCTCGAGCGCGACGATCCGCGAGCGGCCGGTCGCCTTGCGCGCGACCTTCAGCGCCGCCTCGTTCGCCTCGGCGCCGGAGTTGCAGAAGAACGCCTGCGCGCCGCCGACGCGCTCGGAGAGGAGCGTCGCGAGGCGGAGCATCGGCTCCGTCCAGTAGAGGTTCGACGCGTGCCACAGCTCGTCGAGCTGCGCGTGCGCTGCGGCGGTGACGACAGGGTGACGGTGACCGAGGCCGACGACGGCGATCCCGCCGCCGAAATCGAGGTACGAGCGCCCCTCGTCGTCCCAGACCCGGCATCCCTCGCCGCGAACGATCGTGACGTCCGCCCGCGCGTACGTCGGCAGGACAGCCGCGCGCGCGGCAGCCATCACGTTCTCGCCCCGCACGCTCATCGCAGGTGGTCCTGCCGATGGCGACCAGCAGGAACCTCGGTCGCGCCGATCGTGGCGCGCACGCCGCCCCGGGCCGCACTGACCGCGGCCATCAGCTTGGGCACGATGCCGCCCTCGAACCGGCCGCTCTCGAGGCCCGCCTCCGCCTCGTCGGCCGGGAGAACCGTCGCGAGCTCGCCGTCGAGGAGAACGCCGGGAACGTCGCTCACGAAGAGGATTCGCTCGGCGCCGAGGCCGACGGCGAGGGCGGCAGCCGCCTCGTCCGCATTGACGTTGAGGGGGCCGGAGGCGAGCGGCGCGACGACCGGGACGCGTCCTTCGGCCAGCGCCTCGACGACCGCTGCCGGCGCGCAGGGCTCCGGATCGCCGACGAGCCCGAGCGACTCGACCGCCGGGCCCGGAGGCCGATCTCGTCCCCGCTGAGCCCCACCGCAGCGGGGCCGATCGCCGCGCAGACCTCCGCGTTGACGGCGGCGAGCGACTCCCGCACGACGTCGAGGACCTCCGGGGTCGTCACGCGCCGGCCGGCGACGAACGCGGGCGCGATCCCGCGGCGCTCCATCTCGGCCGTGATCTGCGGGCCGGCGCCGTGGACGACGACCACACCGCCCTCGATCCCCGGCGAGCGCCGCGCGGACGGCCCCTGCGGCGACCCGACCGCCGAGCTTCAGGACGACGGTCACGTCGTGTACTCCGCGTTGAGCTTCACGTAGTCGTACGAGAGGTCGGACGCGAGGTACGCCGCATCGCCGTCGCCGAGCCCGAGGTCGAGCTCGATCCTGCATGCGGCGCCGCCGAGCTCGGGCACGAGCCCCGTCGGCGCCCCGGCCGCGAACACGGGAGTCCCGTCGAACGAGACACGCGAGCCGCTCCGGGTCGAGGTGCGCGAAGCCGCCGTTGAACGGCGCCGAGCCGGCGGCGGCGAGCACGCGGCCCCAGTTCGGGTCGCGCCCGAAGGCGGCGGTCTTCACGAGCGGCGGAGGTGGCGACGCGGAGCGCGATCGCGCGCGCCTCCTCCGACGAGGAAGCGCCTGCTCACCGCGATCTCCAGGACGACGGTCGCGCCTTCTCCGTCGGCGACGATCTGCCGGGCGAGGTCGGAGCAGACGCCCGCCAGCGCGGCACGCGAACCGCTCGTCCGTCCCCGAATCGCGGGCGATCCCGGACTGCCCGTTCGCGAGCAGCACGACCGCGTCGTTCGTCGAGCAGTCGCCGTCGACCGAGATGCGGTTGAACGACTGCTCCACGGCGGGCCGCAGGAACCCGTCCGCCTCGCCCGGGCCGAGCGGGTAGTCGGTCGTCACGACCGCGAGCATCGTCGCGAGGCAGGGATGGATCATCCCGGCGCCCTTCGCCATGCCCGCCGACGGTGAACCCGTCGCCGGTGCGCGACGGCCGTCTTCGGCCCGGCGTCCGTCGTGAGGATCGCCTCGGCCGCGTCGGCGACCGCCGTCCGGGGAGAGCGCTGCGGCTGCGGCGTCGACGCCGGCGAGCAGCTTCTCCATCGGCAGGCGCGGTCCGATCACGCCGGTCGAGAGCACGACGACCTCCTCCGGCGCGGAGACCGAGCCGCTGCGCCACGTGGGCTCGGCGGTCGCGCGGGCGTCCTCCTCGCCCGGCGCGCCCGGTGGCCGCGTTCGCGACGCCGGCGTTCACGACCACGGCCTGCGGCTGCGCGAGCTCGAGGTGACGCCGCGAGACCACGACGGGTGCAGCCTGGACGCGGTTGAGCGTCCACATCGCGCATCCGACGGCGGGCGGCACGCGAGCGGACGAGCGCGACGTCGGGCTTCCCGGACGGCCTGATGCCCTGCGCCGACGCCGGACGCGACGAACCCCTCGGCGGCGGTGACGGACATCAGACGAGCACACCGGCGAGGCGGAGTCCCGCCGTCTGCGGCGAGCCCGAAGAGCGCATTGACGTTCTGGACGGCCTGGCCGGCGGCGCCCTTGCCGAGGTTGTCGATCGCGCAGATCACGATCGTGCGATCGGTGTGGCGGTCGTCGAAGACGCCGATCTCCGCGCCGTCGGTGTGCTGGACGCGGGCGAGCTCCGGCGCGACGCCCTCCGGCAGCACCGTGACGACCGGGCTCGCCGCGTAGCGCTCCTCGAGCAGCGCACGCAGGTCGGCGCCCGTCGAGCGGACGTTGCACGTCGCGAGCAGCCCGCGCCGGACGGGGAGCAGGTGGGGCGTGAACGAGACGGGGAAGCCGAGCAGCTGCGCGATCTCGGCGACGTGCTGGTGCGAGCCGACCTTGTACGGCGAGACGTTCTCGAGCACGAAGCCCGCGTGCGTCGAGGGCTTGCGGCGACCGCCCCGCGCCCGTCATACCCGACATCGCGTCGACGACCACGCTGCCGCGGTCGATAGCGTCCGCGACCGGCGCGAGCGCGAGCAGGACCGCGGTCGCGTAGCAGCCGGGGTTGGCGATCAGCCTGCCCTCGGGCGGCGACAGCTCGGGCAGCCCGTACGACCACGCGCCGAGCTCGTCGGGACGGGGATGCGTGAAGCCGTACCACGCCTCGTACTGCGACGGGTCGCGCGAGCCGGTGGGCGCCCGAGAGGTCGACCACGACGCCGCGCGACGGCGGCTCGAACGCCGCGGCCTCCTCGTGCGAGAGGCAGAGGAACGTCACGTCGGCCTCGCACGCGAGCGCGGCGGCGTTCGTGATCAGCCGCGGGACGCGCTTGCCGCCGTTCCGGTTGAGCCGCGGGTCGAGCGCGGTCGCGTCCTGGCCTGCGAGCGAGTCCGAGCCGACCGCGTAGAGCTCGAGCTCGGGATGCCGCAGGACGCGGTCGAGCGTCTCCTGGCCCGTGTAGCCGGCCGACCGACGATGCTGACGTACGGCATTCGCATAGTATGCATGAAGTTTCTGATTTATGCGTCAGGCGGAGAGGCGACCCTGCTCGGCGGACTCGCGCTCGACGAGCTCCGAGCGCGGCGCGAGCCGCCTGAACCGGCCGATCGCCTCGCTCGGGCCCGCCGGCCAGGAGCGCCGACGCCCGCGGCGAGCCCGTCAGCCGCGCGTGGCGCTCGAGCAGCTCGCCGAGCCGCTCCGCCTCGTGGCGCTCGAGCGGGACGAGGGCGACGAGGTCGTCGTTCACGAGGCGCTCGTCGGGGTCGAGCAGGAACGCCTCGCCGCCGGTCATCCCGGCGCCGAGGTTCCGGCCGTGCGTCCCGAGGACGACGACCGTGCCCGCGCGTCATGTACTCGCAGCGCGTGGTCGCCGACGCCCTCGACGACCGCGACGGCGCCGGAGTTCCGCACCGCGAAGCGCTCGCCGGCCGAGCCGGCGCAGAAGAGCTCGCCGCCGGTCGCGCCGTAGAGCGACGGTGTTGCCGAGCAGGCACGGGTCGCCGGCGTCGTCGGCCGGACGGCGCGACGACGATCCGGCCGCCGGACATCGCCTTGCCGACGTAGTCGTTCGCCTCGCCGACCAGCCGGAGCTCGACGCCCGCGGTGAGGAACGCGCCGAAGCTCTGCCCCGCGGAGCCCTCGAAGCGGGCGCGGACGCGCCCGGCGGGCGCGGCCGAGCCGACCGCCTTGCGCGATCGCGCCGCCGAGCCGGGCGCCGATCGCCCGGTCGGCGTTGGTGATCTGGTACGCCGGCCTCGACGAGCGCGCGCGCCGCTGATCGCGGCCTTGCCCTGCGCGAGGAGCAGCGCGCCGAGGCGGTCGCCCTCGTGCGGAACCGGCTCGCCGACGTACCGCGCGTGACCCTGACCGGTCCTGGCGAGGAGCGCGCCGAGGTCGAGCGCGTCGGCGCGACGGGTCGCCGGTGCGCCGCTGGCGCAGCAGGTCGACGCGGCCGACGGCCTCGTCGAGCGTCCGCAGGCCGAGCGCGCGCGAGGTGCTCGCGCACCTCGAGCGGCGACGAACCGGAGGTAGGCCTCGACCATCTCCGGCGTGCCCGCGAACTTCGCCCGCAGCTCGGGCCGCTGGCGTCGCGATCCCGACCGGGCAGGTGTCGAGGTGGCACGAGCGCACCATCAGGCAGCCCTCCGCGAGGAGGAGCGCGGTGCCGAACGAGAACTCGTCGGCGCCGAGCAGCGCGGCGACGACGACGTCGCGGCCCGGTCTTGAAGCCGCCGTCGACGCGCACGCGCACGCGGCCGCGAAGGCCGTTCGCGACGAGCGCCTGCTGCGTCTCGGCGAGCCCGAGCTCCCACGGAGCGCCCGCGTGCTTGATCGACGGGAGCGGGCTCGCGCCCGGTGCCGCCGTCGGCGCCGGCGACGTGGACGACGTCCGCGTGCGCCTTGGCGACGCCGGCGGCGATCACGCCGACGCCGCTCGACGAGACGAGCTTGACCGAGATGTCCGCGTCCGGGTTGACCTCGCGCAGGTCGAAGACGAGCTGGGCGAGGTCCTCGATCGAGTAGATGTCGTGGTGCGGCGGCGGCGAGATGAGCGACGACGCCGGGCGCGTGTGCCGCGCAGGCGCGCGATCTCCTCGGTGACCTTGTGCGCCGGGATCTGGCCGCCCTCGCCGGGCTTCGAGCCCTGCGCGATCTTGATCTGGAGCTCCTCGGCGAACGCCGCGTACTCGGCCGTGACGCCGAAGCGGCCAGACGCGACCTGCTTGATCTTCGAGTTGCGCTCGTCGCGGTAGCGCGCCGGATCCTCGCCGCCCTCGCCCGGAGTTCGAGCGACCGCCGAGGCGGTTGAGCGCGATCGCGATCGTCTCGTGCGCCTCCGCGGAGAGCGCGCCGTGCGACATCGCGCCGCCCGAGAACCGGCGCACGATCGACTCGACCGGCTCGACCTCGTCGAGCGGCACGCGGCTCCGCCGCGGGAACGAGCTCGAGCAGGTCGCGCGGCTCGATCGGCGTCCGCTCGTTGACGAGCGCGGCGAAGCGCTCGTAGAGGTCGTAGCCGCTCGCCCTTCACCGCCTTCACGAGCGCGTGCGCCGCCGTGACGCTGTCCGGAGAGCGCCGCGACGACGTCCGGATCGGTCGCGTGCGGCTCGCCGCCCTTGCGGAACTTGTAGAAGCCCGGGTTCTCGAGCTCCGGCTTCTCGGCGACGCTCGCGGCGAGCCGCTCGAGCGCGTCCGCGCTCGAGCCCGTCGAGCCCGATCCCGCCGATCGCGCGACGGCGTGCCGCCGAAGAAGCGCTCGACAGAGCACGCCGGTCGAGGCCGACCGCTTCGAAGAGCCGCGCGCCGCGGTAGCTGGCGACGTCGGAGATGCCCATCTTGGACATGACCTTCAGCACGCCGTCCTCGAGCGCGCGCAGGAGCCGCGCCTGCGCCTCGGCGGGCGACGGGCGGTCGCCGCCGACCTTGTCGGTCGTCGGCGAGCCGCGGCGACCGTCTCGAGCGCGAGCCGCGGGCAGACGACGTCGGCGCCGTAGCCGAGCGAGCGTCGCGACCATGTGCGTGTCCCGCGCCTCGTCGGCTCGACACGAGGAGCGAGCACGCGCGTCCGCAGGCCGCGCTCGACGAGCCGCCCGTGGGCCGCGGCGACGGCGAGCAGCGAGGGGATCGGCGCGCGATCGCCGCCCGCCGCGGCGTCGGTGAGGCAGAGCACGCGTCGCAGCCGCGACTCGGCGAGCGCCACGCTCAGGTCGGCGACGCGCTCGACGGCGGCCGCGAGGCCCTCCTCCGCGGTGAACGTCGCGTCGACCTCGTCCGGCTCGAGCGCGTCGAGCCCGTCGGGCGTGACGAGGAACGACGGCAGGACGACGAGGCGGCGGCAGCGGGCCCTCGGCGTCGAGCGGCGCCGCGCGCGCCGACCAGCGTCGCGACCGACATCACGGCCGCTCGCGGTAGTGGTCGATCGCCGGGTTCGTCACCTGCGCGAAGCGCTGGCGGAAGTACGACGCGAGCGGCCGCGCGCGGCCGGCGAGCGGCGCGATCGGCGCGTCGTCGCCCATCGAGTAGACGGGGTCGTGGCCGGTCTGCGCGATCGGCCGCAGCATCAGCGTCAGCTCCTCGCGCGTGTAGCCGTGGAGCGCGTGCCGCGCGGCGAGGTCGCGCGTCGGGCGCGCGCGAGCGGCTCGCCCTGCGCGCCGAGCGCGACGCTCGTCGTCGACCCAGCGCCGCGTAGGGCTTGCGCGCGCGCGAGCTCGCGCTTGAGCTCTCCGTCGAACAGCAGCCCGCGCTCGGGGTCGACCGAGAGGAGCTGGCCCGGGCCCGAGCCGTGCCGCGCCGCACGGCGACGCCCTCCGAGCAGCGGGACCGCGCCCGCCTCGGACGAGACGGCGACGAGGCCGTCGTCGCACACCGCGACGCGCAGCGGCCGCAGGCCGTTGCGGTCGAGCGCCGCGCCGCACGACGACGCCGTCGCGTGAAGACGAGCCCGGCGGGGCCGTCCCACGGCTCGGCGAGCATCGCGTGGTAGCGGTGCATCGCGCGCTCCGCGTCGTCGAGCCGCGGGTCGTTCTGCCAGGCGGGCGGAACGAGCAGCGAGACCGCCTCGCGCACGTCGCAGCCCGGCCGCGGACGAGCAGCTCGAGCGCGTTGTCGAGCAGCGCCGAGTCGGAGCCCGTGCGGATCGAGCGCGGGCGCGAGCTCGGGCTCGAGCGCCGCGGGCGCGCTCGCGCGCCTCCATCCAGGCGACGTTGCCCTCGATCGTGTTGATCTCGCCGTTGTGGCAGAGGAGCCGGAACGGCTGCGCGCGCTCCCAGCTCGGCTCGGTGTTCGTCGAGAAGCGCTGGTGGAAGATCGCCCACGGCGACCGCCAGCGCCGGGTCGGCGAGGTCGGGGTAGAAGCTCGCGAGCTGGGTCGGCCGCGCAGAGCGCCTTGTACGTCACCGTGCGGAAGGAGAGCGACGCGACGTAGACGCCGTCGACCCGCTCCGCGCGGCGGCGCGCGCGGTGCGCGCGCAGCTCGGCGTCGGGCTCGGCGCACGGCGCGAGCACGAGCTGGTCGATGCGCGGCATGCTCGCGGTCGCGGTCGACGCCGAGCGCCGCGACGTCGATGCGGCACGTCGCGCCAGCCGAACGGCTCGAGGCCCTCGGCGCGGCAGGCCTCCTCGACGATCGCCGCGCAGCCACGGCTCGCGCAGGAAGCACATCGCGATGCCGGCGCCCTCGTGCCCCGGTCAGCGCCGCGGTGCAGCGGCAGGAGCAGCCCGCGCCGTCGCCCGTGACCCCGTCGGCCGCCCACGCGCCGCGGTGCGAGACGGCGGCGAGCCCGGCGAGCGCCCGGTCGACGAGCTCGCGCGACGCGCGGCCGCTGCGCGTCGGCGACGAGGCCGATGCCGCAGGCGTCGCGCTCGGCGCTCGGGTCGTGGAGTGCGGTGGTCACGTGGGGCGTACCGCCTTTCGCGGTCGAGTCGTTGGAGGAGCCTCCCGCCGGGTGTGGGCTGGCTAGCTGGCGGAGGCGGGAGGGGGTCGCCGGCTAGCGCCGTTTGGAGGCGATGAACGCGATCGGCGCGAATCGGGGCTACGAGCGCTCCCGGCGTACCGTCGAGAGAGTCATCGCTCCGCGAACCATCGATCATCGATCGTAGTCGCGTCGGGCGGCTAGCCGCAAGGATGGCAGGACTGGACGAAGGTCGAAATTGACACGGGGCCAGGTCCTCGGGCACTCTGAGTCACGATGATGCTCTGCCACGCCGTATCCGTACGACCTCTCGTACCGCGCCCCGCGGTTGCGGTCGGCGGCGGCATCGAGCTCATCCTGATTCTCCCCTTCTAGGGGAGATCGACGCTCACGCGCCATCCGCGGCGCACACGCCGACCGAGACCACACAGAGGTGCGTCCGCCGGGCGTACCGAGCGAGAGGAGCACGACCCATGACACCCCGATCTCCCGACCACCACGACTCCGATGACCGCGCGACGGACATACGTCGTCGCCTGCCTCGCCGGCCACGGCATCGGGCCCGAGATCACGGCCGCGGCCAGCCGGGCGCTCGCCCGGCTCGCACGCGAGCACGGCTTCGACGTCGAGGAGCTCCATCCGCCGTTCGACACCGAGGCGCTGACGCCGCTCGGGCCACCTGCTGCCCGACGGCGACCCGCCAGGCGACCGCGAGCGCGGACGCGGTCCTCGTCGCCGGCGACGCGGCCCCGGCGCTCGAGGGGCTGCGGGCGGCGCTCGACCTCGGCGCCCGCGTGACGCGCGTCCTCGACGACACCGGCGAGGCGACCACGTTCGCGCCGCTGCACGACGGCGCGGCGGACTGGACGCTCGAGCGCGCGTTCGCCACCGCGCGCAACCGCTCCGGACGGCTCACGTCGGTCGGCGTGTCCGAGGCCTGGACGGCGCGCGTCGACCGCCATGCCGAGCGGCACTCCGGCGTCGAGGTGGAGCACGTGACGCTCACCGAGGCGCTCCGCCGGCTCGACGGCCGGGCTCCGCGGGCGTGCTCGTCGCGGAGGGCGTGCTCGGCGACGCCGTCGCCGAGGCGCCGCGGCTCGGCGGCCGCGGACGGCTCGTCGCGTCCGCGCAGCTCTCGCCGACCGGGCCGAGCCTGTTCGGGCCCGCGCAGGGCACGGCCAGCGACCTCGCGGGCCACGGCGTCGCCGACCCGAGCCCGATGCTGCTCGCGACGGCGCTGCTGCTCTCGCGAGGGGCTCGGCCGCACACGCCGCGGGCGAGGCGCTGGAGGAGAGCCTCGCGGCGGCGCTGCGCGCGTCGCGGCGGCCGGCCGGAGGTCTCGGGCGCCGGCGTCGGCGCGACGACGCGCGAGTTCGTCGACGCGGTG
Source organism: uncultured Actinomycetes bacterium (assembly GCA_963793655.1). Classification (GTDB taxonomy): domain Bacteria; phylum Actinomycetota; class Thermoleophilia; order Gaiellales; family Gaiellaceae; genus Gaiella. The sequence continues at coordinate 159,915 of CAWCAV010000002.1, forward strand.
CTCGGCCTGCTGCGCGAGCGCCCGTCGCGACACCGAGTTCGCGCTGGGGGTCGGGCCGTGAAGATGACCGGCGCCGACGCGATCCTCCGCTCGCTCGAGGCCGAGGGCGTCGACGTGATGTTCGGCATCCCCGGCGGGGCGATCATGCCGACCTACGACGCGATCGCGCGCGGCACGACCGTCCGCCACGTGCTCGCCCGCCACGAGCAGGGCGCGGGGCACATGGCGCAGGGCTACGCGCGCGCGTCCGGGCCGCGTCGGCGTCGCGATCGCGACCTCCGGCCCCGGCGCGACGAACCTCGTCACGCCGATCGCCGACGCGTGGATGGACTCGACGCCGCTCGTCTGCATCACCGGCCAGGTGCGCTCGACACCTGATCGGCACCGACGCCTTCCAGGAGTGCGACATCACCGGCATCACGATGCCGATCGTCAAGCACTCGTGGCTCGTCCAGGACGTGCGAGGAGATCCCGGCACGTGATCAAGGCGGCGTTCCACGTCGCCCGCACCGGCCGCTGCGGCCCCGTGCTCGTCGACGTCCCGCGCGACGTCCAGGAGGCCGAGCTCGACTTCGCGTACCCCGACGACGGTCGACCTGCCCGGGCTGGCGGCCGCCGCGCGAAGGTGCACCCGCTGCCAGATCCGCGAGGCGGCCGCGGGCGATCGCGCACGCGCGAGAAGCCCGTGCTCTACGTCGGCGGCGGCACGCTCAACGGCGACGCCTGCGCCGAGCTGCTGCGAGCTCGCCGAGGCCGGCGCGCTGCCCGGTCGTCACGACGCTGATGGGCAAGAGCGCGTTCCCCGAGACGCACGAGCTCCACTTCGGCTGGCCCGGCATGCACGGGCCGAAGTGGTCGAACTGCGCGATGAACACGTGCGACGTCCTCGTCGCGATCGGCGCGCGCTTCGACGACCGCGTCACCGGCAAGCTCTCGGCGTTCGCGCCCGGGCGCGACGGTCGTCCACCTCGACATCGACCCGGCCGAGATCTCGAAGCTCCGCGACGCGGACATCCCCGTCGTCGGGCCGCTGAAGCAGGCCGTCGCGCGAGCTCGCGGACGAGGTCGCGCGGCACCGCGCCGAGCGGCGTCGCCGGCGCCCGAGGCGTGGCTCGCGCAGCTCGCGCGCGTGGCGCGACGAGTTCCCGCTCCGCTACGGCACGAGCGGCGAGTGGCTCAAGCCGCAGCAGCGTCGCTCGAGACGCTGCAGGCAGCTGACCGCCGGCGACGACGTGATCGTCGACGACCGGCGTCGGCCAGCACCAGATGTGGGCGATGCAGTACCTCCTCTGCGACCGGCCGCGGACGCTTCATCACCTCGGGCGGGCTCGGGACGATGGGCTACGGCGATCCCGGCGGCGATCGGCGCGAAGGCGGCGCGGCCGGAGGCGACCGTCGTCTGCGTCGACGGCGACGGCTGCTTCCAGATGACCGCGCAGGAGCTCGCGACCGCGGTGCTCGAGGACCTGCCGATCGTCGTCGTGCTCGTCAACAACGGCTACCTCGGGATGGTCACGCAGTGGCAGGACATGTTCTTCGACGGAGCGCCGCTCGCACGTCGCACCTGACGCACGCAGGTGCCCGGACTACGCCAAGCTCGCCGAGGCGTACGGCGGCGTCGGCATGCATCGTCGACGAGCGAGGACGAGCTCGAGGCCGCGCTCGCGCGAGGCGCTCGCGCTGCGGCCGCACGGCCGTCGTCGACTGCCGCGTCGACCCGCGCCGAGCAGTGCTTCCCGATGATCCCCGCCGGCGCGGCCGCGCTCGACATGGTCGAGTACACCGACGCCGAGCGAGGAGGCGAAGGCGTCGTGAAGCACACGCTCTCCGTCGCTCGTCGAGGACAAGCCGGGCGCGCTGACGCGGATCACGACCATGTTCGCGCGGCGCGGCTTCAACATCGAGTAGCCTCGCGGTCGGGCCGACCGAGCGCCCGGACGTCTCGTGCATCACGCTCCGCGTCGACTGCGACGCAGCACTCGCTCGAGCAGATCGAGAAGCAGATGCACAAGCTCGTGAACGTGCTCCGCGTGACCGAGCTCGAGCCGGGCGAGGCCGTCGAGCGCGAGCTGCTCGCTCGTCAAGGTGCAGCGCGCCGCCCGAGCGGCGCGCCGAGCTGATCGCGCACGGCCGAGGCCTTCGACGGCGCGCGTCGCTCGACGTCGGCGCCGACGCCGTCGTGCTTCGAGCTCGACCGGCACGCCCGAGGAGATCGACGCGTTCCAGGAGCTCGTGCCGCCCGCACGGGATCAACGAGCTCGTCCGCACCGGGCGGATCGGCGTCGCCGCGCGCCTCCGCCGAAGCGCAGGCACCGCGCCGCCTGGCCGCGATCAACTGTCCGGCTGCATCCTCGCCACCGACCCAGAAAGGACGCACACGATGGCAACGATCCTCCGCGACGGCGACCTCGCCCTCCTCGACGGCAAGGTCGCGGTCGTCGGCTACGGCAGCCAGGGCCACGCCCACGCGCTCAACCTGCGCGACTCGGGCGTCGAGGTCGAGGTCGGCCTGCGCGAGGGCATCGCCTCGTGGGCGCGCGGCCGAGGAGGCCGGGCTCGACGGTCGCGCACCGATCGCCGAGGCGGTCGCGCGGCGCGCAGCTCGTCTCGCTCCTGCTGCCCGACCAGGTGCAGCCGCAGGTGTTCACGGAGGCACGTCGAGCCGAACCTCGAGCCCGGCGCCGCGGTCCTCTTCGCGCACGGCTTCAACGTCCTCTACGGGCGCGATCGCGCCCGCCGCCGGGCCACGACGTGATCATGGTCGCCCCGAAGGGCCCGGGCCACGTCGTCCGGCGGCTCTTCACCGAGGGCTACGGCACGCCGGCGCTCATCGCCGTCGCAGCAGGACGCGTCGCGGCGCGCGCGCGCGACCTCGCGCTCGCCTACGCGCGTCGGGATCGGCGCCGGGCGCGCGGGGATCCTCGAGACGACGTTCGCGCGAGGAGACCGAGACCGACCTCTTCGGCGAGCAGGCCGTCCTCTGCGGCGGCGTCACCGAGCTCGATCCGCGCCGGCTTCGAGACGCTCGTCGCGGCCGGCTACCAGCCCGAGATCGCCTACTACGAGTGCCTCCACGAGCTGAAGCTGATCGTCGACCTGATCTGGGAGGGCGGCCTCGCGCACATGCGCTACTCGATCTCCGACACGGCCGAGTTCGGCGACTACACGCGCGGCCAGCGCGTGATCGACGAGCACGTGCGCGAGCGAGATGCAGGGCGTCCTCGACGACATCCAGCTCGGGCGCGTTCGCGCAGCGAGTGGATCGCGGAGATGGACGAGCGGCGAGGCCGCGGCTCGCGGCGATGCGCGAGCCGAGGCCGCGCAGACCAGCTGATCGAGCAGGTCGGCGAGGAGCTGCGCGCGCTCATGCGCCGGCCGGAGGGCACGACGTGGCAGTCCGTTGACGTTCCCGTAGCCCTGCTCGGCTACGGGACGGTCGGCGCCGCCGTCCACCGGCTGCTCGCGGAGCAGGCGCGACGAGATCGAGCGCGCGACCGGGCACCGGCTGCGGGTCGTCGCGCGCGCTCGTCCGCGACGCCGAGCAAGGAGCGCGGCGTTCGCGCCCGGCCCGGGCGTGCTCACGACCGACTTCGGCGACGATCCTCGACGACCCGTCGATCCGGCGTCGTCGCGGAGGTGATGGGCGGCGTCGAGCCGGCCGGCGAGCACGTGCTCGAGCTGCTCGCGGTCGGGCACGCCCGGTCGTCACGGCGAACAAGCAGCTCGTCGCGCGGCGCGGCGCCGAGCTCTTCGCCGCGGCCGCCGCGGCCGCAGGCGTCCAGCTCCGCTTCGAGGCGTCCGTGTGCGCCGCGATCCCGGTGATCAAGGTGCTGCGCGAGTCGCTCGTCGTCACGAACGTCCACCGCGTGCTCGGGATCGTCAACGGGACGACGAACTTCATCCTCACCGCGATGGAGGGCGGGCGCTCGTACGCGCGACGCGCTCGCCGAGGCGCAGCGGCTCGGCTACGCCGAGGCCGACCCGACCGACGACGTCGCCGGGCTCGACGCCGCGGCGAAGATGGCGATCCTCGCGACGGTCGCGTTCGGCTCGCGCGTGCCGCTCGACTGGGTCGAGGTCGAGGGGATCGAGGGCGTCACGCGCGAGCACGTCGCGGCGGCGCGCGCAGCTCGACATGCGTCGTCAGGCTCGTCGGCCGCGGCGACGCTCGTCGACGGCCGCGTCGACGTCCGCGTCGGCCCGGCGTTCGTCGACCGCCACCATCCGCTCGCGGCGGTCGAGGGCGCGTTCAACGCCGTGATGCTCCAGGGCGACGCGATCCGCGAGATCACGCTCGAGGGCCCGGGCGCGGGCGGGATCGAGACGGCGTCGCGCCGTCGTCGCCGACATGGTCGTCGATCGTCGGCACGACCGGCACCGGCTTCCTCCAGAACGACCCGGTCTGGCGCGAGCTCGAGCGGCTGCCCGCCGGGCGAGCTCGCGCTCGCCCTTCTACCTGCGGCTCGAGGTCGACGACCGGGCCGGCGTGCTCGCCCGGCGTCGCGCAGCGAGCTCGCCGTCGCAGGGCGTCTCGGTCGCGCGGCTCGTCCAGCAGCCGGCCGACGGCCACGCGGTGCTCCACGTCGTCACCCACGAGGCGCCCGCGGGGCAGCGTCGAGGCCGCGCTCGCCGCGATCCGCGCGCTGCCCGAGTCGCGCGGCGAGGCCACCGCGCTGCCCGGTCGTCTCGAGCGCGGCGTCGCGGAGCTCGGCTGGGCATGACGCTCGGCTCGCGCCGGATCGCGCTAGAAGACGCAGCATGACCGTCGCCCTCATCGAGCGGTACCGCGACCGGCTGCCCGTCACCGGCGGCGACGCCCGTCGTGCTCGCTCGGCGAGGGCTCGACGCCGCTCCTGCGCGCGCCGCGGCTCTCGCGAGCGCGCTCGGCGTCGAGCTCTGGCTCAAGTGGGAGGCGTCGAACCCGACCGGCTCGCTACAAGGACCGCGGGATGACGCGTCGCCGTCTCGAAGGCGCTCGAGGAGGGCGCCGAGGCGGTGCATCTGCGCCTCGACCGGGAACACGGCGGCGTCGGCCGCCGCGTACGCGGCGCGCGCCGGGCTCCCGGCGGTCGTCCTCACAGCCGCAGGGCGCCGTCGCCGGGGCGAAGCTCGCCCAGACGCGCATGCTCGGCGCGACGCGTGCTCGAGGTGCGCGGCGACTTCGACGAGGCGCTCGCGGCGGCCCAGGAGCTCGCCGCGCCGCGGGACGCACGTGCTCGTCAACTCGCTCAACCCGTACCGGCGCGCAGGGCAGAAGACCGCGGTGTTCGAGATCGTCGAGGAGCTCGGCGGCGCGCCGGACGCGTTCGTGCTCCCGTACGGCGGCGGCGGCAACACCTCCGCCTACGCGCAGGCGCTCGCGCGAGCTCGGGCCTCGACACGCCGATCGTCTCGGTCGAGGCCGAGAAGCGACGCGACGACCCTCGCCTCGGCGATCCGGATCGGCGACCCGGTGCACGCGCGAGGCGGTGCGCGCCGTCGGGCGCCGCGCGTGCGTCCACGTCGACGACGACGAGATCGTCGCCGCCTGGCGCGAGCTCGCGACGGAGGAGGGGCTCTTCTGCGAGCCGTCCTCGGCCGCCGGCCTCGCCGCGGTGCTCCGCGGCGACGTCGACGGGCGAGCGGCTCGTCGTCACGATCACCGGCCACGGCCTCAAGGACCCGGCGATCGCCGACCGGCTCGCGCCCTCGCCCGTCGAGGTCGATCCCGATCCCGACGCGATCGCCTCCGCCTCCCGTACCGGCGATGAAGCGGGCTGACGCCGCCATCAGAGACGCGGGTGCCACGCGGCGCTCGCCGCGTCCGTCCCGAGTGTCAGCCGTGCCCCGGCGGCGCGCCGGCCCGTCCCGGAGCGACGTGACCCGTCAGGAAGTCTTGTGGGCGCTCATCTCGACACCGCGCAGCCGCGCTGCCACACTGGCTCGACTACTACAACCGGCGACGGCCACACAGCTCGATCGGCGACCGGCCATCAGCCGCGTTCACAACGTCTGTGGGTAGGGCACCAAGATCCAACACACTCTGCGACGGCGCGGTCGTGGTGCCGCCGTTCGACCTACCCGACTGAAGCCGCCGAGACACATCGGGCCATAGGAGCCTCGGATCCGCGAGTGTGCGGGAATGCGCCTCGGCGCTCGCGTCAGTGAGTGGCGCGGGACGCGACGAGGCGCACGAGTTCCTCCGTATGCGGCACAAGGATGCCGTGCTCACGGGCCCCGCGCACGATTGGGCCTCCGATCGCGTCGAGCTCGGGGACTCTCCCGGCGGCGACGTCCCTCTGCATCGAGCTTCGCATGGTTGCCGGGGCGGCTTCCACCAACGTTCGGACTGCGTGCTGATCGACTGTGGCGCCGAGGGCGCCTGCGACAGCGAGAGCCTCTTCCATGCATCCGCGGAAGCGCACATCGTCACGAACGGCCCCGAGGGGCGCGTCCAGCGCCGTGGTGGCAAGCGCGAGCGGAGCAAGGAAGACGAGCTTCTCCCAGAGCAGCGACGTCTCGTCGTCACGCGTTCGCGCCTCGATGCCCGCGGCGAGCAGCTCGGCTACCACGGCCTCCGCCCCGACCAACTCGATACGCAAGAACGGCGAGCGCTGGATGACATGCGCGGCGCTCGCACGCTCGGACTCGACCCGGATCGCCCCGGCCACGACGTGGGCATAGCGGTCGCGAAGGAGCGCGACGTGGTCGACACCGTTCATGAGCGGTATGACCGTCGCGCCCCGAAGCGACTCGGCCGGCGAAAGCTCGAGCGCAGGCCCGAGCGACGTGGCCTTCACGGCGACCCAAAGCACATCGACGTCGCGGTCAAGGCCCGCCGATGCGGGTAACTCGACCTCGAAATCGCCCAACACAGCGCTCTCAACGGTGACGCGACCGGTGTAGCCGACCAAGGTCTCGGGGCGCATCAGCAGGACGACTTCGTGGCCGTTTCGATGGAGCGCAGCCCCGATCAGGGCTCCGATCGCTCCGGCGCCCAAGACGGCATACCGCATCGTGGGATCATCTGCCGAGAGCGATCTCGCGTCCAGTCACACGTGTCGGCGGCGACACGACCGTGGGGCATGGTGATGACCCAAGGTGACCCCCAGGCGAATCGATGATTCTTCGATCTTCCCGCATGGTGGATCACGAGGACCTGCTGGACAATTCCATGGCCAACAGAAAGCTGGGCAGCCGGGATCCCAGGTCCGGCGTATGCGATCGACGATCAGACCGCAATCAAAGTCACCGACGGCACCATCGAAGTCGTCTCCGAGCGGCACTGAGAACTGTTCACCCACCAGGACCGACAGCCATGCGGCCACGGACACGGGCGCTTTGGCACGCTCGTCCGTCCGGGCGACCGTGCAGAGGCGGCGGCACGCACGAGGAGCCATGGATCAGTAGTTGGTCACATCGCGACGGCGTGCTCGTCCCCGATGCGCGAGCGCGGCGGTCAGGGGGGAACCTGGCTCCCAGGAGGTGGTTTGTCATGCAGGTCGCGACGGGAAGGCCGCCGCTCGCTCTCGAGGGCGAGCTGGCGCCGCACCTGAGCCGCTGGCTGTGGCTCGTCAAGTGGCTCCTCGCAATTCCTCACTACATCGTGCTCCTCTTCCTCTGGTTCGCGCTCGCCGTGCTGACCGTGATCGCGTTCTTCGCGGTGCTGTTCACCGGGCGCTACCCGCGGGGGATCTTCGGCTTCAACGTAGGCGTGCTGCGCTGGTCGTGGCGGGTCGCCTTCTACACCTTCGGTGCCCTCGGCACCGACGAGTACCCGCCGTTCACGCTCGCGGACGTGCCCGAGTACCCGGCGCGGCTCGAGATCGACTACCCAAAGAATCTGCGCCGCGGTCTCCCGCTGATCGGGTGGTGGTTGCTCGGCATCCCGCAGTTCTGTATCGCGGGGATCTTCGCCGGGGCAGGATGGTCGCTCGGACTGATCGGCATCCTCGTGCTTGTCGCCGGCGTCCTGCTGCTGTTCAAGGACCGATACCCGACGGAGATCTTCGACCTCGTGGTCGGCTTCAACCGCTGGGTGCTCCGCGTCGTCGCCTACGGGGCGTTCATGACCCGCGAGTACCCGCCGTTCCGGCTCGACGCCGGCCCGCACGAGCCGTCCTTCGAGTTGAAGCAGAAGGAGACCGCCTGAAGGTGTCGCGGGAGCCGGCTCCACAGGTCACGTCGGAGGGTGGCATGGCCGGAAGGCAAGGCGCGCCTACCACCACGATGGTTCATCAAGTCCTTCTGGCTCGTGCACCGACGGATCGTGCGGGCGAGCCGGGGCCGCACGGGGCTGTGGGCTCCGCGCCCAGGTAAGTGGGGTGCCTTGCGGCTCACCACGACAGGCCGACGCAGCGGCGAGCCGCGGAGCGTGATCCTCGGCTACTACGAGGACGGGCCCAACCTGGTCTCGATGGCCATGAACGGCTGGGGCGCCGCCGAGCCGGCCTGGTGGCTGAACCTGCAGGCCGATCCGCGAGGCGGTCGTCGAGCTGGCAGGCGGGATCCGGCGCGAGGTGCTCGGCAGGCCCGCAGTCGGCGCCGAACGTGAACGACTGTGGCAGCGGTGGCGCGAACTGGACAAGAACCTCGACCGTTACGCCGCACGACGCCCGCGAGAGACGGCGGTCGTCGTCCTCGAGCCGCGCGCGACAGAATCCCGGCCGAGCTGGTCCTGATCGCGCGCCACCAGGCCCAACCCACCGCGACGCAGCTGACGCGATGCTGGGGCATCGCGAGGGAAGCCTATTCCGGGTGTGCCGCGACACCCGAGGTACGCGACCAGGGCATGCGCAAGTGTTCAGGAATGTCCCTTGATGCGACTCGGAGGTCTGGCGTATCAACAACACGCGCGTATGACTCGCGCCTGAAACTGATCACCCACGCGCTCGTGCCCGTGTTTCCTGCGCGAGATGGGGTTCAGTCGAGGATGTCGTGGCGCGCGGCCGGCTTTCGCGCGACCGCTGAGCTCTCGTCATCGCCGGACCCCAGCGCATCCGACTCGAAGAGGCCCGTTTGGTACGCGAGCACAACTGCCTGTACGCGGTCGCGGAGCTTGAGCTTCTGAAGAATGTGAGTGACGTGAGTCTTGACGGTGGCCTCGCTGATGTAGAGCTCGTTAGCGATCTCCGCGTTCGAGAGGCCGCCGACCATCAAGCGAAAGACGTCTCGTTCACGCTCACTGAGCTCCTCGAATTCAGTCGGAGGATCCGGATGTGGTGTCCGGACGAACTTCTTGATCACGCGTGTCGTGACTGCCGGTGAGAGGAGCGCCTCGCCACTTGCGACCGTACGGATCGCAGCGATCAGCTGTTCGGGTGAGTCGTCCTTGAGGACGAACCCGCTCGCGCCCGCTCTCAACGCCTTGAAGACGTATTCGTCAAGGTCGAACGTCGTAAGAATCAGAATCCGCGCGGCGCTGTTGGCGGCCAGGATGCGTTCGGTCGCCTGCAGACCGTCCAGCTCGGGCATGCGGATGTCCATCAGCACGACGGAGGGATTGAACTGGGCGGCTTTCTGCACGGCCTCGAGCCCGTTGCTCGCCTCGGCGACCACTTCGATGTCCTCCTCGCGTCCGAGCAGCACGCGAAAGCCGGCCCGAACCATCGACTGGTCGTCAGCGACGAGGACACGGATCGTCATCTTTCGTCCTCGGCGAGCGGGAGGCGTGTGGTGAGGACGAAGCCGCCGTCGACGGATGTTCCCGCGGTCATCCTGCCGCCGTAGATCATGACGCGCTCGCGGATGCCGATGAGCCCGTGACCAAGACCGCCGTTGGTCGCGCTGCCCTGGCCGTTGTCACGCACCTCGATCTCGAGCTCGTCTGGCCGATAGCGGACAGTCACGTCTGCGTCGCTGGCATGCGCGTGCTTGAGAGCATTCGTCAGGCCTTCTTGAACGATGCGGTAAGCAGAGAGGTCGATCCCTCTGGGAAGCGGGAAAGGCGTCCCGTCGACATGTAACTCGACAGGCAGACCAGCGCGGCTGACTTCGTCGAGCAACGAATCGAGGCCGTCGAGGCCAGGCTGGGGCGAGAGTTCAGCTTCGTCCCCTTCGCGGCGCATGGCAGCGAGCAGACGGCGCATCTCGGCAAGCGCAGTCCGACCGGCCCGCTCGACGCCTCTGAGTAGATCGTGGTCCTCGGATGCAGCAGAGAGGTTGTGCCTGACGGTGCCGACCTGGAGGACCATGACGCTGACAGCGTGAGCGACGATGTCGTGAAGCTCGCGGGCGATCCGCACACGCTCCTCTGCCACCGCGACGCGTGCGGCTGACTCGCGTTCCCGCTCCGCGTGCGCCGCGCGCTCTTCCGCCGCTTCGGCCTGCTCGGCGCGCTCACGCAGCGCGTAGCCCGCGACCCAGGCGACCACGAACCGGAGGGGAATGAAGACGAGGTCGCTGACTCGTCTCGCCCGGGATGTTGTAGACGACGATCACGATCCCGACGAGCACGATCGATCAGGCCCACGCCTGCCTTCAGCGGATTCCGCAGGTTCCCGAGCAGGAACGCGCTTGCCAACCCGACGATGCTGAGGCTGCCGACGAACGCGAGCAGCACTCCGTCGCCGAACGAGATCGCCGCGGCCAGGAGCCAGTAGCCAGCCGGAGCGGCGAAAGGAAAGCGCCGGCGTGCGAGGAGCAGCAGTAGCGAGGACGCCCACCGTGGGTATCGGCGATCCACAGTGTCGTGGGCGGCGCGCCGGCGAGTCGCGTCCGACCACGAGCTCGAGCATGCCCGCGATCGCCAGGAACGCGATCAGCAGCTCGAACCAGTATTCGCGCGCTACGTATCGGATGCGGCTCACGCGTTGAACGTACCGCACCCTCCCAGTGAGGCGCCTCCGACCCGAGTCGGAGCGTGAATCATCATGTCGGCGGAGTTCGATTCCGGCCTTCTGCCGAGGCGCTGTAGCGCAACCGCCTCCTAGCGTCGAGCACTGGAATCGACCCGCAAAGGAGGACGCACATGAGCGTCTCGTATCCACTCACAGCCACTGCCCGCTCAGACGCCGCTGTCTCGAGCGTCGAGATTCCGCAGCTGCGGATCCGCGGGATCTTCGCCGTCTGGGCGGCCGCCGCGCTCCCGATGGCAGTGCTCGCCTGGCTCGTCGCGCCCGCGCTCGCCGACCGGTTCGCCGGCGATGGCGACGTGCCGATGGCGAAGGCGCTGATCGTGTCCCTCGCGATCGGCATGGTCTGGCAGTTCGTCCTCGTTGCGACCCTCGTCGGTCGCGAGCAGCGGACCCTCCGCTGGTCGACGGTCCGCGAGGCGCTCTGGCTCCGCTCTCCGCGGAGCCCGCGCAGCGGCCGCGTCGGCGGTCGAGTGTGGCTGGTCGTGATCCCGCTGATCCTCGCGTTCACCTTCGCGCAGGAGCTGCGTCGCGATCGTGCCGGCGCCCGACGAACCGGGAGTTCGCCACGCTCCTCGAGTCGGACGCCGGCAAGGCGTTCCTGGACGGGGCCTTCGGCTGGTACGGCCTCATCCTCGTGATGTTCCTGTTCAACACCGTGCTCGGCGAGGAGCTCCTGTTCCGCGGGTACCTCCTTCCGCGCATGAACGGCGCCTTCGGGCGCGGCGACTGGGTGGCGAACGGCCTCCTCTTCGCCGGCTACCACCTGCACGTGCCGTGGGCGATCCCGGGGACGCTCCTCGAAATGTTCACCATCGCGTACCCGACGAAGCGCTATCGGAGCGCCTGGATCGGGATCGCCGTGCACAGCGCCCAGAGCGTGTTCCTTGGGATCCTCATCCTCACGCTCGTCGTCTGAAACAGCGCACTCGCTGACCAGTCCAGGTCCTGTTGGCCCTCGGGCCGGCAGGACTTGGCGCGTCGAGCGGAGGTGTCGCTGGATGCCTCCGACCCGAGTGGGACTCGGAATCGTCGCATGTGAAGAGGCCCGGGAGACGCGAGTCTGATGTGCCCGAGTGTGCGGGAATGTCGCTCGAGAGCGCCACCCAGCCTCAGTCATCACCGCCACGTCCGCGACGGGCGGCGAGGCCGACGGATCTATCCGGGGGGACTTTGCGGGATGGCGCCGAGCTGCTGCATCATCGCCAGTGCGTCGAAGACGCCCCAGTGCTCGTGGGCAAGGCCATCGTCACCGAACCGGGTGATGTCGATCAGCTGGACATCCACGCTCTTGCCGGTGGCGGGCATGCCCAGGAACGCGCCTTGGTGCGTTCCGGTCGCTCGAACGCGTGCGACCGCCTTGTCACCGCTCACGAGCACGTCCTGCACCTCCATGCGCAGATCGGGAAACGCCGCTCTGTACATGTGGAAGAGCTGCTTGACCCCTTCCTTGCTCCGCTCGAGGCCCGGCATTTCCTCGTGCTCGACGAAGTCCTCCGCGAGGAGCTCGCCAAACCCGTCGATATCTCCCGCGTTGATCAGGTCGTACAAACGCCTCATCGCGACCGCATGATCCATCAGGTCCTCCATTGACATTCGGGGTGACGGCGCGTGCGATTTCTTCCGAACGACGCCGACTTCCGGCGCTGCCGAGCAAGCGCGGGTCGGTCAGGCCTCGACGAGGATCACGAGCGTCTCCGGGACGACTCCGTCGTGCGCCATCGCCTCGGCGGCCGCCTCCGTCTCCATCGCCGCCATGACGGCGTCCATATCCGGGACGTCCATCAGCAAGCCGACTCTCGTGGGGTTCTGTGGGTCGACGAACGTCCGAATGTCCGTCACGCCGAGAGACCCGAAGAACTCCTCGCGCTTGGGCGAGGCGAGCCAGTGGTCCTTGTCCTTGACGTCGTGGTAGCCAATAACAGTGGGCATTGCGCCTCCTCCGGGGTCACCTCGCTGCGCGTCTGCGCCGGGCACAGAGAACTTATGCCTTCGTGACTCGACGTGCCCAACGAACGGGAGGACGGTCGCCTGGGCCATGAGCGTGTGGTCTGCGTGCCGCGGCGCGCCGGGCTTGGGTCGGAGCGTCGCGACGGGGTCAGTGACCAGGATCGCCCCACCAGGGTCAGCAACTCGAGCCTGGTCTTTGGCCATTCGTCTGATGAGAGCAACCTCGGGCAGAGCCTCGCTGCGGACCGGGCCGCTGGGTTAGCGGTGCCGGCGGTACTGCAGCTCGACGATCCCGTTGCTGGAGGCGGTGCTGGAGACCAGGTCGAGCCGGTAGGACCTGGGGACGCCGTCGAACAGCCGGGTGCCCTCGCCCGCAACGTAGGGGAACAAGCTCAGCCGGAGCTCGTCGATCAGGTCGAGCCGCATGAGCGAGCGCCAGAGGCTGACGCCGCCCCAGACCACGATGTGGCCGTCGCCGCCCAGCCTGAGCTTGTCGATCTCTTCTGCCGTGTCACCAGCAGCAATGGTGGTGTTGGCCCAGTCTGCCGTCCGCAGGGTCCGGGAGAAGACGACCTTGCGCCCGGCGTTCAGGATGTCGGCGAAAGGATGGTCGGTGGCCGTTGTCATGGACACGGCGATGCCCTCGTACGCGGTGCGGCCCATGATGTGCGCGTATGCGCTCCGGAGAAAGTCGAGTTGCGCCGGGTCGTCGGGCTCACGGTTTTCGGGCAGGTCGAAGCAGAACTTCCAAAACTCGGTGCCCTCGTCGGCGAGAAGACCGTCGAGCGAGTAGTTGAACACCGTCGCGATCAGCTTCCGCATGATCAGACCTCCATGGTCTCGGGTCGTCTGGGGACACCGTGCTTGCTAACGCAACGCGCCTGCTCCGGGGCCGCAGCACTCGCGCGGCCGCGGCGCTGGGCCTGTAGCTATTTGCTTCAGACGCCACTGCCGCCCGGAAGTCGTCGATGCCCCGTCAACTGGCCGGTTGCGCGGAAGGCCGAGGGCGCTCACTGGCGCGGGAGTCCTCGCTCTCGATGACTCCGACGACACGGCTTCGACGCGTCTCCGCCGCGGAGATGAGGGGCGCCGCATCCCGGCTGCGTGGGGGCACACAGTCTCCTGACCGAGCCCAAGTGGCGCCTCCCCGCGCGGGAAGCGCTAGAAGAGCATCGTGATCTTCCGGGCGCCTTCGACCTCCGCCAACCTCGGGCCCGGCGTTCGACTGTGCCGCGGTCGCGCTCGATCTGTGGAACGAGCTCGAGCTGACGGACGGCGACGGCGGTCGAGGTCGTTGGGGAGGGCGCCGGCGAGCTCGCGGCCGACGGGACGAACCTCGCGGTCAGGGCGTATGCGCTCCTCGCCGACCCGGCGGGCAAGCGGTTCCGATTCACGAACCGGATACCGCTCGAGCGCGGGCTCGGCTCGTCGGCGGCTGCGATCGCGCTCGGGCTCGCGGCCGCGCGCCCCGACGGCCGGCGCAGAGGAGCTGCTCGCGGCCGGCCTCACGCTCGAGAGCCACGCCGACAACCTCGCCGCCGCGCTGGTCGGCGGGGTCACGCTCACCTGGGAGGGCCGCATCGCCCGCATCGCGCGAGTCGCTCCCGCTCGCTCCGGTCGCGCTCGTCCCGCACGAGCGGACGTCCACGGAGGCCTCGCGCCGCTCGCTCCCGGCGACGGTCACGCACGCCGACGCCGCGGCGAACGCCGGACGCGCCGCGCTGCTCGGCCGCGGGCGCCGCGACGGGCGACGCCGGCCTCTTCGCCGCCGGGCTCGACGACCGCCTGCACGAGCCCTACCGCGCCTCCGCCGCCCTCGAGTCGGTGCGGGCCGACCTCCCGGCAGGAGCACGCGGCGCGACGCTCTCGGGCTCCGGCCCGACGGTGATCGTGTGGGCGGACGACGCGCGTGCCTGCGCGGCGGCCCTGAGTGCCCGGTTTCCCGGCCACGACGTGCTCGAGCTCGCCGTCTCGCCGCGGGGCGCGCTGTGAGCGTGCGCCTCGTGGACTGCCGGCCGCGCGACGACTACGAGGCGGGGCACGTCCCCGGCGCCGTCCATCTCGACCCGGAGACGGCGCTCTCCACCCCGACGACCGATCCGTCCGTGGGCGGCCGCCATCCGCTGCCCGACCCGCACGCGCTCGGCGCCGTCTTCGCCGCGCGCGGGAGTCGAGCCCGGAGGCGTTCGTGCTCGCACTCGACGAGGGGACGCGGCTGGGCCGCGCGCTGCTGGTGGCTCCTGCGCCACCTGGGCCACGACGCGGCGGGCACGATCGACCTCCGCGCCTACGAGGGTCCGCTCGAGACGAACGAGCCACGGGTCGAGCGGGCGCCGTTCGCGAGCCGCACGTCCGCGACGACGACACGATCGGCGCGACGGAGATCCGCGAGCGGCTCGGCGACCCGTCGCTCGTCCTGCTCGACGCGCGCGCCCCGGAGCGGTGGCGCGGCGACGTCGAGCCGCTCGACCCGGTCGCCGGTCGCATCCCCGGCGCCCGCAACGCGCATTTCCTCGAGCCCCTCCCCGCAGACGTGCTCGACGCCCCCGAGCTCGCCGTCTACTGCGGCTCCGGCGTGAGCGCCGCGCCGGTCGTCCAGCGGCTCGTCCTGGCCGGCCGCGACGACGTCCGCCTGTATCCCGGCTCCTTCAGCGAATGGTGCCGCGACCCGACCAACCCGATCGAGAGAGGAACGCCGTGACGACCCCGTACGACACCCCGTCCGATCCCGCCAAGCGCCAGCAGCGCCGCCCTCACCGACGGCCCCGACCGCGCGGGCGCGCGCGCGATGCTGAAGGGAACCGGCTTCACGGACGAGGACCTCGCGAAGCCGATCGTCGGCGTCGGCACGACCTGGATCGAGACGATGCCGTGCAACCTCAACCAGCGCGATCTCGCGGTCCACGTGAAGCGCGGGCGTCCGCGACGCCGGCGGCACGCCGATGGAGTTCAACACGATCGCGGTCTCGGACGGCGTCTCGATGGGCACGTCGGGGATGCGCGCGTCGCTCGTCTCGCGCGAGGTGATCGCCGACTCGATCGAGCTCGTCGCGCGCGGCCACCTGTTCGACGGCCTCGTCATGCTCGTCGCCTGCGACAAGACGAACCCCGGCGCGGCGATGGCCGCCGGCCGGCTCGACATCCCCGCGGTCGTCTCGTACACGGGCTCGATCGCGCCGGGGCTCTACCGGCAGCGCGAGGTCTCGATCGGCGACGTCTACGAGGCGATCGGCGCCCATGCGGCCGGGAAGATGACCGACGCCGAGCTGCACGAGCTCGAGTCCGTCGCGTGCCCCGGCGCCGGCGCGTGCGGCGGGCAGTTCACCGCCAACACGATGTCGACGATCCTCGACTTCCTCGGGCTCTCGCCGTTCGGCACGAACGGCATCCCGGCGATGCACCGCGCGAAGGAGGAGGCCGCGTACGAGCTCGGCCGCCTCGCCGTGCAGCTCGTCCGCGACGACGTGACGCCCGCGCTCGCTCGTCACGAAGGAGTCGTTCGAGAACGCCGTCGCGTCGGTCGCCGGCGACGGGCGGCTCGACCAACGCCGTCCTCCACCTCGTCGCGATCGCGCGCGACTTCGGCATCGACTTCACGATCGACGACTTCGAGCGGATCTCGGCGCGGACGCCGATCATCGCCGACATGAAGCCGTGGGGCCGCTGGCACGCGAACGACATGTACGCCGCCGGCGGCGTCGCGCTCGTCGCGCGCGAGCTGCAAGCAGGGCCGGCCTCCTGCACGAGGACGCGCGGACCGTCGACGGGCAGACGCTCGGCGAGCATCGCCGACGCCGCCGTCGAGACCGAGGGGCAGACCGTCGTCGTCCCGATCGAGACGCCGCTCAAGGCGCGCGGCGGCGTCGCGGTGCTCTACGGCAACCTCGCGCCCGAGGGCTGCGCGGTGAAGCTCGCCGGCCACGACCGGACGGTCCACCGCGGCCCGGCCCGCGTGTTCGACTCGGAGGAGGAGTGCTTCGCGGCGGTCAAGGCCGGCGGGATCGCGCCCGGCGACGTCGTCGTGATCCGCTACGAGGGCCCGCACGGCGGCCCCGGGATGCGCGAGATGCTCCACGTCACCGGCGCGATCGTCGGCGAGGGCCTCTCGGAGTCGGTCGCGCTCATCACCGACGGGCGCTTCTCGGGCGCGACGCACGGCTTCATGGTCGGCCACGTCGCGCCGGAGGCGTCGAAGGGCGGCCCGATCGCGGCGCTCCGCGAGGGCGACATCGTCGTGATCGACGTCGAGCGTCACGCGCTCGACGTGGAGCTCAGCCGAGGACGAGCTCGCCGCGCCGCCTCGCCGACTGGCGCGAGCCGGAGCCCCGCTACCGGCGCGGCGCGCTCGCGAACTACGCGACGCTCGTCTCGTCGGCGTCCCGAGGGCGCGGTGACGCTGTCGCGGTACGAGTCGGACTGAGTCGAGCGAGGCTTGGGCAACGGAGCAGGGGAGCGACCGCATGGAGGCCGCTCCCCCCTCCGCCTCTTACGGCCGATTGTCGCGCGGATCCCAGAGCGGAATCGGCGCAGTGGAGGCGTACGCCTCACCCTGCGGGTAGCTGATCAGCTCGACGTACGTCCCGAACGGCGTCCGGAAGTAGTTGATCGACTGGCCGGCCGCCGGCCCATCGGTGACGGCGAGCGGGCCGAGGAGCTTGTGCGCACCGAGCGCCTCCATCCGCGCGACCGCCTTGTCGATGTGACGGACGTAGAAAGCGATGTGCTTGCCGCCGTAGTCGGAGTTCCGGCGGAAGGTCTTGTCCTGGTCGGGAGAGCTGTACTGGAACAACTCGACGCTCGGCCCGTCACCGCAGCGCACGTGCTGAATCCGCTCCACGACGGCCCGGGGGTGAACGTCGAGCAGGTCCTGGATGAACGTGCCCGTCGGATCCGCGAAGGGGCCGAACGCGAGCGGCGACGAGCAGCCGAGCACGTCCTCGAACCACCGGACGGCACCCGGCACGTCGGGCACGGTGATGCCGACGTGGTCGATCCCGAGCAGGCCCGGGACGCTCGTGACCGCCGGCGTCGTGCCGTTGCGCTTCGGCGACCAGAGCGGCCGGCTCGGGTCGCGCTCGTACGCCATGCCGTTCGGGTAGCTGATCAGCTCGATGTACGTTCCGAACGGCGTCCGGAAGTAGTTGATCGACTGGCCGGCTGCCGGGCCCTCGGTCACGGGTAGCGGTCCGAGGAACTTCTGCGCCCCCTTCGAGACCATGTAGGCGACGGCGGCGTCGATGTCGGTCACGTAGAACGCGATGTGGTGCCCGGCCCAGTCGGAGTTCTTCGGGAAGGTCGTGCGCTGGTCCGGCGCCGTGTACCGGAAGAGCTCGATGTTGGCGCTCCGCCCGCAGCGGACCATCGTGATCTGCTGGATCACCGCGCGCGGGTGGACGTCGAGCAGGTCCTGCATGAACGTGCCGGTCGGGTCACCGAACGGCCCGAACGTGAGTGGGGCGACGCACCCCATGACGTCCTCGAACCACCCGACGGCCTGGCCGATGTCAGGGACGGTGATCCCGACGTGGTCCATCCCGACGAGACCGAGCTGTCCGTTCGCCTGCCCGGGCGCGTTGGCCCCGGCCCCGGGGCCCGCCGCGGGCGCAGGTGGGACGGCGAGGGCGGCCACGGCCGCGGTTCCCAGGATCGCCAGTGCGGCGAGCACCGCGCGCGTCACGTGAGGCATCGGCTTCCCCTTTGATCGCTCCAGGTCAACACTGACATGTCAGTCGAGAGTAGGTCTCAGGCGCACGCCCTGTCAACCGCGACGTCCGCCGGTCGAGCCGGCGGACTGGCGGCGGCTCAGCTAGCCGCTGCGAGCAGGGCCTCGGCCTCGCGCACGTACGCGCTCGCGCCGACCTTCCGGTAGAAGGCGAGCGCCGGCGCGAGCTGACCGGCAGCGTCGGCGCGACGCCCTTCGGCGGCCGCGGCTCGGGCGGCGCGAAGCCGCACCGCGGCCTCGAACGGGCGCGCACCGGTGCCTGCCAGGATGTCCGCCGCCCCGGCGAGGTCGCCCGTCCCGATGGCCAGTGCCGCATCCGCCCAGGGTGTACTCGGCCCCTCACGCGCCTCCGGGGAGAGGATGGGTGCCCGCCCCAGGTCGTGCGCGAGCACGGCCGCCGGGACGACCCACGTCCCCGCCACACGCTCCGGAACGCCGACCTCGTCGAGGAGCGCTCCGGCCGCGCGGGGGTCGTCTCTCCGGTACGCGACCTCCGCCGCGGTGACGAGCGCCGGGTGCAGCGCCTGCGGGTCGCGGATCGCGCGCCCCTCGCGCAGGACGATCTCTGCGTCCCCTGCCGCGCCGGACAGGTCTCCGCGAGCGATGCGGATGAGGGCCCGAATGACGTGGGCGTTGAACTGCTGGTAGTGCTGCCCGCCCGCGATCTCCCGCTCCGCCAACTCGAGCGCCTCTCCCCACTCGCCGCCGAGGTAGGCGACCTCGGCAAGGTTGCCGAGGAACCATCGCAGCGCCGTCTCGGACGCGCCGATCTTCCGCGAGTACGCGAGGCCCTCGCGGGTGACCGCCAGGCCGCGAGGGACGTCGCCCGCGGTGTCCACCAGGGCCGACCCGAGGTTGAGGTACGCGCGGCTCGCGCGAAACGAGGTCTTCGGAAGCGTGAGCTCGAGGCCCCGCGCGGCGTCGTCCTCCCACCGCGGATCGCCAAGACTGGCGCGTATCGTCCCGCGCGTGGTGAGCGCGTCGCCGAGCAGCTCGTCGTCGCCCAGTTCCTCCGCCATGCCGATCGCCCGCTCGACGAGCTCGGCGGCCTCCGTGTAGCGCCCGGCGAGGGTCATGAAGCGCGCCACCTGCGCGAGAGTGAACTGCTTTTTGGGAGACAGCGGCGCGCCCTCGGCGAGCACCTGCGCCCGGTCGATGTACGCGAACGCGGCCGCCTGATCGCCGTGCTGCCAGACGATCTCGCCGCGCGTGATGACGGCCTGGGCGGCGGCCGCCGGATCCTCTTCGGCAAGTGCCTCGCCCGCCCGCTCGAGAGCGTCCGCGCCCTCCTCGCCGAAGCCTCGTCCCCATGCGAGCGCGAGCCCGTATGAGAGCAGGAAGGTGGGGTCGTCGTCGACCGCCGGGTCGAGCTCGCGTAGGCGCGCGTACGCGTCGAGCCCCGCGTTCGCCGCGCCGATCGACCACGCGCGGTCGCCCGATTCCCTGAGCGCCTGCGCAGCGCGCGGTACGAGCGTCGCGTCGTCCAGCCCGGTGAGACGCGCGTACTGGATCGCCTCGAGCAGGTGATGCGCGAGGATCTCGCTCCTGTCGTCCGCTCGGTCCGCCGGCAGCGTGTCGATCCAGTCGGCGACCCGGCGGTGGACGTCCGCGCGCGCGGAACGTGACAACTGCGCGTACGCGCCGTCGCGCACGAGCGCGTGGACGAAGGCGTACTGTCGCGAGCCGGCGACTGCCGAGCGGTGCTCGCGCCGCACGAACTCCTTCCGTTCGAGCGCGTAGAGGCGCTCCTCGAGCAGCGTCGACTCGACGCCGGACAGGCTCGAGAGCGCGTCGGTCCAGAAGACCTTCCCCAGGACCGACGCGAGCTGGAGGAGATCCTTCTCTTCGGCCGGCAGCGCGTCGATCCGCGCGGCGACGACGCCCTGCAACGTCTCCGGAGCGCCGGCCGCCGGGTCGAGCCCGTCCGCGATCAGCCGGGCATACTCCTCCGCGAAGAGGGGGTTGCCGCCCGCGCGCTGCAGGAGCAACGCCTGTTGCTCGGCCGGTAGCACGGGCGTGCGAAGAAGCGCGCCGAGAAGCCTGGCCGTGTCCTCGTCCGTCAGCGGCGCGAGGGAGATCGTCGCGGCGTTCCGCTTTCCTCCGCTCCAGCCAGGCCGGCGCTCGAGGAGCTCCGGCCGGGCCGAGCACACGACGAGGAGTGCGACGCCGCCCACGCGGTCGGCGAGGGAGTCGACGAAGTCGAGGAGCGCATCGTCGGCCCAGTGGAGATCCTCGAAGACGAGCACGACGGGCTGCTTCTCCGCGAGCGCCTCGAGGAAGCGTCGCCAGGCTCCGAACGACTCGTCCAAGCTCGCCTGCCCCGGCGACCGCACCTGTTGGATCCCCGTCAAGGAGAGCAGATGACGCTCGATCCACGAGGCCTCCGTCTCGTCGGCGGCGACGTCACGCACGGCAGCGGAGACCTTGACGGCGGCGGCGTCCGCCCCGTCGGTCTCGAGGATGCCGGCCTGCCCCTTCACGATCTCCGCGAGCCCCCAGAAGGCCGATCCCTCGCCGTACGGGAGAGACCGCCCCTGGCGCCAGACGATCAGCTCGGGATCGCCGTCGACCACCGCGAACAGCTCCCGCACGAGACGCGACTTCCCGATCCCGGGTACGCCGACGACCGTCACGAGCTGAGGCTCGAGTCGCGCCCGGGCGCGCCCGAGGGCGCGGACGAGAACGTCGCGCTCATCGTCACGACCCACGAGGGGGGTTCGCGCGTCGGCGATGTCGATCCCGAAGCTGGCGCGTCGCGCGACCGCCTGCCACACGCGAAGCGCCTCCGTCTTCCCCTTGGCCAACACCGGCCCGTGCGCCTCGTACACGATCGCGCGATCGGTCGAGCGGAACGTCTGCTCACCGACGAGCACGCCGCCCGGCGGCGCCGCCGACTGGAGCCGCGCCCCCGTGTTCACGACGTCGCCGGAGACGATCCCCTCCCCGAGTTCCGGTCGGGCGTCCAGCGCGACGAGCGCCTCGCCCGTGTTGACTCCGATCCGCACCTCGAGCGCGAGCGCCGGGTCGGCCACGTTCATCTCGGCAATCGCCTCCTGGATCGCGAGGGCGGCACGCACCGCTCGCTCGGGATCGTCCTCGTGGGCACTTGGCGCTCCGAACACGGCGACCACGGCGTCGCCGATGAACTTCTCGACTGTGCCGCCGTGACGCTCGAGCTCGTGCCGCAGCCTTCCGTGGTACGGCGCCAGGAGCGCCCGGACGTCCTCGGGGTCGAGACGCTCCGCGCGCTCGGTCGAGCCGACCATGTCCGCGAAGACGACGGTCACGACCTTGCGCTCCTCGCGCCGTGCGGCTGGAGCGGCCCCGAGGAGCGTCCCGCACTCGGGGCAGAACTTCGCGGTCTCGGCATTTCCGGTTCCGCACGTGGGGCAGACGCGCACGGGGCGATCCTACGAGCCGCGGGGGCGGAGAGGGAGCGCGTCGCCCCTCTCCGCCCGCAGGGGGTACTCAGGCGACGGTGCAGTCGAACGAGTACTCGCCGATCTGGACCGACCCGTTGGCGAAGTGGTAGTCGAACCCGCCTTCGCAGGTCAGGGAGTACGTGCCCGAGACCGACTGGGTCGTCTCGAGTACCGCTCGGTACGGGACTGGTCCTCGCCGTCCTTCATGAGGACGCTGTTGTGGATCTCCGACGAGGACGTGTACGTGCCGCCGAAGAAGGTCATCGTGCGGTCGGTGACGTTCATTTACGTACCGGAGGTTCCCTGAGGGCGTGACGACCGTGTTGGTCACCGTCTTGGCGTCGAGGCAGACGAGGGCGAACGGCGTCTGCATACACGACTCGTCGTTCACGACGGTCGCGGGCCGTTGCCCCCCGCGGCGGCGGTGCCCGCGAGGGCGAGAAAGGCGAGGGTGGCTCCGATTGCGACGAGCTTGCGCATTGTGATCTCCTGACTCGAAAAGGGTCGTTGCAGGCGCAAGGAGTCTCCGCGAGGACGCGGCCGCGACACGGGAGCGCTCCACCTATCGGGAGTGCGGGGACCCGAAGCGACGGGGTGCGTTGGCCGCACCCTCCACGGCGTTCGAGGGATCGTGCGAGCATCGCCCGTCAGCCGATACAGTGGGAGACGGCAGCGGGGGATTCGTCCCGCTCCACATCGAGAGAGGCTGAGGGACCGGCCCTGTGAAGCCTCGGCAACCCCCCTCCACAGAGGGCACGGTGCCAAACCCGGACGGATGTGTCGAGCGAGACGAAGGAGGTTCCACCCGTGTCAGCACTCTCCCTCTCCTGTCGGGTCTGCGCGACGGAGCACCCCCTCGAGGCAGTGGGAACGTGCAGCCGCTGCTTCGGCCCGCTCGACCCGACGTACGACTGGGACCACCTGCGCGCGACCATCACGCGCGAGCATCTCGCGGAGGGACCACTGTCGATCTGGCGCTACGCCGACCTGCTCCCGGTCTCGGCTCCCTCGGAGCCACGACTGAGCCCCGGGTGGACGCCGCTCGTCCCGGCCCCGCGGCTGGCGGAGGAGATCGGCGTCGGCGAGCTCTGGCTCAAGCTCGACACCGCGAACCCGACGCACTCGTTCAAGGACCGCGTCGTGGCGGTGGCGGCGAAGAAGGCGCAGGAGCTCGGCCTCACGACGCTCTCGTGCTCGTCCACGGGAAATCTCGCAGGTGCCGTGGCGGCGCGCGCCGCAGCGGAGGGCATGGACGCGGCCGTCTTCGTCCCGGCCGACCTCGAGCCGGAGAAGCTTGCGGCGGCGGCCGCGTACGGCCCGACGATCTACGCGGTGGACGGGCACTACGACCACTGCTCGCGACTGTCGGTCGAGCTCTCCTTCGAGCTGCCGTGGGGCTTCGTCAACGTCAACCTCCGCTCGTACTACGCCGAGGGCTCGAAGACGCATCGCGTACGAGCTCGCCGAGCAGCTCGGGTGGCGGGCTCCGGACGTCGTCGTGATCCCGATCGCCTCCGGCGCGCTGTTCCACAAGGTCGGCCAGGGCTTCTCGGAGCTCCGCTCGTTGGGCCTGCTCGACGGCCCCTCCCCACGCCAGGTCGGCGGCCAGGCGGAGGGCTGCGAGCCGGTCGCGACCGCGTTCCGCGAGGGCGCGCGCGGTGAAGCCCGTACGCCCCGACTCGATCGCGCGGTCGCTCGCGATCGGCAACCCCGCGGACGGCGACTTCGCCGTCGACGACCGCGCGGGAGACGGGAGGCTCGATCCACGCCGTGCGCGGAGGAGGCGGTCGGCGAGAACATGGCGCTCCTCGCGCGTACCACGGGCGTGTTCGGCGAGACGGCGACGGGCGTGACGCTCGGCGCGCTCCGGGCGGCGGTCGAGGCCGGCGAGGTCGGGCGCGACGACCGCGTCGTCCTGCTCGTCACCGGCGACGGGCTGAAGACGCTCGGCCCGGTGTCGTTCACGTACGCACCGGTGCACGATCGCAGCCGACGCCGACGCGTTCCTCGACGACGTGCTCGAGACCGTGTAGGGGTACCCGGGGCTCTTGATCCCGCCCGCCGAGCGGGCTACTCGGCGATCGGCTCCCAGACCAGCTCGGCGACGTCGATCACGAGCTGGGTGTCGCCGTCCGCCTGCGAACGGACCTCGCCCACACCGACGCAGACGACGTCGTTGAGGCGCCGATATCGCTCGTCGTCGGAGAGGTGGGTGATCGCCGCCACGATCTGGCGCCGGCCGAGCGGGTAGGCGCGGCCGTAGCCGCGGATCTCGACGAGCAGCACCGCGCCGTCGCCGGTCTCGACGACCCCCTGGAAATCGGGCTCGAACGTCCCGTCCCCCCGTCGACGCGGATGGTTGAGGCCACGGAAGCGCCCGTCGACGGCCCCCTCGGCGCGACCCTCGGCGAAATAGAGATGTGCGCTCTCCGCCCCGGCGGGCTCGTCGCCGAACTGCACCTCCCAACCTTCCGGATAGGCGAACCGGAGTCGATAGAGAGGCCGGAGCCTCACCCTCGGCGCACCTGTTCCTGGCGCACGGCACCGAATCATCACGCATCCCGGTCGGGCGTGCGCGTCCTTGGGCGGTTACGAGGCGCCGACCGCGTCCCGCCGCGTACCCTGAGCTGATGGCGAAGACGCTGTTCGAGAAGGTCTGGGACCGCCACGTCGTCTGCGAGGAGCCGGGCGAGCCCGCGCTGCTCTACGTCGACCTGCACCTCGTCCACGAGGTGACCTCGGCGCAGGCGTTCGAGGGCCTGCGCCTCGCCGGCCGCAGGGTCCGGCGGCCCGACCTGACGGTCGCGACGATGGACCACAACGTCCCGACCCTCCCAGGCCCCGTGACCGACCCGATGGCGCAGGGCGCAGCTCGACGCGCTGCGCGCGAACTGCGAGGAGTTCGGCATCCGCGCTCCACGCGCACCGGGTCCGGGCAGCGAGGGGATCGTCCACGTGATCGGCCCGGAGCTCGGGCTCACGCAGCCGGGCATGACGATCGTCTGCGGCGACAGCCACACGTCGACCCACGGCGCCTTCGGCGCGCTCGCGTTCGGCATCGGCACGTCCGAGGTCGAGCACGTCCTCGCGACGCAGACGCTGCTACCAGCGCCGCCCGAAGACGATGCTCGCTCGAGTTCGTCGGCGAGCTGCCTCCCGGGCTCACCGCGAAGGACCTGATCCTCGGCGCGATCGGCCAGGTCGGCGTCGACGGCGGCGTCGGGCACGTCGTCGAGTACGCCGGCGACGCGATCCGCGCGCTCTCGATGGAGGAGCGGATGACGATCTGCAACATGTCGATCGAGTGGGGCGCGCGCGCGGGGATGATCGCGCCCGACGAGACGACCTTCGCGTACCTCGAGGGGCGCCCGCACGCCCCGCAGAGGCGCGGACTGGGAGCGCGCGGTCGAGCGACTGGCGCTCGCTCGCCGACCGACCCGGACGCGACCTACGACACGCACGTCGTGGTCGACGTCGCGAAGCCTCGTGCCGCAGGTGACCTGGGGGACGAACCCGGGGATGGTCGTGCCCGTCACCGGGTCGCGTGCCCGACCCGCCGGCGTTCGACGACCCGGACGACCGCGCCGCGGCCGAGCGCGCGCTCGCGTACATGGACCTCCGGCCCGGCCAGCCGATCGAGGACATCCGGATCGACCGCGTGTTCATCGGCTCGTGCACGAACTCGCGGATCGAGGACCTGCGCGCCGCCGCGGCGATCGTCGCGGGGCAACGGTCGACGCACGCGTGAAGGCGCTCGTCGTCCCCGGCTCCGCGCAGGTGCGTCGCCAGGCCGAGGAGGAGGGGCTCGACCGGGTCTTCCTCGACGCGGGCTTCGAGTGGCGCCTCGCCGGCTGCTCGATGTGCCTCGGGATGAACCCCGACATCCTCGGCGCCGGGCGAGCGCTGCGCCTCGACCTCGAACCGGAACTTCGAGGGCCGCCAGGGCCGCGGCGGCCGCACGCACCTCGTCAGCCCGCAGATGGCGGCGGCCGCCGCGCTCCACGGCCACTTCGTCGACGTTCGCGCACTCGGACGGCGAGTCGGTGCCCGCATGAAGCCGCTCCGGACGGTCGCAGGCCGCGTCGCGGTGCTCGACCGCCCCGACGTCGACACCGACCAGATCATCCCGAAGCAGTTCCTGAAGCGCATCGAGCGCACCGGCTACGGGCAGTTCCTGTTCTACGACTGGCGCTTCGACGAGGAGGGGAACGAGCGGCCCGGGTTCGAGCTCAACCGGCCCGAGTTCGCGCGGCGCGACGATCCTGCTCGCCGGCCGCAACTTCGGCTGCGGCTCCTCGCGCGAGCACGCCGCGTGGGCGCTGCAGGACTACGGCTTCGAGTCGTCATCGCGCCCTCGTTCGGCGACATCTTCCGCACGAACGCCGGGCAAGAACGGGATGCTCGCGATCGCGCTCGCCCGACGACGAGGTCGAGCGCCTGATGGAGAGCGTCGACCTCGACACGCGGCTCGGAGATGACGGTCGACCTCGAGCGGTGCGTGATCGTCGCCCCCGACGGCCGCGAGGTCGCCGTTCGCGTTCGACGAGTCGACCCGCCACCGCCTCCTGAACGGCCTCGACGACATCGCGCTCACGCTCGCGCACGAGGACGACGATCGCGCGCGTACGAGCGCGAGCACCCGCCTCTCGGCGAAGTCGAGCAGAGCCTCGAGCCATGCACGTCGCCGTCCTCCCGGGCGACGGGATCGGGCCCGAGGTCGCCGCCGAGGCGATCCGCGTGCTCGACGCGCTCGGGATCGGGCACACCGAGCACGCCTTCGGCGGCAACGCGATCCTCGCGCAGGGCACGCCGCTTCCCGACGAGACGCTCGCCGCATGCCGTGCGGCCGACGCCGTGCTGCTCGCCGCCGTCGGGCTGCCCGAGCTCGAGGGGAAGCCGGTGCGTCCCGAGCAGGGGCTCCTCGGCGCTGCGCAAGGAGCTCGGCGTCTACGCGAACCTCCGGCCGGCGCTGCGCGCGAGCGGGATCGACCTCGATGATCGTGCGCGAGCTCGTCGGCGGCCTCTACTTCGGCGCGAAGGGCACCCGCGAGGACGGCACGTGGTTCGACACGTGCGAGTACTCGCGGCCGGAGGTCGAGCGGATCGCACGCCGCGGCGTTCGAGATCGCGCGCGAGCGTGGCGGGCGCCTGACCTCGGTCGACAAGGTCAACGTGCATGCACACCTCGCGCCTCTGGCGCGACGTCGTCACGGAGCTCGGCGCGGGCCGAGTACCCCGACGTGCCGCTCGACCACGCGCTCGTCGACTCGTTCGCGATGACGATCGTGAACGCGCCCGGAGACGATCGACGTCGTCGTCACCGAGAACACCTTCGGCGACATCCTCTCCGACGTCGCGGCCGCGGTGACGGGCGGCCTCGGGTCTCGCCGCGTCCGCCTCGCTCGGCGACGAGGGCCCGGGCCTCTTCGAGCCCGTGCACGGCTCGGCGCCGCAGATCGCCGGGCAGGGCATCGCGAACCCGGCCGCGATGCTCCGCTCGGTCGCGCTGATGCTTCGC
Organism: uncultured Actinomycetes bacterium; assembly: GCA_963793655.1. GTDB lineage: Bacteria > Actinomycetota > Thermoleophilia > Gaiellales > Gaiellaceae > Gaiella. The sequence goes on from CAWCAV010000002.1 coordinate 187,359, forward strand.
CACGGCCTCGGCCGGCCGCGACGAGGCGGACGCGCTCGAGCGGGCCGTCGACGCCGCGCTTCGTCGAGGCGCCGACGCCGCGACCTCGGCGGGACCGCGCACGACGCGCGAGCGTCGGCGACGCCGTCTTGCGCTCGCTCGGCCGTTGACTCGTACCCTGTGGAGACCATGCGCGCGCCGTCCCGCTCACCGCGTCGGCTTCGCGCTCTCCTTCGGCTTCGCCTTTCGGCGCTAGCCGGCGCATCTGCCCCCGCCCGCGCCGGCTAGCTGACATCCCGGCGGATCGACCACTCCGAAAGGCAGCACAGCGTGACACCAGAACGACAACACCGTCGCCTACCCGGGCCGCGAGGGCGCCCACAGCGCCGCCGCCTGCGACCGGCTCTTCCCCGCCGCCCGGCTCGTCGCCGCAGCCGTCCTTCTCGGACGTCGTCGAGGCGGTCACGACTCGCGACGTGCACGTACGGCGTGCTCCCGATCGAGAGCTCGCTCGTCGGCCCGGTCAACGAGACGCACGACCTGCTCTACGACTCGGCGCTCTCGATCGTCGCCGAGGCGATCCTCCCGATCCGCCACTGCCTCGTCGGCCCCGCCGCAGGTCGCGCTCGAGGACGTGCGCGAGATCCGCTCGCACCCGGTCGCGCTCGACCAGTGCCGGCGGCTCCTCGCGTCGATGCCGTGGGCGACCGCCGTCGTCGCGCCGACGACCGGCGACGCCGCGGCGGCCGTGGCGGAGCTGGGCGACCCGGCGGTGGTCGCGATCGCGAGCGCCCGCGCCGCGCGGATGCACGGCCTGTCCGTGCTCGCCGACGACGTCGGCGACCACGAGGCCTACACCCGTTTCGCCGCGCTCGCGCCGTACACGCGGCTCGACCGGCGCCACGGCGAGTGGCGCACGGCGCTCACGTTCGAGACGCACCACCGGCCCGGGCGCGCTCCACCGCGCCATCGAGCCGCTCGCGCGCCGCGGGATCGACATGGTGCAGCTCGTCTCGCGCCCGATCCCGTCCCGGCCGTTCGACTACCGGTTCGACTGCGTGCTCGGCGGCCACCCGCTCGACGACGAGGTCGCCGCGGCGCTTGCCGAGATGCGCGTCGAGACGGCGCGGCTGCGGGTGTTCGGCTCGTACCGCGCCGACCGGGACGAGGGCTGGGAGACGGTGGCCGCGTAGGACGCGTGCGGACGACGCAAGCCGCGCCGGGGTCAGCCTCGCACGGGCCGGACGGGCCGCTCAGGCAGCCTCGGCCGCGACCCCGCCGCGGGCGTGCTCGAGCGCCGGGAGGTAGCGCAGCCAGGCATCCGGGACGCGGTGGAGCGCGAGGCTGATGAAGAGCACCGGGGCCGGCGCGCGCGGCGGCCGCGCGAGCGTGCATGTGCGTCTCCTCGAGCAGGCGGTCGCCCTTGCGGAGGTTGCACGGGCGCGCACGCCGTGACGACGTTCTCCCAGACGGAATCGCCGCCCCGCGACCGGGGCACCACGTGGTCGAGCGTCAGGCGCGTCGCGCCGTCGCCGCAGTAGACGCAGCGCCAGCCGTCCCGCGCGAAGAGCGCGCGCCGCGAGATCCGGCGCTTGACCGAGCGCGGCACCCGCACGTAGCTGACGAGCCGGATCACGTGCGGGCGGGTGTACGTGTTCGTCGAGGTCCGCAGCGGCTCGTCGAGCCGCTCGACGACCTCCGCCTTTCCCTTCCAGACGAGCACGTGCGCGCGCCGTGTCGGAGCACACGTTCAGCGGCTCGTAGCTCGCGTTCAGGACGAGGACGTGGCTCATGCTGCGCGAAACGTAGCAGGGCACTTTCCCGGACTCCGTCCGGGAAAGCACCAAGGGCAGCGCAACGGCTTTGTCCCGCACTTGGCAGTTTTTGCCGAGGACGGAAACTGCCTAGCGTGCCATGGCGCGCTCGACGGCCTCCGCCTCCTCCGGCGAGAGGGCGAGCGACGGCTGTGCCGCGCTCGAGCTCCTTCACGTAGACGCGCGCGTAGTCGCGGCCCTGGATCGCGGTCACCACGGTGCCGGTGCGCGTCGAGTCGAGGAACGCGAACGACGCCGACTGCTGCCCGCCGGCGTCCTCGTAGGCGTCGTAGCGGACGACCGACGTGTTCGTGACCGCGCCGTCGACGCGCCGGTCGACCCGCGTCAGCCCCGCGGCGACCTCGTCGACGGCCCGGTGGAGGTCGTCGATCCGGCCCTGCAGCGAGACCGCGAAGTCGACGACGTCGGAGGTCGAACCGCCGAGGATCGCCTGCTGACCGCGCCGCAGGACACGGACACGCCGCCAGGCGTCGAGCGTCGCGAGCAGTGCGAGCGCCGCGACCGCGGCCGCCGCGATCGCAATCGCAAGCTCGAGGCTCACGAGCCGACCCGTCGGCGCGTGAGCGGGGAGGGAGTGTGGGGGAACCGGGAGGTTCCCCCACACGAGGTCAGGAGAAGGGGGCTCGCGGGGGAAACAGGGCTTCCCCCGCGTGAACGAGCCGCAGGCGAGCGACTCACGACGGCTGGAGCGTGAACACGACCGGGTACTCGGCCGTGTTGTTGCCGGTGTTCGTCTCGCCCGCGACCGGCTCGACGCTCACCTGCACCGTCGTGTTCTCACCGAACGGGAAGTCCGGGAAGTCCGAGAAGGTCACGGTCTTCGTCTCGCCAGGATCGATCACGTCGATCGGTGCCTGTCTTCACGATCGGCGTCGGCTGAGCCGGGATCGTCAGCTTCACCTTGACGCCGACCTCCTGGTTCTCGCCCGAGTTCGTCACGCCGACCTCGAAGGCGAGGTCGGTCGAGATCGTGATCTTCGTCTCGGTCGTGGTCGAGAGCTGGACGCCCGCCGGCTTGACCTCCGTGTACGCGAGCGAGCTCCCGTGCAGGCCGCTCGGCGTCCCGCCCGTCGAGGCACCGTGGACGCGCTGCCAGATCGAGCTCATCGAGCGTGCCGTGTACAGGTCGGCGTTCTCGACGAACACCGAGGCGGGCGCAGTCAGCCCCTCGACGCCCTCGGTCGCCATCGTCGCCTGCGCGGTCCCCTGGAAGAGGTCCTTCCAGACGACGTCACTCGCCTCGAGGCGCTCGCCCCACGCTGCGAGCTGCTGGCCCGCCGCCGTCTGGTCGTCCGTGTCCTTGGTCGCCCGGAACGTGTCGAGCATGCCCTGGAGTCCGGCAACCCGGAGCTCGAGCGCCTCGACCGCATGGCCGTTGGCGGGGGTCAGCGGGCCGGGCGGGTCGAGATCGCGTGCGCGCTCGACGTCGAGCTGCTGCCGCTGGACGAACCCGCCGAGCTTCGTCTCGAGCTCGGCCTGCGCGAGGCCGGGCGTGGTGAGGAGCGTCGCCAGGTCGGCGCCGATCTTCGCGGAGTCGCTGCCGACCTCGCCCGACGTCCGCGAGGTAGTTGCCGTAGCGTCGTCTGGTCGTCCTCGGCGGCACAGCCCTGCACCCAGACGGCGAGCAGCACGACGACGAGGATCGCGAGCGCGACCAGCCCGGCGAGCCGCAGGAGCGGCGTGATCCCGTGCGGTGCGCTGAAGCTGCGGCCGCCGTGGCCCACCGCCGCCGCGCGGGCCGTCACCGCCCGGTGGCCGCGTTCGCCGGGCGCGGAGACGGCGCAATCTCGCGCGTCTCGTCGTCGACGAAGTCGAAGTCGAGGATGTCGTCGTCGTGCACGGTCACGTTGGTCCCCGCCGGGCCCGGTGACGCTCGACGAGGCATGTCCCGCCGAGCGACCTGACGCGGACGAGTGTACGGGAGATTCGGCGGCGAAGGACGTTCCCCTGGTGCGGCGAAGGATGGAAACCGGTGTCGTCCGCTGCCTTCGCACTTCCCGACCGAGCGCTCGTCCTCGACCGCTATCGCCCCCTGAGGCCGCTCGGTCGCGGCGGCTCCGGCTCGGTCTGGCTCGCGCGCGACGAGCGCACCGGCCTCGAGGTCGCGCTGAAGATCGTTCCGCGGGAAGGGCAAGCGGGCGGCGCGTGCCGCGCGCGAGATGGAGGCAGCCTCGCGGCTGCGCCACGAGCGCTGCGTGCGGGCCTACGACTTCGGCGGCGACGCCGGCCACGTCTACATCGCCTACGAGTACGTGCGTGGCCGCACGCTGCGCGAGACGCTCCGCGTCGGAGGAGCTCGACGACGCGCGAGGCGGTCGAGGTCGCCGCCCAGATCCTCGACGGGCTCGCGCACGCGCACCGAAACGGGATCGTCCACCGCGACGTCAAGCCGTCGAACGTCCTCGTCGAGGAGAGCGACGAGATCTCCGTGCGCGTGCTCGACTTCGGGCTCGCGCAGTTCGACGAGGCCGACACGCTCACGGCCGTCGGCGACGTCCCCGGCACGCTCGCGTACATCTCGCCCGAGCGGCTGGGCGGCGCGGAGGCCTCGGAGCGCAGCGACGTCTGGGCGGTCGGCGTGATCCTCTGGGAGGCGCTCGCGGGCAGCCATCCGTTCTGGGGCGTCCCGCTGCCGGAGGTGGCGAGCACGATCGCCTCGGGAGCGCCGCCGCTGTCGGCCCGCCGCGGCGACCTCCCACGGCGCCTGCTCGCCGCGATCGACGGTGCCCTCGCGGTCGATCCCGCCAAGCGTCCGACGGCCGCCCGCCTCGCCGAGGACCTCCGGGAGGCCTTCGTCGTGGCACGCCGTCCGCGCCCGACGAGCCGACGCCCACGCCTCGCGGAAGACCGCCACGAAGTCCCGTGCGCGAGCGGCAGAGCCGGCCCGTCCCGCTCGAGCGGCGTCTCGCCCCCGCCGGGCTCGCGGCGGTCGCGACGCTGGTCGGCGGCGTCGCTTCTCCCGTTCTGGCCGGCCTCCGTGCTCGCGGTGCTCGCGGTCGCCGCCGGGGTCACGACGCTCCGCGCGCCGCGGCTCGGGCTCGCGCTCGACGCTCGCAACGCCCGTGTTCCCGCTCGGGAACGTCGCCCAGGCGGCGGCGGTCGTCTACGGCGCCCTCGCGCTCGCCTGGCTCGCGGTCACCTGGCGCGACGCGCGAGCGGGCCTGCTCTTCTGCGCCGGGCCGCTCCTCGCGCCGCTCGGCCTGCTCGCGCTCCTGCCGCTCGCCGTGCAGCCGGCGCGCGGAGCGTGGCGGCGTGCGCTGCACGCCGGCGTCGGGCGTCCTCGCCGCCGCTGCGGTCGCCGGCCTCTCGGGCAGCCACTGCCGCTCGGCGGCGGCGCCGTCGGCGATCTCGGGGTCGCCCGGAGCGAGCGCGCCGACCGACGTCCTCCACGCGCTCGGCACGGTGCGTCGGCGACGCGACCGGCGCTCGCGACCACGGCACTCGCGCTGGCGGTCGTCGCTGCGCTGCTGCCGCGGGCGACGCGCCCGGGGGCACTGGGGAGTCGCCGGGCTCGGGGCCCTGCAGCTGACGCTCGTCTTCGCCTGGGCGCCCTCGATACCCTGGCCGGGCTTCGTTCTCGGCACCTGGCTCCTCTGCGGCCTGCTCGCCGCGCGACCGTCTCGTCGCGGCGTTCGCACGTGAGCGCGGCCGCTAGACTCGATCGGGGGAGGCGCCCCGTCTCAATGAGCGTCCTTCGCGCAATCGAGAGCAAGATCGAGGGCCTCTTCGAGGGGGTCTTCGGGCGCGCCTTCCGGACGCACGTCCAGCCCGTCGAGCTCGCGCGCAAGCTCGCGAAGGAGATGGACGAGCACCGCTCCGTCTCGGTCTCGCGCGTCTACGTCCCGAACGAGTACACGCTCTACCTCTCGTCCGCCGACCGCACGCAGTTCGCCGCCTACGAGGGCTCGCTCGTCGGCGAGCTGCAGGAGTACCTCGTCGAGCACGCCCGACGCGAGGGCTACGCCCTGCTCACGCCGCCGCGTGTCCTGCTGCAGACGGACGACGACCTCGCGATCGGCGAGTTCGGCATCGCGACGCGCGTCGTCGCAGCCGGAGGAGGCCACCGTCGACCGCCGCGGCGCCGCTCCCCGCTTCCGCCGCCGTCCCGCGTCCCGCGCCGCCGCCCGCGGTCGCCGCGCCCGAGCCGCCCGCGGCGACGATGGTCTACCGCCCCGAGGACCGCTCGCCGAGGACGACGGGCCGCCGCCCGAGGTCGTGCGCGAGGAGGTGACGCTGACGGTCGACGGCGCGTGCGTGCCCGTCACCACGGGCCGCGTCGTGGTCGGGCGCTCGCGCGAGTGCGACGTCCGGGTCGACGACGGGAACGTCTCGCGCCGTCACTGCCGAGCTCGTCGCAGGACGGGCCGACCACGTGGGTCGTCGCCGACCTCGGCTCGACGAACGGCACCGAGGTGAACGGCCGGCGGGTGTCCGGACGCACGAGAGCTCGACGACGGCGACCGGATCACGATCGGCGCGACCGAGCTCGTCTTCGGGCGCACCGCTCGGTGAGCGCTCGCAGTCGACCGCCGACGAGGCGCTGCTCGCGCCTCAAGGTCGGCGTTCCTCGTGCTGCTCTACCTGTTCATCTGGCTCGTCGTGCGCTCGGCGACGCGCGGCCTCACGGCGGGCGCCCCGCAGGAGAGCATCATCCTGCCCGCGCCGGAGGCGGCGGCGCTTCGCGCGCGCGGCCGGCATCGCGCCGCGTCGCGTCGTCGTCCTCGACAGCCCGGCGCTCCAGCCCGGCACGGCGATCGAGCTGTCGAGCAGCCGACGCGTGTCGGGCGCGGCGCCGAGAACGCGATCCGGCTCGACGGCGACACGACCGTCTCGAGCCGCCACGCGACGCTCGAAGCCGCGCCGGACGGCCTCTGGGTCGAGGACGTCGGCTCGACGAACGGCACCTTCGTCAACGGCGCGCGCGTCACGAGCGCGCGCCTGCTCCAGCCGGGCGACGTCGATCCGCATCGGCCAGACCGACCTGCTGGTGGAGGCGTGAGCATGGTCGTGGGGCGCGCAGCGGCGCTCACCGACACCGGCCGCAGGCGGCGCCAGAACGAGGACGCCTTCGTCTGCGACCCGCCGCTGTTCGCGGTCGCCGACGGGATGGGCGGCGCCCAGGCGGGCGAGCTCGCCTCGCGCCTCGCCGCCGCGGCGATCGAGGAGGCGGCCCCGGCCGTCAGCGGCGAGGAGGCGCGTCGTCGACGCTCGTCCGCGACGGCGAACGCCCGGATCTTCGAGCGCTCGCTCGACGACCCGGCGGTCGCCGGCATGGGCACGACGGCGACCGTCGCGCTCGTCGACGAGCAGACCGGGACGCTCACGCTCGGCGCACGTCGGCGACTCGCGCGCCTACCGCTACCGCGACGGCGACGCTCGAGCAGCTGACGACCGACCACTCGCTCGTCGGCGAGCTCGTGCGCAGCGGGCGCCTCACCGAGGCCGAGGCGGCGGTGCACCCGCACCGCTCGGTGATCACCCGCGCCGCTCGGCACCGAGGCCGGACGTCGAGGTCGACACGCTGCACCGTCGACGTCGCGCCCGGCGACCTCGTCCTCCTCTGCTCGGACGGGCTCACCGCGATGGTCCGCGACGAGCGAGATCGCGCAGCGTGCTCGAGGCAGCCGATCGGGCGATCCCGCATGACGGCGGCCGAGGCGCTCGTCGCGGCGGCGAACGCCGCGGGCGGCGACGACAACGTCACGGTCGTGCTCTTCGAGATCGTCGGAGGGCGAGCCCGCCGCCGCGTGCAGCCGCGGCAGCCGGTCGACGGCGACGCGGACACGCGTGCTCGACCCCGACGCGGAGACGAGCGAGACCGTCGACGGCGTGCGGCGCCACGGTGCGGGCAAGGGCAGCCGCTGGCCCGCGCTCCTGCTCGTCCTGGCGCTCCTCGCGGTCGCCGCGTTCGCCGTCTGGTGGAGCCTCGTGCGGTGAGCGCGCGGAACCGCGAGCTCGCCAACCTCGTCTTCGCAGCGCTCGTCGCCTCGGCGGCGTTCGCGAGCGCCTGGCTCGTCGGACTCGGCGCGATCGACTACGGCTGGCTCCCTGCGGCGGGTGTCGCTCGCGGCGATCTACCTCGTCGCGCACCTGGTCGCGCGCTGGACGGTGCCGGACGCCGACCCGACGCTGCTGCCGCTGACCGCGCTCCTCTGCGCGATCGGGCTCACGTTCGTCTACCGGCTCGAGCCCGGAGGACGGGCGCCGGCAGCTCGTCTGGGTCGCCGTCGGGGTCGCGGCGTTCGTCGCTCGTCGCTCGTCTGGCTGCGCTTCGACTACCGCGTCCTCGAGCGCTACAAGTACCTCTTCGGCGTCTCGGCGATCGTGCTGCTGATGCTGCCGTCCGTCCCCGGCCTCGGCCAGCGGATCAACGGCGTCAAGCTCTGGGTCGAGATCGGGCCGCTGCAGTTCCAGCCCGGCGAGATCGCGAAGATCTTCCTCGTCATCTTCCTCGCCGGGCTACCTGCGCGACAAGCGCGAGGCGCTCGCGCAGGGGCGGCTGAAGGACTTCGGCCCGCTGCTCGCTGATCTGGGGCGCGCGCGATGCTCGTGCTCGTCCAGACGAGCGACCTCGGCTCGGCGCTCCTCAACTTCGGGATCTTCCTCGCGATGCTCTACGCCGCGACGGGGCGCGCTCTCGTTCGTCGTCGCCGGCCTCGCGCTCTTCGCCGGCGGCGCGGCGCTGCTCTACGACACGCTCGACCGCGTCCAGCAGCGCGTCACGGTCTGGCTCGAGCCGTGGACCGACGACAAGGTCTACTGCTCGATCAACGGCAGGCTCGAGTACCGGCAGAACTGCGACTCGTACCAGCTCGTGAAGAGCCTCTACTCGATCGCGAACGGCGGCTACGGCGGCACGGGGATCGGCAAGGGGACGTTCACAGACGGTCGACGGCACCCAGCTGATCCCGTACCTCCAGACCGACTTCATCTACTCGGCGATCGCCCAGGAGCTCGGGCTGATCGGCGCCGCCGCCGTCCTCCTGCTCGTTCCTCGCGCTCGTCGCCCGCGGGCATGCGCGTCGCGCTCGATCGCGCAGGACGGCTTCTCGAAGCTGCTCGCCGCCGGGCTCACGCTTCGGCTTCGCGCTGCAGACGTTCATCATCGTCGGCGGCGTGCTGCGCGCTCGTCCCGCTGACGGGCATCACGCTGCCGTTCGTCTCCTACGGCGGGTCGAGCATCGTCTCGAACTTCGTGATGCTCGCGCTCCTGATGCTCGTCTCCCACCGCGCGGTGCGGACGGCGCCGACGTGAACCGGCAGCTGACACGGGTCGCGTGGACCGCGATGGCGCTGATCGTGGCGCTCGATCGTCGGCACGACCTACTGGCAGACGTGGGCGCGGCCGGGCCTCGCGGCGCGCCAGGACAACGAGATCCAGCGCGTCGCGGAGTTCCAGGTGCGACGCGGGCTGATCCTCGCCCCCGACGCGCGTGCTCGCGCGCAACCGCGTCGTAGAGCGCCGCGGCAAGAACGCTCTACTTCCGCACGCTACCCGCAGGGACGGCTCGCCGCCCACGTCGTCGGCTACTCGACCGCCTCGCGCGAGCCGCGCGGGGCTCGAGAAGTCGCTGAACGGGACCCTGACGGGCACCGAGCGCGAGCCTCGCCGACCTCGTCGACCGCCAGCTCGACGAGCTCACGGGCAAGCCGATCGTCGGCGACACGGTCGTCACGACGCTCGACCTGCACGCGCAGCAGGTGGCGCTCGACGCAGCTCGGCCGCACCTGCGGCGCGGTCGTCGCGCTCGACCCGCGCAGCGGGAAGCTCCTCGTGATGGCCTCGTCGCCGAGCTACAACCCGAACCTCGTCGAGAGCAACTTCGGCGAAGATCGCGAAGATCACGGCCGACTGCCGGCCGGCCGCGCCGCTCGCTCAACCGCGCGATCGCAGGGCCTCTACCCGCCGGGCTCGACCTTCAAGGTCGTGACGGCCTCGGCCGCGCTCGAGTCGAACCGCTTCACGCCCGACTCGAGTTCGACGACCCCGGCTACTGCATCGCCTACGGCAAGCGGGTCAACAACTTCGACACGAGCACGTCCGTTCGGGAGCGCTCTCCCTCGCCACGGCGCTCCAGTACTCCGTCAACTCGGTGTTCTGCAACATCGGCAAGGCGCTCGGCGCGAAGCGGATCCTCGAGCAGGCGAAGCAAGTTCGGCTTCTACGAGCGGCCGCCGCTCGAGACGCCGGACGGCGAGCGCTACCCGAGCGGGCTCTACCGGAACGGCGAGCTCTGGTACCCGAAGCGCGACTCGCGACGTCGACGCCGGCCGGATGGCGTTCGGCCAGGAGCGGCTGCTCGTGACGCCGCTGCAGATGGCGATGGTCGCCGGCGGCGATCGGCAACGACGGCATCGTGATGCGCCCGTACGTCGTCGAGAAGATCGTCTCGCCGAACGGCAAGACGCGTGTCGCGCACGCAGCCGCGAGCGAGCTCGGCCGCGCGGTCGGGCCCGTCAACGCGCGCGACATCGGCGACATGATGGTGCAGCGCCGTCGAGGCGGGCACCGGCACGGCGGCGCAGATCCCGGGCTTCCGGGTCGGCGGCAAGACCGGCACGGCCGAGACCGGCGTCGCCGGGCAGCAACACGACCTGGTTCATCGCCTTCGCCGGCCGGCCCGGCAAGCGGCCGGAGGTCGCGATCGCCGTCGCGCTCGAGAGTCAGAGCCTCACGGGCGGCGCGACCGCGGCGCCGATCGCCCGCGCGGTGATGCAGGCACTCCTGCGACCGCCGACGGCGAACTCCGTAACCTGTACGGCAGACCTGATGGCGACGCATCGACGAGCGACGCGGAACCATCTTCGCCGGCCGCTACCGGCTCGAGCGCAAGCTCGGCTCGCGGCGGCATGGCGGACGTCTGGCTCGCCGAGGACCAGGAGCTCGGCCGCAAGGTCGCGATCAAGATCCTCCACGAGCGCTACGCGAACGACGACGCAGTTCGTCGAGCGGTTCCGCCGCGAGGCGACGCACGCCGCCGGGCTCTCGCACCCGAACATCGTCTCGATCTACGACCGCGGCGAGGCCGAGGGCTCGTACTTCATCGTCATGGAGTACGTCGAGGGGCGGACGCTCAAGGAGCTGATCGTCACCCGCGGCCCGTGCCCCGTCCCCGTCGCGATCTCCTACGTCGCGCCAGATCCTCGCCGCGCTCCGCTACGCGCACCGGAACGGGATCGTCCACCGCGACATCAAGCCGCACAACGTGCTCGTCGACCACGAGGGCCGCGTCAAGGTCGCGGACTTCGGCATCGCGCGCGCGGGCTCGAGCCAGATGACCGAGGCGGGCTCGATCATCGGCACCGCGCAGTACCTCTCGCCCGAGCAGGCGCGCGGCGCGCCGGTCGACGAGACGCTCCGACCTCTACTCGACCGGGATCGTCCTCTACGAGCTGCTCACCGGCGACGGTGCCGTTCACCGGCGAGACGCCGGTCGAGATCGCGATGAAGCACCTCTCGCAGGTGCCGCGACGCGCCGTCGACGCATCCGCCCCGAGATCCCGCGCGACCTCGACCTCGTCGTCGCTCCGCGCGCTCGCGAAGGAGCCGGCCGACCGCTACCGGTCCGCGAAGGAGATGGACCGCGACCTCGAGCTCGTCGGCGCGCGGCGACGCCGTCGGCGCCGAGACCGAGGAGGCCGCGACGATGGTGCTCGCGCGGGCGAGTCGACCGCCGCGACCACCGTCGCGCGCCGCGCGCCCGCCGGGCTACGGCGGCGACGAGCGCTACCGCTCCTACGACGGGCGAGGTGCGCACGGCGCGCGCATGGTGGCCGTGGCTGCTCGCGGCCGGCGGCCGCGATCGCGCTCGGCGATCGGCGGCTGGCTCCTCTACGACAACGTCCAGGACCAGATCGACGCCAACGAGCCGGTCGTCGGTCAGACAACTACACGGGCATCCTCGAGCAGAAGGCCGTCGACCTGATCGACGGGGACGGCTTCGAGCCCAACGTGCGCCGGCTGCCGAACGCCGACAGTCGAGCCGGGATACGTCTACGAGCAGGAGCCGGATCGCCGGGCACGGAGCTCGCCGAAGGGCGGCATCGTCACGATCCTCGTCTCGACGGGCAAGCCGAAGGTCGACGGTGCCCGACGTCGTCGGCAAGTCGCGCGACGCACGCGGTCGCGGAGCTGACGACGCGCCGGCCTCGAGGCCAACGTGCGTCGAGGTGCCCTCCGACAAGCCGTCGCGGCACCGTGACGGCGCAGGATCCGCGGCCGGGCGCGTCGCTCGTCGCGGGCGCGTCGGTGCGGATCAACGTCTCGACGGGCCCGAAGCCGGTCGCCGTGCCGAACGTCGTCGGCCTCGACTACGACGTCGCCGCCGCGCAGCTCCAGGCGGCCGGCTTCACGGTCGGCACGGGCCGACGTCGAGAGCGACCAGCCGGCCGGCGAGGTCGTCGACCAGAGCGCCGCCCGGCAACTCGACGGCGACGAAGGGCTCGTCCGTCGACGCTCTCGGTCTCGAACGGGCCCGACAGACCGTCGACCGTGCCGGACGTCACGCTGCCAGACGCGTCGCCGACGCGCGGGCGACGCTGACGCGCGGCCGGCTTCAAGGTCGAGCGTGACGCGGCAGGACACCGACGACGAGACGCTCGACGGCCTCGTGATGTCGCAGGATCCGGCCGGCAACACGCAGGCCGGACCCGAAGTCGATCGTGACGCTCACCGTCGGCACGTACGTCCCGCCGCCCGACGTGACGACGCCGCCGCCGACCGACGACGACCGACACGACGACGACGACTACCACGACGACCACCCCGTGACCGGCCGCGTGCGGCGTGGCGGTGCTCGCCGGTGGGCGCTCGAGCGAGCACGAGATCTCGCTCGCGTCGGCCGCGCTCCGTCGTCGCGGCGCTCGACCCCGAGCGCTACGAGGTGCGACGATCGAGATCGGCCGCGACGGCCGCTGGGCGCTGCCCGCCGGCGACCGGCGCGGCCGCGCTCCCGGCGGCGACGGCCGCGGAGACGCTGCCCGTCCCGACCGACTCGCGCTCCCGCGACGCTCGGCGCCGTCGACGTCGTGCTGCCCGATCCTGCACGGCCCGTTCGGCGAGGACGGCACCGTCCAGGGCCTCTCGAGCTCGCCGGCGTCCCGTACGTCGGCTCCGGGCGTGCCGCGTCGGCGCTCTGCATGGACAAGGACCTCTTCAAGGCCGTGATGCGCGGACCGCGGCATCCCGGTCGCGCGCAGCGTCACGCTCCGGCCCGGCGACGGCCGTCGAGAACCCGTTCGGCTACCCGGTGTTCGTCAAGCCGGCGCGACTCGGGCTCGTCGGTCGGGATCTCGAAGGTCCGCGACGACGGCGGAGCTGGACGCGGCCGTCGCGCTCGCGCTCCGCCACGACGACAAGGTGCTCGTCGAGGAGTTCCAGCCGCGGGGTCGAGGTCGAGGTGCGGCGTCCTCGGCAACCGCGAGCCCGGTCGCCTCGCGTCGTCGGGCGAGATCGTCGCGCCAACGCCGACTGGTACGACTACGTCGCGAAGTACGACGACGGCGGCATGGAGCTCGTCGTCCCGCCGCCCGGCTCTCGGCCGAGCGCGACGGAGCGGGTGCGCGAGCTCGCGGTCGCGGCGTTCGTCGCGACCGACGTGCGAGGGGATGGCGCGCGTCGACTTCTTCGTCCGCGGCCGGACGGCGAGGTCGTGGTGAACGAGCTGAACACGATCCCGGGCTTCACCGCGACGAGCGTCTACGCGAGGCTGTTCGCCGCGAGCGGGATCGCGTACGCGGAGCTGCTCGACCGCCTCGTCGAGCTCGCGCTCGAGCGCCACGAGCGGCGCAAGCGGAGCTCGAGTACTGACGTAGCTCGCGCTCCGCGACGTCGCCGAGCTCGCGCGACGCCTCGCCGGCGAGTCAGCCGAGCACGGCGGCGAGCGCCTCTTCCCAGACCGCGAGCGCCTCGTCGAGGACGGCGTCCTCGATCGTCAGCGGGCAGAGGACGCGGATGCAGTTCCCGTAGATCCCGGCCTTGAGCAGGATCAGCCCGCGCTGCGAGCGCCGCGTCGATCACGGCCCGCGCGAGCTCCGGCGCCGGCTCCTTCGTCACGCGGGTCGTGGACGAGCTCGATCGCGAGCATCGCGCCGAGGCCGCGGACGTCGCCGATCCGCGGCCAGCGCGCCTGCCAGGCGAGCATCCGCTCGCGGATCCGGTCGCCGACGACGTCGGCGCGCGCGACGAGGTCCTCCTCCTCGAACACGTCGAGCACGGCGAGCGCGGCCGCCTGGGCGACGGGGTTGCCGATGTACGTGCCGCCGATCGCGCCCGGCGTGCGGCGCCGTCCATGATCTCGGCCCGGCCGATCACGCCCGAGAGCGGCAGGCCCGCCGCGATCGACTTCGCGACGGTGATCAGGTCGGGCTCGACGCCGAAGTGCTCCATCGCGAACATCCGGCCCGTGCGGCCGAACCCGGTCTGCACCTCGTCGGCGACGAGCACGATCCCGTGCGCGGTCGCAGATCGCGCGCAGCCCCTCGACGTACTCGCGGCGGCGCGGGGACGAAGCCGCCCTCGCCGAGCTGCGGCTCGAAGACGATCGCCGCGACGTGCTCGGGCGGGACGTGCGGTCTCGAACATCCGCTCGAGCCGCGCGAGCGCCTCGGCGGCGCTCGGCCCGCGGTACTCGTTCGGGAACGGCGCGCGGTAGACCTCCGGCGCGTACGGGCCCATCCCGGTCTTGTACGGGTGGAACTTCGACGTCATCGTCATCGAGAGCAGCGTGCGCCCGTGGAACGCGCCCTCGAACGCGATCACGCCGGGCCGGCCGGTGTGCAGGCGCGCGAGCTTGACGGCGTTCTCGACCGCCTCGGTGCCGGCGTTGAAGAACGCCGCCCGCGTCTCGCCCGAGATCGGCGCGAGCGCGCAGAGCCGCTCGGCGAGCTCGACGTAGGGCTCGTAGGGGACGACCGTGAAGTCGGTGTGGAGGAACCGCGCGGCCTGCTCCGACGACCGCCTCGACGACGCGCGGATGCGCGTGGCCCGCGTTGACGACGCCGACGCCGCCCGCGAAGTCGACGAAGACGTTGCCGTCGACGTCGGTGATCGTCGCGTTCTCGGCCCGCTCGGCGAAGATCGGCAGGTGGACGAGCAGCGGATGCGCGACCACGCGCTCCTCGCGCTCGAGCGAGCGCGCGCGAGCGGGGCCCCGGGATCTCGGTGCGGATCTCGATCGTCCTCGTCGCGGCCATCGCCGCAGCGTATCCGAGCCCCCGACAGTAGATTCGGCGTCGTGGACGCCTGGCTCGACAGCCTCGACCCGGACCCGCTGGACGACGCTCGCCGCGCTGGCTCGCCGAGGCGCGCGGCGGCGGGCCTGCACGAGCCCGAGGCGGCGGCGCTCGCGACCGCGACGCCGGACGGGCGCCGTCGGTGCGCATGGTGCTTGTCCGAGGCGCCGACGAGCGCGACCTTCGCTTCTACACGAACCACGAGAGCCGCAAAGGCGGCGGAGCTCGCGGCGAACCCGCGCGCCGCGCTCGTCTTCTACTGGGGCCCGCCGCTCCGGCGCCAGGTGCGCGTCGAGGGGGCGCGTGGAGGCGCTCACGCGACGAGGAGGCGCTCGCGTACTTCCGCACACGCGACGCGCGAGAGCCGCCTCGGCGCCTGGGCGTCGCCCCAGTCGCGCCCGCTCGCCGACCGCGACGAGCTCGACGGCGGCTACGCGGACGTCGAGCGAGCGCTTCGCCGGCGACGAGCGACATCCCGCTGCCGCCGTTCTGGGGCGGCTACCGCATCGTCCCGCGACGCGATCGAGCTCTGGCAGAGCCGCGCCGAACCGGCTGCACGACCGCGCGCGCTACGAGCGCGACGGCGACGGCTGGTCGCGGGTCAGGCTCGCGCCCTGACGGCACCGCGCTCCTAGCGAGGGCGGCGCGAGCGCGCGTCTTCGTGTACAGGCCGGAGGCGTTCCAGAGCAGGTAGCCCTTCGCCCCCTGCAGCCGCGCCGCGCGCACCTGCTGCAGCACCTGCTCGGGCCGTAGTTCCAGTCCTGGATCCACGGGATCAGCTGCGCGCCGCTCCCTTGAGTCTGCCGCTTGAAGTCGATCAGCGTCCGGAAGACGGTCTCGCCCGGCTCGGCGCTCGGCGAGACGATGCCGAGCTCGCCGCCGCCGTAGAGGGCCGGGTACGCCATCGGGTGGATCTGGTCGACGTCTGCGAGATCCACGGGGAACCTGGCCGATCCCCATGTCGCGCGTCGCCGAGAGGCCGAACAGCGCGGTCGAGACCCGCACGCCGAGCGGCGCGAGCCGCTGCTTCGCGTACGCGGCGAAGTCGGCGATCAGCCGGCCCTTCGGCACGCTCGTCCTCCCCGGGTAGACGGCGGAGCCGACGTCGCCGTCGGAGGGGAAGCGGACGTAGTCGAGCATGATCTCGTCGAAGCCCGGCCCGCGCCGCGGCCGCGGCGACCGAGACGGCGTAGTCCCAGACCCGCCGGTCGTACGGGTTGACCCAGGCGAGCCCGGCGCTCGTCGTCCAGACGCGACGCCGTCCGGGCGCTTGATCGCGAGGTCCGGGCGCGCGCGCGCGAGGTACGGGTCCTGGAAGACCACGACGCGGCCGATCAGGTAGATGCCCTTCCGGTGCATCTGGCGCGCGACCTTGCGCGGGTCGTAGTAGTTCCGGACGGCGCCCGTCTTCCGCGCGAGCGGGACGCCCGACGGCGCGAAGCGCGATCTCGCCGCCCTCGTCCTTGACGTCGAGCTCGATCGTGTTGAGGCCGTACCTTCGTCAGCGCGACGTACTCGTCGAGCTTCCCGGGCAGCGAGGCGAGCGCGCCGGTCACGTGGACGCCGCGGACCTCGACCGGCAGCGGCCGCGGGCGGGTCGCGACCTGCGAGCGTCCGCTGCGGCGCTCCGAGGCCGCCGCGCCGGCCGGCGTCCGAGCTCGCCTTCTGCGCTTTCCCGGCGAGCGTCATCCCGCCGGCGAGCGCGAGCACCGCGAGCGAGGAGGATCGCCGCGACGGCGGCGCGACGGCGCCGCTTCCGGCGCGTACCGCGTCCCGACGAGCGCGAAAGCGCTCGTTCGGGTCGAGCGATGGATACAGCATGGACACCGGGTCCAGGAGTGTAGGCGATCGACGCAGGCTCGAGCGCACCGCCGGCGGTCTACGATCCGCGTCGATGGTGCTCTCGGACCGCGCCATCCGGCGGCTGATCGAGGCCGGCCGGATCGGCATCGACCCGTACGACCCGGCGCTGATGCAGCCGTCGAGCCTCGACGTGCGCGTCGACCGGCTGTTCCGCGTGTTCCGGAACTCGCGCTACCCGTACATCGACGTCAAGGCCGAGCAGGAGGAGCTGACGGAGCTCGTCGAGGTCGCGGACGACGAGCCGTTCATCCTCCACCCGGGCGAGTTCGTGCTCGGCTCGACGCTCGAGCGCGTCACGCTGCCCGACGATCTCGTCGCGAGGCTCGAGGGGAAGAGTTCGCTCGGGCCGGCTCGGGCTGCTGATCCACTCGACGGCGGGGTTCATCGACCCCGGGTTCGACGGGCACGTGACGCTCGAGCTGTCGAACGTCGCCAACCTGCCCGATCACGATCTACCCGGGGATGAAGATCGGCCAGCTGTCGTTCGTGCAGATGTCGGAGCCGGCCGAGACGCCGTACGGCTCCGGTGCGCTCGGCTCGAAGTACCAGGGGCAGCGCGGGCCGACGCCGAGCCGCTACTGGCAGAACTTCGCGGACGGCGCGATGATCCTCGTCACCGGCGCGAGCGGGTTCGTCGGTCGTCACGTCGACGCGCGAGCTGGCGGCGACGCGGCGCGCGCGTGCGCGCGATGGTGCGGACCGCGCGCGGCGCCGCGGCGCTCGACGGCGTCGACTGCGACCTCGTGCGCGGCGACGTCACGGACCCGGCGTCGCTGCGCGCGGCGGCGCGCGGGATGCGCACGATCGTCCACCTCGTCGCGATCATCGAGGGCGCGCCCGCGACATTCGAGCGCGTGATGGCGGCCGGCACCGGGAACCTCGTCGAGGCCGCGCGCGAGACCGGCGTCCGGCGCATCGTGCTGATGAGCGCCCTGGGCACCGGGCCCGGGCGCGACCGTGCCCGTACTTCCGCGCCAAGTGGGCGGCCGAGCAGGCGGTCGCCGTCGTGCGGCGTCGACCACGTCGTCCTGCGGCCGAGCTTCGTCTTCGGCGTCGGACGGTGGCGCGCTGCCGCGCTTCGCTGCGCATCGCCCGGCTCTTCCCGTTCACGCCGGTGATCGGCCCGGGCACGCAGCGTGTTCAGCCGATCTGGGTCGACGACCTCGTCCGCGCTGTGCGGCTCGCCGTCGAGGCGGAGGGCACGAACGGGCCGATCGAGCTCGGCGGCCCGGAGGCGGTCACCTGGAGCGACCTCTGGCGCCGCCTGAAGGCGGCGCTCGGGACGCGCCGTCCCGCGATCCACGTGCCCGTTCTGGCTCGCGCGAGGCCCCGCGGCGCTGTTCGAGCGCATGCCGCCCGGCGCTCCTGACCCGCGACCAGCTGCGGATGCTCGAGGGCCCCGACAACGTCGTCTCGGACGGCGGCGCCTCGATGCGGCGCCTCGGGCTCGGCGAGCTCGTCGCGCTGGACGAGCAGCTTCGCCGCGCGGCTGTCCTCCGCTGATTGCAGCGCGTGTCGATCGAGATCCGGCCAACGACGCCGATCGCTCGCACCGGTCCTCGGGAACGCGCCGGAGTAGTTGCGGCCCGCGAAAGCGGGACGCCTTCAGGGCTCCCGCCGAAGGCGGGGATCCGCGGCGGAAATCCGCTCTGCGGATTTCCACCTCGCGAAAAAGAAGACGCCGAGGGCCGCCCTTGTGGGCGGCCCTCGAACGTTCGGTGACCAGCGTTGGATTTGGTAGAGGCGCTTCCAGCCTGACCGAGGTGGCCGGCGGCGCGAAAGCGCGAGTCCCCTACGCGTGGCTATGGCGATTCCCCGTAGGTCCCGGGGACACGCCTCTACCCGCTGGTACCTCCACTGCCGGTACTACACGAATCTGACACCCGACCACCTCCTTTCCGCGGTAGCCGAGTCATAGCACGCGGGTCGGACGAGGGCAAGTCGGGGTCGTCCACGGCTCGCGGGGGAGACGGCGGGCCGCAGTTCCAGTACGGTCGCCGGGCGCTCAAAGCAAGACGGTCGTGACCTCGAGGCCGTGGCCGATCGGGACGGTCACCGACACGAGCGTCGGGTCCGCCTGCCGCGCCGCGGCGTAGGCGCTGGACGGCATCGCTCGTCGTCACGTTGTCGGCGACGACGACCCCGCCCGGGTCGAGCTTCGTCCGCGCGAGCTCGAAAGTACGCCTCGTAGTCGTCCTTCCAGGCGTCGATGAAGACGACGTCGAAGCCGTCCTCGAGTGCCGGGAGCGTCTCGTGCGCGTCGCCCTCGACGAGCTCCGCCCATTCCTCGAGACCGGCGTCCGCGATGTTCTGGCGCCACGCCTCGATCTTGCGCGGGGTCGTGCTCCAGTGACACGACGCGGCCGCCGAGGATGCGCGCGGCCGCGGCCAGCCAGATGGTCGAGTAGCCGCGGGAGCCGCCGATCTCGAGCACCTCGCAACCGGCGTTCGGGCGCCACGAGCGCGAACAGGAGGCGACCCGATTCCGGCCCGACCGCGAGCGAGCGCTCCGAGAACGGTAGGCCGGCGTCCCGTTCCGCGGCGTTCTCCGCCTCGAGGCGCTCGAGCACGGAGCGGACGCGATCGGTCGAGCATGGGTCGAGCCTAGACGGTATGGCCGTGTCGAGCTCTTCGCCCGGCGGCCGCCGGCTCCGCATAGGGTCCGGGTCGTGGGAGCCGGCGAGCAGCGCGTGACGAGCTTCGTGGAGCGGTGGGAGGCGACGGTCGCCGCGAGGGACATCCGCGCCCTCGAAGGGCTCCTCGCCGAGGAGGTCGAGTTCTTCTCCCCCGTCGTCTTCCGGCCGACCGTCGGCCGCGGCCCGACGACGCTCCTCCTCGCGGCCGTGCTCGAGGTGTTCGGCGACCTCGAGTACACGCACGCCTATCTCGACGAGCCGGGCGGGGTCACGCTCCAGTTCGAGACCACGGTCGCGGGCGACGACGGCCGCCGCCTCGAGGTGGAGGGCGTCGACGTGTTCCGCCTCGACCACGTGGGAAGAATCGCCTCCCTCACGGTGATGCTCCGGCCGCTCTCCGCAGCCCTCGCGGTCGGTGCCCGGATGCGCGAGCAGCTCGGGCTGCCCGCCGCGCCGAACTAGTCCTCGCCCTCCCAGTAGTCCGCCGATGGCCCCGGCCGGGAGAGCGTGAGACGGTTCCCACCGGCGTCCCGCGTGCCCATCTTGCCCGTATCGAGGTACTCGACGATCTCGGGCGCGAGGAGCGTGGAGAGCATCAGCACGCGGACCGGCGACGCCGTCCGGTTCGAGACCTGATGTGCGCCGTCGGGGCCACGACGGAAGCAGGCGACGTCCCCCTCGCGGAGCTCCTGCTCTCCGTCCGGCGTGCGCAGCGTCGGCGTCCCCCGTACGACGATCAGCCACTCCTCGTTCGCGTGGTGCGTGTGGTACGGCCACAGCCGGTCGCCGGGCTCGAGCTCGTACAGGCTGCCACCGATCAGCTCGGCGCCGAGCCGCGCACCGACCCAGGCGTCCCTGCTGCGCCAGCCCTCGCGCTCCTCGACCCGGTCCCACTCGTCACCGTGGAGGTTGAACAGGTTCACGGCCGAGAGCCTACGTCACGTCGATCACGATCATCCCGTCGTCCCTCACCCTCACGGGGTAGGTCGCGACGGGAAGGTACGCCGGCAAGCGTCAGGGCGGAGCCCGTGCGGAGGTCGAAGCGCGCCCCGTGGCGGGGGCAGACGACCTCGCACGCGTCGCAGTCCCACTCGCCCTCGCAGAGCGGGCCGTCGTCGTGCGTGCAGCGGTCCTCGATCGCGTGCAGCTCGTCCCCCGCAGTGATAGAGGCCGACGGTCACGCCCGTCGGCGGCGACGAGCCGCATCGAGCCGTCCGGCAGCTCCTCGAGCGGAAGCGCCTCGATCTCCATGTCTCCCCCTGGGCCTACGACAGCGCGATCTCGCCGGACGAGGTGCCCCACTCCTCGGGCAGCGGCGTGCCCTTCGCGCGATGGAGCGCGACCTTCAGCACGCCGAGCCCGAGCAGCGCGCACTTGAGCCGGACGGGCGTGAGCGGGATCCCGATCTCGTCGAGGAGCTCGTCCTTCGGCATCGCCGAGACCTCCTCGGCGGTGCGGCCCTTGACGAGGTCGGTCAGCATCGACGTCGCCGCCTGGCTGATCGCGCAGCCGCGGCCCTCGAAGCCGACGTCCTCGATCACGTCGCCCTCGCCGAAGCGGACCGAGACGGTGACCTCGTCGCCGCAGAGCGGGTTCTGGCCCTCGGCGATCGCGTCGTGCGGCTCGAGCAGCCCGTGGTTCCGCGGCGCCTTGTAGTGGTCGAGGATGACCTCCCGATAGAGCTGCTCGAACTCCCGACATCAGCCGAGCGACGCCTTGACCTTGTGGAGCCCGGCGAGCGAGGCGGTCGATCTCCTCGGGGATCGAGTAGAGGTAGAAGCTCGCGCGCGTCGTCGCGGCGACGCCGAGGCGGGTCATCAGCGGCTGGGTGCAGTGGTGGCCCGCGCGCACGGCGACGCCCTCCCAGTCGAGGATCTGCGCGACGTCGTGGGGGTGGATGCCCTCGACGTCGAACGAGACGATCCCGGCGCGGCGCTCGGGCGGCGGGCCGAAGACGCGGATCCACGGGAGCTCGTCGAGCGCCGCCATCGTCTGCTCGACGAGCACGTGCTCGTGGCGCTCGATCGCCTCGAGGCCCGATCTCGGTGATGTAGTCGATCGCAGCGCCGAAGCCGACCGCCTCGGCGATCGCGGGCGTGCCCGCCTCGAACTTGTACGGGAGCTCGTTGAACGTCGTCCTCTCGAGCCCGACGGAGCGGATCATCTCGCCGCCGAGGTTGAACGGGCTCATCGCCTCGAGGAGCTCGCGCCTTCCCCAGAGCGCGCCGATGCCGCTCGGGCCGCAGAGCTTGTGCGACGAGATGGCGACGAAGTCGGCGCCGAGCGCCTGCACGTCGACCCGCCGGTGGGGAGCCGCCTGGGCCGCGTCGACGACCATGATCGCGCCCTGCTCGTGCGCCCACGCCGCAAGCGTCTCGACCGGGTTGATCGTGCCGAGCGTGTTCGAGACGAGGTTGTTCGCGACGACCTTGACGTTGCCCTCGCGCGCGAGCCCGTCGAGCGCGTCGAGCTGGAGCTCGCCGCGGTCGTCGATCGGGATGTGGCGGAAGCTCGCGCCCGTGCGCTGCGCGATGAACTGCCACGGCACGAAGTTCGCATGGTGCTCGAGCTCGGTGATCACGACGACGTCGCCGGGGCCGAGGTTGTCGAGACCCCACGCGTACGCGACGAGGTTGATCGCCTCGGTCGCGCTCCGCGTGAAGACGATCTCCTTCTCCGACGGCGCGTTGAGTAAGCCCGGCGACGGTACGGCGGGCGCCCTCGAAGCCCTCGGTCGCGCGCTCCGCCAGGCGGTACACGCCGCGATGGACGTTCGCGTACTCGTGCTCGTAGAACGTGCGCATCCGGTCCAAGACCTGCCGCGGCTTCTGGGTCGACGCGGCGGAGTCGAGGAACGCGACCGGGCGGCCGTCGAGAAGCTCTTCGAAAACGGCGAAATCGGCCCGCAGGCGGTGTGCGTCGAGCGCGGGAAGCGTCGTCGAGGTCACTGCGGCCATCGTAGCCACGCCCCCGCAGCGGCACGGCTGGAAGCAGGGTCTAGGACGGAGGCGGCTGGACGCGGCCGTTTGTCTGGGCACGCTCGGCGATCTCGCGCTGGCGCTCGACGGCTGCGGCGACCGTCTCGAGGATCTCGCAGAGACGCTTGAGCCGAAGCGCGCTCGCTCGGCTCCTCGAGAGCTCGAGCTTCAGCTCCGGCGCGAGCTCGAAGCGGGAGGCGAGCCTGAACGACGGCTGCTCGAGCGTCCTCGGCCGGTACCTCGACGTCGGCGCCCGTGAGCTCGACGAGGCGGGAGAAGAGCCCGAGCCCTCGCTTCACGTCCTCGGCGGACGGAGGGTCGTCACTGTCCTGGATCGCCTCGATCGTCCCGGTGTGGAAGCTGCGGCCGTCGGTCAGCTCGACCAGGCGGAAGCGGCCGCCGCCCTCGACGACGATGTTCAGCCGCCCGTCGTCGAACCGCTCGGTGACCTCGACGACGCTCGCCAGCGTCCCCGTCCGGCGAAGCCCGTCGTCGTCGGCGTAGACGAGCCCGAAGGGCTGGTTCGCCTCGAGGCACTCGGCGATCAGCTCCCGGTAGCGCGGCTCGAAGATGTGGAGCGGTACCTGCTCGGTCGGGAGCAGGACGAGGCCGAGCGGAAAGAGCCCGATCTCCATTCCGTAAGCGTAGAACGGCGGAGCACCGCCCGGGGCGCGGGAGCCTAGAGGACGAGGATGGCGATGGCGGCGAGGAGCCCGATGATCGCGATGGAGCGCATGGCTCGACCCTAGCCCGGACGGGTCAGGAGACCCTGAGCGGTTCGTCAGGAATCCGTCAGGACGTGACGTCGAACTGCGCCGTCTCCCAGGCGATGCCCTGCGAGACGCGAGCCAGGCCGAGGCCGCGCCGCGCAACGGATCTCCGTAGGTCCTCGGGCGCATGGACGTAGACTCGGAACCGCTTCCGCACCAGCGCGAGCGCGATGTTCTGCAGTCGGAGAACGGCGCGGACGGCAAGGCGATCTCGCGGATAGCTGGCGAACAGCGTCTCGCCTCGTCCGACCGGCTGCTGCGGCGAGCAACTCGGGACCGTCCGGGGAGCAACAGACGACCCGCCGCAGGACGACGACGTCCGCACGCTCCACCGCATCAGGGGTCTCGATCAGGTCGGCAAGGACGAACGAGCTGCGATCGGCGACACCGGCCGCGGCGGCGAGCTCGCCGGCTGGGCCTCGGTAGTCGCCGAGCACTTCGACGACGGTTCCGCGCATCGCGCCGCGGCGCAGAAGGTCGACCTGTATCTGGCCGATGCCGCCTCCGACCTCGATCACCGTCGCGCCTTCGAGCTCGCCCTCTGCGGCCCACGCTGCGATCAGCCTCGCGTCGGCGCCCCCGAGGCCCTTGCGCAGGTATCGACGGAGCTCGCGTCGTGCGCCCTTCTCGCCGAAGATGTCGAGCGACTCGGACGTGCAGCACGAACAAGGCACGTCCACATCCTGACATGGACGCGCGGGCCGGAGCCTGCAACGGAGAAGCCGGTCGCACGGAGCATCGGCTCCCTGCGACCGGCGAAACGCGCTGGACGCCTAGACGAGCGCCTTGATGAAGACGTCGACCTTCTCGGCCGGGAACGTCTCCGTCTTGACGACCTCGAGCATCCCGATCTTCGCGAGCACGCGGAACGCGGTCTCGTTGTCGGGGTACTTGACGAGCGCGACGAAGTCCCAGGGACCCATGATCGCGTACACGTCCTCGAGGATCCCGCCCTCGACCTCGATGATCTTCTTGATCTTCTCGAGATACTTGGGCGCCTCGGGCAGGTTCTCCCTGCCCTCGGGCGTCAGCTTGATGAGCCCGACATATGTGAACATGCGGGTACACACCTCCTTAGGCTCCCTGGCACCCTCCCATCAGAAGGTCGGAGGCGCCTCGGTACGAACCCGACGACGGGGTGCTCGAAACTACTGAGGGCGCGCCGCTCGCGCCAATCGAGAAGGGCCCGCGGGCCCGTCAGGCCTGCGGGATGCGCGCCTCGAGGGCTGCGCCGAGCGCCTCGCGCACCGGCTGGAGCTCGATCCGGTCGAGCACGTCCTGGAAGAAGCCGCGCACGATCAGCCGCTCTGCCTCGGAGCGGGGCAGGCCGCGCGCCATCAGGTAGAAGAGCTGCTCGCGGTCGACCTGCGAGAGCGTCGCGCCGTGGGTGCAGCGGACGTCGTTGGCGAGGATCTCGAGGCCGGGGATCGAGTTGGCGGTCGCGGTCTTCGAGAGCAGGAGGTTGCGGTTCTCCTGGTACGCGTTCGTCTTCTGCGCGCCCTCCTCGACCCGGATCATCCCGCGCCAGACGGTCGCGGCGCGAGTCGCGGAGCGCGCCCTTGAACGCGAAGTCGGAGGTCGTGTCGGGCGCGCTGTGCAGCTGGTACGTGTCGTAGTCGAGGTGCTGGTCGCCGTCGGCGAAGTACGCGCCGGTGACCCGCGAGGTCGCGCCGCGGTCGGCGAGGTCGTTCTGGATCCAGACCTTGCCCCTCGCGGAGCCGAAGCCGCCCTCGACCCAGTCGAGCTCGGCGTCGCGCTCGACGCGCGCGTGGCAGGAGGCGAAGAGCCAGGCCTTCGAGCGAGAGGCGCTGGACGTTGACGATCTCGGCCTTGGCGCCGTCGCGCACGACGACCTCGACGACGCCGTTGACGTAGGCCTCGAGCGTCGTCCGAGGCCGAGGTAGCTCCTGGACGAGCGTGAAGCGCGCTGCCGGGCTCGGCGACGACGAGCACCCGCCAGAAGAGCGAGCCGCCGGGCACGGCGCTCGCGACCCGGAGGTAGAGCGGCTGCTCGAGCTCGACGCCCGCGGGGACGTGGACGAGCAGCCCGTGCTGCCACACGGCGGCGTTGTGCGCGCGGAGCTTGTCGTCGGGCCTGGACGAGCGACCCGAGGAGCGTGTTGTCGTCGGTCAGCGGCTCGAAGCGGATCCCGTCGGGCGCACGCTCGACGCGGACACCCGACTCGTCGATCGTGGCCGACGCCGGCGACATCGAGGTCGAGCATCGACGGCACCGACTGCCGCGGCGGCCGACTCCGCGCCCCAGGCGTCCGGGTCGAAGCCGGCGAGGTCGGTGAAGCGCCAGTGCTCGTCGCGCGTCGTCGGCAGCGGGAGCGCGCGGTAGCGCTCGAGCAGCTCAGTTCTCACGGGGCGCGTACCTCCGGTGCAGCATGAGCGCGTTCCCGTCGGGGTCGTGGAAGAGCGCCATGTGGCAGACGCCGGTGTCGAACGTCTCGCCCTCGAAGTCGACGCCCTTCGCCTCGAGCGCCGCGCGCGCCTCCGCCACGTCCGGGACGCGCAGCGCGATGAACGCGGTGTGCGGTCCGGTCGAACGTCACGGCCGATGTTCGTCGGATCGATGAGGTAGAGGCTCACGTTCTCGCCGAGCTGGAACTCCGGCCAGCGACTCGTTTCCGACGACGCGCGGGAGGCCGAGCGTTCCCGCCGTAGAACGCGCTCGAGCGCTCGAGGTCGGTCACCGGCACCGAGATGAAGTCGGTCCGCTCGACGGTGATCACGACGGTCGCCTCCGCCCCTCGCGCGGCGCGTAGCGGTGAGTGCAGCATCAGGGCGTTGCCGTCGGGATCCTCGAAGAACGCCATGTGGCAGACGCCGGTGTCGAAGGTCTCGCCGAGGAACTCGACGCCTTTCGCCTCGAGCTCGGCGCGCGCGGCCGCGACGTCGTCGACGTGGAGCGCGAGGTGCGCAGTCCGTCTGCGGCGCGAACTCCATGCCGAAGGTCGTCCGGCTCGTAGATCCCGCAAGCACGTGTCGCCGACCCAGAACTCCCCGTCGCCGGCCTCGTCGGGCCGCAGCCCGAGCGTGTCGACGTAGAACGCCCGCGAGCGCTTCCAGTCGGTCGACGGCACGGCGACGAAGTCGAGCTTCGTGATCAAGGACATCAGGGACTCCCGGTTCCGGGCCCAGCCGGGCTCAGCCGACACGTCGCAGTTCGCTCGCGGACTGCGACCTAGCCAACCGAGCCTTCCATCTGCAGCTGGATCAGCCGGTTCATCTCGACCGCGTACTCGAGCGGAAGCTCCTTCGTGATCGGCTCGACGAAGCCGGAGACGATCATCGCGCTCGCCTCCGCCTCGGAGAGGCCGCGGCTCATGAGGTAGAAGAGCTGCTCCTCGCCGATCTTGGAGACCGTCGCCTCGTGGCCGAGGTCGACGTCGTTCTCCTTGACGTCGATGTACGGGATACGTGTCGGAGCGCGACTCCTCGTCGAGGATCAGCGCGTCGCAGACGACCTTCGACTTCGAGCCGCTCGCGCCCTTCGCGACCTCGAGCAGGCCGCGGTAGCCGCCGCGGCCGCCGTCCTTCGAGATCGACTTCGAGGTGATCACCGAGGTCGTGTTCTTCGCGACGTGGACGACCTTGCCGCCCGCGTCCTGGTGCTGGCCCTTGCCGGCGAAGGCGATCGAGAGCACCTCGCCGTGCGCGCGCTCGCCCATCAGCCAGATCGCGGGGTACTTCATCGTCAGCTTCGAGCCGAGGTTGCCGTCGACCCACTCCATCGTCGCGTCCTCGTAGGCGACCGCGCGCTTGGTGACGAGGTTGTAGACGTTGTTCGACCAGTTCTGGATCGTCGTGTAGCGGCAGCGGCCGCGCGGCTTGACGACGATCTCGACGACCGCCGAGTGGAGCGAGTCGGACGAGTAGATCGGCGCGGTGCAGCCCTCGACGTAGTGCACGTAGGCGTCCTCGTCGACGATGATCAGCGTCCGCTCGAACTGGCCCATGTTCTCCGCGTTGATCCGGAAGTACGCCTGGAGCGGCATCTCGATCGAGACGCCCGGCGGGACGTAGATGAACGAGCCGCCCGACCAGACGGCCGAGTTGAGCGCGGCGAACTTGTTGTCGTTCTGCGGGATGATCGTGCCCATGTACTGCTTGACGATGTCCTCGTGCTCGCGCAGCGCCGAGTCCATGTCGAGGAAGATCACGCCCTTCGCCTCGAGGTCGGCCTGGAGCTTGTGGTAGACGACCTCCGACTCGTACTGGGCGCCGACGCCGGCGAGGTACTTCTTCTCGGCCTCGGGGATCCCGAGCTTGTCCCAGGTGTCGAGGATCTCGGCCGGGAGGTCCTCCCACTTGTCGACCTGCTTCTCGGTCGGCCTGATGTAGTAGTAGATGTTGTCGAAGTCGATCTCGGCGAGGTTGCCGCCCCAGGTCGGCAGCGGACGGGCGTAGAAGTAGTCGAGCGACTTGTGGCGGAACTCGCGCATCCAGTCGGGCTCGTTCTTGTGCTGCGGAGATCGCCTCGACGACCTCGTGCGAGAGGCCGCGACCCGACTTGAAGAAGTAGTCCTCGGCCTCGTCGGGGTTCGCGAAGCCGTACTGGTACTCGGTGCGGATGCCCTTGACGAGCTCGTTCTCGGCGGTGCTCATGTGCTCTCGCCTCCTCCCACGCCTGCGGGGATGAATGCGTCGTAGCCCTCTGCCTCGAGCCGGTGCGCGAGCTCCGGCGCCGCCCGAGGCGACGATCCGCCCGTCCACGAAGACGTGGACGTGATCCGGCGTGACGTAGTTGAGGATCCGCTGGTAGTGCGTGATCACGAGCGCGCCCATCTCGGGGCCGACGAGCGTGTTGACGCCCTCCGCGACGATGCGCAGCGCGTCGATGTCGAGGCCCGGAGTCGGTCTCGTCGAGGATCGCGATCCGCGGCTGCAGCATCGCCATCTGCAGGATCTCGACGCGCTTCTTCTCGCCGCCGGAGAAGCCGTCGTTCAGGTAGCGCTGCGCGAGCTCGCGCGGCACCTTCAGCCGCTCCATCGCGGCGAGCAGCTCCGTGCGGAACTCCTTGACCGGGACCGGGTCGTCCTCGCCGCCGTTCGCCGCCTTCCGCTTCGCGTTGATCGCGCTGCGGAGGAAGCTCGTGACCGTCACGCCCGGGATCGCGTGCGGGTACTGGAACGCGAGGAAGAGCCCGCGCTGCGCGCGCTCGTCGGCGCCGAGCTCGAGGATCGACTCGCCGTCGAGCCGGATGTCGCCCTCCGTGATCTCGTAGGCGGGTGGCCCATCAGCGCGTACGCGAGCGTCGACTTGCCCGAGCCGTTCGGCCCCATGATCGCGTGCTTCTCGTTCGTGTCGACCGCGAGGTCGACGCCCTTGACGATCTCGGTGCCGTCCTCCAGCGCGACGTGCAGGTTCGTGATCTCGAGCAATGCCACTGGTGTCCTTCGTTTGCGGTGTCGAAGCGACGTGCGCGCAGCGGCCCTCGGGGCCATGCGCACGTCTGTCCGATGGTAGCCGGGACCACGCCTCGCGGGCGCCCGCGCCCACCCGCCGGCCGCCGTTCACGTCCGATTACGGCGTGCCGTCGCGCCCTCGGCGGGCGGCCGAAGCCGCTACGCTCCTGGCCATGCCCTTCGGAATCGGCATCTGGGAGCTCCTGATCCTGCTGCTCGTGCTGCTTCTCGTCTTCGGCCCGAAGCGGCTGCCGGAGATGGGCCGCCAGCTCGGCAAGGGGATGCGCGAGTTCAAGGACTCGGTGTCCGGCAAGGACGACGACGCGGTACGACGACGCTCGCGGAGCTGCCGCCGCCCGCGAGCCGCCGCGTCGGCCGACCGCGACGCACCGCGCGCGAGCGCGACACCGTCTCCTAGCACCTCCCGCGCGCGATGGCCCGCCGGATCTGCCGCGGCGCCTCGAGCCACGACGAGGAAGCGACCCTCGTCGAGCACCTGACGGAGCTCCGGCACCGGCTCCTCATCTGCATCGTCGCGATCGTGCCCGCGTTCGCGCTCGCCTTCGTGTTCCACGACGAGCTGATCGAGCGGCTGATGGGCCTGCTCCCCGACGACAAGCCGCTCGTCACGCTCGGCGTGACGGAGCCGTTCACGACGTCGCTCAAGGTCAGCTTCTACGCCGCGATCGCGATCGTCCTGCCGATCCTCCTCTGGCAGGTGTGGGCGTTCCTCGCGCCCGCCGTCGACGAGGAGACGCAGCGCGTGCATCGGGGTGTTCGTCGTGCTCGCGACGGTCCTGTTCGCCGCAGGCGTCGCGTTCTGTTACTTCGATCGTGCTCCCGCGGGCGCTCACGTTCCTCGTCGACTACGACTCCGAGCTCTACACGAGCAGATCCGCGCGAGCTACTACCTGTCGTTCGTCACGCTGACGCTGCTCGCGTTCGGGATCGCCTTCGAGATGCCGATCTTCATCCTCGCGCTCGTGCGCCTCGGCGTGCTGACCGCCGACCGGCTCCGGCAGAACCGGCGGATCGGCTACGTCGCGATGCTCGCGTTCGCGATCCTCCTGCCGACCGTCGATCCCGTGTCGCTCGTGCTCGAGGTGGTGCCGCTGCTCGTGCTCTTCGAGCTCTCGATCTGGCTCTCCGTCGTTCATGGAGCAAGCGCTGGGGCAGCGCGTGAGCGTGACTCGCCGAGGCCTCGCGTGGGGACTGGCCCCACGGCTCTGAGTGAGGGTCGTCTCCGCCGACTGGGTCGTCCCCGTCGAGGGCGAGCCGATCGCCGACGGCGCCGTCGCGATCGGCGACGACGGCCGGATCGCCGCCGTCGGCACCGCCGCCGACCTCGGCGAGGGCGAGCGCGTTCGCCGGATGCGTGATCGTGCCCGGGGTTCGTCAACTGCCACTCCCACCTCGAGTACGCGGTCTACGCCGGCTTCGGCGACGGGCTCCCGTTCTCGTCCTGGATCGGCCTGCACGTCGCGCGCAAGGCGCTCCTCGACCTGGACGACATGCGCGCGATCGCGACCGACGGCGCCCACGCAGTGCCTCCGCTCGGGGATCACCACGGTCGGCGACTGCAGCTTCGCCGGCGCCGCCGCGGAGGCGGCCGCGGCGACGGGCCTGCGCGCGATCGTCTACCTCGAGGTCTTCGGCCGCGACGCAGTCGCGCGCTCGACCGGTTCGAGGAGCTGCGCGAGCGCGTCGAGCCGCGTGCTCTCCGACCGCGTCGCGCCTCGGCGTGTCGCCGCACGCGCCGTACACGTGCACGCTCGAGCTGTACGAGGCGTGCGCCGCGCCTCGGCCTGCCCGATCGCGACGCACCTCGCGGAGAGCGTCGCCGAGCGCGACGTTCCTCGTCGACGGCTCGGGCGACTGGTCCGTCGTTCGCCGAGATGCTCGTGCCGCCGCCCGGGCACGACGGGCATCCGCATGCTGGCCGCGGCCGGCCTGCTCGGCCCGGGCGTCGTGGCGGCGCACTGCGTGCACGTCGAGCGACGACGAGATCGCGCTGCTCGCCGCAGCACGGCGTCGGCGTCGCGCACTGCCCCCGCTCGAACGGGCTGCTCGGCTGCGGGGTCGCGCCCGCTCGCACGAGCTCCTCGAGGCGGGGATCCCGCGTCGGCATCGCGACCGACAGCCCCGCCTCGACGCCCTCGTTCGACCTCTTCGAGGAGCTGCGGACGGCGATCGTCGCCGCGCGCGCCCGCGAGCGGCGGCCGGACGCGCTCACCGCCGCGCACGGCGCTCGAGCTCGCGACGCTCGGCGGCGCCCGCGTCCTCGGGCTCGACGCCGAGCGTCGGCTCGCTCGTGCCCGGCAAGTGGGCCGACCTGACCGTGGTCTCCCTCGACGGACTCGCCGCTGTCGACCCGTTGAAGATCCTGTTGTCGGCGGCCGTCCTGGGAGGGTCGCCGGAGCGGGTTGCAGCTACTCTCGTAGCCGGCGAGGACCGCTACCGGCGAGGCGACGAGCGCATGGCCCGATTCGAGAAGAGCCGCCCGAAGAGCGCGAAGCCGCATGCTGCGGTAGCGCCCGCGCGCCGCCGCGGCACGACCGCGCCGTCGATCGAGGACACGATGTTCTTCCCGCGGCTGCGCCGCCACGCGAAGTGGATGTTCGTCCTCCTCGCGCTCGTGTTCGGGCTCGGCTTCGTCGTGTTCGGCGTCGGCGCCGGCGGCACCGGGGTCGGCGACATCTTCCGGGGCTCGGGCGGCACCTCGGCGCAGTCCGTCTCGGACGCACGGAGCGAGACGGAGGAGCGCCCGAAGGACCCGCAGGCCTGGCGTGACCTCGCGACCGCGCTCGAGACGGAGGGCCAGACCGACGAGGCGATCGTCGCGCTCAACACGCGCCATCGATCTGACGCCGAAGGACGCGAACGCGCTACCGCGAGCTCGCCGGCCTCCACCTGACGCGGGCCACCGAGCGGCAGCAGGACGCGCAGCTCGCGCAGGTTCGGGCCGCCTTCCTCGCGCCGGCGCAGGGCTTCCCGTCGCTCATCGCGCCGGCCGGGCAGTCCGGTGGTCAGCGACCCGATCACGAACGCGGTCGAACGCGGTGGCGAGCCAGCGCATCAACGGCGCGCTCCAGGACGCGCAGACGGAGGCGACCCTCGCCGTCGACGCCTACAAGCGGCTCGTCGCGCTCCAGCCGAACGACCCGAACGTCCAGCTCGAGCTCGCGCAGGCCGCGCAGCAGGTCGGCGACGCGACGACCGCGATCGCCGCCTACGAGAGATTCCTGAAGCTCGCGCCCGACGATCCGAGCGCGGGCGTCGTCCGCCAGCAGCTCAAGCAGCTCCGCGGGACCGCCGCCGCCGCGTCTGGTTAGACTCGCTCCGCGTGGAGCGGATCGCGGTCACAGGGGGCAACCGGCGCCGGCGCCAGGCTGTCGCGCTCGTCGTGCTCGCTCTCGTCGGGGCACTCGGCCTCGCGGCGTGCGGCGACACGGTCGGGCTACTCGCAGGGCACCGGCGACAAGATCCGCGGCAAGGAGCTGTTCAGCAAGAGCTGCGGCAGCTGCCACACGCTCGCCGACGCCGGGACGACGGGGCAGATCGGCCCGAACCTCGACTACGCGTTCGTCCAGTCGCGGATCGACGGGCTCGGCGAGGACACGATCCTCCAGGTCGTCCGCGCGCAGATCGCCTATCCGGTCACGACCCCGTCGACCGGAGCGCCGGGCATGCCCGCGAACATCTTCGAGGGCCAGGACGCCGAGGACGTCGCGACGTACGTCGCCTCGGTCGCGGGCCTCGATGCGAGCGGCGAAGCCGATCGACCCGGCCAACCCGCCGAAGCCGACCGCCGCCCGGCGGCGGCACCGACGGCAAGGCGATCTTCGCCTCGGCCGGCTGCAGCGGCTGCCACACGCTCGCCGCGGCGGGCTCGAGCGGAACGGTCGGGCCGAACCTCGACGAGGCGAAGCCGTCGAAGGAGCTCGCGATCGACCGCGTCACGAACGGCCAGGGCGGGATGCCGTCGTTCAAGGGCCAGCTGAGCGAGGCGCAGATCGAGGCGGTCGCGACGTTCGTCGTCGGAGAACGCGGGCAAGTAGAGCGCTCTAGGCGGGATCGCGCAGCGAGCCTGCCTGCTCGAGGTCGACGACCACGTGCGTGACCGGCACGTCGAAGCGCACGCGCGCCTGCTCGACGACGCCCTGCTCGAGCCAGTTCGAGCGGCCCGGCGGATGGGTCGAGACGACGATCTCGTCCGCCGGGAAGGCGCGAAGCGCGTCCTCGAGCGCCTGGAGCGGGTCGCCGTCGCCGATCTCGCCGCGCGCGCTGACGCCGGCCTCGCCGAGGCGGGCGAGGCTCGCGTCGAGGCGCTCCTGCGCGGCCGCCCGCGCGCCGTCCTCGTCCGACGTCCAGGTCCTGAAGCGTCGAGTTGAGCGCCGGGCAGACGAGGAGCACGTCCTCGCTCACGCCCTCCGCCTTGCGGCCGAGGAGCTCGAGCAGCTCGCCGCCGCCGACCGTCTCGTTCGCGACGACGAGGATCCCGGCGCGTCGGCCCGCTCGTCGTGGACGACGTGCGCCTGCGGCGGCCGCTGCCGCATGCCGCCGCGGATCGCCCAGAGCGCGGCCGCGACGAGCGCGAGGAAGACGACGAGCCCGAGCCAGGTGTCGATCCAGGCCGCGAGCGCGACGAGGATCGCGCCGCCGAGCGTCACGAGGACGACCTGGAACGCGGACGCCTCGTCTCTGAGGGGATTCTTCACGCGTCTCCTCCGTCGGCGTCGCCGCTCGAGACCCGGTGCGACCTTGGTGTCATACCGCATTATCTAGCGCGATGCGCGCAGGCGGCGCGAGTCCGGACCGCTAGAGGATGTAGACGGCGAAGAACACGATGATCCACATCACGTCGACGAAGTGCCAGTAGATCCCGGGGATCTCGACGCCGTGGTGGTGCTCGGGCGAGAAGTGGCCGCGGAACGCCCGGACCGCGGCCATCGTGAGCAGCGAGAGGCCGACGAAGACGTGCGCGCCGTGCAGCCCCGTCAGCCCGAAGAAGACCGACGCGAACGCCCCGTCGCCCGTGTTGAAGCCGACGTGCGCGTACTCGACCATCTGCGTCAGCAGGAAGGCCGACCCGAGCAGGATCGTGAGCACGAGGCCCGCCCGGAGGCCGTTCCGGTCGCCGCGCTTGATCGACTGCGTCGCCCAGTGGATCGTGAAGCTCGACGTGACGAGGATCGCCGTGTTCACCGACGCGACGAAGACGGGGAATCGAACGGCGGCGGCGGCCAGTGGCGGGCGCGTCCGGGTTGACGACGCGGACGAAGAAGTACGCGGTGAAGAACGCGCCGAAGAGCATCGCCTCCGAGCGCGATGAAGAGGAACATCCCGAGCGTCGCGGAGTCGAGGCGCGAGCTGCGGTTCGCGGGCGGCGGCCCGTGGTGCCCGTGGTCGTGCACTGCCTCGGCGTGCGCGCTCACGCGGGCATCCTCCGGTGACGGCCGGAACGTCGGCCACGACGTGCTCGACGGGCACGCCCGCGTCCTTGCGCAGCCGCTCGACGACGTCGCGCCGGAGCCAGCCCGAGCGCTCGCCCGGGAAGGTCGAGACGATGACCTCGTCGACCCGCTCGTCCTCGATCACGTGCATCGCGGCCGTGTACGGATCGGGATGGGCGATCTGGCCGTGCGCCTCGATCCCCTCGGCGCGGAGCGTCGTCGAGCGCTGCGCGCAGGCGCCGCTCGGCCTCGGGATGCTCGCCCTGAGTCGGGTCGCTCTGCGGGCAGACGATCAGGAACCCGGCCGGGCCCTCCGCCGCCCGCTCGCGGATCCGGTCGAGCAGCGGCTCGCCGAGGACGGTCTCGTTGGCGACGACGAGGACGTTCGCCTCGGCCCGTTCGCGCGGCGACGTCCGAGACGACGTGCTCGACGGGCCGGTCGCCCGCGAGCCGGCGGAGCTCGGCGAGGACGTTCTTCCTGCGCAGCCAGCCGGACTTGTCCTCCGGGTGGGTCGAGACGATCAGCTCGTCGACGTCCTCGAGCGCGAGCACGTCCTGCACGGCGGCGACCGGCCCGCCCTCGAACACGTCGCCGCGTGCCGGGATCCCGGCGGCGCGCAGCGCCGCGAGCATCCGGTCGAGACGGCGACCCGCCGTGGCGCGGCGCGAGTTCCGGTAGACGACGTATCCCGCGCTGGGCTCGTTGACGGGCGCGATCACGACCGCGCGGATCGGGCCCTGCTCCGCGCGCCGGCGGACCGCGTCGAGCAGCTCGCTCGCCGGCGAGCGTCTCGTTCGCGACCACGAGGACGTGCTTCGGCTCGGCGGCGGTCACGTCGTGCGCCTCCTGCAGCGCGCCGCCCTTCAGCACCGCGTGCCTCGCGCCGGGGACGCCGTACTCGTACGGGCCGCCGACGACCTGCGGGATCTCGTCGAAGTTGAACACCGGCGGCGGCGAGGAGACCTGCCACTCGATCGTCATCGCCCGCCACGGGTTGGAGCTCGGCGATCGGGCCGCGGGCCCAGCTCGTGATCACGTTGTAGAAGAAGATCACGACCGACGCGCCGAGCGCGAACGACGCAGATCGAGACGACCATGTTGAGCGCGCCGTAGGTCCCGGCGTAGTCGGCGACGCGGCGCGGCATGCCGTCGAGCCCGACCCAGTGCATCGGGAAGAAGGTCAGGTTGAACGCGACGAACGTCAGCCAGAAGTGGAGCTTCCCGAGGCGCTCGTCGTACATCCGCCCGGTCATCTTCGGGAACCAGTAGTAGATGCCCGGCGAAGATCGTGAACACCGAGCCGCCGAACAGCACGTAGTGGATGTGGGCGACGATGAAGTACGTGTCCGAGGCGTGGATGTCGATCGGCACCGCGGCGAGGTAGATGCCCGAGAGGCCGCCGATCACGAACATCGAGACGAAGCCGAGCGCGAACAGCATCGGCGTGTTGAGGTGGATCTTCCCCTCCCACAGCGTCGCGAGCCAGGAGAACACCTTGATGCCGGTCGGCACGGCGATCAGCAGCGTCGAGATCATCATCGGGATGCGGAGCCAGTCGGCCATCCCGGCGACGAACATGTGGTGCGCCCAGACCGAGAAGCCGAGCACGAGGATCCCGATCAGCGAGATCGCCATCAGCCGGTAGCCGAAGATCGGCTTGCGGCTCATCACGGAGATGATCTCCGAGATGATCCCGAAGCCGGGCAGGATCATGATGTAGACGGCCGGGTGCGAGTAGAACCAGAAGATGTGCTGGTAGCCGAGCACGTAGCCGCCGTTGTCCGGCGTGAAGAAGCTCGTGTGCATCACCCGGTCGAACATCACGAAGAACTGCGAGCCGGCGATGAACGGCGTCGCGATCACGACGAGCAGCGAGGTCGTGAAGTTCGCCCAGACGAGGAGCGGCATGCGCCAGAACGTCATCCCCGGCGCGCGCATCGTGATGATCGTGACCAGGAAGTTGAGCGCCGTCGCGATCGACGACGCGCCGGCCCACTGGACGCCCATGTTGAAGAAGACCTGGCCGAACGGCTGCTCGGAGGCGAGCGGCGCGTAGCTCGTCCAGCCGGTGGCGAAGGCGCCGCCGGGCGCGAGGAAGCTCGCCAGGAACAGCGTGCCCGCGACCGGCAGCATCCAGAAGCACAGCGCGTTCAGGCGCGGGAACGCCATGTCGGGCGCGCCGAGCATCAGCGGCACGGCGAAGTTCGCGAGGCCCGCGAACGCCGGGATGATGAACACGAAGATCATCAGCGTCGCGTGCGCCGACACGAGGCCGTTGAACGTCTGCGTGTCGAAGAACTGCATCCCCGGCTGCGCGAGCTCGGCGCGGAAGAGCATCGCGAGGAACCCGCCGACGATGAAGAAGAAGAACGTCGTCACGAGGTACTGGACGCCGATCACCTTGTGGTCGGTGTTGACCTTGAAGTAGTCGGTCCAGCGGTAGGCGCCGTGGTTCGCGTGGTCGTCGACGAGCGTCGGGCGGCCGGAGATCCAGTAGAGCCAGTAGTCGAACGTCGCCGATCCCGAGCAGGAAGCCGAGCGGCGCGGTCACCATGCCGCCGACCAGGACGATGTACTCCCAGTCGTAGACCGGGTCCCAGCCCGCGAGCCAGCGGAGGGCGACGACGATGTACATCCCGATCAGGAAGAACAGCGCCGTGCACCAGAGCGCGCGGACGTAGCCGGGCCGCATGAGGATGCCTCGGCGGCGGGGCGGCGTGCCCGTGCGGGGTCTCGTGCTGGGCGTGCTCTTCGACCGTGGACGTCACTTGGCTTCCTTCCCGCTCAGGTACGCGACGAGCGCGTCGAGCTCCTCGGGCGACAGCGTGTCGCCGAAGTTCGGCGGCATCACGCCGGGCTGGTACCCCGCCGCGACGACGGCGTTCGGATCGACGATCGACTGCCGGACGTAGTCGGCCACGGGCTCGCCCGCCTTCTGCGCGTCGGCGGCGACGTTGTCGAGGTCGGGCCCGACCTGCGCGTCGGTGCCCGCCGGCGTCGAACGTGTGGCAGCCGCCGCAGCCGGCGGAGGCGAACGTCGTCTTGCCGAGCGTGCTCGTCGGTGCGCTGCTGCTCCCGCCGGTCGCCCCGGTGCCGCCCGATGCGCGCGCCGCCGCCGCTCGCGGCCTTCTGCTTCGCGAGCCAGGCCGCGAACGCACCCTGCTCGAGCACGCGCACCGGGGCGCGCATGGTCGCGTGGCCGAGGCCGCAGAGCTCGGTGCAGATCGAGCGTGAAGCTGCCGGTGCGCGTCGGCGTGATCACGATCTCCGTCTCGATGCCCGGCACGACGTCCTGCTTCTGCCCCATCTGCGGGATCCAGAGCGAGTGGATCACGTCGGCCGACTGCATGTCGAACTGGACCGCGCGGTCGAGCGGCATCACGAGCTCGTCGGACTTGACGTTGCCCGGGTACTCGAACTTCCAGGCGAACTGCTGCGCGAAGACCTTCACCTCGAGCGGGTGGCTGCCGGCGTCGGCGTTCTTCGAGAGGACGACGGCGCTGACGACGCCGATCGCGATCACGAGGATCGCCGGGACGACCGTCCAGGCGATCTCGAGGCCCGTGTTCCCGTGGATCGGCGGGCCCGTCCGTGTCGTCGTCGGGCTGGACGCGGAACGCCCACACGGCGTAGACGATCACGGCGACGACGAGCGCGAAGATCCCGATGCAGATGATCGTCGCGAACCAGTAGGTGAACGTGATCCGGTCCATCTCCTCGGAGGCCGACTCGGGGAGCCAGCGGATCAGGACCGCGACGAGCGGCGTGATGAGCGCCGCGAGCGCGGCGAGCAGGACCAGCTTGACCATGGCGCCCGGGCGGATCACCGCCGCGAGACTACATCAGGCACCGTGGTGACGGCCCCGCCAGCGAAGGGGGCGCGAACGGGCCGGCGCTACACTTCCCCGTCCGCGGGCCGTTAGCTCAGTTGGTAGAGCAGGGGACTCTTAATCCCAAGGTCGAAGGTTCGAATCCTTCACGGCCCATGAGGATTCATGCGGGCTTGCGGGTCAGCCCGCGGACGGGCTCGCGCCCAGGATCGCGGCTCCTTGTCCCCGAACGGTCGCTTCTCAGGCTGCCGTCAGGACGAGCACCCAGTCGCCGTCTCCTGAAGCGTTCGTTGCGGGCGGCGTGAGCTTCCGCTTCCCGACGTTCGGGAACGGTGAGCCGCGGATCGCGACGAACATTCCCGTCGTCGGGTCGTACCACTTCGCTTGGACGTTTGGACGGAGCCTGCGAAGGTCGACGGTGATGGCGCGGGGTGTCGGCAAGTAGACGATCCCCAGCCTTCCGTCGGCTGTGCTTGCTGCCGTCGCGTAGTCGCTGTCGTCCACGGCCCCTCGTGTTGCGAACGTGCCGAACCCGGATGTCACGAGCTCGTGCCCTCGGTCCGGGACGAGCTCGAACCAGGGACGGGGCGCGAAGAGGTTCGTCACGTGTTCCAACTCGGCTACGCCTGTCGAATCGAGGGTGTTCCGCCAGCCGAGCGTGGCTCGCCATCCGAACTTGTTGCTGACCAGGCGCATCGGCACGAAGCGCCACGAGTACCGGCTGCCGTAGACCTGGCCTGCCGCACCGCTGAGCAGGGACCAGTACTCCTGGCGACGCAGCGTCTTCGGCCTCGCGTCCTCGAACTCGTAATTTGCCTCGACCATGAACGTCGGGACGGAATCGGGACTCGTGTACTCCTTCAGCACCTGCGCGTACGTCGGATAGTAGGAGTACGCGGCGTCGAGCCCGATGATGGGGGTCCAGGATGCGTCGTCACGCGAGCCGCTCGTCGGAGCATCGAGCTCGACGGTTTGGACATGACGCCTGTCCGTGGCGCGGATTCCACGCGCCACGGCCAGGGCGAGCGCGTCGTTCGACCGAACACGCCACTCCTGGAAGTCGTTTCCGTTTAACCAGACGATGTTGGGGAACGAGCGGTACCTCGTTCCGAGCCATCTCCCGTATTGAACGTCCTTCCGCACACCGTTCTGCCGCAGGACGTCCAACCAGCCCCCCGTCTCGATCGGATCGAGGAACACCGTGATCCCGTACCTGCCCGCCATGCGGATCAGGGCGTCAGCGCGGCGGAAATACTCCTCGTTCGGAGTCGAGAGATCGCCCTTCGTGGTGAACGGAGCGATTCCGTCGTATGTCGTGCCGTCCGCCCTCCCAGCCGTATAGGGCCTGCAGAGCAGGTTGACCCAGGCCGAGTTGAATCCTCGAGCAGCGCGATTGGAGAAATACGTCTCGGCGTCCCGCACGACGCATTGACGATCAGCGACTGTGGGGCGTCACCGATGATCAGGAACGGGCGGCCTTGTCGATCGACGAGATACCGCTTGGTAGGTCCTACACGAAGCGGGTAGAGCGGAGGCGACGAGGCATGCCGTGTGCCGAGCATCGTCCAAGGTCTCGCGCTGGCCGCATCCGCATAGTGCCACGACCCCGAGCGCGTCGCGGCGTACGCAACTACCGCAACGGCCGGCAATGTCGCCAAGACTGCAACTGCCGTGGTGGCCCGCCGCACCGTCATCCCCTCATCCCCGACGCCTACCCGAATGTAAGCGGGTTCCGATCGCCCGCGCAACCTTGCCTTCGAGCGCTGACGAGAGCGAGGAGCGAACAGGACGTTGTCTGCGTGAAATACGGGCCGGTTGCTCGAGGACGCGGTGGGTGCCGCGGGCGCGGCCGCTGTTGCAGAGCCTTCGATCAGGATTCTTGGTGGGCGTGCATCGGTTCGGGCAGCGGGCGGGCGTGGACGACGACGAGCGTACGGGTCGGCCGCGTCAGTGCGACGTAGAGCTCGCGGAGGCCGGTCTCGCCCTGCGCGATGAGCGCCGGCTCCACCACGACGACGTGGTCGAACTCGAGCCCCTTCGCGCGTCGTGGCGAGAGGAGGGGAATGCCGTCGTCGTACGCCGAGGCGCCCTCGAAGTCGGGCACGAGGAGGTCGGGGAGGATGACCGCGAGCAGGCCCTCCTCCCGCGCGAGCCGGCCCGCGGCCCGCAATGCGGCGGTGACGAGATCGCCCTCGGCAACGCGCTCGAGGCGCGGCGGCGCTCCTCCGCCGCGGAAGGCGATGGGCGCCGAGACGTCGGGGGCGATCCGGTCGAGAAGCGGCAGTGCGAGCTCCATGATCTCGGCGGGCACGCGATAGGCGTGCCGGAGCTCCTCGATGTCGGCCTCCTCGCCGGGGAGGTGCGCGACCACGTCGGCCCAGCTGCGGTAGGAGACGGGCCCGGTCGCCTGGGCAATGTCGCCGAGGATCGTGACGGAGCCGCTCGGGCGCCCGGCGCGCCACCATACGCAGCTGCATCGGCGTGAGGTCCTGCGCCTCGTCGACGATCACGTGCCCGAACGAGCGCGGCCGCTCGGCGAGCAGAGCCCTCGCCTCGTCGACGAGCGCCACGTCGTGCTCGCTCCAGCCGAAGCCCGCGCGCGGCCGGTGGAGCAGCCGCTGCTCGGCGGGGTCGAGGATCCCGTCCGCCGCCTCCCCGAGGCGGGCGTGGGACGTGAGGAGCGAGCGGACGAGACCGTCCGGCGAGACGGCGGGCCAGACCCGGTCGAGCCAGCGGGCGAGGAAGCCCTTGGCGTTGAGCGTGCGCTCGACCTCGCCGAAGTCGCGCCACGCGAGCCCGCCGAGTCGCGCGCCGTAGTC
This sequence comes from uncultured Actinomycetes bacterium, assembly GCA_963793655.1. GTDB lineage: Bacteria > Actinomycetota > Thermoleophilia > Gaiellales > Gaiellaceae > Gaiella. The sequence continues at coordinate 228,171 of CAWCAV010000002.1, forward strand.
CTCGTAGAAGCGGCGCAGCACGCTCATGCGGAAGCGCTCACGCGCGTGTGCCGTCAGGCCCAGCTCCCCGCGGACCTCGTCGAGCAGCTCGGACACGACGCGCTCGCGGACGCGCACGTACTCCCCCTCCATGCGCGCGAGGAGTTCCTCCGGCTGCGCCGTCGATCGCTCCGCTGCTGCGCGCTCGATCACGTCGGCGAGCCGCACGTCCCCTTTGAGGCGCTCGGCCGCGGCGGCGTCGGCGACGCTCGGCACGATGCCGTCGGCCAGCTCGCCGACGGCCCGTTGCTCGACGCTCTCCTCGCCGAGCGTGGGGAGCACGTGCGAGACGTACTCCATGAAGGTGGGGTTCGGCCCGACGACGAGGACGCGTCGCAGCCGCTCGCGCTGCGAGTAGAGGAGGTAGGACGCGCGGTGGAGGCCCACCGCCGTCTTCCCGGTGCCCGGGCCGCCCTGCACCACCAGCAGCGGCGAGGGCTCGCGGGTGATCAGCCGGTACTGGTCGGCCTGGATCGTGGCGACGATGTCGCGCATGTGCGGCTCTCGGCTGCGCTCGAGCTCGTCCAGCAGGAAGTCGCCGCCCGCGATCGACCCCGAGCCGTCGAGCGTCTCGTCGCTCAGGTCGAGGACACGCCGTCCCTCCGTGCGAAATCGCCGGCGCAGCGTGACGTTGTGCGGGTCGGTGGGCGTCGCGACGTAGAACGGCCGGGCCGCGGGCGCCTGCCAGTTCACGACGAGAAGCTCGCTCTCGTCGTCGTCGTGCACCCAGCGGCGGCCGACGTAGAGGGGCTTCGGCGTCGTGTCGAGGTCGAGCCGGCCGAAGCAGAGGCCTCGCTCGGCGTCCTCGAACGTGCGCAGCCGTCGCGCCGCCCACGCCTCCAGCGCGAGCGCGGCGACCTCGCTGTCGGTCGCGTCGGCCGCACGCTCCACGACCCCCCGCATCCTGTCGAGGCATGCGTAGGCATGGTCGACGTACGCCTGCTCGGCGGGGAGATCGGGGTGCGCCACGCCGACAGGATGGGCCAAGCACGAGCGACGCTCAACCGGCGGGTGACTACGCTGGCGCGCGATGAAGGTCGTCACCGTCGTCGGAAACCGACCGCAGCAGTCGACGTGGGGGAACCCATGGTTCCCCCACGAGCCCCCTCCTTCATGAAGGTCGTCACCGTCGTCGGCAACCGGCCGCAGTTCGTCAAGGCGGCGCCGCTGTCCGTGGCGCTGCGCGCCGCAGGGATCGACGAGGTCGTCGTCCACACGGGGCAGCACTGGGACGACGAGCTCTCCCAGGTCTTCATCGACGAGCTCGGCCTCGACGAGCCCGACTACCGACTCGACCTCCGCACCGCCGACGTCCTTGCGCTGACGGAGCCGATCCGCGAGGTCGTCGCCGCGGAACGGCCCGACGTGGTCCTCGTCCTCGGCGACACGAACTCGACGCTCGCAGGGGCCCGCGCCGCGGCCGACGCCGGGGTGCCGGTCGCCCACGTCGAGGCGGGGCTGCGGAGCGGCGACCTGTCGATGCCGGAGGAGCGCGCCCGCATCGAGGTCGACGGGCTGGCGGCGCTCCTTCTCTGCCCCGACGAGCGGTCGGTCGCCACGCTCCGCTCGGAGGGCGTCTCGGGGAGGGCCGAGGTGGTCGGAGACGTCATGGCCGACGCGACGCTTCGCTTCGCCCCGGTCGCACGGGAGCGTGTTCCTCCGCCGCACGCCCCGCGTGCCTACGTCGTCGCGACCGTGCACCGCGAGGCGAACGTGCGGCCCGAGCGGCTCCGGCGCATCGCAGACGGGCTCTCCCGGCTCGACGAGCCCGTCGTGTTCCCCGCGCATCCACGCACGGCAGCCGTGCTCGCGGCGAACCGGATCCTCCTGGGACCGAGGATCGAGCTGCGCGAGCCGATGCGCTACCTCGCGTTCGCATCGGCCGCCTCGCAGGCGCGCGTGATCGCGACCGACTCCGGCGGCCTCCAGAAGGAGGCGTACTGGTTCCGCGTGCCGTGCGTCACGATGCGCCCGTCGACCGAGTGGGTCGACACCGTGGAGGCGGGGGCGAACACCCTCGTGGACGACGACGCCGGACGCCATCGAGGCAGCTGTGCGCTCCGCCGCGGTTCCCGGCGGACGCCCCCGAGCTGTACGGCGACGGTCACGCAGCGGAGAGGATCGCCTCGGCGCTCGCCGCCCTGTGACGCCGCAGCCCGAGTCTTGCCCTGCTCCGGGCAATGCGTGGAGAGTCCGGTGGCGCCGGGGGAGCCTCGCCGCGCAGCGCCGGGATGCCCGCGAACCGAGCGGGCCGACGGCCGGCGCGGCCACGGTCGGGCGGGGACGCGCTTGCTTGTAACAGACTGTTACAAGTCATCCCCGCGGTAGGATTCCGCGCCGTGACGACCCCCGAGACCACGACCCCGGACGCGACCGCCGAGACCGCGACGTACGAGGTCGCCATCGTCGGCGCGGGCTACGTCGGCGTCCCCCTGGCGCAGGTGTTCGCCGAGGCCGGCAGGAGAGTCGTGCTCGTCGACGTCGACGGGCAGCGCGTCGAGCGCCTGCGGCGCGGCGACAGCTACATCGAGGACGTCCCGTCCGAGACACTTACGAATCTCGTCACCGAGCGCGGCCTCGCCGCGACGACCGACTACGACGTCCTGCGCGACGCGGACGCGATCCTCATCGCCCTCCCGACGCCGCTCTCGAAGCAGCGCGAGCCGGATCTCTCGATCGTCATCGCGGCGGGAGCCGAGATCGGAAAGCGCCTGCGGCCGGGCCATCTCGTCGTCCTCGAGTCGACGACGTATCCCGGCACCACGCGGGATGCGCTCCTGCCGGTGCTCGAGCGGGAGTCGGGGCTCGTCGCAGGCAAGGACTTCCATCTCGCGTTCTCCCCGGAGCGTGTCGACCCCGGCCGGGTCGACTGGACGACGAAGACCGTCCCCAAGGTCGTCGGCGGGATCGACGAGGCGTCGACCGACGCGGCGGCGGCGCTCTACGGCTCCGCGGTGGACACGATTCACCGTGTCTCGTCACCGGAGGCGGCGGAGCTGACGAAGCTGCTCGAGAACATCTACCGCTCGGTCAACATCGCGCTCGTCAACGAGCTCGCACAGCTCTGCGACCGGATGGGGATCGACATCTGGGAGGTCGTCGACGCGGCGGCGACGAAGCCCTTCGGGTTCGCGGCGTTCCAGCCCGGCCCCGGTCTCGGCGGCCACTGCATCCCGATCGACCCCTTCTACCTCACGTGGAAGGCGCGGGAGTACGACTTCGCCACGCGGTTCATCGAGCTCGCGGGCGAGGTCAACCAGAACATGCCGTACTACTGCCGCTCGCGCGTCTCGCAGGCGCTCAACCACGGCGCCCACAAGTCGCTCGCGGGCTCGCGGATCCTCGTCCTCGGGGTCGCGTACAAGGCGGACATCTCCGACTGGCGCGAGTCGCCGGCCGTGAAGCTGATCGAGCTCCTGCAGAACGCCGGCGCGGCCGTCGAGTACCACGACCCGCACGTGCCCTCGTTCGCCGACCGACGGGATCGACCTGTCCTCCGTGCCGCTCGAACCGTCCGCGTACGACGCGGTCGTGATCGCGACCGCCCACTCGGGCATCGACTACGCGCAGCTCGTCGAGGACGCGCACCTCGTGGTCGACCTGCGGAACGCGACCGGCCGCGCGGGCGTGGTGAGCGAGAAGGTCTGGAAGCTTTGACCCGCGTCGCCCATGCGGGCGTCGGCGGCTGGGGAAAGAACGTCGTCCGTGTCGTCGGCGAGCTCGCCGACCTCGCCTGGGTCTGCGACACCGACGAGGCACGGCGGGCGGAGTACGCGGAGCGGTACCCGCAGGCGCGGGTCACCGGCTCGTTCGGCGAGCTGCTCGCGGACGAGGCCGTGGACGCCGTCGTCGATCGCCACGCCGGTCCCGACCCACTACGCCACTCGCGAAGCAGGCGCTCGACGCGGGCAAGCACGTCTTCGTCGAGAAGCCGCCGGCGATGCGGAGCGAGGAGATGGAGGAGCTCGTCGCGCTCGCCGCGGAACGCGACCTCGTGCTCATGCCCGGTCACCTGCTGCTCTACCACCCGGGCCTCGCGCAAGGTGAAGGAGCTCGTCGACTCCGGCGAGCTCGGCGACGTCGCCTGCGTCTACGGGAACCGCCAGAACCTCGGCGTGATCCGCTCGAACGAGAACGCGCTCTGGTCGCTCGGCGTGCACGACCTCTCGGTCATCCTCTGGCTCCTCGGCGAGGAGCCGAGCGAGGCGGTCGCGCACGGGATGGACTACCTCCAGAAGGGCATCGAGGACGTCGTCTTCTGCTTCCTCCGCTTCCCCTCGGGCAAGGTCGCGCACATGCACCTCTCGTGGCTCGACCCGCACAAGATGCGGAGGATGACCGTCGTCGGGCGGGAGAAGATGGTCGTGTTCGACGACATGGAGCTCGAGCGAAAGGTGACCGTCTACGAGAAGGCGCCGTGGGAGCCCGCGTCGACCTACGGCGAGTGGCGAACCCGGACGGGCGACATCTTCAGCCCGAAGATCGCCAACGACGAGCCGCTCCGCCTCGAGCTCCAGCACTTCCTGCGGCTCGTCGAGGAGGGGCCGGGCGACCATCGCGAGGCGCGGGACGGGCTGGCCGTCGTGCGCGCCCTCGACCGGCTCACGACGTCGCTGCGGACGGGCGCTCCGGCGATGAGCGCCGAGGTCCACCCGACGGCGGTCGTCCACCCGGGCACGGTGCTCGGCGAGGGCGTCAAGGTGCTCGAGCACGCCGTCGTCGGCAAGCAGCCGACGCTCTCGCCCGCGCTCGACCGCGAGGCGCGAGCCGCTGCCGCCGACGGTCGTCGGGGACGGCACGGTGATCTCGACCGGGGCGATCGTGTTCGCCGGCTCGACGATCGGCGCACGTGTGATCCTCGGCGACCAGTCCTGCGTGCGCGAGCGCGTGACGATCGGCGACGACGTCGTCGTCGGGCGCGGCTCGCTCGTCGAGAACGACACGACGATCGGGGCGCGGACGAAGATCCAGGCCGACGCGTACGTCACGGCCTACTCGACCCTCGAGGAGGACGTCTTCATCGCTCCGTGCGTCGTGACGACGAACGACAACTTCATGGGCCGCACCGAGAAGCGGCTCGAGCTGATGAAGGGCCCGACGATCCGTCGCGGCGCGCGGGTCGGCGGCGGCGCGATCCTCTGCCCCGGGATCGAGATCGGCGAGGAGGCGTTCATCGGCGCAGGCGCGGTGGTGACGAAGGACGTGCCGCCGCGCATGGTCGTCGTCGGGAGCCCCGCGCGGGTGCTGCGCGAGGTTCCCGACGACGAGTTGTTGTAGCGTCGCGCGCCTCAGCCGGTCGGGTAGCCGGCGATCGTGCCGAGCGGGTCGAGCCAGTCGTCCTGGAACGCCGGGCCGAACGGCGACGTCCCGAATGCCGTCGGCGGCACGCCGAACGGGGGCGCTGCGATGTACTGGTTCTCACCCCACGTGCCGGGGAAGCGGAGCCAGCGCGGCTCGTTGTCGTGGACACGCTCGATAACGGTCGTGCCGTGGCCGAGCGTGGCACCCGGCGCCGCCACGTCGTGCGGCGGGATGCCGAGCAGCTGGAAGAACTGCACGGCCTGCGGCGGATAGCAGGCGAGCGAGATCGGGTGCACGCCGGGCGTGAAGTAGTTCGCGTGGGAGCTCCGTGCGACGTACACGACGGGATGGGTCGTCCCCTGTGCCTTCTGGAGTCGTCCCGGGCGCGCCGCTCGCCCGTGCAGTGCTGGCTATACGCAGGCTTCGACCGGCGTGCGCTTTTCGTCGAGGACGATCTGGACGACCTCCCAATCACCCTCGTGGGCCTGCCAGACGGCGCCGAACGGGCAGTGCGGGGAGGCTCCAGAAGTTGTGCTCGTAGAAGAGCCAGTACTGGAGCACGGTCGTGCAGGCGATCACCTCGTGCAGGCCGTAGACGACGCTCGGCCCGTGTAGACGCCGGTGCGTAGCACTGAACAGCGGAGACCGGACCGCCGTTCACGGCGCAGCGGTGGTCGAGCCGCCAGCCGTCGCCGTCGACGGGCAGGCCGGCGGAGGGCATCTCGACGGGCGCGTAGCCATCGTCGTCGGCCTTCCGTAGGAGGCTCGCGTCGGCGAGGAAGTCGTCCACGGAGGTCGGCGCGAAGAGCTCGCCTGGTCGAGCACGGTGACCGGCTGGTACCGGGCCAGCAATGCCTCGGGCGACAGCTCGTCGGCCGCGGCGGTAGCTGCGGCGGCGAGCGCCAGCGCCGCCGCGAGGACGAGCGCGCCGAGCGCGGGCCTCATGACGGCCGCCTCTCGGCAGGCGCGGTGACGGCGATGCCGCGGCAGTACTCCTCGATCGCCGCGACGACGAGTCGCAGCAGGCGCCGCAGCAGCGATGTCAGCGTGTAGGTGCCTTCTGGGGTCATCTCCAGCTCCTCTGGTCGGGGACGATTTGACGCTAGGAGCGCCTGCGCGCCGCGACCACCGGGTATGCACCGGTTGTCGCTCAGGGTGGCCCTCGATCGCTGCCTCATGTAGGGAGGTTGCGACGGGTCGCTAATCCGCAGCTAACGGCAGCGCCGGGCGGGGTTGCGCGCAGCGGGAGAAGCGCTCATCTTGGGCGCGTGGAGCTGCAGTCTCAGGGTGCTCCCCGACTCGGATCTCGACCGAAACCCGGGGCTTGCCCGGTGGTAGGGCGCCGCGTCGCGTGTGACGATCCGTGGGATGCGCCGCACCGTCGTGATCGTGGACGACCACGCGCGGTTCCGCCGCTCGGCACGAAGACTGCTCGAGCTGGAGGGGTTCGACGTGGTCGGTGAGGCATCGGACGGCGCATCGGCGGTGGCCGAGGTCGAGCGGCTTCGGCCCGACCTCGCGCTCGTGGACGTCGGGCTGCCGGACACGAGCGGCTTCGAGGTCAGCGAGCGGATCGGAGGCGGGACGCGCGTCGTGCTCGTCTCGAGCCGTCATCGCGCCGATATCGGCCGACGAGCCCGACGCTGCGGCGCAGCCGGGTTCATCGCAAAGGACGAGCTGGCGGGCGAGAGCCTCTCAGCGCTCCTGGAACGGCAGACGATGAGGCTGCTCCGGCTCTCGCTGTTCGGGATCGGCCTGGTGCTCGCAGAAGCAGCCTACGCCCTGCTCCGGGACGATCTGCACCAGACCGTGCTCCGCTCGCTCCCGGCGCGCGCAGTGGGCCTCTCCGGCGATCGTCGCGGGACTGGTCGCCTGGTAGCGGCGCCCGGGGAATCGCATGGGGCCGCTGATAGTCGCGTTCGGCTTCGCGTGGCTGATCCGCCCGTGGCAGTACAGCGACAACGGCGTCGCGTTCACGATCAGCTTCGCGCTTGGCTGGCTCGGCGCCGCGCTGTTCGCGCACATCGCGCTCGCGTACCCGACGGGTCGGGTCACGGACCGGCTCGAGCGCCTGCTCGTCCGTGCAGGGTACGTGGCTGTCGCTCGCCTTCCCGATCGCGACGCTGCTCTTCTCACGACGGCTCCGCGGATGTGAACTACGTGCGGCTCGGTGTGCCGAGCGCAGATCCTCGTGACGGCGAGCGACACCGCTGTGCGAGATCCTCGACAAGGGCTTCGTGCTCGTATGCTGGGGCGTGCTCGACGCCGAGCTTCGTGGCACTCGTGATACGCAAGTTCGTGCGTGCGACGCCGCGTGCGCGCCGCGTGCTGCTGCCCGCTCCTGCTCGCCGCGGCTGATCGCGGCGCTGAGGGCGTTCTACGAGTTCCTGCTCACGTTCGTCACACCGCCGGCAAGCGCGCTCGCTCCACGGCCGGAGCTCGCAGACAACCTCTACTGGTGGCAGGTGATCGGCCAGATTGCGCTGCCTGTCGCGCTCCTCGCCGGGCTGCTGTACTCGCGGCTCGCGCGTGGCGCACGTCGGCGACCTGATGCGCGACCTGGATAGCGTCCGCCGCGACGAGCTCAGCGACGGCACTCGCACAGGCGCGTGGGCGACCCCTCGCTCGAGATCGCGTTCTGGCTGCCGGAGCGCAACGACTATGCCGATGCGGACGGCAATCCGCTCACGCTGCCGACCGACCGCACGCGCCGGGCGATCACGGAGCTGAGCCTACGATGGCGACCCGCTCGCGGCGATCGTCCACGATCCGAGCCTGCGCGACGAGCCCGAGCTGATCGAGGCGGCCGGCGCGGCGGCCCGACTCGCACTCGAGAACGCGCGCCTGCAGGCGGAGCTCCGCGCACAGCTCGACGAGCGTCGCAGGAGTCGCGCGCGCGGATCGTCGCGGCCGGGCGACGAGCAGCGCCGCCGGATCGAGCGCGACCTCCACGACGGCGCCCAGCAGCGGCTCGTCGCGCTCGCGCTCGAGCTCCGGCGCGCCCAGCGCGGCTCGGCGGCCGACGCCGACCCGAGCTCGACGAGCGCTGCTCGCCGACGCCGTCGACGAGCTCCAGCTCGCGCTCGGCGAGCTGCGCGAGCTCGCCCGCGGCATCCATCCCGGCGATCCTCACCGACGGACGGCCTCGCGGCCGCGCTCGAGTCGCTCGCCGCCCGCACGCCGCTGCCCGGTCGAGCTCGACGGCCGCCGCCGAAGACCGGCTGCCCGCCGCCGATCGAGGCGGCCGCCTACTTCGTCGCTCGCGAGGCGCTCGCGAACGTCGCCAAGCACGCCGGCGCGCACGACGGTCGACGATCAGCGCCGTGCGCCGCGAACGGCGACGCTCGTCGTCGAGGTCGCCGACGACGGCGTCGGCGGCGCCGAGCCCGCGCGGCGGCTCCGGCCTGCGCGGCCTCGCCGACCGCGTCGAGGCGCTCGGCGGCCGCCTGCGAGATCGAGAGCCCGCCGGGCGGCGGGCACGCGCGTCGATCGGCGGAGATCCCGTGCGCGTCGTGATCGCCGACGACTCGCGTGCTGCTGCGCGAAGGGCATCGCGCGCGCTGCTCGCGGACGCGCGGCTTCGAGGTCGTCGCGCCAGGCCGGCGACGCGGAGGAGCTGCTGCGCGACGGTCGGCGCGCCACGCAGCCCGACGTCGCGATCGTCGACGTCCGCATGCCGCCGACGCACACCGACGAGGGCACTGCGGGCCGCCGTCGAGATCCGCGCGCGAGCACCCCGAGCGTCGCCGTCCTCGTCCTCTCCCAGGTACGTCGAGGCGCGCCTACGCGCTCGACGCTCTTCCGCGACAGCGCCGAGGGCGTCGGCTACCTGCTCAAGGACCGCGTGGTCGACGCTCGACGACTTCCTCGACGCCGTCCGCCGGGTCGGCGAGCGGCGGCACGGCGCTCGACCCCGAGGTCGTCGCGCAGCTGCTCGGCCGCCGGCGCGCAGCGACGACCCGCTCGACGAGCTGACGCCCGCGCGAGCGCGAGGTGCTCGGGCTCATCGCCGAGGGGCGCTCGAACCGGGCGATCTGCGAGCAGCTCTTCCTCAGCCCGAAGACCGTCGAGACGCACGTCAACGCGATCTTCCTCAAGCTCGGCCTGCTCCCGGCGCAAGACGACCACCGCCGGGTGCTCGCCGTGCTGGCGTACCTGCGCGGTGGCGGCTCCTGACCACCGTCGCGGTCGCCGTCCGGGAGCGAGGAGCGGTCTCTCAGCAGCGGGCGAGCTTGGCCGCGACCCATTGCGCCTCGCGACTCGCTTCGAACAGCTGCCCGCGCACGCTCTCGCGAAAGCCGACGAAGTAGAGGCCCACGCGCGGTGACGTTGAGCGCGGCAATCCGTCCCCGGTCAGTACGTTCGGGACGTCGACGAGGTCGCGGAGCGACGTGCGGTATCCCGTGGCTGCGACGATCACGTCGAAGCGCTCCTCGACTCCGTTCTCGAGCACGACGCCATTCCTCGTCACTGCGACGACCGCCGGCACGATCCGCAGGCGCTCGGCACGGAGCGCGGCCAGGAAGCCTGCGTCGATCACGGGCGGGCGACGCGCTGCAAACGGCCCCCAGGCAGCTCGGCCGAGGCCGTACGCACGGAGGTCGCCGACCGACACGCGGCGGAGCAGCGCCCCCACGCGCTAGACCGGCCCGGCGGGAAGCGGCGCGAGGGCGATCCCCAGGAGCTGCAGCGGCACGCCGGCGACCTGCCGTCGCGCGATTGGCGGTGGCGTGCGAACCGAGACCTCGACGGAGGCGGCGCGCTCGGCCAGCTCGGCGGCGATCTCGGCGCCGCTGTTCCCGAGCGCGACTACCAGGACGCGCTTCCCCTGGAGATCCTGACCGCAGCGGAAGTCGGCGGTGTGCTGCACGACGCCGCGGAACGTCGGTAGCCCGGGCGAGTCGGGTACCCACGGCCTGGCGTAGCGGCCCGTGGCGACGACGACGCTGGCGGAGCGTAGGAGGGCGTCGTCCGCCTCGACGCACCACCGGTCGCCGTTCGCCGACACGCGCCGCACGTCGATCCCGAGACGCACGTCGAGGCGGAGACGTCGTACGTAGTGCTCGAGATAGTCGGCGTAGTCGTCCTTCGCGACGTAGCGGGTGCAGCGGCGCGGGATCGGCTCTCCGGGAAGACCCGAGAACCGGCGAACGGTGTGCAGCCGCAGCCGGTCGTACGACCCGCGCCAGCGCGCGCCGATCTTGTCATCCCGCTCGAGCACCACGGCGGCGATCCCGCGGTGGGCGAGCGCGCCCGCAACGCCGAGCCCGGCCGGGCCCGCGCCGACGATCACCACGGGCGCACCGTCAGGCCGTGGCATCGACGAGACCGAGGACGAAGAGCCACGCTGCGAGGACGCAGTGGAACACGATCGGGATCGTCCCCCCGAACCATCGTTCGCCGGACTGGCGCCGCATGCGAACGGCGTAGCGAACTCCCATCCCCGACCAGTACGCGCACGCGCAGCCGACGAGCGCATAGCCGATCGAGGGCTCTCCAGCCGGCAGCAGGACGCCGCCTCGGGCGAGGTCCACGGTCACTGCGCCCATGAGCGCGAGGAGGGCGAGCTGGACAGGGAGAAGGATCGGATACGGGAGAAGGTTCCACTGCTCCATCGGAGGCAGCCACCGCGGGTGCGCTGCAAGTACGGCGAGCTGGCCGCCGACGCGGACGGCGAAGAGCGCGGTGAGCGAGGCGAGGACGAAGCTCGAGCGGCGTGGATCGTCCGTGTCCCCGGACACCTCGACCACGACACAGACAACGACGACCACGAGCGTCGTGACGAGGGCCGCGATGGTCGGCGCAGGAGCCGAGCGTGGCGGCGTCAGGCGCGGGCGAGCTGGAACGTCCATCGCTTGTTTGCGACGAAGGCGACCGGCGTCAACGCGAGGAGCGAGAACGCCTGACCGAGACGGGGGTCCAGCCCTGCGCCTTCGACGAGGCCGGCGAGGAGCACGACGTTCAGCGCCACGACGAGCAGGCCGACGACGACGTAGCGGGCATATCCCTGCAGCAGGCCCTCGCGCCCGAGGCGGAACGTGAAATACCGGTTGCCCAGGTACATGAGGGCGTTCGACAGGAGGTACGCAACCACGGCAGCCGCCGCGTAGGAGACGTCTGCGGCATAGAGGGCCGCGAACGCAAACACGTTGAGTCCGTAACCACAGGCGCCCACGGCCAGAAAGCGGACCGGCTGCCCGACGTCGCGACGACCGCGACGGGAAGGGCCGCCCGAGGCCGCAGCTGCACGCAACGACCGGATCGCAGCCCCGCCCAGCCCGAGCAGGTCGCGGACGCCGCGCGGCGTCGTCCGGAGTCGGACGTGCTCGAGGGCCGACGTCACGGTGAGCCTCGACGTCGGCAGCGCCGCCGCGAGCTGCTCCGCCTCGCCGAGTGGGAAGTACCCGTCGTCGGGAGCAGTCACGAGCTCGACCGGTGCTTCGATCTCGAGCTCCCGCCGCAGCGGCGAGAGCAGTGCCACGAGCTCGTGTACGCCGGGCGGCAGCGCCAGGAAACGATCGTCGAAGCACGCCGGATCGCGGTTCGCGAGCACGTCCGCGACCGCTCGTCCATCGCGTCCCAGCCGAGCGTAGAGACCGGCCGGGAGCGGGGCGAGGGGATCACGCTCCTCCCCGCTCGCGGGCAGCCATCCGAGCAGCCGCTCGCGGTCGGCGCCGGGCGGCAGCGAGGCCGCCAGCGAGCGTGCGACGACACGCCCGAGGAGCGGGACGGTGCGATACGGGACGAGCTGCCCGTCACGCTCGTAGACACCGGTCGTCGCAAGCCGGAGCACGAGTCGCAGGTCGGCGAACGGCGCCACTCCCGCGACGACGGAGACCCGCTCGCGGAGACGTTCGTCCGCGGCGGCGAGGAGCGCGAGCCCGGCCCCGGTCGAAACGCCGAGCAGCGCGGCGCGGCCCGCGCGGACGTCGGCCCGGAGCGCCGTCGCCTCGGCGGCGAGGATGGTCGCCTCGGCTGTCCGGGCGTCGACCTCGCCCTCTTCCAGCCCGGGCAGCTCGGGCAGCACGGTGAGGTACCCGGCGCGCGCCAGGCTCGAGGCGAGGCGCTGGACGGCGCGATGGCGATTGCCGAGGGGGGTCGCCCCGTTGAGCACCAGGACGGCGGGCCATGGCCCGCCGCGCGCGGGCATCGCCACGGTCGCCGGAACGCCACCGATCTCCGTCTCCTCGACGCGCGGCTCTCGGGTCAGGAGCCGCGCCAGCGGGGCAGCTCCGGGAACCCCGGCCGTCGTAGCGATCACGAGCGCGGCGTTCACGCTGGCGGCGTTCATGCGGCTTCCCGGAGGTCGAGCAGGCGCAACAGGTGCCGGTACCAGTCGCTGGCGAACACACCGGCCGGGTCGCAGGCCCGTTTCGCCTGTACGAACTCGTGGATGCGTGGATGGGCCCCCTCGAGTTGGTCGCGCCGCGCCCAGCGATGGTAGGTCAGGTAGTACGAGCCGCCGTGGGCGACGGCGACGTCGATCAGCGCACGGAAGGTGTCCGCGGCTCGACCGACCGACGCCGCGTCGTGCTCGACGTGGAGATTGATCACCGTGCACGCCCACGGTTCGCGGGCCCACGCGAGCACGGTCTCGTCGTCGCGTTCGACCAGCCGAACCGTGCCGTAGACGACGTCCGCCTGTTGCGCCCGCAGCGCCCGGGCAGCCGCGGAGAGGAAGTCGTCGAGCGCCGACCGCGGCACGTAGAGCTCGGTGATCATCTCGCTCGACCCGTCCCAGTGGTAGCCGGGCACGTAGGTCGCGAGCTGATGTCGGTCGGAGAGGTAGACCTGGCCCGACGTGCGGAGATAGTGGCCGGCGTAGAGCGCGAAGGCGCGGGCCTTGTCCGTGTGCGCGAGGCGGAGCAGTGCATCCCATTGCTCGACGCCGAGCTCCGTTGACGGGGCGAGCGGCCTGGCATCCGTCACCGGCCGGTAGCAGGAGAAGACGCCGTGGCGCAGGAACCCGGCCGAAGCGGGGTCGATCTCGAACTGGAAGTCGCCGTACAGATACCCGGCCGCGATCCGCTCGTCGAAGCGGGTCATCAGGTCGTTCGCGCGAACGAGCTCGACGACGCGCTCGAGCCAGCGTCGCGGCGTCAGCCGCAGTGTGGCCGAGTAGACGGCGCCGAACAGCCCGTAGCCGCCGCAGACGAGGCGGAAGAGCTCCGGGTTCTCGGTGCGCGAGCAGGCGCGCGGCTCGCCGTCCGCACCGACGAGCACGAGGCCCTCGACATCGGCGACGAGCGGCGCGAGCGTGAGCCCGCGCCCGTGGACGTTGGCAGAGATCGCGCCGCCGAGTGAGAAGTCGTCGGCACCGGTCTGCTTCTGCCTGATCGACCACCGCGTGTCGGCGAGCGCGTCGATCAGCGCCGGCCACTGGATCCCGGCCTCCACCTCGACGAGACCCTGGTCGAGGTCGAGCGACAGGACGCCGGCCAGACCGCTCGTGTCGAGCAGCGTGCCACCTGCGCAGAACTGCTGGCCGCCCATCGCGTGGCGGCCGCCGCAGAGAGCAAGCGACGTCCTTCGCGTCGATACTCCGAGGACGGCCGCCTGCAGCTCCTCGAGCGACCGCGGCCGCACGACGCGCCCGACGGCGGTGGGGTTCAGGCGTGAGTGGACGTCGTTGACGAGCTCGCTCACTGTGTCCATCCGAACCGCAGGAGCTCGTAGAGGACGAGCCAGCCGGCGAGGAGCGACACCAGGACGACGGACGCCCCTGCCAGCCGTGCCAACTGCCTTCTCATGAGCGTGCCTCCTCGGTCCGCCAGCGTGGCTCGCGACCGAGGCGCCGGAACTCGTCGACCGCTGCGAGGTAGCGCCGGATCTCCCCGTGGAGCTGCGCCAGCTCATATGCGGAAGGCTTGTTTGTCCGTTCGGTCGTCATGCCCACGACGCTAGGCCGGTCCGTGCCCGACGGGCACCGGGCACACGTGGAACCCGACTCGGGGCTGACCCGGATCTCAGGTGGGTGCCAAAGCCGACGTCCGCCCCTCGCGTGCTGCCTGTCCGGCAACGGCGGCAGCGAGCGCTGCTCGCGCTGCTCGCTCTCCGTGCGGGAGAGACGATCGCGGTCGACCGGTTGGTGGATGACCTGTGGGGCGCCGAGGCGCCGCGAACCGCCGTCGCCTCGCTCCAGAACGCGGTCTCACAGCTTCGCAAGTACCTAGGCCACGAGGCGGTGCTGACGCGGGAGCCGGGCTATGCGCTCGACACCGGTCGCGCCGGCGTGGACGTCGTCCGCTTCGAGCACCTGCTCGGCGAGGCCCGGGCGGCGCGTTCGATGCAGGACGAGAAGACAGCCGCGGCGATCCTGCGCGAGGCGCTCGGCCTCTGGCACGGCCCCGCGCTCGCGGACCTCTCGTATGAGCCGTTCGCGCAGACCGAGATCCGAAGACTCGAGGAGCTACGCCAGGCGGCGCTCGAAGAGCGGATCGATGTCGACCTCGCGCTCGAGCGACACGTCGAGCTCGTCCCGGAGCTCGAGTCGCTCGTCGGTCAGGAGCCTCTACGCGAGCGGCTCCAGGCCCAGCTGATGGTCGCTCTCTACCGTGGCGGCCGCGGCTAGCGCGTGCGGACGATCGAGAGGCGGTATGCGACCGGCGGGCCGCTCGGCGGCGGTGACCCGCGCCTGGAGGAAGTGCCATCCCTCCACGTCCGCAGTCCACGCGAGCCGCTCACGCCGCCCCGGGCCGCTCGAGAGCCGTACCCGAAGGTCCTGCCGCGCAAGATCGGTGACCGAGACCGTCTCGGGCCGCCAGAGGGCGAGCGCAACGTCGGCGCGGACGGCGGGCACCAGGGAGACGTAGAGCTTCTCGCCTCGGTGGAGGAAGACGCCGTACACATCGTCCTGATCGTCCCAGAAGTCGACCGACGCCTTGACGAACCGGGCCTTCTCCCCTGCGGGGAAGTACAGCCGGTAGGCGCTCTCGCCGGCGTCGTCGTTCGGCTCGTGGGCGTCCCGCGCCGGGATCGCGCCGCCGAGTGCCTCGATGGCGCCCGTCGCATCGAGGGCGCCCCAGCCCGTGTACTGGTCTCGGCCGGGCGCGCAGGCGCGGCAGCCGGTCTGCGCCGTCGCGTCGATCGCCGTGCGCTCGATGATCGCGGTCACCTGCTCCGGGCGCAGGAGCGGCCGCGCGCCGAGCAGGTTGGCGGCGACGGCGGTCGCCTGCGGCGCCGAGAACGACGTTCCCTCGGGAGGCCTGAACTCGTCGCCGGCGCACGGCGTGTAGCCCTGGTCGACGCACGCCGGCCGCTCGGCGGTGAGCGAACGTGGGAAGGTCGAGAGGATGTCCTCTCCCGGCGCGGCGACGTCGTTGTAAACGGCGTCACGGTTCGAAAAGGCCGGCGAAGCGCCACCCCGCGTCAGCGCGCTGACCCCGAGGACGTGTGGCAGCGCCGCTGGGTAGCTGGCAAACCGCCACGGGGTGTGCGGCGCCTGGTCGGAGTTGCCCACTGCGGCAACGATCACGGCACCGCGCTTCACCGCGTAGTCGATCGCCTCCTTCTCGAGCCGCGAGTACGTGTCGCGATCCGGGTTGCGCGGGTCACGGAGGCCGCCCAGGCTGATGTTGAGCACCCGGGCGCCGTTGTCGACGGCCCACCTGATCGCCCGCGCCTCGGCCTGTACCGAGATCGTCCCGCCCGGTGCGACCACCTTCGCGACCAGGAGCTCGGCGGACGGGGCGAGGCCGGCGATGCCCGCCGCGTTGTCGAGCTCGGCCGCGATGATCCCCGCCACGATCGTCCCGTGCCCTCGGGTGTCCTGGGCGGTGCCGCCGACGAAACTCTTGGCCGCGGCGATGTGCCCCGCCAGGTCGGGGTGGCCGAGGTCGATCCCGGAGTCGATCACCGCGACACGCACCGGTGCGAGCGGCGGCGGGGTCTCCCACGCGTCGTAGGCCCGATTCGCGGCGGCGTACCACTGCCGCGGGGCGAGCGGGTCGGTCGGGACGAACGAGACACGGCGCACCCGCTCGCGCTCGATCCACGCGACGCCGGGTATCGCCCGTAGCTCGCGCAGGTGCCCAACCGCGGAGAGGGCACGGAGCGGCTCGAGGCCGGCAGGCCGCTCTCCGGTTGCGCGCTCGACGGCCGCCGCGACGGACGCGGGATCCACGCCGGGCCGGAGGCCCAGGGTGTACCGAGCGGCGAGGCTCGCGCCCGGAAGGGCGAGCGCGGTAGCGACGGCGAGCGCCCCGACGAGGGCGCACGATCTCACGCCGCGACCCGGACCGTCAGCGGCGGGCCCCCCAGACCGTCGGCAGACAGTCGGTAGGCGGCCGTCTCGGCAGGGCGGAGCTTGACGACGAACGTCCCGTCGGCCGCCGGTGCGAGCCGCTTGACGGTCGTCCACGTCCCGGACGGCCCCTGCTGCTCGAGGACGACGTCAGTGAGGTCGCGGACGACGCCCGTGAGGCGCAGCACGCCGTTCGACGCGAGCTTGCCAGCCGGGCGATCGAGCCTGAGGACACCCAGCCGGAAGCTCGTGGACTTGAGCCCGAGCCGGGCCCGGACGTCGGACAGGCGCACGTCCGCGGTGGCACCCTTCGTGGTGGTCAGGTGCAGCACCGCAGGCGCGCCCGGGGTGCCGGCGACGTACGCCACGTCGGCGATCGCCCCCGCGAGGCCGAAGCGCTTGGCGAGCTGGGGGCCGGTGAGGAGCTGCGCGGGCCACGCATGGTTCGGCGAGGCCGTGTCCCACGGGTCCTCGACCGAGACGAGGTACGGGAGATCCGAGCCGAACGCGTCGAGCGCGCTGATCGTCCGTCCGCCGCTCGAGGAGAAGTAGAACGTCTGCGCCGGCGATCCGTCGTAGGTGAGGATCTCGCCGCGGGTCTCGCGCACCGCCTGCGACGTCCCGGGTGCCTCGGAGCCGACGCCGTAGTAGACCTGGCTGCGGGAATCCGAATAGAGGTCGAACGGCTTCCCGTCCACGACGTGCCCGACCGCGTACGTCCGGGCCGCGACCGCCTGCGCCTTGAGCGCGTCGATCGGCCACTCCTTCGGCATCTCACCCGGGACGACGCCGAGCAGGTAGGCCTCGAGGCCGACGACGTTGACGAGCTGCAGACGGTCGCCCACCGCTGCGACCCGGAGGTCCCCACGGAAGCTCTTGCCCCGGTACACGATGAACGCCCCTTTGGCCGCGCGGAAGGTCACCGGGCCCGGGAGGACGAGCGGCTTCCCGTCCTTCCCGACCGGAAGCTTGAGGTCGGGACCGACCGTTGCCGTGGCCCCGAGGAGGGGGTAGCGCTTCCCGGCGCCGTCGAAGGCAGCAACGACGTTGGCGAGCGTCACCTCCGGCAGCCCGTCGGCGACGAGCACGCGGACTCGCTCGGCGAGCGGCGGGGGCGACGACCCGATCTCCGTGCCGCGGTAGTACGTCGCAAGGATCTGGCGGTAGTCGCGCCCGGCCTTCGCCTGGCCGAACGCACCCCACTGGCTCATCCCGACGCCGTGCCCCCATCCGCCGCCGGCGAGGACGAACGCGGTCGACGTTCCACGTGCTGCGAACGCGGCGGTCGCCGACATCCCGGACAGCGCGGCGAGCAGCACCATGAGGGCGACGAGGCGGCGCATTGAACTCCTGTCGACGGCGGAGCGCTAGGCCTGAAGCCGCTCCGCGTACTGCTCCTCGTAGTAGCGGCGGTACTCGCCGGACTTGATCGGCTCCCACCACGCGCGGTTCGCCCGGTACCACTCGACGGTCTCGGGCAGGCCGCCCTCGCCGAACGAGTGCCGCGGCTTCCAGCCGAGCGCACGGAGCTTCGTGTCGTCGATGCGCGTAGCGGCGGTCGTGACCCGCGCGGTCCTCGACGTGGCGGATCAGGGACGGAATCGGCGCCGGTCAGCTCGAGGATTCGGTTGCGTGACCTCGAGGTTCTCGTGGTCCTCGCCGCCGATGTTGTAGATCTCGCCGGGCGCGCCCTCGCGCAGCACGAGGTCGACGCCCGCGCAGTGGTCCTCGGCGTGGAGCCATTCGCGCACCTGCTTCCCGTCGCCGTAGACGGGCAGCGGCTCGCCGTCGAGCGCGTTCGTGACGAACAGCGGCACGAGCTTCTCCGGGTACTGGTTCGGCCCGAAGGTGTTCGCGCCGCGAGTGATGGATGCGTGGACGCCGTACGTGCGGACGTACGCAAGCACCTGCAGGTCGCCGCCGGCCTTGGCGGCGCTGTAGGGGCTCGAGGGGCGGAGCGGGTCCGTCTCCACCGCCCGGCCGCCGGCCTCGAGGTCGCCGTAGACCTCGTCCGTCGAGACCTGGACGTATCGCGCGTCGTGCGGCGCGCGCCCACTCGAGGAGGGTCATCGTCCCGAGGACGTCCGTGTGGACGAACTCCTGCGGCCCGAGGATCGAGCGGTCGACGTGCGTCTCCGCGGCGAAGTTGACGACCGCGTCGCAGCCCGCAGCCGCACGCTCGACCGCGTCCGGGTCGGCGATGTCCCCGACGACGAGCTCGACTCCGGTGCCGTCGAGATTGGCCGGGTTCCCCGCGTAGGTCAGCTTGTCGAGGACGACGACCTCGTCTCCCCTGCGACCAGCCGCTTGGCGAAGTGCGAGCCGATGAAGCCGGCGCCGCCGGTCACGAGAACGCGCATCCGGGGAAGGGTAGTCGACACGCAATACGACCGGTTTCAATGCGGCGCGTCCGCGGGTCGGGAGTGCGTCCGCTGCGAACCGAAGCCGGCCCACCGGCGAACAACGTGCATGTCACGCTATTGCTTCGTCGACGAATGGCTCGTTCCCGCTCCGCCGGACCGGGTCTACGAGCTCCTGTCCTGCCCGCGCGAATACCCGGCCTGGTGGGGGGACGCCTTCCTCCAGGGCGAGGGCGACCCCGGGCCCGCAGCGCCGGGGAAGCGGGCGCGGCTCCTCACCCGCGGCCGGCTGCCGTACCGCCTGCGTTGGGAGCTGACCTGCGTCGAGGCGATCGCGCCGCGGCGGCTCGTGTCCCGGATCGACGGCGACTTCGTCGGAACCGGCACCTGGACGCTGACCGCGGTCGGCGCGAGCACCCGCGCCGTCCTCGAGTGGGACGTCGAGGTGCGGAAGCCGCTCGTCCGTCACCTCACGCCTCTGCTGCGCCCCCAGTTCGCGTGGAACCATCGCTGGGCGATGCGGCGCGGTCAGGAGCGGATCGTCGGTTTCCTCGAAGGCGACGCACCGGCCGTGGTGCGCTTACCGCCGAGGAAGCCCGCGGCTCACGCCTGATCGCGGATCACGATCGCGCGCACCGGGACGCCGTCGACGCTCGGCCGGAGATCGGCCCGCGAGACGCGCTCGGCGAACGGAGCCTCGTCGTCGGGATGCAGTGCGACGACGATCTCGTCCGCGCCGAACGTCGCGAGGGCGTCCTGGATCGCCAGCAGCACATCCGCTTCTCCCTTGCGCGCGTCGGCGACATTGGGAAGCTCGGCGGCGAGGCGCGAGGCCTCGTCCTCCGCGTCGGATGCGGCGCGCTCGTCGTTTGCGAGCCAGTCGAGGAATCCCTGCTGCACCACGGGAACGACGACCCTGACCTCGTCGAGGTCCGGACCGAGACGATCGCGCAACGCGCTCTCCGCATGTTCGACCGTGCTCACGACGAGGACGTTCCGGCCCATGCGAGCGTCGTACCCGTCGAAACGGCGGCCTAATCCGGTGCGGGCGACAGTGCCCGGAGGCAGGCGCGCAGGCCCTCGCGCCAGTGGGGCAGCTCGGGGGCGCCTTTCTCGCTCCGCAGGATCGAGGTCGCCGGGCGAGGCGCCTTCGCCCCGAACTCCTCGGAGGTGATCCGCCGTACCCGGCACGTGAGCCCCGCCTCCTCGAAGATCGCCTCGGCGAAGTCCGCCCAGGTGCAGTCGCCGGAGGCGGCGAGGTGCCAGATGCCGAACGGCGAGCCGTGCGTCGACCAGCTCGCGCGTGGCCGCGGCGAGGTGCCCGACGTAGGTGGGGCAGCCGCGCTGGTCGTCGACGACCGCAACCTCGTCCCGCTCGGCGCCGAGCCGGAGCATCGTGCGCACGAAGTTGTGGCCCGTCTCGCCGAAGAGCCAGGACGAGCGGACGACCCACGCACGCTCGCCGGCGGCCGCCTCGCCGTGGAGCTTCGTCCGGCCGTAGGCGGAGAGCGGGACGGGCGCGTCGGACTCGACGTACGGCTGCGCCCTTCGTCCCGTCGAACACGTAGTCGGTCGAGAACGCCACGAGCGGCGCGCCGAGCGCGGCCGCGTGCGCCGTGCCGCCGACGTTCGCAGCCGCCGCGGCCTGCGGGTCGTCCTCGGCGCCGTCGACGTTCGTCCACGCCGCAGCGTGGAGCACGAGGTCCGGGCGACCACGGC
This sequence comes from uncultured Actinomycetes bacterium, assembly GCA_963793655.1. Taxonomy (GTDB): domain Bacteria; phylum Actinomycetota; class Thermoleophilia; order Gaiellales; family Gaiellaceae; genus Gaiella. Next base: position 248,832 of record CAWCAV010000002.1, read on the forward strand.
AGCGGCGGGGCCTCGAGGCACGACGTCCCACGCCGCCGCGGCCGAGTGCGAGCACCTCGTCGCCGGCGAACGCCTCGCGCGAGCGCGCGGCCGAGCTGGCCGCCCGCGCCCGTGATCAGGGTACGGCGTCGCGCGCGGAGAGGATCGGCGTCGTCGTGCTCCACAGGTGGGCGACTCGGGGGTCGTTCCACGGGACTCCGTGCTCGTCCGGGTCGTCGGGGTCGTACTCCTCGGTCACGTGGTAGCAGAACAGGAGGTCGGTGAGCGCCTCGAAGCCGTGCGCGTGGCGGCCCGGGACGTAGATCGCGACGGGATTCTCGTCGCCGATGTCCTCGGTGAACGTCGCGCCGCTCTCGCGGTCGAGGACGACGACGCGGGCCATGCCCTGCAGGCAGGCGAAGAGGTCGTCCTGGCCGCGCTCGTGGTAGTGCAGCCCGCGGATCACGCCCTTGCGTGAGAACGAGAGGTTCGTCTGCACGGTCGGCCGCGGGAGCGTGCTGTCGCGCCGCAGCTCGCAGAACCAGCCGCGCTCGTCCTCGAACCGGCGGAGCGGGATCCGGACGATCCCCGCGACGGGGGCGTCGGTCATCCGTTCGCGCCCGTCTCCTCGACGAGGCGGCCGATCTCGGCGAGGTGCTGCCAGTGCTTGCCCGCGTCCTCCCACCAGCCCTCGACCTGCACGACGTCCAGCCGTCCCTCCTTGGCGTAGTGGCGGTTGACGTCGGTGATCTCGAGCTCGCCGCGGCTCGACGGCTCGAGGCGGCCGATCACCTCGAACACATCCGGCGGGAAGCAGTAGAGACCGACGACGGCGTCGTTCGTGGGGGGCGCGTCGTAGCGCATGTCCACCACGCCGGCCTTCTCGACGATGTCCGTGACCGTGCCGGCCCCGTCGTAGACGACCACGCCGAAGTTCTCCGGGTCGGGGACCTCCTTGACGAAGATCATGCGCCCGGTCGCCCCCGGCGGCCCACGCTCCGATCGCGGCAGCCTGGGAGCGCTCGAAGATGTTGTCGCCGAGAACGACGACGAGGCGGTCGCCGTGCGGCGAAGTCCCGCGCCATGCCGACGACCTGCGCGATCCCGCCGGGCCGCGTCTGCACCTTGTACGTCAGGTCGAGCGAGAGCAGGGGCTCCTCCGTGCCCCGCGCCGCGAGCCGACCGTCGCCGAGGAGGTCGATCATCTGGCCGGCGTGGCCCTTCCCCGTGACGACGAGGACGCTCTCGACTCCGGCGCGCTCGAGGAGCTGGAGCGGGTAGAAGATCATCGGCCAGCGGCCGACGGGGAGCAGGTGCTTGTTCGTGACCCGCGTCAGCTCCCCGAGACGGGTCGCCTCACCTCCGGCGCAGACGAGGCCCTTCATCTCGCGCGATCGTACTCGCGACGCCACCTCTCCCGTAGCCGCGACCCCGGTGCGGGTGAGCGCGGCGAACCCCAGCTCCACCGCCGGGCCGATGCCGAAGGCGAACGCGAGGGTCCCCACGCCGACCGTGCCACCGAGCGCGAAGCCGATCGAGGCGGCGACCACTTCGAGGGCCGCCCGGACGACGCCGATCCGGCGCCCGGCGCGCCGGGCGCCGACGAGCATCAGCGAGTCGCGGGGCCCCGCACCGAGGTCCGCGCCGATGTAGAGGCCCGAGCCGAGCCCGACGACGAGGATCGCGGCGACGAGCAGGCCGACTCTGGCCCAGACCGGCTCCTCGGAAAGCCGCTCGATCGCGTCGATCTCGAGGAGCAGCTCGACGAAGACGCCGATCAGGACCGCGTTCGCGACCGTGCCCACGCCGATGCGCGCGCCGAGCGCCCACGCGATCACGAGGACGAGCAGCGCGACGGCGACGTTCGCCGCCCCGAACGAGAGCGGCGTCCGCTCGCTGATGCCCTGGTTGAGGACGTCCCACGGCCCGAGCCCCAGGCCCGACTCGAGCTGCATGACGATGCCCAGGGCGAACAGGAAGAGGCCCGCGCCGAGCGCTGCTGCCCTCGCGGCCACACCGCCGCGGATGCGCGGGGGGTGGATCACCGGCCGCTCGCGGGCGACTCAGCCGCGCCGGCGCGCCGCCCGGTCGGCTTCCTTGCGACGACGCACGCCGGGAACCGCCCGCACGGCGGCGACCCATATGTATGCCAGCGCGGCCACCAGAGCGGCGATCGCGAGCGCAACGCGCCTGAGCTTTCCCACGACGTGCATCCTATGGACGCTTTGCGGGTAATACTTCAGGGACGCCAATACGAAGAGAAAGGACGGCCGCGATGGCGAAGAAGGCCGCAAAGATGACGGACACCCTCGAGCTGGTCAAGCCGTATCTCGAGCGGGCGCTCCGCGACGAGGAGTTCCGCAAGGACTTGAAGGACGCCCTCGGCGCGGCGCGCGAGCTCTACGGACCGCTCGCGAAGCAGAATGGCGTGAGCGGCTCCGCAAGGGCGCTCGCGACGGACAAGAAGGCCCAGGAGCAGATGCGGCGGGCCCTCGAAGACCTCATGAGCGCGAAGGACACGCTGCAGGGGAAGGGCAAGAAGAACAAGAGCCACAAGGGCCGCAACATGGTCCTGCTCGCCGGTGTCGTCGCCGGAGCCCTCTACAACCCGTGGACGGGACCGCAGACGCGCGAGAAGCTGCTCGACATGGTCGCGGGCAACGACGACCTCCAGCCGCTCGAGACGTTCGACGCCCCCGCTCCCGTCGCCGACGCCGTCGCCGACACGGCGGAGGCCGCCGAGGACATGGCGGCCGACGTCAAGGCGAAGGCCTCGAAGGCCGCGGCGAGCTAGGCGGAAGGCGGGTCTACGGACCTGCGCCGGAGCGGGCCTCGCCACCGGCGAGCGCCCGCTTCAGCGCGCCCGGCACCAGGCCGCTCGCGGCCGAGATGTCCTCGGCGTCCAACAGCACGGCACCGGCCTGGGCGGAGGCAACCGGGGCGCCGGGGGGGCCGGCGAGGCCGTCGCGGCCGAGAACATAGGTCCGGCCGGACGAGAACGAGACGTCCTCGGCGCGGCGCCACGCGACGAGGAACGGATACGGCGCGACTGCTCCGTCATAGCCGTACCCGAGGAACTCGACGGGGTGGATCTCGAAGTGAAGGTGCGGCACACCTCCGTCCGCGTCTCCCGAGTCTCCGACGAACCCCAGCACGTCGCCCGCCTTCACGCGCTTTCCCGCGATCGCGAGCGGCGAGTACGCGCTCAGGTGCGCGTAGTAGAACTCGTTGCCCGAGCCGTCGCGGAGCCACAGGCGCCAACCGCCGACGTCGTTCCAGCCGACGGAGAACAGCGTCCCGTCGGCAACCGCGAGCAGGGGTGTCCCGTAGGGGGCGACGAGGTCCTCGCCGTGATGCCACTTTCCTTTCACGTCGGCGCGGAAAGCGCCGAACGTATTTCCGAAGGCGGCCGGGCCGAAGATCGGGAAGACGTAGCCGCCGTGCGAGAGCCGGGCGGTCACCTCGGGCGCGGCACGCACGACCTCCGGGGGCGCGCCGGGGATCGAGCGACCGGGCTCCCGCGGCGCGTTTGTCGACGGCCGTGGGCGCGGCAACGTGACCGCAGGTCGTGCGGGCCGGCCAGGCGTCGCCCGCGGCGCTCCATCCACGTTCGCCGGCGGGGGCTGCGTCGGCGCAGCCAGGGCGACCGCGCGAGCGGTCGCCGCGCCGATCGTGATCTCCGTCCCGGCGGGAAGCCCGCCGTGCTCGGCGATGAGGCGGATCCGGAGGCCCGTCACTGCGCTCTCGGCGGACCGCGGCGTGTCCGAGGTCGAGCGGGTCGAGCTCAGCACGTCGAGGGTGCCCCAGTCGGCGAGCGGCAACTGCACGTTGCCGCTCGGCGTCACGGCCTGACCGAGGACGACCAGCCCGGTGATCGCGGACGTGCCGACGTCCCCGGTCGCGCCCGCGGCGCCTGCAGCTGCGCCCGCCCTGACCGTGACGGACTCCGCCACCACTTCGCCCCCGAGCGTGGTCACGGCAAGCACCTTGATGGAGCCCTCCGCCGACGAGGACGTGCCGGGCTGGGCCGTGGTCGTCGCGCTGGACGCGCCGATCCTGAGCGCCGAGCCGTCGGCGGGGAACGCGAACGAACCGCTGCCGCTCGAGGTCGGCGGCGCGGAGACCTGGCTGGTCGACCCACCCGCCTGGCCGGGTACCGTGACCTGCGCGACGAGCGCGGTCGCCCTCGTCTGCGTCGCTCCCGGGGCCACGGGAGCAGCCGCGGCGATCCCCGCGACGGCCGCCGCGAGCACGAGCACGACTGCGGCGCGCGCGACCCTCACGGTGCCTCAGGGTACCGCCGGTCCCGGCGGAGGGCCCGTTGCGTGAGCTGTGCCGCGACGGCGAGCAGCAGCACGCCGAAGAGGCGCCGCAGCACGCCCTCGTCGACGCGCGTCGCGACCTGCACCCCGATCTCCGCACCGGCGATCGACGCCAATCCGATCACGAGAGCGGCACGGGCCCTCAGGTTGCCGTACGACCGCTGGCGGGCGGCGCCGACGGCGGCGGTGGGCACGATGGCGAGGAGCGACGTGGCGGACGCCTCCACCTGCCCGAGCCCGAGCAGGAGGAGCGTCGGGACGAACAGGATCCCACCGCCGACGCCGAACACGCCGGAGAGCACGCCCGCACCCAGACCGAGGCAGAGCGCGGCGAGGACCGTCCAGCCGGTCATCCGGCGATCAGCCAGATCCCGATGACGACGAGCAGCCCCGCGAATCCGAGGCTGAGGTTGCGGCCGGAGAGCCGCTGCTGGAGATGCGTGCCCGCCACCGCTCCGAAGACGGCGGGGATCCCGACGACGGCGGCATACCAGGGTCGCACCTCGCCGCGAGCCGCATACAGGACGACGCCGGCTGCCGCGGTGACGAGGATCGCCCCGAGCGAGGTCGCCGCCGCCGCATGGGCTGGAAACGCTGCCAGCGCGACGAGGAGGGGCACCACGATGATCCCGCCGCCGACTCCGAACACCGTCGAGAAGACGCCGGCGACGAGGCCGATGAGCACGAGGCGCGCAGTCATGGGAAGCCGTTCTGAGCGCACCGCTCGTATCCTAGGTCGCCCATGGAGGACGACCTGCTGCGCCTGCTCGCGGCCGAGCCCGGGCGGGCGGCGATCCTGCTCGACGTCGACGGCACGCTCTCACCGATCGTCGATCGGCCGGGCGATGCGCGGGTTCCGGAGGAAACGAGGCGCGAGCTCGCGCGCCTCGCCGGACGCTACGCGCTCGTCGCGTGCGTGAGCGGACGTCCGCGGCACGAGGTCGAGCGGATGATCGACGTCTCCGGCGTCGCCGTCGTCGGCGAGCACGGTCTCGAGCTCGAGCCCGGCGCCGCGGAGTGGGTCGACCGGATCGAGGAGTTTGCGCGCGGAGTCGACTGGCCCGCTGAGCGAAAACCGCTCAGCGTGTCGTTCCACTTCCGCCGCGCCGACGACGAGGCCGCGGCGCGCGCGTATCTCACCCGGGTTGCCGAGGCCGCCGCCGCGAAGGGCCTCGTGCCGCGGTGGGGGCGGATGGTGCTCGAGGTCAGGCCGCCGGTCGACGCCGACAAGGGGACCGCGGTGCGGGCACTCGTCACGAGGGCGGGAGTCCGCCGCGCGCTCTACGCCGGCGACGACAGGACGGACGTCGACGCTTTCGCCGGGCTGGACGGGCTCGAGCTCGGGGTACGTGTCGCAGTCGACTCCCGCGAGGCGCCGGCCGAGCTGCGGGAGGCGGCCGACCTGGTCGTCGACGGGCCGGAGGGCGTGCTCGAGCTCCTGCGCGGTCTCTGAGCCGCCCGCGCCGTCTCGGGGCAGGGCACGGGCGGCCTCGCCCCTATCGCGCCTGCGCCTCGCGGCGGAGCACGTCCCAGGCGAGGCGCACGTCCTCCTCTTCCGTGCGCGCGTTCCCGATCGCGAGGCGGAGCACGAACCGGCCGTCGAGGCGCGTGTGCGAGAGGAATACCTCGCCGGACGCGTTCACCCGCTCGAGCAGGGCCTCGTTCTCCTCGTCCGATGCGTCGCGCCGAAAGCAGACCAGCGAGAAGTGGCGCGGGGCGCAGACCTCCCAGCCGGCCTCGTCGCGTACCCAGCCCTCGAAGAGCTCCGCGAGGCGCAGGTGCTCGCGGATCACGGCCTGCAGGCCCTCGCGCCCGTAGCAGCGGAGCACGGCCCACAGCTTGAGCGCACGGAAGCGCCGACCGAGTGGCAGGCTGTACTCGCTCAGGCTGACGACGTCCTCGCTGACGCGCAGGTACTCGGGGACGAGGCTGAACGCGTTGCGCAGGTCGTCGGGGCGGCGGCTGAAGAACGCCGAGCAGTCAATCGGCGTGAAGAGCCACTTGTGCGGGTTGACGCCGAGCGAGTCGGCCCGCTCCCAGCCGGCGAAGAGCGGCCGCAGCTCCGGGCACACGGCGGCGCTCCCGGCGTAGGCGGCGTCGACGTGCAGCCAGGCGCCGGCCTCCCCGCAGCGGTCGGCGAGCTCCGGCACGGGGTCGATCGAGGCCGCCGACGTCGTCCCGATCGTCGCGACAACGGCACAGGCGTCGGTCAGGTCGAGCTCGTCGAGGCGCATCGCGAAGCGCTCGTCGCCAGGCACGGGCCGGAGCTCGAGCTCGAGCAGGCGTGCCGCCTTCGCCGTCGAGGAGTGGGTGTGCTCGGAGCAGACGACGACGCGCCGGCCCGGTGCCGCCGCGCGAGCAGCCGCGAGCGCGGTGACGAGGCCCGTCGACGCCGTGTCCTCGATGTGCCCGTGGAGGCCCTCCGGCAGCCCGAGCAGGTCTGCGAGCCACGCGAGCGTCACCTCCTCGAGCTCCTGCAGGGCGGGTGACGCACGCCACAGGATCCCGACCTGGTTGAGGGCGGCGACCAGGAGCTCCGCGAGGATCCCCGGCTCGGAGCCGGTCGTCGCGAAGTAGGCGAAGTAGCGGGGGCTCTGCCAGTGGGTGAGGCCCGGGAGCAGCACGTCGTCCAGGTCGCGGAGAACGGCTGCGAACGGCTCGGCCGTCTCCGGCGCGCGCTCGGGCAGCGCGGCGCGGATCGCGCCGGGCTCGGCGCGGGAGAGGACGGGAAGCTCGCGGAGGCGCTCGAGGTAGGACGCCGTCCATTCGAGCGCGGCAGCGCCGTCGTCGCGGAAGTCGCTCATCGGAGGCCCTTCGCGATCTCGCGCCACGGGCGCGTGTTGAGCACCTGTGCCTTCGTGAGCCAGGCACGGCGAGCCTGGGCGATCCCGAGCTCCCGGTAGCCGAGAGCCCTCACGGAGTGCGCGTCGGTGGTCACCGGCACGAGCACGCCCGCCTCGCCGGCCAGCCGCGCGTGCACGTCCCGCATGTCGAGGCGGTCGGGCTGGCTGTTGATCTCGAGCGCGGTTCCCGTCTCGACCGCGCGCGCCACGACCTTCTCGACGTCGACGTCGGACCCGGCGCGCTTATTGAGCTTGCGTCCCGTCAGATGGCCGATGCAGTCGACGTGCGGGTGGTCGATCGCGGCGAGCAGGCGCTCCGTCGGGCTCCGGTCGAACGCGGCGTGGAGCGAGGCGACCACCCAGTCGAGCTGGGCGAGGAGCTCGTCGGCGACGTCGACCGACCCGTCGGCGCGGATGTTCGCCTCGACGCCCCTCAGCACCTTGAACGGCCCGACGCGGGCATTGACCTCCTCGATCTCCTTCCACTGCGCCTCCATCCGGCCCTCGCGCAGGTAGTGCGAGTGATCGGTCAGCGCCATGAACCGGTAGCCGAGCGCGCGCGCGGCGTACGCCATCTCCTCGATCGACGACTTCCCGTCGGAGGACCACGTCGAGTGGCAGTGGAGCTCGCCGACGAGGTCCGACACCTCGACGAGTGCCGGCAGCCTGCCCTCGCGGGCGGCCTCGAGCTCGCCCCCGTTCTCGCGGAGCTCCGGCGGGATGGGGTCGTAGCCGAGAAAGCGATAGAGCTCGTCCTCGTTCCGGAACCGATGGACATCCCCCGTTTCGACGACGGTGACGCCGTACTCCGAGACCGAGAGGCCGCGGCGCTGGGCCTCCTCGCGGAGCGCCACGTTGTGATCCTTCGAGCCGGTGAAGTGCTGCAGCAGGCTCCCGTAGTCCTCCGGCGGCACGACGCGCAGATCGAGCCGGAGGCCCTGCTTCGTGACCACCGTGGCCTTCGTCTCGCCGTGCGCAGCGACCTCCAGCACCCACGGCAGCGTGACGAAGTGCGCCGTGAGCGCGGCGGGGTCGGTCGCGGTGGCGATCACGTCGAGGTCACGGAAGGTCTCGCGGCCGCGCCGCACGCTTCCCGCGCCGGAGACGTCCACCGCCACCGGGTGGCTGCGTAGCGCCTCGACGACCTCGCGGACGACCGGCAGCCCGACCCCGAGCAGGCCGCGCCGTTCAGGCTCCGGCCCGAATCCCTTCTCGAGCGCGCTCGAGGATCCGCTCCTCGCTCTTCGCGCCCAGCCCCTGCAGATCCCGGACGCGGTGCTGCTCGGCAGCCTCGCGCAACCCGTCGAGGGTCGTGACGCCGAGCTCACGCCAGATCCGCGCCGCCGTCTTCGGCCCGAGCCCCGGCAGGCGCAGGAACTGCGTGACCTCGTCCGGCACCTCGGCCCGCCGCTTCTCGAGGGCCGCCATGGAGCCCGTCTCGGTCATCTCGACGATCTTGGACTCGATCGTCGCGCCGATCCCGGGAAGCTCCTTCGCGCTTCCCTGCAGCGCGAGCTCGGCGACGGACGCGCCCGTCTCGCGGATCCGTGTCGCCGCCCTGCGGTAGGCGAGGACGCGGAACCCCTGCTCGCCGAGGATCTCGGAGACGTCGGCGAGCTCGTCGAGCGCGTCCGCAACGTCGGCATTGCGGGGGAGCGACGGCATCGGCCGATCATATGGACGCCCTGCCACCGCGGAGCGGGCAGACTCCACCGGTGGCTCGAGCCGTCGTCTGCGTCCCGACCTACAACGAGCGCGACAACGTCGAGGCGCTCGTCCGTGCGCTCGGGGACGTCCTCGACACCTCGCGCGACCGCGTCCTGGTGATCGACGACGGCTCGCCGGACGGGACCGGCGGGATCGCCGACCGCCTCGCCGAGGAGCTTCCGTGGCTCGACGTCCTGCACCGGACGACGAAGGAGGGCATCGGTCGGGCCTACCTCGCCGGCTTCGAGCGCGCGCTGGCGACAGGTGCGGAGCTCGTCCTCGAGATGGACTGTGACTTCTCGCACGCGCCGCGCGACGTCCCGCGGCTGATCGCCACGTGCGAGGGCGGCGCCGACCTCGCGCTCGGCTCCCGCTGGGTGAAGGGCGGCGGAACCGCGAACTGGGGGCTGCTGCGACGCTTCATCTCCCGTGGAGGGTCGCTCTACGCGCGTCTCGTGCTGGGTGTCGGGGTCCGCGACCTGACGGGCGGCTTCAAGTGCTTCCGCCGCCCGGTTCTCGAGACGATCGACCTCGACGCGATCGCAGCGCGAGGCTACGGGTTCCAGATCGAGGGGACGTACCGTGCGCTTCGGGCAGGCTTCCGGGTGGTGGAGATCCCGATCACCTTCGTCGACCGACGTGTCGGCGAGTCCAAGATGAGCGGCGCGATCGTGCTCGAGGCGATGCGCCAGGTGCCAGTGCTCCGGTGGAAGGCCCTGCGGGGGCGGTTGTAGCGGATGGCCGGCTGTTCGCGTGCGAGGCGGGCGCTCGTGTTGAACGATCACGAGCCTCGTCCCCCGGCCGGAACTCGAGGGGCCCAGTGATCGACGCGACGGATGCGAACTTCGAGGCGGAGGTGCTCGGCTCCGACCTGCCCGTGCTCGTGGAGTTCACGGCGCCCTGGTGCCGGCCGTGCCACGCGATCGAGCCGTTCCTCTCCGACCTCGGGCGGGAGCACGAGGGCCGCCTGCGGGTCGTCCGGCTCGACATCGACGTGAACCTCCGGGTCCCCTCGCGCTACGGCGTCCTCTCGCTGCCGACGGTGATGCTGTTCGCCCGGGGAGAGCCCGTCGAGGTGATCCACGGGGCGCAAGCGCGGAGCCGGTACGCCGACGCCGTCAGCCGCCTGCTCGCGGCGTAGGACGCGGCGGGACCGGGGGCATCGCTACCCTCGCCTCGTGGACGACACGGCGGTCGTGGAGGAGCTGCGCCGCGCCATCGCGGCGCGCGATGGCGCCCGGATCGCGGCGTCGTTCACCGCAGATGCCCGCCTACGCGCGCTGACGCCCCACGCGTTCCGCGAGGAGACCGGGCCGGACGCGATCGCCCGCCGCTACCACGCGTGGCTCGACTCCCTCGAGCCGTTCGAGGTGACGGCGTCGGACGTCGAGCGAATCGCGGATCGCGTCCGGCTCCGGTACCGGTTCCACGGACGCGACCCGGAGAAGGGGTGGCAGGAGAACGAGCACACGGCCTACGCGGAGGTCGTCGACGGCCGGATCGCGGCGCTCAACCTCTCGTGTGCCGGCTTCCGCCCGTCGGAGCCGCGGCGCTGACCGCGGTCGGCGCCTGGGAGAGCCTGCTCGAGGGCGTCGAGGTCGCGTACCGCGGCGTCGAGCCCGGCCGGCCCGGTCGCAGCGAGCCGCTCCCGGCGGCGCTCCACCCGGCCGTCGCGGAGGTCCTGAGCCACGCGGGGGGTGACCGGCCTCTACGCCCACCAGGCCGAGACGTGGGAGGCGGTCGCGCAGCGGCGAGAGCGTCGTCGTCACGACGGGCACGGCGTCCGGCAAGTCGATCGCCTTCTCGTTGCCGGTGCTCGACGCGATCGCCCGGGAGCCGACGGCGAGGGCGCTCTTCCTCTACCCGACCAAGGCGCTCGCGCAGGACCAGGCGCGGTGGCTCGCCGGGCTCGGTCTGCAGGGGCTCCGCCCCGCGATCTACGACGGGGACACGCCGGTCGAGCGCCGCGCACACGTCCGGCGAAGTGCGAACGCGATCCTCACGAACCCCGACATGCTCCACGTCGGCGTCCTTCCTCACCACGACCGGTGGGGAGACGTGCTCCACAACCTCCGGGCCGTCGTCGTCGACGAGGCGCACGTCTACCGCGGCGTCTTCGGCTCCCACGTCGCCAACGTCCTGCGGCGCCTGCGGCGCCTCGCTCGCGCGTACGGGTCCGAGCCGGTCTTCGTCCTGGCATCGGCGACGATCGCGAACGCGGGCGAGCTCGCGACTCGGCTGACCGGGCTCGACGTGCGGGTCGTCGACGTCGACACGTCGCCTCGCGCCGAGCGCGAGGTGGTGCTCTGGAACCCCGAGCTGCTCGACGAGGAGCTCGGGGTGCGCGCGAGCGCGCTCGGCGACGCGTCCCGGCTCCTCGCGGGCCTCGTCGGGGGCGGGCTGCGCGTCATCTGCTTCACGAAGAGCCGCAAGGCCGCGGAGCTGGTGCACCGCTTCGCGAGCGACCGGCTGGACACGGCGACCGCGCGGCGGCTCGCACCGTATCGCGCCGGCTACACGCCGGAGCAGCGCCGCGAGATCGAGCGGCGCCTCGTCGAGGGGGAGCTGCTCGGCGTCACCGCGACCAACGCGCTCGAGCTCGGGATCGACATCGGCATGCTCGACTGCGCGATCTCGGTCGGGTTCCCGGGGACCGTTGCCTCGCTCCGACAGCAATGGGGCCGGGCGGGTCGACGCTCCCGCGGGCTGGCGGTGCTGGTCGCGAGCGAGGATGCGCTCGACCAGTTCTTCGTGAACGAGCCCGCGGCGTTGCTCGAGCGGACGGCCGAGGCGGCGCTGATCGACCACGCGACGCCGCGGATCCTCGACGGTCACGTGCTCTCGGCCGCCTACGAGGGGCCGCTGACCGCGGCGGACGCGGAGATCCTCGGGCCGGAGGCGCTCGGGCGGGCGGCCGTGCTGCCCGAGCTCGAGGCGACAGCCGCGGGGTTCGTGTGGCGCGGCAGGGACACGCCCGCCGCCCGCCTGTCGCTCCGCTCGGGGGACTCCGAGGGGTTCGTGATCGTCGACGAGGAGACCGGCACCGTGCTCGGCACGGCCGAGCGCGAGCGCGCCTTCTCCACGGTGCACGAGGGCGCCGTGTACCTCCATCTCGGCGACCAGTACGGGGTGACCGCGCTCGACCTCGAGAGCCGGACGGCCCTCGTGCGACCGGTGACCGTCGACTGGTACACCCAGGCGCGCAAGGAGACGGAGACGACGATCGTCGAGGCCGCTCCGCGTGCGGCGGGTGGCCGGGGTCGAGCTCCACCACGGGCGCGTCGCCGTCGCCGAGCAGGTGGTCGGCGTTCCAGCGGAAGGCGATCGCGGACGGCAGCGTGATCGACGCGACGCCGCTCGACCTGCCCGAGACGTCGTTCGAGACCGAGGGGGTCTGGTTCTGCCCCGAGACGCGAGCCTGCTCGCACGGGATCGACGAGATGCCGACGCTCGTCTCCGCGCTCCACGCCGCCGAGCACGCGCTCATCTCGCTCCTTCCCCTGTTCGCGATGTGCGACCGCTGGGACATCGGCGGCCTCTCGACGAACGTCCACGAGCAGACTGGACGGCCGACGATCTTCGTCTACGAGGGGCACGCGGGCGGGGTCGGCATTTCCGAGCGCGGCTTCGACTGCTTCGCGGAGTGGGTCGCCGACACCGCGCGGCTGCTCGCGCGTTGCCCGTGCCGGGCCGGGATGCCCCTCGTGCGTGCAGAGCCCGAAGTGCGGCAACCTCAACGAGCTGCTCGACAAGGCGGCCGCGCGGACGCTGCTCGAGCGGATGACCGGCGCGGCCTGAGACGCCATACGCGCGCGACCCGGCCACCGGCGGGCGGACGGCGCACGATGCCGGTCGGCAGCCGGGCCCATCCGGCACGAACATGGCACCGATCTGGCACGGACACGACACGGATTTCGTGCGATCGTGCGCTCAGGGGGTCGCGCTCCCCCAGTGGGGGGTCCCTGGACCGGCGCAGCCGACAGGGACCTGTCGATTCCGGGCCGAGCCGTTCGTCGTGGTGGTGAAAGCTCGAGATCCGACCGAGGAGGAGCACGTGGAGTACCTGGCATTGATCTACGCCGACGAGGCAGCGTGGGAGCGGTTCTCGGACGCGCGAGCGCGCGGCCGCGTACGAGCAGTACGGCGAGTTCTCGCGAAGGCCGCGGGCGTAGCCGGCGTGCTCGTCGGCGGCGAGGAGCTCGGGCCGACCTCGTCCGCGACGACCGTGCGCATCCGCGACGGTCGCCAGCTCGTGACGGATGGACCGTACGCCGAGGTGAAGGAGGCGCTCGGCGGCTACTTCATCCTCGACTGCCCCTCGTTCGACGACGCGCTCTCGTGGGCCGCGCGCATTCCCGGCGCGTCGCACGGCGCCGTCGAGGTGCGGCCCGTCCACGTCGACGAGGAGGCCTGAGATGAAGTACGCATTGCTCGTCTACACCGACCAGTCCTCCTGGGAGGGGCTCGACGAGGAGGAGGCTGCGCAGCCAACGCGCCGAGTCGATGCCGCGCTGGCTCGCGCTCTTCGAGGAGATGGGAAAGGCCGATCCCGAACGTCGTCGGACGCGAGCTCGAGGCGGCGACCGAGGCGAAGGTCGTCCGCGTCCTCGCCGGCGAGACGCGTCGTCACGGACGGCCCCTTCGCCGAGACGAAGGAGCAGATCGGCGGGCTGTTCCTCACGACGCTTCCCGATCTCGACGAGGCGATCCGCATCGCGTCGCTCGCTCCGGCGGCCGAGTACGGCTCGATGGAGGTTCGGCCTATCGTGGAGCGGTGACGCCCGACCGTCGGCGGCTCTCGCTCGAGACCGCGTTCAGGGAGGAATGGCCTCGTGCGGTCGGGATCCTCACCCGCGTCCTCGGCGACCTGTCGCTCGCCGAGGACGCGGTGCAGGACGCGTTCGCCATCGCGCTCGAGCGCTGGCCGCGGGACGGGACGCCTCGCTCGCCCGGTGCGTGGATCGTCGCGACCGCGCGAAACCGGGCGATCGACCGGATCCGCCGCGAGCGGACGTTCGCCCGCAAGGCCGAGCTGCTCGCACGTCTGGAGGAGGTGCCGGTGGACGAGGAGGACGACATGAGCTCCATCCCCGACGAGCGGCTCGCGCTCCTCTTCACGTGCTGCCACCCGGCGCTCGCCGTCGAGGCGCGCATCGCGCTCACGCTCCGCGAGGTGGGCGGGCTGCAGACGCCCGAGATCGCCCGCGCGTTCCTCGTCGACGGAGCCCGCGCTCGCGCAACGGCTCGTCCGCGCCAAGCGGCGCCTACGCGAAACGGGGATCCCGTTCCGGGTACCGCCCGACCACCTGCTGCCCGAACGCCTCCCCGCCGTGCTCCGCGTCCTCTACCTCGTCTTCAACGAGGGGTATGCGGCTACGGCGGGCGACGCGCTCGTCCGACGCGAGCTCTGCGTGGAGGCGATCCGGCTCGCGAAGCTCCTCTGCGTCCTGATGCCGGACGAGCCCGAGGCGTTCGGGCTGCTCGCGCTGCTCCTGCTCCAGGACTCGCGACGTGACGCGCGCCTCGGGGCGGACGGCGAGCTCGTCCTCCTCGCCGACCAGGATCGCTCGCTCTGGGACCGCGGAGGAGATCGACGAGGGCCTGCGCGTCCTGCGTCGCGCCGAGGCGCTTCGGCGTCCCGGCCCGTACCAGCTCCAGGCCGCCATCGCCGCGGGGCACGCCGAGGGCGCCGAACCCGGGGTGATCGCCGGGGTCTATGCCGCGCTGCTCGAGCGCCTCGATCCGTCGCCCGTCGTCCGGCTGAACCACGCTGTCGCCGTCGCGCTCGCAGGAGACGTCGAGGGCGGCCTGGCGCTGATCGACGGGATCGAGGGGCTGGACGGGTACAGCTACCTTCCGGCCGCCCGAGCCGACCTCCTGCGGCGCCTCGGGTCGGAGCCGGGACGAGGCGCGCGGGCTACCGCGAGGCGCTCGCGCTCACCGACAACGCGCCGGAGCGGCGGTTCCTGGAGCGGCGGCTGCGGGAGGTCGCGAAGCTAGGGGAGCGCTGCCAGCACGGCCTCGACGGCCTCCTCCGGCGCCGACGCGCGCGGGACGCCCTCGACCGCCGGTCCGCCCGAGCGCGACCACCGGGCGGCCGAGCCGCAGCGGCGAACGCGATCTCCGCCAGCGTGCCCCAGCTGCCGCCGACGGCGATCACCGCGTCGCCCGACGCCGCGACCGCGAGGTTGCGCGCATGGCCGATTCCCGTCACGACGACGTGGTCTGCCCACGGGTTGGCGTCGGCGCGGCGTCTCGCCCGGCAGGATCGCGATCGTCGTCCCGCCGGCCGCCTTCGCGCCTCGGTGGGCGGCCGCCATGACCTCGCCCAGCCCACCCGTGACCACCGCGCAACCCCGCTCGGCGAGCAGGCGTCCGACCTGCTCGGCGGCGGCCTCGTGCTCGCGGCCGCTGCCGATCACCGACACCTGGCGGCCCATGCTGATGCGATCCTAGGTGCATGACGGCACGGCGAGAAGCGGCGGGGGGAACGCTCGTCGATCGGCGGCGGCTTCGCCGGCGCGTACGTCGCGCGCCTCCTCGGCAAGCGCGGCGCGACGATCGTCAACCCTGACAACTTCATGCTCTACACACCGTTGCTTCCCGAGGCGGCGGCGGGGACGCTCGAGCCGCGTCACGTCGTCGTCCCGCTCCGCCAGATGTGCCCGCACGCCGAGCTCCTCCTCGGCCGCGTGGTGTCGCGGGACGCGATCGGCGAAGTCCGTGATCGCGGAGACGCTCGGCGGGACGTTCGAGATCGGTTACGAGCGGCTCGTCGTCGCGCTCGGCGCCGTCCCGCGGACGTTTCCCGTCCGCGGCCTGGCGGAGTTCGGGCACGGCTTCAAGGACGTCGCCGACGCGATCGCCCTGCGCAACCATCTTCTTCGCTCGCTCGAGTCGGCCGCGGCACGGCTCGACCCGGAGGAGGCCGAGCGCGACCTCGGCTTCGTCTTCGTCGGTGCCGGATACGCGGGGGTCGAGGCGCTCGCGGAGCTCGAGGACCTCGCGCGCGAAGCCGTCCGGCGCTCCTACCCGACGCTGCGGGCAGGTTCGCCAGCGGTGGGTGCTCGTGGACGCGGCCCCGCGGATCCTCGCGGACATTCCGCAGAAGCTGGGCGAGTACACGCACCGCTACCTCGAGCGGCGAGGAATCGAGATCCACGTCGGG
The DNA here is from genome assembly GCA_963793655.1 of uncultured Actinomycetes bacterium. Lineage (GTDB taxonomy): Bacteria > Actinomycetota > Thermoleophilia > Gaiellales > Gaiellaceae > Gaiella. The sequence goes on from CAWCAV010000002.1 coordinate 264,851, forward strand.
ACGACGCTCGACGTCGTTCGACGAGCGCGAGGCAGTGCTGTCCGACGGCACGCAGGATTCCTGCCAGGACGCTCGTCTGGGCGGCCGGCGTGCGGGCGAGCCCCGACCTGGAGCGGCTCGGGCTTCCGCTCGACGAGCGCGGGCGAGTGGTCGTCGAGCCGACCTTGCAGGTCGACGGGCTCGGACGACACGTGGGCCCTCGGCGACGGCGCCGCCGTCCCCAACACGAGGACGCCCGGCCGCGTTCGACCCTCCGACCTGCCAGCACGCCCTCCGCCAGGCGCGGCGGCTCGCGAAGAACCTCGTCGGGCCGCGGAAGCCCTACGGGTACCGGATGCTCGGCCAGGTGGCGACGCTCGGCCGCTACAAGGGGATCGCCGAGCTGCCCGGGTTCCGGCTGCGCGGCTTCCCCGGCTGGTTCGTCGCGCGGACGTACCACCTGTACGCGCTGCCGACCTTCCGCCGCAAGGCGCGCGTCGTCACCGACTGGACGGTCGCGCTCTTCTTCCGCCGGGACATCGCCGAGCTCTCGGCGCTCGGGCACCCCCGACGCCTCGGTCCATGAGCCGCGCCGAGGAGTCGAGCGCCTGTGTCGTCCGGAGAGCGGCGACACCGGCCTAGAGTGCGCACATGGCCGGCAGGCGTGTTGTGGCCGATCCCCTCCCCGCCCTGCCGTTCGGCGTGCCGGAGATCCTCGCTGCGCTCGCCGGGGCCGGCCGCGTGCTCGACGTGGGGTGCGGCTCGGGTCGGCTGACGGTCGCGCTCGCCCTGGCCGGAGCGAGCGTGACGGGCCTCGACAGCAGCAGGCAGCGGCTCGACGACGCCAGCAGGCGGGCCTCCGAGGCCGGTGTCCGGCTCGAGCTCCTTCGAGCCGACATGGAGGAGCGCCTTCCGTTCGCCGACGCATCCTTCGACGGCGTGGCCAGCCGACTCGCGCTGATGATCGCTGTCGACCCTCTCGCAACGCTCCGGGAGCTCGGACGGGTGCTCGAGCCGGGGGGCCGCGTTGCGATCGTCGTCTGGGCTTCCCTGCCCGAGAACCCCTGGTTCGACGCGCCGCGCGAGGCCGTGCGCGCGACGCTCGGCGAGGAGCGCGCGTCGTTCGCGAGCGCCTTCGGCAAGCTCGGAGACGCGGAGACCGCCGCGGACGTCCACACCACCGCGGGCTTCGAGGACGTCGAGGCGGGCTACCTCCGCGAGCACGTCCGGCGCAGAGACGCGGCCGAGCACTGGCAGCGACTCGCATCGGAGAACGGACATTTCCGCCGAATCGAAGCCTCGCTCGACGAAGAGCAACGCGGTCGCCTGATCGCCGAGGTAGAGGCCCGGCTCGAGCCCCATCGCGTAGGCGAGCACTTCGAGATGCCCCGCACGCTCGTGCTCGTGACCGCGCGACGCCCCGCGTAGAGCGGTCTCGAGGGATCGGCCACCCAGCCGTCAGCGCAGCGCGCGCAGGGCAGCGCCGAGCGACTGGCCGCCCTCGAGCACCCGAGCGAAGAGATCGCCGTCGCGCTCCGACCCGCTCGAGCACGACGTCCATCGTGAACGTCGTGCGCGTCGAGACCGACACGCACCTCGTCCCAGCGAAGCGGCGTCGAGACCGGTGCGCCGGCCCGAGGGCGCACGGAGTACACCGACGCCGTCGTCTTCCCGGGGCCGTTCTGGTTCGCGTCGACGAGTACGCCCTTGCGCTTCGCCTTCGTCCACTCGGTCGTCACGAGGCCAGGGTGCGCGCGGGCGAGCGCGCCCGCGACGATCCCGGCGAACTCGCGCACCTCGTCGAAGCCGTGTCGCCGGGTGATCGGGACGAGGACGTGGATACCGCGCGACCCGCTCGTCTTCGGCACCGATTCGAGCTCCAGGACGTCGAGCGCCTGGCGCACGAGCTGCGCTACCTCGATCACCTCCTCGAATCCCGACCCCTCCGACGGGTCGAGGTCGAACATCACCCAGTCCGGCCGCGCAGGCTTGTCGACGCGCGACGCCCAGGCATGCATGTCGATGCACCCCATGTTGACCATCCACAGCAGCGCGAGCTCGTCGTCGACGAGCGCGTAGTCGATCACCCGGCGCTCGCCCTCACGCGTCGAGGCGGGGAACGCCGCCGTGCCGATCCAGTCGGGCATGTGCGACGGCGCCTGCTTCTGGAAGAAGCTCTTGCCCTGCCAGCCGTCCGGGTAGCGCTTCATCGTGAACGGCCGCTGGCGCAGGTGCGGGAGCGAGCACGGTCGGCGACGTCGCGGTAGTAGGCGAGGAGCTCGCCCTTGTGATGCCCTCGTCCGGCCAGAAGGGCTTGTCGAGGTTCGAGAGGCGCAGCGTGCGCCTGCCGTGGCGTGATCTCCGGCTCCATCGGCGCACGCTCCACCGGGCACATCGTCGCGGACCCCGAGGTAGACGGGGGCGCGCAAGCGGCCTTCGCGCGTCTTCTCGGCGTACGTCACCTCGGCGGCGAGCACCGGCTCGACCCACGTGACGTCGGCAGCGCGGACGCGGGGCATCTTCGGCGTCCGCACGAGCGGAGACGTGTTGCGCTCGAGCGGACGGAGAAGCGGCGAGGAGCCGGTCGAGCTCGTCGTCCCCGAGGCCCGACCCGACGTTTCCCGCCCAGTGGAGCCCGTCTGCCTCGCGCCGGCCGAGGACGAGCGCGCCGAGCTTCGCCGCTCCGGCCCGATCCGCGCGTGTACCCGACGATCGGAAAGTCGTCCTGCCGCGCGCAGCTTGAGCTTCTGCCACTCGGGCGTCCGCCGCCCGGGACGGTACGGCGCGTCGGCGCGCTTCGCGACGACGCCCTCGAGGCCCTGCGCCCTGGCCGCTGCGAGCAGCGCGGCACCGTCGTCGAACGCCGGCGAGAGCCGAACGGCCCCGACCGACGGGTCGAGAAGCTCCTCGAGCATGCGCCGCCGCTCCTCGAGCGGCCGCGTCGACGAGCGGCTCGCTCGTCGAGCTCGAGCAGGTCGAACGCCATCAGCACGAGCCGGCCCGATCCCGACTGGAGCGTCTCGAACCGCGCCGCTGCCGGCGTCGTCGAGCGCGCAGACCTCGCCGTCGATCACGGCGGAGGGCGAGCGGACGGCGTGCGACGACTGCCCGTGCGACGTCGCGGAACCGCTCCGTGAGGTCGTTGCCGTTGCGACTCGTGAGCGTCGCCTCGCCGCCGCCGTACGGCGACGATCGCGCGGTAGCCGTCCCACTTCGGCTCGTACAGCCAGCCCGGCGCCGGTCGGGCAGCGACTCGGTGAGCGTCGCGAGCTGCGGGCGGAGGTCGGCGGGAGCCGCACGCGCCGCGTCCTTGCGCAGCAGCAGCCAGTTGCGCTCGTCCCCGTCGAGGTGCGCGGGCACGAGCGTCCACACGCCGTTCGACGCGCTCACCGTGGAGGCGAAACGTGAGCCCGCCGTCCCGCTTCTCCTCGAGGAGCTCGTACGTGCCGCGGTCCCAGATCTCGACCGTTCCCGCGCCGTACTGGCCGGCCGGGATCACGCCCTCGAACGACGCGTAGTCGAGCGGGTGATCCTCGACGTGGACGGCCAGATGGCGCTCGCCCGGAGTCGAGCGGGAGCCCCTTCGGCACCGCCCAGCTCGCAAGCGCGCCGTTCCGCTCGAGCCGGAGGTCGTAGTGGAGGCGCCGGGCGTCGTGGCGCTGGATGACGAAGCGCGGCGCATCCGCCCGCGCCCGCGCTACCGAACGGCTCCGGCGTGCGTGCGCGGGTCACGCTTGCGCCGGTAGTCGTCGAGGCTCGTCACGCTCCGATGATCCCACGGTGCCCAGGCCCAGGGAGCACCACCCCTTAACATTGTCTCTACAGGTTCGAGAAAAACGCTGCAAAACAGGTGTTTCCCATCCGGGGATAAGCCTGTGGAAAGTGTGGAGATCCTCGAGCGGGCCGTCAGACGTGCGCGAGCACGCCCATCGAGCGGAACTTCGCGCGGCGGGCTGCGCCGGAGCTCGTCGGCGGGAACGTCCGGCGAGCTCGTCGAGATGCGCGACGAGCGCCTCGCGGAGGAGCGCGGCGGCCGCGTCGTGGTCGACCTGCGCGCCGCCCTCGGGCTCCGGGACGATGCCGTCGATCACGCCGCAGCTCGAGGCAGTGCGCGGCGTCCGGCTTGAACGCCGACGCGGCCTTCTTCGCCTGCGACGCGTCGCGCCAGAGGATCGCGGCGCAGCCCTCGGGCGAGATCACCGAGTAGATCGCGTTCTCCTGCATCAGCACGCGGTCGGCGACGGCGATCGCGATCGCGCCGCCCGAGCCGCCCTCGCCGATCACGACGGCGACGGTCGGGACGCCGAGCCGCGAGCATCACGGCCTGTGACCGGGCGATCGCGCCGCCCTGCCCGTGCTGCTCGGCCGCGATCCCCGGATAGGCGCCGGGCGTGTCGACGAGCGTGACGAGCGGGAACCCGTGCCGGTCGGCGAGCTCCATCATGCGCATCGCCTTGCGGTAGCCCTCGGGATAGGCCATGCCGAAGTTCCGCCGCGTCGCGCTCCTTGATGTCGCGGCCCTTCTGGTGGCCGATCAGCGCGACCGTGCGGCCCGCCGAGCGATGCCGAGCCCGGCGACGATCGCGTGGTCGTCCATCCGGCCGCGGTCGCCGTGCAGCTCGAACCAGTCGTCGAGGATCCGCTCGACGTAGTCGAGCGTGTACGGGCGCTTCTCGTGACGCGCGAGCTCGACCGCGCTGCCAGATCTCCTCGTCCGACGTGTCCTCCCGCAGCCGCTCGAGCTGCCGCTGCAGGCGCTCGAGCTCGGCCGACAGCTTCGTGCCCGCGCAGGAGCTTCACGCCGCGAGAGCTGCGCGAGGCGGTCGCGCAGGCCGAGCTCCGCTTCCTGGGTCACTGCTTCGCCCCGAAGAGCCGGAGGAGCCGCGCGAGCGTCGGGCGCAGCTCGGCGCGCGGCACGACCGCGTCGACGTGGCCGAAGCGGAAGTTCGACTCGGCGAGGCCGAAGTCGTCGGGCAGCTTCTCGCGCGTCGTCTGCGCGACGACCCGCGGGCCGGCGAACGACATCAGCGCGCCCGGCTCGGCGAGGATCACGTCGCCGAGGCTCGCGAAGCTCGCGTGCACGCCGCCGGTGGTCGGGTGCGCGAGCACCGAGAGCAGCACGCCGCCCGCGTCGTGGAGGTCGCTCGACCGCGCACGACCGTCTTCGGCAGCTGCATCAGCGCGAGGATCCCCTCCTGCATGCGCGCGCCGCCCGAGGCCGAGACCGAGACGAGCGGCACCGCCGCTCCTCGGCAGCGCCGCTCGCAGGCGCGCGCGAACTTCTCGCCGACCACGCTCCCCATCGAGCCGCCCATGAACGAGAAGTCCATCGCCGCGAGGCGGCACGGGTGGCCGTCGATCGCGGCGCGGCCGGTGAGGATCGCGTCGCCGAGGCCCGTGCCGAGCTCGGCCTCCGCGAGCCGCTCGGTGTACGGCTTGCAGGTCGAAGAACTCGAGCGGGTCGGCCGAGCGAAGGTCGCCGTCCTCCTCCTCGAACGATGCCCGGGTCGGCGAGCTGCTCGATCCGCTCGCGGCGCCGCGCACCGGGAAGTGGTGGCCGCACTGCGGGCAGACGCGCAGGTGCTCCGCGAGCTCGTCGTCGCGGTAGTGCGATCCGCAGCCGGGGCACGTGTTCGGGTGGCCCGTCGCCGTCGCGCCCGCGGGGTCGGCCCGCTTGTGCTCGATCGAGACGTCGATGTTCCCGGGGGCGGACATCCCGGGCATCTTAGTGCCCGTCCGTCAGAGCCCGGCCGCGGCCGCGAGCGCGCGCGAGGGTCGCCGGGTCCGCGCCCGGCGGCGAGCCCCGTGAGCCCGAGCCCGGCGACGCGGTACGCGCGACGCGAGCGTCGCGGAGGAGCTCCTCGACCTCGTGCCAGCGCCGGGCCCGCCCGGCTGACGGGCATGAAGCACGGCGACGGTCGCCCGGCTCGAGCACGTCGACGTCGAGCGCGACGTAGGCGGCGTCGACGCCGTCGAGCGCGCGCGTCGAGGTCGTCGTCGATCCCGTGCTCGCGCGACGTACTCGACCTCGGGCGGGTCGAGGTCGCGGGCGCCGACGAGCGCGACGTCCGCCGGCGTCGACGCTGCCCTCGTCGATCGCCATCCGCAGCGGCATCCCCCAGAGGTTCCCCGACGGCGAGGTCTCGGGCGTGTTGAGGTCGCCGTGCGCGTCGAGCCAGACGACGGCGAGACGCTCGTGGCGCGCCGGCGAGGCCCCGGATCGCGCCGACGTGGGCGCAGCAGCAGCCGCCGAGCACGAGCGGACGCCGTGGCAGCCCGCGCGCGAGCGCGGTCGACTGCTCCTCGAGCGAGTCGCGCTCGACCACCAGCGCCTCGGGGTACGGCAAGCTCCGATGCGCGCCGCTTCCGCCATCGCCTCGCCGCCCTCCCCCCAGGCCCGCGGGACGCGGACGAGACCCGGCCGCGAACGCGCGCGCCGCAGCTGTGGCACTCGTAGCCGTCGTCGAACGCGACGGCGGTCAGCGTCCGGCAGTGCGGGCAGCGGGCGCGGAGCGCGCTCACGACGCTGCGTACCTAGTGTCGCAGCGCTCTAGTTGACGGGCTCCGCGCGCTCGTAGAGACCGACTGATCCCGTAAGTGATCTCGGCGTCGACTGTGCGAGCACCGACCGTATGCGCACGCGCCGCTGGAATCCGACGAGCGCATGCGTCAGCAGTCGCTGTGCCGCTGCCGGCCCTGGTGCTCGCGGCGGACGCGAACACGAGCCGCCCGCAATCCGGGTCGCCGTAGTCGACCGGCCGCAGAAGCGACGCAGACCGGCGCTCCGTAGAATTCGAGCGATGGACCAAAGGGAGGATGCCACTCGCACGCTCGACGTGAGTCAGGAAGAGAGTCCTCGTACGGCACGGCGTATGGCCCCAGTGGTCGGCGATACGAGCGCTCGTCGCGCTCGTGCAGCGAGCTCGTCAACCCCAACACGACTGCTGTTCGCGCCGGCGCCGGCCGACCGAGGTCGTGCAGCAACGGCGCTCCGCCAACAGCGCGATGCACATGCGATCGGCTTGCGAAGCAGCCCGTAGAACTCGATCCTCGAACCGACCGAAGGACGTCGTCGCCTGTCGACGACCGCTCAGTCGACACCGTCGGGGCTCCGCCGACGAGCGTAACCGACAGCCGACGCGACCACGGCACCTGCGCCGATCCAACCCCACCACGACGCATTTTCGAGGCCCTGGAAGGCTTTCTTCTCCACGTCGCCAATCGTACCGAGCGGAGCCGCAGGTCGAAACCCGAGTTTTCCGGGGCAAACACGCCGGATGTCGAGCGCCTTGTTCACACGCGACACCAATGACACCGCTTTGATCAGCGCGGCGGCAACGTCGGCCCGTGTCTGTGCGCGGAGCACGACGTCAGGCACGCAGCTCCTTCTGCCAGACGTCGGCCTGCCAGAGGACCCGCATCCCGGCGCGCTCGTACAGGCGCGTCGCGCCCGTCGGGTTCTCGACGTCGACGCCGAGCGCCACGGTCGTCTCTCCCGTTTCCCGGAAGCGCCGGAACGACTCGTGGAGGAGCGACAGGCCGAGCCCGCGCCTGCGCCAGCCCGGGCGCACGCCGAGGGTGCCGATGAAGCCCCAGTCGCCGTTCCGCTTCGCGTAGTTGCGCGAAAAGGCGACGACCCCCTCGCCGTCCCAGGCGACGGGAACGAGGGACGGGTCGAAGCCCGACCGGCCGAAGACGCGATCGCGCCACTCGTCGTACGCAAGCGGAACGTATTCCCATTCGTTCGCGAAAGCCTCGAGCTCCGCGTCGTAGAGAGCCGCGCCGTGCAGGTCGACGTCGAGCGGACGGAGCTCGATGCCGTCCGGCCACTCGGGTGGCGGCTGCTCCCCGCTGACGTCGGCCACCATCCGGAAGAAGCTCCGCGCCCGCTCGAAGCCACGGCCGCGGAAGAGCGCGGGTGCACGCGTCGTCGCCGACGAGGTGCGCGGCTTCGACGACGATTCGGCCGTTCTCGGGCCATTCCGGCCGGAGCTCGAGCACGCGGGTCTCGAGGAGGTCGAGCACACGGTTTCCCACGCCTCGGCCCGGTGAGCTGCAGGGTGGACGTAGCCGTCGCCGATGAATCGGCCTCCCTTGCGGTCGAGCAGGTGCGCGACGCCCGCGATCCGCCCGTCGAGCTCCACGAGCCACGCGTCGCGCTCGAGGTCGAGCCCGTCCCACTCGTCCCGGAGGTCGTTCGCGGTCCAGTCGGAGTCGCCGTACACGGCGACGTCCGCGGCGCGGAGAACGTCGAGCGTCTCGTCGAAACGGTCGAGTGTGGGACGCAGGACGCGCATGCGACCAGCCTAGGCACGGCCGGGATGCGCGCGGGTGTGGACAGCCGTACGGGAGACGTCGTCGCCTCGTGTCGATCGCGTAGCGTGAACGCGTGCCGGGCATCACCATCCGCCCTCTCGTGCGCGACGACTGGGGTTCGGTCGCGCGCATCTACGCCGACGGCCTCGCGACCGGGGTCGCCTCGTTCGAGACTCGCGGTACCCTCGTGGGAGGAATGGGACGCCGGCCACCTGGCGACCCTGCGGCTCGTCGCGGAGCTGGAAGGCGCGGTGGCCGGCTGGCTCGCCGCGGCGCCGGTCTCTCGGCGGGACTGCTATCGCGGTGTCGTCGAGCACTCGGTGTACGTCGACGAGGCGACGTGGGGCCGGGGCGTCGGCCGGGCGCTTCTGGAGCGACTCGTCGCCGACGCTCCCGGTCACGGGATCTGGACGATCCAGACGTCGATCATCGCGTCCAACGGGCCGAGCCTCCGCCTCCACGAGTCGGTCGGCTTCCGCGTCGTCGGGCGGAGGGAGCGGATAGCGGAGCGGGACGGCGTGTGGCACGACACGCTTCTGCTCGAGCTCCGCCTGCGCTGAGACGCGACTCGACGGCCCGATGCCTATGGATCGCGGGCCTGGTCGGCGGGGAAGCGGTGCGGGCGGGGGCGCTCTGGAGGAATCCGTGCGAGCGCCGACACGCTTCCCTATACGGGATCGGTGCCCGGCACCGTTCCGGGGCGACCCACGACCTCAGTCGCGCCAGCGGCGGAACACGACGCAGGCGTTGTGCCCGCCGAAGCCGAACGAGTTCGAGACGCCGATCTCGACCTGCTCCTGCGCGCGACTCGTTCGGGATGTAGTCGAGGTCGCACTCGGGATCGGCGACCTCCTGGTTGATCGTCGGCGGCAGGACGCCCCGCTCGAGCGCCAGGATCGTGAACGACGCCTCGACCGCGCCGGCCGCGCCGAGGCAGTGTCCGGTCGCCCCCTTCGTCGACGAGACGGGCGTCCGGTACGGGCCTTCTCCTCGCCGAGCGCGAGCTTGATGACCCGCGTCTCGGCACTGTCCCCGACCGGCGTGGACGTCCCGTGGGCGTTCACGTACCCGACGTCGTCCGGCGAGATCCCCGCGTCGTCGAACGCCATCCGGAGGGCCCGCGCGGGGCTGCTCCCGGTCGGGTCCGGGTCGGAGACGTGGGTCGCGTCCGAGGAGACGCCGTAGCCGAGGAGCTCGGCGTAGATCTTCGCTCCGCGCGCCTGCGCGCGCTCGAGCTCCTCGAGGACGATCATCGCCGCCGCCTCGCCCATCACGAACCCGTCGCGCTCGAGATCGAACGGCCGCGAGGCTCGCTTCGGGTCGTCGTTGCGGCGCGAGATCGCGCGCATCGCGCCGAAGCCGGCGATCCCGACCCGTGAGACGGGCGCCTCGGTGCCGCCGCAGATCATCACGTCGGCGCGACCGAGGCGGATCGCGTCGAGGCCGTCGCCGATCGCCATGTTCGACGCGGCGCACGCCGTGCACTCCGAGAGCAGCGGGCCCTTCGTCCCGAGCTCCATCGAGACCCAGCCGGCGGCGAGGTTCGGGATGATCTGGACGATCGAGAACGGGTTGACCCGGTCGGGGCCTCGCTCGTCGAGCACCTGGATGCACGCCTCGAACGACTTGAGCCCGCCGATGCCCGTCGCGACCGCCGCGCCGACCCGCTCCGCGTCCGCGGCGATGTCGAGCCCGGAGTCGGCCTCCGCCTGACGGGCCGCGGCGAGCGCGAGATGGGTGAAGCGGTCCATCCGGCGCGATGCCTTGTAGTCGATGTAGTCGGTGACGTCGAGATCCTTCACTTCACAGGCGAAGTCGACCGGGAACCCGTCCGTATCGAACTGTGTGATCCTGCCCGGCCCCGGACTCGCCCGCGACGAGCGCGGTCCAGCGTGTCCTCGACGGTGTTCCCGAGCGGGCTCACCATCCCGAGCCCCGTCACGACGACCCTGCGCCTGCCGCTCTGTCGTCCACCGCGGCCACGCTACATCCCGAGCCCGCCGTCGACGAGGAGCACGTCACCCGTGACGAACGCGGCGTCGTCCGAGCAGAGGAACCGCACTGCGCCGGCCACGTCCTCGGGGTCGCCGAGCCGGCCGAGCGGTGTGTTGCGTCAGCATCGCCTGCGTCGCCTCCTCGGGCAGGACGTCGGTGAGCTGGGTCTTCACGTATCCGGGGGCAACGACGTTCGCGCGGACGTTGCGGCTGCCGAGCTCGCGTGCGAGCGACTTCGTGAAGCCGATGATCCCCGCCTTCGAGGCGGCGTAGTTCGTCTGCCCCCAGTTGCCGTGGACACCGACGATCGACGAGACGTTGACGATCGAGCCGGCGCGCTTGCGCATCATCGTCCGGGCCGCGGCGCGACACGTGTAGAAGACCGACGAGAGGTTCGTGTCGATCACAGTGCGCCAGTCCTCGTCGCTCATGCGCACCAGGAGGCCGTCGCGCGTCAGGCCGGCGTTGTTGACGAGGACGTCGACGTCGCCCGCCGCCTCGACGAGCGCCTTCGCGGACTCCGGGTCCGAGACGTCGGCCTCGACCGCTCGGCCGCCGATCTCCGCCGCGACCGCCTCCGCCTCGTCGCGGCCGGTGCGATAGCCGACCACGACCTCGGCCCCGGCGCGGCCGAGCTCGAGCGCGATCGCGCGACCGATTCCCCGTGAGCCGCCGGTGACGAGGGCGACCTTCCCCTCGAGCGACGCGAACGAGCTCACGAGGCGCTCAGCGCCTCCTTGACCTTCTCCAGGCTCGCGAGATCGTTGACGGAGAACGTCCGCGCGCCGCGGTCGATCCGCTTGACGAGGCCCGAGAGGACGCTGCCCGGGCCGATCTCGACGAACGTCGTGACGCCGCCCCGCATGAGCTCGCCGGCTGCCTGGGTGAAGCGGACGGGGGCGGTGAGCTGGTCGACGAGCAGCGATCCGAGCCGCTGTGCCGGCTCGATCTTCGCCGTCACCGTCGACATGAACGGCGTGATCGGGTCGCTGAACGCGGATCCGGTCGATCGCCGGCTTGAGACGATCGTCCCGCCTGCGCGACGAGCGGGCTGTGGAACGCGCCCGACACCTTCAGGCGGATCGCTCGTCGCGCGCCGAGGCTCTCGGCCTCGGCGCAGCACTCCTCGACGGCGTCGTTCTCGCCCGAGACGACGATCTGACCCGGACAGTTGTAGTTCGCCGGCCAGACCCCGAGGATCTTCCGGCAGAGCGTCTCGACGAGCTGGTCCTCGAGGCCGAGGATCGCGGCCATCGCGCCGGGGCGTTGGCGGGCAGCCTCGGCCATCGCGAGCCCTCGCTCGCGCACGAGGCCGATCGCCTCGCCGTTGCGACATTGCGCCGACCGACGCGAGCGCGGCGAACTCGCCGACCGAGTGCCCGACGACGACGTCCGGCTCGATTCCCTCCTTGCGCACGGCCGCGAGGATTGCGAGGCTCGTCGCGACGAGCGTCGGCTGCTGCACCTCGGTCTCGACGAGCTCCTCGAGCGGCGATTCGAAGCAGAGATGCGCGAGATCCATGCCCGTCACCTCCGACCCGAGGCGGTAGACCTCCATCGCCTCGGGAACGGCCTCGGCGATCTCGCGGCCCATCCCGACCTCGAGCGAGCCCTGGCCCGGGAAGCAGAACGCGACCTTCATGGCCTGCTCACCTCGCGATCCACGCTAGGACATCCTCTCGAGCTCATCGGTGCTCTATCCATGTTCGCATCCCTCGCGCTCGGGTTTCTAGCCTCGACCACCGGAGGTGGGCGAGGCAGTCCATTCGAGGAGCGCCGAGCCCCACGTCAATCCTGCCCCCATGCCCGTCATCAGGACGAGCGCCCCGTCGTGCAGGCGCCCGTCGGCCCGCGCGTCCGCGAGGGCCAGCGGGAATCGAGCCTGACGACGTGTTGCCGAACCTGTCCACGTTCACCACCGTTCGCTCGTACGGGACGCCGAGCTTACCGACGGCGTAGTCGATGATTCGCTTGTTCGCCTGGTGGGGGACGTACACGTCGACCTCGTCGATCGTACGGCCACACTCGGCGAGCACCGCCTCGGCGGACGAGACCATCACCCGCGTCGCGAACTTGTAGACCTCGCGGCCGTTCATCTTGAGGAGCGCCTCGGGGTTGTCGAACTTCCGCGAGCCGCTGCCCGGCAGCTGGAGGTGGACACCCCCGCCGCCGTCCGCGCCGAGCTCGAAGCCGAGGAAGCCGCCGTGCGTCGACCGGCTCCATCACGACGGCACCGGCGCCGTCGCCGAAGAGGACGAGCGTCGAGCGGTCCTCCCAGTCGAGGATCTCGAGAGCACGTCGCCGCCGATCACGAGCGCGTGGCGGGCGAGGCCCGACGCGAGCATCCCGTAGGCCTGGGCGATCGCGTACATGAAGCCCGTGCAGCCCGCGAGAAGGTCGTAGGCAGCGGCCTTCGGCGCACCGAGCGCGTCTGCCATCAGCGCGGACGACGTCGGGAACATCATGTCCGGCGTGACCGTGGCGCAGATGAGCAGGTCGATGTCGGCAGCGTCGACTCCGGCGTCGTCGAGCGCGGCCCGCGCGGCGGGGAGCGCGATGTCGGTGAGCGCCTCGTCCTCCGCCGCCATGCGGCGCTCGCGGATCCCGGTGCGCTCGATGATCCACTCGTCCGACGTGTCGACGTACTGCGCGAGATCGTCGTTCGTGACCACCCGGTCCGGGACGTGCACGCCGAGCCCGGTGATCCCGATGCGCGCCCCGTTCGCGGAGCCGATCATCGGAGATCGTGGGGCGTGGCTTCCCCACGAGCCCCCTCCTTCGGGGCAGCTCCTGGAGTGGCGCCTACCCGGCGCTCCCGTGTGCAAAGCCCCGCTCCGGTCGCGTGCCCTCGCGCACGGAGCGGTCGTGACGGCAGGCTCGATCATCGCTCCACCGCGAAGGTCAGGGTCCCGCGGGCCGCGAGCTCGTCGCCGACGTGTGCCGTCGCCTTGCCGCGGCCGATCGGTCCGCGCACCTGGTCGATCTCGCACCGTAGCGTGAGCGTCTCTCCGGGCGAGACGATCCGCTTGAACCGGCAGTCGTCGATTCCCGCGAAGAAGGCGATCCTGCCGCGGTTCTCCTCCTCCGACGAGCACGGCCACGGCCCCGGTCTGCGCCATCGCCTCGACGATCAGGACGCCCGGCATGACGGGCCGCTCCGGGGAAGTGGCCCGCGAACCACCAGCCGTCCTCCGGCACCCGGTACGACGCGGTGACCCGCTCGCCGGGCACGAGCTCGAGCACCTCGTCGAGCAGGAGAAAGGGCGCGCGATGGGGGAGGATCGATTCGATCTCCTCACGCCCGAAGGGCGGAGTGGCGTTCACGGAGCCGAGTCTACTGGGGAGGCACGCCGCTCCCGGCGGTCAGCGCCGCAGGACGGACTCGTTGCCGGCGGCGTCGCGCGCGACCACGACGAGCGTCCGGAGCCGCTCGATCCCGGCGATTCGATGCGTTCCCGCGGCCGTCGCGCGGATCGTGCGGCGAGCACCGTTGGCCCACACGGTGAGGGTCGCTGCCTCTGAGACCCAGAGCCGCGGCGGCCGGGTCGAGACGACGCGAACCGTCGGGCGCCGTCGCGTCGAGGAGGAAGGGGAGTTCGACCCGCGACGTCCCGACCTCGTCTGCCGCCTCGATCGATGCGACGTAGGTGCCTTCCCGCGCCTTGCCCAACCGCTTCTTCCCGTCCCAGGACGACGATGTGCTCGCCGGTACCGAGCGGGCCCGCGAAGGGTGTCGCAACCCAGCGTCCGTCGCGCAGGATCCGCACGGTCACCGTCGCGGGCGCGGTCAGGGGCACGGTGATCGTGAGGGTGTCGGCGCGGCCGTCGCCGTTCGGCGTCATCGCCGACGGGTCGAGCGTCACCCGGCCGAGCGTGCGCGTGACGGTGAGCGGGACGTCGACCGTGGCCTCGCGCCCGCCGGTCGCGTTCGCCACGACGTGCACGAGGTACGACCCGTCCTGGAGGGCCTTGCCGTCGACGACGACGTTGCGTGCGCCCGCGCGCCGCCAGCGACGAGGCTCGAGCTCGGCGACCGTCGCTCCGTACGCGTCCAGGAGCGTCGACTGCCACGTTCGCGTCGGCGCTCAGCGTGAACGAGACCGTCGCCGTGTCGCCCTGTCCGTCGCCGTTCGGCGAGATCGCCGCACGGCACGGCGGCCGCCGCCGCGAGGCGGAGGGCGTCGTCGAGGTCGCCGATAGCGCTCCTTCGGCGGGCGTCGCGCCGGGCGCCTCGATCCGCCAGCGGCGATCCCGCCGGGACGGGCTCGACGGGCAGCCAGGTCCAGTCGATCGTGGAACCGGTGCCCTCGCCGCGCGCCGAGCTCGACGCCGGCCGCGTCCGTCACGACGGCGGCCCACGGGAGCGACGAGGAGAGCCTCGCCGTGAACCGGATGCCGCCGGACTCGTCCGTCGCCGCGGCCGGGGCGTAGAGCTTCGGCAGCCCGAGCGCTGCGACACGGCGCGCGATCGTCGGAAGCTGGGCGTAGAGCCGCTCGCCCGGGCACGTCGTCAGCCCGGTGTCGCGATGCCCCGAGATCGCGCGGAGAAAGACGGGGATGCCGCGCGCCGAAGCGCTCGTTCCCCGACGAGATCGCGTTGAAGGTCGAGAGCGGGTCGACGTGCGCGAGGTCGAGGCGCCACGCGAGTGTCTGGACGAGCGCGTCGACCGCGGCCGGCGGCGGCTCGACGGAACGGAAGTCGCCCATCACGGCGACACCGAACGAGCCCGTGTTGAACCCCTTGGCATGCGCGCCGACGACGTTCCGGTCGATGCCGCCGTACCGTCCCTCGTAGACCGTGCCGAAGCGGTCGACGAGGGCGTTGTAGCCGATGTCGTTCCAGCCGTTCCCCTTCACGTGGTAGACCTCGATCCCCCGCACGACCGCCGGCGACTGCGAGGCGCGAGTACGTGTTCGTCCCGGCGGTGTGGTGGACGTAGGCCATCCGCAGCGTATCGGCGTAGACCGGCTTCGCCCGGCGAATCGTCTCGTCGGCCTGCCACCCGCTTCGCGGCACGATCCGGGGCATTCCGGCCGTCGAGGTCAGGCGCAGCGGGATCCTCGAGACGGGGCTCCGCACCGTCAGCGCGCGGGCGCGTGTCACACGACCGACCGAGCGAACCTCGAGGCCGACCGCGCGCCCGACCCACACGGGCGCGCTCAGCCGCCAGCCCTTCGTCGCCCGCGCCTCCCTGCTCGACGGGTCGGGACCGTCGCCGCTGTCCTCCCGTACCGGCTGCCAGCGCGACCAGCGCCCCGCCGGGGCTGCGGGTGCGGAGCTCGAGCCGCCCTGGCCCCTGCCAGTGGATCCCGACGAGCTGGAAGGGGCGTGTCGTGCTCGTGGCGCTCAAGCGACCGCTCGCCGCGGAGCGCGAGCTCGCGCACCTGGAGCGTGGCGAGCCCCGCCGTCGCCGCGGCGGGAAACACGAAGGCGAGCAAGGTGAGGAGGGCGAGCCGTCGGGCCATCGGGGATAGCCCAGCGTGACGCAGCACGCGTTCTGCAGCAAGCCCGCCGAACCTCCCCTCACGGAATGCTTACGGCGCCACGTCCGGCCCCCGGGTGCCGGGCGGCCGTTGCTACAGTCGAATCGTCGTGGACGCGCGCCTCGCGCGAGCGCTCTGGTTCCTCCTCGCAGCGGCCGCCGCCGCGCTGCTCTTGGCATTGCCGGCGCCGTCAGCGCGACACACCGCGCGTGTTGGTCGTCGAGTTCGACAACGACGTCAACCCGGTCACCCAGGACTACCTCCAGGAGCGAGATGCACCGCGCCGAGCGCGAGAGGCTCTCCGCGGTCGTGATCGAGATGGACACGCCGGGCGGGCTCGGCTCGTCGATGCGCGAGATCGTGAAGACGATGCTCGGCCTCGAGGTGCCGGTCGTCGTCTACGTCGCGCCGCCGGGCTCGAGCGCCGACTCGGCGGGCGCCGTGATCGGCCAGGCGGCGGACGTGCTCGCAATGGCGCCGCAGACGAACATCGGCTCGTCGACGCCGATCTCGGCGACGGCGAGGAACCTCGGCAAGGACCTCCGCAAGAAGGTGATCAACGACGCGGCCGCGTACATCGCGGAGCTCGCCCGCGAGCACGGGCGGAACGCCGACGCGGCCGAGGCGATGGTCCGCGACGCGGCGAACTACGGTGCGCGCGAGGCACTCGCGAAGGGCGTCGTCGACGTCATGGCGCCGAACGTTCCCGCCCTGCTCGAGAAGATCGACGGCACGAAGACCGTCCCCAAGGGGCTCGTGCTGCACACCGCCGGCGCACAGGTGGAGCACGTCGAGATGGGCCTCTGGAAGCGGGCGCTCGACCTGCTGATCGACCCGAACATCATCGCGCTGATGCTCTCGCTCGGCCTCGTCGGGATCCTCGTCGAGCTCTGGAACCCCGGCCTGATCCTTCCCGGCACCGTGGGGGCGATCTCGCTCCTCGTCGGCCTCTACGGGCTCCAGGTGCTGCCCGTCTCGGTCGCCGGCGTCCTGCTGCTGCTGCTCTCGCTGCGGGGCTCTTCGTGGCGGAGGCGTTCGTCGTCAGCCACGGCGCGCTCGCGCTCGCAGGCGCCGTGACGTTCGTGATCGGCGCGCTGATGCTCTTCGACCCGGCCGGCGACGCCTACCAGGTGTCGCTCTGGACGGCGATCGCGATCGCGGCGACGCTCGCGCTGCTGCTCGGCGTCGCGCTCACCCGCGTCGTCAAGGCGCGCCGTAACCCCGTCGAGGTCGGCGTCGGGCACGCTCGTCGGCGGGCGACGCGGTCGTGCGTCGCGACGGCTGGGTCGCGGTCGGCGGCGAGCTCTGGCGCGCGCGCGCCGGCGGACGGCGGCGTCGCTCGTCCCGGGCGAGCACGTCACGGTCGAAGCCGTCGAGGAGGACCTCGCGCCTCGTCGTAGGATCTCCACACCCCACCGAAAGGGCCTGATGTCCATCGCGCTCGATCGTCCTCGCCGTCGATCGTCGTCCTGCTGATCGTCCTGCTGTTCGCCGACCGTCAAGGTCGCGCGCGAGTACGAGCGCGGCGTCATCTTCCGGCTCGGCCGGCTGCTCCCCGAGCCGAAGGGCCCGGGCCTCTTCCTCCTCATCCCGTTCATCGACCGGATGGTGAAGGTCGACCTGCGGACGGTGACGCTCAACGTCCCGCCGCAGGAGGTGATCACGAAGGACAACGTCCCGGTGCGCGTCAACGCCGTCGCCTACTTCCGGATCGTCGAGCCGAAGGCCGCGATCGTGCAGGTCGAGAACTACATGGTCGCGACGTCGCAGATCGCGCAGACGACGCTCCGGTCGGTGCTCGGGCAGCACGTCCTCGACGAGCTGCTCTCCGAGCGCGACAAGATCAACCAGATCCTCCAGTCGATCATCGACGAGGCAACCTCGCCGTGGGGGATCAAGGTCTCGATCGTCGAGGTGAAGGACGTCGAGATCCCGGGCGACATGCAGCGCGCGATGGCGCGCCAGGCCGAGGCCGAGCGCGAGCGGCGCGCGAAGGTCATCTCGGCCGAGGGCGAGTTCCAGGCCTCCCAGCGGCTCAAGGACGCCGCGGCGGTGATGGCGCAGGAGCCGATCACCGTGCAGCTCCGCTACCTGCAGACGCTGCTCGAGATCGGCGCGACGAACAACTCGACGATCGTCTTCCCGATCCCGATCGAGTTCCTCGAGACCCTCGGGATCCACCGGTCGAAGGACTCGCTAGCGCGTGCGGACGCTCGTCGGCGTCCTCGTCGTCGTGCTGATCCTCGCGCCGCTCGCGGCCGGTGCGGTGCGCGGCCTGCGGCGGCTCGCCTGGACGGGCGGCGTCGAGGCGACGAGCCGGGGAGCCGTTCAGACGTTCGTCGAGGGGCTGATCGTCCTCGCGATCATCGTCATCGGCGTCGTCATCCTGGTCGCGTTCCTGGACTGAATCTGCTCGCCGATGCCTCGGGCGAGAGCCGAGTCGTCCGAGGTCAGTCGGATACGCCCGGGTCGAGCGGCCCCTCGACGGGGTCGTTCGCGATCTCGGCTCCCTCCAGCTCCGGCTCGTCGTCCGCGCCGATCACCGGCGCCAGGCTCGAGACCTGCTCGCCCTCGCGGAGCCGCATCACGATCACGCCCTGGGTCGCGCGGCCCGAGCGCTTGATCCCGTCGACCGCCATGCGGATCACCGTGCCGCCGTCGGAGATCAGCATCACCTGGTAGCCCTCGCGCACGATCCGCGCGCCGGCGAGGCGGCCCTTGCCCTCGACGAGCTGCGCGGTCTTGACGCCCATCGTGCCGCGGCCCTTGACGGGGTAGTCGGAGACGCGGGTGCGCTTGCCCCAGCCGTTCTCGGTCACGACGAGCAGGTCGGCGTCGTCGGCGGCGATGTCGACCTCGATCACCTCGTCGCCGCGCGCGGAGCTTCATGCCCGCGACGCCCGGACGCCGGGCCGGCCCATCGAGCGGACGTCCTTCTCGTGAGAAGCGGACGGCCTGGCCCATGCGCGAGACCATCAGGATGTCGTCGTCGCCGTCGGAGAGCCGCACGCCGATCAGCTCGTCGTCCTCGCGCATCTTGAGGGCGATGATCCCGTCGGCCTTGAGCGGGGTGTTGTACTCGAGGAACTCCGTCTTCTTGACGACGCCCTTCTTCGTCGCGAAGACGAGGTACTTCGCCTCCTTGTAGTCGCGCGTCGCGATCACGGCGCGGATCAGCTCGTCCTGGCGCAGCGGCAGCAGGTTGACGATCGCGCGGCCCTTCGACTGGCGTGAGCCGAGCGGGAGCTCGTGCACCTTGAGCCGGTAGACCTTGCCGACGCTCGTGAAGAACAGGATGTAGTCGTGCGTCGAGGCGACGAAGAGGTGCTCGATGTAGTCCTCGTCCTTCATGTCCATCCCCATCACGCCGATCCCGCCGCGGCGCTGCTCGCGGTAGGTGGTGACGGGGAGCCGCTTGATGTAGCCGGAGCGCGTGATCGCGATGACCATGTCCTCCTCCGCGATCATGTCCTCGAGCTCGAGCGAGTCCTCGCCCGCGACGATCTCGGTGCGGCGGTCGTCGCGACTTGCCGTAGATCTGCTTGACCTCGAGCAGCTCCTCGCGGATCAGCGCGTCGATCCGCGCGGGGTCGCCGAGGATCGCGCGGAGCTCGGCGATCCGCTCCTGGAGGTCGGCGTACTCGTCCTCGATCTCCTTGCGCGCGAGCCCGGTGAGCCGCGCGAGCCGGAGGTCGAGGATCGCCTGCGCCTGCATCCTCGGAGAGCCCGAACGTCTCCTGGAGGCCGCTCGCGCGCCGCGTCGGTGTCGTCCGAGCCGCGGATCAGCGCGATCACCGCGTCGAGGTTGTCGAGCGCGATCAGGTAGCCCTGGAGGATGTGCGCGCGCTTCTCCGCCTGGCGGAGCTCGTACTTCGAGCGGCGCGTGACGATCTCGCGCTGGTAGTCGAGGTAGTGCCGGACGAGCTCGAGCAGCGACAGCGTCTTCGGGACGCCGTCCGACGAGCGCGACGGCGTTGTAGCCGAACGTCGACTGGAGGGCGGTGTGCTTGAAGAGCTTGTTCAGCGACGACCTGCGGGATCGCGTCGCGCTTGAGCTCGATCTGGATGCGCATCCCGGTCTTGTCGGAGTGGTCGGCGAGGTCGGAGACCTCGGTGATGACCTTCTCGTTGACGAGGTCGGCGATCTTCTTGATCACGCCGCGAGTCGCCGCCCTTCTTCACGCCGTACGGCAGCTCGGTGACGACGATCGCGCTCTTGCCGCCGCGCAGCTCCTCGACGTGGGCGCGCGCGCGCATGACGATCCGGCCGCGGCCCGTGCGGTAGGCGTCGCGGATGCCCGCTGCGGCCGACGACGATCGCGCCGGTCGGGAAGTCGGGGCCCTTGACGTGCTTCATCAGGTCCTCGACGTTCGCGTCGGGCTTGTCGATCAGCTGCACGACGGCGTCGATCGACTCGCCGAGGTGGTGCGGCGGCATGTTGGTCGCCATGCCCGACCGCGATCCCGGTCGAGCCGTTGACGAGCAGGTTCGGGAAGCGCGACGGGAGCGACAGCGGCTCCTTGCGCGACTCGTCGTAGTTCGGCCCGAAGTCGACCGTGTCCATGTCGATGTCGCGCAGCATCTCGGTCGCGAGCCGCGTGAGCCGGCACTCCGTGTAGCGCATCGCCGCCGGCGGATCGTCGTCGATCGAGCCGAAGTTGCCCTGGCCGTCGACGAGCGGGTAGTCGCAGCGAGAACGGCTGCGCCATCCGGACGAGCGTGTCGTAGATCGCCGGAGTCGCCGTGCGGGTGGTAGTTGCCCATCACGTCGCCGACGACGTAGGCGGACTTCTTGTACGGCCGGTTCGGCTGCATCCCCGACTCGTGCATCCCCCAGAGGACGCGCCGGTGGACGGGCTTGAGGCCGTCGCGCACGTCGGGCAGCGCGCGCCCGACGATGACGCTCATCGCGTAGTCGAGGTAGCTCGAGCGCATCTCCAGCTCGAGCTCGCGGGGCTCGATGCGTCCGGCGCCGAGCGGCTCCGATCACGTCAGACATCGAGGAACCTCACCTCCTTGGCGTTCTGCTCGATGAACAGCCGCCGCGGCTCGACCTGCGTCGCCCATCAGCATCGAGAAGACTGCGTCGGCGGCCGCCGCGTCCTCGACGTCGACCGGAGGAGCATCCGGTTGGCCGGGTCCATCGTCGTCTCCCACAGCTGCTCGGGGTTCATCTCGCCGAGGCCCTTGAAGCGGCTGATCTGCATGCCCTCCTTCGCGAGCTCGAGCGCGGCCGTCGCGCAGCTCGGAGAACGTGTCCGCGGTCGCCTGCTTCTTGCCGAACGCGAGCGTGTAGCGGCGGCAGCCCGACGATCTCGGCCAGTCTTGCCGTACGCGCGTCGCAGCGCCACGTACGCGGGGTCGCCGAACAGCGCCGCCGGCACGTCGACGAAGCTCGCGGCGCTCGTCTCGGTCTCGATCACCTTGACGCGCAGGATCGTCCTCGAGGCTCTCGGCGACGCTCAGCTCGTAGCCGTTCGGCGGCATCGCCTTCGACGCCTTCTCGAGGCTCTTCGCGTCCGAGGCGTCGCCCTCGACGATGCGGTGCGTCGACGACGAAGGCCGCGGCGGTGCCGTGGTCGGAGGCGAGCTTGGCCTGCCACGCCTCGACGTCGGCGAGCTCGCGCGTGAACCGGTTCCAGCGCGCCTCCGTGAGCGAGAGCTCGGTCCCGGTCCGGTCGACGACCGTCATGTCCTTGATGCGCTCGCGCACGAGGAGCTCCTCGAGCTGGTGGTCCTTCTCGAAGTAGAGCTCCTGGCTGCCGAGCTTCACCTTGTAGAGCGGCGGCACGGCGATGTACACGTGCCCGCGCTCGAACAGCTCCGGCATCGTCCGGTAGAGGAACGTCAGGACCAGCGTGCGGATGTGGGCGCCGTCGACGTCGGCGTCGGTCATCACGATGATCCGGCCGTAGCGCAGGTTCTCGATCGCGAACTCGTCGCCGAAGCCGGTGCCGATCGCCGTGATCATCGCCTGGATCTCGTTGTTCGAGAGCACCTTGTTGATGCGGTTCTTCTCGCTGTTGATGATCTTCCCGCGGAGCGGCAGGATCGCCTGGTACGTCCGGTCGCGGGCCTGCTTGGCGGAGCCGCCGGCGCGAGTCGCCCTCGACGATGTAGAGCTCGCAGAGATCCGGGTCCTTGAGCGAGCAGTCGGCGAGCTTGCCCGGCAGCGACGAGTTCTCGAGCGCGCTCTTGCGGCGCGTCAGCTCGCGCGCCTTGCGCGCGGCGAGACGGGCGCGCGCGGCCGAGATCGCCTTCGTGATGATCTGCCTCGCCTCGGTCGGGTTCTCCTCGAGGAACTCGGCGAGCTTCTGGTTGACGACTGTCTTGACGAGGCTCTCGATCGGAGGGTTGCCGAGCTTCGTCTTCGTCTGTCCCTCGAACTGCGGGTTGCGCAGCTTCACGGAGATGACGGCGGCGAGGCCCTCGCGGACGTCCTCGCCCTCGAGGTTGTCCTCCTTCTCCTTCAGCAGGCCCTTGTCGCGCGCGTAGCGGTTGAGCGTGCCGGTCAGGGCCGCGCGGAAGCCCGAGAGGTGCGTGCCGCCCTCGGTCGTGTTGATGTTGTTCGCGAACGAGAAGACCGACTCGACGTACGAGGTGTTCCACTGCATCGCGACCTCGAGCTGCGCCGTCGTCGTTCTCGCCCTCGAAGTAGACGACGTGCTTGTGGACGGGATCCTTCGCCCGAGTTGACGTGCGTGACGAAGTCGCTGATCCCGCCCTCGTAGTGGAACTCGTCTGTCCTGCCGCCGGGCCGCTCGTCGCGCAGGACGATCCGCAGCCCGCGCGTGAGGAACGCCGTCTCCCGCAGTCGCTGGGCGAGCGTCGCCGCCGGAGAACTCGGTCTCGTCGAAGATCTCCCGGTCGGGGAGGAACGAGATCGTCGTGCCCGCTCTCCGTCGTCTCGCTCGACCACCTCGACGTCGCCCTGCGGCGACGCCGCGCGCGAACTCCTGGCGGTGCACCTTCCCGTCGCGACGGACCTCGGCGACGAGCCACTCGGAGAGCGCGTTGACGACGGAGACGCCGACGCCGTGGAGGCCTCCCGAGACCTTGTAGCCGTCGCCGCCGAACTTGCCGCCGGCGTGGAGCTTCGTCAGCACGACCGTCAGCGCCGAGAGGCCCTGCTCCTCGATCATGTCGACCGGGATGCCGCGGCCGGCGTCGACGCACGGTGATCGAGTCGTCGGGGTGGATCGTGACGTCGACGAGCTCGTTGTGGCCGGCGAGGGCCTCGTCGACGGCGTTGTCGACGACCTCGTAGACGAGGTGGTGGAGGCCCCGCGTGCCCGGTCGAGCCGATGTACATCCCGGGGCGGAGCCGGACGGGCTCGAGGCCCTCGAGAACGGTGATGTCCTTTCCGGTGTACGCGGTCTCGGTCACGGCCCTCCTGAACGAGAAAATGCCTGCAAAACAGGGGTTTTGCGGGCCTCGTAAAGTATATCAGAAGCACGGTCGGCGCGGGCCGCCTGGCGAGGCTCGCTGCGGCCGCCCGGCGCGACCGCGTCGCGGAGCTCCGGGTCCTCGATCTCGGCGCTCAGCGGAGGCGCGCCTCGGCCTCGTCCGGGGGCGTCGGGGCGACGGGGGCTGCGGGGCGGCCGGTCGGCTGCCGCGGGCGAGGGCACGGGGCCGGGCGCGAACCGGAGCGCCGGCGGCGTCGCGTCGCCGACCGGCGCGCGCGAGCTTCCCGCGGATCTCCTCCTCCATCCGGCCGAGCTCGAAGGCCCAGGTCGAGGACACCGTCGTCGACGTGGAGCGTGCCGTCGCGGGCGATGCGCTGCGGCCACGCGGCGCGGGCGATCGCCGGTCGCCGACGGCGTCGGGCCACGCGCGGGTCACCGCCGCGAGCGCGCCGGCATCCGGGACGCCCGACGCCGCGGAGCGCGCGGCGAACGCGAGCCGTCGAGCCGTTCCATCAGCGCGGCTCGCACCGTCCCCGGGCGTGACGCGCGAGGAGCTGCGCGGGCGCGAGCGGGAGCGCCTCGGCGCCGGTCGCGGTCACGAGCGTCTGACCGACCGCGCCCGAGCCGCTCGCTCAGCCGCCGGCGCCGGCTCGCCGTCGAGCTCCGAGAGCGCGTCGTCGAGCAGCAGGAGCGGCGGGACGCCGGCCGTGGGAGGCGAGCAGCTCCGCCTCCGCGAGGAGGAGCGACGAGCACGGCCATGCCGCTGCTCGCCCTGCGAGCCGAACGTGCGGAGGTCGCGGTCGCCGGAGCAGGATCGCGGATCTCGTCGAGGTGCGGGCCGAGCGCCGGTCGTGCCGCGCTCGAGGTCGCGGGCGAGGCGCTCCTCGAGGGCGATCTCGCGGACGGTGGCTCGGCGTCGTAGCCGAGCGACGCGTCGCTCGAGCCCGAGCTCCCCCGCGCGCTCGGCGAACGGCGGGCGCCAGGAGCGCCAGCACGCGGCGCGCGGGCCTCGACGAGCTGCGCCGCGAGCGTCACCACCTGGTCCGTCCAGGGCTCGAGCGCGTCCGGCGTCCGAGAGCCCGCCGGCGACCCGGCGCAGGGCGGCGTTCCGCTGCCCGAGCGCGGCCCCGTACGTCGGCCGGGACGTCGGCCCGCGCCGGGCAGGGCGCGGGCGAGGACGCGGTCGAAGTACGCGCGCCGCGCCGCCGGGCCGCCCTTCACGACGGCGAGCCGGTCGGGCGTGAAGACGAGCGTGTGGACGCGCGACGCGCAGCTCCTCCGCCGAGGCGACGGCGGCGCCGTTCATGCGGATCCGCTTCGGCTCACGCGCGCGAGAGCCTCACCTCGGCCTCGACGGCGCACCGTCTCCGCGGCGCGCCGGCGACGCTCGCGAGCCCCTCCGCGGCGCCCTGCGCGGACGAGCTGCGCGTCCTGCGCGCGTCCGGAACGAGAGCCCCTGGGTCGCGACGTGCACCGCCTCGAGCAGGTTCGTCTTCCCGGCGCCGTTCGGGCCCGTGACGAGGACGAGCCCCGGCTCGAGCGCGAGCTCGAGCCGTGGGTACGAGCGGACGTCGCGGAGCGAGACCTGCTCCACGATCAGCTCTGGCGCTCCCACGATCAGCCGGCGAGCCGGATCGGCATGATCAGGTACCAGAAGGCGTCGCCCTCGGCGCTGATCAGGCCGGGCCGGAGCGGGTTGATGAGCTTCAGCTGGACGCCGTCCGCGCTCACCGACTCGAGCCCCTCGCGCAGGAACTCCGCGTTGAACCCGATCTCGAGCGGCTCGCCCGTGTAGCCGACGGCGAGCGACTCGCGCGTCTCACCCACGTCCTGGCTCTGGGCCGAGATCGTCAGCTCGCCCTCCGAGAAGCGCAGCCGGAGCGGCGTGTTCCGCTGGGCCATGACGGCGGCGCGGCGCACCGCTTCGAGTAGCTCGGCGCGTCCGAGCTCGAGCTCGACGTCGAACGTCTCGGGCTTGAGCTGTGCGACGTTCGGGAACTGACCGTCGATGCGGCGCGTCGTGAGCCAGGCGTCGCCCGCCCCGAAGATCACGTGGTTCTCGTTCACGCCGAGCTGCACCGTCTCGGCGCCCGCCGCGACGCGACCGAGCTCGTCGAGCGCACGCGCCGGGATGATCGCCTCGAGCTCGGGGCCGGCGGACGTCGAGCTCGGTCTCCTTGACCGCCATGCGGTACGAGTCGGTCGCGGCCATCGTGAGCTTCGAGCCCTCGAACCGGACGAGGATCCCGGTCAGCACCGGGCGCGACTCGTCCCGGCGACGCCGCCCGGGACGACGCGCTGCGACGGTGTCGAGCAGCGACGCGGCCTCGATCTCGTGCAGCGGCACGTCGACCGACGGGAGCCGCGGGAAGTCCTCGGCCGCGAAGACGTTCATCCGCCCGGAGTACGAGCCTGACTCGATCGAGCGCGACCCCGTCCTCGGGGCGGTGGGCGATCGTGACCTCGTTCGCCGGGAGCAGCCGCACGATGTCACCGAGGAGCTTCGCCGGGACGACGACCGCGCCTTCGCCCTCGACCGTCGCCGGCACGGTCGTGCGCAGCGAGAGCTCCATGTCCGTGGCCTCGAGCTCGAGCAGCCCGTCGCGCGGCGCGCAGGAGGACGCCGGCGAGCACCTGAACGGCGCCGCGCGACGAGGCGGCGCGGGAGACGAGGGCGAGCCGGCTCGCGAGGTCGTCGCGATCGACGACGACGTGAATGCCCGAGCCGACCGCGATGTCGGTTTCCATCATTTCTCTCTTAAACCTTTCGTAGTAGTCCATAGGGAGTGTGGACGACGGGGATGACGGAGGGAAACCCCGTGCTCATGCGGGATCCGGGCGGTGGGTCCCGGCGGCGTGAGTTGTCCACCGGACCCCCAGGCGCCGGACGCATGCCGCCGAGGCGCGCGTCCGATTCATCCACGGTGCTTGATCCGGGCGGTGAGGTCCTGCACGAGGTTGTACACAGCTCTGTCCTCAGAGATCATCCGCGTGATCTTCGCGTTCGCGTGGAGCACGGTGGTGTGGTCGCGGCCACCGAACTCCTTGCCGATCTTGGGCAGCGACGCGTCGGTGAGCTCGCGCGAGAGGTACATCGCGACCTGCCGCGGGTACGCGACGGCCTGGGAGCGGCGCTGGGCTGACGAGCTCCTGCACGGTGAGCGCGAACCGATCGCAGACCGCCTCCTGGATGCGCGCGATCGTCACCTCGGGGATGGCGCCGCTCGTTGGGGAAGAGGTCGCGCAGCACCTGCTCGGCGAGCTCGACGTCGAGCGGCAGCCCGGTCAGCGACGAGAACGCGACGACGCGCGTCAGCGCGCCCTCGAGCTCGCGGATGTTCGTCGAGACGCGGCCGGCGATGAACGTGAGCACCTCGGGGTCGGTCGACGGCGATCCCGTCGGTCGTCACCTTCTTGCGCAGGATCGCGATGCGCGTCTCGAGGTCGGGCGGCTGGATGTCGGTGATGAGGCCCCACTCGAACCGCGACCGGAGCCGCTCCTCGAGCGTCGCGATCTCCTTCGGCGGCCGGTCGGACGAGATCACGATCTGCCGGCCCGCCTCGTAGAGCGAGTTGAACGTGTGGAAGAACTCCTCCTGGAAGCGCTCCTTGCCCTCGAGGAACTGGATGTCGTCGACGAGGAGCACGTCGTAGGCGCGGTAGCGGTGCTTGAACCCCTCGATCCGCTTGTCGCGGAGCGAGTTGATGAAGTCGTTCGTGAAGGTCTCGCTCGTCACGTAGCGCGTCGTCGAGGCCCTTCGAGTGGTCGCTGACGTACGCGCCGATCGCCTGCAGCAGGTGCGTCTTCCCGAGGCCCGTGCCGCCGTAGATGAAGAGCGGGTTGTACGCCTGCGCGGGCGCCTCGGCGACGGCGAGCGCCGCCGCGTGGGCGAACCGGTTCGACGAGCCGATCACGAAGTTGTCGAACGTGTACTTCGGGTTCGCGCCGGGCTGGGCCGTCGCTCGGCCGGTCGCGGCGACCGGCGCTCGGCGGCTGGCCGTCCGGCTCGGCTCGCGGCTCGCTCACCGTGAGCGACGACCCGGACGTCGCGTCCGAGCGACGTCGCGCAGCGGCCGCCCGGAGCAAGCCGAGGAAGTGGCTCTCGATCCACTCGCGCGTGAAGTCGTTCGGGACGACGACGACGAACGCGTCGTCGTTCAGCGACTCGGGCTCGCGCCGACGCGAACCAGGTCGCGTAGGTCGTCTCGTTCAGCGTGTCCCGGAGCCGCCGCGAGACCTCGTCCCAGAGGCGTTCGGCGGTCGGCTCGGCGGCGTTCTCCACGCGGTGCTCGATGCTCCTTCGGGGTCGCGGGAAGGGGCGAGCATACCACCTCGTGCACCGCGCCGTCAGAGGCCATCCACACGCCGCTTCGGCCCGAGAAAAGAACCGCGATTTGCAGGTATTTCATCCGTCTCCACACGGCTCTCCACAGCTGTGGAAAACACTGCCGGCGACGTCCGCGCGGGCGACAGCCCGACCCGCATGAGCAGCCCTTTCGCACAGCGACGCCCGCGCGTTGCATTGTGGATAACCGGCGCCGCGCCGAGGCTCGTCTATACTCCGCGCTCCGCCGCGCCCACCGGCGCGGGCAACGTCTCACCGAAGGGCTTCTCTCCGCCGTGAAGCGCACGTACCAGCCGAACGTCCGCCGCCGCAAGCGCAAGCACGGGTTCCGCGCCCGCATGTCGACCCGCGGCGGTCAGGCGATCCTCAAGCGCCGCCGCGCCAAGGGGCGGAAGCGCCTCTCCGCCTGAGCCGCGCCGTGGAGCGCCGGCAGCGCCTGTCCCGCTCTCGCGACTTCGATGCGGTCTACCGCCAGGGACGGTCCGTCTCGACGCGATACGCTGACGCTGCACTGGTTCGCCCGCGAGGACGACCCCGACGGCGCGTCTCGCGCTCGGCCTCGCCGTCCCGCGCGCCGTCGGGAGCGCGGTCGCCCGCAACCGGCTCAAGCGGCAGCTCCGCGAGGTCTGGTCGGAGCTCGGCGCCGAGGCCCCGGCCGGGCGCGACTACGTCCTCGCGGCACGTCCGGGCCTCGCCGAGGCCGCCGTCGACCCGCGGACCACGACTGGCTCGTCGAGCAGGTGCGCGAGGTGATCGGCAAGGTGCAGGCATGAGGTGGCTCGGCATCGGCCTCGTCCAGGCCTGGCGGCACACGTTCGGCCTGCTGACCCCGCCGGGCACGTGCAAGTACCACCCGAGCTGCTCGCAGTACGCGCTCGAGGCGTTCCGGGAGCTCGGGCTCGTCCGCGGCGGGATCCTCGCCGGCTGGCGGCTGCTCCGCTGCAACCCGTGGAGCCACGGCGGCGTCGACCACGTCGGTGACCGCACGCTGTTCCGGTCGCGCGAGGCGACGGCAAGCGGGCTCCGCACGTGATCGCGTTCGTCGAACCCGCTCCAGCCCGATCGAGGACTTCCTCACGAACGTCCTCGAGTGGCTCCACTCGACCGGCCGGCCTCTCCTGGGCCTGGTCGATCGTCGCCCTCGTCGTCCTCGTGCGGCTCGTGCTCGTGCCGGTCACGGTCCGCCAGATCCACTCGATGCAGAACCTCCAGGCGCACGCGCCGGAGATGAAGGAGATCCAGCAGCGCTGGAAGCACGACAAGCAGCGGCAGAACGAAGAGCTGATGAAGTTCTACCGCGAGAACAAGATCAACCCGGCCGCGTCGTGCCTGCCGATCGTCCTCCAGATCCCGATCTTCATCTCGCTCTTCTACGTCCTCAAGGGCTTCGAGCGGGAGGTCTTCCCGAACTACCCCGGCTCGAGCCTCGACTTCCTCGGCCTCGTCGACATCACCGAGCCGACGAAGGACGGCTGGGGCCCGCTGCTCCTCGTCATCTACGTCGCGAGCCAGCTGACGTCGTCGTACTTCATGGCGGCGACGATGCAGAAGGCGCAGCGGATCATGCTGATGGTCCTGCCGATCGTCTTCATCCCGTTCATCCTCAACTTCCCGGCCGGCCTGATGATCTACTGGCTGACGACGAACCTGTGGACGACGGGGCAGGGGATCGTGACGCGCCGGATGATGCCGAGACCGAACCTCGACGCCCAGAAGCGGAGCTCGCGCACGCCGCCGAAGGAGGAGCCGGCAGCCGCCTCCGAAGCGGACGCAGGCCTCGTCCGTGCCGGGCACGCGACGGCGCAGCACCGGTCGTCGCCGGGCCGCCGCGGCGCGTCAAGCGGAAGCGGAGCGGCGGGGGCAAGCGGCGGTGAGCGACGAGCTCTCCGTCGAGGCGACGGGCGAGACCGTCGGCGAGGCGAAGTGGTCGGCGCTCCGCGAGCTCGAGCAGCTGGCGCCCGGGATCGACCGGGACGCGGTTCGCTTCCAGGTCGTCAGCGAGGGCGAGCGCGGCCTGCTCGGGGTCGGGTACACACCCGCGCGCGTCGTCGCGACCGTCGAGCCGTCCCGCCCCGGGCATCCGACGGAGGCCGTGATCGACGAGGGCGAGGCGGCGGTCGCCCGCGCGCTGCTCGAGCGGACGCTCGCCGCGCTCGGGCGTCGCGGGCAACGGTCACGGTCGACGAGAGACGACGACGAGGTCACCGCGACGGTCGCCGGCCCCGATCTCGGCGTGCTGATCGGCCGTCACGGCCAGATGATCGACGCGCTGCAGTACCTCGCGAACGCGATCGCGCACCGGGCGGTCGGCGAGGAGCGGCGGCAGGATCGTCGTCGACGCGGCCGGCTACCGCGCCGGCGCGCCGCGACGCTCGAGGCGCTCGCCCGCCGCAGCGCCGAGCAGGCGTCCGCCACCGGCCGTCCCGTCGCGCTCGAGCCGATGAGCGCCGTCGAGCGCCGCATCGTCCACGAGGCCCTGAAGGACGATCCCGAGGTCGAGACGGCGAGCGAGGGCGCGGAGCCGCAACCGCTACGTCGTCGTGCTCCGCGCGCTCGGCCGACTGACTCGGCGACGCGCGCGCTCTGCCTCCGCGTGCCACTGAGCTCGGCGGGTGTGACGTCGCCATGGCCTGGCGCCCCGTCCTCGAGCGCTGGCTCGCGGCCGTCGTCGCGACGCCCGGGCTGACCGCGCTCCGCGATCCCGGCGAGGCCCGCCGCGTTCTCCTCGACGACGCGCTCCGCGGGCCTCCCGCTCGTCGGGCGCGAGGACGGGCCCGATCGTCGACGTGGGCTCGGGCGGCGGCACGCCGGGGATCCCGCTCGCCGCGTCGCTTCCCGACCGGGAGGTGACGCTGCTCGAGGCGGAGCGCCGCAAGTGCGACTTCCTCGAGCGGTGGACGGCCGAGCTGCCGAACCTCCGCGTCGTCTGGGGGCGAGCCGAGGAGCAGCCGCCCGAGGAGTACGGCGTCGCGGTCGCGAAGGCGCTCGCGCCACCCGCCGACTGCCGCCGAGTGGTGCCTGCCGCTCGTCCGCGAGGGCGGCGCGGTGCTGCTCTGGGTCGGCCCGTCCGCCGACGACGGGTCGCGTTGCGACAGGTCGCCGACCGCCTCGCGGCCAGGCTCGAGCCGGCGCCCGCAGGGCTTCGTCCTGCTCCGCAAGACGGGCCCGACCCCGCCCGGCTTCCCCCGCCGCCCGGGTGTCGCTCGGAAGCGGCCGCTCGCCTGACCGCTGGACACTCGGGCCGCGAGCGCGGAAATGTCCGGGCGCCCGGGTACCGTGACCGCGTGCCCGCCCGTGATCTACGCGATCGCGAACCAGAAGGGCGGCGTCGGCAAGACGACGACCGCCGTCAACCTCGCCGCCTGCCTCGCCGAGGCCGGCGAGCGCTGCCTGATCGTCGACCTCGACCCGCAGGCGAACGCGACGTCGGGGCTCGGGCTGCCGCGCGAACGGCCACTCGACGCTCGACCTCCTCGACGGCGTGCCGCTGACGGAGCTCGCGACGCCGAGCTCGCTCGCGAACCTCGACCTCGTGCCCGGCGAAGGCGGAGCTGGCCGCGGCGACGGTGCACCTGTCGGCGCTCGAGGGCGGCGAGCGCTACCTCGCCGATGCGCTCGGCGGCGGCGCGACCGAGCCGCTACCGCGTTCGTGTTCCTCGACTGCCCGCCCGTCGTTCGGCCCGCTCACGGTCAACGCGCTCGCCGCCGCCGACCGCGTGATCGTCCCCGTCCAGGCCGAGTACTACGCGCTCGAGGGCCTCTCGCAGCTCCTCGGGCTCGATCGACCTCGTCAAGCGCAGGCTCAACCCGCGGCTCGGCGTCGCCGGGATCCTGCTGACGATGGTCGACGGACGGACGCGGCTCGCCGCAGGAGGTGGAGCGCGAGCTCCGCACGCCACTTCGGCGACCTCGTCTTCACGACGACCGTGCCCCGCTCGGTTCGCCTCGCCGAGGCGCCGAGCCACGGGCTTCCCGCGATCGCCTACGACCGCCGCTCCGCCGGCGCCGAGGCCTACTGGAAGGTGGCGATGGAGCTTGTCGAGCGCACCTGACGACACCCACGCCGCGCCGCGGCCTCGGCCGCGGCCTCGAGGTGCTCGTCGGCGGCAGCGGCCGGGAGCAGCCGACCTCCTGCACCTGCCCGTCGACGCGATCCACCCGAACCCCCGCCAGCCGCGCCGCCGCTTCGAGCCCGAGGCGACCTCGGGGCTCGCGGCGTCGCTCCGCCACCAGGGCGTGCTCCAGCCGATCGTCGTCCGCCCCCGCGCCCGAGGGCGGGTACGAGCTCGTCGCCGGCGAGCGCCGCTGGCGCGCCGCCCGCGAGGCCGGTCTCGAGACGCTGCCCGCCCTCGTCCGCGAGGCCGACGACCGCGACACGCTCCTGCTCGCGCTCGTCGAGAACGTCGCGCGCGAGAACCTGTCCCCGGTCGAGGAGGCGCGCGCCTACGCGTCGCTCGATCGACGAGTTCGAGCTCTCGCTCGGCGAGGTCGCCGAGCGGGTCGGGCGGTCGAAGCCGGGCGTCTCGAACCGGCTGCGGCTGCTCGAGCTGCCCGAGGAGGTGCTCTGGATGCTCGCCCGCGGCGAGCTGACCGAGGGCCACGCCCGGGCGGTGCTCGCGCTGCCCGACGACGAGGCGCGGCGTCCGCCTCGCACGCCGCGTCGCCCGCGACGGCCTGACCGTCCGCGCGACCGAGCGCGCCGCGCGGGACGGCGGCGCCCGCCGCCGGCCCCGCGCAACCCCGGTCGACCCGGCGCTCGCCGAGCGTGCGCGCGCGGCGGCCGAGCGGCTCACCGGGCTTCCCGCGCGCGTCTCGGCCGGCAAGCTCGAGCTCCACTTCGGCGACGAGACGCGCCTCGCCGAGCTCGTCGAGACGCTCGAGGCGCTGTAGCGGCAGTCGCGGCCGGCAGACGCGGGCCGGAATCTACGCGCTAACCGCGACCGGATGGGCGATCCTGGACTCGAACCAGGGACCTCCGCCTTATCAGAGCGGCGCTCTAACCGACTGAGCTAATCGCCCGTGCGGCTGACGAGTGTAGCGAAGCCCGGGCGAGCGGCTTCTCCGGTGGCGCGGTCGCCTCGTCTCGTGCGACGGTGAAGCGCTCGCTTCGCTGCGCCGGCAGGGACGTGGCGGCAGCTGCGGCCGGCGAAGCCGACGCCTTCAGGGATCTTCGCGCGCCGCGGGATCCGCTCGGCGGATTCCCGGCTTGCGCACACAGTACAGGGCTACACTGGGACGCGGGTCATGCAGGAGATGACGGTCTACGGGGTGAGCTTCGACCTCGTCGGCAAGCAGCCGATCGTGCTCCTCCGGACCGCCGAAGGGCGGACGTACCTGCCGATCTGGATCGGCCACCCGAGGCGGCGGCGATCCTGATGAGGCTCCAGGGACAGGAGCCGCCGCGGCCCCTGACGCACGATCTGGCGTGCTCGATCATCGACTCGCTCGACGCCGCAGGTCGAGCGGGTCACCGTCACGGAGCTCCGCGACAGCACGTTCTACGCGCGGATCACGCTCGTCCGAAACGGGACGGAGATCGAGATCGACTCCCGGACGTCCGACGCGATCGCGATCGCGCTGCGCGCCGACGCGAAGATCTTCGCGGAGGACGAGGTGATCGAGGAGTCGGGGGTCGAGTTCGAGGGCGACGAGCCGGACCTCGACTACGCCCACCGCGTGAGCCTCGGCGAGGTCGACATGGACGAGTTCCGCCAGTTCCTCGACACCGTCTCGCCCGACGAGTTCGCGACCGGCGCCGGACGGAGCCCGCCCGCGCGTGAGGCGGCTAGGCGGCGCCGAGCTCGTCGCTTCGTCAGCGCGAGCAGCTCGCCGACGAGCCGGTCGAGGCCCTCCGGCGAGAGCGGGCCTTCGTTCGGCGGCGGCGAGCGCCTGCGCGCAGGCGCTGCTCGCGGTCGGGATCGAGCCGGGCGGCGCCCGTAGCTCCTCCTTGAGCCGCCAGAGCTCCGCGACGAGGCGGAGGCGGCGGTTGACGGCGCGCGACGATCGCCCGGTCGTTCTCGGCGATCCGCTCGCGGAGCTCGTCGAACCGCTCGCTCACACCGTCACCGCCGCGATGAGCGCCGCCGCCGTTGAAGAGCGCGTGGAGGATCATCGACGGGTAGACGCTGTCGGTCTTGCAGGCGCAGCCAGGCGAGGATCGCGCCGAAGATGCGTCAGCACGGGCAGCGCGACCACGAGCCCGTGCGCGAGCCCGAACGCGAGCGCGGTGACGACGATCGCCGCCGTCGCCCCGCGAGCGTCGCGGACCGCGGCGAAGCCGAGGCCGCGGTAGGTGAGCTCCTCGACGAATGGGCGCGACGCGCGGCGACGACGACGAAGTTCGCGACGAACGGCGCCGCGCGGCTCGAGTCCCAGCCGTCGGGCACGAGCCCCTGCTCCTCCCCGCCTTGAGGAAGATGTTGAGGATCGCGCCGACCACCCAGATCGTGACGAGCGCCGCCGCGATCCAGCCGACGGCGCGCGCCCACGACGCGGGCGGCCGCAGGCCGAGCGTCGCCGGCGCGATGCCCCGCGCGAGCAGGAGCACGACGGCGAGGATGATCGCGTACTGGACGACCCCGCCGACGGCGGTCGACCACTGGTAGAGGACGTCGTCGGCGGATCGCCGCCGGCGAGGTTGGCGGCGTACGAGAGCGCGGCGAGGACCGTGACGAGGATCGTCCAGCCGAGCAGCCGCGACCGCGGCACCTCCGTCAGGCGACCCAGTACCACAGCGCCCATCGAACCACGCCGACCGCGAGCCCCGCGCGAGAACCGCGACGACCGACACGTGGACACGCCGGTCTCGGCCGAGGACGGCGAGCGCCACGAGGCACGGGAACGCCGACGAGCGCGAAGCGTGGGAAGCGAGTAGAGCCCGCCGAGCCGCTCGGACGGGAGCGCCATCGGAATCGCGAGCGCGGCGATCGGCGTAGAGCGCCGTACGGCGCGCCGAGCACGCGCCAGGCGAGGACGGCGAGCAGCGAGCATCGCCACCGCCGAGCAAGGCCCCACGACGTCGCCCTCGCCGATCGCCTGCACGAGGCCGCCGAGCGGGCCGAGCGGCGCGAGCGAGCGCTCCCAGAGCCGCTGTGCGTCGATGAAGGCGAGCGCCGTGACCGACCCACGCCTCGAGCACGACCGGGAACGCGAGGAACATCGCGGCCGGGACGGCGAGCAGCGCGAGGTCGCGGGCGCGTCGTCCGGACCGCCAGGCGAAGACGGCGAGGGCGGGGAGCAGCGCGACCCCCTGGGCGCGCGTGAGGAGCGCGAGGCCCGGCCGCGACGGCGGCCCAGCCGAGCCTGCCCGCGCTCGGCGAGCGCGAACGTCACCGAGCGAGCAGGAGGAAGAGCGACTCCCCGTAGACCGCGCCGAGGAAGAGCGACGTCGGGAAGAGCGCGAGGTAGAGCACGGCGCGGCGCGCGTCCGCCGCCCCGAGGCGCGAGCAGCACGAGCCGATAGAGCAGGACGAACGCCGCCGCGCACGCGGCGAGCGAGACGACCAGGCCGGCCAGGAGGAAGTGGTTCGCCGAGCACGCGACCGAGCCCTGCGACGAGCAGCGGGTAGAGCGGGAAGAACGCCGGCGTGCTCGACGGCCAGCCGTAGCCGCGACTCGGCGATCCGGAGGTACCAGTTGCTGTCCCAGCGCGCCCAGACGTCGACCGCTGCGCCGAGCTCGTGCAGGCGGGGCCTGTCCCAGCGACCTCTCGCGGGGTTGAGGTCGTCCTCGAAGAGGAGCACGGTCCCGGCCGCGAGCGCCCAGACGGCCAGCCTGCTCCAGCACGAAGATCGCGGAGCGCCGGCCACGACGCTGCGAGCGCGCGCGCGCACGGTGCGACCATAACGCCGGCGATCGACCGAGGGGTCTCGATCGCGCGCGCGGAACCCTGTACGAGACGTGGCTACCATCGCCGCATGAGCCGCTCGAGGCGCCCCGTCCGGGGCGCGCGCCCGCCCCGGCGCTCCGCGTCCGTCGTCGCCGTCCGCGGGCCGCACAGGGGACGGAGGCTCGCGCTCGTCGCTCGCTGTCTCGCCGTCGGTGTACTCGCCGCGGCGGGCATCGCGACCGGCGCGGCCGTGCTCGCGTTCGGCCCGCGGTGCGACCTCTCCGCGCTGCATCCGGTCACGCATCGGCCAGAACACGTTCGTCTACGCGGCCGACGGCTCGCTGCTCGGCGTCGATCCCGGCCGAGCGGAACCGCCAGGTCGTGCCGCTTCGGCAAGATGTCGCCCGTGGCTCGCCAAGGCGACGGTCGCGATCGAGGACCGGCGCTTCTACGAGCACGGCGGCATCGACGCCGAGGGCATCGCGCGGGCGCTCTGGCGCGACGTCAAGGCCGGCAAGGTCGTCGAGGGCGGCTCGACGATCACGCAGCAGCTCGTCCGCAACCTCTACATCTCGAACGAGCGGACGGTGCGAGCGGAAGGTGAACGAGGCCTGCCTCGCCGTGAAGCTCGACGACGCCTGGTCGAAGCAGCGGATCCTCGCGAGCTACCTGAACCCGGTCTACTACGGGAACCTCGCCTACGGCGTCGAGGCGGCCGCGCAGACGTACTTCTCCAAGCCGGCCCGCTGGCTGACGCTGCCGCAGGCGGCGCTGCTCGCCGGGCTGCCGCAGGCGCCGTCGACGCTACGACCCGTTCGCGGACCCCGCGCGCGGCGATCGCGCGCCGCGACCAGGTGCTGAGGGCGATGCTGCGACGAGGGCGATGATCACCGCGCGCGCAGTACCGGCTGGGCGCCGCCGGCAGCCTGCCGAGCCTCCGGCCCGGGAGGCTCTACAAGCAGATCCGCGAGCCGTACTTCTTCGGCTACGTGCGCGACCAGCTCGTGAAGGCCTACGGCGCCGAGACGGTGCGCTCGGGCGGCCTGCAGGTCTACACGACGATCGAGCCGCGCTTGCAGCGGCCGCGCAGCGAGGCGATCAGCGGAGACGCTCGACCGCGCAAGACGACCCCGCCGCGGCGATCGTCTCGATCAACCCGGCGAACGGCGCGATCCGCGCGATGACGGCCGATCGTCCCGGGCCGCGCGAACAACCAGTTCAACCTGCTCTCGCAGGCGCGGCGCCAGCCGGGCTCGACGTTCAAGACGTTCGTGCTCGCCGCGGCGGTCGAGCGAGGGCATCGACCCGGCCTCGACGTACTACGTCTCGGCGCCGTTCACCTACCGCCCGACTCGAGATCGGCAACTGCGACGACGGGACGCTGGTGGTGCGTGAAGACGTACGACTCGAGCTACACCGGCTGGACGTCGGTCGAGCGGGCGACGCTCCGCTCCGACAACACCGTCTACGCGCAGCTGACGCTCGACGTCGGGCCCGAGGCGGGTCGCCGCGATGGCCGCCGAGCTCGGCGTGCGCACGCCGCTCGACGTTCGCGGCGCAGTACGTCCCGGCGATGGGCCTCGGCTCGATCGCCGTCTCGCCGCTCGACATGGCCTCCGCCTACGCGACGCTCGCCGCCGGCGGCATCTACTCCGAGCCGATGGCGATCCGCAAGGTCGTCCTGCCGAGCGGCAAGGACACGGACGACCGGCTGGGGCAAGCCCACCAGCGCAAGCGCGTGATCTCCGACGGCGTCGCCTCCGAGGTGACGCGGATCCTCGAGGAGAACGTCCGCTACGGCACGGGGACGCGGGCGGCGCTCGGCCGGCCGGCGGCCGGGCAAGACGGGCACGACCGACAAGCACGCCGACGCCTGGTTCGTGCGGCTACACGCCCGGCCTCGCGACCGCGGTCTGGGTGGGCTACCACGCGCGGCGAGATGCCGATGGACGAACGTGCACGGGATCTCCGTCTCCGGCGGCACCTTCCCGGCCGAGATCTGGCGGCGCTTCATGGAGCCCGCGCTCGGCCGGCCTGCCCGGCCCGTGAGTTCCCGGAGCCCGACGCAGCCGGTCGTGTTCCAGCCGTGGCAACGCGGGCCGTGGGCGCTCAGCTACGACCCGTACTACGTGCCACCGGCGCCGGCCGCACCGACGACGACGACCGACGACGCCACCGCGCCGAAGCCCGACGCCGCCGAAGCCGGCGACCGCCGAAGCCGGCCGCCGCGCCGCCGCGACCGACCTCGCGGCACCGCCGGCCCGTCCACGAACGCGGCCGTCCCGCCGAGCCGTGAGCCCGCGACGGCGGCGCTCGCGGCGGGCGTCGCCACGTTCGGCCTCGTCGGGGCTGCGTCCGCGCTCGCCTGGCGCGACGGCTCGCCGCTCGTCCCGCGGGACGGCGGCCTCGCCGACCAGGGCATCCGCGTGGCTCTTCCTCGTCCTGCTCGTCGCCGCGTTCGCCGCCTACCTCGTCGGGCTCGCTGCTGCGTCGCGGCGGTGCTGCCCGCGCTCGCGCCGTCGTCCGTCGTCGCCGCCGCGGTCCAGCTCGTGCCGCTCGCGGCGCCGCTGCTCCTCTCGACCGACGCCTGGACGTACTGGGGCTACGGCTGGATCGCCGCCGAGGGCGGCGGAAACCCGTACGTCGACCCGCCGTCGGAGTTCCCCGAGAGCCCGGCCGCCGCCGTACCTGGGCGGCGACTGGCGCGACACGACGACCGTCTACGGCCCGGCGTTCACGCTCGCCTCCGAGCCGGTCGCGCGCGTCGCGGGCGTCCTCGGCCGACGCGGCCGCGTGGATCTTCAAGGCGCTCGCCGCGGCTGCGGTGCTCGCGCGACCGTCGCTGCCGGCCGCGCACGCTCGCGCCGGCCCGCGCTCGCGGCCGCGTTCGTCGGCTGGAACCCGCTGCTCGCGGTCCACTCCGCGGGCGGCGGCCACAACGACGCGCTCGTCGGCGCGCTCGTCGGCGACGCGCCGTCGCGCTCGGCGCGCACCGGCGCGCGTCGTCGAGCGGCGCGGCCTGGGCGCTCGCGGTCGCTCGTCAAGTGGGTGCCCGCTCGTCTTCTTCGCGCTCGCCGCGCTCGCGGCGCGGGCGCGCGGGCGGCCGCACGGGCGCCGTCGGGTTCGCCGTGGCGGCTGCTCGCCGCGTCGCGCTGGCGACCGTGGCGCTACGGGCTCGACTGGCTCGGCGCGCTCGGCCCGCTCGCCGACAACGCCGCGCGGCGGACGAGCTACGCGCTCCCGCACGGCTCGAGCAGCTCGGCGTTCCCGCACGGCGCTCGCGCTCGCGCTCGCCGTCGCCGTGCTCGCCGCCGGTCTCGCCTGGCTCGCGCGCGAGGCGTCGCGCGGCCGCGCCCGGCTCGGCCGCGCCGCCTGCCTCGTGCTCGCGACGACGCCGTACCTCGCCGTCTGGTACCTCGCGTGGGCGGTCCCGCTCGCGGCGCCGGAGGACGACGACCGGGTCGCGCGACTCGCGCGCGCTCGCGCTCCGCGCGTACCTGCTGCCGCAGACGATCCCGCTCTGAGCGCGGAGGACGAGGATGCCGTCCTTCGTCGAACGACCAGCTCGAAGCGCGCCGTCGCGCGCGGAGGCTGCGAGTACGCGACGGCGAACGGGTCCGGCGCGTCGGCCTGTCGCGGTAGCTGGGTCGCTGCTCGGTCGACGGCGACCCAGGTCGCGCCTCGCGGAGCACCGGGAAGCTGAAGACGCGGCGGCGCTCGGACAGGTGGGCGCCGAGCGTGTTCGTCGCGCTGACGGCAGCGCCGGGCGGGATGAGCCGCAGCGCCCGCCGCGCGACGCCGGCGTGATGCGCCGACGACGTGCTCGCGCGTCGCCGAGGTCCGAGCCGAACGGGACGTGGCGCCAGAGCGGGAGCGGGCCGAGGAGCAGCGCCCGCCAGGACCGTCGAGACGACGACCGCACGCCCCTCGGGCCGGCGCGCCCAGGCGAACCGTCGCCGCAGGCGCGCGGCGCCGAGGACCGCGGCGACGAACGAGCCCGGGAATCGCGCCGGCCGTGTAGTGGAAGTGGATCGAGGTCTGCGTGCGCGTCGCGGAGAGGAGGTTGAGCAGCGAGCTCGGGCGCGCGCGGTCAGCGCGGCGAGCGGCGCGAGGAGCGGCAGGCGCGAGGAGCGGGAGGAGCAGGTCGGCAGGTAGGCGAGGTCACGGCCGCTCGGTGAGCTCGCCGACGATCGTCGCCGGGATCGCGTGACGGCCGTCTTCGCGATCCCGCGCGGCGAGCCGCCGACGGCGTCGTAGCGGCCCTCGAACGGCGACCCGCCGCCCGGGGCGTAGTGCGGGACGACGACCGCGACGGCGACCAGCGAGACGAGCGGTCCCGGCGACGCGCGATCGCGAGCCCGGCGCGCCGCCGCGCCGGGCGCGAGCGCGTACCAGAGGCCCATGCGCCGCGACGACGAGCCCGATCTGCTCCTTCGTCAGGCAGGCGCGCGCCGGCGACGAGCGCGAAGGGCACGAGCCGGTCCTCGTCGAGGAACCAGAACGCCCCAGAGCAGGAGCGGCGTGGCGAGCGCGACCGGGTGGAAGTCGTCGAGCGACGAGCCACTGCGTCGGCGGGATAGAGGAGGTAGGCGAGCGCGAAGCCCGCGCGCCGCCCAGTCCGAGTCGAGGTGCTTGCGGCCGAGCAGGAAGACGGGGAGCGCGCCGAGGGCGACCGCGACCGCCTGCGCGACGAGCAGCAGTCGGGGCGTCCGGCCAGAGCCACCAGAGCGGCGCGAAGGCGGCGAGGATCGGGTCGAAGTGGGCGCCGAGCCGCGAGATCTGCGTCCCCGTGAGGTCCGTCACCGAGAGGAAGTCGCCGTGGGCCGTCGACCAGACCGCCTGGACCATGTTCCCGAGGTCGAAGCGGCCGGTCCAGAACGCGCGGTGCTGCAGGACGGCGAGCGCCGCCGAGCCCGGCGCGCGAACGCGGCCGAGCCGCGCGCCGACGAGCGCGCGCGGGACGCGTCACGCTCGCGCCACCGCGCGCTCGAGCAGCGAGCGCCAGCGCGCGCCGAGCACCGCCTCGCTCGCGCGCTCCTCGTACGTCGCCCGTCCGGCCGACGCCGAGCCGCGTCCGCGAGCGCGTCGTCGCCGGCGAGCCGCCGCACGGCGTCCGCGAGCGCCGCGGGATCGCCCGGCGGGACGAGGAGCGCGCTCTCGCCGTCGGTCAGCAGCTCGCGGGCGGCGGGCGTGTCGGCCGTGACCAGCGGCGTCGCGCACGCGAGCGCCTGGAACGCCTTGTTCGGGATCACGCGCGCGGCCTTGCCGGCCGTGCCGAAGAT
The DNA here is from genome assembly GCA_963793655.1 of uncultured Actinomycetes bacterium. Lineage (GTDB taxonomy): Bacteria > Actinomycetota > Thermoleophilia > Gaiellales > Gaiellaceae > Gaiella. Next base: position 305,489 of record CAWCAV010000002.1, read on the forward strand.
GCCCGAGCGCGCAGCCGGCCGCGCGGTAGCTCGTCGGGCAGCTCGCTCGTACTCGACCCACGGCACGTGCTCGACGTTCGGCGGGCCGTCGCTCGAGCAGCGACGCGAGCTGGCCGCTGCCGACGACGCGGAACGGGAGCTCGGGCGCGAGCGCGCGCCGCCGCGAGGATCGTCTCGAGCCCGTGCAGCGGGATCAGCTTGCCGACGAAGAGGGCGTGGAACGGCTCCGGCGGGCTGCCAGCCGGGCCGGAAGAGCCGCTCCTCGGCGCCGACGAGCGCGACGGCGACGCGCTCCGTCGGCAGCCCGAAGGCGCTCGGCGGAAGAACGCGCGCGTGCGCCTCCGTGTCGGCGACGACGAGGTCGGCGGCGCGAAACGCGCCGTCGGTCGATCGCGCGCAGCACGCCCGCCGCGGGCGAGCCGCGGCCGGAACCGGCCGCGGTCGCCGACGAGCGTGTCGTGCGAGCGAGACGAGCGGGTTGAAGACGACCGGGCGCCCGCGCGCGACGCGCCTGCGCGGCGGGCAGGTCGAAGTGGCCCGGGTAGCCGACGACGACGCACGTCGGCGTCGTCCTCGCGCCGCCGCGCGAGCGACGCCGCTCGGCGCGCGGCGAGCCGCGCGAGCTGCGCCGAGCCCGACCGACCAGTTGTGTCGCGCTCCCAGACCGTCGCGGTGCCGCTCGACGACCTCGACGCCCGCGCCGCGCAGGCAGGAGATCACCTGCGCGTTCCGGGGGTAGGCGCGCTCGTACGTCCCGAAGTAGAGGACCTTCACGCCGCGTCTCAGCGCAGGATCTCGTCGACGAGCCTGCGACGCGGCGGTCGTCGAGCGCCCGCAGCCGCTCCTCGTGCTGGCTCGTGATCAGCTCGGAGAGCAGCCCGAGCGAGAGGAACTGGATGCCGACGACGACGAGCAGCACGCCGAGCAGGCAGCAGCGGGCGCTGGCCGATCGCGCTCGCCGGTGAGCTTCACGACCGTCAGGTAGACGAGGATCGCGGTCCCGATCGCGCCGAGCAGCAGGCCGAGCCCGCCGAAGAGGTGCAGCGGCCGGTGGCGGTAGCGGCCCATGAACGAGACGGTGAGCAGGTCGAGGAAGCCGCGCACGTAGCGCTCGATGCCGTAGCGGCGAGCGGCCGTGCTCGCGCGGCCGGTGGTTGACCGGCGAGCTCGGCGACGCGGAAGCCGCGGTCGTGCGCGAGCACCGGGATGAAGCGGTGCAGCTCGCCGTAGAGGTCGCAGCCCGCGCACGACCTCGGCGCGGTAGGCCTTGAGCCCGCAGTTCATGTCGTGCAGCCGCACGCCGGAGAGCCAGCCCGTGACCGTGTTGAAGATGCGCGAGAGTGCACGCCGCGTGAGCGGGTCGCGCCGGTGCGTCTTCCAGCCCGAGACGAGGTCGAAGCCCTCGTCGAGCTTGGCGAGCAGCCGCGGGATCTCGGCCGGGTCGTCCTGGAGGTCGCCGTCGATCGTGACGACGACGTCGCCCTCGGCCTCGCGCGAAGCCGGCGTCGAGCGCGGCCGCCTTGCCGAAGTTGCGGCGCAGCCGGACGACCCGGACGTTCGTCGTCGCGCGCGTGGAGCCGGGTGAGCGCAGCGAACGTCCCGTCGCGTCGAGCCGTCGTCGACGAAGACGACCTCCCACGGCTCGCCGAGCGGCTCGAGAGCGCGCACGCGAGCTCGTCGTAGAGGGGCGCGACGCTGCGCTCCTCGTCGTGCACGGGGACGACGACCGAGATCACGCCGCCGAGCGTACCCCGTGTGTACCGTCAGCGCCGTGGCCGGTCTGCTGTCCGTCGAGGAGGCGCTCGCGCGCGTGCTCGCGCGGGTCCGGCCGCTTCCGGGCGAGGTCGTGCCGCTCGATGCCGCAGCCGGCCGCGTGCTGGCCGAGGACGCGCTCGCGGCGGTCGACCTGCCGCCGTTCCGCGAGCTCGGCGATGGACGGCTTCGCGCTCCGCGGCGGCGGACACGCCGGGCGCGCTGCCCGATCGTCGCGCGCATCGCCGCCGGCCGGCCGGCCCCGCGGCCGCTCGAGCGCGGCGAGGCGATGGGGATCGCGACCGGCGGCGTCGTGCCGGAGGGCGCCGACGCGGTCGTGCCCGATCGAGCTCGTCGACGGAGCAGGACGACAGCGGTCGAGGTGCCCGATCGCTGTCGATCCGGGCGCCAACGTGCGGCCGCTCGGCGGCGACGTCCGCGCGGGCGACCCGTGTTCTGCGGGCGGGCACGACGCTCGGCGCCGTCGCGGCTCGCGGCGCTCGCCGCCGCGGGCGTCGCCGACGCCGCGCTGCGCAGCGCGCCCGCGCGTCGCCGTCGTCACGACCGGGCACCGAGCTGCGGCCGCCCGGCGAGCCGCTCGGCCGACGGCGAGATCTACGAGTCGAACGGCGTCGATGCTCGCGGCGCTCCTCGCCTCCGCCGGCGCGCGAGGTCGAGCCGCGCGAGACCGTCGCGGACGACGAGGACGTCGCACCGGTCACGCGCTCGCCCGCGGCGCTCGAGGCCGACGTCCTCGTCACCTCGGGCGGCGTCTCGGTCGGCCCGCACGACCTCGTCCGCGCGACGCTCGCCGAGCTCGGCGTCGAGGAGGTCTTCTGGGGCGTCGCGATGCGGCCCGGGCAAGCCGCTCTCGTTCGGCGTGCGCGGCGAGACGCTCGTCTTCGGCCTGCCCGGGAACCCCGTCTCGTCGCTCGTCGGCGCGCTGCTGTTCGTCGCTGCCCGGCGCTGCGCGCGCTGCAGGGAGCGACGCGACCCGGCGCCGCGGTTCGAGCACGGGCGTCTCGGCGGCGCCGTGCGCGCCGGAACCCTGCACCGCGACGACTTCCAGCGCGCGTCGGCGCGAGACGTCCGACGCGGGCACGCGTGCTCGAGCCGATCGAGGGCCAGGAGTCGCACATGATCGTCCGCGCCGCCGCCGCCGACGCGCTCGTCCTCGTCCCGCGCGGCGACGGGCGAGCTCGCCGCGGGGGCGCCGGTGCGCTACCTGCTCGCTCGGCGCGCGCGTAGCGCCCGGCTGCGATCGCGCCGACGAGGCTCGGCGACGGCGGCCCACGCCGCGAGCACGAGCGTGGACGGCCCACGGCACGACGCCCGTCGTGAGCAGCGACGCGGCGTAGAGCGGCGCGCGCAGCCCGAGGTCGAGCTGCTCGCCGAGGACGACGAGCGCGAGGACCGGGCCGACAGCCCGAGCCCGAAGGCGACGTCGGTGACCCAGCCGGGAGCTCGCCGCAGCTGGGGGAGCACAGCCACGCGTAGAGCGAGGGCAGCAGGAACACGAGGGCGTACGGCGAGACGAGCGCCGTTGCGGTCGCGACGAGCAGGAGCGCGACGAACGCGACCGCGTACGCACGCGAGGTCCTCCTCGGGCCGCGCGCGCGCCCGCGGGATCAGCGCGCCCGCGCGCGGAGCCAGACGAGCGCCACGACCAGCACGCCGAGCGCGACGGCGCCCGACCGGCCACGCGTCGACGGGCGGGCTGATCGGGCGGCGGCGGAAGGCGCGGCCCGGTCGGAAGCGCACCCGCCGACGCGCCGCCAGGCCGAGAACGACGACGACGACGAGCCAGACGCCGAGCCGTCGGCGGAGCGCGCGCCACGCGGGAGCGAGCGGGAGCCGCCGCCGGCGGCAGCGGCGAGAGAGGTCGAGCGTGGCGCCCGCGAAACGGCACGACCGCGGCGAGAAGGAGGAGCTCGATCGCCCAGCCGCGGACGGCGCGGTCGCCGAGGTAGAGCGCCCCGTCGGTCGCCGAGGGAAGCTCGACGGCCGCCGTCGAGCGACGTGAGCAGCGAGCTCCGACGCGCGGCCGAGCGCGCGTGAGCCGGCCTGCGTCGAGGCCCGCCAGCTCGTCGCCGCCGGGCGGGGTGCCGCCGTCGGGCGCGGTGGTGATCCGAAGCGCCGGGATCCCGCTCGCCCGAGAAGCGGCGCCTGCTCGCCGTAGCCGAAGGGCAGCGCCGAGCGAGACGAGCTGACCGAGCAGGCCGGGATGCGCCGGCACCCGTCCCGTCTGGGCCTCGATGCGCACGTCCGCCGTCCGGACGAGCGCCGGCGGCGGCGAGTGCGCCGCCGAGACCGGCGATCTCGAGCCGGGGTCGTGCCGCTCCGCCGAGCGCCGTCGAGCGAGACGACGGCGACGGCCCGGCGCGCGAGCGGCGAGTGCTCGGCGAAATGGGCGGCGCCGAGCGACCCGTACGCGCCGCCGTCCGTGGAGAGGAAGACGAGCGTGTGCGAGCGGCGTGCGCGCCGACTCGCGTCGTCCCCGCCGTCGCGTACGCCCGGGCGAGCTCGACGAGCGCGGCCGTCCCGCTGGCGTTGTCGTTCGCGCCCGCGCTCAGCCCGTTGTTGTCGCGATGGGCAACGACGACGATGCCTCGTCGAGTGTGCCCTCGACGACCGACGGCGAGGTTGCGGAGCTCGACCTCGTCCGACGCCGGGAACGTCCTCGCGCCACGCGTCCTCGCGCACCGGGAGCCCGTAGAGCGCGAGCTTGTCGCGGAACCACTGCGCGGCGCTCGCGGCGCCCGGCGAGCCCGGGACGCGATTCGCGTTGTCGCTCGCCAGCTCGGTCGTCAGGGCCGTCGCGGTCGGGCCGTCGAAGGCAGGCGGAAGCGCGGGCGCGGGCAGCGGCCCGGGCCGCACGACGGTGAAAACCGCGAGCAGGAGCAGGGAACGCCAGGAGCACCGCGAGGTTGCGGGCGAGACGCAGGTCGACGGGCCGCTCGACCGAGCCGCGCCGCGGCCTCCGCTTGCTCGTGCCGAGGCGGGCGGGCTCCATGCAGGGGGCTATAGTAGGGCCGGGCAGGCCATCACGCCCGTGGGGGCGCCGACAACAGATGCCGGAACCGTCCTCGACCATTCTCCTCGTCGACGACGAGGATGCGATCCAGAAGCTGCTCACCTACCCGCTCGAGCGCGACGGCTACCGCGTCGTCCAGGCGCGCGACGGCGAGGAGGCGCTCGCGCCGCTTCGCGGAGGAGAACGTCGACCTCGTCGTGCTCGACATCATGCTGCCAAGAGTCGACGGGCTCGAGGTCTGCCGGCGCCTCCGCGCCGGAGAGCACCGTGCCGATCATCATGCTCACTGCCCGCGACGACGAGCTCGACAAGGTGCTCGGGCTCGAGCTCGGCGCCGACGACTACATCACGAAGCCGTTCTCGATCCGCGAGTTCCGCAGCCGGGTGCGGGCGCTGCTGCGCCGCGCGGCGACCCCGCATCACGCGAGCCGCCGCGACGAGGTCGATCGACCGCGGCGACGTCGTGATCGACCTGCCGCGCCGGACGGTCGAGGTGCGCGGCGAGCCGGTGCAGCTGACGTTCGTCGAGTTCGAGCTCCTCGCGCTCCTGGCCTCCGAGCCCGGCATCGTGTTCAGCCGCGCGTCAGCTGCTCGAGCGGATCCGCGGCGGCGCCGACTACCGCGAGCCGCGGACGATCGACGTCCACGTCCGCCACCTGCGCGAGAAGATCGAGCGCGACGCCGCGCGAGCCGGAGCTGATCCTCACCGTGCGCGGCGCGGGCTACCGGTTCCGGGACGCATGAGCCTTCCCGGCGGGATCCGGACAACGCTCGCGGTCGCGCTGCTGCTGATCGTCGGCGGCGCGCTCGGCGGCGCGTACCTGATGGTCGTGCCGTCGCTCGAGCGGCACCTCGTCGACGACCGAGCTCGACGAGCTGCAGCGCGACGCGACCACCGCCGCGCTGGTCGTACGCACGCTATGACTTCAGCGAGCCGTTCGCGTACGACAGGCTTCGTCGGACGCGTACGCATTCGCTTCGAACGCGCGCGTGGTGGTCTTCCAGGTGCTCGGGCCCGCCGCCATCGCTGCGGCACCATCGCCGACTCGGCCGCGACCGGCGGGCCCGATCAGCGAGGACACCGTCGCGCTCGAGGCCGCGCGCACCTCGCGCGATCGCCCGCGGACGCGTCGACGCGCAGCGGACCGACCGTTCGCCGAGGTGGCCGTCCCGCTCTTCTCGGGGAACGTGCTCCTGCTCTCCGACGCCGCTCGAGGACCAGCTCGCGACGGTGCGCGTCGTCAAGCGGCGGCTGCTCTACGCGACAGGCGTCGCGCTCGCGATCGCCGCGATCCTCGGCAGCGCCGCTGCGACGTTCCACGCGCGGCGGATCCGCCGGCTCGAGCGGGCCGGCGAACCGCATCGCGGAGGGGCAGTTCGACGAGCCCGTCGTCGATCTGCGGCGACGACGAGCTCGGCGAGCTGGCAGCCGCCTTCGAGCGGATGCGCGTCCAGCTCGCGCAGCTCGACACGGCGCGGAAGGAGTTCGTCGCCAACGCCTCGCACGAGCTCCGCACGCCGCTGTTCTCGCTCGCGGGCTTCCTCGAGCTCATGGCCGACGAGGACCTCGACGACGAGACGCGCGCCGGGTTCCTCGCGACGACGCGGGAGCAGGTCGACCGGCTGACGAAGCTCGCGGCCGACCTGCTCGACCTGTCGCGGATCGACGCCGGGCGGCTGCGCGTCGAGCAGGAGGAGGTCGTCCTCGCGGACGCGGCGCCGTGCGCTGGTCGACGAGCTCACGCCGCTCGCCGAGGCGACCGGCCACCGGCTCGTGCTGGAGACCGATCCGGAGGCCTGGGCGCTCGCCGACGAGGAGCGCGTGCTCCAGATCGGCCGCGCGCTCGCGGGCAACGCGCTCACGCACACGCCCCCGGGGACGGTGATCCGGATCACCTCCGCACGGGTCGACGGGCGGGCGGAGCTCGCGGTGAGCGACGACGGCCCGGGGATCCCCCGCGAGCACGCGGAGCGCATCTTCGACCGCTTCTACCGGGTCGAGGGCCCGCACGCGTCGGGCAGCGGGCTCGGCCTCGCGATCGCGCGCGAGCTCGCCGAGCGGATGGGCGGAACCGTCGAGCTCGCGAGTGCCGGCGGGCGGACGACGTTCACGCTGTCGCTCCCGGCGACCCCGGTCGCCGCGGGCGAGCTGCCGTTTCCACGTGAAAACGATCGGACGGCCCGAGACCTCGTGTTTCCACGTGGAAACGGTGGGCTCGTTGCTACGGTGGAATCGATGGGTCGCCGGGCTGCAGCGGGCCTTGCCGTCGCCGCCGCTGCGATCGGCGCGGTCGTCGCCGTGCTCGTGACCGCGGTGGCCGGCGTCGGTGACGCGACGACGACTGTCGTCCTGCCGGTGGAGGCTCCCTCGACCGTGACCTCGGCCGCTGCCGGCACGCCGTGCCGGGAGCGCCTTCGACCCGGAGACGCTCTACGCCGCGCGCGCACCCGGTGTCGTGACGATCTATGCCAACCTGGGCGTCGACGGCGAGGCGCAGGGATCGGGGTTCGTCGTCGACGACGGCGGCGTGATCCTCACGAACGCGCACGTGATCACGAACGCCGCAGAGGCGAGGACGAACGTCCAGGGCGCGAGCGCCGTCTACGTCGAGTTCGCCGACGGCGAGCGGGTCGTGGCGAAGATCGTCGGCTGGGACCTCTTCAGCGACGTCGGCGTGGTCCGTGTCTCACCCGCCGGCCACGCGCTCGATCCCGTGCCGCTCGGCGACTCGTCGAAGGTCGTCGTCGGCGAGCCCGTCGCCGCGATCGGGAGCCCGTTCGGCAAGCAGACCTCGCTCTCCGTCGGCGTCGTCTCGGCCACCGGCCGGTCGATCGACTCGCTGACCTCAGGGCGGCTTCAGCGTCTCCAACGCGATCCAGATCGACGCGCCGATCAACCGGGGCAACTCGGGTGGGCCGCTGTTCGACGCGCAACGGCCGCGTGATCGGCATCAACGCGCAGATCCAGAGCACGCACGGGCAATGCCGAGGGCGTCGGCTTCGCGATCCCGATCGACCTGGCGCGCCGCGCGCTCGACCAGCTGGTCACGCACCGGGCGTGTGCGGTACGCCTACATCGGCGTCGCGCACCCAGGACGTCACGCCGGGGATCGCCAAGCGGTTCGATCTCGGCGCCGACCGCGGCGCGCTGGTCACGAACGTCGAGCCGGGCTCGCCGGCCGCGAGCGCTGGCCTGCGGGGCGGGACGCGCACCGAGGCATTCAACGGGCTCGACGTCACGCTCGGCGGCGATGTGATCGTCGCGATCGACGGCAGGCAGGTCAACGGCGCGGAAGACGTCTCCCGTCTCGTGACGACGGAGCTGCTGCCCGGCGAGAAGGTCATTTTCACCGTGCTCCGCGGCAAGCGTCGGGTGGCCGTCGACGTCACGCTCGGCAACCGTCCTTCGGGCTGAGCTCGGCCGATGCCGGCAACCGAGCGGCTCGTCGTCGTCTCGAACCGCGGCCCCACCGGGTTCCGGCGTCGCGCGGACGGGGCGCTCGAGACGGTCAGGGGAGCCGGCGGCCTCGTCACCGCGCTGAGGCCGCTCGTCGACCGGAGCGACGTGACGTGGGTCGCGAGCGCGATGAGCGACGCGGACCGCACCGTCGCCGGGCAGGGCGCGCGCACGGAGCGCTCGGCGGCAGGCTCGCCGTTCCGACTGAGGCTCGTCGCCCACGAGCCGGCCGTCTACCGCCTGTTCTACGGCGTCGTCGCGAATCCCGTGCTCTGGTTCGTCCAGCACGGGCTCTGGAGCCTGAAGCACGATCCCGGCGCGGACCTCGACGGGCCGTGGCGTCGTGGCTACGTCGAGGCGAACCGCGGGCTCGCCGCCGCCGCCGTCGAGGAGCTCGACCGCGTGCCGGGGGCCGCGGTCTTCGTCCACGACTACCACCTCTATCTCGTTCCCACGCTCGTGCGCGCCGCGCGCCCGGCCGCGCGGATCGCGCACTTCATCCACATCCCGTGGGTCGGGCCCGACGACTGGGCCGTGCTCCCGCCCGAGATCGCGCGGGAGATCCACGAAGGGCTGCTCACCTGCGACAGCGTCGGTTTCCACACCGAGCGGTGGCGCGCTGCCTTCGTCGCGTGCTGCGAAGCCCTGCTCGGCCGCGGCGCGGACGCCGAGCGGGTCTCCCACGCGAACCCGATCACCGTCGACGCGGCCGAGTTCGAGGACCTCGCTAACGGAGACGGCGTTCGCGCTCGCCGTGCCTCCCTTCTGGAGGAGCGGCCCGAGATCCTGATCCTCCGGGTCGACCGCGTCGACCCGTCGAAGAACGCCGTACGGGGGTTCGAGGCGTTCGGGCGCCTCCTCGAACGGTCGCCGGGGCTTCACGGGCGGATTGGCTTGCTCGCGCTGCTCGACCCGTCGCGTGAGCAGATTCCCGAGTACGTGGACTACAGGCAGGCGGTCGAGGCCGCGGCCGCGGCGGTGAACGACGCGCTTCGGCCGGCCGGGCTGGGAGCCGGTCTCGCTCGTCGTGCGCGACGACCATCCTCGCGTCGGTTGCCGCGTACGTCGAGTACGACGTCCTGCTCGTGAACCCCGTGATGGACGGCCTGAACCTCGTTGCCAAGGAGGCGCCGCTCGTGAACGACCGCAACGGCGTGCTCGTTCTCTCCCGCCAGGCGGGCGTATTCGACGAGCTCTCGGAGTGGGTCGTGGGAACCGACCCGCTCGATGTCGACGACCAGGCCCAAGCGCTGGCGCGCGCAGTGGCGCTTCCCACCGCCGACCGCCGGGCGTGGATCGAGGGCATCCGGGCGCACGTGCGCACCCACGACCTCGACACCTGGGCCGCACGCGAGCTCCGCGAGCTCGCGGAGCGCACGCCGTCACACCGCCCCGGGGCTACGATGCCCCGGTGAGCGCGGGCCCGGACGTCCTGAGGCACGAGCTCGTCTCCGTCGACCCGGCGACTCTCGACACGGTCGGCCGCGTCGCCGTCACCCCGCCGGAGGAGCTGGCGGAGGTCGTCGCCGAGGCGCGGATGGCCCAGGAGGCGTTCGCGCGAGAGCCGCTCGAAGCCCGGAGCGCGGTGCTCGAGCGCGTCGCTCATGCCCTCGTGGAGGACGCCGAGGCGATTACCCGGACGATCGTCGCGGAGGCGGGAAAGCCGCTCGCGGAGGCGTACGCGCACGAGCTCGTCGTCGGTGCCGATGCCTGCCGATGGCTCGCCGCCAACCTCGGGCGCGTGCTCCGGGAGGAACGGCTCGGGTTCCCGCAGCTTGTCCTGCGGCACAAGCGCGGCTGGATCCGGTACGAGCCGCTCGGTGTGGTAGGGATCGTCACGCCCTGGAACTTCCCGCTGGCGATACCGCTGCGCGGAGTCGCCGCCGCCGTGGCCACCGGGAACGCCGCCGTCCTGAAGCCGTCCGAGCTGACGCCGCTGACCGGAGCCTGGGTGGAAGAGCTCTTCCGGCGGGCAGGCGCACCTGCCGGCCTCGTTCGGGTCGTGCAAGGCCCCGGCGAGACGACGGGTGACGCGCTCGTGCGACACCGCGGCGTCGACGCGGTCCTGTTCACGGGCTCGGTCGAGGTCGGCCGGCTCGTTGCGCAGGCAGCCGCCGAGCGGCTGTGCCCGGTCGTGCTCGAGCTCGGTGGGAAGGACGCGATGCTCGTGCTCGACGACGCCGACCTCGACCGTGCGGTGCAGGGGGCGCTCTGGGGCACGTTCACGAACTGCGGTCAGGCATGTGCCGGGATCGAGCGGATCGCGGTTCCCGCCGGTCTGCACGACACGTTCGTGGAGCGGCTCACGGCCGAAGCCCGCGGCCTCCGGATCGGGCACGGGCTCGGATCCCGACGTCGAGCTCGGGCCGCTCGTCAGCGAGGGGCAGCGCGCCCGGTTCGAGAGCCTGCTCGCGGACGCGGTCGAGCACGGGGCGGAGGTCGCGGCCGGCGGGCGCCGGCCCGCTGTCGACCTCCCGGGCTGGTTCTACGAGCCCACGATCCTCGTCGGCGAGCCGCGCACCGCGCGCCTTCGCAGCGAGGAGCTCTTCGGCCCCGCGGCAGTAGTTGTCGAAATAGACAACGAAGACGAGATGGTGCGATGGGCGAACGACATCGCCCTTCGGCCTCGGAGCGAGCGTCTGGAGCAGGGACTCGGAGCGCGCACGCGCGGTCGCGGCGCGGCTCGAGACCGGATCCGTCTGGGTCAACGACCACGCGTACACCTTCGGGGCGTCCCAGGCACCGTGGGGTGGCCGGCGAGCGTCCGGCCTCGGGCGAACCGGGTCCCGACACGGCCTGTACGCGCTCTCGCACGTCAAGCTCGTGGACGCGGACCGGGGGCGGCTGACCCCGGGCTGGTGGTTCCCCTACGGCGATGCGGCCGTCGACGGCCTCCGCGGCCTGCTCGGCGGGCTCTACGCCGACGGCATCGGGGCGCGCGTCGGGGCGGTGGTTGCGCACCGCCGCGGCCTGGCCCATCTCGCCCGGAAGGTGCTCTCGTGAGCGAGCTCTCGCACGTCGACGAGACGACCGGCGACGTACGGATGGTCGATGTCGGCGCGAAGCCGCCCATGCGGCGACGCGCGGTCGCGCGCGGACGGGTACGGATGGCAGCGGCCACCGCCGAGCGGCTCCGCACCCTCCCGAAGGGCGATGCGCTCACGGTCGCCCGGATCGCCGGCATCCAGGCCGCGAAGCGGACGAGCGACCTGATTCCCCTCTGCCACCCGCTTCCCCTGACATTGGTCGAGGTCGACCTCGTGGTCGACGCGGAGGGCGTCGTGGTCGAGGCGGCCGCCGAGACCACCGCGCAGACCGGGGTCGAGATGGAGGCGCTGACCGCCGCGGCCGTCGCCGCCCTGACCGTCTACGACATGGCGAAGGCGGTCGACAAGGAGATGTCGATCGACGGGATCACGCTTGTCGCGAAGACGAAGGAGCCCGTGTGACGCACCGTCCTCCGGCGCGGCCCCGATGAGCGCCGTCGCGGCCCCGCTTCCGCTGCGGCTCGCGCGCCTCGTGCGTCTCGAGCACACGGTCTTCGCGCTCCCGTTCGCGTACGTCGGCGCGTTGCTCGCGGTCGACGGCTGGCCGGGCCTCGGGCCGATGGCCTGGATCACGGTCGCAATGGTCGGGCGCACGGACGCTCGCGATGGGCCTCAACCGGCTCGTCGACGCCGAGCTCGACGCCCGAAACCCGCGAACCGCGGGGCGTGAGCTCCCGTCGGGCGCGCTGCGGCGCGGACAGGTCGCCGCGTCTCTGCGCTGCTCGCCCTCGCCGTCTACCTGGTCGCCGTCTTCCAGCTCGACCCGATCGTGCGCTGGCTGTGGCCGATCCCGGTGGTGCTGTTCGTGGTCTACCCGTACCTGAAGCGGGTCACGTGGCTCTGCCACCTGTGGCTCGGCGCGTCGCTCGGTCTCGCGCCCGTCGGGGCCTGGGTCGCGATCACCGGTGAGCTCCCGTGGCAGGCGTGGGCGCTCGGCGGCGCGGTGTGCCTGTGGGTCGCCGGCTTCGACCTCTTCTACGCGCTGTTCGACCGCGAGCACGACCTCGCCGTCGGCCTGCATTCCTGGGCGACGCGGTTCGGCGTGCGCGGCGTCTTCCGCGGCGCGCGCGCGATGCACGCGGGGTCGGTCGCGCTGCTCGCGCTCGCCGGCGCCGGGCTCGCCGTCGGCGCCTGGTACTGGCTCGGGGTGGCCGTCGTCGCGGCGCTGCTCGTCTACGAGCACCTGATCGTCCGGCCCGAGGACCTGCGGCGGCTCGATGCCGCGTTCTTCACCGTCAACGGCGTCCTGTCGATCGCCTTCGGCGTGTTCGTGGCCCTCGACACGCTCCTCTGAGTCGTCGCACTTCCGGCACGATCCCGGCACCCATGCGTCACAACTTTGGCGATAGCGTGGCATCAGGGCACCGGGGGTGCCCTTGGGGGTGGTTGTCGTGACGGCGCCGGCGCCGCCCGGAGGGTGGGTCGAAAGGGCTGCGCGTGGGTGACGGCGCCGTCGTCCGGGCCGTCGCGCTCGAGAAGCGCTACGGCATGCGCACGCGTGCTCCGGGGCGTCTCGCTTCGAGCTCGCCGCGGGCGGCGCGCTCGTCGTCACCGGGCCCGAACGGGGCCGGGAAGACGACCCTGCTGCGGCTGCTCGCCGGGCTCGCGGCGCCGACGCGCGGGCTCGCTCGAGGTCGACGGTCGAACGGGCCCGCGTCGGGTTCGTCGGGCACGAGCCGCTCGTCTACCGCGAGCTGACGGCGCTCGAGAACCTCGACCTCTACGGCCGGCTCTACCGCGTCCCCGAGCGCCGCGAGCGCATCGGGATGCTGCTCGAGCGCTTCGGCCTCTGGGATGCGCGAAACCAGCGCGTCTCGGCGCTACTCGCGCGGGATGACGCAGCGGCTCGCGCTCTGCCGCGCGCTCCTCCACGAGCCGGAGCTCCTCGTGCTCGACGAGCCCCACTCGGCGCTCGACGCCGAGGGCGCGGCGCTGCTCGACGGCGAGCTCGGCGCGCTCGCGGGCAGCGCACGCTGGTCGTGTCGACCCACGAGCCCGACCGGCTCGAGCGGCGCTCGCGACCGCCCGGCTCGCGCTCGAGCGGCTATGACGGCGTACCTCGGCGACGTCGCCGCGCTCGCGCGCAAGGATCTCCGGCTCGAGCTGCGGGCGCGCGACACGCTGCCCGCGATGCTGCTCTTCGTCGTCGCGACGCTCGTCGTCTTCCACTTCGCGCTCCCGGCGGACGCGAGCGACGACGCGGCGTACGGGCTGCTCTGGGTCGCGCTCGTCTTCACCGCGCTGCTCGGCCTCGGCCGCGCCTGGGCGCCCGAGCGGGAGGCCGGCGCGCTCGACGGCCTCGTCCTCGCGCCGTCCGACCGGAGCGCGATCTGGCTCGGGAAGACGCTCGCCGCGCTCGCGTTCCTCGGCGCGGCCGAGGTCGTCGCGCTGCCCGCGTTCGCGCTGTTCTTCGCGCCGCTCGACGGGGCCGCGATCGCGGGCGTCGTGCTCGCGATCGATCGGCATCTGCGCCGTCGGCACGCTCCTCTCCGCGATGGCCGCGGCCGCGCGAGGCGCGAGGTGCTGCTGCCGCTGCTCTTCCTGCCGCTCGCGATCCCGCTCGTCGTCGGCGGCGTCGGGTCGAGCATCTCGCCCGACCCGGGCACGCTACCTGGCGTTCCTCGGCCTCTACGACGCCGTCTTCGCGATACTTTCCTGGGCGGCGTTCGAGTACGTCGTCACCGAATGAGCGTCTCCCGATGACCTCTGCGAAGCCATCTCTCACGGCTCTGGCGGCTCTCGCGGTCGTGCTGGCCGGCACGTCCGTGGCCATGATCTTCTTCGTCGCGCCCGAGGACGCCGACCAGGGCCTGTCGCAGAAGATCTTCTACTTCCACGTGCCGATCGCGCTCACGGCGTACGCGTGCTTCGGGCTCGGCGCCTGGAAGGCGCTGCGGCTGCTGCTGGACGCGCGGCGAGCGGTACGACCTCGAGAGCTACACCGGCATCCACCAGGGAACGATCTTCGGCGCGCTGACGCTGGTCACCGGCTCGATCTGGGCCAAGGCCTCGTGGGGCGTCTGGTGGACCTGGAGCTCGAACCAGCTCGTCCTCTTCCTCGTCCTGTTCCTCTTCTACTGCGCGTACTTCATGCTCCGCTTCTCGATCGAGCCCGGGCCCGCGGCGCGAGCGGATCTCGCGCCGTCTACGCGCTCTTCGGCGTCGCGCTGATCCCGGTCAGCTTCTTCGCGATCCGGCTCGCGAGCGACTTCATCCACCCGACCGTCTTCACGCGCGACGGGCCGCAGATGACCGGCGACGATGTTCGCGGCCTTCTGCGTCTCGCTGGGCGGCGATCACGCTGCTCGCGTACGTGCTGTACCGGATCGAGCTCGCCGGCAAGCGAACCGACGCGAACCTGCGCGAGCTGCGCGAGGTGCTCGCGCGATGAGCTCCGGGGAGAAGTACGTCGCGGCGGCGTACGGCGTCGTTCCTCGTCTTCGTGCTCGTCTGGGTCGCGATCATCGCCGCCAAGCTGTCGCGGCTCGAGCGCGAGACCGGCGAGCTCGCCGTGCTCGCGCGCACGCGGCGTGGCGGGACCGGGCCGATGGCTGAGCTGCTCGTCTGGCCCGCGCTGCTCGCCTACGGCGAGGCCGCGGTCGCGTACGCCGGCGAGCTGCGCGGCCCGGGCCGCTACGGGCGGCTCGCGATCTGGGGCGTGCGGATCGGCTGGCTCGCGCAGACGGCGCTGCTCGTCGCGCAGGCGCTCGTCGGCCGACGGCTTCCCGTGGGGCACCTGGGCCGGGGCGCTGAACCTCTTCGTCTGGCTCGTCGTCGGCGCGTATCTCGATCTGGGGCTGCAAGCCGCGCTACCGGCTGCTCGGCCTCGCCGTGATGCCGCGTCGCGGCGGCGCTGCTCGTGCTCGCCTGGGCGGGCGGCGGCACCGGCGTCCACGCGAGCGACGGCGGCGGCTGGACGCTCGACGCTCCACGTCGGCCTGATGCTCGCCGGCATTCGCGGGCTTCACGCTCGCCGCGGCGCTGGCGCTCGCTCTACCTCTGGCAGGAGCGGCGGCTGAAGCGGCGCGACGCGCGCGTGCTCCGCCTGCGCGCTGCCGTCGCTCGAGGCGCTCGACCGGCTCGCGGCGCGCGTCGCGCTCGTCGCGCTCGCGTCTGCTCACGCGCCGGGATCGTCGTCGGGCTCGCCCGGCTTCGACGCGCGGCGACCTCGACGCGCCGATGACCGTCACGCTCGTCGATCTGGGTGCGTCTACGCCGTCGGCGCTCGCTGCTGCGCCGCGAGGCGGGCCTCCAGCGGCCGGCGGCTCGCCTGGTCGCTCGTCGCCGGCTTCGCGCTCGTCGCGGTCGTCCTCCCCCTGACCCACTTCGCGTCATGAAGCTCGCGCTCGTCGGCGTCTCGCACCACACCGCGCCCGTCGAGCTGCGCGAGCGCGTCGCGCTCGACCTCGACGGCGCCGCGCGCGCTCGCCGCGCGAGCTGGCGCGGCGACGGCGCAGCGAGGCGGTCGTCCTCTCGACCTGCAACCGCACCGAGCTCTACCTCGCATCGCGACGACGACGACCGTCTCGACGAGCTCGCCGACGGCGCGCTCCTCGCGCTGGCCGGCGCGGACGCGGACGCCCTCGCGCCGGTCGCCTACCGGCTCGCGCGACGAGGCGGCGGCGCTGCACCTGTTCCGCGTCGCGGCCGGGCTCGACTCGCTGGTGCCCGGCGAGGGCGAGATCCTCGGCCAGGTGCGCGACGCGTTCGAGGCGGGCGCGCCCGGCCCGCTGCTCGACCGGCTCTTCCGGCAGGCGCTCCACGCCGGCCGGCGCGCGCGGGTCGAGACGGCGATCGGCGAGAGCCCGGCCTCGGTCCCGGCGGCCGCGGCCGCGCTCGCGCAGCAGGTCTTCGAGGACCTCGACGGCCGCCGGGTCGCTGCTCGTCGGCGCCGGGCAGGACGAGCGAGCTCACCGCGCGGAACCTCCGCTCGCGCGGCGCGACGATCGCGGCGGTCGTCGAACCGGACGCGTCGAGCGCGCGCGAGCGAGCTCGCCGCGCCGCTCGGGGCGCGGGCCGTCGGCGCTCGACGAGCGTCGCCGCGCGCGCTCGCGGACGCCGACGTCGTCGTCTCGTCGACGAGCGCGCCCGGGCTTCGTGCTCACGCGCGGACGGCTCGCGGCCGGCGCTGCGCGGCGCGGCGCGGCCGGCCGCTGCTCTTCGTCGACCTCGCCGTGCCGCGCGACGTCGATCCGGCGCTCGCGACGATCGACGGCTGCTTCCTCTACGACATCGACGACCTCGAGGCGGTCGTCGCGGCGTCGCTCGCCGGCCGGCGCGCCGAGGCGGTCGCGCGCCGAGCGGATCGTCGCCGCCGAGGCGGAGCGCTTCCGCGACTGGCAGGCGTCGCTCGCCGTCGTGCCCGCGATCGCGTCGCTGCGCGCGCGGGCCGAGGAGATCCGCGCGCGCGAGCTCGCGCGCGCCGAGGCCCGCCTCGGGCGGCTGCCCGAGAGCGAGCGCAAGCGTCGTCGAGACCGTCACCGCGCAGATCGTCAACAAGCTCCTGCACCTGCCGACCGTGCGCATGAAGGAGGCGGCCGCGACGCCGACGGCGTGGTCTATGCTGACGTCGTGCGGCACCTGTTCGGGCTCGGGGAGGAGGACGAGGCGTGACGCGCCCGCGTGACGTCGTCCGCGGCCGGCCGCTGCCGCTGCAGTCGTGCCGACGGCGTTCGTTCGCATCCGGCCGCGCGGACGCCGCGCTGTGCGGCGAGCCCGGCGACGCACGCCACCCGCCGCTGCCGTGCTGCTTCGCGTCGGCTCGCGCGGCAGTAGGCTCGCGCTGACCCAGGCCGAGCGCGCCGCCGAGCGCGCTGCGCGCGGCCCGGGCGTCGAGATCGCGCTCGTCCCGATCACGACGGCCGGCGACCGCGACCGCACGCAGCCCGTTCGGCGAGATCGGCAGCCGCGGCGTCTTCGTCAAGGAGCTCGAGGAGGCGCTGCTCGAGGGCCGGATCGACGTCGCCGTGCACTCCGCGAAGGACATGACCTCGACCGACACCGACGGGCTCGTCGTCGGCGCGTACCCGCCGCGCGAGGATCCGCGCGACGCGCTCTGCGGCGCCGACGCAGATCCGGCCGGGGATGCGGATCGGCACGGCGTCGGCGCGCCGGCGGGCGCAGCTGCTCGCGCTCGAGCCGACGCTCTCGATCGAGCCGCTGCGCGGCAACATCGACACGCGGCTGCGCAAGCGCGGCGAGCGCGGGCTCGACGCGGTCGTGCTCGCCGCGTGCGGGCTCGACCGGCTCGGCCTCGCGGCCGAGATCGGCGCTCGGCTTCGACCCGGACGAGATGCTGCCCGAGGCCGGGCAGGGCGCGCTCGCGCTCCAGGTGCGGGCGGGCGAGGAGGACCTCGTCGCGGCGGCCGACGACGCGGAGACGCGGCGTCGCGTCGAGGCCGAGCGGCGCTGCGTCGCCGCCGTCGGCGGCGGCTGCCTCGCGCCGGTCGCGGCGCACCACGACGGCGTCGTCGCTGACGGCGCTCGTCGCCGCCGAGGACGGCGGCTGGGTCGAGCGCCGCGCAGGGCACGATCCGGACGACGCTCGGCGCGGCGAGCTCGCAGCGTTCGCGGCCGGGACGAGCACGCTACGCTCGTGAGCGCGCGGACCGACCCGCTGCTCGCCGCGCCGGCGCCGTCCTCGACTCTCGTGACGCAATCGGCACACATCCGGCACGGACACGTCACACCTTCGCCGCTACCCTCGGTGTCCCCGTGGGTGGGTGGGGGCTAGGGAAGGGACCAGGACTGCGCGTTGCCCGCATCGTCGTCACCCGGCCCGCGGGCAGGAGCGACCGAGCTCGTCGAGCGGCTCGCGGCGCTCGGGCACGAGGTCGTCCACGTGCCCGCTGATCGCGATCGAGCCGCTCGGCGACGACCCGATCGACGTCGAGCGGCTACGACTGGGTCGTCGTCACGAGCGCGAACGGCGCGCGCGAGCTGCGGCGCCGGATGCGCGGCGTCGCCGCGGCGCGTCGCCGCGATCGGCCGGGCGACGGCCGACGCGTTCGGCGGCGCCGACCTCGTCGCCGCGCGCCTCGACCCAGGAGGGCCTGCTCGCCGAGCTGCCGACGCCCGCCGGGCGCGTGCTGTTCGCCGGCGCCGAGGGCGCGCGCCGGCTGCTCGCCGACGCGCTCGGCGCCGACTTCGTCGCCGCTCTACCGCACGCGTCGAGCTCGACGCCGGCGGCCTGCCGGACGTGCGACCTCGTCGTCCTGGCGTCCGCCGTCGGCCGCGCGGGCGCTACGCCGCGCTCGGCGGCGCGGCGCCCGCCGTCTCGATCGGGCCGGAGACGACCCGGCGGCCGCGCGCGGCGGGCGTCGACGTCGTCGCCGAGGCCGAGACGCACGACCTCGACGGGCCTCGTCGAGCGCGGTCGAGCGCGCGCTCGCGCGCGTCGTAGACTCGGCGCTGTGTTCATCACCTTCCTGACCGACTTCGGGCTCCAGGACGACTTCGTCGGCACCTGCCACGGCGTGATCAAGCGGATCGCGCCCGAGGCGCAGGTCATCGACATCACGCACGGGATCCCGCCGCAGGCGGTGCTCCAGGGCGCGCTCGTCCTCGCGAACACGCTGCCGTACATGCCGGTCGGCGTCCACCTCGCCGTCGTCGACCCCGGCGTCGGCGGCGCGCGCCGGCCGCTCGCGCTCGCGGACGCGCGACGGGCGGCTGTTCGTCGGGCCGGACAACGGCCTGCTGCTCCCGGCGGCCGAGCGCGCGGGGATCGCCGAGGCGCACGAGCTCGCGAACCCCGCGTACGCGCTCGAGTCGATCTCGCGCACGTTCCACGGCCGCGACCTCTTCGCGCCCGCGGCCGCGCACCTCGCGAACGGCGTCGCCGCTCGCGGAGCTCGGGCCGCCGCTCGACCCCGACGCGCTCGTCCGGCTCGACCTGCCCGAGCCGTCGTTCTCGCGACGACCGGATCGACGCGACGATGCTCTACGTCGACAGCTTCGGCAACATCGCGCTCAACCTGACGCGCGACGACGTCGAGCGCGCCGGCGTCGTGCCCGGCACGCGCGTCGAGCTCGAGCTCGCGGGCGAGCGGTACTACGCCGTCGATGGCGCGGACGTTCGCCGACGCCCGCCCCGGCGACGTGATCCTCTACGAGGACAGCTACCGGAACATGTCGATCGCGATCAACCGCGGCAACGCCGCCGCGATGCTCCACGCGGCACCCGGCCGGCCGCTCGGGATCCGCGTGCTTGGCGCCGCGGCCGGCTCGGGGATGCGCTAGGGTCGGGCGCAGCGAAGAGCGTTCGTGGCGCGGTCTGCCGGCCCGGACGCTCTTCTTCTGCGGCTTCGAGACCGACCAGATCCACGGTGAGCCGCCACGACATCGCGGTCGGTCAGGTGCTCCTCGACGGTTGGGCTACGCGGGCTCGGAGCTCGCGGAGCCAAGGGTGCCGCGGCTCGGAGGCGGAGAGGTACATGCGGAGCCAGGAGCGCGCCGGCGGCTCGAGGAGCGGGAGCGTCGCAGCGAGGTCGCCGTCGTCCACGGCGCGTCGATGCCTGGCCTTGTGGGCGAGGACCAGCTCGGGACGGAGGTAGCGAATCCCGTCCGGGGCCGTCCACGTCGCCTCGTCGATCGGCCTCGTGACCCCGTGGTCCCGCTTGAACACCCACCGGCGCGGCCCACCCGGGCTCAGCAGCACGTCGAGGAGCCATGGCGCGAGCGCATGCTCCCGCAGCCATACCTGCGCCGACCAGGCGGGGACGCGCGGACGCTGATCGTCGAGCGGGCGAAGCGTGCCGCTTCCGGCCGCCCACACGTCGAGGCGCCCGCGGAAGTGGTCCCGCAACGCTCCCAGGTCTCTCCGGAAGATCGTGACGTCCACGTCCTTGTGCGGGCGCACGACATCCGTGAACGCCTCGATCGCCCAGCCGCCGGAGATCCACCACCGCCTCGGGAATCCGTCGAAGAGCGCCGCCGCGTCGCACGGGGTGGAGGGTGCCCACGGCCCCCATAGCCGCTGGAACTCGCGCTCCTCGGGGTCGTCGGGCTCGAGGCGAAGGCGACGAGCCAAGCCGGCCTACAGGATCGACTGGCCGAGCGCGCTCGCCGCGAGCTCGACCGCGATCGCCGCGCTGCCGTTCTCGCGGTCGAGGATCGGGTTCACCTCGACGAGCTCGAGCGAGCCGACGACGCCCGACTCGGCGAGGTCCTCGCACGCGAGGTGCGCCTCGCGGTAGGTGAGGCCGCCCTTCACGGCGTGCCCACGCCCGGCGCGACCTCGGGATCGAGCGCGTCGAGGTCGAGCGAGACGTGGACGAAGCCCGGGCCCGGACGCCCGGTCGATCGCCTCGAGCACCGCGCGCTCGATCCCGATCCGGTCGATCTCGGTCATCGTGATCACACGGATGCCGGTCTCCCGGATGAGCGCGCGCTCGGCAGCGTCGAGCGACCGCACGCCGAGCAAGGACGACGCGCGCCGGGTCGACCGCGGGCAGCGGCGAGGCCCGGGTGCGCGAAGGCCTCGCCCGCGAGCGCCGAGCGCGGCAGCGAGCGGCATGCCGTGGACGTTCCCGGTCGGGCTGGTCTCGGGCGTGTTGAGGTCGCCGTGCGCGTCGATCCAGACGACGCCGCCGGGCTGCCCGGCCGCGGCGCGGAGGCCGGCGAGCGTCCCGAGCGCGACCGAGTGGTCGCCGCCGAGGACGAGCGGGAGCGACCCGTCGGCGACGACGTCGTCGCACGAGCGCCGCGAGCCGCGCGCACGCCTCGAGGATCTCCGGCAGGAAGCGCGCGCGCTCGGTCGCGACCGCGAGCGCCTCCGGCTGCGGGGCCGAGACGTTCCCGCGGTCGACGACCCGACAGCCGAACGACGTGAGGCGCTCCTCGAGGCCCGGCGTAGCGGATCGCGGACGGTCCCATGTCGACGCCGCGTCGCGCCTGGCCGAGGTCGAGCGGCGCGCCGACGATCGTCACTGCACGGGGCGTCGCGGCCACGGCACGGGAGGCTACCCGGCTCGTTGCCCATCCGCACGGTCACGTCCTGCCCTCGTGCGGTGGGGTAGGGTCGGACATGGCCTCGGAGCGCGAGACCATGAAGTGGAGCGACCTCGGCGCCGGCGGCTCGTGCGCTCGCGCAGATGGCCGCGGACGACGCGCTACGACCCGGACATGATCCTCTCGATCGCGAGGGGCGGGCTGCTCGTCGGTGCCGCACTCGGCTACGCGCTGTCGGTGAAGAACGTCTACACGATGAACGTGGAGTACTACACGGGCGTCGACGAGCGCCTCGAGGTGCCGCGGATCCTGCCGCCGGCGCCCGACTTCGTGGACCTCCACGAGGCGCGCATCCTGATCGCCGACGACGTCGCCGACACGGGCCACACGCTCCGGAGCGTCCAGGAGCTTCTGTGCGGGAAAGGTGGGCGAGGTGCGGATCGCCGTGCTGTACGAGAAGCCACATTCGGTCGTCTCGTGCGACTACGTCTGGAAGCGCACCGACCGGTGGATCGAGTTCCCCTGGAGCTCCCGGGAGCCTGTCGTCGTGCGCGAGCACGCGGTTCGGGACGCGTGAGCGAGGCCCGCGGCCCGGCTACACTGCCACGTCGGGGCGAGGTAGCTCAGTTGGTAGAGCACACGGCTGAAAACCGTGGTGTCGCCGGTTCAAGTCCGGCCCTCGCCATTCCCACCTGCGCCGGGTGATGAGTCGCGTCGCACGGCGAGCGCGACGCGCGCGAGGCTCGGGACGGCGAGCGAGCCGTCGGGCTGGACGTAGCGCTCGAGGCGCCGCTCGGCCCCGCCGCGCACCGCCTCGGCCTCCTCGGCGGTGAGCCGCTGGACGAGCAGCGCGAGCATTCGCGACATGTCCCGCGTGATGTCCCACCACGCCGCCAGGGACGGCGCGCGCCAGGTGAGCGGGACGTCCTCGACCGACTCGACCTCGAGGCCCGCGCTCTCGAGCAGCGCGGCGAGGCTGCCGTCTGCGGAGAGCCGGAACGGGCCCGGCGCGTCGGGGTCCGGCCGCTCCATGAGGCCAAGCTCGAGCGCGCTCCGGCCCGAGGCGGTCATCCACTCGTTCTCGTCCGGGTCGGCCCAGACCGCGAGGGCGGCCCGGCCGCCCGGCCGGAGAACGCGCGCGATCTCGCCGGCGGCGCTCTCCATGTCCGGGACGAGCATCAGCCCCCAGCGGCAGAGGACGCCGTCCACGGACCCGTCGGCGAGCGTCAGCGACGCGGCATCCTCGACGGCGAACGAGACACCTTCGAGTCCGAGCTCGTCTGCACGCCGTCGGGCGGCTTCGAGCATCTCGGGCGCGACGTCGGTCGACAGGAGCTGCCCGCCCGGCAGGAGCCGCGGCAGCGCGAGGAATCCCGTGTCGCCGGGGCCGGCCGCCAGCTCGAGGATCGTCTCGCCCGGCTTCGGGTCGAGCAGCTCGACGAGCCGCTCCGACACCCCGTGGGTCGCGGACCAGATCAGCTCGCGCTGCCGCTCCCAGCCGGCCGCGACGGAGCGCCATGCCTCGATCTGCTCGCGCGGCGTCTATGCCGCCGCTCCGGTGAACGCGGGGATCACGTTCCTCCCGTACGCCTCGAGCGTCTCCTCCTGACCGTGCGTCATGAGGTAGATCGAGTAGTGGTCGACGCCGATCGACTCGAGCTCGCGGAGCTTCGTCGTGATCTGTGCCGACGTCCCCGAGCACGGAGAAGCGGTCGCAGATCTCGTCGGTGACGAACTCACCGTGCTTGGCGCCGACGCGCGAGTGCTCGTCGTAGTCGTAGAACTTCCGCGCCTCGACGTAGTCGGTGAGCGCCTTCGGCACGACGGAGCCGTCGGTCCCGTAGCGCTCGATCAGGTCCTTGACGTGGTTCGAGACCATCGCCGGGAACCAGCGAGTCTGCTCGCGGCCGTCCTCGATCGGGCCGACGTGGCTCGGCGCGCAGACGATGCACTTGAGCGCCGCGGGGTCGCGACCCGCCTCCTCGGCCGCCGCGCGGGCCGTGCCCATGATCCACTGGATGATCTCGGGGTCGGCGAGCTGGATGATCGACGCCGTCGCCGACGCGGCCGGCGACGCCGAGCGCCTTCGGTCCGTAGCCCGCGACCCACATCGGGATCTCCGGCAGCTCGGGCCGCACCCACTTGAGCTGGAGGTCCTTGTCGTTCCACTGCGACCTCCTTGCCGTTCATGAACGGCTTGATCATCGCGAGGCGACGCTCGAACTCGGCGACACGCACCGGCTGCTGGCCGATGTAGCGCCGCGCGGAGTCGCCGCGGCCGATGCCCATCACCATCCGGCCGTCCGAGATGTCGTGCATCGTCGCGTAGAGGCTCGCGAGCACCGTCGGCTCGCGCGTCCCCGGGTTCGTGACGAGGTGGCCGAACTTCATCGTCGACGTGGCCTGGATCGCCATCGTCAGCTGAACGAACGACTCCTGCCAGAGGACGTGCGAGTCGTACGTCCAGCCGATCTCGAAGCCGTTCCGCTCGCCGAGCTGCATCAACTCGACGAGCCGTGACGCGGGCGGGTCGGGCAGGACGGTGACGCCGAAAGAGAGTGCCATGTCGTTGATCCTCCGTCGTGTGCGAGGAATTCAGTATCGGTCGTCGCTCCGCCCAGTGCCAGCGGAGCCGTCGCGCCATTCGCGCGCGAGCAACGCGTAGATGAGCTCGCTCTGCCACTCGCCCTTGACCCACTCGTTCTCCACGAGATGCGCCTCCCGGCGCATCCCGAGCTTCTCGAGCACACGGGCCGAGCCGGCGTTGCGCGGCTCGAGCCGCCCGACGACCCGGTGGAGGCCGAGCTCCTCGAAGGCGAAGGCGAGCATCGGCCTCGAGGCCTCGGTCGCGTAGCCGTTGCCGTGATGTGCGGGATGGAAGACGAAGCCGAGCTCGCCCTGGCGGTGTGCCTGGCTCGCCCAGAGCAGGGAGACGTCACCTACGAGCTCGCCGTTCTCCCGGAGTGCGACCGCGGCGCTGAGCCACTCGCCTTCGCCCCGGACCGTCGCGCCGGCGACCTTGTGCGCGAGAAGCTCGCGCGTCTCCTCCGGCGTGCGGACGTCGTTGTAGAGCCAACGGACGACCGACTCGTCCGAGTGGATCGCATGCAGAGCGTCCAGATCGCCCTCCTCGAACGGGCGGAGGAGTAGTCGCTCGTCTTCGTGGGCCAGACCGGCGCGGGCACCGCCGCACTGTAGAGCGTGGGCTTTTCTCGCGGCTCAGTGGAGCGCGGGGACGATGCTCTGCGCGAAGCGAAAGACGTTGCGGGGGTCGTACTGGCGCTTCACCCGCCGGAGCCGGGCGTAGTTCGAGCCGTAGTAGGCGAGGCCCCAGTGCGGCAGCTCGCGGTCGATGTAGTTCTGATACGCCAGCCCCGAGGCGTACGGCCGCATCGCCGCGTACGTGCTTCGCAGCCAGGACATGGCAGGCTGCGCACCGGCGTCCCCGCTCGCAGGGCTCCAGCCGGCGATGTACTGACAGGAGAACGAGGCATCACGATGGACGAAGGCGGTCGCCGCCTTCGGCACGCGGTTGATCGCCCCGCCGTACGCGTCGAGCAGCACCGATCCTCCCGCAGGGGTCGCCGCTCGGGCCTCCACCGCCCGCACGAGGGCCTCGATGCCCATCGGCGAGAGCTGACCGTTGACGTAGTCGGATTTCGCCGCGAACGTCGAGCGGCCGACCCCGTCTCCGAGCCGGCAGTGGAGGGCGTCGGAGCAGCCCGCCCAGAGCAGCATTGCGTCGAGGTACGGCATCGTGCGAACCTCGAGCGTGTCCGGGGTGGTGCCGGCGGCGAAGAACGGTGCGAGCAGCGCCTGGAGCTCGGGGGCCGTCCCGAAGAACTGGCCGCTCGAGCCCACGCGGAGCCGGCCGGAGTCCGACGCCTCGAGGTCGAGCAGCGAGAACAGGTCGTCGGGGGCGCCGGGCGCCCAGCGCTGCCACGCGTCCACGACGTGCGCCGCATCCGACCAGGGCCAGCCGGCCCGGTAGATCGTGACGCTGTCGACGGGGTGCGTCGAGAAGGTGAAGCGCGTGGCGACTCCGAAGTTGCCGCCACCGCCCCCTCGGCACGCCCAGAAGAGATTCGGGTTCCTCTGCGGGTTGCAGGGCCGGACGACACCGTCGGCCGTCACCATCGTGAAGCTCCGTATGTTGTCGCAGGTCAGGCCGAGCTTGCGTCCCGAGAACCCGACTCCTCCGCCGAGGGCGAGCCCCGCGATACCGACTGTCGGGCACGAGCCGCCGGGGATCGTGAGGCCGTGGGCTGCGAGCTCTCGGTAGACGTCCATGAGCCGTGCGCCGGCGCCGATCCCGACCGTTCCCGCCGCGGCGTTGACGGTGATCGAGGCGAGCCTCGACACGTCGACCACGATGCCCGTGGTCGTCGAGTAGCCGGCGTAGCTGTGCCCCCCGCTGCGGGCCGCGATCGGGACGTGGTTCTGACGCGCCCATAGGATCGTCCGGGAGACGTCGATCGCGCTCTGGCAGTACACGACCGCGAGCGGCTGGATTCCGTCGAACCGCGGGCTGTAGAGGAGCCGGGCAACCTCGTAACCCGCGCTGCCGCTGGGCACCACCGTGCCGGCGAGACGCGCCTGGAGCGCGGCGAGATCCGGCGTGCTCCGGCGCCGTCGAAACGCAGCCGGGAAGGCGCTCGCGGTGACGGCGAACTTCCCGGCACGCTCCAGGAGCTCACGCCGGTCGAATCGCGTTTCGGGAGAGGGCGTCGTCCGCCCAGTCTACGTCGGCGAACGTGTCGAGCCGGTCACGGTAGCCGGCGCACGAGGGGCATGGACGCGACCGCCACGGACGCGACCCGACAAAGGCCGCCGACGGCAGTCGCTCCGACCAGTGTGTCGCTCACGCTCCCGTTTCGAGCACGCGGCCGAGCCGCTCGAAGTCGGCGCGCGCGCGCCGCTCTGCGGCTTTCCGCACGAGCCCTCCGGCCAGGCCGAACAGCCTCCCGGGGTCGACGTCTCCGACGAGCGTGAGGAGCGTCCCCTGCTCCGTCGGCTCCAGCAGGTGCCGCGCGGAGAAGCGGACGGGCCCGGAAAGCGATCGCAGCGAGAACTCGTGCCCCGGCTCGGAGGCGGTGACCTCGAGCTCCGACTCGACCCGCTTACCCATGAACGTTCGCACCTCGGTGAAGGTCGAGCCCGCCTCGAGGGGCCCACCCTCCGCGGCGCTCACCTCCTCGACGCCGTCCTGCCAGAGATGCAGGTTCGAGGGGTCGGCCAGGAACGCGTAGACCTCCCCCGGCGGCCGCGAGATCTCGACCGCCAGCTCGTACTTCATTCCCGGGCTATCCAGTCGATCGTCTTCGAGGCGAGCCGGTCGAGCGCGGCCACGGAGAGCTCGAGGTGCTCGTGGCTTCGTGTCCTCGAGCTTCGTGTGCGAGAGGCCGCGCAGGCTCTGGACGAACAGCATCACCGTCGGCACGCCCGCGCGGGCGACCTCCGCGGCGTCGTGCAGCGGGCCGGACGGCAGGCGGTGCGACGTCCCGGCCACCTCGCGAATCGCCTCGTCGGCAAAGCCGATCAGCGTCCCGTCGAAGAGGATCGGCTCGATCGACCAGATCTTCTCCCAGTCGACGTCGATCTGCTCCTCCTCCGCGAACCCGCGCGACAGCTCCTGCGCCCGTGCGAGCATCGAGGCGAGCTTCCCGGCGTCGAGGTGACGCTGGTCGAGCAGCTGCTCGGCGGTCTCGACGACCGAGGTCACGATGCCTGGCCTGCAGATGACCCCGCCCGACGTGCAGACCGCGCCGTCGCCCGTCTCGCGCGCTACGTCGCGAATCGCGAGCGCGAGCTTTGCGGCGCCGGCGAGGGCGTCCCGCCGCCTGTCCATCGGCGTCGAGCCCGCGTGTGCCGCCTGGCCCGTCCAGGTGATGCGCCACCGCTCGACGCCGAAGGTCCCGAGCACGACGCCGAGCGGGAGGCCGAGCGACTCGAGCACCGGGCCCTGCTCGATGTGGAGCTCGAGGTACGCGGCGGCGCCGGCGAGCTGCGAACGCGCGTCGAGGGCCCGGTCGAGGTCGATGCCGAACGCGCCGATCGCGTCGGGCAGCGAGATACCGTCGCGGTCGGCGAGCTTCCGCAGCTCGTCCTGGTCGGCCATCGAGCCCGCGGCCGCCGACGAGCCGAACAGGGAGCGCCCGAAGCGCGCGCCCTCCTCGTCCGCCCAGTCGACGAGCCGCACGGTGACGGGTGGCGTTCCGTCCTCCGCGATCCGGCGCAGCACCTCGGCGCCCGCGAGGACGTTGAGGCAGCCGTCGAGCCAGCCGCCGTTCGGGACGGAGTCCATGTGGCCGCCGATCAGTACGGCGCGCTCGGCTGTCGCCGCGGAGCGTGTACCAGTCGTTCCCGGCCGCGTCGCGCTCGACCTCGAGCGGCAGGTCGGCGAGCGACTCTCGGCGAGCCATGCGCGCCCCTTCGCCCAGGTCTCCGTCCACGCGACGCGTTGCGCGCCGTCCTCGTCCCCGGTCAGCGACCGGAGCTCCTCCAGGCGGGCGACGACGCGGGAAGGATCGAGCGACACGGCCGCGAGCCTACCCCGGCCTCGGCTCGGTTGGCAAAGTCGGAGAAGGTGCGTCCCACTCCCGCCCCGTGGGGTGAGTCGAGTGACGAGACCGGTCGCTACGGCACGAGCACGAGCTTCGTTCCGGCGCCCCCCGCCTGGCGACGCCAGGCGTCTGTGACGGAGTCGAGCGGCACCCGCTCGACCTCGAGCTGGATCTCCCCGGCGACGGCGTGCCCGACGAGACGGCGGTAGTGGCCCGCGAGCTGGTCCGCGGGCACGGCGAAGTTGGTGTGACCGAGAACGGCGAGGCTCTTGAAGCGCACGGCGGCCGAGGCGAGCTCCGACGTCGCGCCCGCCGACTGGCCGAGGTTGACGATCGTCGCCCACGGGACGGCGGCCTCGACGGCGGCTGCCGCGGGAGGCCCCCAGAGCGGATCGAAGACGTAGCTCGGCCCGTCGCCGCCGAACGCGTCCTTGAACGCGGTGACGAGATCCTGCGTCTCGTCGAGGCGCACGGTCGCATCCGCTCCCAGCGTCGCGGCACGCTCCAGCCCCTCTGCGCTCCGGCCCGCCGCGACGACGCGGGCGGCGCCGAGAAGCTTCGCCGCCTGTACCGCGACGAGCCCTACCGAACCGGTTGCGCCGAGCACCAGGACGTTCTCGCCTCCGCGCAGCGGTGCCCTCCACGCGAACGGGAGCCAGCCGGCGAGGCCGGCGATGCCGAGCGCGGCGGCCAGCGCCGGGTCTGCCCCGTCGGGCACCTCGATCGTCGGTGAGGCCCCGACGGCCGCACGGGCCGCCATCGCCCCGTTGCGCGACAGCCCCAGCCCGGCCCCGAAGATCCACACGAGCCGTCCGTCCGCTGTGCGTCCGACGGCCTCGCAGCCGGGCACGTACGGCAGCTCGGGGTGGCCCGCGGCGAGTATGCCCCGTGAGGTCGCGAGGTCGATCGGGTTGATCGGCGCCGCGAGCACCTCAAGGACATCGCCCGACGGCTCGTCGACCTCTGCGACGTCGGGCGCGGCCCCGAGCTCGCGGATCAGCGCGGCCTTCATCGGACGGAGCCTAACGGGTCCTCTGTGGCCGGCGTGCCCGTCCCCGCCTCGACGGCCCGCGTACCTTTTGTCGGTCCCATCCCGAGCCCCCACCCACGCACGGGGACGCCGACGGTGCCGGCCGAGGCGTGACGGGTTCGTGCCAGGTTCGTGCCGATTCTCGGCGTCGCGTGCTTCGCCGCGCGGCCGGTCGACGGCCGAACGAGGTGCGGGCGGCCGTCGCCGCCCGCACCCTCAGCGCACCGTCAGCCGGCAAAGGCCGGTGAGAGCGCCTACCCCCCGTTGAAAGGGCGCATGAGCGGGTTCATCCCCGAGAACACGCCGTCCGGGTTGGGGTACCAGGCCCAGACGTGGAGCGTGACCAGGTCGGGATGCCAGAACCCGAACGCCGCCCCGGTCTGCGGGCTCTTCGGCGCACACGCCTCCTGGCTCGCGGTGAAGGTGAACGTGCCGTCCTTGTAGTGGCAGGCGGCGCCGAACGAGCCGTAGGTCGCCCCGGGAAGGGGTGCCGCCTTCGGCTTCTCGGGGAAGACCCACTCGTAGGCGACGAGCTGCCACGACGAGCCACGCTTGCCGTACACGAGGACCGGCGGCTTCTTCACATCGAACGTCGTGATCTTGGGGTTCATGAAGTGCCAGCCCATATCCGGGATCATCCGCGTAATGATCCCGTAGCCGTTCTTCTTGGCGAGGGCGAGGTTGGTGGCGTACTTCGCCGTCGCGAGTCGGCTCGTGGCCAGCTGTGTCGCGAGCGCCTGCGACGCGCCGCCGGCAGTCGTCGACATGTCGTGGCGGTTTTCCGGCTGTGCCGCCGTCGCCAGGGCAGTGAAAGCGGCGGCGGCCAGGACGAGCGCGGCAAGGCTTGTGATCCTTCGCATCTCGAACCTCCTACTCAGTTGCAGGTGACCCGTGGGTTCCAGGGAGCGAAGATCCCCACGAGCGGTGTCGGATTCGGCTTCCAGATCCAGGCGTGAAGCGCCCAGAACGGATGAGGGTCGGTTGCAGGGAAGAACCGGCTTCCATCGTTCGCGTCGAACGGCACCCCGAAGAGCACCGGCCGGGAGGGCACGTCCGCCTGGAACGCCACGTACTCGACGGCCGCCAGCTTCAGCGTGCCGTCGTCGCGACGCTCGTAGACCAGCGCCTCCGGGTGGCGTGGGTCGAGCTTGCCCCCGTCGAACAGGAGGCCCGGGTTGACCATGTGGACGCCCATCGCACCTGCCGCCGGATCAGCCAGATTGGCGATGCAGGTGTTGCCGAAGACGTCGGGCAGCTCGAGCGTGTATCCCGCGTGCTTGGCGGCCTCGACGTCGTGGTACGCGGCGGTGGCGTCGCGTACCTCGGCGAGGCTCGACTCGCCGCCCGCGGTGGCGAAGCCGGCCACGCCGAGGAGCGGAACAGCGACGAGGATCCCGATCAACAGTCGCTTTCGCATCTCCATCCCTCCTTCAGGCCGCAACGGGGGCGGGGTCGGGTCGCACGAGCACGGTGTCGGCGACCTTGACGATCTCGTCGACCGGCAGGTCGGCGGCGGCGGCGTGGCGACGAATGGCTTCCGGGCTCGACGCCTGGTAGACGCAGACCGTCCCGACCGTTCCGTCGCGCTCCTCGAGCACGTAGCTGCGGATCCACGCGATGTCGTCCGGCATCCGCTCGCCCTGCGCCGTCGACCGGGCGGCAGCCTCGGCGAGGTCGCCCGCGGTGCGCCAGCCGTTGCGCCTGAGAATCACGTATGTCTCCATCCGGTGTCCCTCCTCGTCGATTGACGTGAGTGACGCTACGGCGGAACAGCCGCAATCGAATCGGCGAAAATGCCTAGGTTGCGCGCGGGCGCTACCGGTCTTGCAACAGTCCCAGGCGTCCGGCTGCCGCCACGGCTTCGCCGCGCGAACCGACCTGCAGCTTCCGCAGGATCGCCGACACGTGGTGGTCGACCGTGCGCCGCGAGAGGAAGAGCCGTTCCGCGATCTCGGTGTTCCGGTGGCCTTCGGCGACCAGCGCGAGGACGTCGAGCTGCCGGCTCGTGAGGCGTCCGGTGTTCGCGGCGGTGGAGCGTCGCGGCCCGCGGGGGACGTCACGTGCGCCACGTTCACGCAACCGTCGTGCGACCATGCGCGCCGCCGGCCCGGCGCCCAGACGCTGAAGCTCCGCGAGCGCCGCGCGCAGCGCGTCCTCGTCGTCGGCCTCGGTCAGCGCCCGGGCCGCCTCGTAGGGGCGCTCGCGCGCCGTCCACGCGGAGGCCGCCGCGCGCCAGTCTCCCGCGAGCTGGAGCGACCACGGCTCGGTGGCGATCGCGGGGACGTCCTCCACGATCCCGTTCTTCCGCCGCCAGTACGCGAGCTCGCCGAGCCACCATGACGAGCCGGACATGCGCTCCCGCTCGTACGCCGCGTGCGTCACCTCTCGAGCCTCCTCGGAGCGTCGTTCGAGCCACGCGACTTCGGCGCGGGCGCAGGCGAGGCTCGCGTGCCACCCCGGATCGGTGGCCGGCGCGACGATCGCGTCGGCCTCCTCGAGGAGGGGCTCTGTCCCCGGATCACCGCGCCGGGCACGCACGAGCGCGAGCACGAGCAACGCCTGCAGCCGCGGCTCCGGGGAGTCGCGTATCTCGGCGACGATCAGCTCGGCGGTCGCCGTCGCATCCGTCCAGGCGCCGCGGTCGAGCTCGAACCGGACGCGAAGGGACAGGAGGGCGAGGCGCCAGAGGTCGAGCTCGAGGCCGTCGCAGTGGGCGAGCCCCGCGTCGATCCACCGCGCCGCTTGCTCGTGGGAGCCGCGCACGACCGACCCGAGCGCGAGGTTGTGCATCGCATGAGCGGCCAGCTGGGGAAGCCGGTTCGCGCGCGCCTCGTCGAGCGTCCGCTCGAGCGGCCGAGCGTCTCCCGTGCGGAACAGCTCTACGGTCGCGAGCCCGATCGAGCCGTCGACGCGCTTCTCGGTGTCGCCGAACCGGCGCGCGAGCTCCACCGTTCGCTTCCCCCACGCGACCACGGCCTCGTCGTCGCCACGGTAGGCGGAGAGAAGGGCCATGGCGCCGGTCGCATCGGCGAGCAACGGGCTCTCCGGCAGGGCCTCGAGCGCCGCGATCGAACCGGTGGCGGCCTCCTCGGCCTCGGTCAAGAGGCCTCGGCACGTCAGATAGGGCACGAGCCGGCCCCGTGCGGCGGCTTCCCGATCGATCGCGCCCGCGCGACGGTACTGCTCCATCGCCCCTTCGAGGTCGGCGATCGCGGCGACCTGGTCGTCGGTGAGGTACAGGGCGTCCGACCGACGCTCGAGCAACGTTGCCTGCTCTCCTGGCGGGAGGCCGCCGGCGAAGCGGAGCGCGCGCCCGTACTGTGCGGCGGCCTCCCGATGCGCTCCCAGCCGCGTGGCCTCCTCGGCCGCCAACGGCGCGTACCAGAGCACCGCGTCGGTGTCGGCGGCGGCCTCCGCGTGATAGGCGATGCGGGCGAGATCCACCGAGCCGCGGGCGGTC
Source organism: uncultured Actinomycetes bacterium (assembly GCA_963793655.1). Classification (GTDB taxonomy): domain Bacteria; phylum Actinomycetota; class Thermoleophilia; order Gaiellales; family Gaiellaceae; genus Gaiella. The sequence continues at coordinate 337,783 of CAWCAV010000002.1, forward strand.
TCCGTGAGCGCCAGCAGGACGGCGCGGTGGAGAGCCAGGCGCCGGGTCGGCGACAGCGTGTCCTCGACGGCCGCCCGTGCCAGCTCGTGCCGGAACGCAACCCCACCGTTCGCTGCGACCAGGACGCCGGAGGCGAGGCACTCGTCGACGGACTCGGAAGCGTCTCCGCAGACCGCCAGTGTCAGCTCGGCGTCGAGCGAGGGGGGCGCGATCGCAGCGGCCTCGACGACGGCGGACGCCGACGCGCTCAGCCCGGCGATGCGCGCGAGCACGACGTCCCGCACCGTCGACGGGATCTCCGTTCCCCCGGAAGCGAGCACCTCGGTCACGTAGAACGGGTTCCCCGACGTCAGGCGGTAGAGCTCTCCGACGTCGGGGCCGTGGCCCTGCGCCAGCTGCGACACCCCCTCGGGCGACAGAAGCTCGAGAGCCATTCGCTTGACTCCATCGGCCGTGGCCAGCTCGCCGAGGACGATCCGGAGGGGATGGAACCGCTCCAGCTCGTCGTCGCGGTACGTCGCGATCACGAGGGTCGGTGAGCCGCCCACCCTCCTCCCGAGCACACGTAGGACGTCGAGCGTCGCCTCGTCGGCCCAGTGGACGTCCTCCAGCACGATCACGAGCGACATCCGACGGTCGCCCGCGGCCAGGAGCGCGGTAGCGATCGCGTGGGCACCGCCGCCGTCGATCGCCTCGCTGACCACGCTCGGTGCGTGCGCGGCGATCTCGAGGATGGGCCCGAGCGGCGGCGGCGTGAGTAGGGGATCGCATCCGCCCCAGAGGACCGAGGCGGCTCCGCCGAGCTCGTCGGCGAACCGCCGCACCAGCGCGGTCTTGCCGACCCCGGCCTCGCCACCGATGAAGACGAGGCTGCCCCGCCGTTCCCGGGCCCCTGCACAGGCCTCTCGGAGGAGCTCGAGGGACGCGCCTCGCTCCACGAGCTCGGTTCGCTCCGTCGCGGCGACTGCCATCCGCGGATGGTACGCCCGTCGCACCCGCTCGGGCCAGCCGGCCTTGAACCCGGTTGCGGGGGAGCGGAACATGAGCAGATGACGACGCTTCTCGAGCGGGCCGAGCTGCTGGCCGCGCTCGCTTCTGCCTCCGCGCAGGGCGGAAGGCTCGTGTTCGTGGGCGGCGAGGCCGGCGTCGGGAAGACGACGCTCGTGCGGGCATTCGGCGCGCAGGCCGGGCTGCGCGTCCTGCGCGGGTCGTGCGAGAACCTCGCGACGCCGACGCCGCTCGGGCCGTTCGCGGACATCGCCGCTCAGACCGACGGCGCGCTCGCCGACCTGCTCGTCGCCGGAGCCGATCCGCGCGCGGTCGCGCGCGCGCTCCTGGCCGAGCTCGCCGAGCCCGCGGTCGTCGTCCTCGAGGACGTCCACTGGGCGGACGAGGCGACGCTCGACGCCCTGCACGTGCTCGGCAGGCGCATCGACGAGTCGCAGGGCCTCGTCGTCGCGACCTACCGGGACGACGAGATCGAGGGTGAGCATCCTCTGCGCACCCTGCTCGGCGAGCTCGCCTCCGCCCCCGGCGTCTCGCGGCTCAACGTGCCGCGGCTCTCGCTCGAGGCAGTCCGTGAGCTCGCGGCGCCGTACGGCGCCGACGGCGACGCGATCCACGAGCTGACCAGGGGGAACGCGTTCTACGTCACCGAGATCCTGGCAGTCGGCTCGGGGTCCTTGCCGGAGACGGTCCGCGACGCCGTGCTGGCCCGCGCCGCCTCGCTCGGGCCGGGAGCGCGACGCCTGCTCGAGGTCGCTGCGCTCGTCCCGGGGAAGGTGGAGCTCTCACTCCTCGAGGCGGTTGCGCCGGACGAGCTCGACCAGCTCGACAGCTGCCTTGCCGCCGGGGTCCTCCGGGAGGACGGAGAGGCGGTTGCATTCCGCCACGAGCTCGCCCGACTCGCGCTGGAGGGCTCCGTGCAGGCGGGCCGACGGCGACGCCTCCACGCCGAGCTCCTCCGCGGACTGCAGGAGGGGGTGCCCGCCGGCCGGGACCCGGCGCGCCTCGCCCACCACGCCGAACGGGCCGGGGACGCCGAAGCAGTGCTCGAGTACGCGCCCGAGGCGGCGCGTCGAGCCGCCTCTGCGGCGTCCCATCGGGAGGCAGCTCAGCAGTATGCTCGCGCGCTACGGTTCGCCGGAGGCCTTCCCGAGCGCGACCGGGCCGACCTGCTCGACCTCTACGCACTCGAGGCGCAGCTGACAGGGCTCTCAGCCGAAGCCGCCGATGCCTGGCAGGAGGCGATCGAGCTCTATCGCGCGGTCGGCGACCGCGTTGCCGAGGGGCGCAGCCTCGCGTGGCTGACGAGGGCGAGCGTCCCGATCGGGCGCAATGCCGAGGCGGAAGCCGCGAGCCGGTCGGCGATCGAGGTGCTCGAGTCCGTCGAGCCCGGCCCCGACCTCGCGCGCGCGTATGCCGCGCAGGCGTACGTGCGCATGCTGAACCGCGACAACGCGGACGGCGTCGTGTGGGGCAAGCGCTCGGCCGCGTTGGCGGAGCGACTCGGCGATGTCGACACCCTCGCGTACGCGCTCACCATGATCGGCACCTCGCACCTGATGGCCGGCGAGATCGAGATGGGAGTCGAATACCTCGAACGGAGCCTGACGATCGGCCGGGAGCACGACCTCTGGCTGTGGGTCGGGCCGACGCTGAGCATGCTCGGCAGCGGCCTCGGGGAGATGTACGAGCTCGACCTGTCGGAGCGATACCTGCACGAGCACATCGCCCACACCGACGAGCACGACCTGTGGCCCCACTACTCGCGCGCATGGTTGTCGCTCGTCGAGACCTACACCGGACGCTGGGACGAAGCGACCACGACTGCTCAGGGCGTGCTCTCGAAGGCGACCGACTCGATCAGCCGCATCACCGCGCTGATCGCGATCGGCCGTGTGCGCGCGCGTCGCGGTGACCCGGGTGCCGACGAGGCCCTCGACGAGGCACTGGAGCTCTCGCTCCCGGGCGGCCACCTGCAGCGCCTCGGGCACGTGCGAGCGGCGCGTGCCGAGGCAGCATGGTTGGTCGGTGACGGGGAGCGCGCTGCCGAGGAGGCACGCGCTGCGTACCCACTCGCGCTCGAGAAGCGACATCTGTGGTTCGCCGGCGAACTTGCCTACTGGCAACGACAGGCCGGCGTACTCGACTCCTGGCCGGAATGGGTCGCGGAGCCGTACCGTCTTCAGCTCGCGGGCTCCGCGGCGGAGTCTGCGGCAGCCTGGAGTGCGCGCGGCTGCCCCTACGAGGCAGCGCGGGCGCTGGCGCAAGCGGCCGATGAGCCGCCGCTCCGCGAGGCGCTCTCGGAGCTCGAACGCCTGGGCGCAGCTCCGGCGGCACGGATGGTCCGACAGAAGCTGCGAGTCCTCGGCGCATCCGTCCCCCGCGGTCGCCGCCCCTCGACCCGGTCGAACCCGGGAGAGCTGACGGCACGCGAGCTCGACGTGCTCCGGCTCCTCGCCGCCGGAAAGCGGAACGCGGAGATCGCCGACGACCTCGTGCTGTCGCCGCGCACGATCGACCACCATGTGTCGGCGATCCTCCGCAAGCTCGGGGCGCGAACGAGGGGCGAGGCGACCGCCGCCGCGCTCGATCGAGGCTTTCTCGACGGGTGACTCGCGGCGGCCGCGGCTGCGACACGGCAGCAGCCGAAGCCGCTGGGCTCTCTCGTACCCCCGGATGGCGTGGCAGCACACACACGGACTTTGGAGCATGTCTGTCGACACGTGACCCGAGAGGGAGAGGCCCGCCGATCGGCGGGCCTCTCATGACTCCTGCCGCGAGTCGGTGTTGTCTCGGCCCCGATTCCCTAGCCCGCGATCAGCGTCGGCGCCGATATCTGCGTGTTGTCGCTGTTCACAGCGTCGCGTGCGCCCTGAATCGTGGCAACCGCCTTGAAAGGCAGCTTGCCGAGCGTTGCGTCGTCGCTGGTGAATACATAGTCGAACGAGAGGTCGGCGGTCTTCTTCAGCTTCATCACGCCAACTGCCCCGATGCTCGTTCCGACCAACACGTCGCCTTGTGGAGTGATCTTGAACAGGTCGACTTGCACCGTCTCCGGGTACCGCGTGTTCTCGATGCCGACGGTGATCGTGCTCTGCTTGCCGACCCTCCCCTTTCCGGGGGCGGCCAGAGAGAGGATCGTCACATCGTGTGTGCGCACCCGGACGCTCTTCGTCGCGCTGTTGGTGCGGCCGCCTCGTGCGGTCACGGTGATCGTGACGGTGTAATCGCCGTCGCGCACGAAGCGATGTGACACGCTCTCGCCCGTTGCTGCCGTTCCATCGCCGAATTCCCAGTCCCAGCCGTTCACTGTCGGGTCCCAATAACCACCGTTCCAGTACGAATACGTGGCGTCGTCGAACACGGACGGGTCACCCGGCGAATAGGCGAAATCGGCGTTTGGCGGAGGCACCACATCGACACTCACTCCACCGCCGTATGTCTGCAGGTAGTACGTCCTCCCTGCGTCCGCATGGAAGTAGAGCCCGGGCCAGTCCGCACACGCCACGTTCGTGAGGTTGCTGAGCGACGTTCCGGTGTAGACGTTGACGTTGGAAACGCCAAAGGCACCGTAGGCTCCGCTGGTCGCGGGCGTAAAGGCATACCAGGCGGACTGAGCGAAGCTGGCACCGCACGCCGTTGGCTCACCCGGCTCGACACTCGCCGCCGTCAGATCACGGCTGTCCGAGAACGGAACCGACGAGAATCCGATCGCATCGGCGAAGTTGTCGTTCGGCGGTGGCAGCACCACGCTCATGTTCAAGCCGAGCATGTTCGTGAAGCCCCAGACGGCGTATCGGTCGCCGCCTTGGATGTAGTAGGTCGTGCCAGCGCGGACGTGCAGCGTCTGAGCCATAGCCGAGCTCCAATGGTCGCTCGCGATGCGGGTCAGGCCCGCAAGGCCGACTCCATCCGCACGGTAGACGACCAGGAAGGGAGTCCCACCGGCTGCGGCGGGATCTATCCTCACCACGGCGTCTGCGGTCGGTGTGTACGAGTACCACACCGTCCTTCCCTGATAGTCCGAGTTGTCGATGGGCTCGCCCGACTCGATGGTGGCCTCGGTGATGCCGACCGTGTCGCCGAACGGCAGGCTCGTGATCACCGTCGCGTTCGCGAAGTTGTCGTTCGACGGCGGTGCCGCAACGCCCGCCGGTGTGATGCAAAGCGCCGACGTCAGGATGCCGAGGACCACCAACACGATCCTGGTGTGTCTCATCTCGCTCACCTTCCCTGTTCCGGTTGCGCGGACAGGGAGAAGCGTCCCGATGAGAGGTAACAATCGGCTAACGGATCGCTCCGAAGCTCCCTCGCCACTGGCTCGGGAGGGACGATGGAGGCGGGGACGCGAACCGGCGACCCAGGTCGGCGTCGAAGTGCAGGCATCTCTTGTGCGTTGACGCAGCGGCCCGCGGACCGACCCTCTCGACAGGACGGCTATCGCAACGCCGACGGCACCTCGGATCGCGTCGCGGCATTTGTGGAAGAGATCGGTCGACGCGAGATGTGGTGGAAAGCGCGCGCCTGACGGCTCGACGGGGAGACCGGAGTCGGACAGAGGGAGCCTGTCGCCGTGCACAGGGCGCGGCTACGATCGCTCGAGCGAGCGAAGCGAAGGAGCGTGAGATGGCCATCGTCGAGGCGAACCCCAACCTCGGTGCGCAGATCGTCGCGGACGCGAAGGAGTACGTCCTCTACTCCTGGTCGGTGCAGGATCAGATCAACCCGATCGCGGTCGCCGGCGCCGAAGGACGGCACTTCTGGGACTACGACGGGAAGCGGTATCTCGACTTCGCCTCCCAGCTCGTCAACGTCAACATCGGCCACCAGCACCCGAAGATCGTCCAGGCGATCAAGGACCAGGCCGACCAGCTCTGCACCATCGGCCCGCCGATGGCGAACGAGACGCGTTCGAGGCTCGGCCGGATGCTCGCCGAGGTCACGCCCGGCGACCTCTCCGTGTCGTTCTTCACGAACGGCGGCGCCGAGGCCAACGAGAACGCCGTCAAGCTCTCGCGCCTCGTGACCGGGCGCAACAAGATCATCGCCCGCTACCGGTCGTACCACGGCGCGACGAACGGCGCCGTCACGCTGACGGGTGATCCGCGCCGTTGGGCCGTGGAGCCCGGCATGCCCGGTGTCGTGCGGATGTTCGACCCGTACACCTACCGCTGTCCCGCGGGTCATCCGGACCCGTGCCCCGTGTGCACGGGCGCACCGCACCTCGAGGAGATCCTCGAGTACGAGGGCGCGCACACGGTCGCCGCGGTGATCCTCGAGACCGTCACCGGGACGAACGGGATCATCCCGCCGCCCGAAGGCTACCTCCGCGCGATCCGCGATGTCTGCGACCGCCATGGGATCCTGCTCATCCTCGACGAGGTGATGGCGGGGTTCGGGAGGACCGGTCGCTGGTTCGCCTGCGAGCACTGGGACGTCGTTCCCGACATCATCACGGTCGCGAAGGGGATCAACTCGGGGTACGTCCCGATCGGCGCGATGATCGCGCGCGGGGAGATCGTCGACCCGGTGCGGAGTCAGTTCTTCCCCGGCGGGCTGACGTACGCCGGGCATCCCCTCGCGTGTGCGTCCGCGGTGGCCTCGATCGAGGCGTTCAAGGAGGAGGGGGTCGTCGAGAACGCCGCCGAGGTCGGCGGGTACCTCGGCGACTCGCTGCGCGGCCTCGCCGCGGGACATCCGTCGATCGGCGACGTCCGTGGGCTCGGGTGCTTCTGGGGCGTCGAGCTCGTCAGGAACCGCGAGACCAGGGAGATGCTCGTCCCGTACAACGCCTCGGGGGAGGCCGCGGTGCCGGTCGCCCGGCTGGCGAAGGCGGCGCTCGACCAGGGGCTCTACCTGATGACCCACTGGAACATGCTCATGATCGTGCCGCCGCTCACGATCACGCGAGACGAGGTCGACACGGGCGTCGCGATCCTCGACGACGTCCTCGCGATAGCGGACGAGCACGTCGTGTAGGTGCTCGTCAGCGTCGGAGGAAGTCCGAGACCGCCACGGCGGTCTCGTCGAGGGCGTCCCACAGGACGGTGTGCCCTCCCGGGACGATGACGACCTCGAGCAGCGCGCCGAGCGCCTCGCGATGCGCGTCGAGAAGGTGGTCGTACGGCAGGTAGGAGTCGGCGCCGAGGACGAGGAGGGTCGGAACCCGCACGTCGGCGTACGCCGGCGGCGTGGTCGCCATCTCGCCGTACGCCGAGACGACGCACGCCTGGGAGTACCGGTAGCGCCAGCCGTCCGCCTGCTCCACCAGGTGCTCCCGGAGCTCGGCCTCGATCAGGTCGCGGGGCGCTCGGTGCAGCTGGCTCTCCTCGTAGCGCCGATCGATCCCGCTCTCGAAGCTCTCGTACACGCGCTCCCGCCGCGCGTTCTCGGCCGCCCAGAGCGCGACGTGCGGTGCCAGGAGGATGGCTGGATCGAGCAGCACGAGCCTCTCCACCTCCCCCGGATGGCGCGCGGCGTGCTCGAACGCCAGGCGGCCGCCGAACGAGTGACCGAGCCAGAACGGCGCCGCGCTGACCGAACGCTCGACGGCGTCGAGATGGTCGTCGATCCGCCACGGCGGCTCCTGCGGCGACACTCCGTGGCCGAGGAGGTCGGGCGCGACCACCCGGTGGCTCCCCGCAAGCGCCGTGGCGAGCGAGGCGAAATGCCCGCCCCAAGCCGTGACGCCGTGGAGGCAGACGAGGGTCGGCTTGCCCTCGTCCCCCCACGCGTGGACGTGGACGCTCCTCACGTGTGCACGTGGGGACGAGCCTCGGCCAACATTCGTCGTCTCGCCCGGACGCCGAACCAAATCGCCCGGGCGACAGTCTCCGCCGGTCCGCGGCCCCCCATGGGGGCGCGCCGCCCCCTGGAGTCACCGTATCGACAGAGGCGCGCCGGGAGTGCGCCGCCTTCGTGCCGACTTCGTGCCTGCTGCCTCGCGCGCGGCGGCCTGACCGGGAAGAAGCTCACTCCTCGCCGCGGAGCGTCTCGAGCGACTCCGGCACCATCTCTGTCCGCCGCGTGCCCGTGTCCTTGACGAGCGACCAGATCACCACTCCGTCGCGGTCGATCAGGAAGGTCCCGCGGATCGGCGCGCCGTTCTCCTCGTTGAACACGCCGTACCGCTTCGCGCTCTCGCCGTGCGACCAGAAATCGGAGGCGAACGTGTAGTCGGCGCCGAGCTCCCGCTTCCAGGCCTGGCGGGCCGCGGATGCGTCACACGAGACGAAGACGATCTCTGTGTTGGTGTTTCGAAAGGACGTCAGGTTCTCCTGGAGGTCCCGTGCCTCCTCCGTGCAGACCTCGGTGAATGCGAACGGGTGGAAGACCAGCAGCACGTTCGAGCGGCCGAGGTAGTCGGAGAGGCGAACACGCGGCAGCCCGGCCGCTTCCTCGAAGTCGAACTCCGGGGCTCTGTCACCCGTCCCGATCGCCACGCCCGCCTTCTTCCCCCTCTTCGCCGTTCCCGGACGGAACATAGTACGTCCGCCCGCGAAGCCCCTCGGGAAGGTGGTCGTGGCCATCGCCGGCCGGATCGACGTGCGGCGACACGTAGCCCTCGCCGTGCCCGCGCACGGCTGCACCGCGGTAGTGCGCGTCCCTGAGCATGGCGGGCGGGGCGGCGATGCCCTCGCGTCGCACGTCGGCGCGCGCGCCCCAGATCGCCTGGGCAGACGCGTTCGACTTGGGTGCACGCGCGACGTAGATCGCGGCCTGCGCGAGGTTGAGCTGTGCCTCCGGCAGCCCGACGTGCTCCACCGCCTGTGCCGCGGCGACGGCGACGAGGAGCGCCCGCGGATCGGCGTTGCCGACATCCTCGCTCGCCGCGATCACGATGCGACGGGCGAGGAAGCGTGCGTCCTCGCCGCCCTCGAGCATCGCGGCGAGGTAGTACACGGCGGCATCCGGATCGCTGCCCCGCATCGACTTGATGAAGGCCGACGCGAGATCGTAGTGCCGGTCACCGGCGCGGTCGTAGCGCAGGGGACGCTTTCGCGCGACGTCCTCGACGTGGCCGGCGGACAGCGGCTCACCTGCCGCCGTCGCGGTTTCCCAGGCGAGCTCGAGCGTCTGGAGGGCGGTTCGTGCGTCCCCGCCGGCGCGCAGCGCGAGCTCCGCGGCGACCTCCTGGGAAACGGAGGCGCCGAGCTCCGCCGCGCCGCGCGCGATCACCTGGTCGAGCTCGTCGAGGCTCAGCGGCTCGAGCTCGATCACCGTGCAGCGCGAGAGGAGCGCCTGGTTCACCTCGAAGTAGGGGTTCTCGGTCGTCGCCCCGATGAGCGTCACGAGGCCGTCCTCCACCGCGTGCAGCACGGAGTCCTGCTGACGCTTGTCGAACCGGTGGATCTCGTCGATGAAGAGAAGCGTTCGGAGGCCGTTGCCGCCGAGCCGGTCGCGCGCCCGGGCGAGAACGGCGCGGACGTCGTCGACCCGTGCCGAGACCGCGGACAGCTCCTCGAACTCGGCGGCCGACGCGTCGGCGATGATCCGGGCGATCGTCGTCTTCCCGACACCCGGCGGCCCGTGGAGGATCATGGACGGCGCCCGCCCCTCCTCGATCGCCCGACGTAGCGCCGAGCCGGGGCCGAGGACACCCTCCTGCCCGACCAGCTCGTCGAGGCTCCGCGGACGGACGCGCTGTGGGAGCGGCGCCACCGCCGATGCCCGCTCCGCGGCCGCATCGCTGAAGAGGTCGCTCACGTGGCCAGTATGCTCACCTCCATGTCCGCGACGGGCGAGGACTACGACACTCCCATCCTCCCCGGCGGCGCCCCGACCGACTACGAGCGGTACCTCAACACCGAGGAGCTCCTCGGGCTGCAGAAGGGCCCAGGGGAGTGGGTGCACCGCGACGAGCTCCTCTTTCAGGTCGTCCACCAGTCGTCGGAGCTGTGGCTGAAGCTCGCGACGAGCGACGTCGAGGAGGCCGCACGACTCGTCGACCAGGATGAGATCGCCGAGGGGGTGCGCCAGCTCCGCCGACCCCTTCGCTGCATGCGCTTCGCGACCGACCAGCTGGACATGCTCGAGGAGCTGTCGCCGTGGGAGTACCAGGAGATCCGCAAGGTGCTCGGCCACGGGAGCGGCTTCGACTCGCCCGGCTGGAGAACGCTCAGAGTCGCGCTGCCTCGACTCGGCCAGGCGTTCCACGCGCGAAGGCGCGAGGCGGGCCTCTCCGTCGCGGAGCTCTACGTCCGCCGACGTGAGCACGACGCGCTGTACCGGCTCGCCGAGTCGATGATCGAGCTCGACGAGTGGTGCCAGATGTGGCGCATACGGCACTACCGCGTCGTCGCACGCGTGATCGGCGACGGCGTCGTCGGGACGCAGGGCACGCCCGTCGAGGTGCTCGGGCGCCTCGTGCAGACCGTCTTCTTCCCGGAGCTCTGGGACGTCCGGAACGAGCTGACGGCGCGGTCGAAGGCCGAGTGAGCCTCCGGGACGAGGTCACGGGGCTCCTGCAGGAGCTCATCCGCCTCGACACCGTCAATCCGCCCGGGAACGAGACCCGAGCGGCCGAGGTGCTGCGGCGCTACCTCGGGCGCAACGGCGTCGACGCGACGCTGGTCGCGAAGTCGCCCGAGCGCGCCAACGTGGTCGCACGGATCGAGGGCGGCGACGGCCCGAGCCTGCTCCTCCTGGCCCACACCGACACCGTGCTCGCCGATCCGGCCGAGTGGGCGCGCGACCCGTGGTCGGGCGACATCGTCGACGAAGAGGTCTGGGGGCGTGGCGCCCTCGACATGAAGGGCCACGTCGCCGCCGCCGCGGTCGCCTTCGCCTCCCTCGTGCGGGACGGCGCAAGGCCCTCAGGCGACGTCCTGCTCGCCCTGACCGCGGACGAGGAGGTCGGCGACGACTTCGGCGCGTCGTGGCTCGCGCGGGAGCACCCGGACACGGTCCGGGCCGATTTCGGGGTCAACGAGGGTGGAGGCGAACGCTGCGTCTTCGGCGACCGGGTGTTCTACCTCTGTGCGGTCGGAGAGAAGGCGACGGCACCTTTCAGGCTCCGCCTCCATGGGCGGAGCGGGCACGCATCCGATCCGCACGCCGCCGACAACGCCCTCCTCAAGGCGGGGCCGGTGCTCGAGGCGCTCGGCCGCCTCCGGCCTCCCGAGACGCTCATACCCGAGGTGCAGGCCTTCCTCGAGACGGTGCTAGGCGAGGTGCCGCCCGTCGAGGAGGCGCTCGACCGGGCGCGCGCGCTGCACCCCCTCGCCGGCCAGCTCGTCGCGCCGCTGCTGGCCGCCACGCTCTCGCCGACGATGATCGAGGCGTCTCGCAAGCGGAACGTGATCCCCGGCACCTGCGTCGTCGAGGTGGACTGCCGGTTGCTCCCGGGCCAGGAGCCGAGAGAGGTCGAGGCCCTGCTCCGCGCGGGGGTTCCCGGCGAATGGGAGATCGAATGGATCCAGGCGGAGCAGGTCGGCGGCACCCGCTCCCCGATGGACACGCCGCTCTGGCGGGCGCTGGAGCGGTGGGTGGACGGCGTCGAGCCGGGGGCTCGGGTCGCACCGATCGTGACGGCCGGGTTCACCGACAGCCACTACATCCGCACGCCGCCGGCCGCCGCGACGGTCTACGGCTTCTTCCCGCTCGTGGCGATGGACCCGCAGCTCGCCGCCTCGCTCGTCCACTCCGCCGACGAGCGGATCGCGGCCGACGATCTCGAGCTGGGTGTGGACCTCTTCCGCCACCTCGCGACGTCCGACTGGTCGTGAACCGCAGTGCGTCTCCGGGCGGGAGTCGCCGCCGCGCGGCCGGGGGGAGCGCCGCCTTCCTCGTCGTCGCGCCCGGTGTCGTCGCCGGCCTCGTTCCGTGGCTCCTCACCGGGTGGGACGCGCGTGACCCGCCGTGGGCGCCCGGAGTGCGCCTCCTCGGAGGTGTCCTCATCGGGCTCGGCGTGACCGCCCTGCTGCACGCGTTCGCCCGGTTCGTCGTCGAGGGCCTCGGGACACCCGCCCCTGTCGCCCCGACCGAGCGCCTGGTGATCGGCGGGCTCTACCGCTACGTGCGGAACCCGATGTACCTCGCCGTCGGCGCCATCGTGGTGGGGCAGGCGCTCCTGCTCGGGCGGGCCGTCCTCCTCGCCTACGGCGCCCTGTTCGCCGTCCTCGTCGAGGCGTTCGTCCGCTGGTACGAGGAGCCCACGCTCGCACGTCGCTTCGGGGCGCGGTACGAGGCGTATCGACAGGCGGTTCCCCGCTGGTGGCCTCGCACGAGGCCGTGGCACGGGGAGAGGTCCTGACCTCTGACCGCAGCCGGCGCGCGGCCGCGGAGCGTCAGGTGCCGAGGGCCTCGACGTAGCGCTCGAGCGCCCTCTGACGGTCACGGCACCGCATGATCTCCCCCTCCAGTCGCCCGATCTCGTCTTCGTCCACGCCCTGCTCTCCCTCGTCGCCGGCAAGCCAGGCGTCGGCGTCGTCCACGAGCTCCGCTCCTTCCGCGTCGAACGTCCACTCCGGCTCGTGGAGCAGCTCCCGGACGAGAGCGACGTCCGCCTCCTCCATCCGCCCGAACGCCTCCTGGTCGACGCGCGGGCCTTCCGCCTCCACGAGGATCGCGCCGATCTGGTGCGCGAGCGCCCGCTCCCGCTCCCGCTCGAACTCGAGCGCCTCGAGCGCCTGGTCGCGCCGCCGGCCCCGCACGATCGCGTCGCGATCCACGCACCAAGGATAATCGCGGCGTGCCGAAGGCTTCCCGCTCGCCGGGCGCAGTCCTGGCCGGAGCCTCCATGGCGCAGGCAACGGTCTCCTTCGTCAACTTCGGGCTGCCGGCGATCGGGCCCGAGCTCCGTGACGACTTCGGGTTGAGCCTGTTCGAGCTCGGTGCCGTGTTGAGCGCCGGGCTCCTCGGCTCGGGGCTCGCGCTCGTCGCCGCGGGCATCGCCGCCGACAGGGTCGGAGCCCGGCGAACGATGCTCGGCGGGACGGCCCTCTCGTCGGCCGCGCTCGTCGCCGCGGCGCTGTCCACGACGAAGGCGCCGCTGTTCGCATCGCTCGTGGTCTTCGGGGTCGGCTCCGCGGTCGTGCCGGTGGCGGGTGCCGGCGCGCTCTTCCGCGCCTACCCACCGGAACGGCGAGGGTGGGCGCTCGGGGTGCGCCAGACGTCGGTCCCGCTCGGCGGCACGATCGCGGCAGTCACCTACCCCGGCCTGCACGCGCTCGGCGGCACGCGGCTGACGCTGCTCGTCACCGCGACGGCGGTGGCCGCTGCCGGGGCGGGTTTCGCGTTCGTGGTGGGAGAAGGCGAGATGGTCGCCCGACGCGTCGCCTCCCCGTTCCGCACCATCCTGCGGGCCCCCGGGATGCAGCGACTGCTTGCGGTCGCGGCGTGCTACATCGTCGTGTTGCAGGCGCTGTTGGCCTACGTCGTCCCGGCCGTCCGGGAATCCGGCCACTCGGAGCTGACCGCCTCCATCGCCTACTTCGCCATCAACGTCGTCGCCATGGCCGCCCGGATCGCCTGGGGGCGAGTCGCCGATCGCCAGGGCGGCTCGCGCCGCGTCCGCACGCTGGTCGAGGTCGGAGTGGTGACGGGCACAGGCGCCCTCCTCTTCGCGGTCGCGCTTCACGGCGGAGCCGTCGCCGTGGTTGCCGCGGCCGTGCTGTTCGGAATCGGGGCGCTCGGCTGGAACGCGCTCGTCTACGTGAGCGCCGGCGAACGGGCGCCGCCGGAGCTGGCCGCGCGGTCAGTTGCGGTGGCCGCGACCGTCGTCTTCCTGCTGTCCGGCGTCGCGACGCCGGTGCTCGGCGCGATCGTCGACCTCGCGGGCTGGGACGCCCTCTGGGTGAGCGCTGCGGCGCTCGCCGGCGCCGGGGCACTGACCGCCGCGCGGCTTCCGCGCGGGCTGCCCGCTGCTGCGGCGGGCTGAGGGCGAAGACGGCGACGAGATTGCGCGGCAGCGCTCGGCGGAACTGCCCCAGCCCGGGTCGCGCCGACCGGACGGAACCAGTGCGCCGGCTCGAGGGGCATCCGGCGGCGGGTGTCGGTGAAGACGGTGGCCCCCGGCCTTCCACGTCTGCCTCGTGGCGCAAGTGTCGAGGCTTGGACCCTCGATCCTTCCCACTGCATACAGTATGGTCAGCCGTCGTGGGGAAGATCTTCGACGGGCATCCCCCGCTCGCGCGCACGGCCAGCAGCACGGCCGCGGAGATGATCAGGCAGGCGATCGTGGACGGGCGGCTGGCGCCCGGCCAGCGCCTGACGGAGGAGCGGCTCGCGCGAGAGCTCGGGATCAGCCGCACGCCCGTCCGCGAGGCGCTCAAGGTGCTGCAGTCCGAGGGGCTCGTCGACGCGGCGCCGAATCGGAGCGCCACGGTCCGCGCCTACGAGCCCGGCGACCTGGAGGACATCTATCAGCTGCGCGCCCTGCTCGAGGGCTACGCCGCGCGTCGCGCTGCCGGTCGGCTCTCGGACGAGAAGCTCCTGGCGCTGCGCGCGAGCTGCGACCGGTTCGCGGCGATGAGCCCCGCGGACGACCTGCGGGAGGTGGTGCGGGAGAACTTCGTCTTCCACAACACGATCCTCGAGGCCGCAGGGAGCACGCGGCTGAGCGGCATGGTCAGGCAGGTCGTGGAGCTGCCGCTCGTCTACAAGTCCTACGTCTGGTACTCGCCGGAGCAGGCACGGATCTCGCAGCACTACCACCGCCAGATCACGCGTGCCCTCGAGCGTCGCGACGCCGAGCGGGCGGAGCTGGTGATGAAGGAGCACGTGCTCGAGGCCCGCGACGTCCTCATCGCGCACGTCGAGGAGGTACGCGCGACGGGATCCGAGGAGCTCGACCTGACGTGACGGACACTGCACGGGAGAGGCGGGACACTGCGGCCTCCGACGCCGGAGGCCCGCTCGCCGGCGTCCGCGTCGTCGAGCTCGGGCAGCTGCTCGCGGGCCCCTTCACGGGGCGCCTGCTCGGCGACCTCGGGGCCGAGATCATCAAGGTCGAGGCACCCGGGCACCCCGACCCCATCCGGGACTGGGGCAAGGCCCGCTACGAAGGGCGTTCGCTGTGGTGGCCCGTGCAGTCGCGCAACAAGAAGTGCATCACCCTGAACCTGCGGCACGAGGAGGGTCAGCGACTCCTGCTCCGGCTCGTCGAGCACGCCGACGTCCTCGTGGAGAACTTCCGGCCCGGCACGCTCGAGAGGTGGAACCTCGGCTACGAGCGCCTGAGCGAGGTGAACCCCGGGCTCGTCCTCGCCCGTGTCTCGGGCTACGGGCAGACCGGGCCGTACGCCAAGCGCGCGGGCTTCGCATCCGTATCCGAGGCGATGGGCGGGATCCGCCACATCAACGGCTTCCCCGGCGAGCCGCCTCCGCGCATGCACATCTCCCTCGGCGACTCGCTCGCGGGCATGTTCGCGGCGCAAGGGATCCTGGCCGCGCTCTACTGGCGCGACGCGCTCGGCGGCGGTCTCGGCCAGGTGGTCGACGTCTCCCTGATGGAGGCCTCCTTCGCGCTGCTGGAGAGCACCGTTCCGGAGTACGACCGGCTCGGGATCGTGCGCGGCCCGCAGGGCACGAACCTGAAGGGGATCGCGCCCTCGAACATCTTCAAGTCCTCCGACGACAAGTGGATGGTGATCGCCGCGAACGCCGACAAGGTCTTCCGACGGCTGTGCGAGGCGATCGGACGGCCCGAGCTCGCCGACGACGAGCGGTTCGCGACACACCTCGCGCGCGGCGACAACCAGGAGGAGATCGAGGGCATCGTCGCCGAGTGGGCCGGCACGGCACACGCGCGAAGGAGATCGACGAGATCCTCAACGAGGCAGGCGTCATCTGCGGGCCGATCTACACGATCGCCGACATCTTCGAGGATCCGCAGTACAGGGCCCGCGAGATGCTCGTGACGCACGTGGACCCGGAGTTCGGCGAGTACGTCGGCCCCGGCATCGTGCCGAAGCTCTCGCGCACGCCCGGCGGCGTCCGCTGGTCCGCGACCTGGGAGGAAGGCAGCCACAACCGGGAGATCTACGGCGACCTGCTCGGGCTTGCCGACGAAGAGCTCGAGCGGCTTGAGCGCGGAGGGCGTGCTGTGAGGGTCACCGTCTGCGACGTCGCGCCCCGCGACGGGCTCCAGAACGACGCCAAGGTGCTCGACCCCGCCACCCGGGCGGAGCTGGTCAACCGGCTCGCGGCCGCTGGGCGTGCCGCGGATCGAGGCTGTCAGCTTCGTCAGCCCGGCGCGCGTGCCACAGATGGCCGGTGCGGAGGAGGTCGTCGCGGCGATCGAGCGGCGCGAGGGAGTCGTCTACGCGGGCCTGGCGCTCAACGAGCGGGGCTACGACCGGCTGCGCGAGACCGGCGCTCGACGAGGTGCACTTCGCGTTCGCTGTCAGCGAGGAGTTCAACCAGCGCAACGCGGGCGCCTCGGTCGAGTCGTCGGTCGAGGCCGGCGAGCGGATCATCGAGCGAGCGCACGGGGACGGGCTGCGTGCGACCGTGACGCTCGGGACGGCGTTCGGCTGCCCGTTCGAGGGGCGAGTCGACCCTTCCCGCGTGCTGGAGCTGGCCGGCCACTTCGCGGGGGCCGGCGCGGACGAGGTCGTGTTCGCCGACACGGTCGGGGTCGGGGTGCCGCAGCAGGTGCGTGAGCTCGTCGGCGGGGCGGCCGGCCTCGGCGTCCCGGTGGGCGTGCATCTCCACAACACGCGCAACACGGGAATCGCCAACGCGTCTGGCGGCCGTCGAGGCCGGAGCGACGGTGCTCGACGCGTCGGTCGGCGGCGTCGGCGGCTGCCCGTTCGCGCCACGCGCGACAGGGAACATCAGCACCGAGGACCTCGTCTACCTGCTGCACGGCGAGGGGATCGAGACGGGAATCGACCTCGACGCGCTCGTCGAGGTCGCCGCGCTGGCTCGAGGGGGTCCTCGGGCGCGAGCTCGAGGGAATGGTCTACAGGGCCGGCGTCTTCGCGCCGGTCTCCGGCTGAGGACAGAAGGGAACAGCATGGCGTACAGGCTCGGAGTCGACGTCGGTGGCACGTTCACCGACCTCTTCCTGGTCGGTGACTCGAACGGAGGCGCGCAGTTCCGCGTCAAGACCCCGTCGACCCCCGCCGATCCGTCGCAGGGGGTGCTGAACGGCGTACGGCGGATCTGCGAGGAGGCGCAGATCGAGGTCGGCGACCTGCGCAACATCCTGCACGGCACGACGGTCGCGACGAACGCGGTGCTCGAGTCGAAGGGTGCCAGGGTCGGGCTGATCACGACGGGGGGCTTCAAGCAGATCCTCCACCTCGCGCGGTCGCAGACACCCGGGCCGCTCGCGGGGTGGATCATCATGATCAAGCCGGACCCGCCCGCATCGCTGGCGGACACGCGGGAGGCACGTCGAGCGAATGGACGCGCGCGGCGACACGGTCGTCCCGGTGGACGAGCCGCAGGTCGAGGAGATCGTCCGTGACCTGGTCGAGTCGGGCGTCGAGTCGCTCACCGTCGGGCTCATCAACTCGTACGTGAACCCGGCGCACGAGGAGCAGGTCGGCAGCGGTCGTCGAGCGGGTCTATCCGGGCTTTCCGGTCACGCTCTCGAGCCACGTGCTGCCGGAGTTCCGGGAGTACGAGCGGACGCTGACCGCATGCATGAACTCGTACGTGCGGCCGAAGGTCGCGACGTACGTCGAGCAGCTCCAGTCCGAGCTGGGCGGGATCGGCGCGAAGGCGGAGGTCAACATCCTCCGCTCCGACGCGGGGCTGATGACGACGAAGGAGGCGATGCGCAACCCGATCTACGGCATCCTTTCCGGTCCCTCGGGCGGCGTCGCCGGCGCCCTCTACGTGGCGCGCAAGGCCGGCTTCGACGACATCCTCACCTTCGACATGGGCGGCACCTCGACCGACGTCGCGCTCTGCCAGAACGGGCAGCCGACGATCGGCCGGGAGACCTCGATCAGCCACTTCCGGATCAAGGTGCCGTCGGTGAACGTGCACACGGTCGGCGCGGGCGGCGGGTCGATCGCCCACGTGCCGGAGCTGACGAAGGCGCTGCGCGTCGGCCCGCAGTCGGCCGGCGCCGAGCCGGGCCCGGCGGCGTACGGGAAGGGCGGCGCCGAGCCGACCGTCACCGACGCCAACGTCGTGCTCGGCCACCTACCGCCGCGCCTGCTCGGCGGCGAGATGGAGCTCGACGTCGAGGCGGCGCGCGCCGCGGTCGCAGAAGGTCGCAGGAGGCGATGGGGCTGCCCACCGTCGAGGCCGCGGCGGAGGGGATCCTGGCGATCGTCAACGAGAACATGGCGGGCGCGCTGCGCCTCGTCTCCGTGCAGCGCGGCCACGACCCGCGCGAGTTCGCGCTCGTCGCCTACGGCGGTGCGGGGCCGCTCCACGCGAACGCCGTCGCCGAGATCATGGGCTCGTTCCCCGTGCTCGTGCCGCCCGCACCCGGGGCTCCTCTGCGCGATCGGCGACCTGGTCGCCGACTTCCGCGACGAGTTCGCGCAGACGTACATCCGCGTCCTGTCCGACGCCGACGCCGGCGAGGTCGCCGCGATCCTGGAATCCCTCGGCGCGCGGGCGACGGAGTGGCTCGAGGGCGAGGGGATCCACCCGGACGCACGCGGCATCTCCTACTCCGCGGACATGCGCTATCACCGCCAGGGCTACGAGATCCCCGTCGCGATCGACCCGGCGGAGGTGCGCGACGGCGGCCTCGCCGACCTCGAGGAGCGGTTCAACGGCCTGCACGAGCAGCTCTACGGCTTCCGGATGCCGGGCACGGCAGCGGAGATCGTCAACCTGCGGGCGGTCGGGTTCGGCGCCGTCCCGAAGCCGGAGCTGCCGACCGGCGAGCTCGGGCCGGCCGATGCCTCGGGCGCCGTTGCGGACGAGCACGAGACCGTCTTCGAGGGCGAGTCGGCTGGCGACGAAGATCTACGACCGGGCACGGCTCGCGCCCGGGATGCGCTTCGAGGGGCCGGCGATCGTGACCGAGTTCGACTCGACCACGGTCGTCCTGCCGGGGTACACGGCGCAGGTCGACGCGAACTTCAACATCCTCATCAACCCGACGGCCTGAGGGGCGGACGATGACGACGACAGCAGACGAGCTCCGGATCGCCGAGATCCCGACCGACGTCGAGGTCGACCCGGTCACGCTCGACATCATCGAGGGCGCGCTCAAGAGCGCCCGCTTCGAGATGGACGCGGTGCTCTTCCGCTCCGCGATGAGCCCCGTCATCCGCGAGCAGCACGACGAGTTCCCGATGCTCACCGATCCGCGCGGCCGCATGGTCGTGGGCCAGTTCGGGGCCTACATCAACGAGATGATGGCCGAGTGGGACCGGGGCATCTACCCGGGGGACGTGATCCTCACGTCCGACCCGTTCAAGTGCTCGGCCTCGATCTCCCACACGAACGACTGGCTCGTGCTCGTGCCGATCTTCTACGAGGACGAGCTCGTGGGCTGGTCGAGCCAGTTCGGCCACCAGATGGACGCCGGGGGGCCCCTGCCCGGCTCGCTCCCGACCGGGGCGCGGACGATCTTCGAGGAGGGGATCATCATCCCGCCGATCAAGGTCGTCGAGCGGGGGGTCGTCCAGGAGGAGATCCTCCGGCTCATCTTCAACAACGTCCGTCTGCCGGAGATGAACCGGGCGGACCTCTTCGCGATCATCGCTGGGTGCCGCGCGGGCGAGCGGCGCGTGATCGACCTGTGCGACCGCTTCGGCAAGCGGACGTACCTCGCGGCGTTGCAGGCCCTGCTCGACCGCACCTACGAGGCGATGCGGACGCTGATCCAGCTCGCGATCCCCGAGCAGCCGCAGACGTTCGTCGACTGGGTCGACGACGACGGGCTCGGCAACGGCCCGTACAAGATGCAACTGACGATCTGGCGGGAGGGCGACCACGCCTTCTTCGACTGGTCGGGCACCGACCCGCAGGCTCTCGGCCCGGTGAACTTCTACCTCTCCGAGGGCATGTTCAAGATGTTCATCGGGATCTACCTGATCATGGTCAACGATCCCCAGATCCTCTTCAACGACGGCTTCTATCCGCTCCTCCACGTCGTCATGCCGGAGGGGAGCCTCCTGCGGCCGCGCTACCCGGCAGCGCTCGGATGTCGTACGCACGCGCTCGCCCGGCAGTTCGACGTGCTCGGCGGCGCGCTCTGCAAGCAGGCACCGGAGCTCAACACGGCCGCCGGCTACGGCACGAGCCCGTACATGCTCTACTCGGGCTGGGACGGCCAGGGCGAGTTCTTCTACTCGATGGAGATCCTCTACGGCGGGATCCCGGGCAGGCCGATCGGCGACGGGATGGACGGCCACTCGTGGTGGCCGCTGTTCGAGAACATCCCCACCGAGTACCTCGAGGCGTACTACCCGCTGCGGATCGACGGGTACACGACAGTGATCGACTCCGGGGGCCCGGGCCTGCACCGCGGCGGCAACGGTGTCGAGAAGCGATACGTCTACCTCGAGCCGGGCGAGGTGTCGATCCACGACGACCGGTGGCTGACGCGGCCGTGGGGCGTCCTCGGCGGTCTGCCCGGGGCGCGCTCGACGAAGCTCCTCAAGCGCGCGGACGGGACGGAGCAGGTGCTGCCCTCGAAGTGCGACAACGTCGAGGTGGAGCCGGGCGACATGCTCGTGTACCGGACGGCGGGGGGCGGAGGTTGGAAGGACCGCTTCGACCGGCCGGCGGACGCGGTCGCCCGCGACGTCTCGTTCGGGCTCGTCAGCCGCGAGTTCGCCCGGGAGGGCTACGGCGTCGTCCTCGCCGACGACGGGTCGGTGGACGAGGCCGCGACCGAGACGGAGCGCCAGCGACAGCGAGACGAGCGCGGAGAGCCGCTCGCGTTCGACTTCGGGGCTTCGCTCGAGGAGACGATTGCCCGCTGCAAGAAGGAGACCGGGCTCGAGCCGCCGACCCCCGCGAAGCCGCTGCGGTGGTCGCCGCTCGAGGCGGGCGACGAGGCCCTCGCCCGCGTCCGCGTCGGCGACGGGATACCGGCCCCGTGATGCGGAGGTCGCTCGCCCCCGGCCTTCGCGCGCTCCCGGAGCGCGTGTGAGGCACGAGGGCTTCCACGGCAGGGCGGGCCTCGGGTCGAGGCCCGCTCTCCTGGTAGTCGACGTCAACGTCGGCTTCACCGACCCGGGCTCGCCGCTCGTCTGCGACCTCGACGACGTCGTCGGCGCGATCCGGCTCCTGCTCGAGGCATTCCGCGGCGCCTCCCTGCCCGTCGCGTTCACCACGGTCTGCTACGACGAGGCGGCGAAGCGGGTCGCCGCTGCGTTCATCGACAAGGTTCCTGCGCTCCTGACCCTCGAAGCAGGCTCGCGCTGGGTCGAGATCGACCCTCGCGTCGCGCCGCTTGCCACGGAGCCCGTGCTCGTCAAGCTCTGGGCCTCGGCGTTCTTCGCCACCCCGCTCGCGAGCTTCCTCGCCGCGAGCGGCGCCGACAGCGTCGTCGTCACCGGGGCCTCCACCTCCGGCTGCGTGCGTGCGACGGTGGTGGACGCGCTCCAGCACGGCTACCCGCCGACGGTTCCCCGCGAGGCCGTGGGCGACCGGAACCGGTCGGCACACGAGGCCAACCTCTACGACATCGAGGCGAAGTACGGTGACGTCGTCGACCTCCACGAGGTGCTGACCGTCGTGTCGGGCTCCGCCGCCACGGAGGACCCGGAGCGCGACGCCTTCCATGCGGCCGGCTCGGGACGGGCGCGGGAGCCGTGACCGCCCGATGATCGTCCGTGACACAGGTGCGGCCTGGCAGGTCGTCCTCCAGACCGATCACGCGGACCTCTCCGGGGCCTTTGCGCGCGCCTGGGCGGATCGGAGCTCGCGGCACGAGTCGCTCGTGCTCGCCGCGGAGCGCCATGACGACGGCTGGGCCGTCTGGGAGCAGTCGCCACTCGTCGACGCCGCCGGAGCTCCCGTGAACTTCCTGGACGTCCAGGTGCCCGCGCATCTTGCCTTCTACCGGGCCGGGATCGCGGCCGTCACGGACGAGGATCCGTACGCCGGGCTGCTCGTCTCGATGCACGGCTCCGGCATCTACCGGCAGCGCTACGGGGAGGACCCGGGGCTCCGGCTCACGCACGCCGCGGAGGTCGCGGCACTCGTCGAGGAGTTCGTGGCCGAGCAGGAGGCGAGCGTGCCGGCGCGCATGGAGTCAGCAGGGGTCGACGACGAGGGCCGCTGGGCCGACTACCGGCGGCTCCAGGCCTACGACCGGCTCTCGCTCCTGTTCTGCATGCGTGACCTCGAACGTGAGCGAGATCTTCGAGGTCGGGCCCTTCCGGATCGAGCCGCGTGGGGCATGGCGGATCGGTGTCGAGCCGTACCCGCTGGCCGACGGCCCATGCACCCTCGGGCTCGTCCGCCGCCTCGTGCCGAAGCAGGAGTGGAAGCAGGACGCGTTCCGGGAGCGGTTCCTCGAGCTGCCACCGGAGCGGGTGGAGATCGTCGTCGAGCCGTGACGGAGGGAGCGATGGACAAGGCAGCCGAGGGACTCGTCGAGGTCGGCGGGGTCAGGCTCTGGCATCGAATCACGGGTGAGGGCGAGCCCGTCGTCCAGATCCACGGCGCCGGGTTCGGGCACTTCAACTTCGATCCCGTGACGCCGGCGCTGGCCGAGCGCTTCCGCGTCGTCGACTACGACATGCGCGGATACGGCCAGTCGGACCGGCCGGTGCAGCACTACGACATGGAGGTGTGGGCCGACGACCTCGCGGGGCTGATGGACGCCCTCGGGCTCGAGAGCGCCCACGTCCACGGCACCTCGATGGGCGGCATGATCGCGATCGTCTTCGCGGGCAAGTACCCGGAGCGCACGACATCGGTCGTGATCAACTGCGCCGCCGCCAAGCTCGGCGCGACGGGCCGCCTGATCTTCAAGAACTGGATCGACATCGCCCGTCTCGACCCCGACGGGCCCGGGAGCCGCGTGCTGGCCGAGCTGATCACCTGGCAGGCGCTCTCGAAGACCTTTCTCGCGGAGCAGGGTGCCGAACAGCTCGCCGACTCGATACAGACGATCCTCAGCGACTCGAACCGACCTCGAGGTCTTCACCGCCGCGTGTCAGGCGATGTGCGACATGGACCTCCGGCCGTGGCTCCGGCGGATCACCTCGCCGGCGCTCGTGCTCGGCGGCGACGAGGACCTGATGACGCCCTGGGACCAGGGGCCGGACGGCGCCGGGCAGCAGGCGATCGCCGACGGGATCGCGGGGGCCGAGAACCACGTCATCCGCGGCTCGAACCACTCCACGATCTTCGACGCGACCGACGAGCACGCCGGGTCGTGACCGAGTTCTTCACGCGCCACTCGTCGACCCCGGGCTGATGCCCGCAGTCGAGCACTACGGGATCGAGCCGATCCCATCGGAGCTGCGCACGGCCGGCTGGCGCGACCTGTTCGCGATCAACTTCACGTTCTTCCTCAATCCGGTCATGTACGTGCTCGGCGCGCTCGCCGTGCTCGAGGGCGGCCTGCCGCTCCCCTGGGCGATCGCCGCGATGGTGGCCGGGCAGGCGCTCGCCTTCGGCTTCCTCGTCGTGGTCGCCAGGCCCGGCGTCGACGACGGCCTCCCGGGGCAGGTCGCGATGCGCGCGACGTTCGGCATCCTCGGGGCTCGCCTCGCCACGTCCCCGTACCGGATGGTTGCGGCGACCTACTGGTTCGCCGCCCAGTCGCTCACCGGCGCCCTCGGCTTCCAGGCGATCGTCGAAGCGATGTCGGGACACCGCCTGCCGCTCGTGCCGACGGCGCTCGGGCTCGGCGTCTTCTACGCCGCACTGGCCCTCCTCGGCTTCGACGTGATGCGCTGGCTGCTCAAGATCGTGCTGCCGCTCTCCCTCGGCGCTGCCGCGGTACTGGTGACGCTCTACGTCACCTCGGACGACCCGCGATACGCGCCCGCCCGCGTGTGGGAGTCGCCGGACCAGAGCCTGACGTGGGTCGGCTTCGCGACCTTCGTGACGGTGATGTGCGGCTCGTCGCTCACGCTCGTCACGAACGTCGCGGACATTCTGCCGCTACACGCCGACCCGGCGCGACATGCAGGTCGGCCTCGTCGCCTCGGCGCTCCTGACGGCGGTCGCGACGACGTTCGTCGGCGGCTACGCCGCCGCGGCGAGCGGCGACACGAATCCCTTCGTCGCGGCCGCCGGGTTGACGTCGAGCGACGTCGTCCTCGCCGGCCTGCTCGTGGCGATCGTCGTGCAGACGGTCGCCGCCAACCTCACCAACGTCTACACGGCGGGGCTCTCGCTCGTGAACTCGCTGCCCCGGCTGGGCCGCCTGCGCGCGACGGCGATCGTCGGGGCGGCGGCGGTGATCCTGTCGGGGTTCCCGTCGTTCATCGAGGAGGCGCAGGGTTGGGTCACGCACCTCGGGAACGTCGGCGCGCCGCTGACGGGCGTCGTGCTCGCCGACTACCTCATCGTGCAGCGAGGCCGGATCGACGTCCCGTCGCTCTTCGACCCCGCCGGGCGCTATCGCCACCGCGGCGGCGTCAACCTCCCGGCCCTGCTCGGGATCGCGGTCGGAGTGGCCGCGTACTACGGCCTGCCGGACGGCGCCCTGAAGGTTCTGTGGGGCATCGCCATCGCGGCGGTCGGGTACCTCGCCGCCCGCGAGGTCGAGCTGCGGGTCGTCGGTCGGGCTCCAGCGGCAGCCCCGGTCTCGGAGGGCGCAAAGCAGCGTTGACTCGGCTGGTCGGGCGTCGTGAACGGGGCGGGAGCGCCATCCGGAAGCGACGTTTCGACGAAGATAACCGTGCATGCGAACGCTGAGACGTCGGCGCGCGCTTCTGGCCGCGGCCTGTGCCGTCCTGACGGCGGGAGTCATGGCCGCGGTCGTCCTCGTCTTCAGTGCGAGCTCGAGAGCCGAGCCGACCCCGGCCCAGTACCTGGCACGTGTGGCGGCGATCTGCCGGGTCTACGGGCCGAGGCTCGACATGATCCGGCCGCCCGACGTCGCCGAGCCCGCAAACGTCATCGACGCCGTCACCCGCGCCCTCCCTCTCCTCCGGGCGCAGCAGCGCCGCGTCCGAGCACTCGAGCCGCCGCCGGAGCTGCGCGGCAGGCTCGCGCGGTGGCTCGTCCTCCAGGATCGGCGACTCGGCAAGCTCGACACGGCGCTCGCGCGCGGCCCGGCGGCAGGACTTCCGCGCGCTGAGCGTCGCGTACGTCGACTTCATCCTCGCGGGGTCGGAGACGGCGCGTCTCGGGAAGGCGATCGGCATCCCCCACCCACCGTGCTAGGCGTGCGATCGGCCGCAGCGACGTGTCGATCGGCGGAGGCGCGTTGACGCCGCACGACCCGAGGTTGTATACAAGGCGCATCCGTCTGTCGTGACACAACTCCGTCGCCTCGGCGACGGTACTTCCTCCTCGAAATGGGGGAAAGGAGAGTTGCAGATGAGCAACGAGGTCGAGTACGACCCCTTCGAATACGCGAAGGAGCTCGAGGCCGGTGCGGACCTGGGCCGCGGCGACTTCTCGGAGCGAAGGGAGCCGACGGGACTCACTCGCGGTGAGCTGCTCAAGCGAGGGGCCGTCGGAGCCGCTGCCATGTCCGCCGCCGGCGCCATGGCAGGGACCGCCGCCGCCCAGACCTCTGCAAGTGGGAAGTTCACCGGCACCCTCCGGGTGCTCTCGCTCGGGGTCGAGTTCCCGATCCCGGACATCGCCAAGCAGGCCTCGAAGGACCTCGGCTTCACCGTCAAGCCGATCCTCGCCCCCTCCGAGAAGCAGCCGCAGATCGCCATCACCTCGCCGGACACGTTCGACGTGTTCGGCGGCTACAACTACCAGTCGCTGCTCGTCTGGCCCTCGGGCTCGCCTGCAGCCGGTCGACACGCGGAAGCTCAGCGGCTGGAACTCGTTCTACAAGCTCTTCGCGTACGGCAAGCTGAACCCGGCGTCGGCCAGCTGCACGTTCGGTGACGGGAACGCCCCGTTCCGGACGACCTTCGTCGACCCGGACGGCTCGACCGGGCTGCCCCCGTTCGCGGGCGGGCCGAAGAACAACAAGCAGATCGTCCGCTGGATCGGCGAGAACGGCAAGCCGATCGGCGGGAAGCCGCAGCCGCGCTACATCGTCGGCCCGGCGGCCCACTTCAACGCCGACTCGATGGGCTACAACGCCGACGTGATCCAGAAGCGGCCGGAGCAGATGTCCTGGGCCGAGCTCCTGAACACGAAGTGGAAGGGGCGGGTCGTCCCTCCTGCGCGACCCGGGGATCATGTCCCAGGACGCCGCGTTCGCCGCGCAGGCGCTCGGGCTGATGAAGTTCAAGGACTTCGGCAACCCGACCCGGGCGGAGATCGACCGGCTCTTCAAGATCCTGACCACGGTACAAGAAGCAGGGCCAGTTCCGTGCCTTCTGGTCGGCCTTCACCGACTCGGTCAACCTCATGGTCTCGAAGGAGGTCGTGCTCGAGTCGATGTGGTCGCCCGCCGTGGCGCTCGTCAAGGCGGCAGGGCGTCAACATCCTCTACGCGGCGCCCAAGGAGGGCTTCCGCGGCTGGTGCAGCGCCGAGGGCATCTCGTCGAAGGTCACCGACCCGGCGAAGCTGCAGGCCTGCTACGACTACATCAACTGGAACTACAACGGGTACCTCGGCGCGGTGATCATGCGCCAGGGCTACTACATCGCGAACGGGCAGAAGCTGCTGCCCTGGATCAAGTCCGCCGCCGGGAAGAAGGCCGGCTTCACCCCCGCCGAGTACGACTACTGGTGGCGCGGCAAGCCGGCTCCGCAGCGACCTGCCGGGCATCACCGGCAAGGTCGGCGACATCAAGAAGGGCGAGCGTCGCGAGGGCGGCTCGTTCCAGAAGCGCATCTGCAAGTACGCCTCGTGGAACTCGTACTCCGAGCGAGAGCGTGTACCTCGTCAAGACCGTGAACGACTTCCTCGTCCGCCTAGCGGACCGCATGGCAGAGACGGGGTCGTGCAATCCGGAGGGGGCGGCGCACGCCGCCCCCTCCGACCGGACAGTCGGGGCTCGACCTCATCGGATTGACGAAGGTCTTCGCCGGCGGCACGGTCGCCGTCGACGACGTCAACCTGCACGTCGACCACGGCGAGTACGTCGTCCTGCTCGGCCCGTCGGGCTGCGGGAAGACGACGACGCTGCGGATGATCGGCGGTCACGAGTTCCCGACCGAGGGCGAGATCCTCCTCGACGGCGAGTCGCTCATCGACCTGCCGCCGCACAAGCGGCCCACGACGACGGTCTTCCAGCACTTCGCGCTCTTCCCGCACCGGACGACGCTCCAGAACGTCGAGTTCGGGCTGAAGATGCACGGGGTCGGGAAGGAGGAGCGGCGGGAGGAGTCGATGAGAGCCCTCGAGATGGTCGGCCTGGAACCGCTCGCCGACCGCAAGCCGAGCGCCCTGTCGGGTGGGCAGCAGCAGCGTGTCGCCCTCGCCCGCGTGCTGGTGACGAAGCCCAAGGCGCTGCTGCTCGACGAGCCGCTCGGCGACCTCGACCGCCTGCTCCAGCTGCGCATGCGGGTCGAGCTCCGCAACCTCCAGCGCCAGCTCGGGCTGATGTTCATCCACGTCACGCACAACCAGGAAGAGGCGCTCTCGATGGCGGATCGGATCGTCGTCATGAACGACGCGCGCATCCAGCAGGTCGCCGATCCGCTCACGATCGCGACGAGGCCGGCCACCGAGCTCGTCGCGCGCTTCATGGGCGACAACAACATCCTGCGTGGCAAGGTCACCGAGCGGGACGGCGACCGGCTGGTCGTCGAGGACGAGCAGCACCTGCGCGCCAGCGTCCACGCCCCGGGAGCACGGCAGTCCGTCGGCGACGAGCGCCATGATCTCCGTCCGTGCGGCGGCGGTGACGGTGGACACGAACGGCGCGTCCGTGCGGCGAGCTCAACTCCGCCGAGTGCGAGATCGTCTTCGTCGAGTTCCTCGGCGACCTCGTCAAGCTCCACCTGCTGGCGGGCGACGAGCGCATGCTCGCCAAGGTCGGCGCCGAGCAGTACCCGGCGTTGCGCGGCCGGGAGGGCCAGCGGATCCGGATCTCCTGGAAGGAGGAGGATGTCCAGCTCCTCGACGCCTGAGCATCCGGGCGACGAAGCGGCGCGGGCAGCGCTCGGGGAGGTCGAGGAAGCCGAGGCGATCCTCGAGCAGCGGTCGCCGAAGGTCGAGGCGGCGCTCGGCGAAGCCCGCGGAAGTGGCCGCGGAGGCGGCTGGGTGACGGCAGCGCTCGCGGCGCCGGGGCTGCTCTGGATCGGCTTCTACCTCGTCGCGCCACTCGTGATCATCGTCCTCGTCAGCTTCTGGACGTCGGACGGACGCAGGCTTCGACAAGACGTTCACGACCGCGAACTACAGCGAGCTCTTCCACGACCGAACCTACTGGGACAACATGCTGTCGACGGTCGTGACGTCCGCTATCGCCGTCGTGGCGTGTCTCGTGCTCGGGTTCCCGGTCGCGTACTTCCTCGCGCTCAAGGTGCAGAGCCTGCGCGTCCAGATCGCGCTCTTCATCATCGCGCTGGCGCCGTTCTGGACGAGCTTCCTCACCCGCGCGATCGCGTGGACGTTCCCGCTGATGGGCCGCGAAGGGGCGCTGAACCAGTTCCTCGTGAAGCTGCACGTGATCTCCGAGCCGATACCGGAGCTCGGCTTCTCGACGCTCTCGGTGCGGCTCGCGATGATCCAGCTCTACATCCTGTTCATGATCACGCCGCTGTTCTTCACGCTGGCGCAGGTCGACCGCTCCGCGCTCGAGGCTGCCCGCGATCTCGGCGCCAACTGGTGGGGGACGTTCAGAGAGGTGATCCTCCCGCAGACGATGCCCGGCATCGTGATCGGCTCGATCTTCATCTTCGTGCTCACGATGGGCGACTACGGCACCGTCGCAACCGTGGGCGGCGGCAACATCACGTCCGTCGGCACGTTGATCTACTCCAAGATCGGCGCGGTCCAGTATCCCCAGGGGGCGGCCTCGGCCGTCCTGCTCGTGATCGTCCTGATGATCGGCGTCTGGGTGATCACGCGCCTCTCGAACCTGCGGGAGGATCTGTGATCCAGACGATGGCATCGGCGGCGGAGGCGGCCGCGCGCCCGCAGGACGTCGTCGTGCGGCGAGAGGTGAAGCAGCGCCGTGACTGGGCGAAGTGGGGTCTCGGCGGCGTACTTCGCGCTGTTCCTGTTCTTCCTCTACATCCCGATGATCCTGATGGCGATCCTCTCGTTCCAGGGGGACACCGGCCAGCTGACGTTCCCGTTCCGGGGGCCGATCAGCCTCGACTGGTGGAAGACGCTGTTCGACACGAACGTCTTCAACACCATCGCGGACGATGTGAGCGCGTCCGGCCGCCAGTCGCTCTACCTGTCCGTCGTCGCCGGCATCCTCGTGGCCGTGTTCGGGTTCTCGCTCTCGATGGCCTTCCGCCGCCGCTGGCGATTGAAGGGCGATGTCATCGCCTTCTACGTCCTGATGCTCGCCCTCATGACGCCGGCATTCCTCGTCGGGCTCGGCAACCAGCTCCTGTGGAAGTTCATGGGGTACACGCCTAACCTCTGGTACACGGCGCTCGGCGCCAACGTGATCTGGGGGATCCCGTTCTCGTTCCTCGTCATGCTCGCGGTCTGGAACCGGTACGACCGCCACGTCGAGGAGGCGGCTCGGGATCTCGGCGCGAACGGCCCGACGACGTTCAGAGAGGTGACCTTGCCCCTTGTCTGGACAGGGATCTTCGGCAGCTTCCTGTTCGGGTTCACGCTGACGTGGAACGACTTCGACCGGACGATCCTGCTGCAGAGCGGCTACGAAGCCCAGCCCCTGCCGATCCTGATCGGCACCTGGCCGCAGAGCCGGCCCATCCTGCCCAACCTCTACGCACTCGGGGCGGGGACGACCGCCGTCACGCTGGCGTTGATCTTCGTCGTCCTCATCACGCTCACACTCCGCCTGCGGCTCCGCGGCGCACCGGTGCAGAGGGTCGAGGAGGAGTTCGGCGAGGAGCCAGGCGGCGCGATACGTCTCGAGGCGCCGCCCTCGACCGAGAGGTAGGCGCCGCGGTGCCGGTCGTGGTCGTGTCCACCGGGGGCACGATCGCCATGCGCGCGGACTCCGAGACGGGAAAGCTCGTACCGGCCGTGAGCGGCGCCGAGCTTGTCGAGATGCTGGCGTGGCCCGAAGCGCCCCCGCTCGAGCTCGACGACTTCGTCCGCGTGCCCAGCTTCGACATGCACGGCGAGCTCGCGTTGTCGCTCGTGCGGCGCCTTCGGGAGCACGTCGCGCGCCCGGAGGTGACCGGGGTCGTCGTCGCCCACGGCACGGACACGATGGAGGAGACCGTGTACCTCGTCGACCGGCTGTTGGACTCGGACACGCCGGTGGTGCTCACCGGCGCCCAGCGCGGGGCCGACGAGCCCGACACCGACGGGCCTCGGAACCTCCGCGAGGCCGTCCGGGTCGCGATCGCCCCCGAGGCGGCCGGGCTGGGAGCACTTGTCAGCTTCGGCGGAGAGATCCACGCTGCGCGCGAGGCGCGCAAGGTGCACACGAGCGCCACACGGGCCTTCGCCTCGCCCGGCCACGGGCCGGTCGGGCACGTCGACGGCGAGGTGGTCGCGATCCATCGTCGAGCGTTGCGGCCCCCGCCTCTGCCGTTCCCGGAGCGGCTCGCTCCGGTCGACCTGATTCGCCTGCACGCGGGGAGCGACGCGCGTTTCCTGCGCGCGTCGGTCGGCTCCGGTGCCCGCGCGATCGTGCTCGAAGGCACCGGCCGCGGCAACGCGAACGACCAGGTGGTCGAGGGCGTGCGCGAGGCGGTCTCCGCGGGGGTCGCGGTGGTCGTCTGCTCGCGCTGCGCCGAGGGGCGGGTCGAGCCCGTCTACGGCCGCGGCGGTGGCCGCGACCTCGCCGAAGCGGGCGCGCTCTTCGCCGGCGACCTGGCGGGGCCGAAGGCGCGCGTGCTGCTGCAGGTCGCGCTTGGTGCGGGCCTCGATGCGGCCGCTGCGCTCGCCGCGGAGGCGGGCTAGGCCCCAGGAGCTTCCTGTGAGCGAGCACCCGCTCCGTCAGCGGGCGCATGCCGAGGTCGCGCGCGATCGCGAGCGCCTCGTCCTGTAGAGCGACCGCCTCGTGCTCGGACGGTCGGCGACGGCCCGCCGAGCAGCGCGTCGGCGTAGTCGAAGGCGGTCCAGGCGTACTCGGGCCGATAGCCGGCGCGTTCACAGAATGCGAGCCCGTCGGCGAAGTGAGCCGAGCGCAGCGTCGACCGGCCATGGGACGCGGCGAGCAACCCGAGCAGCCGATCGAAGGTCAGAGGAGACGAAGAAGCTCGCCGTGCCCGCTGGGTCGCGAGCGCGTCGTAGAGCTTCTCGGCGGCGTCGGAGTCATCGCGCACGAGCCACGGCGATCAGCCCGAGCCCGCGCCTCGCATACGAGCGCCAGGGCGGGAGCGAGCCGAGGCAGCGAGAGCCACGCTGCGCGCCGCTCTCGGCGAGGTCCAGCCACTCGTCGCTGCTCACGATGCGTCCGACGAGCGGGGTCGCGACGGCGAGAAAGACGTGGTCGGCGATCGGCCCCGGCGGCGGTGCTGCCGGCCGACCTCTTGCAGCCGCGCGACGTACGCCGCGCCCGCGTCGTGGTCGCCGAGCTGGTACTCGAGCACGGCCCCGAGCGCAAGATGGCGGGGGTCACGCGGCTCCGAAGCCAGGCCGACGTCGCTGCATCTCGCGCGCGGTCGCCAGTCGCCCTCGTAGAGGCACAGCAGCTGGTTGCTGAAGCTCGTCGACGTGAGCCACCAGCTCTCGCGGAGCTGCTCGGCGTGCGCGAGCGCCGGATGCCGAGGAATGCCCGCGCCCCTGCTCGCGCTCTCCCGTGGCCGTCGAGTGCGAAGGCGACCGCTCTGCGGGCGGTGAATCTCGGTGCGCGAGTCGCCGGCCTGCTGCGGCCAGCTCGATCGCCCGCGCCCTGTCGCGAGGCAGTCGTGCCAGCGGAGATGGAACGCGTCGACGAAGGCGGCATTGGCGAGCGTCCTCCGCTCCAGGGCTCAGTCGCTCATCGCGCTCGGCGATCGACAGCGCCTGCTGGAACTCGCGCTGCGCCCGGTCGTAGTCGCCTCGATGAATCCGATGAACCAGCCGTGCTGGGCGAGCATGCGCCCGCCTCGTGGGAGTCGGGCGGCACGAGCGTCAAGGCGCGCGCGATCAGCTCGGCGGCGTCCGTGTACCCGAACCGCAAGGACAGGGGAGCGGATAGGCGGCGACGGCGACTGCGCGGCCGATGTCCCCGACCTCGACGTAGTGGTCGAAGGAGCGCACGCAAGCTGGCTATCGCGGGCTCCAGCTGTGGTGCCGGAGCGTCGCCAGCTGCGCGCGGCCGAGGCCGAACAGGCACCTTGCGGCCTGCGTCGGCCATGGCCTCGGGCCGTTCGCAGCGAGCGCGCGCTCGAAGTGGGCGAGCGCCTGCTCCGGGGCGTCGCGCCGCGAGTGCGGACTCGCCGGCGAGCGCGAGTAGTGAACGAGCTTGTCCGGCCCGGTGACGACTTCGGCCTCGCCGAAGTGGTGGGCGAGCTCGGCCGCGTGGCTGCTCGGCTCGGGCGCCGTACAGCTCTTCGAGCGCTCCGCGATGCGGGCGTGGACGCGCGCCCGCCGCGTGCGCGAGAGCTCGTCGCAAGCGTCGCCTGGATCAGCGCGTGCGTGAACTGATAGCGGCCCGCGGCGCCGGAGGCAGCTCTTCGACGACATGAGCCGCCAACGCTTCGTCGAGCACCTCCAGGAGCGCGTCCTCGGAGAGGTCGTCGAGGAGCGCGCGAGCTGGTCGAGCCCGAACTCCCGCCCGATCGGCGGACGCGATCGTCAGGGTCTGAGTTGCAGGGACGTGAGAGGCGGTCGAGCCGTCTCCCGATGGCCTCCCGCACACCGTCGGGGATGCGTGCGCTCCAACGCTCCGGCGTGCCGGGCGCCTCAGGCGTCAGCGCCCCTTCCTCGTCGAGGAGCCTGACGACCTCGCCGACGAAGAACGGGTTGCCCTCCGTCTGGGCGTGGGCCGCCGGACGAGCGCCGGATCGGGCTCGAAGCCACACGTGGCCTCGATGAAGCGCGCGACGTCCTCGTGATCGAGATGCCGCGCAGGACCACCCGCTCGAACGGGCGCTCGCGGGCGAGCTCGCCGAGGGTCTGCGCGAGCGGGTGGCCGCGCGAGAGCTCGGTGTCGCGGTACGTGCCGACGAGCAGCAGGCGCGTCTCGGCGAGCTCCCGTGCGACGAACTCGAGCAGGAGCAGCGATCCCTTGTCCGCCCAGTTCAGGTCGTCCAGGACGATCACGAGAGGCCGCGAGCGACTCGCTCTCGTCAGGAAGCCCGAGACCGAGTCGAAGAGGCGAAAGCGCGCCTGCTGGGGATCGGCGGAGCCGGAGGGCATCCGCAGCGCGGGCAGCTGCTGTGCGCACGTCGGGGACGAGCTCGGCGACCTCCGCATGCGCCTGGGCCGAGCTCGTCGGCCAGCTGCTCGGCGCCGCGCTCGCGAACACACGCTCGAATCACCTGCACCCACGGCCAGTACGGAGGCGCGCCTCCCTCCTCCCAGCAGCGCCCCCAGTGGATCTCGGCGCCGTGCGCGCCGGCCCGGCTCGCCAGCTCCTCGGCGAGGCGGCTCTTGCCGATGCCCGGCTCGCCGCCGACGACCACGAGCCGCCCGCTGCCGGAGAGCGCGTCGCTCGAGCGCGGCGAGGAGAGCCGCGAGCTCGCGTTCTCGCCCGACGAAGACCCCGTCCGGCAAACGACTCGGAACGGAGTCGGCGTCGGTCGCGCGGCCGCAGACGGCGGCTGCCGCGGGCGGGAGGAGATCGAGCGAGGGATCCTGACGGAGGATCGCCTGCTCCAGCTCCACGATCGCCCGGCTCGGCTCGAGGCCGAGCTCTTCACGAGCACGCGCCGCGTGTCCTGGTAGACCTGCACGGCCTCGGCCTGACGGCCGCAGCGGTACAGGGCGATCATCAGCTGCCCGCGCAGCCGCTCGCGCAACGGATGACGGGCGACGAGGGCTTCGAGCTCGGCGACGAGCTCGCCCTGGCGCCCGAGCGCGAGATCGGCTTCGACCCGTTCCTCGAGCGGCGGCCACGTGGAGCTCCTCGAGCCGGGCGATCTCGTCCTGCGCGAACGAGTCGAAGGCGAACTCGGAGAGCGGCGGACCGCGCCAGAGGTCCAGCGCCTCGCGGAGGAGCGTCGACGCCTCGAGCGCGGCGCCCGCCGGCGAGCGCTGCCCGCGCCTTCGCGAGCAGCGCTGTCGAAGCGGTGCGCGTCGAGCTGTCCGTCCTCGATCCGCAGGACGTACCCGGGCGAGCGGGTCAGCAGGATGCCGCCGCCTCGGCCGCTGCCCGGACCGAGCCTGGGGCTCGAGCTCGTCGTCGAGCACCTTGCGAAGCCGTGAGACGTAACCCTGGACGATCTTCGGAGCCGTTGCGGGTGCCCGCTCGCCCCAGAGCACGTCGATCAGGCGATCGGTCGAGACCACCTCGTTCGCGTGCAACAGAAGCGCAGCCAGGAGAGTGCGTTGCTTCCCGGCTCCGAGCTCCAGCGTGCGGCCCTGCCGCACGATCTCCAGCGGACCGAGGACGTGAAACTCCATCGACTCCTCGCTTCGGGCTCGGCCCGGAACCTAACACCAACGCCTCCCGGCGTCACGACCTCGGAAGGCGTCCACCAGATCCTTACCGGGCTGCACCGTGTCTCCACCAGCGGCCCCGATCCTCCCAGCGACCGGACAACGAGCAGCGAGGACGGAAGGTGGAGCGATGAGCTGGAAGACTGGACACATCAAGCCGGCCGGCGCGAGCCTCGCGATCGTGATCGCGTTGATGACGCCGGCTGGGGCACACGCGAGGTCGGGGGCAGAGGCGCCCCGCGAGAGGGCCACTCGAGCCGCCGTGCTGGGCGGCATCGGAGTTTCCGCCGTACAACCCATCGGCTCGGCGCCCGTTGGCCGCCTGGCAGTCACGTCCGGGGAGGCCCCGCGGCGGACGGAAGGCGCGGCACGAGGCGGTGGAATCGACCGGCAGGACGCAGCGGTCGCTACGGCGATCCTCGTCGGTGTTCTCCTGATGGGCCTGTGGGGCTATCTCGCCGTCGGGGCCGTGATCGCGGGAGTCGCCGCTCTTCTCGAAGCGGGAGTGCGGCTCGTCACAGGCAACGCGAGGCACGGACGTGGCTGGTCCGATTGGCCCGGCCACGCGACGTCGAGCGACTCCTCGACTCGGAGCGGTGTCAGCCGCCGCGCGGCTGCCGGCGCGCGAAGTCGTCTGCGATCTCGTCGAACGTCGCCCAGCGCACCCCGTCGTGCCCGTTGATGTGGTCGATGATCCGCTCGTGCATCGCCAGCACGGCCGGGCGCCCGCTGACGTCGGGATGGATGGTCATCGTGAAGACCGCGTAGTCGTGCTCGCGGTAGACCCAGTCGAACTGGTCCATCCAGATCTGCTCGATGTCGCGCGGGTTGACGAAGCCGTGGCTGTTCGGCGCCGTCTTGATGAACATCATCGGCGGCAGGTCGTCGAGGTACCAGCTGGCCGGGATCTCGATCAGGTCGGTCTCCTCGCCGCGCACCAGGGGCTTCATCCACTCGTCGGCCCGCTTCGCGTAGTCGATCTTCGTCCACGAGTCGCCGACGCGGACGTAGTACGGCAGGAAGTCGTGGTGCATGAGGCTGTGGTCGTACTTGATGCCGCGCTCGAGCAGGAGCTCGTTGGTGACGGTCGAGAACTCCCACCACGGCGCGACGTAGCCGGTCGGGCGGCGGCCGGACACGCGCTCGACGAGGTCGATGCACTTGTCGAGGACGGCCGTCTCCTGCTCCCGCGTCATCGCGATCGGGTTCTCGTGGCGTGTAGCCGTGGATGCCGATCTCGTGCCCGCCCGCGACGACCATGTCGGTCTCCTGCGGGAAGGTCTCGATCGAGTGGCCGGGGATGAACCAGGTCGTCTTGAGGCCGTACCGCTCGAACAGCCGCAGCAGCCGCGGCGTCCCGACCTCGCCGGCGAAGAGGCCGCGCGAGATGTCGTCCGGCGAGTTCTCGCCGCCGTACGAGCCGAGCCATCCGGCGACCGCATCGACGTCGACGCCGTACGCGACGAAGATCTCCTTGGCCATCGTCCTCACCCTCCGATCGGTCGGCCTGCGCCCAGTGCTGCTACAACGCGACTCTAATGTGCTCGCTCTGCGGCGTCATGTCGAAGGAGCACTGGGCCGAGCTGGGTGACGGGCGGCGCGCGCGCATCTTCCGCGCGGCTCTCCTCGACCGCGTGCTCTCGCACTTCGGGTTGTCCGTCGCGGCGTGGGGCGGCAGCTACGTCGTCCGGGACGCCAAGGGCGGCACGGCCGTCGTCTCCGACCTCGGCGCGCTGTGGGTGGAGGCCGAGCGGCTCGCCGGACGTCGGCTCGACCCGCTCGAGCCCGGCCTCGTGGCGGCTCTCTCCTCGTGAGGACGCCGGTCGTCCTCGTCACGGGCTTCCTCGGGAGCGGCAAGACGACCCTCATCGCGGAGCTCCTCTCCCGGCCGGAGCTCGGCGAGACCGCGGTGATCGTCAACGAGCTGGGCGACGTCGGCATCGACCACCACCTCCTGCGCCGTGTGGACGAGCGGACGGTCCTGCTCGCGAGCGGATGCGTCTGCTGCGCGCTGCGCGGCGACCTCGCCGACGAGCTGCGTGACCTGCTCGACCGCCGCGACGCGGGCGAGATCCCGCCGTTTCGGCGCGTGGTCGTGGAGACGACCGGGATCGCCGACCCGACGCCGATCGTGAACACGTTGCTCGCGGACCCGGTCGTCCCGCACCACTACTCGCTCGACGCCGTCGTCGCGACCGTCGACGGCGTCCACGGGCTCAGGGGGCCCGGGTCCGTCAAGCAGGTGGCGGCCGCGGACACGCTCGTCCTGACGAAGCCGGACCTGGCCGACCCCGTGGCCCTCGACGCCCTCGAGCGGGAGCTCGAGGCGCTCAACCCGGCCGCGCCGTCGCTCCGCGTCGCCTTCGGCGACGTAGAGCCGGCGCGGCTCCTGCGCGGGGCGGAGCGCGACCTCGAGCGGCTGGCCCGCCCGCCTTCCGGGGCGGCCGAGCACGCGCACGGCGTCCGGGCGGTGAGCCTCGTCCTCGACCGGAAGGTCGACTGGGCCGCGTTCGGGATCTGGCTGACGATGCTGCTCCAGGCACGGGGCGCCGACGTGCTCCGCGTGAAGGGGCTGCTCGACACCGGAGGCGAGGGGCCGCTGCTCGTGAACTGCGTCCAGCACGCGGTCCACCCCCCGGTGCATCTCGACGCCTGGCCCGACGACGACCGCCGCTCGCGCCTCGTGTTCATCGGCCGCGGCTTCACGGGCGACGAGCTCGAGGCGTCGCTGCGCGCGTTCGACGCCGCCGCGCGTACGGCGCCGGAGGCTCAGTAGCTGCGCGGCATGCCGAGCACGTGCTGGCCGAGGTAGGCGAGGATCGAGGTTGTTCGAGACCGGCGCCACCTTGTAGAGGCGGGTCTCGCGGAACTTCCGCTCGACGTCGTACTCCTCCGCGAAGCCGAAGCCGCCGTGCGTGTCGAGGCAGGCGTTGGCGGCCTGCCAGGACGCCTCCGACGGCGAGCAGCTTGGCCATGTTCGCCTCGGCCCCGCACGGGAGCCCCTGCTCGAAGAGCCAGGCCGCCTTGTAGCGCATCAGGTCGGCGGCCTCGATCGCGGCGTGCGCCTGGGCGATCGGGAACTGGACGCCCTGGTTGGCGCCGATCGGCCGGCCGAACACCACCCGCTCCGAGGCGTACGCGGCCGCCTTCTCGACGAACCAGCGCCCGTCGCCGATGCACTCCGCCGCGATCAGGATGCGCTCGGCGTTCATGCCGTCGAGGATGTAGCGGAAGCCCTGGCCCTCCTCGCCGACGAGGTCGTCGTCCGGCACCTCGACGCCGTCGAGGAAGATCTCCGTCGTCGCGTGGTTCATCAGCGTCCTGATCGGCCGGATCGTCATCGTTCCGTCCGCCCGGGCCCGTTGCATGTCGACGAGGAACGTGGAGAGGCCGTCGCGTCTTCCGCTCCACCTGGTCGACCGGCGTCGTTCGCGCGAGCAGCAGCATCAGGTCGGAGTGGAGCGCCCGGGAGGTCCAGATCTTCTGGCCGCTGGACGAGCGTAGCCGCCGTCCGATCGCGTCGCGGTCGTCTGGATCGACGTCGTGTCGGAGCCGGCCGTCGGCTCCGTCACGCCGAAGGCCTGCAGCCGCAGCTCCCCCGACGCGATGCGCGGCAGGTAGCGGCGCTTCTGCTCCTCCGAGCCGTGCCGCAGGATCGTGCCCATCGTGTACATCTGCGCGTGGCACGCGCCGGCGTTGCCGCCGGAGGCGTTGATCTCCTCGAGGATCACGCTCGCCGCCGTGAGGCGAGAGCCCGGCGCCGCCGTACTCCTCGGGGATCAGCGCCGCGAGCCAGCCGTTCTCGGTGAGCGCGCGGACGAACTCCTCGGGATAGCGTGTCCGGCTCGAGCCCGCGCCAGTACTCGCCCGGGAAGCGCGAGCAGAGCTCGCGCACGGCTGCGCGGATCTCCGCGAGCTCCTCCGGCGCCCGGAAGTCCACGGCTAGATCGCGTGCCGCTCGAGGAGACGACGGGCGATGATCAGCTGCTGGATCTCGTTCGAGCCCTCGCCGATCAGGAGCAGCGGCGCGTCGCGGTAGTAGCGCTCGGGCCGGTACTCGACGCGAGTAGCCGTAGCCGCCGTGGATGCGCATGCAGTCGAGCGCGTTCTCCTGCGCCGCCTCGGTCGCGAAGTACTTCGCCATCCCGGCCTCGAGGTCGGCGCGCTCGCCGGTGGCCTTTCGCTGGCCGCCTGGACGGTGAGCAGGCGGGCCGCCTCCGCGCTGCGTCGCCATCTTCGCGAGCATCAGCTGCACGGCCTGGTGACCGGCGATCGGCTTGCCGAACGCCTCGCGCTCCTGCGCGTAGCGGATCGCGTCGTCGAGCGCGCGCCTGCGCGAGGCCGACGCCGCGCGCGGCGACGTTGACGCGCCCGACCTCGATCCCGCTCATGAAGTACTTGAACCCGCGGCCGATGCCCTCCTCGCCGCCGAGCACGCTCGCCGCGGGCGTGCGGAAGCCGTCGAAGACGAGCTCGGTCGACTCGACGCCCTTGTAGCCGAGCTTGCTCGAGGCCGGGCATCGGGATCGTCGAGGCCGGGGGGCTCGTGACTCGGGCTCCTTCTCGACGAGGAACGCCGTCATCCCCCGGTGCGGCGGGTCGGCGTCGGGGTCGGTCTTGGCGAGCAGCATGACGAGCCCCGAGCGCCAGCCGTTCGTGACCCACATCTTCTGGCCGGTGATGACGTAGTCGTCGCCGTCGCGGACGGCGACGCGTCCGGATCGACTGGACGTCCGAGCCGGCGTGGGGCTCGGTCATCGAGAACGACGAGCGGAGCTCGCCGGACGCGAGTCGCGGCAGGTAGCGCTCTCGCTGCTCGTCCGTCCCGTGGAGCCGGATCATCGTGGCCGCGATGAAGTGGCCGTTCAGGATCCCCGACAGCGACATCCAGCCCCGCGAGAGCTCGATCACGATCAGCGCGTAGGTGTCGAGGCCGAGGCCGAGCCCGCCGTACTCCTCCGGGATCGTCGTCCCGAAGAGGCCGAGCTCGCGCATCGTCGCTCGACGAGCGTCTCGGGGAACTCGTCGCGATGCTCGAGCTCCGAGGCGACCGGGATCACATCGCGGTCGACGAAGTCGCGGACGGCAGCGACGATCTCACGCTGCTCCGCCGTGAGCCCGAGCGCGCTCACGCGTGGGCGATCTCGAGCAGCTGGAGCGGCGCGAGAACGGCCGTCAGGTCGTCCTGCTCCTCGAGCGAGAGGACGGCCTCCTCGAGCGCCGCCACGCCGGCATCCGGGAGGGCGAGCGACGCGTTCTCGCGGAACTTCTCGCGCACCTCGTCGGCGGAGAGCGGGTTCTCGGGGCCGCCCTTCTGGTAGGGGAAGTCGGCCTCGAGCTCGGTGCCGTCGCGCGAGCCGGACGACGGACGCCGCCCGGGAAGGCCTGCGGATAGGTCGGGTACTCCCTCGTCTCGTAGCGCACCTTGGCGGCGACGGCGAGCACCTCCGGATCGGTGATCGCCTCGTCGGTGAAGTCGCCGACCGAGACATGACCGCGAACGAGCTGCGAGGCGACCGAGTACTGGAGGGAGAACTTGCCCTCGTACTCGGAGCGCGGCACCCGCTTCTGCTCCGCCGGCTCGAGCACGAGCGAGACGCCGGCGGCAGGCACCCGGACGAGCACGTCGTCGATCTCGGCGGACGTGAACGTGCGCCCCGCCGTCGCCTGCGCCGCGGAGCCGAGCGAGCCGTGCATGAAGTGGCAGACGGGGTACGGCTTGTAGGCGATCCGCGGCGTCTCCCAGCGCGACCCGAGGTCGGCCAGCTGGGCCGCGATGTCGACCGCGCCCTGCTCGGCGCCGAGGAAGGCGTGGTAGAGGCCGAACTTGCCCTCGAGCACGGACTGCGGCCCGGCAGCCCCGTGATGCGGCGAGCCGCGCCGCGATGTGGGCTCCATGGGCGGCCCAGGCGGGGTGCATCGGCTTGGTCGGCGTGCCGTCGGCGAGGTAGGCGAAGAGCCCCGAGGCGAACGAGCCCGCGATCCCGAGCGCCCGCGTCGTCGCCTCGGCGTCGAGCCCCGCCAGCGTGCCGACCGCGGCCGACGCCGCCGAAGACGCCGCAGATCGCGGTGGGGTGGAAGCCCCGGCGGTGGAACTCGCCCGGCGCCGCCATCCCGATCCGGCACACGACCTCGTTGCCGGCGATGATCGCGGCGAGCACGTCCCGACCGGCCGAGCCGAGCTGTCGCGCCGCGGCGAGCGCGGCCGGCGCGATCACGGTCGAGACGTGGCTGACCGAGTCCGAGTGCGTGTCGTCGTAGTCGAGCCCGTGGCAGAGCATCGCGTTCGCGAAGGCCGCATTCGGCCGCCGGCAGCCGCCGCGGCGAGCCGATCACCGTTGCGTGCGGCTCGCCGCCGAGCTCGGCCATCGTCGCCCGGCCCTCGCCGGCGACCCCGAGCGCGTGCGCGGCGAGCCCGCAGCCGAGCGTGTCGAGGATGTGCAGCTTCGCGGCGTCGACGACGTCGGCGCGGGACGTCGTCGAGCTCGAGCTCCGTCGCCCAGCGCGGCGAATCGTCTCAGCGGCAGTCGCCATCACGACCCTCCAGTCCTCGTCGGTGCCCGGGAACGTGTTCGTCGACCTCGGCCGCTCGCCGCTTGTAGACCATGAACGTCCGTCTGAACTCGATCACGACCTCACGGCGCTGGTTGATGCCGCGGCAGCGCATCGACACGATGCCGACGCTCGGGTTCGACTCCGACTCGCGCACGTCGAGGATCTCGCTCTCGGCCCAGAGCGTGTCGCCGTCGAAGACGGGCTTGGGGAGCTTGATGTCCGTCCACTCGAGGTTCGCGGCGGCGTTCTCGCTCGTGTCCGGCACCGTCAGGCCGGTGACCAGCGCGAGCGTGAAGGTGCTGTTGACGAGCGGCTGGCCGAACTGCGTCGTCTCCGCGTAGGGCTCGTTGAAGTGGATCTGGTTCGTGTTCATCGTCAGGCAGGTGAACCAGATGTTGTCGGTCTCGGTGACCGTCCGGCCGAACCGGCTCCGGAACACGTCGCCGACCTCGAAGTCCTCGTAGAACCGCCCGCGCCACGCCTTGGGCGCCGGGCTCGCCTCAGTCGCCATGCGGCACACCTCGCTTCGCGTCGGCCACCACCTGCCGCGCCCGCTCGACGACGGGCAGGTCGATCATCTCCCCGTCGAGCGCGACGGCCCCCTTCCCCTCGGCCGCCGCCCTGCTCGTAGGCGGCGACGACCGCCTGCGCATGCTGCGAGCTCGCTCTCCGCGGGCGTGAAGCGCGGTTCACGACCGGCACCTGCGCCGGGTGGATGCACGCCTTGCCGCGGAAGCCGAGCGAGCGGGCGAGCAGGCAGTCGCGCCTCGAGGCCCGTCGTCGTCGCGCACGTCGAGTCCACGACTGGTCGACGGGGCCGCGTAGACCGGCGAGCCGCGGAGTCCAGGACGAGCGACGAGCGCGCGCACGAGGAGCTCGAGGCCGTCCGCCCGCGGCTCGAGGCCGAGCGCGAGCGCCGAGGTCGACGGCCCCGAGGAGCAGCGCCGCCACGGCCCCGGAGCCGGCCATCTCGTAGCGCTCGGGCGAGGCCGTCGGCCGTCTCGACGATCGCCACCACCGGCAGGCCGAGCCCGTCGAGGGCGGTCAGCGCCTCGGGCGTCGCCTTCGGCAGCACGACCGCGTCGAGGCCCAGGTCGGCCAGGGCTGCGAGGTCGTCCTCGAGCCAGGCGCGTCCCGGCCGCCGTTGACGCGGACGAGGCGCAGGCACGGCGCTCGTTCCGCGAGCACGTGGGCGACCATCTCGCGCGCATGCGGCCTTCTGCGCGGGCGCCACCGCGTCCTCGAGGTCGGCGACCACCGCGTCGGCCCCTGACGTCGAGCGCCTTGCGCAGCTTGCGCTCGTCGCTTCCGGGAGCGAACAGGAGCGAGCGGGCGGTCGCGAGCGCCGGCATGCCGGTTGACAGGGTCACCAATGTCAGACATAAACACAACTCCGGCGTCCCGCGCAGAGGAGGAGCGAGTCCGTGAAGGCGGTCGTCTTCCACGAGTTCGGTCAGGCCGGACGTCCTTCGGCTCGAGGAGCTCCCCGACCCCGAGCCGGGCCCGGGCGAGGTGCTCGTCGACGTCGACGGCCACTGCCCTCAACCACCTCGACGTCGACATCCGCGAGGGCATCTCGCGCTTCCCGATCGAGCTTCCGCACATGCCCGGGGTCGAGCCCGTCGGCCGGATCGCGGCGCTCGGCGACGGCGTCGACGGCTGGCGGGTCGGCGACCGCGTCGCCGTCTATCTGATCGCGACGTGCGGCAGCTGCCGCTACTGCATCACCGGGCGGGAGTCGCTCTGCACCGCTCCCGACTGGTTCGTCGGCATGGGCTCGCCCGGTGCGCTACGCGGAGCAGCGTCGACGTGCAAGCCGTCACAGCTCATCCGTATCCCGGACGGAGTCTCCGACGTCGAGGCGGCCGCAGCGCAACATCGCGTTCGGCACCGCATGGCACATGCTCTTCACGCGCGCGCGGGTGCGGCCCGGCGAGACCGTGCTCGATCAACTCGGTCGGCAGCGGGATCGGCTCGGCGGCGGTGCAGGTCGCGAAGCACGCCGGCGCGTTCGTGATCGGCACCTCGAGCCGCGACGACAAGCTCGAGCGGGCGAGCGAGCTCGGCCTCGACGTCGGGATCAACTACACGAGCAGGACGTCTCCGAGACGGTCATGCGGCTCACGGCGAGCGGGGCGTCGACGTCGTCTACGAGCACGTCGGCGGCGAGCTCTTCCAGCAGGGGCTCGACTCGCTCGCAAAGGACGGGCGGCTCGTGATCTGCG
The DNA here is from genome assembly GCA_963793655.1 of uncultured Actinomycetes bacterium. Classification (GTDB taxonomy): domain Bacteria; phylum Actinomycetota; class Thermoleophilia; order Gaiellales; family Gaiellaceae; genus Gaiella. The sequence continues at coordinate 381,181 of CAWCAV010000002.1, forward strand.
GCGCGCACGCCGGCGAGGTCGTCCCGTTCGACATCATCCCGTTCTTCCGCCGCCAGCACTCGGTGATCGGCTCGTTCGTCTTCACCCGGGACGAGGTCGAGACGTGCTTCGAGCTCGTCGCGCAGCGGAAAGCTGCACGCCGCAGGTCGCGCGCGACGTTCCCGCTCGCGCAGGCGACGCGAGGCGATGGACCTGATGGAGCGCCGGGAGCTTCTTCGGCAAGATCGTCCTCGACCCGGGAGGGAGCGCGATGAAGCGGCTCGGCGTCGACGTCGGCGGCACGTTCACCGACCTCATCTACGTCGACGACGAGGCCGGGCACGATCCTCGTCCACAAGCTCCCGACGACGCCGGACGACCCCTCGCAGGGGACGGTCGCAGGGCATCCGCGAGCTGACGGACGCAGGCCGGCGCCGAGCCCGTCGGCGCTCGACCAGGTCTTCCACGGCACGACGATCGCGACGAACATCGTCATCGAGCACAACGGCGCCACGGTCGGGATGATCACGACCGAGGGCTACCGCGACATCCTCCACATCGCGCGGCACAAGAAGCCGCTCAACTTCTCGAACTACCAGGACCTGCCCTGGCAGCGCTACCCGCTCGTGCGCCGGCGCTACCGCCTGACCGTCCCCGAGCGGATCACGCAGCGACGGCTCGCGTGCTCGTCCCGCTCGACGAGGAGCAGCGCGCGCGAGCAGGTGCGCAGGCTCAAGGAGGCCGGCGTCGAGGCCGTCGCCGTCTGCTTCCTGTTCTCGTTCCTCAACCCGGCGCACGAGCAGCGCGTCGCCGAGATCGTCCGCGAGGAGTTCCCGGAGGCGTTCCTCTCGGTCTCGTCGGAGGTGCTGCCGCAGTACCGCGAGTACGAGCGCTTCTCGACCGTCTGCCTGAACGCCTACGTCGGCCCGAAGGTCGCCGCGCTACGTCGCGCCGCCTCGAGGACGAGCTCGACGCGCTCGGCGTCCGCACGGGGCTGCACCTGATGACCTCGGCGAGCGGCGTCGCGACGCCCGAGGCCGCCGTCGCGCGCCCGGTCAACCTGCTCATGTCGGGCCCGGTCGCCGGGCGTCGTCGGCGGCATCTGGGCCGGGCAAGCAGGCGGGCTACGACAACGTGATCACGCTCGACGTGGGCGGCACGTCCGCCGACATCGGGCTCGCGCAGGAGGGCCGCCTGCGCATGAAGCACCTGCTCGACACGAAGGTCGGCCCGTACCAGGCGATGATCCCGATGGTCGACGTCGACACGATCGGCGCCGGCGGCGGCTCGATCGCCTACGTCGACGCGGGCGGCATCTTCCGCGTCGGCCCGCGCTCGGCCGGCGCCGATCCCGGGCCCGGCCGTGCTACGGCCGCGGCGGCACCGAGCCGACCGCGACCGACGCGATGGTCAACCTCGGCTGGCTGCTCGCCCGAGGACGTTCCTCGGCGGCGGGATGACGCTCGCGCGCCGACCTCGCGCGGACGGCGTTCGAGGAGGGCCCGGCGACGGCGCTCGGCATGACGGTCGAGGAGGCGTCGATGGGCGCCGTCCAGATCCTCACGCACTCGATGGTGCAGTCGATCGAGGAGAACTCGGTCCGCAAGGGCTTCGACCCGCGCGACTTCGCGCTCGTCGCCGAGGGCGGCGCCGGCCCGCTGTTCGCCGCCCAGATCGCGCTCGAGGTGGGGACGCCGTACGTGCTCGTGCCGCCGTACCCGGGCGTGACGGCGGCGATGGGCCTGCTCGCGACCGACATGGTCTACGAGTACGTCTCGACGACCTACCAGCGGCTCTCGACGCTCGACGCGCCGGCGCTGCAGCGCGCGTTCGAGGAGCTCGAGGAGCAGGCGCGCGCGCAGCTCGAGGAGGACGGCGTCCCGGCGGACCGCATCGTCGATCCAGCGCATCGCCGACTGCCGCTACCTCGGCCAGGGCTACGAGCTGCGCGTCGACGTCGGCTTCCGGCGCGATCGACGACGGCGTGGGTCGAGCAGGCTGCGCGCCGACTTCCACGACATCCACGAGCGCGAGTACTCGCGCCGCTTCGAGGACGCGGACATCGAGATCCCGAACGTCCGCGTGCGCGGGATCGGGCTCATGCCGCCGCTCGAGACGCCCGGAGGTCGAGCACGGCGACCGAGTCGCCCGACGAGGCGCTGCGCCACGAGGCGCGAGGCGTGGTTCCGGGTCGACGGCGAGCTCGAGCAGGTCGCCGACGCGCTACTACGACCGCGCCGCGCTCAGAGCGGGCAACCGGCTCGACGGGCCCGGCGATCGTCAACCAGTACGACTCGACGACGGTCGATCCCGCCGGGGGTCGCAGCGCACGTCGACCGCTTCGGGAACATCGTGATCGAGGTCGGGGCGTCGGCCGAGGCCCAGCGCGCTGCGCCGCAGGACCGACGGAGGTGAGCGACGTGAGCGTCATCGACTACGAGGTCGGCCGCCAGCCCGGGCCGCCGACCCGCGCGCGGGTCGAGGTCGACCCGATCACGCTGCGCGTGCTCGGCGGCGCGTTCCACGCGATCGCGAAGGAGATGGCCGGCGTCCTCTTCCGGATGACGCTACTCCTCGATCATCCGCGAGTCGGAGGACCTCGGCGCCGGCATCTTCGACGCCGAGGGCCGCGAGCTCTGCGAGTCCGACTCGACGCCGATGCACATCGGCTCGCTGCCCTGGTACATCCGCGGCTTCCTGCACCGGCTCGAGCGGCGAGATCGAGGAGGGCGACGTGATCGTCCACAACCACCCCTACCTCGGCGCCTCGCACTCGCCCGGACGTCGCGGTCGCCGTGCCGATCTTCCACGAGGGCGAGCTGCTCGGCTTCGCGGCGGTCACGGCGCACGTGCTCGACGTCGGCGGCTCGTTCCCCGGCATCAACGCCGACGCCTTCGACGTCTACGCCGAGGCGAAGCTCTACAACGGCGCTGCGCTGGTACCAGCCGCGGCGAGCTCAACGAGGACCTCGACCGGATGATCTTCGACAACGTCCGCACCGAGACGATGAACCGCGGCGACATGAACGCGATGCTCGCCGCCTGCCAGCTCGGGCGGGAGCGCTTCCTGCGGCTCGTCGCAGCGCTACGGCGCCGACGACCGTGATGAGCGCCGCCTACGACTGGATGGACTACTCGGAGCGCATGCTGCGCGACGAGATCGCGAAGATCCCGGACGGCGAGTACGGCCCGATCGTCGGCTGGCTCGACGACGACGCCCGCAACCGCGGCGTGCGGCTGCGGGTCGAGACGAAGGTGATCGTCGAGGGCGACGAGATCACGATCGACCTGACCGGCTCGAACCCGGAGGTGCCGACCGGCTTCAACGTGCCGTTCGAGGGCTCGCTGCTCGTCGGCGCCTACTACGCCGTCCGCACGATCCTCCTCGACGAGGTGACGTTCCCCGAGCACGTGCCGCAGAACGACGGCGTCTTCCGGCCGGTGCAAGGTGATCGCGCCCAAGGGGACGATCTTCAACCCGACCTTCCCGCGCGCGTGCTTCTCGCGCTTCTGCCAGGTGCAGCGCGTCGTCGACAACACGATCCTCGCGCTCGCCGACGCCCTGCCCGAGAAGGTCACCGCCGGCAACTCGGCCGGCATCCACTTCTGCGCGTACTCCGGGCTTCGACGAGTCGAGCGGGCGAGTACTGGCTCTACCTCGAGGTGAACGAGGGCTCGTACGGCGGCCGCTACGGCAAGGACGCGATGGACTCGGTCGACAACCTGATGGCGAACACGCGCAACAACCCGATCGAGGAGCTCGACATGCGCTTCCCGATGCGCTGCGACCAGTACGAGCTGCGCCCCGAGCCGGCTGCGCCCGGGCAAGTGGCGCGGCGGGATCGGGATCATCCGGCGCAACCGCTTCCTCGTCGACGGCATCGTACTCGTGCGAGGGCGACCGCCAGACCGACCCGCCGCGCGGCGATCTTCGGCGGCTGGGACGGGCTCGTCGCGTCCTGCCGCAAGAACCCGGACACCGAGCGCGAGGAGGAGCTGCCGGCGAAGGTGACCGGCATCCCGTTCGCGGCCCGGGCGAGTTCATCGAGTTCCGCGAGCCGAACGCGGCCGGCTACGGCGACCCGCTCGAGCGCGACCCGGCGCTCGTGCGCGAGGACGTGCTCGACGACTTCACCACGTCGAGCTCGCCCGCGACGCCTACGGCGTCGTCTTCGCCGACGAGCGAACGCTCGAGATCGACGAGGACGCGACCGCGCCGCCTGCGCGCCGAGCTACGGACGCGCCCGCGCTGCACGTCGCTGACCGAGTACTACGCCGAGCGTGGGCTGCCCCCGTCCTCCGCGCCCTCGTCGCCGGCGGGCAACGCAGAGTTCGGCATGGCCTGATCGCCGTGCAGCCGGCGGACGACCGAGCACGGGCCGCGCCGTGGGCGGAACCCCGCTTCGACACCCGTCCGGCGCGTCCGCAAGGCGTACGAGCAGGTCGCCGACCAGCTGCGCGAGCTGATCGTGCGCGGCGAGCTGCACGCCGGGCGACCGGCTGCCCGATCGAGTCGGCGCTCGCCCGCGACTTCGGCGTCAGCCGTGCGACCGTCCGCGAGGCGCTCCGGCTGCTCGCCGCCCAGAGCCTCGTCCGGACGGCGAAGGGAGCCGCCGGCGGCAGTTACGTGACGCTTCCGACCGCGGCGACGATCTCGGCGTCGCTCGTGCACGCGAACGTCGGCCTGCTTGCGGAGACGCGCAGACGTCACGCTCGAGGAGCTGCTCGAGGCGCGGGAGCTGCTCGAGGTGCCGGCCGCGCGGCTCGCCGCCGCTGCGGCGCGAGCGACGGAGGACCTCGAGCGTCTGCGCGCGACCGATGCCCGCCGACGCCGTGCACCTCTCGACGCAGGAGGAGTTCGTCGCACAACGCCGAGTTCCACTCGCGCGCTGCTCGAGGCCAGCCGCAACACGCTGCTCGTCGATCTCCGCCCAGCCGATCTTCTCCGTCCTGCAGACGCACCTCGCGCGCTCGGCGCTCGGGCAGCGGTTCCACCGCTCGATCCACGAGCACCACCGCCGGATCCTCGCTGCCGTCGAAGCCGGCGACGGCGACCTCGCCGCCGCCGAGATGCACGACCACCTCGCCTTCCTGCGTCCGTTCTACGAGAAGGCGTGGAGGCGGTCCGTCGCAGGACGGTCACGGGGCTGAGCCTCGAGGCGGGTCAGCCCCGCGGCACGAGCTGCTCACCCGCCAGCAGTCGCTCGACGCCGCCCGTGCCCCAGTGCGTGCGGCCGTCCTCGAGGAGCAGCGTCGGGACGCCGGCGACACCGGCCCGCTCGGCCTCCTCGCGCACGGTCGTCGATCCGCCGGATCGACCCCGCGTCATAGGCTGCGGCAACGGCCTGCGTCCGGGTCGAGCCCGGTGCGCGGCGGCCGCGCGGGCCAGCTCGGCGTCGGCCGCGATGTCCTCCCCCTCGCAGAAGAAGGCCTCGTAGAGCGCGTGCTTGAAGGGCCGGAGGGCTTCGCGCTCCCCGGCCCAGAGGCAAGCGGCGAGCGGCAGGGTCGAGCGAGGCTGGTAGCGGGGAAGGTCGAATCTCGATACCCCGCTCGCCCGCGCGTCGATAGACGTGCCGCGTCCAGTCGGTCCGGAGGTGGTCGCCGCGCGGCTCGAGCAGCGGCCGCGGGGCCGGCCGCAGCTCGAACGGCAGCCACTCGACTTCGATGTCACCGGCGTCCTCGGCCGCCTCGACGGCATGCGGTCTCGAGGTACGAGTACGGGCACACGACGTCGTAGTAGAACCGGACGCGCACGCGGCCAGCCTAACGGTGCGGGCCCGCCGTTGACACGCGGGTGGGGCAACCACTACAACGGCCCGTGCGGCTCCATGTCAGACATTGGCGACGATCCCGAGCGTCCTGCCGCCGTCGGCGCGCTTCCGCTCGCCGACGTCCGGATCCTCGCCGTCGAGCAGTTCGGCGCGGGGCCGTGGGGCACGCTCCAGCTCGCCGACCTCGGCGCCGAGGTGATCAAGATCGAGGACCCGGCCGCCGGCGGCGACGTCGGGCGCTACGTCCCGCCGTTCCAGGAGGGCGAGGACTCGCTCTTCTTCGAGACCTTCAACCGCGGCAAGAAGAGCGTCTCGCTCGACCTGCGCCACCCCGACGCGCGCGGACGTGCTCGACGACCTCGTGCGCGTCGTGCGACGCCGTCTACTCGAACCTGCGCGGCGACCAGCCGGCGAAGCTCGGCCTCACCTACGACGACCTGCAGGACGTCAACCCGCGGATCGTCTGCTGCTCGCTCTCCGGCTTCGGGATGACCGGGCCGCGGGCGGCGGAGGGCGGCTACGACTACATGATGCAGGGGCTCGCCGGGCTGGATGAGCCTGACCGGCGAGCCGGGCGGGCCGCCGACGAAGAGCGGGCTCTCGCTCGTCGACCTCTCGGGCGGCTACGCGTCGGCGATCGCGCTGCTCGCCGGCATCTGGCGCGCCCGCCGCGACGGCGTCGGCTGCGACTGCGACGTCTCGCTCTTCGAGACCGCGCTGCACGAGCTGATGTACATCGGCACCTGGGCGGCGACGCACGGCTACGTGCCGCCGCGGCGGCCGAACTCCGCCCATCCGTCGATCGTGCCGTTCCAGAACTTCCAGGCGGCGGACGGCTGGCTCGTCGTCGGCTGCCGCGAAGCAGAAGTTCTGGGAGCGGCTCTGCGACGTGATCGGCCGGCCCGAGCTGCACGAGGACCCGCGCTTCGCGACGATGGCCGGGCGCAACGAGCACCGCGACGAGCTGCTGCCGGTCCTCGAGGAGGCGTTCCGCGCGCGGCACGGTGGACGCCTGGGTCGAGGCCCTCGTCGAGGCGGGCGTGCCGGCCTCGCGGGTCAACTCGGTCGAGGAGGCGCTCGCCGACCCGCAGACGCTCGCCCGCGAGGACGTCGTCGAGCACGACCACCCGGCGCTCGGCCGCGTGCGCTCGATCCGCACGCCGCTTCGGCTCGCGCAGGACGGCGCGAGCCTGGAGCGTCCGCCGGCGCGCGGCCCGTTCCGCGGCGAGCACACCGAGGAGGTGCTCGTCGAGCATCTGCGGCTACGCACCCGAGCGCGTCGGCGAGCTGGCGCGCGCAGGCGTCTTCGGCGACGTCGCGGGCTCCGAGTGAGCTCGTCCCCGGGGCCGTGAGCGGGCGCGACCTCGTCGGCTACGGCGCGGAACCCGCCCGACCCCCGCTGGCCGGGCGGCGCGCGGCTCGCGCTCAGCTTCGTGCTGAACTACGAGGAGGGCGGCGAGCAGACGCCGCTCGAAGGCGACCCGTCGCGTCGGAGGCGTATCTGCACGAGGTCGTCGGCGCGCCGCCGACGGTGGGCAGGCGCAACCTGAACACCGAGTCGATGTTCGAGTACGGCAGCCGCGCCGGGCTTCTGGCGCGTCACGGCATCTTCACCGCGCACGGCCTGCCGCTGACCGTCTACGCGGTCGGCCAGGCGCTCGAGCGGAACCCGGCGGCGGCGCGTGCGATGGTCGACGCCGGCTGGGAGGTGGCGAGCCACGGCTGGCGCTGGATCGACTACGGCGAGCTGCCCGAGGAGGAGGAGCGCGGCGCACATGCGCGCGCGGTCGAGGCGATCGAGCGGGCCTGCGGCAGCGCGCCCGGTCGGCTGGTACACGGGCCGCGTCTCGGAGAGCACGCGGCGGCTCGTCGTCGAGGAGGGCGGCTTCCTCTACGACTCCGACTCGTACGCCGACGAGCTGCCCTACTGGGTCGAGGTCGCGGGCAGCGACCACCTCGTGATCCCGTACACGCTCGACGCGAACGACTTCAAGTTCCTGCTCCCGAACGGGTTCGTCACCGCCGACGACTTCCACGACGTACCTCGTCGACTCGTTCGACGCGGCTCTGCGCGAGGGCGGCCGGATGCTGTCGGTCGGGCTCCACTGCCGGATCGTCGGCCGGCCCGGGCGGGCGCCGGCGCTCGACCGCTTCCTCGAGCACGTCGCGGCGCAGCGACGACGTCTGGGTCGCGACGCGGGCCGACATCGCCCGGCACTGGCGCGACGACGCACCCGCCGCCGGGCTCGCCGTGAGCCGGGCCGCGATACGATCGGCGCTCCACCGCTGCCAAGGAGGCTCACCATGAGCACGACGACCGGAAACGTGGACGCGCGAGGCGCTCGCCGCCGCGCCGCAGACGTACTTCGACGCGGTCGACGCGATGGACGTCGACGCGGTCCTCGCCCACTTCGCGGACGACGCGACGCTGACGGTGCAGACGGACCACGTGACGTTCTCGGGCGCGGAGGAGATCCGGCGCATGTTCACCGACTTCTTCGCAGCCTCGGTGACGATCCGCCACGAGATGCGGAACATCGTCGTCGAGGAGGCAGGCAGGCAAGGTCGCGACGGAGCAGGGCTACATCGGCGAGCTCAGCGACGGCACGAAGAACGACATGCACAACTGCAACTTCTTCACTTCGACGAGCGCGGGAAGTTCAAGCGCGTGATCATCTGGATGGCGGGGACGAACCCGCTGAAGTAGCGTCGACCGACCACCCGCGCCGGCCACGCCCATGAGGATCGCGATCGTCGGCGCGGGCGCGATGGGCTCGGTGTACGCGGGACTGCTCGCCGGTGCCGGCAACGAGGTGTGGGCAGTCGACCCGTGGCTCGAGCACGTGGCGGCGATCCGCGAGCGCGGGCTGCGGGTCGACGGGGCGAGCGGCGACCGGCTCGTGCGCGTCCACGCGACGTCCGACCCGACCGAGGTCGGGCATCGTCGACCTCGTCGTGATCGCGACCAAGGCGATGGACGTCCGCGGCGCGGCGCGAGAGCGCCGCGGGCGCTGCTCGGGCCGCGAGACGGTCGTGCTCCCGATCCAGAACGGCCTCGGCTCGCCGACAGATGCCGTGGCGGACGTGCTCGGCGCCGACCGCGTGGTGCTCGGCGTCGCCGAGCGGGTTCGGCGCCTCGGTCGTCGCGCCCGGTCACGTGCACCACCACGGGCGCGGGTTCGTCCGCCTCGGCGAGCGGGCCGGCCCCGTGACCCGGCGCGTGGAGCGGATCGCCGACGTGTGGCGCATCGCGGGCTTCACCGTGCGCACCTACGACGACGTCGACCGGCTCGTGTGGGAGAAGCTCGTCTGCAACGTCGCCTTCAGCGGGCCGTGCACAGTGCTCGGCGCGACGATCGGCGAGGTGCTGGACGACCCGCACGCCTGGTCGGTGGCCTCCGCGTGCGCGCAGGAGGCCTACGACGTCGCGGGGGCGCTCGGGTATCGACACTCGCCTACGACGACCCGGTCGCCCACGTCCGGGCGTTCGGCGAGAGGACTCCGCGGCGCACGGCCCTCGATGCTGCTCGACCGGCTGGCGGGCCGGCCGTGCGAGATCGACGTGATCAACGGCGCGATCCCTCCGCGGGCGGCGACGGTGGGGCTACAGGCGCCGGCGAACGCGACGGTGGCCGCGCTCGTGAAGGCCGGCGAGCCCTAGCCGGCGTCGAGCGCCTCGCGGAAGAACGCGCTCACGATCCGCACCGCGTCGGCGGGGCACTCGAGCAGGTCGGCGTGGCCGATGTCCGGGAACTCGTGCGGTCGTGAACGTTCGCGTTCAGCTCCGCCATCTGCCGGGCGCCGAGCCCCGAGGGCGCGAGCACGGGCGGGCAGAGGATGTCGTGGGTCCCGTTCGTCATCAGGAGCGGCCGCGAGATCTGCGGCACGAGCGGCGAGAGGTCCATCTCGCTCCATCGCGAGGCATGCCTGGCGCACGGTGTAGGGGTCGTTCCAGCCGATCACCGTGCGCACGAGCTGCGAACGTGTCCTTGCCCTCCTCGCTCTCGAGGAACCCGGCGCCGACGGCCTGCGTGGTCACGTGGTCGGAGAAGTCGTCCCAGGGCATCGACTCGGCCATCCGCCGCCAGACGCGGAAGAGCGTCTGCCGGTAGACGTCCGGCTTGGCGAACGCGACGTCGGCGCAGGCTGCGATCACGCGCTCGCGGGTGCGTCGCGGCGAAGCGCGATCGCGATCATCCCGCCCATCGACGTGCCGTGGACGAGCACGCGGTCGAGCCCGAGCGCGTCGAGCAGCTGCGCGCCGTCGTCGGCCCAGCCCTCGATCGTGTACTCGCTCGCGCGGGTGGTCGGAGGCCCCGTAGCCGCGCGCGTCGAAGGAGAGCAGGCGGAACCCGCTCCTGGAAGCCGTCGTTGACGGAGCCGAAGTTGTGCGCGGCCGAACAGCCCGCCGCCGAACTGGAGGACGGTCGGGCCGTCCTCGGGCCCGGTCAGCTCGTAGTAGAGACGGATCCCCTCTTCGATCTGTGCGTAGGGCATGCCTCTCCTCGCGTCTCCTGACGGGCAGTGGCCTGAGTCTGACGCACGACGGCCCGTGCAGCAGGCGGTGCCGTCAGTCCCAGCTGCGGCCGACGCGGTCCCAGGCGACGTCGCTCGGGAGCCACTCGGTGTTGATCCGCGAGAGCAGCCGCTTCACGTCCGCGGAGCCGCATTTCGGGCACGGTGGGGTCGGCTTGGTCGAGAGCGACAGGAACTCCTCGAACTGCTCCCGGCAGCTCTCGCAGCGATACTCGTAGATCGGCATGGGCCAGCAGTCTATCCCCGTCCCGCCCCGCGACCAGCTGCGCGCAATCGCCCGGCTGCAGGGCGTCGAGCCGACCGACGAGGACCTCGACGCCGTCGGTGGCTTCCTCGCCGTCGATCCTGCCCGCGCTCGCAGAGATCGAGGCGGAGCTCGAGCTGGGCGTGCCACCGGCAGGGCTCCTGCCCGAGCCGGAGGACGCGTGACGCTGGCACGTCTCGCGGAGCGGCTGCGCGCGGGCGACCTGTCGCCCCGGGAGGCGGTGGCCTCGAGCCTCGCAGCGAATCGAGCGGCTCGAGCCGGCGCTGAACGCGTTCGTCTCCGTTCGCGCCGAGGAGGCGCTGGCCGAGGCGGCTGCCTTGGAGCGCTCGAGCGAGCGTGGGCCGCTCCACGGGGTGCCGGTGGCCGTCAAGGACGTGATCGACGTCGCCGGCGCGCGGACGACCGCGGCCTCCCGAATCCTCGCGGACAACGTCGCGGCTGCGGACGCCGACGGTCGTCGCCCGCCTGCGACGCGGCAGGCGCGATCGTCGTCGGCAAGCTCAACACGCACGAGTTCGCGTTCGGCGCCACCACCACGAGCCCGCACTTCGGCCCGGCGCGTAACCCGTGGGACACCGAGCGGATCTGCGGCGGCTCGAGCGGCGGCAGCGGAGCGGCGGCCGCGGCGGGCATGGTCGGCGGGCACGCTCGGCACCGACACGGCCGGCTCGATCCGAATCCCCGCGGCCTTCTGCGGGGTCACCGGCCTGCGGCCGTCGACCGGGCGCGTGTCCAACCGGGGCGTCGTCCCGGTGTCCTGGACGTTCGACACGGTCGGCCCGATCGCCCGGACGGCCGAGGACTGCGCGCTCCTGCTCGAGGCGATCGCAGGAGCGGACCCGGACGACCCAGCGTGCGTCGGCACGGCCGCACCGGCGTACGGTGAGGCGCTGGGCGCAGGCGTTCGAGGACTACGGATCGGGCTCGTGTCGCACCTCCTGGATGGTGCCGAGCCCGCGGTCGCGGCGCTGCGTCGAGGCGGCGCTGCGGGAGCTTGCGGCGCTCGGCGCTCGCGTCGAGCGGGTCGAGGCGTCGTTCCTGCGCGAGACCGAGGTCGATCACGCAGCTCGTGATGCTGCCGGAGGCCGCGACCGCCCACCTGCCGTGGCTTCGGACGAGGCTCGCCGACTACGGGGCCGACGTCCGCGCGCGCCTCCTTGCCGGGCTGCTGCTGCCCGCCGACGGCCACGATCACCGGGCAGCGGGCGCGCGCGACGGCTCTTCGCCCGGGCGCAGGAGCTCCTCGCCCGCCACGACCTCCTCGCCGCGCCTGCGATGCCGGTCACGGCCCCGCGGATCGGCCAGGACGACGTCGAGCTCGCCGGCACCAGCGTGCCCTACCGGCTCGCGCTGATTCCCTTCAACTCGCCCTGGGCGTGTCTCGGTCTTCCCGCGGCGAGCGTCCCCTGCGGCTTCGTGGACGGCCTCCCGGTGGGGCTCGCGCTGGCGGGCAGACGTCTCGAGGAGGACGACCGTGCTACGGGCCGCCCATGCCTTCCAGCAGGTCACCGACTGGCACGAGCGACGCCCGCCGGTTCCTGTTTGACGCCGCTCCGCGCGGGGTCGTATACACCACACAGGCGAGATCGACGGGAAGGGAGCGCACATGTCCGTGCTGATCAAGGGCGGCCGGATCATCACCGCCTCCGACGACTACGTCGGGGACATCTACGTCGAGAACGGGTCGATCTCGCTGATCGGCGAGTCGCTCGACGTGTCGGCCGAGAAGATGATCGACGCGACGGGGAAGATCGTGATCCCCGGCGCGATCGACCCGCACACGCACATCGAGATGTTCTTCGGCGGCACGACGACGTGCGACGACTTCACGTCCGGGACGACGGCTGCGGCGTTCGGCGGGACGACGACGCTGATCGACTTCTGCATCCAGGCCCCGGGGACGACGTTCGCGCAGGCGCTCGAGACGTACCACGAGAAGATCGACCGCTGCCCGCCGGTGATCGACGTCGGCTTCCACATCGCCGTCACCGACCTGAAGGACGGCGGCACGCTCGAGGACCTGGCCAAGCTGCCGGACGAGGGCGTCACGTCGTACAAGCTCTTCATGGCCTACAAGGGCGCCGTCATGGTCGACGACGAGACGCTCTTCAGGGTCGATGCAGACGGCGAGCGAGACCGGCGGGCTCGTGATGGTGCACGCCGAGAACGGCGACGCGATCGACCTCATCGTCAAGGAGGCCGTCGCGGAGGGGAAGACGGACCCGATCTGGCACGCGCGCACCCGCCCGATGGAGACCGAGGCGGAGGCGACGAACCGCGCGATCCAGCTCGCGCGCGTCGCCGGCGCGCCGCTCTACGTCGTCCACGTCTCCTGCCAGCCGTCGGTCGAGCCGATCCAGCTCGCGCGCGACAAGGGCTGGCAGGTCTGGGGCGAGACCTGCACGCAGTACCTGTTCGTCGACGAGACCGCGCTCGAGAAGCCGAACTGGGAGGGCGCGAAGTACATCTACACGCCGCCGCCGCGGCCGAAGGAGCACCAGGAGCATCTCTGGAAGGCGCTCAAGACGGATGTGCTCTCGGCACGTCTCGACCGACCACTGCCCGTTCAACTGGCCCGAGCAGAAGGGCATCAACGGCCGGGAGTTCCAGGTCGTGCCGAACGGCGGCCCCGGCATCGAGAACCGGCTCCACATGCTGTGGACGCACGGCGTCCGCGACCGGGTCGGATCACGCCGAACCGCTTCGTCGAGCTCGTCTCCACCAACATCGCGAAGCTGTTCGGCCTCTACCCGCGCAAGGGCACGATCGCGCCCGGCTCGGACGCCGACATCGTCGTCTGGGATCCCGGAGAAGAAGCTCACGATCTCGGCCGAGACCCACCACACGAACGTCAACTACAACCTCTTCGAGGGCGAGAAGGTGACCGGCGCGCCCGAGGTCGTGCTCGTCCGCGGCCAGGTGATCGTCGAGAACGACGAGCTCGTCGCGCAGCCCGGAGCGGGCCAGTTCGTGAAGCGGGCACGGTTCGGCGAGGAGCTCCAGCCGGCCCAGAAGGCGAGGGCGTGACCGTCGTGTCCGACGAGGACGCACGGAGGATCTACGAGGCGTCGGGGCTCGGCGCGAGCGTCACGCTCGGCTCGCGCCCCGCCGTGCTCGTCGATCGACTTCTCGTGCGGGTTCACCGATCCCGAGTGCTCGCTCGGCTCCGACCTGACGCCGCAGGTCGAGGCGACCAGTCGGGTGCTCGACGCGGCTCGGGCGAAGGGGCTGCCGGTCGTCTTCACGACGATCGGGTTCGAGCCGAGCCTCAAGGACGGCGGGCTCTGGCTCCAGAAGGTGCCGACGCTCGGCGACCTGCAGCTCGGCGGCCGCTGGGTCGAGATCGACCCTCGGCTCGAGCCGCGCGAGGACGAGACGGTGATCGTGAAGAAGGGCGCGTCCGGCTTCTTCGGCACGAACCTCGCCTCGGTGCTCGTCTCGCAGGGCGGTCGACTCGGTGATCCTCTGCGGTGCGACGACGAGCGGCTGCATCCGGGCGACGGCGATCGACCTGCTCCAGTACGGCTGGCCGACGCTCGTGCCGCGCGAGTGCGTCGGCGACCGCGCGCAGGCGCCGCACGACGCGAACCTGTTCGACATCCAGGCGAAGTACGCGGACGTCGTCTCGGTGGACGACGCGCTCGCCTACCTGGAGAGCGTGCCCTCGGCGGTGGGCTCGGCGGTGTGACACACAGGGTCGCCCTGCTCCCCGGGGACGGGGTCGGCCCGGAGGTGATCGCGGAGGCCCGGCGCGCCGTCGACGCGCTGGGCCTCGCGCTCGACTGGACCGAGCTGCCGTGGGGCTCCGCCCTGTACGGAGAGCAGTGGCGCGATGATGCCTGCCGGACGCGCTCGACGTGCTGCGCCAGCACGACGCCGTGCTGCTGGGGGCGATGGGCGACCCGTCGGTCCCCGACGACATCTCGCTCTGGGGGTCGATCCTCGCGATCCGGCAGGGCCTCGACCTGTGGGCGAACCTCCGGCCGGCGCGACTCCTGGAGGGTATTCCTTGCCCGCTCGCGGGCCGCGGGCCGGCCGACGTCGACATGCTCTTCGTGCGCGAGAACACGGAGGGCGAGTACGCGGGCGTGGGCGGGCGGGCGCATCGTGGCCAGCCGCTCGAGGTCGGGATCGAGACGAGCGTCTTCACGCGAGCGGGCATCGAGCGGGTCGTCCGGCATGCGTTCGAGCTCGCGGCCGGCAGGCGTGGGCTGCTGACGAGCGTGACCAAGTCGAACGCGTCGCGGTTCGGCTACGTGCTCTGGGACGAGGTCGTCGAGGAGGTCGCCGCCGAGCTACCCCGGCACGCGCGTCGAGCGGGTGCTCGTCGACGCGCTGGCCGCGCGCATGGTGCGCGACCCGGGAAGCCTCGACGTCGTCGTCGCCTCGAACCTGTTCGCCGACATCCTCACCGACCTCGCTGCCGCGATCCAGGGCGGAATGGGGATGGCCGCCAGCGCGAACGTCGCGCCCGGCACGGACGCGCCCGGGGTCTTCGAGCCGGTGCACGGCTCCGCGCCGGACATCGCCGGACGCGGGGATCGCCAACCCGGTCGGTGCGATCTGGAGCGCCGCGCTCATGCTCGAGCACCTCGGCGAGACGAGCGCCGCGGAGCGCCTGATGGAGGCGCTCGAGAAGGTCTGCCGGGACGGCCCGCGGACGCGCGATGTCGGCGGAACCGCCGGCGACGCGTGAGGTCGGCGATGCGGTCCTGGCGGCGCTCAGCGGATGACGCCGACGATCATGGCCCCTGTGACGACGAGGGCTCCCGCCAGGACGGTCCGTCGAGTGACCGCCTCGGCCTGTCCCACGAACGCCGCCGAGAGGGCGACCGCCCAGAGCGACTGGGTGGCGTTCAGGGGCGCCACGATGGCGACCCGCCCCCGGTCGAAGGCGAGGACCAGGCAGACGTAGGCGAGCCCGAGGGCGGCGCCCGCCGGCCAGAAGGCGCGCGCGGCGGGACGGAGGCGCGCCCGCAGGCGCGGGCGGTGACTCACGAGAAGGTAGGCGGCGACGACGGCGAGCGCTCCGAGCAGAGACGCGGCGGCCGCCGGCACGGCAGCTGGGTGGAGATCCTGGGTGGCCCAGCGCACGGCGTTGTCGCGGACGGCGAACAGGACGGCGCACGTGACGGCGAAGACCGCGCCCATCCGCCGGAAGGTCGCCGGCCGGCTTCGCTCGCCCGCGAGGACGGCGCCGCCGGCGACCACGAGCACGGCGGCCGCGAGCAGGAGCGGCCGGAACGGCTCGTCGAGGAGCAGCAGCGCGAGCCCGACGGAGAGGAGGGGCGCCGTCCCGATCAGGATCGAGGCGCGCGCCGGTCCGGCGTCCCGCACGGCAAGGATGAAGAGGATCTGCGACACGCCGGGGACGAGCGCCCCGATGACGAAGAACGGCCACAGCGCCTGGGGCTCTCCGAGCGCGGCTGCCTCGGGGAGCGCAAGAACGCATGCGACGACCGCGGCCGTGCCCAGGACGACGACCGCGCCGACCTCCGGATCGGCTCCGCGGTAGAGCGCCAGCCTGACCGTGACGGCGAGGACGCCGAAGAGGGCGGCGGACAGCGCGCCGAGCAGCACAGCGTCCATCGAGCTCTCGCCTTCGCCGGCCGCTACCGGAGCGCGGCGATCGCCTGGAGGATGATCTCGGCCGCGAGCGCGGCGTCGGCCGGGTCCGCGTCCTCCGCCGGGTGGTGGCTGATCCCGTCCTTGCACGGCACGAAGACCATCGCGCTCGGGACCCGCTCGGCCACGCACATCGTGTCGTGCGCGGCGCCGGAGTGCATCCGCATGTACGGCTCGCCGGTCGCCTTCGCGGCCGTCTCGAGCGCGGCGACGATGCGCTCGTCGAGCGGCGTCGCCGGCAGCGTCTGCCGCTGCCGGAACTCGGCGCGCATCCCGCGCTCGTCCGCAGCGCGCTCCGGCGAACGCGGCGATGTCGCGCGCGACGCCTCGGTAGCGCCTCGTCGACCGGTCCGCGGACGTCGAGCGAGAAGCGGACGCCGCTCGCGATCGCGTTGATGAGTCCCGGGTCGACCTCGATCTCGCCGACCGTGCCGACCGTCCCCTGGCCCGCCTCTCGCGCGAGCCGCTCGAGCTCGAGCGATCGACTCGGCGAGCACAGTCGTCGGGTCGAGGCGGAAGTCCATCGGCGTCGCGCCGGCGTGGTCGCCGCGCCCGTGCACGACGACGTCGCGCGTGCACGTACCCGGCGATCGCGTGCACGATGCCGATCCGGTTGCCGGTGTCCTGCAGCACGCGCGCCTGCTCGATGTGCATCTCGATCCAGCCGGTCAGGTCGTCGAGCACGTGGATCGACTCTCGCCAGCGCGCGGGCTCGTAGCCGGCCTCCTCGGCGTGCTCCCAGAAGCTGCGCCCGTCGTCGAGCGCGCGGAACGACTCGCGCAGCTCCTCCTCGGTGACGCGCTGGAGCATGATCCGGCTGCCGAGCAGCATCTGCCCGAAGCCGGAGCCCTCCTCCTCGAGGAAGGAGATGAGCTGCAGCGGCAGGTCGAGCCCGAGCTCGGCGTTCAGCCGGCAGACCTCGAGCGCCGTGACGACGCCCATCGTGCCGTCGTACTTGCCGCCGTTGCGGTTCGAGTCGCAGTGCGAGCCGATGCCGAAGACCGGCTCCCCGGGCGGCCGGTTGCGCGCGACGAGCGTCCCGACCGGGTCCTCGGAGACCTCGAAGCCGAGCGTCGCGGAGCTCGCGCGGTGAAGTAGTCGAGCGTGCTGCGGTACTCCGGCGTGTAGGCGTAGCGGCGGATCGCCTCGCTCGAGAGCGTGTACGCCGGAGCCGGCGAGCGTCTCGATGTCGCGCTCGATCCGCTCCGCGCTACGTGCCCGATCGACCACAGGACGACTCTAATATGGGCCGACCGTGGACGAGGAGTGGCCGCCCCGCGAGAACCGGGCTGCAAGCTGCACTGTGGGAGGCAGAGCGCTTCCTCGAGCGCCACGAGTACCTCCCGGCAACGAGTGCGCTCGCACGGGCCTTCGGCCTCGGCGGGGAACGGACGAGCTCGTCCGCGGCCTCCATCACCTCGCTGCGGCGGGGTACAGGGCGCAGACCGGGGACGCCCGTGGCGCACGTCGCCAGCTCGATCACGCGCGCCGCCGCCTTGCGCCCTTCCCTGACGTGAGGCCGCTGGTCGATCTCGTCGCAGCAGCGATCGTAGAGTCGGCGGGTGGAGAGCTGGCGGCAACCGTAAGACGCTGATCCTCGGCCGCTCGGACATGATCGGGCTGCTCACGCCCGCCGAGTACGTCGACTGCGTCGAGCACGCGTTCCGGATGCACGGCCTCGGCCGCGTCTACATGGAGCCGAAGGGCCACATCGTGCTCGACCGCTACCCGGGCGAGTGGGAGGTGATGCCGTCCTACATCGAGGAGCCCGAGGCGGCGGCCTGCAAGTGGGTCTCGATCCGCGAGGACAACGCGCCGCTTCGATCTGCCGGCGGTGTTCTCGATCCTCATCTACACGCACCCGGAGACGGGCTTCCCGCTCGCGATCTGCGACGGCTCGCTACCACACGCTGATGCGCACGGGCGCCTCGGCGGCCGTCTCCGCGAAGTGGCTCGCGCGTAAGGACTCGAAGGTGCTCGCGATCCTCGGCACCGGGCAGCGTCGGCCAGGGGACGCTCGCGACCTGCGACACGGTCTTCGCCTGGGACGACGTCCGCATCTGGAGCCGCTCGCAGGAGTCGGTCGACCGGTTCCTCGCAGCGAGAGGCGCCGAAGTACCCGCATCTGACGTTGAACGGGACGACGGACGTGCGAACCGCGGTCGAGGGCGCCGACGTGATCGTCACGGGCACGCACGCGCGCGGCTGGATCGTGGACGAGGCCTGGGTCGAGCCCGGAGCGCACCTCGCCGCGCTCGGCGCCGATCTCGCGGGCGAGCAGGAGCTGCGATCCCGGCATCCTGCAGCGCGGACGGGTCTTCGTGGACGACATCCGCCAGTGCCGTGACGACGGCGAGATCAACGTACCGCTCCGCGAGGGCGCTGATCACCGAGGACGACGTCGCCGGCGAGATCGGCAAGGTGATCTGCGGCGAGCTGGAGGGCCGACAGTCGGACGACCAGATCACGGTCTTCGACTCGACCGGGATCGCGCTGCAGGACTCCGCCACGGTGCCGCTCGAGTACGAGCGCGCGGTGGCCGCGGGCGTCGGCATCGAGAAGAAGATGATCTCCACGTGATGGCGATCGTCTTCGAGGCGGAGATGTCTCGTGAGCAGGCGGGCGAGCTGGCACAGCTGATGGATCAGGGCCGTCCCACGCGGCCGGCCGGCGTGCTGACGGCGTCGCTCCTGTACGAGGGCGGCGTCGCGAGCCTGATCGCCTACTGGCTGGACAAGGACACGCTCGACCGCTATCTCGCGGTGACCCCCGTCCCGCGCGGCCAGGAGCTCATGCGGAAGGTCGGCGTCGAGCCGGGGGTGCGTGTGGTCGAGGTGCTCGAGCTCGGCTGATACCCGGAGTCGGCTCTCGGAACCGACGTCCCTCCGTGTCCCTGCCCGGATCCGACTCCCTATTCGAAGATGTCGAGCGGACAGAGTGCCGAGACGAGCGGGTACGGCACGTCGACGACCTGGGAGAGGTGGAGGTCGACGCAGGCCGAGCAGAGGCAGTACGCGGCGGGCCGCGACAGGCCGTGCTCGGCCTCCAGCCAGTCGATCATGGCGAGCAGCGCCGCGCGCGCGGCCTGCGTCAGGTCCATCGGATCGTGCTCGGGGATGCCGGTGGTCGCAAAGACCGCACGGCCGGGGAGCGCGGGGGCCAGGTACGCGGGATACGCCTGCGCGAAGCGCGGCGCCTTGCGGAGTCCGAAGCGGACGGTGACGGCGGCCGCGATCTCGATGCCGGTGCCGCACACCTCCCCGTCGCCCTGGGCGAAGTGCACGTCCCCGAGCGAGAAGAGCGCGCCCGGGACGTGCACGGGGAGCAAGAGCGTCGACCCGACGGTCAGACGGCGGATGTCGAGGTTGCCCCCCGTCTCGCGCGGCGGAATGGTGCGCAGCCCGTCGGCGGCGATCGGCGGGTGCGCGCTCTCGGGCATCGGCTCGGCCACCGGGCCGCCGGCGGCCCGGATCGCCTCCTCCCGCTCGCGTTGCCGCTCCATGAGCGCGTGTGAGGGAGCCACCCCCGCCACGCCGGCGTGCACGACGGCGGGAACTGCGATCCCCGGCAGCTCCGCGGAGCGGGCCACCGCGCCGTCGAGCTCCCACGCGACGAGGAACGGCTCGTCGAAGAGGTCCGCGAGGAAACCGAAGCCCGGGATCACGCAGTTGACGCCGAAGTCAGGCGTTTCGTAGGCGACGAACTGCACCTCCAGGACGTCGCCCGGCTCGGCGCCCGCGACGTGCACCGGCCCGGTCAGCGGGTGCGCGAGGCCGAGATCCGGTGTCGCGCAGTCGGCGTGCGTGCTCTCCCGGGTCAGCTGGCCGTCGAGGCCGTCGCGGGTCTCGAAGGTCATGAGCTCGCCAGGCTCGATGGACGCTGCCGGGACGACGTCGGGATACCA
The DNA here is from genome assembly GCA_963793655.1 of uncultured Actinomycetes bacterium. Lineage (GTDB taxonomy): Bacteria > Actinomycetota > Thermoleophilia > Gaiellales > Gaiellaceae > Gaiella. The sequence continues at coordinate 401,261 of CAWCAV010000002.1, forward strand.
GCGGTTGTGCCAGCCGTCGGCGGGGCCGATCCTCACAGGAGCCCCCGAACGCGCTCGGCGGCGGCCGTGGCCGCGGCAACCTCCTCGGGCGTCCAGCGCCGGGGAGCGCCCAGCTGGTGCACCGAGACGATCGCCTCGAGCCTTTCGCCCGCGATGACGGGGGTGACGATCTGGGCCGCGAGGCCACCGTAGGCGTCGAGCATTCGCCGGAATGCGGGATCGTCGTCGGCCGCACGACAGTCGTCCTGCACGACCTGCCGCCCGCGGGTGACCTCGCGGACGACGGGCTGGGTCGGAAGGTGCACGGACCGCTCCTCACGCAGCGACCCGACGCCGTGGGCGAGCGCCTCCTCGACCACCGGAAACGGGTAGTCGCCCGGCATGTCGCGCCGCAGCGTGACGCGGTCGGCGCCGGTGGCCGCGAGCAGGTCGGTGAGGACGTCGGCGAGGTCGCTCACGGCTTCGATTATCACCCTCGCCGGCTGGGAGGCGACAGGCATTGGAGTAGGCTCGGCGCACCAATTCCGAAGGAGGTCTCACGGTGGCAACGACGGAGGAGAGCCTCGTGTACGAGGCCGTCATCGAGAAGGACGGGGTCAAGGTCTCGAAGAGCCCGTGGGGCCCCGGCGACGAGATCGGACGGCTCAACTGGATCACGCCGGAGACGAACGCGGCGATCCTCGGTCACCTCGACGGGCGCCACGTCTTCGACCTGAACGTCGAGTTCTTCATGGGAATGCCCTCGTGGGTGGCCGCGGGCGACCCGAACTACCAGATCTGGATGACGCACACGCCGCAGGGCTCGGTCAACGACAACCTCTCGGGCGTCGGCAGCCACGTGCACGAGAAGTACTCGTACTGCGGGGACTCGATGCACATGTACACGCATTGCGGCACGCACATCGACACGCTTCAACCACCTGGGCTTCTACGGCACCTTCTGGAACGGCTGGACGCCCGACAAGGACCTCGGGAGCCGCATCTGGAACAAGGGCGGCCCGGAGAAGTACCCGCCGATCGTCGTCGCGCGGAGTGCTCCTCGACGTCGCCGGCCTGCACGGGGTCGACTGCCTGCCCGACGGCTACGCGATCACTCCCGACGACCTGCGCAAGGCGGCGGCCGAGCAGGGCATCGAGATCCGCCCGAAGAGCGTCGTCTGCGTCCGCACCGGACGGATGACCGAAGTGGCCGGACTTCGACGGCTACCTCCTCAACCCGCCGGGCATCGGCCTGCCGGCGGCGAAGTGGCTGTGCGAGGAGGCCGGCGCGATGTGCATCGCGGGCGACTCGATCGCACTGGAGGTGCTTCCCTCGGAGGAACAGGAGGTGTTCCTCCCCGTCCACTGCTACATGTTCGCGACCGCCGGGGCGCAGATCATGGAGGTCGTCGACATGGAGGAGCTCGCTGCCGAGAAGCAGTACGAGTTCGCCTTCCTGGGCTTCCCGCTCAAGCTCCGAGGCGCGACCGGCGCGCCGATGCCCGCCTACGCCGTCCCGCTCCGCGACTGAGCCGCGCGCACCGGAAGGAGGCCAACCCGGCCGGCGACGTCCCTGGGCACGGCCCGGGCGTCGGCGGCCGGGTCAGCGCCGTCGTCGTCGGGCAGAGCGCACGCTCGGTGCGGCGTCGCGTGCGTCTTCGGCGCGCGGTCTTCGTCTTCGCCCGCGGGTACGAGGAGCCGACGCTCGAGTGGTAGAGACGTGCCGCCGACCGTTCCGGGGTCGGTGGCCCTGGTGGACGGCCTGGGGGGCGGCTCCTCGGGCCGGGAAGTCTGCGAGACTCGGCCGACCACTCGGAGGAGGGCGCGGTGGGCGCTTTCGGCGGCTACCAGAACGAGATCTACGTCGGCGGGCTCGACGATGTCACCCCGGAGTTGCCGACCGACCTCACGCGTCTCGAGGTCGTCGCGGGGGAGCGGATGCCCGCGTCGGCCTTCGCATACGTCGCCGGCTCGGCCGGGTCGGAGTCGACTGCGCGGGCCAACCGGGCAGCGTTCGAGCGCTGGCGGATCGTGCCGCGCATGCTCCGCGACGTCTCGACCATCGACCTCTCCGTGACGGTGCTCGGGACGCCGATGCCGGCCCCTCTGGCGCTCGCGCCGGTCGGCGTCCTCTCGATCGTGCATCCCGACGGCGAGTCGGCGGTCGCCCGGGCCGCGGCGGCACTCGGCGTGCCGATGGTCGTCAGCACCGCGGCGTCGACGAGCCTGGAGGACGTCGCGGCGGCGGGAGGCGACGGGCCTCGGTGGTACCAGCTGTACTGGCCGAAGGACCGCGAGCTCGCCGTCAGCTTCCTCGAGCGCGCGGCCGCGGCCGGGTACCGGGCACTCGTCCTCACGCTCGACACCTACACGATGGGGTGGCGACCACGCGACCTGGACAACGCATTCCTGCCGTTCCTCCGCGCGATCGGCAATCGGAACTACTTTGCCGATCCCGTCTTCCAGGATCGGGTGGGCGGACCGATCGGCGACGAGAACCGTGCGGCCGCGATCGCGCACTGGGCGGCCACCTTCGGCAACCCCACCCTGACCTGGGACGACCTCGCGTTCCTCCGCGAGCACTGGGACGGCCCCATCGCGCTCAAGGGGATCCAGCACGCAGACGACGCCCGGCGAGCAGTGGACACGGGCATGGACGGCATCGTCGTCTCGAACCACGGCGGTCGCCAGGTGGACGGAGCCGTTGCGTCGCTCGACGCCCTGCCTGCGATCGTCGAGGCGGTGGGCGACCACACGGACGTGCTCTTCGACAGCGGTGTTCGCACGGGCGCGGACGTCGTCAAGCCGCTCGCGCTCGGCGCCCGGGCGGTGCTCCTCGGCAGGCCCTACGCCTACGGGCTGGGGCTCGGGGGCGAGGCCGGGGTGCGTCACGTGCTGCGCTGCGTGCTCGCGGAGCTGGAGCTGACCGTCGCCCTGTCGGGCGCGACCCGGCCGGACGAGCTGACGCGGGAGCTCCTCGTGCGGCTCTGACGTCTCGGGCTGGCTAGCCCGCGGGCTTCTCGACGTGCCCGCCGAACTGGCTCCGCATCGCCGAGAGCACGCGGTTTGCGAAGTCCGCCTCGGCTCGGGAGGAGAACCGCTCGAACAGCGCGGTCGTGAGGACGGGTGCCGGCGTGCCGGTCTCGATCGCCGCGATCGACGTCCAGCGCCCCTCGCCCGAGTCGGAGACCCGGCCCCCGAATGCCTCCAGCGCCGGCGACTCGTGGAGCGCGGCTGTGGTCAGATCGAGCAGCCACGAGGCGACGACGCTCCCGCGGCGCCACACCTCGGTGATCGCTGCGACGTCGAGGTCGTAGCGGTAGTGCTCGGGACGGTCGAGCGGTGCGGTCTCGGCGTCGGCGTCTCGGTCGGTCCGACCCGCCCCCGCATGGTGCAGGACGTTCAGGCCCTCGGCGTACGCGGCCATCAGGCCGTACTCGATGCCGTTGTGCACCATCTTCACGAAGTGACCCGCACCGGCCGGTCCGCAGTGGAGCCAGCCGAGCTCCTCCGGCGCCGGCTCCCCGGTGCGTCCGGGCGTCCGCTCGGCCGTGCCGAGCCCCGGAGCGAGCGATTCGAAGAGCGGCGCGAGCCGCGTCACGACGTCGTCCTCCCCGCCGACCATCAGGCAGAAGCCGCGCTCGAGGCCGAAGACGCCGCCGCTCGTGCCGACGTCCACGTAGTGGATCCCCCGCTCTGCCGAGCTCCTGCGCTCTGCGGATGTCGTCGTGGTAGCGCGTGTTGCCTCCGTCGATCACGGTGTCGCCGGGGTCGAGCAGCGTGCCGAGCTCGGCGACCGCCCGCTCGGTGATCTCCCCCGCGGGGACCATCACCCAGACGACGCGCGGCGTCTCGAGCTTCGCGACGAGCTCGGCCGCGGAGGCCGCCCCGGTCATCCCCTCCCCGGAGAGGGCACGCACGGCGTCCGCGCTCACGTCCGTTCCGGCGCAGCGGTGGCCGTCCCTCATCGCCCGGCGCACGAGGTTCGCGCCCATGCGCCCGAGGCCCACCATGCCGAGCTCCAGCGGCGTGCTCGTGGCCATCGCTTCCTCCCGCGTCGAGCCTCTAGAGTCAATCGAGTCTACGGCCCGTGGGCATCGGGCCGTCGCGGAACGACATGACCGACACGCTCACCACCGGACAGGCCTGGCACGCGCTCGTGCACCACCACGAGCAGGTACGCGAACGCCACCTCCGCGAGCTGTTCGCCGCGGACCCGGGCCGAGTCGAGCGTCTACGGCTGGAGGCCGCCGGGATCCACGCGGACCTCTCGAAGCACCGGGTGACGGCCGAGACGGTCTCACTCCTCCTCGATCTCGCGCGCGAGCGCGGCGTGGCGGAGCGACGCGACGCCATGTTCCGCGGCGAGCACGTGAACCGGACGGAGGACCGGCCCGTTCTCCACGTCGCGCTGCGGATGCCGCGCGGGCGGTCGCTCGTCGTCGACGGGCGCGACGTCGTCCGCGACGTCCACGACGTCCTCGACCACATGGCCTCCCTCGCCGACCGGATCCGCTCCGGAAGCTGGCTCGGCCACACGGGCCGGCCGATCCGCGCGGTGGTGAACATCGGGATCGGCGGCTCCGACCTCGGCCCCGCCATGGCCTACGAGGCCCTTCGCGCGCATTCCGACCGGGGGCTGACCGTGCGGTTCGTCTCGAACGTCGACGCAACCGACCTCGTCGAGGACCTTCGTGACCTCGATCCGGCCGAGACGCTCGTGATCGTCTCGTCCAAGACGTTCACGACCGTCGAGACGATGACGAATGCGCGCAGCGCGCGGCAGTGGCTGCTCGACGGGCTCGGCGGCGACGAGACGGCGATCGCGAAGCACGTCGTCGCCGTCTCCACCAACCTCGAGGGGGTGGCGGAGTTCGGGATCGACCCGGTCAACGCCTTCGGGTTCTGGGACTGGGTCGGCGGCCGCTACTCGATGGACTCCGCGATCGGGCTCTCGACGATGATCGCGATCGGCCCCGAGGCCTTCCGCGACCTCCTGGCCGGGTTCCACGCGGTCGACCGCCACTTCGCCGAGACGCCGCTCGACCGCAACCTTCCGGTGCTGATGGGCCTTCTCGGCGTCTGGTACCGCGACTTCTTCGGTACCCAGACCCATGCCGTGCTCCCGTACGAGCAGTACCTCGCGCGCTTCCCCGCCTACCTCCAGCAGCTCGTGATGGAGTCGAACGGCAAGCGCGTGACCCTCGGGGGAGATCCCGTCTCCGTCGACACCGCGCCGGTCGTGTGGGGCGAGCCGGGGACGAACGGCCAGCACAGCTTCCACCAGCTCCTGCACCAGGGCACCGCCGTCGTCCCGGTGGACATCGTGGCCTTCGCCTCGGCGTCGACCCCTCTCGGCGAGCACCACGACCTCCTGCTCGCCAACGCGCTCGCCCAGGCGCAGGCCCTCGCCTTCGGTCGGACCGCCGAGGAACTGCGGGACGCGGGCGTCCCCGACACGCTCGTCCCGCACAAGGTGATGCCCGGGAACCGCCCCTCGACGTTCCTCCTCCTGGAGCGCCTGACGCCGTTCGCGCTCGGGTCGCTCGTCGCCCTCTACGAGCATGTCGTGTTCACCCAGGGGGCAGTCTGGGGGATCGACTCGTTCGACCAGTGGGGCGTGGAGCTCGGCAAGGAGCTGGCGGTCGGGCTCGCCCCTGCGGTCGCGGGCCGGCCGGTCGACGCGGCGCTCGATCCGTCGACCGCCGGTCTCGTCTCGCTCATCGGGCACCTCCGCGGCGGGGCCTGACGTGCTCGAGGTGCACGAGCCCGACGGCGCATTCGAGCGGATCGAGGCCTGGCTGCGGGACCAGGGCTTCTTCGCGCCCGGAGGTGAGGCGCTCGTCGCCGACCTGTACCTCGGGTACGGCCTCTCGGAGACCATCCGGCGCACCGTGTCGCCTGCCCCGGCCGAGCCGTGCCCGCTGCCGCTTGCGGCGTGCGCCGTCCGACCCGTCGTCCATGATGTCAACAATGGCAACAGTACGAGTGAACCTGAGATCGGTACGTGGCGGCGGACGTGGGACGAGCATCGGCACGCCGCGGCCGTGGACGCCGTGCGCGCGGCCATCGCCAGGGGCGACGTCTACCAGGTCAACCTGGTCCAGCACCTCTCGGCGCCGTTCGAGGGGTCCCCGGGCGCGCTCGCCTCCCGGCTCGGCCCTCTGACACGACCGAACGACGCGCCGCTCGGTGACAGCGCGTGGCGGCGTGCTCGCGGGAGAGGGTTGGGCGATCGTCTCCGCCTCGCCCGAGCTGTTCGTGGCGCGCCGCGGGAGGCGTGTCTGGACGCGGCCGATCAAGGGAACGCGGCCGCCGGGCGGACGCGCCGAGCTGCTCGCGTCGACGAAGGACGCTGCCGAGCACGTGATGATCGTCGACCTCGAGCGGAACGACCTCTCGCGCGTCTGCGTCCCGGGCACCGTGCGATGGCCCGAGCTGATGACGCCCGAGCGCCTCGCGGGAGTCGAGCATCTCGTGTCCACGGTGGAGGGAGAGCTTCGGCCCGAGGTCGGTCTCGCGGAGCTTCTCGGAGCGCTCTTCCCGGGCGGATCGGTCACCGGCGCGCCGAAGATCGCGGCCGTCGACCTCATCGCGGCGCTCGAGCCCGTGGGACGCGGCGCGTCGATGGGCGCGCTCGGCAGGGTGCACGGGAACGGCGACGTCGAGCTGGCGCTCACGATCCGGACGTTCGCGATCGCCGAGGGCCGGGTTCACCTCTGGGTGGGCGGCGGCATCGTCTGGGACTCGGATCCCCGTGAAGAGGTGGAAGAGTCGCTCGTCAAGGCCGTGCCCTTGCTCGAGGCGATCGGAGCCCCGCTCGACGGGTCGCCTGGGTCCGGAGCGGGGCGCTCGGACGCCTGGCAGGTGGTCGCCGATGAGCGATCGCCCCCTCGCGGCCGCGGTCTCCGGCCTGGGCGTGGTGGACCCGGCGCAGGCCGTGGTCGCGGCCGCGGACGAGGGGTTCTCGCGCGGCCGGGCGGCATTCGAGACGCTGCGGGTGTACGGCGGCCGTCCTTTCCGGCTCCGTGAGCATCTCGAGCGACTCGCGGCGTCCGCGGAGCGCCTCGGGCCTCCCGGCGCCCGACCTCGATGCCGTGCGCGCGCTCGCCGAAGTCGCCCTCGAGGCCTCGGACGCGCTCGACGCCGGGCTGCGCTTGTACTGGACGCCGGGTGCTCCCGGGGACGAGCCGTCGGCGATCGTGCTCGTGTCCGCGATCCCCGACTGGATCGAGCCAGCGCGGGAACGCGGCCAGCGGCTCGTCTCGCTGCCGTTCCCCCGGCGCTCGGCGCCCTGGCTGCTGCCGGGCACGAAGTCGGTGAGCTATGCGACCCATTCCGCCGCGGAGAACGAGGCGAAGCGGCGCGGGGCCGACGCCGCGGTGCTCGTCGACCTCGATGGCACGGTGCTCGAGGGGCCCGTGACGAACGTCTGGTGGCGGAACGGCACCGTGCTGGTGACGCCCGAGCTCGAGCTGGGGATCCTCGCCGGGGAGACACGGGCGACGCTGCTCGCGCTGGCGGGCGAGCTCGGGTACGAGACGGAGACCGGCGCCTACCCGCTCGAGCGGCTGCTCGCCGCGGACGAGGCCTTCACCTCGTCTTCGCTCCGCGAGGTGATGCCGATCGTCTCCGTCGACGGACGGGAGTACGGGAGCCGGGAGGCGGCCGACACACTGCAGGCCGCGCTCCGCCGGCTCGCGGCCGGCTGACGAGCGCCGCACCCCTCGGGGCCGCCCGGACGACCGGTCGTCGCACACGGGCATCGGCCATCGGGCACCGGGAGCCACGGCAGGCGACGATGCGGGGCGGATACCCTCCCGGCATGGAGAAGCTCCGCCTCGGGGGCATGGCCCTCCAGAACGGTGTCCTCGTTCACGGCCCGCGTACGTGGGGCGCCGCCGTCCGACTGCCCGACGGCACGGTCAAGGCCGCCTCCGGTCCCAAGCCGCGTATCGGCGGCCGGGTGTCTGTGCCGTTCGTGCGCGGCCCGCTGCGGCTGGCAGAGGCGTTCGCGGTGCTCCCCGCGATGAAGCGAGGCCTACCCGAGGCGCGGCTGCCGTTCGAGCGTCCCGCTGTGGCGATCGCGCTCGTCGCGGCGTCGACGGGGGCCTCGCTCGTCCGCCGCTCGTCGCTGCCGATCGTCCCGCGCGAGGCCGCCGTGGTGGTCGCCTCGCTCGTCCCCGCGCTTATCGCACTGCGCGGCGAGCAGCTGACGTCGTACCACGGCGCCGAGCACGTCTCGATCGGGACGTACGAGACCGGAGAGCGTGCTGCGAAGGAGCACGAGCGCTGCGGCTCGCACCTCGTCGGCCCGCTGACCCTCGCCACCGCGCTCGCGGGCGCCGCGGCCGAGCTCGCCCCGGCCCGCCACCGCACGGCGGCGCGGCTCGCCGGTGCGGTGGGTGCCGTCGGTGCGGCCGTGGAGGTCTTCGGCTGGATGAGCCGGAATCCCGACAAGCGGCTCGCCCGGGCGCTGGCGCGACCCGGCACGGAGCTCCAGCGGCACCTCTCGACGAGTGAGCCCAGCGACGCCCAGCTGGAGGTGGCGGAGGCCGCGCTGCAGGCCGTCCTCGCAGCCGAGCGAGAAGCGGAATGACCGTCGCCCCGACGCGGCAGCGGAAGGGGCGCCTCGACCCGACGATCTTCGACTTGCCCGTCGAGAAGATGCGTGACGGCTACTACACCGACGCGTACTTCAACCACACGCGGTCGGCGCTCCTCCACGACGGTCGCCGACCCCGCGTCCTGATGCAGGTGTTCCAGAAGCACCACGCGATGCTCGGGGGGACGGACGAGGCGATCGCGATCCTCGAGCTGTGCTCGCACGACTGGGACGGGCTCACGGTCCACGCGCTCCAGGACGGCGACCAGGCCGAGCCGTGGGAGACCGTGATGACGATCGAAGGGGACTACACGTCGTTCGCGCACCTCGAGACCGTCGTGCTCGGAACGCTCGCGCGGCGGACGCTCATCGCGACGAACACCGCGCGGGTCCTCGAAGCGGCGAACGGGAAGCCGATCATCTTCATGCCGGCCCGTCACGACCACCATCGCGTGCAGACCGGCGACGGCTACGCGGCGCACGTCGCGGGAGCGGTGCTCGGTGCGGAGGTCGGCGTCACGTCCGATGCACAGGCGTCGTGGTGGGGAGGCCGGGGCGTGGGAACGGTCCCGCACTCGCTCATCGCCGCGTACGGCGGGAACACGGTGCTCGCCGCGACGAAGTTCGCCGAGTGGGCGCCGGAGGACTTCCACATCACGGTGCTCGTCGACTTCGACAACGACTCCGTCCAGACCGCGCTCGACGTCGCACGCGCCCTCGGCCCGCGGCTCTGGGGCGTCCGCCTCGACACCTCGGGACAGCTCGTCGACCGGGCGCTCTGGGACGAGATGGGTGACTTCGACCCGCGCGGCGTGAACGAGCGCCTCGTCCGGAAGGTGCGCGCCGCCCTCGACCAGGACGGCTTCGAGGGTGTGCGGATCGTCGCTTCGGGTGGCTTCACGGTCGAGAAGATCGAGGCGTTCGAGCGGCGCGGCGTCCCGGTCGACGCCTACGGGGTCGGCTCCTCGCTGATCCGCGGGGAGAACGACTTCACGGCCGACATCGTCATGGCGGACGGACGGCCGACCGCGAAGATCGGACGGAGGTACAGGCCGAACGCCCGCCTGGAGCTCGTGCGGTGACGGACGGCATCGAGCTGGTCTTCGAGACGCATTCGCTGACCGTCGACAACGAACGCGGGATCGCGACCGGGTGGCTCGGCGGGGCGCTGTCGGACGGGGGGCGGAGCCTCGCCGTCGAGCTGGGCGCGAGGCGTCGTGACGACGCGATCGACATCGTGCTCTGCTCGGACCTCGCGCGGGCGGTCGAGACCGCGCACATCGCGTTCGGCGAGTCGGATGTCCCGGTCCTCCTCGACTGGCGCCTCCGTGAGATCGACTACGGCGAGCTGAACGGCTCTCCGGTCGGCGCGATCGAGCGCGAGAGGGGCAGACGGGTCGACACGGCCTTTCCCGGCGGCGAGAGCTATCGAGACGCGGTTGCACGCGTCGGCGAGTTCCTCGATGACCTGCGCGCCGGACGCCGGGGGCGGCGGATCCTCGTGATCGGCCACACGGCCACCCGATGGGGGCTCGACCACCTGCTCGACCGGAGGCCGCTCGAGGAGCTCGTCCGCGAGCCGTTCGGCTGGCGCGAAGGCTGGGAGTACGTCGTGCGGCAGCGGCGCCCCGAGGCGACGCCGGTATGACTGTGGACGACATCCATGCCCCGGCGGGGGTGTGTGGTGGACGTGGTGCGATCCGGAGGGTCGTGCGATGAGCGGCAGGCTCCTGTGGGACGTCGACACGCAGGTCGACTTCGTCCATGCGCAGGGCAGGCTCCCCGTGCCGGACGCGGAGGCGGCAGCCCCGGCGATGGCGCGGCTCGTCCGCTGGGCCGAGCAGCGTGGGGTCGTCCACCTCGCAACGGCGGACGACCACGAGCTCACCGACCCCGAGATCTCGGACGCGCCCGACTACGAGACGACGTTCCCGCCGCACTGCCTTCGCGGCACTCCCGGCGCCGCGAAGATCCCGGAGACGGTTCAGCGCGACCCGCTTCCGATCTCCCTCACGCCGTATCCACCGGGGCTGGTGCCGGAGCTCGTCCGCGGGCATCGCGAGCTCCTCGTCCTGAAGAAGACGTACAGCGCGTTCTCGAACCCAAACGTCGAGCCGCTCCTCGCCGTGCTCGACCCGGCGGAGGTGATCCTCTTCGGCGTCGCCACGGACGTCTGCAACCACGCCGCCGTCATGGGCCTCCTCGCCCGGGGTCGCCGGGTCGCGTTCGCCGAGGACGCCTCGCGAGGCCTCTCCGAGGAGCGCGTGGTCGCGTCCCTCGCGCAGTGGCGCGACGGGCGGGGTGCGGTTCACGACCAGCGACGAGGTGGTTGCGTCCACGGCATGAGGGTGCCGCCGCTCGTCGCCCGTGCGCATGCGGCTGCCCGGGCGGTCGGCTTCGGGCCGAGCTGCCGGGACGAGGACGGGATGCTCCTGCACGTGCTCGCTGCTCGCCGCGGTGTCGAGCGGGTCGCGGAGATCGGCACGGGAGCAGGCGTGGGCACGGCATGGCTCGCCTCGGCGCTCCCTCCGGGTGCGGCGCTCTACACCGCCGAGCCGGTGGCGGAGCGTGCGGCGGCAGCGCGCGTCCTGTTCGCCGGCGACCCCGACGTGCACGTCCTCGAGGGCGACTGGCTCGTCGTGCTCTCGCCGCACGCGCCGTTCGACCTGATCTTCGTCGACGGCGGCGGCGGGGCCAAGGACGACCCGGATCGGGTGCTCGGCCTCGCCGCGCCCGGGGCGACGCTCGTGATGGACGACTTCTCCGCGGGCTGGGCGCGCCCGGATCCACGCCGTGAGCGCTGGTTCGATCATCCGCGCCTGTCGGCCGTCGAGGTCGGGACGGGCGGGTCGGCGACCGCGATCGTCGCCACGGTTCGTCGCTGACGGTCGTACCTCCACGAACCGGCGCCGGCAGGCGTGCGCGGGACGCCGGGGTGGTGTGGAAAGCTGCGCGCGGGTCGTCAGCGACCTCCCCGATGCCGCCCCTGCGCCCGGATGCGAGCCTTCGAGTGGAAGGAGGTTCCGTCATGACGCTCACGCGCAAGGATGCGGCGGCGACCCTGTTGACCGCGCTCGCGGTGCTCGTCTTCGTGGCCGCGCACGAGTCGTGGAACGTCTGGCTGATCGGGTCGAGCAATCGCTGGGCCGCCGTGGCGATCACGCTGGTCGGAGCGGTGACCTGCGGCTTCGGATCCGCCGCGGACGAGATGAGCGAGGTAGGCGGGATGGGCCCTGCCACGAAGTTCCTCGCAGGCGTCGGGGTCGTGGCGGGCGTGCTGGCGATCGGGTCGATCGTGAGCGGCTCGCTCGCGGCGCTCTCGCTGCTCGTCGTCGCGATCGTCGTCCTCTGGGCCGTATCGACGCTCCGTCACGCCTGGCATCCCACGCACCGTCCGATCGCGACGTAGACACCGCGCGCGACGATGGACCTGAGCGCCGGGGAACCGGCGCTCAGGCGAAGTCCGGCCCGGCCTCAGCGCTCCCTGCCGACGTGGCGCGCCAGAGCGGCGAGCCGCTCGTCCCACTGGGTTCCGACACGGGTGATCCACGCCGTCGCGTCCTGCAGGGGAGCCGGATCCGGCCGGTAGACGGTGTTCCGGCCCTCGCGGGTGCCGTGGACGAGCCCGGCGTGCTCCAGCGTCGCGAGGTGCTTCGCGACCGCCTGCCGCGTCATCGGGAGCTCGCTCGCGAGCTCCGTCGGAGTGGCCGCGCCGAGGTGCGCGAGGCGCTCGACGAGGTAGCGACGGCTCGGGTCGGCGAGGGCGCCGAAGACGGCCCCTACGCCGTCGCCCACGCGGCGCTCGCCCGCAGCTCGAGGGCGACGCCCCATTCGGGCGCGGTCTCCCGCACGTGGACACGCGTGCCGGCCGGGATGCTCTCCGAGCTCCAGTTCCACACGCCCGTCGTCCTCCCACCGCAGGACGAGCCGCTCGGGCTCCTCGAACGTCTCGACGACGGCGTGGCGCACCTCGCCGTCGTCCCAGCGGAACACCGCTCGGCCGCCGGGAACGGGCTCGAGCTCGACGTCGTTCGCGAACCACTCCTCCAGCCGCCCGGGGTCGGTCAGCGCGTCCCAGGCTTCCTCGACGGGGACGGGAAGCACGATGTCTCGCTCGATCTCCACGCGCAACCTCCTAGTTGCGTTAGCATGGGCAACCACATGGTTGCACGATACGCGACGAGGAGGGCGCCATGCCGCTGATCCCCACCGTGCTCGAGGCCGACAACCGCACGGAGCGGGCGTTCGACCTGTATTCCAGGCTCCTGCGCGACCGCATCGTCTTCCTCGGGCGCCCGGTCGACGACGAGATCGCGAACCTGATCGTCGGACAGCTCCTCTACCTCGAGGCGGAGGACCCGGACAAGGACATCGCGCTGTACGTCAACTCGCCGGGGGGCGAGGTCTATGCGGGTCTGGCGATCTACGACGCGATGCAGCACGTCCGCCCCGACGTCTCGACGATCTGCTTCGGGATGGGGATGTCCGCCGCCGCGATGATCGTCTCCGCGGGCGCCCCCGGTAAGCGTTTCGCGCTCCCGAACGCGAAGCTGATGATCCATCAGGGCTCGGCCGGCTTCCGGGGGGCGCCGAGCGACATCTCGATCGCCGCGCGCGAGGTCGAGGCGACGACCCGCCAGATGGCAGAGATCATCGCGCGGCACTGCGGCCACACGGTGGAGCGGGTGATGGAGGACATCGACCGCGACCGGTTCATGACGCCCGCCGAGGCGGTGGAGTACGGGCTCGTGGACGAGATCCTCGTCTCGCCACGGAATCGTCCGAGTACGATCGCGGCGTGAGCTTCCGGGGGGTCCACCATCTCGGGTTCGCGGTCCCCGACCTCGACGAGGCCGTCTCGACGTACGAGCGGCTGTTCGCCGCCACCGTCGAGCACCGCGACCGGCTCCCGAGCCAGGGGGTCGAGGCGGCCTCGGTGCTCGTCGGGGACGCTCGCATCGAGCTCCTGGCACCGACGGGGGACGACACGCCCGTCGGACGGTTCCTGGCGAAGCGCGGCCCCGGCATGCACCACGTCGCCTACGCGGTCGACGACGTCGGAGTAGCGCTCTTGGAGCTCCAGAAGCGCGGCGCGCAGCTGATCGACGAGACTCCTCGACGCGGGCCTCTTCGGCCTCCAGGTCGCATTCGTCCATCCCGACGCCGTCCACGGCGTCCTGACCGAGGTGGTGTCCCGTGGGTGACGATTCCATTCGCATCGAGCTGGCGTTCGAGGGCGGGCAGATCATCGCGGCGATGGTGTCGCCGGCGACCGCGGATTCCGTCGAGCGAGCAGTGACGGCCGGGGCCGGCGGGACGGTCGAGCTCGACACGGACGACGGGCGCATCACCGTCGTCGTGCCCCGCGTCGTCTACTTCAAGCGTTTCACGAAGGGCGCGCAGCCCGGGTTCCTCTCTGCGAGCGGGTAACCCGCGCCAGGACGAGGCGGCGGCCGCCTCCGACAACGAGATCCAAGCCGCCGGCGGCGGCATCGCGTCCTGGCTCGGTCGCGTCAGCCGTCTTCGGCGAGCCCCACGGCGATCAGCCTCTCGACGACATCTCCGATCGGTACGGTCGCGTCGATCTCGTGCGTGCAGGTGGCTCTCAGCCTCGGCTCCACCGAGTCGAGATCGTCGAGGACGAGCTGTCGCTCGCCCGGCGACTTGCCGTAGTCGTCCGTCGTCCGGTTCTCGATGCGCTCGAGGATCACCGCGGCAGGGGCGCTCAGGAGCACGACCGCGTCGAACCGATCGTAGAAGCGTCCCTGGTTCGACACACACCCCGAGACGTACAGCGTCCGAGGCGCCTCGATCGACAGGAGCTCCGACATCCGGTCCTCCCGCCATACCCGTTCCCCGTCGCGCCATACGTTCCAGCCGGGGTCGTCCGTGTCGACGACGCGGAACCCGCGCCGGGCGAGCTCCGCGAGCGCGGCCGACTTGCCCGTGCCCGACATACCGGTCACCAGGACTCTCCGCACGAGTAGAAGGTAGCCACGCGCGAAGGACGGGCACGGTGTCCGCGAACCGGTCGCCGCCGACACGGTTCAGGCGCCAGTCCAGCGCGTTGTGTCGGCGCGCTCCTCGTCGTGCGAGCGCGGCGAGCCTCGCCCCTACACTGCCTCGATGGCGCTCGAGGTAGGCATCGTCGGGCTACCGAACAGCGGCAAGACCACGCTGTTCAACGCGTTGACCCACGCGGGCGCGGAGATCACGGCGTACACGTCGGTGACCGACAAGCCGAACGTCGGCATGGCGACGATCGCCGACGACCGACTCGACCTGCTTGCGGCGATCGTTCAAGCGAAGAAGGTCACGCCGGCAGCGGTCCGCGTCGTCGACGTCCCCGGCACGGGTCCCCAGCTGCTCGGGAACCTCCGCCAGGTGGACGCGATCCTGGCCGTGCTCGACGGCTTCTCGGAGGGGGCGACCCCCGAGGACGACCTCGAGACCCTGAGGCTCGAGCTGCTCGTCGCCGACCGCGACCACGTCGAGCGGCGCCAGGAGCGGGTCGCGAAGGAGGCGAAGTCGGGCGAGTCGGCCAAGCGCGTCGAGCTGGAGACGCTGACGCAGGTGCTCGCCCACCTCGACGCCGGCAGGACGCTCGCGGACTGGCAGGGCGACCTCCCTTCGGAGCTCGACCCGCTGACGACGAAGCCGCTCCTCGCCGTCGTCAACGGCCCCGGCGGCATCGATTGCAAGCTCGAGGCCGAGCTCGCCGAGCTGCCCGACGAGGATGCGTCCGAGTTCCGCGACGGGGCATCCGCGCTCGACGAGGTGGTCCGGCGGCTCTCCGAGGCGCTCGGCCTCATCACGTTCTTCACGGCCGGGGAGAAGGAGACGCGCGCGTGGACGCTGCGCAGCGGCCAGACGGCGCTGGACGCAGCTGCGACGATCCACACCGACATCGCGCGCGGGTTCATCCGTTGCGAGGTGATCGCGGCCGAGGACCTGCTCGAGGCCGGCTCGCACGCGGAGGCCGCCCGACGCGGGACGCAGCGGCTGGAGGGGAAGACCTACGTCGTCGTCGACGGCGACGTGCTCAACATCCGCTTCAACGTCTGAGCGGCCCGCCGCTCGCCGAGAGCTCAGGCGGGAGCCCGGGCGTCGCCGACCGGACGGGTTGCGGCGACGGCATCGAGCTGGTTCGCGTGGTACAGCACGGAGGCCTCGGCGGTCCGCGCGGCGCCCCGGTCGTGGTGCGCCGCGATGGCGTGGAGCAGCTCGGCTCGCACGGCCGGCTCGAGAACGGTCGCGCGGCCGTCGACGAGGCGCACGCCCAGGAGGACGTGGCCGAGGAGTGCGCCCTCCTGGGTGGGCCGGAACGCAGGCCCTCTTCCGAGCTCACGGACGCGGCCGACGTCGTGGAGGAGCGCTGCCGCGAGGAGGAGGTCGGCGCGCACGCGGGGATGGAGCTGTGCGGTCTCGCGTGCGAGCGTGGCGACGCCCACCGTGTGCTCGAGCAGCCCGCCCGCGTATCCGTGGTGCCCCTCCGCACCGGCGGCGGGGAGGAGCCGCATGCCGTCCCGCACCTCCGGGTCGGCGAGGATCCCGCGGACGAGCGCGGCGAGGCCGGGGTGGTCGATCTCGGCCGCGAGGAACTCCAGGAACCCCTCCAGCTCGTCGGCGTCGCGGCGCAACGCGGGCGCCAGCTCGGCGGGATCGGCCTCGGAGGGCTCGACTGCGCGCACCTGGAGCTGAAGGCGGCCGTCGAAGCGCTCGACGCGGGCGAGCACGCGTACCGCGTCACCCTCGTCGAAGCGACGGTCGAGGAGGTCGACGTCGTCCCAGATGCGCCCCTCGATCCGTCCGCTCGGGTCGACGAGCTCGAGCAGGATGTAGGGCTTCCCCTTCCGCGTGGTGAGGCGTCGCTTGCGGGCGACGGCGTAGACGCCGTCCACCGTTCGGTCCTCGACGAGCTCGGCGATCGTCGCCACAGGGTGAGTGTAGGCTCGCGCGGTGGCCGACGTCCGCCCGTTCCGCGCCGTCCGGTACGCGCGAGCGAGCGCGGCGGTCACGGCGCCTCCGTACGACGTGATCGACGACGACGGGCGCCGGATGTTGCGTGCCCGCGATCCGCACAACGTGGTGCACCTGACGCTCGAGCCCGATGCCGAAGCCGCGGGCGCCCGCTACCGGGAGTGGCTCGCGGAAGGGGTGCTCGTCCGCGACGAAGCAAGGGCGGTCTGGTGGCTCGAGCAGGATTTCGTCGGCCCGGACGGCGTCGCGCGCACCCGCTCCGGCCTCGTCGCCTCGCTCCGCGCCGACCCGTATGCGACTCGAGCCGTGCTGCCACACGAGCGGACGCACGCCGGGCCCATCGAGGGGCGGCTGCGCCTGCTGCGCGCGACGCGCGCGCAGCTCGAGCCGATCTTCCTTCTCTACGACGACGACCCCCCGCTCGCGCGTCCAGACGGAGACGGCGATCTCGAGGTCGAGGGAACGCGTCTCTGGCGCCTGGGCGGAGACCAGGGCGTCCCGGAGCTCTTCTCGGACGTCGAGCTCCTCATCGCGGACGGCCACCACCGGTACGAGACCGCGGTGGCCTTCGCTGCCGAGGACGGCGCCGACCGGCTGATGGTCGTCCTCGTCTCGACCTCCGACCCCGGCCTCGAGATCTTCCCGACGCACCGGGTCTTCTCCGGCCGCAGCGACGTCGATCCTCCGGGCGACTCCTTCGGCACGGTCGACGAGGCGCTCGAGGCGCTCGAGAACGAGGCGCCCGACACGGCGGCCGTCGTCTTCGTCCGCAGGGGGTCGACGCGCCTCGTGCGGGGCGAGGCGGGCGAGCTCGACGTCGAGCTGGTCGACCGGTTCGGCCACGACGGCCTCTGGTACACCCCCGACCGCACGGAGGCGCTGAGGCGTGTGGAGAGCGGCGAGGCGGACTGCGCGTTTCTCCTTCGGCCGCTCCGCGTCAGCGACGTGTTCGAGCGGGCCCGTGAGGGGCGGACGATGCCGCAGAAGGCCACGTACTTCTTCCCGAAGCTCGTCTCCGGGCTCCTGATCCACCCGGTCGACCCGTGACGGCGCGCGCCCAGCTTCGCGTGCACGACTGGCTCGACCTGTGTCGCGCTTGCGTGTCCGACGTCGAGGGAGTCCTCGCAGAGCTTCCCACGAGGGCCGAGCGAGAGCCGGTGCTCCGGGCGGGGGAGGGTGGAGACGACACCACGGCGATCGACGCCGCGGCGGAGGACGCCGTCGTGCGGAGGCTCGACGCCCTCGGCAGGGATCTCACGCTCGTGTCGGAGGAGCTCGGCGTGCGCACGTTCGGCTCGGGCGGGCCGCCCGTCGTGGTCGTCGATCCGATCGATGGCTCGGTCAACGCCAAGCGCGGGATCCCCTTCTTCTCGCTCTCGCTCGCCGTGGCGGAGGGCCCGACGATGGACGACGTCGTCTTCGGATACGTCTACGACCTCGGTGCGGCCGAGGAGTGGGTCGCCGAGCGGGGGGCCGGGGCGTTCCTCGACGGCGTCCCCCTCGACGGGCCGGGGCCGAAGGACCCGATCGAGATCCTCTCACTCGAGGGAACCACGACCGAGGCGATCGCCGCCTTCGCGCCAGGGATGCGCGGCGTGGCGCATCGCCTGCGGGTGATGGGCTCGCTGGCGCTCTCGCTGTGCCACCTCGCGGCGGGACGGGTCGACGCCGTCTGCTGCCTGAAGCCCGCCCGCTCGATCGACATCGCCGCTGCACAACTGCTCGTCAGGGAGCGGGGCCTCGCGATCCAGCTGTTCGAGGACCCACCGTTCGGGAGGGCGCTCCTCGACCTCGGACAGCGCTCGCGGGTGGTCGCGGCGGCGAACGAGGAGCTGTGCGCCGGCGTCGCCGCCGCGCTCGGTTGACGTCCTCTGAGCTGCGCACGTCGCGGTGAGCGGAACGGTGTCTGGACTACGTTTCGCGTCGGCCACCGGGGTCCTCGCCACGGCTCGATCAGCGTACGGGCTAGGCTGGCCGCATGACCCCGGAGCGCGACACGATCCTCAAGGCACTCGAGCGCGTGATCGACCCCGAGCTCAAACGGCCGGTGACCGACCTCGACATGGTGCGCGACGTCTCGGTCTCGGAGGCCGGCGCCGTCGATGTCACGATCGCTCTCACCGTCGCGGGCTGCCCCCTTCGCTCGAGCTTCCAGGATCAGGTCGCGCAGCATGTCGGCGCGGTGCCCGGCGTGACGCGCGTCGCGCTCCATTTCGACGTCATGAGTCCCGCGGAGAAGGCGGCGCTCGCCACCCGCCTCCGTGGAGGGCGGCCGGAGCGCGAGATCCGGCTCGATCCCTCGACCCGGGTGGTTGCGGTCGCGTCGGGGAAAGGGGGCGTCGGCAAGTCGACGCTCACTGCCAACCTGGCGGCTGCGCTCGCCGAGCGGGGCGAGCGCGTCGGGGTGCTCGACGCGGATGTCTACGGCTACTCGATCCCGCACGTGCTCGGCGTCACGCAGCGGCCGATCGTGGTCGACTCGCTCATCGTCCCGCCCGTGCGAGGCGACCTCAAGGTGATGTCGATCGGCCTCTTCGCCGAGGACAACGGCCCGATCATGTGGCGCGGCCCGATGCTGCACAAGGCGCTCGAGCAGTTCCTCTCCGATGTCCACTGGGGCGAGCTCGACACGCTCGTGGTCGACATGCCGCCCGGGACCGGCGACGTCGCGATCTCGATCGGCCAGCTGCTCCCTCGCGCGGAGGCGATCATCGTGACGACCCCGCAGCCCGCCGCCCAGCAGGTCGCGGTGCGCGCGGCGGTGATGGCCCAGAAGACCGGCATGCGCGTGCTCGGCGTGGTCGAGAACATGGCCTGGCTCGTCGGCACCGACCAGGAGCTGTTCGGCTCCGGTGGAGGGGACGCGCTCGCCGCGGAGATCGACGTGCCCGTCCTGGCCCGCATCCCATTCGATCCGGTTCTGCGCGAAGCCTCGGATGCGGGTCGGACGGTCCTGGAGGCCGCGCCGGACGCGGAGGTGTCGTCAGCGATACGCGCGCTCGCGGAGGCGGTGCAGGCACGCCGCGCCGGCTCGATTCGCAAGGCGCTCACCGTCCTCTGACCATGTCCTTGCGCAGGGAAGGGAGCCCGAGGGCTCCCTTCCGGTGACGGCGAGCCCTGCGGCGGTGGGCGGCGCCGTCCTGCACGTCCGCGCCGGGGGGAGGCGCGGCCATCCAGTCAGATCCTCACAGGTTTGTGTGAGGAGGGTGTAATCGTACCCCCTTGCAACCGTGTCGAAACGCGTGCCGGGCACGTTCAACCCTTTTTGGGGACCCCGCGTGACGCGTGACCAGGCAGCGGACCGGCTCGTCGCCTGCGGTATGACGCCGTCCGACGCGACGATCGTGGTCGACCATCTCGCGGCGGCGGACGAGGCCGGAAAGTCGGGCCACGGGCTGTCGCGGATCCCGTGGCTCGAGGGCCTTCTGGCCGGGAGCCGGGATCCGGCTGGGCGGCCGGAGCGCGTCGAGCGTGGCGATGGCTTCGAGCGTTGGCACGGCCACTGTGCCCTCGGCTACGTGACCCTCGCCGCCGTGTGCGACGCGTTGGTCGCCGATCCACCCGGGCGGGCGAGGCTCGTCGTCGCGGAGTCGTGCTTCCCGACCGGCGTGCTCGGAGCCTGGGCTCGACAGCTGGCGGAAGCGGGATTCGTCGCGGTCGTCACCGCGACCTCGCCACGGCGGCTGCCGCATCCCGACGGAGGACCGCGGCTGACCGGGACGAACCCGATCGCGATCGCGGTTCCCTCGTCGGACGGTCGTCCGCTGGTCGCGGACGTCTCGATGGGCGCGGTCACGCACGGCGACGTGCTGTCGGGCAGGGCGCGCCCGAAGAGCTCGTTCCGTTCGGCGGGCCACAGGCGCACAAGGCGTTCGCGCTCGCGGCGGGGCTCGAGCTGCTCGTCGGCTCCCTCGCCGGCCCGGAGCCCGGTGCGGTCGTGCTCGCCGCGCAGCCGTTCCACGACCCGGTGCCGGCGTTCCGTGCGCTCGCCGCGGGCCTGAGGCTGCCGGGCGACGGGTCAGGCGCCTGAAGGGCGTCCCACTCGCCTCACGCCGCCACCGGCGGGAGCCCGGCGAGCGCCATCGCGAGGTCGCCCTCGTCGTACTCGCGATCCTCGAGCTCACCCGCGAAGTGGTCGATGTACGCCTGCATGTCGAAGTGGCCGTGGCCACAGAGGTTGAAGAGGATCGTCTCCGCGCGCCCCTCCTCCCTGCAGCGCACCGCCTCGTCGATCACGGCCTTGACGGCGTGGTTCGCCTCGGGAGCGGGGAGGATCCCCTCCGCGCGCGTGAAGCGGACACCCGCCTCGAACACCGCGGTCTGGTGGTAGGCACGCGCCTCGATGAGGCCGAGTTGGTGGAGGTGGCTCACGAGGGGCGCCATGCCGTGGTAGCGGAGCCCACCCGCGTGGAAGCCGGGTGGCACGAACGTCGAGCCGAGCGTGTGCATCTTCACGAGGGGCGTCAGATGGCCGGTATCGCCGAAGTCGTAGGCGAACTCGCCGCGCGTCAGGCTCGGGCACGCCGCCGGCTCGACCGCGATCACGCGCACGTCGGAGCCGCCGCGGAGCTTCTGGCCGATGAACGGGAACACGAGCCCGGAGAAGTTGGAGCCGCCGCCGGTGCAGCCGATCAGCACGTCCGGATACGCCTCGGCCAGGTCCATCTGTGCGATCGCCTCCTCGCCGATCACGGTCTGGTGGAGAAGGACGTGGTTCAGCACGGAGCCCAGGGCGTACTTCGTGTCGTCACGCTGCGCCGCCTGCTCGACTGCCTCGGAGATCGCGATGCCGAGGCTTCCGGTCGAGTCGGGGTGCTCGGCGAGGATCGCCCGTCCCGAGGCCGTCTCCTCGGACGGGCTCGGCACGCAACGGGCCCCGAACGCCTCCATCAGCGCGCGCCGGTACGGCTTCTGGTCGTACGAGACCCGCACCATGTAGACGTCGATCTCGAGGCCGAAGAGCGACCCGGCGAAGGCGAGCGACGAGCCCCACTGGCCCGCGCCCGTCTCGGTCGCGATGCGCTTCACGCCCTCGCGCGCGTTGTAGAACGCCTGCGCGACGGCGGTGTTCGGCTTGTGGCTCCCGGTGGGGGAGACACCCTCGTACTTGTAGAAGATCCGGGCGGGCGTCTCGAGCTCCTGCTCGAGGCGGCGGGCGCGATAGAGCGGCGTCGGGCGCCACAGGCGGTAGACGTCCCGCACCTCCTCGGGGATCGGGATCCGCTCCTCGGTGGAGACCTCCTGGAGGATCACCTCCATCGGGAAGAGGGGCGCCAGATCGTCCGGGCCGACCGGCTGCCCCGTGCCGGGATGGAGCACCGGGGCGGGCGGCTCCGGCAGGTCGGCGGCGACGTTGTACCAGGCCTCCGGCAGTCGGCTCTCGTCCAGCGTGTACTTCACGGTGTCGCCCACGACGGCTCCTCTCGGTCGGGTCTCGCCCCGAAATCTGCCACGGGCGCGCGCTTCGCGCGCACCAGCCCGCTTCTGGCAGCCCATCCCAAAGGTCAGCCGGGCGGGAAGCGGGGGTCGTCCCGGATCGACGCGAGATCGTCGTCGCTCGCCGCGAGCTCGGCGAAGCGAGGCTCGAGCCCCACCGACTCGGTCAGGTGCGCGAGCGCGTGGTCGGGCTTGCCGGCGCGCGCCTCGGCGCAGGCGAGGTTGTACAGCACGCCTGCGCTCTCCGGCAGCTCGGCGTGCAGCTCCTCGAGTGCGGCGATCGCGCCGTCCCAGTCCTGGGTCGTCCAGAAGCGGAGCGCCTCGGCGGTCCGCTCCCATGGCGAGACCGAGAACGCCTCACCGGGCTTGGCGCCGACGACGAGCACCGTGGTGCCCGTGCTGCCGACCGCGCTGCGCTTCACGGCCGGATCGGCGACGTGCACGACCGTGCCCGCGGGTGCGGTCACCATCTCGCCGTCGAGGGTGAAGGTCGCATGGCCGTACAGCACGAGGTACAGCTCCTCGTGGCCGCCCGCGGTGCCGGTCACCTCGTCGTGCTCACCGATCAGCGACTGACCTTCCTCGGTAGCCGTCCACGCGTTGACGCCGAAGGCGCCGATCCCCAGGGTCGACCGGATCATGTGCCAGCGGGGCCGACCGGCCTCCTCGTAGCCCACGAGCTCGTCGAGCGAGGCGACGGCGTACCCCCTGCTCACGCCGAGCTCCGCAGGCGCTCGAGCACGACGGGGTCGATGGACCCCTCGCCGTCGACGCGCTCCTCGAGATTCTCGACCCCGGCCCAGGAAGCGAGGCTCTCGTGGCCCGTGCGTGCGAGGAGCTCGTCGAGCTCCGCCCGCAGCGCAGCGTCGACCGGTATCCACTGATCGCGCGGCGTCCGCCCGAACAGCTCCTCGTGCAGATCGAAGAGCCGGCGCAGCTCGGCCAGCGGGTCGACGTGGTCGTCGACGCGGAGATCCACGAGCGTGTCCGAGAGACCGGCGTACCCCGCGTCCCGCTCCACCACGAGCAGCGCCGCGGACTGGCGTCCGCGGCTGTCGCCACCGGCCGCGTCGGCCGCGTCGAGCGCGTCGAGCAACCGCGCAGGCAGCGGCTTTCCGGCGCCGTCCTCGAACGTCCCGGCGAGCGCGTCGACCGTCGCCGCGGACACCAGGATGTTCCCCTGCGCGGCGTAGCCGTCGCCCGCACGTCCGCCGGCCCAGGCATGGCAGTCCTCGCCGGTGTACGTGGCTGCCGCGCCCTCGCCGTCGACCACCCCGAGCTGGCGGACAGCGCGCTCGTCGTCGGCCGCGGTCAGGCGCTCGACGACCTCCGCCGCGGAGAGCCCCTCCCGGAGCAGCGCCAGGCCGTCCGGCCCGTAGCGGGGGTTCGCGTACGACTGCGTCGCGATCGCGCCGACGTGCGGGACGGCCCACGGCACGATCGAGCCGACGGCGAGGAACTTCGACTGGGTCGCGACGCCCCATTGCCCGGCCGCGAGGTGGCAGGCGCAGATCGAGTAGGTGGACGACGGCGTCAGCCATACGTGAGCTCCGGCAGGTCGAGCTCGAGGAGCGCCGGTTCGTTGACGAGCGCGCAGGACACCTCGGGCCGGGCGAGCGCACGCGCGACCGCCTCCGCGTCTGGCGCGCGGACGACCACTGGAGTCCCTTCCGCATGCGCCGTCCGGAGCGCATCGAGGTCGTCGACCGACGTCGAGCGACCAGCGCTCCCTCGAGCTCGAGCGAGCCCTCGAGTGCGATTGCGGGAACGCGGCGCCCGGTCGCGCCGAACCAGCGCTCCCTCACAGGCCGAGCGTCTCCCCCGGGGCCGGAACGAGAAGCTCGACTCCCTTCGGGAGGAGCTCACGGAGCGCCGCGGGCGTGCCGCTGAGAATCGGGAAGGTCCCGTAATGCGACGGAACGACCTGCGGGGCGCCGACGAGCTCGGCCGCCAGGGCCGCCTGGTCCGGCCCCATCGTGAAGTGGTCGCCGATCGGGAGGACCGCGACGTCCGGCGTGTAGAGCCGCCCGATCACGGCCATGTCGCCGAAGACGCTCGTGTCACCGGCGAAGTAGATCGTCGGGCCGTCGTCGAGGCGGAGGACGACACCGCACGACTCGCCGAGGTACAGGAACGCCCCGTTCTCGAACGTGCTCGACGAGTGGTTCGCGTCGGTCAGTGTCACGAGCACGTCCCCGAAGCGCACGGTGCCGCCCTTGTTCGGTGCCTGACCCATGTCCTGCGGGAGCCCCTGGCCCGCGAGCCGGCCGCGCAACTCGACCTGGGCGACCACGGGGCACGAGAAACGCTTGCCGATCGCGACCGCGTCGCCGACGTGGTCGTCGTGCCCGTGTGTGACCACGACGAGGTCGCAACGCTCGGGCTCCCGCTCGGTCTCGGGACAGGACGGGTTCCCGGTCAGGAACGGGTCGACGTAGACGCGTGTTCCGGCGGGCGTGTCGAGCCGGAACGCGGCGTGACCCAGCCAGGTGAGCGTCGCCCCCACGCCCGACAAGGTACAACGTGCGATCCGACGCCAGGGCACGGCTACGCGCACTGCGCGAGATGAGCAAGAACGATCAAGCGGCAGCCGCCTCGAAGCGGCAGGGTGGGGACATGGCCCTCCAGTTGACCGATACGTTCGTCGCCTTCGTCGACACGCTCTCGGAGAGCCTCGACGACCACGACGCGACGGGGCAGGACCTGGCTGCGCAGGCCCATCTCTCGCGCTTCCATTTCGACCGCGTGGTGACTGCGGTTTCGGGCGAGACGCCGACCCGGCTCCGCCGGCGGATCCTGCTCGAGCGGGCCGCGTTCCGGCTCGTGACGAGCCGGGCGAGCGTGCTGGAGATCGCGATCGAGGCGGGCTATTCGTCGAACGAGGCCTTCACACGAGCATTCCGCCGGGCCTACGGCGTCGGGCCCTCGGCGTGGCGCGCTTCCCCCGGCCCGATCCGGCTCGAGAGTCGAAACGGCGTGCACTTCCACCCACCCGGCGGCCTTCGGCTGCCCGCGAGAGACGAGGTGAGCTCGATGGACCTCATGCAACGAATGGTCGAACACCACGTGTGGCTCGTCGGCGAGATCGTCGATCGTGCAGGGCAACTCACGGACGAGCAGCTCGACACTTCAATCGAGCTGTCGGTCGAGGGTGTCGACGACGAGCCGACGCTGCGGTCCCTGTTGTCGCGGCTCGTGGGTCAGATGGACATGTGGAACGCTGCGATGGACTCCCGCGCCTACGACTTCGGCGTCGAGCAGGACGAGACCGTCGCCTCGATCCGCGGCCGGCTCCGTGACGCGGGCCCCTCGTTTCTCCATCGCGCGCGCGAGGTGATCGCGGGGAACCGCCTCGACGAGACGTTCGTCGACGCGGTCTGCGACCCGCCGCAGGTCTTCACGTACGGTGGCATGCTCGCGCATGTCCTCACGTTCGCGGCACATCGCCGCACGCTCGCGATCGGCGCCCTCCACTCCGCCGGGATCACCGACCTCGGCGCGGGCGATCCGATGCGTTGGGTTGCCGCAGGAGTGTGATCGACGGAGCCGACGGTTGGCGCGCTTCCGCCGAGAGCCCGCCGCCGAACGCCCTACAGCGGCAGCGCCGCCACCGCGTCCTGCGCGAGGTCGACGAGCGGCTGCACGAAGAAGAACGAGCCGATCGTGACCGCGAGCGCGCCTGCCACCGCCGTGTCGAGCAGCCAGTCACGCGGCGGCGAGCCGCCCGCCGCCACCACGGATCCGCCGACCTCGCCCGAGCGCACGAAGAGCGCCTTCACGACGTTGAGGTAGTAGGCGAGGGAGAGCGCCGTCGCGAGCACGCCGACCACGACGAGCCACCACCAACCGGCTTCGTAGATCGCCGAGAAGACGAACAGCTTGCCGAGGAAGCCGCCGGTCAACGGGAACCCGGCCATGCTGAGCATGAACCACCACATCGCGACGCCGAGGAACGGCCGCTCCCAGCCGAGGCCCTCGAGGGAGGACAGCGTGACGGAGCGCCCCTGCTCGCGCTCGCGGGCGGCGACCACGGCGAACGCCCCGACGGTGGCCGCGGAGTAGGGGATCAGGTAGTAGAGGAGCGCCTCGCTGCCGCCGGTCGAGTCAGCGGCGATCGCGATCAGGAGAAAGCCTGCGTGGGAGATCGACGAGTACGCGAGGAGCCGCTTCAGGTCGCGCTGGGCGATCGCCGCGAGATTGCCGATGGCCAGCGAGGCAACGGCGAGCACGGCGACGGCGACCGACCAGATCTCAGCCTGCTCGGGGAACGCCGTCACGAGGATGCGGAGCATGAGGACGAGGCCCGCGATCTTGGTCGCCGCTGCCATGAAGGAGGTCACGGTCGTCGGCGCGCCCTGGTAGACGTCGGGCGTCCACATGTGGAACGGGGCGGCCGAGACCTTGAACGCGAGCCCCGCGAGGATCATCGCCATGCCGGTGGCGAAGAGCGGGTCGTCGGCGCCCGTCGCGTCGCGGATCGCGGCGAAGCCGAGCTCGCCGGTCGCGCCGTAGACCAGCGCGCACCCGAACAGCAGCACCCCGGAGCCGAAGCTTCCGATGATGAGGTACTTGAGACCGGCCTCGAGCGACTCCCGGCGGTGCGTGTCGAGCGCGCACAGCACGTAGAGCGAGATCGAGAACCACTCCAGCGCGAGGAACATCGTCATTAGGTTCCCGGCGGAGACGAAGAACACCATCCCGGCGGACGCGGCGGCGAGGAGCGCGTAGTACTCGCCGACGTGCGAGCGCCGGCCGTCGCCCCACGAGAGGAGCACGACCACGAGCCCGACGACGGCGATCAGGATCGCCGCAAGCGCGCCCAGGCGGTCGCGCGTCATCGAGTCGACCACCACCGACGACGGGTCCGCCGACCGGTCGAAGACGACGCCGGCGAGCACTGCCGACGCGACGAAGCCGGCGATCGACACGACGACCGAGAACGCCCGCTCGGCGGCGCGCGGGACGATCACCGCGCCGAGCAGCGTGACTCCCGCGACGGCGAGCAGGGCCAGCGTGGGCGAAAGGGCGAGCCAGTCGACCTTCGGCGTGTCGATCACGGCGGGCCCAGCCCTTCCTGAGAGGCGATGAACGCGGCGGGCCGGTCGGCCGGGAACGACCGCTCGGTGATCCCCGCGGGCCATGCCGTCAGCACCGCGAGGATCGCGACCAGCGGGACGAGGAGGATCAGCTCACTGCCGACGAGATCGCCCGCCTCGTCGCGCACGGCCGTTCCGCGTCGCTCGTGCAGGAGTGCGGAGATCATCCGCAACGCGTAGAGCGCAGCAAGCACCATCGCGGCGGCTCCGACCGCCGCGTAGCCCCAACCGCGGTCGAAGACGCCCGAGAGGATCGCGAACTCGCCCGCGAAGTTCGTCGATCCGGGAACGGCCAGCGTGAACATCCCGAGGGTCAGCACGAGCGTGGCGAGGATCGGGCGACCCTTCGCCATCCCGCCGAGCTCCGAGAACGTGCCGGTGCCGGACCGGGTCTCGATCATCCCGGCGAGCAGGAAGAAGCCCGCCGAGACCAGGCCGTGGTTGACCGAGTGGAGGACGGCGCCGTCCAGGCCGAGGTCGTTGACCGCGAAGATCCCGAGCACGATCAGGCCCATCTGGGCCATCGACGAGTAGGCGACCACTCCCCTGATGTCCGGCTGCCGGAAGGCGAGCACCGATCCGTAGACGAGCGTCCCGGCGGCGAGGACGAGCACGAGGGTGCGGAAGTCGCGCACGGGCTGCGGGAAGTGCGGCAGCACGATCCAGACGAGACCGAAGACCGCCGCCTTGGAGACCACGCCCGAGAGGATCGCGCCGACCTCCGGCGGCGCCTCGGTGTACGCGAGACGGAGCCAGCCGTGGAACGGGAACAGCGGGGCTTTGACGGCGAAGGCCGCGAGGAACCCGAGGAAGATCCAGTCGTTGGAGCTCTTCCCGATGTCGGCGAGCAGGAAGGTGCCCTGCGAGATGCCGAACGCGATGATCGACGCGAGCATCAGGAGCGAGCCGACCATCGTGTACAGGACGAACGTGATGGTCGCCTTGAGGCGCTGCGGGCCGCCCCAGACGCCGACGAGCACGTAGATCGGGATCAGCATCGCCTCGAAGAAGACGTAGAAGACGATCAGGTCCTGCGCCGCGAAGACACCGACGAGCGCCCCCACCAGGAAGAGCAGGAGTCCGAAGTAGGCCCGCGCGTTCTCGCGGCCCACCCACGCGCCGTAGCCGACGGAGCACGCGCCGACGACGATGGCGAGGCCGACGAGCCAGAACTGGAAGCCGTACAGGCCGACGGCGTAGGAAATCCCGAGCTCGTCGAACCACTCCCTGGTGGCGGAGTACTGCTGCGCGTCGCTTCCGAAGTCGAAGTTGCGCGCGCTGCCGAGCCAGAGCCCGACCTCCGCGAGCGCGACGAGCAGCGCGAAGCCGGCGGTTGACTCGCGCGACAGCGGGAGGATCCACGTCAGGATCGCGCCTGCGAGCGGGACGACGATGAGGAGCGTGGTGAGCACTAGCGCACCACCAGGAAGACGAGGGCCAGGACGCCGACCGCCACGGTGAACGCAAGCGCATAGGTACGGAGCAGGCCGCTCTGGACGCTCGAGGTCAGCGTCGCCCCGCGGAGCGTCTCCTCGGCCACCTCGTCGAGGCCGCCCTGGACGACTGGCGTCTCGACGCGGTCGCGGAGCAGCATGGCGATCGCCTGCCCCGGACGCGAGAAGAGGGTGTCGTAGAGCTCGTCGAACCACAGCTTGTGCTCGAGCGTCGTCCGCACCGGGCCGTCGCGGACAAGCTCGCGCCCGGCGCGGAACGCACGCAGCGCCAGGAGGATGCCGAGCACGCCGAGCGTCACGGCGACGGCGCTCGTCACCCACTCCTGCATCGAGGACGGGGACACGAGCGGCTCGACGACCGGCTCGAGCCACGTCTCGAACGGCTCCCAGACGCCCGGAATCGCGAGGAAGCCGACCACCGTCGACCCCACCGCGAGCACCCCGACGGGAACGAGCATCGACCGGTCGCCCTCGCCGTGGTGCTCCGCCTCGTGCGGCTCCGCGGCGGGCTCGCCGTGGAAGACGCGGAAGTAGAGGCGGAACGTGTAGAGCCCGGTCAGGAGCGCGCCGAGGAGCCCGCCGACGTAGAGCACCCAACCCAGGCCGCCGCCGTAGGCGAGCGCCGAGGCGAGGATCGCGTCCTTCGACCAGAAGCCGGCGAAGATCGGGATGCCGACGAGCGCAAGCGAGCCGATCAGGAACGTCGCGTGCGTGTAGGGCATCGACCGGCGCAGCCCGCCCATCTTCCGGATGTCCTGCTCGCCGTCCAGGCGATGGATCACGAGCCCGGCCGCGAGGAAGAGGAGCGCCTTGAAGAACGCGTGCGTGACGAGGTGGAACATCGCGAACCCGTACGCCCCGATGCCCGCGCCGAGGAACATGTAGCCGATCTGGCTCATCGTCGAGTACGCGATCACGCGCTTGATGTCCCACTGGACGAGCGCGATCACGCCCGCGACGAGGAGCGTCGCGAGCCCGAGGAGCGCGGCGAGGTGCTGGACGTCGGGCGCGGCCTCGAAGACGGGGTGCGTGCGGCAGATGAGGTAGACGCCCGCGGTGACCATCGTCGCGGCGTGGATCAGTGCCGAGACGGGCGTCGGGCCCTCCATTGCGTCGGGGAGCCAGGTGTGGAGCGGGATCTGCGCGGACTTCGCGACGGCGCCTCCGAGCAGGCCGAGCGCGAGGAGCGTGACGGCGGTGTCCGAGAGGCCCCCGTTGCCGGCGGCGGCGAAGACGGTGCCGTAATCGAGGCTGCCGATCTGCGAGATCGTGAGGAAGAAGGCGAGCGCCATCACCGCGTCGCCGATCGCGTTCATCACGAACGCCTTCTTGGCCGCGGCGACGGCGGAGGCGCGCTCGTGATGGAACCCGATCAGGAGGTACGAGGCGAGGCCGACGAGGCCCCAGCCGACGAGCAGAAGGAGCAGGTTGCCGCTCTCGACGAGCAGGAGCATCGAGAAGACGAAGAACGACATGTAGGCGAAGTACCGCCGCTCCTCGTCGTCGCCGGCCATGTAGCCGTTCGAGTAGAGGACGATCAGGCCGCCGATGCCGGTGACGACGAGCATCATCACGATCGAGAGCGGGTCGATCAGGAGCTCGAGCCCGACCTTGAACTGCCCCGCCTGGAGCCACGTCCATGCGGTCGTCAGCTCGGTGCGGTCGTCGGGGCTACGTCTCCAGGCGTCGACGAGCGCGACGACCGCGCCGGCGAAGCCGACGAACACGGACGTCGTCGAGATGATGCCCGCCTGGCGCCGCGTGATCCTCGGCCCGGCGAGCAGGATGACGAGGAAGCCGGCGAGCGGCGCGAGCAGGCAGACCCAACCGCCGTTGACCACTAGCCCCGGAGCTCCGTCAGCTGGTCGACGTCGAGCGCCAGGTTCCGCCGGGCCATGGCGACGATCAGCCCGAGCCCGACGCACACCTCGGCGGCAGCGACCGCCATCACCGCGAGAGCGAACACCTGGCCGTCCATCTCGCCGAAGAGCCGAGAGAAGCCCACGAATGCGAGGTTCGCAGCGTTGAGCATGATCTCGAGGGACAGCAGCACGATCAGCGGGCTCCGCCGGAGCAGCACGCCGGCGACGCCGATCGAGAAGAGGATCGCCGAGACCGCGAGGTACCAGGGAATGCCCGGTCCGTTCACGCCGCACGCCCCTCGCCGGCGTCCACGGCCTCCTCGGCCTGGGACCGCATGCCGAGCACGACACCGCCGACCGCGGCGACGAGGAGCACGATGGACGTGATCTCGAACGCGAGCAGGTGATCGGTCAGGAACAGCCGGCCCATCTCGGCCGGCGAGCCAAAGGCCCGCGAGACGTCCGCCTCGTTCGACAGGCGCCCGTCCGCGTTCAGCATCAACGCGACGAGGGTGACCGCCAGGAGGGACGCCGCGGAGATCACGGACGCCGTCTGGATGAGCTTCGTCCCGCCCGCCCAGGGCGCGTCGGCGCGGCCGCCGAGGTAGGCGATCACGAAGAGGAACATCACCATCACCGCGCCCGCGTAGACCAGGATCTGCGCCGCGGCGACGAACTCCCCGGAAGCGAGGAGGAAGAGCACCGCGAGCGATGCGAGGTTCCCGATCAGCGAGAGCGCGGACGAGAACGGGTTCGAGGCGGTCACGACCCGCACGCCGGTCGCGAGGCACGCGCCGGCGGCGAGGAGCCAGATCACCCAGACGAGGAAGTTCGCCATTGCGCTCAGGCCGCCTTGGGCGCCCCCAGCACGAGGGTCTCGCACCGGTCAACGTGATCTCGGAGGCCGATGTCGGGCATCGAACTGGATCTCGTGGCTCTCTGGGCGAACGTCACGAGAGCCGCTTGTAGGCGGGGATCGGAGTGTCGTAGAGATCCGCGTCCTGCACCGGGATCCGCTTGATGGGGTCGGCGAGAAGCATGTCCTTCGTGTAGATGAGGTCGTCGCGCGAGTACTCCGAGAGCTCGAACTCGTTGCCGAGCGTGATCGCGTCGAACGGGCACGCGAGCTCGCAGTAGCCGCAGAAGATGCAGCGCGAGAGGTTGATCTCGTAGATGCGCGCATACCGCTCGCCCGCCGAGATCCGGTGCTCCGCGGAGTTCTCGTCGGCAACCACGCGGATGCAGTCCGACGGGCACGCGGCCGCGCAGAGCGAGCAGCCGACGCACTTCTCGAGCCCGTTCGCGTGACGGTGGAGCTTGTGGCGGCCGCGGAAGCGCGGATAGACGGGGCGCTTGTACTCGGGGTACTGCTGGGTGATCGGCTTCCGAAAGATGTGCTTGAACGTGACTCCGAAGCCCTTGAGTGTCCCGAACGGCTGCATGTCAGCGCGTCACCCTAGATCCAGACCACCAGGAGAGCGGTGATCACCGCATTGACCGTGGCGACCGGCAGCAGCACCTTCCAGCCGAATCGCATCAGCTGGTCGTAGCGAAGCCGTGGGAGCGTCGTCCGCATCCAGATGAAGAAGAAGATCACGACGAAGAGCTTGACGAGGAACCAGATCGGGCCGGGGAGCCACGGCCCGTGCCAGCCGCCGAGGAACAGGGTCACGGCAAGGGCGGAGAGCGTGATCAGGTTGATGTACTCGGACATCGAGTAGAGGCCGAACCGCATGCCGCCGTATTCCGTGTGGTACCCGGCGACGAGCTCCTGCTCGGCCTCGGGCAGGTCGAAGGGCGCGCGCGCAGTCTCCGCGGTGCCGGCGAGGACGAAGATCACGAACCCGACGATCTGCGGGATCACGTACCAGACGTCCGCCTCCTGGGCGGCGACGATGTCGACGAGCGAGAGCGACTTCGCCATGATCACGACGCCGAGGACGGAGAGCGCGAGCGACACCTCGTACGAGACGAGCTGCGCGCACGTCCGCATCGAGCCGAGCAGCGCGAACTTGGAGTCGGACGCCCAGCCGCCGATGATGAAGCCGTAGATCCCGATCGAGCCGACGGCGAAGACCAGGAGCAGCGCGATCGGGAGGTCGGCGACGTACCCGTTCACCTGGTACCCCCCGATCTCCCAGCCGGGCCCCCAGGGGATCACCGAGAAGGTGGTCAGCGCGGTGAACGCCGCCAGGAACGGCCCCGCGATGTAGAGGACGTCGACCGCAGCCGCCGGGAAGAAGCTCTCCTTGCGGATCAGCTTCACGAGGTCGGCGATCGGCTGGAGCAGGCCGAAGGGGCCGACCCGGTTCGGCCCGTAGCGGAGCTGCATGCGTCCCATCACCTTGCGCTCGAGCAGCGTCAGGTACGCGAAGCCGAAGAGGACCAGGTTGATCACGATCGCCGCCTTGATGAGCGCGATCCACCAGGGCTCGCCGTTCGCCCCGCTCGCGAGGATGCCCATGGAGGTCATCGCATGCCCCCGGTAGGGGCGAGGCCTGCCTCGCCCGCCGTCACGAGCGCACCACCTCGACGTCGAGATGGAGGTCGCCGGCGTGCTCCTCGGCCATCCGTGCCACGCCCTGGACGAGCCTGCGGTCGACGCGGGCTCGGAGCTCCACCGACGTCCCATTCGACCGGACGGTCACGAGGTCGCCGGTGGCGATGGCGCGCCGGTCGGCGTCGGCCGCCGAGAGCATGACCACGCGCTCCGCCCGCTGGAACTGGAGCTCGGGCACGCGCTCGACCTGGTGCCCCGAGAAGAGCGGCCTGTAGCGAAGGAGGCGGAGCGTCCCCACGAAGTGGTCAGGGGACTGTCCCCGCGGGGGACTGTCCCCGGTTGCGCTCTCGCCCTTCGCCGGCTCAGGCCTGACGTAGTCGGCGCGGGCGGGGAGCGCCGCATGCTCACTCAGCTGCTCGAGTCGCAGGCCACCGTAGATCCGCTGGGAGAGCTCCTCGAAGACCACGGCGGGGTGCGGGGAGAGCTCGGCCTCGAAGCGCTTCGCGAGCTTCGACAGCCACGCGAGCTCGTCCGGGACCGGCGGTGTCACCGTGCGGCGGAGGCGTTGCACGCGCCCCTCGACGTTCATCGACGTGCCCTCGCGCTCCAGCGCCGCGGTCGCGGGAAGCACCAGGTCGGCCCAGCCGACGGCGAGCGAGTGGAACATCGTGATCGCGATCACCGCATCCGCGTGCTCCGCCAGCGCACGCACGCCGGGATCACCGGCAGCCTCGTCGCCGGACACGACGAGGAGGCCGATCCCCTCGCGCACGACCTCGTCCTCGTCGGCGGCCGCCGCCCACGCCTCGGCGACGCCGCGCGCGTTCGGCCGCATCGCCAGGTGGAAGGCGCCGCAGCCGGGCTTGCCCTCGAAGCCGAGCGCATGCGCCGCCTCCGCGAGTCGTGCGCCTCCGCCCCCACCAGGGCCCGACCAGACGAGGACCGCCCGGTCCGAAGAGCGGAGCCGCTTCCCGAGCGCGTTGCCCGACGTGACGAGCGCCGCGAGCGCGTCGGCCGCGCCGCCGGACGGTGCGGGGACGGAGCCGCGCGCGCCGACCGTGACGATCTCGGCGCCGTTCCGGCGTGCCTTCCTGAGCCAGAGGTCGATCACCGGCGCGCGATCGACCACCTCGTCGTCACCGACGATCACGACGAGCTCGGCGTCGCCGATGGTGGACAGCGGGGCTCGGAATGCGTCGAGCGCTGCGGAGGTCGACTCGTCGAGGACGGCGGAGTGGGCGCTCAGGCCGCGGCGCAGGAGCACGCCGAGCCCGTACGCGATCTCCGTCGTCTCGGAGCCCGAGAGCGCCGTGACGATCCGACCACCCGCGCCCCGCAGCAGCGACTCGGCCCGGTCGAGTGCCGCGTCCCAGGCGATCGGCCCGAGGCCGTGGTCGCCCCGGGCGAGCGGCTCGCGCACCCGGTCCTCGGCGCGGAGATGCGGGAACGTGAAGCGGCCCTTGTCGCAAATCCAGCCGCCGTCGACCTCGGGGTGGTTGCGCGACTGGACGCGCTTGACCGCGCCCTCGCGGGTGGTGGCGCGGATGTTGCAGCCGACGGGGCAGAGCCCGCACACGGTCGGGACGTCCTGGATCTCCCACGGCCGCGCCTCGAAGCGGTACTGCGTCGACGTCAGCGCCCCCACCGGACAGAGCTCGATCACGTTGCCGGAGAACGGCGCGCGGTACGGGTCGTCGGCGAACGTCGCGATCTCCGAGTAGGCGCCGCGGTTCCGCGCGATCAGCTGCTCGTCCTCCGCGACGTCGCTCGAGAACCGCGTGCAGCGGTAGCAGAGGATGCAGCGCTCGCGGTCGAGCGCGATCAGCGGGGAGACCGGGATCGGCTTGTCGAAGGTCATCTTCGGGAACGTCATGCGCGTCGAGCCGGGCCCGTAGCGGAAGGTGAGGTCCTGCAGCGGGCACTCGCCGCCCTTGTCACACACCGGGCAGTCGAGCGGGTGGTTCACGAGGATGAACTCGAGCGTCCCCCTCTGGCCTTCCGCCGCCCGTTGCGACGTTGCGGACGTTCGGACGACCATTCCTTCCTGCGCGCTCAGGGTGCAGCCGGCCTGCAGCTTCGGCAACCCCTCGATCTCGACCAGGCACATGCGGCACGCACCGACGGGAGGCCCGAGCCGGGGCTCGTAGCAGAAGACGGGGATCTCGATCCCCGCCGCGGCGGCCGTCTCGACGAGCCCCGTGCCCTTGGCGACCTCGACCTCGCGGTCGTCGATCGTGATCTTCACCGTCTCGTTGACGACGCCGTTGCTCATGCGACGACCTCCAGCGGGCGGGTGAGCTCGGCGGGTCCGGCGTGCGCCTCGTGCACGTCGGTCGGCGCAACGATCCCGTCCAGCGACGACTCGCCGCGGAACGGGCAGCCGCCCTCCTCGACGTGTGCGAGGTACTCCTCGCGGAACTTGGCGACGTAGCTCGCCACGGCGATCGCGTCCGAGTCGCCGAGCGGGCAGAGGCACGTCCCGTTGATCCGCTCGCCGACGTCGAGCAGGAGGTCGAGGTCGGCGTGGGTGCCGTCGCCGGTCTCGATCTTCTTCAGGATCTGGGTCAGCCATCGCGTCCCGACGCGGCACGGCGTGCACTTCCCGCACGACTCGTGCTCGTAGAACTGCGACACGCGGACGCCGAGCTGCACCATGCAGCAGCGGTCGTCCAGCACGATCACCGCCGCCGACCCGATCGCCGTACCAGCCTGCGAGAGGGAGTCGAAGTCGAGCGTGACCTTCTCCGCCTCCGACGCCGTGAGGATCGGCGTCGACGAGCCGCCCGGGATCACGGCCTTCAGCGCGCGCCCGTCGGCGATGCCGCCTCCGACCTCGTAGATCAGGTCACGGAGCGGGAAGCCGTGCGGCAGCTCGTAGTTCCCCGGACGCACGACGTTCCCGGACAGCGAGAACACGCGCGTTCCTGTGGAGCTCTCGGGCCCGAGCTTCGCGTACTCGGCGCCCCCCATCTCGATGATCGGCGGCACGGTGGTGATCGACTCGACGTTGTTCACCGCGGTCGGCGACGCGTAGAGGCCCGCGATCGCGGGGAACGGCGGCTTCGTCCGCGGCTGGCCGCGCCTGCCCTCGAGCGACTCGAGCAGCGCGGTCTCCTCGCCGCAGATGTACGCGCCCGCCCCGCGGTGGATCACGATCGTGACGTCGTCCAGGAGCTTCGCCTTCCGCATCTGCTGGAGGGCGGAGACGAGCACCTCCCACTCGCGCTCGTACTCGCCGCGGATGTAGATGAACGCGTGCCGCGACTGGATCGCGCGCGCCGCGATGAGGCACCCCTCGAGAAAACGGAACGGGACTCGCAGCATGATCTCGCGGTCCTTGAACGTGCCCGGCTCGGACTCGTCCGCGTTCACGACCAGGTAGTGGGGCCTCGGGTTCTGCTCGGGCTTCGGGACGAAGCTCCACTTGCGACCGGTCGGGAAGAACGCACCGCCGCGGCCGCGCAGGTTCGAGGCGTTGAGCTCCTCGATGATCTGGTCGGGCGTCATCTCGCGCGCGCGGCGCAGTGCGGTCATGCCGCCGACCGCCTCGTAGTCGGCGAGCTCGGTCAGCGCGCCGCCGTCGGTCCCGGCGAAGACGATCTCGGGCGCCGCGCTCACGGTCGCGTCCTCTCGGCGAGCGCCTCGTAGCTCACGAGCGCAGCTCCTTCGCGAGCCCGGCGACCTCGCCCGCGCGGACGTGCAGGCGATGGTGGTTGTCGATCGCCACGACAGTCGCCCAGCCGCAGCCGCCGAGGCACTCGACCGTGCGCAGGGTGACGTCACCGTCGTCCGTGGTCTGGCCGACATGGACGCCGAGCGCGCGCTCGAAGGCCTCGACGACGTCCTGGGCGCCGGAGAGTGCGCACGAGACGTTCGTGCAGACCTCGACGAGGTGGCGGCCCACAGGCTCGGTGTGGAACATGTCGTAGAAGGACGCGATCGAGAGGCAGAACGCTGGCGTCGTTTCGAGCGCCTCCGCGACCTCGCGGAACGCCTGCTCGGGAAGCCAGCCGCCGTGTGCCTCCTGCGCGAGCCGAAGCGCCGGGATGACCGCGGAGCGCGGGTCGGGGTACCTGGCCCGGACCTTCTGGATCTCGTCGTACAACGTCGTGCTCACGAGCCCGCCAACCCGGTCGGGCGATGCGGAGAGCCGATCACCGGTCGACGTCTCCCATGACGGGATCGAGCGAGGCGGCGACGGCGATGAGGTCGGCGATCGCCGTGCCGCGAATGCACGTCGCGGTCGCCTGGAGCGCGGCGAAGCTCGGTGCGCGGAACTTCACGCGCCACGGCCGAGGCCCGCCGTCCGACACCAGGTAGCAGCCGCACTCGCCGCGGGCAGACTCGACCGCGACGTACACCTCCCCCTCGGGAACCCGATAGCCCTCCGTGACGATCTTGAAGTGGTGGATCAGCGACTCCATCGACGTGTGGAGCTCTTCGCGCGGCGGGAGCACGACCTTGCGGTCGTCTGCGATCCACGGCATGCCCCGCATCTCCTCGAGCCGCGTCACGCACTGGGCGACGATGCGCGCCGAGGCCCGCATCTCGTCCATGTGCACCTTGTACCGG
This sequence comes from uncultured Actinomycetes bacterium, assembly GCA_963793655.1. Taxonomy (GTDB): domain Bacteria; phylum Actinomycetota; class Thermoleophilia; order Gaiellales; family Gaiellaceae; genus Gaiella. Next base: position 438,745 of record CAWCAV010000002.1, read on the forward strand.
TCGTAGACGTCGCCGTTCGGATACACCGGCACGTCGAAGTCGACCTCGTCGTACGCGAGGTACGGCATGTTCTTGCGGAGATCCCAGTCGACGCCGGAGGCCCGCAGCATCGGCCCCGACTGCCCGAGCGCGAGCGCATCGTCCGTGGAGAGCAGCCCGATGCCCTTCGTCCGCTCCAGCCAGATCTTGTTCTTGTCGAGGATGCCCTCGTAGTCGTCGACCGCCTTCGGCATGTGCCGGGCGAGCTGTCGCGCCTGCGCGTAGAAGCCCTCGGGGATGTCCTCGGCCAGGCCGCCGGCCTGGAAGTAGCGGGTGTGCATGCGGACGCCCGTGACCATCTCGAACAGGTCCAGCACCATGTCCCGCTCGCGGAACGCGTACCAGAACATCGAGATCGCGCCGAGCTCGAGCGCCGACGTGCCGAGCCAGACCAGGTGCGAGTGGAGCCGGTTCAGCTCCGAGAGGCACATCCGCATCCAGGTCGCCTTCTCGGGGGTCTCGAGGCCGAGGAGCTTCTCGATCGCCAGGACGAAGACGAGCTCGTTCGCCTGGAAGGAGAGGTAGTCGATCCGCTCGGGGTACGTGATGCCCTTCCAGTACGTCTTCGACTCCATGGTCTTCTCGAAGCCCGTGTGGAGGTAGCCGATCACCGCCTCGATCCCGGCGACGTGCTCGCCGTCGAGGTCGACGATCAGCCGCAGCACGCCGTGGGTCGATGGGTGGTTCGGCCCGAAGTTGACCCTGCAGGATGTCGTCGAGGTTGTGCTCGTCCGGGTCGATCCGGAGGATCGTCGGGCAGGGCGACGGGATGCGCGTGCCCTCGTAGATCAGCGTCGCCGGCATCACGCTCATCGGGACGTCACTCTTCTCCCGAGAAGCGGACGGGCTCGCCGCCGAGCGGGTAGTCCTTGCGCAGCGGATGCCCCTCCCAGTCCTCCGGCATCAGGATGCGGACCAGGTTCGGATGCCCGCGGAAGACGATCCCGTAGAGGTCGTACGCTTCGCGCTCGAACCAGTCGGCGGCCGGCCACACGCCGATCACCGAGTCGATCTCCTCGCCGTCGTCGAGCCACGCCGTCACGCGCAGGCGCTGCGGCGCGTCGGAGACGCGGAGCAGGTGATAGACGACTGCGAAGCGCTTCGGCTTCGGGTCGGGGACGCGCTGGAAGCCCTGCGAGCCTGCGGCATTCAGATCGCGGCCGGCAGGCGTGCCGATGTAGCCCGCCACCTCCTTGGTGCCCCAGCCGAGGTAGTCGACCCCCGAGACGTCGACGAGCACGTTGAATCCCTCCGCGTCCCGCAGGTGCGTGCACGCCTCGACGATGCGGGCGGGGTCGACGACCAGCGTCGTTTCGCCGTGGGCCTCGCTCGTCTCGACGACGCCGGGAGCGCCGGCACTCGTCACTCCGCAACCCCGCGGATCTCGTAGGCGGGCGGCACGCCCGCGCGGATCTTCTCGTGGAGGCGAACGATGCCCTCCATCAGCGCCTCGGGGCGCGGGGGGCACCCGGGCACGTGGATGTCGACGGGGAAGATCTTGTCGACGCCCTGGAGCACCGTGTAGTTGTTGAACATCCCGCCGGAGCTCGCGCACGCGCCCATCGCGATCACCCACTTCGGCTCGAGCATCTGGTCGTAGACCTGCCTGGCCGGCGCGGCCATCTTGTGGGTCATGCGCCCGGAGATGATCAGGAGGTCCGCCTGGCGCGGCGACGAGCTGAACCGCTCCATGCCGAACCGGGCGATGTCGTAACGCGACGAGACGATCGACATCATCTCGATCGCGCAGCATGCGAGCCCGAACGTGTCGGGCCACATCGAGCCCGACTGCGCCCAGGCGACCGCCCGCTCGACCGTCGTCGTCAGCAGGGCGTCCTCGATCGACTCGAGCTCCTGCTCGAACACGCTCGGGCCGCGATCGGGCCAGAGCGTCCGCTCGGTTCGCAGCCCGGCCTTCGCGGCCGGCCGGTCCGAGACGAGCGGGAGCTGACGTGCTAGTGCCACTCGAGCGCTCCCTTCCGCCAGATGTAGACATAGGCCACGGCGAGGATCACGACGAAGACGAGGAACTCGAGGAACCCGAACCAGCCGAGCAGGTCGAGTTGCACCGCGAGCGGGTACAGGAAGACGATCTCGATGTCGAACAGGATGAACAGCATCGCGGTGAGGTAGAAGCTCACGGTGAAGCGGCGCTCGAGGCCGGGGGCCTCCTTCGAGACGCCCGACTCGAACGGGAGCATCCGCTGCTTCGTCCGTGAGGTCGGCGGCGTCGCGAAGACGAACGAGAAGAGGAGCATCGACGCCGGGATCACAGCGGCGAAGACGGCGTAGATGACAAACGGGAGCCAGTCGGAGAGCACGCTTTCCTCGATCCCGTCCGGGGTCGCCCGCGAAACCTACCACTCCAGTCCTCGCTCACGAGCAGCAACGAGAACCCGCTTCCGACGGTCGATTCCGGTGTTACAAAGTCGGGGACTCGCGGCGGCTGGCCGCTTGGGTACCATCTGGGCATGGAGATCGCCGAGCGCCCCACCGACACGCTGCTCGACCTCACCCCCCTCGCCGCGCAGAAGGTGAAGGAGCTGATGGCCGAGGAGCCGGACGCCGAATCGCTCGTCCTGCGCGTGGCGATCCAGGGCGGCGGGTGCTCGGGCTTCCAGTACGGGCTCGGGTTCGACTCGGGGGTCGCGGAGGGCGACCACGAGCTCTTGCTCGAGGGCGTCACGATCGTCGTCGACCCCTTCAGCGCTCCGTACCTCCAGGGCGCGACGATCGACTACCTGACCGGCCTCCAGGAGTCCGGGTTCAAGATCGAGAACCCGAACGCGGTGTCCTCCTGCGGCTGCGGCCACTCGTTCCAGGTCGAGGAGGGCGAGGCGCTCCCCGAGGGGACGCAGGTCGGCGGCTGCGGGTCGGGCTGTAGCCACTAGCACCGGCACGGTTGGCGGGCGCCTCGCTTCGCGAAGCGCCTAGATTCTCGTCGTGGCCTCTCGTCCTCTCCGCGTCGCCGTTGTCGGCTCCGGTCCGGCAGCGTTCTACGCCGCCGGTCATCTCCTGGCGAGCGAGGAGCCGCGCGTGGAGGTAGACGTGATAGAGCGCCTGCCGACGCCCTGGGGGCTCGTCCGACTGGGGGTCGCGCCGGATCATCCGAACCTGAAGACGGTCTCGCGCGCGTTCGAGAAGATCGCCCAGCGTCCGGGGTTCCGCTTCCACGGCAATGTGGAGGTCGGCCGCGACGTGACCCACGGCGAGCTCGCTCGGCTCTACGACGCGGTGCTGTACGCGGTCGGCGCGCAGACGGACCGGCGCCTCGGGATCCCGGGCGAGGACCTGCCGGGCTCCTGGCCGGCGACCGCGTTCGTCGCCTGGTACAACGGCCACCCGGACTTCCAGGACGTGCCGTTCGACCTCGACGTCGAGCGGGCGGTCGTCATCGGCAACGGCAACGTCGCGCTCGACGTCGCGCGGATGCTCGCGCTGACGCGGGAGGAGTTGGCGCCCACGGACACCACGGACGCTGCCATCGAGGCGATCTCGTCGTCGCGCATCCAGGAGATCGTCGTTCTCGGCCGGCGTGGCCCTGTGCAGGCCTCGTGGACGTCGACAGAGCTCCAAGAGATGGGCGACCTCGCCGGCGCGGACGTCCTCGTCGACCCGGACGAGCTGACGCTCGACGCGGCGAGCGAGGCCGAGCTCGTAGGGGCGTCCAACGTCGTCCAGCGAAACATGGAGCTGCTGCGAGCCTTCGCCGCGAGAGAGCCCGGAGGCAAGCCCCGCACGGTCAGGCTCCGCTTCCGCGCCTCGCCCGCCGCGCTCATCGGCGAGCAGCGGGTCGAGGCGCTGGAGATCGTCCGGAACCGGCTCGAGGCGAATGGGACCGGCCGGATCCGCGCGGTGGCAACCGACGAGCGCGAGTCGATCCCCTGCGGGATCGTCTTCCGGAGCGTCGGGTACCACGGCGTCGCGCTCCCCGGCACGGCGTTCGACGAAGCGAGCGGGACGATGCCGAACGTCGCCGGCCGCGTGCTCGACGGTCGGGGAGCGCCCCTTGCGGGCGTCTACTGCGCCGGCTGGATCAAGCGCGGGCCCACGGGCGTCATCGGAACGAACAAGAAGGATGGGACGGAGACGGCAGACCACCTCCTCGAGGACGCCCGGTCCGGACGGCTTCCGGGCGCGTCCGCGGACGGGTCGATCGACGACCTGCTCGCAGAGCGGGGAGTGGACGTCGTCTCCTACGCGGGATGGGAGGCGATCGACTCGGTCGAGAAGGCGCGCGGCGAGGCGCAGGGCCGCCCGCGCGTGAAGCTCTCCTCCTGGGGCGAGCTCCTCGACGCAGCCCGCGGATGATCCGCGAGGCCCGTAGGGGAATCCACGCATGCGCGACTCCCGGAGTGCGCGTCTAGACTCAGGAGCGATGAGCGGCACGCCCGAACGGCAGGAGCTCTGGGGCGCCGAGACCTCCAAGGCAGTGGCCAACTTCCCCGTCTCAGGAGAGCCGATCCCCGTCGCAGTCGCACACTGGCTGGGACGCATCAAGGCGGCCGCCGCGAGGGCGAACGCGGATCTGGAGCTGCTCGACCGCGACAAGGCGGATCGCATCGCGGCGGCCGGCGACCGCATCGCCGCCGGGGAGTTCGACGACCAGTTCCCGATCGACGTCTTCCAGACGGGGTCCGGGACCAGCTCGAACATGAACGCGAACGAGGTGATCGCGGCGCTCGCCGGGGACGACGTCCACGCGAACGACGACGTGAACATGGGCCAGTCCTCGAACGACGTCTTCCCCTCGGCCGTGCACTGCGCCGCCCTGGATCAGATCGCGCACGACCTCCTGCCGGCGCTCGAGCGCGTGGCCGCCTCGCTGGAGCGGAAGGCCTTCGAGTTTGACGATGTCGTCAAGTCCGGCCGCACGCACTGGATGGACGCGGTGCCCGTGACGCTGGGCCAGGAGTTCGCCGGGTACGCCGTGCAGGTGCGCCAGGGGATCGCACGGGTCGAGGACGCGATGCCGCGCCTCGGGCAGATCCCGCTCGGGGGCACCGCCACCGGCACCGGCCTCAACACGCATCCCGAATTCGCAGCGCGCACGCGGGAGTACCTGTCTCGCGAGACGGGCCTCGCGATCTCCGCTCCGGTCGACCATTTCGAGGCGCAGGCGGCCCGCGACGGCCTCGTCGAGGGCTCCGGCGCGCTCAAGGTGGTCGCGGTCTCCCTGACGAAGATCGCGAACGACCTCCGCTTCCTGGGCTCCGGGCCGCGCGCCGGGCTCGGAGAGCTCTTCCTGCCCGAGCTGCAGAAGGGCTCGTCGATCATGCCCGGCAAGGTGAACCCGGTCATCCCGGAGGTCGTGACGCAGGTCGCGGCACAGGTGATCGGCAACGACGCCGCGATCACGATCGGAGGCATGAACGGTCACTTCGAGCTCAACGTGTACATCCCGATGATGGCGCGCAACCTGTTGCAGTCGGTGTCGCTGCTGGCGAGCGCGTCCCGCCTTCTCGCCGAGAAGTGCGTCGACGGGATCGAGGCGAACCGCGAGCAGTGCGAGCGCTACGCCGAGCTGACCCTGTCGGCCGCGACGGCGCTCAATCCCGTCATCGGCTATGACAAGGCCTCGGAGCTCGTGAAGAAGGCCGCGTCGTCGGGCCGCTCGCTGCGCGAGCTCGCGCGTGAGGCGGGCGTGGAGGAGAGCGTTCTCGACGAGGCGCTCGACTACCACAAGATGGCCAAGCCGCACGGCTGAGTCCCCGTTTCGGGTGGCATGTCACCCGAATTAGGGAATTGCTCAATTCTCTTGCCCTTTTGTCGGTCTTCCCGGTAGGGTCACGCGCTGCACGGTCAGGCAGCAGGGAACAACCATCCAAAGGGGAGACACATGAGGAGGCATTTCCTCGCGCTCCTAACCGGAGCGCTCATTGTCGTCCTGTCCATCGGAGTCGGCGTGTCGATCGCCGGCACGACGCAGGCGAGCGACAACGATCCCGCGGTCGGCGGGTCGGACAATCTTCACACCCGCTCGGCGACAAGCAGGAGGCCCTCAGGCAGGCCGCACTCGAGAAGGTCGCCAAGGGGGAGATCCCCAAGGGCACCAAGGTCGGGAAGCTCGCGAAGGGCCAGTACGTCGAGCTCGCCCGCGAAGGCGAGGACTCGATCCTCACCGTGCTCGGCGAGTTCGGAAGCTCGATCAACCCGACGTACGGCGGATCGGCCGGCCCGGCCCGCAACCAGATCCCGCAGCCCGACCGAGCGACGGACAACACGACGATCTGGGCGCCGGACTTCAGCCAGTCGTACTACACGACCCTGCTGTTCAACGACTCCGCCGGCGCGAACTCGATGCGCAACTACTACAAGGAGCAGTCGTCGAACCGCTACACGGTCAACGGCGACGTCACCGACTGGGTGACGGTGCCATTCAACGAGGCGAACTACGGTGCCAACTACTGCGGCGGCATCGTCTGCGCCCGCACGTGGCTCTTCGTCCGTGACTCGCTCACTGCGTGGTACAACGCGCAGCTCGCGTCCGGCAAGACGGCGGCCCAGGTCGACGAATACCTCGCGAAGTTCGACGTCTGGGATCGCTACGACTACGACGGCGACGGCAACTTCGACGAGCCGGACGGCTACATCGACCACTTCCAGTCGATCCACGCCGGCGTCGGCGAGGAGACGGGCGGCGGCGCCCAGGGCACGAACGCCATCTGGTCGCCACCGCTGGTACGCCTTCTACACCAACATCGGCGTCACGGGCCCGAGCTTCAACAAGTTCGGCGGCGTCCAGATCGGCGGCTCGAGCTTCTGGGTCGGCGACTACACGATCGAGCCCGAGAACGGCGGCGTCGGCGTGTTCTCGCACGAGTTCGCCCACGACCTCGGGCTGCCGGACGAGTACGACACGTCGGGCAACACCGGCGGCGCCGAGAACGTCACGGGCTTCTGGACGCTGATGTCACAGGGCTCGTACGGCAACAACGGTGCGGCCGCCGAGGGAATCGGCAACCGGCCGTTCCACATGAACGCGTGGGACAAGCTCCAGCTCGGCTGGCTCGAACTACACGCAGCTCGAGCCCGGCGACACGAAGGCGTCGCTCAAGCTCGGCCCGTCGGAGGCAACGACCAAGCAGGATCAGGCCGTGGTCGTCGTGCTCCCCGACAAGCAGGTGACGACCAACCTCGGGTCGCCCTTTGCCGGCTCGAAGTTCTACTACTCGGGCACGGGTGACAACCTCGACACGACGATGACGCGGTCGGTGACGCTCCCGGCCGGTGCCAGCCTGACGTGCCAAGGTGCGGTACAACATCGAGAGGACTGGGACTACGCCTACCTGACCGTGAACGGCAACCCGGTCGCTACGAACCTCTCGCACCGGCACGAGCCCGAACGGCCAGAACTTCGGGAACGGGATCACCGGCGTCCAGACCGGCTGGGTCGACCTGACAGCCAACCTGTCGGCCTTCACCGGCCGACGGTGACGATCGGCTTCCGGTACTGGACGGACGGTGCCCAACAGGGCCAGCCAGGCCAATCCTCGGTGCCCGGCTTCCAGATCGACGACATCGCGATCACCGGGCAGCCGGTCGACGGAGCCGAGACGGACGCCGGGTGGGCGTTCAGCCCGGCTTCGGGAGCGTTCCGTGTGACGACCGGATCCGAAACCCACGCGTACTTCAACGCGTACGTCGCGGAGAACAAGCAGTACCTCGGCTACGACGCCGGAATGCAGACCGGGCCGTACAACTTCGGCGGCACGATCGGGCCGAACTGGGCCGAGCGGTTCCCGTACCAGGACGGACTGCTGGTCTGGTACTGGGACAACTCCTTCAGCGACAACAACGTCGGCGACCATCCCGGTGGTGGACTGATCCTTCCGGTCGACGCGAACCCGGCGCCGCTGCACTGGGCCAACGGCACCGTCATGCGACCGCGTCTGCAGTCGTTCGACGCGACGTTCAGCGACGCAGAAGACCGACGAGATCACGCGTGCACATCGCCGGCGGCGGCGGTGACCGTCCCGTCGCGACCGGGGGTGTCGACGTTCGACGACAGCCAGAGCTACTGGGTCGCAGGCGATCCGGGCGACGCTCCGGCCAACGGCCGCTATCAGGCGGAGTGGAACAGCGTCAAGGTGCCGAACACCGGCACCACGATGCGGATCACCAGCGTCACGCCGGGCGGGTTCATGCAGGTGCAGGTGACGCCCCCGGCCAAGTAGGTCCGCAAGAGCACACGACGTCGGACGGGCGGGGGAGACCCCGCCCGTCCGCGTTCTTCGGCCTCAGTCGATCGGCGGGGGCACGCAGGGCGGCCCGGGCACGCCGAGCGTCGCCCGGCTTCCCGTGCCCGCCGACGGCCCGGACAGCGAAGGCCTTGCCGCACGGCTGGTTCGGGAGACTGAAGGTGGCTCCGAACCGGCCCTTCGCGGTCGCGCGGACGATCACGCGCTTCGGGCCGATCGGCGTGAGCGCCGTGACGACGACCCGCTCGGCGGGCCGGAAGTCCTCGCCGCGGACGACGAGCGGCTGCCGGCTCACGAGCCGGAGCCTCGCCGTCGTCGAGGCGTGTGTGGCCGGAGCGACCACGGCCACCGTGACCGCGAAAGCGAGAAGCGGCGAGAGCAGCCTCACTCGGCCGACGCTACTCCCGATGCGTGAGGATTCCGTGAACCCGCCGTCAGCGGTGGAGGCCGACCTGCTCGCGGTGAACTCGCCGGGCCGACTGCGGAACCGGCTCGCGCAACTCCTCGTCCGGGCGTCGCTCGAAGCCAACCGAGAATCGTGTTCTTGATGGCCGGCGTACTCAGTACGCGACCGCGCCGAGACCCGTCTCGGCGGCGTGCCGCTGCTCGTCCGCGCGGTAGCTGGAGCGGACAAGCGGGCCGGCGAACACCGAGCCGAAGCCGAGCGCCTCGCCCTGCTCGCGCATCCAGCGGAACTCGTCAGGGTGCACCCAACGGTCGATCTTCGCGTGCCGGGACGACGGCTGGAGGTACTGCCCGATGGTGACGACGTCGACACCGTGCCCACGTAGGTCGCGCATCGTCTCGACCACCTCGTCGTTCGTCTCGCCCAGCCCGACGATGATCCCGGACTTCGTCAGCACGGGATAGTCCGCAATCTCCTTCGCACGGCGGAGGAGCGACAGAGCACCGTCGTAGGTCGCCTTCGCGCCGCGCATCCGCCGGTGGAGGCGGCGCACCGTCTCGATGTTGTGGTTGAAGACCTCGGGGCGCGCTCCGATCACGGTCACGAGCGCCTCCTCCTCGACCCCGAGGAAGTCGGGCGTCAGCACCTCGACGTGCGACGCGGGGAGCTTCGCCTTGAGCGCGCGGATCGTCGCCGCGAAGTGCCCCGCGCCCTTGTCGGGAAGGTCGTCGCGGTCGACCGACGTGACGACGACGTGCGAGAGGCCCATCGTCGCCGCCGCCTGCGCGAGGCGGAGGGGCTCGAGCGGGTCCGGGGCGTGCTCCGGCTTGCCCGAGTTGACGTAGCAGTACCGGCAGGCGCGGGTGCACGTGTCGCCGAGGATCTGGAACGTGGCGGTGCCGCGCCCCCAGCACTCGCCGATGTTCGGGCAGCGAGCCTCCTCGCAGACCGTGACCAGGCTCGCGCCGTGGAGGAGCTTGCGGACGTCCCAGTACTTGCCGTCCCGGCTCGGCGCGCGGACCTTCATCCACTCGGGCCGGCGCGGCCTCTCTGCGACAGGCAGTGACGTCTGCATCCCGGCCAGTCTAGATACGGCCTACCGTGGCGCGACCGCGACGACCGGTGGCGCGAGGCCTGACGCCGCCGGCGTGAGCTCGAGTCCGAACACCTCGGCGATCTCCTCGGCCGCGACGGGCCTCACGGCCTCCACGGCGAGCGGCCGGCCGAGCTCGGCAGACATCGTCGTGAACTGCGCGTCCTCCAATCCACACGCCGTGATCCACTCGGTGAACGGCGCCGGGTCGAGGTCGACGTTGAGCGCGTAGCCGTGCGTCGTGACCCAGCGCGAGGCGTGAACGCCGATCGAGGCGATCTTCCGCGGGCCGAGCCCGCCGGACGGCGGCATCCAGACGCCGGTGAGCCCCTCGAGGGTCGTGGCCTCGAGACCGAACGCCGCGATTGTCCGGACGATCGCCCGTTCGAGGTCGCGCACGTACTTCCTGAGGTCGCGTCCGTGACGGTTGAGATCGAGAATCGGGTAGCACACGAGCTGCCCCGGCCCGTGGTAGGTCGACTTTCCGCCGCGGTTCGTCTCGACGACCTCGACCTCGACGTCGTCGGGGAGGTGGAGCTCCGCCGCCTCGTCCGTCCGCCTCCCGAGCGTGACGACGGGCTCGTGCTCGAGCAGGATCACGGTGTCCGGCCGAGCTCCTGCCTTCACGTCCTCGGCGAGCGCGCGCTGGAGCGCGACGGCCTCGCCGTATGGCGTCAGGCCCGGAAGCTCGAGGAGGTGCGCAGCCGGCATCGACCCGCAGCGTAGTCGCGTCTCACGCGCTCTCGGGGAGGGCGTTCGCTCGACCATGAGCGTCGTCATGGTCGCTCCGTCCGTCCAGCAGGCGGTGCGGCACGTCCCTCGGCCACGCGGATGACCGTGGCCCCTGCGGCCACCGCCCGCGCGTGGTGGGCGTCGACGTCGTCGACGGTGACGAAGAGCCCGTCGATCACCCAGGGGTTGTCCTGCCGGCGGCGCGCCGCCTCGCACTCTCCCGATGCCGCCTCGGCCCCTCGTAGTCGGCGTTCGGCGTCGCGAGCATGACGAGCGCGCCGTCGCGCTCGAGCCCCGCGTACGTGACGGTCCCGCTCTCGTCCGCGTGCCGGCGCTTCGCCCGCTCGCGGAACCCGAGGGCCTTCGTCAGCCAGTCGATCGCAGCCGCGGCGTTCGCCTACGCGATGATCGGGACGATCCGCTGCGTCACGCGGAGCCCTCGTCCCACCCTTCGAGTCGCGCGCGGAGATCACGGAGGAAGCCGCCGGCGTACGCGCCGTCGACGAGACGGTGGTCGTACGTGAGAGTGACGTTCATCAGCGGCCGGATCGCGATCACGTCCTGGCCGAGCTCGTCCTGCACGACCCACGGCCGCTTCACCACGGCGTACGTGCCGAGGATGCCTGCCTGGGGCTGGCTGATGATCGGCGTGCCGTGGAAGGTGCCGTAGCCGCCAGGGTTGGTGATCGTGAAGGTGCCTCCCTGGACGTCGTCGGGCATCAGCTTCTTCGTGCGGGCGCGCTCGGCGAGGTCGGCGATCGCCCGCGCGACGCCGAGCAGGTTCAGGTCCTGCGCGTTCCTGATCACCGGCACGATGAGGCCCTTACCGTCCTCCAGCGCGACCGCGATGCCGAGGTTGACGAACGATCGCGTGACGATCTTCTCGCCCCGCATCTCCCCGTTGACCCAGGGCCATTCCCCCAGCGTCTCGACGGCCGCCTTGGCGACGAACGCGAGGTACGTCGGGTTGACGCCGTAGCTCGCCAGGTACTCCTTCTTCAGCTGCTCGCGTGACGGCGACGACGCGGGACATGTCGACCTCGATCGCGCTCGTCACGTGCGCCGAGGTGTCGAGCGAGCGTCGCATGTGCTCCGCGACGCCTCGACGCATGGCGTTCATCGGCTCCTCGACCTCGCCCGCGGCCGGCGGTTGCTCGCCGGGCGCCTGCTGCTCTGGCGCCTCTGGGCGTCCTGCGACTGGGGCTGCCGGAACGGGGGGCACGGCCGGTGGGGCGGCGGGCGGCGTCGGAGGGGGCGTCACGACGGGCGCTGCCTGCGGCGCGACGGGGGCGGGCGCCGGCTGCGGCGCGGGCTCAGCTTCGGCCGGTGCCGGCTCCGCTTCGGCCGGTGCCGGGGCGGCGATCTCGGTGGGTACCTGCGGAGCCGGTGCCGGGGACGGCGCTGCAGCCCCTGCCTCGATGTACGCCAGGATGTCCTTCTTCGTGACGCGGCCGCCCTGGCCCGACCCGGGAACGACGCCCGGGTCGACCCCGTGCTGGGCCGCGATCCGCGCGACGACGGGCGACACGAACGTCCTCCCGTTCCCGGCGGACACTTGCTCTGCGGGCACTTGCTCTGCGGGCACTTGCTCCGCGGACACTTGTGCCGCACGTGCCTCTGAGCTGCTCTCGGCCACCGGGGCGGGTGCTTCGGCAGCGGCAGGCGTCTCCATCGTGAGGGGGGGCATCTCCGCTGCCGCAGGCGTCTCGACCGCCGCGGGCGCGTCCGCTTCCGCGACCGGCGGCTCTTGCGCCGCGACGTCGGTCTCGGGCGCCGGCCCGGAGCCCGCTTCCGCGTCGGCGGGAGCTGCGCCTGCGGGCGCGATCACGGCGAGCAGCGTGCCCACCTCGACCGTCTCACCCTCCTGGACGCGAATCTCGGCGAGGACTCCCTCACCGGGGCTCGGGATCTCCGTGTCGACCTTGTCGGTCGAGATCTCGAGCAGCGGCTCGTCGAGCGTCACGGGCTCCCCCGGCTGCTTGAGCCACCGGGTGACGGTGCCCTCCGAGACGGAGACTCCCATCTGCGGCATCACGACCTCGACCTGGGTGCCGGTGCTCATGTCTCCTCCTGTGACGGCGAGGGGCTGCTCGCCTCGATCATCTCAATACGCGGCCAGCTCACGCAGAGCCGTTGCGACGTCGTCGACCTGCGGGATGTACGCCTTCTCCAGGGTAGGGGCGAAGGGCACAGGGCTGTCGGGAGCGGCAATCCGGCGAACCGGCGCGTCGAGCAGCTCGAATGCCTCCTCGGCGATCGTCGCCGCAATCTCTGCGCCGAACCCGCCCGTCCTGGTGTCCTCGTGGAGGACGAGGACCTTCGAGCAGCGCTCGACGCTCGCGAGCACGGCCTCGCGGTCCCACGGGATGAGGGTGCGCAGGTCGAGCACCTCGACCGACACCCCCTCGTCGGCGAGCTTCTCCGCGGCGTCGTCCGCCGTGTAGACCATCGCGCCCCACGTGATCACGGTGACGTCCTCGCCCGTGCGGTGGATGCGCGCCTCGCCGAACGGGGTCGTATAGCGCTCCTCCGGCACCTCGCCCCTGATGCGCCGGTAGAGGTGCTTGTGCTCGAAGAAGAGGACCGGGTTGGGATCCTCGATCGCGGTCGCGAGCAACCCCTTCGCGTCCTCCGGCGTCGCGGGGCAGACGACCTTGAGCCCGGGAATGTGCGCGAAGCTCGACTCGGGGTTCTGCGAGTGGAACGGCCCACCCGAGAATCCGCCGCCCGAGGGGAGCCTCACGACGATCGGGATCGGCGTTCCCGCGCGGTAGTACTGCTTCGCGGCGACCGTGACCAGATGGTCCCACGCGCAGGACACGAAATCGGCGAATTGCATCTCCGCGACGGGCCGCATCCCCATCAGAGCCGCGCCGGTCGCGCCTCCCACGATGGCGGTCTCCGAGAGCGGCATGTCGAGCACACGGCTCGCGCCGAACTCCTCCTGGAAGCCCTGCGTCACCTTGAAGGCGCCGCCGTAGACGCCGACGTCCTCTCCGAGGACGAACACGCGCTGGTCGCGCCGCATCTCCTGGCGCAGGGCGTCGGAGATCGCCTGGAGATAGGTCTTCTCGGCCATCAGCGCAGCGCCCTCATCGGTGGTGCGGCGTGTCGAGCTCGTCGGACGTCGCGAAGACGCCCTCGATCACGGTCGCGGGGTCGGGAAGCGGCGACTCCTCCGCGCGCTGGATCGCCTCGTTCAGGAGCCGCTTGACGCCGGAGGTGATCTCGTCCTCCTCCTCGTCGGTCATCTCCGCGTTGTCGCGCAGCCACCCGCGGAACCGCTCGATCGGATCGCGCCGCGCCCACTCCTCGAAGAGCTCCTTCGGGACGTAGAACGCGTCGTCGTGCACGGCGTGGCCTTCCATGCGCAGCGTGACGGACTCGATCAGCGTCGGGCCGCCGCCCTCGCGGGCCTTCTCGATCGCGCGCTTGGCCTCGCGGTAGACCGCTAGGACGTCCGTCCCGTCGACGACGACCCCGTCGAAGCCGTAGGCGGCGGCGCGGTCGGCCAGATGGTCGACCGCGTACTCGAGGTGGGCGGGCGTCGAGTAGGCCCACTGGTTGTTGTCGATCACGAAGACGACGGGCAGGCGCCGCACGCCGGCGAGGTTCATGCCCTCGTGTGCGTCGCCGCGGGAGGAGGCGCCCTCGCCGCACCACGCGACCGCGACGCGCCTCTCGTCCCGGATCTTGAAGGCGAGCGCCATGCCGACTCCGACGGGAAGCATTGCCGGCAGGTGGCTCACCATGGTGTGCAGCCCGAGGCGGGCGTCGCCCATGTGAATGTTCCCGTCGCGTCCCCTCGTCGGCCCGTCTTGCCGTCCCATGTACTGGGCGAAGACGCGCCACGGCTCGATCCCTCGGGTGATGTGCACGCCCATGTCGCGCTGGAGCGGTGTGCCGACGTCGTTGGGGCCCATGGCCGTCCCGACGCCCACGGCCGAGCCCTCGTTGCCGCGGCCCGTGTAGAAGGAGCCCGGGATCTTCCCCTGCTTGTAGAGGATGTGCCCGCGCTCCTCGATGGCGCGCGTGACGAGCATGTTTCGATACATGCCGAGGAGGTCCTCACGGTCGAGGCCCGCCTCTTTCACCTGTTGCAGTGTCTCGACCGGCTCGGCCTCGCGTACGGCCATGTGAACAGTTCCCCTTCCTGGGCGGGACGACCGGCCTGACTCTACCCGCTCCCCCGGCGGGCTTGTTCGCCGCTTGCCGGGGACGCACGCGGCAACTTGTAGCCTGCGTCCCCTCGTCGGCGACCGGGCCGCGGGCAGACTGTCTGTGATGGCGAAGGCGAAGCGAAACTGGATCCAGGAGGAGCGCCGGCGGACGCTCGGCGACTGGGTGGCTTTCTGCCCGTCGTGCGGCCACGTCGCCCGCTACTTCGAGGATCACGAGGAGGAGCGGCCGCTGACGTGCCCCCAGTGCGAGACCACGCTGGTCGCGCGGTGCCCCTCCTGCGACGCGCGCCTCCCGTCGGCGTTCCAGGTCGACTGCGAGGACTGCGGCGCCGCGCTCCGGCGCAACGAGCTCTTCGGCGGCCCGATCCGCAGACCGGGCCGATAGCGCTCGAGGCACTTCGCGCAGCGAAGCGCCCGTACGGGTCGCGTCAGAACATCGTCCCCACGATCTGCGAGAAGCGGATCACCGTCACGGTGTCCTCCCCGGAGACCGGGCGGTTGTACAACCGCGCGAGCCACTCCGTGAACTCGTCGACCCTGCGGATCTCCGGGTTGTCGTGCTCGATCTCGCGCGGGGAGAGCTCGCCCAGCGGCTTGACGTCGACCTTGTCGATCACGGCATCGAAGACCTTCTCGCGCTGCCCGTAGCGCGCGCCGACGAGCACGGTGACGATCATGCCCTTGCGGTACTTCGCGGACTTGTCGCCGAGCCGGATCGTCGCCGTCTTGCGTCCCGTCCGGAGCTGGTCGACCACCACCGGCGAGTAGAAGTTCAACGCGAACGTCGGCACTGCGCGCGAGCCTACCGTCTCGCGCGCCTACATTGAACCCTCCGCGAGAGTTTCCGCCGCACGTGCCGCCATCTCCCGCTCCCCGCCATAGGAGAGAAAGCGCGGCGCGTCGTCGAGCGGGATCCAGCGCGCCTCCGCGACCTCGATCTCCATGCCGGCGGGCAGCTCGCCGATCCGCCCGCCCGTCGCACGGAGGAGGAAGAACGAGACGATCTTGAAGATCCGCTCGCCGTCCCACGTGTAGACGTAGCGGACGTCGCCGAGCTTCCGGTCGCCGGCGGCCCGAAGGCCGGTCTCCTCGAAGACCTCGCGCACGGCCGTCTCGAGCCCGCGCTCGCCGGGGTCGATCAGCCCCTTCGGCAGCGCCCACGCGACCGGCCGGCCGGGGTCGCGCCGGGGCCGGACGACGGCCACCCACCACCGCCCGCGCATCCGGCGCACGACCACCCCGCCGGCGGAGAACTCGCGGCGCATGTGCCGATTCTCGCAACCCGGGCGGGTGTGCCGGCGTTGCGAAGTGCTTGTGACACTCTGTCACGACGTACGTTCACGGCGGCGGCCGATCTGCGTCGGTCAGACTCAGATCGTGTGGCGCACGCGGCATCGGGACGTGCTATAACACCGTCGTCGGCACTCTCCTACGACGAGTGCCAGACGGTCGTATGAATCAACACAGTCTCTCAGGGAGGCACATCGAATGAACCTGCAGCCCCTTGGTGACCGCCTGATCGTCGAGGTCCTCGATGAGGAGGACGTCACGGCGAGCGGCATCGTGCTGCCCGACACGGCGAAGGAGAAGCCGCAGCGCGGCCGCATCCTCGCCGTCGGCCCCGGCCCCCGGGACGAGGACGGGGAGTACATCAAGATGGATGTGGAGGAGGGTGACGAGATCATCTTCTCCAAGTACGGCGGCACCGAGATCAAGATCGGCGCCGACGAGGTCCTGATCCTGCGCGAATCGGATGTGCTCGCGAAGGTCGTAACCACAGGTGGCAAGGGCAAGCGCAAGCTCGCCGGCGCCGCTGCCTAGCTCGTTTCGCTCAGGAGGAAGAGATATGGCTCACAAGGAGCTGAAGTTCAACGAGGACGCGCGCCGCGCGCTCGAGCGGGGGGTCAACACCCTCGCCGACGCGGTCAAGGTGACGCTCGGCCCGAAGGGCCGCTACGTCGTCCTCGACAAGAAGTTCGGTGCGCCGACGATCACGAACGACGGCGTCACCATCGCCCGGGAGATCGAGCTCGAGGACGCGTTCGAGAACCAGGGCGCGCAGCTCGTCCGCGAGGTCGCCACGGCGACGAACGACGTCGCCGGGGACGGCACGACGACCGCCACGGTGCTCGCCCAGGCGATCGTCCGCGAGGGGCTCAAGAACGTTGCCGCCGGCGCCAACCCGATGGGCCTCAAGCGGGGCATCGAGAAGGCCGTCGAGGGCGTCGTCGAGGACCTCAAGAAGCAGTCGACCGAGGTGGCGGGCAAGGAGGACATCGCCCGGGTCGCCACGATCTCGTCGCGCGAGCGGGAGATCGGCGACGTGATCGCGGACGCGATCGAGAAGGTCGGCAAGGACGGCGTCGTGAACGTCGAGGAGGGTCAGACGTTCGGTCTCGACCTCGAGTTCACCGAGGGCATGCAGTTCGACAAGGGCTACCTGTCGCCGTACATGATCACCGACGCCGAGCGCATGGAGGCCGTGCTCGACGAGCCGTACGTCCTGATCGCCAACCAGAAGATCGGCGCGGTCAAGGACCTCCTCCCGGTGCTCGAGCAGGTCATCCAGGCCGGTCGGCCGCTGCTCGTGGTCGCCGAGGACGTCGAGGGCGAGGCGCTCGCGACGGTCGTCGTCAACAAGCTCCGTGGCGTGTTCACCGCCGTCGCCGTCAAGGCGCCGGGCTTCGGCGACCGCCGCAAGCGGATGCTCGAGGACATCGCGATCCTCACCGGCGGCGAGGTGATCACCGAGGAGATGGGCCTCAAGCTCGAGAACACGAAGCTCACGCAGCTCGGCAAGGCCCGCAAGATCGTGATCGACAAGGACACGACCACGATCGTGGACGGGGCCGGCGACTCCGACTCGATCAAGGGCCGCATCAAGCAGCTCAAGTCGGAGATCGAGACGACCGACTCGGACTTCGATCGCGAGAAGCTCCAGGAGCGCCTCGCGAAGCTGTCCGGCGGCGTCGCGGTGATCAAGGTCGGTGCTGCGACCGAGACCGAGATGAAGGAGAAGAAGCACCGCGTCGAGGACGCGCTGCAGGCGACCCGGGCGGCCCTCGAGGAGGGCATCGTCGCGGGCGGCGGCGTCGCGCTCCTGAACGCGGCGGACTCGGTGAAGAAGAGCCTCGCGGCGCTCGAGGGCGACGAGAAGACCGGTGCGTCGATCATCATCCGCTCGCTGGAGGAGCCGCTTCGGCAGCTCGCCTTCAACGGGGGGCTCGAGGGCTCGGTCGTCGTCAACCAGGTCCGCTCGGCCAAGAAGGGCTTCGGCCTGAACGTCGACAGCGGTGAGGTCGAGGACCTCGTCAGGGCGGGGATCATCGACCCGACGATGGTGACGCGCTCGGCGCTGCAGAACGCCGCGTCGATCGCGAAGAACATCCTCACGACCGAGGCGATCGTCGCCGAGGCCCCCGAGAAGGCATCGGCCGGTGCCGGCATGCCCGACATGGGCGGCATGGGCGGCATGATGTAACCACTTCGCAAACGCGAAGTGCCGCTTCACGAGGGGCCGCCCACCTGGGCGGCCCCTCCTCGTTTGCGGCTGACCTGCGATCACCATCGCATCATCTCGTGCTGTCGAAGGCCTGTTCGAGGCCGTTCGATACCCTGCAATCGATGCGCTGACAGCTCGTTTGCTCGAATGCGATAGCGCAGCGAGGGGGTCGCTGCCGCCGTCGGCGCAGGCAACCGGCTCTCGTCCCGTTCAGGCTGAGCCAACCGATCCTGACCCGAGATGGCCAAGCAGAGACTTCTCTACGTCGTCGGGGCCAGGCCGAACTTCGTCAAGATGGCCCCGGTCGTCGCGGAGCTCCAGCGACGGCTTCCGGAGGCCGACCACGTCGTCGTTCACACGGGTCAGCACTACGCCCCTGAGCTCTCGGAGATCTTCATCGACCAGCTCGGCCTCCCGGAGCCCGAGCACCGGCTCGAGATCGGGTCGGGCTCACACGCGGAACAGACGGCTCGGATCATGGAACGGCTCGAGCCGATCATCGCGGCTGATCCGCCGGACCTCGCGTTCGTCGCGGGTGACGTCAACTCGACGCTGGCTGCGGCGCTCGTGCTGGTCAAGCTCGGTGTCCCCTATGGGCACGTCGAGTCTGGCCTGCGGAGCTTCGATCGCTCGATGCCCGAGGAGGTGAACCGGATCGTCGCGGACGAGTTCGCCGACCTTCTGTTCGCCCACTCGGAGGACGCGGTGGAGAACCTTCGGAGAGAGGGAATCGAGTCCGAGCGCATCCACCTCGTGGGGAACACGATGATCGACACGCTCTGCCGCCTCGAGCCGCGCTTTCGCGCACTCCGGATCGCTGAGCAGCTCGAGCTCGGGGCACGGGGGTTCGTGCTCGTCACACTGCATCGCCCGTCCCTCGTGGATGGACCACTTCTTCCCGGAGGTGCTCGATCAGCTCCAGGCAGTCGCCGAGCGAGTGCCCGTCGTCTTCCCGGTGCATCCGCGGACGCGGCACCGGATCGCGGCGCTCGAGCGGTACCCCGACATCCGCTTCCTCGAGCCGGTCGGCTATCTCGAGTTTCTCTCGTTGCGAGGCCGATGCGGCAGCGGTCCTCACCGACTCCGGCGGCGTCCAGGAGGAGACGACGTTCCTCGGCGTGCCGTGCTTCACGCTGCGAGCGACCACCGAGCGGCCGGTGACGACCCGTCTCGGGACCAATGTCGTGCTCGGCCTCGATCCGTCGCGGATCCCGGAGCTCGTCGACGCTCTCGGCGCCGACGAGCGCCCGCACAGCGTCCCCCCGCTGTGGGACGGGCGGGCGTCCGAGCGGATCGCCGATCTCGTGGTCGAGTGGTTGGAGTGATCGACCTCCACACTCACATCCTCCACGGGATCGACGACGGCGCGCGGACGCTCGAGGACGCCCTCGCCATGGCCCGCGCGTTCGTCGCGGAGGGTGTGACCGTGGTCGCGGCGACACCTCACGTGCGGGACGACTTCCCGACCTCGGCGAACGTGATGCTGCACTCGGTGGCCGCACTGCGGCGGGTGCTCGACGAGGAAGAGATCCCTCTCACGCTCCTTCCCGGGGCGGAGGTCGCGATGGACTGGCTCGCGCGGTTGGACGACGACGAGCTCCGACACCTGTCGCTGGCGGGAAGCGGTCACTACGTCCTGGTCGAGACGCCGTACCGCGGCTGGCCTGTCGAGCTGCTCGAGCGGCTTCTCCGGTTGCGGACCGCCGGTTTCACGCCGGTGCTCGCTCATCCGGAACGGAATCCTGTGGTGCAGGCGACGCCGTCGTTGCTCGCACCCCTCGTGGGGGGCGGAACGCTCGTCCAGGTGACCGCCGCCTCGCTCGACGGCCGACTCGGCACTGCGTGTCGCGACACCGGGCATCGGCTCGTCGCCGCCGGACTCGCTCACATGGTCGCGAGCGATGCCCATGGGCCCCGGGTTCGCGCGGCGGGGATGCTCGCGGCTCTAGACGCGATCCGGGACGAGGCGCTCGCCCGGTGGCTGGTCACCGACGTCCCGAACGCGATCGCTCGCGGAACGGGCCTGCCTCCGCGGCCGCGGTAGAGCTCGACCGAGCACGTTTCGAGAGCCTCGAGTTGGGCGAGACAATGCTTTCCCTAAGATATGGGGCCTTCATCTACGTCTCTCGGAGGCGTAATCTCGTAGGACGTAGGGTAGAGAACGGGGGCCGGGCTGGGGCCGGCGTAGGGCCGGGGTAGGAAGGGGTTGGAAGTGGACGGGTTCGGTGGATACAACCACCCAACTGCTCTTCGCGCCGTCCGCATCCTCAAGCGAGGGTGGTGGATCATCCTGCTCACGACCGTGGCCGTCGCGGGCGCGGCGTTCTACCAGGCATCCCGCCAGGAGGCGCTCTACAGCGCCTCGTCACAGGTCCTGCTCAAGTACCAGAACCTCGCGAGCGGTCTCACCGGGATCCAGGATCTCTCGACCGTCTACCAGGATCCGCAGCGGGTCGCCCAGACGCAGACGCAGATCGCGATGTCGCCGGACGTCGCCAACCGCGTCGTCGAGGCCGCCAGGATTCCGGGGCTGACCCCCGGCTCGTTCCTCGGCAGCGCGAACGTCACGGCGGCGACCGATTCGGACATCCTGAACTTCAACATCACCTACGGCGACGCCGAGACGGCCGCGAAGCTCGCCACGATCCACGCGAAGGAGTTCATCCAGCACCGGCGGGAGCTCGACACGGCCTCGATCGTCGCCGCCCGCAAGGAGCTCCGTGGACGGATCGAAGAGCTCGACCGGACAGGGTTCCGGGGCTCGCCTCTCGTCGCGCGGCTCGTCGAGAACGAGCAGGCGCTCCGCACCATGGAGGCGCTACAGACGGCAAACGCCTCGCTTCTGCGCCCCGCGAGCGGCGCCGCGCAGATCCAGCCGCGCACGAAACGCGCCGTCGTGCTCGGCGTGATGCTCGGCCTCATGCTGGGCATCGGGCTCGCATTCGCCCGCGATGCCCTCGATACGCGCGTGCGCTCCGCGGCGGAGATCGGCGACAGGCTCCAGACGACGCTTCTCGCGCGGATCGCCGCTCCGCCGCGAGCGCTGCGCCGCAGGAACCGGCTGGTGATGATCGCCAGCCCGCACAGCGCTCAGGCGGAGGCGTTCCGAATGCTGCGTGCCAATCTCGAGTTCGTGAACCTCGATCGCGGCGCACGTTCGATCATGGTCACGAGCGCGCTCGAGAAGGAGGGCAAGTCGACCACGGTCGCAAACCTCGCCGTGGCGCTGGCCCGCGCGGGCAAGAAGGTCGCCCTGGTCGACCTCGACCTCCGGCGCCCCGCGATCGCAACCTTCTTCGCGCTGCCGTACTCCCTCCCGGGCGTGACGAACATCGCCGTCGGGTCGTCGACGCTGGAGCAGGCCCTCGTCGAGGTGACTCGTATGCCGAGCGCCGACATCGTCGACATGACCCATGCCGACGGGAACGGCGTCGGCGCGAAACGTCAGTGGCGGAGTCCTCAAGGTGCTGGTCGTCGGGGCGGATTCCGCCCAACCCTGGCGAGATCGTCCAGGCGAAGCGCCTGACTGCGGCGCTCGAGCAGCTCACGCGCTCGTTCGACTTCGTCCTCATCGACACGCCTCCCCTGCTCTCGGTCGGCGACGCGATGGCCCTCAGCGCCCATGTCGACGCGATGATCACGGTGACCCGCCTGAGAATGGTCAGGCGTGCCGTCCTCAGCGAGCTTGCCCGGACGCTGGAGACCTGCGCGACGATCAAGCTCGGTGTCGTCGTCACGGGAGCCGAGACGGAGCCGGGCTACGGCTACGGTCGCAGTTACGAATACCACCGGTCGTCGAAGCAGGAAGAGGATTGGGTGACCCTTCCTCCCGCGACCCCGTCACCCGGCGTCGAGGAGCAGGTGCGGTGAGCCCTCGAGATCGAGTGCAGGCGGGGCTCGTGCTCGACTCGGACCCGACCCGGGACCACGAACAGACCCAACGCGACGTCGATGGCCTCCGCGCGGTGCCGAACGCCCTGAGGCGCCGCCGGGATCGTGGCCGCGCCGTCCGCCGTTCCCTGCTCGGCGCCGACCTGGTCGCGCTCGTCACCGCGTTCGTCGCGCTGCAGGTCGTGTTCCCCGCTCAAGCCTCGAACGATCGACTGTCGCTCGACAGCGAAGCCCTCCTCTTCGCCGCCAGCCTTCCGCTCTGGGTTGTCCTGGCTCGAGCGATCGGGCTCTACGACCGCGACGCCGAGCGACCGGAGCACACGACCGTCGACGACCTCGTCGGCATCGTCTCTCTCGTGACGACGGTCGTGTGGCTCAGCTTCGTCTTCTCGTACGTCACCGGTGCCGCCAGTCCCGACTTCGGGAAGTGGGTCGTCTTCTGGGCGCTCGCGATCGTGCTGATCGCTGTCGCGAGATCGGCTGTCCGCATGGCCATCCGGCGCCGTGGAGACCTCGTCCAGCGCGCGCTGATCGTCGGTACCGACCGGAACGCACAGCTCGTGGCCCGCAAGCTCCTCCAGCACCCGGAGTACGGGATCTCACTGGTCGGCTTCGTCGACGCCTCGCCTGCCCGGCTCCGGGACGAGGTGGCCGACGTACCGGTGCTCGCGGGCGCCGAGCAACTACCGACGCTCGTCGACCGGCTTGCGATCGACCGTGTCGTGTTCGGGTTCTCGGGTGCGACCGAACGTCAGATGCTGCGGCTCATACGGGAATTGCAGACGCTGAACGTGCACGTGGACGTCGTGCCCCGGCTGTTCGAGGCGCTCGGCCCGAGCGCCAGCGTCACGCCGCTCGAGGCGATGCAGCTCGTGAGCCTGCCCCCCAACAGGATGAGTCGCGACGCCTTGCTCCTGAAGCGCGCCTTCGACGTCGTCGGCTCGGCCGCGCTGCTCGTGGTCTTGTCGCCGTTCCTCGCTGGCGATCGCCGTCTGGATCAAGCTCGACTCACCGGGCCCCGTGCTGTTCCGGCAGACCCGGCTCGGGCTCGATCAGCGGCCGTTCACGGCTCTCAAGTTCCGAACGATGCGCTCGGGCACGTCGCCCACCGAGCACCGCGACTACGTCCGCCGGGCGATGAGCGGTGACGCGAGCCCGGAGGAGGGCGGCCTCTACAAGCTCCAGCGCAAGGACGTCGTGACGCGGTCAGGAGAGGTCCTGCGGAAGACGAGCCTCGACGAGCTGCCGCAGCTCTGGAACATCCTGCGCGGCGACATGTCGCTCGTCGGGCCGCGGCCCTGCATCCCGTACGAGACCGAGTTGTTCGAGGAGCATCACTTCGAGCGCTTCTCCGTTCCGGCCGGGTTGACGGGCCTGTGGCAGGTGACGGCGCGAGCGCATTCGCCCTTCGTGGAGGCGCTCGAGCTCGACGTGCTCTATGCGCGGAGCTGGTCGTTCTGGGGCGACATCGCGCTGCTGCTCAAGACGCCCGTCCAGATCGTCAGGCCGAAGGCGACCCGATGAGCGAGCCGCTCCGCGTCGCGGTCGTCGGCCTCGGCTACTGGGGGCCGAACCTCCTTCGCAACCTGGTCGAGCTCGACGACGCCGAGGTCGTGACGATGTGCGACCTAGCGCGAAGAGCGGCTCGAGCACTGGGGCAGGCGCTACCCGGCGATCGAGCGGACTGCGTCGTACATGGAGGTGCTGTCGGACGATCGGGTGGAGGCGGTCGTGATCGCGACACCCGTGTCGACCCACTTCGAGCTCGCCTCCCGGGCGCTGCGAGTTCGGCAAGCACACCTTCGTCGAGAAGCCGCTCGCGGGCAGCTCCGAGGAGGCCGCCGAGCTCGTCGGGCTCGCGCGCCGCGCGGGACGCGTGCTGATGCCGGGCCACACGTTCCTCTACAGCCCTCCCGTCGTGCTGGTGAAGGAGCTGATCGACCGCGGCGACCTGGGAGAGATCTACTTCGTCTCGTCGAGCCGCGTCAACCTCGGACTGCACCAGGCGGACGTGAGCGTCGTCTGGGATCTCGGCCCGCACGACTTCTCGATCCTGCGCTACTGGCTCGGGGAGTCGCCCGACGACGGTCTCCGCGCTGTGCCGCGCGCTGCGTCGTCCCGGGCATGCCCGACGTGGCGTTCGTGAACATGCGGTACGCGTCGGGCACGATCGCGCAGATCGAGCTCGCGTGGCTGGCGCCGAGCAAGCTGCGGCGGACGGCGATCGTCGGCTCGGAGCGGATGGTCGTCTACGACGACACGAGCGGCGAGCCGGTGCGCGTGTTCAACTCCGGGGCGTCGCTTCCCGACCCGGAGATCGTTCGGCGAGTACCAGCTGAGCTACCGCACAGGCGACATCGTCTCGCCGCGCGTCGAGCCGGTCGAGCCGCTCTTCCGGCAGATGGAGGACTTCTGCCGCGCCGTGCGCGAGGGCGCGCGAGCCGCGCTCGTCGGCGACGATCGGCTGCGAGGTCGTCGAGGTGATCGAGGCGGTTGACCGGTCGCTTAGTTCCGGAGGGCATGCCGTGACGGCTGCGTCCACGCAGTCGCAGGCGCTTGCTTGATGATCGCCCGCACAGCACGAGTCGACGCCTCCTTGACAACCACACAAGCGCCCGTCGGTGCCGAGGAAACGCCAGTCCCATGGATGCCTGGAATCAGCGTCCTGCACTGTCTCTGGAGCGGCTCGATCGGTGGCGCCGAGCGCGCTGTCTTCCAGCTCGTTCGGGAACAGCTTCGTGACCCCGACCTCGAACCGGCTCTCCTCTTTGCGAGGGGTGGCGGTCTGTACTGGGAGAAGGCTCAGTCGCTCGCCTGCCCCGTCGTGACACTGGATCTACCTCACGGTCACGCTGTTCGGAGGCTACCGGCGGTCGTTGCGGCGATGCGTCCGTTCATGATTCATCACTTTCACGGAGCGGAGCCACTGTTGATGTTTGCGAGCTCGCGGTGTACCGGTGCGTGTCGTGTGTACACCCATCGTGGCGGCATCACGAACTATTCGCCGAGCAAGCGACTGCAGTACGAGCTCAGTGGCGCTCTTCTCCGACGATTCTTCCACGGCTATTCTGGCAACACGGCTCATGGGGCACGCTGCGGCGCTGAGCTTTATCGCGTGCCCGAGCAGACGTTCGACGTCACGTACAACGGACTCGACTTCGGTCTCCTGAGCCTCCGACCGTCCGCCGGAAGTGGTTCGTTCGTCCTTGGGCCTCACGCGCAGCGATCTCGTCGTCGGTACGACCGCGAACCTGAGGGCCTGGAAGCGCGTCGATCGACTCATCTCTGCTCTCACCACCTTGCCGCTCGCCGATGCACAACTGCTGATCGTGGGAGACGGGCCGGACCGGGAGCGGCTCCAGGCTCACGCCAAGCGGCTCGGTGTATCAGCAAGAGTCATCTTCTCGGGCAAGCAGGAGCGAGTGGCCTCTTACCTCCACGCCATGGACGTCTTCTGCCTGCCGTCGACGGGGCTCGAGTCATTTGGGAACGCTGCAGTCGAGGCCATGGCAGCCGGGCTGCCGACCGTCATCTTTGCTGACGGTGGCGGGCTCGTTGAGCACATCGACGATGGTAAGACGGGGTTCATCGTGGCGGATCAGCATGAGCTGGAGGCAACGCTGGGCCGCCTCCTCGCTGACGCCGAGCTCCGTCGTTGCATCGGTGAGCGAGCGCGACGAGTCGTACGAAGGAAATACTCATTGGAGGCGGCCGCAGCCGCCTACCGGGCGCTCTACGGGAGAGCCTTGGAGCGACTACCTGGCGCGCAATGAAGCAAGAGCTTCTCAACCTGATCTGCTGTCCGCAATGCGGAGCGGACCTCCAGGTTCGCGACGAGCGAGAGCGAGCCGGAGAAATCGAAAGCGGTCGGCTCGATTGCAGCGCGGCCGACCACAGCTACCCGATCCGGGCGTTCGTTCCTCGCTTCGTCGAGTCAGACGACTACGCCGATGCCTTCGCCCTCGAGTGGAACGCCTTCCGTACGGCACATCTCGACAGCTTCACCGGGCTCGACTACCTCGACCGGCAACTGCAGGAGTTCTTGGATTTCCCGATTGAGTTCCTGCAAGGAAAGGTCGTTCTCGACGCTGGCTGCGGGTTGGGGCGCTTCTCGGAAGTCGTGCTGAACCACGGTGGCACCGTCGTCGCCGTGGATCTAAGTGGCGCGATCGATGCGGCTTTCGTGAATCTGAACTCCCGGGACGACATTTATTTCGTGCAGGCAGACATCTTCAAGCTTCCGTTTCGTCCCGGAATTTTCGACATGGTCTACAGCTGGGGGGTTCTGCACCACACCCCTGACCCACCTGCCGCTTTCGAGAAGCTGCCGCCACTGGTTCGCCCAGGCGGCAAGGTGATGACCATGGTCTACGCCAATTACAACAAGGCCTATCTCACAACGACGGAGCTCTATCGCAGGCTCACGACCCGCTTGCCCAAGCGAATGCTGCTCAAGCTCTGTTACGTGGCGGTGCCGCTCTACTACGTTGGGAAAGTGCCTGGCTTCGGCCCGCTCATCACGCGTTTGCTGCTACCGGTGAGCGTTCGTCCACCGACCCATCGCTGGCGAGTGGGAAATACCTTCGACCTCTACTCGCCGAAATACGCATTCACGTACGACCACGTCGACGTCTACGGCTGGTACGAGCGGGCGGGCCTCGAGACGATCCGTCCTGTCGCGGCGAACTCCGGAGTCGGCTACATCGCGACCAAGCCTCCAGCCGACGACGAAGGGTGGGGCGGAAGTGCCTGAGCAGGTGGCCTGCAACCTTTGCGGACGAAGTAACCCACGTCGCCTCTTCCGGCTGCGCGATTACCGGCTCCAGGTCGACGACCTCGAATGGAACGTGGTCAATTGCCGGCATTGCGGGCTCGGTTATCTCATCCCACGGCCGGCGCGGGAGGAGATGCGGGACGTGGCCGGGATCGACCCGCTCGGCCAGTTCGAGAAGTCCAGCGTCGTACCGGTTCGCCAACGCGAGGGTCGGCAGGCGGCCTAAGAGACATGTGCGGATTCGCAGTGAGCATCGATCTCGACTCCAAGGGGCGTGCAACTGCGTGGGCGCTCGAAAGGCTCAGGCACCGCGGCCCAGACGGCGAACGCGTCAAGCAAGACGCCGATGGAAACGTTGTGCTGGAGCACTGCCGTCTTGCGATCATCGATCCCGCGAACCGAGAAGCCGACCAGCCCTTTACGGATCCTTCCGGCCGCTGGACGATTGTCTACAACGGCGAGATCTTCAACTACCGAGAGATTCGAGCGAGGCTCGAACGTGCCGGCGTTTCCTTTCGAACTCGGTCCGACACCGAGGTAGTTCTACTCGGCTTCATCCATGAGGGCGATCGCATTCTCCAGTGTCTCCGCGGAATGTTCGCATTCGTCATTGTCGACAGGAAGACAAACGACGTAATCGCCGTGCGAGATCCAATTGGCGTCAAGCCGTTCTACTACATGGCCGCTGACGGCATGTTCGTCGCATGCAGCGAAGTACGGCCACTTCTCGCGTACCCGGGCTTCCGGCCGAGTTTTGACCCCGTCGGCGTCGTCGAGTTCCTGGCTTTCGGAGACAACAGTAGTGCCGGCACGCTGATCACGGGAGTGCGGAAGCTTCTGCCCGGCAACTCCATCCACATTCGTGATGGCGTGTTGACGATCACGCAGTACTGGGACGCGCTGGCTTTGGATCCAGTGGATAGGTCCGCTAACGAAGCGGCGAAAGAACTTCTGCCCATGCTCGACTCTGCGGTGGGCGCGGCTCTCGTAAGCGATGTCCCGGTTGGGCTAATGCTCTCGGGCGGGATCGACTCGTCGGCGATCGCTGCTCTGGCTGTTCGCCATGTGGCCCCCGCGGCGTTGACGGCGTACTCGGTCGCGTTCGGACGTCCCGACGACGAATCCGACGCCGCGGCGAGGCTCGCCGGAGATCTCGGTCTTGAGCACCGAGTACTCCGGGTGTCGGAGGAAGCGATAACCGGCGAGTTCGAGGACTGGCTCCGCGATCTCGACTACCCGTCCGGAAACCCCACGTGGATTGCACTGTCGTTCATCGCTCGAGCAGCTCGTACGGACGGGATCAAGGTGCTCCTTTCAGGTGATGGGGCGGACGAGCTTTTCGGTGGCTACAACCGCTGGATGAAGTACCTCCGGTTTCATGACCGGCTGTGGTCGCCGATGCCAGCGGCCGCTCGCCGGCTAGCCGGCGTGACGACCCACCGCTGGGCCCGGGGGCTTGGTAGTGATATCGCGCGCCGGGCGTCCAGCGGAGGCGGGCTTTTTGTGCCAAGTCGACCCTTCCACGACGACCTCCTCCACCGGTGCCTCGGGCGCGTTGGACAGATGGCAGCAGTCGATCAGCCGCCCGAGAGCGGCATCGAGCGCTTGCGAAGAGAGTTCGATGCGCGGCGACCCCGCTCCGACTACTTGGCTTGGATGGCGTATGCCTCGTTGAAGACCAAGCTCGTCGAGGACTTCCTTCAGCGGCTCGACAGGATGGGCATGCGGCATTCGGTCGAGGGCCGAGTGCCCTTCCTCGAACCAGACATTGCGCAGTGGGCACTGACGACTCCGCAGAAGACGATGGTTCCGGCCTACCGTCAGAAGGCGTTGCTTCGGAGCGCCGTGGCTCCTGTGCTGCCGGAGTACGTACTCAGTCGGCCCAAGCAAGGCTTCTGTCCGCCGGTCAGTTCCTGGTGCGAGAGGTTGTTGCTTGACCGCCCCCTCGTACGCACCAGCCCCCTGTTCGGAGGCGGCCTTCTCGACGTCGATGCTGTGGAGAGACTTCGCCAGCGTCCTTCTGGTTTCGCGTTTCCACTCTGGGCGGTTGGAGTGCTCATCGAGTGGTCACAGCGCAACCTCGGATCCGCAGACGTAGCGGGGCTGGAGGTCGTGGCTGCATGACCATGGCTGCAATGGATTGCTCGACCTCGCCTGGCTCGACTGCGTTACGGGAGGTCAAGCCCGATCTGCTGGTTCATGCCCTGGCGCAACTTCCGGGGCGGGTGACGTTTCAAATCCCTGCCGAGAGCTCGCAGCACGCTCGGCTCGAACGTTTGGCCAAGGCGTACGGGGTGGCGGAAAGGGCGACATTCGTCGCGTCCACGGGCTTTCGGCACAACCACGAACTGACTCCCTCGATCTCACCGCCGGCGGATCCCACCTTCGCTGAGCTCGTCGAAGGCCTCTATCGCGACGAGGATCCGCCCGCCTCGTGTTCGCGGAACGACAGCGTTCTCAACGGTCATCGGGTCGGCCTCATCACGAACTTCCCGGCTCAGTATCGGATTCCGCTTTTCGGTCGGCTGGCGGAGAGGCTTGCGACAGCCGGAGCAGACTTCCGCGTGTTCTTCCTGCGTGAGAGCACGTCCGGACGATCCTGGATCGCGACGAAAGAGGGCATCGCATTCGACTTTGAAGCGCTCCCGAGTTTCGAAGTGCCGATTCGAAGGCGCCGACCGTCTGTTCCGACGAGGCTCGACCGGCGTCTCGCCGCTTTCAAGCCAACAATTCTGGTGTCGGCCGGTTTCTCCCCCCTCGTGTCCGGACGCGCTTCCCACTTTGCGCGAAGGAGCGGAGTCTCGTTCGGATTGTGGAGTGGCGAGCACTTTGCGATGGCAACGGCGCAGAGCGCACTCCGTCGACTTCAGAGGCACCGACTTCTCGCCTCGGCCGACTTTGGGATCGCCTACGGCTCGGCGTCGGCGCAGTACCTCTCAGCTTTGAACGGCGAGCTTCCTGTCGTCTACGGACGCAATACATCCGTACCGAATGGGAACACGTCAGAGTGCCCTCAGGCAATCGACCGGATCGAGATCATCACCGTAGGCGATCTCGCGTCGCCGCGGAAAGGCATCGACATACTCATCGACGCCCTCGCACTGGTGCCCGCGCTACCGTGTCGGTTGACGATCATTGGCGGCGGGAGACTGTTGTCGGCGCTACGCCGAGGTGCTGCGAGCGACCGGCGGATCCGTTTCTTGGGACCGCTCCCCCCTGCTGCGGTCCGCGGCGCGTACGGGGCAGCCGACGTCTTCGCCTTCCCCTCCCGGTCAGATGTCTTCGGTCTCGCGCTCGTCGAGGCCATGGGCTCGGGACTGGCGGTGGCCACAACACCCGCGCCTGGCGCGGTGGCCGACCTCTGCGTCGATGGCCACAACGCGATGGTGCTGAGTGGTCACCATCCTGAAGAGTGGGCCAAGGCACTCACTCGTCTCGTCGAGGACGGCGGCCCGAGAGAGTCTCTTGGCGAGAAAGCGAAGCGTTCAATCTCGAGGCGGTGGACGATCGAGCATGCGGCGGACGCGATGATCGCCGGTCTTCGTCTCGGTGCCTATGCCAGTGAAGAGAGGTCCGCCGCGTGACCCAGTTCGCGAGCGAGCCGCACTCGACCGTAGGCGCGAGGGTCGCGGCCGCTCGTCGGAACCGGGGCATGACGCAGCGCGACCTCGCGGAGGCGCTCGGGGTCACCTCATGGACCGTCGACCGCATCGAGAGCGGCAGGGCGGATGTTGGGCGGTATCTGTCATCGATTGCGGACGTGACGCAAACGAGTCGGGATTGGTTCGTCGGTTCGACCCAGGGCAGGGCGGAGGGTCGCATGAGCGATGCGGTGCTACCGCATCTCGGGGTGGCCGGAAGGAACCTCGTCCTCAGCTCAATCGTTCTCCTCGTCACGATCAGGTTCTTCACCGAGGTCGTCCCAGTCCTGCCCCGGGCCGCCGGCTTCATCGACATCCCGATCTTCCTGGTCGCCATCGGGGCCGTCGCGTACATGCAGCCGGTGCGGACAGGGCCCTGGTACCTGCGCACCGCGCCGCTTGTCTCGGGCTTCCTGCTCCTCAGTCTCGTCTCGGTCGTCGTGAACATCGGCCGCGTGGCGCCGGGGCCCGTGCTCGTGTTCCTGTATGGATTCCTCGCGCCGATTGCAATATACGCGATCGTATATCGCGTATGGCCGCCCGGAAACGCCGCCGCCCTGCGCCGAACGCTCGTCGGACTCGCGCTGGTTCAGCTGGCGGTGGTCGTGTTCATCGACCTCCGAACATTCCTCTCGACCCACAACCCCGACGACATCAGCGGTACGTTCGGCACCAACGCCTACCAACTCGTCTTCTTCCTGCTGGTGGTCGTGACGTTGGTCGTCGGGGTCGCGACGTTCGAGCCAGGAACCCAGACGGCGCGGATCGCGGTTCCCCTCGTCGGCGCCTGCTTCATCGTCATGCTGCTGGCTCAGTACCGTGCGCTACTCGTCTCGATGGTCGTTGCCGTTCTTGCGGTCGCGTACCTCGTGAAGGGCACGACGAGGGGCACGGTCGCCGTCGGCGTCATGGCAGTGGGCTTCGCGCTGGCGTTCTACTACGCCGCGGTGCACATGCCCTTCCTCAAGCTCGACTCGGCCGCAGTGAGCATCGCGGTTCCCCTCGCACCTATGCCTCGGGTCGCGTGAACGTCGTCGGACACGTGTTCGAGATGTACGGCGACCTCCCGGCGACGGCCGCGATCGGATCGGGGCCGGGAACATATTCGAGCCGAGCATGGCAGACCTTCGCCGGCATCGACAGCAAGTCCCGAGGCGAACGTCGTCGGCGGTACGCGGCTCGTCACCGGGAGTCGAAGCGAGTACTCGACCGATGTCTCCGAGAAGTACGTCGAAGCCCCAGATCGAATGCGGAACGATCACGCAGGGATCACGAGCTGATCTCGAATCCGCTCTCGAGCTACGCGTCGCTCATGGCAGAGGTCGGGCTGCTCGGCGGCGCTGTTCATCGTGGCGGTGTACGTCGGCGCCCTCGCTGCGCCTGTGGCGGATGGCGCTGCCGATCGCTCGGTGCCCGGAGCCCGGGCGACCCTCTCCGGCGTTGGTGATCGCGACGTTCGTCGCGTTCCTGACGATCCTCGCAGATGGCGGTGCTCGAGAACTGGTTCGAGGTCACCCGGATCACGTTCATCATCTGGATCATGTTCGCCGTCTGCTGCAGAGAGCTCGACAGCCGACGGGCACTCGTGACCAGAGCACGGCTCATCGTCGTCGGGCCGCTTGCCACCGCCCGTTCACGGCGTGACGGTGTCGACGAGGCTGGTCCTCGCAGAACCGGCAGCTCCGCGAGCGGTTCCGCGTCGAGCATCTCGACACCAGCGACCACCGCTCCGGGGAGAACATCGGCTAATGGGACGTCCGGAACGTCGGTGGCGGCTCTCGAGCCGTGGCCAGGCTCGTGCTCGCGCTGCGCGGCCGACGCGGGATCCTCTACCTCCCGCTCTCCCAGAGCACTCCGGGGTTCGTGCGCGATTCGCTGTTCATCGTGCTCGGACGCGAGCTCGGATGGCGCGTTGCAGTGCATCTCCGAGGGAGCGATTTCCGCTCGGTACTACGAGACGTCGCACCCGGTGCTCAGGCGTTGGATCCGCCTCACCCTCCGGCGCGTCGATTCCGTCGCCGTGATGGGGGAGTCGCTCCGGTGGGTCTTCGCAGGGCTCGTGCCCGACGAGCGGATCGCCGTCGTCCCGAACGGCACGCCGGATCCGCGCCCGCTTCCTCCGACCCAGGACCCGCATCACGTGCTGTTCCTGAGCAACCTTCGGCGGCGCAAGGGCGTCATCGAGGCTCTCGGGCGGCGATGCTCGTGCTCGAGCGGATCCCGACGCGCGAGGTTCACGTTCGCCGGGAGCTGGGAAAGCGAGGAGCTGTGGAGACGCGAGCACGGGCGCTCGCGGCTGGGCACAACGGCGCGGTGCGCTTCCGGCCTCCGTCGAGGGCGAGGAGAAGGACAAGCTTCTCGGCGTCGGCGGCGATCCTGCTCTTCCCGCCGGTCGAGCCGGAGGGCCACCCACGTGTCGTGCTCGAGGCGCTGGCGGCCGGGCGTGCCGGTCGTGACCACCGACCAGGGGGCGATCCGCGAGACCGTACGGACGGCCGAGGCGGGTTCGTCCTCGCCGACCCGGACCGCCGTAGGCCTCGCTGACCGCCTGACCGCCTGCTCGAGAGTCCGACGACGAGGCTCCGCTTCAGCCGTGCAGCCCGAGAGCGATACGTCTCGCCGATTTACACAGGAACATGCGGACGAGGCGCTCGGCGAATGGCTCGCGGACGTCGCGCGCTGATGAAGCAGGCGGAAGCGACGATGACGAAGCTCTCTATCTGGCGCCCGGGGACATCCAGGTCGCGCGCGTCGACCGCCAGGCGATCGTCTACTTCTGCTCTGCGCTCGCGCGGGCGGGCGCCGGTCGACCTCGTCGCGCTCGGGATCCGGCTCTCGTCGCCGAGCGACACCGCGCAGCCGACCCGCTCGATCTGTACAGCGTCGAGACACCGTTCCACGTCACCACCGTTCCGACGTCCGTCCGTCAGGAGAGCGGTCGCTCGGCTGGGGGGCAGAGGGCTGCGCGCTCGTCGGGTACCTCGCCGTGCGCTCGATCAGAGCGCGCGACCGCCGAGCGGCTCGTCTTCTATACGAAGAACTACGTCCCTGCGCTGGCGCTGCTGGCACTGCGCCACTCGGAAAGTCACGACGATCTTCGAGGCGCACACCTTGCCGCGCACGCGTCGGGAGCGCTTCGTGCTCGAGCAGGTCGACGGGGTCGTCACGAACTCGCGGGCACTCGCGCACGACCTCCGTGCCAGTACGAACGTCGGCGATCCTCCCGACCCATCAGGGGAGTCGACCTCCGCCCATACGACCCTCAGGAGATCGCGACGCTTTGCGCGCCGCACTGGGCCTGCCGGTCGACCGAAGATCGCCGTCTACACGGGGAAGCTCTACTAGGCTACGAGGAGGTCGGCCATATCGTCGGGCTGCTGCGGCCACGCGCGCTCGCCGAACGTTCTGTTCGTCCTCGTAGGAGGCCGTGAGGATCACGTCGATCGCTGGCGTGCGGAAGTGCGCGTGAGCGCCAGATCGAGAACGTCGTGTTCATCGGCTTCGTGCCGCCGGCGGAAGTCCACGAGTACCAGCTCGCCTCGGACGCGCTGCATCCTCTACTACCCGTCCGGCTATGAGCTCAACGCGTACCGGTCACCCGGCAAGCTATTCGCCTACATGGCGGCAGGGGTGCCGATCGTGACCGTCGATCTGCCCGTTCTCCGAGAGGTGCTGGGCGATCCTCCTGCGGCGTGGCTCGTCCAGCCGGATTCTCCAACCGAGCTTGCGGGAGCGATCCGGGCCGCTCTGGACGATCGTGCAGGATCCGCTGCGCTTGCCGCCGATGCGAGAGCCCGGGTGACGGATTTCACCTGGGATCGGCGTGCCGAGCTGATCCTCGAGTTCATCGAGGAGGTGGAGACGCGCGGTCCGCGACTCGAGCGGCGTGCCGCCGTGGACACGACCCCGGCGGGCGACGGGCGATGACTGGACCCGACGTCCTCGTAGTCGCGTATGGCGGCGAGTCGAATCCGTCCACGCGGCTGCGCATCCTCCAGTACCTGCCGCACCTCGAGTCAGACGGCTTCCGGTTCGAGACGCTGTTCGTACCGCAGCAGGGGAGGAGGA
This sequence comes from uncultured Actinomycetes bacterium, assembly GCA_963793655.1. Lineage (GTDB taxonomy): Bacteria > Actinomycetota > Thermoleophilia > Gaiellales > Gaiellaceae > Gaiella. The sequence continues at coordinate 473,273 of CAWCAV010000002.1, forward strand.
CGCTGCCGGTCGCCGAGTTACGAGCGAAGCTCGTAAAGGCCGACGTTGTCTTCGTCCAGAGGGTTCTCACGAGCAGCCTCCTCCGTGAGCTCGAGCGGGCCGGACGGCCGGTCGTCTACGACATCGACGACGCACTCCAGTACGTTCGCCAGTCGCAGTACCGGGCGGCGATGGAGCCTCGAGGAGTGCCAGACAGGCTGCGGATCGCCTTTCGCGGACTCGTCCGGGGCAACCGCCTTTACAGCAGCCGGAAGCGACTGCTCGACGAGATGCTCCGGATTGCGGACGATGACGATCGTCGGCAACAACTGGCTGTTCGACGAGCTTGGGCTGAGCAATGATCGTGCGATCGTGTGTCCGACCAGTGTCTGGCTCGAGAGCGTCGAGTGCAAGGTGCACGACAACCACGAGCCGGTGCGCCTGGGATGGATCGGCGTGCGGAGCAACCTCTATCACCTCGATCTGTTGGCGGACGCCTTCGCGACGCTTGCGGAGCGCCTGCCGGGCCAGGTGGAGATCGTCATCGTGTCGAGCGAACCGGTGCAGACGCCGCTTTCGACGCGCTTCATACCTTGGTCGCTCGAGACGGAGAGCGCTTCCGTGCTTTCGTTCGACATCGGACTGATGCCGTTGCAGAACGATCCGTTCTCCCGCGGCAAGTGCGCATTCAAGGCGATCATGTGCATGTCGCACGGAGTCCCGGTGATTGCATCGCCCGTGGGGGCGAACGCTGATCTCATCGAACACGGCCGCAACGGCTGGCTCGCTTCGAGCACCGATGAATGGGTCGCGGGCGTCAGGGCCCTCGTCGATGACGTCGCGCGACGCGCGGAGATGGGACGGCAAGCGCGGGTGTCCATCGAGCGGGGCTACGCCTCAGAGACCGCCGTGAGGACAATCCGAGACGTAATCCAGAGGGCTTCCGGCCAGCGTCCCAGAGCCGATGAAACCCCGCTGACCGGTTCCGTGTGGGGTCAGCGGTGAAGGCCGCGAACAAGACGCGAAGCATCCTTCAGAACACGTCCGCCCTGATGGTTGCGCAGGTGAGCAGCCTCGCGATCTCGATCCTGCTGACTCCGTTCATCGTGCGGACGCTCGGGATCGACCGTTACGGACTCTGGGTCTTCCTTGGAGCGATCGTGGCTTTCGCCGGACTGTTCCAGGTGGGTGTCGGTCGAGGCTCAGTGCGCTTCATCGCGTTGTACAGCGAGCTTGGCGAGCTCGAGATCGTGCGGAGGATCGTCGCATACGGGGTGCTCGTGCAACTCGCCCTCGGGACTCTCCTGATCCCGCTGGCCTGGGCTGTCGGTCGCGCTGTTCTCCCGCACGCCGGGGTTGTGGCGGGCCTTCAAGAGACTGCAGAGGCTCTCTTCCCGCTGGTCGTCGCACTGTTCTTCTTTGCAGCAGCGCTCCGGCCATTCTCCGCGCTCCTCATCGGACTCGACCGGATGTGGGTGACCTCTGTCGCCACGCTCGTGAGTCAACTCGTCTACGCGGCTGCGATCATCGTTCTGCTCGGGCGCGGCGCAGGGCTCTACGGGCTTCTGGCTGCGACGTTCATCCAGGTCGCGCTTCAGGGCGTCATCTGCCTCGCCGTCGGTCACGGCCTCATTGGTCGGCTCTTCGGAAACCCGTTCGCCCTGGACCGTGACGTCATTGGCGAGATGGTCAGGTTCGGAGGCTGGACGCAGATCGTCGGCCTGGCGAGCCTCGTCAACCGGCAGACGGACGCGATCATCATCGGCGCCTGGGTAGGGCTTGGCTCCGCCGGCCTCTATGACCTCGGAAACAAGATCGCACAGCTCACGCGGACGCTTCCGCTCTCCATTCTCGGGCCGCTCCTTCCTGCGACTACCGGAATGCACGCTCAGGGTGCGGATCGATCCCTAGCGAGGGCGGTTCTCCAGGCAAGCAGGTTTCTCGCCCTGATGACGATCGGAATGGCCGGCTTCGTCCTCGCGACTGCGCCGCTCATCATGAGCGTCTGGCTGGGGCAGACGTATCCCGATGTCGCGGCGATCGCGGCGATCCTTGTGGTGACGTACGTGGTCAACAACTTGACTGGCGTAGGGACGACGGTCGTCTCCGCGATCGGTAAGCCCCGCTACGAGTCCGAGTACGCCGTTCTCGGAATGACCGTCAATCTTGGAGCGACACTCGCCCTCGCCCCATTCTTCGGGCTCTATGGAGTCCTCGCCGGGACACTGATCGGAGTGGTGCTGTGCTCCGCGTACTTCATCTGGCGCTTCCACCGCCTGATGCGCTACTCGCTGTGGTCATACTTCGGGAGCTGGCTGTGGCGGTTGACAGCAGGAGCCACGCTCGCAGGCGTGTCGATCGCTGGAGTCAGAGTGCTGCTTCCGGCGTCTATAGGGGACACTCGCTGGATGGGTGCGGTGACGCTCGTCGGGCTGGCGCTCCTCTACGGCGTGCTCCTGCTCGTCCTCCTGAGACTGTTCGGGTTCCTCGTTGCCCGTGACCTCCTCACGCTCCGGCGTGTTCTGCCAGCTCGCCTAGAGTCTCTAACCCGCCTTTGGCCGGTCGAGTTCGTGTTCGGGGCGCGGTCATGAGGGTCACATTCGTGCTCCCCGGGTTCCGATCGCGGCCGGTCGGTGGGTTCCTCGTCGTCTACCGCTATGCGAACGAGCTTGCGAGGCGCGGGCATCGTGTCTCGATCGTCCATCCGAGACGCACGACGCCCGCCCGCAGCGCGGGCGAGCAGGTAAAGGCTGCTAGCTGGGGTCTTCGCAAGCGCCTCCGGTATCGGGGAGGGCAGCCGCCCTGGGTGCGTCTCGACAGCCGGGTCGAAGCCGTCTTCGTGCCAGATCTTGATGAATCCCACATTCCAGACGCTGACGCGATCTTCGCCACTGCGTGCAATACAGCTCGCAGCGTCTACGCGTACCCGGATGGAAAGGGCGCGAAGCTGTATCTCGTCCAACACTATGAGGATTGGCTGTGTGGCCGTCAGGAGGTCGAGGCCACGTTGGCCTTACCGATGCACAAGATCGCGATCTCGCAGTGGCTGTGCGAGATCGTGGTCCAACTCGGCGAGCGGGAGAGGCTGACCTACATTCCGAACGGAGTCGATCTCGACGTGTTCCAGGTGCTCGTGCCACCGCGATTACGTCGACCAACGCGTGTTTGTACCTCGAAGGAGTTCTTCCTTCATCAGATGTTACTTCTAATAATTAATCATGTCTGACGGTTCCTGATAGACTCCAGACTTTTCATAAAGTATAATCTTCAAGGATAGGACAAAGAATGTATTCCTCCTTGGGAAGTCAGTTTCTACTGACCTCATACCTATAAAAAAGTCAATTAGTCCATTCAATGAGGTTTTATGATTTGGCTGGTTGGGAGCCTCAGGCTATACCCGTATCACATGCTAGGATGTGTACTCATTGATTGGAAATGGATTCCTATCAGAAAGGAGCTATTGCTCATGTCAAACATTGTATTTAAAAGATTTATTTATTTCTGTTGGTATTGATGTTGGTGCGGACTTTAGTTGGATGTCTATTGCACTTCCTAACCAAACCTTTGTGGGAAAACCTTTTAAAATCACTACATTCTGATTTTAATTCCCTATGCTATAGCTGTTTCTAAAATAAAAGAAGCAGAAGAGCTGTATTCTTTGGAAAGTCGCATTTTCCTAGAATCCACGGGAATTTATCATTACCCACTCTTCTGCTATCTTCGTGATAAGGGATTTATGGTATCCATCATTAATCCTATCATCACTAAGAATAGCACAAATATTAATATTAGAAAAGTCCATAATGATAGATTTGATTCAAAAAAGCTTGCTTTAATTGGTTTAAAGCCTGATTTAAAGGTTTCTCTTATGCCATCGGATCTTGCTCTTGATTTAAGAAATCTTTCAAGAGAATATTATGATCTGATGGATAATCGTTCTGCTTATGTTAATAAACTTCAAGGTGAACTTACGAATGGTATTTCCACAGTATTTAAAGATTTTTTCTAAAGTAACTGTCAATACATCCTTAACCTTGTTAGAGAAGTATACTTCTCCAGATGCATTTTTAGAGGCTTCAAAAGATGAAATTATTGACTCTATTAGGTCTACTGCTCGTTTTGGGATTGCATATGCTGAAAAGAAGTATAATGCCATTATTCAAGCTGCTAAGGATGCAAAGACCTTTGGTTATTCTGTAAGCAGTAATTTCAAACGTATTCGTTCTATATATCCGTTTTATCAGACAGTATAATGAAGAAATCTCAGCTATACTTTCTGATATGCATGAACTTGTTGATGTCTAACGAAGATACCGATTTTGTAAAGCAAATACACCTTATTGAATCTATTAAAGGTGCTGGCTTTCTTTCCGCTGTTACCCTTATGTGTGAAATTGGTGATTTCTCTGCTTTTAAATCTCCTAAACAACTTTTTGCATACTTTGGTCTTGATCCAGCTGTAAAGCAATCTGGCAACTTTAAAGGTACTGATGTTAATATATCAAAACGAGGTTCACGGATTGCCAGAAGAGTAATACATACAATGGCTTTAGTCAGTATTGCTCTAAATCGTAATGGTTCTGCTAACAATCCTGTTCTACGTGAATACTATCTTAAAAAGTGCCAAAGTAAGCCTAAAATGGTTGCTCTTGGAGCTATCATGCATAAAGTCTGTAATATTGTATTTGCAATACTTCGTGATGAAAAAGAATTTGAAATCATCACACCAGAGGAACATCAAACGAATTACTTAAAAGCGAAATGCGGCATCGCTGCATAAGGTAATTCCATATTTAATTTTGAATTTTTTGACGCCTTTCAGAAGGCTTATTAAAGTTACCCTTTTTTAGCTAGAATTGATTGAAATATTTATTAATATTTTTAAATTTACTTATTGACAATTCTTAGCTGGACTTGGTTCATATGGAGGAATACATTATGAATGCACAAAAACATTTAACTCTTGATGCAAGAACTACCATAGAACTCGAACTTGGTAAAGCCAGTTCCTTTAAAGCTATTGGGCAATTGCTTAATAAAGATTGTACAACTATTTCTAAAGAGATTCGTAATCATCGAGTATTTGAGAAAAAGGATACTTTTGGAAAAGCATTTAATGATTGCTTGAATGCATTTAACCATGCCTGTGACATGAGATGTATCTGTGATCGATGCACCACTAAAAAACGTCCTTGTTGGTCTTGCGGAAAATGTATAGATTTCTGCCTTTCATACAAAAAGTATATTTGCCCTCGTTTATCGAAAGCGCCGTATGTTTGTAACGATTGCACAAGCCGTAATAGTTGTTGTCTTGAAAAGGCTTTTTATAGAGCCTCTTATGCTCAACATGAATATGAAACCATACGCTCAGAATCTCGTTCAGGCTTTGCCATTTCAGAGGAGGAATTAAAACACCTTGACAGTGTTATATCTCCCTTACTAATCCATGGTCAATCTTTGCATCACATTGCAATTTCTCACCTAGATGAAGTAATGAAATCAGAACGGACTCTTTACACCTATGTTATAACGGACTCTTTACTGCAAGAAACATTGATATGCCTCGAACCATACGAATGCGTCCTCGCAAACCAAAACCTAAGGCTCTGAAGGTTGATAAAAAATGCCGGATCGGTCGCACTTATGATGATTACAAGAGTATTTAGAGGATCATCCAGACATTTCGGCTCGTCAATTGGATTCTGTAGAGGGCATCAAAGGTGGTGCTGTTCTACTGACTATACACTTTGTAAGTCAAGATTTACAACTTGCCTTTTTACGGCCATCCAATGATTCACAATCGGTAATTGATATTTTCGAGAAACTATACATAGTTATGCGTTCCGATGTTTTTATTGATATTTTCCCACTGCTATTAGCTGATAACGGAAGTGAGTTTTCAAACCCTAAAGCCATTGAATATGATAGACAAGGTAATTGACGCACAAAAATGTTTTATTGTAATCCCAATGCACCTTATGAAAAACCGAATCGTGAAAACAATCATGAAATGATTCGAAGAATCATCCCTAAAGGTGTTGATTTTGGAAAATATACGCAGGAACAGATTGACTTAATGATGAGTCATATCAATTCTTATGCAAGAAAATCTCTTGGAAACAAAAGTCCATATGAAGTATTTGCATTTCAGTATGGTGAAGAACTTTTAGAAGTTTTTAACCTAAAAAAAATACCTGCAAATGAGATTATTCTTACACCAAAACTTTTAAAACAAAACTAACCTGTAAATAAAAACAAACCAAGATCAGGGAAGTTATGCAGCCATCAAAGTCCTCTACCAAGGGGTGGAATTTACTTTTTCAATTCACCCAAATTTAACAAATCACACAAATGTTCTTGACATTAATAGAAATCTTTGCTAATGTTGTTCGTAATTGGAAAATATTGAGAATTACGAGATTGAAATCAGAAATTTTCTAAGCTGAATATAAATCTCAACTATATTCAAAATCAACTATCTTTAAGATGTTTTGATACCTAATCAAACCGTGTCCAAGCTCAGATTAGACATTGTTTATATTGCGTATCATCACATAAATACTTTAAAAAGAATTAGGAAGTATATTTTGAAAAAATTTATTGTTAAACGCATGTTGGCTTCTGTTATGACTGCAGTATTATTAGCTTCACTACTAATTCCTTCAAATGCTTATGCTAATAATCAGATAACATCTTACGGTTTCGACCTGCCTTCCAGTGGATACTCTTATAAAACTTGGTTTAATGAAGCAACAATAATGGACACGTATACCGAAAATGGAATTGTTATTGGAACTGCAGTAGCTGTAGTAGCCCGTGCAAGATCCAATCAAAAGGATAGCACAAATAACTATTACGATACTTTGCTTGTTCGGACAAAACGGAGCCACGCAAAACAAAAAGTGGTTCTATGGTATCATGGTATGAATAATGTCGCTCAAGCAAAGTTAAAACTCCATAACAATCAATCTTACGTTAATTATGAACCCAAGGCAACAATGCCTGAAAGTTCTTCCACTTGGAACGTTAGTTTTAGTGGGAATAAAAGTTCAGATAAAAAGTTTGGCTTTACATTAGGCACTGGATATTCATCAACTACGAAAGACAATGCCTACACGGTTTCTTCCAACTACTATTCATCACAAAAAGAATATGACATTAAATATAATTATAGAGTATCTGCAAACATAGCAAGTACAGCGGCTCAAAAGGCTATAAATAAATGGTGTACGAACACACATCAGGCTTTCTATGCTTTTACCTACCGTACACCATCTAACAATACTAAAAATATGACTATTAATTATTATGTATCCTTCAGGTACGCTTTTAATCTTAGTCAAAATTATGATGGTTCAACTTGGGATGTAGAACTTGATTCTACAGGAAGGACAGCATCCTATAATATTAATTACTTATCATCTAATTAACAACTAAAACAAACGTCTTTATCTAAAGCACTGGGAAAGTTAAATTATTTACGTTGCCCTATATAATAGGGCAACGTAACATACTAGGAGGAGATTCAGATAAAAAAGAAAAAATGGATTATACCAATAATAGTTGCCTCTTTATTTGTTGCTGTTTTTACATTAGTATTGATAAATTCAAGGAACTCTAGAGACGATGATGAAAAAGATACATATGATGAAGAAATTATTTTAATTAATGAAACCTTTCCTGTTGACGTTGTAATCTACGGAGAAGATATAAAGTTCAGACCAGAATTTCAATATAGGAAAATTGATTACATTGATGATTCTTTATTAGAATATGATACAAGTAAGTATGTACGGTTGTCAATTGTTATAAGTGACCTTAATTCTTTGGTTACTCTTATTGATGAAGACTGTAAAGTTATCAAAAAAGGGGTTAATGACAATCTTATTGATTTTTATTATTTGGGAACAAAAAATATCAATAAACTGGTTGAACATGAAATTATAAGGGAACCTTTGGCAGATGGTGAATTATCGGTTGGTATAGCTCTTTATGAACGTATTCAAACGCGTTTTTATGGTATTTGGACAGATTATAGTGTAAAAATGACAGTTGATAATGATGAGGCACTTGGTACCGCAATCGTTGCTCAAATAGCCCGTTGCACCAAGTCGAATAATTAAACTCAAAAGTAGGTGTTGACTTTGATTAAAATAAATAGGGTTACAAAATCTTATCATAACGATGGGAATGAAATAGTTGCATTAGATAATATAGACTTAGAGTTTAAGGATAGCGGTCTGTATTTTATACTAGGTAAAAGTGGAAGTGGAAAATCGACACTTCTCCATCTCATGAGTGGAATTATTGGAGATTATTCTGGTAGTGTAGACGATAAATAATATTAATGTGTCTTGTCTTAGCGAAAAAAATTGGGATTTATTTAGAAATCAAAATATAGGCATTGTATTCCAAAATTATAATTTAATTGAAGGAGTATACAGTTTATGAAAAATAATGAGAATTGCCATTAAAAATACTAGAGGGAAGTAAGGATGATACTTACAATCAGGTAAAAGAAATATTAGATTTTGTTGGCCTTTCCCAATACATAGATCAAAGGGTTTCTCGCCTAAGTGGAGGCCAAAAGCAAAGAGTTGCTATTGCTAGAGCTTTAATCAAGAGACCGAAAATTATTTTGGCAGATGAGCCCACAGGAAATCTTGATTCGGCAACAGCCCATGATATTTACAAGTTATTTAAGCAAATCTCCAAAAGATGCTTAACTTGTATCATTAGCCATGATATAGAAGCAGCAAATTCATCGCAGATGAGATAATCATTATAAGCGATGGAAAAATCAAAGAAATTAAGAAAAATGAAATTCACAATAATAACCATATGCATTTATCTATTGATGGGGATAGCAAGCTGTCTCTTCAAAATGTCTATTTGAAAAATTGCACTAAAGCTGATGTTTTTAAAGTTGTTGCAAGTACATTGTCAAAGGCTATTGAATGTTGCGAATTAAAAAGCATGGTTGAATTTAATGTAAAACTCGAAAAACAGGAAGTTAATAAAACAAGTGACAATAAAAACCCTTCATTAGGCTTTGAACATGGTAATTTACACGCTTCACCAATTTCAATGACATATATGGATGCCATTCGTTTTTCTTTTATAGGATTTAAAAAAAGAATTGGTCGGAGTGTTTTAAGTATTATTTTATTATCCATACTAACTCTCTTTTCCTTGATATCAATCGGATTATTGACTTACGAATCCGGTAAAACATTAAGCAATTATCAACATTCATACGAGCATCCATATTTAACATTAAAAACAGATACGTCTTATCAGGATCTATTTCAGGAATGGCATTCCGCCGAACTTCGTTCGGGTCTATTTTTTTTAAATAAAATATATTCTGTTTTTGATAAAAATGTTATAGCACCAGTAATTTGTCAAACGAAATTATGTCAAATGACATATATCTTCAATCTATAAAAATTGCTCTAATAAATGAGTATACTGATACTGATCCCTTAGTTATTGAAGGAAATATTCCTCAAAACAAAGATGAGATTGTTTTATCAGACTTCTTAGTAAGACGTTTAAATATTACCAATGAGCCTATAGGAAAAAATGTTGAAGTAAACGGCAAGAGTATGGTTGTTACAGGCGTAATTCATACTGATTATGAAGAATATGATATTATAAGAAAAATTAGTAATGCTATTGCTAATCCTTACTCTGATTATAAAATATACAATGAGTATAACTTATGTCTTGCTAGTGATTCATTCATTAAAGGTCAAAAGGAAGAAGTAAAAGTCCTTGATTTACCTAAAAGCAGTCTGGTATTTGGAGATTGGGAAAGCCGTTATATTTTTTCATCATTTAGATATGGTTCAAGTGAATATGTAAGCACTGATGATCTATCTTACGGTCGTATGCCAAATAAAGAAAATGAAATTCTAATTAGTGAAAATACAGCCTTTAATATGCAAATAGATTTAGACCAAGGGTTTCATGAAATTCATGGATCCTATATTGATTTATATGCAAAAAGGTATAATCATACGTATTCGGACACATTGAATATGTACAACTATTTTCCTGAAGGTTACACAATTGTTGGTATATACAAAACATTAAATCAGCAGCTTGAATATGAGCCTGATGCATTGATATTTCCTTCAATTTTCCATGCAATAGAAAAGATTGCTTTTTTAAAACTTACCAATTTGAAGATTGCTTTATTTTTACAAATTCAGGAGTCAAGCCTCAAGAATTCACATCGTTAAGTTTAAATGGAGTACGTTGGACGGAGACATCTGCAAAAAAGATTTATAAGTTCGAAATTACACTTCACGAATTGGATATTTATATTATTTTAGCACTTATAATATGTTTTATTGGCATTATTATATTGTGTGTATCTTTAATTAGCTATAGTATTAAAGATCAATCAAAAATGCTAGGAATTTTACGCTCCTTGGGATTTACTCAACAGATACGTTAAAGATTTATATATGGGAAGCAATAATAATGGGGGCGTCAGCGCTATCCTTTCAGCAATAATGTTGTGCTTATTTGTTATGTTTGCTAATTATAATTATGCAAACACATTGGAGGAATTCCCCTTTGATTTAATATTTTTTAGATTACAATATTTATTAATTGTGCTTGTATCCACTCCTATTATTAGTCTTATTTCATCCTTTATCCCCATATCTAAACTTTCGCGGAAAAAACCTTACGATTTAATATATCAATCATAATCTAATAGGGTAAGCATCAAAGAAACCGCCGTACTATAGGTCTCACCACGCAGACAAAAACCTGAGAAGATGGTTCCCACATTCTCAGGTTTAATTAATTATGTCAATTTAAATTCTTGCCATCATCACCATATAAAGTTGTTGTTTATACCATATTGGTTAGCTCTAATTGCTCCATAACCATACTTTCGATCTTCTCAATATCTGTATCAAGAGCTATTGAAAGCTCACCATACAAGCATTCCTGCGCAATACTGAGATACTTCTCGTCTGTGAATGTCAACTTCTTACCTTGAGTCATACGCTCTTGTTTTCTTTCATAAGAGTCTTAATAATCATAAGCCACTGGTTGCAATCATGGGTTCTTAAAGCTAGCTTATAAGCTTCTTCTCTTTGTTTATCGTTATCAATTATAAGTAAGGATGTATTAGGAATTTCGGCAATCAGTTCACGTGCCTCTTCACTAGTAATAACACTTCTCATTAGCACTTTTTCATTGTCTACAGGTGTATATAATGTACTTGATTTAGAAAATACAGGTTGAAGTGTGTAGCAATCCATACTCTGGTCTACACCAGGTATATCTAGCGCTCCAATATCTTCCACCCTACATACACCATGGTTGCCATAAATAATATAGTCACCTATTTCAAACATAGTATCCCTCCTTCTGTTTTGAAATAAAACACTAAGTCACAAAGTACAACTTCTATCAAATAAATACAATTTTGTAACCCTTAAGCTGGTAAAGTAATTTAAATGTATCGTTCCTTCTAATATATATCATAACAGAAATCAGGCCTATTTGTCAGTGTAAAAGCGACTTTCGTTAAACTTGTAGGAAAAATTGGTATATTAGCCTTGTCTTATGGTGGATTTTCACAACATTTTTTGTAATTATTTGGTTTATGCTCAACAACCCCTTTGTCCTATTATATATTTTACCCATTTTTAAATAATTTATCCATTATATAAACAATATAACATTGCATGTATCTTATATTGCATTTACAAAATTACTAGTATATGATATGATTTAGTAATAATTACTGAAATCATTTAGATATATATCTAATTAATTATATCATTAATAATACAACGAGAACAGAGGATGCAAATGGAAAATACTAATATAAGAAGGCTTATTAAACATTTTCAATCTGGAAATAAGAAAGACTTCAAACTAGGGTTAGAATTAGAACACTTCATAGTTGATAAAAAAACCAAGAAAACCATAGATTATTATGGAGACATGGGAGTAGAAAAGGTCTTACAACTTATAAGACCTGCATTTGATAAGGTTGAAATCTCAAATAACCATATAATAGGTTTGGCAAATTCAGACTATTATATATCATTAGAACCTGCAGCACAATTTGAAGTAAGTATTGTCAGACAGGAAAATATCAAGGATATAAGAAGGATTTATAATGACTTTTTAGAATTGATAAACCCTGTTCTTGAAGAAATGGGCTATGAACTGTTTACTCTTGGTTATCATCCTGTAAGCAAGATTGATGATTTAAGCATACTGCCTAAAGATAGATACAAGCATATGTATTCTCATTTCCAATCATCAGGTAAAATGGGAAAAAATATGATGAAAGGAACTGCTTCAACCCAAGTTTCCATAGACTATAAAGATGAGAAAGATTTTATAATTAAATATAGGGCCACTGTACTCTTATCCCCTATACTGGGTCTTATCACCGATAATGCACCTGTTTTTGAAGGTGTTTTTTACCATAAGAACATGCTAAGACAAGACATCTGGAGAAATGTTGACAAAGCAAGAACTGACTTTATCTTTGATCTAAATAACTTCGGCTTTAAAGATTATGCCAATTTCATATATAATGTTCCCCTGGTTAATATACCTAGTGACGGAAAGATAGAATACACCCATAAAACTCCTAAGGAATTATATATTAACAAAGAAATTAAAAAAGAAGATATTGATCTGATAATGTCAATGGTCTTTCCTGATGTTCGTCTAAAAACTTATATAGAAATCAGAGTAGCTGATAGTATCCCCTTTGAATATGTACAATCTTATTTGGCCTTAATAAAGGGAATCTTTATTGATTCTGATTCTTTAGATTTACTTATAGGAAAACTAGATTATAAGGATTTTTCTGATATAGAAGAGGCAAAATCAAACTTAAGTAACTTTGGCTTTTTGGCAAATGTATATGGTAAAGATGTACCAAGTATTATTAAAGAAATGATAAGTCTAGCTAAAATTAAGCTTAATAAAGAAGAACAAGACCTTCTTAATCCTTTGATAGATTTAGTTAACAACCAAAAAACACTGTCCCAGATATACAAAGAAAGAGAGGCAAGACAACTGTGCAATATGAAGTAATGAGTAAGGTTAATAAAAAGTATATAGATTATGTGAAAGAGAATTTTGAAGAAAGCAAAAAATCCTCAGATAGGTCACTTGGCTATCTAAGAGGATCCACTGCAAAATATCAAGGAAATGTAATATCTTCTTTGCACATCCCAAAACTTTTTCCAGAACATGTGGTTGAATATCTTGATAGTTCAGTTAATACCATGTATTCCATATTGGAGAAGGTTATTAAGGAGTATCTTAATAATGCTGATTACAGAAAGTTATTTGAGTTCGACCAGAGATTAGAGGAATTAATACTTGTAGATAGAGGTTATGATAGTTATCTTCCTATGTGCAGACTGGACATTTTCTTAAATGAGGATGACTTATCCTTTAAGTTTTGTGAGTTTAATTCAGACGGAACTAGTTCCATGAATGAAGACAGAGAGCTAAACATCGCATTAACATACACTTCACTATATGATAAGATAAAAGAAGATTATAAGCCTGATTCATTTGAGCTTTTTGATTCCTGGGTTAAGGAGTTTACCACCATATATTCAACATACAAGAAAAAGGTTGATAAACCTCATATAGGAATCGTAGACTTTTTAGAAAAGGGCTCTTCCATGGAGGAGTTTAATCATTTTAAAAAGAGCTTTGAGAAGGCAGGCTATACTTGTGAGGTCTGCGAAATAAGAGACTTAAAGTATCAAGATAAGGCCTTATACTCTCCTAGCGGCAAGAAACTTAACGCAATCTATCGTAGAGCAGTTACAAGTGATATAATGGCTAATTTTGATGAGGTAAAAGACTTAATTGATGCTGTTAAGGATGAAAACATCTGCTTAGTTGGAAGCTTTTGCACTCAAGTAATTCATAATAAAATTGTATTTAAAATATTACATGACACAGAGACTTTAGATCTTCTAACTGAAGAAGAAAGACAATTTATAAGCAGGCATGTCCCATATACCTCTCGGCTGACAAAAAGCGAATGCAATATAGAAGTAGTG
>CAWCAV010000003.1:0-579259 GCA_963793655.1 uncultured Actinomycetes bacterium
CGACGACCCGTACAACCGCGGGGCCTACCTGGGTCTCGAGCGGGCCGTCCGAGAGTTGGGGATCAGAGGGCGAGTGCTGACACCCGCCCCGAAGGAAGGCTTCGTCCCGGCCCTCTCACTTCTCGGGCGGCAGAAGTACGACCTCGTCATGGGAACGGGAATCTCTACGCACCGCGCGGTCGACAGCGTCGCCACGGGATTTCCCGAAACGAGGTTCGCGATCATCGACTGCCCCATCCCGATCGGGCGCATCGCCCCAAGAACGTCCTGGACATCTCGTTCAGCGCAGAGCAGGCCGGTTATCTGGCCGGCCACCTGGCGGCGCTCGTGCTGACGCTCTCTCCCGGGGAGGAGGTGATCAGCTCGGTCGGCGGCCAGCGGCTGCCGTTGGTGGAGCGGTGGATTGCCGGCTACCAGGCAGGGGCGCGAGGAGCCAATCCTCGCGTCACAACGTTGAACAGCTACACCGACGACTTCCTCGACCCCGTCAAAGGTAGGTCGGTCGCCCTGAGCCAGATCGCGAAGGGCTCTCGAGTCGTGTTCCAGGTCGCCAACGTGTGCGGTCTCGGGGCGCTGGAGGCGGCAAGCGAGCGTGGAATCTGGGTATCGGAGTCGATGTCGACCAATCCCATCTGGGCGGGCACATACTGACGAGCGCGGTGATAAGGATGGACGTGGCCGTGTTCGACACGATCGAGGAGCTCGCCCGCGGGACGCTCGAGACCGGTCGCACTTCGCGTTTCACCCTCCGGAACGGCGGTGTCGGCCTCGGCACGATCAGCGCGGGCGTGCCTCGCTCGCTCAAGGCGGAGATCGAGGACGTCAGCGCCGAGATCGTCGCCGGGAAGATCCCGATCGCGAGCTCCGTCACATAGCGATCAACACAGCGCTCTCGCTCTGGATCGAAACCCAGACGGTCCCGTCCCAGGCGGCCACGTCGGTCGGCGCGTGGCCAACCGGAACAAGGCCTACAACGCGACCGTCCTGCGGATCGATCTGGACGACGGTGCCGTCGGCGTTGTTGGCCGCGAACACCGCTCCATCCGTCGCGCACAGGCCCACGAGCCCTCTGCCAACCGGGGTCGTCTGAGTCACCGTTCCCGTGTGCGGGTTGATGCGCCAGACCTGGCCTCGCGAGTCGGAGACCCAGACAGCCTCCTTCCCGGCCGTCAACGCGATGGGGTACCCGATGGGCACGTCGGTCGTGGCTGTGTTCGTGTGCGGCTCGACGCGCAGGGCCCGCTGGGCGGTCGTCACCACCCAGAGTGCCTCCTCGCCGAGCGCGACGCCTACCGGTACACGGCCCACGTCGATGATCGCGACGGGCTCGTTCGTCGCCGGGTCGATTAGGAGCACATGGTGAGGACCCGCGGCGACCCAGACGGAGTCGTCATCGGCGTCGACCGCGTAGGTCGGGTTCCAGGCGAGCTCGCTCGAGCCCCTCAGGTCGATCGTCTCGACGACGGCGTCGACGCTGGGATCGATGCGCGAGATCGTGCCGTCGCTCCCGTTCGCCACCCAGACCGCATCGGTGGCGACGGCGAGGTCTATCGCCGGTGCTCCGATTCCGATCGTCCTGATGACGTTGCCGCGATCCGGATCGATGCGAGAGACCGTTCCGTCGTCTGCGTTGGCGACCCAGACCGAGCCGTGCCCGATCGCGAGGGCGACAGGCCTTCGGCCCACGAGCACGTGGCCCACGACCCGGGAGCGCTGCGGGTCGATCACAGCCACCGAGTCGGGAGGAACCTGCGACTCGGTATGTGACGACACCCGGCGACGCTGTGCGACAGAGGGTCGTTTGACCCCGGCGACTACCGGCGACTCGAGCGAAGGATCGTGGTTGAGGATGGCTCTCTCGAGGCGTTGGAGTTCATCGTCCGGCTTGAGCCCGAGCTCCTCGGCCAGCAACCGCCGGCCCGAGCGGTAGACCTCGAGCGCGTCCGCCTGGCGGCCGCTGCGGTAGAGCGCGAGCATCAACTGGCCCCGCAGACGCTCGCGCAACGGATGCTCGGCGACGCGGGTCTCGAGCTCGGCGACGACCGCGCCGTGGCGTCCGAGTTGAAGCGTCGACTCGAATCGCCCCTCGACGGTCTCGAGACGAAGCTCCTCGAGGCGCCTGATCTCGCGTTGGGCGAAGTCCGCGAACGCGAACTCGGCGAGGGCCGGGCCGCGCCAGAGGGCCAATGCCTGCTCGAACGTACGGAGCGCCGACTCCGGATCGTCCTGCAGCGTGCGCCACGCCTCCGCGGCAACCGTCGCGAATCGGTGGGCGTCGACCGCGTCCGCCGGGACGCGCAGAGCATAGCCGGGAGCCTGGGTGACGAGCGCTCCGTCCGACCCGAGCACACGTCGCAGGTGGGAGACATAACCCTGGACGGCCTTCACGGCGGTGCTCGGTGCCGTGTCGCCCCAGAGCGCCTCGACCAGCGCGTCGACGGAGACGACCTCACCCCGCCTGAGCACAAGAGCCGCAAGGAGTGCGCGCTCGCGCCCCGTGGGAAGCCCCACCTCTCGGCCTGAGTCGTCGAAAACCTGGAACGGGCCGAGGATCCTGAGCTCCACCTGTCCTCCCGGGAGGCCGAGCGTACCACCCTTCCCCAGTGGCGCCCCTACCCGTTTCTTACCGGTCTTGACGGGTTTCTGGATGCCGCATTGCAGCCTGCGCAGCGTCCGGCCGCCACCGTGGCGAACGGACATCCGAGGAGGTAGAGATGAAGGCTCACCGGCTCATCATCACGTTCGCCGCCGTCGCATCCGTCGCCGCCCTGATCGGTGGCGGGGCCGCTGCCACCAGCGGCACCCCCGACTGGCTCGACGCGCTCAACGCGCGGAGCGCCGCACTCAACAAGCAGTACGGTCTCGGGGACGACGCAGGCCGACGCCCGCTCGGAGCCCCTGGCCCGGACTGGCTGCAGGCGCTCGAGGCCAGAAGCGACGCGATGAACCGCGAGTACGGGCTCGGGAAGTACGCGCGTCAGACCGGGCGAAGCGCTTCGACGCCAGATTGGCTCGCGGCGCTGAACGCCCGCAGCGACGCCCTCAACAAGCGGTACGGGCTGGGCGACTACGCGCCCAAGCGCTGACAGCCCGGCGCGGCAGGTGGACGAACGGCCGACCTTCCGCCATCCGCGACCAGGTGCGCTTGTCAGATCACACTGTGCTAGCCATTGCTCCGTGACACACAGCGTTCACGTACCCGGATCGGAACGGTCGCGACTCTCCGGTTTTTGCTCGTCGACGGCGAGGTCTGCGCAATTCCTGTGCGGGCCCACCGGCGGCGGCCGTCGTGCTTGGGGCCACCGTCCATCGACTTGGCTCGTCCTGGTACCGACCCAGGCGGTCGGCGGTTCAACCATGGGGTCGACCGGGCTGGCTGGTCGCTGACCAGAAGGTCGCCTACCTGGGTACTGGTCGCCCTGACCGTTCCTCGTTGATCTAGCAACTTGATCGCTAAGACGAGCCGTCAGAGAGGAGGCAGCGAGGGCAGAGATGCGCTAGCGCAGCGTCGAATGCGTGCGACAGCAGGGAGTTTGACCTCACCTTGCGGAGGGAACAATCGCGGCGCAATCTCGACGAAAGGAACGGCATGGGAATCATCGCGTTCATCGTTCTGGGTCTGATCGCCGGAGTGATCGCGAAAGCGATCATGCCGGGTGACGACCCCGGCGGGATCATCGTCACTGCGATCATCGGGATCGTCGGTGCGCTGCTCGGCGGCTTCATCGCCGCCGCCTTGTTCGACGCTCACCCGCTCGACGAGTTCTTCGACATCTCCACGTGGCTTACGGCGATTGTCGGGGCGATCGTTCTCCTCGTGATCTATCGCCTCGTTGTGGATCGCAGCCACGGCGGCCGAACCCTTCGCGCCTAGCGACTGATGGTGGGACGCCCCGGGAGCCTCGGTTGCTCCCGGGGCGTCTGATCGGCGGCGGCTTCGCCCTCGCGCCCGTCATGCTCATTCTCTAGAGCGAGATCCGCGCACTCGTTGATCGCGGCGACGATGCACTTCGCTCGGAGCTCGAGCAGTGGGAGCCTCACGAGCGGGCAACGCTCGCCCGCGTGCTCGCCCATCTCAGCTGACTTCTTCGCCGGATCTGACCCCGATCTTGACCCGTCGTCGAAAGCCGTCTTGCCATAGGCGATTCCGAGCGACCTTCAACTGGGCGTGTCGGTAGCCCTCCCGCAGGCACCCACCCCTCAAGCCTCGGGTCGAGCTGAAGCCCGATCGTGGGGAGACGCGGGTACCGGCGCGTCCGCTCGGAGGAGCCCCGTCGCCTTCAGCTCCGACCAGAGGTCAGCGGGAATCGGCTCGCCGTAGAGGGCGACGTTCCTCTGCACCTGCTTCGCCGAGCGGGCGCCCAGGCAGACGCTGACTACCGCGGGGTGGGCGAGCGGGAACGCGATCGCGGCTGCGGGCAAGGTCGTCCCATGACGGTCGCAGATGGCGGCGATCGTCCGAGCTCGGTCGAGGAGTTCCCGTGGAGCCGTCTCATAGTTGTACTTCGCCTCGCTCGGAGGCTGCGGGCTTGCGAGAAGGCCGCTGTTGAAGACACCCGCGGCGACGATGCCGACGCGGCGCTCCTCGCAGAGGGGCAGGAGCTCGTCGAGGCTGTCCTGCTCGAGAAGTGTGTAGCGCCCCGCAAGCATCACCACGTCAACGTCCGTCTTGACGTACGAGGTCGGCGAGCATCGACGCCTGGTTCATTCCGGCGCCGATGGCCTTCACGACGCCCTCGTCGCGCAGTTCAGCGAGCGCCGGGTAGCCGGTCTCGAGCACTTCCACCCAGTGCTCGTCCGGGTCGTGGAGGTAGAGGATGTCGACCCGATCGAGGCCGAGCCGCTCGAGGCTTTCCGTGAGCGAGCGACGTATCCCGTCGCGGGTGAAGTCCCACACGCGACGGTGCGTGGCGGGCACGACGTAGCCGTCGTCGTCGAGCCCCCCGGGAGTTCCGATGGGTTCGAGCAGCCGCCCGACCTTCGAGGAGATCACATACGCATCGCGCGGACGGGACGCCAAGGCCGTGCCGAGGCGCCTTTCCGACAGGCCGAGCCCGTAGTGGGGCGCGGTGTCGAAATAGCGAACGCCGAGCTCCCAGGCGGAGTCGACCGTCGCCTGCGCCTCGGCGTCGGGGACCTCGCGATAGAGGTTGCCCAGCTGCGCGCAGCCCAGAGAAAGTTCGCTCAAGGAGGCGCTTCCGTTCGGCAACTGACGCTGGGGGATGGTGCCCACGACATCAGAACATATGATGTTTCGCGTGGACAGTGTGGGTACTCCGACCGGCGTCTCGCTCGTGCTGGACGGGGCACGAGTCGCGGCGGCCGGCGCGCCTCGCCTCCATCGTGCTCGAGGAGCTCGCGGACAGGATCATCGGCGGCGCCTTTCCCGAGGGGAGCGTCCTCCCGACGGAGCCGGTGCTCGGCGAGCAGTTCGGCTTCAGCCGTACGGTGATCCGCGAAGGCCTCAAGCAGCTCGAGGAGCGGGGACTTGTCCGTGTCGAGCAGGGGCGCGGCACGACGGTGCAGCCGCGCGATTCGTGGAACCTGCTCGACCCGGCGGTGATCCGGATCGCGCTCGCATACGACCATGACATGTCCCTCCTCGACGATCTGATCACGGTGCGCCGCGTCCTCGAGCAGGAGATGGCGCGGGCGGCGGCTGCGCGGCTGACGGACGGCGAGCTCGCGGCGCTCGCGGAGAACATCGAGCGGATGAAGACGACGTACGACGACTACGAGCGATTCCGGGCACTCGACAACACGTTCCACGCCATCGTGATGAAGGCCTCCGGCAACGAGGTCGGGCTCACGATCGTGCGCACGATTCATACCCATGGCGGAGTCACGCCGCCGCTCGCCTCGGCGGCCTCGCGTGCGGCACTGAAGCGGACGGTGGACGCACACCGTGCGATCTACGATGCTCTGGCAGCACGCGACGGCGAGATGGCGGGCGAGCTGATCTCGGCACACATCCACTCCGCATGGGCCGAGAGGAAGAAGTCGAAGCGATTCGCTTGACAACTGCTGATCATTCGTATGATGATCATCCGCAATGCGGATCGCTGCTGTCGATGTCGAGCTGATCTCCCTCCCCGCAGTGACCCCACCCTTCGCCTGGCGAAGAGGTCTCCTCGGTTCGGCCCAGGCACGAACGACCGCGGTGCTACGCATCACGACGGAGGAGGGCGCGGTCGGCGAGGCCTACCACGAGTGGAGCGGCCGGATGCTCGACGACATCGTCGACCGCGTGCTCCGGCAGGAGCTCGTCGGGCAGCGCGCCGATCGGCGGGAATGGCTGTGGCACCGGCTCTGGGAGCTCGACCGCACCGAGGAGTTCCCGATCTGGCTCTTCGGCGTAGTCGACGTCGCACTGTGGGACCTCGAAGGCCGCGTATTGGATGTTCCGGTGCATCGCCTGCTCGGCACCTACCGGGAGTCGATCCCTGCCTACGCGTCCACGGTGACGTTCTCCACCGCCGAGGAGTACCTCGAGGTCGCCGACCAGTGCCTCGAGCTCGGCTTCTCCGCGATCAAGCTCCACGCGTGGGGTGACGCCCGGGCCGACGCCGACCTCTGCCAACGGCTCCGAACGCACGTCGGGCCGGACGTCGACCTGATGTACGACGGCTCGGCGGGCTTCGACCTTCCGAGCGCGGTCTACCTCGGCGACGCGCTCGCGGAGGCCCGCTACCGCTGGTACGAGGAGCCGATGCGCGAGTTCAGCGTGACTGCGTATCGCTGGCTCGCCGAGCGTGTCGAGGTGCCGCTGCTGGTCGGGGAGACGTCTGACGGGAGCCACCTGAACACGGCCGACTTCATCGCGTCGGGTTGTGCGACGTACGTCCGTACCAGCGCCAATCACCGCGGCGGCATCACCGGCGCTATGCGGATCGCGCATCTCGCCGATTCGTTCCGGCTCCGGGCCGAGGTGCACGGTCCGACTGAGCCGGCCGTGCACCTCTGCATGGCGATCCCGAACTGCACCTACTACGAGTCGCTCGTCAAGTCCAACCCTGTGACGCGCGAGCCGCGTGTCGGGCCGGACGGTCTCGTTCACGCGCCGACGGAGCCCGGAATAGCGCTCCCCGACGTTGTCCACGAGGTTCGCTCCGGGACACGCGCCTGAGAGTCATGACCCACTCGATGAAAGGAGCGCACATGACGGTCAAGCGTCGGTGGCTCGTGCTGGCGTCGCTCGTCGCGGTCGCGACGACGACGGCCGCGCTGGTCGCCGCCTCAACCGGCGGAGCGAGCTCCGGAAAGGCCTCCGGCTCGATCACCGTCTGGGTCGACGCCGTCCGGCTTCCGGTGGCGAAGCTCTACGCCAAGACGCACCCGAACGTGAAGGTGAACATCGTCACCTACGACGGCGACGGCAACGGCGCGACCACGATGCAGACGAAGATCCAGCTGTGGAACCGCACGGGCAAGGGCTGGCCGGACGTCGTCTTCAGCGAGCAGGCGAACGACCCGGTCTGGATGTCACAGCCGCCGTTCGACTTCGCCCTGAACCTGAAGGGCGTCTTCCCGGCGTCGCTCCTCACGGGCTGGCCCGCGCCGTCGCTTGCGCAGTGCACGGTCAACGGCCGCCTCGTCTGCCTGCAGGACAACCTCGCCCAGGAAGTGCTCTACGTCAACAAGAAACTGATGGGCCAGTTCGGCTACACCGTGCCGACGACGTGGCAGGAGTGGGCGGCACTCGGCGCGAAAGTCGCCAAGGAGCACCCCGGCTACATCATCGGCAACATGGGCGACTCGTACAGCCACTGGCTCTACCTATGGCCCGACCGGTGCCCAATCTCGCAGGTCACGGCGCCGAAGACCGTTCGCATCAACTCGGCGGACGTTCGCTGCACGCGCATGGCGACCCTGCTCGATCCGCTCATCAAGAGCGGCGTGGTTCCCCCGGAGAGCGTCTTCACGCCGGCGTTCGCCCAGAAGTACGGGGGCGACAACGACAAGATCCTGCTCATGCCCGGGCCGACCTGGTACGCGAAGGACATCTTCGGCGGAACGCTGAAGGTGCCGGCCGGCGAGATGACGGCCGCCATGCCGCTGCGTTGGAACAAAGAGGCCCCCACGACCGGCCAGGTCGGCGGCGGCCCGTGGATCGTGTCGAAGCACACGAAGAACGTGGCGGCCGCGATCGACTTCGTGAAGTTCGCCACGACATCGCTGGCGGTCAAGTCGAAGCCCGGAGCGCTGTCGCCGGGGTTCCCGTCCTACGGCCCCGCCGCCACCGTGTGGCTGAAGAACCTGAACAAGGACCCGTATTTTGCCGCTTCCCCCGGCGCGGCGATGAAGGCGGCCGCGGCACTCGTCTGGAAGGGGTGGAGCATGGTCACGTATCCGGACCAGCCCGTCTGGTCGACCGCCGTTGTCACGCAGCTCGTCGCGGGCAAGTCGCTCAGCGACCAGCTTCCGGCGCTCGGCGAGGGTCTCTCGAACAACGCGAAGGCGGCCGGGTACAAGGTCGTGAACAAGTAGCGACTTGAGCTCATCTGCCGCGACTTCGGAGCACGTGGAGGCCACGCGAACGCGTGGCCTCCACGTACCGCGCGGCTTGCCCTTCGTGCTGCCGTATCTTCCGTTCCTGATCGTCTTCGGCATCGCGCCGACGATCTACGCGCTCGAGCTCGCCTTCACGAACGTCAACGGCAGCTGGGCCGGCTTCCACAACTTCGCGCGAACGTACGACGACTTCCGCTTCATCCCCGCGTTCAAGCACATCCTCGTCTACACGATCGTCTGGCTCGGCGCGCTGATGGTGTTCGTCGTCGGCCTCGCGCTGCTCCTCCACGGACGCGCGAACCGTGTGTCGGCGACCTACCGCTTCCTCTTCTACATCCCGGGCGCTCTGGCCGGCGCGGCGGCCGTCGTGATCTGGCTCTTCATGCTCGACCCGACCGTCAGCCCCGGCGCCTTCCTGCTGCGCGACCTGCTCGGGGCGAGCATCTTCGCCCAGTCGATCGCACCCGGGAACCTGCCCTACATCTTCGCGATGATTGCCTTCTGGACCGGCGCCGGCGGCTGGATCGTCGTCATGTACGGCGCGCTGAACACGATTCCCCCCGACCTCGAGGAAGCGGCTCGGATCGACGGCGCCGGACCCTTCACAATCGCGTTCCGACTGAAACTGCCGCTGATCCGCAAGTGGATCGCGTACATGCTGATCCTCTCGTTTGCGACGGGCACGCAGCTCTTCGTCGAGCCCGAGATCGTCCAACATGCCAGTTTCGGTCTCGTCTCGGACACGTGGTCGACGAACCAACTGGCCTACCAGCTGGCCTTCCGGTACGCGGACTTCAACGGCGCCGCCGCCATCGCCGTCGACCTGCTCATGGTCGGCCTCCTCGGCGCGGTGGTGATCGTCACGCGCAGCGGCCTCTTCAGGGCGGAGGACTGATGGGGATCCGTCTGGCCGGTCTCGGCGCGCGAACCGCGCTCCTCCTGGTGTTCGCGATCTTCTTCATCGCACCGGTCCTCTGGCTCATCCTCGCACCGACGAAGAGCGACGATGCGCTCGTCACGAGCAGCCCGTTCTCGTTCGGCAGCTTCCACAACGTGGCGCAGGCCTGGAAACACCTGGACGCGTACAGCGACCACCTCTACCGGCGCTGGATCGCCAACACGCTCATCTACTCCTTGAGCGCGACCGCGATCACGCTGGCGATCTCGATCCCAGCCGGCTATGGCCTCGCGCTCGGCAAGTTCTCGGGTCGGAAGCTGATCCTGACCCTGACGCTCGTCGTGATGATCATGCCGGCGGCGTCCCTCGTCCTGCCGATCTTCCTCGAGCTCAACGCCCTCCACCTGATCGGCAGTGTCTTCTCGGTGATCCTTCCCGTTCTCGTTCTTCCCCTTCGGTATCTACCTCGCCTACATCTACTACGCGACCTCGATCCCGTCCGAGCTCCTCGACGCGGCGCGCGTCGACGGCTGCGGCGAGTGGCTGACGTTCCGCCGGGTCGCGCTTCCGCTCGCGAAGCCTGTCGTCGCGCTCGTCTTCTTCTTCAGCTTTGTCGCCAACTGGAACAACTTCTTCCTGCCGTATGTCGTGCTGGCCGACTCGAACCAGTACCCGATCACGGTCGGCCTCTCGAACCTGCTCGCGTCGACGCCGTCGTTCAACCCGGCGGTCGGCGGCGGCGGCCAGTCGGTCAACATCTTCAAGCCGGAGCTCGCGCTCGCGACCCTCCTCGCGGTCATCCCCGTCGCGATCGTCTTCCTCGTCTCCCAGCGCGCCCTGGTGCGCGGGACGCTCGGCGGGGCGGTGAAGCAGTAGCCGTGGCGAGGGTCGCTTTCGAGGCAGCCTCGAAGGTCTACGGCGACGGAACGCGCGCCCTCGACAAGCTCGACCTCGTGATCGAGGACGGCGAGTTCATGGTGCTCGTGGGGCCATCCGGGTGCGGCAAGACGACCGCGCTGCGCATGGCGGCGGGCCTCGAGGACATCACAGACGGGGTCGTCCGGATCGGCGAGCGCGTCGTCAACGGCCTCTCGCCGAAGAGCCGCGACATCGCAATGGTCTTCCAGAGCTACGCGCTCTACCCGCACCTGACGGCGTACGACAACATCGCGTTCGCGCTGAAGATCAAGAAGGTTCCGAAGGACGACATCCGACGACGGGTCGAAGAGGCGGCTCGCATTCTCGACCTCGAGGCGCTGCTGGAGAAGAAGCCGCGCGCACTCTCGGGTGGCCAGCGGCAGCGCGTCGCGATGGGCCGTGCGATCGTCCGCCAGCCGCAGGCGTTCCTGATGGACGAGCCGCTGTCCA
The DNA here is from genome assembly GCA_963793655.1 of uncultured Actinomycetes bacterium. Classification (GTDB taxonomy): domain Bacteria; phylum Actinomycetota; class Thermoleophilia; order Gaiellales; family Gaiellaceae; genus Gaiella. The sequence continues at coordinate 10,778 of CAWCAV010000003.1, forward strand.
ACCTCGACGCGAAGCTACGCGTCAAGATGCGCGCCGACATCAAGAAGATCCAGTCCAATCTCGGAGTCACGACGCTGTACGTCACGCACGACCAGGTCGAGGCGATGACGATGGGCCACCGCGTGGCGGTCATGCGCAAGGGCGAGCTGCAACAGGTCGCCGCGCCCGAGGATCTCTACCACCGGCCGTTGAACATGTTCGTCGGGGGCTTCATCGGAAGCCCGGCGATGAACATGCTGGAGGCAGGCGTCGCGCGCCGCAACGGCTCCTTTGAGATCGTGGTCGGCGAGTCGCGGATCGTGCTTACCGAGGAGACTCTTGCCGCGCATCCGGAGCTCGCTGCCTACGAGAACCGCTCGATTGTGCTCGGCATTCGGCCTGAGAGCCTGGAGGACGCGGCCCTCGTCGACGGCGACCGCCATCCGCGGCTGCGCGGAGAGGCAGAGCTTCGCGAGGCGCTCGGGTCGGAGATGCTCGTGCACTTCTCGATCGCTGCGCGTCCGGCCGTGACCGACGAGGTACGTGAGCTGGCGGAGGACGTCGGCGACGATCGCGTGCTGGGGCAACTCGCGGATGGCGTCCCTGCGCGTGCAGCCCTAGTCGGGCGCTTCAGCCCGGATACACGCGTTCGCGAGGGCGATTCGATCGAGGTTGCCGTCTACGAGCGCGCGCTCCACTTCTTCGACCCTGACTCGGGGCTCGCGATCTAGCAACGCCGCCATGGTGACACGCAAAGTCCCACGCTCCGGGCCTGAGATCAGCGTGCTCGGTTTCGGCACCCGGGCAATGCCCCACCGCGGAACCATCGCGCCAGGCGGCTCGATCTCGGCGTCGTCCATCCAGTGGTCGACGACACGACGACGGCCACGACGACGCCTGCACCTCCGAGCCTTCAAGCGTTCGCGGCGCCCGCACCTGGGCCGATGCTCGTCACGGGGCATCGAGGTTTCAGCTGCCTGATGATCGGTAGCTGCCACAGCCTCTAGACATCATTTACAGGCTCCCTTAAACTCGACCTCGTTGAGGCGACGCTGTCTCATCGATCCCGAAGGGAGCCCTTCATGAGCAGGAGGAAGATCGGTGTCGTCGTGACCGCCGGTGCAGCGGTTCTCGCCCTCGTCTTCGCGTCGGCGTCCGCGACGAGCCCCTCGCAGGCAAGCGCCATCTACTTCGGCATGGACGCGCCTCTGACCGGGCCGACGCAGCTTGTCGGCCAGAGCGACCGGCAGGCCGTCGAAGCGGTGGTGGCGTACTGGAACTCCCGCGGCGGCATCAGAGGCAGGCGAGTCGTAGTGGACGTTCTCGACAACGCATCGAATCCGTCGCAGGCCGTCCAGAACGTCCAGAAGTTCATCAGCGACCCCAAGTACGTCGGCATCTTCGGCTCGGGCAACGCCGCCGCCGCCGTGGCGACCGGGGCGATCGCGAGCCAGGCGGGGATTCCATTCATCGCGCTCTCGCCCCCGACGACGCTCGTCGAGCCGCCGCAGCCGTACGCCTACATCCTCACGGCAACGGCCCGGCTATACGCGTACAGCGAGGCGGCGTACCTCAAGAGCCTGGGCGTCAAGCGCGTCTGGCTCATGGGCGACAACGGCGGGTACGGGCGCGACGGGCCGAACCAGGTCTCGAAGCTGGCGAAGAAGTATGGCCTCGAAATCGTCGACACGACGATCTTCTCGCCCGCGTCGACGGACTTCTCGGCCGAGCTGACGCGAATCAAGAACTCCAACGCCCAGGCGCTGTGGCTCTGGACTGCCACGCCGGCAGGGGCAACGATCGTGAAGCAGTTCAAGCAACTGCAGCTGCCACAGCGGCTCGTGCTGACCGGCGCCAACGTCTCGCCGCAGTTCCTCCAGGGCACCTGCGGGGACGTGAATGGCGCGATCATCAACTCGTTCCTCGCGACCGCGTGGACGTTCCTCCCGAAGACGAACCCCGTGCGCAAGGAAGCCGCCCTGCTCCGGAGCATCCTCAAGCGACCGGTTTCCAACTTCGACGGCGACGCTGCAGGCGCGCTCTGGGCGTACAAGGCGGCGATCGAGAGAGGCGGCGCGACGCGAGCGGGCATCAACGGCGCGCTCGAGACGAAGCTGCGAGGACTCGTGACGCCCGCGGGAACGATCTACCTCTCGCGGACGAACCACCAGGGCATCCAGCTCGACTCGATGTGGGTCGGGAGGATCCAGGACTGCCAGGTGAGGCCGCTCTTCGGCCGGGCCTTCACGAAGAAGAAGTAGCGATGCGAGCGCCGCAGACGCTTGTCGCCCGGCGGCTGCGGCGCTCGTGAAGCTCGCGCACGTCCTCGCGGACGGCGCCGCCCGCCATCCCGAGCGGACGGCGCTGCTGTTCGAGGGCGAGCGGGCTCGCTCCGCGACCTCCCGAAGAGCGCCATGGGAAAGATCCTGAAACGGAGCATTGACCTCTGGTCGCTCCGCGAGAGAGTGCCCCGCCGCCCCGCACCCTGAGTCCGCCCCGTCCCGGGGAGCAGTACCAGGGTGTTTGACAGGTAGGCTTCAACGTTCGATACTCCCGTCGTCATCTGCCGGCGCGGGCAGAGGGGCAGCCGAGATGCCGGCACGAGCAGGGAGGTCGATCGTGACCCGTCTCGGGATCTCGCTTCGGTACGCGCTCCTCGTCGTCGTCCTCGTCCTGACGCTCGTCGCGCACAGCGGCTCGTCGGCGTCGGCGTCGACTCCTCCGCCCGTCACGGGGACGCTCCCGAACGGAGCCGTGTGGATCGCGGACGTTCCGTCGAACTGGAACGGCATTCTCGTCCTCTACAGCCATGGCTTCGGGCCGCCTCTGCCCGCGAATGCCCCGGATGCGGCGACGCACGACGCGCTTCTTGCGCGCGGCTACGCGCTCGCCGGCTCGTCGTACGACCCCTCGGGTCCTGGTGGGCGCTCAATACCGCCGTCGACGACCAGTTCGCCACGATCGGTGCGGTGACGGCAGCAGCCCTCCCGCACGCGCCCGAGCGCGTCCTGGCGTTCGGCACCTCGATGGGCGGGCTCGTGAGCGCGCTCGAGGCCGAACAGGGAGCCGGGATCATCGACGGCGCGCTTTCGACATGCGGGCTCGTCGCCGGCGCGATCCATCTCAACAACTACCAGCTCGACGCGGAGTACGCGATCGCAAAGCTCCTCATCCCTAATCCCGGACCCCAGCTCGTCGATTTCGCAAACCCGGGCGAGGGCGCCGCGTCCGGAGCCGCGCTAACGGCGGCGGTACAGGCGGCCCAGACGACTCCCGAAGGCCGCGCACGCGTCTCGCTCGTCTTCGCGCTCCTCAACGTCGTGCCTGTCGCGCCCGGGGTTCCCGAGCCGGCGCCGAACGACGCCGCGGCGATCGAGGCCGCGCAATACGCGAGCGCGGTTCAGTCGTTTCCGCTTCTCGACTTCATCCAGTTCGGCCGGTACTGGATCGAGCTCGCGGCCGGCGGCAACGGATCGTGGACGCGCGGCGAGGACTTCGCCGAACTCCTGAACCAATCGCCCTACCACGACGTCGTGCGGAAGCTCTATCGCACCGCCGGCCTCGACCTCAAGGCCGATCTGGAGACGCTCGACGCGGGCGCTGCGATCGGGGCCGATCCGGCCGCCATCGCCTCGCTCGAGGAGACGTCCGTGCCTACCGGGAAGCTCGCGGTTCCGCAGCTCACGCTGCACACGACCGCAGACCCGCTCGTCCCCGTTCAGCACGAGAACGTCTATGCGGACGTCGTCCGGCGTGCCGCGGCCAACAGCCTGCTGCGGCAGGCATTCGTCGACCGCTGGGGCCACTGCAGCTTCACGCCGGCCGAGTTGGTGGCGGGCGTTGAGGCGCTCAGGCATCGGGTCGAGACAGGTCGCTGGGACTCCGTCGCGCAGCCGCAGACGCTGCAAGCATCGGCGAGCGCCCTCGGCCTCGGGGACGCAGGGTTCGTGCACTATGAGCCCCCTGCGCTGTCCGGCGACAACGGCTCGTTCGACCCCGCGAGGAATGGACGCTGACGTCGAGCTGACAGCCGCAGCGAGCCACGTGGCGGCGGGCAGCGGGGCGACCGGCTGTCCGCCTGAGCCTTTCGCGCGATGTGAAACGATGCGCCGATGACCGGGGCGGCGGTTGGAGTCGAGGAGGCGACGGCCCGCACGGAGCCGGGCGTCTCGTACGCCGTCGCCCGCCTCCATCAACGAATATTCGCGGGCATCACCGAGCGCGTGGCCCCGTACGGTCTCACGACGCTCCAGTTCACGACGCTCAGCGTGCTCAGCCGGCACGGTGCGCCGCTGTCGACGTCGCAGCTCGCGCGACGCGCGTTCATGACCCCACAGTCGATGAGCGAGGTCATCCACGCGCTCGAGCGCAAGGGCCTCATCAAGCGAAAACCGCATCCGAACCATCGGAGGACGCTGCCGGCAGCGCTCACGGCGAAGGGCCACCGCGTGCTCGCTGCGTGCCACGAGGCGGTCTCCGAATTCGAGGACTCGATGCTCGAGGGCTTCTCCGAGAAGGAGCGCGCCGCGTTCCTCGACATGGTCAAGGCGGCGGTACGCAATCTCGCCGGCGGCTTTCCGAGTGACTAGAAGCAGCCATTTGTTTCAGGTGACCTGAATACGTGGCGGCGTCTCTTCCGCTCGCACCCGAGACGGAGCGGAAGCTCGCCTGCGAGCTCGCTGGCGTCACGAAGGCGTTCGGCGCGGTCAGGGCGGTCGACGACGTCTCGCTGGACGTCGTCGCGGGCTCGCTGACGTGCCTCATCGGTCCGAACGGCGCGGGAAAGTCGACCCTGCTCGGCTGCATCTCGGGGTTCCACCTCGTTGACAGCGGCGTCGTGCGGATCGACGGGCGCGACGTCACCCGCTGGCCTCCGAATCGCCGCGCCCGGCACGGGTTGGCGACGGTGTTCCAGACGACGCGCCCGCTCGCTGAGCTCGACGTGCTCGACAACGCCGCCGTTGGAGCACACGTACGCTCCCGCACGGGCTTCGTCGAGAACATGCTCCGGCCGCCCTGGCAGTGGCGCGAGCAGCAACGGGTGCGGGAGGAGGCTCGCGAGGCGCTCGCGCTCATCGGGTTGGAAGAGCGCGCGGCCGACCCGGCCGCGGTGCTCCCGCTGGGACAGCTCCGGCTCCTCGCGATCGCACGCGCGCTCGCGCAGCGTCCGTCCGTGCTGCTGCTCGACGAGCCGGCCGCCGGTTTGCGGGCAGGGGAGAAGGCGCACCTCATCGACGCCTTGCGGAAGCTCGCGGGCCGCGGACTCACGATGGTGCTGGTCGAGCACGACATGCAGTTCGTGGGGGCGCTCGCAGAACGCGTCGTCGTGCTGGACCGCGGGCACGTGATCGCCGAGGGAACGCCGGCCCAGGTCCGCAACGATCCGCAGGTCGTCGCCGCTTACCTCGGCTCGACGACGCTATGAGCGCGCTTGTCGAGGTAGTCGACCTCGTCGTCCGCTACGGGCCGGCGGTGGCACTCGACGGCGTCTCGCTGACGCTTGGACCGGGTGAGCGCGTCGCGCTCATCGGGGCCAACGGTGCGGGCAAGTCCTCGCTCCTCAACGCCGTCTGCGGGGTGGTGCGGCCGGCGGGAGGGAGGGTGCGGGTCGCGGGCGACGACGTCACCGGAAGGACGCCGAACCACGTGGTGCGCCGTGGGCTCACGCAGGTACCGGAGGGCCGCCAGGTCTTCCCGAGCCTTCCGGTCGAGGCCAATCTCCTTCTCGGCGCATTCGGCCGCTCGTTCAGGACGGAGATCGCGACGTCGACGATCCGCTACCTCCGCCGCCGCTCGGAGGCGCGCGAGCGTCTCGAGCGCGTCTACACCCTGCTTCCCAAGCTGCACGAGCTGCGCGACCGACCTGCGGGACGAACCTCGGGCGGCGAGCAGCAGATGGTCGCGATTGGTCGCGCGCTGATGGCCGAGCCGCGGGCGCTCGCGATCGACGAGCTCTCGCTCGGCCTCGCGCCGATGGTCGTCGAGCAGCTTGTCGAGTTCTTGCACCGGCTCAACGACGAGGAGCACGTCGCGATCCTCCTCGTCGAGCAGAACGCACTGCTCGCCTTCGACCTCTGCGAGCGCGCGTACGTTCTCGAGACGGGCCGGATCGTGCTCGAGGGCGAAAGCACACAGATCCGCGACCGCCCGGAGGTGCACAGCGCGTACCTCGGAGGCGGACCCGGATGACCGAGTTCCTGCAGCTCGTCGTCGTCGGGCTCTCGACGGGCTCCGCGTTCGCGCTCGTCGGGATGAGCCTCGTGCTCGTCTACCGGACGACGGGGATCGTGAACTTCGCGCAAGGCGTCTTCGGGGTGATCGGTGGACTGTTCACGTTCCAGCTCTCCGACAACATGCCGCTCGCGCTCGCGACGCTCGTGTCGGTCCTGCTCGCCGCGTTCCTGTCGTCGCTCCTCGCCGTAGTCGCCGTCGGCTTTCGCGACCGGACGACGAGTCTCGCGAGCACGATCATCACCCTCGGCGCCGCCTTTCTGGCGCAGGCGCTGCTCCTGCTCAAGTTCGGCGACATCCCGCGCAGCTATCCGGGCATCTCCGACGGGGCGTGGAACATCGGGGGCGTCCTCGTCCAGCCGCAGTACATGCTCATCGCAGGCGTCGCGCTCCTGTGCGCCGTCGCATTGACGCTCTTCCTCCGCCGGACGATCGTCGGACAGGCGCTCGTCGCGTGCTCGGACTCACGGCGCGCCGCCGAGCTCGTCGGCCTCAACATCCGCTCGCTCGGGGTCGTCGCGTTTGCCGGCGCGGGCGCTCTCTGCGCGCTCGGCGGCGCGCTGCTCGCGCCGAGCAGCCCGATGACGTACAGCTCGGACGTCCAGATCACCGTGAACGGCTTCGCCGCGGCCGTCTTCGGCGGCCTCGGCTCGATCCGCCTCGCGCTGCTCGGCGGCTACGCGCTCGGGATCCTCGAGCAGCTCGTGGTCGGCTACGTCGACCCGCAGTACAGCCTGACCATCGCCCTGATCGTCATGCTCGTCCTCATCGGCTGGCGCTCGCGGGCGGAGATCGCGAGCGCGTCGCACGCGGCGCACGCTGCGATCCAGCGCGCCCGCGTGCCGTGGCCGGCGCCCATCCGAATCGCGCTGATCCTCGTCGGAGTCGTCTTCGCCTGCTGGCTGCCGTACCAGCTCTCGACGTTCGACGTGGCGCTGTACGACCGCATGGGCCTGTATGCGCTCGTGACGATCGGCCTCACGCTCCTCATGGGGTACGCCGGGCAGATCTCGCTCGGGCAGGGAGCCTTCTTCCTCATCGGCGCCTACACATCGGCGATCCTCACCGTCGGCATCGACCCGGACACGCGCCTCGTCGACCCTGGTGCCGGCGTCTCGCCGGTGCTCGCCGTGCTCGCCGCCCCCGTCGTCGCGGCAGTGCTCGCGGCCATGATCGGCGTCCCGCTCCTCCGCCTCCACGGCCACTACCTCGCGTTCGCGACGCTCGCACTCCACCTCATCGCGTTCTCGGTTCTTTCAGCATGGGACCGGTTCACGGGCGGCCAGTACGGCATCTCCGTCACAAAGCCGCTCACCGTCTTCGGTCACGACCTCCGTGGCCCGCTGCATGCAGCCGTCGTGTGGGCCGTGGTCGCGGTCGCACTGCTCCTCGCGACCAACCTCGTCCACTCGCGGGTCGGGCGCGCGTTGCAGGCGATCGCCACCGACGAGGCGTCGGCGGCCGCGTCGGGCATCCCGGTCGCGAGCTACAAGCTGCGGCTGTTCGTCTTCGCAGCGGCTCTCGCCGGGCTCGGCGGAGGGCTCTTCACCTTCTCGTTCCTCATCGTCTCGCCCGAGGCCTTCCCGATCGTGCTCAGCATCGAGTTCGTCGTCATGGTCGCCGTCGGCGGCCTCGGCAACATCTACGGCGCGGTCGCGGGGACGGTCGCCATCCTCTACCTCGAGCAGAAGCTCCGCGACCTGGGAACGCAGCCGGACCTGTTCGGCTGGGACCTACCCGACGCGGCTCCGACGGTGTTCTCGTTCGGCGTCTTCGGGCTGATCCTGATGGCGATCATGCTCTTCTTCCCACGCGGGCTGCTTCCGGCGCTCGGCGACGCAACCGCGGGCGTCTGGGAAAGAGTCCGCGGCGCCCGGCGCCCGGGCGCCACTCCCTCAGCCCCAGCACCCGGACGGCGTTCTGTTTGAGGACGAGCGGCCGCCACGCCCGCGTCTGAGTCCGCACGGGCGAAGTCCTCGCGCTAGCGACCGCCGTGATCAGCGGGAAGAGCTACCTCGCCTGGTCGGACCGACGCACTTGTAAAGATCCGATCTTTATGTCTAGTATGGCGCCGTGAACCGCGCGATCACCGGCAATTCGCCGACAAACATCGGGTGTATCTTCGGATGAACGGGCTTCCACGCATCGTCAGCCTGGAGGCTCGTGATGTGCGGTTCCCGACGTCGCGGTCGCTCGACGGGTCGGACGCGATGCACACCGATCCGGACTATTCGGCGGCCTACGTGGTGCTGCGCACCGATGCCGACGACGGGATCGAAGGGCACGGACTGACGTTCACGAGCGGTCGCGGTACCGAGGTGTGCGTCGCCGCGATCCGCGCGCTCGAGCCGTTCGTCGTCGGGCGGAGCCTCGAGGCGATCGTCGCCGACATGAGTGGCTTCTGGCGCAGCCTCGTCTCGGACAGCCAGCTGCGCTGGCTCGGTCCGGAGAAGGGTGTCATCCACCTCGGCACCGCCGCCGTCGTCAACGCGGTCTGGGACCTGTGGGCCAAGATCGAGCGCAAGCCGCTGTGGAAGCTGCTCGTCGACCTCTCGCCCGAGGATCTTGTCGCGTGCGTCGACTTCCGCTACATCACCGACGCGCTGACGCCCGAGGAGGCGCTCGATCTGCTCCGCGACGCGCGGCGCGAGAGCGCAGCTCGCGAGAAGGCGATCGTCGCCTCGGGCTACCCCGCCTACACGACGTCCGCCGGCTGGCTCGGCTACGACGACGCCAAGGTCGAGACGCTCGTCCGCGAAGCCGTGGGGGCGGGCTTCACCCACGTGAAGATGAAGGTCGGCGGCGATCTCGCCTCGGACGACCGCCGCGCCGCCCTGATCCGGCGAGAGCTCGGGCCGGACGGCATCCTGATGATGGACGCCAACCAGGTGTGGGGCGTCGACGAGGCGATCGAATCGATGCGCACGCTCTCCGCTCACGAACCGTGGTGGATCGAGGAGCCGACGAGCCCCGACGACGTGCTCGGGCATGCCCGGATCCGGCGGGAGATCGCACCTGTCCGGGTCGCGACGGGCGAGCACATCCAGAACCGCGTCATCTTCAAGCAGCTGTTCCAGGCCGAGGCGATCGACTTCTGCCAGCTCGACGCGTGCCGGATCGGCGGCGTCAACGAGGCGATCGCGATCCTTCTCCTGGCGGCCAAGTTCGATATCCCCGTGTGCCCCCACGCCGGCGGTGTCGGACTGTGCGAGTACGTCCAGCATCTCGCGTTCTTCGACTACATCGCGGTCAGCGGCTCGACGGAGAACCGCGTCGTCGAGTGGGTCGACCACCTTCACGAGCACTTCCGCGACCCCGCGATCGTTCGCGACGGCCGCTATGCCGCGCCGGCTGCGCCCGGCTACAGCATCGAGATACGTCCCGAGTCACTCGACGAGTACGCGTTCCCGGACGGGCCCGTCTGGTCGGACGCCGCGGTCGCCGTGGGAGGGGAATGATGGTGGCCGTGAGCGAGACGTCGAAGGCACCGGGCGGATCCGGAGTCCTCGACCGCTACGGGCTCCTCCAGGCCGGGCTCTGGTCACTTCGCGCAGGCCCTGCGCTGATCCTGGTCCTCCTGATCCTGATCGTCGGGCTGACGACACCCGTCTTCCTGACGACCCGGAACCTCGGCAACGTCTTCTCCCAGACGTCGGTCATCGCGGTGCTCGCGCTCGGGCAGCTGCTCGTGATCGTGACGCGGGGCATCGACCTCTCCGTCGGCGCCACGATCGCGCTCTCGGGCGTTGTCGGTGCGATCGTCTACGAGGACACGGGCTCGAGCGTGCTCGTGATCGCCGCGATCCTCGGCACCGGGCTCGCGGTCGGCGCCGTCAACGGCCTCGTCTTCGTCTACGGCCGTGTGCCGCATCCCTTCATCGTCACGCTCGCAACGCTCAGCATCGTCCGCGGGATCGCGCTCTGGGCGTCGGATGGAACGCTGATCTCCGGCATGCCGCCGATCGTGCAGACGATCGGCGGTGGCTCGATCAACTGGATCCCCTACTCGATCTTCGTCGTCGTCGGCCTCGCTCTCGCGTGCCTCGTGCTGACGACCCGGATGGTCTGGGGGCGCTGGCTGTACGCGGTCGGCGGGAACGAGGAAGCGGCTCGACGTGCGAGCATCCCGACCCGGCGCGTGCTCGTCACGGTCTACGTGCTGAGCGGGCTCGCCGCCGGCGTCGGCGGGCTGATCACCGCCGGTCTGATCGACGCGGGCTCACCCACGGCGGGCGATCTCGCCGAGCTCGACTCGATCGCGGCGGTGATCATCGGTGGCGCCGCCTTCGCGGGCGGCCGCGGGAGCGTTGCCAACGCGCTCGTCGGCGCGTTCACGATCGGCGTGATCCGCAACGCGCTCAACCTCCACAACGTCGACGCCTTCTACCAGCTGATGGCGATCGGCGTCGTCGTGCTACTCGCGGTCGAGGCCGACGTGCTGCGCCGTGCGATCGAGGGCCGGGTGCAGGTCGCGCAGGCGGTGCGTCAGGGATGACGACGCTCCTGGATACGCCGGTCGACAGGACCAAGCCGGACACGCCGGCGCTCGCGCTCAGCGACGCCCACAAGCGCTTCGGCGCCGTCATCGCCCTCGACGGCATCTCGCTCGACGTCCACCACGGCGAGGTGCTGGCGCTTCTCGGCGACAACGGGGCCGGCAAGTCGACCCTGATCAAGTGCCTGAGCGGCGTCCACCGGCTCGACAGCGGGTCGATCGACATGGACGGCGTGCCGGTCACGATCCATGCGCCGTCCGATGCGCGCGCACTCGGCGTCGAGACGGTCTACCAGGATCTCGCCCTCTTCGACAACCTCCGCCCCACCGACAACTTCTACGCCGGCCGCGAGCTCGCCGGGCCGACCTGGTTGCCGCGGTCGCTCCGGTTCCTCAAGCGCAAGCGGATGACGGAGTCGACGCGCGAGGTGCTCGAGAGGCTCCAGGTGTCGCTTCCGGACTTCCACACGACCGTCGGGCTGATGTCGGGCGGACAGCGGCAGGCGGTGGCCGTGAGCAGGGCCGCCGCGTTCGCATCGAAGGTCGTGATCCTCGACGAGCCCACGGCCGCGCTCGGCGTGCGCGAGTCGCGCCGGGTGCTCGACCTGATCCTCCGGCTTCGGAGCGAGAACCGGGCCGTGATCGTGGTCTCGCACGCGATGGATCACGTGATGGAGATCGCCGACCGCGCCGTCGTGCTCCGACGCGGGCGGAAGGTCGGAGAGCTCGCCCCGTCCTCGGAGACCTACACGGAGATCGTCTCGTTGATCGTGGGAGGTGGTGAGTGAGCGGATTCTAGGGCGCTTGCCGCGCTAGGCCCGACGGGGCGCACGCGGCCGGCACTTCCGCAGCCACTGCAGGGCAGCGGAGACGACGTCAATGCGGACTCAACGTACCGGTGCCAATCCTGTTTGCCTGACGAAAGGACGCACGATGTGGAAGAACAGGCTGTTCGCGGGCGCGGTCTTCGCGACCGTGCTCGCCGCGACCGCGGTGCTCGCCGCGACGGCAGTGGCGAAGCCGACCAAGGAAGAGGCGGCCCCCGTGAAGCTCGGCTTCATCACCAAGTTCCCCGTGGACTTCTTCTTCACGCTCGAGAACGCCGCGAAGAAGTGGGACGCGGCGACCCCCGGTGCGACGGTGATCTTCGGCCAGGGCAAGAGCGGTACGGATGACGCGGGCGAGATCGCTGCGATCCAGAACATGGTTGCGCAGGGAGTGAAGGGCATCGCGATCACGCCGACGAGTGCTGCCGTCGTGCCCGCCCTCAACAAGGCGCGAAAGGCAGGCGTCAAGGTCGTACTGATGGACAACGACATCCCATCGTGGAAGGGCAAGACGTCCGTCGTTGCGACGAACAACCTCAAGGGCGGCGTGCTCGCCGGCAAGTTTCTCGCCACGAAGCTGAAGGCGGGGGACACACTGGGCATCCTCGAGGGGGTCCCCGGCGTTCCGGCTCTCGACGCTCGCGTCACGGGCATGCTCGCCGGGCTCGGAGCCCTGAGGAGCAAGATCAAGGTCGTCTCGAAGCTGCGAGACGGACTGCGATCAGACGAAGGGCGCGGCGGCCGCCCAGACGATGCTGACCGCCAACCAGAACCTGACGGCGATCTACGCGCGCCTGCGGGCCGCCCGTCCTCGGCGCGATCCAGTCGATCAAGAACGCCGGCATCGAGCCGGGCGAGCATCATCGCTCGTCGGCTTCGACGCCTCTCCCGGACGAGGTCGCGCAGATCAAGGCGGGCACCGAGACCGGCAAGCGTTGCGCAATTCCCGGCGAAGATCGGCTCGCTCGGGATCGCGACGCTCTACAGGGCGGTGCAGGGCAAGGCGGTGCCGAAGAACGTCGACACGGGCACGGCCTTCGTCACGAAGGCAAACGCTGCGAAGTTCGGCTAGACGCAGCCGAACAGCGTCATCCCCCTCCTGATGACGCACCAGGAGCCCCCGGCGTCGCCTCCGCGCCGGGGGCTCCGACTCTCCGACGCCTCCTGAGCGAAACCACCTGTGATCGTCGACAGCCACCAGCACTTCTGGAATCTCGAGCGCGAGCCGATGCCCTGGATGCGTCCCGCGCACGCTGCGATCGCGCGAACGTTCGAGCCGGCCGACCTCCGTCCGCTGCTCGATGCCTGCGGGATCGACAGCACGATCCTCGTCCAGGCCGCGTGCACCGACGCCGACACCGACGCGATGTTCGAGCAGGCGGACGCCAACGCGTGGATCGGCGCTGTCACCGCCTGGGTCGACCTCGCGAACCCGAGGCGCGCTCGCGCACGCCTCGATCGGCTCGCACGACGCCCCAAGCTTCGCGGAATCCGTCATCTGATCCACGAAGAGGACGATCCGCACTGGATCCTCCGGGAGAATGTGCTCGAGAGCATCGCGTTGCTCGAGGACCGCCACTTGGTACTGGAGCTCGTGTGCGTCTACCCGCGCCATCTGGGCGACGTGCCGGAGCTCGCGGAACGCTTCCCGGACCTGACGATCGTGATCGATCATCTCGGCAAGCCGCCGCTCCTCACTACGCGGATGGCCGACTGGACGACGCTGGTGCAGCGCGCTGCGGCGCACGGCAACGTGGCCGCGAAGATCTCCGGTCTCAACACCGTCCTCACCTCGGCCGGATGGACGGGGAGCGACATGCGAGACGCCGTCGAGGTCGCGGTCGAGTGCTTTGGCCCCGACCGTCTGATGTGGGGGAGCGACTGGCCGTACTCCCTGCTGAACGGCGAGTACGGCAGAGTCTGGCGCGAAACAGTGGAGATCGTCACCTCGGTTGCCGGCGACGACGGCGCGCGCCGCATACTGGAAGACACCCCCGCCCGCCTCTACCGGCTCGGCGACACCGTCACCGACAACCACTCGAGCCCCGGAGAACACGCCGATGGTCGCGCTCACTGATCAGGCGATCGCGAAGATCAAGGACCTGATCATGTCCGGCGAGTTCACCGCGGACTCGAAGCTCCCGAAGGAGCAGGTACTCGCAGACCGGCTCGGACTGTCGCGCAACTCGCTGCGCGAAGCCGTCCGCGCGCTGACATTGATCGGCGTCCTCGAGCCGCGGGTCGGCGACGGCACCTACGTGACGAGCCTCGAGCCAGAGCTCCTCCTCACGGGCATGGCGTTCGTCAGCGACCTCGTGTCGGGGGACACGCTCCTCGAGCTGCACCAGGTGCGCCGGATCCTCGAGCCGGTCGCCACCGGGATCGCGGCGACGCGGCTGACCGAGGAGAGCTACGCGGCCCTCGAGGAGTGCCTCGCGAGGATGGACGCCGCCGAGACGACCCAGGCGTTCATCGCCGCCGACGAGGAGTTCCACCGGATCATCGTCACCGCCTCCGGCAACTCGACCCTGGCGTCGCTGATCCAGCACCTCTCGGGTGGGACGCTCCGGGCCAGGCTCTGGCGCTCCGCGACCGAGCAGGGCGCGATCGAGACGACGAAGAAGCGACACTGGGACATCTACGACGCGCTCCGCGACCACGACGCCGAGCGGGCGAGCGCCGCCGACCTCATCCACCTGTCGGAGGGCGAGCAGTGGCTCAAGCACATGCTCGAAGCAGACGAGGCCAAGACGACGTGACGGCGGTCTACTACGAGGGCCCGGGGAGGTTCACGGTCGGCGAAAGCGAGGTGCTGTCACCCGGAGCGGGCGAGGTCCGGCTCGACGTTGCCTTCTGCGGCGTCTGTGGCACCGACGTCCACATCGCCCGCGGTCACATGGACCACAGGGTTCACATACCGCAGGTGATCGGTCACGAGATGTCGGGCACCGTCGCCGAGCTCGGCCCGGGCGTCGACGGCTACGCCGTCGGTGACCCCGTCGTCGTTCGCCCGCTCGACACGCGTGGCGAGACGCCCGCGGACAAGGGCGCGAGCCATATCTGTCGCGACCTCAAGTTTCTCGGGATCGACACGCCGGGCGCGTTCCAGAGCTCCTGGACGGTGCCGGCGTTCACGCTCCACCGACTGCCGCCTGACGTCGACCTGCGCCTGGCGGCGCTCGTCGAGCCGCTGGCCGTGGCCTGCCACGACGTGCGCCGCGGTTGCGTCATGCCCGGCGAGTCAGCAGTCGTGATAGGCGGCGGGCCGATCGGCCTCCTCGTCGCGCTGGTCGCGGGCGCGCGGGGAGCGGAGGTGACCCTGAGCGAGATCGGCGGGTTCCGTCGCGCTCTCGCCGTGGAGCTGGGGATCGACGCGATCGACCCCAAGGCTGTGGATCTTCCCTCCACGGTGCTCGAGCGCACGGGTGGCAGAGGCGCGGACGTCGTCTTCGAGGTCTCCGGCTCCGCCACGGGCGCCGACGTGATGACGCAGATCGCCTCGATCCACGGCCGCGTCGTCGTGGTCGCGATCTTTCCCTCCCCGCAGCCCGTGCGCCTGTTCGACCTCTTCTGGAAGGAGCTGCAGGTCGTCGGTGCACGCGTCTACGAGCCCGAGGACTACGAGCGCGCGATCGAGCTGCTCGCCGCGGGGACGCTGCCGCTCGACCGCATGATCAGCTCCGTCGAGCCGCTCGAGCGGTTGCCGGCGATCTTCGCCCGCGGCGACGGCGATCCCGCCTCGATGAAGATCCTGGTCGACTGCCGGGCGTGAGCGTGCTCGTTCGCGGGATCGACGGTGCTCGTAACGGGTTGCCGCCGTGGCATCGGCGCCGCGGCCGCGGTCGCGTTCGCGGATGCCGGCGCCGACGTGATCGGAGTCAGCGCGACGCTCGAGGCCGACGGGGGCGAAGTCGGCAGCGAGGTCGAGAAGCGCGGCGTCGCCTTCCGCGGGCACGCGTGCGACTTCGCCGATCGTGCAGCGCTCTACCGTCTGCTGGACGAGCTACGGAGCAGAGCCGCCGATCGACGTGCTCGTCAACAATGCCGGCACGATCCGTCGCAGCCCGGCGGCGGAGCACGGTGACGACGACTGGGACACGTCCTCGAGGTGAACCTGACCGCCCAGTTCGTGCTGACCCGCGAGATCGGCGGCCGGATGCTCGCGCGCGGCAGGGGAAAGATCGTGTTCGTCGCCTCACTTCTCTCCTTCCAGGGCGGGATCACCGTTCCCGGCTACGCGGCCAGCAAGGGCGGCGTCGCGCAGCTGACGAAGGCCTTCGCGAACGAGTGGGCGGCGCGCGGCGTCAACGTCAACGCGGTGGCGCCCGGGTACATCGCGACCGACAACACCCAGGCGCTCCAGGACGACCCCGTCCGCTCCCGCCAGATCCTCGACCGGATCCCGGCCGGGCGCTGGGGAACGGCGGCGGACATCGCGGGGGCCGTGCTCTTCCTCTCCTCTCCCGCGGCCGACTACGTGCACGGGATCGTGCTGCCGGTCGACGGGGGATGGCTGGCGCGGTGAGCGATCTGACTGCGCTGCTCCGGCACCGGATCGTCCCGGTCGTCGTGCTCGAGCGAGCTCGAGACCGCCGTCCCGACGGCCGCGGCGCTGAAGGGCGGTGGGCTGCCCGTCGCCGAGGTCACGTTCCGCACCGACACCGCCGTCGAGGCGATCCGCGCGATCGCCGCCGGGAACGGCCTCCTCGTCGGGGCCGGCACGGTCGTGCGGCCGGAGCAGGTCGACGCGGCGGTCGAGGCGGGCGCCCGGTTCGTCGTAACGCCCGGCTTCAGCGCCCGGGTCGTGGAACGGTGCCGCGAGCTGGGCGTGCTCGGTGATCCCCGGCGTGGCCACCGCGACCGACGTGATCGCGGCCCTCGACCACGGCCTCAAGCTGCTCAAGTTCTTCCCGGCGGAAGCGGCGGGCGGGATCGCCGCGCTGAAGGCGCTCGCCGGCCCCTTCCCCGGCGTGCGCTGGATCCCAACCGGTGGCATCAGCGCGACGAACGCCGCCTCGTATCTCGCGCTCCCCTCCGTGGCGGCCGTCGGCGGCAGCTGGATGGTCGCGCCGGACCTGATCGCCGCAACGCGACTTCGGGGCGGTCACCCGGCTTGCCCGGGAGGCGGTGAGCCTCGGCGCGGAGGCGGCGCGATGAGCGGACTTGCCATCCGGCCGGCCGAGGAGTGCGCCTTCGACCTGGTCTCGCTCGGGGAGATCATGCTCCGGTTCGACCCGGGCGAGGGCCGGATCCGGAACGCGCGGCAGTTCACGGTCTGGGAAGGCGGCGGCGAGTACAACGTCGCACGCGGGCTGCGGCGCTGCTTCGGGCTGCGAACGGCTGTCGTAACCGCATTCGCCGACAACGAGGTCGGCCGACTGCTCGAGGACTTCGTCCTGCAGGGAGGCGTCGACGCCTCCCTCATCCGCTGGGTTCCCGCCGACGGCGCCGGCCGCACGGTTCGCAACGGGCTCAACTTCACGGAGCGCGGGTTCGGCGTGCGCGGTGCGCTCGGCGTGTCCGATCGCGGCAACACCGCGGCATCCCAGCTGCGGCCCGGCGACGTCGACTGGGATCACCTCTTCGGCCTCCTCGGGGTGCGCTGGTTCCACACGGGCGGGATCTTCGCCGCGCTCTCCGAGACGACGCCCGAGGTGGTCGCGGAGGCGGTCGCCGCCGCCGCGCGTCACGGGACGGTGGTGTCGTACGACCTCAACTACCGCCCCAGTCTCTGGAACGCGATCGGCGGCGTCGAGCGTGCGCACGAGGTGAACCGCCGGCTGGCGCCGCACGTCGACGTGATGATCGGCAACGAGGAAGACTTCACCGCATGCCTCGGGCTCGCGGTCGAGGGCGCCGACGAGAACCTGCGTGATCTCGACACCGCTGCCTTTCGGAAGATGATCGAACAGGCGGCGCAGGAGTTCCCGAACTTCGCCGTCGTGGCGACGACGCTGCGCGCCGTCCGCAGCGCCACCGTCAACGACTGGTCGGCGATCGCCTGGTCGCCTGCCACCGGCTTCGTCGAGGCCACCCCACGTCCGGGGCTGGAAGTTCTCGACCGCGTCGGTGGCGGCGATAGCTTCGCCTCCGGACTCATCTTCGGACTTCTGCAGAGCGACGACCTGCAGCGAGCCGTCGAGGTAGGCGCCGCTCACGGCGCGCTCGTGATGACGACGCCCGGCGACACGTCCGCGGCGACCCTCGCCGAGGTGGAGGCGCTTGTGCGAGGAGCCGGTGCCCGGGTGAAGCGCTAGGCTCCGGCTCAGTCCGGACAGCCCACTCGGTACGTGCCACGGCCGTGTAGTTGACGTTTGCGTCCGGTCGGCCAGCGGGCGGAGCGTCTTGGCCGCGGCACTCCCTCTCGAACGCCTGCCGCTTTGTCTCGCGCGTGGTCGCAGCCTCCCAAACCCAAAATCTGTGACGACCTAGGAGGGCCCTGGCCGCCCGAGGCTTGTGTCAGATTCGTGTCAGATCACACCGACGAACGCTGACCAACGCCGCAATGACGCAGAGGCGGCGTTGGCCTTTCTTCTGGCGGTTGATCATCCGCGACCCACACAGACCACCCCTAGACCGAATTTGCAAGCTGGGGGTCGCCGGTTCGAGCCCGGCACGCTCCATCTCCGAGAACGGCTTGAAAAAGTCGAGGTCGAGGGGCGTATCTCCGCATCCAGTGCTGGGCGCTTTCAACGCGAAGGAGGGCGCTCAGGAGACATTCCGCACACTCAAACGCGGGCTGCTCTCTGCGGCCTCCTGTGCAGCTACGGCGTAGGCTCCCATGTCGGACGGTTTCGTCTCGTCCGCCAGCCTCAGGAAAGGATGCGCAGATGCTCTTTCACGTCACCT
The DNA here is from genome assembly GCA_963793655.1 of uncultured Actinomycetes bacterium. Lineage (GTDB taxonomy): Bacteria > Actinomycetota > Thermoleophilia > Gaiellales > Gaiellaceae > Gaiella. Next base: position 29,159 of record CAWCAV010000003.1, read on the forward strand.
GGGAATTCACCGACACGAGCGAGGACGGCATTCGTCGGTCGCTCGGCGTCTTCTCGAAGTGGCAGCCGCCGGCTGGCGCGGAGTTCAAGGGCTTCTACGGCTTCGCGGATGGTGGCGGGGGTGTGGCGCTGATCGAGGCCGATAGTGCCGCGACTATCTCCCGCACCACTGCACCCTGGGCGCCGTGGCTGCGTTTCACGTCGACCCCGATCGTGCCGATCGAGGAGTCGTCCGCGATCGCTGGAGAGGCAGTCGCGTTCCGCGATTCGGTCAGCTAGGCACCAGGCGCGGAGGCCGCCGCTCCTCTCGGGGGACATTCCCGAACTCACTGCCATTCTCGGCGTGGTGCGATGCCAGTCGCGTGTGGCGCGAAGGCACCTCGGCACTGCGCTGCGCCGTCGAACTGCGACGACGCGAGAACGGCTCGCTCTTCGTTGCCCGTACTGACTAGGAACTGCTGAAGAGGTGCCGAAGGAGAGGTCTCGCTTCCGCCGGTGAGTTCTCGCTGCGCCGGCGGCGCGGGGGCGTCCGGCGTACCGGACGACTGTTCCCAACGACTTAGGGTCTTGTAAGACGGGCGCCGGCGCGACGGACGCCGCCAGGTGACCTACACCCCCTGGCCGCTCTACTACTACGCCCACGAGAAGGCGGGCGAGATCAAATGCCAGAACGTCGAGACGCACGGCGGCACCTGGCTGGTCGTGCGGCCGCCCGGGACGCTCGTCCGGTAGCGGCCGGCGAACCGCCTCCGGCGGGACACGAACGGCGAGGCTGCCGAACTTGAAAGCTTCATCTACGGTTCCGTACCTACCGCGACGTCTAGAACGAGCTCGCCTTGCCTTTCATCCGGCCAGGAATCGGCCGAGCTCCTCGGCCACCCGCGTCGGGTCGTCGAACCAGGGCATGTGGCCTGCGCCGTTGACGAGGCACAGCTCTCCGCAGGGCAGCGCGTCCGCGACGCGCTGCCAGCTCTCGGCCGGACCGACGGTTACGTCCGACGTGCCGTGCACGTGGAGTGTGGGCTGTCGGATGGCAGCGAGCTCCGCATCGTCGAAGGTCAGACCGGGCCGATACGACTTGCCTCGGACGATCGCGCAGACCATGTCGCGCTCGTGTCGCATCGAGTCGGTCTCGGTCTCTGACGCTCACGCGCCAGTCGACGAACTCGTCTGGGATGCGCCCGTGGTCAAGGCTCGGTCCGTGTCCCGACTGGCGCAGGATCGAGCGCAGCCGGGAACGGCTGCCGGGCATGCGGACCATCAGTGCGCCCGCAGGTGAGGCGATGAGCCTGATGATTCTAGGAACGCGGGCTTCGGACACGATCGGCCCGGCGCCCAGCAGGACGACCCGTCGGACCCGGGAGGGGTGCTGCGTAGCAAGGCGCAGCGCCCACACGTTGCCGATCGATCCGCCGACGATGTGCGCCCATTCGAGCTCGAGCGCGTCGAGTGCGCCTCGCAGGACCTGCGCGACGAGCTCTCCGTAGTCCCGCCCCGAGAACTCGATCGCTGAGCTCAGCCCCCAGCCGGGCCGCTCGAGGACTATGGAGCGAAAGCCGGGGAGCTCGCGGATCAACGACGGCCACCCGCCCGGACCGACCGTGCCGTGGACGAATAGAACGGGCTCTCCCGATCCGACCTCGAGTACGCGCAGGCGCGCAACCGGCGCGTCGAGATCGATGAACCGCTCGTGTGGCTCGAGCCCGTAGTGCCGCCACAAGCTGCCCTCGGCTTTCAGGTAGCGCTCGGTCCGGGTGCTGGCCGAGCTCGGTGCAATCGCAGCGCTCGCCATGACGGCCTCCCTCTGGTCGGCGTCTACCGCATTCGCTGCGGTCGACGCGCTGATGAGGAGACGCTAGGAGCTTATGGCGCCACGACCAATCGGGAGTTCTCCCCATTTGGAGTCCACAGCCGCGGAGTAGGCGCATGCGCCGTCCGGACGGCCCATAGTGTGCGGCGTGGCAGCCGTGCCGCAGGGTGAGGAGCGAGTTCGCACCGCCGAGTTGATCGCGGCGCTCTGCCTAGCGACGGACCTCGGCATGGGCTTCCCGTTCGAGCACGGGCTTGCAGACGACGGTGATCGCGATGCGCGCCGCCGACAAGCTGGGCGTCGACCGACGGACCGCCTCGGAGACGTACTACGCCTGCTTGCTCTCTCACGCCGGCTGCACGACCGAGGCCCACGTCGCGGCCGAGGTCTTCGGCGGCTCGCTGACCACCAGCTTCAACCCGCTCATGTACGGGTCTGCGCGAGAGGTCCTCACGGGGCTGCTCCGGGCGCTGCCCGATCCAGGAAGCCGGGCGCTCGTTCGCACTCTTCATACCGCTCGCCGGCTCCCCAGGATGGCCCGGGAAACACGTCCCTCCCTGAGCGCGGCCTGCGAGGTCGCGGGGATGCTGGCAGATCGAGTCGGCGCTCCTCCTTCCGTGCCGGGCCTCCTCACCTACTTGACCGAGCGTTGGGACGGCCATGGCCCACTGCGCCGGGCCAAGGGGAGCAGATCCCCGTGCCGATGCGGATCGTCCACGTCGCGACGGACGCGGCCTTCCAACGCCTTCTCGGCGGAGCAGAACACGCGGCGACCTCGTGCGCGAGCGTGCCGGGCACGCCTTCGACCCGGAGGTCGCCGCCTGTCTCGTGCACGACGCTTTGAAGATCCTTGCGGTCGAGGAGAGCGCCTCGGCTTGGGAAGAGGTCCTCGCCTCAGAGCCGGTCCCCCCGCTGGTGCTGGAGGCTGACGCTCTCGATCGCGCGCTTGCGGCGATGGGGAACTTCGCCGACCTGATCTCGCCGTACCTCGCCGGCCACTCCGGCGGCGTCGCCGAGCTCGCGGGCGCGGCGGCACGGCGCTGCAGGATCGACGCGGTGGGTGTGACGGCGATCCGGCGGGCGGGGCTTCTCCACGACCTCGGCCGGGTCGCGATCCACGCGCGAATCTGGCAGAACCCGGGCCGCTAACGGCGGATGAGTGGGAGCAGGTGCGCCTGCACCCGTACCACACCGAGCGCGTCCTCTCGCGCTCGCCGTTTCTCTCGCGCTATCGCCGATCGCGGGGGCCCATCATGAGCGCCTCGACGGATCCGGCTATCACCGCGGGCCGCTGGCCCTGAGCTCGCCTTTCCGGCGCGGCTGCTCGCCGCGGCCGACGCCTACCACGCGATGACGGAGCCCCGGCCGCATCGTGACCGCTTCCATCCGAGCGGGCGGCGCAGGTCCTCGCAGAGGAGGCGAGCGCCGGACGGATCGATCCCGACGCGGTCGCTGCGGTGCTAGAGGCCGCCGGCCAGCGGGCTCCTCGCCTCGCGCGTCCGGCGGGGCTCACCGAGCGCGAGGTCGAGGTGGTCGCCATGCTTGCCCGCGGGCTGCAGACCAAGCAGGTCGCGCGAGCGCTCGGAATCTCGGTGAAGACCGCCGACCGGCACATCCAGAACGCCTACCGCAAGATCGGCGTCTCGTCCCGCGCCGCGGCAACCCTGTTCGCGATGGAGCACGGGCTGGTCGCATGGGGAGAGCTCCCGATTGCGCGGTCGGCGGCGCGCTCCTAGCGTTTCCGGCTCGACGAACCGCCGAGCGCGAACGAAGCGAAGGAGAATGCCATGAACAACCAGACGCTCGATCAGCAGAAGCGCGTGATCTACGAGATCGCCGAGGCGATCGCGCCGACGTACGAGCGCCGCCGGGCCGACGTCGAGGAGGTCGCCACGCCGGTCCGAGATGGATGCTGCGCGAGCTTCGCCCGCAGGAGGGAGAAACGGTGCTTGAGCTTGCCGCCGGGGTCGGTTAGTCCGGGTTCGAGGCGGCCGAGATCGTCGGTGAGACCGGCCGGCTGATCACGACCGACTTCTCCCCGGCGATGCTCGAAGCGTCGCGCCGGCCGCGTCCTGCCAGCGCGGTGCCAAGAAGCGTCTCACTGCCGTTGGCTAGAACTCCGACTCGAAAAACCCAGTGCTCGGTCCCCGGTAGCGGGCTGAAGCGGCGCCTTGCTTCATCGGTCAGCGAGAGGTCGCCTGTGAAGTTCGCGAGCGAGGAAGCGACACGATTCGAAGGAGAGAAGCAGCTGAGTGCGACGGGGAGAGCTGCGGGGTTGACGGGGTCTAGCCACTGCGTAATGCGAACATTCGCTGGGTCGATCAGTTCGCGCGCCTCGCACATCTCCCTGCGCCTCCGCTTCTCGGCTAAGCGTCGCCAGACACGCATGGCCACAACGGAGGACGCGGGCCGTTTCCCGGCCAGTCGCCTGGAGGCTGGGGGTAGCGACCGAGAGCCGCCGCGGTCGGCGGCGGCTCTCGTGTCTGGCCCTCAGCGAGTTGTGTTCAGGACGTGAGCGCTGCGCAGAGGGAGGCCTCAATCTCCGGCGTGAACGGGAACTTCCCGAGGATCCCGTGGTGCGGTCCGTCGGGCTGCGAGAGACCCGCGTCGTGGTTGATGATGCCGAAGCTGGGAGCGCTGATCTTGAAGCCGTTGCCGCTGTTGCGCGTGTCGACGGCGGTGGAGTCATCCCCCGGCGTCGTCCAGACCGTCCAGACGCTCCAGGATCCGCTGATCTTCAGCGTCGGCCCCGCCCCCGTCGGCGAGAGGCTCCAGGTCCCCTCCAGGCTCGCCTCGACGTGCCGTCGTACGACCTTGCCATCCACATACCAGCGCGTCCCGTCGCCGCGGTAGTGGCTTGTCTCGTAGATCGTCCCGCACGGGAGATCGAAGTCGGCAATCGGTTCGTTGACAACCTCCTCGACCAAGAAGGTGTCACAGATGACTTGGCCACCAGCCTCGCGACAGACAGCATTCGGCGGCGGCGGCTGCAGCGCCGACGGATCGACCACCGATCCCGCGGCAGCTGGCCCAGCCGCGAGCACGATCATGGAGCCCGCTACCGCGATCACGATCCAAATGACCCTACGAATGACCATCACTTTCCCCTTTCGCTCGATGTTGTCTCGGAGCCGACGCTAAGCAGGAACATGGGCCGGCGATACGGGGTGAGCCCTCGCCCAGTCGAGGGCGTGCCCTGGTTGGCGAGCGAGGTCAGGCGCCGGCGCGGAGGTACTCGAGCACGGCGAGCACGCGGCGGTGGTCGTCGGCCGACGGGCGGCAGGTCGAGCTTCCTGAAGATCTGGCCGACATTCGCCTCGACGTCTTCGGGCTCAGAAAGAGCGTCGCAGATCGCACGGTTCGACGTCCCTCGGCCATCAGAGCGAGCACCTCGCGCTCGCGTCGGTGAGCTCGTCGAGCGGGCCCCGCTCGCGCGGCCGCCGAGCAGCCGCGAGACGATCGTCGGGTCGATGACGCACTCGCCTTCGGCGATGCGTCTGAGCGCGTCCGCGAGCACGGCGATGTCGGAGACCCGGTCCTTGAGCAGGTAGCCGACGCCGCTCGGGTGCTTCCTCGAGCAGCCGCATCGCGTAGCGCGACTCGAGGTACTGCGAGAGACGAGGACGCCGACGTCCGGGTGGCTCGCTCGCGGATCTCCTGCGCCGCGACGAGGCCCTCGTCGGTATGCGTGGGCGGCATCCGGATGTCGACGATCGCGACGTCGGGGCTGGTCGAGCTCGACCTTACGCAGCAGCTCCCGGCGGTCCTCGGCCTTCCCGACGACCGTCGAACCCGGCGTCGTCGAGCAGCCGCGCGAGCCCCTCCCGCACGACATCGAGTCATCGGCGACGACTACGCGCATGGGATCTCCGCGCGGAGTTTGACTCCGCCGCTCGACGTTCGCTCGACGTCGAGGCGTCCGTCCAGAGCGCCGACCCGATCCTCAAGCTCGACGAGGGTCTAGCTCGGCGTCGGTCTCGACCTCGACCACGAGCACGCCGTCCCGCTTCTCGACGCTAGCCGATGCGGCGCCCCGCTTCGCGGCCTCCGCGACGAGCATGTAGGCCGCCGTCTCGACGGCCGCCGGGAACGCTCGTGCGGCAGGGCCGCAATGACGGAGGCGCCTCTTCGGCAAGGGCCTCCAGTGCGGCGGCGAGTCCTTCGTCGGCGAGCACCGCCGGATGGATGCCATGGGCGACGCTCGGAGCTCGACGATCGCGCAGACGATCTCACCTCCCGCCGTGTCGAGGCGGTCAGCAAGCTCGACCTCCGTCGCTTCCAAGCGCGAGCGCAGCAGGCGCAACGCGAGGGAGAGGCCGACCAGACGCTGCTGAGCCCCGTCGTGGAGGTCTCGTTCGAGCCGGCGCCGCTCGGCGTCCCCAGTCTCGATGACTCGTGCGCGACATGCGGAGATCCTCGAGCTGTGCCCGCGCCTCGGCCTGGAGGCGCTCGTTTTCGAGAGCGAGGCCGCGCCGCCGACGCTACCTCCTCGATGAGCCCGGGTCGTCGAGCAGGTCCGAGCGATGGAGGAGGAGTGCGACGGTGCCGTCCTCGCGCACGAGTGGCGTCGCCACACGATCGTCCCCGCGGGCGAGGTCGACAGGGCGCCCACGGCGTCGACGTATCGGCCCTCGCCGATGGGGTATGCGATTTCGAGCGCCGGGTCGGCCAGCGTCTCGGCGATCCCCTCCCGCAGACGTCCGGGTGGAGGCGACTCGCCCAACTCCACGACGAGCCGGGCGAGCACGAGCGCATCCGACTGGCCCGGAGCAGGCTCAAGCCGACTGCAGCCGCGAGCGCGGTGAGCGCGACCGCCTGGCCGAGCCAGAGCCGCCGCTCGAGGTCGCCGCTGCCCACGAACGCGCGCTCGAAGCTCGTGGCGAAGGTGGCGGCAACGAGGCCGAGGTACGCGCACCCCGCCAGGACGACCAGCGCGACGACGCGCTGCCTCGTCCGGCTCGAACGCACCGCTCCCAAGCCGCAACCGCGATCAACAGGAGCGACCAGGCCAGGCCGAAGCGGACGCCGAGTCGTCCGAGATCGTCGAAACGCCCCGGCTCGTCTGCGACGAGCAGGAGATTGTCCGGGCACCGCGAGCAACCGAACGTCGCCGGGTCGTAGACGAGAGCCGGCAGGAGGCCGAGCACGAGTACGGCGCCCGCCAGGGAGAGACCGACGGCAACACGTTCCACGGGCGAGGCCAGCCGACCGTCGGATACGCGAGGACCACCCACGCCGCGAGGGGGGAGCGGCTCGACGCATAGAAGACCAGCCCGACGGTGAACACGGGCGCCGAGCCGACGCCCGGAATATCCCACTCGCCAAGAAACCAGGCCAACCAGCGGCGACGAGAAGCGGACCGACGGCGTTGCTGGGATGCCTGCCCCAGAACACAAGACCGCACGTGACGAGTGCCCAGCCGGCGCCGAGCAAGGCCACCGCGCCCTCGGGTGACGATCCGGGGCAAACGAGAACGCCTGCTCGTTCTCGCGAGACGGCGAGCGACAGGCCGCCGAGCAAGAGCGCGACAGGCCATCGTGCGAGCCGGACACGATGTGCGAATCGTCTCACGGCGTTCTCGGGAGCTGTCTGCCGCGCTGCCCCTTGCGCAGCACGAGGGCTGGCCCCCATGCTTGAGACCACGAGGCCGAGGGAGCGCCCCGATGTCCAGAGAGCAGTGCGGTCGTAGCGTCGTCGGCAGCCGACAAATGGAGGTGCAGGGCGATGCAGACGAGGCGGAACTAATCCCGTGGGGGCTCGCGGGCTGTCCTCTCAGGACATTCCGCGGATCGGCCTGACCGCGTGCGGCGGCTCGAGGACGGCGACAAAGCAGGCGGCGCGAGCAAAGCCGACCCCCACATGCTGACAATGGCGGCCCCGAGTGGGCGGGGGAGAGGGAGCAGCTGACCGTCTTCGCCGATGAGGTGCGCCGGCTCTCCGACGGAACGCTCGAGAATCACGTTCGAGGAGAGATGGCGGTTGGGCGAGCCACTGTACGAGGCCGGCACGCTCCAAGACGTGAAGGCCGGCAAGGTCGACATGGCGTGGGTCGGCGCCCGCGCCTTCGACACCGTCGGGGTCAAGAGCTTCCAGGCGCTCCTGGCCCCGCTGCTGGTCGACAGCTACGCCCTCGAGGCGAAGGTCTTCGAGAAGGGGATCCCCGAACGAGATGCTCGAGGCGGTCGAGGAGCTGGATCTCGTCGGGATCGGCGTGCTCCCCGGGCCGATGCGTAAGGTGCTCGGCGTCTCGCGAGCCGTTCGTCGAGAAGACCGGCGGACTTCGCGGGGCAGGTCGTGGGTCTCCAGGACTCCGCCGTCGCGGAAGCAGACGCTCGACGCGGTCGGGTCGAGGCTCCGACGTCCGTGCCGGCCGAGGCGCCGCTCGACGGCCTCGACGCCTACGAGCAGCAGCTTGCGTCAATCACAGGAAACTCCTATGACGCGCACGCGAAGTACGTGACATCGAACCTGAACCTGTGGCCTCGGCCGCTCGTCATCGTCATGGGCAACGAGGCCTACGACTCGCTGACGAAGGAGCAGCAGTCGGTGCTACGCGACGCCGCGGAAGCGGCGATCCCGAAGGCCCTCGAGGCGTCGCGTGCAGAGGATGAGGAGGCCGTCGGCCACGCTCTGCAGACGCGGCATGAGCTTCGCCACCGCGTCGGAGAGCGACCTTGCCGCGTTTCGAACCGCCCTCGGGACGCGTGTACGCACAATTGACGAGCGATCCGGAAACCCGCTCGTTTGTCGATGCGATCTGCGAGCCTCAAGGAGGAGATCGCAGTCTCTCCAGAGGCGCACAGCTGCGCTTCGGGCTCCGAGGCGGGGCCAGCAGGTCTGCGGCATGGAAATATCGGAGGGCACGTATGAGGCGACGGTCAGCCGCGACGACTGGGTCAAAGCGGGGATGCAGCAGGAGGTGCCGCCGGGGTGCTCACGTTGGAGTTCACAGACGGCATGGTGATCCTTCGCGAGCCCAGCGGGGGCGAGGTCGGGTTCCAGGCCCCCTACACGCTCTTCCGCGACAAGTTCGAGGCCGTGGGCGACCCCGACACGCTGACCGCACGGTGGTCGTTCGACGGCACGAGCCTCAGGTCCACGGACCTCGGAGTCTGCGGGGTCCGGCTGCGCACCGTCTGACGAGGTGACTCCCTACCACGTCGTCTGGGAGTCGCATCCGTGGCTGCGCGTGGAAGAAGGCGAGCCCGATCGACGGTGTCTACGAGTTCAGTACGACGGCCAGCGGAGCTCACGGCCGCGGGTTCGCCCGGCATCCAGGTCGAGAACTACGGCAGGTTCCGCTGGGTGCTCGACAACGGCCGAATTCGAGATGACGCAGCGCAACGGCGCCTCGGACCGCTGGACGAAGGGCACCTATGCCGTCCGAGACGACGTCGTCGTCTTCAACGTCGAGGACTACGGCGGCCGGGCGCCGAACAACGCGCACGAGAAGACCGGGGAGGTCTTCACGTACACGTGGAGCCTCTACCGAGACAAGCTCACGCTCGGAGCTGTCGAGGGAGCGATCTCGCCGGAAAACTTCCTGCCAAGCCCTGGACGCGAGTCGACTAGACCGGCGGGTCGATCGCAATCTCGGCGATGAGCCGAGTGCCACGATGCGGCGGGCTCTCCACGGAGAGCCTGCCGCCCAGGGCCTCGATGCGGTCGCAGAGACCGCGCAGGCCGGAGCCTCTCCCTGGATCGGCGCCGCCGACGCCGTCGTCGGCGATCACCACGACCAAGCGGCCACCGGAGTCGTCGACACTCATCGTCATCCTCGTCGCCTCCGCGTGCTTCGCCGCGTTCGCGAGCGCCTCTGAGCAGAGGAAGTAGACGGCCGCCTCGATCGCCGGGGCGAGCCGGCCGACGGACAGCTCGAGCTCGACCGGTATTCCGGGCCTCGAGACGAGCTCCGGAAGCGCTGCACTCAGGCCACCCTTCGTCAGGGCGCTCGGGTGGATGCCCTGTGCGAAATCGTTGAGCTCCGCCCGCGCCGCCCGGAGCTCCTCCTCGACCTCGGCGACCCGGACCGCGGCAGGTTCGTCGGCGTCACGGCGGGCCTGTGCCAATAGCGACGCGGCGCCGGCGAGCCGCCGCGCGGCGCCTTCGCGCATTTCCCGCTCCAAGCGACGTCGTTGCGCATCGGCGGCATCGACGATCCGGCGCCGCGAGGCAGCGAGCTCCAGAACCCGTGCTCGCACTTCGGCGTGCAGGCGGGCATTCGAGACCGCCATCCTTGCAGCCGACGCGACGGCCTCGACCAGAGCCTGGTCTTCGAGCACCGCCTCGTCGTGGACGAGGACGGCGATAGGCTCCCCGTCGCGAGCGAGCGGGGTGACTGCCCGCCCCGCCCCGGGTTCCGGGAGCTCGACCGGAAGCCCTGCGTCGTCGACGTAACGTCCCTCCTCCGCAAGCCAGTAACCGAGGACGAGAGAGCGGTCGCCGAGCGCGCGCCCGAGCTCGTCCCGCAGGGTCCGCGTGTCGGCCTGCTTCCCGAGGTCGACGACCAGGCCGGCTACGACGGCCTCGGCCCAGCGGCCGCGGAGGAGATCGACGAGGAGGATGACGGCTAGGCAGGCAATCACGATGTCGTACGCCCAGAGCGCCTGCCGGTCGGCGTCCCAGCCGGCAAGACGCTCGACAGCTCCGAACGCGAGCACCGTGGCGAACGCGAGCGCCGCGCCGAGCGCCGGGATGCCGGCGCGCCGCGCGGTGCCCGACGTGCGCAGGAAGCCTTCGAGAGCTGCAGCGGCGACCAGCGAGGCGAGGACGAGCGTCAGGACGTCGCTTTGCGCAAGCGGGAGGACGAGCGCATCGACGTACGCCGCTGTCACGGTCACTTGAGCGAGGCGTCTGCGCAGGCGCCCCGTCGGATACGAGATGTGGAGGTGCACGAGCGGACCGCGGTGAAGGTAGAGAAGCTGCGTCCAGAGGTTGCCCGCGAACCAGGTGTAGCCCGCGAGAACCATCAACGGCCCTACGCGGCTCTCACGGCGCCGCTCCCAGGCGACCACGCCGCACGTCACGAGGATGAGGCCGACGACGGCGTCCGCGATGACAATGGCGAGATCCCCCGCCTCATAGGAGACCGACTCAGCCACCACGGCCAGCGCCACGGCACCAACTAGGAGCGCGAGCCGCAGGAGCTGCACGGCGTCAAGCGCCTCCGAGCGACGCAAGCGCGGCACCGCTGAGCTCGTGCTTTGGAATGAACCCGCGGGCTCGGCTGTGCTCTAGACGCCGGCGAAAGGCAGAAACGTCGCGGCTGGACGTCAGGACGACCACCGGACCCGGCCCGTCGTCGAGCAGCGCTTCGCAGACCGCGAAGCCGTCCATGTCGGGCAGCGCGACGTCCAAGAGCACGATCTCCGGTGCGAGCGCACGGACTGCTGCGAGCGCCGCAGCTCCGTCAGGCGCCTCGCCGACGACGTCGAATCCGTCAGCCTCGAGCATGGCGCGTGCAAACGACCGAAAGCCGGGATGGTCGTCGACGATCAGGACGGTCGCCGCCACATCGAAATCGTGGCACGCCCCCGCGTGGAGTGCATCGGGGCTGGCCCTCGAACGCGGGCCATGCGGCGGGCCAAATGGGAGGTCAAGGATTCGAGCGTTCGACCTTGAGAGTAAGAGTGGGCCGACGCACTCGGGCGCTTCGCTGACGATGCGCGGCAGGACCGACTCGGAGTAGAGCCCACTACTCGACGAGGGAGGAGGTCTGGAGACACTGTTGTCCGTATAGACAAAATCTCGTGGGCCATCCGTGGCCCAAACGTCGGCCGGACAGTTGGCTCAGCCGTGCGGAGAGGATGCGGCGGCAAAGCAAGAGTGCGTGCAAGTGGGCTGTTCGGAGGTTTCGTTGCCAGACATCGTTGTGCCTGACTCGGCCTGTCACGCAGGAGGTCGCGGGTTCGAGTCCACGATCCGTCCCGACGGATCAGAAGAGAAGCAAGCTGGGGGTCGCCGGTTCGAGCCCGGCACGCTCCACCTGATGAACGCAGGGATTGCAGCCTACAGCGATGGGGGCCGCAGCCGTTCCGAGGGCCGTTTGGCTACGGATTGGCTACAGCGGCGCCGACCCGGGTCCTACGATTCGCCCATGGAGGCAACGAGCCCGATCGAGCGCGCCCTGCCGCTGCCGGTGCGGAACGAGATTCGCTCGCTCGAAGCCGACCTCCTCGAGGGGCGGATCAGCCCGGCCGAGCGAGAAGGGGATCTTCGACGTCCATCTCGACGGCGAGCTTGCGTTCACGAAGTCGATGCTCGGCCGCTACCAGGTGGGCGCCCGCCACCCGTCATCGAATCCCACGAGCGCGGGGCCGATGGCGGGCCGGCGCGGTCAACGCCAGCCGAGCTCCGGCGCGACGTACTTCAGGATGCTTTCGATGACGTGCGCGTTGTACTCGACCCCCAACTGGTTCGGCACCGTCAGCAAGAGCGTGTCGGCGGCCGCTATCGCCTCGTCCTGGGCGAGTTGCGAGATGAGCACGTCGGGCTCCGCCGCGTAGGTGCGGCCGAAGACGGCCCGCGTGTTCTCGTCGATGTAACCGACGTGGTCACCGTCTTCATCGCGTTGGCCGAAGTACGCGCGGTCCATATCGCTCACGAGGGCGAAGATGCTCCTGCTGACAGAGACGCGTGAGTCGCGCTCATGGCCAGCCTCTCGCCACGCCTCTCGGAACGCGTGGATGTGGCGCGCTTGCATGAGGTGGAAGGGGTCGCCGCTCGCATCGTCGAAGACCAGCGTCGAGCTCATCAGATTCATGCCAAGGGCGGCCGCCCACGCCGCGGTCGTCGCCGAGGCTGCGCCCCACCAAATCCGCTCGCGCAGTCCCGGCGAATGGGGCTCGATGGGCAGGAGGCCCGGCGGGTTCGGGAACATGGGCCGCGGATTGGGCTTAGCGAACCCCTCGCCCTTGAGGAGCTCGAGGAACACCTCGGCGTGGCGCCGTGCCATCTCGGCGTCGGTCTCTCCCTCCGCCGGCTGGTAGCCGAAGTAGCGCCAGCCGTCGATTACCTGCTCGGGCGACCCACGACTGATGCCGAGCTGCAGCCGGCCACCGGCCAGGAGGTCTGCGGCCCCGGCGTCCTCCGCCATGTAGAACGGGTTCTCGTAACGCATGTCGATGACCGCGGTGCCGATCTCGATCCTCGACGTCCGAGCGCCGGCGGCGGCAAGCAGCGGGAACGGTGAGCCGAGCTGGCGAGCGAAGTGGTGGACGCGGTAGTACGCACCATCCGCGCCAACTTCCTCGGCGGCAACGGCCAGCTCGAGCGACTGCATCAGCGCGTCGGACGCGGAACGCACATGCGACGACGGTGACTGCGACCAATGGCCGAAGGACAGGAAACCGATCTTCTTCACAGATGCATCCTGCCCGTGCGCCGACGGCCGATACTTCGGTTGTGGCGCTCGTGGTCGTGGATGCGGAGAACGTCCGTCGTTCCCGTTGGCCGAACATCTCCCGGGAGGCGCTCGTGGATCGCGCGCGCGAATGGGCGGTTCGCGAAAACCACGAGCTGCTGATCGTCTTCGACGGCGAGCCGCCCGAGCAGGCGCCGGACCTCGTCGGGTCGTCCGACGCGGACGACGCCATCGTCGAGCTCACGGCGGGCCTCGACCGCCCGTGGTGGCTCGTCAGCTCCGATCGCGGTCTCCGCGCGCGGCTCGGTGACCGCCCCGCACGGATCATCGGCGGCGGGTCGTTCAGCCAGACGATCTGAGCAGCGTCGTCTCGTCCCACACTCCCAGCGCTTTGATCCATCGAGGTCCGGACGCGACCGCCGACCAGGCGTGTCGGTCGCTAACCATGCCACGCCTCCCCTCGCTCTCTTAATGCCTCGGCGGGGCCTGGTCGCGGGGGCTCAGCGGCAGATCGTCGACTCGGCCATGCCGACGAGGATCTCGGCCGTCCTCTTGGCGCTGAGGCCGCGGCCAGTGTAGAGCAGGTCGAATGCGTCAAAGCTCGCGAGAAGCCAGATGATGTGGGCGGCCTGCGACTCGCTGACGCCTGGGCGGAGTTGATTCTGAACACGCAGCCGCCGAGCTGCCCAGGTCATGCCGCTCGCGCGCTGCTCCTCGATCCGTCGGATCGCGCCGCCGACGGCGTCGGGGTCGAGCTGCTCCATCGAGAACAGCGCGCGGAACACGTCACGGTCGGCGGCGAAGATGTCGACCCCGGCGGCGATCCCGCCCCGGAGGCTCTCGCGTGCGTCGTCCACCCGCACGGCCTCCAGCAGCCGCGGGTAGCCCGCCCGGTCCCAGATCTCGGCCGCGAGCGCGTCGAACAGCCCGGCCCGTGACTCGAAGGTCGTGTAGACGGTCGACCGCGCAACGGCCGCGGTCCCGCGCCACCTCGTCCACGCTGACCGGCTTTGCCGGCGCTTGACGAAGCAGCGAGTGGGCGGCGTCAAGGATCCGGCGCCGGGTCGCGGCCGCTGATTCGGCCCGCAGCCGTTGCTCGTATCGGCGGGACATAAGGCCAGACTAGCTTATTTCATCCGACGTTATGTATTCTGAAAGATACAGTGTCTGACCAAAGTGAAAGCGAGAGTCCTCATGTCGAAGCAAGACGTCCAAGAACTCCCGGTTCTGATCGTCGGCGCGGGGCCTGCCGGCCTCATCACCGCCACCACCCTCGCCCGGTACGGGATCGAGAGCCTCCTGGTGGAGCGCCGTCCCACGCTTTCGCGCCTGCCGCGCGCGAACGCCGCCAGCACCTGGTCGATGGAGCTCCTCCGGGCCTGGGGATTGGAAGACGAGGTGCGCGCAAGCGCGGTTGACGCCGAGCCACGAGGGTGGATCGCCGAGACGCTCGCCGATCCGGGCGGCTTCGAGATGCCGGCGAGCTTCCCCTCGCTCGAGCAGAGCGCCGCAGTCAGCCCGAGCGCGCCTGCCGTCATCGGACAGGACGAGCTCGAGCCGATCGTGCTAAGGCACCTGCGCGCAGTGGGCACCGGCGAGGTCCGGTTCGGTACGCAGCTCGTGGACGTCGAGATCACCGCGGACGGCGTGCGGGCGACCATCCGCGACGCCGTGAACGGGATGGAGCAGCAGGCGCTTGCCCGCTATCTCGTCGCCGGAGACGGCGCCCACAGCCGCATCCGTCAGATCCTCGGGATCGAGATGCGCGGCCCCGGTCACGTAGCCGACGCGATCTCGGCGATCTTCCACGCTCCGCTCTGGGACGTGGTCGAAAACCGCCGCTATGCGATCTACCCCGTGAGCCGCCCCGACCCGCGTGGCGTGTTCGTCGCGGTGAGCCGCAAGGATCGCTGGGTCTTCGGCGTGACGCGCGACCCCGGCGAGCTCGACCCGGCGGAGTTCGGCAAGGAGCGGATGGCACGGCTGATCGTCGAGGCTTCGGGGGTTCCGGCGCTGAAACCGCGGATCGAGCGCACGGGGACGTTCAGCTACTTCGCCGGGGTGGCCGAGCGCTTCCGCGAGGGGCCGGTACTGCTCGCCGGCGACGCTGCGCATCGGGTCACGCCGCGCGGCGCAACTGGGATGAACGCAGCGATCCGCGACGGCTACGACCTGGGGTGGAAGCTCGCCTGGGTGCTGCGCGGCTGGGCCGAGGACACGTTGCTCGACACCTACGAGGCCGAGCGACGCCCGGCCGTGGAGCACAACGTCGCCCGCTCGTCCGACCCCAACGGCTCGCAACGCGACGTTGCCGACGAACTGCACGTCGACCTCGGCGGCCGCATCGCGCACCTCTGGTTGCGCGAGGGCGACGAGCGGATCTCGACCTTGGATCTCGTCGGAGGCGAGCTGACGCTGTTCACGGGTCCCGGCGGGGCCGCCTCGGAGCCGGTGGTCGATCCCGCGTACGGGTCGGCCCCGGTGTCCGTCCGCGAGCTGCCGGCCGTCGCGGCGCGAGGGCTGGGGATCGCCCCGGGCGGCTCACTGCTCGTCCGACCAGACGGGGTGCCCGCCGCGTTGGGCGTAACGCACCTTGTGCGGGCATAGCCCCTGCCGCGAATGTCTACCAATGGGACGGCGTACCCACCCCTCGGCAAGAGCAGCATGAGCGCCCTGGCGGTTACCACCACCTCCGCTCGAGCGCGCGGTCGGTGCCGCCGGTCTCGTCGAGCGCATCGAGCGCGGCCATCTCCTCGTCGGACAGCGTGAAGTCGACGATCCGGGCGTTCTCCTCGATCCGGTCGCGGTGCGTCGACTTCGGGATGACGGCGAGATCCCGCTGCACGCACCAGCGCAGTAGCAGCTGGGCCGGCGTGCGCCCCACGCGTTGAGCAATCTGCTGCACACGCCCGTCAGAGAGGTGGCGGCCAGTGCCGAGCGGACTGTACGCCTCGAGGGCCACGTTGTGTTCGTCGCACCCCGCGAGGAGCTTGCGCCGGTATTTCAACGGGCTGAACTGCACCTGATTCACGACCGGCTGGGTCTCGGCGACCGCCGTCAGCTCGTCGAGCTCGCTCGCGCTGTAGTTCGAGACGCCAATCGAGCGCGCATGGCCGCGTTCATGCGCACGTTCCATTCCCCGCCACGCCCAGGTCGGCCCGCCTCGCGGCCAGTGGACGATGTACAGGTCGACCTGCTCGAGCCCAAGCCGATCCAGGCTCCGCTCGATCTCGGCCTCCGCGTCTTTGCGTCTGGGGTTGAACTTCGTGGTGATGAAGACCTCGTCGCGCGGCACGCGGCTGTCGCGGAGGGCACGGCCGACGCTTTGCTCGTTGCCGTAGGCCTGCGCGGTGTCGATGTGGCGGTAGCCGAGCTCCAGCGCCCAGCGAACCGCGTTCTCGCAGTCCGGCCCGTTGGGGACCTGCCAGACACCAAGGCCGAGAAGAGGGATCTCGTTGCCGTCGGCGAGCACGCGGGCGCGCCCATCCGCGGTTACGGCTCCGGGCTGCATTGCAAGCTCCTCGTGTCGGGGAAGGCTTCTCAGGGTGCGAAGGCCAGGGCGTGAAGCGCCACGATCGCGTCTCCTTCGAACGTACACGCGCGCCAGCTGTCGCCGCGGTCGCTGCTCTCCCAAACCTGACCATTGGCGAGCCCGGCGAACAGACGCGCTTCGGCCGCGACCAGCGCATAGGGCATCGCCGGCAACGGCTCGGGGAGACCGCCCGCAAGCGAGCGCCAAGCCTCACCCGACCGTCGCCGGTAGACCCGCGCCTGTGGGTCGCCGCCGCCGTGGGCGGAAGAGGGGCCGGTACTCGCGGAGACGTACCAGAGTTCCGGATCGTCGGGATCGACGGCGACCGACCACGTGTAATGGCGGTCGCGCCCTTCGTCGGCCGGCTCCCAGCTCTCGCCCGCGTTCGCGCTGAAAGCGGCGCCGCCGCCGGCGGCCTCGTACGCGCAGCCGGGCATACGCGGGTGCCAGGCGAGCGAGTGCACATCGCGCTGTGCGCCAGGCCGGTGGTCCTGCCAGGTTCCGCCGCCGTCCGTCGAGCGCATCAGCCCGCCCAACTCGATTCCGACCAGAAGTAGGCCGGCGTCATGCGGGCTCGGCGCGATCCAGCGGACGTGCGACGTCCACGGGCGCGGCGGGAAGCTCCACGTCGCTCGAGAGGGCAACTCGAGCAGCGCTTCAAGCTCACGCCAGCTGTCGCCGCGATCATCGCTCCGAAACAGCCGGCTCGGCTCGGTGCCCGCGTACACCGCCCCGTCGGCGACGCTCACCGCAAGCGAGAAGACACCCGGCTCAGGAAGCACGCACTCGACCCAACTGCGCCCCGCGTCCCGCGTCCGGCGTACGCCGTGCGCACGCAAACCCGCATACAACGTGTCCGCGTCGCGCGGATCGACTGCCAGGCACTGCGCGCCGCTCCCGGCCAGCAAGAGGTCGCCAATCCACCGGTCACCAGCCTCGTCAAGGCGAACGATCCCGTCCCCGGTCGCGGCGTAAAGACGTGCCATCGTCTAAAGAGCACTAACACAACGAGCGCCGACGAAGCCAGGGACGGGCAGGAGTGCGCGTCAGGCAGGCGTGCGCTGTGCGAGGACGCGGGCAAAAGTGGCAGCGTCGGTTTGGAAGGCATCGCCCATGAACTCGATGCTCGCGAGCGCTCGCTGACCGGCCTCGTCGTTGCCGGCGCCGCAGGCGTCGGTGACCACGATCGGGATGTAACCGAGGTCGGCGCCGTGCCTGACCGTCGGCTCGATGCCGATCTCCATCGCTACGCCGCAGATCGCGAACGCGGTGATGCCACAGTCGCGGAGCGCGATGTCGAGCGGGGTACCCTCGAACGCAGAAAAGGTGATCTTGTCGAAGATCGCCTCGCTGGAGCGTGGGGCGAGCTCGGGCAGAAGCTCGAAACCGGGCGTGTCGCGTAGGAACCAGGGTCGAACGTCGGTGGCCCGCCCCACCCGTTGCCAAACCATCGCCTGGCGCAGTTGGAAGACACCGGCGAGCTCGACAGGAAGCGACAGGTGGCGGAGGAAGAACACGCGCACCCCGGCCCCGCGCGCCGTCTCGAGTGTCTCGAGCACGCGGGCGGTGAGGACTGATGGATCCTGCAGTTGACGCAGAATCCCGACCTGCATGTCGTACACGAGAAGGGCCAGCTTCCGCGGTTCGCACGCCTCCTCGAGACTCTGCGGGATCTCGAGCCCGAACGCCTTCTCCACGTCTACCTCCTGGCGTCGAAGGTCGTGGAGCCATAGTCGTCCATCGCAACGGAGGGCGAGCACCTGCCGGATCGGTCTCGCTTCACGCGCTCGAGAAGTGGACGGCCGACGAGCGGCTTACGCTCGCCGTGTCCTCGCCGAGGTCGAGCTAATCTCGCCGCGATCCGACATCGATCTGACACGCCGCCCAGAGGCTCCTTTCCATCAGCGATTCCGAGCGACCCCCGACTCGGAGGGTTGGTGTGCACGTCAGCCAACCCTAACCTCCCTCGCGATCGTCATCGCGATGGGGCCTGATCCGGGGCCGTAATGCCTGAGCGTCAGGGCCGATGAGTCCTCCGTTCTCGCCCGGTCGATACGTGAGGCGGCTCCCGCTGCGGTACACACGCGCTACCGCCGGCTCTAGGGAAAGGAGAGGCCGTGTCCGCAACCGTGCTCTACATGTCCGTGTCCCTCGACGGGTTCATTGCCGGACCAAACGAAACGCCCAGCAACGGGCTCGGCGACGGGGGCCTTCGCCTCCACGAGTGGTTGATGACGGACGGCGAGGTCGACCTCGACGCGATCCGCCGCAGGGGCGGCGTCAACGGCAAGGTCGTCGATGAGTTCATGGCCACCGGCGCAACCGTCGCCGGCCGGGGAACATTCGAGCCCGCGGGCGGCTGGGGTGGCGACCACCACGATGGCGTCCCGATCTTCATTCTCGCCCGCCATGAGCCCGGCATCGACATCTCGCAGTGGCCGCTCGTCACCTACGTCGATGACGTCACGACTGCGATGACCAAGGCCAAGGAGGCCGCGGGCGACAAGAACGTGCTCGTCCACGGGGCCGGAGTCGCCCAGCTCGGACTTGCCACCGGCGTCCTCGACGAGCTCGAGCTCCATGTCGTCCCGGTGCTCTTCGGCCAGGGACGCCGTCTGTTCGAGAACCTTGCTACCGAGCAGATCGAGCTGCAGCGCACCCGGATCCTCGAGGGCGAGGGCGGTGTCACCCACATGCACTACCGCGTCCAGCGCTAAGGGAAAAATTGCGACGCGATCCCGGTCTCTACTCGACCGTGCCTGTCGGTGCAGCGCAGACCGTGTACGTGTAGGCCGCGCCGTGGAGGCCAGGCGGGCGCAACCACCGAGGACTGAGTAATCGCCGACCGGCTGATCAGCGTGAACGGAGTCGAGCTCTGCTCGAAGTCGCTCGGCGACCCGGCTGATCCGCCGATCCTTCTCAGCGATGACGGCCTCTGCAAGATCCCGGTCGTTTGCGCTCTTGGTGAGCCCGATCAACGTGGTGCGAGTCGCTCGGGCTTCATGGATTCCTCACGCCGCGGGGCCACGATTTCGCGCGTGAGGCTCTGGTTCGCCCTTGGCAGGTTCGCCCTTGGCACCTCGCTTTCTGCCTTCCTGCTGACGGGCTGTGGGCGCGGCGAGCGTGCCTCCTGGGAGGGGCCGACGCTCCCGTTGCCTACGAGCGGAAGCCTTCCCGTCGCGGGGTTTGCCCGATATGTCGACGCGATCAGCGAGCCATGGGAACGATCCCCTGTCGGACTCGCAACGGCCTACGCTCTCCCCCTTGTGCGGGCATCCGGTGACGTGCACGCCACGTTCCCAGCCAACGATCCCGAAGGCAGCGACGTCGTGGTGGTGACGCTCAAACACCTATTGGACGACTCGGTGCGCGGCCTACGACTCGAACTTCGGCTCGAGCCGCGCGACGATGGATCGTGGCGGCTTCTGGAAGCGACGTGGGCACAGCGGTGCCACGCCGGTCGAGGCCATCAGGGCTGGTCGCCGGAGGCCTGCGTCTAACGTGCCCGTCGGCGCAATCTTCACTGAGGGGGTAATGCAGCGCCCGACCAAACTGGGACCGCGGAACGGGACCCCACCCGCTCCCTGGGTCGACGCTGAACCATCTTGGCGACAGGGCGGCGACTAGCTCGAAAGGAGACCATGATGCAGCAGCCGGTGACCGAGCTCGACACACGATTCAGCGACCAGGACGCGGTCGCGACCGGCTGGGAAGAGACTCGCATCGCGCTCGAGGGAGCCGAGCTCTTCCGGGTCTCGACCGTCCGGGCAGACGGACGACCGCATGTCACGCCGGCCGTACCACGATCACCGCATCGAGGAGGTCCCCTCGACTAATCCCTTCCCTCGCGTGCGCGCGAGGGAACATGGTGAGCGTTCGTGACGCGGTGGGCGTTCCGGACGCGGGGCGAGCGTGAGGAGGTTTGCGGTCCCGTTGCTGGCGTACCCGTAGCTGGTGGTGGCGGCGGCGATCCATCGTCCATCGGGCGACGAGCCCAGATCGGCAACACAAGTATCACCCTTGGGCGGGGTGTGACTGGTGTTCGTTTGCCGCTCTTGGCCGGCATCAGCCAGATTGGCAGCGGTGCAGCTCGGCCGGCCGAGATGCTTGACGGCGCGAGACGTCACGGCGACGCGTCCCGAGCGTCGCTCAGGGAGCCGCGCCAGCCCCCAGAACGCGTCTCCGCTCCTGATTCACGTATGAGCGCAACGTGATTGCCAGACGACTCTCGCCTTAGACGCCGATGTCCTCGTTCCAGAGCTCGGGGTGCTCGGCGATGAACTCCTCCATCAGGCGCCGGCATTCCTGCGAATGCAAGTGGACGAGCTCGACGCCGGCGTCCAGCAGCCGCTCCTCGGGCCCGCGGAAGGTCGTGTTGTCGCCGATCAAGACCCGGGGGATGCCGTAGAGCAGGATCGCGCCCGTGCACATGTCGCACGGGGACAGCGTCGTCACCATCGTGGCGCGGCGATACACAGAAGCAGGCTGGCGGCCGGCGTTCTCGAGCGCGTCCGTCTCGCCGTGGCGGATTGCGCTCCCCAGCTGCACGCGACGGTTGCGGCCGACCGCGAGCACCTGCCCGTCGACCACGAGCGCGGCGCCGACCGGCACCCCGCCCTCGGCGCGGCCGATCCGCGCCTGCTCGAGCGCGGCCTCGAGGAACTGCTCGTCGCTCATCGCTCCCCTTTCACGCGCGTCGGTAGGGCTTCAGGTACGCCCCCGGGTAGGCGACGTTGCGGCCCGAGAGCGCTAGGGCCAGGATCACGACCACGTACGGCAGCGCGAGCAGCAGCTCGAACGGCACGTCGCTGAACGAGGGCAGGATCCGCAGGCGCAGCTGTAGGGCGTAGACGAACGCGAACAAGAGCGCGCCGAGCACGCCCCGCCCGATCCGCCAGCGGCCGAAGATGACAAGCGCGATGCAAACCCAGCCGCGCCCGGCGATGATGTTGAGCGTGAAGCTGCCGAGCGCGGCGAGCGTGAAGAACGCGCCGCCGACGCCCATCAGCGCGCCGCCGATCAGCAGCGCCAGGTAGCGCGTCCGGGCGACGTTGACGCCGGCCGCGTCCGCCGCCTCCGGGTTCTCGCCCACGGCGCGAATGTTCAGCCCGAGCGTCGTCCGCATCAGCACCCACCAGGCGAGCGGCACGACGACGAGGAAGGCGATGTACGTGAGCGCGTACTGCGAGAAGATGTCGATCCCAAAGACGTCGATCGTCCCGTACGGCTCGACCTTCGCCTGCTCCTGGATGCCCTTGTACTGCAGGCGGTTGACGAACTCGGCGGCGCCGATGAGGAACAGCGTCAGGCCGAGCCCGGAGACGTGCTGGTTCGCGCCGAACGTGACCGTGAGGAGGCCCATCAGCAGGCCCGCGCCCAGCCCGCACCCGATCGCCGCGACTAGGCCGAGGAGCAGCGAGCCGGTCTGCTGCGCGACGAGGAAGCCGAAGAACGCGCCCGCGTACATCGTCCCCTCGATCCCGAGGTTGAGGATCCCGGCGCGCTCGGAGTACGTCTCCCCCACCGTCCCGTAGACGAGCGGCGTGGCGTTCCGGAACGTGGCCGCGATCACGTCGGAGAGGAAGCTCACGCGCGCCCCTCGCCGGGTTGAGCTCGCGCCGGGCGGAGCCCGGCTCCCCCCAGCCCGGACGCTGCTGGCTGCAGGATGCTTCGCGCTCGTCGCGGGTCCGTACCAGCGCGTACTGTCCCCGCCGCTCGCGCTCGCCTCCTTTGCCAGGTTCTTGGGGTCCCCGGAAAGCGCGAAGCACTCTCTGGGGCTGAGCAGCGTCCGAGGAACGCGCACGTCATGAGCGCCTCACGGAGATCCGGTGCCGCCGCAGCACGAACAGCGCGATCACGGAGAGCAGCAGCGCGCCCTTGAGGATGTCCGCGAGCTGCGAGGGCACGCCGAGCTCGAAGCCGGCCGTGTCGGCGCCGACAACCAGGTCGCCGAGGAAGAGGGCGGCGAGGACGACGCCCGGCATGCTCAGCGCGCCGAGCGTGGCGACGACGATCCCGGTGTAGCCGAAGCCGGACGAGATGCCGTCGGTCAGCTGGTAGTTGATCCCGGCAACCTCGCTCGCCCCCGCCATGCCGGCGATCGCGCCGCTCACGAGCGCCGTCCGCAGCAGGAGCCCCTCGACCCCGATCCCGGCGAACCGTGCCGCCTCGGGGCTGAGCCCGATCGCGCGCAGCCGCAGCCCGGTCGCTGTCCGGGCGAGCACGAACCAGGCGATCGCGATGATCGCCAGCGCGAGCACGAAGCCGAGGTGGACGCGCGAGTCCGAGAGGATCTGCGGAAACTCCGCGTTCGCCGAGATCCGCTCCGACTCGGGGAACTTCGTCACCGGGTTGCGCCACGGGCCGTTGAGCAGGCCTGTCACGAGGAGCAGGGCGACAGGGTTGAGGAGCAGTGTCGTCACGACCTCGTCGATGCCGAGGTGCACGCGCATCAGCGCCGGGCCGAGCACCCACACCGCGCCGCCGAGCGCGCCCGCCACGGACATCGCCGCGATCGCGAGCGGACGCGGCACCCCGCTCACATGCGTGCCCATCCAGGCGGCCGCGATCGCGCCCGCGAGGAGCTGCCCCTCGGCGCCGATGTTCCAGAAGCCGGCGCGGAACGCGATCGCGACCGCGGCACCGGTGAAGAGGAGCGGCGTCGCCGCGACGAGCACCTCCAGCCCCGTGTAGCGGGACGTGAGCGGCTCGACGATGAAGGTGTCGTAGGCGTCGAGCGGGTTCGCGCCCGCGGCGAGGACGAAGCCGACCGTGACGGCGAACGTGATCACGATCGCCGCCGGCGCAACCACGAGCCCGAACCAGCGCGCGGGCGCCGGACGTGCCTCCAGCCGAACCGCGATCACGCGGCGACCGCCTCGCCCAGCCCGGCCATCAGCAGCCCGAGCCGCTCGGGGTCGGCCTCGGCGGCGGGAAGCCGGCCGACGATCGTGCCCTCGTAGAGCACGATCAGCCGGTCGGCGAGCGCGAGCAGCTCGTCGAGGTCCTCGCTGACGAGCAGCACAGCCGCGCCGCGCTCGCGCTGCGCGAGCAGCTCGCCGTGGACGTACTCGGTCGCGGCGACGTCGAGGCCGCGGGTCGGCTGCGCGACCACGATCGCCTTCGGCTCACGCGAGAGCACGCGCGCGAGCACGAGCTTCTGTAGGTTGCCGCCGGAGAGGGACGCCGCCGGGTCGTTGGGCGTCGCCCGGATCGAGAAGCGCTCGATCAGCGCCTCGGCTTTGCGGCGGAGTGCGCGGTCGTCGAGCGTCGGCCCGCGGCGGAACTCGCGCAGGTGCTCGAGCGCGAGATTCTGCGCCACGGTCAGCTCGCCCACCACGGCGGCGTGCCGGTCCTCCGGGATCCGGCCCAGCCCGGCGGCGACGACCCGCGCCGGGCTCGCGCCGGTAATGTCGACCCCGCCGACCTCGACCCTGCCGGCCGTCGGGCGACGCATGCCGCAGAGGACGTCGACCAGCTCGTTCTGCCCGTTGCCCGAGACGCCCGCGACGCCGAGGATCTCGCCGCCGGCGACCTCGAGCGAGACGTCGCTCAGGCCGGGCAGCAACAGTCCCTGCACACGCAGCGCGACCGCGCCGGCGTGCGCGGCCGCGGGCCGTTGCACACCCATCGTGGGGCGCCCGACCATCAGAGTGGCGAGCTCGCGGTCGTCAAACTCGGCGGTCGCGCCGGTGCCGACGACGCCGCCGCGCCGGAGCACGGTCACGCGCGAGCTGATCTCGCGCACCTCGTGCAGCTTGTGGCTGATGAAGACAATCGCCATCCCGTCGTCGCGGAGGCGGCGCAGCGTCGCGAACAGCGCGTCCACCTCTTGCGGCACGAGCACCGCCGTCGGTTCGTCGAGGACGAGGACGCGGCAGTCGCGGTATAGCGCCTTCAGGATCTCGACGCGCTGCTGCTCGCCGACGGAGAGGCGGTCGACGCGCGCCCGGGGATTCGCGCGGATACCGAAGCGCTCCGCCGCGTCGGCCACCTTCTGCGCGGCGACGTCGAGCCGCACGCGCGCGCCGTCGGTGGCGCCGAGGACGACGTTCTCGGTCACGGTCATCGGCCGCACGAGCGCGAAGTGCTGCGTGACCATCCCGATCCCGGCCGCGATCGCATCCTTCGGCGAGTGGATCGCGACGGGCCGCCCGTCGACGAGGATCGAGCCGGCGTCGAGCCGCGTCAGTCCGTAGAGGATCCGCATCAGCGTCGACTTGCCGGCGCCGTTCTCGCCGAGCAGTGCGTGCACTTCGCCGCGCGCGACGGCGAAGTCGATGCCGTCGTTGGCGACGAGCTCGCCGAAGCGCTTGGTGATGCCGCGCAACTCGACGGCGGGCGCGGCAGTCCCACCCGCCGTCGTCGTCGCTTCGACCATTACTTGACGGCGACCGAGCCGGGCGGCTGCGCCTCGTCGATGTCGACACGCAGGTTGCCGGACTTGATGTTCGTCTGCAGCCCCTTCACCTTCGCGACGAGCTTCGCGGGAACGCCGCCCTTGACCACGCTCCGGTTGATCGGCGCGATCGTCGCCCCGCCCTTGCCCATCATCGAGAAGTCCTTCAGGTCGAGCGCGGTGTACGTCCCGCCCCGCACCTGGTTCAGCACGAACTGGACGGTCGGGTTCATGTTCCAGACCGCGCTCGAGACGACGTTCCGCGGCGCGATCGACTTCTGGTCGGACATGTTCCCGAAGGCGATGATGTTCTTCTGCTTGGCGGCCTCGATCACGCCCGCCCGCTCGGCGTAGATGGCGTCGACCTTCGCGGCGATCTGCGCCAGCGCCGACTCCTTCGCCGTAGCCGGATCGAACCAGCTGTTGATGAAGGTGACCTTGACGACCGCCTTCTTGTTCACGGAGTGCGCGCCCGAGATGAAGGCGTTCGCGAGCCGGTTCACCTCCGGCACCGGGTAGCCGGCGACGATGCCGAGCTTGTTCGTTTTCGTCAGCGAGCCGGCCATCACGCCCATCAGGTAGGCGGGCTCGTGGATCCAGTTGTCGAAGACCGAAACATTCGGGCTGGCCGGGCCACCACCGGAGCCGAACACGAAGGCGATCTTCGGGAACTGCTTCGCGACGCGGCGCACGGCCTCCTCGTTGCCGAACGCGTCGCCGAAGATGACGTCCGGCTTGTTCTTCGCGGCGACCTGGCGCAGGACGCGCTCCATGTTCCCCGAGTAGCCGATGTCGTCGGTGAACGTGTAGTCGATCTGGCCGGCGTTCTTGGAGCGCGTCAGAGCCGAGTGGATGACCCCGTCCCACGGCTCCTCGATCGGCGTCGCGTAGGCGCCGAAGACCTTGAGCTTCGCCGGCGCGGCGGCGGTGGCTGTGTTGCTCACGAGCGCGGCCACGGCGATTGCCAGGGCAAGCAGCACCCCTGTCGCGAGCCTCGAGCGTGCCTTCCTCCAGTGGTGCCTCATCGGACCCTCCCTGTCGGCGGCTGTCTGCGTCGCCAGGAGAATCCGACCTGGCGGCCGCGGTGTCAACCGGCCGCGGCTGCCTCCGTGCCGACCCTCAGACCTCCCAGACGGCGACCTCGTACGCCTCGACGGACTCGACCGTGGCGCGGTACGCTGCCGGCCGCCTGCTGGCACGGCTGGTCGGCCCGCGCGCGGCTCGCCTGCATCGCCTCCTCGCTCTCCCACATCTCCGCTCGAACCCTGGACTTCAGCGCAACGACGGGACCCGCGGAGCGGAAGACCGATCCAGCCGCGCGTCTGGCCGAAAGTGGGTCTACTCAGGTCGTCACCGGCGCCGCAGAGGTCGACTTTGCTCTCCCCAGTACCGGTTGAGCGCGCCCTGCACCTCGATGAACCACACGAAGATCCCCACGATCGGCTCCCCCGGCTGCGGCACGCTCGGATCGATCGCGCTCGTCGTGGGCTTGTCGCTCGTGGTGCTCATCGCCCTCGTCTATCCCTTCTCGGGCGATCTCGCGATCGATCCCGCGCCGTTCAGGACCGGGAGCCTCGCCCGGTTCTTCAATCCATAGCAACGAGACCATGCCCTCCAGGTCTCGGCGAGCTGGCATTCGAGGCGAGCGCGGAGGAAGATCACTGTGCCGTGCTCCTCAACGGTGACAGCTGGGAAGGGGTGGTGTTATGGCTCAGGTGGCGGCCGGTGGATCCGGGGTGTTGACGTATCTCGATCGGGAGATCGTTGACTCGCTGGAGGACTTCAAGGATCCCAGCCAGGAGTGGCGCCGGCTGTTCTCGGAGTTGCTTGGGGACGTTCTTCCTCGTTCTCGTCGCTGCCGGCGGCGGCATGATGGGGCAGGCGTTCCCGGACACGATCAGCCGTACGGCTGCGGTGGTGGCGCCGGGGCTGATGGTGATGGCGATCATCATGTTCATGGGCAAGGTGTCGGGTGCCCATCTGAACCCGGCGGTCAGCGTCGCGTTCTCGCTGCGCGGTGACTTCCCCTGGCGGCGCGTTCCCGGGTACATCGTCGTCCAACTCGTCGGCGCGACGCTTGCCTGCCTCTTCCTGCGGTGGGTGATCGACGTCTCGGCAACCTACGGCTCGAACTACCCCGCGTCGGGCTTCTCGGCCGGAGACGCGTTCCTGATGGAGAGCGTGCTCACCCTGGGGCTCGTCAGCGTCATCCTCGGCACGGCATCGGGCGCACAGAACATCGGCATCTTCGGCGCGATCGGCGTCGGCGCCTACATCGCTCTCGCGGGGTTGTGGGGCAGCCCGATCTCGGGCGCCTCGATGAACCCGGCCCGCACGTTCGGGCCCGACCTCGTGGGCACCGACTTCACGAGCTACTGGGTCTACGTTGCCGGGCCGCTGGTAGGGGCTGCGCTGGCGGTCGGAGCTGCCTGGGTGCTGCGCGGAGCAGGCGGCGGCCGCGCAGGCTCAGCCGCAGCACAAGGCGACATCCAGACGGAGGTCGAACATCCCGACAAGCCATGACCCTGGCTCACGCTGCACGCGCGAGGCGACCGGTCGGGGGCGCAGGGAACCGCTCCCCCCTCGACTTGTCATCACCCTCGGGCCTGATCGCGTGGGCTGCCCCCCTCCCGAACGCCCTCCACTTCCTCTCGCTCTCGCGCGCACGCGCGAGGGACGGGTTACCCACCACCCCCTCGCAGTGATCATGACCGGGAGCCTGGTCGCGGCGCAGCCATGACTTGTCGGCGCGTCGTGAAACGCCAGGCGCACGCGCGCACACGGGGCCCGACGTACCCCTCCCCTCGACGCTCTGGTCAGGTCGGGGTCCGGTGTCGGCCCTCGGCGCGGTCCAGCTCGAGTTGCCGGAGTTCGATTCGGCGAATCTTTCCCGTGAGCGTCTTCGGCAGCTCGGGTACGAATTCGACACGGCGCGGGTATGCGTACGCGGAGAGGCGTTGGCGGACGTGGCCCTTGATCTCGTTGGCTAGCGCCTCCGACGGCTCGTATCCGTCTACGAGGACGATGAATGCCTTCACGACGTTGCCCCGCAAGCTCGTCGGGCGACGCGACCACTGCTGCCTCGCGAACCGCGGCATGCTCGAGGCACGCCGATTCGACCTCGAACGGGCCGATCCGGTATCCCGCTGCGATGATCACATCGTCGGCGCGTCCGACGTACCAGATGTAGCCGTCCTCGTCCTGGACGGCGGCGTCCTTCGTGTGGAACCACTCACCGCCGAAGGTCTCCAGGCTTGCTTCGTCGTTGCCCCAATAACCGAGCGGATAGTGCGGGTTCGAGCGGGCCCGCAGACAGATCTCGCCTCGCTCCCCCTGCCCCACGGGTTGCTCGTCCTCGTCGAGGAGCTGCACGTCCCAGCCCGGCATCGGCTTTCCCATCGAGCCCTCACGCACCTCGAGAAACGGGTAGTTCGCGACGAGTGGATACGACTCCGTGAGGCCGTAATAGTCGAGCACCGTCACGCCGTATTGCTCGCGAAACCAGCGGATCGCCTCCGGATTCAGCGGCTCTCCCGCCGAGCACACGCGGCGGAACACCTGCGGGTAGCGCCTCCCCGCATCCTCGACCGCCATCATCGAGCGCATCGCCGTCGGCGTGGTGAACACATTCGTCACCGAGTGCCGGCTCAGGAAGTCGAGCTGCTTGTGCGGATCGAAGCCGCCCTCGCGCCGGTAGACGCACTGCACCGCACCGAGCCGCCAAGGGCCGAGCAGCGGCGCGATCCCCGCGGCCCAGGCCCACTCGCCCATGCCGTGAAAGCGCTCGCCGTCCCGTACCTCATGGCAGTAGCGGAACTCCTCGTGGCCGAGGATGTAGCGGTGCGCGTGGACGATCCCCTTCGCGAGCCCCGTCGTCCCGGAGGTGTAATAGAGCTGCGCAGGGTCTTCGGCCGCGGTGTCGGCGCACACGAAATCCGTCGGGGCGGCTGCCAGCGTATCGGGCTCGAGCACGAGCGTGTCCGGCGCCCACGGTCGGTCGAAGCGCGGCGCGTTGCCGGCGTCGGTGACGAGCAGCTTGGCTCCCGAGTCCGAAAGCCGATGTTCGATCGCATCGTCGCCGTACAGCACGGACATCGAGAGCAGAATCGCGCCGAGCTTCCAGACTCCGAAGAAGATCGCAGCGGCCTCTGGCGTCGCCGGTAGGACAACCGCTACCCGGTCGCCCTGCCTGACGCCGCATGCCGACGAGGGTGTGCGCGGCCTGGTTCGCGAGGTCCTGCAGCTCGCCCCACTCGAGCTCACGGGTCGAGCCGTCGAAGCTCTCCCAGACCATCGCCGGCTTGTGACGCGGGTGCTTGTCGCAGACGTCGGCGGCGATGTTGTACCGCGCCGGCACCTCCCAGCGATGACCAGCGCAGACCTCGTCGTAGCTCGTCACGCTCATCGCCACACGTTCAGCCTAGCCATGTCTGGCAGCCCGCTTCCCGGCCGAGCCACCACGGTGTCGACGCGCTGCCCGCCTGCGGGAAGAGCCAACCCTTTCCGAACGCCGCCGCTTCTTCTCCTCCCGCGCACGCGCACCCACGCGTGAAGGACGCAGCACCGGGACTGCACGAAGTGAGCGCGGACGGTCAGCTTCAAGTCGCCTTACGCCGTGGAACGATGAGCGCGCCGAGAATCCCGACGGCCAGCAGGAGCTGCAAGTACGCCGAGAAACGCCCCGCGCGGTGCCAGCCGAGGCGGTCGTGAAAGAGCTTCCTGCTGCCCGGACGCAAGAAGGGGAAGACGTGCTCGAGGTCGGGGGCGGAGCTCGCCGCGGCGCCAAGCGTCGCCGGATCGAGCGGGCCTCGCCGCGCGGCGAGGAGAAGGATGCCTGCGACGCCGCTGGCGATCTCAAGGCGACGCGAGCGGAAGTCCTGGTGCGGCAGGCGGTCGCCCGCGAGGTGGAGGATCGGCCCTAGGAGCAGCGCCGCAAGTCGCGACCTACTCGCCGCGCCGGCGGCGGCGCCCGTGGCCACGTGGAGCGCGACGATCACGGCTGCCCTTCCTAGCAGATTGCGCGCGCGGCTCTAGCCCACCGCCCAGTCGCTCTTGCCTCTCCGATCGTCGCCATACCACGATCGAGCCCGATTTGGTGAGGACGGTACCCACCCCCTTTGATGCGGTGATCGTGTTGTCCCCCGACGGTGGTGCGGGTGCTAGAGAAACGCGACTAACCGGACGTCGAGATCACCCCCGTGAACCTCAGGGAATCTGGGGGCGCGAACGCGAAAGTCCCGTGTCCGCTGGCCCGTGCGTATGCGCCAGTTCCCGATATGACCTGCCAAGCACCTTCGGGGAAGCTGGTGAACTGCGCTTCCTGCGCGACGGTGAAGGTTCCCTGCGAGCCGGTGAACACGATGATCGCCTGGAAGACTCCGACGATCGGCGAGTTCGCGAGGGCGCCGGTCGGGTGGAGTTCCGTTTCCACGAACGACCCGGCGTCGCCGAGTTCGCCGGATGACCACGTACCGCGGAAGTCCGGCGGCGCACCGAACTGTGTCACCGTCCCAGCAATCGTGACGGACGCCGGCGCCGTCGCGCTCGCGGTCGACGCAAGTGCGGTCAACGCTGCCACTACAGCCGCCACGATGAACAGCAATGCTCTCATCACGCACCTCCAGAGCGCTACGAGGTCGTAAGAGATTCTGACAATCCGAAAGACTGACAATATTGGAAGCCGATGTCAACCAACGCCCGCCGTTCCGACCGCTCGATTCTTCCCGGTGAGTCGCGCGACGCCCGTCCGAATATCGGGATCCTTCTCCGCGGCCCCTATCAGCAGATCGTCCGTCGGATTGCCGACGAACTCGCGGAAGCCGGCTTCGACGACATCCGACCCGCGCATACCGCCGTCTTCCAGCACATCGAGGCCGAGGGGTCTCGTCTCTCCGAGCTCGCGAAGCGCGCACAGCTCACGAAGCAGTCAATGGGCTACCTCGTCGACTATCTCCAGGAGCGCGGCTACGTTGAGCGGGGCCTGGATCCAACTGACCGCCGAGCCAACCTCATCTTCTTGACCGAGAAGGGATGGGGCGAGGTCCGCGCCGCCCTCCAGATCATCGCCCGCATCGAAGACGAATGGGCGCGCCGTCTCGGTGCGAAACGCATGGAGGAGCTGCGGACCCTGCTCAGTGACCTAGGCGAGTGAGCCGACCCACGATCGAACGCTGGGCGTCAATCGTCGTGAGTGTCGCTGCTACCAGGTGCCGTCGCGTCTCCAGACCGAGCCGGAGGCGATCTCGATCACCGTCCGATCTGTCTGTCCGGCAGGCCAGAAGCGTGTGTCCAGGCACGACTCGCAGCCGGCGGCGAGGACCCTCACCCTCCTTCGGCCAAGCCGACTGCCAAGGTTCCGCGGTCGGCTCGGTTCGTCGGTTCGTTGACGATGTGACCGTTCCCTGGAACACTCCTGGCCAGCAACGGGGAGAGGGATAACGGGGGAGCAGTTCCGTCGATGCGGCGGACGGAAATGTGGAAGTGGTTCCCGACACCCGGTCGGGCCGTGACCGCAAGCCCTCTCCCCGAGGCAGCCGACGAGGCTCGGGCACGGCTGACGTTGCGCGCCCGGCTCGGTCGGTTGTCGGCTGAGCAACGGAGCGTCCTGCGCGAGACGCTCACCGAGTCCGCGTCTTCCTAGGATGGAGTTCCACGTCACGGACAGGGAAGGGATCGAGCGTGGTGTGCTCGTGCGGTCGGCGTACATCGTCATCTCGATCTACGACCCAGATCGTGAGAAGCCCAAGGTGAAGCATCAGGCGGGCCTGCGTGCGGTGCTCCAACTGGCATTCCACGACGCCGAGCCGACTGGTTCACCGACGCTCGACCGTCAGCTCACGATGATGTCCGACGATCAGGCTCGGGAAGTCTGGCGGTTCGTCGATCGGCACAAGGACGCGGTCGGGACGGTGGTTGTCCACTGCGAGAGTGGGATGTCTCGAAGCCCGGCGGTAGCGGCCGCGTTGTGCGCGCGCCTCGGCGGCGATGAGACCCATTTCTTTCAAGCGTTCCAGCCCAACGGGCACGTCTATCGCCTCGTTCGAAACGCGGCAGAAGCCGGGGCGAGAGGGTGACCGGACACCCTCCACCCCTCGAGCTCGAAGTGGGGCCGGGTCGGGGGGGTGTCAGCGCGTCGGCGTAGACTCGGCGCCACTCAATGTCGGCCGGCCCTTCGACTGCTGCCTGCGATGCGCTTGTTGAGCGGCTCTTCCAGGCCGCGGTCGCGACCTTCGATCTTTTTAGCGTCTACTTGGGCGATCGGCTCGGCCTCTACCGTGCTCTCGCTGACTGCGGCTCATCGACGGCCGGGGAGCTGGCGCGGGCGGCCGGGATCAACCCGCGGTACGCGCGCGAGTGGCTCGAGCAGCAGGCGGCGACCGGGATCCTCGCCGTCGAGAATCACGAGGAAGAACCCGATCGGCGGTGCTTCTTTCTCCCGCCGGGGCATGAGGAGGTCCTGGTCGAGGAGACCAGCTTGAACTTCGCCGCATCGCTCGCCCAGTCGGCGATCGCCTGCGCGCGGCCGATCGATGCGGTCCTCGATGCGTTCAGGAGCGGCGAGGGGCTCACCTTCGACGGATACGGCCCGGACGCGCGGCAGTCGCAGGAACGATCGACCCGTCCGATGTTCGAGCAGCTGCTCGGAAGCGAGTGGTTGCCGTCGGTTTCCGAACTCCATGAGCGGCTCAGCGCCGATCCGCCCGCCCGCGTCGCCGATGTCGCCTGCGGCAGCGGTTGGTCGAGCATCTCGATCGCACGCGTCTACGCGAAGGTCTCCGTCGAAGGAATCGACCTCGACCAGGCGTCGATCGGCCAGGCGCAGCGAAACCTCGCTGGCAGCGACGTCGGAGACCGCGTCCGCTTCCACTGTCGAGACGCCGCCGACGCGGCCTTCGCAGAGCGCTTCGACCTGGTGACGATCTTCGAAGCGCTGCACGACATGCCGCGGCCCGTCGATGTGCTGCGGACGATCCGCGGCATGCTGACCGACACCGGGCTCGTGTTCGTCGGCGACGAACGCACCGAGGACTCGTTCACCGCACCCGCACCCGACCGTGAACGCCTCTACTACGGCTTCAGCATCATGACCTGCCTCCCCAGCGGGATGGTCGGCCCCGACCCCGCAGGCACCGGAACGGTCATGCGCGCCGACACGGTTCGGCACTACGCAACCGAAGCCGGCTTCACGCGCGTCGACGTCCTACCGATCGCGAACGACTCTTGGCGGTTCTACCTGCTCGCCGAGTAAGGCGCACCACGCCTGACAATCGACGACCCCTCGAACGTCGCCGTGTCGCGCGCGCATGCGAGCCGAGCCGGTACCTACCCCCCTCGCGATGATCCAGGTGCTGGGGCCTGGTACCTCTCTCCTTCGCGCGCACGCGCGCCCTCGCGAGGCCGAGTCCGACCCGAGGGTACCCCCACCCCCTTGTGTTCGCGATGACCAGTGGGGCCTGGTCGCGGGCCGTAGGGCCTGGTCGGGGGGCCTTGCGGTCAACGGTCTGTCGGATCAGGCGTGAGGGCGGAATGCGAGGAGTTCGGGTCCGTAGTCGCGCAGCCAATCACGCTGCTGGCGCCAGTGCAGACGATGTCGCTCGACGAGCGCCCAGAATCGTCGCGAGTGGTTCGGGACGCGCAGGTGACAGAGCTCATGCACGACCACGTAGTCCAGCACCTCAGGTGGCGCGAGCACGAGCCGCCAGTTGAAGGAGAGCGTGCCGCGCGGAGAGCACGAGCCCCAGAGAGTGCGTTGCCCTCCGATACGGATTCGGCGGTACTCGACGCCGATGCGCTCGGCTTCCTCCTGTGCCAACGTTGAAACGAACTCTCGCGCGGTCATACGCGCCTGCGACTCCCTGACCGCGGATGGGTCGAGGCAGAGTCGGGGCACCTGGCGACGCTGCTGATCCTCGATCCACGGACGCTTCTCCTCGAGTAAGCGCTGGACGCCGGCACGACTCGTTCCCTGTGGCACGGTAAGCCGCGGCGCCTCTCCCCATGGCACCTCCAATCGCCATCGCCGCGCCCGCGGCGACCACCGCACCTCGACGGCCTCCAAGGCACACGAGGTTAGCTTTCGAGCCGGGCGTAGCCGATCGGCGGCGTCGGCCTCGCAGTGAACGCGAGGTTTCCTCGTGCGCGCACGCGCGAGGCGGGTGGTCGGTGTCACACGTCCACTCATGACCGGAGCGCTCTGCTCCGCCCGGCTCCGAAATGGCGATCCGTGCAGCTCGGTCGCAACCCACGACGAGTTCTGCGCGTACCACGCGGCCTTGGCGGACGAGCTTGGTTCCGGCGTCGTCGCCACCGGCGACCAGACGAGGAAGCGGAACGCTCGGCAGCGTCAGCTAGTGCTCGCCGAGTCCGAGCCGCTTGAGCTCAACCCGAGTGCGTCGAGGTCACACACCCCCTCACGATCGTCACGATGATGGGCCTGATCCCCGCCTGCCCCCTCCCGCCTCCCTATATCCATCACGCGCGTGCGCGCGAGGCGCCGATCCGGCTGAGGGTGCCCCACGAACACGAGCCACCCGG
This sequence comes from uncultured Actinomycetes bacterium, assembly GCA_963793655.1. Lineage (GTDB taxonomy): Bacteria > Actinomycetota > Thermoleophilia > Gaiellales > Gaiellaceae > Gaiella. Next base: position 63,794 of record CAWCAV010000003.1, read on the forward strand.
CCGGTTCCACTGGGATGGCGGAGGGGTGCTGCCCGCCCGGGCCCGACAATCGCGACGCGCGCACCACGATCTTGGACAACGGCGGCTGCACGCCGCGCGTGACTGGCATAGGGTCGTCCATCAGATTGACGAGCATGCCCGATGCGACCAGCGCCGATGCCAGCCGCACGCCCGATCTCGAGCGCTTCGGCGGTATCCGCTGGGTGCGCCGGACGAAGGGTGCGTTGACCGCCAAGGAGAGGCGCCGCCTGATGGGCGTGGTCGTGGCGACGCAGGGGGCCTACATCGCCGGGCGGATCAAGCTGGCGACCGGCCGCGTGCCCGCCGGCGCCGCCGTTCTCGACGATCCGGAGTTGCTGGCCCCGCCGGATTCGGCGTGGGCGCGCGCGGCCGAGGACGCCTGCCGCGAGCAGCAGACGGAGACGATCGGCCACTCCTACCGGACCTGGGCGTTCGGCCGCGCGCTGGCGGCGCTCGACGGCGCGGACGTCGATGTCGAGCTGCTGTACACGGCCGCGCTCGTCCACGACTTCGGCCTCGAGCACGCGGTGCCCGGCGAGGACTTCACGATCCGCAGCGCCGACAGGGTCGTCGCGTGCGCGCGCGAGGCGGGTGTCGACGACGTCCGCTCCGAGCTGGCCGCCGACGCGATCGCCATCCACGCGCATCCGAGCGTCGACCCGGAGCTCGACTTAACGGGAGCGTGGATCCAGGCGGGCGCGCTATGCGACCTGGGGGGTTTCCGCCTGTGGGATCTGCCGAAGCCGTGGGTTCAGAAGGTGATCGAGGAGCACCCGCGCGACGGCGTGATCAAGGCGGTGGTGGCGATGATCGGGGCGGAGTCGAAGGCGGTGCCCCACGGCCGCTTCGCGTTGTTGCGGCGGTGCGGGTTTTCGCAGATGTTGGCGACCGGCTCCGAAGTACGGGACGGCCGGGGTCAAGTAGTTCGTCCACGAGCTCGCGCGATAGCACACCCGCGCGCACGCGTAGAGCACGTCGTCAATCTCTCGGAGAACGCCGGCGGCGGTGGCGTGCTCCGTACTCCGCAGCACCGCAGCCCCGTCCGGCGTCATCGACTCAAGGCGGATCATTCGTCGCCCCCTTCTCGCCTTCGCGGACGATCTGGCCCCTCGCGATCGTCATCGCAGTGGAGCCTGGTCGCCGGGACTGGACAGATAACCGTTGACGCCGTCAACAGTCGGCCGGCGCGCGAGCAGCGGCTAACCGAGATTCTGATCGGCGAGCTGACGTCGAGACGCTTCGGCGCGCGCTCGCGCCTGGCGGCGGAACCATCCCGCGCATCCTGCCAGCGGCGCTAGCGTCCCGGTCATGACCGACCTCGCGGCAACTCTGGACGCAGTCGCGGCCGAGTCGGCGTTCTCGGGGGTCGTGCGCGTCGATCGCGGCGACGACGTCGTCCTCGAGGCGGCGTACGGATTCGCGGATCGCCGGTGGGAGATCCCGAACGCGCCTGACACGCGCTTCGCGATGGCGAGCGGGGTCAAGGGGTTGACGGCGCTCGCCGTAATGAGCCTCGTCGAGGTCGGGGTGCTCGACCTCACGACGACGGCGCGTTCGGTGCTCGGCGACGACCTGCCTCTGATCGACGATGCGGTGACGGTCGAGCAGCTCCTCGCGCATCGCTCGGGGATAGGCGACTACTTCGACGAGGATCTCCCGGGCGAGATCACCGACTACCTGCTCCCGGTCCCGGTGCACACGCTCGCCGAGACAGAGGACTACGTCGCGGTGCTCGGCGGCTTTCCGACCAAGTTCCCGCCCGGTGAGCGCTTCTCGTACTGCAACGGCGGGTTCGTCGTGCTCGCGCTCGTCGCCGAGCGCGCGGGGGGCACGCCGTTTCGGGAGCTCGTGGCCCGAAACGTCTGCGAGCCGGCCGGGATGACCGACACCGCCTTCCTTCGCTCCGACGAACTGCCGCAGGGCGCGGCGGTCGGCTATCTCCAGGCGGACGGGCTGCGCACGAACGTGCTCCACCTCCCCGTGCGCGGAACCGGGGACGGCGGTGCCTACACCACAGCGGCAGACATGCGGAGGTTCTGGGTCTCGTTTCACGCGGGCCGCATCGTGTCGGAGACCCGGGTGCAGGAGATGACGCGGTCGCGCAGCGACATGCCCACCGGCGAGAGGCGCTATGGCCTCGGCTTCTGGCTCCATGCGACGACCGACTCCGTGATCCTGTCGGGCTACGACGCCGGCGTCTCCTTCAGCTCGCTACACAACCCGCACGAGGACGTCACTGCGACGGTGATCTCGAACTGGTCCGAAGGCGCCTGGCCCGTTGCGCGACTCCTCGCGGAGCGATTCGGCTAGCGCGCGCTGCGAGCAGCGCCCTACCGCGAACGCCCACCACTTCCTCTCGCCAGCACGCGCGCACGTGCGAGAAGGACTCGCTCGAGGGTACTCCCTCGCCGCTCGCGATGATCGTGAGCGGCGAGCCGTCTGGTCGCGGGGCGTCATGCGATCTCTCGCAACCATGCGGGAACCTCAGGCGACCCGATCGGGGTCTGTCGGTGCTTTCCTGAGTAGGCCGAAATCCGATCGACCCGGGACCCCGTAGCGAAGTGAGTACACGGCGATCACAGGAGAGGTCCATGACAAGGATGTTCGTGCTCGTGGCGATCGGACTGGTCGTTGCCGTGACGCTCGCTGGCGGGGCGACGGCGGCGACGCCAACGCTGACTGGAACGGTTGGCCCTGGCTTCACGATCACCCTGACGAAGGGCGGTAAGAAGGTCACGAGGCTGAACGCAGGCCGGTACCAGCTGGTGGTACGGGACCGCTCGACGATGCACAACTTCGTCCTCGAGGGACCGGGAGTCGAGCGAGACGTGACGACCGTGCCTTTCCGGGGAACGAAGACCGTGAGCGTCAAGCTGCGGGCAGGCAAGTACAAGTTCTACTGCCGCCCACACGAGTCGTCGATGTTCGGCTTCGTGAAGGTGACGTAACGCCCCCACCCGGCGAGGCCGGGGCGAACTAGGACGGCGCATCAAGCGACATGATCGTGGGGACGCCGACGGGCGACTGACTGTCACTGTCTCTTCCGGCCAAGTCGGGACCGCAGCTCAGTCTGGCCGGAGGGCGAGCCTCAGCGCGTCCTCGAGCGCGAGCGCGCGACCGTTGGAGTACGCCGCTGCGTAGGCGTCCTCCCCAAGCCTTGTCCGCAGCCCTGCTTCCGCTTCCTCGCGAACGCGCCTCTCGAACGGCTCGTCGTCGCGGAACGCCGTTTCCTCGCGCAGCGCGTCGGCGCGGCCGAGCAGGCGCGCGGCGCGTGCCGGATCCTGGCGTGCGTACGCCACCCCGAGAGCGGCGAACCCCCCGATGAAGAGGTCCACCTGCCCGATCTCACGCGCCGCCACCAGACCGTCGCGCAGCAGCTCTCGCGCGCGCTCGAGGTCGCCGAGCATCCACGTCGTGGTGCCGATATTCAACAGCGCGAGCGCAACGAGGTGGCGATCGTGGCCCTCGCGGTTGATCGCTAGGGCTTCCTCAAACAGCTCCAGCGCGCGCTCGTAGTCCCCTCGGTAGGCCGCGATCGTGCCGAGGTTGTTCACGGCAATCGTGACGATGCCCGTATCCCCCGGCTCGCGCGCAAGGCGCGTTGGGGGCCAAGGGCAGCCTGGCCGAGCACATCGGCGAGCGCGAGCTGCTCCTGCTGCTCGACAACTTCGAGCAGCTGGTGGACGCCGCCCCGGAGCTCCCTTCGCTGCTCGAGTCCTGCCCGAACCTCCGTCTCTTGGTGACGAGCCGCGAGCTGTTGCGCGTCCGGGGGGAAGTCGAGTATCCCGTGGCGCCGCTGGCGGAGTTCGAGGCGCTCGATCTCTTCTGCGCCCGCTCCCGGCTCGAGCCCACCGACGACGTCTGCCCGACGATATGGGCGACGAGACTGGGATCGCGAAGGGCGGCGAGCCCGATCCAGAAGACACCGTTCCGGAATTCCGGAACCAGCTCGGCCGCCGACTCGATTGCGAGTCGCGTCTTGCCCGAACCACCCGGGCCGGACAGCGTTACCAACCGTGCGCCGTCCCGCAACAACTTCACGACGTACGCCACCTCTCGCTCTCGACCGACGAACGACGACGCCGGCTGCGGCAGGTTCGTGTTCGAGATCGTCTTCAGCGGCGGAAAGCGCTCCTTCCCCAGCTGGAAGATCCATACCGGCTCCGAGAAGTCCTTCACCCGGTGCTCGCCAAGATCCGCTAGCCCTCCGTCGACGAGCGCGCGCGTCGCCTGCGAGACCAGCACCTGGCCGCCGTGGCCGGCGGCGGCTATCCGCGCCGCCAGATGGACGTCCTCGCCGACATAGCCCTCCCTGCCGACGTACGGGCGCCCGGTGTACACGCCCATGCGCACGCGGATCGGACCGGCGGACAGCGCCCGCTGGCCCTCGCCGGCCGCCTCTATCGCCTCGGACGCGGACGGGAACGCATAGAAGAAGGCGTCGCCCTGCGTGTCGACCTCCACCCCATCGTGCCGCGCGAACGCCTCCCGCAACAGCCGCCGGTGGTCGGCAAGCGCCTCCTCATATGCCTCCGCGCCCAACTCGTTCAGCAGGCGAGTCGAACCCTCGATGTCGGTGAGGAGCAAAGTCACGCTGCCGGATGGAAGCTCGTGACGCACGAGCCATGATCATCCGCCGACAGAGTTCTTCCGTCTACGTCAGGATCAGCGAGCGAGCGCCAGGAAATACGCGTTCACCACCCACTGCTGTGCCGACAGCCCCCCACCGAGATCCTGCTCGATCGCCGGCAAAGCATCGTTCACGACCGACCGTCGATCATCACCACCGCCGAGCCAAGGATCGCTCCGAGCAGCGTCAGCCGCTGCCGCCGCGTCATGTCGGTCACGACCTCGATACTGATCGCCGAAAAAGGCGAGCGCCAGCGAGGATCGAAGATGCGCGTGTCAGATCCGTGTCAGATCACGCCGACGAACGCTGACCCTGCTGCCACGAAGCAGAGGCGAGGATGGCTTTTCCGCTGACGTTCGACCATCCCGGGACCGTTGACCCGCTGCGGGATTGCGGCAGTCCGGCAAATCACTCATGCTCTACGCATCCGCCTGTGACTGTGGCGGGTCCCGCGATGAGGGGGTACGTCTGATGACGAGAATCCTGGTGCTTTGTGCACTGGTGGCTGCGATCGCGGCGCCTGCTGCGTTTTCGGCCGATCCGGTTCCGGCTGACTTCAAGAACGCCGCGAAGTACTGCAAGGCCGTCCGTGAGTCGAAGGGTGTCGAGGCATTCCAGACGGCGTACGGGAAGAACAAGAACAAGAAGAACGCGTTCGGGAAGTGCGTCTCGCAGACGGCGAAGGCGAAGGCCGCCAAGAGTGAGGACGCCAAGAAGGACGATGACGACGACGCGGCCGAGTCGCAGGCCGCGGCCGACTGTAAGAAGCAGCAGGCTGCGGATGCCGCGAAGTTCGCGAAGGACTACAAGAACTTCGGCCAGTGCGTGAAGGCCGGTAACGCCAAGAACGGCGACGACGAGGACGACGACTGACGGCGGAAGGGGCCAAGAGCCCCCTCCGTCATCTCGTATCGGTCCCGTTCGAGGCGCCCGCGCTTTTTGCGCGCAGGGGCGCCGTGCCTTGTAGAGCTTGAGCGCGGCAGAGACCTGGGTTCGAGGACGCAGGCGCAGTCGCGCGATCATCCGGCAATGTGCGGCGCGTCGTCCTCCGCCGAACGCGTGCGTCATCCGCGAGTGGCAGCCGGCCTTTTTCGCACGGCCTAATGTTGGCGGCACCGCGGTTACAGCAGCGGCGAGATCGCCGCGAATGCCGCGGCGCGCATGCGCTCTTTGATGGTCGAAGGCGGCCCCAGGTCCGAACTGACTTCCTGGGCGGGCGCCAAGAACTGCCGGTCGAACTGCCTCACCAGATCTGTGGACACGAACCCGATATCGATCTCGAAGAATCGCTTCAAGCTCCACGCCTCGAGGTTGCAGGTTCCGACGAGTACATGCTCACCGTCTGCGACGAACGCCTTCGCGTGCAGCATCTTCGGATAGCCCAGGATCTGTACCCCCGCGTCGATCAGTCGCCCGTGGTGGAACTGCTCGGCCGCACCACACGCCCAATTGTTGGGGGCGGCGGGTACGAACAGGCGGACGCGGGCGCCACGTCGCGCCGCCGCAACGATCCGTCCGATCATGCCGCGGTCGGTGACGTACGGATTCACCACATCGAGCGTGTCCTGCGCTCGGTCGATGAGTGCCGCAATCGCGTGTGTGATCGGTCTGAAACGGCCGGGCGCATTGTGGAGCACGACCGCAGCGACGGGGGCCCGGCCTTCGTCGAGCATCGGAAAGAGCTCGGGGACGCTGCTCGGCGGGATCTCGCCGCCCAGCCAGCGCAAGCTCACAACGAACACGAGTTGCAACTGCGCGACGACCGGGCCTTCGACGCGCACGAACAGGTCATGAAATGCGCCGTTCTCGAAATGGTCCTCGATTCCGGCGCCGCCCACCCAGCCGATACGACCATCGACGATCACCACCTTGCGATGGTCGATATGCCCCAACGCACTCAGGTTCCAACCGATCGCCCCGCCCGCGCCGAGCGGCCCTCGCGGCACCCGCGGCTTTGTGGCACGGGTCACGCACACCTGGATCCCCGCTCGTGTCAACCGCTCGTAGAACTCCCGCGAGCCGCGCTCAGGATCGGAGCCCTGCCGATCCACGATCAGCCGAACGGGAATGCCCTGCTGCGCTTTGGCGATCAGCGCAGCTGCGAATCGGTCGCCCACCAGCCCAGGCCGGAAGCCGAACTGGTTGACGTGGATGGTGGACGACGCGGACGCGATGTCGGCGAGCATCGGCGGATAGAAGTTGCGTCCTTCGACGTGAAGCTGCGCCGACGACGCAACACTCCTCTCGAACTCCAGTGCAAGCTCACCACGCCCCACCTGGGATGCCGTCAACACTCGTCGGGCGTGCTCGGCGAGGCGTGCGTCCTGAACAGCGATCTGCCTCACCTACTCACCCTCTTCGAGGCGGGGAGTCATCGACCTGTGGATTCAAAACGGCCGCGGGCGCCGACACAACACTGGCCGGGTTCAAGAACGCCTCGAAGCCAAGCCCGCAGACTGGTAGATCGCTACGCGAAGTACTCCTTCGCGGACCGAGGGCCGTAGAGCAGCCAGATGAGCGTCCCGTCCATCGCCGCGGTGACGAGCGAGGGGACAATTGCGCTCGTGGGCCCCACGAACACGTAGATGATCGCGATGAGGCCACCCGCAACGGCGAGCGCCGCCAGCACGAGACGCGCGGCGCGGTTGCCTCGCAGCAGCGCGAACGAGGCCAGAGCGAACAACGCCGCGAGCACGAGCGCTCCGATACCCCAGGGGTCGCTGACGTCGTCCCAGCTCAGAATCCCGATGAGCCCCATGAACCCGAGGAACGCCGCCTTGGCGAACCCGAAGAACGACGCGATCGTCACCACGAATGGCGCTTCCCTACGCGTTCCCTCCACGTGTCCTCCTCGCTCGCTGCTCGCCGCGCGTCCGATCTTACGGTGAAGCTTCATGCGTGCGCCGCCCCTGGGACACTCGTGTCTTGCAGAAGCTGACGCCGAACGAGCTTGCGGCCAGGCGACGCATACTGCAACGCCCGCGGCAGGCGCAGCCGGTCGACGCAGACTTGAGAGGTGGTCGCCTTCGCCTCACGCGCATGACGAGGTATCAAGTTGCAGCAGCTCGCCCTCGAGGATAGGCTCGCCGGCAGTCGACCGCCCCTTGGACGAATAGAGCAGTCGGACGTTTGCAGTTCGGCGGCGAGGAGAGACAGAGTGGCTACCCAGGAGTCGGTGCTTGCGGGACTCGAGCCCAACTCGTTCTGGGCGCATTTCGAGGCGCTGACGCGGATCGCGCGGCCCTCGCGCCATGAGGAGCCGGTGATCGAGCACGTTCGTGAGTGGGCCAACCGGCAGGGGTTCGAGCTCGAGCAGGACTCCGGTCGCAACCTCGTCGTCCGTGTGCCCGGGACGCCAGGACGCGAGTCGTCGCCCGTCGTGGTGCTCCAGGGCCATCTGGACATGGTGTGCGAGCGCGACCCGGCGAGCCCGAACGATCCTGCCGAGGGGCGGATCGCGCTCGTCCGCGACGGCGACTGGCTGAAGGCCGAGGGGACGACGCTCGGCGCCGACGACGGCGTCGCAATCGCCGCGATGATGGCGCTGGTCGAGGACGAGTCGATTCCCCACGGCCCGCTCGAGCTGCTGATGACGGTTGCCGAGGAGGTCGGGCTGGAGGGCGCCAACGCCCTCGACGGATCGCTGCTCACCGGCTCGACGCTGATCAACCTCGACAGCGAGGAGGACGGTGTCCTGACGGTCGGGTGCGCGGGCAGCACCGACACGTGGGTCCGGGTCGACGGATCGCGCGAGGCGTGCTCCCCGGACGCGGTCGCGCTGTCGGTCGTTGCAGGCGGGGGGCTCGGTGGCCACTCGGGCGTCCAGATCGCGCTCGGGCACGCGAATGCGATCAAGGTGCTCGGCCGCGTGCTGCGTGAGGCGTACGCGGCCGTGCCGTTCCGGCTGGTCTCACTCGACGGTGGCAAGAGCCGCAACGCGATCCCGCGCGACGCAGTGGCGGTCTGCTCGGTTGCGCGCGACCAGGAGGATGCATTTCGGGCTGCGGTGGAGTCGGCGACCGCCGTCGTGCGAGACGCGTACGTGAAGACCGATCCGGGAGCAACCGTGACCGTCGAGAGCGCGACCGACGCCGTCGACGCGTGGACGGAGGAGGCGACCGTCCGGCTCCTCGACGTCGTCGCGCTCGTGCCGACGGGGCCGCTCGCGATGAGCCCCGACTTCGACGACCTCGTCGAGACGAGCACCTCGCTCGGCGAAGCGGCGACCGAGGGTGGCCGTCTCACGCTGCACAGCCTGTCGCGCTCGTCCAACGATGCGGCCATGCCCGAGGTCATCGCTTCACTCGAGGCGGCCGCGCGGCTCGCCGGCGGCACGCTCGAGACAAAGCACAACTACAACGGCTGGCGTCCCGACCTCGACTCGCACCTGCTTGCCGTCGCGCGGGCGGTCTCCGAGCGGCTGCTCGGTGAGCCCCCGGTGGTCACGGCGATCCACGCCGGGCTCGAGACCTCCGTCATCGGCAGCAAGGTCGACCGCCGCCTGGACATGCTGGCGATCGGCCCGCAGATCGAGGGGCCGCACTCGCCCGACGAGAGGGTGAGCATCCCCACCGTCGAGCGGTTCTGGAACCTGCTCGTCGGCATCGTCGACGACTACTCGGCGGAGAGGAGCTAGGAATCATGCGCGGCTGGCTCGCGTGGACCATCGCAATCGTCGCCGGCGTCCTGGTCGTGCTCGTGGCCACGGCCATGATCGGCAACCGCGACAAGAGCGGGGAGACCGTCCCGGCGGGCGAGTGGGCCCAAAGCGTCTGCGGCGCCGTCGGCACCTGGCGCGGCGAGATCGAGGCGATCGTCGAGGACATCCGCACGCCGAACGCATCCAGCACCGCGGGCGGCGCGGAGCCGCAGTCCGAGACGCCACAGAGTCGGACGGGATTCGTGCGCAAGGGACTCGAGCGCGGCGTCCAGGCGACCAAGACCCTCGTCACGGGCATCGACAACGCCGGTGTCCCTGACTCACCGCAAGGGGACGAGGCGGCGAAGCAGGTCTCGGACTGGGCGGATTCTGCCGTCGACGACCTCGAAGCGGCCCAGGACTCGCTCGACGAGGAAGCAGGCTCGCTGGAGGAGTCGATCAAGCAGTTGACCGGAGCGGCGGCCTCGATCGGATCAGTGCTCACCAGCGGCGTGCGGACGTTCGCCGACGTTGCCCGCCTCGACACGGAGCTTGCAGCCACTCTCAAGAGTTCGTCCACCTGCCAGGAGCTTCGGAAGAAGGAGCAGTCCTCATGAGCACGATGGACTGGGTTCTCGTCGCGGTTCAGGGCCTCGTCGTCATCGGCTTCATCGCCCTCGGCGTCCGCTCGGGCGGGATCGGCATCGGGCTCTGGGGCGGCGTCGGCACGCTCGTGCTCGTCTTCGTGTTCGGGCTCGACCCCGGCGAGCCGCCGATCAGCGCGATCCTGATCATCATCGCGGTGATCTCGGCTGCGGCGGCGATGGAGGCAGCGGGCGGCGTCGACTACATGGTCAAGATCGCCAGCGCGGCGCTGCGGGCCAAGCCGTCAATGCTCAACTTTGCCGCCCCATACGTCTCGTACGTCCTCACGATCCTCACCGGGACCGGCAACACGTTCTTCTCGATCATCCCCGTGATCAACGAGATCGCCTACGCGAACAAGATCCGACCCGAGCGCCCGCTGGCAGGATCCACGGTCGCCTCGGCTCTCGGCATCACCTCGAGCCCCGTCGCGGCGGCAATGGCCACGATGCTGCCGCTCGTCGAGATCTACGACTACGACCTCGTCGACGTGCTGCTGATCACGATCCCGGCGAGCATCATCGGCATCTTCGCGATGTCGCTCGTGATGAGCCGCCACGGCAAGGACCTCGACGACGACATGGAGTACCAGCGCCGGGTGGCGGCCGGCGAGGTGACGCCTCCCGCGCCGGCGGCCGAAATCGTGCTGAAGCCCTTCGCGAAGCGCAGCGTCGCCATCTTCCTCGCCGGCGTCGTCGCGATCTGCGTCTTCGGCTTCGTCGAGGACATCAGGCCAACGGTCGCCGCCGAGGGCGGCGGCGTCGAGCCGATGTCGGTCACGCCGCTGATCCAGATGATCATGCTCACCGCAGCGGCGCTCATCCTCGTCTTCGCGCACGTCAAGGCCACGGAGATCCCGCTCACGTCGATCTTCCGCTCGGGGATGGTCGCGATGATCGCGCTCTTCGGCATCGCCTGGATGGCGGACACCTTCATCGCCAACAACGAAGACGCGATCGTCCAGGCCCTCGGCAGCCTCGCCGAGAACTGGCCCTTCACGATCGCGATCGCCATCTTCCTCGTTGCCGGCCTCACCACGAGCCAGTCGGCCGCGACCCGCACGATGGTGCCGCTCGGGCTCGCGCTCGGGATCGGCGCCGGCTACATGATCGCGATGTGGACCGCCGTCGCCGGCGTGCTCTTCCTCCCGGCCAACGGAACCCAGATCGCTGCCGCCGAAGCCGACACGACCGGGACGACCACGCTCGGCAAGCGCGTCGTCGACCACTCCTTCCAGCTGCCGCTGCAAATCTGCTGGATCGTGACGGCACTCGTGGGGATGGTGATCGTCTGGCTGTTCTTCGGTGGCCACACGCCGACGCCGCCGGTGCCTACGCCCACGACGCCGTGACGGCAGCGGCCGCGGCGCCGCGGGAATGAAGCCTTGAGCGCTGTGCCCACCACCGCCACGGGGAGCGGCCAGGCCGCCGCGGGCGGCGTCCTGGCAGCAGCATGCGTGTCGACGTTCGTCGTCAACGCGAACACCTCCGCGGTGACCATCTTGCTTCCGACGATGAGCGAAGACGTGGGCGCTCCCGTCGCGCAGCTCCAGTGGGCGGTGACCGGTTACATGCTCGTCGGCGCGGCGGTGATCGTGACGTCGGGGGCGCTCGGAGACGTGTTCGGCCGCAGACGCGTGTTCCTCGCCGGCCTCGCGCTCTTCATCGCCTCGTGCGTGTTGATCGCGCTGTCGACGAGCGGCGCCGGGATCATCGTGGGGCGCCTGATCCAGGGTGCTGCGGGCGCGACGATCCTGGCCTGCGGGATGAGCCTTCTGTCGGTCGCCTCTTCGGGCAAGGGACAGATGCGGGCGATCACGATTTGGGGCGCCGCGTCGGCCGCCGGGGCGGCCATGGGCCCGCTCATCGGCGGTGCACTCGTCGACCTGACCGGCTGGCAGGGCCTGTTCTGGATCGACGCTGCGATCGCGGCCGCGTGCGTGCCGCTGACGCTCGCCACGGTGAAGGAGTCACGAGACCCGCACCGGGCGCGCTCGATCGATTACGCCGGCACGGTGCTGATCGCCGTTGCGCTCGTTCCGCTCGTCCTCGGGTTCAGCAAGGGCGGCGACTGGGGCTGGACGTCGGCGGCGACCCTGGGATGTTTTCTCGCCTCCGTGGTCGGCGCCGCGCTGTTCGTGGTAGTCGAGAAGCGGGTGACCGCCCCGCTCGTCGATCTCGGCCTGCTCCGCAATCAGGTGCTCGTCGGCGCGACGCTGGCGATCCTGATCGTCGCCGGCACGATCAACGGGCTCATGTACGTCCTCAGTCTCTACTTCCAGGATCCGTCGACCTTCGGGTTCAGCGCGCTGGAAACCGGCGTGGCGACGCTTCCCGCGGCCGCAGCCATGATCGTCATCACGCCGTTCATCACGCCGGTCGCGGCCCGCATCGGCACAAGGCTCGCGATTGTCGCCGGCTTTGGCCTCGCCGCTGCCGGTTTCGGGGTCTTGGCGCTCGTCGAGTCGTCCTGGACGTACGCGGCCCTCGTCCTCCCGCTCGTGGTGCTTTCGGCAGGGCTCGGGCTGGCGAATGGGCCCGCGTCGTCGGCCTCGACGGCCGCGGTCTCGCACGATCAGGTCGGGCCAGGCATCCGGGATTTCGAACATGGCGCGGTACATCGGCGGATCGGTGGTGGTGGCGGCGGTCGCGACGATCTTCAACTCGGTCACCGTCGAGCACGCGGATGCGGGCGCATCGGCCTCGGACGCGCTCGCGGCCGGCCTCTCGCGGGCCGCGCTGCTGATGGCAATCCTTTCCGGCCTGGGTATCGCCCTCGCATTGCTCATGGCGCGTCATCAGCAGGCGCGCCCGAGCGCCATCGACCTCGCCGCCGCGGCAGCGGGGGCTACTTCGCACACGATTCCGACTCGACCCGTCAGTGCCAGCGTCGCCGATGCTCCGGGCGCCAGGGTTGCGGCGGAGGGGGGTAGGACGATGTGCCGTTGGCTTGCCTATTCGGGATCCCCGATTCGACTCGAGGAGCTGCTCGTCAAGCGCGATCGCTCGTTGATCGACCAGAGCCTGCACTCGAGGCAGGGCGCGACGCCGACGAACGGCGACGGCTTCGGCGTCGGCTGGTACGAGGAGGACGAGACACCGAGGCTCTACCGCAGCACCCATCCGGCCTGGAACGACCGCAACCTCCGCGAGCTCGCCGCCGGGATCTCATCAGGTCTGTTCCTCGCGCACATCCGCGCATCGACGGGAACGGCGATCCAGGAAACCAACACACACCCGTTCCGCCACGGACGCTGGTTGTGGATGCACAACGGGTTGATCCGCGAGTTCGCGCGCGTGAAACGGGAGCTCGTGCTCGCGATCGACGACTCGCTCTTTGCCTCGATCGAGGGCACCACCGACTCGGAGACGATGTTCTACCTGGCGCTCACCTTCGGGCTCGAGAGCGATCCCGTGACCGCCGTCGAGCGAATGGTCGGCTTCGTCGAGGAGACCGGGCTCGAGCACGGCATCGAACAGCCCATCCAGATGACCGTCGCGACATGCGACGGGAAGAGCCTGTGGGCGTTTCGGTATTCGAGCGAAGGCGACTCGCGCTCTCTCTACTTCAGCACGCGAATGGATGCTTTGAAGGCTGCCTACCCGGAGAGTGAAGAGCTTGCCGCGTTGTCGGACGAAACCAGGGTCGTCGTCTCCGAGCCCCTCGGAGACCTCCCAGGGGCCTGGAACGAAGTGCCCGAATCCCACGTCGGGATCATCCAGCCTGGCGCCGACGAGCTCCGACCGTTCACGCCTCAGCGGTGAGCCGCGACACGGCCGCCGCACGCGAAGTCGAGGCGACGTGGAAACGCCTCGCGCAGCTCTGCATCGGAGGACTCGAGTGGGACTCGGAGGGGATCGCGGCCCGTTTCGAAATGTCCCTGCCGATCGCTCGCGAGGCCGATCGCAGTGCGGCCGGGTCGGGCGATGCCACATGTCTCCGGTCGGGTTAGCTGGACGGGCTGAACGAGGCCCTACTGGGCGTGGCGAAGGAGTCTCACGCCCCTCAGGACACTTCCGCCTGAGCGGCGAGAGCCGGGCGCTCTACGAGAAGGCTCTGCGCCCGAACCGGTCCCAGACCGGCCGCAGGACGGGATCCGTGACGCGGCTCAGCAGAGCGACGAGCCGGACGATCCACGGCCGGCCCGCGCGCGTCACGAGAAGCGCCGAGACCCAGCCCGACGGCCAGGCCGGCGAGCACGTCGCTCGGGTAGTGCATCCCGAGCGCAATCCGGGAGACGGCAATCAGCGTCGCGGCGGCGAGGAACAGCGCGCCCCCGCGGCGCGAGAACGCAAGGACGGCAAACGCGATTGCGAACGCCGCGGCGGCATGGTCGCTCGGGAACGACGGGTCGGTCGTGGGCGCCGAGAGGAGGTGCGTCAGGGCCGGATGCTCGGTGAACGGGCGTGGCCGCTCCCAGATGTGGGAGATCGCCTGGTTCGTCAGCATCGCGACGGCGCCCGCGACCAGCGCCGACACGGAGGCGAGCTTCCAGCGGGCATCGGCGTAAGGACGCGCGAGGAGCCACAGCGCGACGGTCGCGAGCGCGTAGAGCGGGACGGCGAGGTCCGCGAGCGCGGTCGTCGGGTCCTCGAGCCAATCGCGCGTGGCGACCCCGGTGTTCACGGCGTGGAAGAGCGTCCAGTCGATGGTCTCACGCTATGCAGGGCAATGTTGCGGTCGGGTTACGCGACGGCCGCCGCGGCGTCCCCACAGGTGCTCCCGCCGTGCGGTTACCTTGGTCGAGATGCCGCTGCAGAATCGTGTCACGCCCCTCGGCGAGCTCGTCGTCGACCCCCGGCAGGGGCCTCGTCTACGGAAACCGCGGCTGCCTGCACGACGCGGAGGGCAACATCCGGCGGCGGTATCAGGTGCGGCGCTGGATCGCATGCCGCCTCGAGTTCAAGGGACGGCGTCGAACCCCGCTCCTGCGACCGGGGAGGTTCACGGAGCTGTTCTTCCTCGACGAGGCGACCGCCTTCGCGGCGGGTCACCGTCCGTGCGCGGAGTGCCGGCGCGAGGACTACGAGCGCTTCACCGCGTTGTGGCGCGACCTCCACGGCGTGGCCGGGGCCGACGTGATCGACGCGAGGCTCCACGGCGAGCGCTTCGAGCCCGTGACGCGGTCGCACCGCCTCCACGAGACCGTGTACGAGAAGCTTCCCGACGGCGCGTTCGTCCTGCACGACGGTGCGCCGAAGCTCGTGCTCGGGCGACGAGCTCCTGACGTGGTCGGCCGGCGGCTATCGCCAGCGTGCCCCGCGCCCGACGGGGCAGACGACGCTGTCACGCCCCCGTCCCTCGTCGCCGTCCTCCGGCGAGGCTGGTCGTCGGCGCTTCCGTTCGATCCACCCGTCCGCCGGGGACGGCGGAATCGCAGGAAACACGCTGTAGCTCGCCGCGCGAGGGCCGTCGCGTCGGCCGTGCACGACCCACCTCCACCGGCGGGCCGCCTCTGGTACCACTCCGCCGTGGCTTCGACCGGGCAGACGCGGGTTCACCGTCTGGCTGACCGGCCTCTCGGGCGCGGGCAAGACGACGATCGGGCATGCCGTCGCGGCGGAGCTCGAGCGCCGCGGCCTCCACGTCGAGGTGCTCGACGGCGACGTCGTGCGGACGCATCTCTCGAAGGGCCTCGGGTACTCGCACGAGGACCGCGACACGAACATCGAGCGGATCGGATGGGTCGCCTCGCGGCTGACGCGCCACGGCGCTGCCGTCGTCGTCGCGGCGATCTCGCCGTACGACGCCACCCGAAAGCGCGTGCGCGCGCTCGTCGAGGAGCACGGGCCGTTCGTCGAGGTGTGGGTCAAGGCGCCCGTCGAGGAGTGCGCGCAGCGGGATGTGAAGGGCCTCTACGCGAAGGCGTTCGCCGGCGAGATCACGCAGTTCACCGGCGTCGACGACCCGTACGAGGAGCCCGACGACGCCGAGGTGGTCGCCGACACCGTCGCCCTCTCACCCGCCGAGTCGGTCGCGCTGGTGATGGCGGAGCTGGAAGGGATCGGGGTCGTGCGACCCGCCGACCTCGTCGGAGCTCCGTCGCCTCCCCGAGACGTTTCGGTCTAGGCGCGCTCGGCGCGCAGTGTCAGCGTCACCGTGCCATCCGCGGGTGCCGGGACGTGGAGCCGCAGCGTTCCTTCGTGGCTCGACCGCGCTGTCGCCTATGAGGCCGAGCTCGTAGCCGAGCGAGGTGAGCGCGGCGCTCGCCTCGCGCTCGACGTCGGCAAGCTGCTCGGGGGTGAGATCGCGCCGCCAGCGGCCCGCCGAGGCGTCGTGGGCCCCCGCGAACGCCCGTGTGACGAGGTCCGCCGCCACACCGAGTCGGGCCGCCACCGGCGCCGCCGCCAACGCCGGATCACGTGACGAGGTCCTCGTAGCGCAGGCGCACGGTTCGCTCGGGTACCGCATCGGCCGCTGTCACGTATCGGCGCCAGGCCCACGCAGCGCGCGTCGCATCCGACACGTGCGCGAACTCCTCCTCCCGACCCGGCTCGACCCAGAAGCGTGCGTGCGCGCCGAACGGCAGGCGCGCGTCGTCGGCCCCGGCGCGCTCCGCGCTGAGCCAGCCACGCTCGAGCAGCGAGGTCGCGACGTCTCGGCCGTCGCGAACGACGTGAACCGCGACGGCCTCGGGGTACGCGCGAAGGGCCGCCGCGAGGACGAAGCTGGTCTCCGGCGTCTGCTCGACGCCCCGGAGCCCGGTGGCGAGCCCGAGGGTGCGCACGCGCTGGAGGACCCGGCGCAGCGCCGGCGCGACCTCCCGCTCGGGACGTCCGATGAGCGCGGGGATCGCGGCCTTCCAGGGCTGCACCTCGTCGAGGTCGACGAAGCCCGGCAGCGACCCGAGCGCCCGCCCCGTGAACGTCGTCCCCGAGCGCGGCGAGCCGACGACGAAGACGAGCCGCTCCTCGTTGCCGAGGCCGCGGCGACGACGCGCGACCCGCAGGGCGCTGCGGGCGTAGAGCGCGGAGCTGACGCCGATCTCCCGCGCCCGGTGCATCGGCGGAATCTAGCCGCCGGCGACTGCCGGACGAGCTCCTTCGAACCCGACCCGAGGGCGAGGCACGCCTCGCCCTACAGGATCGCGTCCTCTTCCTCGAGACGGACCGAGAACGGGAGGCGCCAGTCGTCGTCGGCCTCGCCGTCGATCGTGAGGCGCCACTCGTAGCGGCCGGGCTCGAGCGGCAGCGGCCCGGAGTTGACCGCCACGGGGAAGTCGAGCGGCGTGCCGGGCTTGAGCCCGGCCGGCCGGCCGACCTCGAAGGGCACGTCGTCGAAGAACACGACCGGCTGCGTGCCGTCGTCCGTCTCCATCTCGACGGCGATGCCCGTCCGCGTCGAGGAGCTCGAGCCGCATGACGTGGCGCTGGTTCGCCTGATCCCACGGGACGCGGATCAGGATCGCGATGCCGAACGGGACCGGCTCGGGGCCGGTCAGCGACCAGCCGCCGCCGACGACGGTCAGCTTGCCGTCCGACACCTGTGCGAAGTCGGCGAGGAGCATCGTCACGCGCACGCCCGCGAGTCTCGCACAGCCCGGATCCGGCGCGAGCCGAAGCCGGGCTGACGCTATGGCGGGCGATTCGAGGTCCGGGACGGGCTCGACGTTCGGCGACGAGCGCGCGGACGACCGTCCGCGAGCTCGTCGCGGAGCTCGCGCATCGGGATCCTCGAGCCGCCGGTCGGCCTTGGCGACCGCGAGCTCGACGTCGAGCACGCGTGCGCCCATCACGCCGAGCACCTTCTTCAGCTCGCGCTGCGCCCAGACCGCGCCGAACGCGCCGGGGCTTGCGCCGATCACCGCGACGGGCTTGCTCGCGGATCGGCGACTCCGCGATCGGTCGGGAGACCCAGTCGAGCGCGTTCTTCAGCTGACCCGGGACCGAGCCGTTGTACTCGGGCGTCGCCACGAGGACGCGTCCGCCTCCGCGATCGCGCCTTCAGCGCGTCGACGGCGTCGGGCGACGAGGTCGTCGAGGTCATGGTCGTACGGCGGGATCTCGGCGAGGCCGTCGTAGAGCGTCGAGCTCGACACCCTCCGGCAGCTCCTCCGCCGCGAGGCGGAGAAGCTGCGCGTTGAGCGAGCCGGCGCGGAGGCTGCCGGCGATGCCGAGGATCCTCATTACGACTCGCTCCCCGGGCTCTGCGACGAAGACGAGCGTCGCCGTCGAGCTCGACCTCGTCGGCGAGCATCGAGCCGCCCTCGGGGAGCGGCGCGTTCCACGTCAGCCCGACGGCGTTCTTGTCGACCGTGCCGGCGAGCGAGAGGCCGAGCTTGCTGTTGCCCCACGGATCGGAGACAGGGTCGGTGATCGTGCCGGTGAGCGTGATCGGCGCGCGGTTGCCCTTCACCTCGAGGATGCCCTCGAACGTCACGCTCGTCGCCGTTCGCGCCGGCGGGAGCCGGCCTCGAACGAGAGCTCGGGGTAGGTCGCCGACGTCGAAGAAATCGGGCGAGGCGAGGTGCTCGGCGAGCTGGTCGTTGTCGACGTCGATGCTCGACGCCTGCGCGGCTCCCCGGAGGCCCGTGCTCGTCGAGGGTCGCCTCGAACGATCCGGAACGCGCCCTCGAACGGCGCGACGCCCATGTACACGACGTTGAAACCGACGGACGAATGCGTGGGGTCGAACGTCCAGGTGCCCGCCGGGACGACTGGTCTGCTCGATGGTGCTGCTCATGTCTTTCCTCCCGCGTCGAGTGCGCAATTACTTGCGCACATAATAGTTGTTACAGCAAGTAACGGGAGAAGATCAGCGGCTATTCCCGGCTGCGGCGAGCTCCGCGAGCGCGGGGGCGATCCGCTCGCGTCGGCCGAGCGGGAGCGGGAACATCGGGGAGACGACGAGCACCTTCGCGCCCTCGGCGTGGGTACGAGGCGAGCGCGATCGCCTCATCGAGGGTCGGCGCGCGACGAGTCGTCCGCGGCGGTCGAAGAACGGCGCGAGCCGTGCCGCGGCGCGGGCCGAAGAGGACGACGAGGCGCGCGACGCGCGCGCGCCTCGGCGCACGCGTGCTCGAGCAGCGCCTGCTCCTCACGGCGAGGAGTGCACGCGGCAGGCCGGCGATCTCGAGCTCCCCGCCCGCGACGAGCACGACCGATCCGTCGCGGGTAGCCCTCGAGCGCGGAAGCCGTCTTCGCCGGCGTCGCCGCCATGCCGTCGTCGATCAGCTCCGTGTCGCCGAGACGACCGACGTGGGCGCCGCGGTACGGGGGCGCCTCCGGCGGCCGGAGCGTCCTCGGGCAGCGCGCCGGCGGCCAACGCCGTCGCCGCGGCGGCGAGCAGCGCCTGGAGGCGCGGGGCGTCGAGACTCGGCGGCATGCGGAACGAGCGCTCGCCTGACGCGTCCCGCAGGACGATCTCCTTCCCGTGGACGAACGCGCCCGCGTCGACCTCGCCGGTCGTGGAGAAGCCGAAGCGCCGGCCCGGAGAGCGATCGGCGATCGCCGCCGCGTCCGCGTCGCCCTCGTTCACGACGACGACGTCGCTCGGCTCCCTGCCTGCGCACGATCGCCTCCTTCGCCGCGCGATAGCGCTCGAGCGAGCCGTGCAGCTCGAGGTGGTCGGGCCAGAAGCACGTGATCACGGCGATCGTCGGGCTGCGGGTCGTGAAGCAGAGGTGCGAGCTCGTCAGCTCCATCAGCACGACGCCGTCGGTCGGCGGCGGCAGGAGCTCGGCGCGTCGGCCAGAGGTTCCCCGCGCGGGCGCGTCGTGCTCGTATGAACGGTGACGCCGGCCGTCGAAGCAGGTACGCGAGGAACGCGGCCGTCGTCGTCTTCCCGGCGGTCCCGGTCACGCCGATCGTCGGCACGGCCGACCGCTCGAGGACGAGGTCGCCGAGGCAGCGAAGGACGCAGCCGCTCGTCGCGGAGGCAGGGCGACCCGCGGGGCGACCTCCGGCGTCCAGACGTCGAGGAACGCCTCGTCGTACTGCCCGGGGTCGGTGTCGAGGTCCGCGTGCGCGCGCACGTCGACGCCGGACTGCGCGAAGCGCGAGTGCCTGCTGCGACGCGTCGCCCGTGCCCGGCGAGCGTGACGCGCCGCCCCTCGCGGGCGAGAAGTCGTGCAAGCACGACGGCGTCGCGGTCGAAGCCCTCGACGAGGATCCTCGTCATGAGCGATGGCGGCCGGGGCGGCGCCGCAGGTCCGCCCCGGCCGACAGGTGACGATTGTGCACGGCGTCGGGTGGGCCGGTCAACGGTCGTCGGCCCATGCATGCGTCGCCATCTAGCGCGTCTGCGGGAACCCGAGGTCGACCTTGCTCGTCGACGGGATCGGGCCAGCGCGACGTGACCACCTTGCCCGCGCGTGTAGAAGTGGATCGACTCGGGCCCGTAGGCGTGCGAGTCGCCGAAGAGCGACGCCTTCCAGCCTCCGAACGAGTAGTAGGCGACGGGCACCGGGATCGGCACGTTGATGCCGACCATCCCCGCGTTGACGTCGAACTGGAACTGGCGCGCGGCGCCGCCGTCCCGCGTGAAGAGCGCGACGCCGTTGCCGTACGGGTTGTCGTTGACGAGCCCGACCGCCTCGTCGTAGGTCGTCGGCCCGGACGACGGAGAGCACCGGGCCGAAGATCTCGTCGCGGTAGGCGTCCATCTCGGTCGTCACGTTGTCGAGCAGCGACACGCCGAGGAAGAAGCCGTCGCCGCTCGGGCGCCGTCTCCCGGCCGTCGGCGACGACCGTCGCACCCTGCTCCGACGCCGGAGGCGATGTACGACGGCGACCTTGTCGCGGTGCTCGCGCGTGACGAGCGGCCCCATCTCCGAGTCGGGCTCGCATGCCGTTGCCGACCTTGACCTTCGGCAGCCGCTCCTTGATCGCCTCGACGAGCGGGTCGGCGACGTCGCCGACGGCGACGAGCACCGAGACCGCCATGCAGCGCTCGCCCGCCGAGCCGTAGCCGGCCGAGACCGCGGCGTCGGCGGCCATGTCGACGTCGGCGTCGGGCAGCACGATCATGTGGTTCTTCGCCCCGCCGAGCGCCTGCACGCGCTTGCCGTGCTTCGTCCCGGTCTCGTAGATGTACCGCGCGATCGGCGTCGAGCCGACGAACGAGACCGCCGCGACGCCGGGATGCTCGAGCAGCGCGTCGACCGCGACCTTGTCGCCGTGCACGACGTTGAAGACGCCGTCCGGCAGGCCTGCCTCCTTCAGCAGCTCGGCGGTCAGCAGCGAGGCCGACGGATCCTTCTCGGAGGGCTTCAGGACGAAGCAGTTGCCGCAGGCGATCGCGGGCGCCCACATCCACATGGGCACCATCGCGGGGAAGTTGAACGGCGTGATGCCGGCGACGACGCCGAGCGGCTGGCGGATCGAGTAGACGTCGATCCCGGTCGAGGCCTGCTCGGAGAACTCGCCCTTGACCAGCGTCGGGATCCCGCAGGCGTACTCGATCACCTCGAGCCCGCGCGCGACCTCGCCCATCGCGTCGGAGAGGACCTTCCCGTGCTCGGCGGTGAGGAGCTTCGCGAGGTCCTCGCGGTGCGCGTGGAACAGCTCGCGGATGCGGAAGAAGAGCTCGGCGCGCTTCGCGAGCGACACCGACCGCCACGATGCCCACGCCTCGGCCGCGTTCCGCACGGCCGCGTCGATCTCCTCGACCGACGCGAGGTCGACCGCGCCGGACTGGACGCCGGTCGCGGGGTTGTAGACCGGCCCGCTCCGCCCCGACGTCCCGTCGACCCGCTTCCCGCCGATCCAGTGGGGGATCCGTGTCGCCGCCTGGTCGCGCCCGGCGGTCGGCGCCTCGGCAAGCTCCGTCATCGCTCACTCCTCTCGAAAGCCGTGTCGTCTGAGGGTATCGCGGCGGAGCGTGCAGGGCAGCTGTCGGCGGATGACGCGGGCGCGGTGTCGGACACCGGAGTGCCGGGTGACCGGCTTCAGCCGGCGCGTTCGGCTAGAGCGTCACGTTGCTCGTGTCGCAGTCGCTCGCCTTGCCCGAGTCGAAGCCCGTGCGGAACCACTTCACCCGGAGCTCGGACGAGCCGTGCGTCCACTGCTCGCGGCTCCGTGCGCCGAGCCGGTCGTCGCCGACCGCCGCAGCGGCCTTGAGCCCCTCCTCGATGTCGCCCTGGTCGAGCAGCCCGCGATCGTAGGTCGACTTGGCCCAGACACCGGCGAAGCAGTCGGCCTGGAGCTCGAGCTGGACGAGGTAGACGTTCGCGTTGCCCGGATCCTCCTGCTGCTTCCGGCGTATCTGCTCCTCGATCCCGAGCTCGCTCTGGATGTGGTGGCCGATCTCGTGGGCGATCACGTACGCCGCCGCGAAGTCGCCCGGGGCGCCGAACCGCTGCGAGAGCTCACGGAAGAAGGACAGATCGAGGTAGACCTTGTGGTCGGCCGGGCAGTAGAACGGGCCCGGTCGACGACGAAGCCGGGCCGCAGCCGCTCACCGTCCCCGAGGTGAAGGTGACGACGGGCGCGCGCGTGTACTGCTTCCCGGACTGCTGGAAGATCTGCGTCCACATGTCCTGCGCGTCGTTGCTCACGAACTTCGCGAACTCGAACGTCTGGTCCTTCGTGGCGGTGGTGCCGGTGCCCGGCTGCGAGCCCGGGTCGGCCTGCGGAGCGGTTTCGTCGATTCCTCCCGGGGAGAGCGGGCCGCTGCCGCTGCCGCCGCCGATGATGTTCCCGCCGAACAGCAGCGCGAGCACGACGAGGATGATCAGACCGAGGCCGCCGCCGACCCCCTTCCCCATCGGGATCGGAAAGCCGCCGGGCCCGAGCGAGCCGCCCGACTGCCCGCGGCGGTCCTCCATGTCTCCCTGCCCCGGAACCTTCTTCCACCGCACGGCGGGAGCGTACCCACAGCGCGGGCCGGTGAACCCCTACGCGACGAGCCCGGCTTCGGCCAGCGGCCGCCGCGCCCACGCGAGCTCCGTGGCGTACCACCCCTGGAGCGGCTGCAGCGTCACCCCGCCGCTCGACGAGTGGACGAACCAACCGTTCCCGACGTAGATCCCCATGTGCCCGATCTCGGACGGCTTCGACTTCGTTCCGCGCGACCCGAAGAACAGGACGTCGCCGGGCATGAGCGCCGAGGGGTCGATCCGAAGCGCACGCGCCACCTCGCCGCTCATGGCGTAGGTCGTGCGTCCCCTCAACACGGCGGCGAGCGCGGGCGCGTCGTCGAAGGGCTGCAGCTTGTAGACCCGCCAGACGAAGCCCGAGCAGTCGAACCCGCCGGGAACCGTGATCGTGTTGCCGGGCGCGGTCGCGCTCCAGAGCTTCTGCGTCTTCTCCGACATCCCGGCGAACACGTACGGGAAGCCGACGAAGCGCAGCGCCCGCGAGAGGACGTCTCGCTGAAGGGCCGAGAGCGTCGGGACGGAGAAGCCGGCTGCGAGCTCCTGGACGGCCGCGATGCGTGTCGGGATCGAGCGCGCGGAGCTTCGCGAGCGAGTATGCGGCCTCGGCTCGCGACGCCGGCTCCTTCGGCGCGCGCTCGAGATCCTCGCTGCCCTGCGGGTGGTTGACGCGGAGACCGAGGAGGCGCGCGACCGTCTCCGTGCCGAGCATGTCGGTCGGCTCGAGCCCGGCGTCGCGCGCGGCGAGCCGGATCGCCCGCGCGGACGGGAGGAGCCCCGCCGCCGCGACGAGCTGGGCGTCGAGCTCGCGCATCGTCACGAGGCGGGAAGGGTCGGAAGGCGCCTGGTGGGGCTTCCCGAGGGCGACGATCGCAGCGTGCAGCTCCGCCCGCGTGAGCGGGTCGTCGGGCCGGAAGGTCGTGACGTCGGGGCCCATCACGCCCGCAAGGACGACCGATGCGATCTGCGGTCGCCGCCCAGCTCTTCGCCTGGGCCAGCGCAGGCGTCGGGGCATCGACCGGCGGACCGGACGCCTGCGCCGCCGCCGGCAGTGCGAGCGCCGCGAGCCCCCAGGCAAGCAGCCGAACCAGTCTCGATCCACCCATCTCCTTCACTATCGGACGGCTGCGGTGCTCGCTTGATCGACGGTTCCGGGATGTGTACGGAATCCGTACATTCGAACGCCCGGCCGCGTGTCGGACATCCCCCGGGTGCGGTAGAACGCCACCGTGGCGCGCGAGACGATCCGCGACTGGGTCCGGGCGGTCGAGCGGGCCGAGCCGGAGGAGCAGTGGACGATGCTCTGCTTCTTCGCCGGGCGTCGCGTGGTCGTCGACGAGGACGAGCTCAACGGCGCCGTCCGCCGAGCGGAGCTGCTTCTCGCGGCGGGCGGCGACCCACGGCGGCCGCTCGACCCGTTCGGGCGCGCGGCCATGTCGCTCGCCGAGGACCTGGACACCGCCGAGCGACGCGCACAGCTCCGTCGTCGGGCTCCGGGCTCTCGTCGGCGAGGTGCAGGGGCTCCGCGGTGCGCGCGAGTCGCTGGCGCTGCTCCTGTCGGACGCCGACCTCGCGTGGCAGGCCTACGCGACGGCACTCCTCGCGGAGGCGCTGGCGGACGAGGGAGCTGCCTGCTGGACTGGCGCAGGTCGTCCGGGCACCCCTACTCTCCTCCTCAGCCGGCGAGCCGGGCGATCAGCTTGAGCGGGCCGCGGGCGACGCCGCGCGCGTCGGCCGGATGGGCGACGTCCCCGCAGAGCAGGCCTGCAACCACCTTGAAGACGCCCGGCGCGCGGGCGGCCGCGAACACGGTGCGCGGGTAGCGATCGAAGGCGCGCTTCGCCGCCCACGACGCGGCGGCGTGGCGGTCGAGCGTCGCCGAGAGCGCCGCTCGTGTAGCCCTCGAGATCGTCCGCGAGGATCGCGTCGGCCGCGAGCCGGGCCGAGACGAACGCCTCGTACATGCCGTCGCCGGAGAGCGGGTCGACGAGTCCGGCAGCGTCCCCGACGAGCAGGACCCGGCCGGCCCCGGCGGGCGTGCCGAGCCTGCGCATCGGGAAGCCGGTGCCCGCGAAGGTCGGTCAGCGACTCCGAAGCGAGGCCGTGCGCGCGGGCGAGCCGCGCGAGGTGGTCGCGCAGCCTCGGCCCCTCGCTCCCCCAGCCGCCGACGCCGAGGTTCGCGTGGTCGCCCTTCGGGAACACCCAGCCGTAGCCGCCGGGGAGGACGGCGAGCTCGATCACGGCGGTTCGCTCGAAGTCGCCGCCGAGCGCGTCGAGCGGGACGTTCCCCTCGAGAGCGACGCCCCGCACGATCCCGTCCCCGAGGCCTGCCGAGCGTGCCACGATGCCGTTCGCGCCGTCGGCACCGACGAGCACGCTCGCCCGCACCGTGTCGGCACCCGACCCGCGCGGTGACGCCGGTCTCGTCGAGCTCGAGCACCTCGACTCGCGCGCCGTCCCGCAGCTCCGCGCCCGCCTCGGCGGCCTGCTCTGCGAGGTACGCGTCCAGGCGGCGGCGCTGCGTCATGCGGATCAGCGGCTCGCCGTGGCCGCGGGTGAAGCTCGACCCGTAGCGGAGCCGGAGCTCGAAGCGGTCGACGTCTCGCTCGACGACGGGTGACGGGTCGACGGGGATGCGCTTCAAGCGCTCGTCCGGTGAGCCCGCCGCCGCACGGCTTGTCGCGCGGGAAGCGCGCCTTGTCGGCGAGCAGCACCCCCGCGCCGCGCCCGCGCGAGGTGGATCGCCGTCGATGATCCCGCCGGCCCGGCGCCGACGACGAAGACGTCGAACGACTGCACGACCCGAGTGTAGGAGCTGCGCGGCGCCCGGCTACAATCCGCCTTCCCTGCAGGGATTCCCGAGTGGCCAAAGGGGGCGGGCTGTAAACCCGCTGGCTCAGCCTTCGGAGGTTCGAATCCTCCTCCCTGCATTGGTCCCGCAAGGTCGGTTCCGCGGGAGCGGAACCGACCGCGGGGATCCCCGCCTGCGGCGGGGGCAGATCCCTGAAGGCGTCCGCTGTCGCGGCCGCAACTGCCGCCTCCACCCACCGACACAGCCGCACGAAGTGCGCCCTTCCCAGGTGTCCGACTTCAGTCGGACACCTTCGAGGACTGGGGCGTACCGTCAGGCGCTTGCGGCGAGATGCGAGTCGCCCCGCATCGCAGCGGGCTCCGAGGCGAGCCGTTCGGCCCGCTGCTTGATGCCGCGGAGCATCTTCCGCTCCATCACGAGCGAGCCCGGCTCCATCACCGCCATGCCGATCCGGTCGCCGAGCGACGGCTCGACCATCGCGATCCTGTTCCGGCTCAAGAGCCTCGTCCTGCCGCCGAGGTCTACGAGCGCGAACGCCCATACCCATTTACCGTCCTCGGAGCGGCAGACGAGCGCCCGCGCCGGCTCGAGCACCTCGACTGTCATGCCGGGCAGGCTCGCCTGGCCGGGGATGAGGTCGCCGACGCCGAGGTCCTGCCACTCGGGGTGAATCGTGTCGGCGCTCCGCATCCCGAGCCCGAACAGGTTCTCGATCCAGTCGTAGGTGTACGCCCCGCCGCGCCCCGAGCCCATCTGCACGAGCCACGGCCAGACGTCCGCAGGCGGCGCGTCGATCGTGACCGCCCGTGTCGACACGACGTCCGCGTGGGCGAGGAGCTCGTCGCCTGCGAGGGCCCGGGCCGCCTCGTCAGGCGTCGCGCCCCACGTGAGTACCGTCGTCCGCAGCAGCCGCCTGGCCGCTTCGATGGTCACGGCCGCCCCGGCGGCCGTGACCATCACCTTCGAAGCCGTCCGCATCTCTGTCCTCCGATCGTTCCGTCGATTCCGAGGCTGCCGCGTGCGAGCTCGGGCCGCATCGGCGGAGTCACGGATGCGAAGTGCAGCGTTCTACGGAAACCGGCCTAGCCGTAGTCGTATCCGCCGCCGGCCGGTGTCGTCTCCGTCGGCGGTGGCGTCGACGCCGGCGGGGTGACCGATGCCATCCGCTTGACGAGCTTGCCCGCGGGGGAGATCGCGAACCAGGCGTGCTCGACGCCCTGCCCCTTGACGTCGCCGGCCTTGGTGTCCGGGGCGTAACGGTAGAGCGCCCACCCGTTGTAGGTCACCTGCAGGCCGCCGTCGGGCCGTCGGATCGTGCCGAGCTTCGACGCGGCCAGGCCAGGCCCGGCCGTCGCCTTCCCCCCACTCTTGACCAGCAGCGGCGGCCAGAGCTTCGCGCACCCGCCCTTGCAGTCGATCTTGCCGCGGGTCTCGTCGGTGTAGTGGTAGAGCGTGAACCCGCCCGAGCTCGCGACCAGCTTGCCGTAGCTCGCCGTGCTCGCGACCTTGACGGTCGGCTTCTGGGCCGCCGCCGCCGTCGCGCCCACCACCACCACCGCCAGGGCCACCAGGGCCACGGCCGGGGCCCACCACCTCGAATTTCTCCGCATCCGAGTCTCCTTGTCCGAGTATCGAGTTGCTCCAAGGACTACGGTCGAGCGGAGGACACGGTTTGCCGTCGGGGGCCGGCGCCGGTCAGTGCTGGGCGAGGAGCTCGTCCGCGATCCGCTCGGCGACGACCACAGCCGGGACGTTGGTGTTCGCGCGCGGCACGACCGGCATCAGCGAGCAGTCGGCGACGAGGATCTGCGGCAGCCCGTGCAGCCGGCCTCGGACGTCGCACACGGCGAGGGGATCGTCCGCCGAACCGAGCGCGCACGTGCCGACCGGGTGGTAGTAGTGGACGTGACTCCGGCGGATGGCCTCCTCCAGGCCGGCCTCCCGCCCAGGGGCGATCTCCTCTCCGATCAGCGAGCGCAGCGGCTCCGTCGCCGCGAGCTCCCTTGCCCGCTCGACGCCCTCGGTGAGGACCGCGACGTCGCGGGGGTCGGAGAGATAACCGTGATCCATCACCGGAGCAGCATCAGGATCCGTGCTCGCGAGCAGAAGTCGGCCGCGGGAGCGCGGCTCCATCGCGCCGACCGCCAGGAGCGTGCGACCGCCGAGCAGGCTGTGCTCCGTTGCTGCCACGGGGATCAGATGGAGGTCGTACGGCCCCGTCGCGCGGCTCGACCGCAGCTTGCCGAGCGTCTGCTCCTCGGGGACGAACCCCGCGGCGCCGGCGTCGGCGAGCGCCGTCCGGAGCCGGTCGCTGCCTGCGAAGTCGAGTTCGACGAGCGGGTGGTCGTGGAGGTTCCGGCCGACACCCGGCAGCGAGTGGACGGTCGGGATGCCGTGGGGGCCGAGTCCCTCCGGCTCGCCGACCCCGGAGCGCAGGAGGATCGCCGGCGACCCGTACGTGCCCGCGGCCAGGACCGTCGCGCTCGCCCGGACGCGCAGTTCGCCCCCGTCGCGCCACGCCACGACCTCGACCCCGTCGTGGTCCGGCGCGAGGCGGTCGCAGAGCGCGCGGTCCACCACGCGGAGGTTGCGCCGGCCGCGCGCGGGATCGAGGTACGCGAAGGCGGTGTTGATGCGGACGCGCCCCTCGACGTTGACCGGCTCCGAGCCGAAGCCGACGCCGCCGTCGAGGTCGTCGAGGTCGTCGGCACGTGGAAGCCCCAGCGCCGCAGCCGCATCGAGGCAGGCCCGGTGGAACGGCCCGATCTCGTCCTCGGCGTAGTGCCGAACCCGAAGCCGCTCGATCGCGCGGGCGAAGAGAGGCCGCAACGCGTTCGCGCCCCAGGCCTCGTTCCCGACTCCGCGAGCCCAGCCGTCGTAGTCCTCAGGGCAGCCGACCGCCACGATGCAGCCGTTGTGCGCGGAGCAGCCGCCGATCACCCGGGCACGCGGCAGCTCGATCGGCCCGCGCAAGGGGTGCAGGTCGCCGGTGTCGTAGCCCCAGGGGTGGGACGCGGCGAGCGAGCCCCCGTCGAGGAGGTCGGCGGGCCACGCTCCCGAGTCGCGCGGCCCGTAGTCGGGCCCGGCCTCGAGCAGGATCACCTCCGCCTCGCTCTCCGCCGCGAGCCGCCCGGCGACGACGCAGCCTGCCGTGCCCCCGCCGATGACGACGACGTCGCACGTGAGCCTCTCCATCGCGCGAGTATCCCGGCTCGGCGGGCCCGTAGGATGGGGTCGTGGCGCTGTGGTTCGTCGTCGAGCGTCGCTCGGGGCCGGAGTGGGATCCCACACGGCCGCTCGAGAAGCAGAGCGGCTGGCACGCGCACGCCGAGTTCATGGACGCACTCGTCGACACGGGCTTCATCGTGCTCGGCGGCCCCCTCGCCGACGAGCACCGCGTGATCCTCGTGATCGAGGCGGAGTCCGAGGCCGACGTCCGCGCCACGCTGGAACGCGACCCGTGGAGCGAGTCGCACCTCGTCGTCGCCTCGGTCGACCGGTGGACGATCCGGCTCGACGGCCGCCGGTCGGAGTAGCTCTTCGCACCTCTCGGCGGCCGTCATGTCGGAACGCGATGGGTGCCGAGTCAGGGAGCCCAGCCGCCGGACAGCGGCTCGCCGATCCGCAGGCCGAAGCGTTCCAGGAGATCGGGAACCGTCTCCGGCTGCATTTCGAGGCCGTAGCGCTCGTTGAGGCCCGCGAGCGCCTCCGGGTCCGCCTTGATGGCGCCGCCAAGGGCGTCGAGCTCACGGAAGAATCGCTCGAAGCCGGCCGGCGCAATGATCTCGAGGATCCGGCACGGCTCGTCGCCGGCGTTCCAGAACGTGTGCCACTGGTTGCGCGGCTTGAAGACGAGGTCGCCGGGGCCTGCCTCGACAACGTCGTCGCCGAGCAGCGCGCCCATGCGGCCCTCGAGCACGAAGCTGTACTCGTCCTCACGCGTGTGCAGGTGCAGCGGCGCCGCGAGCGCGCGGGCCGACATCGGGTGCTCCACGAGGGAGAACCGCTCGTCCGCATCGGGGCCGTCGATCATGAAGCGGACGCCGATGCTGCCCAGGAAGCCCTCGGCTCCGTCGCCGGGCCCCACGAGCCTCGTACCTGTCGCTGTCGCTTCCATCACCTCTCCTTTGATCGTACATTACTGTCGCGTGAAAAAGTTAGCGCACCGAGTGCGTGTCTGTCAATATTCAGAGGACTGGTATGTCTGATCAAAAACGTCCCTACCGGATGACGCGCCGCGCGGAGAGCGAGGCGTAGACCCGCATGCGGATCACCGAGAGCGCGGTCGCGCTGCACGAGGAGCTCGGGCCGGCGCGGACCACGATCAGCGCGATCGCGGAGCGCGCAGGTGTCCGCCGCTCGACGGTGTACCGCCACTTCCGAGACGAGGAAGAGCTGTTCGCCGCGTGCTCGTCGCACTGGCGCGCGGCCAACCCTCCACCCGACCCGAGCGCCTGGGCCGCGATCGACGATCCGGCCGAGCGTATCGAGGCCGCGCTGAGCGAGCTCTACGCGTTCTTCGCGCGCACGCGGCAGATGTACGAGAGCCTCCTGCGCGACGAGCCGCTTGTTCCGGCCGTTCACCGGCGGCTGCGCGACTTCCACGGCTATCTCCGCCGGTCACAGGACGTCCTGATGGCGAACCGTGGACTCCGCAGCCGTGCCGCAAGCCGAACGCGGGCGGCGATCGGTCACGCGCTGGCGTTCTCGACGTGGCGATCGCTGACCCGGGAGCAGCGGCTGAGCGCCGACGACGCGGTCGCGCTCATGTGCCGGCTCGTCGCGCAGGCCGCCGATGGGAGCGAGCCGAGGAGCGGCGGGCGGCGAGCAAACCGAAGCGCCTAGGTCGAACGCGCTACCCTTCGCCCTCCGCCCTCTTAGCTCAGTTGGTAGAGCACCTCCATGGTAAGGAGGGGGTCGACGGTTCGAGTCCGTCAGAGGGCTTCGTCGGATCCCCCATGGTTCCTAGGGATTGCGGATCTCATTTGGCGGTCACCTGGGCAACAGCCGCCTTATGGAAACGAAATGGTAATGCGGTGCGCGCTGCTCGCTGAACAGCCCGCGTGGCCGCGCATCTCGACGCCTGCGCTCCGTCTCGTCGGCGGCTCGCGTCACGATCCTCCGGACGTGCCGGAGGACGAACGTCGGAAGCCAGAAGCCGACAGCTCACAGGGAGAGACGCATTTCTCACACGGCAGACACAATCCAAAGAGCGAGAAATCGGCGACTGACTGCGACGGCGGGGACTTGGTTATAGGCGCCGGGGTTGATCGGCAGGACTTCACGGCGATCGCCGAGGTTGAGCCCACAGCGGGATCTCCAGCTCGGCGTGGGAGAGCTCCCAGAGCGGGTCATCTGCGCTTCCTGAATGCAGCGAGTCCGGGGGACTATTGGCACCCGTGGGAGCGCCGGAAAGTCCCCTCCGCGCAGCGTCCTCAAAACACCACCTTTCGACCCGCCTTCAAAAAGAAGCGCTACTCGGCCTCGCGCTCCCCTTCTAGCTCAAGCGGCTCTTCCGCGATCTCTTGGCGGCCAAATCCGAAGTCGATCGCAAACGCGCCGCCCCTGGTTAGTTGGCGCAAAATCTGTTCTTTTGGTCGGCCGACGGATTGTGCCGCCTTGACGGCCTGCTCGTTAACGCGCTCGGCAGCGGTCAAGATCCTCATGAAGACGGTGTCGTGTGGCGGGTCCGGGAGAGTCTTGGCGATGAAGATCTCGTGGCCCAGCGCTTCCAGGTCCCGGTCGAGAGCCTCAAAGGTCGGGTTACATCTCCTCCCGTCCTGGTAGTAGGCGTCCTCGATGGTCATCTCGATCGTGACCAGTTCCCACGAATTGGTCTGCCGGGTGATCCGGTCGTTTACCGCCTTCTCGTTCGCACGTACGACGA
Organism: uncultured Actinomycetes bacterium; assembly: GCA_963793655.1. Taxonomy (GTDB): domain Bacteria; phylum Actinomycetota; class Thermoleophilia; order Gaiellales; family Gaiellaceae; genus Gaiella. The sequence continues at coordinate 95,242 of CAWCAV010000003.1, forward strand.
CTTCGAGGGGGCAGTTGCCGATGAAGTCGATGTTCCTGATCCGCAGGACGCTCCGGTTCCAGCCGTCCGCGATGATGTAGGTGATCTCCGCACCTGAGCCTGTCTTCTTCGGCTTCCCGTCGGGCTGCTCTACATATCGGTCGCCTGGAATAGCGGCGTATGCCTGCGGTGGACCGTGCTTCGGCAGTTCAACGCCGTTCACAGCCCACTCGAAGGCAGCTCTCAGAAAGCCCCGCCCAACGGCGACTGCTTCGACCTCACGCACTTGGTCCTCGAACCAATACGCATATCGCTTCTCAGGGCACGCGAACCCCGGTTTGAGGACGACGGTCTTCGGCACGGTCCTTCTGAACCGCGGGTCAGACGGCTTCGCGGGAGTCGGTCGCGAGACAATGCTGTCTCCGACCTGGAGCGAGATGCTGCGAGCGGGAGGATCGTAGAGCGGAAAGATGTTGTCTCGTTGGGCGACATTAGAACCCAGCATGCCTCGCGTGGCTGTCGGCATGTGGCGCTCGATCAAAGCGTCGAACTCTTTGAACGCTCCTGACCCGGACTTCTTCTTCACTCGCGCGTACGTCTCGGCAAGCGTGCTACCGCCGGCAGGGACGAGGTCATCGAGCGGAATCCCGAGCTGGTAGCGCAGGTAGTTAATGAAGAGGATTCCGCAGCCAAACGAGACCCAGTTCTGATCCGTGTCCTCGGTGTTCGAGACATAGTCCGGGCGAGGTGGCGTTGACGTGAGCCAGGGGTTGACGCGCGGCCCACGACCGGTCCGGTAGTAGCCGGCCGGGTAGAGCTCGGTCGCGAGCACGACTGACAGCGCTTCCCCGTTGCTTGCCTTGCGATCCCACCCATAGCCGGTGAAGTCCATAAGCAGCTCAGCGAGCTCCGCGACGAACAGCATTCGGGGCGTCGAGTCGAAGACAAAACTGTTGTCTGGCGAGAGCCCGGATGGGATGAAGGTGCCCTCCACGGTGATGACGCTGCTGTTGTCGTCGCCCTCCTCCCAGCCTCTGTTCTGGGCGCCGCCACGGCCTGGTGTGGGGTCTGGCATTACTCGAACCCAAACGCCATGCTCGTTACGCCCGCCGACGTGGAAGTTCGTGTTGAACAGGTCCTCGAGCCTCGCGAGGTCCGCTTCGCACGTACCCGCTATTGCTCGCGCGCGGGCATCGCAGTCCGCGTCACCTGGGAAGGCCGTGATCAGGAAATTGCCGGTGTCGGCAACGATCGGCATCCCGGCGAACGTGCCGTTCGCCATGCTGCACTTCCTCTTGTTGTAAGTCGCACAACTCTCAGCTGTGCGTCCGGCCTTGTCAAGCCCTGCCTGCACGGTTTGAGACGCCTGTCTCTCCAAGCAGGCGGGGCTACCCGCTGAATTGCCCCGTCTTGGCGGCCGATTAAGCGACCATCACGACGAAGCGACTGCTCCCCGTCGGCACGCGCGTGCGGCTTTACCCCGAGCCTGCGACCGACCGTGTGGACGAGCACGGGCGGCTGCTGCGCTACGTCGTGAGGACGCAGGACGCCGTCAACATCAGCGTCCATCTGGTTCGGCTGGGGGCGGCTGCTCCGTACTTCTACCGCGGTCGCCGGGGCAAGTACGCCAACCGACTGGAGGCACTCGCGAGACAGGCGCGGACGAAGCAACTCGGGCTGTGGAGAGCGTGCCCGCGTACCGTGTACGACCCGTACCACGCAGTCGAAACAGCCCGCTACGACGGCGAAGACCCCGCCTGGGCGGGGTCTTCAACGTTCTGCGATTCGTTTGTCGTCTAGCAGCCGAGTACAGCCCGGATCCGCATTGCGTCTGCTCTCAGTGCGGTCGCCGTGCCACCGTCGATGATCTTCTCCGGTTGGGCTTCCACCTGGTTGATGAACGCATTGAGGATCTCGCACGTACGAGGCGTATCGCCCCCGGTGTACGCGGCCTGCGCGGCCTCGATCTTTTCGGCGAGGCTCGTGCCAGGGCCGACACCCTGAACGTCATGGCCCAACGCGGCGAGTTGTTCCGCTGCTCCCTTCACCGTGACCGTGAAGGTCGCGCTCGCCTTGTTCTTGGCCGTGTCCTCCGCGGCGCACGTGACCAGCGTGTTCCCGATCGAGAACGTACTCCCTGTCTCGGGTGTACATGTCACGGGCACAGCGCCGTCAACGTCGTCTGTCGCCGTGCCCGCGAACGTGACGACCGCGCCAGTCGGGCCGGTCGCGTTGACGGTCATGTCGGCCAGAACGCTGATGCGCGGCGGCGTGGTGTCGACGCTGTTGGGGTTCCAGAGCACCGCGCGACGTGCTTCACCTGCCAAGAAGGCTTGGCCGACAACCTGGCCCTTGTCGTTGAGGTGTCTCGCGTAGCTGTACGAGCCACCGAGGGTGCCGAGATCGACGATACCGCCCGTGTGCGTCCACGAGAACCCGTGGGTTTCACCGGACGCGGTGCTGCTGCCGCCGACGACTTGGCCGTTGGCGTTGAGGTACCACGCCACACTGGAGGCGCCGCCGAGCGTGCCCACGTCGACCCAGCCACCGGCCTGCGTCCACGAGAACCCGCGAACGTCACCGGCCGCATTGGCGCTTTGCCCGACGACTTGGCCGCTTTGATTGATGTCCAAGGCAATGGTGACTCGACCGGAATAGCCGCCGAGCGTGCCGAGGTCGGCCATCCCGCCCGCCTGCCTCCACAAGAACGCGTGCGAGTCATAGGAGGGCGGAGGGGTGGAGCTGGAGCCGACCACCTGTCCTGCGTCGTTGAGCGCCTGCGCTTGGCTCGACGGGCCGCCGAGCGTACCGAGATCGACCATGCCGCCCGTCTGCGTCCACGAGAACGCGTGTGAGTAGCCAGCGGCGGTGTTGGCCACGCCCACGACCTGGCCGCTTGCGTTGACCGCGTTGGCTACGCCGTAGAATCCGCCGAACGTGCCGAGGTCGACCATTCCACCCGCTTGCGTCCACGAGAATGGATGCTGCTCGCCGTTGGCCGTGCGGATGAAGCCGACGACCTGACCGACGTCGTTGACGTCTGCGGCGCTGCTGCCGGTGCCGCCGAGCGTGCCGAGGTCGACCATCCCGCCCGCCTGCGTCCACGAGAAAGCGTGGGCTTCTCCGGACGCGGTGGCGCTCTGCCCGACCACTTGGCCGACGGAGTTGATCGCAAAGGCGTAGCTCGGCTGTCCGCCGAGCGTGCCGAGGTCGACCATCCCGCCCGCAGTCGTCCAGATGAAGGCGTGCCGCTCTCCGGTGGCGGTGGTGCTCGAGCCAACGACCTGACCGGCAGCGTTGATGTCAACAGCGCTGCTGTCGGTACCGCCGAGCGTGCCGAGATTGACGATCGTGAACTGCGGCGTTGGGGCCGCCCGCCCGCCCGTTGCGAGGCCGACGAGCACGGCGGCCAGCGCGAGCACCAGAACACCCGTCACGCGCAGAATTGCACTGCGTCGCCTGCTTGTCTTGTGTGAGTGTCGTGCGCGAACCACGATCTCCCCCTATCCAATGGGCGACCTGACAGCGCAACACAGAGTCGCGCTGCCGCGCCTCCTCATGACACTTGTCTCACAGCAGCGCTTCTCCGCCATCAGCGGATTCACTGAGCCGCGTCAGGGCTTTAGAGCAGTCGAAAGTTCGATCAGGCGGTCGGCAAACGAGTCTTCAACTGGCCCTGAGACGCTCCATTGGGGTGGACGCAAGGGGCCGTCTGCTTGTTTCTTGTGTGACAAGTGGTTTAGCCTGGTGGACGGCCTGTCGGTGATCGGCGGCCGACCGCTTCCAAGGGGGGAACGGGATGAAGATTCGTCACCCACTGTTGGTCGGGCTGGTTGCTGCTTTCACGGTATCGCTGGCGATTGTCGCAGTCAGCGCCGTGGCGGCGGTGACTCCATTCAAGGGAACCGTTAGCGCCGTTGAGACAGGCGTGACCGTTTTTCCGTTGCGTACGATCGATCGGGAGGGCACGGGCACCGCCACCTATCTCGGCAAGTTCACGGAGCACGTGACGGCGCAGATCAACGTTCTGACGATGCATGGGACAGGGTTCGCGACGTTCACAGCGGCGAACGGCGACACCTTGTCCGCAACCTCTGACGGACAGGCAACCCGGACGGGTCCCACCACGCTCTCGATTGTCGAGGTCTACACCATCACCGGCGGAACGGGACGCTTCGCTGACGCAACCGGCATGTTCACGCTGGAAAGCACCGTGGACCAGACGACGGGCGTCAGTTCCGGCACGTTCAGCGGAGCCATCGACCACTAGACGCCGTGGGGGACGCTTCGGACTCCAGCGCAGTGCTGAGCGTGGAAGGGCCTCAGACGCCGCGAGTCGCGATGAGTTTCACATGAGCCTCTAGCGCACGTCCCATCCAAACACGGTTCCGCGCGCGTGTACGGGGTGAACGAGATCATCGATCGGCGCCGTGACCCGTGTTCCGAGATTCACGCGCTCGGAGGCCAGCCGTTCAAACGCATGGATCGCGGGCTCAAGCGGCCGGTCGGGGTAGTCGAACCCGTAGATCAGAATGGACCACTCGAAGTGAGCCTTCTGCGTCTGCTCGGTGGAGCGGTCGAGGTACGCGAAGGGGTTGCCCGCCGGACTTCGGCGCGGTGATCGCTGCCGCTGCCATCAGTTCGCCACCTGGCGAACCGTGTCGGCCGGGAGACTGTTGTAGTCAAGGTGCTCGGTCATGGCATTGGCTCCGCTTCGGTTGGGGGCGTCCGCCGCGCATTCTGCCACGAGTTATGCAACCGTGGTTGCAGAACTGCTGTAGACTCGTCACGGATGGGTTCGGGGCGGATCTCGTGGGTGCTGCTGGCGTACCGCTTGCCGCGCGAGCCGTCGACGCCGCGCAGCGCGCTCTGGCGCAACCTGCGCCGGCTGGGGGCGGCGCAGGTGCTGGACGGGCTGGCGGCGCTGCCGCTGGATGCGCGCAACCGGGAACAGCTGGAGTGGCTCGCGGACGAGATCCTCGAGGCGGGCGGAGAGGCGACGATCTGGGTCGGAGAGCTCGGTTCGGCCGGGCAGGAGCGCGAGCTTGCCGCGCGCATGGCCGCGGCGATCGCCGTCGAGTATCGCGCCCTGACCGACGAGGCCGCAGTGGCCGCTCGGCAGCCGTTCGGACAGCGGCGGCGGACGCTGGGTCGGTTGCGGCGCGAGCTGCGCCGGATCCGGGCGCGCGACTACTTCCCGCCGCCGGAACGCGAGCTCGCGCAGCGCACGCTCGACGACCTGGTTGCGCTCGTGGAGGAGCCGGTCGGATGAGGTGGGCGACCCGGCGTCACTGCCACGTCGACCGCGCCGCCTGCGCCTGGCTGATCCGCCGCTTCATCGACCAGGACGCCGAGTTCCTGTTCGTCGACGACGCCGACGAGGTGCCGGACGGTGCGACGCCGTTCGACATGCGCGGCGTCGAGCTCTCCCACCACGACGGCGACTGCAGCTTCGAGACTTTCCTGCTCCGCTACGAACTGGCCGATCCGGTGCTGTGGGAGATCGCGAAGATCGTCCACGAGGCCGACCTCGCCGACGAGCGCTTCGACGCCCCGGAAGCACACGGTCTCGATGTGCTGCTGCGCGGGCTCTCGATGGTGCGCGACGACGAGGAGTTGCTCGCGCTCTCAGGTCCGTTGTTCGACGGCCTGTACGAGTACCGCAAGCGCGCGCTGCTGACCGGCAGAGAGCCGGCATGAGCACCCGACGAAAGGAGAACGAGATGAAGTGGGTGACACGTGAGCGGCCGAAGACCGACCGGATCGCCTGCCCCTGGCTGATCAAGAAGTTCATCGACCCGGAGGCGGAGTTCCTCTATGTCCCGGCCGACCAGGTGCTCGAGGTCGCAGAGCGCGAGCAGGCGCACTCCTATGACGCCCCGAACGCCGAGTACACCCACCGCGACGGGCTGTGCTCGTTCGAGGTGCTCGTCGAGGAGTACAAGCCCGACGACCCGGCGCTGCAGCTGCTGGCGCGGATCGTGCACGGAGCCGACGTCGCCGAGGATCGCGATGCGACGGCGCAGTCGCGCGGACTGCTCGCAGTCGCCGAGGGCTTCCACCTGCTCAACCTCGGCGACCACCGCCAACTCGAGCTCTCCCTGCCCGTGTACGACGCCCTCTACGCCTGGTGCAGGAACGAGGTTGGCGCGGCGTGAGCCTCGTCCGTGCCGGCTTCATCGACCTACCAGCCGGCGCCAAACCCGGCTTCGACCACGCCGACACCCATCGCGCGGGGCGGCGGATGTACGTCGCCCACACCGCTGCCGACCGCGTCGACGTGCTCGACACCGAGCGCCGTGTGTTTCTTCGCTCGCTGCCGGGCACGCCCGGTGTAGCCGGCGTCCTGATCGACGAGCACGACGACCTGCTGTTCACGAGCGACCGCGCCGCGGCACGCGTGAGCATCTTTCGCTGCTCCGAAGAGCAACTCGTCGGCCGCGTCGAGGTGGGGCCGCACCCGAACGGGCTCGCCTACGACCGCCACCGGCGGCGTCTGTACGCGTTCAACCTCGGCGAGCCGCTGGGCGAGAACTGCAGCGCCTCCGTCGTCGACCTCGAGGCGATGCAGGTGGTCGCCGAGCTGCCGCTGCCCGGACGGCCGCGCTGGGCCGTCTACGACGAGGAGCGCGACCGTGTCTACGCCAACATCCGCGAGCCGGCCGAGATCATCGTCGTCGACTGCGAGCGACCCCTGATCGAGCGGGCGTTCCCCGTGCCGGCGGCGGGCCCGCATGGCCTGTGGCTCGATCGCGACCGTCTCTTCTGTGCCGCCGACGGCGCTTCGCTCGTCGTGCTCGACCGCCGCGACGGCGAGGTGCTCGCGAGCCTGCCGCTTCCCGGCGAACCGGACGTACTGATGCACGACGCCGACCTCCGGCGCCTGTACGTGGCGATCGGCGACCCCGGTCTCGTCTGCAGCTTCGAAAGCGACCGCCTCCAGCCGCTCGAGACGATCGCGACCGAGCCGGGTGCGCACACGCTCGGTTGGGACCCTGACGGGCGCTGCCTGTATGTCTTCTGCCCGAGAAGCGGCGGCGCGATCCTGTTCGAGGAACGCGCCTGAGCGCGGACGCACGCCGGATCCTCGCCGTCCAAGCCGTGCGCGCCGCCGCCTACGGGCTCGGATCGGTGCTCATCGGCGTCACCCTGGCCAGCCGCGGCCTCTCCGACGTTCAGGTCGGGCTCGTGCTCGCCGCCCTGCTCGCGGGAACGGCGCTCGTCTCGCTGCTGATCGGACGCTACGGCGACCAGGTCGGCCGCCGCCGCTGCTACCGGCTACTGCTCCTGGTGATGGCGCTCGCCGGCACCGTATTCGCGCTCACCGGCTGGCTGCCGGCGCTGATCCTCGCCGGGCTCAGCGGCACCGTCTCGACCGACGTCGTCGAGTCGGGTCCCTTCACCTCGCTCGAGCAGGCGATGCTCACCCACACCGGCGGGGACACAACCCGTGTCTTTGGCACCTACAACACGGTCGCCACGCTAGCCGGCTCGCTGGGGGCGCTGCTCGCGCTCGTCGGCTCCTCGCCGCAGTGGCTGCTCATCTACCCGCTCGCAGCGAGCGCCGGTCTGCTCACCGCGCGACACCTCTCCCCGGCGGTCGAGCGGGGCGAAGAGCTCGACGCGGACCCGTTACCGCCGCTGCATCGCTCGCGCGGGATCGTGCTGCGCCTGTCGGCGCTCTTTGCGCTCGACAGCTTCGGCGGCGGCTTCGTCCCCCAGACCTTCATCGCCTACCTGTTCACGCGCAAATATGACGCCTCCCCGCAGACGCTCGCCCTGCTCTTCTTCGCGATCGGGCTGCTGCAGGCGCTCTCCTTCCAGGGCGCCGTCCGCCTCGCCGGCCGGATCGGCCTCCTGCGAACGATGGTCTTCACCCACCTGCCCTCGAACCTGCTGCTCGCTGCGGTCGCCTTCGCTCCCAATCTGCCGAGCGCGATCGCGCTCCTGCTCGCCCGCTTCCTGCTCGCGCAGGCCGACGTCCCCACCCGGCAGGCCTACGTCATGGCCGTCGTCGATCCGAGCGAGCGCACCGCGGCCGCCGCCTACACCAACACCGCCCGCTACCTGACCCGGCCGGTCGCGCCGCTACTTGCGGGCGTCGCCCTCCGCGGCGCGCTCGGCGCTCCCTTCCTGATCGCCGGCGCGCTCAAGAGCGTCTACGACATAGGCCTCTATTTGAGCTTCCGCCATGTGGCGGTCGAGGGAGAGCGGCCACGCGAACCGCCGAGCAGGGGCTAGTGCTCGTGCAGCTCGACCAGTTCACCAGGCTCGGTCGTCGACACGGTCCGCCACGAGTCCCAGGTGATCTTCAGGATCAGGAGCGTGATCAGCAGACCGATGATCGGGTCGCCGATCGGCGCTCCGAGCGCGACCACGATCGCGCTCGCGACCACTCCCAGCGAGACGAACCCGTCGACACGGGCGTGGTTGCCATCCGCGACCAACGCCGGACTCGACAGCCGCTGCCCCGCCCGCAGCCGCACCCGCGCGGCCAGCTCGTTCCCGGCGAAACCCACCAGCCCTGCCGCGGCCAGCACCCACAAATGCGACAGCTCTTGCGGGTGAATCAGCCGCTGGATCGTCTCGTACAGCGCCACGCAGGCCGAGACGAAGATCACAAACACCACGGCGAACCCGGCGAGCTTCTCGCCGCGAACCGAGCGAAGGAAGAACGCGATCCCAAGCGGCACCGCCGTGAGCGCGTCGCCGAAGTTGTGAATCAGATCGGCGAGCAGCGCGACCGAGCCCGTCAGGACGAGGATCCCCGCCTGCACGAGCGCAGTGGCCGCCAAGACTCCGAGGCTCAGCGAAACGGCCTTGAGGCCCGCCCGCGAGCGCACGATGGAACGGTCAACCAGCCCATGCGAATGCCCGTGCTCGCCATGATGGTGATGATCGTGCTCGTGGTGATCGGCGCTGCGCTCGACAGGCTCTGAGCGCCGAACGGGCCAGAGATGCCTGTGCGCACGAGCGTAGTCGTGCTCATGGATACGGCGTCCGTGGCGATGCAGGGCCGATGCGCTCGAACCGCTCATGGCGGGGTAACCGTAGCCTGCCTCACGCGCCGGCTCCGCTGTCGAATCTGAGCTCCGCCGTCCGAAGAGGACGACACGAACGTGCGAACGCGGTGCGAACGTCAGCCGGTCCACACGCGTCCACGCGCGGGTCACTCCTCAGCGTCAGATTCGCGCGGTTTGCGGCGCTTTCGTGGCCGCCGTGACCCGGTCGTGCCCTCGCGTTCCGCGTCTGGCCCAGGATGGTAATGAGGGGGTCGAACGAGTTCGCGCGAGATCTCGCGCGCGAGGGCGAGCGAATCGCGCCGGCTTTCGAAGAGATCACCCCGCACGGTCTCCCGGAAGCCGATCACGTACAGCCTGTGCGCTAGCCGGGCTCGTGCGCCGCCTGCAGGCACACGCGCAGGCTCCCCATCGAGGGCGACGAGGTCGGCGAGGGCGTTCCTGAATCCCGTGGCCGCGACCACCGCGTCGAACGGCTCGCTGCGACCGTCGGCGAAGCCGACCTCGCGCTCGGTCAGGCGCTGGACGGGGGGCAGGATCTCGACGCGCCCCACGCGGAGCTGGCGCAGGAAGCCAACATCGATAATGGGCGGTCGCCTCGAGGTGAACGTCCCCCATCCGGCCGGTCCGAGGTCGTAGCGGCTGAGGTCGCCGATCGCAACACGCTGAAGCGCGGACGCGATCCGGTCTGCGGCTCGGGGCGGCAGCACGGAGGCCGCCATTCCGAGCAGCTGGATGGGGATGCCGACGACGTCCCGGCGTTGGATCGGGGGCGGCGTACGGACGGAGACGGCCACCCGATTCGCGCCTGACTCCACGAGGTCGGCCGCGATCTCGGCACCCGTGTTTCCGAACCCGGCGACCAGCACGTCCTGGCCCACGTAGGCGGCCCCGGAGCGGTATGCGTTCGAGTGGACGAGCGAGCCGCGAAAGATCTCCCGGCCGGGCCACTCAGGGACGACCGGGGCGTCGTACTTCCCAGTGGCAGCGACGACGACAGGCGCACGGAACGATGCAGCCGACGCCTCCACGATCCAGCCCTCTGCGTCGCGGCGGATGCGGGTCACGTCCGTGTCGAGACGGATGTCGAGCCCGAACCGCAGCGCGTAGTCGCGCAGGTAGCGGGCGAACTCGTCCTTCGTGACGTAGCGCGGCAGCTCACGCGGGAGTGGCTGGTGCGCGAGACCGGAGAAGCGCTTGATCGTGTGGAGCCGCAGTCGGTCGTACCGCGCGGCCCAGCGGGCGCCCACTTCGCCGTCGCGCTCGAGCACGGTCGCACTGACGCCGAGTCGCGCGAGAGCGCCAGCAGCCGAGAGCCCCGAAGGCCCGGCGCCCACGACGATGACAGGCGCGTCAGCGGGCATTCCGACCAGTTAAGCACCGAGGCGGCGGATGGACTCGCCAGTGGTCTTCGGCCACCTCTCTGGGCCATCGCGTGTGCGGGCCGAGCACCTGATTCAGCTCGAGGAGGAGGTTGAAGCGTAGGTGGCGCGGTATCCGAGGCGGGTCACGTTCGCTCGGATTCGAGGGAGCGGAAGGGCATTGCCGACGAGCTCGCGAAGGACGGCGCCCGAACCTCGAAGGCGCTGGGTGCCGATCGACGGCGATAGGTTCCGCGTCAAGTGCAAGACCGTCGACGCGGTCGGGGCGCGGATCGACACGTGCAGTGACCTTAGCCCGGGCGCCGTTGCGATATCCACGATCAACAGACCTCATCCCCCTACGGCTCGAGGGAGCACTGACCGGAGCCTAGTGTCTGGTACCGAACCGACCGTGTGATGGGCCAGCGTTCCCGGAATGAGGCCGTGGGATTGCGTCGTGCCGTTCACGCTCAGCAACATCAAGGAGGATCTGGAGGACATCGGCCCTAGGTTCGACGGCGCGCCGGACGTGGGTTCGTGCGGCGACCAAGGCGCTCCAGCTTCAGAAATCCGCCCTGAGCTACCAGCGCGTCCCGCCCGGCTATCGCTTTCCGTACGGCCACACGCACATGAAGCAAGAGGAGGTGTACGAGGTGTTGCACGGGAGCGGGCGGATGAAAGCGACGACGAGATCGTCGAGCTCAAAGAATGGGACGCGGTGCGCGTCCCGCCCGGCACGTGGCGAGGCTACGAGGCCGGGCCAGAGGGCCTCGAGATCCTCGTCATCGGCGCGCCCAACCTCGGGGAGGATCCGCGCGAAGACGTCGATGGTCAGCGCGACTGGTCGGCTGACTAGCGGAGTTGTCCGGACGTTTGATCGTCACCGTGCAGGTCGAGGATGAGCACCTTCGCCCTGATCCACGGCGCCGGCGACGTCGGTTGGTACTGGCACCTTGTGGAGGATGAACTGCGCCTGCGCGGCCACGACACCGTGGCGCCGGATCTGCCCTGCGACGAAGACAGCGCCGGGCTCCCCGAATACACGGACGCCGTGGTCGAGGCGATCGCTGACCGGACCGATCTCATCGTGGTCGCCCAGTCGCTGGGCGGCTTCACGGCCCCGCTCGTGTGCGAACGCGTGCCGGCGAAGCTCCTGGTCCTGGTGGCGCCGATGATCCCCGCGCCGAACGAGGCGCCAGCCGACTACTGGGCTCATACCAGGTACGGGGATGAGGCGCGGGAGAGCTACGAGGACGCCGCCGCCCTCTTCTACCAGGACGTTCCGCCGGAGCTCGCCTCCGAGGCGTTGAAGCGGGGCCGGAGGCAGTCCGAGGCCCGGATGGGAGAACCGTCGCCTCTTGCAGCCTGGCCCGAGGTTCCCACGCGTGTGATGCTCTGCCGCGATGACCGCCTGTTCCCAGCCGCCTTCGTCCGCCGCGTGGTGCGAGAGCGTCTGGGCATCACGCCCGACGAGATCGACGGCGGGCACACCCCCGCGCTGAGCCGTCCGAAGGAGCTGGCCGATCGTCTCGAGGCGTACGCCGCCGAGGCAAGCGCGAGTTCCGGCTAGTGGCTGCGCTCGGGGCCGTGCTTCTCACCCCGACGGGCGGTGGCCGCAAAGGGAGTACACCGATCCCACTATCTGTGAGCACTCTCTCGTTCACGGAGCCTTCACCCCGAGACAAAGAGCGCGGTCAACTCCGGCCACGCCGGAATGTCCCTTGCTGGAACGGAGCGTCCCGATCGCGCTCCGGCTCTGGCTGACGCTCAAGCCCGGTTGTGGTTGACGACCTCGACGTTGTGCCCGTCCGGGTCGAGCACGAACGCGCCGTAGTAGCCCGGGTGGTACACCGCGCGCTCGCCCGGCGGGCCGTTGTCCTCGTAGCCCGCCGCGAGCGCGGCCGCGTGGAACGCGCGCACCGAGGAGTCCTCGCGCGCGGGGAACGCGAGGTGGACATGCTCAGTGAGCGGCCGCTTGTCCCGGACGAGCGAGAAGCTAGGCCGAGCCGGACAGCTGCACGCGCTCGGGCTCGTCGTGCGCCAGGCGGAGCCCGGCGTGCGGGGCCATCGTCGTGTAGAAGCGCCGGGAGGCCCGCGGGTCGCGCACGCGGATCCACAGGTGGTCGACGCGGCCGTCGGGCACGGCGTCCTCGCGGTCGCCGTGGACCGCCTCGACGCTGTTGCCGTCCGGGTCGAGCAGTAACCCGCCGTTACGTCGGGCCGTACTGCGTGCGCGGCCCCGGCGCGCCGTCGTCGCGGTACCCCGCGTCGATCCCGGCCTGCCAGAACGCGTCGACCTGCGCGCAGTCGCGGGCGCGGAAGCCGACGTGGAGCCCACGGGTCACCGGCTGCTCACGGTCCGTCGGTCCGATGTCCCAGTCGTCCCACTCGACCAGCTCTGCGTCCGCATGGCTGGGCTCGACGGCCAGGACGCTCAGGACGGTGCTGTAGAAGCGCTCGGAGGCCGCGAGGTCCGAGACGGCGATGCCAACGTGGTCGAACACCAGGTCGAGGCTACCGTTGCGCGCCTGGAGTGCGAACCCACGGGTCTTCTCCGGCCAGACGGCGGCGCGGTTACGGGCGTCGGTGTCAGACGCCGAGGATGTCTGACCGTTCAGACATTCAAGACAATCGGGCCACGCGCCGACCTGTGGGATTGCGTTGGCTCCATGCCGAGTGTGCTGGGTCACTGCATCCTTGGATCGTGCGTAGGGTCGGGGTACCTGGGCGGGCAGCCGTGAGCGATGGCTTGGGGGCGCAGTTCGTAGTGCCAGGGCTCGTTGCCGTAGATCTGGCAGAGCCCGTACTCGGCGCCGTGCTCGGACAGCCACGCCGTGGCATCAACAGGCCCAATGTCGACCGCATCCCCCGACACGTGAGCCGACTTCGCGGGAGTGGCCACCCATCGGGCAGCTCCCTCCTCCGAGCCGTACTTCGAGACCGCCACGTGGAATAGTTGTTCCTGGTACTCCGCAGAGCGCCAGCCGCTATCGACGACGAACGCGAGCCCGTCGTCCGCGGCGTCCGTTGCAGCCTGGCGCAGGGCACCGAGGAGTGCTGGATCGAGGTTGGCTACACCCGGAATCTCGTCGTCGAAGACCGTCGTGCCGTCGGCGACTGCACCGTCGGCCTCGCCAAGCGCGCCATGGTGCTCTGGCCGGCTGGACGTCCTGGGTGGGATATGCCTCGACGAGTTGCGCGACGGTGAGGCACTGCGAAGGACGTCGATGGGTGATGCGGCCGTCGAGGACGAGGACGCCGGCAACTGGTAGCCGAGGGCCGTGGCGATCGCAGCGATGACGACGAGCAGGCCGGCGACACGGGTCCTGCGAATCCGAATCCGACGGGACGCTGTTCGTAGTGGTGCGCTGTGGGTCACGCCTCCAGTCAAGGCAGCGTGGTGTTGCCCGCACGTACCTGGTTTTCGATATGCGGACGACATGCGCCAGCTCGTAGCATCGGAGCGTGCGTGTATTGATCGTCGAGGATGAGCCCTACATGGCAGAGGCCATCCGCGATGGTCTACGCCTGGAAGCGATCGCGGCAGACATCGCAGGTGATGGCGACGCCGCGCTGCAGCTGCTGAGCGTCAACGCCTACGACATCGCCGTCCTCGACCGAGACATTCCCGGCCCTACCGGTGACGACATCGCCGAAGGCATCGTCGCCTCCGGCAGCGGCATGCCGATCCTCATGCTCACCGCTGCCGACCGTCTGGACGACAAGGCCACCGGGTTCGAGCTCGGCGCCGACGACTACCTCACGAAGCCGTTCGAGCTCCGAGAGCTCGTGCTCCGTCTCAGAGCACTCGACCGCAGGCGCACCCACAACAGGCCGCCCGTACGAGAGATTGCAGGCCTGCGGCTGGACCCGTTCCGCCGAGAGGTCTACCGCGACGGCCGCTACGTCGCACTGACGCGGAAGCAGTTCGCGGTGCTCGAAGTCCTCGTCGCAGCCGAAAGCGGCGTCGTCAGCGCCGAAGAGCTCCTGGCGCGAGCATGGGACGAGAACGCAGACCCGTTCACCAACGCCGTGCGCATCACAATTTCGGCACTGCGCAAACGCCTCGGCGAACCCTGGCTCATCGCCACCGTGCCCGGCGCTGGCTACCGCATCGACGCGCAAACCAGACACCGGGCCTGACGGAGAAGAGCGTGGATAGAGCCCCCGGTCTCAGCGCTCGCCTCAAGCTCACCCTCAGCTACGCCGGCTTCCTGATGCTCGCATGCGCCGTGCTGCTCGCCGTCGGGTACTTCTCGCTTTCGCGTGGTGTACACCCTGGTGTGATCTTCCTGGTGCGCAGCCACGCCGACCTCCTGCGCGCGTTCGCTCCGACCGCGGCCATCCTGATTGCGTTCCTGCTGGTGTTCGGTCTGCTGGGAGGATGGCTCCTCGCCGGGCGCATGCTCGCCCCGCTGACGCGCATCACAGACGCCACACGCACGGCCGCGAGCGGGTCACTCTCGCATCGGATCGAGTTGGAAGGCCATCAGGACGAGTTCCGCGAGCTCGCCGACGCGTTCGACACCATGCTCGCCCGGCTCGAAGCGCACGTCGCCGAACAGCAGAGATTCGCAGCCGAGCAGCAGAGATTCGCAGCCAACGCCTCCCACGAACTGCGCACCCCGCTGGCGGTCACCCAGACACTGCTCGACGTCGCCCGCCACGATCCGAATCGCGACCCCGACGAGCTCGTCGCACGCCTCCACGCCGTCAACACCCGAGCGATCGACCTCACCGAAGCACTGCTCCTGCTCAGCCGCGCCGACCAGCGGTCCTTTACCCGAGAGCACGTCGACCTGTCCCTCATCGCGGAGGAAGCCGCTGAAACGCTCCTCCCCATCGCAGAAAAACGCGGTGCCACGATCGAGACCTCCGGCGACACGACTCCGACCATCGGCTCATCCGCCCTCCTGCTGCAGATGGCTACGAATCTCGTGCACAACGCGATCGTCCACAACCTGCCCGAACAGGGCACCGTGTGGGTCACGACCAGCGTTCACCCCGAAAATGCGGTGCTCACCGTCGAGAACACCGGCGAGAAGCTCACCCCACAGTCAGTTGCCACGCTAGCCGAGCCGTTTCTTCGCGGCAGCAAACGCATACGCACCGACCACGCAGGCGTTGGCCTTGGCCTGGCAATCGTCAACAGCATCACCCAAGCACACGATGGGACCCTCACCCTCGCCCCCCGCCCCGCCGGCGGGCTCCGCGTGACGGTGCAACTACCCGCCGCGCTTGTTTCTTCCGCCCCCTGAGACTCGTTCGGGCGAGAGAGAGTCGGCGAGCAGCTCGGCGAGGGCGCGGGGAGGCCCGCGTCAAGTCGTGCTCGGGCAGAGCAGCGTATCCCAGCACGCGCCCGTCGCGGCCATCGGGGCTCTGTCCGGCGTGGTAACAGGGACCGACGAGAAAACAACCCGATTGACCGGACCTACGAGAACTGACTCCCCATCGACGAAGGAGGCCGCCATGTCACTTGCCCGCGTCCACAACTTCTCCATCTCGCTCGACGGTTTCGCCACCGGCGAAGGCCAGACGCGCGACGCACCGTTCGGCCATGCCGGCGAGCGGCTGCACGAATGGATGTTCGCTACCCGGTGGTGGCAAGAGATGGTCGGCAAGCCCGGCGGCAGCAGCGGCATCGACGACGCCTTTGCCAACCAGTTCGATCCCGGGATCGGCGCCGAGATCATGGGCGCGAACAAGTTCGGCCACCCCGGATGGCACGAGGACCCGGAGTGGAAGGGCGCGTGGGGTCCCAACCCACCATTTCATACACCGACCTTCATCCTCACCCATCAGCCGCGCCCGTCGATCGAGATGGAGGGCGGCACGACGTTCCACTTCATAGATGCTTCGCCCGCCGAGGCGCTCGAGACCGCCCGCGAGGCTGCGGACGGCCGGGACGTACGCCTCGGCGGAGGCCCCACCATGATCCGCGAGTTCCTTGCCACCGGGCTCGTGGACTACATGCACATCGTGGTCGTACCGATCCTGCTCGGCCGAGGCGTCCGCCTCTGGGACGGACTCGAGGACCTCGAGAAGGACTACGACATCGAGACCACGTCCTCGCCCAGCGGCGTATCGCATGTGACGTTCACCCGCGCTGGCGAACTGTCTGTGGAAGCGAAAGGAGCCGCGAATGTCTGAATTGCTGATCGACTTCATCACCTCGCTCGAGGGATACGGGGCTGCCGAGGGCTGGCCCGGCTGGTGGGGCCTGGAGGGGCCTGAGTACCTGGCCTGGCTGGGAGACCAGCCGGAGGCGGACTACACCGTCCTGATGGGTGCCAACACCTATCGGCTCATGTCCGAACTGGTCAGCGAGGGCGAGCCGGGCACCGACGCGCTCACGGGCCTGACGAAGGTCGTCTTCTCGAGCACGTTGAGCGAGCCGCTCTCGTGGGCGAACGCGCAGCTGGTGAGGCAGGATCCCGCCGAGGCCGTGCGCGAGATGAAGGACGACGGCAATACGTCGATGCGCACCATGGGCAGCCTCACGCTCTGTCGCTCGCTCCTGAAAGCCGGCCTCGTCGATCGCTTCCGCGTCGTCGTGTTCCCCGTCATCACCGGACGCACCGGCAAGGACCGGATCTACGACGGATACCCAGACGTCTCCCTCGACATGGTCGAAAGCCGCACGTTCGACGGACGGCTGCAGCTGCTCGAGTACGTCCCCACGGTTCTGGATGGGCCTCCCGCGAGAGGGAGGACGAATCCATGAAGCCGACGACCACGACGGAAGTCTCCGTCGACGGAGTGGTCCAGGAAAACGGCGCGGGACGAGAACGGCAGCGGCGGATTCGAGCGCGGTGGATGGGCCGGGCCGCTGTTCGACAACGAGGCCATGACGTTCGTCGACCAGGTGTACCAGCGCGGGGACGCGTTCCTGTTCGGCCGGCGCACCTACGAGCTCTTCGCCGGCCATTGGGGCGTGAGGGACGATCTGGAGAACCCTTGAACACCAAGCCCAAGTACGTCGCATCGACCACGCTCCACGAGGCGCGCTGGGCGAACACGACCGTCCTCTCCGGTGACCTCGTGGCGGCCATCGGCGAGCTGAAGGCCGAGCCGGCCGGTGAGCTGCAGGTGCACGGCAGCGGCACCTTGACCCGATCGGGTGCCCACATCACGAACTTCCTCGGTCGATTACCGATCCAGGAATCGCATCGCTCGAGAAGGCGCTGACCACCTCTCCCAACGAGACGGCGTCGCGCGTTGATCGCAAGCTCGTCCGTCTCGACCGTGCGTCCACGGTCGAGGGCGCGCCCAGCTCTCTCGTGGAATCATTTGCAACGTGGGTGTCGCGACGGCTGACAAGCTCTTACACCTCGGCCACGAGGCGCTTGCCGCAGCTGATTGGGAGCGCGCCCGCACCTTCTTCGAGCAGGCCGTGGAGTTGGGCGAAACCGCGGAGATTCTCGACGGCCTGGGAGAGGCGCTGCAGTTCGGGGGCGAACATGCGCGCGCGATCGAGGTGAAGGAGCGCGCTTTTGCCGAATACGAGCGGCGTGGCCTGCAGGCGGAGGCGGCCGAGCTGGCGCGCTGGCTGGCGTTCCTGCACGTGTCCGTCAACGGCAACGTGGCCGCGGCCAATGGGTGGATGGCGCGGGCGGAGAGCGCGCTGGAGGGAGTCGAAGAGTCTGCGGCGCACGGGTGGCTCATGCTCGACCGAGCTCCATGGACCTCCGATGCAGCCGAGCGCGAGCAGTGCGCGACAGCAGCGATCGCGATCGCCAGGCGGTACGGAGACAGGGACCTCGAGTTCGATGCAATGGCGCTGCTCGGCGAGGCATACGTCGCCGCGGGGCGCATCAGCGAAGGGATGACGCTGCTCGACCAGGCGATGGCCGCGGTCGCCTCGGGAGAGGTCGTCGGCGTCGGCCCTGCCGGCGAGATCTACTGCAGGTTGCTGAGCGCCTGCGAACGGGCGACCGACGTCAGACGCGCGGAGCAGTGGCTCGGTGCCGCGACTCGCTTCGAGGCGTGGGGCGACTTCGTGCCGCCGACCTGCCGGACACACTACGGCGGGATTCTGATCGCACTCGGCCGCTGGGAAGAGGCGGAGCGCGAGCTCCTCGCCGCCATCCGCACGTTCGAGACGGGCTACTGGGCGTCCCAGCTCTTCGCACTGCTTCGGCTCGCGGACCTGCGCGTTCGGCAGGGACGATTCGAGGAGGCCGAGCGTCTGCTGGAAGGCTTCGACTGGCACGCGAGCGCCAAACGGTCACTCGCGAGAATCGCGTTGGCACGCGGCGACCTCGCTCTGGCCGGGGACCTCGGTCGCTTGTGCCTCGAGAACACGCCGCCGACCGATCCGGATTGCGCGCCCGTGCTCGCGTTACTCGTCGATGTGCAGCTCGCATGCGGCGACTTCGCTGCCGCGGAAGAGACGCTTGGCCAGCTGGAAGTTGTTGCGGTCGACCGCAAAGACGACCGGACGCGCGCCGTCGCCAAGCTCGTCGGGGGCACGGTCCGAGCCGCTCGCGGAGACCAGCAAGCGCGGGCGGACTTCCAGGTGGCCCTGGAGTTGTTCTCGGGACTCGGTCTAGCCCTCGAGGCCGCGCAGGCCCGGATCGCGCTCGCACGGGCGCTCAGCTCGCACGCGCCCGCGGCGGCAGTCGTGGAGGCACGGCACGCGCTGGAGACGTTCGAGCGCCTCGGCGCGATCCGCGACGCTGACGCGGCCGCCGCCCTCCTCCGAACGCTCGGAGCCTCGGCGCGGACGTTCCCGAAAGGCAACGGGCCACTCACCAGGCGCGAGACGGAGGTCTTGTCGCTCTTGGCCGAAGGGTGCTCGAATGCCGAGATCGCGCAGCGCCTCTACATCAGCCGTCGCACGGCCGAGCATCACGTCGCGCGCATCCTGGCGAAGCTTCGCCTCCGCAACCGAGCGGAGGCGGCCGCGTACTCGCTACGCGAGCAGATCAAGAATCCGTAGCCGGATAGGTATTCCGACCGATGCTGCGCGCCTCGCATGCTGCGATTCTCAGCCCTTGTGGAGACAGAGCTGGATCGAGAGCTCGAGAAGGCGCAGGCCGCGCTGCTCGCCGGGTTCGCACCTGAGACTCGGGTCCACCGGATTCGCTGGTCCCAGGGCGAGACACAGGTCTTCGAGCTCGGCAGCGGGTCGCCGCTTCTGTACGTCCACGGTGGGTTGGGCGGCGCCTACGAGGTGGTGCCGATCCTCGCTGCTCTCGCGGAGGACCACCGCGTACTGGCAGTCGACCGGCCTGGTCACGGGCTAGCCGATCCGTTCGACTACCGCAGCGTCGACCTGCTCGACCACGGTCGCACGTTCCTGCGGGACGTCGTGGATGGGCTCGGGCTCCCGACCGTCGACGTGGTCGCAAACTCGCTGGGCGCACTCTTGTCCGTCGCCTTCGCCCTGGACGCTCCCAGCCGTGTGTCGCGCCTCGCGCTTGTCGGGGCGCCCTTCGGCGTCGCGCGAAGACCGCCGCTCTTGATGCTTCCGTTCGGACTCCCGCTCATCGGCCAGCGGCTCGCCAGGTATGTCTTCTCGAACGCGACGCGCGGCGGGAGCCGGAAGTTCTGGGGCCAGGTCATCGTCAGGCATCCGGAGCGAGTCGACGACCTCGTGCTCGATGTCGACGTCGCGAATACCAGGCGGAACGTCGAGAGCTGGCTCGGTTTGCTCGCGTGCATCGCCGATTGGCGTCGCCTCGGGTACCGACGCGAGCTGATCCTCGGCGAGCGCTGGCGAGCGTTGACGATGCCGACGCTCCTCCTCTGGCCCGAACACGACGCCTTCGCATCGCCGGAGGAGGGTGAGGCTCTCGTCGCGACGAATCCGAACCTTCGCCTCGTTCGAGTCCCCGGGGCAGGCCACAACGCGTGGTTCGACGACCCCGACACCGTTGTGACCGAGATCGAGCTTTTCCTGGCGACAGGGCCACAGCCCGAAGCGGACGCGGCGGCGCTGTCGCCATCGCGATCGACGTTGCCTGCAGCGAAGATGAACGCGACAGCATGAGCCGTCTCCTCCGCGGCGTTCTGGACGTTCAAGACGACTAGCGACCGGAGCGCCGGGAGCCTCATCGCGATCGAGATCGGCCAGTCCGGGTCGTCGTGGGGACGGACGGGCGTCCCCACGACGACGCGACGGTCAGCCGAGTTGGGCGCGGATGGCTCCGGCCGGGTGCTCTGTGGTGTGCACGTTGACGTAGAAGCCCGCCGGGTTGGCGATGATCTCGTCGATCAGCGTCGAGGGGGAGGCGGTGACGCAGCCGCTCGAGTTCCCGTCCGCCCCGGGGGCGGTGAAGGGAACGACGACGGGCCCGTTGACGGCGGCGGCACCGCGGTGGATGTGTGCGGCGGTCGTTGGCAGCGTGACGTTCGCTGCGTGGAGCCGGTAGCAGACCAGGCCGGCATCCTTGCGGATACGGACGACCGCCGTGCCGGTCGCGTTCGGCTCGCTCGTGCCCTTCAGGTCGACCGCGACGATCCATCCGAACGACGCGGTCGACGTCCCCGTCAGCTGCCCACGAACGCCGCCCGCTTGGAACTCGGACGTGTGGACGTTGAGGTAGTACGAACCGGGGTCGGCGAGGATTGCCGCGACGAGCGTCCGCTCGGCCGGTGCACACCCGCTCGAGGTGCCGGCCGCGTTCGGTGTCTGGAGCGGCACGACCACGGGTCCCGCTGCCCCGCTCTCACCCTTGTGGATGTGCATCGCAGCGATCGCCGAGAGGTTCTTGGTCGCGACCTGGTAGCAGAGCTGACCCTGTCCGGCGCGAAGCCGGACAGTCGCAGTCGCCGTCCCGACCGGATCGCCGGCAGGGCTTTCCGCCTCGCCCGTCAATGCGATCGGGAACGCGCGCCCGCCCGCCGCCGCGCTCAGCAGCGTGCGGGGACAGCCCCCGCCCGGCACCGGAACGATGTCTGCGGCGTGCTTGAGATGTGCCCTCAGCTGCTTGGCCGAGACGCGAACCTTGACGTACGGGTTCTTCGCGGATGACGTTCGGTGGCACACGGTTCGCGTCGTCGCCGCGTTCGCGGTCGTGAGCGCACCTCCGACGAGCCCGACAACCGCGACCAGCAAAGCGAGTCGTTTCATGTGCCCTCCTCGTAGTCGTATCAACCGCCACTACGAGGGCACGCCCACAATGGATTCACATCGTTGTTCGCAGGTCGCACCAGTCTTTACGGCCACGCTGGGGCTCTGTCAGTCGAACGAGCGCCGACCCCGTCGATGAACGCGCCGCGCCTAACGGTTGCAGTTGCGCGCTTGTCCTCCGGCCGCTTCGCTGAGAGGCTGGGGGGCGTGCCGGCGCGCCCTTCCCTGAACTCGCCGCCGGCTGAATGACGCGCTCCGACCTTGCCGGATGGCTGTTTCTCGGCTCGTTCGTGCTCTGGCTTCCCGTCGCCGCGCTGCCCTCGCGCGTCTGGACGGCGTCGCTTCCCGAGCGGCTCGCGCTGATCGCGCAACGGCGCCATAGATGGCAGGCGGCCAACCTCTCGATTGCCGGCGCAGCCGTGCTGCTCGTGCTCGGCTTCGTCGCGGTGGCCGAGCCGCTCGAGCAGGCGGGCGCGGGTGTCGTCGTCCCTCTCTCGTCGAGTGCCCTGCTGATGGGCGCGCCGCTGTGGCTCGCGAGCCTGACCTTTCGCGTGACCGCGATGACGGCTGCGTCCGGGACGGAGCCACTGATGGGATTCGACGCCTTGTCCGCCTGGGCGGGCGGGCTCTTCCTCGCCTGGAGCGCGCTCGCCAACGTCGCGGTGATCGGCTTCGGCGTCGCGGTCGTCCACAGCGGGTACCCGGCGGCCTGGTCGGGTGGCTGGCGATCGTGCTCGCCGCCCGGATGCTCGCTCAGCTCGCGGCGACTGGTGATGCGCCCCGGTCCTCTATCACATGGGGCCCGCGCTGATCGGCATCGCTCTGCTGCTCGACTGAACCACGGCCCAGGGAGTCGAGCGCGACCGGCGAGCCGACTCTAGGCTGCGAACATGATCGTGCTCGCGGGTTCGGCGGACGGCCTCGTCCGTGCAGAGCGGGCCGGAGGCGCATGGTGTGTCGAGCGTGTCCTCGCCGGTCACGACGTTCGCGGGCTGGCCGCGGACGCAGGAATGCTCTACGCGGGTGCGGACGGAACCGGTGTCTGGCGCTCGGACGACGGAGGCTGCACCTGGCGCGGAGCCGGGCTCGAGGGGCAGCGGATTCGGTCGCTTGCCGCGGCACACGGCCGCGTCTACGCCGGGAAAACCCGCGCGCGTGTGGGTCACGCACTCAGGAGGTGCGCGCTGGGAGGCGCAGGCGTCGTTTCGGCGGCGGCGCTCGTGGTTCTGGTGGTCACCGGCGGAGCGGCCGCACACGGCGTACGTCCAGTCACTCGCAGTGGCGCCGACCGACCCGGACATCCTGCTGGCGGGAATCGAGGCGGGCGCCCTCGTTCGCTCCGACGACGGCGGCAGGACCTGGAGCGGTCACCTACGGCGGGCTTCTCGCGACCCGCACGTCGTCGCGTTCCATCCCGCCGACGGTGCCTGGGCGTACGAGGGGGGCGGGACCGGGCCGGCGGTCAGCAGCGACGGGGGGATGACGTGGCGGAAGGTCACGGACGGGCTCGACCGCCGCTACTGCGGGGCGGTCGCCGCCGATCCCACCCAGCCGGAGCGCTGGTACGTCGCTGCCGCCGCGGGTCCGCGTCGAGCGCACGGACAGGGGCACGCCGGCGCCGCCGTCCTCCGAGCCGGCCCCGACGGCTGCGTGATCACCGCCGACGATCTTCCCGCGATGCCGTACCTGCTCGCTTCGCCGGCGCCCGCCGAGCTCGTCGCAGTTCTCGCGAATGGCGAGGTCCGCGTCTCGAAGGACGCGGGCGGCTCGTGGGAAACCCCCGTGCTCGAGCTCGGCCGCACACGGACGGCACTCATGGTCACCTGACCTTCCATCGCTCGTATGGGCAACGCATTTGCTGCGGACGCCGCGCCCCCGTTGCGCGGCCGTTGGGGCGGCGTCGCTCCCGACCTCGCGGTCACCGCCACGGGCCGGCCGCGACGGGACGCCTCCGCTACTTCCCGCGGGGTCGGATCGCACGGCGACGCTGGGTGATCGTCCCTGCCGCTGCAGATCGCGTGTCCCCGAAGACACCTCCTCGACGTGATGGCGAAGTCATCCGACGTCGATCTTCGCGTGCCCACGGCGGGTGAGATCGACGGCGGCAACTCGCAGCTCGCTCGTGTAGCGCTCGCCGTCGAGCTCGAGCCAGCAGTCCTCGGGCCGGGGCAGCATCTCCGACACCGATACCAGGCGTTCCGGGGTGTCGACACGCCGCCGGATCTGGCGGCAGAAGATACGGGCCAGCACGGTGCTTTCGACCTCGAGGTAGGTCGGCTTGCGTTCGTCGGGCATGTGCACGAAGACTCGACGGGGCATCCCGTGATCGCGCGCCCAACCAGCGACGGTGGCCGGATCGGTCGGGCAGTCGCCGACGGGGATCCGCCAGCTCTCGCGGCTGTACACGGTGCGCCCCACCGTGATCCGCTCCATGTGCTCGACCTTCGGGAAAGGCTCGTAGCCGAACACGGTCGCGACGAACATCGGAAGCCAGAAGAGGAAATGGAGCGGTGCCCGAAACGATCCGTCCCGGTCTGTGATCGTCGCGCCGTCGACGAGCAGGTCGGTCGCCGAGACGACCCGCGAGCCCGCGCGCGCGCGAGCTTCGGGCATCGGCGGCAGGACGACGATGTCGCCGGGGAGGTTCGCCGCTGGCATCAACCGCGCGGTCAGCGGGACCTGCGGCACCCGCGGCGGCAAGGGATAGATGGTCGGGGTGCCGACGTCGGAGCCCCACGTCTCGAGGAACCGCTGCCGGTCCGGGTGACGGTAGGAGAACACGCCCTGCCCGAGTGGGCTCGTCCCCGGGTGGTAGTCCCCGATGACCACGAGATAGTCGCCGCGCTCGACCGCATCGGCGTCGGGGGCCGCGATCTGGATGTCGGGGCTGTGGAACACGGAGATCGGCCACGCAGGGCCGAAGTCCGAAAACCGTGCGCAGGCCCGCTCGCCGATGGTCGTTCGATCGGGGTGGTCGAGCAGCTCCGCCCAGCGCCGCTGGAGCTCGTCGTGCTCGGAGGCGAGCAGGCGTGGCATCTCCCGCAGCGCCGAGAAGACCTTGCCGAAGAGCGGGGCGAGCGGGCGCCGCCCACCTGAGCCGATCGCCTCCATCATCAGCTCACAGCCCAGCTCGAAGCTACGCCCGCAGAGCCACCGTGAGCTCTCCAGCAACGGTGGAAGGGAAGCGGAGAGCTCGGCGACAAGGCCGGGACCGAGGTCGACCTCGAGGTCCCGCATCGCGTCCATGTAGACCGGGGTGCGGCCGCCGCCGGCGAGCTCGGGCATGCGCGCCGGCGGCTCGCCGACCAGGTCCTCGAAGACGCGATCGAACCCATCGAGAGCCTCGACGAGCTCATCGCGCGACGCAGCTTTGATGCGGTTGCGTGCCTCCTCGAGGCGAGCAAGCCCGGTCGCCGCACGTTCGCGCGGCGCAGCGTCGGCAATCGACTCGATCCGATTCCGGGCGTCTTCCTCCGGCCAGGGGCCAAGTGGCAGCCAGGGGTCGTCGGTGAACGTCTGCAGGAACCGCTCGAGACACCAGGTCTCGATGTGGACCGTTCGCTGACGGACCAGCCCATTCGAGCGTTGTGTGAGCGCCGGGCCATCGGCGCGAATGTCGCCCCACGCGAGCGGGCCGAAGAACCCGATGGTGTCGTTCTTCGAGCAGTAACGCTGCCAGTAGCGAGCAACGATCTCCTCGCGCCGCCTTAGCTTGCTCGGCGCGCCACCCGCCTCGATCAGGCCATCCACTGCGCTCGCGAGGACGTCGCGGCTCTGCCAGGTCACGGCCTCACGAAACGCCGGGTCCACGGCGATGGCGCGCAGGCGCGTCAGCTCGTTGTCCGCACCAAAGACGTCGAGCCCGGAGACGGGAAATCCGGCACTGCGAACCGCGAAGTCCCGGCGCAACGCCCAATCCCCGCCAAGCGAAACCAAGTGGTCATCCATGGTGCCGACCTCGATCAACCGCCTCGACGACAGCTGGGCTCACCGACGCACCGCCTCGGCCTCCTCGACCACGGTGGGGCCGGTCCTGTCCGAGAAGCGGTCGAGAACGCCCGAGGAGAGCAGTCGCTCGCGGGCGGCGAGCGCTTCCTCGGTCGAGTCGAACTCGACCTGGATGAAGACCTCGTTCGGGTCCTCCCTGCTGCGGAAGAGCCGGTAGCCGGTGGCCAAGCGGCGGGCGCCGGGGAGATCCTGGTCGAACATCGGCTTCCACGCGTCGTAGTCGCCGACGTTGATGCGGGTGAGGATCATCGCCATATCGACTTCTCTTTCCGATATTCGCTATCCGTTATGGATAATGAAGTATCAGCTAGGATAACGATATGAGCAAGAGTGTCAAGCCGCGGCGCCGGTACGAATCGCCGCGCAGGCGCGAGCAGGCAGCCGCCACCCGGCAGGCGATCCTCGAAACGGCCGAGCGGCTTTTCGCCAAGCGCGGCTACGTCGGCACCTCGGTCGCGGAGATCGCCAAGGAGGCGGGAGTGGCCCTCAAGACCGTCTACGCCGTCTTTGGCACCAAGGCGGAGGTGCTGCGCGGGCTCTGGAACCTGCGCATGCGGGGCGATGAGGAACCGGTGCCGATGCCCGAACGCCCCTGGTATCGCGAGATCGTCGACGAGCCCGACCCGCAACGGCGGCTCGCCCTCGTCGCGCACAACTCCCGCATCGTGCGCGAACGCACCGCGCACGTGACCGAGATCGTCCGCCAGGCCGCGCCCGCCGACGAGCAGATCGCCGCGCTCTGGGAACGCTTCCAGCGCGAGTTCTACGAGCTCGGCGTACGCGGAATCGTGGAAACGCTCGAGCACGACGGCGTCCTCGCCGCCGACCTCACGACAGCAGCCGACATCGGCTGGACGCTGACCCACCCCGACCTCTACCAGCTGCTCGTCCGCCAGCGGGGCTGGAGTCCCGAAGCCTACGAACGCTGGCTCGCCGAGACGCTCTCCGCGCAGCTCATCAAGGATCGCGA
The DNA here is from genome assembly GCA_963793655.1 of uncultured Actinomycetes bacterium. Lineage (GTDB taxonomy): Bacteria > Actinomycetota > Thermoleophilia > Gaiellales > Gaiellaceae > Gaiella. The sequence continues at coordinate 121,657 of CAWCAV010000003.1, forward strand.
CGCAGGCGCGCGTCAACAGCGACCTCAGGGCTCGTCGAGCAGAGGTCGATAGTTCGATCGGAAGATCCTTCGACCGAAGGCCCGCAGAACCGCGTTTCGAACCGCGGTGGGTAGGTAGCGAGTTCTGTCACGGCGATGCGTCTGCGCCCGGACCCAGTCCGTTCGCGGGCGGCGGCGGGCCTCGAACGCCGACAGGGCTGCCGGGATCGTCTCCGGCCGACGCAGGCAGTTCGCCAGCACCAGCGCGTCTTCCAGCGCCATCGCAACGCCCTCGGCCATGTTGGGCGAGGTGGCGTGCGCGGCGTCCCCGACGAGCACCACCCGGCCGCGCACCCAGGAATCGAGCGCGACCTCCTCGATCGTCGAGCGGTGCAGGAGCTCCCGATCAGGCACCGCGAGCAGGCGTCCTACCGGCTCCGCGAACCCGGCGAAGAGCCGGCCGAGGTCGTCGTGCCGACCCCCGGCCGCGGGCGACACCACGTCGCAGTAGCAGTACACCCGCCCGTTCCCGATCGGGATCGTGAGGAAGGCCGTTCGGTGGCCCAGCATCACCGACCAGGTCGTGATCTCAGGCGGGCAGTCGGTGACAAAGCGCCATCCCACCTGTCCCACGGGACCGGGCGGTCGCGCCGCCGCCGAAGACGAGCCGCCGCACCGTGCTGTGGATTCCGTCCGCACCGATCACGAGGTCGTACTCGCCCTCCGTGCCGTCGCCGAACGCCACCACGACCCGGTCGTCCCGCTCGCTGAGCGCGCGGACGTCGACTCCCATCCGGATCGGCACGTCGCGTGCCCCGTCGAGCAGCACGGCATGGAGGTCGGCGCGATGGAGCGCCAGGCAGGCGCCGACCCCGTCCCACAGCTTCGCGAGATCGACCTCGACCAGCAGCCGGCCGCGGTCGTCGGCGACGCGCTGCCGAGGAATCACGAAACCTCTCTCCGAGACTGCCTCTTCGAGACCCAACGCGCGGAGCGCGCGCGCCGCGTTCCCCGGCAGATAGACGCCCGTGCCGGCCTCGCGCCCACGTCGGCTCGCGCTCGGCGACCTCGGCCGAGAAGCCGGCACGGGAGAGCGCTCGAGCAACCGCGAGGCCGGCGATGCCGCCTCCGACGACGAGGATTCGTGCCGCGGCCATTTGCCCTCGACTCCTGATCCCGCGTGCCGTCGCTCGAGCTCAGGGCATCACTTGATTCCGATACCGACGTGGACGGCGTTCGTCAGGATGGCCGGCCCGTTCCCACCGGAGCGCTCTCGCAGCATTCCGTCGAGAACCTGCCTTAGTCTCGCTTGTCGTTCCTCCTCGAGATCAGCGACGAGCATCCCGGGAATGGGGTTGCCGTGCACCACCCAGTCCCACATCTCCTGGCCCGAGCCGAACGCAGGCCTCTCGGCCGTCCTCTCGACCCTGACATTCCGCAGTCCGGCCTCGGTCAGCCGCCGGCGCAGCACCTCGGGGTCCGACACCTGGAACTCGAGCGGAGGCGGATCGTCCGGGAGACCTGCGAAGTCCGGTGCGACAACGCTCAGAGCGCCGATGAAGAGCTGCAGGAACTCGAGCTCTGCGGGCGAGCCGTACGCGATCAGGAGCACGCGACCACCGGGCTTCGTCACTCGAACCATCTCGCGCAACGCGCGCGGCTGGTCGGGAACGAGCATCACGCCGAACTGGGATCCGGTGACATCGAAGGAGCCGTCAGGGAGATCGAGCGCGTGGCAGTCCATCACACGACCCTCTGCGTTGATCAGCCCCTCGTCGCGGACACGCGCCGCGAACATCTCCATCATCGCCGGGGACCAGTCCGTGGCGAGCACCTCTGCGCCGAGGCGCGCCGCCGGCAGGCTCAGGCCGCCCGTCCCCGCCGCGACGTCGAGAAGCCGCTCCCCGGCCTCGAGCCCGACCATGCGGAGTGCCTCGCTCGCCAGCTCCGCCTCTTGAGGGGCGACGTACCGGTCGAAGCCCTCGGCGATTGCATCCCACGCCTCCCGCGGCGCGGCATGCGCCTCGGTCTCGGATCGTGCATCCCGTGTCGAGCTCATCGTCGCCTCCTCGTCGTGTGCCAAGCCGTTTCCCGACGACCGTAGAGCCGAGGGGAGGTTCCGCCCTCGGACGAAGCACCCATTTCCACAACGACCGGGCGTGGGTACTTCTGCGCAGTTCGTCCCCGACGGACGGGTCGGACCGCGTGGATGCTGCCGCCACCCAAGCGTCGGGAGATCGTCGCCACATGTGCCGGTAGGGTCAGTTCGACCGTGGGCGGGACGAAGCAGTACGGGGCCGGGTCAAACGCGGCATTGGGCGACCGCGGGTGAGCGTCGGCGCGGGCCGCGGCGAGTCACGCGTCCCGCCTCCGTATGCGATTCGCACCGAGCGCCTCACCCTTCGCTGCTGGGAACCGCGCGACGCGCCGCTCCTGAAGAACGCGCTCGACACGAGCCTCGAGCACTTGCGCCCCTGGATGCCGTGGGCTGCGGACGAGCCGCGGCCGCTCGACGACAAGGTCGAGCTGCTACGAACGTTTCGCGGCCGGTTCGACCTCGGCGACGACTTCGTCTACGGGATCTTCGAGCGGGACGAGAGCGAAGTGATCGGCGGATCGGGGCTCCACACGCGTGTCGGGCCCGGTGCCCTCGAGATCGGCTACTGGATCCGCGCATCGCGCGTCGGAAACGGCCTCGCGCGCGAAGCCGCGGCAGCACTGACCGCGGTGGCGTTCCGGGTCTGCGGGGTCGATCGCGTCGAGATCCGGGTCGACCCGGGGAACGCACCGAGCTTGCGGGTACCCAGGGCCCTCGGCTTCACGGAGGAGGCGACGCTGCGGCGGCGGCTTCCGGCGAACGAGGGCGAGCCCCCGCGCGACGCGGTCTTCTTCACCCTCTTCGCCGACGCGTTCCCGGGCTCGGCGGCAGCGAGCACGACACTGGAGGCCTACGACGCGCTCGGTCGCCGCCTCGACGTCTGATCGCGTGCACCAACCGTCCTGAAACCTCGCCCCGACCAGACGGTCGCTACACACAAAGGGCAAGGACGGGGTCGACGGTCGTGGGTTTTCAGCAAGTGCCTGAGCTCTCAGCCCGCCGCTGTGCAGTGGTCGACGAACTGGCGTAGCCGGATCGCGAAACGGTCGGGTTCGACGAGGTGGACGAAATGGCCATCGCCGAGCCACTCCTCGAGCTGGACGTCCGCCAACCATCCGAACCGTTCGCGCTCGCTGTCCGTGATGGCCCGCCCGAAGACACCGAGTAGCGGCACGCCGAGCTGGCCGATCTTCGTGTCGATCAACGCCTGGAGCGCCTCTGGATCCGTGCGGAGCACCATCTCCCAGTAACCGACGACGACGTCCTGGCTCACCTCGTGCGTCTCGAGCACCAGCGAGCGCTGCGGTTCCGGGATCTGCTCGAGGCCGAGGCTGTTCTCGAATGTTCGCCAGATGTCTGCAAACCCGGGGCCGCGCAGGGCCGGCTCGACCCGGTGCACGAGCTCCGCGAACGGTCGGATGTCGGGTCCGTTGTCGACCAAGACGACACCCGATGTCGGATAGGCGGTCGCGTACCACAGCGCCAGCCCGCCCGACATCGAGTGGCCGACCACGATCGGACACTCGGCGGCAAGCGAACCGAGGAGCTCGTGCACCAGATTGGCGATCGGGTCGAACGATGCCGGCGCGCCATCGCTCACCCCGTGGGCGGGCAGGTCGATCGCGATGCTTCGTACGAGGCCATCGAGCCGTTCGGTGATCGGCCGCCAGGTGCGGCGGTCGAACGTCAGCCCGTGCAAGAAGACGACCGGCGTTCCCGTTCCTTCGTCGTCGTACGCGAGCCCACTTGCCGGGTGTGTCGCTGCTGCCATCGCAACCCCTGAATGCGAGCGCTCATTTGCGTTACGTCGTTACCGTAACGGTGGTACGCGTTGCGCGTGAGCGAGCTCGACCCGACGCTCCGCTTCGGATGGTGTTACAAGGCGCGTGTGCCGGAGCCCGCGATTCATCTTCCGCCGGACGGCGGCGAGCGCCTCGAGAATCCGCTCGGCGGGGAGATCGTGTTCAAGGCTCGCGGGGCGCAAACGGGCGGCTCGCTGACGGTGTTCGAAGCGGTGAACGCGCCGGGGCAGGGGCCGCCGTATCACGTGCACAACGGGCTCGACGAGGTGATCTACGTCCTCGACGGCGCACTTCGCGTCAGGCTCGCCGATGAGGTCCAGGAAGCGGCGAGTGGCAGCTTCGTCTTCATCTCGCGCGGGATCCCGCACGCGTGGGAGGCACGCGGCGACAAAGCCGTCCGCTTCCTGGTCGTCGTTACACCCGCGGGTCTGGAGGGTTTCCTCGATCGCACTGCGGCGGCCGGGGGTGGACGAGCCGAAGACGCGTTCGCTCGTCTTGGCGGCGATGACCTGATCGTTCTCGGTCCTCCACTCGCGGTCACCCACGCGGGTTAGTTCCCAGCCCGCGTGCGCCCCGGCGCCGCCGCCACACGGTCGCGGGGCCCCCCATACGTCAGCGAATCGTGCCGGCGGCACGGACCTCCATCTCCTCGACGAGGATGCAGTCGCCGCATCGCCCCGGGGATCGCGGGCAGGCTGTAGTGCGCAGGACACGGGCATCGCCGCGCGAAGGAAATCGGCTCATGGGCTGGCGCCCCGGTGAGATCTGGTTCGACACCGACGTGCTCTGGTTCCGCGAGCAGGCGGGCGGGCAGGGCGCGTCGCTGGCGTTGCGCGCGCCCGGGCTCCTCGGTCTCCCGCCCGCCGCGCTACCGGCGTTCCCCAACGGGCTCGCCGCCTCACGCGCGCGCCGTGCCGAGCTCCGCCGGCGGCGCACCGCGAAGAAGACGCGTGCAGCCGCGCTCGTGCTCGGCCCGGCCGTGGCCCTGACGCTGGCCGCGCCGCGACTCGGCGGCGGCGCGCGGGCCGCCGGCGGCGCGCTCGAGGAAGACCCGCCCAGCCTGACGTTTCGCCGGGGGCACGCAGGTCCCGAGGTGTCGGAGCCTCCGGCGCCTGGGCTCGCGGGGCGTCCCGCCGAGGGCGCGGCGAGCGAGCCCCCTTCCGACGCGAACCGCCTCCAGCGCACCGCGGCGGAAGCCACCGTCCTGGAGATCCACTGGCACCGGGCGACGTCGCACGGTCTCCCCTACGCCGGCTTCCTCACGGCCGGCACCCAGCTTCCGGTCGAAGGGACGGACTGGGTGACCTGGAACCCGGTGGAGGACAGCGTCCCGAACGAGCCGCGCCGGCTGTACGGCAACGAGCACACGATTCGCACCGTCGTCTCGGTGCTCGCCGCGTATCGCGCCGCCAACCCGGACGCGCCGCGCGTGGTCGTCGGCGACATCAGCTTCCGAGACGGCGGGCCGATGGAGGAGCACCGCTCCCACCAGAACGGGCTCGACGTCGACCTGTACTACCCGCGACTCGACCGTGTGCTGCGCGCGCCCGTCGCGACCGAACAGATCGACCGCGAGCTCGCCCAGGACCTCCTCGACCGCTTCGTCGCCGCCGGCGCCGAAATGGTCTTCGTCGGCTACTCCACCGGGCTCCACGGGAGAGCCGGCGTGGTCGTCCCGTACCCGAATCATGGGAACCACATGCACGTCCGCTTCCCTCCACCGCCGGGCTGACGGCGCCGGGCTCGTGGAGTATCGCGCGACCGTACCGCCGGCTCTTCAGAGCACGAGCACGTTCGCGAAGACCTGCCATGCGAGGAGGCTCTTCGCGACGAGGCTCAGCCAGAGATACCAGCGCTCGCCGTAGCGGTAGTCGCCCCAGCGCCCGACTCGCCTGTACTGCAGCGCCTGGTTCACGGCGAAGCTGTTGAACAGCACGAAGAGCGAGACGTAGATCGCATAGACGAAGGTCGGCGGCGCGTCTCCGCGCCCCGCCGAGACGCCGATCTGCACCGCCATTGCGACCCACGCCACGGCGCCGACGACGCAGCCGAGGACGAAGGGCAGCCAGCGCGTCCGGGCACGATCCGGCGGATTGAGCAGTTCCATCAGCCAGCCGAAGAAGATCATCGCGGCGTTCGCGGCGAAGAGAGCGAGCAGCGCGACGTAGTCGGCGATGCCGGTCAGCATCGCGATCAGGACGACCATCACCGATGCAGACAGCGAGTACTCGAGCCAGCGGAACGGGTTGACGCCGGCGACGAGGTACCGCTCGTAGCGCGCGCGGAACGGCGGGAGCGCGACGAGAGCGTGATCGAGCGCCGCGAGCAACAGGAACGCGCCGACGAGCGGGCCGATTCGGAGGTCGAAGAGCAGATCCTGCTTCGGTAGCCCGCTTCCCGGCTGTCCCTCCATGAAGGCACCGGTCACCGGAAGCGAGAAGTCGGTCGAGAGCGCGAGGATCACCGCTGCCTGGCCCGCGTGGAGCACGGCCAGCAGGGCATTGCCTCGCCGGAGCGCCCTGTCGTCCACGGCTTCCAAAGCTACTGCAGCCCACCGTGCCGTCGAGGTCGCCCCCGTCGGCTCGAACTCCCTCCGCCGTCGGGCACCCCTGTGCGATCGTAGGGGCGATGACGATCCTCCTCTCCTTCCTCGTCTCCCTGGCGGTGAACGCAGCCTTCTTCGCGGTCGCGGCGACGCGCAAGACCGACGTCGTCACCGACCTCTCCTACAGCCTCTCCTTCGCGCTGCTCGCGATCGTGCTCCCCTTCCTGGGCGCGCACGAGCCGGTTCAGCTCGTCGCCGCGCTCCTCGTGCTCGTCTGGGCGGCACGCCTTGGCGGCTACCTGTTCCGCCGCATCCTGCGGGTCAAGGTCGACCATCGCTTCGACGAGATGCGGGACAGGCCGCTGCGGTTCGCCCGGTTCTGGCTGCTGCAGGCGATCTCGGTCGCGGTGGTCATGCTGCCGGTCTCCTATCTCCTCGGCCGGGATGACCCTCCCGGCTTCGGGCCCTGGGCGATCGCCGGCGCAGCGATCTGGCTCGTCGGGCTCCTGATCGAAGCCGTCTCGGACGCCCAGAAGTCGGCCTTCAAGGCGAAGGACGAGAACCGCGGGCGCTTCATCACGACCGGCCTCTGGCGGTACTCGCGCCATCCCAACTACTTCGGCGAGATGCTCGTCTGGTGGGGGCTGTTCGTGTTCGCGGTGCCGTTCCTCGACGGAGCGGCCTACGCCGTGGTGATCGGCCCCGTGTTCATCACGCTGCTCCTGCTCTTCGTCAGCGGGATCCCACTCCTCGAGCGGAGCGCCGACGCCAAGTACGGCGACGACCCCGTGTACCGCGAGTACAAGCGGCGGACGAGCATCCTCGTGCCGCTGCCGCCGGGCGGCTAGCGCCGTGCGCCGCGCACCTCGCCGCTCAGTGGAGGAATCGGCCGCCGTTGACGAGGATGCTCTGTCCGGTGACGAAGGCGCTCTCGTCCGAGAGCAAAAGGTCAGGCGCGCAGCAGGTCCGTCGGCTCGCCGACGCGGCCTAGCGGTGTCGCCGAGCGGCTGCACGAGGTCGCCGCCGAGCTAGCGACGGAGGCCGCCTGAACATCCGTCCTAGACTCTCGCCGTTCCGACTCGCATCAACGGCAGCGCGGAGGGTGGGTCCATGAATGCCAACGCGACCGCGGCGCCCGGCGGCCGCCGCTTCCCGGACGGCTTCCGGTGGGGTGTTGCCACCTCGTCGTACCAGGTCGAGGGCGCGTGGAACGAGGACGGGAAAGGCGAGTCGATCTGGGACAGGTTCGCCCACACGCCCGGGAACATCCAGAACGGCGACAGCGGCGACGTCGCCAACGACCACTACCACCGGGTCGAGGAGGACGTCGCGCTGATGCAGTCGATCGGCGTCACCGCCTACCGGTTCTCGATCTCCTGGCCGCGGATCTTCCCCGAAGGCACCGGCCGCCCGAACGCGAAGGGACTCGACTTCTACGACCGACTCGTCGACGCGTTGCTCGCCGCGGGAATCGAGCCGTTCGCCACCCTGTACCACTGGGACCTACCGCAGGCGCTGCAGGACCGGTACGGCGGCTGGCAGTCGATGGAGACGGTGAACGCCTTCGCCGAGTACGCCGGCCACGTGGCCGAGCACCTCAGCGACCGCGTGAAGCACTTCTTCACGATCAACGAGTTCCGCTCGTTCGTGGACATGGGCCACCAGGGGGTCGACGTCGACGTCGGCGGCGGGACGAAGGTGCGCATCGGCCATGCCCCGGGGCTTCATCTCTCGGCAGGCGAGTTGAACCGGGTTCGGCATCACGCCGTCCTCGCCCACGGGCTCGCGGTACGGGCGATCCGCGCGCGCGCCCGGGCCGGAACCAAGGTGGGGCCCGCCGACAACCTCACGGTCGCCGTCCCGGTCATCGACGCCCCTGCGTACGTCGAGGCGGCCGAGATCGCCACCCGCGAGCTGAACGCGGAGTTCCTGACCGTGCTCCTCGAGGGCCGGTACACCGACGCCTATCTCGCCGGTGCCGGGAGCGACGCCCCGAGGTTCACCGACGACGAGCTCCAGACGATCGCCTCTCCTGTCGACTTCGTGGGGATCAACGTGTACAGGCCGGGCGTGTACGTCGCGCCGTCCGACGAGGCGCCGGGGTACCGCATCGTCCCCGTGAACGCCTCGCACCCGAAGATGCAGTCGTCGTGGCAGCTGTTGGGGCCCGAGTGCATGTACTGGGCGCCGCGCCAGGTGCAGGCGCTCTGGGGCGCGACGTCGATCTTCGTCACCGAGAACGGCTGCGCCGCGTCGGACGTCGTCTCCGACGACGGCCACGTGTACGACTCGGACCGGGTGATGTTCCTGCGCGCGTCCCTCTCGGAGCTCCAGCGCGCGACGTCCGAGGGCGTGCCCGTGGACGGGTACTTCCTCTGGAGCGCGCAGGACAACTTCGAGTGGATCGAAGGGTTCGGCACGCGGTTCGGCCTCGTCTACGTCGACTTCGAGACCCTCGAGCGGACCCCGAAGCTCAGCGCCGAGTGGTTCCGCGAGGCGGCCCGCCGGAACGCGGTGGTCTAACGGGATCTCGATGACGTCGGATTCCCCGCCGAGCCGCACGCAGCGAGAGGGACGAGGGCCGTGCCCGCCGACCCTCGTCCCTCTCGATGCCCTTGCATCGTTCAGACCGTGAGGCTCGACGACGCCGACGGTCGCGCGTCGACCGCCGCCCCGCGCCGCGCCGGCCGCTCCAGCGTCGTGTCGAGGAGGATCAACAGCAGGTTCGCGCCGGCCGTGGCCCCGATGATCGTCGTGACGAGCGCCATGAGCCCCTCGGTCGCATGGAAGCCGAGGAAGGCGCCTGCGAGGCTGCCCGCCAGCGCCGCGACGAAGCCGGCGGTCTTCGTCGAGGCCGAGGCGTCGCGCCGCACCCAGGCCCAGTAGACCCCGAGCCCGACCGGGATGCCGACCGACAGGAGCGCCAGCAGCTCGTCGTCGAGCGGGACGCTCGGCATCGTCGTGACGACGACCAGCACGCCCAGGAGCCATCCGCCCAGGCCGAGCACGACCGGGTAGAGCGTGCGGAGCGTCGCGCTCGCCTTCCGTCCGAAGCTGCCGCCGAGGTGCACCCGCCGCGCCATCCCGAGGAGCGAGAGCACGGTCAGGAGCGCCAGGCCGACCATCGCGGCCGCGATGCCCTTCGCGAGCGTCGGCAGCGTCACGTCCGGCGTGAAGTCGACCTGCTGTGGCTCGTAGAGCGAGGCGTCGACCCGGCCGCTGTCGAGGAACGTGTCGACGAGATGCGTGCCGGCCTCCGGCTGGTCGCTCCAGAACGAGCCCGAGTGCCCGAATCCCGGAAGCACGACCTGGTGGCCGTTCGGCAGGTACGGCAGGAGCTCCTTGCGCGCGTTCTGCGGCGGGGTCGAGAAGTCGAGTGTCCCGCCGATCAGGAGGGTCTCCACCTGCGACGTCCGCATGCGGCTGTACGCGTTCTCGTCCGGGGCGGCCGGCCAGGCGTCGGCCAGCCGGCCGCCGCCCCACGCGAACGCCGTCGCGGCATAGCCGAGAGCCGAGCCGCCGTTCTGCGTGCCGGAGGCGAAGTACGCCTTCGCCGCCCGGGCGTCCGGCCTCGCGGCCGAGGCGTACTGGCCCCAGACGAACGGCATCGGAGCGAGCTTTGCGACGAGCGACTGGAGCCAGAGCCCGCTCGCGTCGCCCTCGGCCACCGAGAGCCATGAGTCGATCGCGGTCGGCCCGTTCAGCGGCGCCATCTCCGACGTCGACTCCATCAGCCCGTAGAACGAGAAGACCCGTACGGTGCTCGCCTGGATCGGCAGGAAGAGCCAGCGGTCGGGCATGTTCGCGGCCGTCCGCCGCATCGAGGCGGCGAGGTCGTCGGTCCGCGTTCGACAGCTCTCGTCCTTCGCGCAGAGGCCGGCGTAGCGGCCGATCTGCTCGTCGGTCGTCTGCCGGTCCCAGAGGAAGTGGCCGGGCGGGTTGACGCCGATCATCACCGAGCGGTGGATCCGCTGCGGATGGCGCCAGGCGTAGATCAGCGCCGTGCGCGTGCCCGCGCTCTCGCTCAGGAGGTCGATGCGGTCGTAGCCGAGCGCCTTGCGCGCGGCCTCCAGGTCGTCGACCTGCTGCGCGAGCCCGTAGCGGGTGAGGTCGAGCCCCTCGTCGGTGAGCCGCTTCGCGCACGCACGGAAGCCGTCCTCGTACGCGCGGAAGGACTTCTCGCCGAGGAAGTCGGTCGAGTGCTTCATGGCCGAGTCGACCTCGGGGCAGTCGAGCCGGACCGAGCCGTCGACGCCGCGGTAGCCGACGAGGACGACGTCGCGGTCGGCGGCGTAGCGGCTCGCCTTCGAGAACTGCATGTTCGTGATGCCGGGGCCGCCCTCGAGGCGGAAGACCGGCTCCTTCGGATGCTGCGCGAGCGCCCGGATGCGGGTCACGGGCAGCGCGATCAGCCGCGACTGCGGGTCGGCCGGGTTCTCGGGCACGACGAGCGTGCCGCAGTCGGCGTTGTAGCTCCCGTCCTCGGTGGCGTAGGTGCACGGCTCGAGGACGAGGTCGCCGGCCTGCGCCCCCTTCGGGACGGACACACGGTCGTCGGGCGCGAACCGGAGGTACGCGAGACCCGCGATCGTCAGCCCGATGAGGACGAGGGCGACGATACGGGCGGGCGTCAGGGCTCCTGTCGTGGGGGGTTTCATGGTGGTCCTCTCGTGGTCGGGTCGATGCCTCGACGCTAGGAGGCAGGTGGCGCTGCGACGTCGTCGGCAGGCCCGATTCGCACTCGCACCGGACGACGATTCCGCCTCCTCCTCGGGTAGGAGCCGGCACGGAAAGGCCCCCGGCTCCGACCGAGGTCGGAGCCGGGGGCCCGGGAGAGCTCCGTCTACGCCGAGGTGGCTGCCGGGGCTGCGTCCGCTGCCGCCTCCGGCTCTCCGCCCTCGAGCCGCGGCAGCCACTCGAGCCACCGGGGCAGGTACCAGTTCCACTCGCCGAGGAGCTTCATCGTCGCCGGCAGGAGCACGGCGCGGACGATCGTCGCGTCGATCAGGATCGCCGCCGCGAGCCCGACGCCGAACTGCTTGAAGAACAGCATCGAGAGCGTGGCGAAGATCGAGAACACGAAGACCATCACGATCGCCGCGCTGGTGACGACGCCTGCGGTGCGCTTGATCCCGTGCGAGATCGCGTCGTCCATGCTCTCGCCCCTGTCGTACAGCTCCCTGATCCGGCCGAGGACGAGGACGTGGTAGTCCATCGAGAGGCCGAACAGGATCACGAACAGCAGGAGCGGCACCACGGGCTCGATCCCGGCGGTCGAGCTGAAGCCGAGCAGCCCCTTGCCGACGCCGTGCTGGAAGACGAGCACCAGCACGCCGTACGCCGCGGCGACGGAGAGCAGGTTGAGCACGATCGCCTTGGCCGCGACGACGATCGAGCGGAACGCGACCAGCATCAGCGCGAACGCGAACAGCAGCACGAACACGACGACCGGCGGCAGGTTCGACTTCAGCTCGTCGGAGCCGTCCTGCCACTGCGCGGCGAGCCCGGTGACGCCGGCCTCGACGTCCGGCAGCCCGCCCACCGTGTTCGGGACGATCTCGTCGCGAAGCACCCGAAGCGCGGCGACCGCTTCGCGGTCGGTCGTCTTGCCGTCGATCGGGATCGAGATGTTCGCGACGGTCGCATCCGCGTTGACGTCGACCGTGATCGGCTCGTGCATGCGGCCGCTCGCGAGCGCCCGCTGCTCGAGCCGGCGGATCGCCTCCTGGACGGCCGGCGCGTTCACGTTCGGCGCCTGGACGACGACGTTGGCGGGCAATGCCGTGCCCGGGAACGCCTGCTGCATCTTGGTGTACGCCTGCACGACGGGGAGCGACTGCGGGAACGTGTCGGGCCCCGGCGTCGCCATGCGGAGCTGGAGCGCCGGAGCGGCGAGGGCGACCAGCAGCCCGCCCGCGACGACGGCCGAGACGAGCGGCCGCCGCAGCACGCGGTCGACGATCGCGCCCCAGACCCGGCCTTCGCCGTCACGTCTTCGGAAGCCGGCCGACGAGGGGGACGCGCGCCCGGTCGACCCGGTCACCGAGCTTCGACAGAAGCGCCGGCAGCACGGTCAGCGAGCCCAGCATCGCGATCGCGACGACGGTGATCGCCGCGACGCCCAGCGAGGCGAAGATCTGGTCGCCGGTGAGGAACATCCCGGCCATCGCGACGATCACGGTCAGGCCGGAGATGAGCACCGAGCGGCCGGACGTCGCCGCGGCGGCCTCGAGAGCGGCCTGCTCGCTCCGCCCGGCGGCCCGCTCCTCGCGTTCCCGCTTCAAGTAGAACATCGAGTAGTCGACGCCGACGGCGAGCCCGATCAGGAGCACCAGCGCGGGTGCCTGCATCGCCACCGGGAAGATCGCGCTCGGCAGCGCGATGAGCCCGAACGTCGCGAACACGGCGGTCAGGGCCAGGAGCAGCGGGATACCCGCGGCCACGAGGGCCCCGAACGCCAGGACGAGGATGATCAGCGTGATCGGCAGGGAGAGCAAGCCGGCCTTGCCGAGGTCGTCGCCGTAGGCGGTCACGACCGCGTCGACCTTGCTCGCGTCGCCGAACTCACCGACGAAGACCGCCGGATGAGCCGCCTGGAGCTCGTCGACCGTGTCGAGGACCGGGCGGATCTTGTCGATCGGCCTTGTCGGGGTCGCCGCGGATCTCGAACCCGACGAGGGCGGCGTGCCCGTCCGGCGCGATCTGGCCGTTGTTGCGCGAATCGAGCGGCGAGCGCACGTTCTGGACGGCATCCAGCTTCGAGAGCCTCGCCACGACGTCCGTCACCGCCGCCCGGAAGGCGGGGTCGGTCGTTCGCAGCGTGCGGCTCTGGACCAGGACGTTCTCGCCGGCGGGCTGCTCGAACCCGGCGTCGAGGATCCTGTCCATCCGGCCGGACTCGCCCGGCCCCGGCGCGTTGTCGTCGATCGAGCGTCATGCCGACCGCGCCGCCGAGCCCGAAGGCAACGAGGACGAACGCGAGCCAGCCGAACGTGGCGGTCTTCCAGTGCGCCGCGCTCCAGCGACCCATGCGGGCCGCGATGTTGGAGTGACCACTGCGGCGATCGTTGTGCTTGGTGCGGAACATCGTCGATTCCTCCTTCGTCATTTCGGTGGGTGGCGTCCGCTAGGCCGCGTACGCGTAGGGGTGGTGGAAGGCGTCGAGGGCACGATCGGGTGCGACGGCGATCTGGAATCGATCGCCGATCCGCGCGTCCTCGACCGAGACGGTCACGGCGTTGTCGTCCGGGTGCCAGAGCAAGAGGACCTGGACGCCGTCGTTCGAGCGGGCTGCGAGCTCCCGCGCGTTCGTGGACATTGGGCTCATGACTCCTCCTTCTGGCTCCGAGGCGGGCGCGAGGCCGGTCGGGACTCCGACTGGATCGCCTGCCGTTTCAGACCGAATCTCCATGGCCCCGACGCTAGGACTGGCCCGTCCGGATGACGTCGTCGCCAGGCTGGAACCGCACTGGTCCCGGACGACGATTCGGGCTCCTACTCGGGTAGGAGGCGGTGCCTGCGGACGTCCAGTACGTTCAGCCCGTGAAGCGGTTCGGAGAGCGTCGCGCGAGGGTTCTGGTTCGACGTCGTGGTCGTGCTCCTGGCGCTCGCCGGCGTGCTCGAGCTCGTGCTCAGGCGCGACGCCGAGGACGCCCCGGACACGACGCTGTGGTTCTGCATCCCGGCGATCGTCGTCGCCGTGCTCACGCTCCTCGCGCGCCGCCGCTATCCCTTCGGCGCGCCCGCGGCGTTCTGGCTGCTGGGGGCGTCGATCTCGTTCGTCGACGGGCAGCTGGTCCCGTTCATGGCCGGCGTCTACCTCGCCGGGATGGCGGCGGCGTTCCTGCTCGGGAACCTGGACGACACGGTGCTGGCGCGCGTCGGCCTCGTCGTCGTACTCGGCAGCGCGGCGACGATCATCTACAACCTCCCGAACCACAAGCCTGGCGAGATGCTCTTCATCCCGCTCGTGTTCGGCATCGCCTGGCTCGCGGGTTTCGCGCTGCACACGCGGATCGAGCAGGCGGACGCGGCCGAGGCGCGCGCGGCCCAGGCCGAGCGCGAGCGCGAATCGGCGGCCCGCGTGGCGGTTGCCGAGGAGCGCGCGCGGATCGCGCGCGAGCTGCACGACATCGTCGCCCACGCGGTCAGCGTGATGGTGCTCCAGGTCGGGGCCGTCAGGCACAAGCTCCCGGACGAGCTCGACGAGGACGCGCGAGGCGCTCCGCGGTGTCGAGCAGACGGGCCGCGCGGCACTCGCCGAGATGCGCCGCCTCCTCGGCGCCATGCGAAGCAGCGGCGACGACCTCGAGCTCGCGCCGCAGCCGGGGCTCGACGGCCTCGACTCGCTCGTGGCAGGAGGTCGAACGCGCGGGCCTGCCTGTTCGTGCTTCACGTCGAGGGAGAGCAAACGCGGCTGCCGCGAGCGATCGACCTCTCGGCCTATCGCATCGTGCAGGAGGGCCTGACGAACGCGCTCAAGCACGCGAACGCGAGCCGCGGCGGACGTCACGGTGCGCTACGAGCCCGGCCAGGTCCGGCTCGAGGTGCGCGACGACGGCGCGGCGGGCCGAAGGAGCACGAGTCCGGGCTACGGCCTGGTCGGCATCCGCGAGCGCGTCAAGATCTACGGCGGCGAGATGACCACGCGGCGACGGACGGGCGGCGGGTTCGTCCTCAGCGCCCGGCTTCCGCTCGGTAGGAGACCGGCAGTGACGATCCGCGTCCTGGTCGCCGACGACCAGTCGATGGTGCGGGCCGGCTTCCGCATGCTCCTCGGCGGCGAGGAGGACATCGAGGTCGTGGCCGAGGCGAGCAACGGGCTCGAGGCGGTCGAGAAGGCCGCCCGCTTCGACCCGACCGTCGTCCTGATGGACATCCGCATGCCGGAGCTCGACGGGCTCGAGGCGACGCGGCGGATCCTCGCGGCCGACGACAGCGCCCGCGTGCTCATCCTGACGACGTTCGACCTCGACGAGTACGTCTACGAGGCGCTCCGCGCCGGCGCCAGCGGCTTCGTGCTCAAGGACGAGCCGCCCGAGCAGCTGATCGCCGCGATCCGCACCGTCGCCGCCGGCGACGCGCTCCTCTCGCCCGCCGTCACGAAGCGGGTGATCGAGCAGTTCACGCGCATCCCGCGGCCGACGCCGCCCCGAAGGAGCTCGAGGAGCTGACCGCGCGCGAGCGCGAGGTGTTCCGCCTGATCGCGCGCGGGCTCTCGAACGCGCGAGATCGCGCAGGAGCTCTTCATCAGCGAGACGACGGTCAAGACCCACGTCACGCACATCCTCGCCAAGCTCGACCTCCGCGACCGCGTCCAGGCGGTCGTGCTCGCCTACCAGAGCGGGCTCTTCGCCGGACGCGCCGCCGCCGGCCCATGGCGACGAGCGGGCGACCGACTGAGCCCTCTCGCGGCCCGTCACCGCTGGCGGCTGAGCCGCCAGGCGACACGCGGATCGAGGCGGGGGCCGCTGTGGAGGAGGCCCTGGCCGTAGACACGGCCCGCGAAGCGGACGAGCGCGTAGATCGAGCCGACGACGAGCACGATCGCGAGCGCGTGCTGCCAGAGCGGCACGCCGACGAGCGCGCTGCGGGCGGGCAGCACGAGCGGCGCGGTGAGCGGGAAGACCGTGAGGAGGCTCGCGAGCGCGCTCTCGGCGTTGCCGGCGACGACGATGTAGCCCGCGAAGTACGCGACGAGGAGCGCGTACGTCACGGGTTGTCCCGCCGTGTCCGCGTTCTGCTGGCGCGAGGCGAGCGCCCCGGCGGCAGCGTAGGCGACGGCGTAGAGGGCGAACCCGAGCGCGAACCACGGGACGACGAGCGCGACGCTGCCTCCGAGGCCGGCCGGGGCGTCGAAGGCGCCGGCGAAGAGGAGGGCCGCGGTGAGGCCGGCGACGAGCGCGAGCTGGACGAGTCCGAGCAGCCCGATTCCGATCACCTTGCCGGCGAGCAGGTCGCGCGGCTGCACCGTCGACATGATCAGCTCGACGACGCGGTTGTTCTTCTCCTCGACGACGCCGCTGACAACCCACTGGCCGTAGACCGCAAGGGACGTGAGGAGGAGCAGCGAGGCGACGTACGCGACCAGGACCTCGGCGTCGCCGGCGCCCTCGTCCGCGGGGTGCAGCGTCGCCGTCGTCAGCTCCGGTGCCGGCGGCAGGTGCTGCCGGAGCGCGCGCACCGCGCTGTCTGCGACCGCCGCAGCCTTCGGATCGACGTTCGACCGGAAGACGAGCCGGTCGGCGGACAGGAGCAGCAGCGCGTCGATCTTCTCGGCTTCGAGCTCGCGCCGCCCGGCTGCCGGCGACGCGACCACGTGCAGCTCCACCTTCGCGTCGTCGAACGGTCGTGCCGCGCGCTGGAGCGCGGAGTCGAGGCCTGCGGGCGCCGGCGCGGTGACCGCGACGCGATAGGTCGGCGTCTTCGAGAGCGCGCCCTGGAGCGCGGTCGATCCGCCGACGAGCAGGAGCATGACGATCGTCGAGGCGATGAACACCTTGCTGCGCAGGCGCTCGCGGATCTCGCGCCGCGCGACGAGCACGATGGCGCGCCGTCCGCTCATGGCGCCACCAGCTCCAGGAACAGCTCGGCGAGCGACGGTGGCCCGTAGCCGAACGCGACGACACGTCCCGATCGCTCTGCGGCGGCGAGCACGTCTGCCGGGTCGACGTCCCGGCCCGTCAGCAGGCGCAGGTCGCCGTCGCGTCGCTCGACCAGCTCGACGCCGGGAAGGTCAGGCAGCCAGTCAGGCGGCGCCCCCTCCAGCTGCAGCTGGATCCGGCGCTGCCGCGAGGCGCGTCTCAGGTCGTCGACGTCTCCGGTCACGACGATCCGGCCGTGGTCGACGATCGCAACCTCCTCGCAGATGTCCTCGACGAGATCGAGCTGATGGCTGGAGAAGAGGACTGCGGCGCCTCGCGCGGCCTCGCCGCGCAGCACCTCGGCGAGCGTCCGCACCGCGACCGGGTCGAGCCCGGCGAACGGCTCGTCCAGCACGAGGAGCTCCGGCTCGTGCAGCAGCGCCACCGCGAGCTGCGCGCGCTGCTGGTTGCCGTGGGACAGCTCCTCCACCTTCGAGCCGGCGCGGTCGCCGATCCCGAGCCGATCGAGCCAGTCGGCGGCCACAGCACGTGCCGCCCGGGCGGTCAGCCCGTGCAGGCGCGCAAAGTACTCGAGCTGGTCGCCGACGCGCATTCGGGGATAGAGGCCCCGCTCCTCGGGCATGTACCCGAAGCGCAGCCGCTCCGGCAGCCCCACGGGACAGCCGTCCCAGAGCACCTCGCCGGCGTCGAGCTCGACCAGCCCGAAGACCGCGCGCATCGTGGTCGTCTTGCCGGCGCCGTTCGGCCCGAGGAATCCGAGCATCCGGCCGCGCTCGACCGCGAACGAGCATTCGTCGAGCGCCTGCACCGACCCGTAGCGCTTGCTCATCCCGCGGAGACCGAGCCCGCCCCGGCCGGACGTCCGCGAGGCGGAGGATCGCGAGGGAGCGCGTTCGGCGCCGTCGGGCGTCGTAAGCGGCGTCGACGCCGCACGCTGGTCTCTCGTCAGCACGTCGGCGGGCAGAAGCGATCTCCTCCTTCGGAGCACCTTCCATTTTCGACGCGCGTGACGTCGGGCTCATCGGGGAGCGCGCTGAGCTTCGCTCGCGGAGAACTACCGATCCGATCGGCCGAGCCCGCAGATGCCTTCCGGCGAGGAGGGCTACGTGCCGCCCGTGCCCGTGAAGAGCGCGCGGAGATCGAGCGAGGGCACGTGCGCACGGGTCGCGAGCGAGACATAGCGGCGCGCGAGCGCGTCCTTCCCGGTGCCGAGGATCGTGCTGACGAGTCCGAGCGTCTCTGCCAGCTCGGTCGACTCGAGCTCGCTCATCGCCCGCGCCCACGTCGCCTCCTCGAGCGCGTTGAACGCGGTCTGCACCTCCGACAGGTCGTATCCGGCGTTGAAGCGCTCCTCGGCGACCTGCTCCGCGTACGTGAGCATGCCCGTGACGTCCCGCTCGTCGAGGGCCCGCAGGAGCTGGTCGAAGAGCGCCTCCAGCCGGCGCTGGACCTCGCCCTCGCCCGCGCTCTCGTAGTGGCGAGCGTGCGCGCGCCGGAGCGCCGTGTCCGCAGCCCCGAGGATCGATGACCGCTCCCGCGCGAGGAACTCGGCGGTCGAGCGGGTCGTCAGCGGCTCGGCGCGGCCCGCTCCCTCGAACCCGGCGGGCGACGAATCCTCCACGAGACCGAACGTTACAGCGCGCGCATGCCGTCGACCCCGACCCGGTTAGAACGTCGCTTGCGGGTCCTGCGCGTCCTCGTAGACCGGCCCCTCGTAGGGACGATCGGGGATCGGCAGCGCTTCGCGCTCGGCGCTCCAGGGCTCGGCCATTGACATCTCCTCCCGTGTCTGGCCGCGTCCCGACACCGTGCGATGCCCGACGCTATCGTGCGGCTCGGCCCGGCGCCAATCGCGTCCCTGAGGATGGCCTCGGGTCGGTCGCGACCCGATCACGGCCGGGCGGAAGACGACTCGGGCCGAGCGTCCGCGAAGGTGTCCTCCCGTGCCCAGCCCGACCACCCCAAAATGTCGGCCACTCCCCCGGGCGGTCGTGCTCGTCGAGGGTATCAGCGACCAGCGTGCGCTCGAGGCGCTCGCCCGACGCCTCGGCCGGCATCTCGACGCCGAGGGCGTGGTCGTCATCCCGATCGGCGGTGCGCAGGCGATCCACCGATTCGTGGACAGGTTCGGGCCGCGGGGGCTCGATGTCAGGCTGGCGGGCCTCTGCGACGCGGGAGGAGGCACCCCACTTCCGGAGTGCGCTCGAGCGGGCCGGCCTCGGCTCCGGACCTCACGCCCGCCGGTATGGAGTCGCTCGGCTTCTACGTCTGTGTCGCCGACCTGGAGGACGAGCTGATCCGCTCCCTCGGTGTCGCCGCCGTGGAGCGTGTCATCGACGCCCAGGGTGACCTCGAGTCGTTCCGTACGTTCCAGAAGCAGCCCGCGTGGAAAGGCCGGCCCCACGCGGAGCAGCTCCGGCGCTTCTTCGGCACGTCGAGCGGCCGCAAGATCGAGTCCGCGGCCCTGCTGGTCGACGCCCTGGATCTCGCCAACGTGCCCCGGCCGCTCGACCGCGTCCTCGCTCACGTCTGACACCGTGCCGGGGTGACTCCCGGCGGGAGCCACCCCCTTCCCTGCAGCCACTCAGCGAAGTGAGACCGCGACCTCCTCCAGGAGGTCCATCGCGTCCTGCATGCCGAGCTCCATCCCGGAGTCGATGTGCGCGTCTCGGCCTTCCTTGGTCGGATGCTCCACCAACACCGTGAGGATCGTCCCGCCGTTCGTCTCGGTCAGCGTGAGGGTGTTCAGCGCCGCGTGCTCCTCGGCGTCCGGGATGCCTTCGTACACCTCGGTCGAGACGAGCCGCTCGTTCGGGACGACCTCGCGGAACTCGCCGTGGAAGCCGACCTCGAAGCCGCCCTCCGTCACCATGGCGTACCGCCATTTGCCGCCGACGCGCAGATCGATCTCGGCGACCGTCATCGTGCCGCGCTTCGCGTGCCACCAGCGCTCGACCAACTCGGGGGTCGTCCACGCCTTGTAGACCAGATGCCTGGGAGCAGCGAACTCCCGGGTGATGAGGATCTGCTCGTCCGTGGGGAGCGTCACCGTCGCCGTACCGTTACTCGTCACCGCCATCTCCTTCCTCCTTCTGCTCGAGTTCCTCCAAGACGCCGTCCAGCAGCTCGAACCGCTCCTCCCACGATCGCTCGTAGGCCTTCACCCAGTCGTGGATGGGCTTGAGCGCCCGGCCGTTCAACCGGTAGAGCCGCTGCCGTCCCTCGCCGCGCACGTCGACCGCCCCCACTTCCCGGAGCACGCGCAGGTGCTTCGACACCTGGGGCTGGGCCAGCCCGAGCACGCGCACCAGGTCGTTCACCGGGCGCTCGCCGTCCGCCAGGGCGTCGAGGATCTGCCGCCGCCGAGGCTCCGCGACAGCGTTGAACGCATCCGCCGTGGTCGCTGCGCGTGCCATGGCGACGATTATATACCGATATAGGAATATGTCAAACTCATGGCGCAGATTGCGGCGATCGGGCGCGCCGGCTTGCGCAGGAATCCAGTTTGACGGAGGATTCCCTCCAGAAGAATGGAGCAGGCAACCATGGATCCCGTGAACGAGCGCATCGCGGCCAACGTGCGCGCGCTGCGGTCGGGGCTCGGTTTGTCGCTCGAGTCGCTCTCCGCCGGGTGCGGCGTGAGCCGCTCGGCTCTATCCCTGATCGAGCGCGCCGAGAGCAGCCCGACGGCCTCGGTGCTCGACCGGATCGCGGTCGGGCTGGGGGTCCCGCTCGCCTCGTTGTTCGACGACGTGGCAGAGGAGCCGACACGATGGCTCGCGCGCCGGGCGGAGCAGCCGGTGTGGCGCGACCCCGGCTCCGGCTACGTGCGACGAAGCGTCTCGCCGGACGGCAATGCTTCCCCGATCCGGATAGCCGAGGTCCGATTCCCGGCCCGAGCCCGGGTCGCCTTCGAGGCCGGGCAGCGCGGCGTCACCCACCAGCAGATCTGGGTGCTCGAAGGCACGATCGAGCTCACGAGCGGCGCCGATACGCATCGGCTTTCGGCCGGCGACTGCCTCGCGATGCGACTCGATCGTCCGACGATGTTCCACAACCCGACGGCCAGGCCGGCGCGGTACGCGGTGGTCGTGGTCGTCGAGCGGGCCTCGAGGCGATGACGTGACCACGTCAGCCGGTATGGCGATCCGGCGAATCCATTCCCTCGACGAGGCCGAGGTCGGCGCGCTCGCCGACGTGCTCGTCGACTGCATCGACGGAGACGCGGGGGTGAGCTTCCTCCACCCCCTGGCGCCCGACAGGGCGCGGGGGTTCTGGCGCGGCGTCGCCGCGGACGTAGCGGAGGGCGCCCGCGCGCTGCTCGTGGCCGAGGACGACACCGGCATCGTCGGCACGGTCCAGCTCGTGCTTCGCCAGCCGGAGAACCAGCCGCACCGCGCCGACCTGTCGAAGATGCTCGTCCATCGGCGCGCCCGCCGACGCGGCCTCGGCGCCGCGCTCCTCGAGGCCGCCGAGCAAGCGGCACGGGAATGCGGCAAGACGTTGCTCGTGCTGGACACGAACACCGGCAGCGACGCCGAGCGTCTGTACGCACGCATGGGCTGGGTCCGTGTCGGCACGATCCCTGGTTACTCCGTGCAGCCGCGCGGCGGGCTCCGCTCGACGACGCTCTTCTACAAGACGTTGTGAGCTACCGAGCTGCGACCCCGGGACCGCGTGCCCGATGAGAAAGGACGTCCGGGAATTCATCCGCAAGCTCGAAGCCGCCGGGCTCACGGTCGAGCCGACGCCCGGGCACTACCGCGTCCTCCGCGACGGCAAGCCGCTCCGGAAGGCCAACGGCATGCCGTTCATGCTCCCGTTCTCGCCCGACACCACCCGCTGGCGCAGGTCTGCGACGGTCGAGCTCCGCAAGCTCGGCATCGACGTCTAACGCTGCGCCGACCCCGGCCGTCAGACTGTCCGCGATGCGACGAGCAGGTTCCCGCCGAGGATGTCCTTTTCCCGTCCCGCCGTTCGTCTCGGAGACGACCAAGCGCGACGATAGGAGGAAGCGATGAAGTACATGCTGCTGATCCACCAGGGCGACACCCCGACGCCGTACGACCCCGAGGCCTGGGGACGGCTCTCCGAGGACGAGAAGAACGCGGTCTACGGCGCCTACAAGGCGATCAACGAGACCCCCGGCGTCACTCCCGGGGTCCAGATGCAGCCGCCCGAGACGGCGACCACCGTCCGCGTGCAGGACGGCAGGACGCTGACCACCGACGGGCCGTTCGTCGCGGTCAAGGAGGCGCTCGGCGGCTACTTCGTCTTCGAGGCCGACGACCTCGACGCCGCGATCGAGCTCGCGTCGCGCGTCCCGGCGGCCCGCATGGGCGGCGCGGTCGAGGTGCGGCCGGTCGTGGAGTGGTAGACGCTGCTCGAGCAGGTCTTCCGCGACGAGTGGGGCCGCGTCCTCGCCGGCCTGATCGGCTTCCTCGGCGACTTCGACCTCGCCGAGGAGGCCGCCCAGGAGGCGTTCGCGATCGCCGCCGAGCGCTGGCCGCGCGACGGCACGCCGGCCAATCCGCGCGCCTGGCTGGTGACGACCGCCCGCAACCGCGCGATCGACCGCATCCGGCGCGATCGCACGCTCGCGGCGAAGACCCGCCTGCTCGACGTGCCGGAGGCAGAGGAGGACGAGGTGGACGAGACGACGATCCCGGACGAGCGGCTCGAGCTCGATCTTCACGTGCTGCCATCCGGCGCTCGAGCTCGATGCCCAGGTCGCGCTCACGCTGCGAACGCTGGGCGGCCTGCGCACCGAGGAGATCGCCCGCGCCTTCCTCGTCCCCGAGGAGACGATGGCCAAGCGGCTCGTCCGCGCGAAGAGGAAGATCAGGGCGGCCGGGATCCCGTTCCGCGTGCCTCCGGCGCACCTGCTGCCCGACCGGCTCGCCGCGGTGCTCGCCGTCGTCTACCTGATCTTCAACGAGGGCTACGGCGGCCGCGGCGACCTCGCGGCCGAGGCGATCCGGCTCGGTCGGGCGCTCGCCGAGCTGATGCCCGACGAGCCCGAGGTGCACGGGCTGCTCGCGCTGATGCTCGTGAACGACGCCCGTCGCGACGCGCGGTTCGCGGACGGCACGGTCGTCCTCCTTCGCGACCAGGACCGATCGCTCTGGGACGTGCGAGCAGATCGCGGCAGGACGGGCGTCGCTCGATCGGGCGCTCGCGCTCGGCGGCCGCGGGCCCTACGTCGCTGCAGGCGGCGATCGCATCCCTGCACGTCGACGAGCCGCAGGACTGGCCGCAGATCGCGGCGCTGTACGGCGAGCTCGCCCGGCTCACCGGCTCGCCGGTCGTGGAGCTGAACCGCGCCGCCGCCATCGCCGAGGCAGGGGACGTCGAGGCCGCGCTCGCGCTCGCTCGAGCGGCTCGAGCTCGACCGCTACCACTACCTGCACGCGACGCGCGCGGAGCTGCTGCGCCGGCTCGATCGCGTGCGACGAGGCCCGCAGCGCCTACGGCCGCGCGCTCGAGCTCGTCCACTCGGAGGCCGAGCGGCGCTTCCTCGAGCGGCGGCTCGCGGAGCTCTCGACGTGAGCGTCGACGGGGATCCTCGGCCGCCCCGTTCGACAGCGCAGCGCACGAAGGACGTCCTCGGGAAGCTCCGCAGCGACGTCGATCTGTGGGTTGCGTCCGCGGACACGTCCGGCAACGCGTATCTCGTCCCGCTCTCCTACTACTGGGACGGCTCGACCCTCACGGTGGCCACGCCGCGTGCCAGCCGAACGGCCGTGAACCTGATCCGAGCCGGTTGGGCACGGGTTGCGCTCGGCCCCACCCGGGACGTCGTGATGATCGAGGGCTCGGTCGAAGCGGTTCCGATCGGCACCGACGTGAACGTCGAGGACGCGCACGCGAACGCAACCGGCTTCGACCCGCGAGCCCTCGCCGAGGAGTACGTCTACCTCCGGATCACGCCACACTCGATCCAGGCGTGGCGTGAGGCGAACGAGCTGAGTGGCCGGCACGTGATGCGCCACGGCAGGTGGCTCGGGTAGGGCGCCGCGAGGCGGCTCCCGGAAAGGGTCAGCCTTCGGTCGGGGCCGGCTCGACTACGCAACGCCGTGAGACGTCGCGGATGGACGCCGGAGGCGTTCGAGCAGTGGTTCGGCGACGTAGCCTGTTCGCAGCTCCTGGCCGCGCCGACGCGGCCCATGCGAAGGCGATCGACCTAGAGGGATCGCTCGTACTCGGCCGCTACGCGCCGCGGCACGACCATCTGCCAGGCGTCTAGCACGAGCTCGCGCATCTCGCTCTCGTCGATCGCAGCCAGCCGGACGAGCACCCAGTTGTAACGGAGGTCCGACGGGCGCGGTAGGAGGAACTTGTCGGGCTCCGAGCTCACCAGCGCGTCGCGCCATTCCTTCGGGAACCCGAAGCCCATCAGCGTCTCGTCGCGCGAGAACGAGACGAAGACGATCCGGCCAACGCGGAACTTGACGCGACCGTGCACGAACGCCTCGGTCGCCCGGGGCAGGGTGGTCACGAACGTTCTGACGTCGTCGACCGTCACTATCGCCGTCCGGCCCAGGATCGCGTGTCGTCCACCAACCTCGCTACCCCACGTCTGCGCGGACGTAGGTGTAGTGGGCGACGGCCGGTGAGCTGACCAGGCCGACGCACCGGTACCCGGACGCACCGCCGTCCAGGTTCTCGAACAGCCGGGAGCCGCCGCCCAGCAGCGACGGGACGACGTGGATCTCCATCTCGTCCACCAGTCCCGCGCGGAGGTACTGCTGCGCCGTCTCGGCACCACCGCCGACCGAGACGTCCTTGCCGCCGGCGGCGTCGAGGGCGCGCTCGAGGGCCGCCTCGGCGCCGTCGGTGACGAAGTGGAAGGTCGTGCCGCCGCGCATCTCCTGTGGCGCGCGGGGATGGTGCGTCAGGACGAAGACCGGCGTGTGGTACGGCGGGTCGTCGCCCCACCAGCCGTTCCACGGATCGTCGCCCCAGGGGCCGCGCACCGGCCCGTACATGTTGCGCCCCATGATGTGTCGCGCCCACGTTCTCGTTCCACATGGCAGCGATCTCGTCGTCGAGTCCGGTGTCTCCGTCCTCCATCCCGTGGGTCCGGCGAAAGCTCCTGGTAGCAAAGGCCCACTCGTGCAGGTCGCCGCCGCCCCTCCCGAGTGGGCTCTCGAGACTCTGGTCCGGGCCTGCGACGTATCCGTCGAGTGACATCGTGAGGTTGAGCCTGAGCTTGGGCATGCGCTCCTCCGGAGGTCGTTGTGCGTATACGACCATCCCGGCATCCGGAACTCATCGCGACCCGGGTGGTCCGGCGCGGACGGCCTTGCATCGACGCGCGGGGCCGCGCATGCTTGACGCCCATGGCGTCCGCGCGACCGATCGTCTTCCTCAGCGACTTCGGGCTCGGCAACGAGTGGGTGGGGCTGTGCCACTCGGTGATGAGCGGCATCGCGCCGCAGTGCCCGATCGTCGACCTCTCGCACCTGGTTCGGCCGCTCGAGATCGCGTCGGGGGCGCTCCTCCTCGCGGACTCGATGCCCTACGTCCCGGAGAACGCCGTCATCCTCGCCGTCGTCGACCCGAACGTGGGCAGGGACCGGGAAGTGGCGATCGAGACGGTGAGCGGCCGTCACCTCGTCGGCCCCGACAACGGCCTCCTGTCGCTGGCGTGGGAGGCAGCCGGGGGCGTTCGGGCTGCGGTGGAGCTCACGTCGCCGGAGGTCGTTCACAGGCCGCACGCGCAGTCGTTCCGCGCGCCCGACACGCTCTGTCCCGCGACCGCCCAGCTCGCGGCGGGCATGCCGATCGAACAGCTCGGAGAGGCGCTCGACGCGGCCACGCTGTCGGTCGTGACGGTGGCCGAGCCCGAGATCGAGCCGGGGAAGATCACCTGTGAGGTGATCGACTTCAACCGGTTCGGCAACGTCCACCTCAACGTGCGGCCGGCCGACCTCGCCGCCGCGGACCTCGACGGCGAGGCGACGCTGACGATCGAGGCCGTGTCCGGAGCGGCGGCCGCGAAGCGCGGCAGCACGTATGCGGACTTCGCCGCGGGCGAGTACGGCGTGCTGTTCGACCCGCGCGGATGGCTCACCATCGTCCGCGGGAACCCTGCGAGCGCGCTCGACGGCCTCGGGCTCGCGATCGCCGCGCCGATCTGGCTCACCCGCTCGCCCGGCGACGCTTGAGGCCCCGCCGCGTGGCGCCGCGCTAGCCTCTGCCGCGGCGTGCTCCAGCCCGGCGATGTCGAGCTTGCCCATCTGCAGCATCGCGTCCATGACCCTCTGCGACGTGTTGCGATCCGGATCGGCGAGCAGCTCGTGCAAGCGCGTCGGGACGATCTGCCACGACACGCCGTAACGGTCCTTCAGCCACCCGCAAGGGCCCTCCTCGCCACCCTCGGAGCGTGCTCCAGTACGTGTCGACCTCGTCCTGCGTCGCGCAGGCCACCTGGAAGGAGACGGCCTCGTCGAACGTGAAGTCCGGCCCCCGTTCAGCGCGACGAACGGCTGCCCGTCGAGCTCGAACTCGACCGCCATCACCATCCCCTCGGGACGCGGCCAGGCCGACCGTAATGAGCGACGCGCACGATCCTCGAGTTCGGGAACACCGACGTGTAGAACCGGGCGGCCCGCTCGCCCTCGGTGTCGAACCAGAGGCATGGAGTGATCTTCGGCATGGTCGTCGTCATCCTCCGTCGTGGCGCGCCGTGCGTCGGCGTCGTCCAGCGTAGACGGCCGCGCGGGCGAGAACTCATCGGCCGGCCGACAGCACGGCGCAGCGTCCGCGAAAGGTCAGATCGTAGGCGTACGAGGCGCGAATCCCGACCGGATGCGGCGGACGCTCGCCCGCAGTTCGATCGGCGAGGCCCCCGGATCGAAGAGCGGGCTCTCCGGATCGCTCAGCAGCCTCATGCATGCCACCGCGCAGGCGGGGTCGAGCTCGAGCGTGCCGTCGTCGAGCTCCGACGCGAGCCCATCGAGCTCCTCCGCTGCCGAGACGAATCGTGCGTCGAGCACACGGCGCGGCTGCAGCGTGCCGCGGATCACGGCCGCGAAGCTACGGCGCCTCTCCATGGTCGCCTCCCGCGACGCGTGGGCAAGCACCTCGGGGATCACGTAGGCGTCGCGCTGGTCGGCGAGGCCGTCGAGGAGGTCCCAGTGCCGCCACAACGCCCGCAGGCCAGTGGCGCCGACGGCGAGACCGCCGAGGAAGAGCGGGACGGCGAGAACCGGACGGACCTGCGTCGCCACGAGCGCGAGTGCGAGAGCGAGTGCGCCGAGCCCGAGGTTCTCCCACTCCTCGCGACGGAGCTTGCGGAGGCGGTCACCTGCTTCGTCGACTGCTCTGGCGTACATCTCACCTCGTACTTTCGAGATCTTGTCGGCCGTCGCCATCGGTGGGTCGCCCGAACGCGCTCGCGGCTTTTCCGCAGCCGTGAGGCAGGCATCCTCGATGCCTCCGCGCACGCGAGCGCTATTCGAGGAGGCGGTCGAGGCCCCGCGTCAGGCCGACGCGGGCAGGCACCGCGCGGATCGCGAGCAACGTCCCGGCCACGTAGGGTGCCGGCGTCTCTCCTGCGTCGTGGCGGAGCGAGAGCCGCTCGCCCTCGGCGGCGAAGACGACCTCGGTCGAGACGACGAAGCTCGGGAGGCGCAACGAGTGCACCTGGGTCCCCGCGACCGTCGCGCCCCTTGCCCCTGGCGCCCCGAGAACCTCGTCGAGCGGCACGCCGAGCGCCGGGCGGCGCACGGCCTCGAGCCGCTCCGCGAGCTCGCGGGACGTCCCGCTCGGCGCGTCCGGCTTGCCGGCGCTCGCGTAGTCGATCACCTCCCACGCGTCGACGTGACGCGCGGCCTCGGTCGCCAGGCGGAGCAGCAGTGCGGCCATCAGCGAGAAGTTGCCGGCAGCGACGACGCCGACCTGCCGCTCCCTGGCCAGGGCATCGATCTCCTCGTAGTCCGCGGCCGAGAGCCCGCTCGACCCAATCACCGCGCAGACCCCGCGCTCGACCGCCGCGAGGATGTTGGACTTGACGACGGCCGCGTGGGTGTAGTCGACGAGCACATCCGCGTCGACGGCGTCGAGCGCCTCCACGACAGAGGAGAAGCTCGCCGGGTCGGAGCGGGCGACGCCCGAGACGAGCCCGAGGTCCGGCGCCTCCTCGATCGCAGCGGCGACGGCCCTGCCCGTCCAGCCGGTCACACCGGCGACGCAGACCCGTATCACGGCGCGTGCTCCACGCCGGGGAGCATCGCGCATCGCGCGACGCAATGTTCCCTTCAAGTACTCCGAGCACGGGATGTGCAACGCTTGCTGCGTGTGGCCGCCGGGCCCCGTGGAAGAGCCACGAGGCATCGGGCGGCCGGACAGGAGGCCCTATGCACGGTCGGATGGCCAAGTACACGGTGTCGTCGGGCGACGTCCACGAGCTCGCCCGCACCGCGGAGGACGGGATGCTCCCGATCTTCAAGTCGCAGCCGGGCTTCAAGGCCTATTCGCTCATGGAGAGCGGCAACGAGATCATCTCGTTCAGCGCCTGGGAGAGCGCCGAGGACGCGGAGGCGGCCAACAAGGCAGCCGCCTCGTGGATCGCGGAGAACCTGGCCGGTCAGATCGCGCTCGAGGAAGCGGGGATCGGCGAGATCCTGTTCTCGACGACGCTCGGCGTGAGCACGAAGGCCGGCGCCACCGCCTGAGCTCCGACACCGGTGACCGAAGGGCCCCGTGCGAATCGGGGCCCTTCGCGCGCAGGCCCGCGGCGTTGCGTTCGACCTATGCCTGCTGCGACCGTGTGTAGTCGATGTAGCCGCGCACGTCGGCGGCCGGCTCCGAGTAGGCGTCGCCGAGCGTCGCCTCCATCGCGGTCATGTACTCCTCGGCCCACGCCGGGAAGTCGTAGTCGATCGCGCGCAGGAACTCGAGCGTCGCGGCGAAGCGGATGTCGGCGATCGACGGCGTGTCGCCGCCGATGAACTTCCTCCCGTCGAGGAAGAACGCGCGGTAGACGTCGAGCGGCTCGGCGAGCGCCGCCTCGGCGTCCTGCTGCGCCTTCGCCTTCATCTCGTCGTCGGCCTCGGAGGTCGCCGACCTCGCCCGCGTACTGCGGGAAGCCGAGCGCCGGGTAGGTGGCGCGCGCGACGAGCGGATAGAGCGTGCCGATCAGGTAGAACATCGCGCTGTCGACCATCGCCCGCTCGCCCGGGTCGGTCGGATAGAACTGGTCGAGGCCGTGCTTGTTGCAGAGGTACTGCATGATCGCGCAGCTCTCCCAGAGCGCGCCCTTCGGCAGCCCCTCCTCCTCGAGCAGCGGCGTCAGGTCGGCCGGGTCCTTGGCGAGGAACTCCGGCGTCGACTTCTTGCCCCAGACGTCCAGCTCCTCGAAGTCGAGCCCCGCGGCGCGGACGAAGATCCGAGCGGTCAGGTTGTTGACGCTCGGCTTGAGGATGCTCAGCGTGTTCGTGGCCATGTGGTCCTCCTCGTCGCTAGTAGGGGTTCCTCGGGCGAGCGGTCGTCCGAGAGCGACGCTCGCGATCGTGCGACGAGCAGCCTCGATCGCGTCCGCGAGGTGCTCCTGGGCGATGTTGTAGTCGCCGCGCTCGACGCGGAGCTTGTGCGCCTCGAGCAGCACGTCGGCGTGCGTGAAGCCGAACGGCGGCTCGAAGCGGTAGGACGCGAGCTCGATCAGCAGGCCGAGCGGGTCCTCGAAGTAGATCGAGTCCATGAAGCCGCGGTCCTTGACGCCGCTGTGCCGGATCCCGCGCTCGTCGAGCCGCTCGACCGCCTGGTGGAACGTGGCCTGCGAGACCGAGAACGCGATGTGGTGCACGCAGCCGGGGTCGCGTCGACAGTGCGGCTCGGGTCGGGCCCGCGCTCCTCGTTGGTGAAGACCGTGATCAGCCGCCCGTCGCCCGGGTCGAAGTAGAGGTGGCTCTCCGACTCGTTGTCGAGGTTCGGCTGCTCGAACACGAACGGCATGCCGAGCACGCCCTCCCAGAAGTCGATCGACGTCTGCCGGTCGGCGCCGACGATCGTGATGTGGTGGACGCCCTGGCTCTGGAGCTTCCGCATTCCGCTCCTAGCGCTCGACGAGCTTCGACTTGTACTCGCTGCGCCGCAGGCTGCCCCACGGCACGAGCTCCACGCGCGTCTGGACGACGAGCACGCTGCGCAGTCTGCTCGCGGATCGCCTCCGCGAGCGCGGCGTCCGCGTGCCGCGCCGCGCGCGAGCTCGACGCTGACGGGAAGCGGCGGCTCCTGCTTCACGCCCGGCGCCCGCGGGCCGGACGAGGATGTGGCCGCTGACGTCGGGCGCGAACGCGCTCACGACCTCGCGGACCGCCGACGGGAAGACGTTGACGCCGCGGACGATGAGCATGTCGTCGGTCCGCCCGATGCAGCGCACGCGCGGGCCGGTGCGGCCGCACGCGGCACGGGCTCGTCCGGACCTCGACGTGGTCGCGCGTGCGGAAGCGCAGCAGCGGCGCCGCGCGATGCCGGAGGTGCGTGAGCACGAGCTCGCCGGTGGCGCCGTCGTCGAGCTCGAGCGCGTCGCCCGTCTCGGGGTCGATCAGCTCGGCGTGGACGAAGCCGCGCGCGCCGAGGTGCATCCCGTCCTGCTCCTCGCACTCGCCCCAGAGCGAGACGCCGATGTCGCCGATGCCCATCGCCTCGGTGACCCTGCGCGCCCCAGCCCTCCTCGAGCTTCGCGCGGAAGGCCGGCTCGCCGCCGCCGGGCTCGCCCGCCACGAGGACGCGCTCGACGCTCGAGCCCGCGGAGGTCGAAGCCGCGCTCGGCTGCCCATTCGACGAGGTGGGCGGCGTACGGAGGGCGTCAGCACGGCGGCGTCGGGCTGCAGCAGCTCGATCGCCGTCATCAGGCGCTCGGTGTTGCCGGTGCCGACCGGGATGTGGCAGAGGCCGATGCGGTCGAACGCGGCGAGCGCGGCGCCGGCGACGAACGGGCCCGGCGTTGTAGGTCGAGACGATGCGCTGGCCGGCCGCGATGCCGGAGGCCGCGTAGCTGCGCGCCGAGCCGGTCACCCAGTTGTCGAGGTCGCCCGCGGTCAGCGGGATGTAGCTCGGCGTGCCGGTCGTGCCGCTCGTCGAGTAGATGCGGACGATCTCGGACGGGCGCCGCGCAGAGATGCGCGCCGATCGGGTTGTCCGGCGTGCACGGTCGCCCGGAGCTCGTGCTTCTCGGTCAGCGGCAGGCTGCGCGATGTCGGCGAGCCCGCCGGCAGCCGCCGGCGAGCCGAACCCGGCGGCCGCCAGCTTCTCGCGGTAGAACGCCGAGCGCTCGAAGAGGTAGGCGAGCTGGGCGCGGTAGCTCGCGTCGTCGAGCGCGAGCTGCTCGTCCCACGGCGGGTCTCGACCTCGGGCGCGAGCATCAGTCCTCCGCCGGCCGGCGCTCGTACTCGACCGCCTCCTCCGCCTTCCCCGCCATGAGGAAGCCGAGCGGGTGCTCGCTGCTCCTCGGCGAGGTGGGCGAGCAGGCCGGCCGTGCGCGCGAGGATCGGGACGGCCTTCACGGCCGCGGCCGGGAAGCCGAGGTCGAGCATCACCGCCGCGATCGGCATCGAGACGTTCATCGTCAGCGGCTTGCCCCAGGCCTCGCGCGACCGCGTCGCGCAGCGCGCGCGCGAGCAGCGACGTGCGGGCCGCTGACGCCGCGCGCGTCGGCGAGCTCGAGGATCCGCTCGGCGCGCGGGTCGAGCGGCCGGTGCACCGGATGGCCGAAGCCCGGCACCTTGCTCGCCGGCGGCGTGGATCGCGCGCGCGATCTCGTCCGGCGACGGCCGCGGGAGCGCCGCCCGCAGCGACCTGCTGCCTGCGCCTCCTCGAGCAGCCGCGCGCACGCCTCGGCCGTGCCGAGGACGACCGGCCCGCGCCGAGGATCCCCGCCGCGACCGCGCCCTGCAGCGATCCGGGGTCGGCCGCGAGCGTCATCCGCGCGGCGACGTTGGTCGGCATCATCCCGTGCTCGGCGATCGCGACGAGCAGCAGGTCGAGGAAGAAGCGCTGGTCCTCGGTCGGCTCGCGGCCGGTGAGCAGCAGGTGGAAGTACTCGGTGAAGCTCGACCCTGCCCATCAGGTCGCCGCAGAGGTCGCGCCCGCGCACCTCGACCCGGTCGGGATAGGCCTGGCGATGTGGCTGACGCCTTCCCGTTCCTCGCCGATCGGCATGCTCTCGCTCCTCGTCCACGACGACCCGATGCCACGAGTGTCACACGGGAGGGCCTAGCGGCGCGTTCGCCATCGCGAGCACGCCGTGGCTGAACGCCTCGAGACGGCCGAGTGGGAGCTCGTCGTCCGCGGTCGCCACGCCCTCGCCGGCTAGAGACGGGACCCGACGCCCTCGCCGGCTCGGTCCGCGGGCCGGCGCGTGTCGGCCGCCTTGGCCCGCCGCTCCCAGAGCGTCACGTTGAGCACCGCCGCGGCGACAGCCGTGCGGCTGAGAAGGAACAGGGCGAGAAGGAGCACCGCGGCAACCCCGAGCGCGCCGTACGTCCCCTCCTTGGCGATCGCGTACGGCGCGAGGAAGTAGGCGGCGAAGACATGGAGGACCTCGACCCCCAGGCCGACCAGAAACGCGCCGGGAAGCAAAGCCCTCCAGTCCGTGCCGCGATGAGGGAGCCGGAGGGAGATGAGGAGCCAGATACCCGCGTACGGCACGACCGCGACCAGGGTCACGAGCACGCCGGGCGCTGACGACGCGGCGCGCACCGCCCCGGCGAGCGCGGTGACGACGCTGAAGGAGAGGAGCAACGCGAGCAGCCTGAGGGTCGCCACGAGCGTCGGCCTCGGCGCCGCGGCGCGGGCATCGCCCCAGAGCAGGCGATGCGCGCCGATCAGCGCGCGGAGAAGGCTCCTCGTCGCGTAGACGAGAAGCGGGATGCCCACGAGAAGCGCGTACCAGCGCCCCGGGCCGCTCGCCGCACTCGCGACCGAGCTCGTCACGAGACCGGCCAGCCCCACCGATCCCGCCGCCTCCTGTGGGCTCTCGGACCCCGCGTCGGCCGCGAAACCGAGCCCGGCGACGGCGACGAGCAGCGCCGGCAGGAGCCAGATGAAGAGCCGGTACGCGAGCGCGCCGGCGATGATCCCGCCGCCGGTCTCGACGTCACGGTCGACCACCTCGAACACGACGTCGACGGACTCGTGGCGCTCTCGCTCCGCCTGCACGCGCTCGGTGATCTCCCTCGTGCGCGCCTGGAGCCCCTCTCGCCTGGACGGCGCAGCCAGCACGGGATCGGCCGACTCGTCGTCGTGCCGATACGTCTCTTCTGCGGGCTCTACGATGCCTCGACCTCCGTGCGTGATCGTAGTCCGCCCCGTTCGGGAGCTCGGGCGATGCGGCACAGACCGCCTAGATGTCGGGGATCGGGAGCGGTGCGTCCCGCGGATCGTCGCGTGAACCGTCCTCTGCGGCGGCGTTGCTCGGGCTGCGCGCGACGAAGTGGAGCCCGTCCGGCCCCTCGAGCGAGAACGAGTCGCCGCCACCGGCAGCGACGTCGATCACGAAGGACGGCCTTTTCCACCGCTCGTACTGCTCGCGGTCGACGTAGAACGGGCAGCCGGCGAGCTCGCCGATCAGCACGTCGTGGGGGCCGAGGAGGATCTCCCCCTCGCAGAGGCAGATCGGGGAGCTGCCGTCGCAGCAGCCCCCCGACTGCACGAACACGAGCGGGCCGTGGCGGGCCCTGAGCCGTCCGATCGCTGCAAACGCAGCGTCGGTCGCCCTGACCCGCCCGGTCCCGCTCGCTTCCATCGTCAGAAGAGCCCGAGCGGCTTCGGGTCGTAGCTGACGAGCAGGCACTTGGTCTGCGTGTAGTGGTCGAGCATCATCTTGTGGTTCTCACGCCCGACGCCGGAGACCTTGTAGCCGCCGAAGGCCGCGTGGGCCGGGTAGAGGTGGTAGCAGTTCGTCCACACGCGCCCCGCCTTGATCGCGCGGCCCATGCGGAACGCCTTGCTCGTATCCCGCGTCCAGACGCCGGCACCGAGGCCGTAGAGCGTGTCGTTCGCGATGTCGAGCGCCTGGCGCTCGCCCTTGAACGTCGTGACCGCGAGCACCGGGCCGAAGATCTCCTCCTGGAAGATCCGCATGTCGTTACGGCCCTTGAAGACGGTCGGCTGGAAGTAGTAGCCATCCTCCAGCTCGCCGCCGAGGTGCGCACGCTCGCCGCCGATCAGGAGCTCCGCTCCCTCCTCGCGGCCGATCTCGACGTAGCTCTCGATCTTCTCGAGCTGCGCCGTCGAGACCTGGGCACCCATCTGCGTGTCGATGTGGAGAGGATGACCCTGGCGGATCTTCGCGATCCGCTCGAGCGCCCGCTCCATGAACGGCTCGTAGATCGACTCCTCGATCAGCGCCCGCGACGGGCAGGTGCAGACCTCGCCCTTGTTGAACGCGTAGAGGACGAGCCCTTCGACCGCCTTGTCGAGGAAGTCGTCGTCCTCCGCCATGACGTCGGCGAAGAAGATGTTCGGCGACTTGCCGCCGAGCTCGGTGGTCGACGGGATGATGTTCTGGGCGGCGTACTGCATGATCAGCCGCCCGGTCACGGTCTCACCGGTGAATGCGATCTTGGCGATCCGCTTGTTCTGCGCGAGCGCCTTGCCGATCTCGCCACCAGGCCCGTTGACGACGTTGATCACGCCCGGCGGCAGGATCTCCTCGAGCAGCTCCATCAGCTTGAGGAGCGACCAGGGGGTCGGGCTCGCGGGCTTGATCACCGAGCAGTTGCCCGCGGCGAGGGCCGGAGCGAGCTTCCACGCCGCCATCAGCAGCGGGAAGTTGAACGGGATGATCTGCCCGACCACTCCGAGAGGCTCCTTGAAGTGGTACGCGACGGTGTTCTTGTCGATCTCGGAGATCGCGCCCTCCTCACCCCGAATCACCGAGGCGAAGTAGCGGAAGTGGTCGGCCGCGAGGGGGATGTCGGCCGCGAGCGTCTCCCGCACCGGCTTGCCGTTCTCCCAGCTCTCGGCGACCGCGAGCATCTCGACGTGCTCCTCGATCGCATCGGCGACCTTGTTCAGCACCCTCGAGCGCTCGGTCGTCGAGGCCTCACCCCACGCCTCCTTGGCGACGTGGGCGGCGTCGAGCGCGAGCTCGATGTCCTCGGCTGTCGACTTCGGCACCTCGGTGAACGCCTCGCCGGTCGCCGGCGTGAGGTTCTCGACGTACTCGCCCTTCACCGGGGGAACCCAGTGCCCGCCGACGAAGTTGTCGTAGCGGGGCTTCAGGTCGACGGGGCTCCCTGTCTGGCCGGGCGCCTCGTACGTTGCCACCTTCTCGATGGTTGCCATGCCGTCTCCTTTCAGAGAGGGGCCGTGCGCGCACGTAGTGCACGCATCGTCGCCAGCCTCGCGGTCGCGCCCGGTGGTCGCATCGGGGTCGGCGCGGATAGCGCGCGGGAAAGCCGCAGAACCGTGCCGGGCTAGAAGCCGCGGTACGCGTGCCCGGCCATCGCGTCCGGGTCGAGCATCACGTTCACGATCGCCGGCTCGCCCGAGGCGAGCGCACGCTCGAGCGCCGGCGCGAGCTCTGCGGGTCGCTCGACATGCTCGGCATGGCCGCCGAACACCTCGCAGAGCCGGTCGTAGCGACTCGGCGCGAGACGCGTCGCGACCTCCGCGTCGGCGCCGTACATCCCCACCTGCGGGACGCGGATCTCGCCCCACGCGCCGTCGTTCCCGACGACGAGCACCGCCGGGATCCCGAAGCGGACGAGCGTGTCGAAGTCGAGCCCGTTGAGGCCGAACGCGCCGTCGCCCATGACGCAGACGATCCGCCCCCCGAATCCCGCCGTGCCGACGCCGATCGCGTACCCCGGCCCGACGCCGAGACAGCCGAACGGCCCGGGATCGAGCCAGTGCCCCGGACGGTGGACGCGAAGGACGCGCGAGACCGCGGCGACGACGTCACCCCCGTCGCCGATCACGACGGTGCCGGGGTCGAGCACCCGGTCGAGCTCGGCGCCGAGGCGATAGTGGTGGATCGGCGCGGCGTCGGACTCGATCTCGGCGCGATGCGCGTCCCACCAGGCCGCCTCGGCCGCTCGGAGCCGCTCGAGCCAGGAGGCACGTTCGTCCGCAGGGCGCTCGACCCCGTCCGCCAGGGCGCCGAGCACGGCGGCTGAGTCGCCGAGGAGCGCCGCATCCGGAACGCGGTTGCGGCCGAGCTCGCGAGAGTCGCCGTGGACGTGGATCAGCTTCCCCTTCCCGAACCGCCCGTAGCGCAGGCGGAAGTCGAGCGGCGTCCCCACGACGCAGACGACGTCCGCCTCCTCCAGGGCGGCGCTACGCGAGTGCTGGAAGAAGAGCTCGTGGTCGGGGGGCAGCGAGCCGCGCCCCGAGCCGTTGAGGAAGACGGGCAGCCTGCCGTGCTCGGCGAGTCGGGCGAGCTCGGAGGCCGCGCCGTCCCACCAGACGCCGCTCCCTGCGACGACCGCCGGCCGCTCGGCGGAGCTCAGCAGGTCTGCGGCCGTCACCAGCTCGTGCGGGTCGGGGAACGCGCGCGTCGAGGCGGCGGTCGCGACGACCTCCGCGTTGCCGTCCGCGAACAGGATGTCGGCCGGTAGCTCGAGGTAGACGGGGCCGCGCGGCACTGCGAGCGCGTGCCGAAACGCGATCGCGACGTACTCGGGGATCCGATCCGCCTCCGGGCACACGGCGGCCCACTTCGTGATCGGCTTCATCAGCGACAGCTGGTCGAACTCCTGTAGCGCGCCCCACTCCGACTGTGCAAGCGGCCGCGCGCCGCCGAGCACGACGAGCGGCGTCTGGGCGGCCAGGCAGTTCGCAACCGCGGTGACCGTGCCGGTCACGCCGGGGCCGGCGGTGACGAGCGCGACGCCGCAGGCCCGCCGGACCCGTCCCCACGCCTCGGCGGCATGCGCCGCGGACTGCTCGTGACGGACATCGACGACGCGGACGCCCTCGCGGCGGCAGCCCTCGTAGATCGGCATCACGTGGCCGCCCGAGAGCGTGAAGATCGCGTCCACCCCGGCCGCGGCGATCGCGCGCGCGGCCAGCGTCCCGCCCTGGACCGAGTCACCCATCGGGGCGACTCTAGAACCGATCGCCCGCGGCCGCATGCCTACGGGCGGTGGCGAGCGCCCTCCCGCCCCACGCGCCGAGCCGCGTACCGACTCGACCCGAGCGTCTCGAGACGCGCGCGAGCTAGTCTCGGGAACGAAGGAGGGTTCGATGCGGATCGTCGTCAGGGCCGTCGTCGTGGTCGTGGGGCTGTGGGCCGTGGGCCAGGCGCTCGCACGCAGGAAGACGGCGGGCGACGAGACGTCCGACGAGTTCGAGATCGCGACGTACCTCGGCGGCGTCCAACGGACGTGCAGAGCCGCGGCGCTCCGCCGTGGCATCGTGAGCGTGGTCTGCGGCGGGGTCGACCTCGACCTGCGCGAGGCGGCGCTCGACCCCGCCGGTGCGACGCTCGAGCTCGCAGCGACCCTGGCCGGCGTCAACGTCGTCGTGCCTCCCGGCTGGCGCGTGCTCGTCGAGGACCGGTCGGCGCTGAGCGGCGTCGACGTACACGTCCGCTCGCCGGAGGAGCTCCCCGACGACGCGCCCGAGCTGCGTGTCGAGGTGACCGCCCGAATGAGCGGCGTCGCGATCAAGTCCTCCGACCCGGCCGCGACGGCGCCCGGGACCGGACGACGGGTTCGCGGCTGGGCTTCGACTTAGGCCTCGATACGGGCTCCCGAGCGAAGCGCGGGGCAAGACCCGGCACCGCCAGCCCGACGAGCCGACTGGGTTGAGGTCCTCGCGTCGATCATTTCCCGAACGTCGACCTTTCGGCGGCGGCCAGCGCGCGCAGGCTCTCGTACTCCTCACGGCACGCAGGGCAGCCGGCGAGGTGGGCTCGCAGGCCCGGGACGGCCGCGTCGGCGTCCCAGCCCCTCAGCTCGAGCTCGACGTAGCGGTCGAGCTCGTCGAAGCAGACGTCGCAGCCGACCTCGGCCTCCGCCGGCCCGAGCAGCCGCTCGAGGGTTTGCGTGATGTCGGTTCGCCTCATGGCGTTACCTCGTCCAGCCAGACGTCGAGGCCGAGACCCGACTCCGTCAGGTGCCGGCGCAGCTTGCGGCGCGCATCGTGCAGGGTCTTGTAGAGCGCGCCGCGGGTGGTGCTCAGCCGGTCTGCGAGCACGTCGATCGGGACGCCGTCGAGCGCCAGCGCGAGGAGCACGCGCCGCTGATGCGGCGTGAGGACGTCGGCGATCAGGTTCTGCAGCGTCGTGAGGAGCTCGGATTGCTCGGCCTCCTCGTCGGGCGCGAGGCCGGCACTCGAGAACAGCGTCCAGCTCTCGGGCTCGAGCGGCACCTCGCGTCCCTGCCACGCCCGCCGCCGGAGCTTCACTCCGGCCTCGAGCAGCGCGAACTTGTAGACCCAGGTCGTGAAGCGGCTCAGGCCGCGGAAGTCGTCCAGCCGGGCCAGCACGCTCATCAGCGCGTCGTCGGCCGCCTCGAGCGCGATGTCATCGAGCTCGTCGCCGCGCAGGTGCGGCAGCGTCCGCCTGCGTCGCACGACCTCGAAGCGCGCCGCCTTGAGGAGAAGCGCGTGCAACCGCGCGATCGCCTCGTCACGCGTCGCTCCGTCGGCGCGCAAGCAATGCAGCCACTCGCGCGACGCCGGGTCGAGGAGCTCCGTCGGAGCTCGCCTCCCGGCAACGTCAGAGGCGTAGACGGGCTCTGCGTTCCGGACCTTGGCGGCGGTGCTCATCGGTCACTGCCGTCCCCGAGCGGCGACACGATCCGCGCCGCGAGCTCGGGAGCGCAACCGCGCTCGGTGAGCTCGATCAGAGCGTGCAGGTCGAAGCGCGGCTCTAGCGCGATATGCGACGCAAGCGCCGACGGGAAGCCGCTGCGAAGGAGCTGATCGCGGCGCCAGTCGATCACGGACAGCTCGGGCGACGCGTGTCGAAGGTCTGTGCTCATACCTGTTTGGTGACCCGAAGCGGCGCGTTTCTTACCACGGTCGCAGCACGTTCCGACCCCCACGAGAACGGGTCGTCCCGAAGCGGCGTACCGAATGCCGCTTCGGGACGGGTTGGCTCGGATCGCGCAAGTGGGGCTAGCGGAACCGGTTCGGGAACTGCTCGACGATCCCGCTCGAGAGCATGTCGGACATCTCGAGGATCTCCGCGTGCACCTTGTCGTAGGCGGCGACGTCCGCGCTCCACTTGCCCTCGAGCCGGGCAACGGTCTCCTGCGTCGTCAACGCCAGATGGGTCTTCATCATCTTGCTCGTCATGGCCAGCGGCCAGGCCTTCGGATTGGCACCGGTCAGGAACCTCGCGATCTGGTTCCCGTTCGCATACCAGGCGTCGAGCGCCGCGGTGAGCTTTGCCCTGTCACCAGCCTTCGCGGCGGAGAGCACCGGCACGGCCTCGAGGATGTGCGTCCGCAGCAGCGCGGTGAGTTGGTTGCCTGCCGCGGCGCCGTAGTACGGCTTGATCGCGTTTCCGAGATCCACCTGGTTTCGGAGCAAGCGCTGCTCGGCGGTGCTCAGATCGGGGAGGTCGGCGGCGAAGGAGACGATCACCATCCGCGTCCAGGTGACGTGGTCTTCCCAGAGCTTTCGCAGCTGCGTGCGGAGATCGACCTGCTTTTGCGGCATGGCGCCGCTCGCCGTGGCGCCGGCGTCGACCCCGGCCTCGCCGTGCGTTCCGTGGGCCTGGGCAGCATGACCCCCGGAGATCGCGAGGGCCACGAGGGCGCTGAACGTCGCGATCAGCAGCGTCAACCCCAGCGGGATCGAGCGGTGCGCGCGTGATGTGCTCACGTCGGTACTCCCTTCGTTCGGATGACGCCGACACCGGCCGTGGGCCGGCCGGGCCGGATGAGATGCACGGCGGCGACGAGGCCGAGAGCCTCGATCGCCTTCGTGGCGAGGGCGAGCCCTTCGACCGACTCGCGCCCCGGATGGAGAGCCGGAACGCCCGTCGTGATCGCGATCGCGTAGCTCGCGAGAAGTCCGCCGAGGACAGCGCAGGTCGCGAGGAGCACGAGCGGCGTCGACGGTGAGCGGGTGAGGCCGACGACGAGGGCCGCAAGCAGCACGGTGGCCCCCGCGAAGCCGACCGCCGTGCCGGTGCCCTCGGCGAAATGGTCGCGCACGAGCGCGCCGTGCACGCCGGAGCTGACGGCGCACGCCACGATCACGACGTTGCGCTCGACGGCGGGCAACGTCGTCCGAGGCGCGGCCTCTTCCCTTCCTCGTGCCATGACCCGTTAGTGCGGGAAGCGCGGATCCTCATACGTCCGGCCAGATCACGACGCGCGAGCAAGAGCCGAAGACCGAAGGCGGGTCAGCGCGTCGGCCGACGACCGCCCGCTGCGCGTCGGGTCAGCCGGCTCGCCGGAGCCCGTACCGGAGGAACAGGTGAT
This sequence comes from uncultured Actinomycetes bacterium, assembly GCA_963793655.1. Lineage (GTDB taxonomy): Bacteria > Actinomycetota > Thermoleophilia > Gaiellales > Gaiellaceae > Gaiella. The sequence continues at coordinate 162,078 of CAWCAV010000003.1, forward strand.
CGCCGTGCGAGCGAGCCCCGAGCAGCCGGCGCTGCTCGCCGCGCGGCGGCATCAACTCGACGCCCTCGAGCAGGCTGCGCCGGGAACTCGCCGGCGAGCGACCTGCAAGCAGCGGTGAAACGGTGAGGAAGAGCTCGTCGACCAGTTCCGCGGCGAGGAGCGAGCCGAACAGCGTCGGCCCTCCCTCCGAGAGGATGAGGTCGTTGCCCCGCTCGTGGAGCAAGGCGATGGCAGCGTGCAGGTCGACCGCCTCGTCGCCCGGCAGCACCGCGACCTGCGACGCGCCCGGCAGCCGCCTACCGAGCTCCGTCGCGCCGCGTCTCGTCGTCAGCAGGAGTGCCCCCTCCTCGAGCACGGGGTGAGCGACGTCGATCGAGCCGCTCGCGGTCACGACCGCGATCTCCGGGCGCGGCGCACGCCGGAGTCGCCTTCTGAGCTCGGCGTACGCCGTCGCGGCGGGCGGGTACGCCTGCTCGGCCGTCCACAGCGTGCGCGGGGCGGACAGCATCGTGCCGGCGCCGACGAGCACGGCGCCGGCGCATGCTCGTAGCAGCCCCATCACGAATCGGTCCGCCTTGCTGCCGTCGCTGACCAGCTTGTTCGAGTCGGGCAGCCCGGGGATCGCGACCACACCGTCGACCGTCGTGACGAAGTTCGTGTACAGGCACGGGGCGGGAAGCCCGAAGTCACCCCCGTACAGCCGCCGAAGCTCGTCGGGCAGCTCGAAGTGAGGCGTTCCCTCCGGTTCGCGAAGGACCTCGAGCGGTTCGAGTCGATCCGCGCTCACCGCCGGGTGTGGTCATGGACGTGCTCGAGGAACTCCCGGCGCAGGTCGGCGTCCCTGTACACGCCGCGCCAGAAGGTCGTCACCGTCCGAGAATGCTCTTCGACGCCGCGCATCTGCGTGCACATGTGGGACGCCTCGAGGTGGACCGCAACGCCGTCCGGCTGGATCAGCTCGACGAGCGTGTCGGCGATCTGCTCGCCCAGCCGCTCCTGCACCGTGAAGCGGCGTGCGAAGAGACGGACGAGCCGCGTCAGCTTCGAGATTCCGATGATCTGCGTCCCTGCGACGTAGCCGACATGGGCGTGCCCGTCGAAGGGCAGCGCGTGGTGCTCGCAGAGCGCGCTGAAGGCGATCGGCCCCTCGACGATCTGACCGTGGAAGGTGTCGGAGTCGTCGCGTGCCTCGGTCGGGAAGGCTGTCAACAGCTTCGGGTCTCCTTCGTACCCCGAGGTTGCGTCGTAGAGGGCTCGCAGAAAGCGCCTGGGGGTGTCGCGGGTGCCGACCGTCGCCAGGTCCATCCCGAAGGCGCCGAGGATCTCGGCGATGTTCTCCTCGAAGCGCGGCCAATCCGCGGTGGGCACCCGCCGCGGATGTACGTGACGCCGTAGCGCCGGATCGAGCTCAGGCGTTGGGCCGGCCGGTGGGCCGAGGACATCCCGGAGCTCGATCACGTGCTCGTCGACTGCGCTTGCGGTTCCGTTCCTCATTCGTGCTCCTTCCCTCGGAGGTGTGGTCGGTGGGTCACGCCGATCGGCCGGTGCTGCGCCTGCGCGGCACTCCCGTGCCCCGCAGCACGGCCCGCAGCTCACGGCGGAGCTCGAGCGCCACGAGCGCGATGCCGGATGCGAGGACGATCCACAGGTAGGCCCCTGGGTGTCCGAGCGCGAGGCAAGCCGCGAGCGCCGCCATCTGCCCCGACAGCCCCAGGTTGTGGAGCACCTGGATCGTGCCGCGGTCGTGGTAGGCGAGGCGTGCGTCGGGGCCGGCGTGCAGTCGGCGCAGCCGCCACCGGACGAAGGCCTCGACGAGCCGGTCCTGCGGCCCGTACACGCCCGCATAGACGCTGCGCGCAGCAGCATCCAGTCGGCCCCCCTCGGGCGCCGGATCCTCGATCGCACCTCGCTCCAGGGTGTACAGCCGCCGAAGGTTGAAGTTGACGCTGAGTACGAGCGTCAGGACGACGAACGCCGCGGCCGCGAACAGCGGCCGGCCGGTGACGTAGCCGAGCGCCGCGAAGAGAGCGGCGTCGACCACCAGATCGGACTCGGAGTCGAGATAGCGACCGAGCGCCGAGGTCTTCCCCGAGGCGCGAGCGAGTTGCCCGTCGGCGTTGTCGAGGACGGTCTTGAGGAGGACGAGCAGCGCAGCCGCCACGAGATTCCCGCGCGCCAGCTCGACCGCCGCGACGATGCCCGCCGCTCCCGACGCGAGCACGACTGCCGGTGGCGGCACCCGCAACGGCAGCAGTGCGACGACGACGAGGTGCGCAAGCGGCCGAAACGCGTAGTCGCAGGCGTACTCGTTCGTCGGGCCTCGCTTCAGCGAGCGCTCGAAGAGGCCCCTGGTGCGCGCGGCGGTCGACGTGGAATACTCGATGTCGTGAGCACGGTCGAGGGATGGAGCGAGGTGGACGGCGCGCTCCAGCGCGAGTTCCGGTTCGACACCTACCTCGACGGGATCGGCTTCGTCGACCGGCTCGCTGCGATCGCCGATGCGGCCGACCACCATCCCGACATCACGATCGGCTACAAGCGTGTCACGGTGCGCTGGTCGACCCACTCGGCGGGGGGCATCACCGACCGCGACCGGGAGCTGGCCGAGCGCACGGACGAGCTCGGATGAGCCCTCGGGCTCGATCCGCATCTCAGCCGATCAACTCTCTGAGCTGCCCGCGCTCGATCGGCGCGCCGTCGACGATCAACCGTCTCGCCGCATCCACTCGATCCCACACGTCCCAGAGCAGGAACCCACGCGGGCGCCGCGCGTCGTCCAAGTAGCAGACGACACCCTTCCGGTTCGGCTCGACCCATTCGGCCAACGTCTCGTGCCGCGCGTCGACCTCGCCGACCGCCTCGTAGCCGAGCTCGAACAGATCCGAGTAGAAGAACGGGAGGTGCTCGTAAGGCTCCTGGGCTCCGGCCATGTTGGCGCCCACGTGCTTCCCGTGGCTCTTGGCGTGGTCCTCGTGCTCCACGCGCGCGCTCGTCCCGAGGGCCGGGACGGGGAATCGTGCGACGTCGCCTGCGGCGAACACGTCTTCCCGGCCGCCTGCGCGGCCGTACTCGTCGACGACGATGCCGTCACGGACATCGAGGCCGGCAGCCTCTGCCAGCCAGGTCGCCGGTTCAATCCCCAAACCGGCGACGACCGCGTCCGCTTCGAGCGCCCGCCCGCCCTTCGTCACCACGCGCGTCAGGCCGCCGCTCGGCACGATCTCCGTCACGGTGTCGTCGGACACCACGTCGACCCCTTTGCCGCGGTAATAGTCGGTCACGTAGGCGGAGAGCTCGGAGGGGAACACCCGGGCGCCGATCCCTGCGTCCGGGAAGGCCATGGTGACGGCGCACCCGTTCATCGCGAGCGCCGCTGCGATCTCGGAGCCGATGAAGCCGCCGCCGATCACGACGACCCGCGCACCTCCCCTCGCCAGCGTGCGCAAATGCCTGTAGTCGTCGAGCGACCTGAAGTAGACGATCCCGTCGCCGCCGAACGGCAGGCGGCGTGGACTGCCGCCCGTTGCGAGCAGCAGCCGCTCGTACTCGTATACGTCCCCGGCGTCGTCCGCCGCGCGACGCGCCTCGAGGTCCAGCGAGACGACACGCCGTCCGAGCGTCAGGTCGACGTCGAGGTCGGGAGTCCCGCGCCAGATCTTCTCCTCGTCGCCGCCCTTCCAGAGCCCCTTCGTGAGAGGCGGCCGCGCGTACGGCGGATGCGGCTCCTCGCCCACGAGGCCGATCGCCCCGTCGGCGTCGTGCTCGCGGATGCCCTTGCACGCCGCGTCCCCCGTCATACCGCCCCCCACGATGAGATAGCGATACGCCCGCACCTCGACACACCTCTCTTCTCCGGCAACCGGGATAGCCCGACGGTGTCCCCTCTATACCCTTTTGTGCCCGAGAAGCCGAGCTTCTTACCCCCGCGGCCGCAGTAGTGGGCCACGTTCTGGACTAGAACGTGAGGAGCAGAGCTCGGAGAGCGCGATCGAGGCTTTCACGCGCTCCTCCTCAGGCTCGCGCCACATCACGACCCACGCTGGGCCGCGAACGGACAGTAAGGGGCGGCGCCGCTCAGGCGTCCGGCCGCCCGAAGACGAGGATCGAGACGCCGTCGCCGACGGTCTGAGAGCTGGTCAGTCGCAGGCGCTTCTTGTCGCTCGTCTCCCCGAACAGGCGCTTGCCCGTCCCGAGGACGACCGGAAAGACCATCAGCCGGAGCTCGTCCACGAGGTCGCGCTCGAGCAGGCCCTGCACGAGTTGCGGGCTGCCGTGCACCACCACGTCCCCGTCGTGCGCGTCCCGCACCTTCGTTACTTCCTCGCCCAGGTCGCCCGCGAGCACGGTGGAGTTGCTCCACTCCGGGCTCTGGAGCGTCGAGGACACGACGTACTTCGGCATCGAGTTGAACTTGTCGGCGAACTCGCCCTCGCGGGACGGCCAGGCGGCGGCGAAGCCCTCGTACGTCTTCCGGCCGAGGAGGAGCGCCTCCGAATCCATGGTCTCGTCGAGCTTGAACCGGTTCCCCTCCTCGCCGCGGTCGATCTCGAACGACCAGCCGTCGTGCTTGAAGCCCTCGCCTCCGCCCGGCGCCTCGACGACGCCGTCGAGCGAGACGAACTCGGTGACCACGATGCGTCCCATCTCGGTACCTCCCGGTTTCGATTCCACGCAGATCAGACCGAAGGCGGCGTCGCGACTCATCGGTCGTAAGGAAACAGTACGGAAGGGAAACCATCCGGCCGTCGCGAACGTCTCCATTCCTGTGAGCATCGATGCACGACGCCTGGCGCCCGGCGAGACCGTGTACCTCCTGACCGAGGTAGGCGATGGGCCGCGCATCCACGAGATCGGAACACGCGCGCGCGTGCTCGAGGACCACGGCGCCGTCGTCGTGCTCCACCTCTACGGCTCCGAGGCCGAGGTCGTGACCTGCCCGAGCGACCGCGTCGCGCGGGCCGTGGAGCGCGACGTGCGCGCGCGCGTCCCGCGTGCCACGCGCGGCTGGCTCCGCCCGACGGCGGCGTAGCGCCTCAGCGGGCCGGGATCGCCACCCGGTCGCGCTCGTCGATCTCGCGCAACACCCGCGCGGGCACGCCGGCTGCGACGACGCCCGCCGGCAGGTCGCGCGTCACCACCGCACCTGCGCCCACGACCGTGTCCGCGCCGATCGTGACGCCCGGGCACACAATCGCGCCGCCGCCCAGCCAGACGTTGTCGCCGAGCGTGATCGGCTCCGCGGACTCCCAGCCCAGGCGGCGAGGTTCCGGGTCGATCGGGTGGGTCGCGGTGAGGAGCTGCACTCGCGTCGCGAGCTGGCATGCGGCCCCGATATGGATCGGCGCGACGTCGAGCATCACGCAGTCGTAGTTGACGAAGGTATTGGCCGCGATCGCGATGTGGGCACCGTAGTCGCAGCGGAAGGGCGGCTTCACGACGACGCCCTCCCCCACGTCGCCGAGCAACTCCCACAACAGGCGGTCACGAATGTCCTGCTCTTCGTGGCGCGTGGCGTTGTATCGCTCGAGCAGCACCTGGGCGCGCGCCTGGTCTGCGTCCAGCTCCGGGTCGTCGGCGATGTAGAGCTCGCCCCGGAGCATCCGCTGCTTCATCTCCGACATCTCGCCCGACCGTACCCGAGGCGCCGGGCGTGGGGCAATCGTCGTCGCGAGCCCGGTCTTCCGGGAACCGGGGAGAGCTGCCTCACCGCAGCTCTCCCCTTCCCTGTCGACCATTCCGTGTCGCCGGCGGCTACTCGGCGCAGCCGTGCGCGATGGCGGTGAGCTTCGCGCCGAGAGCGGGCTTGTCGGCGTGACCGGCCTCCCAGGCGGCGTTCTTGGCCTGGCCATACGAGGTTCCGAAGCAGTCCTGGATCGCCTTGCCGTACCCCTCAGCCGCAGTGGCGGTAGCGGGGACGGCGAGCAGCCCGGCGGCTGCACATGCGATGAGCAGTCTCTTCACGACGACTCCTTTCGTTTCTCGTTCGTCAGCCCTTGGGGACGAGGACGCGGTTGATCACGTGGATGACGCCGTTCGAGGCCATCACGTCGGTCTTGGTGACCTGGGTCGAGCCGTTGAGGTACACCTTCCCGCCGCGGATCGAGACCTTGACGCCCTGGCCCTCGAGCGTCTTCACGGACTTGCCGTTCAGCGTCACGACCGTCGACGCGGGCGCCTTGCCCTTGACGACGTGGTAGGTGAGCACCTTCTTGAGGAGCGCCGGGTCGTTGCCGACGGCGGCCAGCGTGGCCTTGGGCAGCTTCGCGAACGCCGCGTTCGTGGGTGCGAAGACCGTGTAGCTCCCCTGCTTGAGCGCGCCGACGAGGCCGGCCTTCTTGAGCAGCGAGACGAGCGTGGAGAACTGCGGCGACGACGCCGCGACCTGCGTGATGTCGTTCTGCGCCGGCGTGGCGGGCGCAGCGGAGACAGGGACGGCCATCGCCGCTGCGGCGAGGACGGTGGCTCCGATGGTGACGAGGGCGGTGCGCAACTCGGTACCTCCTTGTAGGTTGTGTACAGAGATCGTATAGATTACGTCCATGCAATGCAAGTCCAATTCGCTGTGATTCTTCAACTTGCGAGCAGAAGGCGAGCTTCTTGCGCTGGTTCTGTATAGAATTCGCACAGGTATGAGACGTGTCGACCTCGCCCACGCTGCTCGCCTCGTCGCAGGGCGCCGCTCGAAGCTCGTCGTGCTCGGCCTCTGGGTCGCGCTCGCACTCGCGCTCGGACCGGTCGCCGGGCGCTTCGAGGGCTCCCAGCGGAACGAGCCGTCGAGCTTCCTGCCGGGAGGGTCGGAGTCCGTCACCGTGCTCGAGGCGTCGAAGCGGTTCCGCTCAGGTCAAGAGACCCCGGCGATCGCCGTCTTCCGCGACGGTAGCGGGCTCGCTGCGGAGGGGAGCGCCGCGGTGGCCCGGGCACGCCAGCGGCTGCAGAGCGCGGACCTCGCGGGAGTCGGGACGTTGCCCCCGGCCGTCCTGTCGCAGGACGGCAAGGCCGCCGTGGTCACGATCCCCATCCGCACCGACGGGGACGAGCAGATCCTCGTCGACGCCGTCGAGAGTGCGCGCGAGCTGGTGCGCCAGGACCTCCCGCCCGGGCTCGAGGCGCGGGTCACCGGGCCGGCCGGCTTCTCCGCAGATGCCACCAAGGCGTTCGAGGGCATCAACTCCACGCTTCTCTTCGCGACCGCGGGACTGGTGTTCGTCCTCCTCGTGCTGATCTATCGGAGCCCGATCTTCTGGGCGTTGCCGCTTCTCGCCGTGCTCTTCGCCGAGGGCGTCGTGCGTGGTATCGGGACGCTGCTGGCGGACGCCGGGCTCGTCGTCAACGGGCAGACGGGCGGCATCCTCCTGGTGCTCGTCTTCGGAGCGGGAACGGACTACGCGTTGTTCCTCACCGCGCGCTACCGCGAAGAGCTTCTCCGCGTCGAGGACAAGCACGATGCGATGCAGGTCGCGCTCCGCCGGGCGGGCCCCGCGATCGCGGCGTCCGCCGGGACCGTGATCGCGGCGCTCCTCTGCCTGTCCTTCGCGCAGGTCAACTCCACGGCGGGCCTGGGGCCGATCGGCGCAATGGGGATCGCAGTCGCGGCGGTCGCAATGCTGACGCTGCTTCCGGCGCTCCTGCTGCTGGGCGGCCGGCGTGCGTTCTGGCCCTTCGTGCCGCGGTTCGGCACGGGGCCGACGACCGGTAGCACGTTCTGGAGCCGCCTCGGGAGCCGGATCGAGCGCCGCCACCGCGCCGCCTGGCTCGTCACGGCGCTCTCGCTCGGGGTGCTGGCGCTCGGGACGCTCACACTCGACGACAACCTCACCACCGCGAACGCGTTCAGGGGGGCCGTCGAGTCCGTGCAAGGGCAGCAGCTGCTGGAGGAGTCCTTCCCCGCCGGCGCGAGCGCCCCCGCGGTCGTCCTCGTCACGAACCGCGCGCGCACGGAAGCCGCCCTCCACGCTGCCCGTACGACGCCAGGTGTGGCGCGCGTCGGAGAGCCGGAGAGCGGGGAGCCCGGCGACCGCTTCGAGGTCGTCCTCGAGTCCGACCCGTTCGGCGAGCAGGGATTCGCGACGATCGCCCCACTCCGGCGCGCGCTCGACGAGGCCGTCGGCGGCGTCGCGCTCGTCGGAGGCGCGAGCGCGGAGGAGGCCGACCTGCGCTCCGCCGTCGAACGGGACACCAAGCTGCTCGTGCCGCTCGTGCTCCTCGTCGTCCTGGTGATCCTCGTGCTGCTGCTGCGCTCGATCGTCGCGCCGGTGATGTTGATCGCCACGGTGGTGCTCTCGTTCGCCGCAGCGCTCGGCGCGAGCCTGCTGCTGTTCGAGCTCTTCGCCGACTTCCCCGGCGAGGATCCGAGCTTCCCGCTCTACGCCTTCATCTTCCTCGTGGCGCTCGGGGTGGACTACAACATCTTCCTCATGGCGCGCGTCCGCGAGGAGGCCCTCACGCTGACGACGCGCGACGCGATGCTCAAGGGGCTCGCCGTCACCGGAGGCGTGATCACCTCGGCCGGGATCGTCCTCGCGGGGACGTTCTCGGTGCTCGCCGTGCTGCCCCTGGTCGCCCTCACGCAGCTCGGGATCACGGTCGCGCTCGGCGTGCTCCTCGACACCCTCGTCGTGCGATCGATCCTCGTCCCCGCACTCACGTTCGAGCTCGGCGAGCGCACGTGGTGGCCCTCCGCGCTCTCGCGGCGCACGTCGCCGGCACGGAAGCGGATCTCGACCGACACAGCCCCGGCTTCACCACCGGGAGGGGCGGGATGACGATCGCCGAGGGCGACAAGCTTCTCCGCATCGGCGAGCTCTCGCGCCGCGTCGGCGTGCCGGTGGAGTCGCTGCGCGCCTGGGAGCGCCGCTACGGACTGCTCGCGCCGAGCCGCACGCAGGGAGGGTTCAGGCTCTACGGCGAGGCGGACGTCGCGCGCGTCCTCGCCATGCGCGCGAACCTTGACCGAGGGATGTCGGCGGCGGAAGCTGCCCGTGTCGCGCTCGCGGAGGAGACGGCGCTGGCGACCGAGTCCCCCGCGCCCGTCGCGGACGCACGGGAGCTCGGCGCCGCGCTCGACGGTTTCGACGAGGCCGGCGCCCAGCAGGCGCTCGACCGGCTGCTCACCACGGTGACGCTGGACGTCGTCCTACGTGACGTGCTCATGCCCTACTTGCACGAGCTCGGTCAGCGGTGGGAGCGGGAAGAGGCGTCGGTGGCACAGGAGCATTTCGCCAGTAACCTCGTGCGCGGGCGGCTGATGGCGCTCGCCCGGTCATGGGACCGCGGCGGGGGACCACGGGGCCTCCTCGCGTGTGCGGAAGGCGAGCTCCACGACCTCCCGCTCGTCGGCTTCGGCCTCGCGCTCCGCGAGCACGGCTGGCGGATCAGCTACCTCGGCGCCGACACGCCTGTCGCGTCGGTCGTCGACACGACCCGTGCGCTCACTCCCCACGCGGTCGTGATCTCCGGCACGACGGCCGGCGCCTTCGAGGCGATCGCGACCAGGCTCCGCGAGATCGCGCTCCACGCCCCCCTGTACCTCGCCGGAGCAGCGGCCGACCCGCAGGTCGCGCGCCGAGCGCACGCGACCTACCTGGCCGGTGACGTCGTCCTCGCAGCCGAGACGCTCGCTACCGAGCGGACCTGAGGTGGCTCGCGGGGTGGAACGAGCAGCACCGAGGTGGTCGACGAGCGAGCGCGAGACCGAGACGGGCGCGGTCGAGTCGCGCCAGTGGATCACGCTGCCGAGCGCGTTCGTCCCGGTCGACGACGACGGAGCGCGCGAGCTCGGCCGCCGGTACCTCGCCGAGGTCGCCCGGTTCTCGCACGGCCTCGTGCGCCCTCGATCGGAGCCCGACGGCGTCGCCCTCGTCCTCGCGGGCGTCGTGCCCCTGCTTCGCTTCGACTCGCCCGCGGTCGGCGTCGAGAACGGCATGGTCGAATGCCGTTACGCGATTCGCGGAGGGGCGCTCGTCGCTCGTCCCGGAGGATCGCTGGCGATTTCGCAGCGCCCGGGCGTCGAGCTGGAGCTGGTCGTTGCGGGCTACTTCCCCCGCCTCGGCGGGAGCACGAGGAGGCGATCGTTCCGCCGGGCTCTCTACACCGCGATCCAGGCGCGCGCGCACCGAGCCGTCGGCCGTCGGTTTCTCGAGCACGCGGCCGGAGAGGCCACGTCGTGAGAGCGGTCGTCTTCGGGGCGTCGGGAGTCATCGGCGGCGCGCTCCTGCCGGAACTCGCCCGCCGCTGCGAGGTCGTGGCGGTCTCCCGCCGGCCTCGGCCGCCCGCAGACGGCGTGGCGTGGGCGAGCGCAGACGTCACCGACGCCGACTCGGTCGCCCGGCTCCTCCGGCAGGACGACGTCCTCGTGTACCTCGTCCATTCGCTCGGCGCCGCGGACTTCGAGGAAGTCGACCGGCACGCCGCGGACAACGTGGCTGCGGCCGCCGGGCAGGCGAGGGCGCGACAGATCGTCTATCTCGGAGGGCTGGGCGACGGAGCGGAGACCGCGTCGGCACATCTGAGGAGCCGCGCGGAGACTGGCCGGCGGCTGGCGGCGGGCCCGGTGCCTGTCACGACGCTGCGAGCCGGAATGGTGGTCGGCCCCGGAAGCGCAGCCTTCGAGACGATCCGGGCGCTCGTCGACCGTCTGCCGGCGATGATCTGCCCTCGCTGGGTCTCGACTCTCACCCAGCCGATCGCGCTCCGGGACGTCGTCGTCTACCTCGCGGCCGTCTGCGGGCTGGAGCCGGCCTACGGCGGGTCGTTCGACATCGGCGGCCCCGAGGTGATGACGTACCGCCAGATGATCGAGCGGATCGCGCGCATCCGCGGCAAGCGGCTGCCGATCATCGAGGTGCCGGTGCTCACGCCGCGCCTGTCCTCCTGGTGGCTCCATCTCGTGACGCCCGTCAATGCGTCGGTCGCACGGCCGCTCATCGACGGGCTGCGGACGCCGACGATCGTCCGCGACGACGGCCGCATCCGCGAGCTCGTCCCGATCGACCTCACACCGTTCGACGTCGCCGTCCGGGAGGCCCTCCGAGCGGGGGGCTAGAGGCGACGAGCCTCGAGGAACCGCCGCACGGCTTCCTCGTGATCCACGATCGGGCTCGGATAGGCGCCGGGGCGCCGGTGTCCGAGTCGCCAGGGCTCGTGCACGTCGGGACCGTCGACTGCCTCGAGCTCTGGCACCCAGCGACGGACGTATGCACCGTCGGGATCGAAGCGACGCGCCTGCCGCGTCGGATTGAAGACGCGGTTGGGCCGCGTGTCGGCTCCCGTCCCGGCGACCCACTGCCAGTTCCCGATGTTGTTCGCCACGTCGCCGTCGACGAGGTGCTGCGCGAAGTGGGCCGCGCCCTGCCTCCAGCCCAGGTAGAGGTGCTTCGCGAGGAACGACGCGGTGACGAGCCGTGCCCGGTTGTGCATCGTGCCCTCGGCGCGGAGCTGCCGCATCCCTGCGTCCACGATCGGGTACCCCGTCTGCCCCTCCCGCCATGCTGCGAGCGCGTCGGGGTCGTCGCGCCAGCGATCGTGACGCGGACGGAAGTCGTGCCGCGCGATCCCGGGGTCGGCCTCGAGCAGCTGATGATGGAAGTCGCGCCAGCAGAGCTGGCGCGTGAACGCCTCGCCGCCGGGCTCGCGGGCCGCGCGCTGCGCGACCTCGAGCGGTGAGACGCATCCGAAGTGGAGGTACGGGGAGAGGCCCGACGTCCCCTCGACGGCGAGGTCGTCGCGGCGTGCGTCGTAGGCGGCGAGGCCGTCGCGCACCCAGCGCGCGAGGCGTGACCTTCCCTCGGTCTCACCGCCTCGAGGGAGGTTCGAAGAGACGGCTCCGCCCGTCAGGTCCCGGAGCCCGGGGAGCGCCCCGTCATCGAGCGGTCGGGCGGCCGGGATCGACGCCGGAGCGGCGATCACCGTCCGCCGTGGCGCGGCGCGCCACCGTTTCCAGTACGGCGTGAACACGCGGTACGGCCCGCCGGAGCCTCCGGGCGAGACGTCGCCCGGGGGAACCACCGTCACCCCTGGAGACACGTGGACCAGGATGCCCCGTTCCGCGGCCGCGCCCCTCAGCCGTCTCTCGCGCGCCTGCGCGAAGCCGCTCACGTCCTCGCTCAGGTGGATGGTGCCCGCGCCGGTCTCGACGGCAACGCGGAGTACCTCCGCGACCGTGCTCCCGCGGCGGACGACGAGACCGCTGCCACGAGACAGGAGCGAGCTCCTGAGGTCGGCCAGCGCCTCGAGCAGGAACGCGACGCGGTTCGGCGCACCGAAGTCGGCGAGCAGCTCGTCGTCGAAGACGAAGACCGGTACGACGTGCGTCGCCTGCCCCACCGCGGAGTCTAGGGCGGGTTGATCGTGCACCCGGAGATCCCGGGTGAAGAGGACGACGGCCGTGCTCACCTGAGCCCCCCGGGCAGCACCCGCGCGCGTTCACACGTCCGGTGCGTCGAGCCACTCCGTGCTGAAGGAGGGGCTCAGATGGATGTCCACCTGGCGAAGCGGGCCGGCGCCCGAGTTGACGAACGCGTGCGGCTCGTTCGGCCGCGCCACCAGGATGTCTCCCGGCCGCGCCTCCACGGCCGCGCCGCCGAGCGTGAACGTCGCCTCCCCCTCCTGCACGATGAACACCTCGGCGTAGGGGTGGCGGTGGAGCGCAGGTCCCCGTCCCGGCTCCGCCTCGACGAAGAGGATGGTGATGTCGAGGTCGTGCTCGGCGCCCACGAGCTCATGAGCCACGTCGCTCCAGGGGAGGTCGTCGAGCCTGATGAGGGTCATGCCTCTAGATGTACCCCACGCGCGTCGCGTGGGCCGCCGCCGCGGCGCGGGAGGACTGCGTGAGCTTGCCGAGGATGTTCGCCACGTGTCGGTGCACGGTGTGCTCGCTGAGGACGAGCGACGATGCGATCTCGCGGTTGGAGAGCCCCGCGGCGACGAGTCGGAGAATCTCCGTCTCGCGACGGCTGAGGGGCGAGGCACCGTTGGACTGCGCCGAGACGGCGTCGTCGAGGAAACCGGCGAGCGCCCGCTGGAGATCGCGCTGGTCGTCCAGCCAGGGGAGGTGGGAGTCCCCTTTCAGCGCGACGAACCGCGCGTTCGGCAGGAGGGCGGCGAGCTCGCGGCCCCGGCCGATGGGCACCGTGCGGTCGCCGCGACGGTGCAGCACGAGGGTGGGAGCCGTCACACGGGGAAGGAAGAGATGCGCGTCGGACACGAGGTCGAGCTCGAGGAACGCGGCGGCCACGTCCGCGGAGGCGGCATGCCGCTGATAGCGGCTGAGCCGGTCGATCTCCTCCCCGCTCCCGCGCGGGGCGAACAGGCCGGCGAGCATCTGCGCCGCCAGCTGCCAGTTGGCCTGCACGAAGTCGACGAGCGAGCGCCGGGTGGCGTCGGGGATGTCGTCACGCGAGACGTAGCCGCCGAAGAAGACGATCTTGCGCACCCGGTCCGGTGACTCGCTCGCGAACCGAGCGGTCGCGAGGGCGGCGCAGGAGCACGCGAACAGGGTTGCCGGCTCGTCGTAGCACGCGTCCACCACCGCCGCGAGCTGGGCGGCCTCGGACTCCTGCGTGGGCGGCCCGGCGAGCCCGCGCTCGGAGAGGCCCGAGCCGAGCCGGTCGTAGCGGACGACGCGATGCGTGCGCGCGAGCTCCTCGAAGAAACTACGGGAGGACGGGTCGTCCCACTCCTCCTCGAGGTGGGTCACCCACCGCCCTCCGAAGAGCAGGAGCGGGCCGTCGCCCACCGTCGCGTACGCGATCCGCCGGCGGTCCAGCTCGCAGAACCGGATCTCCTGCTCCATGACCCGTGATGATCATGGCCCGATCGGGCCATGTCAAGAAGATGGCCCGGTGCGGCGACGCGCAGCCCACGGCCCGAGCGCCACCATGAAGCGATGCACGCACGCTACATCGACGACGTCACGGTCAGGCAGCTCCGCGACGGGGACACGGCCACGGTGGCCGCGCTGTTCGGCCGCCTCGGGGACCGCTCGCGGGAGCGCCGCTTCTGCGGCGCCAAGCCCCGGCTGCCCGAGGCCGAGCTCGCCGGGCTCGCACGCGTGGACGCCGACCATCACGTCCTGGTCGCGTACGCCGACGGCGATCCGTCTCCCGCCGGCATGGGCCGCCTCGTCCGTGACGGCGCGACGGCCGAGATCGCGTTCGAGGTCGCCGACGTCCACCAGGGACGCGGAATCGGCACGATCCTGGCGGTGCAGCTCGCGGCCGACGCGCGCGCGGCCGGCGTCACGGAGCTCGTGGCGACGGTGTGCGGGGACAACCCTGCCGTCGTCTCCCTGCTGCAGCGGGTCGCGGACTCGCTCCACGTGAGCTGGCGGGGACGCGAGCGCGAGTTCGCAGTCGGTCTCGACGGCTAGCGCTGGTCTCCGGCAACCTCGCCCATCTCTTCGCCGTGCCGCCGGCGGCGACGAGGGCGAGAGCTCAGGTCTGGCGGCGCGGCCGGCGGGCGATCACAACGGCGCACGGGGCGTGCTGCGCGCACTGCTGGCTCACGGAACCGAGCAGCAGTCCGGCGAACCCGCCATGGCCGCGCGAGCCAACGACGAGGAGGTCGGCGCCCTCCGCCGCCCGGACGAGCACATCCGCCGCCGCGCCCTCCTCGACGAGTCGCTCGACAGCGACCGCCGGGCTCTCCCCGGTGACCTCGTCGACCGCCGAGTCGAGCGACTGCTGCGCGTGGTCGCGGAGCGCGCTCGCGTCGAACGAGTGCGGTGGCATGGTCGGGCCGCCGAAGGCGATCGGGCGCGACCACGCGTGAACCGCCCGCACGGCCGAGCCTCGCAGCTCGGCCTCGCCGAGCGCCCAGCGGAGCGCTTCCCTCGACTCCTCGGACCCGTCGACACCCACCACGATCATCGACACTCGCCCTCCTTCCCAGAGCCGCTACGGACGTCCAGCCTCAGCGCCCGGCCGATGACCCCAGGGCCTACCGGGCGAGGGCGCGTGCGAGGTCGAGGGTCGAGAGGACGCCGATCGGGCGGTCGCGGTCGTCGGCGAGCACGATGAGGTGCGTCGCGCGATGGCCCTCCATCAGCTGCGCCGCGCGCATGAGGCTTTCCCCCGCCCGCACGGTCACGACCTCCGTCTTGGCGGCTCCGACGGCAGGCCCTGCGAGGAGCTCGCCCCGGGCCGCGGCGGTGACGAGGTCGAGATCGGAGACGATGCCCCAGAATCCCTGCGAGTCGTCCTCCTCGTCGCCCCACACCACGACGGCATGGATGCCGACGTTGGCCATCATGCGCGCGACGTCACGGAGCGTCGCCCCGGGGTGGCAGGTGATGACACCGGGATGCATTGCCGAGGACACCGGCCTCAGCTCGAGCGCGGGCTGCGTCAGCTCCAGCGGCTCGGTCACGGGAGACTCGTTCATCGTGCACCTCCATCGATCACTCGGTCGGCCGGTTCGTCCCGTCGACGAGTGCGATGTCCCCGCGGCCGGGCCGCCTCGGCGAGCAGGGCGACAGCGATGTCGTCCTCCTCGGCCACGATCGTCGACATGTCCCCATCGTTCGCGCGCAGGGCCAGGTAAGCATCGGGGTCGCCCCGCTTCTCCCTTTCGGCGTACTACCGATCCACGCTCGTCGAGCGCATCGAGCGCCGAAGCCGCATGCGGTAGAACTGCGCGGTGCCCCTCGAGCCCGCCGTCGAGGTCGACCGCCTCCACGTCGTGCGGAGCGGGCGCGACGCACTCGACAGGATCACGCTCGACGTTCGCCCCAGGAAGGTGACGGGCCTCCTCGGCCCGAGCGGCAGCGGCAAGTCGACCCTGATGCGCTCGATCGTCGGGACGCAGCTCGTCGAGTCCGGCTCGGTGCGGGTGCTCGGCGAGCCCGCCGGCACGCCGGCCCTCCGGCGCAGGGTCGCCTACACCACCCAGGAGCCCGCCGTCTACGGCGACCTCACCGTGCGCGAGAACCTCGGCTACTTCGCGCGGCTGGTCGGCGCGCCGCGCGGGCATGTCGACGACGCGATCGAGCTCGTCGGACTGGGTGACGAGGCGGATCGCGTTGTCGACCGGCTGTCCGGCGGCCAGCGGTCGCGCGTGTCGCTCGCGACCGCCCTCGTGGGCCGGCCCGAGCTGCTCGTCCTCGACGAGCCCACCGTCGGCCTCGACCCGCTGCTCCGCCGCGACCTCTGGCAGGCGTTCGCGCGGCTCGCGGGCGAAGGGGCGACGCTGCTCATCTCGAGCCACGTGATGGACGAGGCCGAGCGCTGCGACGAGCTCCTGCTTCTCCGCGACGGCCGTCTGCTGGCTGCGGGAACGGCGCAGGAGATACGGGCCCGCACCGGGGCCAACGGCATGGACGAGGCGTTCCTGCGACTGGTCGCCTCGGAGGGCGGGACGTGAGCGCGGCCGCCGCCACCACCGCGCGCGTGCTCCGGCAGCTACGGCGCGACCCACGCACCGTCGCCCTCCTCCTCGTCGTGCCGTGCGTGCTCGTCGCGTTGCTCAAGTACCTCTTCATCGACGATCCCGCCGTGTTCGACAGGATCGGAGCGCCGCTGCTCGGCCTCTTCCCGTTCATCGCGATGTTTCTCGTCACGTCGATCACGATGCTGCGCGAGCGCACCACCGGGACGCTCGAGCGGCTGATGACGCTGCCGCTCTCGAAGCTCGACCTGCTCGGCGGCTACGGGGCGGCGTTCGCGCTCACCGCCGCCGTGCAGGCGACCCTCGTCTCTCTCGTCGCGTTCCTCCTGCTCGGCCTCGACGTGGCCGGCCCGCCGTGGCTCATCGCCGTCCTCGCGGTGGGGAACGCCGTCCTCGGCAGCGCCCTCGGGCTGTTGCTCAGCGCCTTCGCGCGGACGGAGTTCCAGGCCGTCCAGTTCATGCCGGCGTTCGTCTTCCCGCAGCTGCTCCTCTGCGGCCTGCTCGTCCCCCGCGACGAGATGGCCAGACTGCTCGAGGTCGTGTCGTACGCGCTACCGCTGACGTACGCCTACGACGCGCTCGAGCGGGCCGCGCTCGAGGCGTCCTACGACTGGCGACTGGCCTTCGACATCGCCGTCGTCGTCGGGGCGACGGCCCTGGCGCTCGTGCTCGGCGCGGCAACGCTGCGACGGCGCACGCCCTGAGCGCAAGCCGCACGAGACGATCCGCACTTTCCCGCAACCCTGCGGCCTGTTTGTGCGGATGTGATCGAACCTCTGAGGAGTCAGGCTCCCCGCAACGGAAGGAGGTCACGATGGAGTCGGCATTCTGGGAAATCGTCGTCTACGCCTACGTGATCGCCGTGCTCGCGGCCGTCGGCTTCGGCGCCGTGCGGGTGTTCGGCGGGTTCCACCGGCACGTTCACTGAGCGCGCCCGTTCGGAGTCGCGAAGACCGGCGGATGGGTCTCCGTTGTGCTGCTCTGCCTCCTCGGGCGCCGTGAGCTCTCGACGCTCGAGCCTTTCGACCTGATCCTGCTGGTCGTCATCGGCGACCTCGTCCAGCAGGGCGTGACGCAGAGCGACATGTCCTTCACCGGCCTGCTGCGGGCGGAGCGGCTCACGTTCGAAGAGGTCGCCGCAGCCGCACGTCCCCTGAGCATCGCCTCCCTGGACGAGGTCGAGTGGGCGATCGTCGAGGGCGGCGGGCCCGAGCGAGGAGGGCGAGCATCCTCTCCCCCACCATGAGCGCTGACGCGAGCCGCTGGTCCTCGAGCGGGTTCAATGCCGCCGCGCTTGTGCTCGACGACGTCGCCGGCGCCCGAGGTGTGCGGACGACCGAACGCGGGTAATCGGAGACCACGTACGGCCAATACCGATGAAGGAGGACGTGGTGGACAGCGACCGCATCGAGGGCAAGGAGAAGCAGGCGGAGGGCGAGGTCCAGGAGAAGTGGGGCCAGCTGAAGGACAAGACGCGCGACGTCATGGACGACGTGGAGGACGTGCTCGACCGCGACGACCACAAGGACGAGGTGGAGATCGAGGAGCGGCCGCGCTCCTAGGATGCGGGCGGCGGGGTGGGCACCGCGGACACCGCGTCGCCGGCGTCCCCGGGACGGGCGCGGGAAACGAAGGAAGGAGGCCGCTCATGCCGCCACGCGGGGTGAAGAAGGGCAGCAAGCGGGCTCGGCAGTACGAGCACATCAAGGAATCGCTGAAGGAGCGCGGCCGCGTCGGAGGAGACGGCCGAGGAGATCGCGGCCCGAACCGTCAACAAGGAGCGCGCGCGTCACGGCGAGGCGCAGGAGTCGTCGCGGCTCTCACGCGAGGACATCTCGTCCGGGAGGCGCGGAGGGCTCCGCTCGCACCGCAAGGGGCCGCGCGGCCGCACGCGCGACCAGCTGTACGAGGAGGCGAAGGAGAAGGGCATCGAGGGCCGCTCGAAGATGACGAAGGCCGAGCTGGCGCGGGCCGTGGGATCCCGCAGTTGAGAGACGACGACGGGCGGACACTGCTAGGGGCGCCGGTGTGCGCGGGCGGCGTCAGGCTCGGCACCGTGGACGCCGTGTGGGTCGACGAGACCGACACGGCGCTCGGGGTCGAGGTGGCGATGGCGTGGAAGGGCGGCGCGAAGTTCGTCCCGCTCGCGGCTGCGTCCGTCCGGGACGGATCGTGTCGGCGGGCTCGTTCGCCTTCATGCCGACGGCGACGACGGCGTTTCACGCCAGACGGGGTGCTCGACGGATCGCCGGCGGACGCGAGCGCATCGCATCGGGGATCAGACGAGACCGGGTAGGTTTGGACTTGCATCACGGCGGGTAGGACGCGGACGAGTGGCATGAGGAATCGGTGAGCGAGACCGAGTCGACCGAGTTCGGGGTCGAAACGATCGAGGCGGAGGGCTCCGTCTCGACATCGCGGTGCACGGTCAGGCCGACCTCCACACGGCGCCCGAGCTCCGCGAGGCGATCACGGCAGCCCTCGACGGCGGCGCCACCGGTCTCGTCATCGACCTGTCCGAGGCGACATTCATCGATTCGATGACGCTCGGCGTGCTCCTGGGCGCCGTCAAGCGACTCCGCCCCTCGGGCGGCAAGGTCAGCATCGTCTACCGTCGACCCCCACATCCGACGGATCTTCGAGATCACGCTGCTCGACGCGTCTTCGCGCTCCACACCGACCGATCGACGCTGCGCGCCGCCGCGGCGGGTGCGCGTCGAGGCGTGAGCGCCGGCGAGTCCGCCGGACACGGCGCGAACCACCGTCGAGTTCCCGGCCGGGCGGCGCTACCGGAGCGTCCGGCGGCTCGTCCTGGGCGGCGTCGCAGCGCGGTTCGAGCTTCCGATCGACCGCGTCGACGACCTCCTGCTCGCGGTCGACAGCCTGCTCATGCAGGAGACCGTCGGCGACAGCGTGCGGGTCGAGGCCGAGGCGACGCCGTCCGGCCTGCTCGTGCGGCTCGGCTCGTTCCGGCCCGGGCAGCTGGACGACCCGGGGCTCCGCCGCGTGCTGGCCCGCTCGTAGAGAGCATCGAGGAGCACGCCGACGGTAACGCGGCGCCACATCGAGCTCGTCGTCTCCGCCACCTACCGCCCCGGCGACGGCGCGTGACCCCGTGCGACGCCCGACGTCGACTTCGTCGCGCTGATCGACGCGTACCGCGCGGGCGACGAGCAGGCCCGCGACCGGCTCGTCGAGCGCTACATGCCGCTCGTCCGCAGCCTCGCCGGGCGCTACGCGGGGCGCGGCGAGCCGCAGGAGGATCTCGTCCAGGTCGGCGTCGATCGGCCTGCTGCTCGTCGATCGAGCGCTTCGACACGAGCCGCGACGTGCAGTTCACGACCTACGCCGTTCCGACGATCGTCGGCGAGATCCAGCGCCACTTCCGCGACCGCGCGTGGGCGCTCCACGTGCCCCGCCGGATGAAGGAGCTCAGCGTCCGGCTCACGCGCACGATCGAGGCCAAGACCGCGGAACTGGGCCGGCGCGCCGACGATCGCCGAGCTCGCCGAGGCGACCGGCGCGGACGGAGGACGAGGTCGTCGAGGCGCTGCAGACCTCCGAGGCGTACTCGACGCGCTCGCTGTCGCAGCCGCTCGGCCGCGACGCCGACGAAGAGACGATGCAGGACATCCTCGGCATCGAGGACACCGGGCTTCGACGAGGTCGAGGACAGCGTGCTCGTCGAGTCGGGGCTGTCCAGGCGCTCGACGAGCGGGAGCGCCGGATCGTCGAGCTGCGGTTCTTCGAGGGGCTGACGCAGTCGGAGATCGCCGCGCGCAGATCGGCATCTCGCAGATGCACGTTTCGCCGTCTGCTGCGGCGGGCACTCCACCTGATGCGCGGGCCGGCTCGAGGAGGCGATGGCGAGGAGGTGCTGTCGTGAGCCCCGACGTCGTCACACTGTCGATCCCGGCGAGGACGGAGTACCTCATCCTCGCCCGGCTCGCCCTCGCCGGCATCGCGCGCGAGACCCCGATGGACGAGCTCGACGCTGGCCGACCTGAAGCTGGCCGTGACCGAGGCCTGCGGCAACGCCGTGCGCCACGCGCACGCCGGCACGAAGGGAGTCGTTCGCGTCGCTTCGAGATGACCGACGACGCGATCGAGATCGGCGTCGAGGACGAGGGCCCCGGGATCGCCCTCGTCGTCCCGGCCGCCGCGCCAAGCGTCGACGAGCTCTCCGAGAGCGGCATGGGGCTCGCGATCATCCGCGCGCTCGTCGACGACCTCGAGATCGACGGCGGGACGAGGTCCGCGGCACCGTCGTCCGCATGCGCAAGCAGCTCGTCCCGGCCTAGGGAGTGCCCCCGCACAGGGCCGCGCGCCGCGGGAGTCTCAGGCGGCCAGCGCGGCCGCGCGAGAGGGGTAGACGCTCAGGACCTGATCGAGACCGGTGATCTCGAAGATGCGTCGCGCAGTCGTCTCGGGCAGCACGACGGGCATCTCACCACCGGCCTCGCGCACGCGACGGAGACCCCCCACGAGGACGCCGAGGGCCGTCGAGTCGAGGAATGCCACGCCGGTGAGGTCCAGCACGAGGCGGAGGCCACTGCGGCCGTCGAGCTCCTCGAGCGCCCCCTGAAAGACCTCGCGCAGCCTCGGCGCGTCGTGGGCGTCGAGCTCGCCGCGGAGGGTCACCACGGCCGCCTCCTTGCCGGGCTCGATCTCGAAGATCGCGTGCATGTCCCCCATCATGCCCGGAGGCGCCTCACGGCGCCTCCGGGCACTCAGTGATGCGGTTGGTCAGCGCTCCACGACACGGTCGCGCACGACCGTATCGCGACCGCCGAATCCACCCCAGCTCGACCAGAACGCGAGCGAGATGAGCCCGCCGACGGCGCCGACCACCATGAGGATCACCCCGACCGTCTGCAGGTCGACGCCGGACACGTCCGCCGTGACCGCCCACGTGAGAATCGCACCGATCGCGATGAGAATGAGACTGACGCTGACGCCCATTGTTCGACCTCTCCGGATGTTGTTGACAGGGTCGTGCTTCGTGGACGACTGGATACCCGACACGCGACGCGTCGAAACAGCCCCGTCGGACGGCAAACCTCCGAGTGGGGCGGTTTCGACCCCGCGGCGCAAGGGAACGTTGCCGCCACAACTCTCGCCGGGACGTGACCCACACCGGTCCCACGCGCTCCCGGCCACGGCTCACCCAAGGAGGCGACGTGGAACTTGGATACGCGATCTCGAGCGAGGAGCACCGCCCCCTCGACCTCGTCCGGCACGCGGCTCGCGCCGAGGAGGCGGGCTTCACGTTCGCGCTCGTCTCGGACCACTTCCACCCCTGGATCGACCGTCAGGGTCAGAGCCCTTTCGTCTGGGCCACGCTGGGCGGGATCGCGCTGGCCACCGAGCAGCTGGTGGTCGGCACGGGCGTCACGTGCCCGACAATGCGCCTCCACCCCGCGATCGTCGCGCACGCCGCCGCGACCGCGGCCTCGATGCTCCCCGGCCGGTTCTTCCTGGGCGTCGGGACGGGCGAGAACCTGAACGAGCACGTCCTGGGGCAACGCTGGCCCGGAGCGGCCGTTCGGCGCGAGATGCTGGAGGAGGCGATCGAGGTGATGCGCCTGCTCTGGCGCGGCGAGCTCGCGAGCCACCGTGGCCTGCACTACACGGTGGAGAACGCGAGGCTCTACACGCTCCCCGACGGGCCGATCGACGTCATGGTCGCGGCCGGAGGACCGGAGGCCGCGGAGCTCGCCGGCCGCGTCGGCGACGGCCTGGTCGGCACGGCGCCCGATCCCGGCGCTCCTCGAGCGGTTCGACGAGGCAGGCGGGGCGGGGAAGCCGCGGTACGGGCAGCTCACGGTGTGCTGGGCAGAGCGCGAGGACGATGCGCGTCGAACCGCCCACGCGTGGTGGCCGAACGCGGCCCTTCGCGGCCCGCTGGGCCAGGAGCTCGCCCTTCCCTCGCATTTCGAGGAGGCCGCCGCCATGGTGAGCGAGGACGACGTCGCGAACGCGGTGGTCTGCGGCCCCGATCCGGAGCGCCACGCAGAGCAGATCGAGACGTTTGTCGACGCTGGCTACACGCACGTCTACGTCCACCAGGTCGGCCCCGACCAGGAGGGCTTCCTGTCGTTCTACGAGAGCGAGTTGCTGCCTCGGTTCGAACGAGCAGCTGCAGTTCACCCCGGCTGAGTGGCTTCCGTTTGCCCGCAAGCGACGAGTGGAAGACTCAACACGTGACGGCACCCGCGGCGAGGTCATGACGTGGCGCGTCGCGGGGGCTGGCGGCGGACGGGGAGCCGCAGTCGGTTTCGGTACGTCGACGGCCGCGGGAACCCGATCCTCGACGAGGATCGGCTGCGGCGCATCGAGCAACTGGTCATCCCGCCGGCCTGGCGGGACGTGTGGATCTCTCCGAGCCCCCGCGCGAAGCTCCAGGCGACGGGGGTCGATGCCGCGGGCCGCCGCCAGTACCTGTACCACCCCGACTACCGGGCCGCGCGAGAGCAGGCGAAATTCGACCGGCTCGTCCGCTTCGGCGAGCTCCTGCCGACACTGCGTTCGCATCTGGTGCGCCATCTCGATCTCGGCCCGTACGAGCGGGAGTGGGCCTGCGCGATAGCCGTCACGCTGATCAACCGGGGCTGGTTCCGCGTCGGCTCGGAGCGATACGTCCGCACGAGCCGGACGTACGGGATCACCACGTTGACCAAGCGGCACGTCAGCGTCCGGGGGCAACGCGTGTCGTTCCGCTTCCGTGGCAAGCATCGGGCCCAGGTGCGCACGACGCTCGTCGACGCAGAGCTGGCCGAGGACGTCCGGGCGCTGCTCGGCTACGACGGCGGCGCGCGCCTGCTGCGGTTCGATCGTGACGGGACGCCCGTGAACCTCACGGCACGGGAGCTCAACGCGTACATCGCCCAGCATCTCGGCGGGGACTTCACCGCGAAGGACTTCCGAACGTGGGGCGGCACGCTCACGGCGGCCCTCGCGCTCGCGGAGCACGGACCGCCCGCTTCCCTTGCCGAGGAACGGCGCGTGCTCGCCGCCGTCATGCGGCGCGTGGGCGACGAGC
This sequence comes from uncultured Actinomycetes bacterium, assembly GCA_963793655.1. Taxonomy (GTDB): domain Bacteria; phylum Actinomycetota; class Thermoleophilia; order Gaiellales; family Gaiellaceae; genus Gaiella. Next base: position 185,500 of record CAWCAV010000003.1, read on the forward strand.
TCGGCAACACGCCCGCGGTCGCGCGGGCGTCGTACGTCAGCCCGGCGGTGGTGGAGCAGTGGCGCGACGGGCGGACGCTCGAGGACTTCGAGGCGGCGCGACGACGGCCCGTCTCCGGTCGCGGCACCGGCCTGCTGACGGAAGAGGCCGCCCTCCTCAGCCTGCTGCGCTCCTGGCGCATTCGCCGTTCGCGCCCGACCGAATCGTGACGACCGTGTGCGGCGAAGTGGGCCAAGAGCATCGCCCGCCCGTGGATCGAGAGCCAGGTAGCCGCTCGGCGCGACAGGAGGTTTCCAGGCGCTGACGAAGCAGGACGGTCCCTCGGTGCCGCGCGCGATCTGGCCGGGGGCAGTTCCTTCGGGGCTCGTCAACGTGTCTGCGTCGCGTCGCTAGCGCGGCGCTCGGCGGTCCCGTGGTTTCCTTCGGGAGCCGATGACGCTCGCCGACGAGACCGATGCCCTCTATGCGCTTCCGCTCGAGGAGTTCACCGCGGCACGGAACGAGCTCGCGCGCCGGCTGCGGCGCGAAGGTCGCCGCGAGCAGGCGGACGAGGTCGCGGCACTCCGCAAGCCGTCGCTCTCGGCCTGGGCCGTCAACCGGCTGGCGCGCGAGCACCGCGCGGAGGTGCACGCGCTCCTCGAAGCAGCGGACGCGATCAAGCAAGGACGACGCGACGGCGCCGCGCGGTTTCGCGAGGCGGCGGACGTGCTGGTCCGGACGGCACGCGAGCTGCTCTCTTCGGGAGGCCGCACGCCGTCCGACACGGTACTTCAGGAGGTAGCGACGACCTTGCGGGCCGCGGCGGCCGCCGAGCCCGAGCTGCTCGCTGCGGGCCGGCTGACGCACGCACGCGAATCGAGCGGCTTTGCCGAGGCCCTCGCCGGCGCGCCCGCCCGGCGCGTCTCGCGGCGACGCGACGAGCGGCCGGCAAGCCGTCCGCGTGTCGACCGTGCCGCGGTCGAGAAGGCCCGCCGGGAGCTGGCCGAGCTCCGATCGGCCGCTCGCGAACGTCGCCGCGAGGCCGCTACCGCCGATCGAGAGGCTCAGCGTGCGCACGACGCGCTGGGCGACGCAGAGCGGCGCGTGGACGAGGCCGGGCGACGGCTCGCCGCGCTGCGGACTCCGCGCGCGACGTCGTGATGCCGCTCGACTCGACGCGGTTTGCCCGTTCGGCGGCCGGGGTCACGGCGCTCGCCGGGGCGTGCGCCTGCGTCGACGAGCGGCTGGAACGCGTCGCGCTCGAGTACCTGAGCGAGGTCGTGGGCGGAGACCGGGTGGAGCGCTAGGAGCGGGTCGCCAGCTCGGGCCCGTCTTCGGAGTCGGCCTGCGCGGCGCGACGGACTGCCAGCAGGGCGATGTCGTCCTGGAGCGCGCGCGCCCCGACGAGGGCGTCCAGGATGCCGTCGAGGAGGGCGTCCGGCTCGGCTCCGCGGCGGTCTTCGACCGCCTCGAGCAGCCGTCGCAGCGCGTCGTCGATCGGGAGCCCCAGACGCTCGACGAGCCCGTCGGTGTAGAAGAGGACGAGGTCGCCGGGAGCGAGGACGACGCTGTCCTCGGAGAACTGCGTGTCCGCGCCGACGCCCAGAGGCATCGACTCGCCCCCGCGCACGAAGATGCACCCGCCGTCGGACGAGAGCAGCGGCGGGAGATGACCTGCGCTGCAGTAGCGGAGCTCCCCCGTCGTCGGATCGAGGTCGAACGCGACCATCGTCGCGAAGTAGGAGTCGGTTGACTCGATGTGAGCGTTCAGCCGCTGCACCACCTCGGCCGGGGACAGCCCGTCGAGAGTGTGGGCGCGCTGCGCGGTGCGGAGCTGGCCCATGTGCGACGCGGCAAGGACGCCCTTGCCCGCCACGTCACCGACGCTCCCGCCGAGCCGTCCGTCGGGACGCACCGCGAGGTCGTACCAGTCTCCTCCGACGTCCGCCTCGGCGCTGCCGCACAGGTACCGAACGGCGACCGAGACCGAGCCCGGCACGACGAGCGACTGCGGAAGCAGAGCGCGCTGCAGCTCCTCCGCGATGCGGTGGTCGCGCTCGAAGAGGCGGGCGTTGGCAAGCGCCTGCGCACACTGGCTGCCCAGGGTCAGCAGAAGCTCGCGCTCTTCCCGCGTGAGACGGCGCGGCCCTGCGAAGCTGACGAGGAGCACGCCGATCGGCGCGCCGGCAACGACGAGGGGCACGTATGCCTCGGCCTGGAGGTGAGGATCGAGGCGGAGCTCCTGCTCGGGGTACGCCGCCTCCATCTCCTCGAGCGACTCGATCCAGAGCGGCCGGCCCTCGCTGTACACGCGGGCCGCGACCACGGGGTCGGTGGGCGCAAAGCGGCGGTAGAGGGCCAGCAGCTCGTCCCCGAAGCCCACCGCGCGGACCGTCTCGAGGGCCCCGCCCTCGGTCGCGACGACGAGCGCGCCCGCGGCGCCCTCGAGCGCGGCCACGCCCTCGTTGACGGCGATCCGCGCGACGTCGTCGACCGTCATCGCGCTTCCGAGAAGCGCCGTCACGGCCTGGAGCCGCGCGAGCCGGTCCGACGTCACCCGCTCGGACTCGAGCAGCCGGGCACGCTCGAGGGCCTGCCCGCAGAGCCCGGCGACGGACTGCACGAAGCTGACGTCGTCCTCGTCTATCTCCTGGCCCGGCGCGAAGCTGGTACAGAGGACGCCCGTGGTCACACCTGCGACGGTCATCGGGGAGAGCACGGACGGACGAGAGCCGCGTTGCTCCTGGACGTGGGCGATCAGCGGGTACCGCTCCTTCGCCTCCGCCGGCGAGCCGAAAACGAGCGTCTCGCCTCGTTCCAGCACGTGCATGGCAGGGACGTCCGTGCCGGCGGGAATGACCCTCCACTCGTCCGCGATCTCGCCGTATCCCACCGACGCGACGAGCCGCGCGTCCTCGCCCTCGCGGACGTAGACGAGCACGCCGTCTGCCTCGCCGACGTCCAGGCCGGCGGCGACCACGGCCGCGCCGACGTCGTCGGGCGTCGCGGCGGCGGAGAGCGCTGCGGTGACGGCCTGCAGCCGGTGGGCGAGATCGCGTGCCCGAGCGGTCTCGTCCAGCAGTCGCGCCCGCTCGAGTGCCTGTGCGCACAGCGTCACGACCGCCTCGGTGAACGCCCTGTCCTCCGGGCCGAACTCCCGTCGCGCGTCGAAGAACGCGACGAAGAACCCTCGCCGGCCGCCCACCGGAAGCGGGAGCGCGCACAGCGATGTCCACGGCGTGCGCGCGAACACCTCGGCCATGAGCGGGAACCGCCGCTCCGCGGCCGGCCGGTCGCGCAGCCAGATCGCCGCGTCCGTGCGCGCCGCCTCCGGTCCCGGAAGCTCGGCGTCGAGCGGCACACGTTCCCACTCTCCCGCGGCGTCCTCCGGCGCGTAGCCCGCCGTCACGCGGCGCATCGTCGTGGTTCCCCGCACTGGATACGCGATCGACCCGCCCGACGCTCCGATCGTCGCGAGCCCCTCCTCGATCCCGACACGGAGCACGTCCCCGGCAGTCGCGGCGGCCGAGAGCCGCGCGCCGACACGCTGCAGGGCCTCGGTACGACGCGCCGACGCCCGTTCGGCCTCGAGAAGGCGCAGACGCTCGAGCGCCACGGCGATGCGGCGCGCAAGTGCCTCCGCGAGCGCGACGTCGTGTGCATCGAGCGTGCGTTCCGCGTTGCCGAGGACGAGCAGGGCGTTCACGCGACCCCCTTCCGTGAGGACGGGCGCGATGACCTCCGAGCCGAGGTCGAACAGCGAGACCCGAGCGCTCGTTCCCGTCGCGATCACGGGGCCACGCGGGTCGTCCTCGGGGCCGATGCCCTCGCGCCCGTGGATGGCACGTGCGATCGCGCCCACCCCGTCGTCGCGATGGGCGACGGCCAGCACTTCGCCGGGCACGGCGCCACGTACCTGCTGCACCAGACACCAGTCCGCGACCTCGCCGGAGGCGAGCTCGCACAGGCGCTGCAGGGCGTCGTCGGCGGATGTGGTCGCGAGAAGAACCTGGGACGCGCGTGCGATGAACCTCTCGGTGTCGTCCCGGCGACGACGCTCGGTGATGTCTCTGCTGATCCCGACGAGCCGGCCGGGGTCGTGGGCGACGACCTCCGCTCGCGTCCACAACCAGCGCACCGACCCGTCGGAGAGGACGACGCGGAACTCGAGCTCGTACCCGGATCCCCCGGAGCGAGCACGTTGCGCCGCTTCGTCGAGGGCCGGCCAGTCGTCCGGGTGAATCAGCTCCCGGTACTCCTCGTAGCCGGACGGCGACCAGCCGCGCGGCTTCCCGTGCAGAACGCCGACGCTCGGCGACCACATGATCTCACCGCTCGCGAAGTCCCACTCCCACTCCCCGGTCCCGGTGGCGTCGAGGAGCGCGCGGAGGCGGGCGCTCGCCTCCGTGGGGGGCACAGAGGCGATCGTAGGCAAGGCGTCTTCAACGCGCCCGGTAGGCCCCGACTCCTGCCCGGCGGCGTGACGAGCTCTCATCCGGCCTCAGAGTGTGGCGTACGGCGGCGTTCTCCGCCAACCGCGGGCAGCCGATTCCCCGCGCGGCGGTCAATGGTGCGCGGAGGGCCGACCTTGCCGGCCCTCCGCGCGACCTCAGCCTGCAAGCCGGAGGCGGCTCGATCAGGCCTTGTCTCCCCACATCGGCGCTTCTACCGCTCCTTCCCGAGCTGGAAACCTGCGTTTTGGGCTGTGCCAGGGGGGTACGCCAGGAAGATGGACGTAACGCGCAAGGACGACGAACGTCCGCTCCTGTTGTTCTTCTCGACCCGCAGGTCCGGCCCCGCGCGGCGCATGTCCAGCCTCGTGGCCTGGGTGCGCGTGACCGAGAAGAAGCGCCTCCGGGTGGTCGAGGTCGACGCCGAAGATCACGCCGAGCTGGCGGACGCGCTCGAGGTCTCGACCGTGCCGACGCTCGTCCTGGTGCGTGGCCGGAAGATCCTGGGGCGGTTCGACGGACGGGCGACGGGAAACGACATCACCCGCCTGATCCGGCCGCACCTCGCCTCGCGCGCCTGACGGCGAGCGAGGGGCTTGAAGGAGCTCCGGGCACGCGTGAGCGGGCGGCACGTGTCGCCCGCTCGATTCGAATGCGAACCGCCTATCCGGCGTTTCAGAGCAGGATGATCAGCAGGACGATGATCAGGATGATGAGCAGGGTTCCGGCACCGATGTACATGGCGTTCTCCTTTCTCAGCCGAGCCACCACACGAGCAGCAGCACGGCTGCCATCACGGCCACAACGGCCCAGATGGCCAGCGCAACCCCGCCGAGGAGCGCAAACGGAGTGGCCGCGGAGCGCCCCTGGGTGACAGCCTTCTCCGTGGGGCCGGCCGGTCCGGAGATCTCCGGGGGCTCGGTCTTCGCCTTTTCAGGCGCGCTGGTACGCGTGTCGGTCATGTCGGCGGTGCTTACCCGGCGAGGCTCCTCCCGAAACGGCCGTCCGCAGTCACAGCCAGCCGCGCAGCTTTGCGACCGCAAGGGTTGCGACACCGACGGCGGCGATCCCGGCGACGACGAACCAGAACACGACGGGATGGTCGAACAGCCCGACCTTGAAGTTCATGCCCATGACCCCGGCCACGAGGGCGCCGGGCAGGAGCACGACGGACGCGATCGTGAGGACCTTCATGATCTCGTTCGTGCGGTGCCCGGTCCGTGCGATCAGGACGTCGAACGACCCGAAGATGCTCTCGCGCGACATCGCGGGCGGTCTGCAGGGTCGACCGTAGCGGACGAGCAGGGCCTGGAAGCGCCGCGCTGACCTCGAATCGCCGAGCGCCTCGAGCTCGGGATGGGTCAGCGCGAGGATCAGGGGGACGATGCGCCGCGAGAGAGCGGCGGAGACGCGCCGCCCTCCGGCGAAGGTCGACCAGATGCTCGATCTCGTCCTCGGGCCGTCGCTTACCCTGCATCGCCCGCTCGTCAACCTCCTCCAGCCGCTCCTCGAGGTGGTCGAAAGCCGTCGAGTACTCGTTGAGGACCCGACTCGAGCAGGGCGGCGACGAACGACGGCCCGTCCAGCTCCCCGGTCGGCCCGGAGCCGGACGCGAGCTCGGCGAACTGGTCCAGCACGGCGACCGGCCGTTCGTGGGCTGTCACCACCCAGTTGTCGGCGATCAGGCACTCGATCTCCGTCAGCTCGTGGGAGCCGTTTCCGTCAGGCGAGTGGATGGTCAGATGCACGTACCGACCGGCGTCGCGAAAGCTCGGCGTCCGCGAGGTCGACGCAAGGCCACGCCTTGCGTCGTCGTCGAGGTCGAGCGCACTCACCACGGAACGAGCGGCGTCCTCGGATGGCTCGGGGATGTCGATCCACAGGAGCTTCGAGCCGCCCAGGCGCTTCGGCAAATCGTCGACGCCCGCGAGCCGCTCGGCGCGATGGCGGTCGAACAGGAGGACGGTGGGCCGCCGATCGTCCGTCGCGAGCGCGGAACGATCGCTTCCTCTCCCCGGACCGCGGTTTTCCTCGACGCGCCGACCATGCACGGGTGGTCTACCCGTTCGCTCCGTGTTTCACGCCCTGCGGCGCTAGCCGCCCTTTGTGCGCTCCACCGCCGAGACCAGGGCCGCGTCGAGGCTCGCGAGCAGCATCTCGCGCCTGAACCCCGCCACGCGGAACGTCCAGTCGGCCGGCGTGTCCGGCGGCGAGACGATGAACAGCGAGCGCTGCTCCGAGACGAGCTGCCGGTGGCCGCGGTCGATCGCACGTATCCCCGAGCTGTCGAGGTATGCGACCCGGGTGAGGTCGAGCACGACCGCGGGGGTGCGTGTCGCGATCACGGCCTCCTGGACGACGTTCGCGTTCGTGAGGTCGACCTCGCCCTGGACACGGACGACGTCGACCCCGTCCCGCGCATCGCTCGAGATGTTCACGATCGCGCTGTCGCTCATGCGGACGTCGGCGCCCTCGGGCTCTGACTCATGCGAAGAACCGTAGCCCCGTCCTCCCGCTCGATCGAGAAATCGTCGACGATCGCCTGCATGATCGAGAGGCCGCGGCCCCGGTCGGTGTCGCTCCGCGCGTCGCGCCAGATGCCCTCGTCGCGAACGGTCAGCTCGAGCCGCCCTGCATCGAAGCGCGCCATGACGGTCACGATCCCGCTGCCGTCGCACCCGTAGCCGTGCTCCACGGCGTTCGCGGCAGCCTCCGAGGCGGCGAGCACCACGCCACGCTCGACCTCCTCCCCCACCTGATGCTCGTCGAGCCAGGATCGCAGGCGTTCGCGGAGCTCTGCGAGCTCGCGTGGCGCGGCGGGGAACGAGTGGCTGAACATGCTCACCGAGGGGATGCGATGAATCGTCAAAACGCAAACGTCGTCGTCCTGGGCAGGGCCCTCGAGGAGCTGGTCGCAGAGGCTGTCCGCAAGTTCCGGCGCGCCCAGCGCGTGGAGCCTCGCGGCCGCCGCGAGCCGCTCCAGCCCGGCGTCGATGCTCGCCGAGCGCCGCTCGACGAGGCCGTCCGTGTAGAGCACGAGTGTCTCGCCGTCGTCGAGCTGTGCGACAGCCTCCCCACGCGCGTCGCCGAGCATGGAGCCGAGCGGGGCGGAGCGCCCGTCCCACAGGAACCGGGTGCTCCCGTCGGGCGAAACGACGAGGGGCGGCGGATGGCCCGCGCAGGCATACCGCACGCGGCCCGTCTCCGGGTCGAGCTCGACGTAGGCGAGGGTTGCGGTCGCGGCGGACGGCACGGTCTCCACGAACGCGTCGAGCCGGTCGAGGAGCAGCGCCGGACCGGCGGTCTGCGCGAGGGCGCTCACGGCTCCCCGGAGCTGGCCCATCGCCACCGCCGCCTCGAGCCCGTGCCCGACCACGTCCCCGACGACGAGCGCGATCGTCCCGGACTCGAGAAGGAATGCGTCGTACCAGTCACCACCGACCTCGAGGGCGGCGGTTCCCGGCCGGTACGCCGCGGCGACGACGACCCCCTCGAACGACGGGACGCCACCGCCGAGCAGGCCGAGCTGCAGCGTGTGCGAGACGTCCCGCTCGCGCTCGTAGAGCAGCGCGTTGTCGAGAGCGATCGCGGCGCGGCCCGCGACCTCCCGGGCGAGCGCCGGCGAGATGACCGGCCGCCAGTCGGCGCCGGCTGCGCTCCGCACCGTCAGCGCGCCGAGGCTGTGCCCGCGGGCGCGAAGCGGCAGCACGAGCAGCGACGGAAGACCGGTGCCGCCGTCGTCCGTCGAGCCGGCCGGGCTCGTCTCCGTCCCGGTCGAGATCGTCCGCGCGACCCACTCGGCCCAGCGCTCGTCGTCCTCGAGCTCGGGTGGCCTGGATCCGCCGCTGGCGATCTCCTCGACCACACCGTCCTCGTCGATCAGGTGGACGGCTGCGAAGGTCGCGCGCTCCTCGGTCAGGACCTCGACCAGCCGCCGCGCGCGAACGCTCACGGTCGTGGCCCGCTCGAGCGACTCGCCCACGAGCGCCAGGAACGAGCTGGCGGCGGCCGTCCGCTCGGCCTCCGCCTGCAGCTCTGCGCGCTCCAACGCGACGCCGATCTGCTCCGCGACGCCGAGCAGCAACGGCCGTCGATCCTCGTTGACCCAGCGGCGCTCGGCCGAGGCCGCGAAGATCGCTCCGACCACCGCTCCGCTCGCGGTGCGCAGCGGTAGCGCCGCGAGCGACTCGACACCCAGGCGGCGACGCTCCTCCTCCAGCGCGGGATAGCGGCGCGTCGTACTCGTCTCCCGACCCGATCGCGACGAGGCTCCTCGTCTGCATGGCGTCCGATACGAGCCCGTCGAGCTCGAGCGGATACATGGCGAAGCGGTCCCGCGTCTCCTGCGGCACGTCGGACGCGGCGAGGGTCTCCAGCGCTCACCGATTCGCCGACTCTCCACACGAACACGACGTCCGCCCCGAACACCTCGAACTCCGCGACAGTCGCCGCCGCGACCTCCTCGACGGTCGTCGCGGCCGCGAGTCGTGCCGCGTTCCGCTCCAGGAACTCGGCCTGCCGGCGCGCGTCGCGCTCGCTCTCGAGGAGCGCAGCGCGCTCGAGCGCACGACCGAGCTCCTCGGCGACCGCGTCCAGCATCCTCCGCTCCGCCTCGAGCAGCTCGCGGTCCTGCCCGAACGCGACGCCGACGGCGCCGATCGCGCGCGAGAGCGGAACGACGTACATCGACTCGACGCCGGCCAGCAGCTGCTCCATGTCGGGCGGGTACAGCTCCCGCACACGGTCGCGGCCGTGGAGCTCCATCGCCTGCCGCGCGCGCATGACGTCGGCAGTCGGCGTCGAGGTCGAGAGCGGCACGGGCCGCCAGCGCCAGTGCTCGCGGCTCAGGCCCGCGGGAACCTTCAGCGTCCGCACGTCGTCGCCCGCAGCGACACCGACGGTGCACAGCGCCGCGTCGAAGGCCTCGAAGAGGAACGGGATGCTGGCTTCGGCCACCTCTGTCGGAAGCGCGGCCGCCGAGAGGCTCGTGACGAGCCGCTGCAGGATGTCAGTTCGATGCCGCCCTTCGTCGTCGACCGCGCTGAGCCGGGCGCGCTCGAGCGCGACGCCGCACTGCTCTGCGACCCCGACGACGACGGCTCGCGTATCGGGATCGAGCCAGTCGGGTTGCCGCGAGCCCGCGAGCAGCGCTCCGACGGCTCCGTGAGCACCGAGCAGCGGAACCGCGAGCACCGACGCGAGACGGGTGCCGTGGGAGTCCATCTCCGACGTCTCCACGACGATCTGCCGGTTCGTATCGCCTCATCCGCAAGTGCGTGCGCCGCGCCGACGTCCTCGGGGGGCCCGACCGCTGCGAGCGTCTCGACCGCATCGCCTCGCCGCATGCGCACGGCGGCCACCTCGATTCCGGCCCCCGCGAGATCGGCGACCGTCGAAGCAGCGACCTCTCGGGGGCTGGCGGCCGCAGCAAGGTGCGAGGCGTTCCGCTCCAGCAGCTCCGACCGCTCGCGAGCTGCGCGCTCGGCGTCGTGGGCCTGCTTGAGGCGCCGCTCGGAGGAGGTGCGAGACACCGTGAACGCAGCGAGCATGACCGAGAGGATCGCCCCTCCGACGAGGATCGCGAGCGACGAAGAATGCGACGCATCGGCCCCGCTCGCGGTGACGACCCACCGGCGGCCGCCGAGCGTCAGCGACCGAGTGCTCCCGCCGGACGGTGGCGTGCCCGTCGAGTACGCCTCCGTCCCGCCGACCCTCAGGCGCACCCGGAGCTCGGGCGGCAGGCGCCCGAGCACGTTGGAGATCACACGCATGCTGAACCAGGCGCTGACGTAGCCGACGGGGGCCCCGCGATTCCCGGTCGTCGGCGCGTAGATGGGGCGAAGCCCCTGGAAGCCGCGGCCGCCGGTGACGAACGGGAACAGGCTCGTGAAGGCGGTTCCGCGAGTCGAGCGGGCTCGTGCGAGGGTCGATCGGCGGGCCGGCTCGCTCATGAGGTCGAACCCGATCAGGACGCTCCTCGCACCCCCCTCCGGCCAGATCGCGACGATCGGGACGTACGAGTCTCGCCGGCCGGCGGGCCGAAACACGCCGGGGCGCACCAGCTCGGAGATGCGCCTGCCACGTGTCGCCTCGAACCGCTCCCGCTGCGTGGACGTCACGATCTCCGCGAGCGCAAGGGCGTCGGTCGCCCCGATCGACCCCACGGCCCGCGCGTATGCGCCGAAGCTCGCCTCGTCCACAGCACCCTCCGCGTCGACGAGGCCAGCCGAGGCACGAAGGCTCGTCACAACCCGGCCGAAGCTGTTCTGCAGCGCCTCGTTCGCGGTCTGCGCCGCGCGATCGTCCTCCGCGTGCTTCCTGTCGTCCGCCCGCGTCCAGAGGAGCCACGCCACCACGACGGTCGCGATCGCGACCAGCACGACGAGCGACCCGCCGACGAGCGTGGGCGCGGCGACGCGAGTCCTCACGCAGAGGGTGATAGCACGCGCACGGCGATGTCGTGGCGCCACCCTCCGGCTCCGAGCGTGCTGCTTCCTGCCGCGTCGAGCTCAGAGCCGCACGAGCAGGAAGTCGCCGTCGCGCACCTGACGGGCGACGTTGTGCATGGGCGCCTCGCCACGAAGCTGCTGGCGATGAGCGAACAGGATCCCCACTTCCGCCCCGTGCTCGAGATCGCGCGCTCACCGCGCGAGCAGATCGACTGGGAGGCGGTGCGGGCGCAGGTTGTCGAGGCCCCATTCGGCGCCGACTGCGTCACCCTCGTCGAGCGGCTCCGCATCCTGCCCGACTCGGTCGGGGCGGTCGCCTGAAAACCTGTTGTCCGGCACGCTCCCGTGGCGTGGGGGCGAATCGTGAGTCGAGGTCAACGGGTCGATGCACCTCTAGGGCCACCGATCGGGCCTCGCCGCAGCAGCGTCTCGTGCTCGGGCTCGTCCCCATACCGGTGGCCCCAGCCGCCCAAACCTAGGGTCTCCAAGGTGTTCGCGGAGGACCTCGGACCGTAGCCTGGTCTCGTGGTCTACGTCGTCGAGCGGTACCTTCCGGGCCTCGACCAGCGCACGCTCGTCCCCATGCTCGGAAAGCTCGGCCGGGCGACGCAGGAGCTCCGCACAGAGGGAACGCACGTGCGATACCTGGGCTCGACGATCGTCCCCGGTGACGAAGCCTGCTTCTGCCAGTTCGAGGGTGCCTCGGAGGCCGCCGTCGCGGAGGCCAACGAGCGCGCGGGGGTGCCTTTCGACAGGATCGTCGAAGCCGTCGCAGTGCCGGTGGCCAGGGACGGCTCGTAACGAGCCTCCAGGTCGGCCACAATGGCCCGAGGCATGGCGGCGGACGTCATCGGGCGGGACGAAGAGCTCAGCTCGATCGCAGGCGTTCCTCGCCCGCGTCGAGGACGGCCCGAGCGGGCTCGTTTTCTCGGGTGAGCCGGGGATCGGCAAGACGATCCTGTGGGAAGCCTGCTTCGATCAGGCCGAGACGCGCTTCGGCCGCGTTCTCGCGCACCGAAGCGCAGAGGCGGAAGCGTCGCTGTCGTTCACGGGGCTCTCGGACCTGCTCGCGCCGGTCTTCCAGGAGGCGGCGCCTGCCCTTGCGCCGCTGCGGCGGCGGGCGCTCGAGGTCGCGCTCCTGCTGGCGGAGCCCGGTGAGGAGGCTCCGGATCCGAGGGCCATCGGGCTGGCCCTGCTCGACGTCCTCCGGATGCTTGCCGAGCGGCAGCCGGTCGTCGTCGCGCTCGACGACCTCCAGTGGCTCGACCCGTCATCGGCAGGCGTGCTGCAGATCGCGCTCCGCCGCCTGCGCGACGAGCGCGTCGGCCTGCTCGCGACGGTGCGGACGGCGCCCGAAACGGCCGTCCCGGTGGAGCTCGATCGCGCTTTCCCGGCGGATCGGCTCGCGCGGCTCCCGATCGGCCCTCTCAGCCTGGGGGCGCTCCACCACCTGCTCGAGGAGCGGGTCGGTCTCGATCTGACCCGGCCGGAGCTCGGTCGGGTTCAGGAGGCGTCCGCGGGCAACCCGTTCTTCGCGCTCGAGCTCGGGCGCGAGCTCGTCCGCACGGGCTCCAGGCCGACCACCGGCAAGGCCTTGCCCGTTCCCGAGAGCCTGTACGAGCTCCTCGGCGGCCGCCTCGCCCGGCTCCCGACCGATACGGGCGACGTCGTCCTCTTCGCCGCGGCGCTCGCCCGGCCGACGGTCGAGCTCGTCGTCAGCGGCACACGGGCACCGTGAGACCGTCGTCGAGGCGCTCGACACCGCCGCCCGGGAGGGAGTGGTCGAGCTCGACGACTCGCGTCTCCGCTTCGCCCATCCGTTGCTCGCCTCGATCTGCTACGAGCAGGCGCCGATCTGGAAGCGCCGCGCCGATCCACGGCGCGCTCGCGAGAGCGGTCGTCGACGTCGAGGAGCGGGCACGCCACATGGCGCTGTCCGTCGACGGTCCCGACGCCGTCGCCGCCTCGTACCTCGACGCGGCCGCCGAGCAGGCCGCAGCCCGCGGAGCGACCGCGGCGGCGGCCGAGCTCTCCGAGCTCGCGGCCGAACTGACACCTGGCGATCCTGCATTGGAGCGGCAACGGCGCTTGCGCGCAGCGAAGTTCCATCGCCTCGCCGGCGACGGCGCCCGGGCGGTTCTGCTGCTCGAGCGGATTCTCGCCGAGGTTCCTGACGGCCTCGAGCGGTCAGACGTTCTGTTCGAACTGGCCTCGACGCTGAAGGCCGACCCGCAGACGACGATCGAGCGCCTGGACGAGGCGCTCGCCAATGCCGCCGAGGACGAGATCCGGCAGGCGCGGATCCTCGGGTACCGGGGCTGGATCCGGGTCTTCCAGGCAGAGATCGACGCGGCGCTCGTCGACACGCGCGCGGCTCTCGAGAAGGCCGAGCGCATCGGTGACCCCGCCCTGATCGCCGTCATGATCGGACACGTTGCGATCGCTGAGGGCCGTGCCGGCGACTTCACTCCCGGTCTCGTCGAGCGCGGCGTGGAGATCGAGCAGCGGCTGGGACTCCAGCTGCAATACAACGAGAGCCCGTCCGTGTCGCTCAGCAGGCGCCTGGCCGGCGAGGGGGAGCTGGATCGAGCTCGCGCGTTGCTCGAGGAGATCGGAACGAAGGCCGCAGCCCGCGGGGACGAACGCTTGCGCGCGCAGGCCCACGCTGCCCGTGCCCGGATCGAGTGGTTCGCGGGCAACTGGCAGCTGGCGCTCGACCTCGCCACCGAGGCGCACGAGCTCCACCCCCGGATCCAGCACGAGGTCGGGACTCGTCGTTCGCCTCAGAGCGCTCGCCGAGGCCGACCTCGGCCTCGTCGAGCAGGCGCGTGCGTCGGCCGAAGAGGCTCGGACGACGGCCGAGGAGATGTCCGACAGGGAGTGGGCGATCCTGAGCGCGGGCGTTCTGGGGCGGCTCGAGTTTGCGCTCGGACATCTCGACGCGGCTCTGGGCTACGTGCGCGAGCTTCCCGGCGAGCTCCTCTCGAAGGGATACAAGGATCCGACGGCCCCCGTCTGGGGAGACGCGATCGAGATCCTCATCGCCAGCGGCGAGCGCGCGGAGGCGAGCGCCTATCTGACGCAGTACGAGTTGGACTCGAGCCGTGCCGGAAGCCCGTGGGCGGTTGCCGTCGCCTCGCGCTGCCGTGGCCTCCTTGCAGCCGCCGAAGACGAACCGCTTGCCGCCATCACGGCATTCGAGCGATCCCTCGCCGAGCTCGAGGGGCTTCCGTACCCGTTCGAGCGCGGCCGCACGCTGCTCTGCCTCGGCACCGTGCGCAGACAGGCCCAGCAGAGGAAGGCGGCCCGCGAGGCGTTGGAGGAGGCGCTCGCCATCTTCGAGGAGCTCGGCGCTCGCCTCTGGGCCGAGAAGGCCCGAGCCGAGCTGGCGCGCATCAGCGGCAGGCGCACGACCCCGGACGAGCTGACCGAGACGGAGCGGCGGGTCGCCGAGCTCGCAGCCCAGGGGCACACCAACAAGGAGATCGCCGCCGAGCTCTTCATGGGCGTGAGCACCGTCGAGGCGCATCTCTCCCGCATCTATCGCAAGCTCGGCCTCCGCTCGCGCACCGAGCTCGCCGGCCGGATCGCCACCCCAAGGGACGAGACGGTCAAGACGGGGGACGAGCGGGCCGAAGTCTAGGGCTTTTCGGGTTTCGCGCCCCTACCCCTGAGCCGCATCCTCGACGGCATGGTCTACGTCGTCGAGCGCTACCTCCCCGGGCTCTCCCGCTCGGACCTCCTGCACGAGCTCGCGAGGCTCGAGTGCACGCAGGAGCTGCGGGACGAGGCAGGAGAGGTGCGCTACCTCGGCTCGACCATCGTGTTGGGGGACGAGGCCTGCTACTGCCACTTCGAAGGGCCCACCGAGGCGGCTGTCGCCGAGGCGAACAGGAGGGCAGGCCTTCCCTTCGACCGGATCGTGCCCGCAGTCACCGTCGCTCCGAAGGGAGAACAACGATGAGCGTTTCCGCGTCCATTCCTGCGACCGTCCAGATCCGGCGCAACCACCTGCTCGGGCTGATCGGAGCCGTCGCGGCTCTGGCGGCCTGCGTCACCTGGGTGGTGATCGCGTTCGCGTTCGACACCGGTACGTCGGGAGCAGTGCCGAGCTCGACCAGCGTCTCCGCGGCGCCGGTGACCTTCTCCACGACCCGCAAGCAGATCGAGGGGCTCTCGACAATGGCGTCGCAGCCTGTGGCGGCGACCTTCACGATGACCCGCAAGCAGATCGAGGGGCTCTCGACGATGGCGCAGCAGACCGGGCGCAACACCGGTTCGGTCATGTCCATGACACCCGCGCAGCTCGCCGGTCTCGGGCTCGGAACCGGGTACCAGCTCCCGAACGCCCAGAGCTCGCCGACCGCGGCGGCCGTCCTGGCCTCGATGAGCCCTGAGACGCGGCGGTACACCGAGTCGGTCATGAACCTCACGTTCGAGCAGCTCGCGGCCGGCGCCGCCGGCCATCCGTAGGGCGTCGAACGAGCCGGAGGGGAGCGGACCTCTCCTCTCCGGCTCAGGCGGAAGTGGTGCACAGGTTGCACCCGATCGAGCCCGATCCCACAATGGAAGGCCGTCGAAAGGAAGCGACAGGGAATGACGATCGTTCGAGACATGGCAGCGGCACGTTTCCCGAGCCCGTTCGAGGTGCAGATCCCGCAGGCCTGCCAGGGGTGGGAGGAGATGTACGCCTGCCACGCCGTCTTCGGCGAGGATCGACGCGGGTTCGAGGAGGGCCGGTTCTGGTTCCAGGACGGGTTGCACGCCGCAGAGCCGCTCTACCCCTTCGACTCGATCGCGTTCGAGTACGCCATGGTCGCCTTCAACCAGGCGAGCTCCCGTCTCTTCGTCGTCGCACCCTCGCTCGGTTCCGAGTGCCGGCTCCTCAACGGCTATGTCTATCTGAGTGCGAACCTGGTCACCGACGAGCCGACACTCGCCCGCCGGGCAGAGCTCTACGCCGGTCGGGGCGGCTACTACTTCGAGCACTGGAACGGTCTCTACCAGCATTGGCTGGAACGGGTAGAGGCCGCAACGAGCGACCTGGTCGAGCTCGAAGTCCCGGAAATGCCGGAGCTCGAGGACGAGTCGATCGTCACCGAGGGCCGGGGCCTCGGATCGAGTTACGCTCTCCTTCAGGCGTACGACCGCCTGCTGGAAGGCGTGGATCGGATCTTCCAGTACCACTTCGAGTTCCTCAATCTGGGCTATGCGGCGTACCTCGTCTTCTACGAACGGTGCCGACAGGCGTTTCCGGACATCTCGGACCAGACCATCGCGAAGATGGTGTCGGCGATCGACGTCCTCGTCCTACGCCCCGACGACGAGCTCCGGCGGCTGGCGCGCCTCGCGGTCGAGTTGGGCCTGTCAGAGCGGGTGACAAGCGCCGAGAACGAGGAAGAGCTCGCCGCAGCCCTCGCGGGCAGCGATCCCGGCGAACGGTGGCTCGCCGACTTCGAGCAGACGAAGGACCCGTGGTTCTACTTCTCCTGCGGAACGGGTGTGTTCCATCACCACCATCGCTCCTGGATCGACGACACCAGGTTCCCGATCCGGACGATCGGCTCCTACATCGCGCGGCTCGGCGCCGGCGAGGACATCGCACGCCCCGCCGAGGCGATGCTCGCGGAACGGGAGCGCGTCACCGAGGAGCACCGCGCGCTGGTCCCGCCAGAGCTGTGCCATGCCTTCGACGAGAGCCTCGAGCTCGCCCGAACGGTCTTCCCGTACGTCGAGGACCACCACTTCCACATCGACCACCGCTACTTCACGATCTTCTGGAACAAGGTGCGCGAGTTCGGGGCGCTCCTTGCGCGCCACGAGTTCCTGGCGGACGCGGAGGACGTCTTCCTCCTCCGCCACGACGAGGTGCGGTCGGCTCTGGAGGAGCTGCGGCTCCACTGGAGCTCGGGGGGCGCAGGCGTGGCGCGCGGTCCCAGTTTGTGGCCGCCGCTCGTGGAGCGGAGAAGGGAGATCTACGACGCAATGTGCGTGTGGGCTCCACCTTCCGCCCTCGGCCATCCGCCCGAGGAGATGACTGACC
Source organism: uncultured Actinomycetes bacterium (assembly GCA_963793655.1). Classification (GTDB taxonomy): domain Bacteria; phylum Actinomycetota; class Thermoleophilia; order Gaiellales; family Gaiellaceae; genus Gaiella. The sequence goes on from CAWCAV010000003.1 coordinate 202,422, forward strand.
CGATCATGATCATGCTCTGGGGTGTCACGGACGAGCGCGTCCAGGACTGGCTGTCGTCCGACGGCGAGGGTGGGGGCGCGCTGACCGGTTGCCCCGCGTCGCCCGGAGTGGCCGAGGGCTTCGCACGGGTACTCATCCGTGTCGACCAGATCGGCGAGCTTAGGGATGGCGAGATCCTGGTCGCGCCAGTCACCTCACCGAGTTGGACGCCGGTCTTCCACCGGATCGCCGGAGCCGTCCTCGACACCGGCGGCATCATGTGCCATGCGGCGATCGTCGCCCGCGAATACGGGCTGCCGGCAGTCGTCGGGACGGGCGCCGGGACGAAGACGATCAAGACCGGCGATCGGCTTCACGTCGACGCCGACGCGGGCGTCGTGACGATTCTCGAGTCCGCCTAGGTGTTCGCCGGCGCGTCGTCGAAGGGCACGACCACCACGTCGCAGGGCTCGAACGACGCGGGAATCGATCGCGGCCAGATGGCGGCCTCGAGGATGCTCTTGAACAGCCGGGCTCCCTCGTCCGCGGCCTCCTCCGGCCCCGGTGCCGTGATCGTGAGGATCATCGCGAACCGGCCGAGCGTCAACGAGCACGCCGAAACCGCACCGGGCGCCAGGCGCGACAGGTCGTCGGCGAACCGGGTCAGCGCCGGTTCGGCTGCGAAAGAGCCGAGCGACTCGCTGCCGAGCTCGACCCTCCATTCGTGCATGCCCTGATCCGTCGGGCCCGTCGGGTCGGTCGTCGCGCCCCAGCCGGGCTCGCTGCTCGCCTTCGTCATCTGATCCCCTGAATGGTCGGCCCACGCCGGGGCCCGCCCTTCCGGCGTGATTCGGCCCGCTCGGGAACGTCCCGTATCGCCGATTCGAGGGACGCTCCCTCGGGGCAGGCCTTCCCGCTCTTCCCGCACCGACCCTGTCGGGGATGGTCGTCTGCGCAATATCCACCATGACGAGTCAGCGCCTTCCCCGATGCCCCGGCACCGCGGCCGCGGGACGCTTGGTGTGGCCCGGAAGGAGGTGATTTCGCCATGTCCGCCGAGTCGCTCATCAGGAACGGACGGGCCGCGCCGGCGCCGGTTCCTGCGACGGTCCCGCCGCCCGTGGACGAGCTCCGGCCGCCCGAGGACGAGCTCCGTCACTGGGCGCGCCGGCACGTCGAGCGCGTCCGCCACCTGAAGAAGAGCGTCGCCTACTACGCGCTCGGGATGCTCGTCCTCACGCCGATCTGGGCACTCGTCCAGTGGCAGGACAACGGTGCCTTCGAGCGCTTCAGCACCCACTCGAACCCCGGTGACTGGGAGCCCTGGGTCTTCTACGTGGCTCTCATCTGGGGTCTGTTGGTCGCGATCGACGCGGTGAAGGTGTACTTCGACCGCCCGACCACCGAGGACGAGATCGACCGCGCGATCGAGCGCCTGACCTCGCGCCGCTAGCCCGGCTCGTCAGGGGCGCCCGATGGCCGGGCGCCCCTACACGCGTATCTCGGAGCGCTTGCCCTCAAAGCGCCGCTATCGGTGGAGCAGGCGCTTGTACCACGGCGGCGACGGCTGCGAACGTCGCAGCACTCTCCAGAACCAGTCGCGAGCCCTGGTGAGGGGATTCGATTGTGCCTTCGTAGGACGCATGGCTCCTCCCTGTCTTACCAGAGAAGGGGTAGTCCACTCGGCTCTCGGGAGCATCGGGGCAGACACCGACGGCCCTCCGTGGAAAGTACGAGGCGGGCCCGGACGACGCACCCACCGCCAGAACCTCGAGGAGTGGCGCCGCCTCTGACGGAAGGGACTGCGGTCCGAGCCTGCCGGCGCCGCGCGGATCGCTTCACGGCCCTTGCCCACGATCGGGGTACCTCCAGGGCTCGGGCGGCTCGCCGGACACACCGCAGCGACGGCACACCAGGTACCGCTCGCCGTCGTTCACCACGGTGTCCCATCGGTGGAACCCGAGCAGGCACAGCATCTTCCCGATCACCGTGGGCCCATCGTGAACCAATCCGACTCGACGCGCTGTCTCCTTTCGCACGATGTCGTATGACCGAGACGGCGACGACGCCCGGGGTGATCAGCGGCACGAGAAGCGGCGACTGGTTGCCTCCTGTGTGGCGGCGGTCGCGATGCCCCGCGGCGATTCGAGCCCGCGCTTGCCTTGGAAACGTGGAGAAGAAGCGGAACGAGACGGAAACGAGGGCGGGTTCGCTCCCGGAGGCGCTACGCGAGGGGATAGATCAGCTCGAGGAACGCAGCGAGACCTAGCTGCCCAGCCGCCCGTCCCGCGAGCGGGACGAAGCGCGACCTCGAAGGCGGCCTGCTCGGCGGCGATCACGCTTCGGCTGAAGAAGCACGCAGCCGCTCAACGATGCGCGACAAGCGTGGTTCCGTGATCGTTCCCGGCCTGGCGGTTGGGTCTGACCTAGACCGGGGATGGGTGCGCTGGCAGCGACGTGTCCGAGACTGCGAGGTAGATGACTGCGGCGCTGCCCGCCCCTACCGGGGTGAGCAGCTGAGAGGGAGAGGGTGGAATGAGAAGCAAGCTGAGACTTGCTGCGTCGCTGCTCGCGACGACGGCACTTGTGTTGATTGCGGCGACGGCCATCGTGGCGGCGAATCCCCACACGACGTACATCTGCACGAAGACCAAGAACGGCAAGACCGACGTGAAGACGTCGGTTCCCGAGTCCGCGATTGGAGGCCTGACCAGCGCGGGATATACGTGTGTCGCGCAAGCGGAGCAGGGCGGTCGGCAGGGCGACCAGGGCGGTCAGCAGGGCGACCAGCAGGGCGGTCAGCAGGGCGGTCAGCAGGGCGACCAGGGCGATCAGGGCGACCAGGGCGGTCAGCAGGGCGACCAGGGCGATCAGGGCGACCAGGGCGGTCAGCAGGGCGACCAGGGCGATCAGGGCGACCAGGGCGGTCAGCAGGACGACCAGGGCGATCAGGGCGACCAGGGCGGTCAGCAGGACGACCAGGGCGACCAGGGCGGTCAGCAGGACGACCAGGGCGATCAGGGCGACCAGGGCGGTCAGCAGGACGACCAGGGCGATCAGGGCGACCAGGGCGGTCAGCAGGACGACCAGGGCGATCAGGGCGACCACGGCGACCAGCAGGACGACCAGGGCGACCAGGGCGACCAGGGCGACCAGCAGGACGATCAGCAGGGGGAGGACGAGGACCAAACAGCAGACGAAGATCCCGGGAACGGATCGATGACCGCAGACGACTCCCAACCGACGGCGGAGGATCCGTTCTTGACCGTGACGGTGCAAGCGCCGTCTGAGTCGCGGTCGCTCTATTGCTCGACCAACGGGCCGGCGGAAAGGGGCAACGCCGATGGATCGGGAGTTGCTCTCAACTTGCCGGACAGCCAGGGGGCGTTGCTGGTAGAGAAGGGCCTCGCGACTCCCGGCATCTTCTACGCGGGTATCGGCGTCTCGTGCGATCTTCTGCCGCGGTTCACGTACGCCGGGGTCTGGGTCGACCACGTCGGTGAGGTCGTATCGGGCGTCGCGGTGTATCCGTATTACGTTCCGACGGCGAGCTAGGGTCTCGTAGACAAAGGGAGGGCGACGAGTCGGTCGCCCTCCCCGTTTCGGGGGATCGGGAGCCCGTCACGCAGACGATCCTGGATCTGGGATGCCCCAGCGGGATTCGAACCCGCGCTACCACCTTGAAGGGTTATCCGGGGGAAACGCGCCGATCTGCGTCAACCTTCTCGAACCGGCATGAACACAAGCTGTGGGCGAGTTGTCGGAGCTTGAGGCCGCATGGCTGCTGGAGGCCGGTTTCGGACGTTTGGGGCATGAATGGGGCACGCGCCGCTAGCGGGTGCCATTTGGTGAGAGTGGCACCTGACGGCGTTCAGCTAGCCGCCCGGCCCACGAGCGAGGTGTCCCCCGTTCGGGGGAACTTCGCGCGATCGCGCAAGTTTCGCCGCTCGCAGGGATCTATCCCGGTAGAGCCTCGGAATGGGCCGCCGGCCTGGCTTGGCGGCGGACGGCTTGGCGCCTATTCCGGGGCTCCTTTCCGCCTCTAGAGCAGGAAGCCGCGCAAAGGGTTGCGCCCCGAGTGCGTCTGCTGACCGACTGTGTCGCAAGCGATACACACGCTGTGCCGCAGCCGATGACGACGGTGGAGAGGCCGCCTCCTAGGCTCGCCACATGGTCGACGGTCGAGAAGGAGGCGCGGCATGTACGACATCACCAAGACACGGATGCTGCTGACGACAGCGGTATTCGCCGCGGTCGCGGCGCTGATTGCCAGCGGGGCGAACGCGAGAATTCCCGACGAGGACGGCTCGGGCTTCGAAGGGCAGTTGTCCATCGTCGGCGTTGCCGCGGCCCAACCGCCGAGCTGGCGGGGCAAGGGCGGCAAGGGCGAGGAGACCGGGGGCGCGACGAACCCCCTACAGCAGACAGGCGTCGCTCGACGCGACGACCAGCGCGATCCGGCAATCCGGACGGCAATAGCAACCCGGGCGGCCCAGGCAGCGCAGGCGTCCATCGGGATCGACACGCGAGTGGGCAGCGCTCCAACGTACAGCTTCCCTCCCGGCTACCGCGGCCTTCCCTAGAAGGCGAGCCACATCGAGGAACGAACCCGGGGCGGATCCGAAAGGACCGCCCCGTTTCGCTTGTCGCTTGCGCCCAGACTCGCTCGGCGGCGCCGACGCGGATCTGGAAGCTGGCCCCGGCATCTCATTCGAAGACCGCGGCACGCATGAGCTTCACGGTGTCCCAGGCGAATGGCACCTCGACGCAGCGCGGGACACGGCGTAAGCGTCGGGGCGTCCTTGAGAAACGTTGCAGGCTGGCCTAGAGTCGGCGCCATGATCGTTCGAAGGGATCAGAAGGTGAAGCTCATTTCCAGAGTTCCGCTGTTCCAAGGCTGCTCTCAGGCAGAACTCGCCCGCGTCGCGACCATCACAACGCAAGTCGACGTCGCCGAGGATGAAGTCCTCATGCGCGAAGGCGAGCCGGGGGATACCTTCGTGATCCTCGTCGCAGGCTCAGCCGACGTCCGAAAGGGCAAACGCCACATCGCCACACTCAGCGCAGGCGATTTCGCAGGCGAGATTGCGCTTCTCACCAACGCCCCGCGAACGGCCACGGTCCGCACTACTTCCCACGCGACGGCACTGCGGGCAACACGCAAGGGATTCACCGCTCTGCTCGACGAGTCCCCGTCCATTCAGCGCAAAGTGCTAAGGGCACTGGCAAACCGAATCGCACCAACAGCGATTTAGGCTGCGCCTCGGGCACCCCGACGGCGAGACGCGCAAGATACCCGCTCGGCATCGCGGTCACGGTGCCCTCTCCCGAACGGCCACCACTTCCTCTCATGCGCACGCGCAAGGCTCTGGGGCACCCCGACCCGCTCAGCGGGACGATGGCGATGCGTCCTGGTCGCGAGTCCCCGAGAATGGCCCGCGGTCGGGCCCATCGCTGGCGAACGCCACTTACCGTCTTCGAGCCGCGCCGTTTCAGCAGAGAGGTCCTCCGGGTGGTACCCGTGTCTTGTCATAGGCCGGTACGCCCAGCCGTCCAAGTGGCCAGATGACGAGGACTGTACGCGCGAAGATTGCGTCTCTAGGAACCGGGCCGAAGTCGCGGCTGTCTTGCGAGTACGGTCGATTGTCGCCGAGAACGAAGTAATCGTCATCGCCCAGCCGTACTGCCGGGAACGGCGGCGTCTCGATGTCGTCCGCCTTGCGGCCATCGACGAAGACGCGCCCATCGCGGCCAACGACCCTGTCGCCTGGTACGCCGATCACTCGCTTCTCAAGGCTGTCGCTGGCGTTCGCGTCTGGTGTCCAGTCTCCACCAAACTCGCCCTTGGCGTGGAAGACAACAATCTCACCTCGACGCGGGTCGCGGAACCGGTACGTGAAGCCTTCGGCGACACCGCGCCCGTTGCAGGCCGGCATCGTCGGAGCCATGCTGTCGCCCCGTCCTCCGACGACCAGTAGAAACTCAGTGAGTGTCAGTGCTGCCAACCCGGCGACGATCACAACCAGGATCGCCACTGGCACGAGCACGCGCCTCCGACGAGGACCGCGCCACCTCATCGCATCGGATCATTACGCCCATGTCGTTAACACGAACCACCGCACGTCGACTACGCTCGTCGCTCTGGAGATCGACCACGTACTGATCGCCGTGGCCGACCTTGCCGCAGCTGCGCAAGAGATCGAAACGCGGTACGGACTTGCCTCGATCGAGGGTGGCCGCCACCCCGACTGGGGCACAGCCAACAGGATCGTGCCGCTCGGCCAAACCTACCTCGAGCTGGTCACGGTCTTCGACGAAGCCGAGGCCGCGGAGAGCCCGTTCGGTCGCTGGGTCGCTGCAGCGCGTCCGACGAGCGCGCGGCCGCTCGGCTGGGCCGTCCGCACGCACCATCTCGACGACGTCGCCAGCCGGCTCGACCTGACGGTCGCCGCCGGCTCGCGGCCCGCGCGGGACGGCCAGCTCCTACGCTGGCGGGTCGCCGGCATCGAGCAGGCCAGTATCGAGCCCTCGCTTCCCTTCTTCATCGAGTGGGGACAAGGGACGCCACTCCCGGGTCGCGCCCCCGCGACCCATCCGGCCGGCGCCGTCCTGCTCGCAAGGCTACGACTCGACGGCGACGCCGACCGCCTCGCCGCCTGGCTCGGCTCTGACCGCCTCCCAATCACCGTGCGCCCAGGAACGCCTGCCGTCACGAGCATCGTCCTCACCGGAGCTGCAGCCGAGATCGTCCTCGACGCCGATCGACTGTAAGCGACACGAACCAACGCGTAGTCTCCGACCTCGTTCTGTGAAACGATCGCCACGTGGTCGCCCGCCGAACCGGCGACTCTGTGTGCTCGAAGACTGCCCCGAGGAACTGGCGGAACTACGGGCAACGCTCTTACAGGAGCACGTCTGGCGCGAGCGCGAGGGACTCGCCTAAGCCGCGCCTCAGCCGTGGCAGGGTTCAGTCGGGGCCGGGTGCCAGTGGTGAGAGCTCGTTACTTGAGGGCGTTCAGCTAGCCACCCGGCCCCTCAGGCGACCTGCTCGATGATCTCGATCAGCGGGCCCTACGGCAGACCTGTAGTGCCGCTGTCCGTTGGGGCTACATGACCTCCAACCCGGCTGTTGCGGCGGGGGAGAATCCGCAACCGGAGGCGCGGGCGGTGCGTGCGTTCACTTTCGCGGAACTGGACGCCCTGGAGGACGAACTCGGCCCGGCGCACGGGCCGATCGTCGCGTTCGCCGCGGCGACTGGGCTGCGGCCGCAGGAGTGGATCCCGCTGGAACGCCGCGACGTTGACGCCGCACGCCGGGTCGTGCGGATCGAACGCGTCGTCTCCGACGGCCAGGTGCGCCACGGCGCCAAGACGCGTGAGAGCATCCGCGAAGTGCCGTTGTCGCGCCGTGCCCTCGACGCGCTCGACCGCACACCGAGGCGGCTGGACACGCCGCTGCTGTTCCCGACGACGGGCGGCACGATGGTGAACCTGACGACGTGGCGCCGCCACGCGTGGACGCCTGCGGTCGAGGCCGCGGGAATCGCCGAGCCCGCCCGCATCTACGACCTCCGCTCGACGTTCGCGTCGAACGCGCTGGCGGCCGGCGTGACGCTCTTTGAGCTGGCCCGGATCATGGGCACCTCGGTGCGGATGATCAAGCGGTCGTATTGGACTCTGCTCGGCGGCGCCCACGCCGGGATCGCTGACCGGCTCGACAGGATCGAGGCAGCGATGGAGCAGGCCACCGAAGCGGAGGCGCAGCCATGACGCCGGAATGGGACTTGTCCAGCGCCGACGAATAGTTTTCCGTTGTTGCCAGCGGTGACCGCCTAGGCTGTGGACGAGTCCGCGAAGGAGTGCCCATGCAGACCCGCCCGCTTCCTGAGACCCCCGATGCCCGCTCCCCCGCCGGGGCGGAGATCCGCTACTTGATGGGGGGCACAACCGGCGACATGATCCATTCCACGGTTCCGCCAGGGCAGGTGAACCGGGCGACCGTCCATGCGACGGTGAGCGAGTTCTGGCACGTCCTGTCCGGCCGGGGGGAGATTTGGCGTCGGGACGAGAGCGGGGAAGAAGTGACCGTTTTGACGCCGGGTGTCTCCATCGACGTCCCGGTCGGTACTGCCTTCCAGTACCGCTGCACCGGGGCGGAAGCGCTGCGGTTTCTGTGCATCACGATGCCGCCTTGGCCGGGCAACGCGGAGGCAACCCAGATCGAAGGTCCGTGGGTGCCGACAGCGCCAGTCGGCCCGGTGTCTTCCACCACCACATTCTGAGGCAGATTTCGGTGGCGGGAAGCGAGCAGCGGCCACCGGACGAAATCAGAGAGATGGGCGAGGCGCTGGTCGCCCTAGCCCGAGGCGGCGCGTGAGGATGAACGGGGACGTTTGGGGCACTAATGGGGCACCAACCTCTCAACGACCGTTGAGGGGTTCGACACGCAAACGCTAGGAATCATGCGGCATCGCGGCCGAGATGCCCCCAGCGGGATTCGAACCCGCGCTACCACCTTGAAAGGGTGGCGACCTGGGCCGCTAGTCGATGGGGGCGGCCGAGCGAGGATACCCGCGGCCGGAGCTACCATCCGTGGCCGCGCGGGCGGTTAGCTCAGCTGGTAGAGCGCCTGCCTTACACGCAGGTGGCCGCAGGTTCGAGTCCTGCACCGCCCATTCCGGCCCGCATGCCCAGGGCGATTTGGCTCAACCATGCGGGCCGTGCGTGTCGGGAATGCCCGGAAACGGGCACCCCGTGGCACTACCGGTGGCACTACCGAAATTTGCCGAACGAGACAACGGGCCGACTCGCACCCGCCCGGCCCCTCAGAGCCAGGAACCCGCGCAGTGGCGGGTTGTCGATCAGCGTCGAGTACGCCATCGCGAGCGCGACGACCGGGAGGGGAGAGAGCGTCCTCTCCCCTCCCTCTCCGTCGGCTACGGGTGGCCCGCCGCCCCGGCGGCGAGCTGCTCGAACGTGAGGGTCATGACCGACTCGGTGTACCGCCGTGTCTCCGGGCTCATCGAGCCGAGGATGGCCGCCGCGGTCGGTGAGCTCCGGGCGTTCGGCAGCTGGTACCCGGTTCCGAGCCCGACGCCGGCGAGCTGCGCAGGTGTCATCGACATGAGCGAATCGGCCTGGCGCCCGGTCTGCTGCGCCATCGTCGAGAGCCCCTCGATCTGCTTGCGGGTCATCGTGAAGGTCGCCGTCTGCGGCGCCATCGTCGAGAGCCCCTCGATCTGCTTGCGGGTCATCGTGAAGGTCGCCGGCTGCTGAGCGGCGCCGACGCGGGCCGCAGTCGCCTGCAAGCTCGACGCTGCTCCCGACGTACCGGTGTCGAATGCGAACGTGGTCACGACCCAGGTGACGCAGGCCGCCAGAGCCGCGACGACTCCGATCAGCCCGAACAGGTGGTCGCGCCTGACCTGGACAGTTCGTGGAATGGAGTGGGAATAACTCATCGGGGGTCTCCCTTCGGCTTTCACGATCACTGTGTGGACGATCCGGTCGAAGGACAGGCTTGTGCTCCCGTTCCTCTCGGCGATAGCCGCCGCGCGGTGTGCTCCGCCCCTTCTCGACCTCGACCGTCCGACATGTGAGCGAGCCTAGGAGGCGGCCTCTCCGCCGTCGTCGTCGTACGCTGCATAGCGTCTGTACCGCCTGCGACACAGACGTGCTGGGGGCGTTACGTGCAGCGCCGAAGTCGGAGGTGGCGGAGCAGGCATTGGAGGCGTACAGTCGCGGCCGTGCGGTGGCTTACGGGGGTAGGCGCTGCGTTGCTGATCGGGCTCGGGGCATCAGGCTCCGGATCCTCTGCGCCCATCCGTGTTGGTTCGCCAGGTGGGATTCTGGTGGTGGACATGGCGCGGGCCTCGTTTCTCAACCTTCCGACCGGCGACGAGGCGCCGTATTTGCTGTCGACCGACGGCAAGGTGCTGAAGTCGCTTCCTCACGCGCTGGCGGCGTATGCGGAAGCCGTGACGTCGCGGTACTTCGCCGCGATCGGATCGCCGGCGGACTCCATCCTGCGGGTGGCAGATCGTGGTGGAGTCGTCCGGTCGTGGCGACTGGACGTGGGTCGCTTGGGCAGCTCGATCGCGTGGTCGCCGGACGGCAGGTTTCTCTTGACGGCCGAGAGCGGCGTACCAGATCCGGTGTCTCCGATGCGGCTCTTTGAGGTGCGGGGAGGGCAACCGCGGCTCGTTCGCACGCTCTCGATCGCATCCGATCCGGCGTGGTCGCCAGACGGGCGCTGGGTCATGGCGCACGTCTCGTTCAATGCGCTGATGGTCGAACGCCCCGATGGCAGTTCTCGCCACCAGCTCGCGGGGCGCATTTCGGACTTTTCGTGGGCAACCGACTCGCGGCGAGTGCTGTTCGCGCGACCCACCACGCTCAAACAAGGAAGTAACTGGGATCTCGTGGTGAGCGGTGTCGAGGGCGACCGGAGTGACGTGCTGGTGCGGAATCTGGCGTTTTCGGGGTTCTCGTGGCAGCCGCACGGCGAACAGATTGCGTTCGTGTCGAACGGTCAGTTGTGGTTGACGTCGAGCGGGGGCGGCCGTCTTCGGCGGCTTGCGCCAAGTCTCCAGGTCTACGGTGATCCGGTGTGGTCGCCGGACGGGGCCCGTCTCGCGGTCACCGCCAACGGCGATGTCTGGGTCGTGGACGCAAGACCGGGTGTACGACCCAGGCGCCTGACCCAGGGGTGGCGCTACGGCTACAGCTCGAGGGTGCGGCAGTGGCTGCCCACCCAGATGGACGCGTTGCCGGGGCAGGTGGTGTCGCCAGCTGTCCCGACCGACACGGTGATCGCAGCCGACGAGCTCCGCACGAGCGCCCCCATTGCGCAGATTGCAGCCGATGGGGAGAGGCTCGTGGTCGCGTTCAAGGACAACTGGTATGTCAACCGCCCCGAGCCCTATCGCGGCACCGGCCGGAACTGTCTCGAGCTTTGGAATCACGCAACGGGCGCTGATCGTGTTGTCGTTCTAGGTGGTCCGTGCACGGTCAACCCGATGCGTGCCCGTGGGCTCGGTGCGCGCGGCATGCAGTCGCTCGTGGTCGCTGGCAACCGGGTGGCGTTCGCAAGGTTCGACCACTTCGCCGGCACCGACAGGCATTGGGTGTCGACGCTCACCGATTCGATCTCCGCAATCAATACCGTGCGAGGGATCGAGTGCGACGCGGCTGACCAGTTTGACTGCGCGTTCGATCCAAAGCTCGACCTGGAAGGGGACGGCGACCTGCTCGTATTCGACTCGTGGAGGTGCGTGCAGCCGTACGGGCCTGCCTGCGAGTTCCTCCCGAAGCAGAACGGGCGACTCTGGCGGCTCGTCGGGACCACGGCGCGGCAGATCGCCTCGGGTAATGGGCCTATGACGCCGCTCTCGGTGGATCGCGGCCGGATCCTTGTCGACCGCGGCACGGACGGGTACGCGGTTCTCGACGGACAGGGAAGGACTATCGCCCGCTATCAGCTCAACCGCGCCGTCGTGAAAGACGCACGCCTGCAAGGCGACGACCTCGTCGTCCTCACGCCACTCGGAGTCGAAGTGTCGAACGCAGCCACCGGCGAGTACCTCGCCCGCTGGCCGAGCCCTGCAACAGACCCGCGGCTCGTCGACCTCCAGGACGGGATCGCTGTGCTCGAAGCTGCCGCTGGTGCGTTCCTGATGCGTGTCTCGGATGGGAAAACGGTCTCGCTCGAGGTCGACGGTCGGCAAGCGCAGCACGCGCAAATCGAGCCCGAAGGGCTCTTCGCTTCGTACGCCGTCGACGATCCCGAGCAACGCGGGCGCGTGCGCTTCGAACCGATGGCTCGAACGCGAGACCGGTTTGCCGCGTAGGCGTCGGCGGAGACCGCATCCGATGCAGCGAACGAGAGGAGACCCTTGACCGGCTTCGGCGCGACCCACTACCGCTGGGAGGACATGCCAAAGGTGGAGCTGAAGCCCGACCTGCACCGGCGGCTCGTCAGCACGGATCGGATGATGCTCGCCCACGTGTACATGGACGCCGGGTGCATCGTCCCGCAGCACTCCCACGAGAACGAGCAGCTCACGTACATCCTCTAGGGCGTGCTGCGGTTCTGGCTCGGTGAGGACGGATCCGAGGTGGTCGACGTGCGCGCCGGCGAGGGGCTGCACATCCCCTCCGGGCTGCCCCACCGGGCCGAGGCGCTCGAGCGGACGCTCGACGTCGACATCTTCAGCCCACCCCGCCAGGACTGGCTCGAAGGGACGGACGACTACCTCAGGGGCAGGTGAGGCCCTCGGGTGCAGGCCCGGAGGCTGCGGCCAGGCGCGGGCGGCTGCCCAGGAGTGCAACAGGCGCCTCCCCCCACGATCGCCTGCGCCTGGCAGCGAGGCAGATGCGACCTCGCTCGCCACGCTACGTGGCCCTGCCGAAGCAATGGGGTGCGACGTGGTGACGAACCGGTGTCGAAGGTGTCACTGCACGCGAGCCCGCCTCGCTCGACGACGCGAAGCGCGGAGGGGATCTCGAGGCGGAGCAGACGCCACGGGACGAGTACGACTCCGGCCTGCGCGGGTTCTCGCCGATTGGCGCCCGCCGAGTGACATGATCCCGGGAGAGAAGCACCGAGTCGCCACCGCGGCCAGGAGGAACGTCGATGACACGCAAGCTTGTGCCGGGAGCCACCCTCGTCGCCGCGCTCATGTTCGTGGTTACCGGGTGTGGCGGTAGCAGCGAGCCCGAGGTGTCCGCCTCGACGCAGTGGGCGGGCGACCTGTGCACCGCCGTCGACACCTGGAAGAGCTCGGTCACCACGATCGCGTCGACGCTCGCCGACAATCCGACGACGGACGGGCTCGAGAGCGCGGCGAGCGACGCCCAGGACGCGACGGGGACGCTGGTGGACACCGTGAAGGGGCTCGGCAGCCCCGGGACCGAGTCCGGCGACGAGGCGAAGAGCACGGTGGATTCCCTCGCGAGCTCCCTGGAAACGGATGTCGACACGATCGAGAAGGCGATCGAGGACGTGTCGGGTGTCCAGGGGTTGCTCGACGCGGTCTCCACGGTCACCGGCGCGGTCGCGAGTATGACCTCGGCACTCTCATCCTCGCTGACCCAGCTCGAGAGTCTCGGGAACGTCGACAACGAGCTGAAGCAGTCCTTCTCGGAGGCGGAGTCCTGCAACGGGGTGGTCCCCGGCTCCTGAATCGCCCCCGGTGCTCGCGCCACCGCGGAACAGAACGCGACGGTGCCACGCGACGGCCCCCGCGGGTCGGCCGGTACCCTTTCAGGTGCTGAGGCGGCCGAAGTGTCGGCCGCCGCGCAGGTCATCGGTGACCTCAGGCGGACGAGCCTGGGGTCTTTTTCGTTGCTCGAACCTGAGGGGAAGTGATCGATCGTGACATTGGGATCGTCCAAGGCGACCGTCCTCACCGTGGAGGACGAGCTCACCCGCGCGTTCGTGCGCCTCATACCCGGGGATGCGGGAGGCGAGCGGGAGCGCCGGCATCACCTCGTGATGATCGAGGGTCTGCTTCGCAACGGGCTCTCGCAGGAGGAGGTCGAGCAGACGCTCGACCGTGCGAACGGATGGGATCACGGCGCCGGCCGCCCGGGCTCGGCTCGCGCTCGGCCACTCCGGCGACTCGTCGGGGGACGCCGGTACGCCGCGCGGCGACGGGGGTGACGGCTTCGGCTCGGTGAAAGCCCGGCCTGCGTAGGATTCGCCGCCTGGAGACCCGGAGCGACACTCTGCAACCGACTGCGGCGGGCGGGTGAAGGCCCTCGTCAAGAGCCGCGCCGAACCCGGCCTCTGGCTCGAGGACGTGCCCGAGCCCGAGGTAGGGATCAACGACGTACTCATTCGCGTCGACCGGACCGGGATCTGCGGGACGGACGTCCACATCCACCGCTGGGACGCGTGGGCGCAGCGGACGATCCCGGTGCCGCTGGTGATCGGGCACGAGTTCGTCGGCGAGATCGTCGACGTGGGGGCGAACGTGAGCGACTTCCGCACGGGCGACCGGGTGAGCGGCGAGGGTCACGTCGTCTGCGGGCGCTGCCGGAACTGCATGGCCGGGAGGCGCCACCTCTGCGCCCACTCGATCGGGCTCGGCGTGCAGCGTCCCGGCGCGTTCGCGGAGTACGTCTCGCTGCCGATGACCAACGTCTGGCACCACTGGCGGGGCGTCGGCGACGAGGTCGCCGCGATCTTCGATCCTCTGGGCAATGCCGTCCACACCGCCCTGACCTTCCCGGTCCTGGGAGAGGACGTGCTCGTCACGGGCGCCGGCCCGATCGGCTGCATGGCGGTGGCCGTCGCTCGCCACGCCGGTGCGCGCCACATCGTCGTCACCGACCTCAACCCGCATCGCCTCGAGCTCGCTCGGCGCCTCGGAGCGTCTCGCGCTGTCGACCCGCGGGAGCACGACCTGGGAGAAGCTCCAGCAGGAGCTCGGCATGACGGAGGGGTTCGACGTCATGTTCGAGATGTCCGGGAACCCCGACGCGCTCCGCTCCGGCATCGCGCAGATGGCACACGGCGGCCGCATCGCGATCCTCGGGATCCCCACGGCACCGGTCGAGCTCGACCTCGACCCGGTGATCTTCAACATGCTCACGCTGAAGGGGATCTACGGCCGCGAGATGTACGAGACCTGGTACCAGATGAGCGTCATGATCGACGCGGGCCTCGACGTCTCGCCCGTGATCACGCACCGCTTCCCGTTCACCGGGTTCGAGGAGGCGTTCGCCGTCGCCGCCTCGGGTGATGCCGGGAAGGTGCTCCTCGACTGGAGGGAGGCCTAGGAGTGCCCCTTCGGGCAATGCCCTCCAGATCCCCGGCGCGCGATGAGCGGCGCCAGGCGTCGTCTTCTGTCGGCCCGATACCTCCTGGTATCGGGACTCCCTGCGTCCTAGCCTGGCTTGCTCCTCGCACTCCAGGGGCGAGGCCGCATTACCCGAAGGGACACCACGCATGTACGGCGCACTGCGCGACGACCTGACCGCGAGGCTCACCGAGCTCACCGACGAGGGGCTGCTCAAGCGGGAGCTCGTCATGA
This sequence comes from uncultured Actinomycetes bacterium, assembly GCA_963793655.1. Lineage (GTDB taxonomy): Bacteria > Actinomycetota > Thermoleophilia > Gaiellales > Gaiellaceae > Gaiella. Next base: position 217,439 of record CAWCAV010000003.1, read on the forward strand.
CGACGCCGCAGGGCGCCCACGTCGCGGTGGAGGAGCGCGGCGCGCTGCTGAACCTCTGCGCCAACAACTACCTCGGCCTCGCCAACCACCCCGAGATGGTCGCCGCCGCGCACGAGGCGCTCGACCGCTGGGGGTACGGAATGGCCTCCGTGAGGTTCATCTGCGGCACGCAGGCACTCCACCGCGAGCTGGAGGAGCGCCTCTCGGCGTTCCTCGGCACGGACGACACGATCCTGTTCGGCTCGTGCTTCGACGCCAACGGCGGCGTCTTCGAGGCCCTGCTCGACGAGCGCGACGCCGTGATCTCCGACCAGCTGAACCACGCCTCGATCATCGACGGGATCCGCCTCTGCAAGGCGCGTCGGCTCCGGTACGCGAACGGCGACATGGACGAGCTCGAGACGCGACTGAACGAGGCGGCGGACGCTCGCTTCCGGCTCGTGGCGACCGACGGCGTGTTCTCGATGGACGGCTACGCGCGCCAAGCTCGACGCGATCTGCGACCTCTCCGAGCGGTACGACGCGCTGGTGCTGGTCGACGACTCGCACGCCGTCGGGTTCGTCGGGCCAGACGGTCGCGGCACGCACGCGCACTTCGACGTGATCGACCGGGTCGACGTCCTCACCGGGACGCTCGGGAAGGCGGTGGGAGGTGCCAGCGGTGGGTACGTCGCGGGGCGCAGGGAGATCGTGGAGCTGCTTCGCCAGCGCGCGCGCCCGTACCTCTTCTCGAACAGCGTCGCGCCAGTGGTGGCGGGCGCGAGCCTCAAGGCACTCGACCTGATCGAGCGGTCGGACGACCTCCGCGACCGCCTGTGGGCGAACACACGCCGCTTCCGCGCCGGCATGACCGAGCTCGGATTCGACGTGCTGCCGGGCGACCACCCGATCGTGCCCGTGATGATCGGCGATGCCCCGGCGGCCGTGCGCCTCTCGCAGGCGCTGGTCGAGCACGGGGTGTTCGCCGTGGCGTTCTCCTACCCGGTCGTCCCGCTCGGCACCGCCCGCATCCGCACCCAGATGTCGGCCGCGCACACGGACGACGACGTCGACCTCGCGGTGCGGGCGTTCGTCGCCGCGCGGGACGAGACCGGCGAGTAGCACAGTGTCCTTGCCTCACTCGTCGCCCCGGCCGACGACGATCGGGGTTCGCTCGGCCGGAGCGACGTAGCGCCGAGTGTGGACGTCGGCGTCCGCGAAGAGGGACAGCCGCTCGCGTCGCTCCCAGAGCGCGACCTCGAGACAGCTCACCAGCCCAAAGCAGGCCGCCGGTTGCCCTCGGTTGGTCTACCCGTCGAGGGGGTCGGGCGACGGCCGCGCCGGAGCGTGAGCAGTATGGCGCGCAGCCTCCCGCGCCTGCCGCTCGTACGGGCTGTGGTCGTAGCCCGTACGGACGTAGCTGAGCGGCATGCCGATCGGCCGGTGCTGCATCTGCCAGACGTGGCAGAGCTCATGGGTGACGAGGTCGTCGGAGACGTCGGCGCGCCGCAGGAAGATGACCACGTGCGTCGCGAACCCGTCGTAGCGGCGCCACGGCCGCAGGCGGAAGAGCCACGGCGTGACGACGATCCGCACGCGTCCGATCCGGACCGGGCGTGGCCACCAGTCGAGGCGGTCGAGCCGCGCCTTCGCGCGGAGGAGCCTCGGATCCGGAGGACGGATCAGGCGACGACGGGGTCCAGCACGAGTACGGCGGAGAGATCCTGTGCCTGCGTGTACTGGTAGCGATACAGCCTCGCGCCGGTGATGCGATTGAGAGCCTGGAGCTCGCTCGACTTGATCTTCCCGATGCCCGGCGCGCCCGGGGCAAGCGTCTTCGTGAGCGGCTTCGACAGCTCCGGCTTCACGTCGCCCCGCTTGAGGAACACGGCGCTCGCCTGCGCGTCCGTGCCGGGAGGGGGCGGAAGGAAGACCGTGACGGAGTCCACGCCGTCGACATACCTGAAGGTGTAGAGGGCGAGCTCGAGCGCCTCGCGGCGAAGCAGCAGGTGACGCGCCTCGGACGGCTTGCCGTGCGCGATCGCGCAGGCGTCACCCAGGCCGCAGAGCTGGAACTGCATGCTCTTGGAGGCGTCGACGATCTCGATATCGTCCTCCTCGGCCTTGCCCGTCGACGTGTCGGGGCGCACGGCGATGGCCCGTACCGGGATGGGGTTGCTCGGGTCGCTGCTGGCCGTCACCGTGGGTGGGCCGGCGATCGCGGCGACCAGCTGGTCGCCCTCCGGAAAGCGGTAACGCGTGGAGACGTGGTCGGCGATCTGGCGGACACGCGCGGTGTCGCTCCCCGACGGCTCCCAGACCGACCAGGCCGGGGCAGGAGCTGCGTCCGGACGCGAGAGGATCACGACCAACGCGCCGATCCCGATGGCCGCGATGAGCGCCAGCGCCACGTACAGCACGGCGAAGCGCCGCCGGTAGCTCGACGTGCGCGCCCGATCCTCACGGTTGACCGCCGGAGCTCCGACAGGGCGGGCCGGCTCGGCCTCGACGACTCGTTCCTGTGACGCCATGTCGCTCATGCGGGGTCTCCGTTCGAGCCGGGCACCGTGGGCGCCGCCGGCGAGGCAGGCGCCGTGCCGGGGCCACCGCGTCCGATCGCCGCCGAGAACTCGAGCGGCGGCCAAGCAGACTCGTCGCCGTAATCGATCTCGGGGATCCTGATGCCCTGCGAGTCGAGCAGGTCGAGCAGCTCGTCGCCCATGATCTCGCGCTTGTCCTCGAGCGCGTCCGCGATCCGCTCGATCGCGTCGCGATTGAGGATCGCGAGGTTGTGCGCGGTCACGTAGGCCTGGCCGATGACCTGCGCGGCGACCGTTCGCTTCGCCGGATCGCCGAGCACTCCGGCGATCGGATCGGCATCGAACGGCCCACCACCACCCGAGCGGGACATGATCTGTAGCCCGATCTTCTCGAAGCGGTCGAGCACGCGCCTGCGTGCGTCCTCCTCCGTCTCGCCGTCGCGGGGCGTCACCGCGAAGGGTTGCGGTCCCATCGCCGCCCGGCCGACCATCATCGCCGAGCGGGCGGTGACGCCGGCGACGTCGCCGCCGACCCCGCTCGAGTTCTCGCCGTAGACGACGCGCTCGGCCGCCATCGCGCCGAGGCCCCAGATGAGATCCTGGAACATCTCGTGCTGGAACGAGAAGAGACGCTCCTCCTTCTCGATCATCCAGTGGTGGCCGCCGACGCCCTGGTCGCCGCGCTTCTTGATCGTCAGACGGGTCGACTCGCGACTGGTCATGTAGACATGGCCCGCGACCGCGTGGCCGGCCTCGTGAATCGCAACCGCGCGTCGCTCGTGCGGGACGTACTCGGACCCGATCGCCGTTCCGGCGTCGAGGGTCGTGACGGCCTCGACGAGATCGTCCCACGCGAATGCCGTCCGGCCGGTGTGGTGCGCGATGGTCAACGCCATCGACGTCGCCTGCTCGATCATCGCCGGGGAGTACCCGCTCATGATCCGCGCGATCTCGTCGCGCCGGTTCGGCAGGTCGAGCTCGGGGTCGTGCGCAACCTTCCCGATGTACAGCTCGAGGATGTCGAGCCGGTCGTCCTTGGTCGGTGTCCGGAACCAGACGTGACGGCCCATGCGACCCGGGCGGATGAGCGCCGGATCGAGGCGGTCGATGGGGACGTTCGTCGCGCCGATGAAGTAGATCTGGTCTTTCCGCGGGCGTGCGGCCGGCAGGCGAAGCCTCACGTTGCCGAGCCTGCGAGGGACGATGAAGCTCGCGTCGAGCATCGTGTTCAGCTTGCTCGTGAACGTCCGGCGCATCCACGGCGGGTTGTCGATCCCGTCCATGACGACGAGAAGCTGGTTGAGGGCGAGCCCGCCGCCGCCCATTCCGCCCATGCCGCCGGGGAACATGAAGTTGTAGAACTGACCGAGCCGCGCATACATGCCGCTCGGCACGCCGTAGGACACCGGTGCGCGCTGCTCGAACAACCGGTCGCGCCACGCCCGTGTCTCGACGATCAGGTCGCCGGAGGGGTCACGTGAGCCCAACGGGCCGTAGAAGAGAAAGTCTTCGACGTTCGCGCCGTTCGTCAGCGGAATGAATCCCTGACCGCCCGTGCCGAGCGACTGCCGGCGCATCCCGACGGCGTCGATCTCGTCGATGAACACGATGCACTGGCCGCCCCACTTGCGGGCGAGCTTCTTCGCCCGACGAGCGAGGAGCCGGACGATGATCGCGTCGATGCCGATGAACGTGGCGGCGAAGCCCGAGCCCGGCATCGAGATGAACGGCGAGTTGAAGCCCGTCGCGATCGCCTTGGCGAGCATGGTCTTGCCCGTACCCGGTGCGCCGAAGAGGAGCAGGCCCCGCTCGCGCTTGCCGCCGGCGCGCTCGAACTGCTCGCCCGACTGCCAGATATCGACGACCCGCCGGACCTCTTCCTTCGCCTCCACCTGTCCGCGGACGTCATCGAGCTTGACTCCCCATTCCGCGTCGCCCGGCTCGAACGACTGCATCTGCGACATGTTCATGAGGAGAAGCGGGCCGAACAGGATCGCGAAGTTGGCGAAGAACAGGAAGAAGACGAAGACGGCCTGAACCCAGAGCGTGGGCGAGCTCAGGACGGTGCCGATCCCGTCGAAGATGAATCCGACGGTGCCGAGCCACGTGCCGCCCCGGAAGATCCACACGATCGTGACGACCGTGATGAACAGGACCGCGACCTTGAACCAGAACCGCCAGAACCAGGCCCTGCGGCGCCCGACGACGTCCTCTTCGCGGAGGGTCTGGCTCTCCAGCCCGAACAGGCTCGGCCACGGGATCAGCCGTCGGAAGAGAAGATCGGCGAAGCCGCGGAAGACGATCACGATCGCGAGCGTGGCGAGGAGGGCCACCCACCAGTCCCAGTTGTTCTGGTGGGTGAACCAGACGAACAACGCGGGCGCGGTCAGGACGGCGACGACGGTGGCGGCGCGCGTCAGCTTCCGCCAGCTCTTCGCGAGCTCCAGTGAGGCCTCTCCCTGCGCCAGGGTGCCCGGAAGAGGCGCATCGATCGTCGCCATCGTTTTAGTGTACGCAGGTGCCCGAAGGGGCAGTTGTTGGCGGACCGTTAAGCGCCCTTCGCGGTTCCTTCGTCTGCGGCCGCCTCGCCGAGGGACGCTGCTAGCGTCATCCGCATGACACAGGCGACGCTTCACACAAGCGAAGGGCCGATCGAGCTGGAGCTCTATCCCGGCGAGGCCCCGAGGACGGTCGAGAACTTCACGAAGCTCGCGTCGGACGGCTTCTACGACGGCCTCTCGTTCCACCGCGTGATCCCCGACTTCATGATCCAGGGCGGCTGCCCGGCCGGCGACGGCACGGGCGGGCCCGGCTACACGTTCGAGGACGAGTTCAATGAGCACCGGATCGCGCGCGGCGCGCTCGCCATGGCGAACGCCGGCCCCAATACGAACGGCTCCCAGTTCTTCATCGTGACCGCGGATGCGTGCCCGTGGCTCGACGGGAAGCACACCGTCTTCGGCCGCGTGACCGCGGGACAGGACGTCGTCGACCGGATCTCGCTCCTCGAGCGCGACCCGCGCGACCGCCCAGCGACGCCGGTCACGATCGACAGGGTCGAGCTGGGCGACTGAGGCGGGTGTCCGACCGAAGTCGGACACCCGCACGCTCCGACCCACGGTTGTCCCGCTTCGGTCGGACACCCGCCTCGGCCGCGATAGGCTCGCCGGATGGAGCTCGCAGGCAAGACGGCGGTCGTCACCGGGGCCTCGTCGGGCATCGGCGCGGCGACCGTGCGTCAGCTCCGTGAGGCGGGCGTGCGGGTCGCGGGGGGCGCACGACGCACCGAGCGGGTGGACGCGGACGTCGCGCTGCCGCTCGACGTCACGGACGAGGCGTCCAGCCGCACGTTCGTCGAGGCGGCGGTGGAGGCGCTGGGCGGCATCGACATCCTCTTCAACAACGCAGGTCTCGCCCTCGGCCGCGTCCCCTTCCAGGAGTCGACGGAGGAGGTGGAGGCGACGGTCATCCACACGAACGTGGACGGCGTGCTGCGCATCACGCGGCTCTGCCTGCGCGCATGTGCGCGACGGCGGGCACATCGTCTTCATGGGCTCGATCGCCGGGCGCCAGGCCTACCCGCACGGCGCGTCGTACATCGCGTCGAAGTTTGCGGTCCGGGGCTTCTCGTACGCGTTGCGCGAGGACCTGCTCGGCCGGCCGATACGCGTCACGACGGTCGACGCCGGTCTCGTCGAGAGCGAGTTCTCGCTCGTGCGGTTCGGCGGCGACCAGTCGAAGGCCGACGCCGTCTACGAGGGGCTCGACCCGGTCACGCCGGAGGAGGTCGCGGAGTGCGTCCTCTTCGCCCTCACCCGCCCGCTGCACGTGAACCTCGACGAGATCGTGATCAAGGCGCTCGCCCAGTCGAGCGGGGCGCGCGTGGTGCGCAGGGACGCGTAGCCGCAGCGTGTCGCTGACCATCCTCGAGGGCTCGACCTTCTGCATCTGTGACGAGCTCGGCGACGTCCGTGGCGGGCTCGGGTGGGCTCTACGCGCACGACACGCGCTTTCTCTCGATGCTCACGCTCACGATCAACGGCGCGCGGCCGCTCCTGCTCTCGTCGGGCAGGGTCGAGTACTTCTCGGCCGCCTTCTACTCCCGCAACCCTCTCGCCGGCGGGCTCGAGCAGGACGCCCTCTCGATCGCACGACACCGGTTCGTCGGCGACGGCCTCCAGGATCACGTGGTCATCCGCAACGAGACGCGCGCCCCGCTCTCGTTCACCGTCGAGCTGGACTTCGGGACGGACTTCGCGGACATCATCAGCGTCAAGCAGCACGACTTCGCCCTCGGCGACCCGTTGCACGCGCCGGACCTACCGCCGCCGGCCGAGGCCCACTACGACGAGCGGGCCGGCCGGGTCGTCCTCGAGGAGGGCGACGGACGCGGCGGCCGCACGCAGGTCGTGCTCTCGCGCACCGGGAGGGGGCGCGCAGGAGTCGTGCGCTTTCCCGTCGTGCTCGCGCCTCATGCGGCGTGGGACGTCCGCATCGACGTCGCCGTGTCGCTCGACGGCGAGGTGGAGCATCCCGAGCACGTGGAGCGCAGGTTCGGCACGGAGCGCGCGCGCGTCCGCGAGTCGTTCGACGCGTGGTCGCTCCGGCTGCCGCGCCTCTCGACCACGTCGGACGAGCTCCGTCACTCCTTCGCCCAGTCCGTCGCCGATCTCGCGGCGCTCCGGTTGCGCGCCGGCGAAGGCCCCGGGCACCTGCCCGCCGCGGGCATGCCCTGGTTCATGACCGTCTTCGGCCGCGACACGATCATCACGAGCCTCCAGACCATGCTGCTCGGCCCCGAGCTCGCGATCAGCGCGCTCGAGACACTGGCGGCTCTGCAGGCGCGGATCGACGACCCCACGATCGACGCCGAGCCGGGAAAGATCCTCCACGAGCTGCGTGCCGGACGTGCCGCCGAGAAGTGGTTCGCGCGCTACTACGGGACGGTCGACGCGACACCGCTGTATCTCGTGCTCCTCTCGGAGGTCTGGCGCTGGACGGGCGACAGGGAGCTCGCGCAACGCCTTCGCGGGCCTGCTCTCGCGGCCCTCGAGTGGATCGACACCTACGGCGACCGCGACGGTGACGGGTTCGTCGAGTACGAGCGGCGCTCCGCCGGCCTCGAGAACCAGTCGTGGAAGGACTCCGGGGACTCTCAGCGGTTCCGCGACGGCCGTTTCGCGGAGCCTCCGATCGCGCCGGCGGAGGTTCAGGGCTACGTCTTCGACGCGAAGCGGCGGCTGGCCGAGGTCGCCCGCCACGCGTGGGACGACGAGCCGCTGGCGGCCAGGCTCGAGGTGGAGGCCGACGAGCTCGCCGTGCGCTTCGACGCCGCCTTCTGGGTCCCCGACCGCGGCGGGTACTACGCGCTCGCGCTCGATCGGGACAAGCGCCAGGTGGACGCGCTCTGCTCCAACATCGGCCACCTCCTCTGGAGCGGCATCGTGCCCGAGACCCGGGTCGAGCCGATCGTCGACGCGCTGGCGCGCAACGAGCTCTGGTCGGGATGGGGGGTGCGCACCATGTCCAAGTCCGACGCGGCGTACAGCCCGCTCAGCTACCACAACGGCACGGTCTGGCCCCACGACACAGCGCTCGCCGCCTGGGGGCTCGCCCGGTACGGGCGGTGGGCCCACGTCCGCCAGATCTCGGCCTCGCTCCTCGAGGCCGCCCGCCATTTCGGCTGGTCGCTCCCCGAGGTCTTCGCCGGCTTCGATCGCTCGGAGACCCCGTTCCCGATCGCCTACCCGACGGCGGCGCGGCCGCAGGCGTGGGCCGCCGGTACGCCCATCCTCCTGCTGCGGCTCCTGCTCGGGCTCGAGCCGGACGTCGCGCGGGGAACGCTCGGAACGCTGGCGGGGGCCGAGCCCGTTCCGGGAATGGGCGTTATCCTCGAAGGCGTGCGGGCGCTCGGACAGACGTGGGATGTCTCGTCGGGCGCCGGGGCGTCGAATATCGAGCTGGTGGCATGAGAGTCGCAGTCCTTAGCCCGGTCTGGTTTCCCGTCCCTCCCGCCGGCTACGGGGGGATCGAGTGGATCGTCGCGTTGCTCGCCGACGGTCTCGTCGACGCCGGCCACGAGGTCACGCTCTTCGCCTCCGGGGACTCGCGCTCCAAAGCGCGACTCGAGTCCGTCTATCCCGTCGCGCCGAGCGAGTGGATCGGCCACACGTTCTGGGAGCTCCGTCACACCGTCTCCTGCCTCGTACGGGCGGGCGACTTCGACGTGATCTCCGACCACACCGGGCTGCTCGGGCTCGCACTCGGGTCGATGGGCCCGACCCCGCTCGCGCACACCGTGCACGGGCCGCTCTCCGGCGAGCCGGGGGTGCTGTACGAGCAGGTGGTCGAGATGGTGCCCCATGCGGCGCTCATCTCCGTCTCCGACGAGCAACGCCGCCCGAAGCCCGACCTGCCGTGGGTCGCGACGTGCGCCAACGCGCTGGAGCTGTCCGTTTACCCGTTTCGCCCGGAGCGTGGCGACTACCTTCTCTTCCTGGGGAGGATGACGGCGGACAAGGGCGCGCACCGCGCGATCGCCGTCGCGATCGAGCGGGGCCTGCCGCTCAAGCTCGCAGGCAAGTGCCGCGAGCCTCTCGAGCAGCAGTATTTCGACGAGCTCGTGCGCCCGCACCTCTCGAACCGGATCGAGTACGTCGGCGAGGTGACCCACGGCGAGAAGGTCGAGCTTCTCCAGCACGCCCGCGCGACGCTCTTCCCCATCGAGTGGGACGAGCCCTTCGGGCTCGTGATGATCGAGTCCATGGCCTGTGGGACGCCGGTGATCGCGACCCGGTACGGAGCCGTGCCCGAGGTGATCGACGACGGCGTCACCGGCGTGATCGTCCCGTCGTGGCGCGACATGGGCGACGCGCTCGAGCGGGCGGATGCGATCGACCCGCAGGTTCAGCGCCGGGTCGTCGAGGAGCGCTTCTCGCCGGCCCGCATGGTGGCGGACTACGTGGCGGCCTACGAGACGACCATCGAGCGTTGGGCCGGCGCGTCCGGCTGACGCGTGCGCCTCCGCTCCGCGTACGACCGGCAGATCCTGCGGCTGGCGGTGCCCGCTCTCGGAGCGCTCGCGGCCGAGCCGCTGTACATCCTCGTCGACACGGCGATCGTCGGTCATCTGGGACGCTCCCAGCTCGCGGCGCTCGGAGCGTCCGCGACGGCGCTCTCGGTGCTCGCAATGTTCAACTTCCTCCAGTACGGCACGACCGCGCAGGTCGCGCGCGCGGTGGGCGCGGGGGAGGACCGGGTCGCGCGTCGGCTGGGCGCGCAGGCTCTATGGCTGTCGCTCGGAGTCGGCGTCGTGCTTGCGGCGACGATCGCGCTACTCGCCGCGCCGGTCGTCGCGCTGGTCGGGGTCGAGGGCCAGACGGCCGACTACGCCACGACGTACCTCCGGATCGTCTCGATCGGCGTGCCGTCGTTCTTCCTCGCCCTCGGCGGCCAGGGGTTTCTCCGCGGCGTGTCGGACCTCACCTCCCCGCTCGTCGTCATCGTCCTCGGCAACGTCCTGAACCTCGTTCTCGAGGGGTTGTTCGTCTACGGGCTCGACTGGGGGATCAGGGGGTCCGCGTGGGGCACCGCGATTGCCCAGTCGTGCATGGGGCTCGGCTTCGTCTGGCTGATCGTGCTCCGGGTGGGCCGTTCCGACCTCGCGCCCGCAGTCCACCTGGCGCGCCGCCTGCTCTCGGTCGGCAAGTTCATCTTCGCGCGAACGACCGCGCTCATCTGCGCGTTCCTGCTCGCGGGGGCGGTGGTTGCGCGCTTCGGCGACGCAGAGTTGGCTGCGTACCAGATCTCGTTCCAGCTCTGGCTGTTCCTCGCGCTCGTGCTCGATGCGATCGCGATCGCAGGTCAGATCATCGTCGGGCAGGAGCTCGGAGCAGGGAGGTCCGCACGGGCGTACGACGCCAGCGCACGGATGATCACCCTCTCGGTGGTGCTCGGCGCGCTGTTCGCCGTCACTCTGCTCCTCCTCTCGGACGTCCTGCCGCGCATGTTCACGAGCGACACCGCAGTGCTCGAACAGTGCGCGCTCCTCTGGCCGATCTTCTCGTTGATGCAGCCCCTGAACGGAGCTGTCTTCGCGTTGGACGGGATCCTCATCGGGGCGAGCGACGGCCCCTACATCGCGGGGTCGATGGTGCTGGCGTTCCTCGCCTGCGCCGCGATGCTGGTGGCGGCGGTGGCCGGCGACTGGGGCGTCCGCGGTGTCTGGGCGGCGCTGTCGGTGCTCATCGCAGTGCGCGGCGCGACGATGGGCGCCCGCTTCGCGCGGCGACGCTGGCTCGTCACCGGTTGGGCATGATCCTCCCGTGACGGAGGGAACGAACGTCCTCGGCGGGGCACTCGAGCCGTGCGGTTTCGATCCCGTTACCGGGTTCTGGCGAGACGGGACCTGCCGGACCGGCGGCCAGGATGTCGGCGTCCACGCGGTGTGCGCCGTCATGACCCGCGAGTTCCTCGCCTTCAGCGCCTCCGTCGGGAACGACCTCTCGACGCCGCGTCCCGAGTTCGGCTTCGAAGGGCTCGTACCTGGCGACCGATGGTGTCTCTGTGCGGGCCGCTGGCAGGAGGCACTCGACGCAGGCGCCGCGCCCCCCGTCGTGCTCGAGGCAACGCATGCGCTCGCCCTCGAGTTCTCCTCGCTCGACGACCTCCGCGCACACGCGTTCGTCGAGGACTAACCGGTTGCCCGCCGCCGCAGGCGGTGGGCGACGACGAACCGCTCCTCGAACCCGAAGCGCAGGATGTTCCGGTAGGAGGCGCTGGGACGATCGTCGCGGAGCTCCCCGGTCTCGGTGACGAGCGTCCGGCACCCCGCCTCGCGCGCCCGCTCGATCCGCGCCGCGAAGAGCGCGCCCTGGCCGCCCTTACCCCGGTGCCCCGGAAGCGTGGCCGCGAACCCGAAGTACGCGGTCGAAGCCTGCGTCCAGACCGCCGCCGCGGCGGCGGGCTCGTCGCCGTCGAGCGCGAGGAAGGCGTCCCAGCCCGGGAGCGAGGGTACGGCGGTGATCACGGGAAGATAGGCCTCGGGCAGGCCGAAGCCGTTGGCGACGATTCGCCCCCACGGCTCCGGGCGGGCGGCGTCGACCTCGACGACCTCGAGCGTCGTCTCCGCCGGCGGCGCAGGCTCGGCCCCGCGTTCGAACAGCATCCAGCCCCAGCCCTGCTCGAGGTCGCGTGCCTCGAGCAGCGAATCCAGCCGGGGGTCGGCCGACGGGGAGATCGCTACGTAGAACGTCGTGTCATCCATTGCGACCAGCGCCCGGTCGAGCTCGTCCTCGTCGACCGCCGACCCCTCTCCGAGACCGACGATGCGGTTGAGCATCGGCGAGTCGGGCGCCACCGGTGCCCGCAGGCAGGTGGCGCCGCCCACTGCGATCACGTCGTCCCCGTAGACCGGCCGGTACGCGTCGAGCGCGATCCGCTCGAGCTCGTGCACGCCCCAGGCCCTCCTATCCCTCGCTCGCCTCTATCGCCTCGAGCCGCTTGCGCCAGTACCGCTCGAGGCCGAGGTAGCAGTGCCAGTAGGGAGCCGCGCGATCGTACGCGTCCGCGTCGTCGGGATCGGAGGCGGCGACCTCGGCACGCGCCGCGGCGACGAAGGTGGGCTCGTCCATCCCGTGCCCGACCCGGTCGGCCCAGCCGCGCATGGTGGCGCGAAGCCCCGAGAGGTGGCGCTCGACGTCCTCGAAGACGCCGAAGTGGATCAGTGCGAGGCGCAGCGGCGAGCGGCGCTCGATCTCGTCGAGTGTCCGCTCCCAGGCCGGGAGGTCGATCTCCGGCGGTGGCGTCGGTGCGAAGACGAACCGTCCGGGCGCGATCCTGACCCCGGCTGCGTCCCCGTTGTAGAGAGTCCCATCCTCGTGCTGGTACGAGACCTGGTGCGTCGCATGGCCCGGGGCGGGGAAGCACGCGAGCCCGACGACCGTGTCGCCGACGACCCGGACGTTCTCCTCGGGCACGGGCACGAGCTCGCCCCACAGCTCGTCGAACGACTCGCCGTACAGCCGCCGGGCGCTTGCCTCGAGCCGGCTCGGGTCGACGATGTGCGGCGCCCCGATCTCGGAGACGTGCACCGTGAGCTGCGGATGCTCGCGCACGAGCGCGCCGGCGGCGCCCGCGTGGTCGAGGTGGATGTGGGACAGGAGCAGGTGCCGGAGGTCGCGGATCTCCACGCCGCGGGCGCCGAGGGCGTCGCGTAGCGCGGGGAGGCAGGTCGTCGGGCCACAGTCGAAGAGCGCCAGGCCGTCGTCGGTCTCCACCAGATATGCGGCGATGCGACGCGGATCGCCGCAGTGGAGGAGGTCGAGGGGCTCGTGTGACACGTCCGCACGCTAGACGATCCTCTCTCCGGTTATCCGTACCTCACCCCCCGCCGAGTAGGTCTAGCGTGGAGTGCGTGTCGTGCGCGATGAGTTTCGCGCGGCCGGGCCGTCCTCTACGGCGACACCAACTCGAAGGAGGCTCCTATGCCCTCACCCACTCTCACCGTCGGAGCTCCGTGCTGGATCGACCTCTACAGCTCGGACACCGACAAGGCAACTGCCTTCTACGGCGACCTGTTCGGTTGGACGGCGCAGCCGCCAGAGGAGGGCTTCGGGGGGTACTTCATCTACACGAAGGACGGCAAGGCGGTTGCCGGCTGCATGCACAACGACGGCTCGATGGGATACCCCGATGCGTGGGGGGTGCATCTCATGACAGACGATGTGGAGCGCATCGCGAATGCGACCCCTGAGCACGGCGGCTCGGTCGAGATGGGCCCGATGGTCGTCGCCGAGAACGGCAGCTCCGCGATGATCAAGGACCCTGGCGGCTCGATCGTCGGCGCGTGGCAGCCGAACCGGCAGCAGGGGCTCGAGCTGACCGGCGAGGTCGGCGCCCCGGCGTGGTTCGAGCTGCACACCGCCGAGTACGACAAGGCCGTCTCCTTCTACCGCGAGGTGTTCGGCTGGGACACCCACGTGATGAGCGACACCGACGACTTCCGGTACACGACACTCGGCGAGGGCCAGGACGCGCTCGCGGGGATCATGGCCGACACGGGAGAGCCGTCCGGCTGGAACGTCTACTTCGAGGTCGCGGACGTCGATGCGACACTGGAGCGTGCGACGGAGCTCGGCGGAAAGGTCTTGACGCCCGCGGAGGACACTCCCTACGGGCGGCTCGCGACGGCGGCAGACCCGACCGGCACGGTGTTCCGGCTCCTCGGGCACCCAGAGGCCTGACCCACCGCCTTGGTCCCGGTGCCCGGCCCCGCCGGGCACCGGGACCGGCTACGCGCGTGCGGGTGTCGCGGCCAGCGCGCTTGCGAGATCGGCGACCAGGTCGTCGACCGACTCGATCCCGACCGAGAGGCGCACGAGGTTGCTCGGTGCGGCGAACGGCCCGGTCGCGGTCGACGCATGTGTCATGCGGGCGGGGTGCTCGATCAGGCTCTCGACCCCGCCGAGGCTCTCGGCGAGCGTCCAGACCGACGTCCGCGCGACCAGCTCGACGGCCTCCTCCTCCGACTCGACGAGGAACGAGACCATGCCGCCGAAGTCCCGCATCTGGCGCGCCGCGATCTCGTGGCCGGGGTGGTCGGGGAGGCCCGGCCAGAGTACGTCGGTCACGCGGGGATGACCGGCGAGGAACTCGACGACGGCGCGCGCGTTGGCGCAGTGGCGCTCCATCCGCACGGCGAGCGTCTTCAGCCCGCGCAGGACGAGCCAGGAGTCGAACGGCCCAGGAACCGCCCCGAGCGACTTCTGCAGGAACCGGAGGCGGTCGGCGATCGTGGGGTCGTTGGTCCCGGCGAAGCCACCGACGACGTCCGAATGGCCGCCGAGGTACTTCGTCGTCGAGTGGAGGACGATGTCGGCGCCCAGATCGAGCGGCGTCTGGAGATACGGCGTCGCGAACGTGTTGTCGACGACGAGCAGCGCTCCGGACGCACGCGCCGCCGCCGCGACGGCAGCGATGTCGACGACGTTCAGGAGCGGGTTCGTGGGCGACTCGATCCAGACGAGCCGCGCGTCCGCGACCTGCGCGGCGGCGTCGGCCGAGAGCTGCTCCGGCGTCGCGTACGTGAAGTGATAGCCCTTCGGCTCGTACACCTGCGAGAACATCCGATAGGTGCCGCCGTAGACGTCGTTCACGCAGACGACGCGGTCGCCCGGGTCGATCAGGTGCATGATCGTCGACGTCGCGCCGACGCCCGACGCGAACGCGTGCCCGTACACCGCGTTCTCGAGGGACGCGAGGCACTCCTCGAGGGCGGTCCGGGTCGGGTTCGAGACGCGCGCGTAGTCGTAGCCCTTGTGGACGCCGACCGCCTCCTGGGCGAACGTCGACGTCTGGTAGATCGGTGTGGTCACGGCGCCCGTCGCGGGGTCGGGCTCCTGGCCGGCGTGGATCGCGCGCGTCTCGAAATCCATTGGAGGGAATGGTAGTCGGGCGGGACGTTCGTCCCCGTGACCTCGCTCGTCAGCCGCGGAGGGTCGCCGACCAGACGCGCGGCACCCTCCGGCCGACCTGGACCCTCTCTGCCCCGAGCCAGGCGGCGAGCGCTTCGAGCCTTGCGCGGACCGCGGCGCCGGAGTCGGCGGGTGCTCCGGGCTCCGCCCAGGCGCCGTTCACGGACAGGGTTCCGCTCCGGCGGTCGAACACGGGCTCGATGCGCCCGATCAACCGGTCGCCACGGAGGATCGGCAGGACGTAGTAGCCGTACTCGCGCTTCGCTTTGGGGACGAACATCTCGAGGCGGTAGCGAAAGTCGAACAGCGCCTCGGCGCGGTCGCGGTCGTGAATCAGGCGGTCGAACGGTGAGAGAAACGTGAGGCGGTCGGGAACCGCGCCGTCGGACGCGTCCGGGTGCGCCTCCCAGCCGGCAGAGGTCGCGCGGACGCCCAGTGCGCGGACGCGCTGCTCCTCGAAACGCCGCTCGGCCTCACGCAACGGCAGCGCGTCGGTGGCGGGAAGCACGCGCCCGGCGATGTCCCAGAGTCGCTGCCCACCGGCCCGCCCCGCGATCGCGATCTCCCCGCGCAGGTGGAGCGAGGTGAGCATCAGGCCGACGTTCCGCGAGCCGTACCAGCGGCGTTCCTCTTTCTCGCCGAGAGAGCGGTCCTCGAGCTCACGCGACAGCAGCGGCCCTCGCCGGTCGAGCTCGCGCAGCACGTAGCGGCGGAAGCCGTGGTTCTCTGCGAGGAAGTCGCGAACCCAGCGCTCGGCCTTGTAGTGCGTCGACGTCCGCCAGCGTCGCATCAGGCCGCGCACGAGAGGCAGCTCCTCGATCGGCCAGACGAAGGCGTCCCACTCGAAGAGCACGCGCTCGTCCCAGAGCAGGCGATCGAGCTCGCCGACGTCGTATCCGCCGAGCCTGCTCCAGAGCACGAGATGCTGGGCCGGCGCGACGGTCGAGATCGGGTCGAGCTGCAGGAAGCCGAGCCGTCGCACCGTGTCGAGGACTCCGGTCGCCGAGCCGTCTAGGCACTGCGAGCGCACGGCGATCCGCCGGGCCTCGTCGTCGTCCACCACCCTTCCTCCGCGGGCACGCGCCGAGCCCCGGAGGCCCGCGGACTCAGGCACGGAGCGTCTCCGCCCTGCGACGCGGCCCGCTCACGTCCGCCGGGTCGCGCCGCACCTCCTCGCGTTCGAGCGTGGTCAACGGCGCACAGCCTCGAGTCCCGCCAGGCGGCGCAGGCGCTCGAGCGCGCGGTCGAAGGCGGCCTCGAGCGCGGCGGACGCCCGGACCCCGGTCTCGCGGTGGAACGCCTTGACGACGAGCTCCCCCGCCGCCCTGTCCGACTTCAGGTCGGCCCGCGCCGCGATGCGGTCGCCCCAGAGCAGCGGCAGCACGTAGTAGCCGAACCGTCGCTGCGGCGCGGGCTTGTAGACCTCGATCAGGTGGTCGAAGCCGAGCACCCGGCGCGCGAACGGCCTGTCCCACAGGAGGTTGTCGAACGGCGAGAGGAGCACGGCCGCGGTCGGCGCGGGCAGGTCGAGCTCGGCGTCGGCAGGAACCAGCACCGCCGGGCCGCCGTCCTCGACGGCGAGGCGCGTGACCTCCCCGTCGGAGACGAGGGAGTCGACGGCATCGCGCATCCGGGCGGTTCCTCCCTTGAGGCGCCAGTGCTCGACGATCCCTGCCTCCGTGAGGGCGCCGCGGGCCCGGACGGCGCGCACGGCGAGCTCGCGCAGGCGCTCGCGCTCGGGAGGCGTGGGCGCATCGAGGACTTCTCGAGGCAGAACGCGCGCCGGGAGGTCGTAGAGCCGCTGGAACCCCTGTCGCCCCGCGACCACCAGGTCGCCGTGGTTCCAGAGCAGCTCCAGCATCTGCTTGGCCGGCTTCCATCCCCACATCTCACCCTTCCGCGCGGCGCCGTCGAAGTGCCGCGAGCCCAGCGGGCCGCGGGCGGTGATCTCTTCGAGGACGTGCTCGCGCAGGTGCGGATGCGTTCGGTCGACGTGCCCGTACCACCTGCGGCCCCCCACCTGCATCGCCGGTCGAAACAGCGGCCAGTCCTCGGCGGGCAAGAGGCACGCTTCGTGGGCCCAGTACTCGATCAGCCGGCCCTGCCCGAGCAGCCGGGACACGGCGGTGTGCGGATATGCCCCCACGCGGGCGCCGAGGGCGATTCGGTGGCTCCGCTCCACGGTCGAGATGGAGTCCAGCTGCACGCACGAGAGCCGCCGCACGGCCGCGTGCACCTCGGCGGTCGTGCCTCGCCGGCCGCGAGAGGCGTAGCCCTGCGCGGCGATCGCGAGGCGACGAACCGTGGCCGTCGGGGTGCTCACGCTTCGCACGTTCGTGTTCTACACGCGAGGACGACCGATCCACCTGTCACCCTTCCGGGATGCGACGCTTCGTGGTGTTCTGCCTGGTCGCGCTCGCCCTGGCGTACGTCGTCGGCATTCCGCTCTTCCTCGGCCAGGGGGACGATTCGCTGCCGAAGGGCGCCGACGCCGTGGTTGCGCTCGCAGGGTCGGAGGACACGCTCCCGGAGGCTCAGACGCTGGTCGGGGGCGGCATCGCCCCGACACTGGTGGTGTCGACCGAGCGGAGCGGCCGGGACAAGCAGCGGGCCCGCCTCTGCAGGTCGAAGTCGAGCGACGTGATCTGCGTGTACGCGGGGCCGTACTCCTCCGTCGGAGAGGCCCAGGCGATCTCGGCGCTCGCGAAACGGCGCAACTGGGACACGATCGTCCTCGTCACCTCCGACTACGAGCTGTTCCGCGCCGGGCGCGCCTTCACACGATGCGGCGACTTCCGCGTCGCGAAGGTCGGCGTCGACGAGCCGCTCTGGCGCACAGCGATCGCCCTCCCGCTCGAGTGGGTGAAGCTCGCGGTCACGGAGACCGTCCGCCGGGGCTGTTGAGCCAAGCCCTCCCGGCGGTATCGTCGTCGGCGTGGACGAGAAGCAGCTCCGCAAGAAGCGCGACCAGGAGCTCATCGAGATCCTCAACGAGGTGAGGGTGGCGCTCGCGGGCGCGAGCGTACTGTTCGGCTTCCTGCTGATCGTGCCGTTCAGCGCGGGCTGGGACGCGGCCGCCGACTCGCAGCATGCGGCCTACGTCGTCGCCTTCCTGGCCACGCTTCTTTCCGTCATCGGCTTCATGACGCCCACGGCGTACCACCGGCTCCGCTGGCGGGAGCGCAACAAGGAGCGCATGCTCCACATCTCGCACATGGGGACGATCGCCGGGATCGCGTGCCTCGCGGTTGCGATGACGGCAGCCACGTACCTCGTCATCGACGAGATGACGAGCACGGTCGTGGCCGTCTTCGTCACCGCGCTCGTCGCCGCCGTCTTCGTCCTCGTCTGGTTCGCGCTGCCGCTCTCGCGGCCGTACGAGCGATGGGACGAGGAGATGGACGAGGACGAGCTCGACGATCTCGGCAGCCACCCCGTCGTGTCGCGGGTCGACTGAGCGAGGGTATTCCTGATCGCTTGCCCGGTGGCGCCAAGCGCGCTACGCCGGGACGCCACCGGCCAGGATCGTCGCGAGGCGGTCGGGGTCGATGTTCCCACCCGAGACGATGCAGACGATCCTGCCTTCTCCGCCGAGGCCTGCGAGGGCGGCGGCGACCGAGAGCGCGCCGGCCCCCTCGGCTACCACGTGCGCGCGGGTCGCGAGCAGCCGCACCGCCCCGGCCGTGTCGGCGAGCGGCACCGCCACCGCCGTCGAGACGAGCGGTCGTGCCCGCTCCCACATGGCCGGGAGCAGCGCCTTCGAGCCGGCGCCGTCGACGAAGGACGGCCGGTAGTCGACCTCCACCCGCTCGCCTGCCGCCAGCGATGCGGCGAGCGGCGCACCGGTCTCGGGCTCGCACGCGATCACCCGTGTCCGCGGCGAGAGCGCTGCGAGCGCGCTGGCGATCCCCGTGGTCAGCCCGCCGCCGCCCCAGGGAACGAGGACGGCGTCGATCCCGTCGAGCCGTTCCACGAGCTCCATTCCGATCACCCCGTTTCCGGCCATCACGCGCTCGTCGAGCACTGGATGGACGAACAGCCCGTCGAGCCCGGGATAGGAGCTCTCCTCCATCGCCTGCCACCACCGGTCGAACGGCACCGCGATCACGCGGCCGCCCAGCCGCTCGATCGCGTCGAGCTTCGCGCGCGGTGCGTGGTCGGGAGCGACGACCGCTGCCGGCACGCCGAGGTCGCGCGCGACGCGACACACGCCCTGTGCCATGTTTCCCGCGCTCGTCGTCCAGACACCTGCTCGCCACGCGTCCGGTCCGGCCTGGCCGATGGCGCTCGCGGCCCCGCGCAACTTGAAAGAGCCGATCGGCTGAAGGCACTCGAGCTTCAGCCAGAGCTCGCAGGGCGCGTCGACGTCGAGCCGGACGAGCGGGCTCTCGACGACGGTATCGGCGGTGATCGCCCGCGCCCGCTCGATCGCCTCGAGCTGGATCAGAACGGCACCTCGACACCCACGTCCCGCTCTGGCGCACGCTGGACGCAGAGCGCAGCGGCCGCGAGGTCCTCGACGGCGAGGCCGAGCGACTTGAAGAGCGTCACCTCCTCGTCGTCGCGGCGGCCCGGGTGAGTGCCGACGAGGAGCTCGCCGAGCTCGGCGAGGATGTGGTCCGGCCCGATGCCCTCCTCCTCGACGGCGCGGAGATAGTCGCCGGACTCGTTGACGGTCGACTCCCGCCGGTCGACGAAGAGCGATGCGGACGCGACGAGGTCGGCATCGAGCTCCCGGGAGGACGGCACGGACGACCCGACGGCGTTGACGTGCGTGCCCGGAGCCAGCCAGGCGCGACGCACGATGGGTTCGCGCGATGCGGTGCAGGTGCACACGATGTCGGCGCCGTCGAGGGCCTCCTCGACCGTCGCGCACACACTCGCGTGGGACTCGAGCGCGAGTGCCTCGGCGTGCGCCGGCGTGCGGCTCCAGACCCTCAGCTCGGGGTCGCGGAGCACGGCCCGCATCGCCCGCGCGTGCGACCCCGCCTGGACACCCGACCCGAGGATCGCCACCTGGCGCGCGCCCGAGCGCGCGAGGAGCTTCGTGGCGACCGCCGAGACGGCCGCCGTGCGGATCTCGGTGATCGCGGACGCGTTGAGGATCGCGCGGAGCACACCCGTCTCGCCGTCGTGGAGCAGCACCGCCCCCTGGTGCGGGTCGAGGCCGCGCGCGGCGTTGGCCGGCGCGACCACGATCTCCTTGAGGGAGAACACCGGGGCTCTGCCGCCCCGGTGGGCGGGCATCAGGCCCATCAGCTGGTCGGTCGACGGACGGAAGACCGAGCGGAGCGGCATGGACAGCTCGTCACGCGCCAGCGCGGCGAGCGCGTCCTCCATCGCCGCGACACACGACTCCATGTCCAGCAGCTCGCCGACGTCGGCGTCCGAGAGGACGAGCACGCTCACGCGAACATCCTCCCGATCTCCGCCCATTCGTGCTCGTGGAGGTGGATCCCGAGCGCCTCTCGAACGGGCGCCAGCTGCTCGACGTCTTTCGGGCCGACGACGACGGCCGCGACCTCGGGTACCCGTAGGAGCCAGGCGATCGACAGCCCGGCCACGGAGACGCCGCGCTCTGTGGCTTCTCCCTCGAGCTCCTCGAGCGCGTCGAACGTGGCGTCGGCCCAGTACCGCTTGCCGCCCTCGGGTCGAACGGTCATGCGTGAGCCAGGAGGAGGCGGCTCGCCACGGCGGTACTTGCCGGTCAGCCACCCGCCTGCGAGTGGGCTGTACGGGCTGTATCCGAGCCCGTGCTCGTGGCAGAGAGGGAAGACGGTCTCCGCATCGCCTTGCTCGAGGAGCGAAAAGGCGTTCTGCACCCACTCGTAGCGCGTCAGACGCTCGAGCGCGGAGATCTCGAGGGCCTCGGCGAGCTGCTCGGCGGTGAAGTTCGAAGCTCCGACGGCACCGACCGTGCCGCGCCGGACGAGCTCGTCGAACGCGGTGAGCGTCTCCTCTTGCGGAACGTCGGGGTCGAAGTCGTGCGCCATGTAGAGGGGCACGCGCTCGACCCCAAGCCGGCGCAGGCTCGTCTCGAGCTGACGCCTGATGCGGGCTGTGCCGAGCCCGTGGTCGGAGCCCTCGGCCATCGGGTTGAAGGTCTTCGTCACGATCACGACGCGGTCCCGCACGTCGGGCCCCTTCGTCCGGAGCCAGGCGCCGATGTAGTCCTCGCTGCGCCCGCCCCCGTATGCGTCCGCGGTGTCGAGCGTCGTGATCCCCATGTCCCACGCGGCGTCGAGCAGCCCAAAGGCGGCCGCACGCGTCGTTCCCTTGCCGAAGAGCGACGGTGCCGAGCCGACCCCGCCGAAGTTGCCGCACCCGAGGACGATTCGCGAGACGGCGACGCCGCTCCGCCCGAGTGCGCGCTGCTCCACGCGCCCGATCGTACGCCGCGCCGCCGGACGGCCGTCCGGATAGGTCTACGGATGCGGACGGCGAACATCGGCGGGATGGACGACGCGAAATTGCGATCGGCAGGACGCGAGGCCCGTCTCGAAGCAGCGCCGTTCGCCTTCGCGATCATGGCCGCGAACGTCTGCCTCGCGATCGTGAGTCGGAGCGCGGGGTGGCAGCTCTTCGGCCGCAGCGACTGGTGGCTCTGGCTCGTCGTCGGAGCGCCGTCGATCCTTCTCTTCGCGACCTTCGCGATCGGCCCGCAGCGTCTCGGGCTCGACCACCTCCGCCGCGAGCTTGCGATCGTCCTGCTCGGCCTCTTGTGGGCCGGGACGACCCTTGGGATCACCTGCGTGATCGTGTCGCTCATGCACTGGCGGCCGAGCGGAGGCCAGCTGCTCGCGAGCGCGGCGGTCGTGCTCTTCACGAACGTCGTCACGTTCTCGCTCGTCTTCTGGGAGCTCGACAGCGGCGGGCCGGTGAAGCGCGCGCTCGCCGAGTCGCGCAAGCAACCGGACTTCCAGTTCCCGCAGGACGAGAATCCGCAGCTCGCGACCGCGAACTGGAGGCCGGCGCTGGTCGACTTCCTCTATGTCTCGGTGACGAACTCGATCGCGTTCAGCCCGACCGACGCAATGCCGTTGACGCGCAGCGCGAAGCTCTTCATGGGGCTCGAGGCGGGTGTCTCCGCGGTGACCGTCCTCATCGTCGCGGCGCGCGCGGTCAACATCCTCGGAAACTAGCGTCGCTCCCGTCGCCAGACGAGCCGGAGGCCCGACCACGTCGCGTCGACCGCCACGACCTTCGTGTCGACGAGCCCGAGCGGAAGCGCGACCTCGCGGACGACGTCCTCCGTCACGTCGGTCGGCACCTTCGACGCACGCTTCGGCCACGCGATCCAGAGCATGCGGTCGGGGAAGATCGCCGCCCCGAGGCCCTCGATACGCGCCTCGAGATCGAGCCGCTCCGTCGTGAAGCAGAGGACGACGTCGGCCTGGGCGGGGTCGGCGACGCGTCGCGCGCCGGCCGGCAACGGTGCGACGAGATCGTCGGCGTGACCGGGAGCGGAGACGACCGCGTACGTGCCACCTTCGGCGATCCCGAGCTTCCGCGCGAGCGGGGTGCCCGAATACCCCTCGCTCAGAGCTGCACCGACCCGTCCTGGCCCAGCGTCCACCCGGGGTTGTGCGCAACCTCCCAGGGGTGGCCGTCCGGGTCGACGAAGACGCCGGAATAGCCGCCCCAGAACGTCTCGTCCGGCTCGCGCGCGATCGCGGCCCCCGCGCGGCGGGCCTCCTCGATCACCGCGTCGACCTCCTCGGGCGAGCGAACGTTGTGCGCGAGCGTCACGCCGCCCCAGCCGCCTCCGTCGGTCACGCCGCTGTCGGCGGCGAGCTCGTGCCGTCCCCACAGCGCGACCACCATGCATCCCGCCTGGAAGAAGACAACCCCTTCGCCGGGCGGCGTCGGCGCCCAGCCGAGCGCCTCGTAGAACGTGCGTGCCGTGTCGAGATCCGCGACGCCGAGCGTCACGAGGCTGAGTCGCTGCTCCACGTCTCGATGATGACACGCCGCGGCGCCGAGTCACGCTTCGCGGTCGCCGCGAACGCACGGTAGGCCGGCTCGAGCGCATCGGCGAGGTCGCGCCCGCCGACGCGGATGCCGCTCCGCCCCAGGCGCTTGACGACGATGCCGGGAGGCAGCGCGCGCGGGACCGTGGCGCCGGAAGCGGGCCTGCTAGCCACGGATCCCCACTGCGCGACGCGGGCGGCTCGACGGGTGCGCAGCCCCGCCAGCGCAGGAGCAGCGCAGGGTCGCGGTCGATCGCGTCGGCGACCACGAACGCCAGCGCGGCGATGTGCTTGCACACGCTCGATCGCTCGCGGTCGGGGCACGTGCAGCTCGAACGGATGCCCCTGGTCGGGGGGACGAGCGGCTCTCGCTGCTCCGTCTCGAGGAGGTGAGCGAGATGGATGGACTGCGTCGTCCCCTCGACTCCCGCCTCGAGGATCGAACGGCCGCGGGCAGCTCTGACGGCCTCTGCCCAGATCCGCTCCGGGATGGGCGCGGCGTCGAGCGACACGGCGTAGCTGCCGCCGCTCGAGCCCGCGACCCGGGCCGAGATCGACCCGGAGGCGACCGCCACGTCGCTCACCGCCCCCGCGCGCGCGAGCTCGCGCCCGCGCTCGGCACGGGCCGAGCTCTCGTCCGGCACGACCGCGCTCGCGAGCCAGCGCGCCCACGGCCCGTCGCCGATCCGCCCGCCGTCGGTCGACGACGGTCGAGCGGCAGCGCCGTCGTTCAGCAGTACCGGTGTCATGCCGCCTCCTCGATCGCCTCGGGGGCGAGCGCGACCGCCGCGCGGATCGCGTCGAGGTCGAGCTCGGCGAGCCAGTCGTCGGCGCGGCCGGCCATCACCTGCTCGGCGAGCTCGCGCTTCGAGTCGAGCAGCGCGTCGATCCGCTCCTCGAGCGTCGCCGTGCAGACGAGGCTCGACACGAAGACGGCTTGCGCTGGCCGAGCCGGTGGACGCGGTCGGTCGCCTGCTGCTCGACCGCCGGGTTCCACCAGCGGTCGAAATGGAAGACGTGGTTCGCGGCCGGGAGGTTGAGCCCGCGGCCGCCGGCGCGGAGCGAGACGACGAGCACGGTGGGGCCGCTCTCGGACTCGAACCGGGCGACGCAGCTCGTCGCGTGCGCGGGCCGAGAGCCCGCCGTGGAAGAAGCCGACGTCGCGGCCGAGCCGTCGCTGCGAGGTGCGGCGCGAGCCGGTCGAAGCCGGGGTACTGGGTGAAGACGAGCGCCTTGTCGCCGCGCGGCATCGCCAGCGAGCAGCTCGACGAGCCGCTCGAGCTTCCCCGAGCGGCCCTCGAGCGCGGCGGCCCGTGGCGAGCGACCAGCTCCGGGTGGTTGCAGACCTGCTTCAGCTGGCCGAGCATCGCGAGCACGGCGCCGCGCCGGTCGAACGTCCGCTCGTGGCTCTCGATCCGCGGCATCCAGCGGTCGACCGTCGCGCGGTAGAGGCTCGCCTGCTCGACCGTCAGCCGGCACGTGATCCTTCGCGATCGTGATCGGCGGCAGCTCGAGGTCGACCTCGGGCGCGTCCTTCGCGCGGCGCAGGACGAACGGGCCGACGAGCGAGCGGAGCCGCTCGAGCGCGCTCGCGTCGCCGCGCGCCTCGATCGGGCGCGCGAACGTGCGCTCGAACGCACTCGCGGGAGCCGAGCAGGCCCGGGGTTGACGAGGTCCATGATCGCCCAGAGCTCGCCGAGCCGGTTCTCGATCGGCGTCCCGGTGAGCGCGAGCGTCCGCCGTGCGCGGGATCCGCCGGAGCGCGCGATGCCGCTTGGTCGCGCGGGTTCTTCGCGTCCTGCGCCTCGTCGAGCAGCAGCCGGTCCCAGGCGACGCGGGCCAGCAGCTCGACGTCGCGCGTCGCGACGTCGTACGACGTGACGACGACGTCGCTCGAGCGCGGCCACGGCGACGAACGCCGGCGCCTGCGAGGCGCGCGCGGGCCGTGGTGGAGGTGGACGCGCGAGCGCCGGCGCGAAGCGGGCGATCTCGCGCGCCCACTGCTGGACGACGCTCATCGGGCAGACGACGAGCGTCGGCCCGAGCGTCGGCACCGGCCTCCTCGCGCTCGGAGACGAGCGTCGCGATCGCCTGCACGGTCTTGCCGAGGCCCATGTCGTCGGCCAGGATCCCGCCGACCCGAAGATCGCCGAGCAGCCGGAGCCAGCCGTGGCCGCGCTCCTGGAACGGGAAGAGGTCGTGACGCATCCCGGCGGGCGTCGGCGAGCGGCCGGAAGCGGCGCTCGCCTGCTCCGGCGAGGAGCTCGTCGAGGCCGTCGTCGAGCGTGACCTCGCCGAGCTCGACGCCCGCCTCGTCGGTCTCCAGGCCGGAGACCGCGCGGACGAGCTCCACGACACCGGCGCCGCGCGCCGCGGCCGTCGAGGAAGCGGAGCGCGCGCTCGACCTCGGAGCGCGCGAAGCGCATGCCACTTGCCGCGCAGCCGGATCAGCGGCTCCTTCGCCGCCGCGAGCTCGCGCAGCTCCTCCTCGGTGAGCTCGACGTCGCCGATCGCGAGCCGCCAGTCGAAGGACGCGATCGCGTCGCGCGTCAGGAGCCCGCTGGAGGTCGCCGGCGACCCGGTCGCGACGAGGTTGACGCGGACGCGGCTCGACGACGAGACCCACTCGCGCGGGCAGCCGCACCGGCACGCCGAGCTCCTCGAGCCGCGGCATGGCCCGCCGGAGGAACGACGCGGACCTGTTCCGTCGTCGAGCTCCACCCGCGACGGCGGATCGCCGTCGAGGACGATGCCCGCGTCGGCGAGGACGGGGCTCGATCGTCCCGAGCCGGCAGCTCGAGGGCGCGGCGCGGGTCGCTCTCGCGGAGGAACGCGAACACCTCGTCGTCGCCGTCGTCGAGCAGCGACGCGGGCAGGGCGAGGGTCGGGTCGTCCGCCGCCTCGAGCCAGAGCTCGAGCACGACCGGGGGCGCGTCGGCACCGCCGACCGTGTGCCTGCCTTCGCTCTCGTCGAGGCGCAGCCCGAGGTTCCACGGCGCGCGCGAGCGCCGTGCGAGCCCGCCGTCGACCCACGCGGCGACCCGCCGTTCCAGCGCCGGGTAGCCGGCGCCCGGCAGGCAAGCTCCGGACCCGGTGCGGCGAGCCCCGCGAGGAAGTGCTCGGCGGCTCCGCCGCCCCGGCGCGAGGCGACGGACAGACCGACGCCGGCGTCGCGCAGTGCGCGTCGTGCGAGCTCGTCGACGGCACAGCCGTAGAGGTCGTAGACGAACGCCTGCGTGTCGCCGTCGAACGACTCGGCCGACGCGGCGGGCGCGGCATGGGCGATCGCGTCCAGCTCCGCACGGACGTGATCGTCGAGCGTGGCGCCCCACAGGGCGTGCCAGCGCCCGTCCGCCGCTTCCAGGTGCGGGTGCACGAGGCCGGCGGCGACCGAGCGGCGGGCGACGTCGAGCACCGCGAACGCAACCCGCGCCGTGCCGCCCTGCTCGACCCCGGGCGGCAGAGCCTTCGACGAGCGCGAGCAGCTCGTCGAGCTCCAGCCTGCGCGCGCTGATGCCGTGCCCTGCGTGTGCGACGTCCGCGACGGCGGGCATGCCGACGTGGAGGCCGCCGGCCGAGAGGTCGCCGTCCGCTGTGCGCAGGAACGCGTACGCGCTCGCGTCGTCCTGCCAGAGCAGCTCGAGCGTGGGCGTGAGGGGTTCGAAGCCGGGGACGACGGTGTCGGACACGAACCTGTCAGCATAGGTGCGGCGCACGACGCCGCGCGGGCATTGCCGAACGGGGCCGCCGAGCGCGCGTTGCGGAACCGTCGTGGCCGCGCGCTACGAGCCGGACACGAACGCGGCCACGTCGCGGATCTCCTGCGCGGTCAGGTCGTCCTTGAACGAAGGCATCGCGCCGCCGCCGTTCGTCACCTGGGTCACGACGGCGTCGAACGATGGAGCGAGGTCGTCGAGGTTCGGGCCGACGCTGCCGGTCGCCCCGGCCGCCTCGAAGGTGTGGCAGCCGCCGCAGCCGGCGGTTGCGAACACCTCCTTGCCGTTCGCCGCGTCCCCTGCCTGGCCCGCAGTGGTCGCAGTGGTCGCGGGCGCCGGCTCGGCCGTGCCGCCGCCGTCGTCACCACCGCAACCCGCGGCGAGGAGCGCGAGGGCCGTGACGAGGAGGACGAGAGCGGATCGAAGGCGCATTCCGGCGATTCTTACCCTCCGTCGAAGGCGACGCAAACCGCGGCGGAGGCGACGGTCAGGCTCCGAGCTGGACGACGGTCGCGCCGTCCGCCGAGTCCGGCTCGTGCGAGGAGACGAGCGGATGGCGGGAGAGCTCGTCCCGGACGGCCTTTCGGATCGCGCCGGTGCCGCGGCCGTGGATGACGCGGACCTCGTCGCGTCCCGCGAGGGCGGCCGTGTCGACGAAGGCTGCGGAGCGCCTCGCGTGCCTCCTGCGCCGTCCGGCCCCGGAGGTCGAGCTCCGACGGGGCGTCGGTCGGCGTCGGGGTGCGGATCGTCACCGCCTGGTCCTCCGGGGCGTCAGCCGCCGCGTCACGGTCGGGCCGGAGCCGCGCGACCGGGACGCGCACGCGAAGGCCGCCCCGGCCGACGACGACTGCGTCGTCCCTCGCGATCTCGGCGATCGTCCCGCGGACGCCGAGCTCGGGGGCGACGACCGGATCGCCTGGCGCGAGCGGCGACGGTGAGCGGCAGCGGCTCGTCGGCCGTCGCGCAGCGCTCGACCGACGCTGGGCCGCGCGGTCGGACGCGGCTCCGAGCCTCCGGTCGCGCTCGCGCTCCTTCGCGAGCGCGGTCGGAGTCGTCGCGCGGCGGCGCTCGCGCTCCAGCCGTCGTGCTGCGCGGATCTCCGCGCGGAGCGCGTCGAGCTCCGCCCTGGTCCCGGCGAGCTCCTGCTCCGCCTCGGCCAGGGCACGCTCGCGCTCGGCCCGTGCCGACGCGCGAACCCGCTCGATCTCCTGCTCGAGCTCCGCCACGCGGTCCTCCGCCGCGTCGCGCGACGACTCGGCCGCCGCACGCGCCGAGGCCGCGCTCTCGCGGTCCTCGGCGGCGCGCTCCTCGGCCGCCTCGGCCTCCGCGAGCAGCTCGGCAACCCGCAGCCGCTCGGGGGCGATGCTCCGCGCGGGCTTCGGCCACGAGGTCAGGCGGCGAGGCCGAGGCGCTCGGCGATGCGGAGCGCGTGCGACGTGCCGGGTCGCCCGAGCGTGATGCGGTACAGGGGCCTCTCCGTCTCCGGGTCGAACCCCGTGGCGGCGTTCGTCGACGCCCTCCGTCGCGCTCGCCCACTCCTTGAGCTCGGGGTAGTGGCTCGTCGCGACCGTGAGCCGTGCCTGACTGGTGAGGCGCGCGAGCAGCGCGCGAGCGAGCGCGGCGCCCTCGACCGGGTCGGTCCCGCCGGCGACCTCGTCGAGCAGGACGAGCGAGCGGTCGGTGGCCGCGTCGAGGATCGCGACGAGGTTCCGGACGTGGCCGGAGAACGTCGAGAGGCTCATCGCGATCGACTGCTCGTCGCCGATGTCGGCCAGGACCTGGTCGAACACGGGCAGTGCGGCTTCGTCGGCCGGCGGGCGCAGCCCGCACTGGTGCAGTAGCGGCAGCGAGCCCGAGCGTCTTCAGCGCGACCGTCTTGCCGCCGGTGTTCGGGCCGCTGATCACGACCGCACGGAGGTCGCCGGGCTCGAGGTCGATCGGCACTGCGGTGGCGGGGTCGAGCAGCGGGTGCCGCGCAGCCGCGCAGGACGACGCCGGGGCCAGGTGTCACCAGGGCCCCCCGCCACCGCCGCGAGAGGATCCCGCGCGCGAAGCGCGAGGTCGATCTCCCCGACGGCGTCCACGAGGGCCTCGACGCTCGTCGGCGTGGTCGCCGACCCGCCGCGAGAGCTCGCCCAGGATGCGCGCGACCTCCTCGCGCTCGGCGCTCTCCGCCTCGCGGAGCCGGTTCGAGTCGCTCGACGACGGCGAACGGCTCGACGAACAGCGTCTGGCCCGACCCGGAGCTGTCGTGGACGATGCCCGGCACCGCGCCGCGTGCCGACGCCCGGAGCGCGAGGACGGGTCGGCCGGCGCGCTCGGTCACGAAGTCGTCCTGCAGGTGCTCGCGCAGCGACGGGTCGCGAGCGAGCGAACGTAGACGCTCGGCAATCCGGGCCCGTCCTTCCCGGACCTCGCGTCGGAGCCGGCGGAGCGCGGGCGACGCGCTGTCGCGGAGCGCCGAGCCGTCGTCCTCGACCGCCTTTTCGATCGACCTCGGAGACGCCCGACAGCCCGGGCTCGATGCGGCCCGCGAGCGCGGGCGAGACCCGGCGCGGCGGGGACGCCCTCGAGCGCGATGCGCGCCGTCACCGCCGTGTCGATCGACACGGCGATCGCGTGAAGCGCGCCGGTGTCGAGCACGCTGCCGCGCGCTGCGACCTCCACAGCTGGCCTGACGTCGCGGACCCCTGCGAGGTCGGGCTCGGCGGACTGCTCGAGGATTGCGACCGCTTCGGCGGTCAGTGCCTGACGAGCGGCGACCTCGTCGGGATCGGCCGAGGGACGGAGGGCGAGGGCCTGCAGCCGTCCCGGCTCGCTCCCCGCGACCGCGGCGAGCCGATCGAGGATCTCGGGCAGCTCCAGCAGCTCGAGGGCCCGAGGATCCATCGCGCCAGTGTAGGACGGCCTCCACGCGAGCCCGCCTCGACGCTCGGCGTGCGCGAGGGCTAGCCGGAGATGAACTCGGTGAGGAACCGGATCTGGACGCTCTGTTCCCTGGACTGGAACTTGACCAGATCGCCGATCGAGACGATCCCCGCGACCTCCCGGTCGTCGGTCAGCACGGGCAGGTGCCGGATCCGCCGCTCGGTCATGACGGCCATGCACTCGTCGACCGACGTATCGGGGCTCACGTAGACGAGCTCGGACGTCATGATCTCCCGCACGGGCGTGGTGCGCTCGTCACGCCCCTGGAGCGTGACACGCCGCAGGTAGTCGCGCTCCGTCACGATGCCAGCAAGCCTGTCGTTGTCGTACACGAGGAGGGCACCGACGTTCGCCTCGACCATCTTCGCGATCGCCTCGTACACGGTCGTCGAGCCCTCGATGCCGAGGACCTCGCGGCTCTTTGCGCCAAGGATGTCGGAGACCTGGCCCATCTGGTCCTTTCGTGCCTCTCGGCACAACCATCTACCACGGGCGCGATCCGTGCAACCCCTGCGGCCACCGGGGCGTCGTCCGTCGGTGCGCGCGACCGCGCGTGTGGGGCCGGTCGCCCGGGCCCCACACGGCGTCTCCCGGTGCCGTCCCGTTACGGCGCCTGCAGCACCCGGATCTGGTTCCCCGACGGGTCGCGGAACCCGGCGTCGATCCCGTACGGGCGCTGCTCGGGCTTCTGGCTGAACTCGACGCCCCGGCCCGACAGCTCCTCGTAGGTCGACTGGCAGTCGTCCGTCGTGAAGAAGAGGCCGCCCGCGGCTCCCTTGGCCACGAGCGTCCGGAGGGCGGCCGCCGTCTCCTCGTCGAAGACCGGCGGGCCGGGAACCGCCATCAGCACCACCGCGATGTCCGGCTGGCCCACGGGCCCGACGGTGAGCCAGCGGAAGTTGCCCATCTCCGGGACGGTGACGTCGTCACGCAGTTCCATCCCGAGCTTCTCCGTGTAGAAGGCGAGCGCCTCGTCCTGGTCGTGCACCCACTGGTTCACGTGGGTCAGCTGCTTCAGCATCGTGTCCTCCTTCGTCGAACTGTCGAAGGTCACGCTAGAGCGGGCCCGGCGGCCTGTCTTCTCCAAACGTGCTGGATCGCGGCCGGGCGTACGCCAGTAGGACGCACGTGGGAATGCGGACGCGGTCGGCGGCGGGTGGATGGGCGGCGCGGTACGCCGTGGGGGAGACGCCGTAGGCACGCCCGAAGCTCGTCGTGAACGACCCGACGCTCCGGAGGCCGACGGTGAAGCAGATGTCGGCGACGGACCGGTCCGTCGACCGGAGCAGTGCTGCCGCGCGCTCGAGCCGGCGCGTCAGCAGGTACTGGTGGGGTGTCTCGCCGAACTCGCGCCGGAACTCGCGGCTGAAATGGGCCGGGGAGAGGCGGGCGGCGCGAGCGAGCGCGGACACGTCGAGCGGCTCTGCGTAGCGGGCGTCTATGAGGTCCTTCGCGCGAAGCAGGTGTCGGGCGGGCGCGGGGGCGACGGCGCTCATCTCGGCCTCAAGTATGGCCCGTGACCGCCCTCGAGTCTGCCGCGCGATCTCGCCAACCGCCGGGAGAGGCCGTCGTATCACCGGACGCCGCTCGGCGCTCCGCTCGCGACACCACCGAGACGTGATAAACTTGCTCTAGCAACAATCAATCCAGGAGATTCCGCACGTGAGCTCCCAGATCGCATCCGACGTCAGACCCAGCGCCAGTGCCACCGGCGATCGCGAGACGATCACTTACGGCGCGGTCCACCTCGATGTCATGGACGCGGGGCGGTCGCTCGCCTTCTGGCGCGACCTGCTCGGGCTCGCCGAGCTGTCACGCTCCGAAGAGGGAGTCCAGCTGGGCGTCGACGGCCGCGCGCTCGTCGTCCTGCATCCCGGTGCGACACGCGGGCCGCTCCGCGGGCACGCCGGCCTGTACCACGTCGCGATCCACCTCCCGGACGAGGAGGAGTTCGGGCGCGTCCTCGCCCGCCTCGCCTCCGCGCGCGTGCCACAGGCACCGACCGATCACATCTTCTCCAAGGCCACCTACCTGAGCGACCCCGACGGGATCCAGCTCGAGCTGACGCTGGAGACCCCCGAGCGGATGTCCGAGATCGAGGTCGGGCCGGCGTCGCTCGTGATCCGCGACAGCGACGGCCGCGTCCGCGGGATGACCGAGCCGCTCGACGTCGACGAAGTGCTCTCACACCTGCGGGACGGCGAGCTGGACCGGCCTCTTCCTGCCGGCACGAAGGTCGGCCACGTGCACCTGCACGTCTCCGACCTCGAGGCGGCGTACCGCTTCTACCGCGATGTGGTCGGCTTCCGTGAGCACACGTTCGTGCCGAGAATCGGGTTCGCCGACCTGGGCGCCGGAGGGCGCTTCCCGCATCGGCTGGCGGTCAACGTGTGGCAGGGCGAAGGCGCGCAGCAGCCGCCGGCAGGGACGGCAGGCCTCCGTCGTTTCGAGCTCGTCGTCCAGGACGACGACGCACTGACGGCCGTCGTCCTCCGCCTCGACGGTGTGGGCGCGGCATACGACCTCGACGCGGGCGCGCTCTCGACCCACGACCCGTCGGGCAACGCGCTGCGCATCAGCACCCGTCTCGCGTGAGCACACCTCTAACAGGAGTCGGCATGGACGTCACGATCATCGGAACCGGCAACATGGCTCGGGGCATCGGCACGCGCGTCGTCGCAGGGGGCCACTCGCTCACGCTCCTCGGCGTCGAGCGGGAGAAGGCCGAGGTGCTCGCGGGCGAGCTCGGGGGCGGGGCGCGGGGCGGCGAGCTCGGCGACCCGATCGCGAGCGAGGTCGTCGTGCTCGCCGTCTGGTACCCGATCTCGCGCGAGGTCGTCGAGCGCGACGGCTCGCAGCTCGTCGGCAAGGTCGTCGTGGACATCTCGAATCCGCTCGATCGCGAGACCTTCGAGCCCATCTCTCCGGCCTCCGGCTCGGCGGCCGAGGAGGTTGCCGCCGCTGTGCCGGGCGCGAGGGTCGTCAAGGCGTTCAACACCACGTTCGCCGGGACGCTCGTCCCAGGTGAGGTCGCGGGGGAGCAGCTCGACGTGCTCCTCGCCTCCGACGACGAGGACGCGAAACGCACCGTCGCCCGGATCGTCGAGGACAGCGGTCTTAAAGCGATC
This sequence comes from uncultured Actinomycetes bacterium, assembly GCA_963793655.1. Classification (GTDB taxonomy): domain Bacteria; phylum Actinomycetota; class Thermoleophilia; order Gaiellales; family Gaiellaceae; genus Gaiella. The sequence continues at coordinate 250,173 of CAWCAV010000003.1, forward strand.
GACGCGGGGCCGCTCCGCCGCGCGCGCCAGCTCGAAGCCGTGGGCTACCTGCACATCGCGCTTCAGGACGGTCTCGGCACGGGATATGGAAGTGCCGTCAAGTTCCTGGGACGATGACGGCCGTGCACCACACGACCGACAGTCGCATGACCGCAATCACCGCGAGGGCCGGCTACATGATGGGCAACAACGTCGATCGCGCGTGGTCCGCCGAGCACGCGGCGGCGTGGGAGGGCTTCCTGGACGTCGCTCGGCATCTCCGGCGCGCAGCCGACGGGGTACTGGAACCGATCGACGGGCTCAGCGTGAGCATGCTCGGGATCATGGGGCGGCTCGCGCGCGTGGAGAGCATGACGCTTCGCCAGACGGACCTCGCCGAGGCGATGGGGCTCAGCTTCAGCCGCGTCTCGCGGCTGATCGACACCCTCGAAGCCCGAGCGCTCGTACAGCGGAGGCCGTGCCCCTCCGACGCGCGCGCCACGAACGTGACGCTGACGCCTGCAGGGCTCGCGCTGACGAGTCGAGCCCAGGATGCGGTCTTCGCCTTTGTCGAGGAGCAGTTCTTCGAGGGGCTCGACGAGGACGAGATCGCAATGCTCGCAGACGTCTTCACCCGGCTGGTCGGCCGGCGCGGCAGGACCGTCCACGGCTCCTGTGAGTAGGAGTGCCGTCGGCCGACGTCAGGACGTCGCGGCGGGCTGCCCCGCCTGCGCCGGGGCCCCGAGCGCACCGGCCAGCGCGGCAGCGGCCTGGCTGACCGCTCGTCGTCCGTCGTCGAGGAGATCGGCGAACGAGCAGAAGCCGTGGAACATGCCCTCGTACCGCGTCACGTCGACCGGGACCCCAAGCGACCGGAGGCGCTCCGCATACGCCTCGCCCTCGTCGCGGAGCGGGTCGAGCTCGGCGGTGATCACCAGCGTCGGCGGCGAGTTGGCCAACGCCCCGTCGGCGGCGAGGAGCGGCGACACACGAGGATCGTCGAGCGCCCCGTCGCCGCCGGAGAGGTAGTGCCCGACGAACCAGTGCATGCCCGCCTCCGTGAGCCACGGCCCGTCCTTCTGCGCCTCGTACGACGCGGAGCCCCCGCGCGCGTCGGTGACCGGGTAGACGAGAAGCTGGAAGCGGAAGGGGATCGTGCCCGCCTGGGTCACGACCGCAGCCAGGTTGGCCCCGGCCGAGTCCCCGCCGATCGCGAGCCGCCCGGAGTCGCAGCCGAGCGCCTCGGCGTTCGCGCTCGCCCATGCGGCCGCCGTGAACGAATCCTGCAGACCGGCGGGGAACGGATGCTCGGGAGCCAGCCGGTAGTCGAGCGCGAGGACGGCGCTGTCACTTTCGTCGGCGAGCGCCCGCGCGAGGTTGTCGTGCGTGTCCAGGTTGCCGAGCACCCAGCCGCCGCCGTGGAGGAAGACGAGCAGCCCCAGGCCCGGCTCGGCGCTCGGCCGGTAGAGGCGTGCGGGGACGCCTCCGGCGTCGACGTCGCGGATCTCCGCGAGCGTGACGGTTGGCGGCCGCAGGCGCGAGGCGCGCAGGGCGCGGACCGCCTCGGGCGTGCTCTCCTCGAGCGGTGGGTCGCCGAGGGACTCGATCGTCTCGAGCAGTGCCTTGGCCTTTGGTTGGAGCGGCATCGCGCGAGTGTCTCACTCGCCGGGACGGAGCGCGAGCCCGGCGCGGCTAGTCCTCCTCGAGCCGCAGGTCGAAGCCGGCGGGCGCGTGGATGTTGAGGAACCGCGCGACCGCGTCGGTGCGGTTGGCGAACGAGTGGCGCAGCCGCGGCGGAACGAGCAGGAACGTTCCCGGCCCGGCGACGATCTCCTCGTCCTCGACGGTGAAGACCAGCTCGCCCTCCAGCATGTAGAAGGAGTCGTCCTCATCGGCGTGAGCGTGCGTCCCGGGGCCCTCGCGGCGAGGCTGGACCGTGACGATGGAAAGGTTGAATCGGGGGGTGTCCGCGCTGCGAGCAAGGAACTCGACGTTCCCGACGCGATGCCCCTCGCCCGGCCGGACGACGACCGCGCGGTCAGCCCCCATGCGCCGATCCCACCCCGAAGACGCTGACGCCGAGGTCGCGCAGGAGGCCGTCCTCGAGCCCGTACACGACGCCGTGCACCGTGAGCGGCTGACCGCGCGCCCAGGCCTCCTCGACGATCGTCGTCTGGCAGACGTTTCCCACCTGCTCGACGACGTTCAGCTCGCACAACCGGTCGATCCGTCGTTCTCGGGGCAAGGTGGCGAGCTCATCGGCGTGCTTCTCGCCGACGTCGGCCACATGGCGCAGCCAGTTGTCGATCAGACCGTGCCGGGCGCCGGCGAGGGCCGCGGCGACGCCGCCGCAACCGTAGTGCCCGCATACGATCACGTGCTTCACACCGAGGATGTCCACGGCGTACTGCAGCACCGAGAGGCAGTTCAGGTCGGTGTGCACGACGACGTTCGCGACGTTGCGGTGCACGAACACGTCGCCCGGCTGGAGGCCGACGATCTGGTTGGCCGGGACCCGGCTGTCGGAGCAGCCGATCCAGAGGTACTCCGGCTTCTGTCGCACGGCGAGATCGCGAAAGAAGCCGGGGTCGGTGGCGACCATCGCGGACGCCCACGCGCGGTTTCGCTCGAACAGCTCCTCGAGGCCGGCCACGGGCGGAGGCTAACGAGATCGAGGATCGGCTCGTGACAGCCATCGGGTAGAAGGCTGCCCCTGCAGGACGAAGGCGGCTTCCGGCCCGCCTCGTCAGGAGCGGCGTCGGGCTCGGATCACGGCATCGACTCCGCTACCGGCGATCGGCCGCGGTCGGTCATCGGCGACGACCAGCTCCCACCGGTCCGGATCGAGGGCGGCGAGCGCGGCGCCGACGGAGACCTGCACCTGCCCCGCCGCGGCCGTCGCCGTTCGGGTGGCCGGGTCGATCGGGCGATGGCCAACCAGGAACAGGGTTCCGCCGGGAGCGACCCCTGCCGCCATCCGCTGCACCATCTCCTCGACCGGCCCGGCCACGTGCACATACAGGCAGACCACAAGGTCGTACTCCTCCCGCTGGGGCGTCCAGGTCGCAAGATCGACCTCGACCCAGTCGATGCGCTCGGCGACGTCCGGCCCCACGGCCTCGGCCGTCGACCGGGCATACGCCAGGGCCGTCGCGGCGAAGTCGACCGCGGTGACGTGCCATCCGCGCGCAGCGAGCCAGAGCGCGTTGGAACCGTGGCCGCATCCCGCGTCGAGAGCGCGTCCGGGACGCAGGTCGCCGACCTCGGCGGTCAAATGGGCGTTCGGGGGCCACGCGACGCCATCTCCGTGCTCGCGCAGGGCTTGCGACCAGCGCTCTTCCCAGAAGTTCCGGTCGTACTCACTCATGCGGCTAGCTCCGCCCGCGTGATGAACCACCACGTATCGTCCAAATCATGGCGGCCACTCAGGCGACCTGTCGCGAACGCCGGCGCAGGCGAGGCTGACCCTCGTCGGTCTCCGGCCTGGCTCCATCCGCGACGCAACGCGTGGCTCGACGCACCGAGCGAATTGCGCTCGATCCGATCGCTCGCATCCTTAGTCGGCGAACGTTAGGATCCCGCCGTGGATCCGGCGACGAGATAGCGGTCGGACGCGGCGAACGCCGCGCGTGACTGGCGCAGGCGCCGAGGCTGCTTTCGAGTCGGCCTCGGACGCTGCGTGCCACCGCTACGACCTGGAGGTACACGGAATGATTCGTCAGAACCTGTTCTCCGACGTATGGGACGGAGACAACGAAGAAGACGGGACGCGGCATCGAATCTTCTGGCGGCCGGACGACGCCAGGATGGGAGCAACGCTGTACGACCTGGCCCCCGGCGCGCCTGGGATGCGGATGCATATGCACTTCGGAGCCGAAGAGATGCTCTTCGTCCTGAGCGGTCGTCCCGTCTTCCGGAACCAACACGGCGAAGAGGAGCTGGCTCCGGGCGACTTCGTCTTCTGTCCCGAGGGCCGTGCCGGACTACACGCGTTCAGCAACCCCACCGATGAACCCGCTCAGATCCTCGCGATCAGTGCCGGGAGCTTCCCGGACGTCGTCGCCTACCCCGAACACGGATATGCATGGGTGGCGACTCGCGATCCCGATCCCGAGCTACTCGCGAGAGGCGGCGATCCCGGCATCATCGCTCGCTTCGAGATCCCGATCGAGTAGATCAGGCCGTCCTCGGCCGTCGCTCGATACGACGAAGAGGCCGCGACAGCGGCCTCTTCGTCGCCTTCAGGCATCGGGGTGGGAGCAAGCGAACTCGAATCCGGCTCGGTGACATTCACCCACGCTCGCCCAGGCGGCTCTGCCGCCACTGGTGTCGTTAGCGGTGGTTGGCCGCCAGGTCTTGATAGGCAGGGTGGAGCTGGTCCCACCGCGCCTTGGCGTCGTCGCGGCGCTCACGCCCGCCGAGGTGGTCGGCGAGATCTTCAACATGGAGCTGCACCCCGGCCCCGTAAGCGGAGAGCTGGTCCAAGGGCATGCCCCGTTCCTCCCAGATCACGATGGTCTGGTCGTCGTCGGCGGTCAGCGTCAGCTCGATGTCGTGCTCGTCCGGCTCGTCCGCGTCCTTGATGCGCACCAGCAGCCGCTGCGAGGGCTCGCATGCTTCCACGCGCCCGCTGCCCTCCCATCCACTGGCGAAAAGGTGTACGCGGTACTCGCCGCCGGGGCGCAGGTCGCCCTCGACCTCGCCGTACCAGCGGGCCAGACGTGAGGGGTCGGTGAGTGCCGACCAGACGTCGTCGATATCGGTGTCCAAGCGGTCTTCCATGCGCACGACGCCCTTTCCCTCGGCTGATCCCAAGCTGCCCAGGATGCGGCCGCTTCCACGTGCGTTGCTCGTCATCTCGTGCTCCTTCGTTGCGAGCTGGGAGTAGTGCTCTCGTCAGAGACTCGGCAGGTGGGCGCACATCATCGGTCGGCATAGCCATCGGGGACATTCCGCAACACTGGCCCAGGGGAGCGTGCTGTCGCCCGGTAGACGAGTCTCGTTGCTGGACGAGGAGAGAGCCGCGTCTCCGCGGCTCTCTCGCTCAGCGCTGCCCAGGAGTCGCTCAGCTGCAGCCGGTGTTCGTGCCGCAGTCGCGGCACGTGTAGCACGAGCCGGTCCTGACCATGCGGCCGCCGCAGCGGGCGCACTCGACCGCGTCCTCCCACTGGTTGAAGAGCGCCGTCTGGCCCGGGGGCGCGGACTCGACCGCCGCGGCGGCCGCACCGCGCCGCCGGGTCGTCCGAGTACGCCGCGGCGAGGCGCGCCTTCACCTCGGCGGTGAGGATGCCCGCCTCCTCCTGCTGGTCGGAGGTGAGGAACTTCTTCCCCATCCAGCGGAAGATGTAGTCGACGATCGACTTGGCGACGCGGATGTCCGCGTCGTTCGTCATCCCGCTCGGCTCGAAGCGCATGTGGCTGAACTTCGAGACGTACACCTCGAGCGGCACGCCGTACTGGAGCCCGAGCGAGACGGAGATCATGAACGAGTTCATGAGGCCGGCGAGCGTCGTGCCCTCCTTCGCGATGTCCACGAAGATGTCGCCCGGCGTCCCGTCCTCGAACAGGCCGACGTGGATGTAGCCCTCGTACTCGCCGACCTTGAACTTGCGGCCGACCTCGGTGCGGTCGTCGGGCAGCCGCCGCCGCTGCGGATGCGGCGACGACGCCGGTCGCGCCGACCGGCAGCACGACCGCGGGCCCGTCCTTCGAGGACGAGAGCGGCTGCGCGACCTTGCAGTTGTCGCGGTAGATCGCGATCGCCTTGACGCCGAGCTGCCAGGACTCGACGAAGAGCTGCGCGACCTCGTCGATCGACGTCTGACTCGGGCAGGTTGACCGTCTTCGAGATCGCACCCGAGATGAACGGCTGCACCGCGCCCATCATCTTCACGTGCCCCATGTAGTGGATCGCGCGCTCGCCGATCGCGCAGTCGAACACGGGGTAGTGCTCGGTCTTCAGGTGCGGTGCGCCGACGACGCCGCCGCGCTCGTCGATGTACGCGACGATCTCCTCGACCTCGCGCGGCGCGTAGCCGAGCTCGCCGAGCGCCATCGGCACCGTCTTGTTGACGATCGTGATCTCGCCGCCGCCGACGAGCTTCTTCGACTTGACGAGCGAGAAGTCGGGCTCCACGCCGGTCGTGTCGCAATCCATCATGAAGCTGATCGTCCCGGTCGGCGCGAGCACCGTCGCCTGCGCGTTGCGGAAGCCGTGCACCTCGCCGATCTCGAGCGCCTCGTCCCACGCGCGGCGCGCGCCGCTCGAGCAGGTCGTCCGGCACCGACTCCGTGGTGGTCGATGTTCCCGACCGCGGCGCGGTGCTTCGCGATCACGCCGATCATCGCCGCCCGGTTCTCCTGCGTAGCCCACGTGCGGGCCCATCCGCTGCGCGACCTCGGCCGACTTGCGGTACGCGCGCCCGGTCATCAGCGCGGTGATCGCCGCTGCGTACGCCCGGCCCTCGTCCGAGTCGTACGGGAGCCCCCGCGCCATCAGCAGGGCGCCGAGGTTCGCGTAGCCGAGGCCGAGCTGGCGGAACTTCTTCGCGTTGCGGCCGATCTCGGGCGTCGGGTACGACGAGTAGCCGACGAGGATCTCCTGCGCGAGGAAGACGACGTCGACCGCGTGCTCGAACATCTCGACGTCGAACTCGCCGTCCTCGCGGCGGAACTTCATCAGGTTGAGCGACGCGAGGTTGCACGCCGAGTCGTCGATGTGCATGTACTCGCGAGCACGGGTTCGACGCGTTGATCCGGCCCGTGTTCGGCGACGTGTGCCACGCGTTGATCGTCGTGTCGTACTGGACGCCCGGGTCGGCGCACTCCCAGGCCGCCGCGGCGATGTCGTGCAGCAGCTCGCGCGCGTCGACGGTCTCGACGACCGTGCCGTCGGTGCGCGCGGTGAGCGACCACTCCTTGCCCTCGGTGACCGCCTCCATGAACGCGTCCGTGACGCGCACCGAGTTGTTCGCGTTCTGGTACTGGATCGAGGCCCAGTCGGGCGAGTCGAGCGACATGTCGTAGCCCGCCTGCTCGAGCACGCGCGCCTTGCGCTCCTCGCGCGCCTTGCACCAGATGAACTCGTCGACGTCGGGGTGGTCGATGTCGAGCACGACCATCTTCGCGGCGCGGCGCGTCTTGCCGCCCGACTTGATCGTCCCCGCCGACGCGTCGGCGCCGCGCATGAACGAGACCGGGCCGGACGCGTAGCCGCCCTTCGAGAGCTGCTCCTTCGAGGAGCGCAGCCGGGAGAGGTTGAGGCCCGAGCCCGAGCCGCCGCGGAAGATGATCCCCTCGCGGCGGATCCAGTCGAGGATCGACTCCATCGAGTCGTCGATCGAGAGGATGAAGCACGCCGAGCACTGCGGCGTCTCCTCGAAGCCGACGTTGAACCAGACGGGCGAGTTGAACGACGCGTACTGGTTGACGAGGATCGCCTTCAGCTCGGCGTGGAACGTCTCCGCCTCCGTCGTCGGTCGCGAAGTAGCCGCCCTGCCTGCCCCAGCCGGTGACGGTGTCGACGACCCGGCCGATCATCTGCTTGACGCTCCGCTCGCGCTCGGGGGAGGCCATGCGGCCGCGGAAGTACTTCTGCGCGACGATGTTCGTCGCGGTCTGCGACCAGAACTTCGGGAACTCGACGTCGCGCTGCTCGAACGCGGGCCCGCTCTTGCCCGGGATCAGCGCGTCGCGGGTCTCCCAGTCGATCTCGTCGAACGGGTCGCGGCCGGGGATGGTGAAGTACCGCCGCGGCGCGACGCTCGCCTCGTCGTCCAGGACGCTGTTGACGAACTCCTCGTGCTCCACTCCCTGCGTCTGCGGTGCCTGCGTCGCCTGCTTGGCGTGCCATGCTGTCCTCCCGGGCCGAGATGTCGAGTTAGGGCTTGCTCCTCACGACTCCGCGCCGGGCGCGTGTGGGCGCGTCCTGCGAGCGGACCGGGCATGCTAGGACGCGGGTCGGACGGCACCGAAATTCCTGCAAATTGCTGAAAACGGGCGCGGTCTCACCTCTGGAATTCTAGCGGTCCGGAGCCCGTCCGGTCAGCGCCGGCGGGCCGTCACCCAACCGACGCCGCCCGTGAGGAGCAACACGCCTGCGAGCGACTGCGAGCACGATGACCGGATAGGGCAGCGAGGCGCTCACGTGCTCGCGCTCGGGGCCGCTCGCCAGCCGCACGGGCAGGTCGTGGCGTCGCACGACGGGCGCGGGACTATCTGTTGGGACGGTCGCGGTGTCCTCGGTCGGCGCCAGCGTCGACGAGGTCGAAGGGGGCGCGGGCTTAGCGTTGGCCGCCCGAGCGGCGGTTCGCGCGCTGAGGCCCTGGCGAGCATAGGCGAGAGCGCGGGCGATGTCGCGGTCGGCATTCGAGTACTGCAGGACGTCCTCGGGCAGAGAGCGGATCGCCGCCCGGTAGCACCCCAGCGGATAGACACGGTCGACACGGCCGCCCGAGTACCAGTCCCGGATCACGCGCTGCGCGCACGCCTCGAGCGATCCCGCTTCGGCCGGTCGGACGGGGCCCAGGAGGCAGGCAGCGAGGAGGATCAGGCATGCGGCTCTCACGAAGGCCATTCGTGCTGCCTACCCTGCGAGGTGAATCGGAAACCGGGGCGTGCCGAGCGTCGGCGCCGGCCGTCAGCGGACTTCCCGACGAGCTCAGGCGGGGCCGGGCGGCCCGCCGTTCCGGCGAGCTTGTGCGCGCCGGCTGAGGTAGCCGGCGCCGCCGGCGGCGAGGAGCAGCAGCGCCAGGCCGCCGAGGATCAGCAACGGGATCGGCACGGAGGACGGCCCCGAGGTGTCGACGTCACCGGCGGCGGACGTCTCGTCACCGTCCGGGCCGGGTGTCCCGTCGGCCCACCCGGGTCCTCCGATGTCGACGGTCGTCGATGTCGGGGCGCGGTCCGCCGGACGGCCCGGGGTCGGGCTTGCCCTGCCGGGCATATGCGAGCGCGCGGAGGATGTCCTCCTTCGCGTTCGAGTAGTCGAGCACGTCCACCGGCAGCGACCGGATCGCCTCCTGGTAGCAGTGCTTCGGGAAGATCTTGTCGACCCGCCCGTCGCCGTACCAGTCCGCCGACCACCTGGTCGGCGCACGTCTTCGTCTTCGCCGCGGCCGTGGGGGCGACCGAGAGGGAGGTCAGCGTGGCGATCGCAAGGAGCGACGCGAGGAGGAGGAATCGGCGGGAGAAGACGTCGGGCACGAGTTCTGGGCGGACGAGGCGGATGTGAGTCTCCCCGTCCTCCGTGGGTCGGCGATCAGGGAAGGGTAAACGATGTGTAAGACGCCGTTCGGGGCAACCCTCGGCGCTCCTGCGGCTGTGGAACGGCTCATGGTAGCCTCGCGCGCGTCATGGACGCGGCCCCGCGACCCGCGCTCCCGCCCGGACGCGTCGCGGAGGCCGGTCTCCTGGCGGCGTCGGGCGCCCTCCTGGCCGTGGGCTGTGCTCGGCAGGCGGCGGCTCGCGCGAGCGGGTCGCTCGCCACGGTTGGCATCGCAGCGATCGTCGTGCGCGGCGGTCGGCGCTCGCAGCGGCGCTGCGCGGCGTGCTTCCGCTGCCGCGGCTCGATCGTCGCGGGCACCGCGGCGGTCGCCGCCCTGGCCGCGCTGACGCGCTGGGCGGGGCTCTCGATCGCGTGGTCGATCGCGGGCGACCTCTCGTGGGAGTGGCTCGCGCGCGGGCTCGTCTACCTCGCCTTCCTCGCGCTCGGACTCCTCGCCGGAGCGCTCGGCGGGGGTGCACGGCGGGTCGCCGCGATCACGGCGCTCGTGATCGCGGCCGCGCTCGGCTGGGCGCTGCTCGGCGTCGCCGTCCCCTCGCTCTTCCCGGACGGCGACCGCATCGCCCGGCTGCGCGAGCCCGTCGGCTACTGGAACGCCCTGGCGCTCCTCGCGGACACCGGCATCGCGCTCGGTCTCTGGGCGGCCCGGAATCGCCGGGCCGGTGCCCGGATCGCCGGGCTCCTGCTCGTCTATGGCGCCGTCCTCGCGCTGCTCCTGACCCAGTCGCGGGCGGGAGTGGTCGGAGCAGTCGTCGTGCTCGCGCTGTGGCTCGCGCTCTCCGACGAGCGGCTGGACGACGCACTGCAGAGCCGGTGTGGCGGGCGTCCCGGCTCTCGCCGTCGCGGGCTGGGCGTTCACGCGGCCGGCGCTCGTCGAGGACGGCGCGTTGCGCGCGGATCGCGTCGTCGGACGGGCGGGTGTTCGCAGCGCTGGCCGTCGCCGGGGCGCTCGTCGTTGCGATCGGTGCGTGGCGTCTCCCGGTGGCCCGCCTCGTCTCCGACCACGGGCAAGCGGTTCGCACGGCGCTCGTCGGCCTCGTCGTCGTGGCGGTCATCGGCGGCTCGGTCGGCCTGGTCGCGACGGTGGGCAACCCGTTCTCGTGGGCGTCGTCGCAGTTCTCCGGCGGCGAATGCGTGAACGACCCCGGGCGGCTCACCGAGCTGTGCGCCAACAACCGGCTGTCCTGGTGGGGCGAGGCGCATGGACGTCGCAGCCGACCGGCCCGTCGGCGGCTCGGGCGCCGGCACGTTCGTGCTCGCGCGCAGGCGCTACCGGGAGGATGCGACGCCGGTCAGCGAGCCGCACAGCGTCCCGCTCCAGCTGCTCGCCGACCTCGGCGTCGTCGGCCTCGCGCTCGGGCTCTTCGGGGCCGCGGCAGCGCTGCGGGCGCCGCCCGCGGGATCCGCCGCGCTCCCGCGGGGGAGCGGGCTGCGGCGGCGGCACTCGCCTGTCTCCTCGTCGCGTACGCGGTGCACGCGCTCGTCGACTACGACCTCGACTTCCTCGCCGTGAGCGCGCCCGCGCTGATGGCGCTGGGCGCGCTGCTCGCGGTGGCGAGGCCGTGGTCGCCGCGTCGCGTCCGGCGTTCCGGGCCTCGTTGCGATCGCCGCCGTCGCCGGCGGTGCCGTCGCTCGCGGTCGCGCTACCGGCGCTGGCCCAGCGCGACGTCGACAGGGCGCTCGAGGCAGCCGACGCCGGCCGGGTCACGGAAGCGGTCGACGCCGCCGATCGCGCCAGGCGGCTCAATCCGCTCTCGCTCGGCCCGCTCCAGGCACGCGCGCTCGCCGCCGACGCCGCAGGTGACCGAGCAGGCGGCGGTCGCCTGGTACGAGAAGGCGACCGAGCTCCAGCCCGAGAACCCGGACGCCTGGTACGACCTCGGCCTCTATCACGCGATCGCGACGGGGCATCAGTGCGCCGCGTACCAGGCGCTCAACCACTCGTACACGCTCGATCCGAAGTCGAGCCGCTGGGTCGCCGGAGGGCCGCTCGACGTCGCGCGCGACGCGGTCAACGCCGGCGCCTGCGAGAACTAGAGGCTTGATGTGCAATTCGTGCGCGGTCGTGGATGCCGCCTCAGGCGCGGCGCCATGCCGTCTCCGCGCCCTTGCGAAGGCGTCCGGCCTGCGCTGCGGACGCGGAGCCGACCTGGCTTGGCCTGAGACGGCCCCACGGGGGCGCCATTGCACATCGAGCCTCTAGCCGCCGAGGATCAGAACGGCGTGCGCGCCGTGGAGCTGGTTCGGCCGGACGCCGTCGAGCGGGCTGACGACCTTCACGCCGAGGTCGTGTGCGAGCCGCTGCGCCTCGCCCTCGAAGCCGCGGCGGTACATGACGAGCGACGTCGCGTAGTCGTGGCTCGGAGCGTTGGCGACGAGGCCGATGCGGTAGCCCTTCCCGCGTCACCCGCGACGCGGCCGCGGCGGCGGCGCCCTGGCGGCCGTTCCCGTTCAGGACGACGACCGTCACCTTGCGCCGCGGGAGCTCCGCGCCGGAGGCCTTCGAGGCCGCTGGAGCGATCGGCTTGGGCGCCTTCTTCACGACCGCGGTCGCGGATCTGTGAGGCGCCGCCTTGCGCGCCGCCGGCTCCGGCTTCGCGAGGAGCGCGCCGCCGATCATCACCAGGAGGACGAGCTCGACGGCCGCGACGGCGGCGACGACGAGAGTCGCGGTGCGCCACGGGCGGACGGCGAGCTCGACGCGATCGAGGCGAATCGGATGGTCCACGACGCGAACGGGGTTCGCCTGCGGCCCGCGCATTCCTGCCCGCCGGCGGGCGGTGGGGTTCAGTCGCCGGACGCCAGCGTGGCGGCGATCCCGTCGGCGAGCGTGACCGAAACGGTGAAGCCGAGCTCGCGCGCCGCACGCGCCGGGTCGAGCACGCTGCGCTGGGCGTCGCCGGCTCGGGGTGGCTCGAGGTTCGGAGGCGCCTCGACGCCCACCGCCCGCTGGCAGACGGCGTGGAGCTCCGAGATGCTGGTCTCGACCCCGGTCCCGACGTTGAAGACGCCGCCCCGGTGGCCGGCCGCCAGGAGCAGCGCGCGGACGACGTCGTCGACGTGGACGAAGTCGCGCGTGATCGTGCCGTCCCCGAAGATCGCCGTGGGGCGGCCCGCGGCCAGCCGCTCGAGGAAGATCGCGATCACCCCGCCCTCGAGGGCGGCCGACTGTCTCGGCCCGTAGACGTTGGCGAAGCGCAGCACCACGTGCGGGGAGCCGAAGACCCTGTTCCAGCCGTCGACGTAGACCTCGGCCGAGCGTTTCGCGAGCCCGTAGGCGGAGACGGGCAGCAGCGGCGACTCCTCCCGTGCCGGCTCCTCGACGTCGCCGTAGATCGCGCCGCCGGTCGAGGAGAAGACGAGGTGCGCCCCGGCGGCACGCGCGGCCTCGAGCGTGTTCACCGTGCCGACCACGTTCACCTCTGCATCGAACGCCGGCCGCTCCATCGACGTGCCCACGTCGGCCTGCGCGGCGAGGTGGAAGACGACTTCGGCGTCGGTCACGAACGGCGTGCGGACGTCGTGCTCCAGCAGCGTCGCGGAGGCGTTGACGTGCTCGCGGCGACCGGTGCTGAAGTCGTCGAGCACGACCACGTCGTCCCCACGCGCGACGAGGGCGTCCACGAGGTGGGAGCCGATGAAGCCGGCTCCGCCGGTGACGAGCGCGCGCATCGCTGCAGCCTAGAGATCGTCCGGGGTCGATGGTCTAACGTCCCCGGCGATGTTCGTCTCCTTCGAGGGCCTCGACGGCTGCGGCAAGACGACCCAGGCGAGGCTCCTCGCCGACGCGCTCGTCGCGGACGGAGTCGAGGTGGTTCACACGCGCGAGCCTGGCGGTACACCGCTCGGCGAGGAGATCCGCAGGCTCGTCCTCCATGGCGACCACGTCGCACCGTGGGCCGAGGCCGCCCTCTATACAGCAGCACGCGCCCAGCACGTCGAGGAGGTCATCCGACCCGCCCTCGTGCGCGGGGCGACCGTCGTCTGCGACCGCTACCTCGACTCCTCGGTCGCCTACCAGGGCGGCGGCCGGGAGCTCGGGATCGACGCGGTGCTGGACCTGAACCTCGTCGCCGTCGGCGGGCTCCTCCCCGACCGCACGTTCTTGGTCGAGATCGACCTCGCGACGGCGGTGGAGCGCGTCGGCGAGCGGCGCGACCGGATCGAGCAGGATCTCGCGGCGCTCTGGGATCGCGTCGACGGCGTCTACCGGGCGCTTGCGGGGCGATTTCCCGATCGGTACGTCGTCGTCGACGGGCGCCGGCCGGCCGCCGCGGTCGCCAAGGAGGTCCGTGACCACCTTCGCTGACGTCCCCGAGCAAACCGAGGCCAAGCGGCTGCTCGAGGCCGCCCTCGCCGAGCATCCGTCGCACGCGTATCTCTTCCACGGCCCGGCCGGGGTCGGGAAGCACACGGCCGCCCTGGCCCTGGCCGGCGCGCTGCTGGGCGACCCGCGACGGGTCGACGCCGGGACGCATCCCGACCTCAGGGTGATCGAGCCGCTCGGCGAGATGATCCGGATCGACGAGATCCGCGCTCTCCACCACGACCTCCACATGCGGCCGTTCGAGGGCGACCGGCGCGTCTACCTCCTCTTCCACGCCCATCGCATGAACGACGAGGCGGCGGCCGCGCTCCTCAAGGACCTCGAGGAGCCGCCGTCCTACGCGACGCTCGTGCTCGTCGCCGACGAGCTCGGGCAGCTCCCGGAGACGATCCGCTCGCGCTGCCAGCTCGTCCCGTTCCGACGGCTCTCGCGGGCCGCGGTCGAGAGCTGGATCGAGCGACGCGCCCCGGAGCTCGACGACCAGGAGGTCAGCGTCCTCGGCCGGGTCGCCGGCGGCCGCCTCGACCGCGCGGCCCGGCTGCTCGACGAGAAGGCGCGCGCGCGGCGGGCCGCGCTCCTCGACGCCGCGCGCAGCGCCTACCGGGACGAGAGCCTTCGACCCGTCCGCGGCGGCGCAGGTGATCGTCGATGGAGCCGCGCTGCTCGGGAGCCGCGGCGCGCGAGCGCGAGCAGGGGCTCGTCGACGACCTCGACCTCCCGGCGCGGGAGGCCGAGCAGCGTGTGCGACGCGCCGAGTTCGGCGCCGGGCGGGCGGAGCTCCTCGCGTCGCTCGACGACCTCGGGGCGTGGTATCGCGACCTCGTCGTCGTCGCCGAGGGGGCGGAGGGCGCAGTCGTGCACGCCGACCGGATCGCACAGCTTCGTGAGGACTCCGACGGTGCCGGCGAGGGCCCGGAGGAGGCGGCCGAGGTCGTCCGTCAGGCGTGGCGCGAGGCCGAGGAGTTCAACCTCAACCCGTCGCTCTTCGTCGAGGCGCTGTTCGTCCGCGTGCGCCGGGCGTTCGCCTGAGCGGCCGTCCCCCCGGCGCTACACTGGGCCGTCCGCCGACGTAGCTCAGTTGGTAGAGCACTTCACTCGTAATGAAGGGGTCCGCGGTTCGAGTCCGCGCGTCGGCTTCCAGCATTGACGCACCATCGAGCGTTTCCACGCTCTCTTTCGCGGTACTGCCCAAGGCTTGTATCGGCGAGCCCGAACGAGAATCCGGGGAACCACCTACCCGGGTGTGACCTCGTTGTACGTGCGAGGCGCTCGAGCGACATGCCCCTCGACACCGTTGCGATCCGTGCCTGTCGCCGCGCAAGCGGCCCACGTAGAGTCTGCAGTCGTGACGGCCGAAGAGGACATCGCGAGCGTCGCTGGGCAACTGGCCGATCTCACCCAGACCGTCGCGGCAATGGAAGCTCACCTCAAGGCGATCAGCGAGCGGGCCGACAGCCAACAGCGGCGTGCCGACAACCAGCACGCCCGCGCGGAAGCACAGCAAGAACGAATCGACCTCGCGGCGCGCGAGCTGGCCGACGTCAGTGAACGCCTGCAAGCCGCGGCGAACGCGCTCAGAGAATCAATCTGATCGGCGCTCGCCGACGGCGTGCGAGCGCTTGACCGCGCCGTAGGCCGTCAGTTCCTCGAGGCCGTGCCGGCGTGGGGACTGGCTGTCTTTCCCTGACCCTGACCGGGTCTGGGGAACAGGCCCCGGAGCCCGCGTCCCTGTCGGGACCGCGACCGAGTGACGAGCCAGAGGAGGTCGAAGACGATCATGCCCGCGAGCCACCACAGGGCGACGATCGCCGGGCCGGGGCCCGAGACCACCATCCAGGTCGCGATGTACCCGCTCCAGAGCACGAAGACCCAGGTCATCGTGTGCCAGTGGAGGAAGCTCGTCATCCGCAATCACCTTTTCCCGACCCGGGCGGCCCAGCTGCCGTCAGCGGTCGAATCGATCGACCGCCGGGGACACGCTGCGAACAGGCCGTCCCCGGCATCGTCTGGCCGGTGGATCAGGCGTCGGAGACGCCGTTCCCCTGCGCGATCACCTTGCCGCTCGTGATTCTCGGCGGATTGGGAAGCGCGGACTCGAGCTTCTCGTCCGCCACCCAGGCGGCCGCGATCCTGGTCGCCTCATCCGTCTGTGCGGGGCTCTCGAACAGCCCGACGGAGCTGAAGACGCCGTTGCCGGCCTCGATCAGGTAGTAGCCGCCGAAGCCCTCGAGCTTCTGCATCTGCGGAACGAGGGTCTCGCTCACCCTGCGGCTGAGCTCATCGGTCCGGTTTGTGTCGACGCCCTCGTATCGGCGGATGGTGGCATGCATCGTCTGCTCCTCGCTCTTCGTTCGGGACAGAGAGCTCGAATGCGCTCTCTGCTGCGCTCGGGCGAATGAAGGGAAGAGCTGAAGAGGGGTGCTAGTGCCTCGGCGGCTACGACGCTCGACCAGACGCCCACGCAGCATAGCCCAAATTTGTGCGATCTGCCACATTTCTGGGTGGGCGAAGGCCGGCGGCGGAGCCGTCGGGCGGACGTCGCCGTCCGCGCGCGCCGGCCCCGTGTGCGCGAGGATCCAGAATCCGTCCCACACCACGGGGAGTCAGCCATGCAGATCACCAGGAACAGCCTCGAGACCGGTCGCGGGCCG
The DNA here is from genome assembly GCA_963793655.1 of uncultured Actinomycetes bacterium. Lineage (GTDB taxonomy): Bacteria > Actinomycetota > Thermoleophilia > Gaiellales > Gaiellaceae > Gaiella. The sequence goes on from CAWCAV010000003.1 coordinate 266,413, forward strand.
CGCGAGTGGTTCACCGGCACCGTCTATCTGGACACCGTCGCAGAGCCCTCGAACGGGTCGCGCCTGAGCGCTGCCAGCGTCCACTTCACGCCGGGTGCGCGCACGGCGTGGCATACGCACCCGAACGGCCAGACGATCTGGGTCACCGAGGGCGTCGGCCTCACGCAGCGCCGCGGCGGCTCGATCGAGGTCATCCGTCCCGGTGACCGCGTCTTCTTCGAGCCGGGCGAGGAGCACTGGCACGGCGCAGCAGCGACGCGGCTCATGACCCACATCTCGATGATCCAGGTCGACGACGAAGGCAACACCGCGACCTGGGGTGACCAGGTCACCGACGAGGAGTACGAAGCGGCGCCGTCGATCGAGGGCCGGCAGCAGCTCTGAGCCCTCCTCGGCGTCGGCGCCGTCGGTAGCCGCATCGCATCCCGGAGCGCACCCGACTGATACCCTCCTCGGGTATACTACGAGCCAAAGCCGACACGGAGGAGACGGCATGGAGACCCGCCTGTACGTCGTCCCGGGCATGCACTGCGGCCACTGCGTGGCGGCGGTGGAGGAGGAGGTGTCGGCGGTCCCCGGCGTCGAGTCCGTCACCGTCGACCTGGGGACGAAGCGCGTCGAGGTGACGGGGCCGGCCGAGGACGCGGCGATCCGCGCTGCGATCGTGGAAGCGGGGTACGAGGCCGCCTGATGGCCGTGGCGACACCCGAGAAGCAGCGCCTCAGCCTCGACCTCGAGGGCATGACCTGCGCCTCGTGCGCTGCGCGGATCGAGCGGAAGCTCAACAAGCTCGACGGCGTCGAGGCGACCGTCAACTACGCGACCGAGCAGGCCGCCGTCGCCTTCGATCCCGGTGCCGTCTCGGTCGACGACCTGATCGCGACCGTCGAGGCCGCCGGCTACCACGCCGCGCCTGCCGCAGCGAGGCCGCGGCGGCCGGGCCGGACGCCGTCCGGGCCGTACGCACCAGGCTCGCCGTCGCCGTGCTCCTGACGGCGCCCCTGGCGGTCGTCGCGATGGTCCCGCCGCTGCAGTTCGACGGCTGGGAGTGGCTCGCGCTCGCTCCTCGCGACGCCGGTCGTGTTCTGGTGCGGGCTCGGCGTTCCACCGCGCGACGCTCCTGAACGCGCGGCACGCTCGCCGCGACGATGGACACGCTGATCTCGGTCGGCACGCTCGCGGCCTGGACGTGGTCGGTCGTCGTGCTGGTCGGCGGGCATCGACGCGCACACGTACTTCGAGGTCGCGGCCGTGATCACGACGCTGATCCTGCTCGGCCGCTGGCTCGAGCTCCGCGCGCGCAGCCGCTCGGGCGAGGCGATCCGCGCGCTGCTCGAGCTCGGCGCGAAGGAGGCGCGCGTGCTCCGCGACGGCGAGGAGGTGCTCGTGCCGGTCGACGAGCTCGTCGTCGGCGACCTGTTCGTCGTCCGTCCCGGCGAGAAGGTCGCGACCGACGGCGTCGTCGTCGAGGGGCTCTCGGCCGTCGACCAGTCGATGCTGACCGGCGAGCCCGTGCCCGTCGAGGTCGGGCCCGGCGCAGAGGTCGCCGGCGCGACGATCAACGCGTCCGGCCGCCTCGTCGTCCGGGCGACGAAGGTCGGCGCCGACACCGCGCTCGCGCAGATCGCCCGGCTCGTCGCCGAGGCGCAGGCCGGGAAGGCGCCGATCCAGCGGCTCGTCGACCGCGTCTCCGCCGTGTTCGTCCCGATCGTGATCGGGGTCGCGCTCGTCGACGCTCGCCGGCTGGCTCGTTGCGACCGGCGACGCGTCGGCCGCGTTCACCGCGGCCGTCGCCGTGCTGATCATCGCCTGCCCGTGCGCGCTCGGCCTCGCGACGCCGACCGCGCTGATGGTCGGCACCGGGCCGCGGCGCGCAGCTCGGGATCCTGATCAAGGGCCCCGAGGTGCTCGAGCAGACGCGGCGGATCACGACGATCGTGCTCGACAAGACCGGCACGGTGACCGAGGGGCGCATGTGGGTCGCCGACGTCGCTCCCGGCCGACGGTGTCGACGCGAGCGACGCTGCTGCGCCTCGCCGGCGCGGCCGAGGCGGCGAGCGAGCACCCGATCGCGCAGGCGATCGCTGCGCACGCACGCGAGGCGGTCGGACGCTTGCCCGACCGTCGAGCGGCTTCACGAGCCGCGCCGGCCTCGGCGTCGAGGCGGTCGTCGACGGGCGCGCCGTGGTCGTCGGGCGCCCGGCGATGCTCTCGGACGCGGGCGTTCGGCTCGGCGACGACCTGTCGCGGCGCTTCGCCGCGGAGGAGGCCGGGGGCCGGACGGTCGTCGCGGCGGCGATCGACGGACGCGCGGCAGGCCTGTTCGTCGTCGCCGACCGGGTCAAGGCCGACGTCGGCCGCGGCGATCGCCGAGCTCCGCGGGCTCGGGCTCGAGCCCGTCCTGCTCACGGGCGACAACGAGCGCACCGCCCGCGCGGTCGCCGCCGAGGTCGGCATCGAGCGCGTGCTCGCCGACGTCCTCCCCGGCGACAAGAGCGCCGAGGTGCAGGCGCTGCAGCGCGCCGGCGAGGTCGTCGCGATGGTCGGCGACGGCGTCAACGACGCCCCGGCGCTCGCCCAGGCCGACCTCGGCCTCGCGATCGGCACGGGCACCGACGTCGCGATCGAGGCGAGCGACCTGACGCTCGTCTCGGGCGACCTGCGCGCCGCCGCCGACGCGATCCGCCTCTCCCGGCGGACGCTCGCGCACGATCAAGGGCAACCTCTTCTGGGCGTTCGCCTACAACGTCGCCGCGATCCCGCTCGCCGTCGCCGGGCTGCTGACCCGATCGTCGCCGCCGCCGCGATGGCGTTCTCGAGCGTCTTCGTCGTCACCAACAGCCTGCGCCTGCGGCGCTTCCACACCGATCCGGGAGGTCACGCTGATGCACGGCTACGCCAAGGACAAGGAGGCGCTCGCCAAGCGCCTGCACCGGATCGAGGGGCAGGTGCGCGGCATCGAGCGGATGATCGAGGAGGACCGCTACTGCATCGACATCCTCACCCAGATCGCCGCGGTCAAGACCGCGCTCGAGCAGGTCGGCCGCGAGGCTGCTCGAGGACCACGTCACGCACTGCGTGGCCGAGGCGCTCGCCTCGGGTGACGCCGCGGTCGGCGGGGCAGAAGAGCGAGGAGCTGCTCGCCGCCGTGCAGCGCTTCTCGCGGACGCGGTAGACGCCGGGTGCGCCGGGCGGCCGGTCGCCCGGCGGTATCGGCCCGAAGCCCGACACCGGATCGGCATTTCTTCCTCGGCGAGCGCTCAGGTCGCGAGAGCCAGGGCGACGAGCGCCGGGAGTACGATCCAGACGCCCGCCATCAGCACGATCGAGACGATCGCGAACTTGCTCGAGCCGTCCCGCGGCGGACGGCCGCAGCTGCCGACGGAGTCCCACACGGCGTTCAGCGGGTCGCGCACCGACAGCCGGATCCGCCTGCTCGCCATCGCGCTTCCCGCGGAGGACGATCCAGGAGAGGCCGACGCCGACCGCGACTCCTATGAGCCCGACGAGGAGCGCCACCCACCAGCGGTCGAACGTGAAGCCGGTCATCAGGCGCCAGACGGTTGCGCCGAGGGGGATCAGGAGGCCCGCGATCACGAACGACGGCACGCCGATCTCGCGCGAGCGCATGATCTCGACGAGAGCGCTCGCGTCGAAGCGCGCGGGGCGCAGGAGCTTCAGCTCGGTCGAGTCGGAAGGGGCCTCCATCTCGCGCACCCAGTAGAGGTTCCGCATCGTGATCACCACGTCCTTGACATACGAGACGACCAGGTAGCGCGCGACGAGCCCGATCAGCCACCGGACGACGTACCGGAACGGGCCGAGCGACGAGGCCGCACGGGAGCCGTGGAAGCCGTGCCGGCGCAGGCTCTCGAGCGCTTCGATCGCGCGCCGGTGATCGTTGTCGAAGCGCTCCGGACGGGCGAGGGGCGACGGCCGCGCGAGCTCGGCCAGCATCTCGCGCTCCCGGGGCGACGAGACGTCGAGCTCGTCGAGGAACGACGCGATCGCGTCGTCGTCGCCCGAGAGGAGCCGCAGCCGCTCGAGCGGGTTGTCGAGCGCCTCGTCGACGCGGGCGTCACCCGGTTCGCCCGCGTGCGAGATCCCCGTCACGGTGGCGCGATCGTACGTCGTTGTTACCCTTCGCGCTGATGGGTGGCTGGGGCCTCTATTTCGCTCTTCCTGATCCCGCCGCTGATCATCGGCTTCGCCGTCCAGGCCTGGCTGAAGAAGACGGTGGCGAGCGAACATGCAGGTCGAGGTCGCGAACGGCATGACCGGCGCCGAGATCGCGCGGCAGATCCTCGACCGGAACGGCCTGCAGGGCGTCCCCGTCGAGCCGTCGCCGGGCGGGCCCGCTCTCCGACCACTACGACCCGCGCAAGAAGTCCGTGCACCTGTCGGAGCCCGTCTACTCGGGCCGCTCCGGTCGCGTCGAGCGCGATCGCCGCGCACGAGGTCGGCCACGCGATCCAGCACGAGAAGGCCTACGCGCCGTTCCGGCTCCGCTCGGCGCTGTGGCCGGCGGTCGCGTTCGCCTCCAACGCCTGGCTCTTCCTCCTGATGATCGGGCGTCTTCGCCCAGATCTACGGGGCTCATGACGTTCGCGATCGTCCTCTACGCCGTCGTCGTGCTCTTCCAGCTCGTCACGCTGCCCGTCGAGTTCGACGCGTCGCGCCGGGCGATGGGCACAGCTGAACGACCTCGGGCTCGTCATCGACCGGCGAGTCGCAGGGCGCGCGCAAGGTGCTGACCGCCGCCGCGATGACGTACGTCGCCGCCGCGCTCGCCGCGCTGTCGCAGCTCGCGTACTACGCGCTCGTCTTCCTCGGCAACCGCAACTAGCCGCTCGTCGTGCGGGTGATCGCGCTGATCGTGCGCGCGGGCGCCGTCGTGGCCGCGAGCGCGTTCGTGTTCTCGCTGCTCGTCGACGGCGGGCCGAAGCCGGCGACCGCCGGCCGCGACCCACGATCCGTCGAGAAGCCGGCCCCGAAGCCGAAGCCTGCGGCCGCACGACGCGAAGCCGCACGCGCCCAAGGTCCCGCAGGGCGTCGTCGCGATCGTCGCGACCGGCGACATCGTGATGGGCTCGACGCCCGAACCTGCCGCCCGACGGCGGGCCGCTCGTTCTTCTCCGACGTCCAGACCGACCTCGCCGGCGACGTCGTGCTCGGGAACCTCGAGGGCACGCTCTCCACCGGCGGCGGCTCGAAGTGCGGCCCGGGCTCGACGAACTGCTTCGCGTTCCAGACGCCGCCGTCGTACGCGCGCTGGCTCGCAGCAGGCGGGCTTCACCGTGATGAACCTCGCGAACAACCACGCCTTCGACTTCGGCGCGGGCGGGCTGCGAGCAGACGACGGCCGCGCTCGACGGGGTCGGCCTCCGGTACACGGGCCGCCCCGGGCAGATCACCATCCAGCAGGTCGGCGACGATCCGGGTCGCGCGTCGTCGGCTTCGCGCCGTACCCGTGGGCGCAGTCGCTCACCGACATCGCCGCGGCGAAGCGGCTCGTCCGGAAGGCGGCGCGGCAGGCGGACGTCGTCGTCGTCACGATGCACGCGGGCGCCGAGGGCACCGAGCCGGCAGCACGTCACGCGCGAGGAACGGAGCTCTTCCTCGGCGAGAACCGCGGCAATCCCGTGCGGTTCGCGCACGCGGTCGTCGACGCGGGCGCCGACCTCGTCGTCGGCCACGGCCCGCACGTGCTGCGCGGGATGGAGTGGTACGAGGGCCGGCTGATCGCCTACTCGCTCGGCAACTTCGCCGGCTACAAGGTGTTCGCGCTCGGCGGGCCGCTCTCGACGAGCGGGATCCTGCGCGTCACCCTCCGCGGCGACGGGAAGTTCGAGACCGGCAGGCTCGTCGCGACGCATCTCGTCGGTGCGGGCCTGCCGGCGCTCGACCCGTCCGAGGCGGCGCACGGCGTCGTGCGCAGCCTCTCGCGGGAGGATTTCGGCGCGCGGGCCGTCAAGATCTCGGCCGACGGCATCCTCTCGCGGTAGAGGTCCTCGGGTGACCCCTGGTGTGTGGTGTCGGACTTCAGTCCGACACCTCGGTCGACACCCAGGACTCCTGGTCAGCGCTTCGTGAACACCCAGTCGTTCGCGCGTGCCTGCATGTGGCACGAGGTGCAGAGCGCGCCCTTCGCGAGCACGCCGTACCGCCCGCCGTCGAGTGAGTACTCGACCCACTGCCAGCGTCCGCGTGCCTTGCGCATCACCGCGACCTGGTTCGCCAGCCCCTTCGCCCCGGGCTCGGCGACCGACTTGACGATCACGGTGCCGTCGGGGAATCGCCTGCTCGAGCCGCGGGCCTTGCTCGCATAGACGTTCTTCACGCCGTTGTGGGCCCCCGGCGTCTTCGACGGGGCGCCGATTGAGCATCGGCCACGACGCGTAGCCGTCGGTATAGGAGGGCAGCCCGTTCGTCGGCCGGCGCGGCGACGGCGACGACGGAGAGGGCGCACGCGAGACCTGCGGCGACCGAGAGGACGGCGGCGTGAGCGCGCACGAGGACATCATCGCGCGTGCCTGCGGCGCGGTTTCGCAACATTTTCTCAACTCGTTCGCGTTTGCACTGGGACCGTCCGCCTGTGCAGACTGCCGTGAGGCAACCCGGACTCCCGTGAACGAGCTCGTCACTTCCCGCGCCCAGACCGCAGACGAGCCGCGCGCCGCGCGCAAGACGGCTTCGCGTGCTCGCGGTCGAGGCGCTCGGGCCCGCTGACCGTCCTCGGCGGGATCGTCTGGGCCTTCGCGCAGCCGTATCGCGTCACGTTCTTCTATCCGGACGGGAAGGGGTTCTGGGACTGGGCCGTGCAGCCGCCGCTTCTCGTCGTGCTGGTCGGCCTCCTCTTCTCGCTGCTCGTCGCCCCGGGGCTCGTCGACGACCTCGAGCGGTCGGGCGCCGAGCGTGGAGATGCTGCCGCGGGCTGAGATCGCGCACTGGCTCTTCGCCGGCGGCTTCCTTTTCTTCGGGCTCGTGCTCCTCGCCGAGGCGATCGTCGGGCCCGCCGTGTTCCGGCGCCGAGCGTGGCGTGCCTGCCTCTGGCCGTCGCTCGCCCTCATCGCCGGCGCTCTGGCTGTGGGTGATCGCGATCTTCTCGACCTTCTCGACGCTCCACCTGCTCGCGCACTCGGTCTGGGCGCAGGCGGCGACGGCCGCCGGCGCGGTCGCAACTCGCGCGTCGTCCGCGGCAGGCTGCACTCGTCGTACTGGTCGCTCGTCACCGCCGGGGCCCTCCTCGTCTCCGGTGCGTCGTTCCTCGTCCACGAGCAGAACGGGTGGCTCTTCGCGCGCTCGGCGTTCCTCCACCACCTGATCGGCTGGACGCTGGTCGTCGCGTCGGTGTTCCCGATCGGCGCGGCGCTTCCGGCCGCGCCGCGCCGTGTGGGCGTACGGGTTCGCGCGCGACCTGGGTCGCGCTCGCGGTGATGCTGTTCGCCGACCGCGACGTCGCGCCGATCTTCGGGCACCTCTCCGATCTCGCCGGGCGGCGCGCCGTGAGACGCGCGCTGTCTCGCGGCCCTCGCGGTCGCGCTGATCGTCCCCTGCCGCCGCGTCGGCCCACGCGACGATGAAGCGGGCCGACCCCGGCCGAGCAGGGCCGGGTCGAGGCGCCGCCGACCGAGGTCACGCTCCGGTTCGACCAGTCGGTCGTCGCGCCGGCGGACGCGATCGTCGTGCTCGCGCGCCGACGGGCGGACGCGTCTCGGGCACGGTCACGCAGTCGCAACGGCGGCACGGTCGATGCGGGCGCGCGTCGCCGGGCTCGTCGCGGGCGAGGCCTACACGGTCCGCTGGCGCGACGATCTCCGCCGACGGGCACGTCGGCACCGGCGTCTTCACGTTCGGCGTCGGCGTCGACCCGCCGCCGCCGACCGAGGCGGTCGGCGCGTCGGGCGATGACGTGGCGCGACGACGTCGCCCGCTGGGCGCTCTTCGCCTCGCTCGCGCTGATGATCGGCGTGGTCGGGATCCGCCTGCTCGTCCTGCCGCGCGCCGTCGACGCGCGCGTCGAGCGGCGCGTCTACCTCCTCGGCACGCTCGGCGCGGTCCTGGCGCTCAACGCCGGGATCATCGGGTTCGTGATCCGCTCGGCGAACGCCCTGCAGGTCTCGGGGGTCGACCTCCTCTACGCGGACCTCTCGCCGTTCGCGGAGTCGACGCGCTTCGGGATCGCGTTCCTGGTGACGACGCTCGGCTTCGGCATCTGCCTCACGATCCTCGTCGTCGCGTGGGTGCTCGACCTGCCGGTACTCCGCTGGCCGGCATTCCTGCTCGCGCTCGCCCTCGTCTGGGGCTACCCGCTCTCGGGGCACCAGGCGACCGAGCCGAACGCGTCGCTGCTCGGCGAGGTCGCGGACTGGGTGCACCTCGTCACGGCGATGCTCTGGGTCGGAGGCGTGCTCACGCTCGCGCGTCGTCGTCTGGCCGCTCGCGCCCGATCTCCGCCGCGCGGCGTTCCTGCGCTTCTCGCGCATCGCGGTGGTTCCTGATCGGCGGTGCTCGTGGTCGCCGGGACGGTGGTCGCGATCGAGCGGCTGCCCGAGCTCGCCGATCTCTGGACGACGTCGTACGGGCGGACGCTGCTCGTCAAGATCGGGCTCGTGCTCGTGGCGCTCGCCTGGGGCGGGTTTCACCACACGTTCGTCCGTCCGCGGCTCGAGCGCGGCGAGCCGCCGCCGCGGCGTGGGGCGGAGCCTGCTCGGGCGAGAGCGTCGTCGCGATGGCGGTGCTCCTCGCCGCAGCGGTGCTCGTCAACGGCGCGCCGCCGCCGGTCGAGACCGGCTCGACCAGCGCGCACGCCCGCAGTCCGTCGCCGGTAGCTTTCCGGGCCCGTGCTCGTCGCGATCTCCGGCGGCGCGGGCTTCCTCGGCCTGCATCTCGCGCGGCGGCTCGTCGCCGACGGTCACGACGTGCGGACGCTCGACCTCGCGCCGCTCGACGACGCCGGGCTCGAGGGCCGCGTCGAGGAGCTCCGCGGCGACGTCCGGCTCGACGGCGGACGCGCGCCGGCTCGTCGGCGGGCGCCGACGTGCTCGTCCACGCCGCGGCGGCGCTGCCGATCCAGGAGAGCCGCGCCGCGATCCGCTCGGTGAACGTCGAGGGCGCGGCGGTGACGTTCGCCGCGGCGGCCCGAGGCGGGCGTGCGGCGCGTCGTGCTCGTCTCCTCGACGGCGGTCTACGGCGTGCCCGAGCGCCACCCGATCCACGAGGACGATCCCGCTCGTCGGCGTCGGGCACTACGGCGAGTCGAAGATCGAGGCGGAGCGGCTCTGCGAGGCGTTCGCGCGGCGTGGCCTCGAGACGGTGATCGTGCGGCCGAAGACGTTCGTCGGCCCCGAGCGGCTCGGCGTGTTCGAGATCCTCTTCGACTGGATCCGCGAGGGCCGGCGGATCCCGATCCTCGGCGACGGCGTCGAACCGCTACCAGCTGCTCGCGGTCGAGGATCTCGTCGACGCGGTCGTCCGGTGCCTCGACGCCCCGGTCGCGGGCGAGGCGCTGAACGTCGGCGCCGGCCGGTTCGGGACCGTGCGCGAGGACCTCGAGGCGCTGATCGACCACGCGGGCTCGCGGCTCGCGTCTGCGGCCCGTGCCCGCGAGGCCGGCCGAGCTCGCGCTCCGCGGCCTCGAGCTCGCGCGGCTCTCGCCGCTCGCCGAGTGGCACTACCGGACCGCGCACAGGGACTCGTTCGTCTCGATCGAGAAGGCACGCACGCTGCTCGGCTGGGAGCCGCGGCTCTCGAACGCCGAGACGCTCTGTCGCGACCTACGACTGGTACCTCGCGCACCGCGGCGAGCTGCGCGCGGCCGGGCTGACGCACCGCGTCCCGTGGGACCAGCGGGCGCTCGGCGCTGCTGAAGCGACTGTCCGTAGACCGTCACGGAACGAGAGACGAGCGCGCCCCGCACGTCGCCGGCGCGGAGCCGTGCGAGCGCCTCGTTCGCCTGCTCGAGCGGGACGGTCCTCGACCTCGGTCTCGACACGGGCACCTGCGGGAGCGAGCGCGAGGAACTCCTCGCCGTCGGCGCGCGTCAGGTTCGCCACCGAGCGGACGACGCGCTCGCCCCAGAGGAGCTCGTAGGGGAACGGCGGGGATGTCGCTCATGTGGATCCCGGCGCAGACGACGCGCGCCGCCCTTGCGGACGTGGCCGAGCGCAGACGGAACGAGCTCGCCGGCCGGCGCGAAGAGGATCGCGGCGTCGAGCTCCACCGGAGGGCCGCGTCACCGTGTCTCCCGCCCACGTCGCGCCGAGCGACCGCGCGAACGCCTGCGCCGGCGTGTCACCCGGGCGGGTGAGCGCGAACACCTCGCGCCCCTGGTGCGACGCGCGACCTGGCAGACGATGTGCGCGGCGGCGCCGAACCCGTAGAGCCCGACCGCGCGCCGTCGCCGGCGAGCCGGAGCGAGCGGTACCCGATCAGCCCGGCGCAGAGGAGCGGCGCGGCCTGGAGATCGGGGAAGCCGTCGGGGACGGTGAAGCAGAACCGCTCGTCGGCGACGCAGAGCTCCGCGTAGCCGCCGTCGAGGTCGTAGCCGGTGAACCGTGCCCGGTCGCAGAGGTTCTCCCGGCCCGGCGAGGCAGTGCGCACACTCGCCGCACGTCCAGCCGAGCCACGGGACGCCGACGCGGTCCCCGGCGCGAAGCCGCCCCGCGCTCGAGACGACCTCGCCGACGATCTCGTGCCCGAGCACGAGCGGCAGCTTCGGGCGCGTGAGCTCGCCGTCGACCACGTGCAGGTCGGTGCGGCAGACGCCGCACGCGAGCACGCGGAGGAGCGCCTGGCCGGTGCCGGGCTGCGGGATCGGGAAGCTCGGCCTGCTCGAGCGGGTGCCCCGGCCCGGCTCGCAGCACCATCGCCCTCATCGCCGTCTCTACGCTGCGCCGTCATGCGCGATCTCCTCGACTACCGCTCCGAGTTCCCGATCCTCGAGCACACGACGTACCTGATCAACCACTCGCTCGCCGCGATGCCGCGGAAGGCGGAGGAGCGGCTCGCCGAGTACGCGCGCACGTGGCGCGAGCGCGGGATCCGCGCGTGGGGCGAGGGCTGGTGGACGATGCCGATGACGGTCGGCGACCAGGTCGGGCGGATCGTCGGCGCGCCGCCGGGCTCGACGGTGATGCACCAGAACGTCGCCGTCGCCGAGGCGGTCGTCCTCTCGTGCTTCTTCCCGATCGACCCCGGCGCGGAACCGCGTCGTCTACGAGCGCGGCAACTTCCCGTCCGTGCGCTACCTCTACCAGGCGCAGCCGGAGCTCGAGGTCGTCGTCTGCGAGGACGACGAGGCGATCGTCGACGCGATCGACGAGCGGACGCTGCTCGTCCCGATCAGCCACGTCCTCTTCAAGACGGCCGAGATCCAGGACGTCGAGCCGATCGTGCGGCGCGCCCACGAGGTCGGCGCGCACGTGATCCTCGACTGCTACCAGTCGGCGGGGATCGTGCCCGCTCGACGTCACCGCGCTCGGCGTCGACTTCGCCGTCGGCGGCTCGGTCAAGTGGCTCTGCGGCGGGCCCGGGAACGGCTGGCTCTACGTCCGCCCCGACCTCGCGCGAGCGGCTCGAGCCGACGTTCACGGGCTGGCAGGCGCACGAGCCGCCGTTCGGCTTCGAGGAGGAGATGCGCTACGCGTCCGGCGCGGCGCGGTTCCTCACCGGCACGCCGAACGTCCCGGCGCACTACGCGGCGACGGCCGGCTACGACCTGATCGAGGAGATCGGCGTCGAGCCGCATCCGCGCGAACTCGCTCCGTCAGACGCAGCTCCTGATCGACCTCGCCGACGAGGCGGGCTTCGAGGTGCGCAGCCCGCGCGCGCCGGAGCGGCGCGGCGGGACCGTGACGGTCCACGTGCCCGACTTCCCGGCCGTCCACCGCGAGCTGGCGGAGCGGCAGATCCTCTGCGACTTCCGCCCGGACGCCGGGATCCGCCTCGGGCCGCACTACTTCACCTCCGACGACGAGCTCCGCTTCGTCGATCGCGCAGATCGGCGAGATCCTCGAGACCGGCGCCCACGAGCGCCACCTCGGCGTCGTCGCCCAGCACTGAGCTATATCTCGCCCGACACCTGCAGCCACGCGGGAGGAATTGATCGATGCGCTCGAGCCTCGAGATCGCGCAGGAAGCAACGCTGCGCCCGATCGCCGACGTCGCCGAGGAAGCGGGCATCGAGCCGGACGAGCTCGAGCTGTACGGCCGGTACAAGGCGAAGGTCGACCTCTCGATCCTCGAGCGGCTCGCAGACCGGCCGGACGGGAAGATCGTCAACGTCACGGCGATCACGCCGACGCCGGCGGGCGAGGGCAAGACGACGACGGCGGTCGCGCTCACGCAGGGGCTCGGCCAGCTCGGCCGCAGGCCGGTGCTCGCGCTGCGCGAGGCGTCGCTCGGGCCCGTCTTCGGGATCAAGGGCGGCGCCGCCGGCGGCGGCTACACGCAGGTCGTGCCGATGGAGGACCTGAACCTCCACTTCACGGGCGACCTCCACGCGATCACGGCCGCCAACAACCTGCTCGCTGCGCTGATCGACGCGCACCTCCTGCACGGCAACGAGCTCCGCATCGACCCGCTCACGATCTCGTGGCGCCGTTGCATGGACATGAACGACCGCGCGCTGCGCGACATCGTCACCTCGCTCGGCGGCCGCGTGAACGGCTACCCGCGCCAGACGGGCTTCGACATCACCGCGGCGAGCGAGATCATGGCGCTCGTCGCCGTCGCCCGCGACCTCCACGACCTGCGCGCGCGGCTCGGCGCGCATCACGGTCGGCCAGACGTTCGAGGGCGAGCCGGTCACCGCCGAGCAGCTGAAGGCCGCCGGGCTCGATGACCGTGCTCCTCAAGGACGCGATCAAGCCGAACCTCGTCCAGACGCTCGAGGGCCAGCCGGCGTTCATCCACTGCGGGCCGTTCGCGAACATCGCGCACGGCAACAACTCACTCGTCGCCGACCGCGTCGGGCTCAAGCTCGGCGAGTACCTGATCACCGAGTCCGGCTTCGCCTCCGACATGGGGATGGAGAAGTTCTTCGACATCACCTGCCGGATCGGCGGCCTGCGGTCGAGCGCGACCGTGCTCGTCGCGACCGTGCGCGCGCTCAAGCACCACGGCGGGAACATCGACGGCGGGATGGCCGAGATCGAGGGCGGCGCCGCCAACCTCGCCCGGCACATCGGGATCGTGAAGCACTTCGGGCTGAACGCGGTCGTCGCGGTCAACAAGTTCCCGGCCGACACCGCCGAGGAGCTCGAGCTCGTCCGGCGGCTCGCGCTCGAGCACGGCGCATACGCGGCCGAGGTCAACGCCGGGCTTCGAGCAGGGCGGCAAGGGCGCGACCGCGCTCGCCGAGGCCGTCGTCGCGGCGGCCGACGAGCCGAGCGAGTTCCGTTTCGCCTACCCGTACGACGCGCCGATCGAGGAGAAGATCCGCGCGATCGCGACGAACGTCTACGGCGCGGACGACGTGTTCCTCCTCAAGACGGCGAAGGACAAGGCGGCGGCGTTCGAGGCGTCGGGCCTCGGCAGCCTGCCGATCTGCATGGCGAAGACGCACCTCTCCCTCTCGCACGACCCCGCGCTGCGCAACGCGCCGACCGGCTTCACGGTCACCGTCCGCGACCTGCGGCCGTACACCGGCGCCGGCTGGATCGTCGCGCTGTGCGGCGACATGCAGACGATGCCCGGCCTCGGCAAGGCGCCGGCCGCGTTCTCGATCGACGTCGACGAGCACGGGAACACGGTCGGGCTGTTCTAGACGAGGGAGCGACGGAGCAGGTGTCGCGCCCGAAGTCCGACACCGGAGCCTGAAGGTGCGCTGCGGCGGCGCAAGCCTGACGCTCCGAAGGCCGGCCGCCTTCCGGGCGTGTGCCCCGCCGGAGGCGGGGATTCAGCGCCGAGGCATCCGCTTCCGGCGGATTACCTCGCATCGCGAGCGGCATGCGCGCGCCGGGGCCGGTGGTACCGTCGGTCGCGTGCAGGAGTACCTCGACCTCCTGCGGCGCGACGCTCGACGAGGGCGTCGCGCAAGGACGACCGCACCGGCACGGGGACGCCTGAGCGTCTTCGGGCCTCAGATGCGCTTCGACCTGCGGCCGGGTTCCCGCTCGTGACGACGAAGAAGGTGCACGTCCACTCGGTCGTCGGGGAGCTCCTCTGGTTCGTCCGCGGCGACTCCAACGTCGCGTGGCTCCAGGAGCGACGGCATCACGATCTGGGACGAGTGGGCCGACGACGAACGGCGACCTCGGGCCGATCTACGGCGGCCAGTGGCGCTCGTGGCCGACGCCGGACGGCCGGCCGATCGACCAGCTCGCGGCGGTGATCGACCAGATCCGCGACGACCCGGACTCGCGCCGCCACGTCGTCAGCGCCTGGAACGTCGCCGACATCCCGCGGATGGCGCTCGCGCCGTGCCACGCGCTGTTCCAGTTCTACGTCGCGGACGGTCGGCTCTCGTGCCAGCTCTACCAGCGCTCGGGCGACCTGTTCCTCGGCGTGCCCTTCAACATCGCCTCGTACGCGCTGCTGACCCACATGGTCGCGCAGGTGACGGGCCTCGAGGTCGGCGACTTCGTCCACACGCTCGGCGACGCGCACCTCTACCTCAACCACGTCGACCAGGCGCGCGAGCAGCTGACCCGCGAGCCGCGTGCGCTGCCCGAGCTCCGCTCGACCCGGCCTGTCGCGACGATCGACGCCTTCGAGATCGACTCGTGCAGGTCGTCGGCTACGACCCGCACCCGGCGATCCGGGCGCCGATCGCCGTCTGAGGCACGGTCGTGAGCGTCACGATCGTCGCCGCCGTCGCGCGGAACGGCGTGATCGGCGTCGACGGCGGGCTCCCGTGGCACCTGCCCGACGAGCTGCGCCGGTTCAAGGAGCTGACGCTGGGGCACGTGCTCGTGATGGGACGGAAGACGTACGAGTCGATCGGACGCCCGCTTCCCGGGCCGGACGACGGTCGTCGTCACGCGGAACGGCCCGACTGGGGCTCCGGATGCGGACGGCGTGCGTCGTCGCGCACAGCAGTCGCCGGAGGCGATCGACGCCGCGGAGGCGCTCGACGACGAGGTGTTCGTCGTCGGCGGGGCGCAGGTGTACGCGGTCGCGCTGCCGCTCGCCGACCCGGCTCGTGCTCACGCTCGTCGACGCCGAGCCCGACGGAGACACCGTTCTTCCCGACGGTCGACTGGGACGAGTGGCGCGAGATCGGCGCGGCAGCCGGGCGACGGGTGGCGCACGTCGACGTACGAGCGGATCGCGTCCGGCCGGTAGCCTCATCGCGATGACCGACGCAGGCGAGGTGTTCACCAGCGAGCAGATGGACGGCCCTCCAGGCCGAGCTCGCCGAGCTCGAAGGCCCGCGCAGGGCGGCCGCGATCGAGGCGATCGCGACGGCGCGCGGCTTCGGCGACCTCTCCGAGAACTTCGAGTACCACGCGGCGAAGAACGATCAGGGCCTGCTCGAGGCGCGCATCGCGAAGCTGCGCTCGCGGATTCCGGGGCGGTCGTCGTCGACCACGACACCGACGACCACGTCGGCCCCGGCTCGATCGTCGAGATCGCCGACGAGCAGGGCGAGGTGATGGAGGTCACGATCTCGTCGCGTCGGCGGCGTCTCTCCCGACTCGCCGCTCGGCTCGGCGCTGATGGGCGCCGGCGTCGGGGACGTCGTCGCCGTCGAGGCGCCGCGCGGCGCGTGGCAGGCGACCGTGCGCTCGATCCGCCGCGCGTGACGCCGGTGTCGGACTTCGTCCGACACCCACGTTCCGTCTGACGGCGGAGGTGTCCGACTGAATTCGGACACCCTGCACGACCGGCTGCCGGCGCTCATGCGCCGCGAGGAGGAGCGCTTCGCGCGCGAGCATCCGCGTTCCCGCGAACTCGCGTCGAGCGCGCGCCGACGCACCTGCTCGCGGGCGTGCCGATGCACTGGATGGCGAAGTGGCCCGGCGGCTTCCCGCTGTTCGTCGCGGAGGCGCATGGGAGCCGCTTCACGGACGTCGACGGCCACGAGTACGTCGACTTCTGCCTCGGCGACACCGGCGCGATGAGCGGCCACGCGCCGGCGGCGACGCTGCGCGCGATCGCCGAGCAGTCAGCGCGCGGGATCACGACGATGCTGCCCACCGAGGACGCACTCTGGGTCGCGGACGAGCTGACCCGGCGGTTCGGCGTCACCGCTGGCAGTTCGCGCTGACGGCGACGGACGCGAACCGCTTCTCGATCCGGCTTGCGCGGCACGTGACCGGCCGGCCGAAGGTGCTCGTCTTCAACTGGTGCTACCACGGCACGGTCGACGAGACGTTCGCGACGCTCGAGTCCGGGCGCGTCGTCGCGCGGCAGGGGAATCTCGGCCCGCCGGTGCCGCTCGGTCGAGACGACGAAGGTCGTCGAGTGGAACGACGTCGCGGCGCTCGAGGCGGCGCTCGCGGCCGCGCGACGTCGCGCTCGTCCTCACCGAGCCCGCCCTGACGAACGTCGGGATCGTCCATCCCGAGCCCGGCTTCCACGACGCGCTCCGCGCGCTGACGCGCGAGACGGGCACGCTGCTCGCGATCGACGAGACGCACACGATCTGCTGCGGCCCCGGCGGGTATCACGCCGCGCACGGGCTCGAGCCGGACGTCGTCACGGTCGGCAAGCCCATCGCGGGCGGCATCCCCGCGGCGGCGTACGGGTTCACCGACGAGCTGGCCGAGCGGATCGCGACCTCGATCGAGCTCGAGGACGTCGACGTCGGCGGCGTCGGGCGGGACGCTCGCCGCGAACGCCCTGTCCCTCGCCGCGATGCGGGCCACGCTCGGTGAGGTGCTGACCGAGGAGGCGTTCGCCGGATGATCCCGCTCGCTGAGCGGTGGACGGCCGGCGTCGAGGCGACGCGATCGCCGAGGCGGGGCTTCCGTGGCACGTGACCAGGCTCGGCTGCCGTGCCGAGTACCTGTTCGGTCCGGAGCCACCGCGGAACGGCACCGAGGCGCACGCGGCGGGCAACTTCGCCCTCGAGCGCTACCTGCACCTCCACGCGCTCAACCGCGGCGTCCTCCTCACGCCGTTCCACAACATGGCGCTCATGTCGCCCGGCGACGACCGAGGCCGACGTCGACCGCCACACCGAGGTGTTCCGCGAGGCCTTGGCGCACTCGAGAGTGAGGCGCCGGAGGAAAAGCCGCAAATTGCGATGACAATTGCGCGGGAGGCCCTTGCGCCTGACGATGCGCCGCCCCTAGATTCTCGCCATCTGAGCCGGCGGGCCTTCGGGTTTGCCGGCTCAGTGTCTTTCTGGGCCGTGCTCCGCCGCTCTCCGGCGTGACGCCTACGGTTCGTGTCGTTGATCGAGCGCCTTCTGATTGCCGCCGTCTCGGCCGCCGTCATCGCGGCAGTCGCTTGGTCGAGCGGCGGGTACTTCCCCCGGACGTGGGGCGCGATCCTGCTCTTCGAGGCGATCGCGCTCGCGGCTGTCGGCGATCCTCGGGGCCCGAATCGACGTCGGGATAAGAGAGCTGGCGGTGATCGGCGCGCTCGTCGGGCTCGCGGTCTGGGAGCTGGTCTCCGCCTCCTGGGCCGTCGCTCCCGACGCGACGGTCCTCGAGGCCGAGCGCACGCTCGTGTATGCGCGGGGCCGCAGCGTCGGCATTCCTCGTGGTGACGCGCGAGAGGGCCGAGGAACTGGTTGTCGGCGTACTCGTCGGCTCGGCCGTCGTGACCCTGGGCGGCCTCGTCGAGCACGTGCTCGTGTCCGGGCAACCGGGCGACCGGCTCGAGCTTCCCGTCGGCTACTGGAATGCGGCGGGGATTCTCGCAGCGACGACGCTCGTGTTGGGCCTCGGGCTCGGGTCGGTCGACGCCGTGTCCGGCTGGCGCCGCGGCCTCGGCGCAGCGCTCGCCACGCCCGCCGCCGCCGCGCTCTACCTCTCGCTCTCCCGCGGCTCCCTCCTCGCTGCCGCTCTCGGGCTGGCCGTGCTCGGGGTGTCGGCCCGCTCCGCCTCGAGTGCCGGCCGCCTCGTGATCGTCGCGCTCCCAGCTCTGGCGGCCGTCCTCCTGGCAGCACGGATCGGAACGTTCGGCGAATCAGGAGCCACCGTCGGTGAGGTCGCAAGCATCGTCGCGCTCACCGTTCTCGCGCTCGTCGGAACGCTCCTCGCACTGAGGCCCCCGACCATCCCGCTTCCTCGCGTGACGAGACGCGAGGCGATAGTCCTCGGCGCCGCTGTCGGCGTGCTCGCCGTACTCGGCGCGACACTTGCCGGGGTCCACGAGATACGGCAGAGCCGCTCGACGCCGGCCAGCGAGATGGACACGCCCGACCGGCTCTTCTCCACGTCGACGAGCTCTCGTGGGGACTACTGGAACGTCGCGATCGCGATGGCCGAGGACGCCCCGGTCGTCGGGGCGGGGGCGGGCGGGTTCGAGCGCACCTGGCTCCGCGAGCGACCGGCGCTCCTCTACGTCCGCGATGCGCACAACCTGTATCTCGAGACGCTCGCCGAGCTCGGCGTCGTCGGCCTCGCTCTGCTCCTGATCGCGCTGCTCACGCCGCTCCTGGGGCTGACGCGGGTGGTGCGCGCCCCCGCGGGACGGGCGGCACTCGCCGCGTACGTCACCCTGCTGGCCCACGCCATTCTCGACTGGGACTGGGAGCTCCCCGCCGTCACGCTCTGCACGATCCTCCTCGGCGTGGCACTCGTCCGAATGGGGAGCCTCGGCGAGGCGCCTCGCGCCTCTGCGCGGACGACCACCGGCCTGCTCGCCGCGGCCGCCGTCCTCGGCGTGGTGGCGGTGGTCGCGCACGTCGGCAACGGCGCCGCCGCGGCAGCACAGGACGCCCTCGACCGCGGCGACGCGGCGGCGGCGCGGCGCGAGGCCGACCGGGCGCGCCGCTTCGCGCCCTGGTCCGCGGAGCCGTGGCAGCTCCTCGGAGAGGCCGATCTCGCGCAGGGGCGGCTCGAGGCCGGACGGCGCGACCTCCGGCGTGCGACCGCCGAGGACCCCGGAGCGTGGTACGCGTGGTTCGAGCTCGCCGTCGCCTCGGACGGGGCCGTACGGGCGAACGCGCTCGCGCGGGCACGTATGCTGAACCCGCTAGCCCCCGAGCTTGACATGGCCGGAGGCGCAACCGACGATCCCTGAGTCGAGGGTTTCTGGCTCGTGGACGGGGGAAAGCGACCGATAGCCAGGTCGAAGGCCCGACAGAGAGGGGACACATGGAACGACGAACATCGAAAAGACGTCTGGGGCTGACGCTCGTCGTCACCCTGGGTGCGGTGCTCGCGTTCGCCGCCGCCGGTGGAACCGGGCTGGCCGGAAGCCTCGCGAAGCCCGTGAAAGCCCAGTACGGACAGTACGGGCCCGGGCAGTACCAGTACAGCGCGAAGAAGGTCACGGTCTGCCACAAGAGCAAGGTGACCATCTGGATCTCCGTCAACGCCTGGAAGGCTCACGAGGCCCACGGTGACGTGGTCGGCACGTGCGCCCAGGCAGTGGCGAAGGTGAAGGCCGCCAAGCTCGCCAAGGCCGCGAAGGTTGCGAAGGCCGCGAAGGTTGCGAAGGCTGCAGCCGTCGAGAAGGCCGAGCAAGCCGAGAAGGCCAAGGCGAAGTCCAAGGCGAAGTCCAAGGCAGCGAAGGCGAAGGCGAAGGCCCAGGCCGCCGAGGCAGAGCAGGCCGCCGAGGCTGCCAAGGTGGCCGCGGTCGCGACGGCCAAGAAGGCGAGAAGGCTGCCAAGGCGCCCGCCGCCAAGGCCAAGAAGGGGAAGAAGGCGGCGGAGAGCCAGTCGTCCGGATCGACGGCGAGTGCTCCGTCGACCGCTGCCGGGCCCGGTAACGGGAACGGCAACGGGCCTGGAAAGGGCAACGGGGCAACGGCAACGGCAAGGGGAACGGCAAGCACTGACGCGGGCGTGGCGGGCCGGTACGCCGGCTCGCCACCACCCGTAGCGCTACGCCGTCGTCAGCACGGGCTCGCGGTCCCCGGCGGAGACGACCACCCAGCCGTCGAAATCCCGTAGCCGGTAGGGCGCGTTCAGCGGGACGGACGTCTCGCCCGCCCCGGCCGCAAAGGCACCGCACGGCTCCACGAGCTTGCCGCCACGGGTGAGCCAGAGCTCGTAACGCCCCGAGGCGAGCCCGCGCACGTCGAGGCGCATCGGCCAGTTGCCCGCGGTGTCCTTCCCGAACAACGCGAGCTCGGCGCTCGCCTGGCTCGGCCCGGACATCGCCACGGTGCGGATCGGATCCTGCGAGGAGCCGCCCCCGACGAGGTACCCGATGCCGAACAACGCGCACGCGGCCACCGCCGCGGCGGCGACCGCCGTGAAGCGGTAGCGGCGCGGAAACGGCACCACGTGCGCGGAGGGCGGCTTCGGCGCGTGCTCCACTGCCGGGGAGAGCTCCGGAGGCGGGCCTGCCTGCTGGAGCAGCGCGTGGACTCGCTCGAGCCGCTCGAGCTCGCCCGGCTCGATGTCGTCGCCGATGATGTCCCGGATGTCCGTCACTGGAGCTCGTCTCCCAACTCGTCGGCGAGGCGCCGCAGAGCCGCCCTCGTCCGCGTCTTGACCGTACCGAGTGGCAATCCGACGTACTCGGCGATCTCGCTCTGCGAGAGGCCGCTCCAGTACGCCAGCTCGACGAGCGTGCGCTCGTGCTCCGGGAGCGTCTCGAGCGACCGGTGGATCCGCCACGACACCCACTCGCTCTCGGCCGACGTCGGCGGGGCCCGGGGCGCCCGCGACGATCTCGGGTGGGTCGGCCACCGTCGGTGGGGGCGTTCGGCGAAGGCCGTCCACGATCGCGTTGCGAGCGACCGTGTACAGCCACGACGCCGCCTTGCCACGGGCCGGGTCGTACCGGGCCGCGGATCGCCAGACGCTCGCGAACGTGTCCTGGGTCGCGTCCTCCGCCCGTCCACGGTCACCGATCCGCCGCAGCGCGATCCCTAGAACGGAGCGGGCGTAGCGCCGGTGCAGCTCCTCGAACGCGAGAGAGTCGCCGCCGGCGATGAGGCCGATCAGCTCGGCGTCGGTGTAGGAGTCTGCGGCCATCGGCACGATGCTCCCGGCCCGTCCGCGAGAGCGCAAGTCGACCCGTAACGCGACCGCCGCGTCCATGTCGTGCAATACGGACGGGCGTACGTCAGCGGATTCGTGGGCGGGCCGCCGCTGGAGGGGGACGTCGCCCCCTCCAGCGGGTGTCGGCCATCGCTCCCCAGCTCGACCTCGCCGCGTCGAGCCTCGCGGCGACGGCGCTCCAGTCGACGACGTTCCACCATGCCGCGAGGTAGTCGGGGCGCCGGTTCTGGTAGTTGAGGTAGTAGGCGTGCTCCCACACGTCGATCGCCGAGGAGCGGCGTCTTCCCCTCCATCACGGGCGAGTCCTGGTTCGGGCGTCGAGAGCACCGCGAGCCCGGTCCCGTCCCACACGAGCCAGCTCCAGCCGGAGCCGAAGCGCTTGACGCCCGCGTCGTTGACCTGCGCCTTGAGGTCGTCGAGGGAGCCGAAGGTGTCCGCGATCGCCGCCGGCGAGGTCGCCCGACGGCTCCCCGCCGCCGTTCGGCCCCATGATCTCCCAGAAGAGCGTGTGGTTCGCGTGGCCGCCGCCGTTGTTGCGGACGGCCGTGCGCTTGTCCTCGGGGATGATCTCGAGGTTCGCGAGAACCGCCTCGATCGGCCGGTCCATCCACTCCGTGCCCTCGAGGGCGGCGTTGAGGTTCGTCACGTACGCGCCGTGGTGCTTGTCGTGGTGGATCTCCATCGTCCGCGCGTCGATGTGCGGCTCGAGCGCATCGAACGGATAGGCGAGGTCGGGAACGGAGTACGCCATGGTCTCTCCTTCGGTCGTCGTCTCTTCGGCTCAAGGATATGCTCCGGCCGGTCCCGTCCCGTCGCACCGAGGAGCGTCATGCCGCCTCCCAGGAGATCTCCCCCCGCCCGCTCGATCCGCGGCTCCTGCAGCTCTCGGGCATCTCACGCGCGTCCGTCGAAGCGCACTACCGGCTGTACCAGGGGTACGTCGCGAAGCGCAACGAGATCCTCGGCACGCTCGACGGCGTCGATCTCGGCACGGCGAACCAGGTGTACTCCGAGCTCCGCGCGCTGAAGGTGGACCTGACGTTCGCGATCGGCGGGATCAAGAACCACGAGCTCTACTTCGCGCACCTCGGCGGCGAGGGTGGTGATCCCGACGGCGCGTTCCGCGCTCTCGTCGAGCGCGACTTCGGCTCGGTCGACGCATGGCGCGCCGACCTGCGCGCCACCGGCCCTCGCCGCGCGCGGCTGGGCGTGGACGGCCTACGACTGGGACGAGCGGCGGCTCTTCAACTACCTCGGCGACGCGCAGAACACGTTCCCGGTCTGGAACGCGACGCCGCTCGTCGCGCTGGACGTCTACGAGCACGCGTATTTCCTCGACTACCAGACCGACCGCGCCTCGTACGTCGACGCGTTCTTCGAGAACCTCGACTGGGACGTGGTGAACGGGTGGATCGCGTCGTACTCCATCCCGTCCTGACGGGGCCCCCTGGTTCAATCCCCCGCGGGGAAGGCTCCGACGCCGTGACGGCGGACGTCCTCATCGTCCTCGGCGGCTACCTCCTCGGCTCGATCCCGTTCGGCTACGTGCTCCCGCGCCTCGTGCGCGGCGACGACATCCGCCGCCAGGGGAGCGGCAACGTAGGCGCCTCGAACGTCTGGCGTGCGTACGGGCCGTCGCTCGGGGTTCCGGTCGCCCTGCTCGACGTGGCGAAGGGGTTCGTGCCTGCGCTCGTCGGACTCGAGATCGGCGGCGACTGGGTCGGCGTGCTCGCCGGCGCCGCGGCGATGATCGGCCACGCGCGGCCCGTGTTCCTGGGCTTCTCCAAGGGCGGCAAGATGGTCGCCACCGCCGGTGGCGTCGCCTTCGCGCTCGCTCCGCTCGCGGCCCTCGTCTGCCTCGCCGTGTGGATCGTGACGTTCGCCCTGCTCCGCTACGCCTCGCTGGCCTCGATGGTCACGGCGTCCGCGCTGCCGCTTCTCTGCCTCGCCTTCGGCGCGTCGTGGCCGATCGTGGGCTTCACGGCCGTCGCGGCCCTCGGGGTGCTCGCGCTCCATCGCCACAACATCCGGCGTCTGCTCGCCGGCACCGAGCCGCGCTTCTCGCGTGCTGCGATCCGGGGCCTCGATTGACCGGCCGTGGTGCCGCGCCGCTGCCGGGGCTGGTGCCGATCACGAACGCGACGGCCGTCCGCGCGCGCTTCGTCAGGCGCTGAGCCAGGCCTCGAGCGTGGTCTGCCGGGCGGGCGGTGCGTCTCCCGTCAGCTCGCCGCGAATCTCGCCCACCGTCCCCCAGCGCTCGGCGACCACGTCGTGGTCGTGGATCGTCTCGAGGTTCACCTGGCGGGAGAGGACGAAGTCGTCGTCGTCGAGCGCGGGATTCGACGTCGAGCAGCTCCTTGAGCGCGATGCGCACGGAGTCCTCGACGAAGCGGGGATGCAGGTGCGCGTGCTCGACGACGTGCAGCTCGTCCGGGCCGCTTCAGGAGCTCGTAGACCGGAGCGCTCATCGACCGCTCCACGATGCGCGCGAGGTCCTCGGCGTCGAGCTCGCGGGTCGTGCCGACGAGCAGCGTTCCGCGGCCGCGCTGGTTGTGCGTGGCGATGCGGAACGAGCTCGAGGATCCGTTCCACGTCGTCTCCGAATCCGGCCTCGGCGAGCCGCTCGGCCGCCCGGCCGCGGACGAGGTCCTGCGCGCACGGGCAGGCGTTGATCCCGGTCGCCTCGACCCCGACCACGCGGCGCGAGCCGCGGCGCCGTCGCCGCGGCGATGCCGATCAGCGAGACCATCTCCTGGGTCTCCAGGCCGGTCACGGGCGTGCGGCGGCGCTGGGGCCAGCGCGCCACGATCCGCACCTCGGCCCGGAGGGCGTGCTGGCGCTCGACGATCTGCGACGCGATCCGGTCGGCGAGCGACCTCGACGAGGAGACCCTCGCCGAGCACGACCTCGTCGATCGCCTCGTCGAACAGCTCCGGGAAGCGCGACATGTGGACGCCCTTCTGGTCGCGGGCGAGGTCGACCGTGCAGTCGATGTCGGCCGCCATGAGGATCTCGTGGTCGCCGCGGCGGATCCGGATCGCCTTGTGGACGCCGGTGACGCCCGCCCGCGAGAGCGCGAGCCCGACCGGTGGCGCGGAGGCCTGCATGTCCCGGACCAGCTCGCTCATGCGGGCCACGCTACACGTCGTGCGGTCGTCGCCGGCCGTGTCCTCCGGGGCGACGCGCGCCTCCGCCCCTACGGCTCGTCGAGGAAGGCCGAGGACGCGTGCGGGCGAACGCCTCGGGGCGCTCGAGCGGCGGCAGGTGCGCGACCCCCGGTAGCTCCTCGAAGAGCGGCGCCCGGGTATCTCGCTCCGCGAGGAACCGGGCGATCCGGCGGAAATCGCGCTGGTCGAGCGCGCCCGACGAGGACGAGGGTCGGCGCGTCGACGTCGTCGAGTCGCTCGCGGCGGCTCGGCGTGAGCCAGCCGCCCGCGGCGGCCGGGTTCTCGTGGTCGAGCGCGGCTCGCTGCATCTCGAAGACGCGGCGTCGCAGCGCCTTCGGCACGTCCGCTCTCGCCGCGGGTCGGCCCGTCGAGCCACGTCCGGACGTTCATCCACGCGACCTCGTCGAGGTCGCCGCGCTCGAACGCCTGCTCCTCCTCGTGCCCACGCGTCGCGAAGGCTCGGCTCGTGCTCCCAGCCGTCGATCCCCGCACCGACGAGCACGAGGCGATCGACCAGCTCCGGGTGGGCGAGCGCCAGGTCGAGCGCGACGTGGCCGCCCATCGAGACGCCGACGATGCTCGCGCGCTCGATCGCCGAGCGACGCGAGCAACTCGGCCACGTCCGCCGCGTAGACGAACGGGCCGTCCGGCAGCGGGGTCTCGCCGAACCCGCGAAGATCGCACCGCGATCACGCGGATGGCGCTCCGCGAGCATCGGCATCACGTCGTCCCACATCGTCCGGTCGGCGATGCCGGCGTGGAGGAGGAGGAGCGGCGGCCCCTCGCCCTGCGTCGTCGTAGGCCACGTCGACGCCATTGACGTGCAGCCTCGCCACTCGTCGAGCTTACTGACGCGACGGCCTCGGTCAGCGCAGCAGCCGGGAGAGCCGGCGGTCCTTGAGGACCCGCCCACCGGTCTGGCACGTCCGGGCAGTAGGTGATCGTGTGCTCCTCGAAGTCGACGCGGCGCAGCGTCTCGCCGCAGCGCGGGCAGGGCTCGCCGAAGCGGCGCGTGGACGCGGTAGACGTCGGCGTCGCCCTTCCCCTCGAGGCGAAGCTCGAGCGCCCGTGCGAGATCGTCGTGGATCGCGCCGCCAGCGTCTCGACCTCGTCGTCGCCGAGGTCGGTGGAGAGCCGGAACGGCGAGAGGCGCGCCTCCCAGAGGATCTCGTTCGCGTGCGCGCGGCCGATCCCCGCGAGCGCGCGCTGGTCGCGGAGGAGAGGGTGGAGCTGACGGCGCTCGCGGCGCAGGATCTCGCCGAGCGCGTCCGTCGTCGAGCGTCGAGCGCGTCCGGCCCGAGGTGGGCGAGCTCGGCGTCGAGCTGCGCCGGGCGAGAGGAGCCAGACCCCGGCCCGCTTCTTCTTGCCCGGCCTCCGTCAGGACGAGCTCGCCGCCGTCGGCGAAGCGCACGCGGAACATCGGCTTCGCCGGCGCCTTCTTCGCCCGGCGGGACGTAGCGGAGCCGGCCCGGCGCTCATCAGGTGCACGCGGAGGACGAGCTCGCCGTCGGCCGTGGGGAAGAGGAGGTTCTTCCCGCGGCGCCGCGCCCCGGCGAACGAGCGGCCCTCGAGCGCGCTCGGCGGCGGGTCGAACGTCTTGAGCGTCGCGACGTGCCCCGGACGCGCGTCGGCGATCGGCGCGCGTGCGACGAGCGGGTCGAGCTCGCGCACCCACGCCTCGACCTCGGGCAGCTCGGGCATGGCTCCAGCGTACGGCGCGGGCGACCTAGATCGCATCGTCGGTGGCACGCGCACACCGTCTAGGCTCCCGCGCCGTGGAGCCGATCGTCGTCGAGGTCGACGCGCGGCGAGGTCGTCGAGGCCCGCCACATCGTGCACGCGGTCGCGGTCCGCGACGGCGCGGATCGAGCTCGCGGCCGGCGACCCCGGTCTGGTCACGTTCCTTCGCTCGTCGGCAAAGCCGATCCAGGCGCTTCCCGTCGTGCGGGCGCGGCCCGACCTCGACGACGAGCAGATCGCGCTCCTGTGTGCCTCGCATCTCGCGGCGCCGGAGCAGCTCGCGGTCGTGCGCCGCATCCTCGCCGACGCGCCCGCGCCGAGGACGAGCTCGAGTGCGGCCGGGCGCCGACCGCGATCGAGCACAACTGCTCGGGCAAGCACGCCGGGCTTCCTCGCGCTGTGCCGCGCCCAAGGCTGGGCCACGCCCGGGCTACCGGCAGCCCGCGCATCCCTGCCAGCAGGCGATGCTGCGCGAGGTCGCCGAGGCGGCCGAGGTCGCGCCGTCGTCACTCGTCGACGGCGGTGGACGGGTGCGGTGTGCCGACCTTCGCGCTGCCGCTCGAGCGCGCCGCCCACGCCTTCGGCCGGCTCGCGTCGCTCGAGGGCGGCGACGCGCGTCGTGCGGGCGATGCGCGCTCACCCCGATCTCCTCCGTGGCCCGGTCGCCGCCGACGCAGTCCTCATCCGCGACGCTCGACGGATGGGTCGCGAAGGGCGGGGCCGAGGGGCTGTTCTGCGCCGCCTCGGCGGACGGCCTCGGCATCGCCCTCAAGGTGGTCGGACGGCGCGTTTCGCGCGATCCAGCCCGGCGCTGGCGCACCTGCTCGGCCGTGCTCGGGCTCGACGCACCGGCGCTCGCGCACGGTCGAGGTCGAGAACAGCCACGGCGAGCGCGTCGGCGTGCGTGCGCGTCGCTCGTGACGATCGCCTCAGATGATCGATGATCGAGAATCCGCGCCCTTCCCAAAGACGGAGGGCGTGTATACGATGCGGCGCCTGAAGGGTCTGAGCCGGAGCGGAGAGGTCCGGCTCGCCGCGTTCGAGGGTCTGTCTCCGTCAACCGCCAGGGAGAAAGAGAGGTCCATGCTCTCCGTCGATACCGCCCTTCCGGACGTCGAGGAGCTGCACAAGCTCGTCGAGCAGGGCCAGGAAAAGGGGTTCCTGACGTACGACGAGATCGTCAAGTCGCTCGAGGACGTCGATCTCACGAAAGAGCAGCTGGAGGACTTCACGACGTACCTCATCGACCACTCGATCGAGCTCGTCGAGGGGGAGCAGCACAAGGCGCTGCCGCACGAGCAGCCGATCGTCCCGCCCGAGGAGGTGGCGGCGGCGCCCAAGCTCGACCTCACCGTCGAGCCGTCGCTCGACTCGCTCCGTCTCTACCTCCGCGAGATCGGCAAGGTGCCGCTCCTCACGGCCGACCAGGAGGTCGCGCTCGCGAAGCGGATCGAGCGCGGCGACGAGCGGGCGAAGCAGCACATGATCGAGGCGAACCTGCGGCTCGTCGTCTCGATCGCGAAGGGATACCTGGGGCGCGGGCCTCTCGTTCCTCGACCTGATCCAGGAGGGGTCGCTCGGCCTGATCCGCGCCGTCGAGAAGTTCGACTACCGCAAGGGGTTCAAGTTCTCGACGTATGCGACCTGGTGGATCCGCCAGGCGGTGACCCGCGCGATCGCCGACAAGGCGCGCACGATCCGGATCCCCGTGCACATGGTCGAGAAGCTCAACAAGGTCGTCCACATCGAGCGCCAGCTCGTCCAGCGCCTCGGCCGCGAGCCGCGTCCCGAGGAGGTCGCGGAGGAGCTCGAGATGTCGACCGAGGAGGTGCGGGAGATCCTGCGGATGGCGCAGCTCCCCGTCTCGCTCGAGAAGCCGATCGGCGAGGAGGAGGACTCCTCGCTCGGGGACTTCGTCCCCGACGACCAGGCCGAGTCGCCGTTCGACACCGCGTCGCTCTCGCTCCGCCGCGAGGACATCGAGCTCGCGCTCGGCTCGCTGCCCGAGCGCGACCGGAAGGTGATCGAGCTGCGCTTCGGGCTCCTCGGCGAGGCGCCGTGCACGCTCGAGGAGGTCGGCCGCGCGTTCGGGGTCACGCGCGAGCGGATCCGCCAGATCGAGAACAACACGCTGAAGCGGCTCGAGACCCTGCCCGAGGCGCAGGCGCTCCGCGACTGCGTCTGTACGTGACCGCTACTCCGCCGGTCGCCAAGTCGAGGCCTCAGTCCGGAGCGAGGCCGGAGTCGCTCAGCTGCGCCGGCAGGCAAGGTGGCCGGCCTCGCCGAGCGCGCCGAGAGCCGCCTCGCGGATGTCGGAGCCGAGCTGGATGACGTCGGCATCGAGCGGCGCAGACGCCATGGCCGTCAGCCACACGGCGTTGCCGCTGACGTCGCCGACGAGCACCCGCGCCTGCTCGTGATGCAGGCCCTCGACGGCGTCGAGCGCGTCGCGCACGGTCACCCGTGCCTCGTCGATCGGCGCCCCGAGCCGCACGGGTAGGCGACGCAGAGACAACGCGGCGCGGGTCGCGGATCGTCCGGTTGACGATCATCGTCGCCGTGAGCTGGCTGTTCGGGATGAACACGCGCCGTGCGTCGTCGGTGACGAGCGTCGTGTAGAGGAGGTCCATCTCCTCGACGAACCCCGTCTGGTCCCCGACCGTCACCCGGTCGCCGATCCGGAGCGGCTGCGCGAACGCGACCAGCATCCCCGAGCCGAGGTTCGAGAGGGGCGTGTTGAAGGCGAGCCCGACGAAGATCGCGAGACCGCGCTCGAGGCGAGGAGCGCGTTCACGATCTGGTCGGTCTCGGGATAGAGCGACAGCACGTTCCAGACCGCGATCGCGGCGACGATGGCGACGATGACCCGACGGAGGAAGCCCAGGGTCGTCCGGCGTCGTGCGGCGTCGGCCGGATCGCGCTGGGCCAGCCGTCGCTCGTAGCGCGCGAACGCCACGCCGAGCCCCCACCGGACGACGATCACCAGCGCCAGCCCGACGCAAGCGGTGGCGAGAGCCTCGATGGTGCGGCTGCTCATACGCCGATCGTTCGCCGCGTCGGGCTCCGAGCCTGCCTCTTGCCCTGGGCATGGGCGCCTGCCTCGCAGGTCGAGCAAGCGGAGCAGTTGCGACCGCGACAGCCCGACGCCGAAGGCGGCGCCTTCAGGGATGCGCCCCGCCGAAGGCGGGGATCCGAGCCGCAGGAATCCGCTCGTGCGGATTCCTGCTGGCGAACAAGAGAATCAGATCGTCGGCTCGACCTGCGGCTCGCGCTCGAGCGCGAACGCGTCGTGCAACGTCGCGTACCGCCTCCGGGATCCGCTCGCGCGCGATCATGCAGGAGATCTTGATCGGCGACGTCGAGATCATCTCGAGGTTGATCCCGAGATCCGCGAGCGTGCGGAACATCGTCGCTGCGACACCCGGGTGCGACCGCATGCCGGCTCCGATGAGCGAGACCTTGCCGAGGCCCTCGTTCGTCTCCACGGCGAAGGCGCCCAGCTCGTCCTGCGTCGACCCGATCGCCTCCCGGGTGGCCGGTACGTCCTCCGCGGGCACCGAGAACGACATCTCGGCCTTTCCGTGGACGACGTTCTGGATGATCGTGTCGACATTGACGTGCGCCGACGCGACCCGGTCGAAGATCATCGCCGCGACGCCGGGGCGGTCGGGGATCCCCGTGAGCGTGAAGACGACGTCCGTCTCCGAGTACGTGACGGCCGAGATGATCGCCTGCTCCATCGATTCCTGCACCCAGGTTCCCTCCTCGTCGGAGAACGTCGATCTTGCATGGATTCGGACACCGTGGCTCCGTGGCCAGCTCGACCGAGCGGAGCATCAGCACCTTCGCCCCGGAGGCGGCCATCTCGAGCATCTCGTCGTACGAGACGACGGCCAGCTTCCGGGCGTTCGGGACGATGCGCGGGTCCGCGGTGAAGACCCCCGGCACGTCCGAGTAGATCTCGCACGCGGCGCCGAGCGCGGCCGCGAGCGCGACGGCGGTGGCGTCGGTACCGCCGCGACCGAGCGTGGTGATCTCCATCGTGTCGCGGGAGAAGCCCTGGAAGCCCGCCACGAGGACGATCTTCCCCTCGTCGAGCGACGCCCGGATGCGGTCGCCGCGGATCTCGCGGATCTTCGCTTTCGTGTGCGCCGAGTCGGTGAGGATTCCCGCCTGCGAGCCGGTGTACGAGACCGCCTCCTCGCCGAGGTCGTCGATCGCCATCGCGACGAGCGCGCACGCGATGCGCTCGCCCGTGGAGAGGAGCATGTCGAGCTCGCGCGGGTTCGGCGCGGGGGAGACGTCGTTGGCGAGGGCGATGAGCTGGTCGGTCGTCTTGCCCATCGCCGAGACGGTCCCGACCACGTTCAGGCCCCTGCGCTTGGCCTCGACGAACCGACGCGCGACGTGCCGGATCTTATCGGGATCGGCGACCGACGAGCCGCCGAACTTCATCACGACCGTGTCGAACGACGCCATTCGGTGAGTGTAGGGGGAGGCTTGCCTCGCCCTCGGGGAGTCGGCTCGCCCGGGCGAGGGCGGCCTCCCCTACGGGATGAGGCCCTCGCGCCGGTAAGGGCGGAGCCCCGGCGGGAGAGGGATCCCGTCCCGGAGCGCCGGGTCGGGCACCGGCTCGAGCGCGGTGACGACGAGGGGCAGGTGCCCCGCCCAGACGTCGAGCTCGGCGTCCGGGGTGTCACCGTCCTCCGGGCCACCGTCCCTGATCTTCGCCGAGGCCTCGTCGAGCGGCATGCGGAGCACCGAGGTCGCTTTGAGCTCCTTCCGGCGTGGGGGGCCGCGCCTCGGCCCAGCGTCCCGGGCAGGAGCTTCTCGGTGAACGCCTCGAGCGCGCCGAGCTTCTCGTCCGGCTCGACGACATGGCGTCGCCCGCCCGAGGACGACGACGGAGCGGTAGTTCATCGAGTGCTCGAACACCGACCGGGCGAGGACGATCCCGTCGAGGAGCGTGACCGTGAGACACGCAGGGATGCCCCCCGCGAGCTCGCGGAGCGTCCGGCTCGCAGCCGAGCCGTGGACGTAGACGTCGTCGCCGACGCGGGCGTACAGCGTCGGGATCACGAACGGCTGGCCGTCGGAGACGAAGCCGAGGTGGGCGACGAGCCCGGCGTCCAGGACGGCGTCGATCGCCTCGCGGTCGTACCGGCCCCGCTCGGGAAGCCTGCGCACGCGGGTGCGCCGCGAAGTTGCTCGAGGGTGATCCGTCGGCATCCGGCAAGGGTAGTCCGCCGGGCCGCGCTGCCCGCCGGCGCCGAGGAGCCGATTGTCGCTCCGTTCGCGCGCCGTTGGGCGATCGCGGCCAGGCATGATTGACGGCGTTCTCCGAGTTGCCAGCGTTCCGTCACCACACGAGGAGGAAGATGACACTCAAGGGGCTCACGATCTGCGCCGCGATCGCCGGTCTGTCGCTCGCCGCGCCCGTCGCCGCGGCGCCGACCGCATCTCAGGCGACTGTTGTGAACGTCACGGCGGGCAAGCCGGCGGAGCTGAAGTTCACCGTGTCGAAGAAGTCCGTCGCGAAAGGCACCGTCACGTTCAAGGTCGTGAACAAGGGCGCGCTCTCGCACGACTTCAAGATCGGTGGGAAGGTGACCGCGATCCTGAAGCCGGGCAAGACGGCGACGCTCAAGGTGACTCTCAAGGCAGGCAAGGCCCCGTACCTGTGCACGGTTCCCGGGCATGCGGCAGCCGGCATGAAGGGCGTCATCACCGTCAAGTAGGGGGTTGTCGAGCCTCCGACCCCGGAGCGCGGCTGGTCGGCCGCCTCCGGGGTGCCTGGCGGATCTCTGCGGCTCCCGCTACAACCCTCTCGTGAGCGAGGTCGCCTCATGGCTCGGGACGATCGGGCGGGTCTTCCACGTCATCCCCGACCTGGCCACGCCCGAGCAGGTGCAGTCGGCGATGCGGGAGATCCTCGGGGACCCCGCGCTGGCGCTCTACTGGTGGGACTGGGAGCAGGAGCGGTACGTGGACGTGCACGGGCTGGTCTCCGAGCCCGTCGCCGCGTCCGGAGCCGTGGTCACGCCGATCGGGTACGACACGCGCCGGATCGGCGCGATGGTGCACGACCCGCGGCACCTCGACGTACCCGAGTTCAACGAGACCTTCCTGCCGCTCATGAGGATCGCCATGGAGCGCGACCGCCTCTATCGCGACCTCGTCTCCAAGCTGGAGCAGCTGAAGGCCTCGCGTCTCAGGATCCTCGAGGCGGCGGACGCCGAGCGGCGTCGCCTCGAGCGGAACCTGCACGACGGCGCTCAGCAGCGGCTGACCGCTGCGCTACTCGGCGTCCGTTCGCTCGCGTCGAGCCTCGACGGCGACGCGGACCGGCGGGCGCTTGCCGAGTCCGCGCTGGAGGAGCTCCAGGGGGCGATCGACGACCTCCGCGAGCTCGCCAGGGGCCTCGACCCGCCCCTCCTCGCCCGCCAGGGGCTCGAGGCCGCGCTTCGGTCGGGCGCCGGGCGCTCGTCGCTCCCCGTGGAGCTCGAGCTCGACCTCCCGCAGCGGCTCCCGGCCGCGGTCGAGGCCGCTGCGTACTACGTGTGCTCCGAGGCGTGCACGAACGCCGTCAAGCACGCGCGGGCGTCGGGCGTGTGGCTCAGCGCGGTCTACGACGGCGTCACGCTCACGGTCGTGGTCCGTGACGACGGGATCGGCGGCGCATGCGTCGAGTGCCAGGACGAGGCGACCGGGCTCGGCGGCCTCGTCGACCGCGTCGAGGCGATCGGCGGGACGCTCGTTCTGGTGAGCCCGGAAGGAAAGGGAACGACGCTCACGGCGACGTTCCCCGTGTCGGGCGACGGCGGCGCCGGAGCGTGACTCGGGGCTGGCGGACCGTGCGTCGCGAATTGCTCGGCGACGGGACGGCGGATCCGGAGATCCGACCTGCCGGTCCTCACAGCTCCATCACAGCCCTCGCGTAGCCTCACCGCGATGCGCCCGTCGTCCCGCCCGCTCGTGCTCGTGCTCGCGTGCGCGATCGCGGGGCTCGTCCTCACCCAGAGCGCCCCCGCGGCGGTCTCGCCGCAGTCGGCGCCGGTGCCGTCGCTCGAGCCACAGGCGACGCAGGAGCTGTGGCTCGAGCTCGTCCGGCAGAAGACCTTCCGGCCGTACGCCGTCGCGGCCGACTGTAGGCCGCTCCGTGCCGTCTTCTACGCGGCGACCGACTGGCTCCGGCTGGCGACCAAGCTGGCCGCGGCAGCATCTCCGTGCGCCCAGTACTACGTCTCGGTCCCACCCGTCGTCGCCGACAAGACCAAGCCGCGACCCGATCAGGCGGGACGCATCCGCGCGCTCGGCCCGAACGTCCACGCGCTGGCCGAGATCCACTTCACCGCCTGGCAGAAATGGGTCGACGCGCACCGGTGCCGGCTGGTACCAGGCCGGTGTCGAGGCGAGGCGCCGGATGGCGTCCGCCGGGTACGACGTGAACGCGGGGGACACCTGGGCGCTGAACGAGCTCTCCTCGGCGGTGCGGCGGGGTGACGGCACCCGCCGCACGGACGTCCGCGACTTCCTGCGCGGGCTCTTCGACGCCGCAGGCGAGGGGCCGCCGACCCGCGGGGTCGTGTGGATCGTGGGCGTCGGCCAGCGCGTGTCCGAGATCGCGACGTACAAGGCCCGCATGCAGGAGTGGCTACAGGACTCGGCGTTCTGGGTGGACATGAACGCCTACGTCAGCGACTGGTCGCAGGAGGTCTACGCCGACGTGCGCGGCTACGCGGCGCCCGGGGCTGCGCCCACGACCCGGCGTGACGCGCTCGTCGACTACCTCCGGCACTCGGATCTGCTCGCACTCGCGGGCGGCGCCGCGTCCGGCACGGCGAACGCCTTCTACGCCAACGCGGGAAGCGCGCTCGCCAACGCGGCGTGGCAGTGGGGCTCGGCGTTCGGCTGGACGCTCGTCCCCGTCGACCTGATGCAGCAGTTCGTGTCGGCGGAGGTCTACGCGCTCCGCAACCACGGAGCGCGCTCCGGCAGGCCCGGCGACCGCTTCGGATTCGCCTGGGCCCCGCGGAACGCGGAGACGCTGCTCGCGAACGACTTCACGCGCCAGACGGGTGCCGTGCTCGACCGGCTCGCGGCCGCCATCCGCGACTCGGCGGTGACGACGAGCGACCCGGGCGTGGGTGCGTGCGGTGTCAACGGGGAGAGCTGGTGTGCGGGCGACCTCGAAGGAGCGACCCTAACGGGCAACTGGCGGGCGTTCAGGGCCTGGTCGCCGACGACCCTCGCGTTCCTCTCCGCGCCGCAGGCCGTGGGCGCAGGAGTCGTCTCGGCGCCCATCACGTTCCAGGTGCAGGTCGCCGGCGTCGCCGCACGGCCAACGGCGTCCGTGGCCGCGACGGTGACCTCGTCGTCGCCCACGGGAGCCTTCGCGACGAGCGCCACGGGCCCGTTCACGCCGTCCCTCACGATTCAGCTGCCGCCCGGCGCGTTCACCACAGCCCAGGTCTTCTACCAGGACGCGACGGCCGGCACGGTGAACCTCACGGCCTCGGCTGCCGGAGTCGTCGCGGGGACGCAGTCGCTCACCGTCACCGGCGGCGCGCCGGTCTCGCTGCGGGTCGATCCCCCGACGGCGACCCTCCTCCCCGGAGCCGTGGTGAAGCTCACCGCGGTCGGGGTCGACCAGTTCGGCAACGCGACCCCGACGACGGCTGCTGTGGGCGCTCACGCCGGAGACACTCGGCAGCCTCGCGCCGACCTCCGGGCCCACCACCGCGTTCACCGCAGGCGCCGCTCCGGGCGCCGGTCAGCTCACCGCCACCGTTTCGACCCCCACGGGGCCGCTCTCGGCGTCCGTCGCCCTGACCGTCGCCTCGCCTCCTCCCGTCCGCGTGGCTGCCATCCGGTACGGCGTCGCGAGGCGGATGCTCCACGTCTACGCGACGGTCGTCGACAACCGCGGCCGGCGGGTGCGGGACGCCTCCGTGACCGTCGCCCTCTACCGCAACGGGAAGGTCTACGCGCGTGCCGCCGGGCGCACCACGACCGGGCGCATGAGCTTCTCCCGGCCCGCGTCCTGGGGGGCGTATCGCAGCAAGGTGACCCGAGTCGCGGCGGCGGGCCGCACGTGGGACGGCGTCACGCCCGCCAACGGCTTCACGAAGCCGCAGCGGCCGTCGCCCTAGCCGGACGCGCTACTCGAGGTCCTTCGCCGGGAACAGGACCGAGGGAACCGACTCCGTGGCCGGATCCTTGTCGCGAACCACGATGTCGATCAGGGTTACGACGATGCTCGCGAGCGGCACGGCGAGGATGACCGCGAACCCACCGAGCACGAGGCCGACGGTCGTGACGGAGACAAGCACCACGAGCGGCGACAGCCCCACGGAGTGGCCGAGCACGCGCGGCAGGACGACGTAGTCCTCGAGCAGGCGAACCACGATCACCACGATTCCCGCGAGGATCGCCAGGTGAACCGACTGGGAAAGGCCGACGCCGATCGCGACGATGCCCGCGGCGAGCGGCCCGATCACCGGGACGATCTCGACGACGCCGGCGAAGACGCCGACGAGGAGCCAGTACGGAAGCCCGATCGCCCAGAAGCACGCCGAGAGGACGGTCGCGACGAGGGCGACCAGCACCGCCTGCCCGCGGACGAACGCGCCCAGCCGAAGCTCCATCAGGTCCCACGTGTCGCGAACCGTCTTCCGCCTCGGCCGCGGTAGCAGCGAGCAGACGAGGTCGACGGCGCGGTTCCGCTCCACGATCCAGTAGGCAGAGGCGGCGAGGACGAAGAACGTGCCGATGATCGCCTCGAACGCCTTGCGGCCGTACTCGACTGCCGGGTCGACGAGGCTCGAGCCCGAAGGGATGTCGTTGAGCTTCCGGTCGAGCGCGATGAGGATGTCGTGCTTGATCCCCGTCGACTGCTGGGCTTCCTGGCGCAGCTGATGCTGGTCGCCGAGGGCGACCTGGACCTGGTCGGTCGCGGCCGGAACGACGAACCACAGCCCCACGGCAAGGATCCCCACGAGCACCGCGTAATGGAGCACGACGCCGACGCCGCGTGGGACGCCGTACTGGGCGAGCCGGTCGACTCCAGGTCGAAGCGCGGCGGCAAGGATGATCGCGCTGAACAGGAGCGCGACGACGAGCCGTGCCTCCCACAGGAACAGGGCGCCGACGAGGATCCCGACCACTACAAGGGTCGCGATCGCGACTCGTCCCGCGAAGCGCGGCAGCCCGCTCCCGTCCACTCGTCGATCCGGCGGGCCAGATTGGATCTCGTCCACCGTCGCCTCTTGCGCCGCCACCGGTGAGGTGTACCCGCCCCAGCCGGATCCCAACCCCGCAGCGATCCGTATCATCGCCGCGTGGCGAAGGGCGACGAGCGGCTTTCCACCGGGAGGGCGAAGCGGCCCGCCGACTCGGTCCCCGGTCAGGGGCCCGTTCCCCGCTCCGCCGAGCGTCTCGGCGTGAAGCTCGGCCACGCGCTCGGCGAACGGCTCGACAGGGCCGTGCGCCACCGGCATCGCGACGAGCTTCGGCACGCGGGGTGGGAGCACGCGCTCGACGCGTCGGCCGCGGAGTTCGTTCCCGGCGGGGCCGATCCGCGGCCCGGCAACGCGCTGGAGGTGCTGATCGACGGTGCCGAGGCGCTCCCGCGGATCGCCGACGAGCTGGCGCGCGCCCAGTCGCACGTCCATCTGACGGGCTGGTTCGTCTCGCCCGAGCTCCAGCTCACGCGCGAGGAGGAGCCCGTGATCGTCCGCAACCTCCTCGCCGAGCTCGCCGAGAGGATCGACGTCCGGGTGCTCCTCTGGGAGGGCGCGCCCGTGCCAGCCTTCCGTCCCTCGCGCGGGGACGTACGCCGCGCGCGCGAGAACCTCGTGCGCCACACCCGGATCAGGAGCGCCGTCGACGGGTGCACAGGGGTCACGCACTGCCACCACGAGAAGACGATCGTGATCGACGACCGCGTCGCGTTCGTCGGCGGTATCGACCTCACGCTCGACGGGGGCGACCCGTTCGACACGTCGACGCACCGTGCGCGCGGCGGGATCGGGTGGCACGATGCTGCGGTTCGGATCGAGGGGCCGGCGGTCGCCGACGTCGCCGAGCACTTCCGGCTCCGCTGGCACGGGCCGGGGCGGGAGAGCCTGCCGCGGCCCTCCGTCGCCGAGCCGGCAGGCGACGTCGAGCTCCAGGTCACGCGCACGTTGCCCGCGAAGACGTATCGCGCGGCGCGCCGCGGGGAATACTCGATCCTCGCGTCCTACATGGGGGCGCTGCGCTCCGCCGAGCGGCTCGTCTATCTCGAGAACCAGTTCCTCTGGTCGCCCGAGGTCGTCGGCGTGCTGATCGACAAGCTGCGCGATCCCCCGAGCGACGACTTCCGGGTCGTCGTGCTGCTCCCCGCCCGGGCGAACGACGGTGCCGACGTCTCCCGTGGTCAGATCGCCGCGCTCATCCACGCCGACGACGGCGCCGAGCGCTTCCTCGCCTGCACCGTCTATGCGCGCGCGGGGAACCTGCGGGACGTCGTCTACGTCCACGCGAAGATCGGGATCGTCGACGACAGGTGGTTCACGATCGGCTCGGCCAATCTGAACGCCCACTCACTGTTCAACGACACCGAGATGAACGTCGTCTGCCTCGACCCCGCGGTCGCGCGCGAGACGCGCCTGCGCCTCTGGGCGGAGCACCTCGAGGCGACGCCGGAGGAGGTCGCGGCCGATCCGACGAAACTCGTCGACGAGCGCTGGCGCCCGATCGGCCGAGGAGCAGCTCCATCGGCTGGAGAACGGCGAGCCCCTGACCCACCGGCTCGTCATGCTCCCCGGGGTCTCCCGCCGCCGCCGGCGCGTGCTCGGGCCGATGCAGAGCCGGATCTTCGACCTGTAGTCGCCGAATCCGCCGTGTCCGGCGGGGACTACCGGCCCGTCGCCGAGCTCGGGGTTGCACGCTCCGCCGCCCGTGCCGCCTTCTCCGCTGGCTCGCCGAACGTCAGGAACCTGCCGCCGAAGGCGATCGCGCAGAGCGCGAACCAGCCCCAGCCGAAGGCGAGGCCGGCGATCGACGTCGGACAGCCAGTGGACTCCGAGCAGCACGCGGCTGGCCGCAACGCCGATCGCGACCGCGACGGCCGCCCCGGCCAGGAGCGCCCGCGCTCGCGGGCTCCGTCGCCGGGCGAGCACGAGCGCGACGGCGGCGTAGAACGCGGCGGCCGTGGCGGAGTGGCCGCTCGGGAACGAGGGACCGAGCGTCTCGGCGATGGGGTTGAAGGTCGGCCGCACCCGGTCGAGGAGCTCCTTGATCGTGTTGACGAGGACGACCTCGCCGAGAAGCACGGTCAGGAGGAAGACCGGGATCCATCGATTCGGCACCCGCACGAACTCCGACGACGCAGACGACCAGCGCGACCGCGAGCACGAACCAGGTGCCGCCGAGGTCGGTCACGAGCTGGATCGCGTGCGTCGACCAGGACGTCGCGTGATCGAGGCCCCACTCGCCGGCACTCGGTGTCGACGGCGACGAGCGTGCCGCTCGACCGCATGAGGTACGCCAGCACGCCGACCACGAGGCCGCCCGCGATCGCGAGTCCCAGGGCGAGCGTCAGCGCGAATCCCGTGGCCGTCTGGGGATCGAGCCGCTTCGGGCGAGCATCCGTCGCAGCCAGGGCCGCTTGACCGCCTCCTCGGCCACCATCTCGGCTGCAGCCTCCGACGGCTCCTGCCCGATCACGGGCGTCGGGTACCGCAGCGGCGAGGAGCGCCACGAGAATGCCCCCGGCGAGGGCGACGAGCGCGAGCACGAGGAGCGGCATCGTCGATGAGTTTGCCCACGGTGTCCCCGGGGTAAACAGCCGGCGTGGATGCGGCGGACTCGACGGCCCAGGTCGTAGCACTCCCTCCGCTCCCGGGTGCGCACACGCGCATCCCGGGAGCGCGGACGAGCCGCGCAGCGTGGCAGCTCCTCGAGCCCACGCCCGGGGCGGCCGGCCGAGAGCGTGGCCCGTCGGCTCGGCGCGACGCATCCCGTTCGCGTCTTCCTCGTCGACCGTCGTCGCCGGCTACGCGCTGCTCGTCGGGCTCACGATCGCAGCCGGTCTGCTGCTGACCGAGCTGCTCGTCCCGAATCGAGGCTTCGAGAAGTGGGACAACGACATCAACCGCTGGCTCGCCGAGCGGCGCAGCCCGGGTCTCACCGATCTCTCCTGGGTCGGCTCGACGCTCGCGGGCGGCCTCGTGATCCCGGCGGTCGTCGGCGTGCTGCTCGTCGTGTTCCTCCTGAAGCGCACCTGGCTGCTGGCCGCGTTCACGCTCTTCGTGATCTGCGTCGAGTCCGGCTCGTACCGGGCGACGACACTCGTCGTCCACCGCGACCGCCCACCAGTCCACCGGCTCGAGGGCCTCCCCGTGGACGGCGAGCTTCCCCTCCGGCCACATCGCGGCGACGGTCGCGCTCTACGGCGGCCTGCTGCTCCTGCTCGCCTCGCGCGTCGGGCGCCGCTGGTTCTCGGTCGCTCGCCGTGGCGCTCGCCATCGGCCTCGCGCTGTTCGTGGGCTGGGCCCGGATGTACCGCGGCATGCACCACCTGACCGACAGCGCCGCAGGCGTCGTCTTGGGCCTCCTCGCGCTCGGCGTCACGGTGTTCGCCGCCCGCGTCGGCGACGGCGGCGGCGAACGCACGCGATGCCGGCGAGAGGCGAGACGTCGTGAAGAACGTCGCCGTGATCGCCCATGCCGGCAAGACGATCGGCGGCGGGCTCGAGGAGCTGCGCCGGGAGCTCAGGCGAGCCGGGGTGGCCGATCCGTACTGGTCCGAGGTGCCGAAGAGCAAGTTCGCGCCCGAGCGCGTCGAGCGGGCGCTGGCGCGAGGGCGCCGAGCTCGTGTTCGTCTGGGGCGGCGACGGGATGGTGCAGCGCTGCGTCGACGTGCTGGCCGGGAGCGGCGCGACGCTGGCGATCGTCCCGGCCGGAACCGCGAACCTCTTCGCCTCCAACCTCGGGATCCCGCAGGACATCGCCGAGGCGGTCGAGATCGGCCTCCACGGGCGGAGGCGCACCCTCGACGTCGGCAAGCTCAACGGCGAGCGCTTCGCCGTGATGGCCGGCGCCGGCCTCGACGCGCGCATGATCAAGGGGGCCGACGGGCGCCTCAAGGACCGCTTCGGCCGCCTCGCGTACATCTGGACGGCGTCGAAGAACCTCCGCGACGGAGCCCTTCGAGGCGACGATCGAGGTCAACGACGAGCTCTGGTACGAGGGCACTGCGAGCTGCATCCTGCTCGGGAACGTCGGCTCTCTCTTCGGCGGCGTCGAGGCGTTCGACGACGCGAGCCCGGAGGACGGGCTGCTCGAGATCGGCGTCACCAACGCCGAGGGGCTCGGCCAGTGGGCGCGCACGGTCGCGCGCACCGCGGTCGGCTCGTCCGCGAAGTCGCCGTTCGTCCAGGTGACGAAGGCGAAGAAGGTCACCGCCTCGCTCGACCGCAAGGTGCCGTACGAGCTCGACGGCGGCGACCGCAAGAAGGTCAAGAAGCTCAAGGCCAGGGTCGATCCCGGGGCCATCACCGTCGCCGTGCCGGAGCAGGCGTGAGCACCGCGACGCGCGTCCCCGAGACGTGGGACTTCACGGGCGACGACCCGAAGGAGATGCTCGCGAGCACGGGCCGGATCCGGCTCCTGCAGAGCGCGTTCACGCGCTTCCGGCGCGCCGACGGCACCAGCCATTCCCGGTCGCTCGCGTTCGCCACCTCCCTCGTGCTCGTCCAGGGCATCATCGTGCTCGTGGGCTTCGCGGCGGCGTTCGGCCAGTCGGGGATCACGTCCACGATCGTCGAGACCATCCGCAGCGCAGTGCCGGGGCCGGCGAGCGACGTGCTCGCCGAGGCCGTCAGGCAGGCGAACCGGGTCGGGAACCAGGATCGCTTCCTGCTCCTGACGCTCGGCCTGATCGGACTCCTGATCACCTCGACGACCGCGATGGGCCAGATGGAGCGGGGCCTGAACAGGATCTACGGGATCGAGAAGGACCGCCCGACGGGAGAGAAGTACGCCCTCGCCTTCGTCCTGACCCTCACGGTCGGCACCGGGCTCGCCATCGCCTTTCTCCTGCTCGGGTTCGGACGGAGCATCGGCAGGAGCTGGGGGCACGAGGCGCGCGTGGCATGGGAGATCCTCCGCTGGCCGATCGGGCTCGCGCTGATCGCCGTGTGCCTCGCCGCGCTCCTCGGCCACTCGGCCAACCGGCGTCAGCCCGGCCGCGCCTGGCTGGCATTCGGCTCCGGGGTCGCGGTCGTGCTGTGGGCCCTGTCGACGATCGGGCTCGCCCTCGCGTTCCGGCTCGCCTC
This sequence comes from uncultured Actinomycetes bacterium, assembly GCA_963793655.1. Taxonomy (GTDB): domain Bacteria; phylum Actinomycetota; class Thermoleophilia; order Gaiellales; family Gaiellaceae; genus Gaiella. The sequence continues at coordinate 307,719 of CAWCAV010000003.1, forward strand.
GAACTTCGGCCAGACCTACGGTCCGCTCGCGGGCATCGTCGCGCTCCAGCTCTGGACCTTCCTCTCGTCGTTCAGCATCTTCTACGGCGTGTCGGTGGCGGCCGAGCTCGAGGCGATCAGGGCGGGCGCCGGCGAGACACGAGCAGCACGCGCGGAGGCGTCCGCTCCGCATGCCCGCGCGTCGCTGCAGGGCTGAAGCCGCAGCACCTTTTCGGGGGGTAGGGGATCGCGCAGCCCCGCGACGTATCCTGCCCGGGCTTCTGCAAACGACAGGGGAGACGAAGATGAAGCGAGTACTGATCGTCGTCGCCGTGCTCGCGCTCGCCACCGCTTCAACGGCGTTCGCGACCAAGCCCGGGTCGGGCACCTCGCACCGGACGCGCCCTGGTCTTCGCACCGAACCCGGTGCAGGACCTCGGCAACCAGGACCTCACGGACCAGAAGGACGCGGCGGACGCCGTGCCGCAGGCGGCCTACCACACCGTCACGCTGACCGATCTCGACGGCTCCGGCTTCCTCCGCGGCAAGTGGGCCTCGATCGTCAGTGAGACCGGGAACCCGGCCTACTCGACGACCAACACGTTCCTGTACGACCGGCACCAGGACGAGTTCGAGCAGGTGATGGCGTATTACTGGGTGACCGAGGCGCAGAGGTACATCCAGTCGCTCGGCTTCCGGACGCGCGGCCCACTGCGGCCGATCAACGAGCGGCCGCAGCGCATCCGGATCAACCAGTGGGGGCTCGACAACTCGTTCGCGACGGACAAGCAGGACGAGCTGCGCTTCGGGAAGGGCGGGGTCGACGACGCCGAGGACGGCGAGGTCATCCTGCACGAGTACGGTCATGCAATCCACTTCGCGCAGGGCTTCCAGTTCTCCACCGAGGAAGCCGGCGCGATCAGCGAGGGCTTCGGCGACTACTGGGCCGTGACGGTCTCCGAGGTCGTGCGCGACCAGCTCGGTCTGAAGGTTTCGTCCGATCCCGCCTGCGTCGCCGACTGGGATGCGACCTCGTACGACCCCACGGCCCCGCACTGCCTCCGGCGGCTCGACTCCGACCTGACGTACCCCGACGACCTGGTCGGCGAGGTCCACGCCGACGGACGGATCTGGTCGCACGCCCTCTGGGACGTCCGCAAGGCGATCGGAAACGTGATGGCGGACACGGCGATCCTGCAGGGCCAGTTCGACTTCGACGGCGGCTCGATGCCCGCCCTGGCCGAGGACATCACGTCCGCCGCGGGCACGCTCTACGGGTCGGGTGTGGCAGCGCAGGTGCGCGCGGCCTTCCAGGCCCGGGGCATCCTCCACTAGACGGTCGACGCGGGGAGGCGGGCTTTCAGGCCCGCCTCCCCGGCTATCGCGCTGTCGAACCGGCGTACGAATGGGCGAACGCGGGGGGTTCCGGCGTCTGGAAGAATCGAGGCACCCGCTGCGTTCGAAGGAGAGCGACCGTCGCGAGAGCCAGTGCTGCTCGGGCGGTTGCAGCGACAGATATCGGAGGAGGACGGATGGCATCACTCAAGATCGGCGACACCGCACCAGACTTCGAGGCCGAGACCACGGAAGGGCGAATCTCCTTCCACGACTGGATCGGCGACTCCTGGGCGGTGCTGTTCTCGCACCCGAAGGACTTCACGCCGGTGTGCACGACAGAGCTCGGCTACATGGCGAAGATCAAGCCGGAGTTCGACCGTCGGAACGTGAAGATCATCGGGCTCTCTGTCGACTCGACCGGCGACCACGAAGGATGGGCGCGCGACATCGAGGAGACGCAGGGTACGGCGCCGAACTACCCGATCATCGCGGATGCGGACTTCGCGCTTTCGAAGGCGTACGGGATGCTCGGCGCCGACGTCTCCGGCGATCCCCGCGACCGGACGGCAGCCGACAACCAGACCGTCCGCAACGTGTTCGTGATCGGGCCCGACAAGAAGGTGAAGCTCATCCTCGTCTACCCGATGACGACCGGGCGCAACTTCGACGAGGTGCTGCGGGTGATCGACTCGCTGCAGCTGACCGCGAAGCACGGGTGTCGACGCCTGTCAACTGGAAGCAGGGCGACGACGTCATCATCGCCGGCTCGGTCTCCAACGACGAAGCCCACGAGATCTGGCCGGACGGCTGGGAGGAGCCCAAGCCGTACATCCGGATCGTCGCGCAGCCGCGTTGAATGTGTTCACAGGGCGGGATCCGACGGAAGCGGATCCCGCACGCTCGGATCCCCGCCTTCGTCGCGCCACACCCTGAAGGCCGCCGCGTTCGGCGGCAGGCATTCGCGGCCGAACTGCACCGTGCGGCCGAAGCCGCGGATGCGTCTGGCGCCGCGTGCAGGCAATGTTTACGGTACCGCCTGCCAGGGCGGGGAGACGCGGCGGCAGAGGGAGCCGGAGAACGCGGCCAGACGTGCCGTGCTCGCGGCACAATCGGTTCTCGCCGACACACGAGCGTGATTCGAAAGGAGGCACGATCGTGAGAGAGAGCGCTTGCATCCATCTCCGTCGGCATGTTCCTGGGCGCTGCTGCTCTCGCCGCGACGGCCCAGGCAGAAGCCCCGTGGGCATTCGTCGGGAAGAATGTCGTCGCGAGCTCACCGACCCAGGGCGGCGGGTACCCGGTCCCGGCGGGGCGCACGAAGCCCGATCCCGGGACGTGCAGGCTCGGGACCTACAACGCGAACCGGTCGGAGTCGTGGGTCGCGGTGAAGCCCGGGACAGAGGATCTCGTGGGGACCTCGAAGTTCTTCTTCGAGACCTTCAGCACCTTCTACATGTTCCACCTCGGCTCGTACCGGATCCTCGACGGCGCCCCGGTGGGCAACAACCAGGTGCAGGGCTACGACTGCGTCTCGACCGGAACGCAGGAGATGCCACCGAGCTGGACGGACAACACCGATCCGAACGTCGACTTCGACACAAAGGGCCGCGCCTACCAGGTGACGCTGCCGTTCAATGCGTTCTGGGAAGGCGGGCTGCACCCCAATGCGGAGGTCGACATCTCGTACTCCGACGACATGGGGCAGAACTGGATCCGGGGCAACGGCGGGGAGCCGCTCGAGCCCACCAACAACCAGACGAGCGTCACGCTCGGCCACGTGGAGGACAAGCAGTGGGTGGCGGTCAACCACATCCCCGGAAACGCGAACCAGGACCACGTGTACGCCGCGTGGGCCGTGTTCAACGGCTCCGCCGTGAAGGTCCGGATGGCGGTCTCGCGCGACCGAGGTCAGACCTTCGCGAAGGCCGAGACGATCGCCACGCCGTCCGAGGTGAGCGCTGGCGCGACGTACGTCTATCCGGCGGTCGACGCCGCGGGTGACGTCTACGTGGCCGTCGTCTCGTTCCCGCCCGAACGGGCGGCCGTCGCAGATCTTCGTCGCCCGCTCCGACGACGACGGTCGGAGCTTCGGCCCGTTCGTCGCCGTCGCAACGGTCGGGATGATCCCGTCGGCGCGGCCTTCCGAACACGCGGTTCCGGGACGGCATCACCGAGAGCTTCGCCGCAAGCCCGACGTATCCAGGCCACCTCTACGTCACATACGAGGACTGGGACGGCAGCCAGATGGACGTCGAAGTTCACGCAGTCGACGGACGGCGGGGCGCACTGGTCGCCCCCGGTCGTGGTCAACGACAACGTCGACCCCGCCGGCGCGCCGACCGACCAGTTCCAGCCGTCGGTGGCGGCAGGCTCGGGCGGTGCGGTCGCGGTGGCGTTCTACGACCGACGCCGGCCGTGCCCGAGCGACGAGAGCATCCTGCCCGCCGACGCGGGGAGGGCCAACTTCTGCATCGACACGTCGCTCCAGGCATACAAGGACTCGGGTGCCGGCGCCGTCGTGGCCGGTGGGAACGTGCGGATGTCGGAGTTCAGCTGGGATCCGGAGCAGCCGGGCCAGCACGTCGGCGGGGTCTCCCAGTATCCGTGCGCGGGACACACCGACCCGTGCCCGAACGGAAGAGGGTTCATCGGCGACTACTTCGGTCTCGCGGTCTCCGACGAGAACGTCTACGGGCTGTTCGTCTCGACGCACTACCCGTCCGCCGTGACAGGCCGACGAAGGTGGCCCGGTCTACTACCAGCAGCAGGTTCTGGCGACCGTTCCGCGCTTCACGTTCGGCGCCGGCTACTAGCGAGAAGAACGAGCGATGCCGGGCACGGAAGCCATGCCCGGCATCGCTCGTCCAGGATGCGACATCTGCCGCGGCCGGGGTTCGGCTAGCCGAACCCCGGCCCTCGATCCATCCGCCTAGGATGGGTGCCGTGAGCGTCGCCACGCACGACGTCGCCGGTCAGCTCGAGCAGCACAGGCGGGAGTTGACCGCGCACTGCTACCGGATGCTCGCGTCCCCGTTCGAGGCGGAGGACGCAGTCCAGGAGACGTTCATCCGCGCCTGGCGGAGCTTCGAGCGGTTCGAGGGGCGCTCGTCGCTGCGGTCGTGGCTCTACCGCATCGCGACGAACGTCTGCCTCGACATGCTCGGCGGCAGGGAGCGGCGCGCCCGGCCGATGGACCTGGGCCCGGCAGGCGAGCCGGTCGTCTCCAACCTGCACATGCGGCCCGAGGTCACGTGGATCGAGCCGATGCCCGACGCCCTCGTCGTGGCAGAGGACGACGACCCCGCCGCCGTGGCGGTCGCGCGCGAGACGATGCGGCTCGCATTCGTCGCCGCGATCCAGCATCTGCCGCCGCGGCAGCGCGCGGTCCTCATCCTCTGCGAGGTGCTGCGCTGGCAGGCGAGCGAGGCGGCGGAGCTGCTCGAGACGACCGTCGCTTCGGTGAACAGCGCGCTCCAGCGGGCACGCGCCACGCTGGAATCGAGCGCCCTCCGGCCGGGCGACCCGGCGCCCGAGCTCGAGCGGACCGACCCGCGAGCTCCTGGGGCGGTACGTCGACGCCTTCGAGCGCTACGACATGGACGCGCTCACGTTGCTCATCCACGACGACGCGACACAGTCCATGCCGCCGTACGACCTCTGGCTCCGCGGCCGCGACGACATCTTCACGTGGTGGTTCGGGCCCGGCATCGGGTGCAGCGGCTCGCGCGTGATCTCGACGGTCTCCGCGAACGGCTCGCCCGCCTTCGGACAGTACAAGCCGAGTGAGACGGGACAGGGCTTCGACCCGTGGGCGCTCCAGGTGCTCGAGGTCGAGCAAGGGCGCATCGTCGAGCTGACCTTCTTCCTCGACACCGAGCGGGTGTTCCCCCTCTTCGGACTACCCGCCAGGCTCGACTAGCCCTACCCCTGCGAGCACCACCCTCGCGATGTCCAGCGACCTGCCTTCGACGAGCGCCTCGGCGAACCGCTGCGGGCCCAGGGTTGCCGCGACGGCGCTGCTCACCCGCGCGTGCTGCCCACGCTCGTCGGGGGCACGCGGCGCAAGGGATCGAGGTCGTGCCGACGGTTCGCGAGCTCGGCGTCGAGCGTCTCATGCGGGGGGGGTAGGGAGCCGCGGGGCGGTCGGGGGGTACCGCTCCGCCTCCGCAAGGCTTTCGCCGGCGACGTCCCGTCATTCCGCGAGCACGTCGCGGAGCCCCATGAACGCGACGAGCTCGAGCAGCTCCTCCGAGGCGTTGCGCAGCCTGACGTCGCAGCCGTGACGAAGGGCGCCGAGCTGGAGCCGCGCCAAGACCTCCACGGTCACGGCGTCGGGCTCGACACCGCGCACGTCGCAGAGAGCGACATCCGAGCCGCTCGACCCGAGCAACGCGCACACGCGGTCGCAGAGCCCCCGAAGATCGGATCGCGCGATCGGACCGTGGACGGCGAACTCGAGCACGCGCGGTGTCGACGGTGCCATCGGTGTTTGGACCGGCGGGGAGTGCGGAACTCATCGGTGCGGGCGACCGATGAGATCGGGCCCTCCGGGTCGTCCACCTTCCGAGACGACCGCCACGGAAGGAGCAGGAGATGACGATCACCGACACGCGCGCCCGCTGGCTGGCCTTGATGGTGCTCTGCCTCGGGGACCTGATGATCGTGCTCGACACGACCATCGTGAACGTCGCGCTGCCCGTCGATCAGGGAAGACCTCGGGTTCACGGAGACGTCGCTCGCCTGGGTCGTGAACGCGTACCTCCTGACCTTCGGCGGCTTCCTGCTCCTCGGCGGGCGCCTCGGCGACCTCCTCGGCCGACGGCGCGTGTTCCTCGCTGGCATCGCGCTCTTCACGCTCGCGTCGGTCGCCTGCGGCCTCTCGACCACGCAGGGGCTGCTGGTCGCGGCGCGCGCGGTGCAGGGCCTCGGAGGCGCGATCGTCTCGGCGGTGGCGCTCTCGCTGATCATGGCGCTGTTCACGGAAACGGCCGAGCGCGCGAAGGCGATGGGGGTGTTCGGCTTCGTGATGGCCGGAGGCGGCTCGATCGGCGTGCTCCTCGGCGGCGTCCTCACCGACGCGCTCGACTGGCACTGGATCTTCCTCGTCAACGTCCCCATCGGCGTCGCCGTGTACGTCCTCTCGCTGCGGCTCGTGCCGTCGTCGGAGGAGCTGGCCGCGCGCGGCCGCCTCGACGTGGCCGGTGCGGTGACGGTGACGACCGCCCTGATGCTGGCGGTCTACGCGATCGTGAACGGCAACGAGGCGGGCTGGGCTTCCCTGCAGACCCTCGGCCTGCTCGCGGCGTCGGCCGTCCTCTTCGGCGTCTTCCTCGTGATCGAGACGCGCGTCGCCGCGCCGCTCGTGCCCTTGGGGCTCTTCCGTCTGCGGAACGTCGCCACGGCGAACGTCGTCGGAGTGCTCTGGGCGGCGGCGATGTTCGCCTGGTTCTTCATCTCCGCGCTCTACCTCCAGCTCGTCCTCGGCTACAGCCCGCTCCAGGTCGGTCTCGCGTTCCTGCCGGCGAACCTGATCATGGGTGCGTTCTCGCTGGGGCTCTCGGCGAAGCTCGTGCTCCGCTTCGGCATCAGGACGCCGCTGGCGACGGGGCTGCTGCTCGCGTCCGTCGGGCTCGTGCTCTTCGCCCGCGCTGCAGTGGACGGGAGCTTCGCGGTCGACGTGCTTCCGAGCATGATCCTGCTCGGGTGTGGCGCGGGCATGGCGTTCAACCCCGTGCTGCTCGCGGCGATGAGCGACGTCGCGCCTGAGGAGTCGGGGCTGGCCTCGGGCGTCGTCAACACGTCGTTCATGATGGGCGGCGCCCTCGGCCTCGCGGTGCTGGCCAGCCTGGCCGCCTCGCGGAGCGAGACCCTGCGCGCGTCGGGTGAGGGACCGCTCGAGGCCCTCAACGGCGGCTATCACGCCGCGCTCCTCGTGGGCGCGCTGTTCGCCCTGGGAGCGGCAGCCGTGGGAGCCGTGTTCCTGCGGCCGGGGCACGCGGCCGCGCACGAGGGCGTCGAGCAGCACGGCGGCGCACGGGCGATGGCGGAGGCGGAGTGAGCAGTCAGAGCGTGAGGGTGGCCGCCAGCCACGAGCTGACGGCAGCGGCGATCGCGCCCGTCTCCGTCCTCAGGCTGTGATCGCCGCGCACCCGGACGACAGTGCGGTCCCCGCCGGGAGGCGGCATCCCGAACAGGTCGTGCTCGCCCTGCACGACGAGCACCGGGACTCCGACGTCGTCGAGCTCCGGCAGGCGGCTCGGTGCGGGCGGCTTGCCCCGGCGGGCGGGCGGCTGGAGCGGGAACGCGAGGCAGATCACACCAGCCGCTCCGGTCTCCGCGGCCGTCCGGCAGGCGACCCGGGCGCCCGACGAGCGCCCGCCGACAACGACGGGCACGCCGCGGAGGCGGCGAGCGCGCAGGTGCGCGACCACGGCGACCCAGGAGGCGTCGAGCTGTCGGGCGGGGGCGGGAGAGCGTCGGCCGGCAACGCGGTACGGCTGCTCGACGAGCACAGGGGTCACGTCGAGCTCGAGCGCGGCCTCTGCGGCGGCCACGAGATCGCGCGAACCGACGCCGCCACCCGCTCCGTGTCCCAGGATCAGGGCACCACGAGCGCCACGCACGCGACGCACGTGGACGCGCGCGAATCCGTGGGGCGTCGCGATCTCCACCGTGGCGCTCGTCGTGGCCATGGCGACAGGTTTCCGGAACGGGCGCCTCGGCTGCAACCATTGCGGCCGGGCCCTGTCGATCGGAGGCGGTCGCGTTCGTCGTACGACAGAGGGAGCAATGCGCTCCCGACAAACGAATCGAGAGAGGAGAGAACATGGCCGGGAAGCCCGTTCACGTCGAGATCCCCGCCGGTGACACCGGAAAGGCCCGCGAGTTCTGGGGCTCGCTCTTCGGGTGGCAGTTCGAGGAGTACGCCGGGTCGGGATACCACATGGCGCGGATCAGCGACGACGCCGGTGGAGCAATCTACGCGCCCGAGGGCGAGACCCAGGGCCTCCGGGTGTACTTCGACGTCGACGACATCGAGGCGGGAGCGAACCACGTCCGCGAGCTGGGCGGCGAGGCCGACGATGCGATGCCCGTGCCCGCGATGGGTTGGTTCGCGATCTGCAAGGACACCTCCGGCAACGAGTTCGGCCTCTGGCAGACGGACTCGTCCGCTCCGGCACCGGCCGGGTAAGGCCACCTCCATCCCCACGACCGGGAAGCGGTGACAAGGCTTCCCGGTCGCCGAGTTCGAGTCACAGCGTGTGCGACGTCCCGCCCCAGTCTTCGGGCGCGACGTCTGCGATCGTCTGGGAGAACGTCCAGCGGTGTCCGCCGGGGTCCTGGGCCGTGTACTGGCGCTCGCCGTACGGGTAGTCGGTTGGTGGGCCGAGGATCAGGGCGCCGCGCTCGCTGGCCCGCGCGTGATGGGCGTCGACATCGTCGACACGCACCATGACGGAGTCGGGCGAGTCGACCCCACCCGCACCTCCGCCGCCCGTGACCGCGACGGCACCGTCCCCGATCCGTAGCTGGGCCCGATGGCTGCCGATCCGCAGCCGCTCGACGAAGCCGAAGGCGTCGCACAGCCAGTCGACCGCTTTCTCCACGTCGTCGTAGGCGAGGACGGGAATCACGGTGCTCATCGGCATCGAGCGGTTCGCCCGGATCGCAGCCTCCTTCGTGGGACGTCGCAGCGGAACCGCGGCCGGGCGCCGTCCAGTGGCGATCCATTCTCGCAGCACCACCCGCGGGTTGCGGCGGTCGAATTCACCGCCGGTACGGCGCTTTGGTCGCCTCATCCGCAGGTCTTGCAGGTCGGCATCGGTCCCTTGAATGAGCGAACCGCGACGAGTGGGCGAGCGCCGGAGGGCGGGCGCTCGCCCACGTGGTTCGCTCTCCGGGCTAGCGGCGGCTGTAGCCGAAGCCGCCCGTGACGAGCAGCACGAGCAAGACGATCAGGAGTACCCAGGCCCACACCGGCATCGCGTTCCACCTCTTCTTCTTCGTCGGGGACGGGAACGTCGTACCCGCACGTACCCCATCTGACACCTCAGTGGTCCCCGGACACGTCCGCATGCGAGACGCGTCGCGAGCTCCGTCCTGCGGACACCGAGCTTGCGGTACACACGGGAGAGGTGTGCCTCGACGGTGCTGACGCCCATGTAGAGCCCGGCGGCGATCTCCTTGTTCGTCCGCCCCTCCGCCGCAGCTCCGCGACACGCCGCTCCGTCTCGGTCAGCTCCTCGGACGCGGGCGCACGGCCGCTGATCCGCCGCAGCTCGGCACGCGCCTTCTCCGCCCACAGCCGCGCGCCCAGCTCCTCGAAGATCGCGAGCGCGTGCTCGAGCGCATCGCGCGCAGCCTTACGCTGCTGCGCGCGCCTGTGGGAGCGAACGTCTGCTCGCCGAGTTCTTGGGCTGCTGCCGCGTGGTCGAGCGCCTGTCGCCAATTGCCGGCGAGCCACTCGATCTCGCTCAACGACCAGAGGATCAGAAAGCGCGTCCCCTCGTCGCCTCGTGCCACCGCCTTCCTCTCCAGCTCCTCGGACATCACACGAGCTCGCTGGATCTCGCCCAGACGGGTCATCCGTCGGGCGAGTGACACGCCTGGGCTCGTCTGATAGTCGAGGGCAAGCCCGAGGCGCTCCTCCATCGCCACGCCCCGCTCGAGCAAGCCAGGTGTGATCTCGGCCGCCCACATCTCCATCTGGCCCAGCCGTGCGATCGCCCCCGCGATGAGCCGGGCATCGCCAACATGCTCAGCCTTCTCCAGAGCCATGCGGGCATCGATGAGTGCCGACGGTACGTCGGTCCTCAGCAAGTGGCACCACGCCCGAAAGGCCAGGATCCGTGACGAGCGAGCATCGTCGTAGGCGGCCTCGGCGAGAGCCTCGTCGGAGAGCTGGAGCTGCGTCGGAGTGTCGGCCGTGAAAGTCGAGGCCAGCGCAAGGAGCACGTCCGACCGCTCGACGCCGGACGGGACCTCGGTGAGGAGCTGCTCGAGAATCGCGGCTGCCATCTCGCCGTTGCCCGCGAGGCGATGGTACGTCGCCGCTCGCACGCGCCGCTGCCGTGCCAGCGCGGGATCGTCCTGCGTGAACTCGGCCGCTAGCCCCGAGAGCTCGCCCGCCGCGGCGGGCGCTCCACGTTCAGCCGCGTGCTCGGCGGCCGTCTCCAACTCGGAGGCGATTCCAGCGTCGGGGCCGTCTGCAGCGAGCGCCAGATGGCGGGCACGCTCCTCCGAGTCCGTCACCACCTCGGCGAGCGCACGATGCACCGCCCGCCGCTTCCAGACCGGCGCTTGCTCGTAACAGATCGAGGCGAGCAGCGGGTGCGCGAAGCGAACGGAGGACTCATCGAGCTCGACCACTCCTTCGTCGACACAGGTCTCGAGTGCGGAGATGACGCGCTCGCGATCTCCGTGCGCAGCCGCGACCAGATCGACCGTCGGCCGCGCGAGCGCTGCGACCTCGAGCAGGACATCGAGGGTCTGACCCGGCAGCCGGGCGAGGCGGCCGCCGAGCAGCTCCTGCAAGCGTCTCGGGCATCGGCAAGGCTCGGCCGGGGGCCGGGCGCGTGTCCGTGCGTACGAGCTCGCGCCCCAGCTCGAGTGCGAAGAAGGGATTGCCCGCCGTCGCCTCCTGCACGCGGGCGAGCTCGGTGCGGCTCAGGCCGAGCCCGAGTCGCTCCTCGAGCAGGCGGTGCAGGCCCGCCAGACTGAGCGGGCCGAGCGAGATCCGCTCGAGCCGCCCGTCCGGGAACGCGCGCTCGAGCTCGAAAGGCTCCCGTAGCTCGGGAGCCTTCCGCACGGTCGCGAGGAGGCCGATCGGCTCCTCGCTCAGGCGTCGAAGCGCGATCTGCAGCACCGCGGCCGAGGCCGGGTCGAGCCACTGGGCGTCGTCGAGCGCGACCAGCACCGACCCCTGCTCGGCGAGAACGCGCAGCATGTCGAGCACGGCCAGCCCGATCGCGTGCGGATCGGGTGCGACCTCGCCCGGCTCGGCCAGCATCAGCGCGATCTCGAGCGCGCGCCGTCGCGGGGGCGCAAGCGAGGGCCTTGCTTCCTCGAGCACGCTGCCGAGCAGATCGGAGAGCCCGGCAAAGGAGAGCGACGCCTCAGCTTCGACGCCGTGGCAAGTCAGGATCCGGTCGAGGCGCTCGCCTGCCTCCTCGACCCCCGCTTGCCAGAGGATCGTCTTGCCGATCCCGGCCTCGCCCGAGAGCACGAGCGCGCCCGGACCATCGCCGACGCCCAAGATGAACGCGCGAACGGCGCCCAACTCCTCGTCCCTACCGATGATCTCCGGGGCCATTCTCATCTCAGTCCGGGGCCGCCGAAATCCAGCGACGGCGCAAGTTGTCCTGCCAGGCCAGCGCGGCGCACGCCGAGCTTGCGGTAGACGTGCGAGAGGTGTGCCTCGACGGTGCTCACGCCCATGAACAGCTCGGCCGCGATCTGCTTGTTCGTGCGGCCCCCGGCGGCCAGCTCGGCAACCCGCCGCTCGGTCTCCGTCAGCTCGTCCGGGGCCGGAGCACGACCGCTGATCCGCCTGAGCTCCGCCCGTGCCTTCTCCGCCCACAACGGCGCGCCAAGCTCCTCGAAGATCGCCAGCGCACCCTCCAGCGCCTCCCGCGCCGCCCGCTTCTGCATCGCCTGTCGGCGCACCGTCCCCAAAGCCAGCAGCGTGCGACCGCGCTCGAGCGGGTAGGGATGCCGCTCGAGCTCCGCGAGCGCCCGCCCGAAGGAGGAGAACGCAGCCGGTGCGTCTCCCTCCGCCGCGGCCAGGAAACCGCTGCAGCGGGCGGCGGCGGCGCGAGCCCACGGGCTCGCGAGCCGTCGCGCATGTGCCTCGTAGGTCTCGAGGTATGTCCCGGCCCGGTCGACCTCGGCCACCGCGATCAACGCCTCGATCGCGTCGGCCCAGACGGGGAGCATCGGGTCGTGTACCCCGAGCGCAAGGAGCTCTCCGGGCAGGTCGCGGAGCAGTCCCGCTGCGGCCTCGTGATGCCCGAGCGCGAGCTCGAGGCGACCCAGCGCGGCAACGCCGGTGATCGCGAACAGCCCGCTCGACGTCTCCCGGGCGGACGCGATCGACTCCTCGGCCGAGGCGCGTGCGTCGTCGACGAGGCCGAGGTCCGTCTCGATAATCGCCTTGGCCCGCCCCACCCAGACCCGGGCGTGCGCGTACTGGGTCTGCTGGGAGAGCTCGTAGGCGGTGTTGGCGTGCTCGAGCGCCCGCTCCCAGCGGCCTGCCAACCACTCGAGCAGGCTCAGCCACCAGACGAGCTGGCCGCGCGAGAACTCGTCCCCGCGCCCCACGGCTTCCGTCTCCAGCTCCTCGAAGAGGGCGTTTGCACCCGCCGCGTCCCCCAGGCGGGCCAGTTGCCGGCCGAGGGCGTAGCGCGGGGTGTCGTAGTACATCGGCTCGAGCCTGGCCCGCCTTTCGATCTCCACCCCGCGCTCGAGCAGGCCGGGCGTACTCTCCCCGGTCCAGGCCTCCGCTATCCCCAGACGTGCGATCGCGGCGACGACCAGGGCAGGCTCCCGTGTTCGCTCGGCTCTCGTGAGCGACTCACGAGCGTCGGAGAGCGCCGTCCGAACCCCTTCCCCGGTGCGCAGCAGAGCGCCGCTGCGGAAGGCAAGGATCCGCGCGGATCGCGCGTCATCGCCCGGTGCCTCTGCGAGCGCCTCGGCGCAGAGGTCGACCAGGGACTGGGTGTCGGGCTGCTCGGTGGAGACGATCCCGAAGAGGACGTCGGCACGCTCGACGCCGGGTGGAACCTCGGTGAGCAGCTGCTCGAACATCGCGGCGGCGCGCTCGCCGTTCCCGGCGAGGCGATGGAAGTTGGCTGCCCGCATGCGCCGATTCCGATCGAGCGCGGGATCCGCCGGCGTCAGCTGTGCGGCGAGCTCGCAGAGCTCGGCCGCGGCGGTGGGCGCCCCGCGCGCGACCGCATGCTCGGCGCCGGCGTCGAGCTCCGCGGCGATCGCCTCGTCCGGGCCTTCGGCCGCCAGGGCGAGGTGGCGGGCACGCTCCTCGACGTCCTTCACCGCGGAGGCGAGCGCTCGGTGCACGGCGCGGCGCTTCCAGACGGGCGCGCGTTCGTAACAGATCGAGCCGAGCAGGGGATGCGCGAAGCGGACGCTCTCGTCGTCGAGCTCGACCACCGCCTCCTCGACCGCTCCTTCCAGCGCCTCCAGCACCCGCTCCCGCTCTCCGTAGGTCGCCGCCACCAGCTCCACCGTCGGCCGCGCGAGAGCGGCCACGAGTAGCAGCACGTCGAGCGTCTCGCCGGGAAGGCGCGCAAGGCGGCCGCCGAGCAGCTCGCGGAGGCTCTCGGGCACGCGCAGCGCCTGGCCGGGCGCCGGTCGCGTGTTCGTCCGGACGAGCTCGCGGCCGAGCTCCAGTGCGAAGAAGGGGTTCCCCGCGGTCGCCTCCTGTACGCGTGCGAGCTCGGGCCGGGTCAGCTCGAGCCCGAGGCGCTCCTCCAGCAGTTGATGCAGTGCCGCCAGGCTCAGCGGGCCGACGGTCAGCTGCCCCAGCTGGCCGTGCGGGAACGAGCGGTCCAGCTGGACCGGGCTCCCCGCGAGCTCCGGTCCCAGCCTCAACGTCGCGAGCAACCGCAGCGGCTCGTCCCGCAGCCGCCGCAGAGCGATCTGAAGCGCGCCGGCCGAGGCGGGGTCGAGCCACTGGATGTCGTCGAGCGCGACGAGCACCTGCCCGCGCTCGGCCAGCGCACGCAGCACGTCGAGGACGGCTAGCCCGATCGCATGCGCATCGGGCGCCGTCTCGCCGGGCTCCGCGAGCAGGAGCGCGACCTCGAGAGCCTGCCGGCGCGGCGGCGCGAGCGAGGGCCCGACGTCGTCGAGCACGTCCCCGAGCAGCTCCGAGAGCCCGGCAAAGGAGAGTGATGCCTCGGCCTCGACGCCCCTGCAGGTCAGGATCGAGTCGAACCGGCCGCGCGCCTCGGCGACACCCGCCTCCCAAAGCACCGTCTTCCCGATGCCTGCCTCGCCGGAGAGCACGAGCGCGCGCGGCCCATGCTCGATATCGGCCAGGAAGTCCTGGATGACGCCGAGCTCGGCTGCACGCCCGATGACGTCCGTCGCCGCCAGATCCTCCATTGTGGACGACCGGACGCGCGGGGTGTACTGCGCCGGACCCGGAGGGGTCAGTCGACGGTCAGGACCAGCTTGCCCTGGGTCCGGCCGGCCTCGCCCAGCTCGTGCGCTTCGGCGGCGCGCTCGAGCGGAAACGTCCGCTCGACGTGTACCCGCAACGCGCCGTCCTCGACGAGCTCGGCGACTGCCTCGAGCCCTGCGCGGTCCGGCTCGACGAGGATGCCCGTCACGCGCACGCGCTCCCCGGCCAGCTCGCGCAGACGGTCGACGCCGGCGCCGGACGGCACGGCCACGAACAGCCCACCGTCACGGATCAGCGAAAGCGCTCCTGGGCTCGCCTCGTCTCCGACGAGATCGAGCACGACGTCGACATCCCGGATGCGATCTCCGATCCACTCGCTCGTGTAGTCGATCGCCTCGTCGACACCGAGCTCGTGCAGGAACGCGTGCTTTCCCGAGCGCGCAGTGCCGATCACGTGGGCGCCTCGCGCCTTCGCGATCTGCACGGCGAGGTGCCCGACACCTCCGGCGGCGCCGAGGACGAGCGCTCTTTGCCCAGGCTCGACGGCTGCGGTCTCGACGAGGGCCTGCCACGCGGTCAGCCCGGCCAGTGGGAGCGCCGCTGCCTCGACGTCGCTCAGGCGCTGCGGTGTGCGAGCGAGCTGGCGGGACGGCGACGTGACGTACTCGGCATACGCCGCGGCCTCCTTCGGGAAGCGCGGCATGCCGAAGACCCGATCCCCGACGGCGAAGCGTGTCACCCCCCGACCCAGCTCCTCCACCACGCCGGCGACGTCCCACCCGACGGTGAACGGTGGCTGCCCGAGGAAACCGCCGCCGGCGCGCACCTTCCAATCGACCGGGTTGACCCCGGCGGCGTTCACGCGCACGAGCACCTCCGTCGGCGCCGGATCGGGTCGCGGCATCTCCACGAGCTCGAGGACGTCGGGCCCGCCGAGTGTCTCCTGGCTGATTGCGCGCATCGTCAATGGTGGTCGGCGTTTCGTCGCCGAGGCACGGGGCCGGCTCGGCCACGCACCTGGCGCGGACGATGGTTGTATACACACGTCAGCCCCGACGGAGGAGAGCAGATGGCCGCGACGAGGCCTGCGAGCGCGTTTCCGAGCCCGTACGAGATCCAGACCCCTCCCGGCTGCGAGGGGTGGCAGGAGATGTACCCCTACCACGCGTTGTTCCACGAGGCCCGGCGCGAGGCCGACGAGGGCCGGTTCTGGTTCTGGAACTCGATGCATTTCCCGCTTCCCATGCCTGCCTTCGACATCGCCTGTGTCGACAGCCCCTACCAGGCACTCGGTGTCTGGCAGAACCGGGTCTTCGCGGTTCCGCCGGCGATGGGAATCGACTACCGCATCGTCAACGGCTACGTCTACATCTCCGGCAACCCGGTGACCGATCCCGACAAGATCGCCGCGCGGGTGGAGTTCTTCCAGCGGCGTGCGGGCTACTACTACGAGCACTGGGACGAGCTCTACGCGACATTCAAGGAGAAGATGCAGGCCTTGATCGCGGAGATCACGAACCTCCGCGTCCCCGATCTCCCGGAGTACGAGCGCGACGAGGTGGCCTTCGAGGACGACCGGAACACGTCGGTCTACGAGGTCCTCGACGCCTACGACCGGACGCTTCGCTGCGGCGACCTCATGTGGCAGCACCATTTCGAGTTCCTGCTCCTGGGCTACGGCGCATACATGACGTTCGCGGAGCTCTGCAAGAGCCAGCTCCCGGACATCCCCGACCAGCACGTCGCACAGATGATCGCCGGCATCGACGTCCTGCTCTTCAAGCCGAGCGCGGAGCTCCGGAAGCTGGCCAAGCTCGCGATCGACACCGGCGTCGACGGCGCTTTCGCCGAGGGGCGATCTCCGTCGGAGATCGACGCCGAGCTAGGGCAGAGCGACGAAGGGAGACGCTGGCTCGAGGAGCTCGAGGGCATCAAGGACCCCTGGTTCAACATGGCGACCGGGGACGGCCTGTACCACTTCTACCGGAGCTGGTACGACGATCCCACCATCGCCTACGCGTCCGTCGTCGGCCACGTGCGTGCGCTCCGGGACGGCGAGGAGGTCGAGCGTCCGACCGAGGAGCTCGCGCGCGAGCGCGACCGTCTCGCGACGGAGTACGGGGCACTGCTGAACGCGGAGTCGCGCAAGGCGTTCGACGAGCTGCTCGCGCTGTCCCGGACCGTGTTCCCGTACGTCGAGGAGCACAAGTTCTTCTGCGACTACTGGTTCCTCACGCGCTGGTGGAACAAGGTGCGCGAGTTCGGGGCGTTGCTCGCGCGGCACGGCTTTCTCGAGGACGGCGAGGACGTCTTCCAGCTCGGGCGCCACGAGGTTGCGCAGGCGCTCGACGAGCTCGTCCTGACCTGGGCCACGGGTGGCGCGCCCCTCGGCCCGGCGCACTGGCCGCCGATCGTCTCCCGCCGCAAGGAGCTGCTCGAGCGGCTGGGCGAGTGGTCGCCTCCGCCGGCGATCGGCGCGACGCCGGAGGCGATCACCGACCCGGCGGTGATCATGCTCTGGGGCGTGACGACGGAACGCGTCCAGGAGTGGGCGAGTGCGGACGAGGGCGGAGGACGACTGAGGGGCGCGGCCGCGTCCCCCGGCGTCGTCGAGGGGGTGGCGCGGGTGGTGATCGGCGTCGAGGAGATCGCGCGCGTGCGCGAGGGCGACATCCTCGTCTGTCCCATCACGTCGCCCGCCTGGGCGCCGATCTTCTCGAACGTCAAGGCCGTTGTCACGGACATCGGCGGCGTGATGTCGCACGCCGCCATCGTCTGCCGCGAGTACGGACTGCCTGCGGTCGTGGGCACCGGCCGCGCGACGACGGAGATCAAGACGGGGCAGATGATCCGGGTGGACGGCTCGACCGGCCTCGTCACCATCCTCGACGCATGAAGGCGTGAGCATCGTGTACACCCGCGTGCTCGCCGAGCTCCGCCGCGACGATGCCGACGTCTACGGGGGCAAGAGCGCGAACCTCGGCGAGCTCGTCGCGGCGGGAATCCCCGTGCCTCGGGGGTTCGCGGTCGACGCTGCGGCCCTGCGCACGTTCGTCGACACGACGGGCCTCGAGGGCACTGTCGCGACGGCGCTGTCGAAGGCATCGTCCGGTGACCTCGATGCAGTGGCCGCCGCAGCGAAGACGATCGGGGAGGCGATGCGCTTCGCCCCTCTCCCCGACAGTGTCAGGGGCGAGCTGGCGTCGCGCTACGAGGAGCTCGCGGGCGCGACGGGCGAGGAGCGGCCGCCGGTGGCCGTCCGCTCGAGCGCCGTCGGCGAGGACAGCGAGGAGGCGAGCCACGCCGGCCAGCAGGAGAGCTTCCTCTGGGTGCGCGGCATCGACCAGGTCTGCGACGCGGTGCGCGACTGCTGGGTGAGCCTCTATTCCCCGCACGCGATGAGCTACCGGGCGGCTCGCGGCGCCGAGCTCGACCCGGCGATGGGGGTGACCGTCCAGCAGATGGTGGACGCCGAGGTCTCCGGAGTGATGTTCACGTGCAACCCCGTCAGCGGCGATCCCAGCATGGTGGCCTTGAACGCGAGCTTCGGGCTCGGCATCGCGGTCGTCAACGGCGAGGTGACGCCGGACGACTACCTGATCAGCAAGGTCACGGGCGAAGTGGTACGACAGACGGTGAGCACGAAGGACGTCGAGTACGTGCCGGACGCGGCCGGGCACGGGGCGGTTCGGGTGCACGTGGCGCCGGAGCGGCGAAACGAGCCGTGCCTCGGCGAGGAGCACTTCGCCGCGCTCGTCGAGCTCGGACGACGCGTCGAGCGCCACTTCGGGGGCCACCAGGACGTGGAGTGGGCGATCGCGCGCGGACAGTCGTTGCCCGACTCCCTCCGCGTGCTCCAGGCGAGGCCCGTGACGACGCTCCGGGATACAGCGCCGAAGCTCTCCGCCTCGGCGTTGTCGCTCGTGATGAGCACCTTCGGCGCCTCCGAGAAGCCGCGAGAGCAGTCCTGACATCCGTATGCCGCTCGACGAGAAGGACGTCCGCGAGATTCTCAGGCTGATCGACGAGTCGGACGTCGACGAGCTCCGCGTCGAGATCGACGATCTCTCGCTCCACGTCGTTCGCGGCGGCGCGGCGCCTCCCGCCCAGCTGCCCGTGCCGCCCGCCCGGGCGGAGGGCGGCGCCGAGCCCACGCCCCCCGCCGAGAGCGCCGCGGCCGACGGCTTGCTTCTGGTCTCTGCCCCCATGCTCGGGACGTTCTACCGCGCCGAGGCACCCGGAGCCCCGCCCTTCGTGGACGTCGGCGGGCGCGTCGAGGAGGACACGATCGTCTGCCTGATCGAGGTCATGAAGATGATGAACGCGATTCCCGCCGGAGTGGCAGGGACGATCGTCGCCGTGTGCGCCGAGAACGCAGAGCTCGTCGAGTACGGGGCGCCGCTCTTCCGGGTGCAGCCGGACGGATGAGCGCTCCGCGGACGAGCGGGACGCGTCGACGTCGTCGACACGACGCTGCGCGACGGCAACCAGAGCCTGTGGAGCGCGACCGGGCTCACGACGTCCGACATCGTCGCGATCGCGCCGACGGTCGACCGCATCGGCTTCCGCGCGGTGGATTTCACGTCGAGCACCCACATGGCCGTGGCAGTCCGCTTCCACCAGGAGGACCCGTGGGAGCGGCTCCGGCTCGTCCGCGCGGCGATGCCGACGACACGGCTCGGCTTCATCACGACCGGCATGCGCTTCATCACCTGGGTGCCCGCCGACGAGGACGTGATGCGGCTTGCGTTCCGCTGTGTCGCACGCAACGGGATCCGTCGCTTCCAGGTCGCGGACCCGTCCAACGATCCGGTCCGTCTGCGGCGCGTCGCGAGGCTCGCACACGAGGAGGGCGTCGAGGAGGTGATCGTCGGGCTGACGTACTCGATCAGCGAGGTGCACACCCACGCGTACTACGCCGAGCGCGCCGCCGCGCTCGCCGACTGTGCCGACATGGATGGCCTGTACCTCAAGGATCCCGGCGGTCTCCTGACGCAAGCGGCCGTGCAGGAGCTGGCGCCGCACTTCCTCGCCGCCGCCGGCGGGCGCCCGGTCGAGTTGCACAGCCACTGCACGATCGGCCTCGCACCGTTCGTCTACATGGAGGGTTTGCGCGCCGGGTTCGACGCGCTCCACACCGCGGTCGCGCCCCTCGCCCGTGGCACGTCGAACCCGGCCGCCGAGACGACGCTTCGCGACCTCGAGGCAGAGGGCTTCTCCCACCGCCTGGACGTCGACGCTCTCGCCGCGATGTCGGGGTACTTTCGCGAGCTCGCGCGCGAGAAGGGCCTCCCGGTCGGCGAGCCGCAGGAGTTCGACTCGACGTACTACCACCACCAGCTCGCCGGCGGGATGGTCTCCACGACGCAGCGGATGCTCGACGAGCTGCGCAGGCCCGAGCTGTTCCCGCGGGTCCTCGAAGAGGTCGGCCGCGTGCGAGCGGAGATGGGATACCCGATCATCGTCACGCCGGTGTCGCAGCTCGTCGCGACACAGGCGGTGCGGAACGTCATCGACGGCGAGCGCTGGTCGAACGTCTCCGACGAGACCGTCCGCTACTTTCTCGGCCACTACGGCGACCCGGCAGCGCCCGTCGACCCCGGCGTCGCCGACCGCGTGCTCTCCCGGCCGCGCGCCGCGGAGCTGAGCGGGCTCGAGCCGCTCCATCTCGAAGGCGCGCGGGCCCGCTTCCGGCCGGGGATCTCCGACGAGGAGCTGCTTCTGCGCCTGACGATGCCCGAGGAGCAGGTAGACGCGATGCGCGCTTCGCCCCCCGCCGGCGACGGCGCGAGGGCGGCCGGCAGGGTGGGGCGCCATCCCGTGGTGGCGCTGCTGCACGAGGTCGCCCGTCGCAAGTCGATCACGTACCTGAGCGTGCGCAAGGGGGACGACCGCGTGGTGTGGCGCCGTGCGACTTGACGACGCGCGGGCCTTCGTCTTCGACGTCGACGGGACGCTCGTGCATCGTGCGGACGAGACCGTGCACGTCCAGCCGGGAGCAGTCGAGGTGCTGGAGCGGATCCGCGCGTCGGGCCGTCCTCTGGCGCTCTTCACGAACGGCAGCCACATACCGCCGGGGGCGTTCGCCGAAGGGCTTCGCGCCTTTGGGCTCCACGTCGGCGAGGAGGAGATGCTGACGCCGCTGTGCAGCGTGCAGGTGTACCTCCGGGCGCTCGACCGCGACGTCGCGGTTCTCCTCTTCGGCACCGCCGCGGCGCGCGGATACCTGGTGGAGGCCGGGGTACGGATTCTGGACGCGGACGATCCGCAGCTCGCGGACGCGGTCTTCGTCGCGCACACCGACGTCGTCGACTTCGCCCAGCTCGAGCGCGCGGCCCGTGCCGTGCTCGCCGGCGCCCCACTGCTGACCGGCAGCTTCGTCCCGGCCTACGCCGGAGCGGACGGGCCGATCTTCAGCCGCGGCGCGATGCTCACTGCCGCGATCGCGAAGGTCACCGGCGCGCGGCCGGTCGTCGTGGGGAAGCCCTCACGGGCGGCACTCCGGGCGATCTCGGACCGCGTGCGCGTGCCGTCCCGCGACCTCGTGGTGATCGGAGACGACCTCGACCTGGACATCGCCCTCGGCCGCCTCGGGCGCGCGCGGACGATCCTCGTCCGCAGCGGGATCAGCGGCTCGAGCGACGTCGAACGGCTTCCCGAGAGGAAGCGCCCCGACGCGGTCGTCGACGGCGTGGAGGAGCTGCTCGACTGGCTGTGAGCCCGAGCCGCAGGCTCACGAGCGGACGAGCACGACGTTCCCCGACGGATCGGCGGCGAGCACGCCACCCTCCACCCGATCGGCGGCCGCGACGCGGCCGAGCCGCTCGCCCGCCGCTTCCACCGCAGCCCCGTCGGGGAGCACGGCCTCGAAGCGCACGAGTCCTCGCACACCCGGCGGCGAGCTCGGCGCGCCGGCCCCCGCCCAGGTGTTGAGCCCGACGTGGTGGTGGTACCCGCCTGCGGATGTGAAGAGCGCGCCCGGGTAGCCGCGCACGGTGACATCGAGCCCGAGCGCGTCGACCCAGAACGCCTCTGCGGCAGCCAGGTCGGCGACCTGCAGATGAACATGGCCGAGTGTCGTCCCCGCCGGCATCTCCGGGCCCCCGTCCTCCCCGCCCGGCTCGGCGAGCAGGCTCTCGAGGTCGAGCGGCAGCGTGTCCATCTGCAGCGTGCCGTCGACGAAGGACCACTCGTCTCGTGGCCGGTCGCGGTAGAGCTCGATCCCGTTCCCCTCCGGGTCGGAGAGGTAGAGCGCCTCGCTGACCAGGTGGTCGGACGCACCGCTGAGACGCCAGCCGGACCCGACGACCCGGCGCAGCGCCTGCGCGAGAGCGGCTCGTGTCGGTACGAGCAGGGCGAGATGGAACAGCCCGGTCGACCGCGGCGGCCTCGCCGGCGCCCCGGGGTCGGAGACCAGCTCGACGAGCGCCCGACCGTTCGCGCCCATAGCCGTGACGCCGTCCTCGGCACCGAGGGCGCGTAGCCCGATCGCGGTCTCGTAGAAATCCCGGAGCCGCTCGATGTCTCCGACCCGGAGCCGGATCGCCCCGAGCCAGGTCTCCGCGGGAAGCTCACCCACCGTCGGCCGGCACGAGATCGAGCGCGCACGAGTTGATGCAGAAGCGCTGACCCGTCGGTTGCGGCCCGTCGTCGAACAGGTGCCCGAGGTGGCCGCCGCACGCAGCGCAGACGACCTCGGTCCGCACCATCCCGTGGCTCCTGTCGACCCTCGTCCCGACAGCCTCGAGATCGGCAGCCTCGAAGAAGCTCGGCCAGCCGGAGCCCGAGTCGAACTTCGCGTCGGAGCGGAAGAGCTCGGTGCCACACCCGGCACAGCGGTAGACCCCGGGCTCCTTCGTGTCGTGGTAGGCGCCGGTGAAAGCGCGCTCCGTCGCCTGTTCTCGCAGCACCGCGTACTGCTCGGGCGTCAGCCGCTCGCGCCACTCCTTCTCCGTCAGCTCGACCTTCTTCGCCATGACTACATCACCACGAGCGAGACCGCGACGAACTGCGACACCGCGGCCGCCACGACGAGCAGGTGAAAGATCTCGTGGAAGCCGAGGGTGTGCGGGAAGGGGTTCGGCCACTTCGCCGCGTAGATCACTGCGCCGAGGGTGTAGAGCCCGCCTCCGACCATCACGAGCACGGCGCCGGTGATCCCGATTCCCGAGAACATCTGCGGGGCGGCGAGCACGCCGACCCAGCCGACGGCGAGGTAGGCGACCGCCGTGAGCCACCGCGGCGAATCGATCCAGACGAGCTCGAGGGTCAGTCCGAGCGCCGCTCCGAGCCAGACGGCCACCAGGACCAGCCACTGCGTCGTTCCCTCGAAGCAGAGGAGGGCGAACGGCGTGTAGCTGCCCGCGATGAAGACGAAGATCATCGAGTGGTCGAGCCGCCGCGCCCACACGCGCTTGGCCGCGCTCTTCCACGGGAAGCGGTGGTACAGCGCGCTCGTCCCGAACATCGCGGCGAGCGCAGCCGCGTACACCCACGACGAGAAGGTGGCGAGCCAGCCGTCCGACAACACGACGAGCACGACGCCTGCAGCGACCGCGGCGACGAAGGCCCACTGGTGGAAGACGCCCCGCAGCCGGGGCCTGAGCTCGTCCATCCTCTCCATTGTCGCACGCCTTTCGGATCGGGGCCTCTTCTCCCCCGCAACCCCTGCCGGCCGGCCGAGCGACCGCCTCGTCGGCTCCGTAGGATCGAGGCGTGTTCGACTACGCCGAGCGGCGTCGCCGCCTCTCCGAGCGGATGCGCGCCGAGGGGGTCGACCTTCTCTTCCTCGGCCTCTCGTCCGACCTCGAGTACCTCTCGGGCGTCGAGCGCGGGATCCCGTTCTTCGGCCAGAGCTCGTACCCGCACGGATGGGTCGCGGGCGGCTTCTTCCGGCCGGACGCCGATCCGGTCTTCGTGCTGCCGCGCATGGTCGTCGTGTTCGACCTCCCGGTGAGCCCGGAGGGCGAGATCGTCGTCGTGAGCGAGACCGACGACGGCCCGGCCGTCTTCGAGCGCGTGGCGAAGGGTCTCGGGCCCGCCGCGACGGTCGGGGTGGGCGACCGGGTCTGGGCAGAGACGACGCTCCACCTCGGCCGGGCGTTCGGCTTCGACCGGCTCCGAACCGGATCGTCGCTCGTCAACCTGCTCCGTCGCGTCAAGACGCCCGAGGAGCTCGACGCGATGGGCCGCGCGTGCCGGACGGTCGAGCAGGCGATGGAGGCGGTCACGCCGCACGTCCAGCCGGGCGTCACGATGGCGGAGCTCCGCGACGAGGTCGAGCTCCAGCTCCGGGCTCGCCGGCTCGTCGACGCCGTCGTTCGCGACGCACATCTTCACCGGGATGGATCCCGAGAGCCTCGACTCCGGCACGAGTACCGCGCACGACCGACTCCACGACGGGACAGCCGTGCTGTTCGACTTCGGCGGCGTCGTCGAGGGCTACTGCTCGGACTTCGGGCGCACCGTCGTCGCGGGAGAGCCCGCCCCCGGCTTCGTCGAGGCCTACGAGGTGATGCTCGCCGCGTTCGAGGCCGGGCGCGCCGCCTGCCGCCCCGGCGCGCTCGCACGCGACGTCAACGCGGCCTGCCGCGCGCCGATCGAGGAGGCCGGGCTCGGCGAGCACTTCCGCCACCGGATGGGCCACGGAATCGGCCTCGACGTCCACGAGCGCCCCTTCCTCTCCCCCGAGGACGAGACACCGCTCGAGGCGGGCATGACGTTCACCGACGAGCCGTCGATCATCGTCCACGGCTCGTTCGGCATGCGGATCGAGAACGTCGTCGTCTGCGCCGAGGGCGGCGCCCGCGTCCTGAACGAGTACCCGAACGACCTCGTCCGCAACGGCTGAGGCCTTTCCCGGCCCGTGCCCGACGGTACGAGCTCGGAGGGCGGGAGACCTACCCCAACGCTGCGTACGAGACCAGTCGCGCGGCCCGTTCGATCACGAGACGCTCCGAGTGGACGAGGAGGGGTCGTACGAGCGCCTGAGATGGTGGCGTCGAACGGCGTTTGCGTCCCTCACGCGCGCGGCCCCGGACGGGTCACGTCAGGGCGTCGATGTCCGCCGCGGCCGCCTCGAGAACCTCGTCGATCTCGCCGCGACCGGCGTAGGCGTCGAGCAGCGCCTCGACCCAACGTGTCGCGATCACGATGTAGTTCGGTGCGGGGGTGACGAGGACGGACGCTTCATGCTCGATCAGCGTTCGCGCCACGTCGTGGAACGCACCCCACGACGACGTGTGCGCACGGAACCGTTCGTCGTCCCAGATGCTTCGGCGGGTCGGATTCATGTTGCCCTCGAAGGTCGAGCGCAGCAGGAACTCGGCGCCCGTCGCCCACTCGACGAACCGCCAGGCGGCGTCACGATCCGTGGCGCGCGTGTTCATCACCACCGACCACGTCCAGAGGTTCGGCCGCCGTTCGCCGGTCGGCCCGACCGGCGGCAGCGCGTAGCCGATCCGGCCGGCGAGCTCGCGACGTCGCGGGATCCTCGAAGAAGCGCGACGTAGTGGTCGGAGTCGACGATCAGCCCGTAACGGCCGCGTCCGAAGTCCATCGCGAGCTCGTACCAGCGCTGCTCGAGCCAGTTCGGTGGGGCCGGCGTCGCGCAGCGCCGCCAGGAAGTCGGCGGTGGCCCGTACCGAGGCGGGCGACGCGATCGCGCAGCGGCCGTCGACGAAATCGCGCCCGCCGTACGACCAGAGTTGCGTGGCGAAGCCCGTGTACATCGTGTGCCACGCCGCGGTGCCGCGCTGGGCGAAGCCGCGAACCTCCCCGTCGGTCCGCTCGACCACCGCGCGCGCCGTCGCAAAGTACTGGTCCCAGCTGGCCGGCAGCTCGAGCCCCGTGCGCTCGAGAACCTCGGGCAGGTACGCGAGGTTGTACGACTCGCAGTTGACGGGAATCTCCAGCAGCGGCCCGCTGCCCGAGCGGATCGCCGAAGCGGCCACTCCACCGGTTGCAGCGCACGAGCAGGGACTCGAAGAAGTCGGCCGCGTCGTATGTGTCCCCCGCCTGCTCGAGCAGATCGTCGAGCGGCTGGACGAACCCCGAGGCGAGATGCTCCCATAGCGAGAACGGGGCCGGACATGTACACGTCGGCGGCCCCCTCCCCGTCGAGCAGGTGCTCGATTCGGTTCGAGAAATAGAGGTCGCTCGGAACGATCGTGACGTCGAGCTCGATTCCCGTCTGCTCCTCGAACTCGGCCGAGTGACGCTCGACGCTCGCGACGTACGCGTCCGTGTCCGGGCCGAGAAACCGAACCGTCGTCACTGGACGAGTGCGAGATCGAGCCGGAGGACGCACATGGTGGTCGCGGGGCACACTAGTCGAGCCTGAAGATCTCCTCGAGCCCGGGAGCGCCCTCGTTCGGCACGCGGTCCTGGAGGAGATCGGCCATCGCGTCCTGCCAGCGTGCCGAGACGTCCTGATCTGCCATGAAGCGCGATGCGGCCTCCACGTCGTCGGATTCGAAGTAGCCGAACATCTGGTTGCCGTTCCGGAAGATGGTGTAGTTCCGGATGCCGGCTCGGCGGAGCGCATCGAGCATTTCCGGCCAGACTGCTCGATGCGCCTCGAGGTACTCCTCGATGCGTTCAGGGTGGACCTCGAGGACGAACGCACTGCGCTGGGTCATGGTCTCTCCCTCGCTCTGACGACGACGGGGTGGCGCAGGCCGGTCACGCCCTCCACTTTCGCGGCCTCCACCGGCGAGGAGTGCGAGCGCGCCGGGCAGACGGCGACGATCGACCCGGCACCGAGGAGCGCCTCAGTTGTGCTCATACGCGCTCTCGACCGACGAAATGCCTCGGTCGCGACTCCGCGCGGCGGCGTAGCCGCCCTCGCGGAAAGCTGCGACGGGATCGGCGTCGACGCCGGCCTCGGCGCGAAGGCGGGCGAGGATCGGGCGGACGTCCGTCTCGAACGCCTCGAGCAGGATGCGGTGCGCGCCGAGCACGTCTCCCTCGCGCCTGCGCCGCAGCGAGCCTGTCCTCGTCGACCAGGAGCGCCTTCGCATACGCGGTCTGGATGTTCATGACCGACTGCATCATCGCGTCGATCTTCCCCTCGACGTTGTGCGACTGGTCGATCATGAACGCGACGCTCCCGGTGTCAGCTCGCCCGCGCGATCTCGCGCATGATCCGGAAGAGCTCGAACGGGTCGATCGAGCCGACGATCAGGTCGTCGTCGGCGTACTTCCGGTTGTTGAAGTGGAAGCCGCCGAGAAGCCCTTCGGCGAGGAGCAGCGCGACGATCTGCTCGACGTTCGTCCCCAGCGGGTGATGGCCGGTGTCGACCAGCACCTTGGCACGGGGGCCGAGGCGTCGGCAGACGAGCGCGGCGGTCCCCCAGTCCGGGAGGTCGGTGCTGTAGAAGCCCGGCTCGAAGAACTTGTACTCGACGAGGAGCGTCATCCCGTCGGGCAGCTCGGCGTAGAGCTGTTCCAGCCCCTCGACCAAGCCGCGCGAATCTGGCCCCGAGGTCGTCCTGGCCGGGGTAGTTGGTGCCGTCGGCGAGCCAGAGGCTGAGCGTGGTCGAGCCGACCTCTTGCGCGATCTCGACGCACTCGCGGCAGTGCTCGAGCGCCCGCGCGCGAACGCCGGCGTCCGGGTTGCAGAGGCTGCCGAGTCGGTACTCGTCGGACCCGAACAGGTTCGGATTGATCGCGCCGAACCTGACGCCCTCCGCTTCGGCGAAGCGTCGCAGCGACGGCGTAGTCGTCGACCGCGTCCCACGGGATGTGCAGCGCGACGGACGGGCAGCAGCCCGTCAGCCGGTGGACGAGCGCCGCGTCCGCGATGCGCTCGTGCACCGTCCGCGCGGCGCCCGGCCACGGGTAGACGTGGAATCGCGTGCCGGAGTTGCCATACCCCCAGGAGGGCGTCTCGATCTCGAGCGCGGCGAGCCTCTCGAGCACGTCGTCTTCGTCCATGGCGCGAGTCTGACTGATCCGTCGACGAATTACGAGTTCTGCTTTCGATTATTCGAGATTCGAAAGTGAGCCGCGGGTATTGACTTCGGCGGGCAACGAGGCCTAATCTCGCCGCGATCGACGACGCGGTCGACCTCACCAACCTTTCGCAGACGGAGCGGATGCAGCACGTCCTGCGCCTGCTCGAGACTCGAGATTACGTTCAGGTTGCGGAACTTTCGCAAGCGTTTGCCGTCTCCGAGGTCACGGTCCGGAGCGACCTCGGGCAACTCGCGCGTCAGGGGCTCGTCGCTCGGATCCGCGGCGGCGCGCGGGCGCTGCAGCACGGTCAGTCCGAGGTCGGCTTCGATCTGCGGCTGCGCCTGGAGGTCGAGGCGAAGCGGGCGATCGCGCGGGCCGCGGCCGAGATGGTGAACGAGGGCGAGGCGGTCGCGCTGGACGCGAGCACGACCGCCTACTACCTCGCGCTCGAGCTCTGCTCCAAGCGCGAGCTCGTCGTGGTCACCAACGGCCTGCTGGTCGCGACCGCGCTCGCGGACGCCCCGGGGATCACGGTGCTCGCTCACGGGCGGGGTCCTGCGCCTCTCGGCGATGTCGCTCGTCGGCGACCTCGGTACCGATGTGCTGCGCACGACGCGGATCAACAAGGGATTTCTCGGCGCGCGCGGGCTCAGCCTTCGCGCGCGGCCTTATGGATCTGAATCCGGACGAGGTCCGCATCAAGCAGGAGATGGCCGACGCGTGCGATCAGGTGTACGGGATCTTCGACGGGACGAAGTGGCATCGCAGTGCCCTGCTCGCGTTCGTCCCCGTCGAGGAGCTCGCCGGGATCATCACCGACTCGAGCGCACCGGCTTCCGAGGTCGATGCGTGGCGCGCGGCGGGGGTCGACGTGATGACGGTCGACCCCGGCCCGCGCGAGGCACCGCCCGTCCGCCCGCGCGACCTTCGACGCGTGTCGCCGACGAACGAGGCGGTCGCCTGATGGGGACGCTGGACCGCGATGGCCGCCGAGCGGAGTCGAGGCACGTCTCGGCTCATGCCGATCGACACCGTCCCCGGGCTCGGCGCAGTGGCCACCGGGCGCGATCTGCGCTCGCCGTCCACTCGCCGCTAATCGAGGTCAGGGCGTGAGCAAGCTCGCCGGCCCGCTCGCCGGAATTCCTGCGCCCGCCGGATCGCTGGGACGCATCCGCCGCGAGAGATCTGGACACGCTGGATGCGCTGGTCTACCGCTCGAACCTGTTCGGCGCCGACCGCTCCGTGGCCAACCAGGGCGGCGGGAACACGTCCGCGAAGGGCGTGATGGTGGATCACGTCGGCCGCGAGCAGCGCGTCCTGTGGGTCAAGGGATCAGGCACCGACCTCGCGACGATCACGCGCCGCGGATTCGCCGCACTGCGGCTGGACGAGGTCGAGCCACTCCGATCGCGAGAGACCATGGACGACGCGACGATGGTCGACTACCTGCGGCGCTGCGCGCTGGATCCGGACCAGCCGCGCCCGTCGATCGAGACGCTCTTGCACGCGTTCGTGAACGCGGCCCACGTAGATCACACGCATCCCGACGCAGTCATCGCGCTGACCTCGACTCCGGACGGCCGCTCGCTCGCCGATGCAGGCCTTCGGCGACGAAGCCGTCTGGCTCGACTACGAGCGCCCGGGCTTCGACATGTCGAAGCGGATCGCGGAGCTGCTCGACGCGAATCCGTCTGCCCGCGCGGTGCTGCTCGAGCGTCACGGCCTCGTCACGTGGGGGGCGACGCCGGAGGAGGCCTACAAGAGCACCATCGAGTTCGTCACGAGAGCTGCCGAGGCGGTCGGCAAGGCTGGAGCCGGCAGGTTCGGTCTCGGCGGTCGGGCGAGCGCGGAGCTCGGGGAGAGCGAGTGCCTCGCCCTCCTGGCGCAGACGCTTCCTGCGCTCCGCGGCTCGCTCCTCGCCGACGCGGACGGCGTCGTGCTCGAGGTCGACCGCAGCCCTGCGGCGGTCGCGTTCGCCTCGTCGGCACGATGCTCCGAGGTCAGCCAGATCGGCGCGCCGTGTCCCGACCATCTGATCAACACGAAGCACAAGCCGCTCGTCGTCGCGTTCGACCCGGCGACGCGAGGGCGCCGCCGAGCTCGGCGCCGTCCCTGCGACACGGCGTCGACGAGTACGCCGCCTGGTACCGCGGGTACTACGCGGAGCATCTCGACGACGAGACGCGCCAGTTCGCGATGGATCCAGCCGGGCCGCGGGTCACCGTCATCCCAGGTGTCGGCATCGTGACGAGCGGGCTCGACGCCGCGAAGGCGCAGGACAGCGCGCGATCTCTACCACCGCGCGATCGTCGTCCAGGACGCGGCCGACGCGCTCGGCGGGTTCCGTTCTCTCAGCGAGGCAGAGGCGTTCGCGATCGAGTACTGGCCGCTCGAGCGCTACAAGCTCGCACAGGCGCCGCCGCGCGGGGAGCTCTCCGGCCGCATCGCGGTGATCACGGGCGGCGCGAGCGGCATCGGCCGCGCGACCGCGCGCTTGCTCGCCTCGCGCGGGGCGCACGTCGTCGTCGCAGACCTGAACGGCGACGGAGCGCCGCGAGGTCGCGGACGAGCTCGTCGACCACGTACGGCGCTTCGGCGCGCCCTCGCGGTCGAGGTCGACGTCACCAGAGAGGACGACGTCGAGGAGATGGTCCGCCGGACGGTGCTCGAGTACGGCGGACTGGACGTCCTGGTCGCGTCGGCCGGGCTCGCGACGAGCGCATCGGTGACCGAGACGACGCTCGACGACTGGGAGCTGCAGCTACGCGGTGCTCGCCCGCGGCTACTTCCTGGCCGCGCGTGAGGCGTTCCGCGTCCTGATCGAGCAGGGCCGTGGCGGCTCGATCGTCTTCGTCGGCTCGAAGAACGCACTCGTCGCAGGGGCGAACGCCGCCGCGTACTCCTCGGCGAAGGCGGCGGCCCTGCACCTGGGACGGTGCCTCGCCGAGGAAGGCGGCCCACACGGGATCCGCGTCAACACGGTCAACCCGGACGCGGTGATCCAGGGGTCGAGCATCTGGTCGTCCGACTGGAAGGCCGAGCGTGCCAGCACGTACGGCGTCAGCGAGGACGAGCTGCAGACCTACTACCAGGGCCGAACGAAGCTCGGCGTCGCCGTCTGCCGGAGGACGTCGCCGAGGCGATCGCGTTCTTCGTCGGGCCGCGGTCCGACAAATCGACCGGAAATGTCGTCAACGTCGACGGCGGCGTGACCGCCGCGTATCCCCGGTAGTGCGAAGGAGGCGCACCATCCACCGGTCCGTTCCTCAGACTCCGACGCGAAAGGAACCATCCATGCACAAGCACAGGTGGGCGGTTTTCGCCGCAGCGTTCCTCGTCGCAGGCGTGGCCGTGGCGGCCGCGCTGGCCGGCTCGAGCCGCTCGACGGCGGGCAAGACGTACTACTTCATCCCGAAGGACACGCTCAACCCGTACGAGGTGATCGCCGACCGCGGCGGCAAGATCGCACTCACCGAGCTCGGCGACAAGCAGGTGGTTCAGTCGGGCACCGAGGACACTGCTGCCGCGCAGCAGCCGGCGGTCCAGGCGGCGATCCAGGCCCGTGCGGCGGGCATCGTGATCGCGGGCAACGATCCGGACGCGTTGTGCCCGGCTCTCAAGCAGGCGCAGGCGGCGGGGACGCACGTCATCGCGTTCGACTCGGACGTGAGCTGCCGCGAGCTGTTCATCAATCAGGCCGACACCGAGACGATCGGCCGCAGTCAGATCAAGCTGCTGGCGAAGTTGATGGGCTACAAGGGCGAGTTCGCGATCCTGTCTGCGGCTTCCACGGCGACGAACCAGAACGCCTGGATCAAGTACATGAAGCTCGAGCTGAAGAAGCCGGCGTACAAGAACATGAAGCTCGTCAAGATCTACTACGGCAACGACAACCCGGCGCAGTCGAGGCAGGCGACAGTCGCGATGCTCCAGGCGTACCCGAACCTGAAGGGGATCGAGTCCCCGACGACGGTCGGGATCTCGTCGGCCGCGCAGTACCTGTCCACCTCGAAGAAGTACAAGAACAAGATCGTGCTGACGGGCCTCGGCCTGCCGAGCCAGATGAAGAAGTACGTCCACGACGGCACGGTGAAGCAGTTCGCGCTCTGGAACCCCGAGGATCTCGGGTACCTCGCGGGCTACGCCGTCTCGGCGTTCGCGGACGGCAAGATCACGGGCAAGGTCGGCGAGACCTTCAAGGCCGGCAAGCTCGGGACGTACAAGATCATCCTCGGCCCCGACAAGCGGCCGCAGGTGATCCTCGGACCGCCGTACGTGTTCGACATCAAGAACGTCGACAAGTTCAAGTTCTAGGCCGAGTCGGGGCGCCGCGGCCCTGCCCGCGGCGCCCCCATCCTCTCCACGGCGATCGTGACGACACCCCATCCCGCGCCCGTCATCTCCCTCGAGCACGCCCGGAAGAGCTTCGGCGCCGTCCACGCGCTCGAGGACGGCGACATCGAGCTGTTCGGCGGCGAGGTGCACGGTCTGGTCGGCGAGAACGGCGCCGGCAAGTCCACGCTCGTCAAGATCCTGGCCGGCGTGCATCGACCCGACTCCGGGCGGCTCGTGCTGGACGGCGAGGAGGCGATCTTCGACAACGCCAAGCAGTCGCAGGACGGCCGGGATCGCGATCATCTTCCAGGAGCCGATCCTCTTTCCCGATCTCAGCGTCGCCGAGAACATCTTCGTCGGCGTGCAGCCGCTCAAGCGCTTCCGCCGCATCGACGGCCGGCGGATGCGACGCGAGGCCGCCACGCTGTTCGAGCAGCTCGGCGTCAGGCTCGACCCGGACCGGCTCGCTCGCGGGCTCTCGATCGCCGACCAGCAGCTCGTCGAGATCGCCAAGGCGTTGACGACGAACGCCCGCGTGATCGTGATGGACGAGCCGACCGCAGCGTTGGCGACCACCGAGGTCGAGCGGCTGTTCGGCATCGTCGAGACGCTTCGCGCACGCGGCAACGCGGTGCTGTTCGTCTCGCATCGTCTCGAGGAGATCTTCGAGATCTGCCAGCGCGTCACGGTGATGCGCGACGGCCGACACGTCTGGACGAAGCCGATCGACGAGCTGACGCATCCAGTCGGTCATCCGCGCGATGGTCGGTCGCGACATGGATGCGCTGTTCCCGAAGGTCCCGACCGAGCCCGGACGGGTCGTCCTGAAGGTCGACCGCCTGACGCGCGAGGGCGACTTCACGGACGTGTCCTTCGTCGTGCGCAGCGGCGAGATCGTCGCACTCGCCGGCCTGGTCGGCGCGGGACGGACCGAGGTGGCCCGCGCGATCTTCGGCATCGACCGCTGGGACGCCGGCTCGGTCGAGATCGACGGCAGGCGCTTGCCGCCGGGATCGCCCTCCAGCAGCGATGGCCGCCGGGATCGGGCTCGTCCCCGAGGACCGGCGCCAGCAGGGCCTCGTCATGGACTTCTCGATCGAGCGCAACATCGCGCTCGCCTCGCTCGACACGCGTCCGGCGAGGGGGCTTGATCCTCCGCGGGCTCCGAGCGGCACTTCGCGAAGGACTGGGCGCTCCGGCTGCGGCTGAAGTACGCGCAGGCTGACAAACCCCGTCTGGACGCTCTCGGGAGGCAACCAGCAGAAGACCGTCCTGGCGAAGTGGCTCGCACGCAAGCCGACGCTGCTGATCGTCGACGAGCCGACGCGCGGCATCGACGTCGGGACGAAGGCGGAAGTGCACCGCCTGCTCTCCGAGCTCGCGGCGCAGGGCGTCGCCGTGCTCATGATCTCCTCCGAGCTGCCGGAGGTGCTCGGCATGGCGGACCGGATCGTCGTCCTCTTCGAGGGCCGTGTCATGCGCGAGTTCGAGCGAGCAGACGCCGACGAGGACGCGATCATGCGCGCTGCGACGGGACTGGTCGAAGAGGCTGCATGACGTCGGTCGCCGAAGAGCAGGGCGGCATCGAGCCGCGCTCCAGCTCACACGCGTTCGCCGAGTTCCTCGCGCGCTTCCGTGAGCTCGGCATCGTCCTCGCGCTCGTGATCGTCGTCGGCGCGACGACGCTCGACAACCACCTCTTCCTCAGCGCCGCGAACGTCCAGCAGATCCTCGCGGGCTCGGCGATCATCGCCCTGCTCGCGATCGGCGAGACGATCGTCATCATCACGCGGAACGTCGACCTCTCGATCGGGTCGATCCTCGGGATCTCCGCGTACGCGACCGGCGTGCTGTACGTCCACCACCCGGACGTCGCGCTCCCGGTCGTCTTTCTCTTGGCGCTCGCGATCGGCGCCGCCTGCGGCGTCGTGAACGGCCTGATCGTGACAGTCGGCCGCGTACCGAGCCTCGTCGTGACGCTCGGAACGCTCTACATCATCCGCGGGATCGACGGCGCCTGGGCGGGCGGGAACCAGGTGAACGCCTCCATGCTCCCCGACAGCTTCAACAAGATCGGCTACGCCACCGTGCTGGGGATCCCGTACCTCGGCTGGATCGCGATCATCGCCGTCGCGGTCGCCACCTACTCGATGCGCAGCTTCCGAACGGCCCGCGACTTCTATGCGATCGGCTCGGATCCCGACGCGGCGCGCCTCGCCGGCATCCCGGTCGGATCGCGCGTCTTCCTCGCCTTCGTGCTGAGCGGCGCGATCGCCGGCGTCACCGGGGCGCTGTGGCTGTCGTTGTACGCGTCGGTCGATGCGATCGCCGGCGTCGGCTACGAGTTCCAGGTCATCGCGGCCGTCGTCGTGGGCGGCGTGGCGATCTTCGGCGGGAGCGGCACCGTGCTCGGCGCGGCGCTCGGCGCGCTGCTCCTCTACACGATCAACAGCGCGCTGGTCGTCGTGAACGTCTCTTCGTTCTGGAGCACGGCGCTCGCGGGGGCCTTGCTGCTCGCCGCGATCGCGTTCGACCGGCTGATCGCGCTGCGGGTCGCCCCCGCGATGCGCACGCGAAGGAGAGCTCGTGGCTGACGTCGAGAGCCTCGAGCCCGGCGCGGAGACCTGCACCGCGCGTGGCGGCGGCGCTCTCGGCGCGCTCGTCCGGTGGGAGACGCTGCTCGTCGTCCTGCTGCTCGCCTCGATCGCCTACGGCGCGAGCGTCTCACCGCACTTCCTGGACTCGACCAACTCTCTTCTTCATCGGCTTGAACGTGGGCGAGATCGCGATCATCGCGCTCCCGCTGACGCTGATCATCATCACGGGTGAGATCGACCTCTCCGTGGCGTCGATGCTCGGCCTCACGGGGCTCTTCATGGCCGAGCTGTTCAAGCACGGCTGGCCGATCTGGCCGGCCATGATCGCCGCCGTCATCCTGGGCGGCGTGCTCGGGGCGTTCAACGGCTTCCTGAT
This sequence comes from uncultured Actinomycetes bacterium, assembly GCA_963793655.1. Taxonomy (GTDB): domain Bacteria; phylum Actinomycetota; class Thermoleophilia; order Gaiellales; family Gaiellaceae; genus Gaiella. The sequence continues at coordinate 342,445 of CAWCAV010000003.1, forward strand.
CACGCGCATCGGCCTGCCGTCGCTCGCCGTCACGATCGGAACACTGACGCTCTACCGCGGCATCGCGCAGGGGATCCTGCCGTCGGACACGATCAGCGGGTTCCCGCAGGGCCTCGCGAACATCGGCGTCGTCCCGATCCCGCACACGCACATCTCGTACTCGGTCGTGATCTTCCTGGCGCTCGCGGTCGTCTTCGGCATCGTCCTTCATGCGACGCCGCTGGGGCGCGCGATCTTCGCGATCGGCGCGAACCAGGAAGCAGCCTTCTACTCCGGCATCCGCGTCAGGCGGATCAAGTTCTGGCTGTTCGTCCTCTCCGGGATGACGTGCGGTCTCGCGGGCGTGCTCTGGACGCTCCGCTTCGCGTCGGCTCGCTACGACTCCGGCATCGGGCTCGAGCTGTTCGTGGTGACGGTCGTCCTGCTCGGCGGCGTCTCGATCTTCGGCGGCCGCGGCACGATCATCGGCGTCGTTCTGGCCGTCGCCGTTCTCGGCACTCTGCAGACTGCGATGACGGCCGATGTGATTCCGGCGCAGGATCAGAACATCGTCATCGGAGGGCTGCTCCTCGCCAGCGTCATCGTCCCGAACCTCGGTGACATCTACCGGCGCGCGCGCGCTCGGCTGCGCATCGTCGGGGCCCGACGCCAGGCGGCCGTCGTGACACGGGAGGAAGGGACATGAGTCGCGGCGCTCCTCCGCGTGTCGCGGTCTTCGGCATCGGGCTCGCTGCGTACTGGCCGCAGTTCGACGGCCTGCGCCAGCGGCTCGAGCAGTACCAGCGCGGGATCGAGCGTCGGCTCGAGGAGATGGGCGCCGAGGTCGTCTCCGCCGGTCTCGTCGACACGCCTCAGGCCGCTCGCGCGGCGGGCGAGGCCCTGGCAGCCGGGCGACCTCGGTCTCCTGCTCGTCTACACGGCGACCTACGCGACCTCGTCACAGGTCCTCCCCGTCGTCCAGGCGGTCGACGCGCCGGTCGTCGTCCTCAACCTTCAACCGACGCGCACGGTCGACTACGAGGCGATGACGACGGGCGAGTGGCTCGCCAACTGCTCGGCGTGCTGTGTCCCCGAGATCGCGGGCGCACTGACACGGGCGGCGATTCCCTACAGGACCGTCACGGGGACGCTGCTCGACGGCGACCCGGCATGGAGCGTCCTGCAGCGAATGGTTGGACGCGACCCGCGCCGTGCACGACCTCCGAACCGCGCGTATCGGCTTCCTCGGCCACACGTACCCCGGAATGCTCGACATGTACTCCGACTTCACACAGGTGCACGCCCAGACCGGTGCGCACGTCGAGGTGCTCGAGATCGACGATCTCGTCGCTCGTGTCGAGTCGGCGGACGCGAGGCGCGATAGACCAGCAAGAGCGACGAGATCCGAGAGGTCTTCGACCTGGCCGACGCCGGCTCCGACCCGATCGCCGCGGAGATCACGCCCGAGGTCTTCGAGTGGTCGGCGCGCGTCGCCGTCGGCCTCGACCGGCTCGTCGAGGATTTCGAGCTCGACGGGCTCACCTACTACTACCGCGGTGTCGGAGGCAACATCGCCGAGCGAGTGAGCTCGGGTCTCATCGTCGGCAACTCCCTGCTCACCGCACGAGGCGTCCCGACCGCCGGCGAAGGCGACCTCAAGACCAACATCGCGATGCTCTTGCTCGACCGGCTCGGAGCCGGCGGGTCGTACACCGAGTTCTACGGCCTCGACTTCGACGAGCAGTTCATCCTCATGGGCCACGACGGCCCCGGGCCACCTCGCGATCGCCGACGGACGACCCGTCGCGCGCGCGCTCAGGCTGTACCACGGGAAGGCGGGCGCGGGACTCTCGGTAGAGATGAAGGTCCGTCTCGGGCCGGTCACCATCCTCGGGCTGACCCAGACAGCCGACGGTCGACTCAAGCTTCTCGTAGCCGAAGGGGAGTCCATCGCCGGGCCGACCTTCCGAATCGGAAACACGAACTCGCGCATCCGATTCTCGAGAGACCCGGCCGCGTTCTTCGACGACTGGTGTGCCCAGGGCCCGACGCACCACGTCGCGCTCGGGATCGGCCATCAGGTGGACCGTCTCCGGAAGGTCGCTGGCCTGCTCGGCCTCGAGCTGAACGTCGTCGCATGAACCGCCGACCGACCAGCTAGTGGCCTCGATGCGCGTCGCCGCGGTCGACATGGGCGCGACGTCCGTACGCGTGGCGGTCGTCGACCTGCACGCCGCCCGGCCCGAGGTCGTCGTCGTTCATCGCTGGTTCCACCGGCCCGAGCCGCGATCCGACGGCTCCGTCAGATGGCGATGGAGCGAGCTGCTCGACAACGTGCGCGTCGGCCTCGAACGGGCTCGGGAATCAGGCCCGTTGGCGTCGATCGGAATCGACGGGTGGGCCGTGGACTACGGGCTGCTCGGCGACGACGGGCAGCTGCTCTCGGATCCGCACAGCTACCGCAGTCCCCGCACGGAGGGTTGGCGTGACGTCGCGCGCTCCATCGGCGAGGCGGAGCTGTACCGGCGGACCGGGATCCAGCTCCTCCCGATCAACACGATCTTCCAGCTCGCCGCGCACGACCCTGCCGAGCTGGCCAGGGCGGTCCGCCTCGTGATGCTCCCCGAGCTCGTGGCGTACGAGCTCACGGGCGAAGCTGTGAGCGAGCGCTCCAACGCCGGCACGACGGGCCTCCTCGACGTGGCTACGGGCGAGTGGGCGACCGACCTCGTCGAGGCGATCGGCGTCGATCGCCGGATCCTGTTGCCGCCGGAAGCCGCCGGTCGCCTGCTCGGGGAGCACCACGGCACGCCCGTCCATCTCGTCGCGGCGCACGACACGGCATGTGCATTCGCAGCGAGCCCGCTCGGCACCGAGGGCCGAGCATTCGTCTCCGCCGGGACCTGGTTCATCGTCGGGGTCGAGCGCGAAGCTCCGGACACCTCCGAGGCGGCGCGCCAGGCGAACTTCTCCAACGAGCTCGGTGCCGTCGGCGGCTACCGCTACCTGAAGAACGTCACCGGCTTCTGGCTGCTCGAGCAGTGCGGAGCGCTCTGGGGCGAGACGGCGCGCGAGCTGCTCGACCTCGCGGCCGAGGCGCCGGAGGCGCCGGCTTTCGACGTGCGTGACGAGCGGTTCCTCGCCCCCGCGCGGATGGACGACGAAGTGCGTGCAGCGGCCGGGCTGGGAGCCGACGCCCCGCACTCCCTCGTCGCGCGGTCGATTGTCGAGTCGGTGGCGGCGGCCGTCGCCTCCGTCGTCGACGAGCTCCGGTCGGTCCAGCGGGTCGAGGAGCTCGCCGTTGTCGGCGGCGGCGCGGCATCGAGCTTCCTGCGCGAGCGGCTCACCGACCACACCGGCGTCCCCGTCGTCGCGGGGTCAACCGAGGCGACCGCGCTCGGAAACGCAGTACTCCAGGGGATCGGCCTCGGCAGGTTCGAGGACCTCGCCGAGGGGCGCGCGTGGGTGCGCGGCGGTCAGTCCAGCGCGGCTGCCTAGCGAGAGGTGGGCCCGGCCGTGGCCGGGCCCACCTCCAGCCCTCAGTCGAGGGCAAAAAGGAGGAACTGCGTGAACTGGCTCGCCGCGAAGTTGTTGTCGCTGACGAGGAGGAGCGAGCGGCGGCCGTCGGGCAGGTTCGGCCCGATCGCCATCCCCTCGACGTTGTCCAGGGGGATCCCGAGCGTCCGCAGGTCGAGGAGCAGGGTCTTCTGCACCGGGCGGACGCTCCCGAGCACGGGCGCGAGGCTGTCGAGGCCGTCGACGTTGTCGGCCCCCGGGAAGGCGACCGAGTAGAGCTTGATCGTGTTCCCCGTCCCCGGCGCACCGACCGAGAACGACCGCTCCATCGAGAGCATGAACTGGTCGTTGAACGGGAGCAGCTCGACGAGCCCGTTGACCGCGAACTGCGTCGACGGCACTGGTGGCTCGACGATCGGGTCGGTCCCGTAGACGTACTGGGCGTCGAGGCGTCCCGTCGCGAGGTTGTAGCGGATGATGCGCGCCGGGCTGCCGGCGTCGAGCGTCGCGGCAGGGCCGTCCTGCACGAGCGCCCCCTCCATCCCGACGAACAGATGGCGGCCGTCCGGCGCGACCGCGGCAGCCTCGAAGGCGAGGTTCTGGCGCACACCGTGGGTCGCACTCGTCGGCTGGAACGCGTCCGGGACGGGGAGGTCGCCCAGGTACGTCCCGTCGACGGTGTACCGCCGCACCCAGGGGGAGATCGTGCGCGCGGCGATGCCCTCCGAGGTGACGATCAGCTCACCGCTCTTCGCCAGCGTCAGCCCTTCGGGATCGAAGCTGGACGGTGCGTACGGCTGCCCGTTCGGGGCGAGCAGCGTCGTCACGCCCAGGAAGCCGACGTCACCGTTGTCGAGTCGGCCGTCGGCGAGATCGACACCGAGCGTGTAGAACCGTGCCGGCTGCAGCTGGCTCTGGTCGTCGGACAGGCTGTAGAAGACCCCGCGGTGCGCGTCGTACGTGATGCTCGAGAGCCCACCGACCGTCGTGCCCGCGAACGTCGTGCCGGTCGGGACGATCGCCTGGCCCAGGAACTCGAGCCCCGGCGGCTTCGCACCGTCGCTTGCGTTCGCCGAGAGCCCGACGCCCGCGGCCAGCGCCGCGACGGCCGATAGAGCGGCGATCCATCTTCCACCTGCGCGCATCTCACCCTCCTTGGTCGTCGGTCTGTGTCGTCCGACTCGAACGAGTGCCGCAGACCCCGGGGACCCTAGCCCGACGCGAGGTGTGAGACCAACCGCGCGGCCTGCTCGACCGAGAGGACATCCGTGTTGACGACGACGTCGTAGTGGGTCGGCAGCTCCTCGCCGACGTCGTAGAAGCGCTTGAGGTAGTCACGCCGGGCGGCGTCCGAGCTCTTCACCTCGCGGGCCGCGCGCGACTGGTCGACGCCATGCAGATCCGCGATGCGCGTCGCACGGGTCTCGGGGGATGCGGTCACCAGAACCCGGAGCGGCTGATGCTCGCGTGAAACGCCATACGAGGCACCGTGGGCGACGATCACGACGTCCCCACGTGCCGCGGTCTGCGCGATCGTCTCGCGGATCAACGCGCGGACGTCGTCGCTGCTCAGCTCCTCGCCCCGGCCGGATCCGCTGCGCGCCAGGGCCCACGCCTCACCGCCGCCCTCCCCGAGCCCCTCGAGCAGGCGTATGGCGAACGACTTGCGCCGCTCCTCGTCCGCGACCTCCGCGGGGTCGATGCCCCCTGCTGCGGCTGCCCGGGCAACGATGTCGTCGTCCATGTAGAGGAAGCCCAGCTGCTGTGCGACGAGCCGGCCGACCTCTTCGCCACCGGCGCCCGATGCGTGTGAGATGCAGACGACCCTGTCGCCCATGGCACTCGACGCTAGGAGCCGGGGCGCCTGCCGTCAAGCAGGGCCGTTGCCTCGGGGGAGGGGCCACGGACCGCCCGGTGGTGGTGGGACACGATTTTGCGCGGAGGGTCAGGGCGACGCGCGGGGTCAGGATCACCCCTGACGCCGGCTGCCGATCTCTACGGATGCCTGCGCCCGACGGGCGTCGTACGCTCGGGTCAGGTTCGATCAACCGACGGGAGGCGCCATGGCTGCCCTTGACAAGACGGCGGATCTCGCCGGCCCGGGGATCGGCGACTACGCCGACCTCGAGCGCGTGCTGCCCGACGACTACACACCGCTGCTGACCCCGAACGAGACACAGCGGGCGCTCGCGGCGGTGAAGCGCCACATCGAGGACGGGCTGTGCCGTGAGCTCGGCCTTATCCGCGTCGAGGTGCCGCTGATCGTCGACGTGGCGAGCGGGGTGAACGACTACCTCGATCGCGACGGCTCGCGTACGCCGGTGGGCTTCCGCATCGCGAACGACCACGGCAAGCATCCGATCGACGCCGAGGTCGTGCAGGCTGCGACGAAGTGGAAGCGGATGGCGCTCGCTGAGTTCGGCATGCGGCCGGGAGAGGGTCTCGTCACCGACATGCGCGCCGTCCGCAAGGACTACTTCCTCGACCACGACCACTCCGCCTACGTCGACCAGTGGGACTGGGAGCGTGTGATCACGCCCGAGCAGCGGACGTTGCCGTTCCTCACCGAGATCGTGAAGGCGATCTGGCGGGTGATCCGCTCCGCCGAGGAGCTCGCGCTCGAGATGTACCCGCAGCTCCGCGATCCGCGCTACCCGAGCCTCCCGGACGAGCTCGAGTTCTTCCACACCGAGGACGTGCTCGCGATGTACCCGGACCTGCCGCGCAAGCAGCGCGAGACGACGCTCCTGCAGGAGCACCCGGCGGTCTTCCTCTACGGGATCGGCTGGACGCTCGCCGACGGCTACCCGCACGAGCTGCGGGCGGCGGACTACGACGACTGGGTCACGGAGACCGTGTCCGTCGACGGTCGTCCGATGCACGGGCTGAACGGCGACATCCTCGTCTGGAACCCCGTCACGTGCCGGCGCCACGAGCTGAGCTCGATGGGAGTCCGGGTCACGAAGGAGACGCTCCGTCGCCAACTGGAGCTGACGGGCCAGCTCGACTTCCTCGAGCTGCCGTACCACAGGGCAATTCTCGAGGATCGCATCCCGCTCTCGATCGGCGGCGGTATCGGCCAGTCCCGAGTGACGATGCTCTTGCTCCGCAAGGCCCACCTGGGCGAGGTGAGCGTGACCGTGTGGCCCGACGTGCTGAAGGAGATGTGCGCCGCGAGGAACATCCACGTGATCGAGTGACCGGGCTCATGACCGGCATCTTCGCCGAAGCCGCTCGGGGAGCACCGCGAAAGCACCCCGCGGGCCGGGGAGGGCGAATGCATGCCCAGACGCGGAAGGCGCGCGCGGGGGCCACCGCACGCGCCACCCTGATGCGACGATCGGGGTGAGGCGGTGGATCCTGTCGACCTCGACGAGCTGATCGGCGCGTGGCGCTCGGCGTTCCAGGCCGCGGACCACGCACTTCGCGCCGCCGGACGCGACCACGACCTCTCGCCGCACGATCTGGGCGTCTTGGCCCGCAAGCTCTCGGACGAGCGCGTCACGACGGCCCAGCTTCTCGCCTCCTTTGGCGACGAACGACATGCGCAAGCCTTCCTCGCCCGTCTCGTCGCGTCAGCGGTCGAGACGAAGCGGCTGCTCGGCCTGCCCGCCGAGGTGGTCGCCTGCGTGTTCAACGTCGACGGGGTGCTCGTGGCCAGTGCCGCAATCCACGCAGACGCCTGGAAGGAGACGTTCGACGAGTTCATCGCCCGGCGGATCGAACGGACCGGTGGCTCGTTCACGGCGTTCAGCCGGCGGGTCGACTACCCGAGGCTGATCCACGGCAAGTCGCGAGAGGCCGCGGTGCGTGACTTCCTGGCCAGCCGGGGCATCAGCCTTCCGCAAGGGCGCTCCGACGACGCGCCTGGCACGGAGACCGTGCGCGGCCTCGCCAATCGGAAGAATCGCGCGTTGCTCCTTCGGCTCGAGCAGCACGGCGTCAGGGCATACACGGGAGCCCGTCTCTACCTCCAACTCGCGCAGGACGCCGGCCTGCGGTGCGCGGTGGTCTCGGGGAGCACGAACACGGAGGCGCTGCTCGCTCGGGCACGGCTCACCGACCTCGTTGCCGACTGCGTCGACGGCCGGACGATGCTCGCCGAGGGGCTCGAGAGAAAGCCTTCGCCCGACATGCTCCTCGCCGCATGCCGCCATCTGGGTGTGTCGCCCGACCGCACGGCCGTGTTCGAGACCACGCGCGATGGGATCGCGGCGGGCCGCGCAGGCGGCTTCCGCCTCGTCGTCGTCGTCCACCAGGACGGCCAGGGCGAGATGCCGCGCGACCAGGGCGCGGACCTCGTCGTGCGCGACCTCGGCGAGATCCTGCAGCGTGAGCTGGTCGGGTGAGCAAGCGCTCCACCCGTAGGCGCGCCGTGTCCTTGGACGGGGGTACAGCAAAGGCCTAGCCGAACTTCCGGTGTCACGCGTGGCCCCTCGTCGGATACTGCTGCCGCGCGCGTTGATGCGCGGTAACGGCCGCGGGGCCCACCGGGCAGCCGGGGGGTGCTGGTCTCTAGCGGGCCCACGCGGCAGGCAGATCCGCTGTCTCTCGTCCGGGGGAAGGGGCAAGAGGTGGCGGATCGCCATGCCTAGTGTTGCACGTGGGCCGGCGACGACCGTGGCTCTTTCAGGATGCTTGTGGGGTGCCCCCTCCTCGCGATGATCATCGCGCTGAGCCGGTGCGGCTGGCGCCCGCCGAATGGTGTCGGACACGGCCGCTTGAACGAGCCGGGTCGGACATCGCCCGCTGCGACGACGCCGTTCAGGCTCGTCTCCAGCGGGATCGAACCGGCGCCCTTGGATGAAGTGCGACAATCGGGGCCACGTCGGTGGCTGGTCGACACGAGGAGAAGGGAGGCGCCACCCGCAACCGCAGAGGGGATGCGGCAATCGGCGGGTCGGTGGTCTTCGTCGACCTGCTCCGTAGTCGAACGGAGAGGAAGCTCGTGATGAACAAGAGGTTTCGGCGGCGGCTCGCTCTCGTTGCGATCCCGGCCGCTGTCGCCGCGGCGTGCTTCGGCGGAGCGGCAGTCAGCGCCCCGAACGCGACCGTGACCACCATCACCGTGAACACGCTCCCGATCGCGAACGCGCTGCCGTTGGATCTGGGCATCCAGAAGGGGTTCTTTGCCGCGCAGGGGATCGAGATCAAGAAGAACACGCTGCAGAGCGGCAACGACATCGTCCTTTCGCTGGCCAACAACAACGGCGACATCGGCTATATCGGATACACCCCCGCGATGATCGGCCGAACCCAGGGGATCCCGATCACCGTCGTCGCCGCGAGCGAGACGGAAGGGACATCGGAAGCCGACAACTGGCAGAACGTCGTGGTTCGAGGCTCGAGCTCGATCCGCACACCAGCCGACCTCGCGGGAAAGACCGTTGCCCTGAATGCCCTCAAGGGCGTCGCCGAGATCGTCGTCCGGGGCGCGCTCGACAAGCGTCGGCGTCGACTCGGGCCAGGTCAAGTACACCGTGATGCCGTTCCCGGCCATGCCGGCCGCCCTCGCAAACGGGCTGGTGGACGCCATCCACACGCCAGAGCCCTTCATGTCGCAGATCCTCGCCGCCGGTGGCCGTGTCGTGCTGGCACCGGGACCGGTGCTCGGTAAGTACTTCCCGAACGCTGCTACTGCGCGCGCGAGGACTGGGTGAGAAAGAACCCGGGGCTCGTGACGAGGTTCCGTGCGGCGATCAACCAGTCGCTCGTCTACGCGAACAGCCATCCGGACGAAATCCGGGCCCTGCTTCCGGCCGCCATTCGCAACATCCGGCTGCCCACGTGGAGCCCACTCGTCGACCGCGTCCAGCTCCTGACGCTTGCGCAGCTGGCGAAGAAGTACCGCGCCATCACCACGCTGCCGAACATGACGAAGTTCGTGCCGAGCTTCGTCGAAGGCGGGAGGACGCTGCAGGCGACCGTCGGTCAGGGCTCGTTCCTCACGCTCAGGCTCGACGGGAAGGTCGTGACGAGGCTCGAGGCGGGCAAGTACACGGTCGCGGTCGCCGATCGGTCCGCGACGGACAACTTCCATCTGACCGGCGCGGGCGTGAACAAGTCGACGGGAGTCACGCAGCGGCAGAACGCGACATGGATCCTGAACCTGAGGAAGGGCCTCTACCGCTACCTGTCCGACGGAAGCACGAAGCGGAAGGGCAGCTTCAGGGTGGGGCCTAGGGAATCACCGGGCGCCCGGGCATCCGCCGGCCGAAGTTGGGGCGGCGCTCGGCGCCCACGTCCGCAGGGCCTGGCGCGGCCGTGACCGCCGGGCGGATCTAGACCCGGAGAACGGAGGATCGACGTGGGTGATCGGAGTCTGCAGGACCTGCTCGACGCGACCCAGAGCCCAGTCGAGGTGCTGCGCAACAACCCGTCCGGCGCCAACGTCTTTCCCGGGGTGCCGCCCGAGTACACGAACTGGCGGGACGAGCAACGCGCGTGGCAGGAGACCTGCGTCCTCTTCGACCAGTCGTACCACATGAACGATCTGGCGGTGGAAGGGCCGGACGCGGCGACCCTGCTCTCGCGCCTCGCGGTCAACAGCTTCGAGGACTTCGGCGTCGACCGGGCGAAGCACTTCGTTCCGTGCTCACCGGAGGGCTACGTGATCGGCGACGTGATCCTCTTCCACCTCGAGGAGAACCGGTTCAACCTCGTCGGCCGCGCGCCCGCGATGAACTGGATCACCTTTCACGCCGCGACCGGCGGCTACGACGTGCAACTGGAGCTCGACGTGCGATCGCTCCTGCGTAGCGACGGGCGCCGCAGGTCGTATCGCTTCCAGGTACAGGGCCCGAGCGCGATGGAGGTGATCGGGAAGGCGCTCGGCTCCGCGCCGCCGGAGCTCCGGTTCTTCCACATGGCGGACGTGGCGATTGCGGGGAAACGGGTTCGGGCGCTGCGTCACGGGATGGTCGGCCAGCCGGGTTGGGAGCTGTTCGGGCCGTGGGAGGACAGGGAGGCGGTGCACGATGCGCTCGTGCACGCGGGCAAAGACTTCGGGATGAGGCTGGTCGGCGGCAGGGCGTACTCGTCCAACACGCTCGAATCGGGCTGGATTCCCTCCCCGCTCCCGGCCGTGTACTCCGGCGCGAGCCTGCGGGCCTACCGCGAGTGGCTGCCGGCGACGGGCTACGAGGGGTCGGCGTCGATCGGCGGCAGCTTCGTCTCCGCCGAGATCGAGGACTACTACTTCACGCCCTGGGACCTCGGCTACGGCAGCTACGTCAAGGTCGACCACGAGTTCATCGGGCGAGAGGCACTCGAGCGGATGGCGGAGGGCGAGCATCGTCACAAGGTGACGCTCGCGCTCGACGCCGACGACGTCAGCCGCACGATCGGCACGATGTTCCGGAAGACCGACCGCGCGAAGTTCATCGACTGGCCGGCCGCGGTGTACTCGATGCACCAGTACGACGACGTCACGGTCGACGGCGAGACCGTCGGGGTGTCGACCTGGATCGGCTACAGCGCCAACGAAGGAAAGATGCTGACCCTGGCAGTGGTCGACGCCGAGCACGCAGAGCCGGGGACCGAAGTGACGCTCGTCTGGGGCGAGCCCGGCGGTGGGTCCGCGAAGCCGAACGTCGAGCGCCACGTCCAGACGGAGATCCGGGGGGTGATCAGCCCCGTCCCCTATGTCGAAGCCGTGCGGCGGAACTACGCGCCGTCCGGCTGGCGGTCGACACACACCTGATCGATCTCGGCACATGCCCTGCCGAGCCTCGCTCGCCGATGGTTTCCCCCGTATCGTGTCCGTTGTGGCCACGACCGATCCCGCAACGTTCCTGATCGCGGTCGCCCTCGCCGCGGCGATCTCGACCGGCGTGTTCGCGCACGCTGCCAGGCACGGCAGTCGTCACGCGACCGCCTGGGGTGTCGCGGCCTTTCTCGCCGCCGGCGTGGCGGTGCCTGTGTACTTCATCCGCTACTGGACGCGGCGCCGCGGTCGACCCTCGTAAGGACTCGCCGACGCAGCGAGATCACGCGTCCGGTCGGGTCGGATCAGGCGACGGGAGTCGGCGCGAGAGCTGACGGCGCGGCCGTTGTACTCGGAGCACGTCTGCTTGAGTAGTACGTGGAAAGCACAACTCGGAATTTCGCCAAGGACGTGGTTGTGGACGAGCGAGCGCGGCGCGTAGCGGAGAACGAGATTCTGTTTCGGCGGCTCAACGAGCTGGTCGCCGGCGGCAGGCGCGCCGCGCGAAACTTCGAGATCATCTGCGAGTGCGAGGACACGGGCTGCATGGATCACGTCCGCGTCACCAGCGAGGCGTACGAGCGCGCGCGAAGCGAGCCGACCGATTTCTTGCTGAAGCCGGGCCACGACAAGCCGGAGTTCGAAACAGTCGTCGAGCGCCACGACGACTTCGTCCTCGTCCGCAAGACCGGAGAGGCCGCGATGCTCGCGGAGAGGCTCGACCCATCCCCGTAACCCCTATCTCCGCGCGATGGACCTACCGCAGGCGCTTCAGCCACGACGAGGAGGGGACCCCGACCGAGCGCACGCGCGACGGCAGCGAATCCGACCCCGCGTAGCCAGGCGCCGCGGCGCGCATCCTCCGCGAATCTCGTCGGCCGAGCGTCATTCGAGCTGTTGCCGCCGCCAGGGAACCACGACGTCCTGCACGAGGATGTCGACGATCGCGGCGGCGGGGACGGCGACGAAGGCACCGGCGAAACCGCCGAGCGTGGCTCCGACGAGCACCGCGACGAATACGAGCAGCGGGTGGATGTCGAGCTGATCTCCCTCGACGAACGGAGAGATCGCGTAGCCCTTGGCGTTCTCGATCACGATCGAGGCGACGAGTGTCAGCAGGAACGTGCGGGGTCCGTCCAGCGCCGCGATGGACAGGAGTGGGATTCGCGCGAGCCACGGCCCGGCGCGCGGGATGATCTCGCCGAACGCGACGATGATCGCGAGCGGAATCGCAAACGGCACGCCGATCAGGAGCAGCGCAACGTACGTGACTGCCCCGACGATCGTCATCACGATTGCCTTTGCTCGCAGGTAGACGCCGATCCGCACCCACATCCGGTCGAGCAGGCTCCCGACACGCCGGCGATCGTCGGGATGGACGAGCGAGAGGACGAAAGCGCGCATCCGCCAGCGGTTCGTGACGAGGAGGAGCGAGATCACGAACACGCTGAGGAGATCGAGGAAGATGGCGAAGACGTCGCCGGGCAGCGCCGCGGCTCGCTCGCCGGCACGGTCGAGTATCGCGTTGCCGAGCCTCGTCATCTGCTCGTCGAAGGGCGGGAGAGAAGGGAAGTCGGTGCGCAGCCCGGCATAGGCATCCCGAACGCCCTCATACCGCTCGGCATAGGCCGGCGCGCGATCCGCGAACTCGGCCACCTGCCCCAGAAGTGGGGGAACCACGAGCCAGCCGATCCCCACGAGGACTGCGAACGACACCAGATAGATGAGCAACGCTGCCACACCGCGCGGAAGGCGGAAACGCTGATGCAGCCACTCGCTGGGGCCGCTGAGGGCGGCGGCGAAGAGCGCGCTCACGAACACGATGAGGAGGACGTGACGGAGGAGAACGACGAGCAGGATCCCGATCGCAGTCAGGATCGCCAACAGCAGCGCCAGGTACACAGGCAGTGCGCGGGAGACGAGCGACCCTCCTGAACCGCTCGGCGTGCTCACCGCCGGTGAATACCCGACCAGACGGGTGGGGAAACGGCGGCCCTTGGCGCGCGCCGCACGCCCTCCTCGCGTAACCGTTTTGGAACGTGTGGCCCGGGTAGCCGTCTCCCGTGGCCAGTTCGAAGGAGAGTCGAGTTGGCGCGGAGGTTCCTGAGGACGTGAACGTCGAGTGGCCAAGCAGTGGGGTCGCAGTGGTGACTTTTGCGGGTGAGCACGACCTCGCGACGAGAGACGCGACAGCTGCGTTGCTGCACGCGCTCGTCGAGGACCACGGAGCGGTAATCGTCGACTTCTCGAAGGCGAAGTTCGTGGACGGGGCGATCCTCGGCGTCCTTCGGAACACGAACCTTGCGGCCCGCGAGCGAGGCACCGTCTTTCGCCTCCAACTGGCGACGACGGCGATCGTGGCGACGATCTTCCGGATCACCGGAGCGTCGTCGGAGCTCGAGTGCGCTTCCACCCGCGACGAAGCGCTGGCAGGGACTCGTCGATCGATTCAGCGTGGTGAGAGATGACATCTCGGTGCGCGCGAAATGACGGAGCCGGGAGGGCGGTTCTGGAGCGTGTTGGGTGGTGAGGCGATAGTGGAAGTCTTCGCTGCCGTCCTGGCCTCGAAACCCGGCGTTCTTCGCGGTTTTCGTCACCGACTGAGGACATGGCTCGAGGTCGCCGGGGTGTCCGCCCGCGGTTGCGATGCAATCGTGCTCGCCGCGCATGAGGCCGCCGCGAACGGGGTGCAGCACGCCACGATCGGTGAGCCCGTGACGGTCAGGGGACGCATCGAAGACGGTTCGGTGCTCATCGAGGTCGGAAGCGATGGACTCTGGGGAGCACGGTCCGACGACCGACCTCCTGACGAGCGCGGGAGGGGCCTCGCGCTCATGAAGAGCCTCATGTCCTCCGTGGAGATCCTCACGGACGGACAGCGCACGACGGTCCGCCTCCGACTGCTCCCGGAACGAGCGCCGAGCGCCGGCTGACCGCTGTTATCCCCGCGACCGATCGACAGAAAGGAACGATCGTGAAGGCAAAGACGCGACGGAAGCTGAAGCGATCGCAGTTCGGGCTTCCCGGCAAACGGAAATATCCGATGCCCGACAAGTCCCACGCTGCGAACGCGAAGGCCCGCGCGAAGCAACAGCTCAAACGCGGCAAGCTGACACGATCGGCCTACGGCAAGATCGTCGCGAAGGCGAACCGCGTGCTCTCCCGAGGGAAGAAGGGCAAGTCGAGGAAAGGCAAGAAATAGCTGCGCGCTGCGCTGGCCCGGCTCGACTATGGGCCCTTGACGGCACGCGCCCGGTCTGAGAGCAGCCGCCTGGCTTGTGCGTTCACCTCGGCGCCGAAGAGCAGGGCGGCGCTCGTGAGCCAGAGCCAGATCAGCATCACGACGACGGCCGAGAGCGTCCCCCAGGTCTTGTTGTAGGAGCCGAATCGGGCGGCGTAGAGAGCGAACGCGGCCGACGCGGCGAGCCAGATGACCATTGCGGTGATTGCGCCGGGCGTGATGAGTTTCCAGCCTCCTTGATCGACGTCGGGGCCGAGGTAGAGCAGGACGGCGAACGCCAGGAGCAGGCCGGCGATGAGAATCGGCCACTGCGCTGTCCACCAGGCCCACGCGGTAAGGGTGGGATGCCCCACCGCGTTTCCGACCCACCGCTCCAGGTGGGGACCGAGCACGAGCAGTCCGCTGACGAGGGCTGCTGCGGCGACGAGGCAGACGACGATGACGAGCGCCACGAGTCGTTTGCGGACGAAGCTTCGGCTATCGGGCTGATCGAAGGCCGTCGTGATTCCCTGCATCAGGGTGGTCGCGGCAGAGGTGGTCGCCCACAGCGCGAGTGCTGCACCGATGACCGTCATCAGGAGCCCGCTACTCGGAGACTCCGTGGAGCGGCGGAGGCTGTCGCTCAACAGGGTCGCGGCTTCCGCGGGAATCACGTCCTGCGAACGCTGGATCAGACGGTCGACGTCCGCCGGGCTCGCGGCGAGCGAGAAGACGCCGAGCACGACGAGGAATGCGGACGGGATGGCGAGGAACAACGAGTACGCGAGAGCTTGCGCAGTCGTCGTAATTCGATCGCGGCGTGCCTCGACGACGGCAGAGCGAAGCACGAGGCCCGCGTCGGACAACCAGGCGCCGAACCCGGATCGGCCCATGGTGTCGAGAGCCATGACTCCGTATCGCCGTCGCGGTGACAATCGAAACAGCGAAGCGCGACCGTCCGGTGGGAGAGGATCAGCGTCGCGCTGGACCCTCAGCAGTGCCCAGTCGCCAGTCGAGAGGCGGCCGAGACCTGATCGGCGTCGACCCGGCTGCCCCGCCATGAACACGGTCGAGTCGGGGCACGTGTCCCACCAGCCCGGCGCCGGAGTCGAGGCCGGTCGCTCGTGCCGCCCGCGTTGTACTACGGGTCGGCTCGCGATAGTGTCGGCTTGCCCCCAAACGAAGGGATCACGTGCCGACCTGGCTCTGGATCATCATCATCGTCGTCCTCGTCTTGGCTGTCCTGGGCTACTTTGGCCGGGGACGCATGTCTCGATAGCCGCGACGGACCTATCGTCGTTTCCGGTCTGCGCTGGGAGGAAGGGCGTCGGAAGGCGTCCCCGTCTCCTTCGCGCCGCGCGTCGCGAGCAGGGCGCCGTCCCGGGCGTGAGGCACCCGTTCACGCGGCCGAGCGCTATGTCCTGATCGCGGACTGAAGACGAACAATCGCCTCGAGCCCTCCGTCGGTCCGCGGGCGGAGCTCGATCTCGCCGCCGTCCGCTCGCACGAGCCGAAGGACGATCGCGAGCCCGAGACCGAAGCCCTCGTCTCCTCCGCCCGACCGCCAGAAGCGGTCGAACGCGCGGTCGATCTCCCCGGCCGTCATCCCCGGACCGCGATCCCGGACCGCGATCTCGACCCACCTCCCCGACCGGGCCGCAGCGACCTCCACGCTCGTACCCGCCGGTGAGACCTCGAGCGCGTTCGCGAGCAGGTTGTCGAGCACCTGCTCGATTCGCCCTGCCGTGACGGAGGCGAACGGCCGGCCTTCGACCTGCGCCGAGAGCTGCACCGTCTGCTCCGAAGCGAGCGCCGACCAGGCCTCGACCCGCTCGGAGGTGGCGGCGCCGACGTCGAGCGCGGTCGGCTCGCTCGTCGCCCGATCCGCCCGGGCGAGCGTCAGAAGCCCGTCGACGAGGGAGCTCAGCCGCTCGACCTCGACGATGGCCGGCTCGAGCTCGTCGCTCCTCGTGCCGTCCTCTCGAGCGAGGTTCTCGAGACGGAGGCGGAGCGCCGTCAGCGGCGTGCGGAGCTGGTGCGACGCATCGGCGACGAACTCGTCCTGGGAGCGGAGGAGCGCATCGAGCTTGACGACCATGTCGTTGAACTCGCCGGAGAGCTGCTGCAGCTCGGGTGGGCCGTCGAGCGGAGCCCGCGCCGCGAGGTTCCCTCCCGCGACTTCCCCGGCGGCAGCCTCGATCCGTCTCAGCGGCCTCGTGATCCAGCGCACGAAGCCGAAGCCGAGCGCGACCGCGACGGCGAGGACGACGACGGCGATCGCCGCGAGGATCAGCCGGTAGCGGTGGATGCGCGCATTGACCTCGGTCATCGGGTACGTGATCCGAACGGCGCCGTGGACGACACCGCTCGAGGCGACGGGGACCGCGACGTAGAGCAGGTCGGTGCCGAGCGTGTTCGAGTGACGAACGCCGGTGGCGACGGTTCCTCCGAGAGCGGTCCGGATCTCGGGGCGGGTGGAGAAGTTCGCCACGGATGATCCCGGCCGAGTCGACGACACTGCGCCCCTTGGCGTCAACGACGACGACCCGGCCGCCCGTGTCGCGTGAATATCGCGCGCCGAGCGCCTCGAGCGCCGGCGGAGCGGACACCCCGCGCTCGAGCACATCCTCCGAGAGCGAGCCGATCGCCACGGCATCGCGCTCGACCTTGGTCGTCAGGTCGTGGCGCTCGTTACGCGCGAACGAGACGGCGAGCGGCACCTCGAGCAGGGCGAGGACGACGAGCGCGAGGACGACGTAGCTTGCGAGAAGGCGCCTGGTCACGGACGGGGGACGAGCCGCAGGCCGATGCCGCGCACGGTCTCGATCCAGCCCGGGTCGCCGAGCTTCTTCCGCAGCGAAGCGACGTGGACGTCGACGGTCTTCGTCGGCCCGAACCACTCCGTGTCCCACACCTCGCGCAGGATCCGTTGCCGCGAGACGACGTCGCCCGGCTCGGATGCAAGCAGCGCGAGCAGGTCGAACTCCTTCGTCGTCAGGTTCAACGCGTCGTCTCCCAGGGTCGCCCGCCGCCCCCGAACGTCGATCTCGAGTTGCCCGACGTGGATCTGTGCACGGTCGGTGCCGGGACGCGCCCGCCGCATCACCGCGCGAATCCGCGCCAGCAGCTCACGAAACCCGAACGGCTTGACGATGTAGTCGTCGGCGCCGAGCTCGAGGCCGACCACGCGGTCGACCTCCTCGCCCTTGGCGGTGACGACGATGATCGGCACGTCCGAGCGCGCACGCAGCCGCCGACATACCTCGGTTCCGTCCATTCCGGGCAGGCGGAGGTCGAGGAGGACGAGGTCGGGCAGGGCGGCGTCGAGAGCATCCTCTCCGGTCGATACGCGGGTCACGTCGAAGCCCTCACGCTCGAGCCCGGCTGCGAGCGGCTTCGCGATCGCGTCGTCGTCCTCGACGATCAGGATCTGCACGAGCGGATCGTCGCACGCGCGGCCGCTCGCGACGGGCAGTCGGGCGAAGACTTACCCGGGTTTCACCATGCCTTACCTCCGCCTGGCCCGGGGCTTGCGCGGCCCCTCCTACCGTCGAAGCACTCACCAGCACGACCAGGAGGTATCCGATGGCTCGTAAGCACCGATTCTCGATCGTCGTCATGCTCGGCGCCGCGGTCGTCGCGGGATTCCTCGCCCTCAGTCGCACCGTGCAACTCGGTGCCGCGTCCAAGCCGGCCTCGACCGCGCAGGTCTCGGCCAGGGCGCGCTCCCTCGACCGCCTCGAAGCACAGTTGCGACATCAGCTCGCGGCGCTGCCCAAGGCGGCTCCGAAGGCGCAGCCGGTCGCGACCCGATCCGCGTCGCCCAGCGTCCTCTACGTCCGTTCGACCGCTTCGCCCGTCTCGGCCTCGCACGGCGAGGACGGCGAGGACGGCGAGCACAGTTCCAAGGCGGACGGCGGGGCGCTCGGAGAGGCGGGCGGAGATGACTAGCCACGTCGTCCGGCTCTACACCGCGTCAGCCGCGATCATCGTCTTCTTCGTCGCGTGGGCCGGAATCGCGGCGCGCCCCTGGGTCACGCCGGCGCCGGATCCGCAGCTCGCCGCCCTTGCGCAGCGTCAGCAGCGTCTCCAGAGCGACGCCAGGCTCGTCCAGCTCATCGCGGCGAGGAGGGCGGCGGCCAACCGCGCAGCCCGGATCGCTACCCGGGCCGCGGCTCAGGCAGCGCCCGCTCCGGTGGTCCGCATCGTCCACCTTCCACCGATCACCACCACGAGGAGCTCGTGATGTTGCGTCGCCGTTTCCACGCCATGGGAACCGACTGCGAGCTCTTCCTGAGGGCGCGGCCTCGTCCGGAGGCGCTGCGTGCAATGGCCGAGGCCCAGTGGGAGTTCGGCCGCCTCGAGAGCATCTTCTCGCGGTTCGATTCCGACTCGGAGCTCTCGGAGCTCAACCGGCGGGGCACGCTGCGGGTCGGGCCCGAGCTGCTCGAAGTCGTCGATCTCGCACTCGCCGCCCGGGATCGTACGGGCGGCCGCTTCGATCCGACGGTGCACGACGCGCTCGTCGCCGCCGGCTACGACCGCACGTTCGACGAGGTGTCCGCTGAAGAAGGAGGTGGCGATCTCCGCGCGTCGGCGGCTCCGCGCTGCGCGGGCTCGATCCGTCTGGATCGCAGGACACGGAGTATCGAGCTCGATCTCGGGGTCCACCTCGATCTCGGAGGGATCGCCAAGGGCTACGCCGTGGATCGCGCCGCGAAGATCCTCGGGGAGCTCGGTCCGTGCCTGGTCGATGCCGGCGGCGATATCGCCGCCCGCGGCGATGGGTGGCCGATCGGGCTCGCTACCGGCGACGGCACGCTCACGCTGGAACTCGGCGACGGTGCGGTCGCGACCTCCGGCCGCGACCGTCGCCACTGGACGCGGGGGAGCGAGGAGCTGCACCACATCATCGACCCCGACACCGGCTTGCCGGCTGCGGGAGATCTCCTCCGCGTCACCGCCGTCGCAGCGACGGCGACGGACGCGGAGGTGCAAGCGAAGGCCCTCTTTCTCGCCGGAGCAGAGGAAGCCGAACGCGAGGCAAACGCCACCGCGACTCCCGCATTGCTCGTCACGCTCGACGGCCGCACGCTCTTCGCAGGGGGGCTCGCGTGAAGACCGACCCGACGTTCTGGATCCTCGCCCGGTCGAGCGGCCTTCTCGCCTACGCGTTGCTGACCTCGTCGGTGCTGGCCGGGCTGGTGCTGAAGTCGCGGCCGTTCGGCACGGCGCTCAAGGCGGCGACGGTGGCCGACATCCACCGCTTCCTCGCCATGCTCGGGCTCGGCGCGTTGCTCGCACACGCCTCGGCGCTCGTCCTCGACAGCACCGTGCACATCGGCATCGGCAGCCTGCTCGTGCCCGGCATGGCTCCCTACCGTCCGCTGTGGACGGGTCTCGGAGTGCTCGCGGCCGAGCTGATGGTGGTCGTCTACGCCTCGTTCTCGCTCCGGAAGCGCATCGGAGCGCGCAACTGGCGGCGCCTGCACTGGGCCACGTATCTCATCTTCGGCCTCGCCACCGTGCACGGCCTGGCGGCCGGAACCGACAGCGGCCAGCCCTGGGCTCTCGGCCTCTACGGCGGAGCGGTCGGTGCAGTCGTCGCAGCCACCGCGTGGCGCACGCTCGTCCCGCCCACGAAAGGAGAGGCTCGTGTACCGCATCGAGATAGACCGGTCGTTGTGTAGCGGCTTCGGCAGCTGCGCAGAGCTTGCATCCCGGTCCTTCGTCCTCGGCCCCGACGGCATCGCGGTCGTGCACGAGGCCGAGACGGACGACGACGCCGTCCTCGAAGCGGCAGCGTCGTGCCCCATGGGAGCGATCGCCGTCTACGACGAGCGCGGCAGGCAGGCCGCCTGATGACCCGGCGGGTCGTCATCGTCGGCGCCGGCCTGGCGGGCAGCCGGTGCGCGCAGACGCTGCGCGCGGAGGGGTTCGACGGATCGATCACACTCGTCGGCGAAGAGCCACACCCGCCGTACGAGCGGCCCGCCCTCTCGAAGGAGTTCCTCGCGGGGACCCGCGAGGAGCTCCTCCTCCAGGGGCCGACTGCCTGGGCCGAGCTCGAGATCGACCTCGAGCTCGGTGTCCGGGTCGAGCTGATCGACATGGCGCGCCGGCTCGCGAGCACGTCTCGCGGGGACTTGGTGTGGGATGCGCTCGTTCTCGCGACCGGGGCCCGGGCCCGCCGGCCGGCGGCGTTCGGCGGGAGCGGCGTCCACGTCCTCCGGACACTCGAGGACGCGCGACGATTGCGCGCCGAGCTCGTTCCGGGCCGGCGGCTCGCGATCGTCGGATCGGGCTTCGTCGGCACCGAGGTTGCCTCGACGGCCGCCGGGCTCGGGGTCGACGTGACGATCATCGACGTGGTGAGCCTGCCGTTCGAGCGGACGCTCGGGCCGGAGGTCGGCCGCCTCCTCGCCAACCGCTACCGGGAGCACGGTGTCGACCTCAGGCTCGGGGCAGGGGTCGAGAGGGTCCTCCGACGGAGCGACGGCGCCCTCCGCGGTCTTCGCCTCTCGAACGGAACGGAGCTCGACCGCGACCTCGTCCTCGTCGCCGTGGGCGCCGAGCCCGCCGGTGAGCTCCTGCGCGGGGTCGCCGGCCCGATCGAGACGGATGCAGGCGGCCGCACGGGGCTCCCGAACGTCTACGCCTGTGGTGACGTCGCTGCCGCATGGAGCGCCGAGCATTCGCGGCACGTCCGTTTCGAACACTGGACGAGCGCGGCCGGGCAGGCTGCCGTGGTCGCCCGCAGCATTCTCGGCGAGAAGCCGAGCGCCAGGCCCACTCCCTACTTCTGGTCCGACCAGTTCGGTCTACGGCTTCAGCACGTAGGCTCCGTGGAGGGATGGGAGCGAATCGTCCTCGACGGACATGAGACCTCGCTGGCGGCCCGGTACTTCGCGCAGGAAGGGAGGCTCGTGGCTGCGTTGCTCGTGAACCGCCCCCAGCAGGTCGGGTCGCTCCGCCGCGAGCTCGCTCCCGAGCTCCTCGCCGCCTGAGCCGTGCACGGCCGGCCGGCACGGGTGTTTCTCATCGGGGCCGCCGTAGCGCTGCTCGTCGCCGCCGCGATCGGCGTGAACGTGGTGCTGCTCGGGTACGCGAACCGCGAGCCCGGGCCCGCCGGAAGGCTGAGCCCGCGTGCCACGATCACCACGACGCCCACCACGCCCGTCCCCGCGACGACGACGGGCGACGATGGCTCGCACGGCTCCGAACCGGACGACTGACGGCACGTGGCCGCCGGGACGTGACCGCCTGGTCGGCACTGGCGAGGACGAAAGTACGTCGCGCGGTGGCCACGCTCGGCCAGCAGCGTCCGATCGTCGAGGAACGGCACTCGGGATCGTCAGAAATGCCTACACGCCCCAGCCCTCGTGCGGAGCGTGATCACCTGCCTCGAAGAGCCACGTCTCCCGCAGCTCCGCGCAGCGCCCGTCTTCCGCGAAGCGGAGGAAGAGGATCCCTATCAGGGTCACCTCGGTATCGCTGTTCAGCATTCTGACCCAGAACTCGACTGCAGCCCGCCGCCCGTCCGACGCCTCGACCGGCCGGCCCATCTGCACATCGACGCGGTCCTGCGTCGCCGTGGCATTCGCCCAGTAGGATCGGACACCCTCGGCGCCGCGGTGCGGCTCCTGGAGGGGGTGGTCGCGGTAGAGGCAGTCCTCCGTGAAGAGCCTCGCTGCCGCGTCCGCATCACGGTTGCGCCAGGCCTCCGCGTACGCGTCCACCCACTGTTGGACCGTCATGCGGAGACCCTACTGCGAACAACCACGAGCGTCACGAATGCAGGGTGCCCAACTGCGCGGGCAAGGCCCGTGCGCCACTGGCACCACTGGACCGCTCGGAGCGAAGGTCGCGCCACACCCCAAACGTCAGCGTTCCGGCGTGTCGTATGGCTGTACAGATCCTGGTCCGATACGGAATCGTGCCGCCAGCCTGGCGCCGACGACGCTTGACCCGCTGCTCCCCTTCGTTTATTCATACTGGACAGTGCACGCCTCTCACGACCCGCACCCCACCGTGGGATTGGTCGGTCTCGGCAACATGGGCACGGCGATCGCGGAGCGCCTCCTCGACGGCGGCTATCCGCTCGTCGTGAACAATCGAACGTCGGGGAAGGCGGAGGCTCTCGCCGCGCTGGGTGCTGCCGTGGCCGCGACGCCTGAGGAGCTCGTCGAGCAGGTCGACGTCGTCCTCACCTCACTTGCCAACGACGGTGCGTTCGAGGACGTGGCCGGAAGGATCGTTGCCGCTGCTCGGTCGGGCACCGTGCTCGTCGACATGAGCACCGTCTCTCCGGACGTCTCGGCGCGCGTCGCGTCGCTCGCTGAGATGGCGTCCGTCCGGTACCTCCGTGCACCCGTTAGCGGCAACCCGAGCGTCGTGCGCGCGGGGAACCTGAGCTTCATCGTCTCCGGTGCGCGCGAGACGCTCGACGACGTCGCAGCAGTGATCGGAGCGATCGGTCCGACCATCCATCACGTCGGGGACGGAGAGCAGGCTCGCACCGTGAAGCTTGCGATCAACCTGATGATCGCCGTACTCGCGCAGGTGATGTCCGAAGCGCTGGTTCTCGGCGAAACGGCCGGCGTCTCGCGCGCAATACTCCTCGAAGTGATGGGGAGCTCCGCTGCGGGCGCACCGTTCGTGAAGTACAAGACCGAAGCTCTGCTGCGCAACGACTTCTCGGCGACATTCACGACGGCGCTCATGGAGAAGGACATCGATCTCGTGCTCGACGCCGCCCGCGGGGCCGGCGTGGAGCTCCCGCTGGCGAGCGAGATGAAGACGCACCTTCGTGCGGCAATCGATGCCGGCTACGCAGACGACGATTTCATCGCGCTCTTCCTCCACCTGCGGAACGCGTGCGGCCTCGCTCCGGCGGCGACACCGCCCTCGAGGGTGAGTGAGCTTCCCCAACAGGAGGTCGTGGAGTGACCACACGAACGAGGGCCGTCGGCTCCCCCGACGCAACGCGCGCCGTCGACTGGGAGCAGCGCATCGACTTTCCGCGACTGCGCCAGGAGCGTCTCACCCGCGCGAAGACGGCGCTCCACCACGATCACGCGCCCGGGATCGCTGCCACGGTGGCTTCCTCCGCGGTCGTCGTCGAGCCAGCCGGCGTCCCGCGATGAGCGGGGAGACCGGCACGCACGAGCTCGCGGACGGGCGCCCTGGATATCGCCTCGTCCGGCGCGAGGACATCGAGCTCACGGACGCCCTACCAGGCCGCTCCGGCGGCCTGACGACCTGTCGGCTCGTCGACGGCACGCGCGGCTCCACACACATGGCGCTCACGCTGGTCTCGCTCGTCGACGGCCATGTCGACGAGCACCTGCACTCGTACGAGACGAGCTTCTACGTTCTCGAGGGGGAACCGCTGCTCTACCTGGAGGGGCGCGGCGTGAAGCTCGAGCCCGGCGCGTGCGGAGCACTACCTGTCGGCACGCCTCACGCCTTTCGTTGCAGCGACCGCGCTCTGTGGATCGAGATGGCCTCGCCGCGTCCCCGCGCCGACGGCAGCGACACCTTCTTCCTCGGACCGGCGCCGGACGGTCCCGCCGCCGCGCTCGACGCCCGCGATCCGCGGAACCACAACCTCTTCCTGCTCAGCGACGGCGAGATGGATATCGATCTCCTGAAGCGAGGCCAGGCGATGGGTGCGCCGACCGTGTCGGGAAGCATGGCGACTGCCGTCCTCGCCTACAGCGGGATCGCCGTGAAGATGCTCGTCGACCAGCGCCTCGATGCGCAGCTCCACACGATGTTCATGGTCGACTACCAGCCGGGAGCCTGCGCCAACCCTCACGACCACCCCTTCGAGGAGTCCTACTACATGCTCGAGGGAGAGGTCGACGTCGTTGCAGACGGCGCCCGCTACACGCTCCGGCCGGGGGACGTCTTCTGGACCGGCACCGGGTGCGTGCATGCGTTCTACGAGACGCAAGGACGCCCGGTGCGGTGGCTCGAGACATCGGCGCCGGGCCCGCCGCCACGGCACTCGTACCGGCACGAGCGGGATTGGAACTACCTCGCGGAGCGTCTCGCCTCCGACGCCCGCGTCGGTGCGGTGTGAGCCACGTCCGCGACAAGCCGCCGACGGGCGTTGTCGTCGAGGAGCGACCGATGACCGGCGGCTCGGCGGGCGAGCATGGACTCGGCCATCTCGACGACGCATGGCGCATCGCCACGCCCGATACCCCGATCCTTACAGCCCGCCGCTCGAGGACGCGTTCCTGCCGGGTGCACGGCGGATCGCACGGGAGATTCGCGCCCGTGTCAGGTAACGGCATCCGCGCGCGAGCGAAGGTACGCCACCGATGAGCGAGCCGGCGCCGTCCTCCAGCTCATTCGAGCGCGGTCTCGACGGCTCGAAGGTCGGCCATCGTCTGCGTGCCGAACGAGAGCGCCTCGGCATCGGTCTCCGTGAGCTCGCACGTCGGGTGGGCGTATCTCCGAGCCTGGTCTCGCAGATCGAGCTCGATCGCGTCAATCCGTCGGTCAGCACGCTGTACGCGATCGTCACGGAGCTCGGCATGACGATGAGCGACGTCTTCGGCGAACGAGCCGGAGGAGCGTGTGGTCCAACGGGGCGACGGCCTCGCGGAACGCCCCGAGACGCGAGCGGTGATCAACCTCGCGTCCGGCATACGCTGGGAGCGCCTCACCCATGAGCGCGACCCGGACGTGGAGTTCCTGTACGTGGTGTACCCGGTCGGGGCCGCGTCGTGCCCCGAGGACGCGCTGATGACGCACGGCGGTAGGGAATACGGCTACGTGACGAGCGGAACGCTCGGCGTACAGGTCGGGTTCGAGGTCTACGAGCTCGGCTCCGGGCGGCTCGATCGCCTTCGACTCGTCCTCGCCGCACCGGCTGTGGGCGGTCGGCGGCGAGCCGGTCCATGCGATCTGGGTCGTCATCGGCCGCGAGGCCGATCCGCGGACGACGTTGGTGTCGCCGCCGCGCCCGGCTACTGACTAGCGTCAGCCTGCCGGCGCTTCTCCCTCGCCCGCCTGGAGGCGGCCGACACCGGCCCGGCTCGTACGCAGGCGGGCGAGAAGCTCGGGACTCTGGTAGAGCACGAGCGCCAGCAGGATCAGCACGCCGATGGTGATCTGGGAGTACTCCGTCGGCTGGTGGAACAGCGGCAGGACGTTGTCGATCAGCGAGAGGAAGAGCGCCGCGAGCAGGGTGCCCACGAACGAGCCCCTCCCGCCGGAGAGCGCTGCGCCGCCGAGCACGGCTGCGGCGATGCTCTCGAGCCCGAAGTTGCCGATGAGCGGCGAGCCGATCTGGACCTGGGCCGCGAGGTAGAAGCCGGCGAGCGACGCCATCACCGAGCAGATGACGAACGCGAGGATGACGATGCGGCCGGTTGCCATCCCGAGCCGGCGCGACGACGTCTCGTCGAGGCCGACCGCTCTCATGGCGAGACCCGTACGCGTGCGGTACAGCCACATGTCGGCGAGCACGGCGAGGACCACGACGGCGACGAAGGCGATCGGAAGGAAGCCGACGCTCTTCGTGAGACCGTTGATGGCGTCGCTCGAGATGGGGCCTTCGGGGTGGTCACGGAGGAGGAGCGAGGCACCTTCGAGGATGCTGAACGTCCCGAGCGTCGCGATGATCGACGGAAGCTCGAGGACGCGGATGATCACGGCGTTGAAGATCCCCGTCGCCAAGCCCGACTGCGATCAGCGCAAGGCCCCCGGGAAGCAACGCCCACCCCGACGTCGTCGAACGTCATCGTGTAGGAGGCGAGGACGACGCAGAACGTCATGAGCGCCGCCACCGAGACGTCGAAGCCGCCGACGAGCAGCGCGCAGGTCTGGCCCAGCGAGACGAGAGCGAGCGGCATCGTCATGAGGAGCAGGTTGTTGAGGTTGAAGCTCGTGAGGAAGGCGTCCTGGCGGACGGTCGCGTACGCGCCGACCGCGACGATCAGGACCGTCATCAGGACGAGCGGCAACGCGCCGCTGAACCTGCCGATCCTCACGCCGACTCCTCGGGGCTCTGCGGTCGCTTGCTCTCTTGCACCCGCCCGCGAGCCGACGATCGCCTCGACGATCCGACGCTCACCGAGCTCGTCGCCGGGGATCTCGTCGACGATCCGCCCGCGCGACATCACGACGACCCGGTCGCAGAGGCCGGCGAGCTCGAGCGGGTCGCTCGACTTGACGATCGTGGCGACGCCCTCTTTCGCCTTCTCCCGCAACGCGCCGTAGATGTCGAACCGCGCGGCGACGTCGACGCCCTGGGTCGGCTCCTCGGCCAGGATGACCTTGACGTCTCCGCGCAGGAACGGTCGCGTCAGCGAGACCTTCTGCTGGTTCCCGCCCGAGAGCGTCTGCACCGGCTGCTCGATCGACGCCGTTCGGATGCTGAGGCGCCGCACGAGATCGTCGACCGTGCGCCGCTCGCGTCGGCGGCTGAGGAGCCCGAGGCGTCCGAGCCGCCGCAGCACCTGGATCGTGGCGTTGGCTCGGACGCTCAGGACGGGGAAGAGCGATTCGGACGCCCGGTCGCCGCTCAGCAGCACGACCCCAGCGCGCAGCGGTCCGAGCGGCGAGCTCGAGTCGAGCTCGCTTCCCGTCGCAGCTCGCCGTTCCCGTGGCCCGCTCCGCACCGGCGAGCGCCCGGAGGAACTGCACCTGCCCGTTGCCCTCCGCGCCCGCGATTCCGACGATCTCGCCGCTCGCCACCTCGAGGTCGATCGGCCCGAACCGGTCGCCCCGCAGGCCCGAGACCGCGAGCAGCACCTCGCGCTCCGCCTCACGCTCGTGCCGCTCCGGAAACGCAAGCTGGAGCGGACGCCCGATCATGAGAGCGACGAGGCTCTCCTCCGACATCGAGGCCGCCTCGAACGTCCCCTGGCAGACGCCGTCGCGGAGAACGCTGATCCGATCGGCGATGCCGAGGACCTCCGGCAGCCGGTGGCTGACGTAGACGATCCCGACCCCGGCGCGGCTCCGCTCGTGAACGAGCGCGTGCAGTCGGTCGACGTCCTCGGGCCCGAGGGCCGTCGTCGGCTCGTCGAGGAGCAGCACCTTCGGCTGGGCGAGCAGCGCCTTGACGACCTCGAGGAGCTGTCGCTCCGCGAGCGAGAGCGACCCCGTGGGCGCGGCCGGCGGGATGTCGAGCTCGAACTCGGCCAGCCGGTCGGCCGCCCACTCGATCCATGCGTCCGTACGTCGGTCGGAGGTCGGACGGTGCCGCGAGGTAGAGGTTCTCGGCCACCGACAGGTGCAAGCACGTGCGAGTACGTCTGGTAGGCGATGCCGAGACCGAGCGCACGGCTCTCGGCGGGAGAGACGCGCCGGCGCTCCGTCTCGCCGACCACGACGGTGCCCTCGTCGGGAGCGAGGAAGCCGCTCGCGATCCCGAGCAGTGTCGACTTCCCGGACCCGTTCTCCCCGACGAGGGCGTGGATCTCGCCTGCGCGGCAGTCGACGCTGACCTCGCGAAGCGCCTGTACTGCTCCGAACGCCTTCGACACGCCCCGAAGCGAGAGTACGAGCGGGGCTCGCGGGCCCGGGATTCGACATCGATGTTCTGGCTTCGGCTTCCGGCTTCCTCCTACGGATACATCTTCTTGAGCAGGCTCAGCGGGATCAGCGACGTGGCCGACGCCTCCTGCGGATAGCCCTTGACGCAGGAGTCCCGCACGCGCTGGTTCTGCAGCTCGATCGGGAACACGATCTTGGGCGGGATCTTCGCGCCCTTGAGCTTCATCATCGCGGCCGTGAAGGCGACCCGGATCTGCGAGTTGCCGGAGGTGTAGTAGTACATCTGCAGCTTCGGGTTCTTGAGCTCGTTGAAGAGGCAGCCCATGCCGACGTCGTCCGTGCGGAGTGTCAGGACGGCGTTGAACGGCTTGCCCGCGGCCTTGTACGCCGCGTAGCCGCCCTGGCCCATGCCGAGCCCGTACTCGTAGCTCCAGCCCTTGATGTCGGGATTCTTCGCGAGGATCCCGGCCACGACCTGCTGCACCTTCGAGGGATCCCAGTTCGTCGGCTCCTTCGCGACGACGTCGATCGCTCGGCCTGAGCGCGGGCTCCTCGCACTTCTGCCAGCCCTCGGAGAGCGGGTTCCCCGGGAAGCCGCCGAGGAAGGCGATCTCGCCGGACTTGACCTGGTTGTTCATGACGTACGCGTACGTCTTGCCGAGCGCGCAGGTGTCCTCACCGACGACGGTCAGGTAGTTCTTGCCGGGATCGCTGACGAAGCCCCAGGCATACGTCGCGACCGGGATGCCGGCGTCGGTCGCCTGCTTCATCACCGGGATCATCGCGTCGCCGAAGTCCGGATAGGTGACGATCAGGTCGACACCTCTGCGCGATCGCCGCCTTCCAGTCGGCGAACGCCTTGGTTGAAGTCCGAGTGCGCGCTCGAGTAGATGATCTTGCCGACCTCGCGATACGTCAGCGCCTGGAGGATGAACTCCATCTTCGACATCTGGCGGTAGACGTTCTCGCCGAACTGCTCGATGTACGCGACGGTGAGCTTGCCGCCCGTGCCGGTGTTGCAGCCGTTGTTCTTCCAGCACTTGAGCGCCAGCGCCTCGTTGACCTTCCTGTCGGCTCGACCGAGCCCGGCCAGCGCGATGTTGCGCGACATCTTGTCCTTCGGGAGCAGCGTGGCCTTGAAGAGCGTGTGCTGTGAGGGTCGACGTCTTCGCGGCGTAGACCTCGCCGAACCCCTTCCCCGTGCTGACGATCGCCGACGGCTTCGCGGCTGTTGCCTGCGTGCTGCCGGTGCTTCCGCTACTCGCCGAGACGAGCGCGAGCGCGAGCGCGGCCCCGAGCACGAGAAGTGCCGCCGCGCCCACCCTCCGTGCGCGTTTCCGTGACACCTCGGACTCCTTCCGACCCTCCATCGTGCCTCCTTTCGCGAGCCTGCCTCAGCTCGTGTTTGCCTTCACTTCCGGGTGAGTGCCCGCGGAGGCTTCGACCCTCCGCAGGAGGCGACCCAGGAGCGACGCCACCCGGTCGCCCGAGACGAGCATTCCGACGATGATCGCGCCGCCGAACACGATGAACTGCAGCGCCGCCGAGAGCCCGAAGATGAGCAGCATCTGGGTCAGGAACGTGAGCGCGATCGCCGCCACCCAGGTCGACGTCGCGCTCGCCAGCCCGCCCGAGAGCGCCGCGCCCGCGAGGACGACCGCGGCGATGGGCGCGAGGAGATACGAGGCGCCGAACGCCGGGTCGATGCTGATGCGCACACCCGCGAGCAGGATCGCCGCGACCGCGTAGAGGACGCCCGCCGCCGTGTACGCGAACACGACGTGCGACCGGACGCGCAGTCCGGCCATCCACGCCGCTCTCGGGTTCGCACCGACCGCCTGGAAGCGCCGGCCGGGGGCCGTGTAGCGGAGCACGAGCGCGACGGCGACCGCGATCGCGGCGCCCGTCCAGAAGACGGCGCTGATCCCGAGAGGCTTCTCCGCCGCCCACGACGAGAGCGAGTCCGGCACCTGCAACGAGACCGTGTGCTCGCGCGCGTACTTCGAGCTGTACGCGAGCACGATCTGCCCGACGGCCAGCGTGACGATCAGCGGGTTCAGCCTCACGATCCCGACGAGGATTCCGTTGACGAGACCCACGAGTGCGCCGAGGCCGAGGCACGCGAGGATCCCGACCGCCAGACCGTGGTTGGAGCCCACGCTCACGCCGACGAGCACGTTCCCGCAGAGGGAGATCACGCCGGCGGTCGAGAGGTCGATGCCCGCCTGCATGACCACGAGCATCTGCCCGAGCGCGGCGATCGCGAGGATCGTCCCGTACGGGAGGATGTAGGACCACGACGTGTTCTCGAGCGTGCTGGGCGCGAAGAGCGCGGCGACGACGAGGAGCGCCGCCATCGCGAGCCAGATGGGGAGGAAGCGCGCTGCGACGAGAGCGCCCGCGACGACGTGCGCAGAGCGCCCCATCGTTGCGGCGCCGGCGACGGGATCCCTGTCACCCGGGGAGCTCATGGACCGCTCGATCCAGAGCGGCAGAACGGTGAAGAGCCAGCCGCGACCAGGTGTCCATTCTGCGCACCTCGCGCGGGAGGTGTCAACCGTGACCGAACGCTCGCTGCACGAAGTCCATCGCGACTCGACCATGCCCGGACCGTCCGTGATACTGCGGCAACCCGTGTTCGGCAGGGCAACACTCGGCGCAGTGGCGATTGACTCTCTGCGTCCGAGGTGTTTATGCTCGCTGTACATCCGGCAGCGCGATGCGGCTTGCCGCGGGCGGGCGTGCCCGAGCGCTGACGCGGTACCGATGTTCCGCCGGCCAAGGAGAGTGGCATGAGCTCGCAGCGCCTGGTTTTCCGGAACGGATTCGTCGTCTCGATGGACCCCGAGCTCGGCGAGATCCCGAACGGGGAAGTGCTCGTCGAGGACGGCGTCATCGTGGACGTCGGTCGCGACCTCGGCGTGTCCGACGCGGAGGAGATCGACGCGACCGGGATGATCGTCATGCCGGGGTTCGTGGACACGCACCGCCACACGTGGCAGACGCCCGTGCGAGGCGTCCTGCCGTCCTGCACGCTCGACCACTACTTCGCGGTCATGCTCGGTCAGGTCGGCGGCTTCTACCGCCCGGAGGACGTGCACATCGGCGACTACGCCGGCGCGCTCGAGGCACTCAACGGCGGCGTCACGACGCTGCTCGACTGGTCGCACATCAGCAACACGCCCGACCACTCCGATGCCGCGATCCAGGGGCTCAAGGACGCCGGCATCCGCGCCGTCTACGCGCACGGCATGCCGACCGGCGGAGAGTGGTGGATGCTCAGCGAGCTGAACCACCCCGAGGACATCCGGCGGATCCGCGAAACGTACTTCTCCTCCGACGACGGCCTCATCACCCTCGCGATGGCCGCTCGCCAGCCCGGCAACGTCGAACGACGACGTCGCGAAGCACGACTGGGCGCTCGCGCGCGAGCTCGGGATCCTGATCAGCGTGCACGTCGGCATGCGCCTCCACAACCTGCACTACACGCCCGTGAAGGACATGCACGACCTCGGGCTGATGGGCCCGGACGTCGCTACATCCACATGACCGACCTGACCGACGAGGAGCTCGACTGGATCGCCGAGTCCGGCGGCAAGGCGTCGATCGCGCCGTACGTCGAGATGCTGATGGGCCACGGGCCGCCGCCGACCGGGAAGATGATGGCTCGCGGCGTCCGGCCCGTCTCTCAGCGTCGACGTCGTCTCGAGCGTGCCGGGCGAGATGTTCACCCAGATGCGGACGGCGCTCGTCTACGACCGAATCCTCGAGTTCACCGACACGCCGGACGAGGCGTTCGCGCCGAAGCTGACGCACACGGACGTGCTCGAGTTCGCGACGATCGACGGCGCGCGCTCGATCGGGCTCGATGACCGGGTCGGGCTCGCTCACGCCCGGCAAGCAGGCCGACATCGTCCTGCTCAACGTCAATGCGATCAACACGGCGCCGATGGTCGACCCGATCGGGACGATCGTCGTGTTCTCCGACACGTCGAACGTCGACTCGGTGTTCGTCGCCGGGCGCGCCGTGAAGCGGCACGGACAGCTCGTGGACGCCGATCTCGACCGGACCTTCCGGAAGCTCGACGAGTCGAGGAATCACATCCTCGGCGAAGGCGGGCTCCTGCCGGACTGGGCGTCCCACGTCGGCGGCCGGTCCGTCGACCGAGGCGTCAGGCGAGATGGCAGCGGGCAATGTCGTCGTCGTCGGTGGCACGCAAGGGCTCGGCCGCGAGCTCGCGCAGGTCCTACGCCGACGAGGGTCGTGACGTGATCGTGACGGGCAGGGACCAGTCCCGCGCGGAGACGGCCGCAGACGAGATCGGCGGCGCGACACGCGGAATCGGATTCGATCTCGCGGAGCCGCACACGATCGCGGACGCACTCGCCGACGTCGGCGCCGTCGACCACCTCGTCCTCGTCGCGATCGAGCGCGACGTCAACAAGGTGCGCGAGTACGACATCGACGCTGCGCTCAGGCTCGTGACGCTCAAGCTCGTCGGCTACACCGAGGTGATCCACGTCGCTCGCGCCGCGCCTGCACGACCGCTCCAGCATCCTGATCTACGGAGGGCTCGCGCGCGATCGGCCGTACCCGGGCTCGACCACCGTGACCACGGTCAACGGTGGTGTGACGCGCGCTCGTGCGGACCCTCGTGATCGGAGCTCGCGCCGATCCGCGTCAACGCGCATCCACCCGGCGATCGTCGGTGACAGCCCCCAGTGGCGCGACATGGCCCCGGAGCGGCACAAGGCGCTCGTCGACCGAACGCCGACCGGCCGGCTCGTGACGATGGCGGAGGTCGCGTCCGCCGCGCGCTTCTTGCTCGAGAACGAGGCGATGAACGGAATCAACCTCGTCGTCGACGGTGGTTGGATGTGCATGTGAAACCCGGCTTGCATTGCCCGCGCCCAGAGCGAGCGTGTCGGGGATGACGTCCGCGGCCGGCCGCCTCGCAACGACGGTCGTCGGGAGCTACCCGCAACCGGACTGGCTGATCGATCGCGAACGCCTCGGAAGCCGCCTGCCGCCGCGCGTGCGAGCACTCGATTTGTGGCGCGTCTCGGATCCGTACCTCGAGCAGGCGCAGGACGACGCGACGCGGCTCGCCGTGTCCGACATGGAGCGCGCCGGCGTGGACGTCGTGACGGACGGCGAGATGCGGAGGGAGAGTTACTCCAACAGGTTTGCAACCGCGCTCGAAGGCGTCGATCTCGAGGAGCCGGGAGTCGCCCTCGACAGGACCGGACATCCGAACCCTGTCCCCAGAGTCACGGGGCCGATCCGCCGTACGCGCCCGGTCGAGGTCCGCGACGTCGAGTTTCTGCGGTCGATCACCGATCGGCGGATCAAGATCACCGTCCCGGGTCCGTTCACGATGTCGCAGCAGGCGCAGAACGACTACTACGACGACGAGGGGAGCCTCGCCCTCGCGTACGCGGCTGCAGTCAACGAGGAACTTCACGATCTCAAGGCAGCGGGAGCCGACGTCGTCCAGATCGACGAGCCGTACCTCCAGGCACGCCCGGAGCCCGCGCGTGAATACGCGATCGAGGCGATCGACCGTGCCCTCGAGGGAATCCAGGGCCCGACTGTCCTGCACACGTGCTTCGGCTACGCACACATCGTCCACGAACGCCTCCACGGCTACCCGTTCCTTCGCGAGCTCGATGCGTGCCGCGTGACCCATCTTTCGCTCGAGGCGGCACAGCCGAACCTCGCGGCGGACGTGCTCCGCGATGTTCCGAGCAAGATCGTCGTTCTCGGAGTTCTCGACCTCGGCTCGGAGGAGGTCGAAACGGCCGACGTGGTCGCGAGCCGCATTCGGAAGGCACTCGAGGTCCTGCCGCCCGAACGTCTCGTTCTCGCGCCCGACTGCGGGATGAAGTACCTCTCTCGCGAGCGGGCGTACGGGAAGCTCGAGGCGATGGTCGCGGGTGCACAGCTCGTCCGCCATGAGCTCGACGTCTGACGCGCTCGGCACGTCCCCGCTGAGGCTGCGCCGACACCAGTCCGCTCACGAAGCGAGACGTGCGAGAGTCGAACAAGTGACAATCCTGCTCACGCCCGCGCCCACGGTGCCAGCCGATGTCGGCCCCCCAGCGCGGGTTCAGCCGAGCAGATGCTGGGAGAACCACTCGCCCGCAGCCGCGCCGGCCTCGGCCAGGAGCGATCTGTCGCTGTACAACGTCATGTGCGTCGAGCCGCCGATCACGACGAGCCGCTTCTTCGCTGTCGGAATGCTGTTGTACGCCTCGATCTCGAGATCCCACAACGTGAGATCGTCCTTCTCGGCCACGATCACCTGTGTAGGGACGTCGAGCAGCCGCGGCAGGAACGGAGCAACGCTGTACGACATCAGGAGCTCGGCGGACTCGATGGTGCTCCGGTTCTCGTAGGCGGGAGCCTCGGACTTCTTCAGCGCGAGGAACGTCTCGTACGTCTCTGGGAACGGCCAGGTCGAGACCTCGGACGTCGGATCGGGCGAAGCGTGAGGCAGGAACCCGTCCTCGCCCGTGAAGTAGCGCCGGCGGCGGTCGTCGATGAGAAGCTGCTCGAACTTGCGGAAGCCGATCGTGCCGTGGACGCGCCGCATGTTCCTGTAGCCGTCGACGACCGGAATCTGCGCCGAGACGCATTTCACACGCGGATCGGTCGCACCGACGATGAGGGCGTGTCCCCCGCTGTAGGACAGGCCCCACACGCCGATCCGCTCCGAGTCGACCTCGTCCAGCGTCTCGGCGAACGAGATGGCGTTGCGGTAGTCCTCGATCTGGGCGTTGGGGTCGATGTGCTGGCGACGGGTCCCGTCGCTCGAGCCGAAGTTGCGGTAGTCGAAGAGGATCGCGGCGAGCCCCGTGTCCGCAAACCGTTGGGCGACGTGCGGCTGCACGAGCTCCTTCACGTAACACCAGCCACCTGCCATCACGATCGCCGGGAACGGGCCGGCTTCCTCTTCCGGCGTGTACAGCCAGCCGCGGACCGTCTCGCCCCCGCTCTCGAACTCGACGTCCCGCCTCATCTGCATTCACCTCCGTCGACACCCGCCAGGGTCGGAATAGCGGCTGAACTCGAACCGGCGATCCTGCCGGTTCGATCCCCTCGAGCGTCGCAGCCCGTCAGATTCCCGTCACTGCGCGTCGTTCCGTCCGCCCCGTCATCGCATTCGGCTCCGAACCTCGGCCGAGATCCGTTGCGCGCTCGGGAGGTGCGCGTCCTCGAGAGGGGGCGAATACGGCACGGGGCTCTCGGCCGTAGCAATCCGCCAGGCGTCGTCGAGGTCGCCGAGGCCTTCCTCCGTCACGCGGGCGATGACCTCGCCGGCCCACCCGCCCGTGAGCGGCCCCTCCTCGACGACGACGATGCGATTCGTCTTCGCCACGGACGTGAGGATCGTCGGAATGTCGAGAGGGCGAAGCGTCCTGAGGTCGATGACCTCGGCTGCGATCCCATCCGCAGACAGCGCCTCGGCGGCGTCGAGGGCGTCGTGCACGCCGTTCATCGCGGAGACGATGGTCACATCTGTTCCTTCCCGCGCGACCCGAGCAACCCCGATGGGAACGAGATCACCGTTGGCTTCGCCGACGAGGCCGTACAGCCGCTTGTGCTCGAAGAAGAGCACCGGGTTGTCGTCGCGGATCGCGGAACGGAGCAGTCCCTTGGCATCGCCCGGGGTGGCGGGCGCGACGATCTTCAGCCCTGGCACGCCCATGAACCAGGAGACCGGCACCTGCGAGTGGATCGCCCCGAACCGGCCACCGCCACCGACGATCGACCGGATCACGAGCGGTACGGGCACCTGCTCGCCGGTCAGATACCAGTACTTCGTCGATTGGTTGACCAGGCTGTCCATCGCCAGGGTCAGGAAGTCGCCGAACATGATCTCGATCACGGGACGGAGCCCCGATATCGCTGCGCCGAAAGCCGCTCCTGCGAGAGCGAGCTCCGAGATCGGTGTGTCGAAGACGCGCTCTCGACCGTACTTCTCGTAGAGACCGGGAGTCACGGCGAACACGCCGCCTGCGATCGCGACATCCTCGCCGAAGAAGATCACGCGGTCGTCTTCGGCCAACTCCTCGTCCAGCGCCTCGCGGACGGCGGTGCGGAAGTCGATCGTCGTCATCGGTTTCGCTCCTGTGCTTCGATCGCTCAGAGGACGAGGGTCAGCGGGTGCTCGAGCAGCTCCTGGAGACGCGTGAGGAACCGCGCGCCGTCGGCGCCGTAGACGGCGCGGTGGTCGGACGTCAGCGTGAGTGTGGCGACGTCGCGAAACGTGACGCCGCCCGTGGCCGTCTCCACGGGGCTCCGCTTCACGGCCCCCACCGCGAGGATCGCCACCTGCGGAGTGTTGATGACGGCACTGAACGAGCGCACGCCGAACATCCCCATGTTCGAGACGGTGAACGTCGACGCGGTGAGCTCCTCCGGCGTGAGCTGTCTCGTGCGTGCCCGTGAGGCGAGGTCGCGGGTCTCGGCCGCGATGACGGCAAGTGGCTTGAGGTCTGCGTCGAGGACTGTCGGGACGAGGAGCGCATCGTCGGTCGCGACGGCAACTCCGACGTTGACTCTGCCGTGGCGCTCGCATCGTCCATCGACGAAGGAGGCGTTGAAAGCCGGGTATGCCCTGAGAGCCAGTGCGACGGCCTTGACGACGAAGTCGTTCACCGACGGAACGTTCTCCAGGAGGTCGCCGGTGTTCCTGCGGAGGTCCACGATCGTCGACATGTCCGCCTCCATGACGACGTCGAACGACGGGATCTCGGACCGGGACTGCGTCATGCGCCGGGCGATCGTCTCGCCGGTCGTCGACAACTCGACCACGGTGGTGGGGCCTTTGAGGTCGCTCGTCTCGGCCCTCGGCGGCGCAGAACCGGCGTGCAGGACGTCCTGCTTCCGTATCCGGCCGCCCGGGCCCGTGCCGGTGAGCCCGTGGAGCGAGACACCGAGCTGCACCGCGGTCCGCCGCGCGACGGGCGTCGCGCGGGCGCGCTGTCCCCGGGCAGGCTGCGTCCGTGCTGTCACCGGCGACGTAGCAACCGGTTGCACCGCCTCCGTCGTCCTCGCGGGCGCGGCCCCCGTCGCTTCCGGCGAAACGCCATCGCCGTCAGTCCCACCGAGCCGGGCGATCGGCTCGCCGAGCGCGGCGGTGGCACCCTCGGGGACGAGGATCTCGCCCAGCGACCCGTCCGCCTCGGCCTCGTAGACGACGGTCGCCTTGTCGGTCTCGACCTCCACCAGGCCCTCACCGCGGACGAACGTCTCACCCGGCTGCTTCAACCAGGCCACGATGGTCGCCTCGCTCATCGAGTCGGACAAGCGGGGCATCCGCAGGACGTCCTGGCTCACTCGCTGAACTCGCGTGTCGGTCCGGGAACCGGGAACGGCGCCTCGAGTCCGTTGCGCTCGATCTCCTGGAGGAGAGTGTCGATGTGGGTGTGGATCGCTTCGACGGCCTCGGAGGCGACCCCGGCGTCCTCGAGCTCGCCCCGCAGCCGGGGTATCGGGTCGCGCTCCTTCCATGCCTCGAGCTCACCTGGGGGCCGATACGCGCCCGGGTCGCTCCGGGAATGCCCGACGTAGCGGTAGGTGATCGCCTCGAGGAAGTACGGGCCGCCGCCGGCGCGAGCGTGGGCGACTGCCCGCCCGGCTGCTGCCCGCACGGCGACGACGCTCATCCCGTCGACCAACTCCGCGGGAACCTCCATCGCCTCCGCCCGGGCGCGGATCGCGCCGGCGGTGACATCCTGGAAGGGCGTGTATTCGCCGTACCCGTTGTTCTCGCAGAGGAACACGACCGGGAGCCGCATCACGGCGCAGAAGTTGAGGCATTCGTAGAAGTACCCCTGGTTGATCGCCCCGTCGCCGAACTGACAGACGGCGACGCCGCCGGTGCGCTTGAGCGCGAGACCCACGCCGGTGGCGGCGGCGATCGTCCCTCCCACGATGCCGAACGACCCGATGAGCCGCCGGTCAGGTGCGTTGATGTTCATCGAGCCGGCTCGTCCACCGTTCACGCCGGTAGCGCGACCGAGCATCTCGTCGAGCAGACCCTGCGGGTCGACTCCGAGAGCGAGTGCGTGCCCGTGCCCCCGGTAGGTCGCAGCGAGACGATCGCGAGCCTCCAGGACGCTCGCGACGCCAACCGCAACAGCCTCCTGGCCCGTGTAGAGATGGGTCGTTCCGTAGATCTCACCGCGGAGGAAGAGCGACTGGATCAGATCCTCGAATCCCCGGATCAGGAGCATCGTCCGGTAGAGCTCGAGGTACCGCTCGGTCTCCCCGGCGACGGACGGCTCAGTCGCGGACGTCATGCGCATTCGCTCTCCACGGGAAGGAGCTCCCGCTCCGCGATCCTCTGTGTGCCAACGACATGCGTTTCCTCCTGACCATCAGATGATCGGCCAGCCCGACGTCGGGATCGCGCCTCGAGGTGATACCGCCGCCGGATGCGACGCGACTCCGCTGGGGTCCCGGCCGTGTCGTCCCTGGAGCGTCGCGTGCGCCGGCCTCACCGCCCCGGGTTCTAAACAGTCGAGGCGTTGATGTCAAGCAGAGCAGAACACGAGCGCGTGCCGCTTCCGGGAGCGCACATGACCGGAGCCCATAGAGTCTGGATCGGCCAATTTGCTCGCAACACCCGACGTTTGGGGCCTCGTCGTTGCCGACCGCCCAGCGAGACGGTGACTGTTCGCGCGAAGTCGTGTTAAGTTGGAATGAACGAAGGCGACGGCAAGATGGAGGTCACGACGTGTCCGAGACGATCCGCCGTGTGCGGGAGCATCCCATGAAGAAGAGCTTCGATGCGACACCGTCCGACAGCGCCTTGCGCTCGGAGGACGGCTGGGTCGACATGGACGTGCGCTGGCTGCTGACCCGTGAGACCGTCGGCGCCGAACACTCGGTGTTCGGGATCACGGTGTTCCCGCCGGGGTCGAAGCACGACATCCACCGGCACCCGAATGCGGAGGAGTTCGAGTACCTCGTCTCCGGGCGCGGAATCGCACGGGTCGGCGATGCCGACGTGGAGCTCGGGCCGGGCGAGGTCGTCTTCGTGCCGACCAACGACTACCACGGGTTCGAGAACACGGGCGATGAGCCGGTGTTCATGATCTGGGGCTACGCAGGTGCCGCCAGCCTCGAAGAGGCGGGCTACATCCGCTACGTCGACGACCACCCGGCCTGAGCCGATCCGCCGCTCTACACCCCGGGGGCCACGAGGATCTTGCCGGCCGCGCGCCGCTCGGCGAGCGGCCGAAGGCCCTCCTCGACGAGCGCTTCGAGGGAGATCCGAGGGCCTGCCGTGACGTCCGCGATGTCAGCTCCCGGCGAGCAGCTCGAGGGCGGCAGGGAGGTCGGAGTCGCAGACGTGCGCGACCGTCGTGTGGATGTCGACCTCGCGCAGGATCATCGGGGTGAGCTCGAGAGAGCGCGCGGCGCCATGAAGGCCGACGAGGAGCACGCGCCCGCCGCGCCTCGCCCCGGCGATCGCCGCCGCGGGTGCGTGCGCCGCGCCGCTCGCCTCGATGACGACATCGAAACCGACACCGTCGGTGAGCTCGAGCAGCAGCTCGCCAAGATCCTTGCCCGTGGCATTTGCGACCTCGTCCGCGCCAAGCGCGCGCGCCGTGGCAAGCCGCTCCTCGTCGATGTCGATCGCGACGACCCGCCCTTCGACTGCGCGCTGCGATGCGCCCGCGACGATGAACGAGCCGATCCCGCCGGCTCCGATGACCGCAACGGCGTCGCCGGGACCTTGCGAGACGCGGGAGAGCGCGTGGAGCGCGACGGCCAGGGGCTGCGCCATCGCTGCCGCGTCGTCGTCGCAGCTGTCGGGAACGGCGTGACAGATCGCCGCAGGAGACGTTACGTACTCGGCCAGCCCGCCGTCCACCTGGAGGCCGAGCGTGCGGTACTCGGCGCACAGATTGGTTCGATGGCCGAGGCACCAGCGGACAGCGACCACACGAGATTCCCGCCCCGGAGACCACCCGGTCGCCGACACGCAGGGCCGTGACCTGATCGCCGAGCACGACGACGCGTCCGACGAACTCGTGGCCGAGGACGACGCCGGGCCGGCACAGGACGGGACCATGATCCCATTCCGAGGCGTCCGTGCCGCAGATCGCCGCGCGGGTCACTTCGAGCACGACCTCGTCCCGGCGACGGCCTGGCCGGGTCCGGAACCTCCTCGATCCGGACGTCGCGCGGCCCGTGGAAGACAGCCGCCCTCACGACGTCAACACTCGATCTGGACCTTGACGTTGCGCGTCGTGTCGCGTGCGGCGTCGAGCGCGGCAGCGCCTTCGCCGAGTGGGAAGGTGGCCGTGAGCAGTGGGGTCGGGTCGACGCCACTCGTCGCCATGAAGCGGATCGTGCGCGGCCACAACCCGGCGGAGCCGATGATTCCTCGCACCTGGAGCGCCTTCGACTGTACGAGGCCGATCTCCACGGGCGCGGTTCCGCCGACGTCGATACCGACCAGGACGACCCGCGCGCCGAGTGCCGCGATGGGGAGGGCCGTCGCCATCGCCGCGGGAACGCCCGCGGCTTCGATCACGACGTCGAACCCGCGTCCGCGCGTGGCCTCGGCCACCTGGTCGGACAGCGGGGCCGCCTTCGGATCGATCGCGCCCTTCGCGCCGATCTCCAGCCCCAGCGCTCGGCGGTGTGCCTGGGGCTCGATCACCGTCACGGAGCCGCCCATCGTGACCGCCGCCATCGTGCAGAGCAGGCCGATTGGGCCGCCGCCGATCACTGCGACCTCGTCGCTCGCGTCGATTCCGTCTGCTGCCACGGCCGCGCTGTAGGCGACCGAGAACGGCTCGACGAATGCACCCTGAGCGAACGAGAGCTCGTCGGGGATGCGGTGCAGCCACGACGCCTTGGCCACGAAGTATTCGGCGTTCGCACCGCTGATGGAGAACCCGAAGTGGTCGTCGCCGTTGTTGACGACGCACTCTCCGACGACGCGGTCGCCCATCTGCAGCGTGGTCACGCCGCTCCCGACCTCCGCGATCTCGCCCGCCCACTCGTGGCCCGGGATGATCGGATACGAGACCGGGATGATGTATCGGCCCTCGTAGAGCTCGAAGTCCGAGTGGCAGATTCCGACGTTCCGCGAGCGCACGAGCACCTCGTCCGGCGCGATCGCGGGAACATCGACGTCGCGAACCACTGCGCGTTGCGGTTCTTCGAACACCAGCGCTTTCATGCGAATCGCTCCTTACTGGTCGATCAGTACCTTGATCTCGTCTGCCGTTCCCGAGGCAAGCCGGGCAAAGGCATCTGGCGCTTCGTCGAGTGTGACGTCGTTCGTGATGACGCGTTCGACGGGGAGTGCGCCTGCAGCGATCTGCGCCGCAATCCGGTCGAAGTCGTAGACCCAGTAGCACCACGTGCCGACGATCGTGAGATCGTTGAGCGCCCAGAGCATCGGCTCGACGGAGGCCTCGCCGACGAACAGGCCGGTCTGGGCCAGCGTCCCCCGCCGACGCAGCGAGCCAACCGCCGCCGCAAACCCGTTGGGGTGTCCCGAGCACTCGATCGCCACGTCGACGCCGAGTCCGTCGCTCTGCTCGCGGAGGAACTCCGGAACGTCGATGGACGTCGGATCGAGAACCGTGGCGACTCCGAGCGCCTCGGCTCGTGCGCGCCGTGCGGGGTTCGGCTCCGAGACGTAGACGGTGGATGCCCCGGCTGCGCGCGCACAGAGCGCCGCCAGCGCGCCGATCGGCCCGGCCCCCGTGACGAGCACCCGGTCGCCGGGGCTGACGCCGGCTCGTTCGACGCCGTATGCAGCGACGGCTGTCGGCTCGATCAGCGCCCCTTGCCGGTAGCTCACGCCATCCGGGAGCCGAACGACCTGATACTCCGCGACCGTCGCGAGCTCCGCCATCCCGCCCCAGGCGTGGGAGAGCCCGACGCAGGCCATCGTCGCGCACAGGTGCTGCAGTCCGCGCAGGCAATAGGCGCACGTGGCCGCAGTACGCGAGAGGCATGATCGCGACGCGATCTCCCTCGGTGACGCGGGTCACCCCCGGCCCCACCGCCACCACGTCACCCGCGAACTCGTGCCCGAGGATCTGCGGATTCCGCGCTCCGGTCAGCGGATGCGGGTCGACCGGCGTCACGATCGGGCCGGCGACGTACTCGTGTAGATCCGTCCCGCAGATGCCGCACGTGGCGACCCGGACCAGAACCTCGCCCTCTCCAGGGGTCGACGGAGCCGGAACGTCCTCGATGCGGAGGTCCCTCGCGGTGTGGAAGCGAAGCGCACGCATGCGTCTATCTCCTCGGCATCGGCCCGTGGGGCTCGTCGGTGCGCGTCACGGCACGATCCGCTCGGCGCGCAGGCGGGCGAAGAGGTCGGTGAACGAGGATTCGGTGTCGCGAACGCCGAGGAAGCCGAGTCTCCTGCTGCGCCCCATGTCGGTGAAGGTCTCGATCGTCCGTCCCAGGTCCGCATCGGTGTGCCACCACGACGCCAGAGTCTCGACGCCGAGATCGCGGAGCCCGTGACGGCGGACGATCTCGGGCCAGATCTCCCCCGCGTCGGCCATCTGCCGCTCGAGCGGCGCAGGCTCACCGTCGAACGGGACCGGCTCCACGTCGAGGGCAGCCGCGAGGCGCGGCCACATGCGACGCCAGCGGAAGACGTCGCCGTTGACGATGTTGAGGGCGTGGTTCGCGGCCGCGGGCGTCGTCGCCGCCCACACGAGATGATCGGCCAGAAGATCCGCCTCGGTGACGTCGGTGACCGCCTCCCACTGCTCACGGGATCCGGGGAAGTGGAACCCCCGTCCCGTCTCGCGACAGATCGCCGCGTAGACGGCGAGCGTCACGCCCATGTTCATCGCGTTGCCGAGAGCCCAGCCGATCAGCGTATGCGGTCGGTGCACCGTCCAGGTGAATCCGTCCCGTTCGGCAGCGGCGAAGAGCACGTCCTCTTGCACGTAGTAGAAGTTCTCGTAGGGCAGGCGCGGCTGATCCTCCGAGAACGGCGTGTCCGGCTGAGCCTTGGCGTACGCCTCGAAGGGCCCGAGGTAATGCTTGAGCCCGGTGACAAGGGCGACGTGCCGGACCGACCGCTCGCCCGCAACGGCGTCCAGCAGGTTCTGGAGCATGCGGCCGTTGACGTCGCAGTTCTCGGCCTCGGTGGCGCGACGGGACCACGTCGTGAAGAAGACGTGTGTCGGGCCGGTGCCGCGCACCGCGGCCGAGACGGCTTCTGCGTCCTCGAGATCCGCGCTCAGCGGCGTGATCCTCTCGTCGAGATCCCGTGGGTTGCGGCTCAGACCGATGACGTCCCAACCGTCGGCCAGCAGCCGTCGCGCGACGTTGCCTCCGCTGATGCCCGTGACGCCGACGACCAGCGCGCGTCGCGGCGGGTTGGGGACGGTGGTCCCCACCTAGGACGTCTCCGATGGAGGCTGCGCGCCGCGACGCCCGCGGACGACCCAGATGGCCCGTACCGTCTCGCTGCCGTCGTTGCTGAGCCGGTGCGGCGTCGACGACGGAAAGGTGATCGAGTCGCCCGGCCCGAGTGTGAAATCGTCGAATCCGACGACGACGCGCAATGTCCCGCTGAGGATGTATCCGAACTCG
Organism: uncultured Actinomycetes bacterium; assembly: GCA_963793655.1. Lineage (GTDB taxonomy): Bacteria > Actinomycetota > Thermoleophilia > Gaiellales > Gaiellaceae > Gaiella. The sequence goes on from CAWCAV010000003.1 coordinate 385,987, forward strand.
TGGCCGTTGTGGCGCGCGAGTGCGTCGTCCGGGCTGGACGCACCTCCCGGCTCGTAGGTCGCCTCGATGAACTCGACGTCCTCGTCCGCCCAGAACATCAGCCGCTCCCACGTCACACCGGAGTTGAGCGTGATGGCGGGTCGTCCCACGGCGCGCTGCACCGCGAGCCCGGGCCCGGCCGCCGCCGCTGACGACTCGGACACCGAACGGGACGCGCTGTCCGCCGCCGGGGCCGACTGGTCGAAGAGCACCTCGTCGACGGTTACCCGGAACTCCGAGACGAACGCGTACAACGTGCGCACGGAGGGTTGCATCTTGCCCGTTTCGATCTGTGAGATTGCGCTCGGCGACAGGTCGAGTCTTCGTGCAAGCTCGCGCAGGCTGATCCCGCGGCGGAGACGAATCGCGCGAAGCCGTGGGCCGAGCTCCGTCGAGGCGTCCGCGTCCTTTGCGGCAGATTGGTTGCTTCGCATCATGCGAACGACCTTCGCAACGGGATCATCGTGATGAGTGTCGACAGGATCCATGACTCCGTGTGATTGGACGAGCTACGGCTGACCGGGCGCCCCCAACCCGGAGCGACGTACCTGGCTGTAGATGATGGCGGCGGCGACGATCAGGAGGCCCTGGAAGATGTACTGCCACTTCTGATCGAGGCTGAGGAAGACCGTCGCGTTGAGAACCTGAACGCTGAGCCCGGCGCCCATCAGGGTGCCGATGAACGTCCCACGCCCGCCGAGGAGGCTGGTGCCGCCGAGCACGACAGCGGTGATCGAGGTGAGGGTGTAGCCCTGGTCCCCTGTCCAGGGTCACCGACTCCGAGCTGCGCGAGCAGGACGACCGCGCCGAGCAGGGTGAGGAGCGAGGCGCCGAGGTAGCCGAGGAGCGCGGTCCTGTTCGACGGGCACGCCGACCCGCCGCGCCGACTCCTCGTCCGACCCGACGGCGCGCAACCGCATGCCGGGCCGCGTCTTTCGGAGCCCGAGCTCGAGGCCGAGGGCACACACGACGAACACGACGAACGCGAGCGGTACCGGGCCGACCTTCGTGGAGATGAAGTCGGTCACCGAGACGGCGATGTACCCGTCGGGCGCATCGCGCAGGGTGAACGCCAGGCCACCGAGCGCGATGTACGTGACCAGCGTTGCGGCGACCGGGGTGAATTTCGCAAATCGGATGAGTGCGCCGTTGAGGAGGCCGACGGCGGCCGCGGCCAAGACCATCAGGCCGAACCCGAGCGCCCACACCCAGGCTGAGCGACCGTCGAGCACGAAGAACGACGCGAGGACGACCAGGAAGCCGGCGAGCGGGCCGACGGACAGGTCGATGCCGCCGAGCAGCAGCGCGAACGTCTGCCCCAGGGAGATGAAGCCGAGCGCCGCGCACGCGAACATGACGGACGTGATGTTGAAGTCCGAGAGGTAGCGGTCGTTCTGCGTCCAGACGTAGGCGCCGAGCACGATCATCACCGCCGCGAGGACGGCGACCGGGGCGTAGTCGCCCTCGACGAAACGGGCGAGCCGCGACGAGCCGCTCGCTCTCCGCGCGGCTTGCTGCGCCGTGTGCGTGGTCGCGCTGATCGCGGCGTGGACGATCCGCTCTTCGGTCACGTCCTCGCCCTCGAGCGTCGCGACGGCGTGACCGCGGGACATCACGATCACCCGGTCGCAGAGCCCCTCCAGCTCGATGGTGTCGCTGGAGGCGACGACGACCGGCACGCCGTTGGCCGTCACCTCGCGCAGGATGCGGTAGATCTCGGCACGCGCGCCGACGTCGACGCCCTGCGTCGGCTCGTCGGCGACGAGGATCGCCGGCTCGGAGAGCATCGCGCGCGACATCACGACCTTCTGCTGGTTGCCGCCGGAGAGCGACGAGACCGGCGCCTCGAGCGACGGAGCCTTGACCGCCAGCGCCGAGAGCTCGCGTTCGACGGCGTCGAGCTCCTGGCGTCGGCTCACGAAGGGTCCGACCGTGAGCCGGTCGAGCGCCGGTCAGCGCTGCGTTCTCCCGGACGTTCAGGTCGAGCATCAATCCCTCGGTCAGGCGGTCGGCCGGCATGTAGGCGGCACTCGCGAGCAGTGCACGCCGTGAGAGCTCCTTCTCGCCGATGGTGACGGTCCCGGTCGCCCGGTCGAGCCCGGCGAGGGCGCGGAGGAGGGCGCGCTGGCCGTTTCCGACGACGCCGGCGACGCCCACGATCTCGCCCTTGCGTGCGGTGAACGAGACGTTGCCGAACCCGCGCCCGCTCAACCCTTCGACCCGCAGCAGCGGAGCCTCCCCGTCGAGAGGGATGTGCTTGGGCGGGAAGGTCGCTTCGAGCGTCCGCCCGATGATCATGGCGAGGAGGTCGGCGTCCGAGATGTGCGCGACGGCGTCGGTTCCCCTGACCTTTCCGTCGCGCAGGACGGTGACACGATCGGCGATCTCCCGAACCTCGCCGAGGCGGTGCGTGATGTAGACGACGGCCGTTCCCTCTGCCGCAAGCTTTCGGACGGCGGCGAAGAGGAGGTCGACGGAATCCTGGGAGAGCGGCGCCGTCGGCTCGTCGAGGATGAGAAGCCGCGGCGACACGGCGAACGCCTTGGCGAGCTCGAGGAGGTGGCGGCGGGCGACGCTGAGAGACGAGACGCGATCGTCGAGGTGGCCCTCGAAATGGACGTCGTCGAGGAGCGCGCGCATCGCCCTCGAGCGATCGGGGTCGCGTCGTCGAAGATGCTCGGGGGCGACCGCCACACGGATGTTCTCGGCGACGGTCATGTCCGGGAGGAGGGCCGGATGCTGGTGGACGATCGCGATCCCGAGCTCCTGCGCGACCACGGGCGTGAGGTGCTCCACCGGCGAGCCCTCGAAGACGATCGTGCCGCTGTCGGGCGCCGTCGCGCCCGAGGCGACGTTCATCAGCGTCGACTTCCCGGCGCCGTTCTCCCCGAGGAGAGCGTGCACCTCGCCCGGGAGCACGTCGAACGACACATCCGTGAGCGCCGCGATCGCGTCGTAGTGCTTGGTGATGCCGTGCATCGACAGCGTCGGATGCCCCGCGCTCACGGGCACCGAGACGGGGAGGGTGGCGGTCGGTTCGTTGACCACGGCGACGAATCCCGGTCACGGGGGTTGTGCGCGGCGATCGCCGATCGCCGCGCACGACCCCCGCGTCGGTCCTATCCCTTCACGAGCTTGGCCTGCACCGCGGCCGGCAACTCGGCCGAGAGGTAGATGTCGCCCGGCAGCTTCGACGCGCACTTCACCGGGTTCGGCTTCCCCGTCGTCGAGTCCTCGAACACGAGCGACGGGAAGTGCGTGGTCGCCGGCTTCTTCCCACCCGTCGCGAGCGCGATCGCCCAGTCCATCGCGAGGCGCGCGTGGTCGTTCTGCGTCGACACGGTATAGAGCTTGAACGTGGGGTTCTTGGCCACGTTCTTCTTCCAGAAGCAGCCCAGCACGTTGCCGTCGGAGGTCGCCAGCGCCGGGATCTTGCGGCCGCTCTTGGTGAACTCGGGCAGCGCGCCGACGAGCGACGGGCCGAAGTCCGAGACGATGACGTCGATCTTCGGGTACTTGGCGATCGCCGCCGAGAGGACCTTCTGGGTCAGTGCTGGATCCCAGTTCGTCACCTCGAACGGCTGCTCGCCGATGAACTTGTACTTGCCCGACGGATCGAGGATCTTGTGGAGCCCCTGGTTCTCCTCGACGCCCTGGCTGTTGCCCTTGGGGCCGCTGAGCATCAGCACGTTGCCGCCCTTCGGAAGCACGCGGCGAATCCACTTGCCCCAGTTCTCGCCCGCCTGGGTGAACGGGGTGTCGATGAAGACGTTGTAGTCGACACCCGCCTTGCCGCCGGCGTGACGCGGTACGGCACGGTCACGACGCCGGCCTTGTAGGAGCTGCGAAGCGCCGGCAGGATCGCCTTTCCGGCGTCCGGGAAGACGACGAGCGCGTTCGACGCCCTTGGCGACCATGCCCTGGATGTCGGAGATGGCCTTCTGCGTGTTGCCCTGGCCGTCGGCGTAGTCGATGGAGGTGACGCTCGGGCACTTCTTCGCCTCGGCGCGCGCCGAGGCCGTGGTGACGAGACGCCAGCTGTTCCCGCCGAAGCCGTCCGTGAACCCGAGCTTGATCTTCTTCGGGCCACACCACGACGGCACGGCGTCCGTCCGTGCGGACGACGCGGACGCGGAGACGAGCACGCCACACAGGAGCGCAAACGCGAGGAGCGCTCCACCTCGTCGTTGGGTCATGTACGTGTCCTCCCTTCCCTCTTGCTTGGTAGTCGGGGTCCTGGTCGAAAGACGACGGATCACGTGGGGGCGACGCTCGCCATCCGCTGCCCCCGGATGCGCCGCACGAGCGCTCGCCAGTTCACGGTGTAGAGCGCGACACCCACTGCGAGCGCCGCGGCCTGCACGAGCGTGCGGGTTGCGTACGACACGCCGAGCGCGAGCACGAACTGGTCGAGCTGCGAGAGGAAGAGCGCGGCGATGGCAGTCGCGACGAGGTTGCCGCGGCCGCCGAGCAGCGAGGTGCCCCCGAGCACGACGGCTGCCACGGTCGGCAGCAGGTAGTTGTTGCCCTCGTACGCCGTTGGCTGGTTGACGATGCCCGCGTGCAGCACGGCCGCGAGGCAGTAGAGGACCTGCGCCCAGACGTACGCAGCGGTCCGATGGCGTCGAACCCGGACACCGGCCGTACGGGCGGCGGTCTCGTTCGCGCCGACGCCCTCGAAACGACGACCCGACGGCGTCAGCTTGACCACCGCAGTGACGAGCGCCGTTGCCGCCACGGCGAAGTACACCGGCGCCGGAATGCCGAGCCAGAGCCCGCTCCCGACCTTCGCCAGGCGCGCGGTGGTCGTCGTCGGGATGCCCGCCGTGTACCAGAGCACGGCGCCGAAGAGCAAGGCGTTCGTGCCGAGCGTCGCGACGATCGGGTTGAGCCGCATGCGGCCGATGAGCCATCCGTTCACCAAGCCGGCAGCGAGGGCGGCGAGAAATGCGATGCCGACCGCCGGCAAGAGCCGGGCGTTGTCGCCGGCCGGGTACTTCGTGAGGATCACGACGTAGAGCGACAGCCCGCCTGCGACCGAGAGGTCGATCCCGCCCTGCATGACGACGAGCGTCTGGCCGAGCGACGCGATCGCGAGGGCCGAGGCGAACGGCAGCATCGTCAGGAGCGTGCCGCGGGTGACGCTCGACGACGCGAACACGAGGCTCACCGCAAACAGCCCGACCGTCGCCAGCAGGACCGTCGCGAGACCGCGTGAGAGCAAGCGCCTCGACCCACGCGGCACAGCGTCAGGCGACCGCCTCGAACCGCTCCTCTGCGCGTCCGGTGTCACGTGGCCGGGGATATTAACGCCGTGGCGATTCGTTCACAAGTGCTGATCACCGTTTAGTCAGCCGCTCGATCTCATGCGTCACGAGCGGAGCCGGCCCCCGGGTTGGCTGTCAACCATCGCCCTTGTATGATGCGGATTCGCCGTGCTTGAACATGGAACAGACGAGCTTGGATCGCCTCGTGCATTGTGTTTTTCATTGATGAACAACCGCCACGCGAGCGTCACGCCGACCAAGGGCGCGAGCTGACGGACGACGAAGGAGGAGCGCGCCTATGAACATCGCCTCGCGCGGCGCGACGATGGCGGTCGACTGGGAGCAGCGGATCGACTTCGCGCGGCTGCAGGACCGAGCGGCTGGAGAAGGCGCGTGCGTCGCTGCGGGACTCCGACCTCGGCGCGGTGCTCCTCTTCGACCCGAACAACATCCGCTACGTCACGAGCACGCACATCGGGGAGTGGGCGCGCGACAAGAGCGCGCGATGCTTGCTGCTCCCGCGCGAGGGCGATCCGGTTCTCTGGGACTTCGGCTCGGCGGCGAAGCACCACCAGCTCTACGCGCCGTGGCTCCCCGAGTCGAGCTGGCAGGCCGGCGTCACATCGATGCGCGGCGCGATGCCGCGCGAGACGGGCGTGCCCGACGCGCTCGCCGCTCGCATCACACGCGAGAGCTCGCCGAGCGCGGGCTCGCCGGCGAGCCGCTCGGCGATCGACCTGACCGACATGGACGACGCTCTACTCGTTGCAGCGCGCAGGGCATCGAGACGGCCGACGCCCAGCCCGTGATGCTCGAGGCCCGCGCGATCAAGACCGCAGACGAGATCGCGCTGCTCGACCACGCGGCCGCGATCGTCGACGCAGTCTACGACGAGATCTACCGCATGCTGCGCCCGGGTGTGCGAGAGCACGAGGTCGTGGCACGGGCCATGCAGCTGCTCTTCGAGCTCGGCTCCGAGCAGGTCGAGGCGATCAACGCGGTCTCGGGCGATCGCTGCAACCCGCATCCGCACGTGTTCTCCGACCGGCTGCTGCGACCGGGCGACCAGGCCTTCTTCGACATCATCCACTCGTTCATGGGCTACCGGACGTGCTACTACCGCACGTTCAACGTCGGCGGAGTGACGCCGCTCTCAGATCGACGCGTACAAGCAGTGCCGCGAGTGGCTCGACGACGCGATCGAGCTCGTGCGCCCCGGCGCCACGACCGACCAGATCGCCAGCGTCTGGCCGACCGCGGAGGAGCTCGGCTTTCCCGACGAGCAGACCTGCTTCGGCCTCCAGTTCGGGCACGGCCTCGGCGTCGGCCTCTACGAGGCGCCGATGATCTCGCGCGTCCACTCGCTCGATCACCCGATCGAGATCGAGGAGGGGATGGTGTTCGCGCTCGAGACCTACTGCGCCGCGAGCGACGGCGAGTCCGCAGCCCGCATCGAGGAGGAGGTCGTCGTCACCGCAGACCGGGTATCGCGTGATCACGCGGTTCCCGGCCGAGGAGCTGCTCGTCTGCGGCAGGACGTACGTGCGCGGCGCGGACCTGCTCGACCGCGAGATGTCGCCTGTCTGAGAGATAGCGAGGATCGAGATGGGGCGTGTCCAGGACCGCGTCGTGATCGTCACAGGCGGAGCCGGCGGTATCGGCGCGGCGGCTTGCCACGCGCTGGCGCGCCGAGGGTGGGAAGATCGTCGTCGCCGACCTCGACGCGGTTGCGGCGAAGTCGGTGGCAGACGCCATCGTCGAGAGCGGCGGCAGCGCTGCGTCCGTCGGCGTCGACGTCACCGACCGCGCCCAGGTGCAGGCCATGATCCGGACGGCGGTCGACACGTTCGGCCCGCTCAACGTGATCTTCAACAACGCCGGGATGAACCGTCCCCGCGACTTCATGGACGTCGACGAGGCGAACTTCGACGAGATCGTCCATGTCAACACCTGGAGCGTCATCGTCTGCACCCAGGAGGCCGCGCGACAGATGATCGCCCAGGGCTCCGGTGGGAAGATCATCAACACCGGGTCGATCGCGGGGCGGCAGGGATTCTGGGACTTCGTGCCGTACTGCGTCGCGAAATTCGGCACGCTCGCCGTCACCCAGGCGACGGCCCGCGGGCTGATAGAGCATGGAATCACCGTCAACGCCTTCGCTCCAGGCGTCGTCGACACCCCGATGTGGCAGGGCCTGAACGAAGACATCAGAGCGATCCACGATCAGCCGGCCGACGCAGATCCGATGCGCGAGTTCGCGACGGGGACGCTGATGGGACGCCCCGCCTCGCCGGAGGAGCTAGCGCCGTTCCTGGTGTATCTGGCCTCTCCCGAGTCCGACTACATGACGGGGCAGATGTACATGGTCGACGGCGGGCAGGTCCTTGTCTGACGCGCTGTGTCGCGTCGAGGTCGGCGTTCGCGAGCGAACCACTCTCAATGAGCCGCTGCCGACTCGGTCCGACGACATCAGGGAGGAGCCATGAAAGGTCTGCATCACGTCGGTATCACCGTCAAGGATCTCGACGCGTCGATCCGCTTCTACCACGACGTTCTCGGACTCCAGTTCTCCAACGAGCCGAGCCCCTGGTTCGAGGGCGAGGAGTTGGGCCCCGCGGTGGGCGTTCCCGGCGCAGCTCTACGCCAGGTCAGCCTGCTGCTCGGTGACACGACGCTCGAGCTCCTCGAGTACAAGAGCCCGCCGAGCGAGACAGCGCGACCGCTCGGTTCGAACAGCCTCGGAGCGTCGCACGTCGCTTTCCTGGTCGACGACATCCACTCCACGAAGGCAGAGCTCGAGGCGAAGGGCATCGAGTTCTACAGCGACGTGAACGTCGTCGACGAGGGCGTGCTCGCGGGGTGGAGGTGGGTGTACTTCGAGGATCCGGACGGCTACCCACTCGAGCTCGTCGAGGTCGCGTACTACAACGAGGAGGAGCGGCGAAAGGGCATCGCCGCGTATCTCGCGTCGCGATCGTAGCGCGGTCGTAGCTGCGCACTGGTCGTGGGCGCCCCTCCCTCCGGCGCCCTCGACGTGCCCCCGACACGCTCTACGTCTGACACCGCGGCCCGCGGTCGCGGGCGACTGATGCACGAGCCTGGCGCTCTTGAGAGCGAAACCACGCGGCACTAGTGTTCTGCGACGGGAGGCGGCCCGACTCCTCCGTTCGGCATTCGAGCTCAGGAGGCCCACGTGGTGAGCGAAGACGTTCCCGTCCTCATCGTCGGCGGCAGCCTCGTCGGACTGTCGACGGCCGTCTTCCTCGGTCATCATGGTGTGCCCTCGCTCGTCGTCGAGCGGCATCGCGGGACCGCGATCCACCCTCGCGCCGCACTGGTCAACCAGCGCGCGGTCGAGGCGTACCGCGCGGTCGGGCTGGAGGACGAGATCGAGGAGGCGGCGGCCCGGGAGTTCGTCCAGAACGGGGCGATCTTGTCCGTCGAGAGCCTCGGCGGGAAGGAGATCGACTGGTACTTCCGCAACATCAACGAGGGCGTCGAGGATGTCAGCCCGTCGGCACGGCTCTTCGTCACGCAGATCGGGCTCGAGCCGGTCTTGCTCCGGGCGGCAAAGCGCCTGGGAGCACGGGTCGAGCACGCGTCCGAGGCCATCTCGGCGGAGCAGGACGGAGAGGGGGTCACGGTCGTAGTCCGCCCGAGAGACGGAGGGCCCGAGCGAACGGTGCGAGCGCTGTACCTGATCGCAGCGGACGGTGCCCGCAGCCCGATCCGCGAGCGGCTCGGAATCCCCGTCCTCGGCCACGGCAGCTTCTCGGACAGCATCACGATCTACTTCGAAGCCGATGTTCGCCGGCTGATGGGGGATCGCAACCTCAGCGTGGTCTACGTCTTCGGTCCCCGGCTTCAGGGGTTCTTCCGCTTCTCGATCGACCTGCAGGCGGGGTTCCTCGTGGTGAACTCGACGGTCGACGAGGAGGGGGCGCGATCGGTCCGCATCGGCGAGGACATGAGCCCGGCGACCTGCATCCGCTACGTCCGCGAGGCACTCGGCGATCCCGACATCGCGGTCGAGATCGAGGACGTACAGCGCTGGTCCGCGTCGGCGGAGTACGCCGAGCGGCTGCGGGACGGCCGTGTGTTCATCGCCGGAGACGCGGCCCACGTGATGCCCCCCACCGGCGGATTCGGCGGCAACAGCGGCATCGAGGACGGGTACAACCTCGCCTGGAAGCTCGCGTACGTGCTGGACGGCCGCGCAGGCGAGGAGTTGCTCGCCACCTACGAGGCCGAGCGCCAGCCGGTCGGAGCGTTCACGACGGAGCAGGCCTACTCGCGGTACGTGCTCCGGCTCGACCCCACCCTCGGCACGGAGGATCTGATGCCGGTCGTCCACGAGGCGGCCGTGGAGCTCGGGTATCGCTACAAGTCGGTTGCCGTCGTCGGCACGACCGACGACGCGACCTGGGAGGACCCGAACGAGCCGTCGGGCCGGCCGGGCTTCCGCGCTCCGCACCTGCCGATCACGGTCGGCGGCGTGGAGCAGTCGACGGTCGATCTGTTCGGGCGCCGGTTCGTCGTCCTCGTCGGGTCGGCCGGGGAGAGCTGGCGCGCCGCGGCACGGGCCGCGGGCAGCGCGCTCGGTGTTCCCGTCGACGCGTACCGCGTAGGAGATGACGTGATCGACCCGAGCGGAACGTTGGAGGCGTTGTACGGCACCGGCCCTGAAGGTGCCGTGCTCGTTCGGCCGGACGGGTTCGTTGCCTGGCGAGCCTCAGCGACGCATCCCGCTCCCGAGGCCGAGCTCGCGGGCGCGTTGGGTGCGGCCGTGGCCCGGCCCCCGACGATCGCCCCCGGCTGACACACGTCCGAAGCGGAGAGCACGCCTCCCCCGGGCGAGCCCGGGGGGAGGCGTCGTGCTCCCGATCAGGTCGCGAGCGCCTCCACGGGCGCCGGCACGTCCACCTGCAGTCCCGGCTCGGCGGCTCGCACCGTGGTGGTCGGCGCGCCGAGCTCGCCCCGGACGATGTTCGCGCCCTGCGCCAGCGCGGCGGCTTTGTAGAGCGCGATCGGTCGTGGCACGCCCTGGCGCCCGAACCCGCAGTCCGAGGAAAGGACGAGCTTGTCGGCGTCGATGTACTCGAGCGCCATGCGGACGTCGGCGGCGACCTCCTCGGCCGTCTCCACCTGGAGCGCGCGATGGCTGATGAACCCGACCGCGATCTTCTTGTTCAGCTTGCCCTTGTAGCGGCCGAAGCTCGGCAGCAGCCGGTGGCCGTTGTCCTTGGACTCGATCGTCCAGACGTCCGCCTTCAGGCGCTCCATGTAGATCTCGAGCGAGGGGTCGTAGGAGATGTTCGGGTCGAAGCAATGCTGCGCCCCCGGGTTGCCCCAGCACGTGTGCACCCAGACCTCGGCCTGCTCGAGACCCTCGACGGTGAAGTTGAAGAGGTCGACGTAGAAGTCGAGCGTCTCAGAGTCCGCGCCCCAGGCCGCGGCGCTATGGATCGCAGGCTCCTCGATCTGCACGACCTTGCAGCCGGCGGCGACGAGCTGGCGAAGCTCCGCGTTCAGCACGGTCGCCAGGTCCCACATGAGCTGCCGCTTGTCATCGTCGTATGCGTCCGTCTGGAGCGTGAGCACGGTCGAAGCGAGGTCTGCGGAGATCGTCCCGAACTTCACCGGCTTGTCGGTCCGCGCCTGCGCGACCCGCCAGACCTTCGCGAACTCCAGCGGCACGCGCGGTCCGATCTTGTCCACGACACCGTGGTACTTCCAGCCACCGACGATCTCGTTCAACCACGTGCCGACGGGATACGACCAGCCCGCGGTCGTCTCGGTGTCGAACTCGGTCACGCCGCTCAAGCGGTCGGACGGGTACGCGAACCACGAGCGGCCGGCGAGGTCGTTGTCGAGGTGGTAGTCGCCGTTCGTGAGGATGTCCAGCCCGGCGAGCTCCTGGTCGCCGATCACGGTGGACACGGCGTCGATGTGCTGCTCCCGGAAGGCGACGTCACCGAGGGCCGTCGAGTAGGGACGCCCTTGGAGGTTCCCCGTGTACCAGCTCGGCCGGGGCCACGAGCCCGTCACGGTCGTCGGGAGCAGCAGGTCCTTTGTCGCTGTCAGCATGCGGCCACGACTCCTTTCCCCTCGCCTGCGGCGCACGGGTGTGCCATGCAGGTGAACGTACCACCCCTCGCGTTCAACGGGAATGGGCGGCGCGCCGTGCCTGAGAGCTTCGTCCCGAACGCCGGCGGGTCTCCGGCCGATCTTCTCGTGCCGCCCCGATTCAGCGGGTCGAGGCCGAGTGCGGGTCAGGGCACCCAGCGCTCGGCGAGTGGCGTGACCTGCAATTCGTGCGTTGCGCTCCGGGCGCCCTGCTCGGCGAGGAACTCGACGGCGTTGGCGAGCGATCGAGGATCGGCAAGTTTCTCCGTTGCCTGGCCGGGAGCTGCCCCATCGATCGGCTCGATGCCGGCGTCGACGATCAGAAGCGCGACGTGGATGCCGTGCTCCTTCAACTCGAGCGCCGCGGCATTGGTGAGCGCGCGAACGCCGAACGACCCCGCGGCCCACAGGCCACGGCCGGGCATCGCTCGGCGCGCGGAACCGCCCGTCACCTGGATCATGGTTGCGGGGCCGCCCTGCTCGAGCAGGAAGGCGCTCGCCGTGGAGAGGAACGTAAAGGCCGAGCGGGCGGGTGCGGCGGCCCAGGGCTCGAAGGCGTCCGCCGTCGCCTCGCTGAGTGGGCCACCACCGAATGGCCCGCCCCGGTCGCCGCCGTACGGAGACGCCGCGTTCACGACCAGGTCGACGCGACCGTACGCGGCAGCCGCCCTGTCGAGCACCAGTTGCACGCTTGCCCTGTCCGTGACGTCTCCCTCGAGAGCGACTGCACCGGTGGCCGCAACCCGATCGAGCGTCGATCGCGAGCGGGCAACGCCCACGACTCCCCATCCTCCGGCCGTCAGACGCTCGATCACCGCGCGCCCGAGGTTTCGGGCGCCGAACACGACCGCGCTGCGCGGCGGTAGCTCGGTACTCATCCGACAACCCTAGCCTTCGCGTGGCTACACAACTGCCCCGGCGCCGCGCGCCCCGCCCGCGAACGGACGCACGTAGGTTCGATTCGGAGGGCCCTTGGGGAATACGCCGCGGGTCTCCTGAGCTGCTCTCTCTGTGCCGTTCGGCCTACCAGCCATCCGGAGCCGACGCCGTACGGGCAACGCCTCGCACGCGAGGGATCGCAACCACGGTCGGATCATCGGACCGGTGATCACCTGACCCGCTAACGCCAATCGCGGGGATCGAGCCGGCCGCCGCGGCCATCTTCTTGGAACGCTGGGGAGTGATGACAAGGAACAACTCGCCACCCGCAGATCACCGACGAGGTCGGGCACGAGTGGCTCGGAGAGCAGCACAGCAGCGAGGAACGTCGAGCGACGAGAATACGGTCGAGCTCACCAATGGCGCCCCAGACGTCGCCCCCAAGGCTGTTCCGAATGCCTCGCATGGAACGAATTGCCGATACGCAGGGGACTTTCGGATGGGCCGTGCTGGGATCGAACCAGCGACCTTGGGATTAACAGTCCCCTTCGGCTAGATGCAGCCTGATGCCGCTAGATGGGTTTAGGCTGCAAATCATTCGTTTTGGAGTGCAGCGAGTGCGCACCGAAATGCAGGCTGCGGAGCCAACGCCGTACGCGCACGGTGCGCACATAGGCGCCTAGCAGCACGTGGTGATACCTCAGAGCTGGGCTCTGGGTCCTCGTGCGCTGGCATCAGCCGCCTCCCGCATTACCCTGCGATCAAACCGTCACGAGATGAACGCGATGGGGAAGAAGTCGTACCAGGGCGTGAACCACAGTAGTGCGGGTGCGACCACCGAAGCTGTGCGACGTTGATTCGGAAGGTCGGGTAGGCACAGGGCGAAGGCGACGACGACGCCCAGCGATATGCGTCCAGAAGACTGGAAAGTCGCATACGAGGGTTCCGGCAGCAGCACGATCAGGACGAGTACGTTGAGTGCGAGTGGGAGGATCATCCACTTCCTCCTCCCATGCAGGAACAGAAGGGCCGCAGCAAGGGCGAGGAACCCAGGGAAGACGACGGCGAGGAGCTGCTCGTACTGAGACTGGGCCGCATGACCGGAGAGCCCGGAGAACGGCGGCCAGCTGAGCGAAGGGGGGCCCGGAGGAGGATCGGAACCGAGCCAGGCATACAGAGCGACTCGTAGCCAGATGTACGGGCCGAACGCGAGGGCCCCGAAAAGCATCAACTCATCAGGTCGGCGCCGCTTCACCCCGAGCCCCCACGCGGCCATGATGATCAACGCCAGCGGGAATAGCAGGGTCGTCTCGCGCGTGAGTCCAGCTAGACCGAAGATCAGACCGCTCGTCAACCACCGTTGTGAGTCGAGGGCGAGCAGGGCACCGATCACGAGGGCGTACGCGAGCGGCTCCGTGATGTCGCGGTCAACGGCGATCCAAAGCGCTGGCGAGGCCCCGAAGAGTAGTGCTAGCCATGGTGAAACGTTCCTACGTACGAGCAGTAGTGCAAGGGCGAAACTGCCGAACACCACCGCCCCGATGTTGATGAAGAGGAGCATCCATGGGATCGCGCCTGCTTGGCCGACCGCAAGGACGCGTGCGACGATCGGATACAGGATGCGACTGAGCCTGTACGTCGGTGTGTCGATGTAGTGGTGAGCCTCTGCCGGGTCCAGGGCGATGTAGAGGGCGAACTGACCGTCATAGCCACCTTCGATCGCGTGCGGCGCCAGAGCGTCAATGGTCGTGCTCGACCCTTGCCCTTGAGCCAAGAATTGGGTCCCAATCGCGGCAAGGTCGTAGATCGAGTGCCTCATCAGGTAGCGAATGGCCCAGATGCCGTACAAGACTGCCGCTGTCAACCCAACGAGGCCCGCGCGCCCGGTATTGCTGGCGAAGCGACTGCGCCACGGCTCGAGTAGGTGCGCCGTGCGAATCGTGACCGACGGGTTCGCGTTCATTGAGGGAGGCCCCTCGACACCGTCGGACAACCTACTGCTCTCATCGTCTAGACGCCGAACACCCTGCCCTTGCGCCTCCTCCCGTCGCGTCGCCTTCTCGAAGTGGCCGTACACGTTGCTCGTCACGTCGAGCGACGAGTGGAGCTTCAGGCTCGACTCTGGGTCAGTTCCGGGTATCCCTTCAGTTGCGGCTACTCAGTGGCGTCACGGGGCCGCGCCACCGCGTCAAGCGGCTATGCGAGCCCCGTGCGGCTCTCGGCCCCACACGTCGCCGCGCCCTCACACCCCGAATACCCCGGGCATCGCCTCGGCTTCCCGGTGGCGCGTTGCCTTCTCGGAGTGGCCGTACATGCTGCTCGTCACGTCGAGTGACGAGTGCCCGAGGTGCTTGGAGAGCCAGAAGATCGGCCGGTTGTTCACGATCGCGGCTCGGGCGAACGCGTGCGCCCACGATTCTGGCTTCGGGTAGTCCCGAAGCGATCCTGGAAGCTGCCGACGACCTGCAGGTCCTCTGCGTGGAAGTCGGTCACGGCCATGTCGCCCCGCAGGTGGAGAGGCACGACCGCGGCCAGTTGGCGATGGCCGGCGGGGGTCGCGTAAGCCGTGGCGCCCGTGTCCGTCCCTGCACAAGGCAACACCGTTCAGCGCCGACGAGCAGCCGGTGTTCGCCTCGGAGACGGGCACCCCGCTCGACTACGGCAACGTCTACCACCGCCTCTTGAAGCCCGCGATGCGTTCGGTGGGGATCGACCATGGCGGCTGGCACAGGCTGCGGCACACCAGGGCGACGAGGCTGGTCGAGGCGGGGGCTCGTCCTGACCAGGTGCAGCGTCAGCTGGGGCACCACGACCTGGCGTTCACGATGCGGACGTACCTCCACGCCGCCGACGACGACATGGCCGACCCGGACGCGCTGTGGCCCGAGGCTAATGTCGAGGATGACAACGAGCAACCTGAGGAGATGGGCGACGCGCTTGGCCTGGTGGGCGAGGCATGAGCAACCTGCCTCATGGCGAGATCAAGCGCCGCGTCTACGAGGCGCTGCCGGAGGCGTACGCCGAGGCGAGCGCGGGCGGTCGCCTGCCCGCGCCTGCCCGGCAGGTGGGCTACGCCGTGCGTCGACTGTCGGGCCTCGGCGACGAGCTGACGCTCGACTACTTCCTCAAGCGGCTGCTCGACAGCTGCTCCTCAAAGCCGCCCTTCTCCAGGTGCAGGATCGCCCCGAAGCGAAGATCCCGACCCCCTGCTTGTCGAAGTCGTGCGCGACCAGCACCTTCACGTCCGGGTGGCGCTGCCGCAGCGCGTTCAGCTCGACGCGGTGCCCCGTGAACGGTGGCCCGTTACCTGGGTGACGAGGTCGGCTGGGACGTCGACGGCGGCGGCCTGCTCGCGGGCGTTGTCGCACGGCTGCTCGATCGCGCGGTTGATCAGCGCCGTCTCGTAGGCGCGGCGGAAGGCGTCCCCCAGCGTGTCCTCGTCCGGGACGATTTTGGCGACGTGGTGCTCGGCCAGCTTCGCCTCCAGCCAGTCGATGAACCGCTGCCCAGCGACGGGAGCCGCATTGTGCAAGTCACCGACAGCCCCGAGAACAAACTCTCGAAGTCGTGGTCACCGAGTGGCGACAAATCGCGCCGGTGGGTTATGGGCCGTGCACGCGAAGCACTACAACCCCGCGTACGCGATCAAGAAGGCGGACATCGACTCGTTCCTGAGCGCCTCGATGTCGGCGAAGGCGGCGCTGCCGCTCCTCGGGCGGCAGGGCGAAGTACTCGACCGCGGCTGCGTTGAGCGCGTCGAGGTTCTCGTCCACCGCGCCGAGGCCCTCGACCCAAGCGTCGGGGTCGATTACTTCGCGACGAAGCTCTTCAATAGCGTCCTGCTCTCTTCCATGAACCACATGTCGCCCGGGATGCTAGAAGGTCACCGGACGGAGCAGTTGCCGGTACGGGCGACGCCGTCTGCGGCCCGTCGTACACTCGTCCCCATGTAGCGCCGCTCTCTTCCGGCGGGGCCAACATGTCCGGCGAGGCGACCCTCCATGGTCGTCCTCGTCGTTCTGGGGGACGGGAGGGCCGCGTAGCGCTCCGCCAGGCCCTTCGCTCGACCCCGCGCCCCGGCCGCGCTCTGATGGGCATCGCCGAATCGGTGATTTCCCGGACGTGCGTTGTCGTCTACAGGCAGATCATGCTCTGAGGGGGTCTCATGAGGCGCACGTCCGGCACATGGTGTGCGCCGGGAAGGAGGAGTCATGAGAACGAGACTGCTCGCGGCTGCTGCCGCTGCCTTTGTGGTGGCTGCGGCCGCAGTTGGCGTTTCACTTGCGTCCAGTAGTGCCTCGTCAGCCGAGCCAGCCGGGCCGGTGCTGTTCGCGGACTACTTCAACAGCTCACAGGACGCGAACTGGACGTTCTTCAACCGGTATGGGCACATCGACGGTGGCCGTCTATGGATTGACGGCGAGTACACGCCGGACAGCATCGACCGCGATGGCTGGGCGCTGACCCACATCGGCGACCGCGCGTGGACGGACTACGTCGTCGAAGCCACGTATGACAACGAGAACGTCGGCGGTTCCCCAGACCATCACCTAGGCGACATCCTCTTCCGGGTCGCGTCGCAGGATGGCAACGCGGTTGGAACTCATTACCGGGTCTTTATTTGGAATCCCGGTGACATCTATGAGGGTGGAAACTGCGGCGTCATCTACGAACCGCTCCCGACCGGATGGGTGCAGCTCTTCAAGTTCGTGGACGGCAACGCCGAATTCCTCGCCGAGAGCTGTGGTGATTCCAATACGACGATCGGGACGAACGCAGTTCGCGTGATAGTGATGGGCAACACGATCGAGGTCGTGTCTAACGGGAAGACCGTCCTGACGTATAGGGATCGAACCAATCCGATCAAGTACGGCGGCGTGGGCGTCAGCCAGATCTGGGAGACGAACGGCTGGTACGACAACGTCGTCGTGCGAGCGCTCGACGACCAGAACGAACAGTGAGGCGATGCAGGGCTACCTCGTGTGCAGGTTGGGCGACGCGAAGGGGCGACGACGAGTTGCCCCTTCCACTCCAGACCAGCCCAAGTTCCCGGCGGTCGGGCCAAGAGCCGGGAGGTCATCTAGAACATCCCGTCATAGGGGACGGGGGCGACGCGCTCAAAGCCTTCCCAGTCCCACGTCAGGTCGGCGACGGCGTCGGGGTCGGACGGGCGGCGGTGCTCCCAGACGGCCATCGCGACCGCCTGACACTTGTCACCGTGCGAGCCGCTGACGCGGGGGTTGATCACCGAGGCTGGCCCGGCGCTGAACTTCGTCCTCAGCCTGGGCATCTCGGCCAGCAGCTCGCCGTCGTCGGGGATGTTGATCTCGCCGAGGTTGAGGCGGGCCCGCAGCTCGATGATCCTCGCCTGGTCGCCGAACTGCAGCGTCGCCGGAGCGAGGGCGTCGAACACGCTTTCGGCGAGAAGCCCGCAATCCCGCATGGATGCTGAATGGGCCGTGCTGGGATCGAACCAGCGACCTTGGGATTAAAAGCCGCCTCTAGGGTCTGATCGACCGAGTTCGACCGAACTCGGTTCTCGATCAATCCTTGGTTCTCGCAGAGGCGGTCTTGACCGGAATCGGCGGGCCGTGTTGCCCCTTTGTTGCCCCGGTGACTGGCGAGATGTCGGCGATGAAGGAACCCGACGCTGTCTCGCTCGCGCCAAGAGCGCTCGAGATTGCGTGTGTATGGCCAAGCAGTACGGAGATCGCACCCCAAGGGCCGTACGATCGAATCGTGCAGCGATCCGCCGGGGGGCTTTCGCACGCGGTGTTAGTTCAGCGTACGCGGTGTTGGTTCACTAACCGCCCCCGCCGATGTCTTGGTTGTAGGCCTCCCACATGAGGTCTGCGCCCCGCTGCCGATGCTTGACAAGGCGCCCGAGAAGGCGCCGGATCTCGTCTCTCGTCGCCTCGACAGATCGGGCATCCCGAACCGGCTCGGTCGTCAGTCGGGCCTTGAGAGTCAAGGCGGCCTCAAGCATCTGGGGATGTTCGTCGCGAAGCACCTGGACGTTGTGGGAGAGCCTTGGTGCAATGTCGATGATCTCGGCGAAGAGGCCATCGGCACGCTCCGTGTTCTCGATGTGGTCGACGATCTCCCGCTCTAGCTGCGCGAGCGCCTCGATCACGCCTTGCACCCATTGCTCCTCTCGCGCTACCGCAGGGCGAGCTGCGGCCCGCTCCAACGCCAGGATCGCCTGATAGATGTCAGCGCGGCGGTGCCTTGCCTCGTCGAACGCCTGCGTGACGCTGGTGCCGGCAGTCTTCTTCGGGTCGACCATCGGTCTCCTCCCTGGGGCACACCCGGGGACGTCGGAACGTACGCCCGGGTACACCTCTTTACGCGCGGGTCACTGTTCCGCGGATCAGTCGCCGGTCTCGTACTTGAACGAAAGCCCGAGTCGCACCCGGTAGCTCGTGACCCTCCCGTCCTCGATCGTCAGGTCCTGGCGCAGCACCTCTGCCACACGCAGATCTCTCACTGATACGGCGGCGGTGGCAACAGCGTTCGCGGCTGCAGCCTCCCACGACTCGCTACTCGTTCCGATCACCTCGGTGACCCGATACACGCTGCCGCTCATCCCCTACCTCCTTCAACAAACGCCGGAGCCCAACACAATGACACGGAGGGCGAGGCCACACAGCTCGGTGGCCACCTTCAGGATGGCCGTACCCAGCCACGCGAGCATTTCCGCGATTTGATCTTCGTCGTGCCCGCGCGACCGCGGCTCAACCAGCGTCGCGATCCGCCCCGGAGCGCGGAATCTATGGCTGACCCGCGACAAGCGTGTTGGACGGTTGTCCCCGTGCAGCCGCTCAGATCGCTTGCGCAAGGCCAGATCCGTGGTTCTCGGCATCCCCCGACCTGGGTGGCTTGAGCAGCCCGTCGAAGACGTTTGGATCGGGCAGGTCGCTCGCCTCTAGATGGACGTATGTGCGAACGGTGAAGCCGGGGTCGTGGTGGCCCAGCCAGAGCTGCGCTTGCGACGGTGAGGCGCCGTTGCGGATGAGGTGGGTGGCGGTGGTGTGGCGGAGGCGGTGGAACGCTCCGTGGGTGATGCCGGCCGTGCGCATCGCGGGTTGGAGGATGCGGCGTCGGTAGTTGTCGGCGTCGAGCCGTGTCCCGGCCTCGCTGACGAAAAGAGGGGCGTCGTTGGTGGCCCCGAGCCGGTTCTTGCGTTGGTTCCAGAGCCGCTGGGCGAGTTCCGGGGTGATCGGGATCTGGCGGCGGCCGTACGCGGACTTGGGTGCGCCGATGCCCTTGTAGTAGCGGCGGTTGACGTGGACGAGGCAGCGGCCGTAGTCGACGTCGCCGATGTTGAGGCCGATCAGCTCGGAGATGCGGAGGCCGGTCACTAGCAGGAGGTCGACGAGCAGCAGGTCATGCTCGCCGGCGAGGGTGGCGCGGAGCCGGTCGACCTCCTCGAGGGTGAGCGCCTTAGCCTTCGGCTCGCTGTGCTTGGCCGTGTTGGGTATCCGGACGCCGGCGGCGGGGTTGGAGCGGATCAGTCCGTCTTCGGCGGAGTCGGCGAGCATCGCCCGAAGTGGCGCGAAGATCGAGCGGATCGTCGCCGACGCAAGCCCGCGTTCTGCGAGACCGAGGAGCCAGCCCTTGATGTGCTGCGGTTTCGATCTCCGCGAGCTTCATTGGCCCGAAGAACGGCAGCGCGTGCTTCTCGAGGTCGGTGCGGTACTCCGCCCGGGTTGTGTCGCGGAACCCCTTGGAGGTGCGGCCCTGGTAGGTGTCGATCCAAGGCCCGTAGTGGTCACGGAAGCGGACATTGGACTGGGTGCGGTACTCACCGCGCCGCACGTCGGTGGTGGCGGCGGCCTTGATCGCCTTTGCCTCGCTGAGCGTGCGGGCGGAGCGTTTGCGCTGCGCTCCGGTCTGGTCGCGGAAAACGACTATGTACCGGTTGCCGCGCTTGAAGATGCCGGGGACGCTGGTGCGCTCGAGCTTGCGCGCCACGGGTCCGCTAGAAGAGGCTTGCATGGGAGCTCATACCTCCTGTGCCGCGCCCCCGGAGGTTGCAGCCTCGCGGGGGCATCTGTTGTCGGGTCCAGCATAGGACCGGCCACTCGGCGGCGCAAGCGTCTGGGTCACCTGCGCCTCCTGCGGTCGAGTTGGACGAGTTCCTCGATTTCGCCGCGCAGCACGAGCGTACGACGGCCGTCCTTGAATCGCGAGAGCCGGCCGGCAGTGAGCAGATCGTGGATCCGCTGCCGCTTACAGCGGAGGTAAGCGGCCGCCTCCTCGGTCGTCAGGTACGGCGACGTGATCAGCGGCTCCGGCGAAGTCAGAGCCAGGGTGGCACGGACCCGTTCGACGATCGCGTCGATCAGCTCCTCGGGGAATGAGATGGTCAGCTCGCTCATGTGGTTCGAGGGGCGGTGATCGCCTCAGGGAGGCTGGTCGTACGCCGGGTTGGTTGCGGAGGAGCCGGCGGCGTCGGCGTCGGCTCTGTCGGCGAATCACCGCCCCTCGAGAGGCGCTTGCGGAGCTCACGCGGGTGGACCCAGCGCCCGCGTGCGTCGAGGACCCAACCGGCACGGGCCATCTCGTCGAGGTTGAGACATCTCCGGCCGTCGTGCCGTGGCGGATCGAGCAGCAACCCCGCGTCGTACGTATACGTGTGGGCACCGACGCGGTGCCGGTCGAAGGCTTCGACGCTGGAGAAGTCCTGACCGCATGCCCGGCACAGGTTCATTCCGCACCCCCCTCGCGGGGCAGGGCGTGCGGCACAGGCCACCGGCTGGGCAGCCAGAGATTCGTCCGCCGCCCGGCGAAAATCTCTCCGCGCTTCTCGAGCCATTTGGATTCCACGAGTTCTCCACGAGCACGGACGAAGCTCGATTGGGAGATTCCTGCCCACGGTGACCCGAACGAGGCCGTGTAGGGCACTCCGACCAGATCGCGGGGATCGATCCCGGAGCCGTACGCGTCGATGCGCAGCAGGAGCAGGAGGCCGTCGCTGAACTTGTAGAGCGAGGCGGTGCCCGCTGGCCGCGTGATGGGAGGCAGTTCGGGGAGTGCAAGCAGGCCGATCTCGAACAGCAGCCTGTCCCACCACTTCCTCACCGTTGGCCCATTCAGGAGCGCCCCACGGGCCTTGGCGTACAGTTGGCCGAGGGTCAGTGTTGTGTCGCATGCCTGGCACTTGAAGACCCATCCGCCGTCCGTACTCCCGCGGAAGAGTCCGGCGCTCGGCGTGCCGTCGGGATGGAAAGGGCACCGGATCTGTTTGAGCGACGTGGAGCGGACGCCGATCTGTTGGAGGGCCTGACGTGCGAACTCCTCGGATGACGCATCGGCGCCGCTGGGGCTGAGACCTACTTCACGTGTGTAGTAGGTGTCACGTCCCGAGTCCTCCCAGACATCGTCGAAGACCAAGTGGCCG
This sequence comes from uncultured Actinomycetes bacterium, assembly GCA_963793655.1. Taxonomy (GTDB): domain Bacteria; phylum Actinomycetota; class Thermoleophilia; order Gaiellales; family Gaiellaceae; genus Gaiella. The sequence continues at coordinate 407,701 of CAWCAV010000003.1, forward strand.
GCCTCGTCGGCGTCGACAAAGTCGGCCTCGGGCAGGAACACATTGCCCATTCCCGGTGGTGTGATCTGCCAGCTGTAGGCGCGCCCGCTGTGGTGCAGTGACGGTGGCGCCACCGCATACGTGCCGCTGCCGAGCAGGTCGCCGAACAGGGTCTGCCGTCTACGGGCTTGGCCGCGGAGATATACGTGGAGGCCTCGTCCGGTGGTCGCAACGGGGGTGAGCGGGAACGAGGGAACCCTCGTGCGATCGTCGAAGTCGGCGACGATCACGTCGCTCACGCAACCGGTGAGAATCGCGACGCCAGCGTCTGGCGCGACCTCGTACCACCCACGGATCTCGTCCCTCGACGCCGGCTGGTCGCGGAACCGCTTCCAGCTCGACGATCCGTAGATCTCCAGCAGCGCCGTACTGTGCGGCTTCTTCTGCTTGCCGGTCGTGCTCACTGGGATCACGGATAGACCCAGCTCCCGGTATGCGAGTGCCGCCTCGAGCACGGTCACGACCGGCCTCCCAGACGGCCGCCGCCACGGGGGCTACCTACCGGTTCCTGCGGATCGTCTGGTCGGGAAGGCGCGCGGGCGGCACGCCCTAGACGCGATGAGCGTCTGAGCGCGCGACGTGACCGCTGGCGCCGACTCGGTCGCCTGAGGAGACACCTGCGGCGCGGGTTGATCGTTAACCCGCGACGAGGACGCGGATCGACGATCTTCGCTCGGGCCGCCGCCGTAAGACGGAGGTTCGCGGGCACGGAGCGACGGATCTCCTCGGCCTGGTCACGGAGCATCGCCGCGTACCGTGCGCACTCGTCTTCCTCGAGGCCAATCATCTGATCGTCGTGCCGGATGGCCTCCGCCTCGGCTTCGAGCTGCAAGGCATGGTGGAGGGCGGCGTTGAGGGAGTGGAACTCCAGCTTGAAGCGCTCGCCATCGATCTCGATCCCATGTAGCTCTTCGCGTGCCTGAGCGAGTTCGTCCTCGAGCCACAACGCGTACTCCTCACCGGGGTCGTCGAGTTCCGCGTGCGTGGACTCGACCTGGTGTCGGGCGGCGTGCGCGTACTCGTCGATAGGAGTCGACGAAGCCGATTGGTGGGCGGCCATCACGTCGTCCTCGGGTTCGTTGCCGCGTTTCGCTGACCTGAGTCGTCGTTTCGCGACGTGACGCGGCCGTCACGGGTGCTCGCGAGACGGGCAGCGCGGCGAGCACGCTCCTCCGGCTCGAACGACCGTCTTCTTGACCTGAAGGTCACGAACTCCTTTGCGATCTCGAACGACGCGAATGGCGTTCCCTCGAAGACTCCCTCGTTGAGGAGGTGTGCGGCAGGGTTCTTCTTCAGCTTCGTGATCGTCGTGCGCTGCGAGGTGTGCACGGTTGCCCTTGGCTCGGCGTCACTGAACGTGATCACCGTCTCGCGCTCGAGGGCGGTCAATCCCATCGTCTTGTACTCCTTTTTCGGCCGACGGCCGTCCCGGGCGAGCGTCGGGCCCGCCAACCGTTGCCTCGTAGCGAGGCCGCATCGTTTTGGCACCGTGCGGTTGGGCCGGTTGCCGGCGGCTCAGCGGCCGCTCTCTGGATGCGTTCGTTGCTTTCTGTGCGGAAAGGCTAGCAGCGCCCCCGGACGGCCCCGCATCGAAAAATTACCTGCAAATGAGCTGTTTCTTTCACCGCTAATCCGGTGACCCTGTGCACGGCCCCGCTAGACGCCGGCTCCGGACGTCACCGAACGTTGAGCGGATGGCTTCCGGACCACGTACGAGCCTTCACCGCGTCAAGGGAGGTGCGGTGAGACTCGGTGAGACACGCTCAGATGCCTTTCAGGACGTCTCGCACCTGCTCCAACACCTGCCGCATCGCAAGCGGGTGCCGGCAGGCTCCAGTAGATGCCGTCACAAACCTATCCCCGCCTACCCGGAGACAGGGCGAGAACCAGCGAGGGCCGTACTACGCTGCCTGCTAGGGGGTAGGCGGCGGGTAGGCAGAGCGCAGGCTGCACGCCATCAACACGCGCGTCCTTCGAGAGCCGCCATCGGGAGACCCTCTCTTGTTCCACAAACCGCGAGGCCGTCTCTTGTTCCACAAACCTCGGAAGAATGTGGGGCCGATCAACCAGGCCGCATCAGCACGGCTGTCCAGACGAGCTGGTTGGGTGAGGGTTCGACTCCCGGCTGGCGATCCGCGCGACAGGCGACTAGCTTCGGCCGATCGGACGTTGGCCCCCGCGTTGCCCCGATCGCCGGCAACCCGCATCAGCAATCGGGTCTCATGAGCGGCCGGGGATTCGGAATCCCCAGGTCAAGGGCAGCGATTCGACCATTTTCTTTCCCTCTCCTCTCGCTCCGGAGGCCCCGGGGTGCCCCCGCGCTGGCGCGCTCGCGCGCGGAGTCCCTCGTGGCTTCGTGGTCGGCGGCCCGGAGAGACGTGCAGCCTCGTATTCCGTCCCCGACGCCTCACCGACGGTCTTCCGTCGATGTAAACCCGATCAGCTCAGCCCGTACGCGTGACGATTGTTAGGCGGCCGTTCGGAGCCGCTTCGTGCTGTCCCGAGCGATTGCGCCACTTGCAACAAGGTCGGGGCAATGAGAGCCTTCCCGCGACCGGAGCTCCTCGGAGGAGGGCGAGATGCCGCGCACCATCGTTTACGACGAGCCAGTGGTACAGGTGGAGATAGCGAAAGAACTGAAGCCGGGGCGACCAGACACGCCGACCGGCCCCAAGGCCGCAACTCGTCGAACTGCCCGTGAACAAGCCAAGAAGGCTGGTCCTAATCAGCAGGCTGCTGCTGCCGACAACCCCGTCAAAGACGACATTCCTGCCAAGCTGGCGAAGTACGTCCCCGGTGAAGTCGTCGCGGTCGCGATCCCTGCCTTCGCCGCATTCGACCCAACGGGAAACTGGGTCTGGTTCACACTGGCCCTGCTCATCGCGGCGAATCTGCTCTATCTCGTCGTAGCTGCAACGAAGCTCAAGCCGGAATCCAGGCCACGGTGGTACTTCTACGTCTTGTCGATCGTCGCGTTCGGATTCTGGGCGGCTGCAACCATCCCACAGGTACGGGACAAATTCGGACTCGAGGGAGACGCCAACGCTGACAAGGCCGCGTACCTCCTCGTTATTGCGACGTTCGCAATTCCTCTGCTCGATTCCGCCTTCGACGCTTTCGAGATCCAGTCACGAACGTAGCAATCGCCCGTAGCCGCACCCGCGACACATCGTCGACTCGCGCTTCACTTGGTCGCCCCCTTGGTCGCGGTCCCATCGGACCGGTCTCGAAATTTGCCTCGAAGCCTGGAAATCTTGGGTTTCTGCTTAGCCCCGCATGGCGACTAGCGGCAGGTCGTGAGCACCAATGTCTACCTCGCACGCGCTGTCATCGAAGGCGGGGAAGAGTGCATTCAGCACTCCCGCAACAGGTCGTCGCCCCTAGACTCGTCCACCGTAACTGTTCCTCAGCTCCGCAGGTTCCTGGCTTGCGCGCTCCTGGCTTGGCGGCTAGGCCCTGCGGGTACGGGCCTATTCGTGGAAGAAGCCACTATGAGAGTCTCGGCCGGCGGCGCTGGACGTAAGCGGCTAGCGTCGTAAGCTGACCCGTCTTGGATTATGATCGTCTACGCGATCCACGATCTCCGCACCAGCCGCGGCCATCCGATCGGCGACGCGATCGACGTGTTCGCCCGACGTAGGGACGCCGAACGGGTTCGTCGTAGGAAGTGAGACGCGACGACCGAGAGCTCGCGAGTTACTTACGCCTCGAGGAGCTCGTGCTTGAGGGCGACGGACGCAACTGAGGTGTCCCCAGGTGAGCACAGCCTGCATGGACGTGCTCCGGTCTGCTGGGCTGCGTCGTCGTATCTGAAGAAGTAGTAGTAGCGGCCGTTCTTGTTGCGTCCCTCGACGACCTTCGCGGTGAAGTTCGACTCGGTGACGTAAGGGCAGTCGGTCCGGTGCGCCTTGGATTCCCAGGCGGTGTCGGTGACCACGATCACTCCGACGGGTTGTTTCGTCACGCCCCGGAACTCCTCGAGCGTCCGGATCTCATGCGACGCCTTCATCTGGTCCCTCCCCGAACCCACTGTAGGCAGACGCAAGGGAGGGTGGCAATGGCGTCCCGATTCTGTACTGATCGCCGCCAGGGGTAAGCACGGGCAGGGGGCCGGTACCCCCGCGTGCGCGGATCGGTCTCCGAAGTCCCAACTGGCGCCGGGCCAGGTCACCAAGCACGTGTGAGTGAGCGCAGACGTCCTTCAAACTCGAGCCGATACCGGGGCGGGTCGGGCGGAGCCAACCGTGCTGACCCATTGCTGACCCCACTCGTGGAACGACTGTGGACATGCTGCATCGCGCGGCGACCTTCTGCTTCCCGTGTACACGATCCGGACGCGGCGAGGCCGGCGGCTACGCCGCGGGACACCGAGCACGACTCCCATGCGCGCCCAGTCGGTCACTGGACGCGTGCCTCATGGCCTTGGGCTGGCTCGCCAGTATCGGTGCAAGGGCGGGGTGGGCACCCCCGCGATCGCGTGAGTGCTCGCGGAGTCCCAACTGGGCGCGGGAGGCGCGGGAGTGAACGAGGCGATCGGTGAGCTGCGGCGCATCCTCAACGACTTGAAGGCGCTCGACACACCCTACGGTCGCCCCGCCCAAGACGAACCGCGCGCCATGGCATTGGGAAGTAGTGAGTTGTTGATTCGGCGACTTGTGAGGGGGAGGGCGCCGCAGGCGCCGATCCACGGCCGGTGTTCGTTCGAGGGTGACTGGAGTGGGCCAGGGGTGAGGAGAAGGGGGCTCGGAGCGGGTGCGACAGTGGAAGCTACGCCACCCCCAGGCTCCCCAAAGCCGAGGGAAGGGGGCCGGGAACGGCTCTGTTTCAGGGCCTGCACCGCAGGATCCCAACGTGCTCGTCCTGGAAAGCATCCGGGATGATTCGAACGCACATCCGTCCGACCGCATCAACGCAGTGAAGGGACTAGCTGCGCTGCAGCTGGCGCCCCCTGGAGCGTGAGTGTCGGCACCGCCCGCCGCCCAGAGGAACAGCCAGTCGCGTTGCCCCGGTGTTGCCCACCTCGACGCCATCCCGCATCAGCACTTCGGTCTCGACCCAGGCCGGGGATACGGAATCCCAAGGTCGATGGTTGCGAGCACCAAACTGGGTGGGCTAGGGCACCTCCACGACGCGGACACACGGCGCCTCCTCGGCGCGCGTGCGCGCCGGAGCGCCTACCGGGGGAGGCACCCCCCTGCGAGAACGGGACTCCGACGCGCGTGACTCCGGAGCCACCGGTCACACACGAATGTCGCGGAGGTTTCGTAACAGAGGCCAGGACCCTCGCACGTCTCGGCCCGCCTCCTGGATGATGCCGCGTTGGGTCGTGCTGGTTGAATATCAGCGAGGTGGCTGATCGGCACCACATCCGGATCGAGTACTGCGTCCCCTGAGGGGCGAGAGCCAACGCCGCCGGTCTGGCGGCGAGGATCCTTGAGGAGTGGGAGGGCGTCGTCGGTGCCATCGAGGTCGTGCCCGGCGCGAACGGCATCTTCGACGTGCAGGTCGACGGCGAGCTCGTGTTCACGAAGTCGATGCTTGGTCGCTATCCGGATCCGGACGACGTCGCACCGCTCCTGCGCGCCAAGCTTGGCTGAGAGCTCGCGCGCTCACCAGCCACGGGTGCCCGGAGGCTCCTTGAACGGGGCGACCACGTCCGAGGTGATCCAGCCGCCGTAGAAGCCGCCCTCCTGCGCTAACAGGAGCTCGGCGAGCAGCAGCGCGCGAAGCTCCTGGCTGCGTAGCCTTCAGATCGTCAGCACGGGTAACCTCGCGCCGGCGTTCTTGTCGCCGATGTCCCTTTGCTGGACTAGGACATGCTCACCTTCGACGCCGACCCTGATCAGCAGCTGATCGGCTACCGCCGGACCCCACCACCTCCCACCGAGCCCTCCGAATCCCTCACGTCCTGGGCCGCCAACGAGTGCAAGTCCACGCACGCCTCCAACAGCTGATGTCATCGGGCGGCATGGTGCCGACGAGTTTCGGCCTGTTGTCGGGTCTCTACCGGCGATGACGCCTCTTCAGGATCTGCTCGAGAGCGCAGGCAGGGACGGGACCGTGCCGGGTGCGGCAGCGCTCGTTGCGCGCGGTGACGTGGTCGAGGTCGGCAGCGTCGGCGAGCTCGAGCCGAATTCGATCGTGCGGATCGCGTCGATCACGAAGCCGATCACTGCCGCCGCGGTCATGCTGCTTGTGGACGAAGGACTCGTGACGCTCGAGGATCCGATCGCTGAATGGTTGCCCGAGCTGGCTTCGCCACGAGTCGTGCGCACGCCGCAGAGCCCGCTCGACGACACGGTGCGCGCCAGGCGCCCGATCACCGTCCAAGACGTTCTGACGTTCCGCGCCGGCTGGGGGTTCCCGTCCGATTTCTCACTGCCGGCGGTGGTCGAGTTGTTCGAGAAGCTGCCGGTGTTCGGTCCGCGTGAGACGCCTGACGAGTGGCTCGCGAGGCTCGCGCAGGTACCGATGCTTCGCCAGCCCGGCGAGGCATGGCTGTACAACACCTGCTCCGACATCCAGGGCGTCTTGATCGCGCGCGTCTCGGGCCAGCCGCTGCCGCGATTCCTCGCCGAGCGCATTTTCGAGCCGCTCGGGATGGTCGACACCGGCTTCCACGTCCCTGCCGAGAAGCTCGACCGGCTGCCTGCGTACCACGGCTCGGGCCTGGTCGACGAGAACCTCTGGCGGCAGCCGCCGATCTTCCCCTCGGGCGCCGGCGGCCTCGTCTCGACGCTCGCGGACTGGCACCGCTTCGGAAGCATGCTGCTTGCGCACGGTGGCGGGCTGCTGTCGCCGAACTCGGTGCGCTTGATGACGACCGACCATCTGACGCGCCAGCAGCGTGATGCGTCGAGGTTGTTCCTCGAGGGGGCCGGCTGGGGCTTCGGCGGCGCCGTCGAAGCCGACGGCCGCTACGGCTGGGTCGGCGGCACCGGCACGACCGCGCACGTCGCACCATCGACCAGCACCACTGGCATCCTCCTCACACAGGTGCAGATGACCGGTCCGACACCGACGCCGCTCATGCGCCAGTTCTGGCAATACGCATTCGCGGCGACCTGACCGCCCGCCCACGGAGTACGCCGTCGCGATGAGATTCGGAATCCCGAGGTCAACGGCTACAGGACTCGACGAACAAGCTCATGCCCGCCTCGGCCCCGGCGACAGGCGGCTCTTCCGCGCTCGAGGCTCAAGGGCTGCATTCCGCGACCACGTGATCGCCGACGGGCGTCACTTACTCGCGGGGAAGCAGCCGCTGGAGCAGCCGAGCGAGCCGAGGAGCAAGAGCTCTGGGTGCCAAGAGACAACTTCCAGGCGCGACCCCCACTCCTGGTCCGCTGCCGGGCGGCCAAAGAGCGGGGCCGTCACGATCGACAGCGGGTTCGGTAGGCGTGTTCGCGAGCTTGGGCCCGTGACGTGGGAGATTGCGGCCGACCGCGAAACCGTGTTCGACGTGATCGCGAGCCCGTATCTCGCGAAGACGCCGCGTTCGATGAAGGATCATCTCGACGTTTGGGAACCTGGCACGGACATGGTCCTTGCCGCGCATTACACGAAGGTCAAGTGCGGCGTCACGAGCACCGTCGAGACCGTGCATTTCGAGCGCCCCGATCGCATCAACTTCCGTCTTGTTCGGGGACCGGTGCCTCACGTCCGCGAGTCGTTCGTTCTGGAGGCGGCCGAGAGCGGCTCGATCCTCACCTGGACGGGCGAGCTAGGTACCGACTTCGGGGCATTCGGCGCGCTTTGGGGGGATGTCGTAGCTCGCTCATGGGAAAACGCCGTACGCTCGTCGATGAAGTCGATCACCAGCGAGGCCGAGCGGCGGTTCCGGCCAGGCGCTTAGACGCGTCGGTCGGGCCGTGACTGTGCAATCTGACATACTGTCACCAATGTAGACAACACCATCGATCGCTCCGGCTAGCGTCGGTGAATGAGGTCTGCAAGCGAGACGCACATGGTCACCGTTCGGGGTGGGCCGACCGACGCGCTCCGCGTGTTCGATCTGGCGGCGCGCCGGGTGGGCCTCGCCGCCGAGCAAGACGCTTTCGTCTACCAGCGGTCTGCTGCCAGCTAGCGGGAGGGGCGCCGGAGTCGAATCCGAGCGAGCGTGGGCTACTACACCGCCCGGGTTTGAAGTCTTGGAGACCAGGACGTTTGATAAACCGCACGAACGCTGGCCTTGCGTGTCGTCGGGGCCGACTCGCCACAGCGTTGACACAGTCAGACGGTTAGCGGATTCCGGTTTAGACGAGAGGTGAGGATCGCCTCTCTCGCGGCAGTGTTGCCGGGCGGCTGTTGAGTTGTACGAGTGGCAGGTTCTGGGGGCCTGCGGATGTGGCTTTGGCGTTCAGCGCCAGCCGGCGCGTTCGATGACGCGGCTGAGCTTGTCGCGGACCTGCGCGGCGATCGGCGCGAGTTGGTCGTTGCCGACGATGGAGAGCATGCGTTCGGCGTCGATCGCGGCGATGTGGGTGGTGTCGTCGCGCTGGTAGATGACGACGTTGCAGGGCAGGAGCGCGCCCAGTTGGGGTTCGGCGGCCAGTGCCTGATGGGCGAGCGGCGGGTTGCAGGCGCCGAGGATCATGTAGGGCTCGGCGTCGACGCCGAGCTTGTCGTTCAGCGTCGCTTGCACATCGATCTCGCAGAGGACACCGAAGCCCTCTGCTTTCAGCTCGTCGCGGACGCGCTCGACTGCGGCCGCATGGTCGAGCTCGCTGGTCGTGCTGAGTGTGTAGCTGGTTGCGAGCATTTGCATTCCTCCTCGAGGTAGCGGCGGCGCGCCTTCTCCGCCTTCTGTCGGTGCGCCTTCGCCTGTGCGGGCTCGGGCACGGTGTTGGACAGCAGGCGCAGGATCCCGTCCTCGCCGAGGACGATCTCGCCGTTGTCGAAGACGAGCGCGGGGATCGTCTCCGCGCCGGTCGCACGCCGCAGCGTGTGGCGCTGCTGCTTCTCGACCGGCACCTGCCGGATCAGATAGTCAATGCCGAGTTCGGTCAGTCGCTGCCGGACGCGGCGGGAGGCGGGGCACCACTCGGTCTGCCAGAGCTCGAGCATCAGGCGGCGCCGAGGTCAAGGAGCGCGTTGAGGCTGTTGAGCTGCTGGTGCAGCGAGCCGCAGACGTCCTCGCACAGGCTGAGGATGCCCTCGTCGACGATCCGGTAGTAGACGTGGTTTCCGTCCTTGCGCCGGCCGAGGATGCCGGCCCCGGCGAGCACGGCCAGGTGCTTGGAGACGTTCTGCGGGCTGGCTCCGAGCGCGTCGGAGAGCTCGCCGACTGTGGCTTCGCCGTCGCGCAGCTGGTCGAGCAGGCGGATCCGCATTGGCTCGGCGACGGCGCGGAAGCGGTGCGCGATCAGCTCGACCAGGTCGTCCGGGAGGGGGTGCGGAAGCATCATGCCCATCTTCTTGCGCAGTAAACGAATTAGTTGTATAGTTGTATAGCACGAATACGGATCCGCCGCAAGGAGGCGCGAGGGGTCCCCGAACATGAGCTCCCTCGACCGGAGCCTGCGCGACAGTCGCGGCCACCGGCCGCTTCCCCACTGAGAGGAGAAGGACACCATGGATGTGACCACCGAGAGCTGGGAGCGCGAAGTGATCGAGCGCTCGCACGAGCTTCCCGTTGTCGTCGATTTCTGGGCGGCGTGGTGCGGACCCTGCCGCGCGCTCGGTCCCGCGATCGAGCAGGAGGTCGAGAAGCGGGCCGGCAAGCTCGAGTTCGTGAAGCTCGACGTCGACGCCGAGCCCGTAATCGCGGGCCGCTACGGGATCCAGAGCATCCCAACCGTCGCGGTCTTCCGCAACGGCGAGGCCGTCGCCGGTTTTGTCGGCGCCCGTCCGGCGGCGACGATCGGCCGCTTCTTCGACGACCAGGTCTTCGCCGCCGCAACCGAAGGGGCGGCGGCCACGGCAGGTGCGCGATGAGCGCGGCGCCGGCCGTGCGGGCGAAGGAGTTCCACTTCCCGCTCAGCATCGACTGGGCCGGCGAGCGGCGCGTGAGGGCACAGGTTGAGGGCAAGCCGGCGGTCGAGATCACGCCGCCACCGGTGTTCCGCGGGACCGATCCGGCGACTTGGAGCCCGGAGGACTTCTTCGTCGCCGCCGCTGCTTCGTGCCTGGCGGTGACGTTTACGGGCCTAGCCGAGCGTGCCGGCCTCAAGTACAGGCGGCTGCACGTGGACGCGGACGGTGTCTGCGGCCGCCGCGATGACGGCCGTTTCGGCTTCACGCGCGTGCTGCTCCGCCTCCAGCTGGAGACGGGTCCGGCCGATGCGGCAGAGGCGCGCCGGCTCGTCGAGCAGGCGGAAGCGAGCTGCCTCGTCTCCGCGTCGCTCGACCTGCCGGTCGAGACTGTGATCGAGGTGAACGACGCTCAGTCCAACCGCTGACTCCTGCTGTACTCCGCGCGAGCGTCGGGTGCGAGCGAGCGCGCTCACTGCTTGAGCGGCACGGTCTCGAGTCCCAGGCAGACGACCACACGGATCGAAGCCGCCTGTCTCGGCTTCGCCATCGACGAGATCGACTCAGCCGCGATCCGGAGTGCTGCTGTGAGCCGGGGCGCTGACCGGCGGCCACAGGGCCGGGCAGGTCTACCTCGACTACACCCGCGCCGGCCTCTACGGCGATTCGAAATTGACCGAGCATCTCGAGCTGCTACGTGCCAACGTGTTCGGCAACCCGCACTCGCTCAATCCGACCTCGGCGGCGATGACCGAGCTCGTCGAACGGGCTCGCGCCGCCGTGCTCGACTTCCCCGGCCGCGCTGTCGCTGCGTAAGCGATCCCGACGATGCCGCTGGCGGCGAGAACCTCGGACCGCCGCCGACAGTGATGGTCGTCGTGCTGGTCGTCATCGCGGGAACGACACGCGGCGCGTGAGTATGCTTGGGGAAGCGCGATGAGGCTCGCGTCTAACCGCCTTCGTGGCTGATGGCCTCTACCGAACGTCAATTGACGCCACGTAGGAGGTCAGGTTGGACGCCGTTGAGCTCTTCGCAGTACTTGCAGCCGTAGCGCTGCTGGCCAGCGTCATCTCGGTGGAGGTGGGCATCACCGTGGCTCTTGTTGAGCTCACGCTCGGGGTTGTGGTCGGGAACGTCCTTCATCTGGAGACGCAGGACTGGCTGACGCTGATTGCCGGGTTCGCGTCGATCGTCTTGACGTTTCTGGCCGGGATGGAGGTTGATCCCCGCTACATGCAGCGGCGGCTGGGGGCGACGGTCGGGATCGGGGTTGTGTCGTTCGTCGGCCCGTTCGTCGTTGCTTCGCTGGTCGCGTATGCGGCGCTCGACTGGAGCGGTCGCGCCTCCCTGATCGCAGGCACGGCGCTCTCGACAACGTCGCTGGCCGTCGTCTACTCGGTGCTGGTTGAACGCGGGCTCACCGATACCGAGATCGGGAAGCTCTTGATGAGCGCAACGTTCGTCACCGACCTTTGCACGGCCGTGGCGCTCTCGGCGATCTTCATCAAGCCGAACATCTGGTTCCCCGTCTTCCTGGTGGTGTCGCTGGCTCTCATCATCGGCTTGCCACGTATCGCGCCGTGGTTCTTCGGACGCTACGGCGACCGCGTGATCGAACCGGAGATCAAGCTCGTCTTCGTCTGTCTCCTCGTGCTGATGGTTCTCGCAGACCTATCCAACGGACACGCCGTGCTTCCGGCGTTCGTACTCGGTTTGGTGATGAGCCAGCATTACGTCGAGCACCGCGAGGAGCAGAAGCGACTGCGGGTGGTGGCGTTCGCCTTGCTGACCCCGTTCTTCTTCATCAAGGGCGGGCTGAACGTGTCGCTATCGGCGGTCGTATCGAACCTCGGCCTTCTTGTTGTCTTGCTCGCGGCGAAGATGATCCCGAAGATCGCGTTCGTCTTTCCGCTCGCTCGACGCGCCGACCGCCAGCACGGCGTGTTCACCACGCTCCTGATGAGCACCGGACTGACGTTTGGGACGATCGCATCGCTCTACGGCCTCAACGCCGGGATCATCGACAAGACGCAGTTCTCGCTGCTCGTCACCGTCGTCGTACTGTCTGCCGTGGTGCCAACCGCCCTCGCGGAGCGCTGGTTTCTCCCGGACGCCGAGCGGGAGCTGCGCATCCCCCACCGTCGTGCAGGCGCAAAGGCCGAGGAGTTCGTCTAGATGCCAGAGCCCGCATCGGGTCATCGCGATGGTCGGATGGGTGTTCCTTGTCGTGGGACTCGTCGGTGTCGTGCTACTCCCTCAACTGCTGCTTGCGTGGATCGTGCTGATCGGCTTCGGAGCACCTTCGGCCATCTATGCGGTGCGCAAGTGGAAAGGACCCCGTCCCTGACCGTTGTACGCATCGCGTGGCCTAGAGTCGCTAAACATGGATCACGCATTCACGCCGACGGTGGCGGTGCTTCTCGTATTCCTAGGACTCGCCGTTGGGACGTTCGGCACGCTCGTGGGAGTTGGTGGCGGTTTCCTGCTCGCGCCCATCCTCCTCATCGTCTATCCCAGCGAATCGGCGCAGACGATCACCACGATCAGCCTTGCCGTCGTCCTCGTCAACGCAGCCGCGGGTTCCTTCGCCTACGCGCGTCAGCGACGCATCGACTACCGCAGTGGTGTCACGTTCGCCATCGCAGGCATACCCGGTGCGATTCTCGGCGTCTTTCTCGTCGGCATCGTCCCGCGTCGCCCCTTCGACGCCATCTTCGCGACGGTCCTCGCCTCCGTCGGGGCGTGGCTCTTGCTCCGCCCACGAGCCGCGCATCCGCATCCTCTGCACTCGGACTCGGGTTCGCCGCGCGAGCTAATCGACAGCCGCGGCAGGCGTTACGTCTACCGGGTCCGAATCGCCCAAGGGGCGGTGGCCGGAGTCCTGATCGGCTTCGTTTCGAGCTTTCTGGGGATCGGCGGTGGCATCTTGCAGGTACCCCTCATGATCGGCGCCCTCGGGTTCCCGGCCGCCATCGCGACCGCGACGTCTCAGCTCGTGCTCGCGATCCTAGCCCTGGTCGGCACAACAGCACACACGCTCGGTGGCGACTTCTCCCACGGCCACGGCCTGCGAAGAACCGCGGCCCTGTCCGTTGGCGTCCTCGTTGGCGCACAGCTGGGCGCCCGCCTCTCGCTTCACATCGCCGCGGCAACCATCCAGCGACTGCTCGGATTCGCCGTTATCGCCGTGGCACTACGCCTAGCCGTTGCCGCCGCCGTCTGACAGTGCCCAAGCGCCCTGGCCATGCTGCCGGGAACAGAGTGGCCGTGCACCCGAGACCGGGTTTATCAACTCCACGACTTCACGAGGTAGCGAGCGTCAGGCATGTCGCACATGGCGTAGGCCAGCGTTCCGGAATGACGCGCAAGCGGAACGGCCTGCTTCACGAAAAAGTGACGACCTGTGCTCCGGACGGCCCTCGATTGCGGCTCGAGGGCCAGCTGAAGATCTTTACGATCGATCGGCACGAGGCAGGCGATGACACCGGCCGCGCTGCTTGAAATCCGCCTCAGTGGGCTGGCGGATCGACAACTTCGGCCACCAGGGACACCACCTCGTCAAGGTGAGCCGGGGTGGTCAGGTGGCCGACGCCGGAGAAGACCCGAACGACGAGGTTCATGGTTCGGCGCATTGCCGGTGCCAGTCGATGCGGTGGCAGAAACCGGCGATGGCGTGGTGTTCACCTTCACCCGGCCGCGCCGGGACGCAAAGGGCTCAGGGGCCACCGCGTGATCGACTCCTGTTCCTGGCTCTGTTCGCGGGACGTCTCGTTGGCGCGGCTCGCGCCCGGCTCCTCCCGCTGCGCGCGCTCCTGATCGTGCGGATCCCCCCGCCGTTCGTGCCGATCCGTCAAGGCGTTTTGCCTTCCGCTGTCGACTGGGTGCAAGCCACTCATCCGCGTGTCCTCCGAGAAGTCTTTGCCATACGTGTTGCGCTCGCGGATTTGCCCGTCGCGGGCGTACACAAACAACTCCTTCCACGTGCTCCTCGCGATCTCCCTGGCGGCCGCTCGAGCCTCCGTTTGCGTGGGGTGTAGGGAGCGAGCGCGACCGTGAGAGCAAGTTCCACGCGCGAGCCAGCTTCACTCGGAACCACGCGGACACTGCCCTTGGCCATGACCAATGCCGTTCCCGCCAGTGAGCACTCGCAAACCCTCGGGTCCCTTCCCCGCGTGTCCGAATCGGCCATCTGGCCGAAGCTGAAGCAGCCGGTCGGTTTCTGCGCAAACCTGGGACGATTCTCTGGACGCTTGCTCGATCCCGCACCGCAGCTCCGGAGGCGGCTCCCGTGCACCGGCTCGTCACGTGCTCAGCACGGTCTCGGCAGGGACAGCAGGAGCTGGTTGAGAGTCTGGGGGACTCTGGGAGGGAGCGCCGAGGGCACATGAACCAGGGCGCAGACCATAAGCATCAACGGCCCAGGATGAGGCAGACCGGAAACGTACGCCGAGGGGCGTGGAACGGGCGTGCCGCGGAGGGAGGGGCCGCCGCGTCGTGCCGGTCAACGGCGTGCCGGCGGTCCGCAATCGGGCAGCCCGACCCGAGGGGCCGGGGGCTCCCCCGCGTAGCGGACCGCGCGCCCGGAGTCCCGTGATGCGCCGGGCAGCCCGACCCGAGGGGCCGGCGGCTCCCCCGCGTAGCGGACCGCGCCCGCGGAGTCCCGTGACGCGCCGACCGAACCCGAGCGTCAAGAACGACCGATGGTCGTCACGGGCCGGGGTCGTTCCGGAGCTCGAAGCGGTAGCCCATCCGGGCCTCGGTGATGAAGTAACGGGGTCTGGCGGGGTCCGGTTCGAGCTTGCCGCGGATCTGGGCCAGGTAGACGCGCAGGTAGTTGGTTTCCTTCTCGTATTGCGGCCCCCAGACCTCTTGGAGAAGCTGGCGCTGGGTGACGAGCTTGCCGGCGTTGCGGACGAGCACCTCGATGACGTGCCATTCGGTCGGGGTCAGGCGTACTTCGCCCTCGGCGGTCGTGACCCGCTTGGCCGCGAGGTCGACGGCGAAGTGCGCGGTTTCAACGACTGCCTCGTCCTCGGTCGGCGCGGAGCGCCGTAGAGCAGCTCTGAGCCGAGCGAGGAGCTCGTCCATGCCGAACGGCTTCGTCACGTAGTCGTCGGCGCCGGCGTCGAGGGCCGCGACCTTGTCGCGTTCGGCTTCGCGCACGGAGAGGACGATGATCGGTACGGATGTCCATCCGCGGAGTCCGCGGATGACCTCGACGCCGTCGATGCCGGGGAGGCCGAGGTCGAGGATGACGAGGTCGGGGTGTTTGCGGGCGGCGGTTGTAAGTGCTGCTTCGCCGGTCTGGGCGAGGTCGACGTCGTAGCCGCGGGCACGCAGGTTCGTCGCGAGCGCGCGCAGGATCTGGGGTTCGTCGTCGACGGCGAGGATGCGGGTCATTCGGCCGCCCGCAGCCTGGTGGTGATCGTGAGTCCCCCACCAGGCGTGTCGTCGGCCTCGATTTCGCCGCCCATGGCCTCGATGAAGCCCTTTGCAACGGCGAGGCCGAGCCCGACGCCTTCGCTCTGGCCTGAGTCGCCGAGACGCTGGAAGGGCTTGAACAGACTGTCCCGCTCAGAGCGAGGGACACCGGGGCCGCGGTCGACCACGCGCACGTCGACGACGCCGTCGACCACGCCGGCGGTGATGCGGGGTGGCGAGCCGGCGGGCGAGAAGCGGACCGCGTTGGAGATCACGTTGGCGAGCGCGCGTTCGAGCAGGCCACGGTCGGCGAGCACGCGTGGGAGCGTCTCGGGGACGTCGAGTTGCACGGAGCCGTCGGGGGCGCCGATGCTGTGCAGCGCGGCGGGGAGGACTTCGTCCAGCCCGACGGGGAGGGCGCTGATCGCGAGGGCGCCAACCTGGAGCCGACTCATGTCGAGCAGGTTGCCGACGAGCGCGTTGAGGCGGTCGGTCTCCTCGTCGATTGTCTCGAGGAACTCTTGGCGGGCCTCGGGCGTCCAGTCGACGTCCCGCTGCAGCAGGCTCGTGACCGAGGCCTTGATGGCGGAGATCGGTGTGCGCAGGTCGTGGGAGACCGCCGCCAGCAGCGCGGCCCGGAGCTCGTTGGCCGCGGACAGCCCGCCTGCAACCTGCGCCCCGGCCTCGAGCTCGCCGAGGTGGACGGACGCTGCGAGCTCCTTGGCGAAGGCGTCGAGCACGCGCTGGTCCTCGCTGCGAATGGGTTCCCCTGCGAGTGCGAGCAGGTGCTCGGCGTCGAGCTCGCTGGTCGCGCTGCTCGCTTCGGGGCTCTCGGGGACGCGGTCGCCGCTGGCCGCCTCAATCCGCCAGCCGCCATCGAGCCGGTGGAGCACGGCGGCACCGTCGAGCCCGAGGACGCGGCAGAGGCCTTCGAGTAGCGCGGAGACCGTCGAGGAGCCGGCGAGCCGTGAGAGCGCTTCGGCCTCGGCGCGGGCACGGGCACCTTCCGCGGCGCGGCGGGCGGCGAGGGCGACGAAGCTGGAGACGATCGCGCCGACAGCAACGAAGACGAAGAGCGCAAGGACATCCTCCGCGTCGGTGATCGTGAGCGTGTGGTGGGGTTCGATGAAGAAGTAGTTGACGAGCAGGAAGCCGCCGGCAGCAGCCGCGAGGCCGGGCCAGAGGCCGCCGAGGGCGGCGACAGCGACGACCAGAAGTAGGAAGAGGAGCATCACGCTCGGTAGTTCCAGCTGGTCGCGAAGCTGAGCCAGCACGAGCGTCAGGAGCGGGAGGCCGGCGGCGGCAACAAGAAAGCCGAGGGCCTGCCGTCGTCGTGGGAGAGCTGCAGGGCGCCGCGTGCGGGGAACGACGAACGCCGCTTCCGAGCGTGCCTCGGGGTGGCTGATCACGTGGATGTCGATGGCGACGCCCGACTCCCGGATCACGCTGCCGATCACCGAGCCGCGCGTGAGCCGCTGCCAGCGGGAGCGCCGCGTGGCGCCCATCACGATCTGGGTCGCGTTGAGCGAGCGGGCGGCGTCGAGGAGCGCCTCGCCGACTTCGGCACCGGCGACCTCGTGATAGGTGCCGCCGAGCTCTGCCACAAGCTCGCGCTGCTCTGCGAGCAGCGCCGCCGACGGAGCTGCGAGCCCGTCCTGCGGGACTACGTGGACGGCGACGAGATCTCCTTTGGAGCGCTGCGCGATGCGGGCGGCGCGGCGTACGAGCCGCTCGCCGTCGCTGGAGCCGGTGAGGGCGACGAGCACGCGCTCGCGCGTCTCCCACGGCTGCTCGATCCCGTGCCGGCGCCGGTACTCGGAGAGGCCCTCGTCGACCCGATCGGCGAGCCAGGCGAGCGCGAGCTCGCGCAACGCGGACAGGTTGCCGGGCCGGAAGTAGTGGGCGAGCGCGGTGTCGATCCGCTCGGGCGGGTAGACGTCGCCGCGTGCGAGCCGGTTGCGGAGCGCGACCGGGGTGAGATCGACCAGCTGCAGCTCGTCCGCGCGACGCACGGCCTCGTCCGGGATCGTCTCGCGCTGCTTGACGGATGTGATCTGCTCGACGACGTCGTTCAGCGACTCCAGGTGCTGGATGTTCACGGTCGAGATGACGTCGATCCCGGCCTCGAGCAGCTCCTCGACGTCCTGCCAGCGCTTCGCATTGCGCGAGCCGGGGACATTGGTGTGCGCGAGCTCGTCGACGAGCGCGACCTGCGGCCGCCGGGCGAGCACGGCGTCGACATCCAGCTCCTCGAAGTCACCGTCCCGGTAGCGCATCCGCCTTCGCGGCACCACCTCGAGTCCGCGGATCTGCTCGGCCGTCTTGCGGCGGCCGTGTGATTCGACGAAGCCGGCGACGACGTCCTCGCCGTACTCGGCCCGGCGGCGGCCCTCGTTCAGCATCGCGAACGTCTTGCCGACGCCCGCCGCGGCGCCGAGGTAGATGCGGAGAGTGCCTCGCGCCATGCCGATAGCGTGCCGCTCAGCCGCGCTCGCCGTCGAGCGCGAGGTTGAGCTCGAGCACGTTGACCCCCGGCTCGCCGAGGAAGCCGAGCGAGCGGCCGTCTGTGTACTCCTCGACGAGCGCCAGCACCTCTTGGAGCGAGAGGCCGCGGGCACGCGCGACGCGCGCCGCTTGCAAGCTCGCGTTCGCGGCGGAAATGTCCGGATCGAGCCCGGAGCCCGAGGCGGTCAGGGCATCGATCGGGACCCGTTGGCCGGGACGGAGGTCGTTCTCGTGGCGGTACGTGGCACGCCGCTCGCGAACGGTCCTGATGAGGTCGTCGTTCGTCGGGCCGAGGTTCGAGGCCGAGCTCGCCATGGCGTCGTAGCCGTCGCCCGCGGCCGAGGGACGCGGGTGGAAGTAGCGTGCACCTGCGAATGCTTGACCGATGAGCCGCGAGCCCACGACACGGCCGTCACGCTCGATCAGCGAGCCGTCCGCCCGGCCCGGGAAGGCGACCTGGGCGACGCCGGTCACGGCCAGTGGGTACGCGATCCCCGTGAGAAGCGTGAGCGCGAGGAAGACGACGAGCGCTGGTGCGAGCTGGCGGCGCATCAGACGACTCCTAACCCGCCGACGACGAGGTCGATCAGCTTGATGCCGATGAACGGCGCCACCAATCCCCCGAGACCGTAGACCAGCAGGTTTCGGCGGAGTACGGCGGCCGCCGAGGCGGCACGGAACCGGACGCCGCGCAGCGAGAGCGGGATCAGCGCAACGATGATCAATGCGTTGAAGATCACCGCCGAGGTGATCGCCGACTCGGGGGTGTCGAGCCGCATCACGTTCAGGCTGTCGAGCACCGGGAAGGTGCCCGCGAACATGGCCGGGATGATCGCGAAGTACTTGGCGACATCGTTCGCGATCGAAAAGGTGGTCAGCGCACCGCGCGTGATCAGGAGCTGCTTGCCGACCTCGACGATCTCGATCAGCTTCGTCGGGTTCGAGTCCAGGTCGACCATGTTCCCCGCCTCGCGCGCCGCCTGCGTGCCCGTGTTCATGGCGACGCCGACGTCGGCGGCCGCGAGCGCGGGCGCGTCGTTGGTTCCGTCGCCCGTCATCGCGACGAGCTGACCGGCCGCCTGCTCGCGCCGGATCAGCGCCATCTTGTCCTCCGGCTTCGCCTCGGCGAGGAAGTCGTCGACGCCCGCCTCCTCAGCGATCGCGCGCGCGGTCAGCGGGTTGTCGCCGGTGATCATCACCGTGCGGATGCCCATCGACCTGAGCTGCGCAAAGCGCTCGCGCATCCCTTCCTTGACCACGTCCTTCAGGTGGATCACCCCCAGCACGGTCGAGTCGCTGGCGACCACGAGCGGAGTCCCACCCGAGACGGCGATCTTCTCGACGATCGCGTCGAGCTCCGTCGGCACCGCACCGCCGGCGCCCTCGATCCAACGCCGGATCGCGTCGGCGGCGCCCTTGCGGATCGAGCGGCCATCGAGGTCGACGCCGCTCATCCGCGTCTCGGCCGTGAACGGGATCAGCGTCCCCTCGGTCAGGTGCCGCTCGCGGAGGCCGTAGCGCTCCTTCGCCAGCACGACGATCGAGCGCCCCTCCGGCGTCTCGTCGGCGAGGCTCGAAAGCTGCGCCGCATCGGCGAGCTCCGCCTCCTCGACCCCGGGCAGGGGCAGGAACTCGGCCGCCTGGCGGTTGCCGAGCGTGATCGTGCCCGTCTTGTCGAGCAGCAGCGTCGAGCAGTCGCCGGCCGCCTCGACCGCCCGGCCGGAGAGCGCGAGCACGTTGCGGCGTACGAGCCGGTCCATGCCCGCGATCCCGATCGCCGACAGAAGCGCGCCGATCGTGGTCGGGATCAAGGTCACAAGCAGCGCCACGAGCACGATCACCTGCTGCTCCGCGCCTGAGTAGACGGCGAAGGGCTGCAGCGTGACGACCGCGAGCAGGAAGACGATCGTCAGCCCGGAGAGCAGGATGTTGAGCGCGATCTCGTTCGGCGTCTTCTGCCGCTCGGCGCCCTCCACGAGCGCGATCATCCGGTCGAGGAAGCTCTCCCCCGGCTGCGCCGTCACGCGCACGACGATCCGGTCGGAAAGCACGCGCGTTCCGCCCGTGACGGCGGAGCGGTCGCCGCCCGACTCGCGGATCACCGGCGCCGACTCACCCGTGATCGCCGACTCGTCAACGCTCGCGATCCCCTCGATCACCTCGCCGTCGGCCGGGATCACCTCGCCGGCGGAGACGACGACCTCCTCGCCGACCTGCAGCTCGGAGCTCGGCAGGTCATCGAGCGACCCGTCCGCGTGTCGCCGGTGCGCGATCGTCTCCGCGCGCGTCCGGCGGAGCTCCTCGGCCTGCGCCTTGCCGCGGCCCTCCGCCAACGCCTCGGCGAAGTTCGCGAACAGCACCGTGAACCACAGCCAGGCCGCGATCAGCCAGGCAAACAGGCTCGGGTCGGCGACGGCGAGGACGGTGACGAGCACGCTGCCGACTTCGACCACGAACATGACCGGGTTGCGCGCCATTCGCCGCGGGTCGAGCTTGCGCACGCTGTCAGGGGCGGCGCGACCGAGAATCTCAGGATCGAAGAACGAGCGCGGCTCGTTGCGGAGCGTCACAGGCTCAGGTGCTCCAGGATCGGGCCGAGCGCGAGCACGGGGAAGTAGGTGAGCCCAACCATGATCAGGATCACGCCGACGAGCAGGCCTGCAAAGAGCGGCGTCCCGGTGGGAAACGTCCCCGCCGTCGCCGGCACGGGCTGCTTGCGTGCGAGCGAGCCGGCGATCGCGAGCACGAGCACGATCGGCAGGAAGCGGCCACCAAGCATCGCCAGCCCGAGCGTGGCGTTAAACCAGTCCGTGTTCCCGGTCAGGCCGCCAAAGGCCGAGCCGTTGTTGTTCGCCGCCGACGTGAACGCGTACACCACCTCGGAGAGACCGTGCGGGCCTGGGTTGAGGATCGAGGCCTTCGCCGTGTCGAGCAACACCGAGACCGAAGCGAACGCGAGGATCAGCACCGGCACGACGAGCAGGTAGAGCACGACCAGCTTCATCTCCGCCGCCTGGATCTTCTTGCCCAGGTACTCAGGCGTCCGCCCCACCATCAGCCCGGCGATGAAGACGGCCAGCAGCGCGAAGATCAGGATCCCGTACAGGCCGGCGCCGACACCACCTGGGGAAACCTCGCCCAGCATCATGTTGGCGAGCGGAACGGCACCGCCGAGCGGCGTGAAGCTGTCATGCGAGGCGATCACCGCTCCGGTCGACGTCCCGGTCGTCGACGCAGCGAACAGTCCGGACGCAGCCGCGCCGAAGCGCACCTCCTTGCCCTCCAGGTTCGGCGCGCTCGCCTCGATGCGCGGATTGCCGTCGAGCTCGAAGTGCATCGCGAGGCCGGCCGAGACGATCCAAAGCACGAACATCGCCGCGAACAGCGCGTACCCCTGTCTCCGATCCCCGACCAACCGTCCGAACGCAAACGCGAGCGCGAACGGGATCGCCAGCAGCGCCCAGTTCTCGACCAGGTTCGTAAACGCCGTCGGGTTCTCGAACGGATGCGCAGAGTTCGCGTTCGCGATCCCGCCGCCATTCGTGCCCAGCTCCTTGATCGCCTCCTGACTCGCGATCGGCGCCCGGTAGATCGCCTGCGATGCTCGCTCCACCGTTCGCGCCTCGGCCGGACCGCGCAAGCTCTGCACCACACCCTGACTCGCCAGCAACAGCGCGATCACGGCTGCCAAAGGCATGAGCACGCGGACCGTCAAGCGCGTGAGGTCGACCCAGAAATTGCCGATCGTCGCCGACCGGCGTCGGATCAGCCCGCGCACGAGTGCGACCGCGACCGCGATCCCGACCGCGGCAGACACGAAGTTCTGCACGGTCAGCCCTGCCATCTGCGTCAGATGGCTCATCGTCGACTCGCCCGCGTAGTTCTGCCAGTTCGTGTTCGTCACATAGCTCGACGCCGTGTTGAACGCCAACGCCGACGACACACCACCGACCTCCGTCGGATTCAGCGGCAACACGCCCTGCACCCGCTCGAGCAGATACAGGCCAACCAGCGACACGGCGCTGAACGCAAGCAACGACAACGCGTACACGTTCCACGGCTGCTCCCGGCCCGGATCGACACCCGCCACGCGATAGAGCACCTGCTCCACAGGCAGAAAGAAGCGGTCGCCCGGCGCGCCGCCGCCGCCGAGCACACGCGCCAGATACACACCAAGCAAAGGCGCCGTCACCAACAACACACCAACCAGCGCGACCAGCTGCAGCCAGTTCGCGGCGCTCATACCGGATTCAGCCAAGCCGCTCGGGCGCAAGAAGCGCGTACACCAAGTACGCCAACAGCGCCACCGCCAATACCAACCCGATCACGTTCTCGACGCTCACCGCTCCCGCCGTTCCTCGAGCGTCGAGCCAGGCCCGACAACAAGCTCACAGGCACGCACGAACAGAGCGGCAGCCGCGAAGAAACCAATAACGCCAAGCACAACGATGAGATCGCGCACAGCCGTGTCGTACCGCGCCAGAAGCGCGCGCGTGGCCGTCCTTACGGAACTCCTACGCCTCGCGGGCGAATCTTGACGCTGCGTTAGCGCTCACGACGCGTCACGCGGAGCCCGACCAGCTCCGCGATTCGACCCCCTCCCTACAGAAACAGGGGTCGGCCTGCGTTTCGGTTTCGGGATCATGAGCACCCTCACTCCGGGAACAGCTTCGAGGGCCTGAGCCCGGTCGCTCGTCGCGGGGCGCCCGGGACGAGACGCCGGCCGTCCCGGGCGTTTCTCGGTGGTTCAGGGCGTCACTGTCGAGGCCGCATCATGTCGTTGTCCTCGTGCTCGACGATGTGTGGCAGTGGTGCATGTACGACTCACGGGAAGTCGAGCTTCGCTCTCCCAGAGTTCGTCCCAGAGTCTCAGGCCCCGGGCCGCCCCACGCAGCCCCCACGGCTGGTCAGGGAGGCGCATGAATCCGTGCCCTGACCCACCCAGACCAACGCCGCGTGCTCTTGGGAAGTTGAGGCTCCGACGTGCAGTTCAGCGCTCCGATTATCGGGCTCACCCTTTCAGAGTTCGGG
This sequence comes from uncultured Actinomycetes bacterium, assembly GCA_963793655.1. GTDB lineage: Bacteria > Actinomycetota > Thermoleophilia > Gaiellales > Gaiellaceae > Gaiella. The sequence goes on from CAWCAV010000003.1 coordinate 430,667, forward strand.
TCCAGCAGCGGGTCGGCGAATCACGGGCACTGGTGGGAACCAGAGGGCACACAAGGAACCAGATTCGGCTCAACAACCGTGGGGACTCTTAGGGATGGTTCCGGCGCCCCGCCATGCACAAGGTCAAGGTCGAGTCGTTCAGTCCCCGCGAGGATGAGTTGTTGCCCCGTCTGTTGCCCCCTCGCGGTTGCGTCAGGTGCGAGCGGCGCCCAAACCCGCATGGATGCTGATGGGCCGTGCTGGGATCGAACCAGCGACCTTGGGATTAAAAGTCCCCTGCTCTACCAACTGAGCTAACGGCCCGCGGCATTCAGTGTAGGGACGGGCTGGACGGGGTCCGGGGGCGCGCTACGACGCCGTGGCTGGCCGGACGAGGCCGCATTCGTATCCCAACGGCCAGCGTCGCGGGCTGCACCGCCGCCCCGAGCGGTGGCATCGAGATGGATACTTCGGCACGGTGCACCGTCGCGGACGGATCGCGTTGCTTCCGATCATCGCCTGGCTCGTCGTGACTCCCGCGGCAGGCGGAGCGGACCGCGCACCTCCCCGACGACGCTGCTCGCACGCTACTCGCCGGTCCTCGTCCTCCACCCCGCCGAGCAGCTCCGGCCCTCTACCGTCGACGGCTTCCTCGCCGACTCCGACCTCCAGCGGCGAACAGCCGCGGGGTGGGAGACGGTCGCCGGGCCGCTCCCGGCCGGCGGCGCCGACCTGCGGCTCGACCAGCGCGCCTGCCGCGCGATCGACGGCGTCTCGGCGACGCCGTGCTACGCGGCGACGGAGGCGGCCCACCGGGCGGCCCAACCGTCTACGGCGCGGTTTTTCGGAGCGGGAGCCGCATCGCGCTCCAGTACTGGATCTGGTACCCGTGGAACCCGTACAGCACGACGGTTCCTCCCGGCGAGCTCTGGCAGGTCCACGAGGGCGACTGGGAAGCCGTCTCGGTGATCGTCGACCTGCGCGGGAAGCCCCTGCTCGTCGGCTACTCGCAGCACAGCAAGGGCAAGCGCCGCGACTGGTCACGCGCCCCGAAGCAGGGTCTGCACCCTCTCGTCTACGTCGCGCTCGGATCGCACGCGAACTACTTCACCCCGGGTGTGCAGCGGTTCGACCCACGGGTCGTCGATCCGCTGCTGATCTCGGTGATCCAGCAGAACGGCGGGAGCGCAGTCGATCACACGGGGAAAGGGCCCGTGATCCGACCGCGGGTCATTCGCGTGACGGCGACCTCGCCCGCGTGGATGACGTTCGCCGGACGCTTCGGCGAGAGCGAGTACCTCCACGTCCCCGGCGGCGCACCGGCCGACTCCGGCGGAGGCGGGCCGCGCGGACCGGCGTTCCACCGCCAGTGGCGGGCGCCCGTCGCCGAGGTGCTCTCGTGGCCGTCGGGCTAGGGGCCGGCGGCCGGCGCAGGACTCCCGCGCCGGCCGTCTCCGCCCATCGCTCAGCAGCCTGGAAGCTTCAGAGCGGCGATCCGCGTCTGCCAAGGTGCCGTCGTCCCCGGCGGGGGCAACGGCGGAGGCGGAAGGGGTAGCGGCAACCCACTCACCGCGTAGTACTCGTTGACGTACCAGAACGTGCAGTCGTCGACCGGGTCGACGTTCATGGACGTGTAATCGCCCCAGCGGGAGTTCGTCGTTGTTTGCACGCCGGAGCCGTTCATGATCGTCCCCTCGCCGACGCTCCCCATCGACCCGAGAGGGTCACCGGCGAGGCGGCCGGTGTACCGGATGCCCGGATACACGTTCGTGCCGTTGACGACGCTGTAGCCAAGCGCCATGTTGCCGTTCTTGTCCATGGCGATCGACCCCATCCAGCGGTGGACGCCATCAGACGGTGCATAGGTGCCCTGCTGGTGGACGCTGTAGGTGCCGTTCACGCGTCGGATCTCGTACCAGCGCATGCCGGCCTGTGACGGGAGCGCCGCTGCCTCGACGGACTGGCTCGTCACCATCGTCTCGTAGTCCTTGAACGCCCGGTACGCAAGCCTCCACGTCGGTCGTTGGCGGTACGAGAGGATGTCGAGCCACTGGTCGGGGTTCGTGATCCCGGGCTGCGCCAGGCAGCCGCGGGTCGGGCCACAGGGGTAGTTCGAGTCGAACTCGGCCACGGGGAGCTGGGTCGCGAGCTCGAAGCTCGCGTTCTCCCCCGCACTGGCGTTCCAGTGGACGTCGAGCTCCCAGATGTTGAGGGCGTCGAAGGTGGCACCGTAGGGGTAGTCGTCGTCCTGCGTGCCGACGATCGGGATCTTCGCGTCCTGCTTCGGCTTCGTATTCCCGTCGACGTCCGCCGGCAGCAGGCCATCACCCACGAGCGGAAGCAGCTCCGGGTCGTTGCCGTCGACGAAGAAGCTCACGACCCTGGCACTCGGGTCGCCCTCGATCATCTTGTTCCGGTCGATTGCGTAGACGCCGATCCCGTATTCGACGGTCGGTCCGAACTCGCGCGTCGTGATGACGTAGGAGTCCTTCCAGATTCCGTACTTCGGGTAGTCGGGGAAGAAGGTCCCGGTCGTGAACGCGTACCGGTAGTAGGAACCAGTCGGATCGCCCGTCTGGGAGATCGCGACGCAGTTGTAGAAGGGCAGCGTCGGATCGTCGAGACCGCGCGTCGTGAACTGGCTCAGGATCCAACGGTCGGCGAACTGGTCGTAGAGCACGATCGGGTCGCCCGACGGATCGGTGCAGTCCTCGACGGGAAAACCGTCCCAGAGCGTGCCGGTGTCGACCGGGCCGAGGAGGAGGTTGCCTGACTTGTCGTAGACACCAAAGACGAGGTTGATCATCTCGACGTAGTGGTTGGGGCCGACGTCACCCACCGGATCCGGCGGATTGACGCGGAATCCGAATAGGTTGAAGTTGTCCACGTTCGAGAGCCCCTCGAACGTCCGGAGCGGCGCGAGAGCCGTCGTCGCCAGCGTCGACACCGAGCCGCCGCCTACGGACGGCACAGCAGCCGGGCCCAGCGCGAGCTCGTTCGTACCGGAGACCGTGACGATCGGGTCGGGGCCTCGTTGCGTCGGCAGTCCCTTGCTCGGTCGCGTCGCGTTCTTCGCGAGCTCCCGGAGCGGCTTGGAGACGTCGAATGCCTTCGCCCCCCTGAAGACGGGGCCCTGGATCTTGGGCGTCGGTCCCGCCCGGGTCGTTCCGGCCATGACGGAGGCAACCACCGCGGCGACGAGAGTCGCTGCGACGGGCAGCACGAAACGGCGTGCCTGCCCGGCCTGCACCTGCTTTCCGCTCATCGCGGATCCCCCTTTCGAGAGTATGACGGCGACGCTAGACCCATTCGCGCCGTCAAACAACCCCCGTCGGGCGCTACCGTGGGATCGTGCTCGGCGGGAGGATCGCGCTGGTCGGGCTCGCGGCGCTGCTCCTCGTCACGGGCCCGAGTGCCGCGGCTCCGATCTCGGGGCTGCACGGAGTGGTGACGCTGAATCCCAGCCGGCCGGTGTGCATCGAGGGCCAGCCGTGCACGGCGCCCGCAGCCGGCGTCGTCCTCCGGTTCAGCCGGAACGGGCGCGCTGTCGCCCGGACCACGACGGCGGCGAACGGGACCTATCGCATCACACTGGGGAGAGGGGCGTACATCGTCTCGATCGTCCCCGAGCGTCGACTTCGGAGCATCACACCCCGGGTCGTGCCCGTAGCGGCGGGCCGGATGACCCGGGTGGACTTCGAGATCGACACCGGCCTCCAGTAGGAAAGCCGGCGTCGCTGTCGGCCGCTAGGCGACGGCGCCGGCGAGAGAGGCCCACACGACCGGTTCCTCGACGAACGCACACACGCGATCGTCGGCCGGAAGCGGTGACGGGCCGACACGCAGCACGAGCCGCGCCCCGACGTCAGGGACGTCGATCGTCTCGCCCGGAGACGGGACATCCACGAGCTGCACGAGGCGATACCCCCTCGTCGTCGGTGCGTAGGCGACGCAGGCGAAGGACGCCTCGGGCTGGGGCACGTCCTCGAAAGCGAGCGTGGGAAGTGGCCGCGGCCGCCACGCGGGAGCCTCCACAGGCGTCTCCGCGACCACCGGCTCGGGCTCGTCCTGCGTTGCGACCTCGCTGGACACGGACTTGACAACGTGGTCCGCCTCACTCACGTCGTCCTGCCTCTCGAGTGCGTCTTCCACGGCGACCTCCGCGAGCACGCCCTCCCCGACGTCGTCGAAGGAAGCCTCGACCAGTACCTGCTCCGAATCCTCTTCCTCTTGAACAGGGGCCTCGTCGTACACGTCCGGTGCGACGTTCGCGAGCACGGGCTCCCCCACGTCGTCCACGGAAGCCTCGGCCCAAACCTGCTCCACAATCTCTTCCTCTTCAACCGGCGCCTGGTCGTACACGTCCGGTGCGACGTCCGCGAGCACGGGCTCCCCCACATCGTCCACGGAAGCCTCGGCCCAAACCTGCTCCACAACCTCTTCCTCTTCAACCGGCGCCTGGTCGTACACGTCCAGTGCCACCTCCGCGAGCACGGGCTCCGCGACGTCGTCCACGGAAGCCTCGACCGGTACCTGCTCCGAATCCTCTTCAACCGGCGCCTGGTCGTACACGTCCGGTGCAACGTTCGCGAGCACGGGCTCCCCGACGCCGTCCACGGCGACCTCGTCGAGCAGCGACTCCTCGTCCTCCGGGACGGCTGCGTCGTCGCGGAGCTCCGGGGCGTGCTCCACCCCGACCTCGACGAGGGCCGCCCGAGGAGCCTCGTCGGCGGCGGTCTCTGTCCGGTCAGGCTCGGTCTCGGCCTCCGGCCGTGCGTCGACCAGCCCGAGCCTCGTCGCGAGGTTGAGCGGCACGACCTCGTTGTCCGGCGCCGGCACGGCCACGAGGTGCTCCTGGGTCTCGGTGGAGTCGGCCGCATCGATCTCCGTGCCGAGCGAGACATCGGTGGGATCCGGCGTCCGCTGCAGGTGGTGCACCGTCGCCTCCGCCTGCTCGCTCACGGGGTCGTCGGTCGGCTCCTTCTCTGCGAGGGAGGACATCTGCTCGGCGAGCGCGCCCGCGAGCTCGAACTTGCTGATCACGCCTTGTGCCACGAGCGCCTCCCCGAGGCGCTCACCGGTCTGACGCTGCCGTTCGAGCGCCTGGTCGAGCTCCTCCTGGGAGACGAACCCGCGCTCGACGAAGATCTCCCCGAGCCGGCGCCAGCTCGCATTGTCCTCCGGCCCGGCAGAGCCGCCGAGCTTCGCCCACTGCTGGGCAACGACGCTCGCGAGCTCCTTGCGCGACACGCCGAAGCGCTCCACGAGGATCTGCCCGAGCTGCTGCCCGGTCTCGTGCTGGAGCTCGAGGGCGACCCGGATCTGGCTCTCGGAGACGAGTCCTCGCTCGACGAAGAGCGCGCCGATCAGACGCGATTGAAGCGGCTGCGAAACTGCCATGTCCCCTCTATCGGCAGTCCCTCGAACGAGCTATAGACCGAATCCGAGGGGGCTTCACCGGCCCGGGCGGGGATTATCCGGGGCCCGACGCGTCGGCGAGGTACGCCGCGACGTCCTGGATCTGCTCGTCGGACAGGCGATCTGCGAACGGGGGCATCGCCCCTTTCCCGTTCGTGACGCGGTTCGCGACGAGCGCGGCCGAGACGGGCCGCGTATCGAGGCTCGGGCCGACCGTGCCCGTGCTCCCGGCCCCGGCCCCGGCCCCGGCCCCGGCGAGAGTGTGGCAGCTGCCGCACCCGGCGTCGGCGTTGACCTGCTCGCCGGCTGCGATGTCTGCCTCTTCGCCCGTCGTGACGGTTCCGGTCGGGGCCGTGGGCGTGACGGAGGAGGTGGGGCCCTCGGCCGTCTCCCGCCCGATGACGTACCCCGCCGCCAGCCCGGGGTCAGCCGGGCGCTTCGCCCGCCTGCACGATCCCGTGCTCGTACGCGAAGACGACCGCCTGGACACGGTCGCGGAGCCGCAGCTTCATGAGGATCCGCGCGACGTGCGTCTTCACCGTCGTCTCGCTGACGAAGGCCTCCGCGGCGATCTCCGCGTTCGAAAGGCCGCGGGCCATGAGCCGCAGGATCTCGAGCTCGCGCGCCGTCAGCTCGTCGAGCCCCGGAGCGGGCTGCAACGCGGCGGCGGGAGGCCGGCGGACGAACTCCGCGATCACTCGCCGGGTCACGACCGGTGAGAGCAGTGCGTCGCCGCCGGCGATGACGTGGATCGCCTCGACGAGCTGCTCCGGGGGCGTGTCCTTGAGCAGGAAGCCGCTGGCCCCCGCCCGCAGCGCCTCGTAGACGTACTCGTCGAGGTCGAACGTCGTCAGGATGAGGATCCGCGGCCCGGACTCCTTCCCCTCGAGCAGCCGCCGGGTCGCCTCGAGGCCGTCGACGTTCGGCATGCGGACGTCCATGAGGATCACGTCCGGTCGGGTCTCGCGCGCGGCGAGCACCGCCGTGAGGCCGTCGGCGGCTTCACCGACGACCTCGATCTCGGGCTCCGACTCCAGGATCATCCGGAAGCCTGCCCGCACGAGCGACTGGTCGTCGACGATCAGGACCCTTGTCGTCACGAGCGCCCACCGAGGGGAAGGTGCGCCTTCACGACGAACCCGCCGCCGCCTCGCGGGCCGGACTCGATCGAGCCTCCGACGAGCGAGACCCGCTCGCGCAACCCCACGAGGCCGTGCCCACCGCCGTCGCCGCCCCCCTCGGAAAGGCCGTCGTTCGCGATCTCGAGCTCCAGCTCGCCGTCCTTCCAACGGACGGTCACCCAGGCGTGCGCGTGGCCGGCGTACTTGAGCGCGTTGGTCAGCGCCTCCTGGATCACTCGGTAGGCGGCCAGGTCGACGCCCGGCGGCAGCTCCGCGGGCTCCCCTTCGACGGCCAGATCGACGGGAAGGCCCGCCTCCCGAACCGTTCCGACGAGCACGTCGACCGCGCGCATCGAGGGTTGCGGCCCGAACTCGGGTGACGCGCCTTGATCCCGGAGGAGGCCGACGAGCCGTCGCATCTCGGTCAACGCCTCCCGTCCCGTCGCCTCGATCGTCTCGAGCGCCAGCCGCTCGCGCTCCTGGTCCGGATGCAGGAGCCGCCTGACGGCGCCTGCCTGAACGGTCATCACCGAGACCGAGTGGGCCACGACGTCGTGCAGCTCGCGCGCGATCCGCTGCCGCTCCTCGGCGACCGCGCGCTTTGCGGCGGCCGCACGGTCGGCCGCGAGCCGCGCCTGCAGCTCGTCGAAGGGCATCAGCGGACGGTCCGAAGCCATCCCGCGGACGGTAGCCCAACACCCGCAGCCCGGGCATCGTCCTCGAGAACGATCCGGTCTTCGTCTCGTCCGTGGCGTGTAGCGTCGCGGCCATGGAGGTGACGCGGATCGGCGAGGGCCTGTGGCGCTGGGTGACCGGCCATCCCGACTGGAAGCCGGGCGACGACTGGGAGCGGGACGTGGGCTGCGTCTATTGGGAGGCAGACGACGCCGTCGTGCTCATCGATCCGCTCGTGCCGACGGAGGAGCCGCAGCACGACCGCTTCGTCGAGGCGCTCGACCGCGACGTCCGGCGACACGGCCTCCCCCTCGTCGTGCTGCTCACCTGTCCGTGGCACCGGCGCAGCGCCGACGAGCTCGCGGAGCGCTACGAGGGGCGGGTGATCGAGCCTCCCGCGGACGAGGCGCTTCCGGGTGCAACCGTTGCCGTGCGTGCACCTTGCGCCGATGAGGACGTCTTCTGGCTCCCGGCTGCCCGCGCGGTCGTTCCGGGGGACGTCCTGCTCGGCACCGACCGGGGAGTCACGCTCTGCCCCGCGTCGTGGATCCAGTCACCCGGCGGCCTCGCGCAGCTGGCTCGCGAGCTCGCACCGATGCTCGATCTCCCGGTCGAGCGCGTGCTGACCTCGCACGGGCCGCCCATGCTGGAGGGTGGCCGAGACGCGATCGCTCGGGCGATCGCGGGCTACGGCTGAGACCGGCCCAGGGAACGACCCTGCCGGGCTCCGGCTGAAGCAGGAGCCCGGGTTGCGACTCGGAGGGCTCTGGCTTTGGCCAGAGCCCTGCCTTCGGCACGGCGGCCCTCAGGCGACGCCGACGTGAGCGTAGGTGGCGAGTGCGTCGAGCACCGCTCGGAGGCGGCGGCCCTCGTCGGTCAGGCGGTACTCCACGCGCGGTGGCCTCGCGTCGATCACGCGCCGCTCGAGCAGCCCGGAGGACTCGAGCTCGACGAGGCGCTGCGCGAGGGTGCGCGGCGGAATCTCGCCCACGGCCTGCTTCAGCTCGTTGAAGCGGCTCGCGCCCTCGGACGAGGCCCACAGGATCGAGACCGTCCAACGCCCCTCGAGGAGGCCCGCCGCACGGCGGACCTCCTCGGGCACGGGACTGCACTTCCGGCAGCGGGTCATGCCGTGACGTGCGGTTGCTTCGCTGGCTCGAGCGCGACGTCGAGCACCTCGTCGAGCGACATCACCGGGTGAAACGTCAGCTCCTCGCGCACATGCTCGGGCACGTCGTCGAGGTCGGCGCGGTTCCGCTCCGGGATCACCACATCGGTCAGGCCCGCTGCGTGCGCGGCGAGCACCTTCTGCTTCAGCCCGCCGATCGGAAGCACACGGCCCTGGAGCGTCAGCTCGCCGGTCATGCCGACCGTGTGCTTCACGGGACGGCCGCTCAGGAGCGACGCGAGCGCGGTGGCCATCGTGATGCCGGCGCTCGGGCCGTCCTTCGGGATCGCCCCCGCGGGCACGTGCACGTGGAACTTCCGCTCGAACGCCTCCTGGTCGGTCCCGAGCCGGTCGGCCTGGGAGCGCACCGCGGAGAGGGCGATCTGCGCCGACTCCTTCATCACGTCGCCGAGCTGGCCCGTCAGCACGAGACCCTCGCCCGGCACGGCCGTGACCTCGACGAACAGCACGTCGCCGCCCGTGACGTTGACCGCGAGCCCTGTCGCGACGCCCGGCACGGCGGTCCGCTCGGCGGCCTCGCGGAAGAACTTCTGACGGCCGAGCGCGTCGCGCACGGCGTCGACGTCGACCGCGACGGGCGGGGCCGCCTCATGCGTGACGACCTTCGTCGCCGTCTTGCGCAGGATCGAGCCGAGCTCCCGCTCGAGCTGGCGGACGCCCGCCTCCCGCGTGTACTCGGAGATCACCGTCTCGAGCACGTCGTCGGAGACGGAGACCTCGCTCTCCTCGAGCCCCGCACGCTCGCGCTGGCGCGGCCACAGGTAGCCGCGGGCGATCGCCACCTTCTCGTCGGTGGTGTACCCGTCGAAGCGGATCACCTCCATGCGGTCGAGCAGCGGCCCGGGGATCGTCTCCGCCATGTTCGCGGTCGCGATGAAGAAGACCTGGGAGAGGTCGACCTCGACGTCGAGGTAGTGGTCGCGGAACGTCGAGTTCTGCGCGGGGTCGAGCACCTCGAGCAGCGCGGCGGAGGGGTCGCCGCGCCAGTCGGCCCCGACCTTGTCGACCTCGTCGAGCAGGATCACGGGGTTCATGGTCTTGGCGTCGCGAAGCGCCCGAACGAGCCGGCCCGGGAGCGCTCCGATGTACGTGCGTCGATGGCCGCGGATCTCGGCCTCGTCCCGGACGCCGCCGAGTGACATCCGCACGAACTCCCTGTTCAGCGCCTTGGCGACCGACTCGCCGATCGACGTCTTGCCGGTGCCCGGAGGCCCGATCAGCGTCAGGATCGCGCCGGCCCGCTTGTCGGGCTCGATGCCGCGCTCCTTGCGGAGCTTCGCGACCGCGATGTATTCGACGATGCGGTCCTTGACGTCCTCGAGGCCCGCGTGGTCCGCGTCGAGGACCTCGCGGGTGTGCTCCGGGTCGAGCACCTCGTCGGAGCGCACCCCCCACGGGACGGCGAGTAGCCAGTCGAGGTAGCTGCGGATCATCTGCGACTCGGGCGAGCTCTCGCCCATCCGTTCGAACCGGGCGAGCTCCTTGTCGGCCTGCTCCCGCACGGCCTCCGGCATCCCGGCTTCGTCGATCTTCGTGCGGTACTCGTCGACGACCGACCCGTCGTCCTCGCCGAGCTCCTTGCGGATGGAGTCCATCTGCTTGCGGAGGAGGAACTCGCGCTGCTGCTTCTCCATGCCGGCGTTGACGTCCTCGCGGATCCGCTGCCGGATCTGCATCAGAGAGAAGCGCTCGCGCTGGAACGAGAGAGCCAGCTCGAGGCGCTCGGTGACGTCCACGGCTTCGAGCAGCTTTACCTTCTGCTCGAAGCTCAGGTCGGGCGAGTAACCCGACGTGTCCGCGAGCGGGCCTGGGTCGGCGATCGAGCGGACGAAGGACTGGATGCGCCCGTCGTCGCCCCGCAGCTCCAGGATCTCCTCGACGAGGGCGCGGTACTCGGTCTCGAGGTGACGGGTGCGCTCGTCGGTCGGAACGCCGTCCTTGCGCTCCTCGACCTCGACGAGCAGCCTGCCCTGCGCATCCGTCTCGGCCGCACCCGCGATGCCGCGGTGCAGGCCCTCGATCGCGACCGCGACGGCGCCTCCCGGCAGCCGGACGCGGTCGGTCACGCGCGCCACCGTGCCGACGGCGGCGTACTCCCCCTCGTGCTTGGGCACGAGGAGAACACGGTCCTCGTCGCCGACGTCGACCGTCAGCGTCACGTTCATGTTGGGGAAGACGACGATGTCGTCGAGTGGCACGAGCAGCAGCTTGGTCAAGATCACGCTCCTCAGGCGTAGTAGATACAAAAACTATACCTGGTACGTCTCCTGCCCCGCGGATCCTGACCGCACCCGAACCGATCCCTCACAAAGCCTTCGCAGGCGGCCGCTCGAATACGAGGGAGGCAAGTCCGCGATCCCGAACCGCCTCCCAGGGATCGGCAAACGGACGGGACGGCAGCGCACTCCGAGGGCGCACGCCGACCCGCAGCGAGGGCGCCCGGCGTGGCGCCCTCGCGCCTCTCGCTTCCGGGTTGGCGCACACTGCGAACCCAGTCGCCTCAGCCGCTGAAGCGCCGCAGCGCCGTCTGCGCGACGCGCCCTGCGAGCACGTCCGAGCGCGTGCCGGCGCCGCCTCCATGGTACGTCATCACCGCGGCGACGAAGATCCCGCCCCGCCACGCGACCAGCCCCGCGTCGTGGCGCGCCGGGTCGATCCAGCCGGCCTTGTGGAGGACGACCACGCTCTGCCGCTCGCCGACAAAGCGGGCGAGCTTCGCCCGGTCGCCGACGTGCGCCAGCACGTAGAGGAGGTAGCGCGCCTCTTCGGGGCTGACGCCCGAGCGGTCCCTGCCGAGCGGGCCGAGCCCGGCGCTCCCCAGCCACAGCGCCCGATGGAGCTGCGCAAGGTCGGCAGCCGTCGTTGCCTTGCCGATCCCCCAGTAGGGCTGGTCGACGACACCCAGAGGTACACCGTGCGCGGCGATCTCGCGCGGGGGCCCGAGCGAGGTCCCGAGGACGTAGCCACCGTACATCACCGTCCGCTCGAGCCCGATCGAGCGCATGACGGCGTCCACGAGGTGCCCACCGGCGCTGGTCGAGCCGCCGAGCAGGAGAAGCGAGCGGTTGGCCGACTCGTTGTCCGATGCGTCGAGCATCCGGCGGACGAGCCCGTCCAGCGCGGTCCCCGGCCCGGGGGGGCCGTCGACGCGTGTGAGCAGCGTCACGGCGATCGCGAGCTTGAGCGTCGAGGCGGCGGGAAAGGTTGCCCTGGCGTTCCAGGCGGCCGCAGCGCCCGACGTCAGGTTCTCGACGTACACGGCCGCGGTGCCCGGGAAGCGGGTCGCAAGGCGGCGGACCTCCGCCTCGAGTCGCCTGTCGAGCCGCGCGACGCGGAGACGCGGCCGGGCTGCGCGCGGAAGCCCGTAGACGTGGCGGATCGTCCGACCCGCTCGACCGCCGCGCCCGTCGACCGTCTCGACCCTGAGGCTGACCTCGCGTGGGGGGAGGTCGACGTCGACCACGAACGGCCGTCCGCGGAGCCGTAGCTTGCGGACGATTCGGCCGTCGACCCGGACGACCACGCGCTGCGCCCCCGGAGGCGCGAGGCCCTCGATCATGCCGTAGGAGACCTGGTATGGCGAGGGCCGCTCGATCGCAGGTGGCGCGGGCGGGAGCGGCGTGTCGATCACGGGCGAACCGTAGCCTTGGGCGGTCGTGCGGATACTCGCCCATCTGGATCTCGACGCGTTCTTCGCAGCCGTCGAGGAACTGGAGGACCCGTCGTTGCGCTCGCGGCCGCTCGTGGTCGGGGGCGATCCGCGCGGGCGCGGCGTCGTGGCGACGGCGAACTACGTCGCGCGGCGCTTCGGCATCCACTCCGCGATGAGCTCTGCCGAAGCGCTCCGCCGCTGCCGCGACGTCGTGTTCCTCCGGCCGAGGCACGTTCTCTACCGGCAGTACTCGCAAGCGGTCTGGGCGTGCGTCGAAGAGGTCGTGCCTCGTGTCGAACGGACCGGGATCGACGAGGGGTACCTCGATCTGGGCTCGGTGCTGGACTCGTTCGCGGGCGCCCGCCGGCTCGCCGAGGCCGTGCAGGTCGCCGTCCGGGGCTCGACATCCCTCTCCTGCTCGCTCGGCGTCTCGACGTCGAAGGTGGTCTGCAAGGTCGCCTCGGATCGCCGCAAGCCGGGAGGGATCACCGTGGTGCCGCCAGGCCGCGAGGCCCCCTTCCTCGCCCCGTTCGCGGCGCGCCTTCTGCCGGGCGTGGGACCGCGCGCGGAGGAGCGACTCGCCGCAGCCGGGATCGCGACGATCGGCGGGATCGCCGCGCTCTCCGACGTCGAGCTCCGGGCGGTGCTGCCCGGCCAGGTCGGCCGCCTGCTCCGCGATCGGGCCTGCGGCATCGACCCGCGCGATCTCGAGCTGGACACGGAGCGCGTCTCGATCTCGACCGAGGAGACGTTCGAGCGCGACCTCACAGACCGTGCGGCGCTGCACGGGGAGCTCCGACGGATGGCCGCCGACGTCGCGGCGCACCTCCGCCGGGACGGGATCTCGGCGCGCACGGTGACCACCAAGCTGCGGTACACCGACTTCTCGATCCGGTCTCGCTCGACGACGCTGCCCACGCCGATCGACGAGCCCGAGCGGATCGGCGAGCTCGCCTGCCGGCTCCTCGACCGGGGGCTCCGCGACCGCCCGGGGGCACTGCGCCTGGTGGGGGTCGGTGTCTCCGGCCTCACCGGGGACCGGCAGTTGACGCTCGACGAGCTCTGACTAGAGGCGCAGCAGGGGACGCGTCAGGCACGTCGGGCCGCCGTCGCCCTTGCGCGAGATCTCGTCGCCCCGATAGGTGAGCACGTCGACGCCTGCGCGCTCCATGCGCCTGCGCGTCTCGTCGTTCCCCTCGAGCGCGAGCGCGCGCCTGGGGCCGAGCGCGAGCACGTTCGGTCCCATCGTCTCGAACTCCTCGTCCGGCACCCCCACCACCTCGATCCCACGATCGGCCAGCAGCCACATCAGCCGCGTCGGCGCGATGCGCGGGTAGACGAGCGCGAGGTCGCGGTCGAGCGGTGAGATGAAGGACATCAGGTGCATCACCTCGGCGGGCCCGTTCCAGTGCGGCAGGTCGAATGCGATCACCTCGACGTCCGGAAACAGGACGCTGAGGGCGTCGGGGGCCTCCGGGCTCGTGCGGTAGCCGATCCCGACGAGCAGCGTCTGCTCGTCGAGCCACACGGTGTCTCCTCCCTCGGCGGTGACCGGCAGCTCGACGCGGCCGAGGACGGGTACTCCCGCCCGCTCGAGCACCGGAAGCGTGGCCTCCGGCTCTCGGCGACGGCCCTCCTTCCCCGGATGGAGCAGCACGGCGCCGTCTCGCCCCACCAACGTGGGGTCGTACGTGTAGATCGCGTCCGGGTTGCCGGGGTCGTGCTCGGAGACGACGACCTCGGCGCCGGCATCCTCGAGGAGGCTGCAGAACGCCTCGTGCTCGGCCTGGGCCTTGGCGATCTGCGGCGCCGCGCGCCAGCCGTACACCTCCCACGCGGCGACGTCCTTCTGAAGGGGCCGCCGCACGAGCACGCGGCGGAGCTCGCCCCACATCGATGCGCTGCCGTAGGCCTCCACGGCCGCGCAACCTAGCCGACCGCGTTCGCGGGCCTCCGGCCTTCGAGCAGCACGGCGCGGAGCGCGTCCACGCAGAGCATCCCCATCGCGATTCGCGTGTCCCGGGTCGCACTCCCGAGGTGCGGCGTGAGCACGACGTTCTCGAGCGAGAGGAGCCCTTGCTCCACTGCGGGCTCGTGCTCGAAGACGTCGAGTGCAGCCCCGGCGATCGTCCCGGCTCGAAGTGCGGCGACGAGCGCTCGCTCGTCGACGATCGGGCCGCGCGCCGTGTTGACCAGCACCGCCGACGACTTCATCGACGCGAGACGCTCGGCGTCGATCAGGTGGCGCGTCTCGACGCTCAGAGGGACGTGGACGCTGACGATGTCGGCATCGGCGAGCAGACGATCGAGGTCGTCGTCCCGCCCGGCCAGCGTCACGCGAGCGCCGAAGGCCTCGGCGAGGCGTGCCGTCTCGCGCCCGATCCTGCCGGGCCCGATGACGAGCAGGCGCTTCCCGTCGAGACTCGCGCCGAGCATGAACTCGAGCGAGAACTGCCACTCGTCCCGCCTGCGGACGAAGCGGTCGCCTTCGGCTATCCGGCGGAGGAGCGCGAGCATCAGCCCGAGTGCGAGCTCGGCCGTCGCGCGCGTGAGGACGTCCGGCGTGTTGGCGACGACGATCCCGCGCCTCTCGGCCTCGGCGAGGTCGACGTTGTTCACCCCCACCGCGTAGTTGGCGACCACGCGGAGCTGCGGGCCTGCCCGGTCGAGGTAGTCCCCGTTCACTCGGACGGTGAGCATCGAGACGATCCCGTCTGCTCCACCCGGCTCGGGGACGAGGTCGAAGTCACGGGAGAGCGCAGCCTCCACCTCCGCAGCAACGGGGGCCGTCAGGTGGACGCGGGGCCGCGACACCAGTCGGGGCTATTCCGACAGCACGCGCGGCCGGTGGCCGGCGGAGTACACGTCCTTGCGGAGGATCAGGCCGTTCTCGAACGGGAAGACGTCGATCCCGTCCCATTCGAGCTTGCGCCCGTCCGGGTGCGTGGCCCTCGCCGTCCACTCGCTGACGACGAGGCCGTCGCGGACGTAGAGGCGCCGGCCGCGAAACTCGAGATCGGGCCAGTTGGCGAAGATCGCCCCGACGTGGTCACGCACGTCGGCGCCCTCCGCGCGCTCACCGGCCGTGTGGTTCTCGAACACCATCCCGGGCGCGTGGAACGAGACGATCGCGTCGAGGTCCTGCGCGTTCCACGCGTCGTTGTAGCGCTCGATCGTCCGCTCGAGCTCGGCTGCTGCGTCCGGCCCGCCCACGGCGCGAGTATGTCAGGACGGCAGCAGCATCGGCAGCCTGTCGGTCACCGCGCCCCAGGCCGCGTGCCCCACGTCGACCACGTCGAAATGGTCGGTGCCCTCGAGCTCGACCGTCTCGGACGTACAGCCGGGGGTCGCGGAACGGGAGGTCCGGCCAGTTGGCGAAGATCTCGCCGATGTGATGCCGGACGTCGGGCCCTCGGCGCGCTCGCCCGCGGTGTGGTTCTCGAAGACCATCCCGGGAGCGTGGATTGCGACGATGGCGTCGAGGTCGTGCGCGTTCCACGCCTCGTTGTACCGCTCGATCACCCGCTCCAGCTCGGCGGCGGAATTGGCTTCGCTCACTGCTCGAGTATGTCAACCTCGGGCTCGCTCAGTCGCTGGACGAGCACGCCGCCCGCGAGCAGCAGCGCCGCCGACCGCGACGAACGAGGCGGCGCGCGCGACCGAGCTCAGCTCCGAGAGGTCGAAGAGGAAGATCTTGGCGAGGGTCAGGCCGAACAGCGCGAGGCCGCGTACCGGAGCGGGGACGAGCGACGGGCGACGCCCAGCACGAGGAGGGTCAGGCCGCTGACGCAGCTCACACGGCGCTGAAGACGGTATGGCCGCGCTCGAAGTCGGTCTCGAGCGATGCGCCGGAGAGGTCGGATCGCGAGCTCGAGGACGATCAGCGAGGCTGCGTAGAGCGCGAGGCCGCGCGGCGCCGGCGAGGATCCAGCCACGATGGCTCCACGCGGTGAGGCCGAGCCCCGGCGGTCGCGGCTGCGACTGCGACGAGCGGGACGACGCCCGCGGCGGGATTCGAGTTGGCGGTCAGGAGATGCTCCGGCGGCGTCAGGCCGCCGACGACGCCGAGGGCATCCGCCGCGAGGAGCGACGCGGCGGCGATCCAGAGACGCGGCTCGCGCAACCGCTGCGCGATGACCGCAGCCGCGGCCGCGGTCGCCGCGACCGCGACGGCGAGCAGGGAGCCCCCGTCGGTGAGCGCGAGCTCGGCGACGAGGAGAGCGACGAGGCCGAGGCTCCACAGCGTGGTTGCGAGATTCCGGAACGGGGCTCGCGGAGCGCCCAGCCCGCGACGGCGAGGCAGACGAGAGCGACCAGGCGTGGTCGCGATCTGCCCACCAGAGATCGGGACGCGAGCTCGGGGTCGTCGGGCCGAGGACGAGGACGCTGCCGAACGGGCACCAGGGGGACGAGCGGCGGCCCGACGCGAGGCGGTCGCGTACTGGTCGGCTTCAGCACGCGAAGAACGCGCCCGCAGCAGCCCTCGACCGCCGAGCGCCCAGGTCGTCCCGCCAGGTGCCCGCTCGAGGTCGCACACGCCCGCCTGCGACGAAACGCCGCGACGGGCCGAGAGGCGCGGCGGCCGTTCGCCCGCCGCCGTGGAGCGACCACGGTGCCCGTGAGGGCGACGACCGCGGCGACGGCGCTCGAGCGCGACATGGCCGGCGTCGGCGTCGAGGGAGACGGCGAAGACGCCGAACGCGACGACGCCGAGCGCGGCGGCGCCTGCCAGCAACGTCTCGACGACGCGGGCGCGTGCGCTCGAGCAACGCCGCAGCGGAAGGAGGCGAGGAATGCGAGCACACCGACCGCGCCCGCCGAGCCGATACGTCCCGCGGCGCAGAGCAGGCCCGAGGTGTCCCGCCCGCGGCGAATGCAGCGTCCGCAGGGCGGTCGACACGTCACCGAGGTCTGGAACAGCTCCTCGATCGCTCGGTGACCGCGAGCCGGTCGACCGCCGCGAGCGCGAGGTACGCGAGCGCCGCGAGCTGCAGGCGCGCGTCGCCGAACCGGTACGCGAGGAGCGAGAGCATCGCCGACTCGGCCGCCCAGGTGAGTGTGAGCCCGTCCCCGGAGACGAGGTTCCCGACGGCGACGGCCCCGAGCGCCGAGCGCGGCCGCGCCGAGGACGAGGGCGAGATCGGGCTGCGCCTCGCGCAGCACGAGCCATGCCGACCCCCAGCGTCAGCGCGGCGATCGCGAGGCCGACCGCCGCGATCGGTACCCGAGGCCAGCAGTGCCTGGCTCGAGAAGGACGAAACCGACGTCCTCGAGGACGATCGGCCCGGCCAGCCTCGACAGGGCTCGCTCGCGGCCGGTCACCTGCCACGCGCAGGCGGCGGTGAGCGTCACAAGGGCCAGAGCCGCGACGACGGCGAGCGTCGCCGCGTCCGCGGCAGGCGCCTCCGCCGCGACGAGCCAGGCAGCCTGCGCGCCGACGACGGCGAGCACGACGGCCAGCAGGAGCTCCCAGCGGCGCGAGACGGCGACGACGGCCGTCGCGGCGAGGACGACGACGCCGAACGCGACGGCGGGCGCCCCGATCCCGCTGTCGAGCGCCTCGAGAGCGGGGGCCAGCGCCGCCCCGACGAGACCGAGCGCCGCGACGAGCTCCGAGCCCCAGGCGAGCGACCCGGCGACGACGATCCCGGCGATCCCGCGGCGATCGCCAGGGCGGCGGCTCAGACGAGGTCATCAGCGCCCGGCCCCAGCCACGTCCGCGTACCCGCCGGCGATGCCCGCCCCGACGGCCGCGAGGCCCGCTGCGACCTGGCCGTACCGTCGGTGGAGGAGGACGCCCGCCGCAAAGACGAGCGTCGAGAGGAGAGCGCCCGCGGCGACGCGCTCTTGCGGGCCGATCCAGCCGCGCTCCGCAGCGAGCACGAAGAGCAGCGTGATCCCGAGCGCCGTGACCGCGCCGCCGGCCACCGCGAGCCCTCCCGCGCCGGGAGGTCGAGGCTGGCAAGCAGCTCGCCGAGGTCGATGCTCGGGAGCGACCGGCGCGGTGCACGGGCCAGGCGGGGGCAGGAAGGAAGGCGGGCAGGGCTCGGCTCGTCGACGACCGTCGTGACGACCGGCGCGGCCGCCGCGTCGGAGACGTCGGGCTCGGGCGCGGCCACCGCGTGCGCCTCGCGTCTCAGGGCCTCGAGCTCGCGCTGCATGCGGCGGAGATCGAGCTCGAAGCGATCCATGCGCTCGGCCAGCGTCGACATCGTCTAGCCCTCCTCTGTGACCCGTGCCAGGAGCTCCACGCGGAGCTCGCACTCGAGCGCTTCCGCGATGCGGAGCAGCGTGTCGATCCTCGGCGGACGCCCTCCACTCTCGAGACGCGCGATCGCCGACTGCGTGGTGTCGCAGAGCGACGCGAGTTCCGCCTGCGACAGCCAGCTGTGACGGCTTCCGCGACCTGCGACGCGATGGAGGCGAAGAGCCAGCCCTCGTCGGCGCCCGCGAGGTGTCGGCGAAGCCGTTCGACCGGCGCTTCCCCGCTCCGCTTCGATCGCATGTTTGCTATATAGCGCGTTTGCGATACGCCGTCAAGAGCCGCGCTCGACGGCGAGAGCTCAGGCGAGCAGCGAGCGGTGGCGGGCGAGCGCGTCGAGCAGGCGGTCGACGTCGGCCTCGACGTTGTAGAGGTGGAGCGCGACCCGAACGTTGTCGTCACGGGACGACACGACGATCCGCTCGGTCGCGAGCGCGGAGACCAGCGCGGCGGCGTCGGTCGAGCGGACGCATACGAGAGGGCCGCGGCGGCGCGGGGTCGCGCGGCGTCGCGACGCTCGCCCCGAGTTCGTCGAGGCCGTCCAGCAGCCGGTCGAGAGGCCGCGCACATGCGCCTCGATCGCCGGCACGCCCGTCTCCTCGACGAGCGAGATGCCTGCGACGCCTGCGTAGAGCGCCGGCACCGGCGGCGTGCCGGAGTCGAACCGCCGGGCGCTCGGGTGCGGCGAGTAGTCGGCGATCGACATCGCGAAGATGTCCTCGTCCGCGAACCAGCCGGTCTGGGTGGGGACGAGCGCCTCGCGCACCTCCGGCCGGACCCACATGAACCCGAGCCCGGCGGTGCCGAGCAGGTACTTCACGGTCCCGCCGGTGACCGCGTCCGCGCCGAGCGAGCGGACGTCGAGCTCGACCGCGCCGCATGCCTGGTAGCTGTCGGCCAGGACGATCGCTCCGGCGGCGTGGGCGGCCTCCGCGATCGCGGCGACGTCGTGGCGATGGCCGGAGCGGTAGGAGAGCGTCGTGCAGCAGACGAGCGCCGTCCGCTCGTCGATCGCCTCCGCGAAGCGCTCGGCGGGGATCGACCCGTCGGCGTCGGGCCGGACGTGGACGACCTCGCCCCGCGCAGCTCCTGCGCGTGCGCGATCTGGCCGACCGTCGGGAACTCGTACTCGCTGATCACGATCCGGTTTCGCTCACCGCGAGGCCGAGCGCGGAGACGAGCGCGCTGACGCCCTGGGAGACGGACGTCGTGACGGCGACGTCGTCGGCGTGGGCGTGGAGCAGGCGCGCGACGGCCGCGCGGAACGCCTCGTTCCGCTCGACCCAGAAGTCCCACTCGGCGCCGTTCGCGTCCCAGCCCGCGAGCCATTCCTCGACCGCGTCGCGGACGCGGTGCGACAGTGCGCCCTGCGAGCACGAGTTGAGGTACGTCGCCGTCTCGAAGATCGGGAACTCGGCGCGGACGGCGGCGCCGACGCGCGTCGACGAGGCGCCGGGCTCACGCCGCGATCCTACCGCGGGGACGTTGCGGCGGCGGGTGCCGTCCAGGCGCAGAACGAGTCAGCGCCGGAGCAGCGGGAGGACGCGGTCGCAGATCAGCGCGACGCCCGCCGGTGTCGTACTGCCCTGCGGCGTTCCGAGCTCGACCCGATCCGCGCCGGCATCCCAAAGCTCCTCGACCCGCGCCGCGACCTCCTCCGGCGTGCCGGCGATGCAGAAGCGGGCGAGCTCGGGCGGAAGCCGAGCGGTCGACCGTCGGGTCGAGTCCGGCCACCACCTCGAGATACGGCGCAACTGCGGCGCGTGCGCGCTCGCGAGCCCAGGCTCCGTCCTCGTCGACGACGCTGACGGCGCCGAGCACGATCCGCACGTTCTCGTTGCCGAGCCACTCGCGGACGACCGGGACGAGGTCCGGGTTGGCGCTCCCGCCGACCTTGAGCTCGTCGGCGACGGAGCCCGCCCAGGCGGCAGTGGCGCGCCCCCACGTGCCGACGAGGAGCGGCACGACGTCCCGCGAACCGCGGGTAGGCCAGCCGCGTCCCGGGCGAGAGACTGAATCGCTCGCCCGTCGACCCCGGCCTCCTCCCCCGCGAGGAGTGCCCGCACGATCGCCGCGGCCTCGCGGAGCGCGGCGAGCGGACGCGGTTCGTCGATTCCGAGACGATCCAGCCACGCGCCCTTTGCGAGCCCGAGGTAGGCGCCGACTGCGCGAGACCGAGTCGAGCATCGCGATCTGGCCGGCGATCTCGTAGGGATGCAGCGTGAAGGGGTTGAGGGCGGCGGGGCCGAGTCGCACCCGCTCGGTCACGCGAGCCATGAGCAAGAGGGGGCCGATCGCCGGCTGGTAGAGCAGGTCGTGGTAGACGGAGAGGACGTCGACTCCCGCCGCGTCGATCCGCCGCGCGATCGCCTCGTAGGCCTGCGGCTCCTGGTCGGTCAGAAGGCCGATCCCGAGCTCGCGCGCTACGTCAGCTCCTCGGTGACCAGAGAGCGCTCCGCGAGGCGCTCGATCCTCATCACGACACGCTCGTCGGGATCGGGGCAGCAGACGAGAGCTGTCCCGCTCGAGCCAGTCCTCGTCGGGGAGGCAGCGCATCTTTGCGGGCAGCAGCGGCATCACCGCCTGCAGCGCGTACAGGCAGAAGTGAGTGTCCCTCCGGAATCCGGACGCGGCACGACTCGGTCACCTCGAACCAGTCGCCGACCGCGAGGCCGCACACCGAGCGCCCCTCGATCCGCTCGACTGTCACGCGGAGGTCGAAGAGCCTCATCTCCGTCACCGGCCAAGCATAGAGTGCGGTCCCGCAGGCGGGCAGCCGCGACGACGAGTCGTCCGCCTCCGGCATGCGAGGAGAAGCGGTGAGCGACGGGCGAACGACCTACAGCGACGGATACCGCGTTCGAGGAGCGAGCGTCGTACTCCCGCGCGGTGCGGTCGGGCCTCACGTCGCCGTCAGCGGCACCGCCGCGATCGGGCCGGACGGCGTTCTCCATCCCGGTGACACGTACCGGCAGGCCGCCGCAGCGATCGAGAAGGCGTTGGCGGCGGCTGCGGCACTCGGCGCCGCGCCGGGCGACGTCATCCGGTCGAGGATGTTGCTTGCGCCCGCAGCCGCGTGGGAGGACGCGGTGCGGGCCCACGGCGAGGCGTTCGCGCAAGTAGCGCCCGCGAACACGACCTACATCGTCGCGGGCTTCATCCCCGACGTCCTCGTCGAGGTGGAGCTCGACGCGATCGTGCCGGACGCGGGGTAGCACGGCCGCGCGGGGAGGCGGAGGAAACCCCCGCCTCCCGTTGGAACACCCCTACGAGCCGCGGAACGTGATCGTCTTCAGCGTGACGATCTTGCCGGTGCCCTGGTACTCCCAGATCTCGTACACGGCTGAGCCGATGTCGCCCTTGGCGTCGAAGTCGACCGGGCTGAACGCGCCTTCGTAGTTGATGTCCTTGCCGGCCGCCGCGGCCTTCACCGCCCGCCGCGAGGTTCAGGAAGGTGACCTTCGTGGCCCGGCGGGCCGGAGATCTGCGCGCAGGTTCGTCTTGATCTTCGCCGGCGAGGCCGAGCAGCCGCGTCACCGCCGCGAGGAACGCGATCATCGCCGCGTCGAACGCCGTGCCCTCGAAGCCCGGTGTACGGCTTCGCGCCCTTGACCGACTTCTTCCAGTAGCGCCGCGAACGCCTTGCCGGCAGGCCCGCCGGCCGCGCTCGCGGCCGATGCCGCGCAGGCCCTTCACCGGGTCGCCGATCTTCGTCGAGCACCTCGGCGTTCCGGAGCGCCTCGATCATCGAGGGTCTTCGACGCGCTCCACTTGCCCGCTGCGGACGAGCGACGGCGCGAACTTCTCGAACGTGTCGGGGAAGTCGATGATCGACCCACCCCGCCGGGTTGCCCGTCGACGAGCTTCGCGGCCTCCGTGTCGAAGTTCGCCTGGTCCGGGTTCCACGAGATGTTCGTCGCCGATCGTGCCGCCGAGCCTCTTCCACTGCGACGACGAAGAGCTGCCTGCAGCGCGGTGCCGAACGCGTCGTTGCGTGCGCCGACGTTGAGCGTCGCGCCCTTCCCGAACTGCGTCGAGCGCGGCCGCGGCGAGCACCTTGCTCTGGAGCGCGTCGGAGGGATACGCCCGGAAGAGGTAGCCCGTTGTCCTTGAGCGTCGGTGATCTGCGGCGCGCTCGAGGTCGGGCGAGATCGAGGACGACGTTGTTCGGGATGGTCACCGATTGCGCCATCGGGATCGTGGCGCTCGACGCCATCTCGCCGATGATCACGTTCGCCTTGTTCGCCTTGATGAGCTTCGTCGCGGCCTCGACCGAGGCGGACGCCTGCGTCTGGCCGTCCTCCGAGCCGACGAGCTGAACCGACGCCCTCGTCGAGCCCGGCCTTCTTGAGCGCCGCGTTCTGCAGCATCGACCGCCAGCTTGACGGCCCGGTCGAGGTTCGCCGCCGTACGCGGCGAGGTCGCCGGTGAAGGGCAGCACGTCGCCGATGCGCAGCTGGAAAGCGCAGTTCCGCGGTGCCGGCAGACCGGGCGTCGGTGGCGCCGGTGGCCGTCGCCGCGACCGCGGCAAGGACGGCAGCCGCTCCGACGGCGACCTGGATCGACCTCGTCAACTTCGTCATGCACTCCTCCTTCGGATCACGGCACGCGGGCACGACGGACGCAGGGCATCATCCCCGATCCGGCGCCGTCTTTCTAGGATGCCACTCCGATGGCCACGTCCCGCTCCTCGGCCGACGTCCTCGTCGTCGGTGCCGGCGTGGTCGGCTTGTCGATCGCCCTGGCGCTTCGGACGCGCGGCGCACAGGTCGTCGTCCTCGAGCGCGCGGGCGTGGCCGAGGGGCAATCGGGCATCCAGCCGGGCGGCATCCGCCTGCAGTGGGGCACGACGCTCAACTGCCGGCTCGCGATGGAGTCGCGCGCCTGGTGGACGACCGCCGGGGAGCGGCTCGGCGGGCCGGTGCCTTTCGCGTTCGACGCCTGCGGGTACCTGTTCGTCGCGCACAGCGAGGCAGTGCTCGAGCGGCTGCGCGCGCGGCGGTTCGGCCTCCAGAACGCCGCGGGCGTGCCGTCGCGCGTCGTCTCGCCCGACGGAGGCGGGCAAGCTGGTGCCCGGCCTCCGGACCGAGACGCTGGTCGGAGCGACGTACTGCGCGGAGGACGGGTACATGGACGAGCCCCGGGCGGCGATCGTCGCGATCGCGCGGCAACTCGACGTCCGCATCGCGCGACGCGTCGACGCGGATCGTCCCGGACGGCGGGACGTGGGCGCTCGACACGACGGCCGGCCGCTTCACCGCGCCGTCCGTCGTGGTCGCGGCCGGAGCCGACACGCGTGCGACTCGTCGGGCCGCTCGGGTGTCGACCTGCCGATCGAGCTCGAGCCCCGACACCTCTTCCTGAGCGCGCCGATCCGCGAGCGCCTGCTCGAGCCGCTCGTCGATCTCGCCCGAGCGGCGGTTCGCGGCGAAGCAGCTCCACGACGGGCGTGTGCTCGCGAGCGACCTCGGCGCGACGGGTGACCCGGAGACGGAGGCGCCGGCGTGGCGGCGCAACGTCCGCGCGCGCGATCTCCGACCTCCTGCCCGATCCTCGAGTACGTCGGGCTCGACGTGCTGGTGAGCGGCGTCCTACGACGTCACGCCGGACCGGCAGCCGATCCTCGGACCGCTGCCAGGTCACGACGGCCTCCATGTCGCGGCCGGGTTCAGCGGTCACGGCTTCATGATCGCCCCGGCGGTCGGGCGGATCGTCGCAGACGGCGTCGCGGGCGAGCAGCGATACGGTGCTCGACATCCTCGACAGGCGACGCTTCGCCGGAAGGGCGTACCGTGCCCGAGCCCCAGGTGATCTGAGCGTGTTCACTGCAGCTCCTGGCGAACGGCCTCGTCACCGGCTCGGTGTACGCGCTCGCCGCCGTCGGCGTCTCGCTCGTCTACGGGATCCTCCGGCTCGTCAACTTCGCCTACGGCGACATACATGACCTTCGGCGCCTTCGTCGGCGTACTTCGTCGAACGTCGACGCTCGGCCTGCCGATGGTCGTCGCCGACGGCTTCTCGCGATGGTCGCGACGGCGCGTCCTCTCGGTCGCGCTCGAGCGTCGTGCTCTGGCGGCCGCTGCGCTGCGCGCGACGCCGGCTTCATGAGCCTCTTCCTCGTGTCGATCGGGCTCGCGCTCGTCCTGCGGCAGGTGATCCTCCTCGTCTGCGGGGCCGCAGCCCCGCGGCCTACGACGTCGACCCGTACAAGGTCTACGTCATCGGCGAGCGTCCGCCTGTCGCGGCGCGCAGGTCGATCGCGATCGTCGTCGCGGCCGTCGCGATTCGTGCGCGATCGGGCTGTTCCTGCTCGCGCACCACGACTCGGGCGGATGATGCGCGCCCTCGCCGACGACCGCGCGCTCGCGGAGGTCTCGGGCATCGACGTCGACCGGGTGATCGTCGTGACCTGGATCATCTCGGGCGTCGCTCGCCGGCCTCGCCGGGCGTGCTCGCCGGCGCTCGTGCAGAGCACGCTTCGACCCGCAACTTCGGCTTTCACGCTGCTGCTGCCCGATCTTCGCCGCCGTCGTCCTCGGCGGCATCGGCAGCGCCTACGGCGCGCTCGTCGGCGGGCTCGTGCTCGGCCTCGCGATGGAGCTCTCGACGTGGGAGGGCTTCGGCGGCGGCGTCGACCCGGTCTACAAGCCGGTCGTCGCGTTCGTCGTCCTGATCGTCGTGCTGCTCATCCGGCCGCAGGGCCTCTTCGGGAAGGCGCGCGACCGTATGAGCATCGCTCGCCGAGCGGCGAGTTCTGGGCCTTCGTCGGCGTCGTCGCCGGCATCTACACGATCTTCGCGCTCGGCCTCCAGCTGCAGTTCGGCTTCACCGGCCTCCTCAACTTCGGCCAGGTCGCGTTCATGGCGATCGGCGCCTACACGATGGCGATCCTCGTCGTGAAGGCAGGGCTCGAGCATGTGGCTCGCCGCCGGCTCGCGGTCGTCGCCGCGATGCTCGCCGGCGTGCTCTCGGCCTGCCGACGCTGCGCCTGCGGGCGGACTACTTCGCGATCGCGACGATCGCCTTCAGCGAGATCGTCCGCTACGTCGCGACCAACGAGGACCGGCTCACCGGCGGCACGCAGGGCACGATCAACCTCGCGGGCGCGGGCACGGCCGCGCAGTACAACGGCGCAGTGGGAGCGGCTTCCAGGGCTGGGTCAGGCGCTCGGCTCCACGTCGGCGCCAAGGACGTCGTCGATGCTCGCTCGTCGTCTGGACCGTCGCGCTCGCTCGCTGCGTCCTGCTCACCGCGGCGGCTGCGCGGACGCCCTGGGGCCGGGTGCTGCGCGCGATCCGCGAGGACGAGGACGCGGCCGCGTCGCTCGGGCAAGAACGTCTTCGCCTACAAGCTCCAGGCGCTCGCGCTCGCGGCGGCGCTCGCCGGCGCTCGCCGGCGTGCTTCTACGCCTGGCAGTTCTCGTTCTTCAGCCCCGACGACTTCGCAGCCGCTGATCACCTTCTTCGCCTGGATGATCCTGATCCTCGGCGGGCTCGGGCGCGTCGTGGGCGGTCCCGGTCGGCGCGCTCGTGTTCGGCGTTCATCTTCGCCGGCGACGCGCTTCTTCGACTTCCCGCCGTTCTCGCTACTTCGACTCGGCCGACCGCGCGTACGTGCGGCTGATCATCATCGGGCTCGTGATCATCGGGCTTGATGGCTGTTCCGGCCGCAGGGCCTCTTCGGCAGGCGCGAGGAGATGGTGCTCGAGTGAGCGGCGCTGCTCGAGGTGCGCGACGTGATGCAAGCGCTTCGGCGGCATCCGCGCGGTCGACGGCGCGTCGCTTCGACGTCGAGGCAGGGCTCGATCACCGCGCTGATCGGGCCGAACGGCGCCGGCAAGACGACGCTCTTCAACGTGCATCTCGGGCTTCCTCCGCGCCGACGCGGGCACGGTCGCGCTTCGACGGCCAGCAGATCGACCGGCCGGCCGCCGCACCGGATCGCCCGCGGCGGGCTGGTGCCGCACCTTCCAGACACCCGGGCGCTGACGCGGATGACGGTGCTCGACAACATGCTGCTCGCGGCGCCCGCACCAGCCCGGCGAGCGCCTCGCGCGATCGTCGCTCTCCGCGCCGGCGGCCCGGCGGCCGCGAGCGCGAGGTGCGCGAGCAGGCGCACGAGCTGCTCGCGCTCTTCCGCCTCGACGAGCACGCCGACGACTACGCGGGCACGCTCTCGGGCGGCCAGCGCAAGCTGCTCGAGCTCGCGCGCGCGCTGATGGCCGAGCCGCGCCTGTGCTGCTCGACGAGCCGATGGCCGGCGTCAACCCGACGCTCGCGGGACGAGCTGCTCGACCACATGCGCGAGCTGCGCGGCGAGCGCGGCCTCACGTTCCTGTTCGTCGAGCACGACATGGACGTCGTCATGCAGGCGAGCGACCGCGTCATCGTGATGGCCGAGGGGCGGGTGATCGCGGACGGCGCGCCCGACGAGGTCCGCGACGACCAGCGCGTGATCGACGCCTACCTCGGGACGCAGCGCGTGAGCGACGCCGCCGCTCGACGTCGACGAGCTCGTCGCCGGCTACGTGCGAGGTCGCACATCCTCCGCGGCGTCTCGCTCACGGCGGGCGAGGACGAGATCGTCGCCGATCGATCGGCCCGAACGGCGCCGGCAAGTCGACGCTCCTCAAGGCGATCTACGGGCTCCTCCGCCCGCGAGCGGCACCGTCGTCTTCGACGGCGACGACATCACGGGCATGCGCCCCGACCGACTCACCCGCCGCGGCCTCAACTACGTCCCGCAGCTCGACAACGTCTTCCCGAGCCTCACGGTCGCCGGAGAACCTCGAGGTCGGCCGCGGCGCTGCCGCGCGCAGCGAGCGCCGGCGACGCGGTCGCCGCAGTCGTACGAGCTGTTCCCGCTCCTGCGCGAGCGCCGCGCCAGCGCGCGGGCACGCTGTCCGGCGGCGAGCGCCAGATGGTCGCGATGGCCCGCGCGCTCGATGCCCGACCGCGCTGCTCCTGCTCGACGAGCCCTCGGCCGGCCTCGCCCCGCCTTCGTCGACGCGGTCTTCGACGAAGCTCGCGGAGCATCCGCGAGCGCGGGATCACGATCGTGATGGTCGAGCAGAACGCCCGCCGCGCGCTCGCGCTCGCCGACCGCGGCTACGTGCTCGACATCGGCCGGAACGCGTTCGAGGGCACCGGCGCCGAGCTGCTCACGACCCGAAGGTCGCCGAGCTCTACCTCGGGTCGATGACCGCCGCTCCACGCCCGAACGGCGACTGACGGTCTCGTCATTACCGCCCCAGGTACGCCTTCCGGAGGTCCTCGTTCTCGAGCAGGTCGGCCGCCTTGCCCTCGAGGACGATGCGGCCGGTCGACAGGACGTACCCACGGTCGGCGATCGAGAGCGACACGTTGGCGTTCTGCTCCACGACGAGCATCGCGACGCCCGCCTGGTTGACCTGCTGGATGATCTCGAAGCTCCGCTCGACGAGGATCGGCGCGAGCCCCATCGACGGCTCGTCCATCAGCAGCAGCTTCGGCTTGGACATCAGCGCGCGGCCCATCGCCACCATCTGCTGCTCCCCACCGGAGAGCGTGCCCGCGAGCTGGGAGCGGCGCTCGTACAGCAGCGGGAACAGCGAGTAGACGCGCTCGAATTCCTCCCTCAGATCCGATCGGGAACGGAGGTATGCGCCCATCTCGAGGTTCTGGAGCACGGTCATCGGCCCGAACAGACGGCGGTTCTCCGGAACGATCGCGAGCCCGCGGCGGATGCGATGAGCGGTGGCCATCCGGGTCACGTCCTCGCCGCCGAGCAACACCCGTCCCGTGCGCGGCCGCACGAGGCCGAGGATCGTCTTCAGCGTCGTGGACTTCCCGGACGCGTTACCTCCGAGCAGGCAGACGAGCTCCCCGTCCCGGATGACGAGGTGCGAGTCCTGGAGGATGTGGATCTGCCCGTAGTAGGTGTTGATGCCCTCGAGTTCGAGGAGCGGCGGTGCCTCCGGCGCGGGCTCGGTCGCAGTGCTCACTTGCGCGCCGCCCCTCCTGTCCCGAGGTACGCCTCGACCACTCGCGGGTCGGTGGCGACCGCCTCGAACGAGCCCTCTGCGATCTTGACGCCGTGGTCGAGCGCGACGACCCGGTCGGAGATGCCCTCCACCACATGCATGTCGTGCTCGATCACGAGGATCGTGTAGCCGCCGTCCGTGCGGAGCTTCCCGATCAGCTCCGTGATCTCCTGCGTCTCCTTGGGATTCATTCCCGCCGCCGGCTCGTCGAGGAGCAGCAGGCGCGGCCTCGTCGCGGTGGCCCGCGCGATCTCCAGGCGCCGGCGGTTCGCGTACGAGAGCGAGTAGGCGGGCTGGTCCCACCGGTAGCCCATCAGGCGCTCGCCGAAGAACGCGAGCCGCTCCTCGGCCAGCGCACGGATCTCGCGCTCCTCGCGCCGCTGCCCGGGCGTCCGGAGCATCGAGCGCAACGGCCCGGCGCTCGTGTGGCTGTAGGCCGCCGCCATGACGTTCTCGCGGACGCTCATGTTGAGGAAGAGGCGCAGCGTCTGGAACGTCCGCGCGATCCCCTTGCGCGTGATCGCGTGCGGCTCGAGGCCCGAGATGCTCTCGCCTGCGAAGAGGATGTCGCCCTCGATCGGCTCGTAGATGCCGGTGATCAGGTTGAAGAGGGTCGTCTTGCCCGCGCCGTTCGGGCCGATCACGGAGACGATCTCGCCCTCGTCGACGTGGAGGTCGAGCCCGGCGACGACCATGAGGCCGCCGAACGACATGGACACCTTCCGGAGCTCGAGGAGCTTGTCGACGGCCACTACACGATCTCCACGCGCTTCTCACCGAGCAGGCCCTCGGGTCGCGCGATCATCGTCGCCACCAGGATCGCGCCGAGCACGATGTAGCGCGCCGACTCCGGGTGGGGCAGCATTACGTTCTCCCAGACGAACGCGGCAAGGTAGAGCGTCGGCACCATGAGGGCGATGCGCACCCAGCCGTGGACGAGCGTAAGGGTGAGCGCCAGAGCGATGAGCCCGACGTACGTGACCGGCGGGACCCACCCGGCCATGTGGTTGGGCACGATCACCCAGTCGGACGCCCAGCCTGCGATCCGACTGGTCCCGTCCGCCGGCCCGGCGGTCCAAGAGGAGTCGATCTCGCCCGCCACGAAGCGCGCCACCAGACCGAAGACGATCGTGCCTCCGAGCACTAGCGCGAGCCTCGTGGAGGCGCGGAAGAAGGCGGTGAGAGCGAGGATGATGACGACGTAGAACAGGGCGCGCACGTCGTCGCCCGCGTCGCGGAGCATCTCGAGCAGGACGCTGATCACCACGGCGCCGATCACGACGCCGGCCTGGCTGCCGGCGCCGCCGAGTATGACCATCGTGTAGACGGTGATCAGGAGCGGGAACTCGAAGTTCTGCGGGAACACGCTGCCGGCGAGCGCCGTGGCGAACGTCCCGGTCAGCGCGGCGACCGACGCGCCGAACGCGAACGCCATCAGCTTGAGCCGGTTGACGGGCATCCCCATCAGCTCGGCCGCGAGCGGGTCCTCCCGCAGCGAGCGCCACGCGCGCCCGGTGCGCGAGTCGTTCAGGAGGTGCAGCGCTACGTACACCACGGTGAAGAACACGAGCGCGACGTAGAGGTAGACGATGTCGAAGAGGCCGTCCTGCGTCGCCCGCGGCAGCGTCCAGCCGAAGATGTCGAACTGGTCAACCTTGAGGATCCCGTTCGGCCCATTTGTCAGGCTGTGGCCGAACACGTCGTCGCCGTTGTTCGTGAACGTCAGGAAGACCTGGAAGAAGAACAGCGTCACGATCGCGAGGTAGTCGCCCGACAGGCGGCGCGACGGCAGGCCGACGAGGAGCCCGACGATGCCGCCCACGATCGCAACGAGCGGGATCACGACCAGCGTCGGGAGGTGGATGTCGTACTTGTCGGAGCTGAGGAGCGCGTAGGTGTACGCACCGATCCCGAAGAAGGCGACGTAGCCGAGGTCGAGCAGCCCGCCCCAGCCGACCACGATGTTGAGACCGAGGGCGAGCAGCATGAAGACGACCGTGTTGAAGGCCACCAGCCGGACGTAGCCGCTCTCGAACCCGACCGGCACCAGGCAGATGATCGCCACGAAGACCGTCAGCCAGGCCCACCACGGGACGACCTCGAGGCGCTGCTCGATCGTGCCCAGCAGGCCCTCGCGCCTGGCTCGCCGCTCGCCGTGGCGCGCGACCCACTCGTCGCGACCGACCGCCGGGCTCGACGGGCCTTCGGCCGCGCTCGCCTCGGCGGCGCCCTCGAGGGGCTGCGAGAGGTCGTCCCAGTCGGTCGGGTTCGACACTCACACCTTCCTGATGTCGGCCTTGCCGAGCAGGCCCTGCGGGCGGAACAGCATGAACAGGATCAGGATCAGGAACACGAGCAGGTCGGACCACTTCGTCGAGATGTAGCCCTGGGTGTACGCCTCGGCGAACCCGAGGATCAGGCCGCCTGCCATCGCCCCCGGGATCGAGCCGATGCCGCCGATCACGGCGGCGGTGAAGCCCTTGAGCCCGGCGAGGAACCCGATCGAGGGGAAGGTCGGCGCGCGCAGCGCGAAGAGCACGCCGGCCGCTCCGGCGAGCGCCGAACCGAGGACGAACGCGAACACGATCACGCGGTCGATGTCGATGCCCATCATCGCGGCGGCCTCGCGATCGTACGACGTCGCCTGCATCGCCTTGCCGGTCCTCGTACGCGTCGCGAGCACCCAGAGGAGCGCCATCAGGACGAAGGCGGCGACGATGATGATGATCCGCAGCAGCGGCACGCGCACGTTGCCGACGTCGAACCCCTTGAAGAACAGCGCCCCGTTGTCCATCGCGAACGCGTCGTAGTCGCGCTGCTCCGCCCCGAAGAGGAGCTGCATCGAGTACGCGAGGAAGAAGGAGACGCCGAGCGCGCTGATGAGAGGGGCGATGCGCGGCGCGTCGCGCAGGGGACGGTAGGCGAACCGCTCGATCGCGACCCCCAGCACCGCGCAGCCGGCCATGGCGGCGAGGGTGATCGAGATGAGCAGGAGCCACACCGGGACGACGGGATCCGCCGAGCCGCCGAGCAGCTGCAGCACGCCGAAGCCGATGAACGACCCGACCATGAAGACGTCGCCGTGCGCGAAATTGAGTAGCTTGAGGATCCCGTAGACGAGCGAGTAGCCGAGCGCGATCAGCGCGTAGACGCTCCCGAGGGTCAGCCCGTTGAGCGTCAGCTGGATGAACGTGTCCACGCGGGCCGCGAGTCTACAACCGGCCACGACGCGGGGCGGCCCGGCGCATGCCGGGCCGCCGCAGTCGCGACGAGCCAGAGCTAGCCGACGAGCTTGTAGCTGCCGTTCGACTGGATCTGGAAGATGTAGAACTTCGCGTTCAGCGGGTCGTTCGACTTCGTCGAGAAGCGGAACGGCCCCCCTAGGAGCGTCGTCTTGAGGTTGATCTTCTTGACGTTGCGGATGATGAGCTTCCGGTTCGAGATCTGCCCCTTGCCGGCGTCGCACGCCTTCTTGATCGCGTTCAGCGCGACCTCGACCGCGAGATAGGCGGGCGGCCCGAACGAGCCGAGCGTCGCACTCGAGTTGTCCTTCTTCCACCCGTCGATCAGGGCCTTGTTCGCCGCGATGCCGCTGATGTCGGGCGCGAAGTTCGAGACGTACGAGCCGGCGACCTTGAACGCGGTCGGGCTGTTCGTACCGTCACCGCCGAACACCTTTGCCTTCTTGCCCTGCTCGAGCATCTGCTGGGCGAACGTCTGCGCGTCGGCCGCCTGCTGGGTTGGGAAGAACACCACGTCGGCGTCGCTCGGCACCTTCGTGACGAGCGACGAGAAGTCGGTCGTGTTGACGGAGGTCGACTGACGACTCACCGACACGCCCTTCTTCTTGAGGACGCCCTCGGCGGCGTCGGCGAGGCCGACGGAGTACGGCTCCTGGAAGTCGACGATCGCGACCTTCTTGACCTTGAGCTTGTCGACCATGTAGTTCGCGTCGGTCGGCCCCTGGATGTAGTCGCCGGGGACGACGCGGAAGAAGGCGTTCGTGGCCTCTTTGTTGGCGCCCTGGGTGAGGGACGTCCGCGTCGCGGACGGCGAGATCTGGGCGATCCCCGCCGCGGTGAGCGCTCCGCTCGCCGCCGCGACGCCGCCCGACGTCGCCGGGCCGATCGAGACGAGCACCTTCGGGTCGGAGATGAACTTCTGCGCGACGACGAGCGCCTCGCCGTTGCCCTTCTCGACGGGCGTGTCGCCCTGCACGAGCTGCACCTTGAGGCCGTACTTCTTGGCCAGGGTCTTGACCCCGTACTTGGCCCAGGTGACCTGCTCCTGGCCGATGAAGCCGCCGCCGCCCGTGAGCGGGGTGATCAGGGCGAGCTTCACCGTGTTCTTGCAGTTGATCGCCTGTGCCGCGGCAACCGCCGACGAGCCCGCCCCGGCGGTCGATGCGAGCGCCGCGACGACGATCGTCGCAAGCGCCAGCACAACTCCTCCGCGTCGTTTCATTCGGTTCCTCCTTCGTGGTGAGACTTCACAGGGTGAGACGCCGGTCCGCTCCTCGATGTTGCGTCCCACGTTCCCGTCCGCAGGGGATACTGTCGCAGCGCGACCCGTGACATGTCAACGGCTGCGGTCAGGGTGCGGACTTCCGCCGCTCGCACCTGCCGAGCCGCCGCTAGCGTGGAGTCCGTGGCGCCCGTCGTCGAAGCGATCGACCTCCACCGCACCTACAAGACCACCACCGGCACGTTCCGGCGCCGCTCCCTCGAGGTCGAGGCGGTGCGGGGGGTCAGCTTCGAGATCGAGGAGGGGGAGTTGTTCGGCCTGCTCGGCCCGAACGGGGCGGGCAAGACGACCACGATCAAGATGCTGATCACGCTGCTGATCCCGACGTCGGGGCAGGCGCGCGTCCTCGGCCGGGACGTCGTCGAGGACGCGAACTGGGTGCGCCAGCGGATCGGCTACGTCTTCGGCGGCGACCGCGGCCTCTACGAGCGGCTCTCGGCGTTCGACAACCTGCGCTACTTCGCGGAGCTGTACGGGGTCGAGCCCCGGCGGCAGCGCGGACGGATCGGAGAGCTGCTCGAACTCGTCGGGCTGGAGGGCCGGGAGAAGGAGCGGGTCGAGGGGTACTCGCGCGGCATGCGCCAGCGCCTCCACATCGCGCGAGGGCTGCTGCACGACCCGCCGGTGGTCTTCCTCGACGAGCCGACGATCGGCGTCGACCCCGTCGGGGCGCGCGAGCTCCGGCAGACGATCTTCGGTCTCAAGGCGGCCGGCAAGACGGTGCTCCTCACGACGCACTACATGTTCGAGGCCGACTCGCTCTGCGATCGGATCGCGGTCGTGGCGAAGGGCGAGATCGTCGCCGAGGGGACGCCCCGCGATCTCAAGGGCCGGGTCTCGGAAGGGGTCGTCGTCGAGATCGAGGTGTACGGGATCGAGGACGGGAGAGTCGAGGCGCTCCGCGCGATCGAAGGGGTCACGTCGGTGGCGGTGGAGGACCGCGACCAGGCACAGGTCGTCGTCGTGCAGGCCGGCTCCGGCCACGAGCCGACCCACGAGGTGCTCGCGCGCCTCGACGGCGTGTCGCTCGGGCGCGTGACGACCCGGGAGCCGACGCTCGAGGATGCCTACGTCGCGCTCGTCACCGAGCAGCCCATCACGGTGGATGGCTGACGTCGCGCCCGACACGCGCCTCTCTCTCGCACACGGGTCGACACGGGTCGCGCGCGTCCTCGCCATCGGGTTTGCGCTCCACCTGAAGATGATGACGCGCTCGTCGTTCGACGGGCTCCTCGGAGTGCTGTGGCCGCTCTTCTTCGCGACGGTCGCGTTCCTGATGTTCCGTGCCGGCGCCGGTGAGGAGTCGCTCGTGTTCGCCTCCTTCGGCGCGGCCGTGATGGGGATCTGGTCCTCGACGAGCACCTCGGCGGGCTCGGCGATGCAGAGGGAGCGCTGGCACGGGACGCTGGAGCTGCTCGTCTGCGCGCCCGTGCACTTCGCCACGGTTCTGCTCCCGGTGACGATCGCGATGGCAGCGCTCGGCCTCTACAGCATGACCGCCACACTGCTCATCAGCCGGTTCGTCTTCGGCGTCGACCTGCCGTTCGAGCAGCCATTCTCGTTCGCCGTCGCCCTGGTAGCGACCGTGGTCTCGATCGGGGCGATGGGCTTCCTCCTCGCCGTGTCGTTCGTCCGCTACCGGACGGCATGGGCGCTCGGGAACTTGCTGGAGTACCCGGTCTGGCTGATCGCCGGGTTCCTCGTGCCCCTGACGATCCTGCCGGGCTGGGTGCGGCCCTTGTCGTGGGCGCTGGCTCCGACATGGGGTGTCGACGCGATCCGCGACGCCGCGACCGGGGCCGGGGCCTGGCCCGAGATCGCCCTCGCGCTCACCCTCGGCGCGGTCTACCTGGCGATCGGCATCGCGATCCTCGAGCGCGTGCTCTCGAGCGCACGCCGCGCCGGCACCCTCGCGCTGGCATGACCGGGGTGCGCGTCTTCTTCGTCGGTGGTTTGCTCAGCTTCCGGGCGCTCTTCTCGTTCCTGCGGCCCGAGATCTACATCCCCTCGATGCTCGTCGCGCCGATCTTCCAGATCCTGCTGTTCGTGTACATCGGCCGCTCGGCCGGCCTCGAGTCCGACGAGTTCTTCGTGATCGGAAACGCCGTCCAGTACGCCGCGATCCCGTGCCTCTTCGCGATGACCTTCACGATCGGCGGCGAGCGGTTCCAGCACACGCTCGGGTACATCCTCGTCAGCCCCGCGCCACGATTGCCGCTGTTCCTCGGCCGGGCGCTTCCGGTCGTCTTCAACGGATTCTTCGTGGCCGCGTTCGCGCTCGTCGTGGGCGGCCTGATCGTCGGCATCCACGTACCCGCATCGTCGATCGCGCCGCTCGCGCTGGCGACGGCCCTCTGCGCGTTCTCGTGCACGGGCCTCGGGCTCATGGGCGCGGGCTTCGGTCTGCTGCTCCGCGAGCAGGCGGTGCTCGCGAACATCATGTTCGGCGTGCTGCTCGTGTTCACGGGCGCGAACGTGCCGGTGGACCAGCTCCCATCCTGGATGCAGCAGGTCTCGAACGTGCTGCCGTTCACGCACGGGATCGAGGCCGCGAGGCGCGTCGCCGACGGCGAGCCTCTGTCGGACGTGACGGGACTGCTCGGCGTCGAGGCGGCAATCGGCGTGGTGTACGGCGCCCTCGGATACGCCTTCATCCGGAACGCCGAGCGGATGAGCCTCCGGCACGCGACGCTCGACCGCGCGTAGGCGGCGCGCCTCGACCTCGGCCCGTCACCGTTTACACAGGGCTTACGTTCGCGCGGTCGTTCGCTAACGACGCCCTGTGAGGATTCGCGCGTGAAGGCCCTCCTCGTGGTCGTGGCGGCCTGCGTGGCGCTCGGCGTTGCGCCCGCCGCGAGTGCGGCCGACCGTGTCGTCGAGCGTGGGATCGTCCAGTCGGCGGATCGGAGCGGCCTCGTGCTGCGGGCGCTCGACGGGACCGAGGTCACGGTCGCCCTGGGCACGGAGACGCGATTCCGCGTCAACGGCCGTCCCGCGTCCCTGACGGACATCCGGCGCGGCTTCGTCGCCGAGGCGGTCACGCTCGTGCCGGGCGGCTCGGCCGTCGTAGTGCGCGCGTTCGGACGCGTCGCGGGCAGCGCCGAGGCCGGCCGGCTCGTCAAGATCCGGCCGCGCTCGCTGGTGGTACGGCGCGACGCGGGAGGAACCGTCCGGATCCCCGTCACGGCGAGGACGACCGCCTGGCGTGCGGGCGGCCGCATCCGGTTCCGCGCCCTCCGCCCCGGGATGCGCGTCCAGGTCGTCCTCGCCGCGAACGGCTCGGCACGCGTGGTGCTCGTGCAGGGAGCCGTCTGACGTGGTCCGCGGCGGCACGATCCTCGTCGTCGAGGACGAGGAGGACATCGCCTCCGTCGTCCGGGCGTACCTCGAGCGGGACGGCTTCCGCGTCGTGTGGGCGGCGCGCGGGACGGAGGGTCTCCAGGCGCTCGCGCAGAACGACGTCCGGCTCGCGATCCTCGACCTGCAGCTCCCGGACACCGACGGGCTCGACCTGTGCCGCGCGATCCGGTCGTGCTCGCGGCTTCCCGTCGTCATGCTCACGGCGCGCGACGAGGAGATCGACCGCGTGACCGGGCTCGAGCTCGGCGCGGACGATTACGTGACGAAGCCGTTCTCACCCAGGGAGCTCGTCGCGCGCGTCCACGCCGTGCTCCGGCGTGCCGAGCCGGAGACGGAGGACGACGTGCTCGCCGCGGCAGACGTCGTCCTCGACCGCCGCTCGCGCTCGGCCACCGTCGCGGGCGCCGACGTCGAGCTCACCGCGCGCGAGTTCGACCTGCTGTGGCACCTCGCCGAGCGCCCCGGCGTGGTCGTCAGCCGCGAGCGCATCCTCGAGCGCGTCTGGGGGCTCTCGTTCCCGGGAGGCACGCGGACCGTCGACGTCCACGTGGGCCAGCTCCGCCGCAAGCTCGACCGGCCGGCGCTGATCCGCACCGTCCGCGGCTCCGGCTACAAGCTGGTGCCGCAGTGAGCCTGCGGTCACGCCTCTTCCTCGGAATCGCCGGCACGGTGCTCGTGTCCATTCTCGTCACCGTCGTCGCCGGAGCCCTCCTCACGCGACGGTCGCTGGAGGAGGCCGGCGTCCACGCCCTCGAGCGGCAGGTCGAGCTGATCGCGGCCCAGCGACGCGCCGATCCCGGCCGGCGGACGCAGGACGAGCTCGGGCAGTTCCTCGCCACGGACGAGCAGCGGCTCGCGATCGTCACTCCCTCGCAGGCGGCGCTCCTGCTCCCCGGCGCAGGCGCCGAGCGCATCCGATCGGGCGCCGCGGCGAGCGGCAGCCTCGAGGTGCGCGGCACGCGCTTCCTCTATGCAGCGCGCCGGAACGGCAACGAGGCGATCGTCCTCCTCCGTCCTGCCTCGCGCCAGGCCGCCGACTGGACACCGTTCGCGCTCGGGCTCGGGCTGGCCGGCCTCGTCGGAGCGGCGCTCGCCGCCCTCGTCGCGCTGCTCCTCTCGCGTGCGGTAGCACGGCCGATCGCGCGCGTGTCCGTGGCGAGCCGTGCGCTCGCAGAGGGCGAGCGGCCCGAGCGGCTCCCGGTCACCGGGCCGCGAGAGGCCGCGACGCTGGCAGCGTCCTTCAACCATCTCTCGGACGAGCTCGAGCGCACACAGGAGGCTGAGCGGTCGTTCCTGCTGTCGGTCAGCCACGAGCTCAAGACACCGCTCACCGCGATCCGCGGCCATGCCGAGGCGCTCGAGGACAGGGTCCTCGAGCCGGCCGGCGTCGGCGCAGTGATCGGCCGCGAGGCGCGCCGGCTCGAGCGGCTCGTCGGCGATCTCCTCGATCTCGCCCGTCTGCGGCGACGCGCGTTCGCCGTCAGAAGTGAGCCGCTCGACCTCGGCGACGTGGCCGCCGCCGCGTACGAGCGCCACCAGACGGCGGCCGCCTCGTTCGGCGTCGGGCTCCAGGTGATGGCCGAGCCGGGCGCCGTCGCGGTCGGCGACCCGGATCGCGCCCTCCAGGCGCTCTCGAACCTCGTGGAGAACGCGCTGCGGTCGACGCCCCGCGGCGGTGTGGTTCGCATCCTCGCCGGCCCGGGGCGGCTCGACGTCGTGGACGACGGGCCCGGGATCGTCGCGGGCGACATCCCGCACGCGTTCGAGCGCTTCTATCTCTACGACCGGCTCGGGAGCGAGCGGCGCGTCGGCACCGGGCTCGGCCTCGCGATCGTGCACGAGCTCGCGTCCTCGATGGGTGGCTCGGCGAGGGTGCAGAGCGAGCCCGGCGTCGGCTCGACCTTCTCGATCGTGCTTCCCCCGCCCCGCGGCAAGGTGGCGGCCCGTGAGAATCGCGACGCGTCCGTCGGCCGGACGACCGCAGGCTCCTAGCCCCAGCCGCGGATCGTCCGCGGCGGCTCCGCCGGGGCCGGCCAGAGCTGCGCGACGATCGTCTCGGGCGACAGATCCTCCCCGCCGAGATCGTTGTCGTTGTGCGCGTCGGCCGCGGCCAGCCCTGCGTGAACGGTGCGGAGGCGGAGCGGCCCCGCGGGCAGCTCGAAGGTCGCCTCCGGCTCGTCCTGGCCCCAGCTGAGCACCGCGAGCGGGCCCGAGCCCGAGAGCGGGACCTCCGCAACGTGATCCGCGTCCTCGGAGACGGGGGGCTCGTCGTCGTGGAGCTCGAGCGTCATCACGACCGGGTTCCCGTACATCGAGGTACCGACGTAGACGAAGCCGCCGATCGCGGCGAGCCGACGCTCGTAGCCCTCCCGGGTCACCTGGTCGGACGCCCACGGATCGTCACCACGCAGAAGGTAGAACTGCCGGTACCACGGGTTGACGGTGACCTCGAGGGAGGAGGTGACCACGAAGCGATTGTGACACCGCTCCGCCGGCCGGTCGTGGGTCAGGCCGCGAACAGCTCGGCGAGCCCGCGCGCATACCCGTCCTCCCACCTCTCGTCTCCACGTGCTCGCCGGTCGAGCTCGACGAGTGCATGGACGAGATGGCTTCGCACCGGCGTGACTCCGAGGAGCGCGGGAAGCTCGGAGTGGCCGAGCAGCCAGTCGGCGTACCAGGACGCCCAGTCGGGATCCTCGCCGTCCGTGTCGCGCCAGACGGCGTGGTGCAGCTCGGCGGCGTCGTGCAGCACGGCTGCGACCGCGTCGAGATCGGGCGCCATGGTTCTCGGTGTAGCTGGCCGAGCGGCGCGTGGCAAGGGTGGAGAGAATGGGACGGTGGACTTCGTCGTCGCCGAAGACGCGGAAAGAGCGGCCCTCGAGGTGGCGCAAAGGCTCGCGGACGTCGCGCGCCGAGGTGGGCCCGTCGCACTGGCGGGCGGGTCGACGCCTCGCAGGGCGTACGAGCTCGCCGCGTCGCTCGAGCCGGACTGGAGCCGGGTGGACGTCTGGCTCGGCGACGAGCGGTGCGTGGCGCTGGACGACGCCCGCTCCAACCTGAGGCTCGTACGGGAGTCGCTCCTCGACCGCCTCGACCGCCCGCCCGCCGTCCACGCGGT
This sequence comes from uncultured Actinomycetes bacterium, assembly GCA_963793655.1. Lineage (GTDB taxonomy): Bacteria > Actinomycetota > Thermoleophilia > Gaiellales > Gaiellaceae > Gaiella. Next base: position 469,986 of record CAWCAV010000003.1, read on the forward strand.
CGCGACCGAGCTTTCGCCGGTCGACGCGGCGGCCGCGTACGCGGAGGATCTGCGCGGGACGACGCTCGAGCTGGTGCTGCTCGGGCTCGGGGCGGACGGCCACACGGCCTCGCTGTTCCCCCGTGCCCCGTCGCTCGAGGAGCGGCACGCGCTCGCGGTGGCCGCACCGCCGGCGCTCGAGCCGTGGGTCGAGCGCGTGACCCTGACGATCCCCGCGCTCTCCGCCGCGCGCGAGGTCGTATTCCTGGCGGTCGGGCCGGACAAGGCCGATGCAGTGCGGCGCGCGTTCGGCGAGCCCGCGTCTCCCGAGACGCCGGCCTCCCTCGTCCGCGCGGTCTCGGGCCGGACGACGGCGATCCTCGACCACGCAGCAGCCGCCCACCTCCCGCCGCCTGCGGGTGCCGCAGGTCATAACTTGTAACTTGCACCCAAACGCGTCGCCCGGTCGCGCGCTTCGGAACCCGGCGGGCACGCATTCGGTCTGAGGGTGATCATGCCGCTTGCGCGGCACCGCGCCTCACGAGCAACGGATCAGCCGACCCTCCTCGCCCGAACCTCGGGCCGGAACGGGTGATGCTGCGCTTCCCTCGGCTGCAATCGACGGAAGATCAGGCGAAGCGTTCGGAGCGCAACGATCGCGACGACGAGCGAGAGCGCAAGGCCGGCGAGCCAGGGCGCGAGCGGCCGGGCTGTTTGCGCGACCCCGACCGGGGCTCGCGGTCCCCGGTCTGCCGCCGTCCGCAGCGCAGTCGCCGCGTCGCCGAGGTCGTTCTCGCCGAACACCGCGCCGCCCATGATCCGCGCCACGCGCGCAATCGACGCCGTGGCGGAGGCCTCGGGACGGTAGGACGCCACCGGATTGCCTGCCGGGGTGAAGATCCGGTCGCCCCCGTCCCCCACCCTGACCACCACGAGCCGGCAGCCCCGCCTCCCCCTCGACGTCGGGTCACCGAGCGTCGACCGCGCCTCGCCGTCGGTCAGGAGCACGCAGGTGCGGTACCTGACCCCGTGACCGAAGAAGCCGTTGCGCATGACCGTTCCCATTGGTGCGAAGCTCGTCGCCACCGTGGCGAAGGCGCTCCAAAGAGGCGGCGGTGAGTCCACCGCCACGCTCTGCGCGAGCGTCTCGGAGAACACGTCGGCGTCGAGCGTCGGGAACAGGTACGGGAGCGCGCGGTCGGTGAGCCCCGAGATGCCCGCGGGTACGTCGGGCACGGCGAGCCGGAGCCGCTCGACCGCTGACCGGGCCCGCTGGAGGCGGGTCGGCTCGCCCGGCCCCGCCGAGGCCCGCATCGACCGGGAGACGTCGACGAAGAAGACGACCTCGGATCTCGTCCGGGCCGACACCGTCTCGGTAGTGGTCACCACCGGCTGGGCGGCGGCGAGCCCGAGCGCGACGCACGCGGTCGCGGACACGACCGCCAGTGGCGCGACCGCTCGCGCCGATGCCGGGCGGAGGCCGATCGTCGTCGCCGCGCGCGCCTGCCGCCGCGCCACGAGAAGGAGCAGGATCGTTGGGAGCAGCGCGGTCAGGCCGACGAGGAGCCCGCCGGGCGTCAGGAGGGAGAGGCTCGCGAGCGCCATCTCAGTATCCCGCTCCGGCGGTGCCGGCCCCCGCACCGGCGCCCGATCTCCCGCGGTTGCCCGCGCCGAACCCCGGACTCTCGCGAATGGCCACCACCACGATCCGCCGGAACAGCAGCTCGAGGTTGTACTTCGGGTAGAGGTTCTCGCCATCGGCCCGGATGGCGGCGTCGAACGTCGCGCTCGCCCCTGCTCCACCCTCGCCCGGGCCAGGGCCGATGGCCGCGGTCGAGGCGAGGACACCGAGCAGGTTGCCCGCCCTGGACGCCTGCCGCGCGGAGCCGAGATCCACCGCCCTCGAGAGAGCGACCACCGCCTTCGCACGCACCCGAGCCCAGTCGGGCGCCTCCTCGAATCCCTCCGGCGTGCGGATCGCGGCCGCGAAGGAACGCTCACCGCGGCGGAGCGCGACGTCGTCCTCCAGGGCGAGCGCCCGGCCGGCCGGGTCGCCGGGAAGCCAAGTGGAGGCCGCGCTCCCGCGTCCGGCTGCGTCCTTCCAGGCTCCGACGTCGTGGGCGGCCGCCAGCGAGGCGAGACCGAGCGCTGCGGCGACGATTGCAAGTGCGATCCGGAGTCGACTCACGGGGCGCTCCAGCGCAACGATTCGGTCATGAGCACGAACGCGGTGAGCGCGAGCGCAGTGAGGAGAGCAGCGGCGACGAGCAGCACGTCGCTCCCGCCCGAGAACGACGGTGAGCGCTCGCCCGGCAGCGCAGCCTGCGCGAAGGAGCCTCCCGCGGGCAGCAGGCCTTTGATGAACGCGACGTCCTCGGGCGCCGGGTCGAGGCCCACGACATGGAGGCTGATTCCGGCGCGCCGGTACGCGACGGCGACCCGAGCGACGCGCTCGAGGTCGCTCGGATCGTCGTCGAGGTCGCTGACCAACAGGACTGCAGGTCGTACGGGCCGATCGGCGCGGATGGCCTCCAGCGCGAGGGCAAGGCCCGTCGAGATCCGCGTCCCTGCGCTGAACGAGTCCGTCCAGGGGCTCCTTGTCGTCTGCGGCAGCGCACCGGGCGAGGACGCCTGCGGCCGCCGGAAGAAGCGGACGAACGGGCGCAGCTCGTCCGAGGGAGTTCTGGGGGGAAGCGCCTGGTACGCAGTGTCCGAGAACAGGACCAGGCCGTACGATCGGTTGGATCGCACCAGCCGATCGAGCGTGGCTGCGATCCGGGCGTACGTGTCCGAGGAGATGCTGGCCGAGACGTCGAGCACGACGATGCCCGTCGACGAGGCGGGAATCGGTGACTCGGCCCCGGGTCGCAGACGAAGTGCCGCGAGGAAGGCGAGAAGCGCCGCGGCGACGAGGATCGTGGCGGCCGCCCAGCGGGCTCGACGCACGCCCCGTGCACTCCGCCAGTGGACGGTCGCATCGCCGAGGGGAATCGCGTGCCGCTCGCTCATTCGCGCGCTCCCGCCTCCTGCTCGACCCGATCGGCGAGCGCGTCCACGTCCCGTGGCCCCGGATCGCCCCGAGACCACGCGACGCGCGCGGCGTCCACCGCGACCGCGGTCTGGCCGACGAGCCGGCCGGCGTGGCTCGCCGCCCGTCGGCGGTCGGGGCCGTCCCGCGCGGTCGACTCCCTCAGCAGGCGAATGGCGCGCCGGAGCGGATCGACGTTGCCGGCCGTGCCCCGCCGGTGGCCTCTCCGCAGGAGCGGCAGCATGACGCCCGTCACCGCGGCGATGAGCAGAAGGCAGCCCGCGGCGACCAGCACCGCCTGGAGCGCAACCGGATCGACGCGAGGGGTCAGGGCGGCGGGCGTCGAGGGCCGGCGGAAGGCAGGCCGGGCCGCTCGGACCGCGGTGAGCGGAACCCGTGACCTGATGAGCACCGAGACGGGCTGCCCTCGGAACGCGACGGTGCCCACGCGTCCGCGTGGGGCCGAGATCGTGACGGCCCTTCCGTGCTTCACGGCGACACACCGCTCGACCAGGCAGGCAAGCCGCTCCGTCACGACGACGCTTGCGAGGCCGCGCTCGACGGAACGGGTCGTCCTCGTCGGCGAGACGCGAGTGAGGACACCGACATCCGTCGCGACGGTCGTCGCGCTGGCAAGGGCTGCCGGCACCGACACCGACACCGTGTACGTGAAGGTGTCCCCGAACCCCGGCTCCGCAGGGGAGACGGTGGCCCGGACGACGGGCGTCGCGCCCGGCGCGAGCGGGACGGCGACGAGGGCGACGATCGCACCGAGGACGAGGGAGCGCCTCACGCGCTTCTCCGGCGCAGCCGCGCACGGCGCTCCGACCAGCGCGCAAAAGAATGTGCGATCTCGCCGGGATCGCTCGAACCGACGAGGACGGGATCGAACCCCAGAAGCTTGAATCCCGCGACGACGTCGTCCAGCCGACGTTCATTGGCCACCGCTCTGGCACGCGCTTCGCTCCTGCGGATCCACACGTCGCGGACGACGCCCGACTCGACGTCGCCGAGGGGGAGCAGGACGCCGCCGACGTCAGGGAACGACCGCTCCCATGTCGGATCCTGGACCACGACCGGCGTGACGTCCCAGCGCAGGGCCCGCAGCCTGCGCCACATGGGCGGCGAGACAGCCTCGACGAAGTCGGAGAGGACGAAGACGAAGGTTCCTGCCGGGAACGAGGGAGCGTGCTCGACGAGGAGGCGGAGGCAGTGGTCGAGGGATCGGGGACCCGCGGCGAACTCCCGCTCGACGGCGGCGTGCTCGAGGTGCTCGAGCACCTTGCGGGGCGCGCGGGATCCCACCCATCGGGGGCTTCCGGCGTGGTTGGCCACGAACGCGAGGTCACCGCGCTCGGCCGCGACGGAGCGGGCGATCAGGCGGACGGCCGCGTCGATCGCGGCAGCCTTGTCGAGCCACGGGAAAGCGATGTCGTGGAGGGCCATCCGCGGCCTGCGGTCGACTGCGATCACCGCACGGGGCGCGGTGTCCGCGTAGAACTCGCGCACCACGAACTCGTCCGTGCCGCGCGCCGCGGACAGACGAGCGGACGCGCGCCAGTCGATCCACGTTCGCCGATCGCCCGGGCGATACGGGCGAGTGCCGGCGACCTCGTCACCGGCGCCGCGGCGCGGGCTCCGGTGGTTACCGACCCGGGCGCCGACGAACCGCCGCAGCGGCACGAGGCGAAAGGTTGCGTCCCGTTGTCCGATCACCGCGCAGACGGGCTCCTCTCCGCCTCCCACCCCGGCTCCGGCGGCGGCATCTGCTCCAGGCAATGGGCCAGGACATCGGCAACGATCTCCTGCTCCCCCCGATCGGCACCAAGGAGCGCGTCCCCCGCGATGACGAGCCTGTGCCCGACGACCGGACGAAGCAGCTGCTCGACGTCCTCCGGGACGACGTAGCTCCTGCCGCTCGCGAGAGCCCATGCGCGCGCCATGCGCTCCAGCGCCAGGCTGCCGCGGACGGAGGCGCCCACCTCTACGCTCGGCATCTCGCGTGTGGCGCGGACGAGCTCCAGCGCCCATCGCTTCAGCAGCGGATCGAAATAGACGTCCTCGACGGCAGTGGACACCGCCGCGAGCTCCTCGGTCGCCACGACGGCCCGGAGTCGCTCGAGCGGATGCCCGTGCAGCTGCGCGTCCACGATCGAGAGCTCCTCGTCGAGAGACGGGTAGCCGAGCGACGTGCTGACCATGAACCGGTCCAGCTGCGCCTCGGGCAACGGGAAGGTTCCCTCTTGTTCGATCGTGTTTTCGGTCGCGATGACGAGAAACGGGTCGGGCAGCGGGTGCGTGATGCCGTCGACCGTGACCTGTTGCTCCGCCATCCCCTCGAGGAGGGCGGACTGCGCTTTGGGCAGCGCCCGGTTGACCTCGTCGACGAGGAGCACGTTCGCGAACATCGGGCCGGGGTGGAACTCGAACTCGCGCGAGCTCGGATTCCAGACAGATAGACCGGTGACGTCGGTCGGTTGGAGATCCGGCGTGCACTGGATCCGCGACACCGTGGCGCCCTCGATCGATCCCGCCAGCGACCGGGCGAGCACGGTCTTGGCCGTCCCGGGCACATCCTCGAGCAGGACGTGACCCCCGCACGTGAAGGCCGCGAGCACGAGCCGGACCTGCTCGTCCTTGCCCTCGACGACGGTCGCCACGTTTCGTGCGACACACGCGACAGTCGCGGCGGCCCGCTCGATCCGTGCGTCAGCGTCGGCCAGCGCCATCGTGTCCACGATCATCCTCCTGGCCCTGGAGCGCTTCGAACGAGCGGGACGAACACCGCCGGAGGGAGCCGTCCATGTGCCAGTCGAGCCTGTTCATCCCGTCAGCGTATTCGCGCCGCCCCGGCACGGCGCGGCAAGCCGCACGATGCGACGTCGAAGAAGATCCGGTCCGGATCAGCGTACGCGGAAAGCCACGATCTCCGGGGTGTCGCAACCGCCATCCGGACTTCGCTCCGACCGGAGGATCATCTGAGCGCAGCACGCCACGTCCGCGTACTCGACACAACCCAGGCATCGCTCGTCCGCCCGCGTAGGCTCCCGCCGTGGACACCGGGTTGGCAGGACTGGGCGTGGTCGTCACCGGCGCCTCCGGGGGGATCGGGGCGGCCTGTGCGCGCGCGTTTGCGGCCGAGGACGCGCGGGTGGTCGTCCACTACCACCGCGGCGAGAAGCGGGCACGGGCGCTCGCGGAGGAGCTCGGCGGCGCACCGGTCGCCCGGGCTGACCTGACGGTCGAGGATGAGGTCGACCGGCTTTTCGCGGACGCGCACGAGGCGGTCGGGCCGCTCGGGGCCTGCGCCGCGGTCGCAGGCGTCTATCCCGCGGAGGACGTTGCAGTCCGCGACATGGACCTCGCGCGGTTCGAACGGACGATCGCGCTCAACCTGACTGCGACCTTCCTCACCGCCCGGGCCTTTCTCCGCGCGCTTCCGCCGGGCGGCGGCGGCGCGCTCGTGCTGGTCGGGTCGACCGCCGGCCGCTTCGGCGAGGCCGGCCACGCCGACTACGCAGCCGCGAAGGCGGCGATCCAGGGCGGCCTGCTCCTCTCGCTCAAGAACGAGGCGGCACGGCTCGGCCCTCGCGTACGCGTCAACGCAGTCGCGCCGGGCTGGACCGTGTCACCGATGACACGGGGCATGCTCGAGGAGGACGACCTCCGCCGGATCACGCGGACCATGCCGCTGCGCAAGGTCGCGACGCCCGAGGACGTCGCCGCCCAGGTCGTCGTCCTCGCCTCGGAGCGCCTCTCGGGACACGTGACAGGCGAGCTCGTCACCGTCGCGGGCGGCATGGAAGGCCGCGTCCTCCACCCGGACTGAGGCACGGGCGCCACCGGCGAGCGTCGTGGAGGAGCCGGGTGTCTGGCTTCGGGCAGACACCCGGCTCCCAACCTCCGATCACTCCCGGTCCCGACCCAGCCGAAACCCCGGCCGCGAACCCTCAAGCTCCTGCGGTCGCGTGCCGATGGAGGACCAGCTCCTGGTCGGGAACTGACGGCAATCATTTCCGCGGCCGCGGAGTGGAGAACGGGGCGGCGATGGCCGCCCCCTCTCCGTTTCCTCACCCGGGGCAAGCCCGGAAGACATACCCCGGCAGGGTGATACGGCCGCGGGCAGGCGCCGCCGATGACCGCTTCGCTCACCGGACGCCGCTTCGGCGCGGAGGGGGGCGGGCTCCCCCACGAAGGGAGCCCCACCGTGTCGGAGCGGGGCCGGCGGCAGCCCCGCTTCGTCCGGGCCCCCGGGCCTGCCGACGGACGAGACCGCCTCGGCGGGTCGTTACAGTGGCCGATCCGTGAGCCGCTTCCTGAACCGACTGCGCACCGGCCGTCCGATCGTCGCCGACGGCGGCATGGGCGCGCTGGTCTCGGGGGCGGTGGCCGGCCTGCGCTGCCCCGAGGAGGCAAATCTCCGCGCTCCCGAGAGCGTCGTGGCGGTGCACACGGGCTACATCGCGGCGGGCGCCGAGCTGATCGAGACGAACACCTTCGGGGCGAACCGCCGCAAGCTCGCCCGCGTCCTGCTCGACGACCGGTTCGAGGAGATCAACTCGGCCGGCGTGCGCCTCGCACGCGAGGCCCGGGAGGTCTCCGGGCGCGACGTCTTCGTCGCAGGCTCGATCGGACCGCTCGGTGAGCTCGAGGTGTTCGACCCCTCCGAGCACGGCCCCCTGTACGCGGCGCAGGCACGCGTCCTCGAGGGACGGGGCGTCGACCTGTTCATGGTCGAGACGTTCTTCGACCTCGAAGAGCTGGTCGTCGCCGTCGAAGCTGTCCGCGGCGTCTCGTCGCTGCCGATCGTGGCGCTCCTGACCTTCGACGACGACGCCGAGATCACGGGCGGCGTCGGTGCCGCGGCTGCGGCCCTGCGCCTCGTCGCGCTCGACGTCGCCGCGATCGGCACCAACCACGGCGCCGGCCCGACGGTCGCGCTGCGTGCACTCCGCGGGATGCGGGATGCGGGGATCCCCCTGGCGGCCCTGCCCAACATCGGCCTGGCGAGCCTCGCCGGCGGGCGGATCGTCTACCCACACTCGACCCCCGACTACTTCGCCGAGTTCGCCGTGCAGGCGGTCGGGCTCGGCGCCCGGATCGTCGGCGGGTGCTGCGGGACGACGCCGGCGCAGATCGAGGCGGTTCGCGAGGCGTTCGACGCCGGCCGCCTGCCGAGGCGCCCGATCGAGGTGGAGGAGCCCGAGGTGGCCCTCGCGCCCCCCGGCCCGGCGGAGGAGAGCGGCCTTGCCCGTGCCCTTCGCGAGCGCGAATGGGTCGTGTCCATCGAGCTCGACCCGCCGAAAGGCGGGTCCCTCGAGGGGCTTCTCGACGCCGCACGCACCATCCGGTCGTCCGGCCACGCCGGCTTCGTCGACGTCAACGACAACCCGATGGCGCGCGCGCGGATGAACGCCCTCATGACCTCGGCGACGCTGCAGCGGGAGGTCGGGCTCGAGACCATCCCCCACGTCACTCCGCGTGACACGACCGTGATGGGGCTCGAGGCCGTTCTTCTCGGCGCCCACGCAGAGGGCATCCGGAACGTCCTGGCCGTGACGGGGGACCCGCCGCACGTCGGCGACTACCCGGGCTCGCGCGGTGTCTACGAGGTCGACTCCATCGGCCTCGTCCAGCTGATCTCGGGGCTGAATCGCGGCGAGGACTACCTCGGCAAGGGAATCGACGCCCCGACGTCGTTCTTCATCGGGGTGGCCGTGAACCCGTCGGCCGCCGACCTCGACCTCGAGCTCGAGCGGTTCCGGCAGAAGGTCGACGCGGGCGCGCACTTCGCGATGACCCAGGCGCTGTTCGACCTCGAGCTGCTCGACCGGTTCGCGGAGCGCCTCGGGGGCGCATGGCCGATCCCGGTGCTGGTCGGGGTCTGGCCGCTCCGCAGTCACGCGATGGCGCTCCGGCTGCACAACGAGGTACCGGGCATCACCGTTCCCGACACGGTGCTCGCGACGATGCAGGACGCGGGAACGGACGCGCCCGCCGTCGGACTCGGGCTCGCCCGGGAGCTCGTCGAGGCCTCGCGGGCGCGCGCGGCCGGGATCTACATGATCCCGCCGTTCAAGCAGCCCACCGCCGCGCTCGACCTCTTCGACTGACCCCGACGCGTCGTCGGGGTCGGCGTAGCGCGACCGCCGCCGGTGCTCTACCCTCCGGCCAGGCGTTCGGAGGGAGCAGATGAGCCGACCCGAAGACGCTGCGGCGCGGTTCACGCGGGGGGAGGTCCGCCCGTGATCGTCGCGCACGCCGACACGCAGGCACCGCGCGCGCTCGACTCCGCCGACGCCCGCGCCGCCCACGAGCGCGCACGGGCCTTCTTCGAGCGGCCGGCGAAGGAGCGCTCACAGGAGAGCTTCCTCTTCGACGACACGCCGCTCGCCGACCCGTCCGTCAGGTCGGCGCTCTGGGGCGCCTGCACCGGAAAGTGCGCCTACTGCGAGGCGCCGCTCACGGAGCAGGCGATGCTCGTCGACCGCTTCCGGCCGGCGAGCGGCGCGCTCGCGCTCGACGGCTCCCTCAGCCCCGACCACTACTGGTGGCTCGCCTACACGTGGGAGAACCTCTACCCGAGTTGCGCCGAGTGCCAGAGCTTCAAGGGCTCGCGGTTCCCCGTCCGGGAAGCCCGAGCCGCCCCCGGGACGACCGGAGTGGCGCTGCGAGACGAGCGTCCACTCCTGCTCGAGCCGCGTCACGACGATCCGGAGCAGCACCTCGTCTACACGGAGGACGGCTCCGTTGTCTCGACGACCGACGAAGGGCGCGCGACGATCGAGATCCTGGGACTCAACCGTGCCCAGCTCCTCGCCTCCCGCGTCGAGGCGCTCGCCCAGGTGAGGAGCGATTGGGAAGAAACCGCGGCGGGGATGGCCACGAAGAGCGGCCTCGACCCCGTGGCCTTCGACCGCCTCTTCGACCGCGCGCTTCCGTTCTCGGCGCTCCGGCGCCAGTTCCTCAACACCTGGGCCCAGGGCCAGCGAACGGAGATCGACCAGGCGCTCCAGGCGTCGCCGGAGGGACCTTCGTCGGTCGCAGAGGTGTCGGGCGACCTGCGCGTGGTCACGAAGGCGGAGCGGAAGCGGGTCAAGGGCGCGTTCGACAAGGCCCAGATCGCGCAAGACGCCTATTCGCTCGCGGGCGAGGCCAACGCCAGCGAGGACTACTTCAGGCGCACTCGCCGGATCGAGCGGATCGAGGTGCGCAACTTCAAGGTCATCGGCGACCTGTGCCTCACCCCTCCGAGCCTCGCGTCGTCGACCGCGACGGCGCCCTGGCTGATGCTCCTGGGCGAGAACGGCTGCGGCAAGAGCTCACTCCTCCAGGCGGTCGCCCTCGCGCTGATGGGAGCACCGGAGCGGGACGCGCTCGGCCTCGACGCGAGGACGTACGTGCGAAACGGCACACGAAGCGGCCACGTCGGCGTCCACCTCGCCGGAAGCCCGGAACCGATCGAGCTCCGCTTCTCGCGGAGCAGCGAGCGGTTCGAGGGAGGCGCGCAGACGAGAGTGATCCTCCTGGGCTACGGCGCGACACGGCTCCTCCCGCGCCGCGGCGAGCGGGCTCCCCCGCAGACGTCGTCGCTCGCCCGGGTGCAGAACCTGTTCGACCCGTTCTCTCCCATCGGCAACTCGACCGACTGGCTGCTCTCGCTGGAGGACGACGTCTTCGACAGTGTCGCGCGAGCGTTGAAAGGCCTTCTCGCGCTGGAGAGCGACGACCGCCTCGTCCGGAACCGCCGCGCGGGGCGCGTCGACGTCGAGGCGTTCGGCCTCCGCGTCCCCCTCGAGCATTTGAGCGACGGCTACCAGTCGGTCGTCGCGCTCGCCACCGACCTGATGATCACCCTGCTACGGCAGTGGCCGAGCGTGGACGCCGCCGAGGGCACCGTGCTGATCGACGAGCTCGGTGCGCACCTCCATCCGCGCTGGCGGATGCGGATCGTGCCGAGCCTCCGCCAGGTGTTCCCGCGCGTCCAGTTCCTCACCTCCACGCACGACCCGCTCTGCCTGCGCGGCCTCGGCGACGGGGAGGTCGTCGTCGTCAAGCGCGACCCCGACGGCCAGGTCATCGCCGTCACCGACCTCCCGTCCGTGGCGGGCCTCCGCGTCGACCAGCTCCTGACGTCCGAGCACTTCGGACTGAACAGCACGATCGACCCCGAGCTCGACGCGCTCTTCGCCGAGTACTACCTCCTCAAGGCGAAGCCTCACCGGACCGCCGCCGACACGAGCCACCTCGAGGAGCTCGAGGTTCGGCTCGACGGCCTCGAGGTGCTCGGCTCGACGCGGCGCGAGCGGATCGTGCTCGAGGCCGCCGACGACTACCTCGCGAAGGCCGGCGCGATCGCCGACCCCGCGGAGCGGCTCGAGCTGAAGGCGTCGACGAAGAAGCGGATCGCGGCGATCTGGGAGAGGGCGAGCGAGGGGAAGGCGCTCCGGTGATCAAAGTCTCGCTGCCGAGCGCGCCGCAGGAGCTGATCGACAAGGGCGCGGTCGAGCTCGGCAAGGCCCGCGCGCACTTCGGCGACACAGCCCTGGAGGGCAAGCCCTTCACGTTCGGCGTCTACAAGCTCACCGCTGTCAAGGATGCGCTCAACGTCACGTTCCACTTCAAGTGCGCCTACTGCGAGAGCTACTTCGGGGCGACCCAGCCCCTCGACGTCGAGCACTTCCGGCCGAAGAGCGGTGTGCTGGTCGGCTCCGAGCTCGTGTGGGGCGTCTACTACTGGCTGGCCGCGAGCTGGGGGAACCTCCTTCCCTCGTGCACTGACTGCAACCGGCCGCGCAACCAGGCACTCCCCGACGGCACCGAGCAGACGCTCGGCAAGGCGAACCAGTTCCCGATCTCCTCCGAGCTCCGGCGGGCGGCGAAGGAGGGGGACGAGAAGCGCGAGTCGCGGCTGCTGGTGCACCCGTGCCTCGACGACCCCGGCAAGCACGTGGTCTTCGAACCCGACGGGATCGTCAGCTGGAAGACCCGCAAGGGCAAGCAGTCGATCCGGGTCTACGCTCTCCTCCGCCGTGGCCTCGTCCAGGCCCGCAAGGCATTCCAGCTCGAGGTCCTCACGCATATCTCGATCGCGCGCGGGCTCGCGCTCGAGCTCCAGACGACCGGTCCCAATCCCCGCCTCGAGGCACTGCTCCTGCAGGAGCTCCAGGCGCTCGCGCGATTCGTCGACCCCGAACACGAGTACAGCGCGACCGCACGAGCGCTGATCGACCCCGTTCTGGAGGAGCTGACGTCGTGAACGGCGACCCGGGCACCTACGACTACTCGCATCCCACGCGGACGTGCGACGTGGTGATGAAGGGCGGGATCACGAGCGGGATCGTCTACCCGCATGCGCTCTGCGAGCTCGCCCGGACGTACCGGTTTGCGAACGTCGGCGGCACGTCGGCCGGCGCCATCGCGGCAGCGGGCGCGGCGGCGGCGGAGCACGGCCGTGCGCACGGCGGGTTCGAGAAGCTCGCCGCGTTGCCCGCCTGGATCGGCGCTGGCGACAACCTCTTCCGCCTCTTCCAACCGCAGCGCGGAACACGCCCCTTCTTCCGGCTCTTCACCGCCGGGCTCGGCCGGAAGGGCTGGGGGAAGTGGCTCCGGATCGGCATGGCGGCGTTGCGCAGCTTCCCCATGACGGCCGTGCTGGGCCTTGCCCCCGGCGTCGCGCTCGCCGTGCTCGCGGCGTGGACCGGGTCGGGCGCCCTCGCCGTCTGCGCCGTCCTCGGCGGGATCGTGCTCGCGCTGCTCGGGCTCGTGCTCGCAGTCGGCCTTCGCCTTTTCGTCGGTCTCCCCCGTGCGGTCGGTCGGAACCACTTCGGCCTCTGCTCCGGCATCTCGCCGGAGGGAAGCGCGACCCCCGCGCTGACGCCTTGGCTCGCCGACCTGATCGACGATCTGGCGGCAAAGGACGACGCTGGCCCGCTCACCTTCGGCGACCTGCGCGCCAAGGGCATCGACCTTCAGATGATGACCACGAACGTCACCCACCGCCGGCCTCATCGGATGCCGTGGTCGAACCGCGAGCTCCTGTTCGACCCGGAGGAGCTGCGCCGGCTGTTCCCCGAGCGGATCGTCGCCTGGATGGAGGACCACCCGCCGCCCATCGGCGAGGGCCGCGGCGCCGAGCGGGCACGGCGTCGCCTCGACGCGCTCCTGCCGCTGCGGCCCTTTCCCCAGCCGGACGACCTTCCCGTCGTCGTCGCCGCGCGGATGAGCCTCAGCTTTCCGCTCCTGATCAGTGCCGTCCCGCTGCACGCGCTGGACATGACCCGCACGCGCACGCGCGAGGCGGTGGGCGCGATCGAGGACGGCCACGCACCGGTCGATCCGCCGGTCGCCGAGGTCTGCTGGTTCTCGGACGGCGGCATCACGAGCAACTTCCCGGTTCACTTCTTCGACACCCCGCTTCCGACCCGGCCGACGTTCGCGATCGACCTCGACGGCTTCCACCCCGACCACCCGCGCCGGCCCGACCAGGAGGCGAACGTCTACCTCCCGTCCTCCAACGTCGGCGGGCTGCTCGACAGCTGGCACCGGCTCGACCCGACTCCGGGGCTCGGCAGCCTCTCGGGCTTCTTGAGCGGCATCGTCCGCACGATGCAGAACCACGTGGACGCCGGCCTCACACACCAGCCGGGGTACCGCGACCGCATCGTCCACGTCCACACGGCGCCCGACGAGGGCGGCATGAACCTGACCATGCCGCCGGAGGTCATCACCGCGTTGACGCGCCGCGGCCAGGCGGCCGGACGGGCGCTCGTGGAGCGGTTCGCGGAGACGCCGGGCACGGAGCCCGGGCTCTCGTGGGACAACCACCGCTGGGTGCGTTACCGAAGCACGCTGACGGCCCTTGCCGAGCAGCTCGAGGCCCTCGCGCAGGCGTGGCGCGCCGAGCCGGACGGTGGACGCTCATATCGCGAGCTGGTCGACCGGGGCGGCGACGTCGGCCCGTCGGGCTACCGCTTCGCGTCGGACGCCCAGCGCGCCCTCGCGCTGGGGCTGACCGAGCTTCTCGCCAAGGCGGGCGAGCGCTCGGAGGAGGCCGAGGCTGGCGTCGATCGCGGCTCGCCTCGCCCGGAGCCCGTCGCGCGGATCGTGCCCGGCGACTGAGCCCGCGCGGCGGCTGGCTCGTGAAAGGTGTCCGACCGAAGTCGGACACACCCCGTGTGCTCGGGCGCTCCAGCCGGTGTCCGACTTCGGTCGGGCACCTCGTCTACCGCTCGACGCAGGCCGTCCGGAGAGCAGGCCCGACGTTCGCGACCGCCGCGCCGACGCGGTCGTTGGGCACGGCGAAGCCGTCGTCCGAGCCTCTGCGTCGCGCGAAGACGGTGCCCACCACGCGCCCGTCCGCGTTCACGATCGGCCCGCCCGAGTTCCCGCTGCGCACGTCGCCGCGAAGGGCGACGACCGGCCGTCCGAGCTCGATGCGCCCGTATGCGTCGCGGGCACCGACCCTCGCAGTGCGCCCCATCCGCACCGCCGTGACGCGCAGCGGCCCGTTCCCCGGAAAGCCGAGCAGGGCACCGGGCTGCCCCCGCTCCGGGTCGGCGAGACGGAGTGCGCGGCCGCGAAGCCCCGAGACGCTGAGCACGGCGACGTCGTTTCGTGCATCGAAGGAGACCACCCGGGCCCGATGCGTCTTCCCGTCCCTGCGGTCGACGACGGGCGCGTCGATGCCGGCGACGACGTGGGCGTTCGTGACCACGAGTCCCGGACGAACGATCCATCCGGAGCCCTCGATCCCGAGCCCGCAGGCGAACCCCCTGACCCGCACGACGGAGAGGCGCGCCGCACGGACGTCCGCGTCCCTCGCGATCGCCGGATCGGGCGCGTCGACCCCTGCGGCGGGACCGACGATCGTTGCGAACGGGTCGATTCCCTCCACCGCATCCATCACCCTCTGCGGCGGCAGCGCCTCGGTCAGCGTCGAAACGACGACCGACTCCTGCGCGAGCCGCCGAAACTCGGTCTGCCCGGGCAGGTAGAGCAGCACCGCGCCGACCGTCCAGCAGATTGCAAGGCCCGTCGCTGCTCCGAACGCGACGCCTCCGGCGGAGTCCAGCATGCGGAGCGGCGGCACGATCGCGAGGGATTTCCTCGCCGACCGGCCGACCAACCCGCCGAACGTCTGGCCGAGCATGCCCCCGACCGCCGCGCCTGCGAGCGCGACGAGCGGGACGTACGGGCTGCCGTCGCCGACGAAGCCCGGGGCGAACCGTGCTCCGACAATCGCGCCTGTCAAGAGCCCGACGAGCGACAGGACGCCGGTGACGAGTCCGCGCCGGAAGCCGCTGACCACGGCGAGGACGATGACGACGACCGCGATCCAGTCGGCGGCGTTCACTCTGCAAGTCTGCCGACGCCGTCAGCGGTCGCACCGCGAAAATCACGGCGCCGCTACAATCACGCGGCGCTCGGGGGCGTAGTTCAGTTGGTTAGAACGCCGGCCTGTCACGCCGGAGGTCGCGGGTTCGAGTCCCGTCGCTCCCGTCTCTCGATCCCCCATGGCGCCTAGCCTCACGGCCCGGCGCGTTGTCTACGGCGGCGGGGGCTGTGCCGATCCTGTGCCGAACGTCGGCGGCTCACGCTTCGGCGGCGTTCTCGAGCGCGTCGAGGCGGTCGGCGGTTCCCGGGGACTGCCTTCTCTACCGATCCCCACAGCCGCCGGGGTTCTCGCGCACGTACTGCCAGAGGTCGTCGAAGGGGCCGTCCAGCAGGCATCGCTCGGTCATTCTCGCGCCTCCGCGCGAGTGCTTACCCAGCGGCAGCCCCAGAAGCAGGCATCGGGGCAGCGGCGATCTGCGCGACCGGTCGCCATCGTCCGAACACGGCGAGCGCGAGGATGACGAGGCCGATCCCGGTAAGCAGCAGCGCGATCCCGACGATGATGCTGAAGATCGAAAGCATCTCGGACATGAATCCCATGTCGAGCGCGGTCGCGAGAGCTGTTTCCGTGACCCACGTATCGCGGGCGCTGTTCGAGATCGGGTCGCCATTCTCGTCCTTCGCGGCTGCGCCCTCGTCGTTCGTCCCCGCTGGATCGCTCGGATTCTCGGCGGACTGGTAGCGGCCCAGTTGCGCGTATGTGAGCCCGCCGCTGCCCGACAGCGTGTGCTCGCGCATGATCTCTGCCTGTGCGAGCGCCTTCCTGCCCGTGTCGACCGGTTCCCCGGCCCACCGCTCTGCATGCTCCTGAACGGCCGGATCGGTCGCTGGGCCGAACGTGATTCCTTCGCGCTCGATGTGGTCGCGTGTGAAGCTGAATCCCCAGACGCCGAGGAAGATCACGACGAACCCGAGGACAATCAGTATCCCGCCCGAGATGTAACCGCCGATCCGCAGAAATCTGCCCTGTTTCATTTTCCTCTCCTCTCGGTCGGAAGCCGTGGAGGCGCGATTCTGGCATCTCAGCGGCCGGACGTTCCTCACGGCGCCTCAGTCCCCGCCGGGGCTCTTACGGGGGCGAGGGGAGGGGGTATGCCGGGTAGGTCAGCCCGTCCTCGTCCCCGTCTCATCGTCCTCGACCTCGTCCACGTCGGGCTCCGTCGAGTTCAACTCGGGCTTTCCGGCATCACGCAGCTTGGCGTTGAGCGCGTCGCGGACAATGGCTTCGCGCGTCATGATGGCGTAGGGCGCGGCGCACCCGTCTCTAATCTCAGGTGTCAGGGGCCACCTGCGGAAGCACCGCCACCGTCGCCGCGTTGACGGCCGGCCACGATGAAGATCTCCATCCTCGACGACTACCACGACACACTGCGCACGCTCGACTGCTTTGCAGAGTTGTCGGCGCACGACGTCGAGATCTGGAACGATCACGTCCAGGAAGTCGACACACTCGCCGAGCGATTGCGCGAGACCGAAGCGCTCGTGCTCATTCGCGAGCGCACCGAGATCCGCGCTCCGCTCCTCCGTCGACTGCCGAAGCTCCGGCTCATCAGCCAGCGCAGCGTCTACCCGCACATCGATGTCGACGCCTGCACGGAGCTTGGGGTCGTCGTCTCGTCGAGCATGCACCCGGGGACGCCGTCGTACGCCACTGCGGAGCTCACCTGGGCGCTCGTGCTCGCGGCGGTGCGACAGCTTCCGCAGCAGGTCGCCGCCTTCAAGGCGGGGACGTGGCAGGTGGGCATCGGTCACACGCTCCGCGGGAAAACGCTCGGCGTCTACGGCTACGGCAGGATCGGCAGCGTCGTCGCAGGGTACGGGAAGGCGTTCGGGATGAACGTGTGGGTGTGGGCGCGCAGCGGCTCACGCGAGCGGGCGCGAAGCGACGGCTACACCACGGCGCCCAGCAAGGAGGCGTTCTTCGCGCAGTGCGACGTGATCTCGCTCCACATGCGCCTGGTCGACGCGACCCGCGGCATCGTCACTGCGGGCGACCTCGCCCGCATGAAGCCGACGGCGCTGCTCGTCAACACCAGCCGAGCGCCGCTCATCGAGCCCGGCGCGTTGATCACCGCGCTGACGAGCGGGCGCCCGGGCATGGCCGCGGTCGACGTCTACGAGAAAGAGCCCGTGCTCGACGGACGCCATCCGCTGCTCGCCATGGAGAACGTCGTCTGCACGCCGCACATCGGCTATGTCACGCGGGACGAGTACGAGGTGCAGTTCTCGGACGTGTTCGACCAGATCGCGGCGTACGCAGCAGGCACGCCGATCAACGTCGTGAATCCGGTGGTGCTGGAGCGCGGGAGCGTAGGCGGTTAGCGACGCGAGATCAAGTGGACTGCACACCGACACCCACCGGGCTAGCGCCCGGCACAGCCTGCCGTACCGGCCTGCACGCCGGAGTTCGCGGGCCCGAGTCCCGTCGCTTCCCGTCTCTATTCATGCGCGGTCGTCGAGGCCTCCACGGCGTCTCTTCACGTGGCCCAAACGCCTTGGCGTTGCGCTTGTCAGAGCACGAAGGGTCGACGAGGCCGGTCAGCCGCTCGCCTTGTCGAGCAGCTGCAAGAGCTCGTGCGCGGCGAGCTCGATCTCCTTGTGCCGCCATTCGGCGGCGCGATAATGGCACGCGATGATCGCGCTGCGATGGAGGCGTCGGAAGTCGCCGTAGACGAAGGCGTAGCGACGCTTGGTGGCATCCGGAGCCCCCTCGGTCAACCCGAGGTGCCACTCGCCATAGTCCTCCCACGAATGGTTCCGTAGGAATGCGTTTTGCGCGGCGGCCTTCGGCTGAAGCTCACCCCACTCGCTGTCGAGGACGTACTGACGGCTGCGGATGAGTTGCCGAGCGTGCGCGACAGCGCGTGGGTTGACCGCGTACTTGGGCACCTCCGAATGATCGCTGGAGCGAGAATCTCCGAAACCTGTGCGTTCTCCTCGAGCAGTTCCCGATTCGGCCTTGCTATGCAGCGGGATCCTCAGCTTCGAACGCATCGTCGAGAAACCAAGGCCCGGAGGCCCGACGTGCGCCTCGAACTTCCCGTCATCGTCGTGGGCTGGAGCGTCCGACAACTATCGGCCGGCTAGCGGCCGAGCGCGTCGTACTCGGGATTCGGGACCCAGCCGAGCCCCGATGCCATGCGGTTGGTGAGGTTGAACATGCCCGTCACCTCGGCGATGTCCATGACGTCCTCGTCGCGCCAGCCCGCGGCCCGGAGCGCGTCGACGTCCGCTTCCGTCATCTCCGTGGGCCGGATCGTCAGCTTCCTCGCGTAGTCGAGCATCGCCATGACGCGCGCCTCGATCGGAGCCGTGCGGTGGTCGGCCGCGATGGCGTCGGCGAGCGCGGGGTCCTTGGTCAGCTTTCTGAGTGCAGCCGAGTGCGCACCGATGCAGTACCTGCACTCGTTGGCGACGGAGACGACGACGGCAATCATCTCGCGTTCTGCCTTGGACAGGCCCGAGTCGCCCTTCATCAGCTCCTCGTAGTGGTCGTTCCACCGGAGCAGATGCAGGGGTCGGAGGGCGTAGAGCCGCAGGACGTTCGGGACGAAGCCGAGCTTCTCGCGGGGAGGGTCGTACAGCGCCTTCACCTCCGCGGGAAGGTCGCCCTCGTCGGGGACTCTGAGCCAGGTCAACCGCTCGTCGGCCACACAGCGAGTCTAGGCCCGCGTCGACCTCCGTGGCGCTCACGCGTCCAGCTCGTCGTCCTCGACGAAGCCACTCCTCACCGCCGAAGAGCGCTTCACCATCGCCTTACGCGGGAGTAGGAGCTGGCCGTTCGGTGGTCGACGAGCACGCGCGCCCACGCCAGGAAACCGATCCTCCCACGCGCGCGTAGGGACGGCTGGAGTCTGCTCGCGGCCACGATCCGCGTTGAAACCGGCTCGATCAACGTCGGAACTGGCTGATGGAAACCGTCGACACCCGTGAGGAGACCCGCGACGAGCGTTCGCGGGGCCCGTCGCAAGGCGCAGACCGGCAGCGAGCGCGCGCGGGAGCCGTCCTCACGGGCGGGCTCGTCGCCGCCGCGCTGCCGCTCGTCGGGCTCGTCTCGCTCCTGCTCCGCTCGCGGCTCGACCCTCACATCGAGAACTACCCGCTCCACTTCGTGGTCTTCGGGATCGTGGGCGCAACGGCGTTCCTCCTCGGGTATGCGGCCGGCGAGGCCGCGAACCGGCGCGGCGATGCCCGCGTCCTCCTGCTGTCGCTGGCGTTCATGGCGACCGGCGGCTTCCTGGGCCTCCATGCCCTCGGGACGCCCGAGATCCTCTTCTCCGAGGAGTACGCGGGGTTCCAGACCGCCATTCCCGTGGGCCTGCTGGTCAGCGCGGTGTTCGCCATCGCCTCGGCATTCGTCGACGTCCGTCCGGGGATCGCGCCGATCCTGATCCGCCGACGCGCGCTCCTGCGCATCGCTGTCCTGGTCGCCATGGGGGTGTGGTTCGCGTGGACGGTCGCGAGTCTCCCGCCGCTGCGCGGCCCGGGCAGCGAAGCCGCTTCGGCGAATGGTCTGGTCGCGGTCATCGCGATCGTCGGCACGACGATGTATGCGATCAGTGCCGGCCGCTACTGGGCGATCTACCGGCGGCGCTGGAACCTGCTGCCCGTGGCCGTCATCGCCTGTTTCCTCCTTCTGTCCGAGGCGATGATCGGAGTCGCGTTGACGGGGGAGCGCAAGTGGCATGCGAGCTGGTGGGAGTGGCACGGCCTGATCGTCACGGCGTACCTGATCATCGGCCTCGCTGCACGGCGCGAATGGCGCGACGAGCGTTTCCGGCACCTCTACCTACCGACGACGCGGGAGCGTCATCAGGACATCAGCGTCCTCTTCGGCGATCTCGTGGGGTTCACGAGTTTCGCCGAGCGCTCGGCCCCCACCGAGGTCGCCGCGGTGCTGAACGCGTACTGGGGCATCGCTGCGCCGCTGGTCACCCGGCGGTTCGGCGGAGAGGTCGAGAAGTTCATCGGTGACGGCATGCTCGCGGTCTTCAACAGCCGGGGCGACCAGCCCGACCACGCGCTGCGGGCCGCGCGGGCCGCTCTCGCGCTGCAGCGCGAGCTCGCCCGTCTCGCAGTGCGGCATCCCGACTGGCCGCCATTGCGCGTGGGCGTCAACAGCGGCGAGGCGGTGATCCGCGAGATCGGAGGCGACGGGCACGTTGCCTACCCGCTGGTGGGCGACACGGTCAATACCGGCTCGCGGCTCGAGAGCCTTGCCCCTGCCGGCGGAGTGCTGATCGGCGCGACGACCTACGTGCAACTCCCCGTCGGCACGGTGGTCGCGCCCAGGGAGAGCCTCCGGATCAAGGGCAGGGACGACCCTGTCGACGCGTACCTCCTGCTCGCGCTTCCCTAACACGACGTCAGGGCGGCGACCGCCCCAGCCACATGAGGCAGGCGCCATGGCGGCAGCCGAGGCCCGCTCACGCGCTTGCCGCGAGCAGCGCTTCGGCCCGGCGTGCGAACACGGATGCACGCACGCCACGACGTACTCCGCCGCGCGCAGCCGCGCATACGCCTCGCCGGCGCGGTCGTTCATCGTCCCGAGCAGGTCCGCCGCCGCAACCCGATCTCCGGCGGCGTACGCCGATGCGGCGTCGCGCCAGCGGGTCGTCGTCGTGAGCCGTGACAAAACACCCGCAGCATCGCCAGCGCGGCTCAGGTCGTCGAGCGCGAAGGTTGCGTGCATCACCCACTGGTTCGGTTGACGCTCCTCGGTCGCGGGCTCGGCGGAACCGCCCAGGGAAACGCCGCAGCCGGCGCAGAACGCTGCGGTGTCGGGACTCTCGCGCCGGCACGACGGACAACCGATCACGCCGCCGCTCACGACCCAAGCATCCCGAAGGTCGGTGAACGGGTCAACACACGACGAATGGTTGCAGGCGCCACTGCGAGGACAACCCGAAATGGTCGTCGGTTCGGTCGGGCGGGAGCCGATCCCGTGCGCATGGTTCGTGAGGAGATCCTCGACGACGGCACGCGTCTCTACTGGCTGACTCTGGGCCCCGGCATGCCGGAGGAGCAGGTCCCGGAGGCCCGCTACCTCGGCTGGGTCATGTTCAGGGCCCGTGACGTCGATGCGATCGCCGACCCCGAGCTGCGTTCGCGCTGCGCCGCATACCAGCGCATGGTCGCCGCACCGGACGGCGAGCGCCTGGTCGCGTAGCCTCCGGACACATGAGGCGATCGGCGGAGCGATCGCCTCATGTGTCGAGGCGGGAGATCTCGAGGTCGAGGTCGCGCTCGACGCGACGCATCACCTCGTCGCTGATCTCGCCGCCGTTTCGCATCTCCACGACCGCGTGCCGCTCGGCGTCGAGCAGCTCGCGGCGGACCCGCTGGTACTTGAGCGACCGCTTCTCGATCTTGCCGTCCCCGTCCGGGTCGGTGCGCGCGGAGAAGCGGCCGATCCGAAACCGGTAGGCGCCGCGGAGCCGCTCCGCCGTGTCGTCCAGCACCCACCCCTCGCCGACCAGCTCCTCGAGGCGTTCGAGGGCCGCCTCGGCGGCGCGGACCCGCGCCTGCGCCTCCTCGTCGTCGGCGCCGCCGTCGTCCTTCTCGAGGCGCAGCGCGCGGATCAGGACCGGCAACGAGAGCCCCTGGAGTACCAGCGTGCCGAGCACGACGGCGAAGGCGAAGAACACGATCAAATCCCGACCGGGAAAGGGTGCGCCGTCGTCCGTGTGCAACGGGATCAGCAGGGCTGCTGCGATCGTCACGGCGCCGCGCATGCCGTTCCAGGCGATGAATGCCGGGTGGGTCCACGGCGGTGAGGGATCGCGCTCGCGCAGCCCTGGGAGCAGCCAGCGTGGGACGTAGGTCGCGGGGAAGACCCAGACGATCCGCAGGAGGATCACCGCCAGGAGGATCACGATCGCGTCGCTCAGGAGCGACCAGCCGCCGCGGCCGGTGAGCGACTCCAGGATCGGGCGCAGCTGCAGCCCGACCAGGCCGAACAGCAGGACGTTGAGCAGGAACGTCAGCACTTCCCAGAAGCCCTGGCCCTGCAGGCGGGTCTGCACCGTGGTCAGCTCGGGCGTGTACCAGCCCATGTAGACACCCGCGGTCACCACCGCGAGGACGCCGGAGACGCCGAGCGCCGAAGCCGGGAGGAAGGCGAAATAGCCGGTGAGGAAGGCGATCGTCACCTCGAGCGGCGGATTGTCGAGCGCCCGGCGCACCCGGCGGATCACGTAGCCGACGGCGAGCCCGACGGCGATCCCTCCGACGATGCCGAGAACGAGCTTCCCGGCAGCCTCCCAGGGCGAGAACACGCCGGTGACGGAGGCGACGATCGCCGTGCGCAGCAGCACGAGGGCGGTCCCGTCGTTGACGAGGCTCTCGCCCTCGACGATGTCGACGAGCCGGCGGGGGACGCCGAGCCTCCTGCCGATGGCGGTGGCGGCAATCGGATCGGTCGGCGAGACGACGGCGCCGAGCACGAACGCCTCCGCCCAGTCAAGATCCGCGACGGCGTGTGCGACGACGGCGACGCCGACGGTGGTCATCCCGACGAGACCGACGGCGAGGAGCGAGATCGGCCTCAGGTTTTGCCGCAGTTCGCGCAACCCGGTGAAGTAGGCCGACACGTAGAGGAGCGGCGGCAGGATGCCGACGAGCACGACCTCCGGCGGCATCGTCACCGTCGGCACGCCCGGCCCGAAGCCGAGGAGGAGCCCCCCGACGACCAGCAGGATCGGGTACGGGATGCGCAGCGGGCCGGCGAGAATGAGCAACGCAGCGGCGGAGGCGAGCAGCGCGAGCAGCTGCAGCTCCTGCCGCGCGCCGAACTCCAGGATCACCGGTAAATCCTCGGAGAGCCCGTGCCGGTCACGCGCACGCCTCCGACCTGGACGGCGCGCCCGGCCGTACGCCATGCCTCCCGCAACTCACGCTGCGACGGTAGCGACGAGGCGATACCCGGAGCCCCGGTGGGCTCAGCTCATTCCTGCTCGCCCCACGTGACCAGCACGGCGTACAGGACGAGGAACAGCATCGCAACGATGGTGAGCGAGAGGAAGGGCGCGAACGCCATCCAGTAGAACCAGCGCAGGATCCCGATGGACGCCGCGATGACCGCGATCCAGCGACCGAAATCGCGACCCTCGAGCAGGCTCTTCCCGGCGTAGACATAGAGGACGGCCATCCCGATGTCGAACAGCCCCCACAGCCAGCGCTGACCGCCGAAGACGCCGTTCGAGACGTCCGAGAGCCACGCCGCGTCGGTCCAGAGGTTGATCGCCCAGAGGCTGTACAGCCCTGCTGCGATGAACATGATCACCGCCGCGTACGTGAGCCAGCCGCTTCGCCGAATGTCCATCGCCTTGCCTCCCTGTGAGTGACGCCGCCGTCCGATGGCGCGGCTCGCCCGTGAGGATGACCAGACGGTCGGACGGCCGCGCGGCCGGGACGGGCGTGTCACGCTAGGACGGATGATCCTCGCCGTCGATCAGGGGACCACGGGTACGACCTGCCTGGTCGTGGACGACGAGCTGCGCACGGTCGGGCGCGGCTACCGGGAGATCGCGCAGCACTTCCCGCGACCGGGCTGGGTGGAGCACGATCCGGACGAGATCTGGGCGAGCGTCGAGGCATCGGCCCGGGAGGCGCTCGGGGAGGCGGGAGTCGACGCCGGCGACCTCGTCGCACTCGGGATCGCGAACCAGCGCGAGACGACCGTTGTCTGGGAGCGGCGAACCGGACGCCCAGTCCACCCGGCCATCGTCTGGCAGGACCGCCGAACGGCGGAGCGCTGCGCCGAGCTCCCCGCCGACCTGGTGCGCGCGCGCACGGGCCTCGTCCCCGACCCGTACTTCTCGGCGACGAAGCTCGATTGGATCCTGCGACGCACCGAGCTGCCACAGGGTCAGCTCGCCTTCGGCACCGTCGACTCCTGGCTCGTCTGGAAGCTGACGGGCGGCGCCGCCCACGTCACCGACGTCACCAACGCGTCGCGCACGATGCTGCTCGACCTCGCGGCGAGCGACTGGGACGACGAGCTCCTCGCGCTGTTCGAGATCGACCGTGCTGTCCTGCCGGCGATCGTCGACTCCTCGGGCGTCGTCGGCGAGGCGACGCTCCTCGGCGCCCGCCTTCCGGTAGCCGGCATCGCGGGCGACCAGCAGGCAGCGCTCTTCGGCCAGGGCTGCCACGCCCCCGGCCAGGCGAAGGCGACCTACGGGACGGGTACGTTCGTCCTGGTCAACCTCGGCGGCGACGCGGGTGAGGTGGGCGAGGGAGTGCTGCGGACGGCCGTTGCCGTCGCACCCGGCACACCCAGGCAGTTCGCGGCCGAAGGGGCAGTGCTCGTCGGCGGCGCCGCGCTGCAATGGCTGCGCGACGGGCTCGGCCTGATCGAGACGCCCGCCGAGACCGAGCAGCTCGCATCACAGGTCGAGTCGACGGACGGCGTCTACTTCGTCCCCGCGCTCACCGGCCTGGGCTCGCCGCAGTGGGACCCGAATGCGCGCGGCGTGATCTGCGGGCTCACCCGGGGCACGACCCGCGCCCACGTCGCGCGTGCTGCGCTCGAGGCCATCGCACATCAGGTCGCGGACGTCCTCGACGTCCTCCCCCTCTCGGTCGACGTCCTGCGGGTCGACGGCGGCGCGACCGCCAACCGCTTCCTCATGCAGTTCCAGGCCGACCTGATCGGAGCGACGGTGCAGGTCGCGGCCGATGCCGAGGCGACCGCGCTCGGTGCCGCGGCGCTGGCCGGTCTCGGCGTGGGCGTCTGGCGAGCGCCCACCGACATCGAAGGGCTCGTTCGTTCCGGGACGGTCTTCGAGCCGAGCATGCATCGCGCAGAGGCGGCCGGCCATCGCGACGGCTGGCGGCGCGCGCTCGCGCGAGCGCTCTGACACGTGGCAGCTCCGGGCGCGCTTCCCTGCGTCGCGACTCAGACCGTTCGAGGGACGTTGCCGTTGAGGGTGAAGACGAAGCGCATCACCTTGTGGCCCAGGTCCGCGGTCGGGCCGAACATGCAGGGGCACCCGCCGTCGATCACCGCGATGCCGTGCTCCCGGCCGTAATCGGCTGCGGCCTCGGACACGCTCCCCGAGCCGGGGCCGCGATGCATCCACACGTGCACGATGCCGAGCTCGGCGCACTCGCGCATCGTGTCCTCGGCGATCTCGGGACGTGTCGCGATCACGACCGCTTCGGCGCCGCCCGGGATCGACCGGAGATCGTGGTAGCACGGGTCGCCCTCGACCTCGTCCGCGTTCGGGTTCACCGCGAAGACCTCGTAGCCCCGATCACGGAGCCGCTGGTAGACCACGTTGCCCCCGTGGCCGTCGCGCTGGCGCGAGACGCCCGTGACCGCGATCCGCCGCTTTGCCAGGAACGACGCGGCGGCGGCGTTGATGGACGTCATGTCAAAGCTCCTTTCCCCGAGGCGGGACGTATTGGAACAGCTCTCCGGACCTGCATCGTCCCTCGGCGGCGGCGGCGGCTCATCGGGGACGACGCTGAACGGCCCCTGCGGCCGACTACCGACTCGCGACGGCCCTCGCGAGCTCAGATCGCGTCGAGCAGGTCAGAGACCAGCGTGGCGTACTCGACGAGGTGCCTGTCACCGAGGAAGCGGCGCTCCACGTGCGTCCGTGCGTTCCGACCGAGGCGCTCGGCCAGCAACGGGTCGCGCAGCAGCCGCTCCACGGCCGCGCCGAAGCCCTCCAGGTCGTACGGATTCCCGATGAGGAGCCCCGTCTCGCCGTCGATGACCTGGTCGACGATCCCCCCCACGGCGCTCGCGACGACGGGACGGCTCTTCCACATCGCCTCCGCGACCGTGAGCCCGAATCCCTCGGCGAGGCTCTTCTGGACGACGATCGCCGCGTGCCGCTGCACGGCGTTGACCACGAGCGCGTTCTCGACCGGGTCGTCCATCGGGACGGTCGCCAGGTGGACGCGCTCCCGGGCGGCGGCGGGGAGCGCGCTCCACGCGGCCACCGTCTCGGACCACACCTGCTCGCCCTCCGGATCGTCCGTCACGCCGCTGACGGCCGGGCCGACCAGGGCGAGGTGAGCCTCCGGCACGTCGACATGGCGGACGAACGCCTCGAGGACGCCGCCCATGTCCTTGATCCGGTCCCAACGCGACACTTGGACGACCAGCGGGCTGCGCGGATCCACGGGCGGCCCGTCGCGAACCACCTGCGCCGGGTGGCGCACGCGCGCGTCGGGATGGATCCCGTCGGCCGCCACGAGCCCGGCGCAACCGAGCAGCGCGAGCACCTCGTACGGCGTGAGGTCCTGGTTCTTGGGGGCGAACGGGTCGATCGACGGGGGGATGACCCGCAGCCACGCGCGATCGACCCAACTCGGCGCGAACGCCTCGCGCGAGAAGACGTGCGCGTGCGCGACCTCCACGTACGGGCGGATGAACTCCCACGCGCGCTCCGTCCACTCGTTCGAGCCGTCGTACCCCACGTGGCACCGCCAGATCACCCGCGCGCCGACATCGCGGAGCGGCGCGAGGAGACCGGCGGGCTGCGGGTCGTGGACGAGCACGACGTCGCCGCTGCGTACCCTCCGGCTCACGTTTTCGACGTTCGCGGCGGTCGTCCGGTCGTAGTGCGCCCGCTCGGCCTCGCCGAGATCGCCGCCGTCGCCGGGTGAGCCGTAGAGGCCGTTGTGGATGCGCTTGGTGATCGCGAAGAACTCGGGATCACCCGTAATCACGACCCAGTCCGCCGGGATCCCGACGCCGCGCGTGTAGCCGAGCAGCGTCCCGAGCATCTCGGCGACCCCGCCGCCGGTGGCCGTGGAGTTCACGTTCACGATGCGTCGGGCCCCGAGCTGCGCCTGGAAGGCGACTGCGAGGGCGAGGAGCGCGTCGACGCGCTCGTGCCCGATGATCGGCTCGAGCCGATTCGGGTCGAGCGGTGGAACCTCGACGGTGTTGCCCAGGGTCGACGCCACCGTGGAAGTGTCGCGCATCCCGCGGCGTGTGTCCTCCGAGAAGCGATCCGGCGAGGATAGGCTGCTCCGATGCCGAGCGACGATCAGGTCGAAGCCTTGGCGACCTCGGTCGACGGACGGCACTTCGTCTACGACGTCGCGACGGACGACCTCGACGTACGCGTCGGTGGGTACGTCGTGATCGGCGAGGGCCGGCTGGGGTACGTGACGAGCGTGGCCATTGCCTCGCGCGACGGTCAGCGTGGCCTCGCGTCGCGCCTCGTCCGCGTGGAGGGCCGGCTGCTCGAAGGGCCCGACCGGCCCTTCGGCGCGACGCCCACGCGCGTGGCCACCCCGGCCGAGGTGTCCCACTGGCTGGATGCCGCCCGGCCGGCCAGGGCCGTGCCCGGCGTCGGCTCGCTGACCTTCGCCGACGGCGTCCCGCTCGCGCTCGACGCGGGGGCGTTCGACCGGCACACGTTCCTGTGCGGCCAGTCGGGCTCGGGCAAGACCTACGCGCTCGGGACGATCCTCGAACGGCTGCTCGCCGAGACGTCGCTCCGCATCGTGATCCTCGACCCGAACTCGGACTTCGTCCGGCTGGCGGAGCTGCGTGAGGAGGTCGGCGTCGACACGCGAGCGCCATACGCGGCCGCCGCCGGAGGCATCGCGGTCAGGAGGGCCGGGGACGCGGGACCGGACAGGTTGCACGTTCGCTTCCGGGACTTCGACGCGGCCGAGCAGGCGGCCGTGCTCCGTCTGGACCCGATCGCCGACCGCGAGGAGTACGCGGCGCTCGCCGAGGCGGTGGAGCACGCCGGAGCCACGGGCGCCGGCAACGTGCGCGAGGTGGTCGACCAGCTGTTGGCCGCGCCCGACCCGTTGCATTCACTCGGGGTTCGCGCACGCAACCTCGGCGTCGACCGCTGGCAGATCTGGTCGGGGAACGACCCAGGGTCGCTCGAGGATCTCGTCCAGCCCGGCGGACCGCGATGCGTCGTCGCCGACCTCGGCTCGCTCCGGACGCGCGAGGAGCAGGCGGTGGCCGCGGAGGCGCTCCTGGCGGCGCTGTGGCGGCGGCGGGCTGCGCGGGAGCCGGTGCTGATCGTGATCGACGAGGCGCACAACGTGTGCCCGGCGGCACCCGAGGACCCGCTCACCGCGATGGCAACCGAGCATGCTGTTCGGATCGCGGGCGAGGGACGCAAGTTCGGGCTCGTCCTGCTCGTCGCCACGCAGCGCCCGCAGAAGGTGCACGAGAACGTCGTCTCGCAGTGCGACAACCTCGTCCTCATGCGCATGAACTCCCGCTCGGACCTTGCCCTGCTCTCGGAGACGTTCTCCTTCGTGCCGGCGCCGCTTCTCGCGCTGGCGGCGGAGTTCCGGCAGGGCGAGGCGGTCGTCGCGGGCAAGCTGGTGCCGAGCCCGACGCTCGGCCGCTTCGGGCCCCGCTGGTCGATGGAAGGCGGCGCCGACGTGCCCTCGGACTGGGCCGCCCGCCGCGACTGACGGCAGCCGCCGACTGCCGACGCCCGCCGCCACGTGCCGAGCCGCTCGGCGAGCGGCCCCTGCGCGAGCCGCCGTCGCGTGCGCGTCCTCAGTGGGTCACGAGCAGCTTCAGGCCGACCAGGGCGACCCCGAGGCTCAGGTTGGCAGCGACGACCAGCAGCGTCGCCGGCCAGCGCAGCCGCTCCACGCGGGCGAAGACGACGCCTTGCATGGCGAGCACGCCGAGCCCGAGCCCCAACGCGATCCAGACCGCGGCCTTCGTCGAGACCACGCCGAAGGCGCCCAGCAGCAGCGCGGCGAACGGTGGCACAGCCGCCTCCACGATCGACCCCTCGCGTCGTGCGATCCGTCGCAGATCCGCGATCGACAGGTGCTCGTCGTGGGAGACGCTGTGGGCGAGCCCGTGCGCGTAGACGTGCGCGAGCCAGAAGACGACAGAGGTGACGACGACCACTGCGGCAATCTGCACGGCGTCGTCCGGAAAGGCATTCGACGCGGCGACGAGCACGGACAAGACGATGATCGTTCCGTAGGTGAAGCCCGCCAGCCGATCGCCGATCGCCGTGCGGCTGAGGCCGAAACCCGTCCGGTTCACGGCGAGGAAGAAGCGCCGCCGACCCCGTCCCCGCGACCGGGCTGCACGGTCGTGATCCGCTGCGGGAGGAAGAGCACGACGACCATGGGCAGCGCGAGGATAACCGGTGCCGCCCCGAGGACGTCCAGGCGCGCCTCCGGCGGAAGGAGAACACGGCGTCGGTCGTCTCCCGGCCGACGCCCCGCGTCGTCCCCGCGAATAGGATCCTCGCCGTGACGACCGCGGGCACCGCATCATCCGCCGCCGCCGGCGGCTCGGAGATCGTGCTGATGACGCTGGCGGTGGGGCAGTTCGTGATGGCGCTCGACACGACCGTCATGAACACGGCTATCGCGACGGTCGCCGATGACCTCGGGACGACGGTGACGGGGATCCAGACGGCGATCACGCTGTACACGCTCGTGATGGCCTGCCTGATGATCACGGGCGGCAAGGTCGGCCAGATCATCGGCCGCAAGCGCGCGTTCGCGATCGGCTGCGTGATCTACGCGTGCGGGTCGCTGACGACCTCGCTGGCACCGAACTTGACGGTGCTGATCATCGGCTGGTCGTTCCTCGAGGGCTTCGGCGCGGTGCTGATCATGCCGGCGATCGTCGGCCTGGTCGCCACCAACTTCGACCGCTCGGAGCGGCCGCGCGCGTACGGCCTCGTCGCCGCGGCGGGCGCGATCGCGTGTGCGCTCGGGCCGGTGATCGGCGGCGCGTTCACGACCTACGCCTCGTGGCGGTGGGTGTTCGCCGGCGAGGTCCTGATCGTGCTCGTGATCCTCGCTCTGACGAGGCGGATGAACGACTCTCCGGCGGAGAAGGGCGTCCGGCTCGACCTGGTCGGGACGGCGCTGTCGGCGCTCGGGCTCGGCCTGATCGTGCTCGGCATCCTGAAGTCGGGCTCGTGGGGGCTCGTGCAGCCGAAACCCGACGCTCCCGAGTTGCTCGGGCTCTCGCCGGTGATGTGGATGATCCTCGCAGGCGGCGTCGTGCTCGGACTGTTCCTCGCCTGGGAGAACCGGCGGATCGAGCGCGGGGCAGGCGCGCTGATCGACCCGGCGATGCTGCGCAACCTGCAGCTGCGCAACGGGGTCACGTCGTTCCTGTTCCTGTTCCTCGTCCAGGCCGGGATCTTCTTCGTCGTGCCGCTGTTCCTGTCCGTCGCGCTCGGGATGTCGGCGGTCGCGACGGGTGTGCGGCTGCTGCCGCTCTCGCTGATGCTGCTGCTGTTCGCCGTCGGCGTGCCGAAGCTGCGACCGAACGCCAACCCACAGCGGGTGATCCGCATCGGGTTCGTTTCCCTGTTCGCCGGGCTGGTGCTGCTGGTCGCGCTGCTCGACTACGGCGCCGGGGCCGAAATCGTGACCTGGCCGCTGCTGCTCTGCGGCGCCGGGATCGGCGCGATCGCCTCGCAGCTCGGCAGCGTCACCGTCTCCGCCGTGCCCGACGAACTGTCGGGCGAGGTCGGCGGCCTGCAGAACACCGGCACCCAGCTCGGTGCGTCGATCGGCACGGCGC
Organism: uncultured Actinomycetes bacterium; assembly: GCA_963793655.1. Lineage (GTDB taxonomy): Bacteria > Actinomycetota > Thermoleophilia > Gaiellales > Gaiellaceae > Gaiella. Next base: position 500,906 of record CAWCAV010000003.1, read on the forward strand.
TCACCGGCGCCATCCTCATCTCCGCCCTCACCACGTCGTTCCTCGCAGGCGTCGAGAACAACCCGCGCGTCCCCGACCGCGTCGTCTCGCAGGCGCAAACACAGCTCGCCAGCGGGATCCCGTTCATGTCCGACGACGACCTCGAGGCCGCGCTCGCGGATGCGAACGTGCCGCGTCGGACGATCGACGAGATCGTGCAGCAGAACGAGGAGAGCCGGATCGACGGGCTGCGCGTCGCCGTCTCGATCCTCGCCCTCTTCTCGCTCGTCGCCCTGCTGTTCACCCGAGGCATCCCGCCCGTCCAGCCGGGCGCCCAACCCAGACCCGGCTCTGCGCCGGCATAGCCGACCCCCTCTACAGTCCAACCGGCCCGCTGGTGGATGTCGCTCAACGGATCGCCCGACCGGCACGAGAGAGCCGGGACAAGGAGAGCTCGGCCTCTACCGCCCCCCGGACGTCGGGATGGACCCGATCGACGCCGAGCCGGTCGAGGAACCCATCGGCGTCGAGGATCGCGCGGATTTGTGGCTTCACTCCGCTGAGGTGGAGACGCACACCGCCGCCGGACAGGAGCTCGTGGATCTCGGCGAGCTTCGCGGAGCCCTGGGAGTCGACGAAGGTGACGGCGTCCAGTTCGAGGACGAGCGCCTCGAGGTCGACGATTTCGTCAACCAGGCCGCGAACACGATCCTCCAGCGCCTCGGCAGTCGCGAAAAAGAGGCCGCCCTCGAGTCGGAGGACAGCGATGCCGTCGAGTGTCTCGTCATCCGGATGCTCGTCGAGGGGGCGGAACACCAGGGTGCCCGGCTCCCGCCCCAGGAGCGGCATCGGCGGCCGCGTGGCGACGTAGACGAGCCAGCCGACCGACAGCACGACTCCGACGACGACGCCGGCCAGGATGCCGACAGAGAGGACACCGACGATCGTGGCGGCGGCGACCCAGAAGTCGAACGGCGTGACGCGGTGGAGACGGCGCAGCTCGGCGACATCGATCATCCCGAACACGACGGCGTCGATGATGATCGCGGCGAGCACGGCCGTCGGCAGCCCCGAGAAGAGCGGTGCGAGCACGATAAGCGTCCCGACCACGAGCGCCCCGGTGACGAGCGAGGCGAGAGGCGTGCGTGCTCCCGCCGATTCGTTGAGCGAGCTGGCAGAGAGGCTGGTCGACACAGGCATCCCCTGGAGCACCCCAGCCCCGACGTTCGCCATTCCCTGGGCAACCGATTCCTGGTCGAGGTCGATCCGGTACCGGTGGCGGGCGGCGAACGCCCGCGCGTCTCCGGCGTTCTGGGAGAAGCCGATCAGCAGCAGCGCGACGGCGGCGATGCCGATCACCCCGAAATGCGCCCGGACGACATCGATGTCCGGGAGCTGCGGCGTCGGCAACCCGCGGGGTACCTCGCCGACCAGCGCCACGCCGTGGTCACCGAGGTCGAGCAGTGACGAGGCGAGGAGCCCGCCGACGACGAGGACGAGTGCGCCGGGGACGGCCGGCGCTGCGAACCGAAGCCCGACGATGACGACGAGCGCCGTCAGCCCAACGGCGACCGTCGCCCAATCGAGCTCGTCGAGCCCGCGGATCCACGAGCCGAGCTCGCGCCAGGCGTTGACACCGTCGGAGGACGTTCCGGTCAGCTTCGGTAGCTCGCCGATCACGACGTCGACGGCGGCTCCGGCGAGAAACCCCGCGACGACCGCCTTCGAGAGGAACTGGGCGATCCAGCCGAGTCGGAACGCAGCCAGCAGCAGGTACAGCAGCCCGGCCAGCAAGGTGGTCGCCGCCACGAGCTGGGCGGCCTCCTCGCCGGCGAGGCCTGTCACGAGAACGGCGCCGCCGGCCACCGCGGCGAGAGACGAGCTCGGGCCGGTCGAGATCTGCCTCGACGTGCAGAACACCGCGTAGATGAGAGCGCCCGCTGCCGCCGCATAGAGCCCGTTCTGGAGCGGCACGCCCGCGATCCCTGCGTACCCGAGGTTCTTCGGCACGATCAGCGCCGTCACGGCAATTCCCGCCACGACGTCGCCACGCAGCCAGACGCGCTCGTAGCGAGGCAGCCACTCGACGATCGGGAGCAGACGTCTCATCGCAGGCGGAGGCCGGTCGATCCGGATCGGTCGGCTCGTGGATGCGCGGGTTCGGGCGGGGTCGCGCGCGTCGAGCCGCGCGGCATCATCCCGTCTCCGGCTGAGCCGGACCGAACGGAGCCTCGTCGAAGCGTTCGAGCAGCACGCCGTGCCGGAGCCCTCGGTCGCTGACGACGAGCGACTCGCAGCCGAGCTTCTCCATCGTCGTCCGCACGATGCAGGCGCCCGCGAGCACGACCTCGGCTCGTCCCGGCTGGAGGCCGATGATCCCTCGGCGCTCGTCGGCGGTGCGCGTGCGGAAGAGCTCGATCTGGCGGTCGATCTCGGTTCGATCGAGGGTCGTGCCCTGGACGACGTCCGGGTCGTACCTCGCGAGTGCGTGCATCACGGCGGCCAGGTTCGTGACGACTCCGCCGAGCGCCACGAGCTCGTCGGGGCGCGGACGAGCGTCGAGCCGGGCGAGGTCGCTGCCGATGGCGTCCATGGCATCGGCAAGCGTCTCCGCGCTCACCGGCCCGGCGAGACCAAAGCGTTCCGTCAGCCTGACGGCACCCACGTTCACGCTGAAGCGCTCCTCGACGCGCTCACCCCTGCCGAAGGTGAACTGGGAGCTACCGCCACCCGTGTCGAAGACGACCATCCTCCCGGCCGCAAGGCCGACGCCTGCCTTCACGGCGAGGTACGCAAGCCTGCTCTCCTCCTCGCCGGAGATCACCTCGATCTCGACGCCCGTCCGGTTTCGGACGCGATCGACGAACTCGTCGGCGTTCGAGGCGATTCGCATCCCCGCCGTCCCGACGGCCGCGATCGACCGCACGCCGTGGTGGCGGGCCTCGCTCACCATGGCGGCGATCGCCTCGAGTGTCCGGCGCATCGGCTCCGGCTGGAGCTCGCCGGTCTCGTCGAGACCCTCGCCGAGTCGCGTGATCTCGGAGCGGTCGACGACGGTCTGCCACCTGGCGTCGGGGGCACGCTCGGCGAGGTGGAACTTGACGGAGTTCGTGCCGACGTCGATCACGGCATAACGCGGCGCGCTGCGCTGCGCGAGTTGCTCGAGCCCGCGGGGCATGCTCACGTTCGGCCGCAGCGGGAAGCCGAGGCGCTGCACGAGGGCGGCCACGCTCCCCGGGTCCTCGGACTCGACCGCGATCGTCTCGGTCTGCTCGTCCCCCACCCGAACCGTGGTCAGCTCCGCGCGACAGCCGCCACCCTGGAAGAGCCGTCGTGTCTTGTGCACGTCGACGACATGGGCGTCCACGCGCCCCCGAAGCAGGCCGCGGAGCTCCTCCAAGCCGTACGACGGACGATCGAGCTGCGGCCGCAACGTGACGTCCAGCGCGTCGAACAGGACGCCGACGTCGTCGGCGGAGAGGGGCAACGCAGCCTTCAACACGGGTCTCCACTGCTCGAGCCCTGCGTCATCGACCTGCTCGAGCACCTTGACGTCGACCACGTCGTCCCTGAACTTGACGGACGCGGGCGCCGGCGAGAGGGCGTACACCTCGTCGCTCTCCCGCATTTCGCTCGGCGTGAGCTCGTTCGACGGGTCGACCAGCGCAAGATCGTCGGCGAACGTTCGCCACTCCCACCGCGGGACGACGGTCGGCGTGGAGGGTGGCATCACGAGCTTGCCGGACGCGTCGTACCCTCGGCCTCGCCGGGCGTCCGAAGGGCACGGGCGGGAGCCAGGGCTCGCTCCGCATCGAACACGGTCGCGGCTGGAGCACGGCGCCGCCGGAGCCATTTCCCCGTCTCCACGACGACCGACACGATCGCCGCCAGGGCAAAGCACGCGAGCCACTCGTGTCCCGTGAGGGAGCTCGTGAGGAGCGTCGGCGGCTCGGCCGTGATCTCGTTGGCGCCGAACCGCCCAACCGTTGCGGCGGCTTGCGCGCTGCTCAGGCCCAGATCGACATCGGGCTCGCTCGCCGCCACGACGTCGGCGGCCTCCCGGGCATACGGGGGCACTGCGGCTGCTTCCCCAATCGCCTCCTCGACCGTGCTCACAGCTCCGAACCTCCTCGTCGCAGACTCTGCGTTTGCCGTTGGGGCAGATCCTGCACATCCGGGCGACGGGAAGTCGGCTGAGGGATTCGCACCCCGCCCCTTACGAAGGCGCTGTCCTGACCGGCCGAGCTACTCCGGCGGCCGGCGGATCGTAGTCGTCACCTGGCGGTCGTCCGTTCTGCGCGGCATTCGGATCGTGCGGGGCAGCGCTTCCTCGGCGACTTCCTTCCAGCGCACGTAGTGGAACGGACAAGAGCACCAGCGCCGCGGCACTCCCGACCGAGGCGATCGCCGAGAAGGTCGACGAAGTTGACTACGACGTGCACGATGCCGGTGACGAGCAGCCCGGCCGTGGCCCCGAGCCGGGCGCCCGGCGCGCGATCCGAGCTCAGCTCACCGCCGACGTAGCCGACCCTTCGACGGCGCCCGCCGCAGCTGCTGCACGCACCTTCGACCCGGAGGGAATTACCTGGCGCCCCGGCGGATGCTCCGCGCGCGCCGCTCCGCGCCCACGAGCCAGCGGTAGAGCTCTACGCCGCAGAGGACTCCGAGTGCCACCGCGGCGATCGACCCGATAACCGCCAGGATGTCGCCGCTTGCCGCGGACTCGGGGCTCGCGAGGATCGTCGTCAATCCGATCAACCCGAGCGAGCCGGGGACGAGGAGCCAGAAGCCGGGCAGGAACATGGCGTATATCGGCATCGTCGACGGGAGCCGCGCGAGCAAATAGGCGACCAGTGTCATGACGACGGCGCCCACGAAGCCGCTCACCCACCCGCCGAACAGCGCGTTGCCCACGACCTGGCCCGTCCACGCGGCGTACAGGACGACGAGCAACGAGACGAAAGCACCCGGAGGAGCCGAGTGCGCGATCGTCACACCGATCGCGAAGACGAGCACGCCGAGCCACGGAGCCCACCACCCGAGGAGGGCGTCCGAGCTCGAGAACGCTCGCTCCGGCGACACGCCGACCGCTCCGATCCCCGCCACGATGCCGAAGGCCAGCAGGCCGAGCTGGGCGCTGCCCCAGACCAGCCGGCTCGAGCCCGAGATCATCTGGCCCTCGGTCAGCTCGAGGAAGGCGGTCGTCAGCGGGACGCCGGGGATGAACACGACGAGCGCGGCGATCATCGCCCGGAGCCCGGGGTCGGTCACGTCGTGCTCGACGAGGAGCGCCGTCAGCGCTGCCACGCAGAAGGCCGCCAGGAAGGGCATCAGCGTCTCGATCGTCCGGCGACCGCGCCCCAGTCGCCGCAGCACGCCGACGAGCGCGCCGAGCGCCCCGGCGGCCACGACGTCGCGCGGGGCCGGATGGAGGACGAGCGCGATCCCGATCGTGAGCGTCGCGTACCCGAGCAGGCTCACCACGGTCCCGAATCGATCACCCATGGTGCGGATCTCATCGAGTCGCGCAATCCCTGCGGACGGAGATATCGCTCCGCGCTCGGCCGCCTCGGCGAGCAGGTGAACGGCCGCGATCTGGTCGAGCCGCGGCGTCGCGGAGAGCCTGGTCGTGGGCTCGATCGTCGCGGCACGACCGGGCGCCAGGGTGAGGAAGAGAGAGGTCGGCAGGACGCTGAAGCGGGCGTCCGGCAGACCGTAGGAGAGCGCGATGTCACCCAGACGGCGCTCGACCGCGTCGACGGTCTCACCGATCGCGCTCAGCGCCGCGCCGAGGCTGGCGAGGAATACCTGGAGCTCGTGCTCGGACGCCCCATCCTGCGCGGGCCCGGAGACCGCCGGCCGACCGGCCCCGACCGCGGCCACCGGGTCGGGGACGGCCGACGAGTCGGTCACGACGTCAGGCGGGACGCGGTGTCGCGCCGTCCGCTACGCGAGCGCCTTCTGCTTGATCGCCTCGAACTCGGCCTGCGTGATCGCGCCCGAGTCGAGGAGCTGCTTGGCCTTGTCGATCTCTGTCGCCGCGCCGCCGCTGCCGGCGGTCTGCCGCACGTAGTCGTCGAGCCGGTCTCGCTCGGCGCGCGAGCGCTCGAGGTTCCGCTCCGTCATCCCGACGTTCTGCGTGATCAGGTAGATGAAGACGCCGAGGAACGGCAGCAGGATCGTGAAGATCAGCCAACCCGTCTTCCCCAGCCCCGAGAGGTCGTGCCGGCGGAAGATGTCCGCAAAGACCGTGAACAGGAGCCAGAACCACAGGATCCACATGAAGAAGATGACCATCGTCCACATGAGGTCGAGGAACGGATAGTCGGTTGCGAGCACTAGGCCTCCTTTGGTCTACGGCTGGGCGACATTACCCGAGGCGGGGCCGGAGTGTGAAGGTCACACACCAGCACGCATTTCGTTCACCCCGTCTGCCACGGCGACACCTACGTGGCGAGCGGACGAGGTCGCGCCCTGGCCCGATCTCACGGCGGGCGAACGCGAAGGCAGCCCTCGCGCACATCCTCCTTGCCCGTACCCCATGAGGAGCTCGACGGGGCCGTCTCTCCGTCGCGCGAGGCTCTCGGGACGCGGTCGCATGCGTCACGGTGTCCGCGCCAGGGATTCCGCACACGTACTCGCTACGGTCTCGACCGTCCCGGCTGCGTTCTCCACGTCCTCCGCAGAGGGATCCTCCTCGAACTGACGGAGGACGAGATCGCGGAGGCGGGCGGGCCGCTGCCGAGGCCGAGACCGGCTGCCGACGCGTCCTCGGCCGCAAAGGAGCGCGGGCAGACCGCTCTCTCGGGGTCCGCGAGGCGTTTCGGCGGCGGACGGGGGACGGTTGACCTGCGGCTGCACCTGCTGTGTTGTCGTTGCCGTCGTCCGGAACTGCGCCTCCTCTCGAACGGTCAGGGCACGTCTGAGTGCGTCCGTCACGCCGCGGCGACCGTGAGACGGCTGCGGCGCGGACGTCCTCGCTCATGCCCGCTCGTACGTCCCGGCGGGAACGGCGGCCGAGTGGCGAATCTCCGCCGCCGCGCTCGACCAGCTTGCCGAGCTCTGCCACCGCAAGGAAGACGATCGGGCCGAGCAGGCAGATGCCCCACTGCGAGCTTGTCAGCGAGACCGTGTCGAAGATCCGCTGCAGCGGCGAGAGTGCGGTGACGAGGAATGTGAGCGCGAGTGCCGGCGCCGATCAGCTGCACGAATCGCCGGTTCTCGACGGTGAAGCGCTTGAAGATCGTCTCCGTCGGCTCGCGGGCTTCCAGGGCTGCGGCAATGTGCATCAGGGACAGCGTCGTCAGGCCCATCGTCGTCGCGACGACGAGGTCGTAGCGATGCTCGCCCCACGCGACCACGGCGATCGCGAGGGACGCCATCAGCACGCTCGCGACGACGAGCCGGGTGCCGAGCCTGCGATCGACGATCGGCGCACTCGCGTCGCGGGGAGCACGCCGCATCAGCCCGGGAACCGGCGCGTCGAACCCGAGCCCGATCGCGAGCAGCACGTCGACCGCGAAGTTGATCCAGAGGATCTGCAACGGCGTCAGCGGGCTTCCGTTCGCGACGTCGAAGATGCCGGCGCCGACGAAGGTGAGGATGAATCCGCCCAGCATGATCAGCTGGACGCGCACGTATTTCATCAGGTTGTCGTAGATCCCACGCCCACCCTCGACCGCCGAGACGATCGTCGCGAAGTTGTCGTCGGTGAGGATCATGTCGCCCGCTTCCTTCGTGACCTCGGTACCCGTGATCCCCATCGCGACACCGATGTCGGCTCGCTTGAGCGCGGGCGCGTCGTTGACGCCGTCGCCGGTCATCGCGACGACGTTGCCGAGCGTCTTCAGCCGTTCGACGAGGCGCACCTTGTCCTCCGGCGCGACACGCGCGACGACCCCGATCTCGTCGAGCTGACGGTCGAGCTCCTCGTCGGACAGGGCAGCGAACTCCGTGCCCGTCAGCGCACGCCCCTCGATCCCGAGCTGGGCGGCGATGGCGGCGGCGGTCGTCGCGTGGTCGCCCGTGATCATGCGGGCGCGGATCCCGGCCTCCTTGCAGCGCGCGATCGCGTCCCGCGCCTCCCTGCGGGGCGGATCGACGATCCCGACGAGCGCGAGCAGTGTCAGCCCCTGCACCTCGTCGAGGAGCGGCTCCTCGGCCCGGAAGCCGACGGGGTCGAGGTCGCGCGAGGCGACGGCCAGCACGCGAAGCCCCTCCCGCGCGAGCCGGTCGTTCTCGGCGAGCACGAGGTCCCGCACATCCCCAGCGGGCCGCGCGGCGCCGTCCACGTCACGGACATGTGACGAGCGCGCGAGCAGCACGTCGGGCGCTCCCTTGACGAAGCAGCGCACGACCTTGCGGCCGGCCTCGTCCATCTGGTGGAAAGTCGCCATCAGCTTGTAGTCGGAGTCGAACGGCACCTCTGCGACACGCGGGAAGATGCGTCTCGTCTCGTCGACGTCCAGCCCTCCCTTCGCGGCAAGGACGACGAGCGCTGCTTCGGTCGGGTCGCCGACGATCTCGCCGTCGCGCACCGCCGCGTCGTTCGCGAGCGCCATCGGGAGGAGGTACGGCTCGAGCGGCGTGTCCGCCTCGCCCCCCACGTGCAGGATCTTGCCGTTCGTCGAGTACCCCTCCCCCTCGACGTTGTAGCGCCTGCCCGCGACGACCAGCTGGCGCGCGGTCATCTGGTTGAGCGTCAAGGTGCCGGTCTTGTCGGAGCAGATCGCGGACGTCGAGCCGAGCGTCTCGACCGATCGCAGCCGCTTCACGATGGCTCCCTTTGCCGCCAGCGCTTGCGTGCCGAGCGAGAGCACGGTGGTGACGACGGCGGGAAGACCGGTCGGGATCGCCGCGATCGCGAGGCTGATGCCGATCAGGAAGAGGTCGTCGAAGGACTCGCCCCGGATCAGCCCGAGAAGGACGACGAGGACCAGCGCGATCGCCGCCATCGTCGTGATCACGACCGTCAGCTGGTCGAGCTGGCGCGTCAGCGGGGTCTTCTCCTGCTGGACCTGGGCGAGCATCCGAGAGATCTGGCCGACCTCGGTCGACATCCCGGTTGCCGTCACGACCATCTCGCCCCGCCCGCGCGTCACGGTCGAGTTCATGTAGGCCATGTCCAGGCGATCACCGAGCGGGACGTCGTCGCCCGCCACCGTGTCGACCACCTTCAGGACCGGGACGCTCTCACCGGTGAGGGCGGCCTCCTCGATCTCGAGTGTGGCGGCCACCAGCAGGCGCCCGTCGGCCGGGATCTTGTCGCCCGCCTCGAACGCGACGACGTCCCCCGGCACGAGCTCCTCTGCGGGGACGTCGAGGAGGTCGCCGCCTCGCCGGACATGCGCCCGGATCACGAGCATCTTCTGCAGTGCGGCGACGCTCTCTGCCGCCTTGCCCTCCTGGTTGAGGCCGAGGACGGCGTTCAGGACGGTGAGCCCGAGGATCACGATCCCGGTGCTGAACTCCTGCAGCGCGGCGATGCTGACGATCGCGGCGCCGACGAGGACGAGCTGCATCAGGTCCCGGTACTGGCGCAGGAACGCGTGCCAGGCGGGCTCCGTTGCCGCCTCCGCCAGCTTGTTCGGCCCCACCTCGCCGCGCCGCCGCTCGACCTCGGCCGGGGAGAGTCCCTGGCGCGGGTCGACGCCGAGCCCTTTGCACGTTTCGTCCACGGTGAGCCCGTGCCAGGCGACAACGTTCCGGCCCGTCACCTCGGTCGGCACAGATGTCGTCATCGGGAGTACTCCCGTTTCCGCACCCAGAGCACGTAGACGATCAGCGTCGCGATGCTGAACACGATCCCGGCGATGATCCAGAGCACCTTCTCCACGCCGGAGAAGTCCGGCCGCCGAAGGATGTCGACGATCATCCAGATCACCGCGGCGTAGACGGCGAGCACGATCGCCACGAGGATCGACTCGCCGAACCACGTCAGCGCCAGGTCATCGGTCACGCGTGCTCCTCCCTGCTCGTAGGTTTCGTCGGAGTCTAGGCCGACGCGCGGGAGCTTCTCTGGGCGAGCGACCGCTAGGCGCTGCTCGTGGTCCTACAGGCGATGGACGTGGCCGGCAAGGACTCGGCGATGGAGCACGTCATGTCCGGCGTCAATCCGCAGGGCGTCCAACCCATTACGCGCACGAGGCATCTCGGTCATGACGCGGTCGACGATGGGTCGAGGCCGGCGACAGCGAGCCTCACCGACGGATAGAAGTGCTCTGGCCCGATCAGGTCGGTGAGGCCCGCGACGTCGAAATCGGGCCGGAGACGCGCCCGGAGTCTCGCGACGACGAGCGTGATCTGCTCGCGGCGCAGGTCACGGGTCAGGTCGAGGAGCGTCTCGATTCCCGTCGAGTCGATTCGGTTGACCGCTACCGCGTTCTCGGCCTGCGCTATTCGCAACGCGGCGCGAGCAACGTCGGGTCGAGCACCTTGGCCGTGAAGGGGACCAGCAGGCGAGAATGCCTTGCGGCGTACGCCGCCCTACGGGGGTTCGACTTCCCGAACCTCGAAGACGCCGGTACGCACCCACTCCATACACCGGCTCGCCGCATCCCCGGGCGGCGGCCCTCGTGGGAGGGTGCGGTTATCGAGGCAGGTCACCAAATCGAAACGGAGCAGCCATGACCACCGCCATCACCCCCACCGACACCAGGGAGCTCGCCTACCGGATGGCCGACGGCGTCGAGGTGGCGCTGCTCTGGCACACCGGCGGCGATTACGTCAGCGTCGTCGTCTCCGACGCGAGGATCGGCGAGACGTTCGAGCTCGTCCTCGGCGAGCGCGACAACGCGATGGACGTCTTCGACCACCCGTACGCATACGCCGCGCACCGCGGCCTCGAGTTCGGCGTCGCCACTCGCGACGAAGAGCTCGTCACGGCGTAGACGCGGCGCGCCCGCCGCTCGGCCGCGGCCCGCGACGCGGGCCGCGGCGCTCGCCATGCTTGACACCGGGTTCGAGCAGGCTCTACGTTGGCCGAGCCGCAATGTGCTCGGACGATTCGGTACGTCGCCCCGAGGACCCGCCCGCGGGGCAACACCAAGAGGGCCGCGAATCGCGCCCTTGCCGCCGGCACGCGCCTATCGGACATGCGAACGCGGCGTCTATCTCTATGAAGGGACAAACAGTTGACCTTCTCGAAGAAAGGACATAGAGACGTGAAGCACACATCTGTGCGCCTCATCGCCGGAATCGCCGGCGTTTTGACCCTCGTAGCGTCGCTCGTCGTGGCGGCGGTGGGGACAGCGGGCAACCAGGCTCAGGGCGCCGCGGCCTACCCGGCGCCGAAGGTGCCGAACGCCGCGGCAATCAAGAAGCAGTACGGCGGCCAGTCGATCACGTTCATCGGCGACTCCGTCGGCGGCGGTCACACACGTGACGTTGCGCTCGCCAAACAGTTCACGAAGGACACCGGCATCAAGGTGAAAGTCGTTCCGCACCCGATCGGCGTCCGATGCGTCGTACTCGCAACTCGCCCGCGTCTTCTCGTCGAAGTCGTCGTCGTTCGACGTCGCGATGATCGACGTCGTCTGGCCGGGCGCCTTCGCGCCGTACCTCGTCGACCTCAAGCCGAAGCTCGGCAAGGAGGCGAAGCAGCACGCGCAAGGGATCATCCAGAACGACACGATCGACGGGAAGCTCGTCGCGATGCCGTGGTTCGGTGACTTCGGGATCCTCTACTACCGCACCGACCTGCTGCAGAAGTACGGCTTCACGAGCCCCGCCGAAGACGTGGACGCAGCTCTTCGCCATGGCGAAGAAGATCCAGGACGGCGAGCAGACCGCCGGGAATGCGAGCTTCTACGGCTTCGTCTTCCAGGGCAACTCGTACGAGGGCCTGACCTGCGACGCGCTCGAGTGGTACCAGTCAGCGGGGGCCGGCGGGTTCATGGACAACGGCAAGGCGACCATCAACAACAAGAAGGGTGCAGCGATCCTCGACCTGTTCGCCTCCCAGATCGGCAAGATCACGCCCCGGGACGTGACGACCTACCAGGAGGGCGAGGCCCATACGGCGTTCGTCGAGGGCAATGCGGCGTTCATGCGCAACTGGCCGTACGCGTATTCGATCGGAGCCGGATCCGAAGACGTCGAAGATCGTCGGCAAGTTCAGCGTCACCGTGCTGCCGCACGCGACCCGGCTCGTCGGTCGGCACGGTCGGCGGCTGGCAGCTCGCCGTGAACAAGTACTCGAAGCACGTCGACGCGTCGATCGAGTTCGTCCGCTACATGACGAGCGCGGCGGTGCAGAAGTTCGACGCCATCACCAACACGAACGTGCCGACGATCCCCGCGGTCGCGAAGGACCCGGCCGTCGTGAAGGCGAATCCGTACCTGAAGCCCGAGATCGCCAGCGTCATGCGTGTCACACGGCCGGCGCGCGACCTCAAGACGCACTACAACGAGGGCTCCAAGACCATCTACCAGGGGATCAACCAGATCCTCAACGGCCGGCCGGCGAGCAGCGTGCTGCCGTCGATCCAGTCCAAGCTCGACCGGATCCTCCGCTAGCGGGCGACCCGTTGCAGGGGAGGATGGCATCTGCCATCCTCCCCCTCCACTCGATGTCGACCGTCGCCGACCCAGCACCCGCCACCCGCCGCCGGCGCAGGTCGACGAAGCTCAAGCGGCGGCAGACGCGGCTCGCGTGGGTGCTGCTCCTGCCGGCGCTCGCGGCAGTCGCGTTCGTCGCGATCTACCCGCTCGGCAAGACCGTCTACCAGAGCTTCACCGACCAGGAGTTCCTCGGCCTGGAGCCGGCCCAGTGGGTCGGCCTGCAGAACTATCGCGACCTCATGCACGACACGATCTTCCGCGACGCCGTCTGGACGACGATCAAGTTCACGCTGATCACCGTCGTGTTCGAGTTCGTGCTCGGGCTGGCCATCGCCCTCGTCGTCAACTCGAACTTCAGGGGCCGCGGCGTGATGCGCGCGGTGATGCTCGTGCCGTGGGCGATCCCGACCGTCGTCGCCGCCCAGATGTGGAAGTCGATGCTCCAGTCGAACGGCGTCATCAGCGACGCCGGCATCCGGCTGGACATCCTGTCCGCACCCGCACGCGTGGATCGCCGACCCGGCACCGCGCTCGGTGCCATCTGCGCCGTCGACATCTGGAAGACGACGCCGTTCGTCGCGCTGCTCCTGCTCGCCGGGCTCCAGGTCATTCCGCACGATCTCTACGAGGCCGCCGAGGTCGACGGCGCCAACCAGCTGCAGCAGTTCCGGAAGATCACCCTGCCGCTGCTCGCGCCCGCGATCTTCGTGACGCTGATCTTCCGGACGCTCGACGCGCTGCGCGTGTTCGACGTCTTCTACGTGTTCTTCGGGAACCGGCTCGGCACTCAGTCGATGGCGATCTACGCACAGAGCACCATCGTCGAGCGACGGCTACGTCGGCTACGGCGCCGCGATCAGCATGGCGATCTTCCTCATCATCGCGACTCTTCGTCGTGATCTACATGACCTTCCAGCGGGTGACGATGCGGTGAGCGTCGCCGCCGAGACAGCAGGACCGCGTCGTCCGTCCCGTGAGCCGGAGCCGCGGCATTCTGGCGCAGCCCGCTCGGGCGAACTTGATCAAGCGAGTCGCCCTTCTACGCGCTCGTGGCATCGATCTTCGTCTACGCGCTGTTCCCGTTCTTCTGGGCGCTGCGGTGCGCGTTCACGCCCGAGAGCGACCTGTTCTCGACCCGCTCCAGTACGTTCCGGATCATCCGACGCTCGACAACTTCAGGCAGGCCTTCGAGGCCGAGTTCTTCCGCCGCGGCGCTGCTGAACTCGGCGATCGTCGCGGGCGGCGTGACGTTGCTCTCGCTCGCGATCGGCACGCTGGCGGCCTTCGCGCTCGGCCGTTTCCAGCTTCCGCGGCCGGTCGACTCGTCATGTACCTGATGCTCTCGATGACGATGTTCCCGTCGATCGCGATCCTCGGAGCGCTCTACACGATGATCAGCGGCTTCGGCGTCGGGCCCGTCGACTTCCCGAATATCTACGACACCCTGTGGTCGCTCCTCTTCACCTACCTGATCTTCACGCTGCCCGTTCACGATCTGGGTGCTGACGAGCTTCATGCAGGCGCTGCCCGGCGATCTCGAGGAGGCCGCATACGTCGACGGCGCGACGCCGTTCCAGGTGTTCTACAAGGTGCTGCTGCCGCTGATCCTCCCGGGCCTCGTGACGACCGGGTTGCTCGCGTTCATCTCTGCCTGGAACGAGTACCTGTTCGCCCTCTCCTTCATCCAGGACCCGGACAAGTACACGGTTCCACTGGCGATCACGTCGTTCGTCGGCGAGTCCGGCAGCGCGTTCCAGCAGCCCTGGGGCACGATCATGGCGGCGACCATCATCATCACGGTGCCGCTCGTCGCGCTCGTGTTGATCTTCCAGCGCTACATCCTGGCCGGCCTCACCGCTGGGGCCGTGAAGGGTTGATCCGTCCGCGACGGCTCAGGCGTCGTCGCCGTAGATGCCCAGGCCGGTTTCCACGTCGAAGAAGTGCAGCTGGCGCGTGTCCACGGCGACGTCGACCTGCGTCGCCCGGCCTCACGCGGGAGCGGGCGCCGAAACGGCCGACGACGACCGCCGAGCTCTCCTTCGCGTGGGCCTCGGCGCGGTCGGCGTCGCCGACATCCTCCGCGAGCTCCCTGACGTCCGCCGTGAACGCGGGCGGCGCGTCGACCGCGAAGTGGACCATGATCTCGGCGCCGAGCGCCTCGCGCAGCGTCACCTTCCCCTTGAGCATCCCGCCGTGTGCCGTCTCGCCCGCGAGCTGGTAGTCCTCCAGGTCCTCGGGCCGGATGCCGAGCACGATCGTCCGACCCTCGTAGCCGTGCAGCGCCGGCCGCTGGCTGAGCGTCTCCTGGCCCAGCGGGATCTCCTGCGAGCCCGTCACGATCTTCATCGCCCCGTTGTCGCGCTGCAGGGTCGCCTCGAGCATGTTCATCGCCGGGCTGCCGATGAAGCCGCCGACGAAGAGGTTGACCGGATGGTCGTAGAGCTCCTGCGGCTCTGCCGCCTGCTGCAGCTCGCCCTTGCGCATCACGGCGACGCGGTCGCCCATGGTCATCGCCTCGACCTGGTCGTGCGTCACGTACACGGTCGTCACGCCGAGATTGCGCTGAAGCTCGCTGATCTCGGCTCGCATCTGGACGCGCAGCTTGGCGTCGAGGTTGGAGAGCGGCTCGTCCATGAGGAAGGCCGACGGCTGGCGCACGATCGCACGGCCCATCGCCACGCGCTGCCGCTGGCCGCCCGAGAGCGCCTTCGGCTTGCGCTTGAGGAACGGCTCGAGGTCGAGGATACGCGCCGCGTCGCGCACCCGCTTGTCGATCTCGGCCTTCGGCAGCTTGTGCAGCTTGAGGCTGAACGCGATGTTGTCGTAGACCGAGAGGTGCGGGTAGAGCGCGTAGCTCTGGAAGACCATGGCGATGTCCCGCTCGCGCGGCGTCAGGTCGTTGACGATGCGGTCGGCGATCCGGATCTCGCCCTCGCTGATCTCCTCGAGGCCCGCGAGCATCCGCAGCGCGGTCGTCTTGCCGCACCCCGACGGGCCGACGAGGACCATGAACTCTCCGTCCGCGATCTCCAGGTTGAAGTCCTCGACGGCCGCGTGCCGTCGTCGTAGACCTTCGAGACGCTGCTCGTACGTGATCTGAGCCATCGCGAACCTCCTCGGCACCGAGTCTAGAGACTCTGCCGCGGATCGGCACGCTCGCGCGGGCCTGTTCCGCGGGCCGCTGCCGGGCGTGAGTCGAGTCGCGACTGCGAGCCCAGCGCTCGCGCTCTGAGAGCAGTCGGAGGCGAGCACCGCCGCCGCCGAGCGGGCCGCCGCCGACAGCTCGTCCGGCCGGAACCCGTCGTCCTGCTCGGCGACGAGCCAGTCGACGGCCGCCGCGCCCCGAAGCGCGTCCACGAAGGGCACGGCTCCCTCGCCGACGCTCGTGAAGCTCGACCGGTCGTCGCGGTCGGCGAAGTCCTTGACGTGGACGACCCTCGCGCGGTCGCCGATCCGCGCGAGCACCTCCCCGGGATCCGCTCCCGCGATCCAGGCCCATCCGAGGTCGAGCTCGAGCTCGAGCAGGGGCGCGTCGGCCAGCAGGCGGTCGAGCATCACCGAGCCGTCGTCGGCCGTCCCGAGCTCCGCGTCGTGCGTGTGGAACGCGAGGCGCAGGCCCGCCTCGCCCGCCGCGCGGGCAGCCCGGTCGAGCCGCTCGACGTACGAGCGCGTGACGGCCGAGTCGAGCGACGGCGGCAGCCATCCGACGACGACGAGGTCGGTGCCGAGCACGCCTGCCGCGCGGTACAGGTACGCCGGGTCGGCCTCGAGCTCGTCGAGGCCGACGTGCGACCCCGCGACGACGAGGCCGGCCGCGTCGAGCCATTCACGCACCCGTTCGGGCTGGTGCCCGTGGAGACCAGCGAGCTCGACCCCGTCCAGGCCGAGCGTCCCGACCCGCTGGACGGTGGCAGCGAGGTCGCGGGCCGCCTCGCCTCTGACGCTGTAGAGCTGCAGCGCGCATCGCATGGGTCAGCCCACCGCGACGGGGTCCGTGAGCGGGGCCGGGCGCTCGCAGCGGCTGCCGATCTCGGTCACCACTCCCGCGTCGGCCGACTCGAGGATGGCGAGGAGCGTGTCGAGGACGTGGAACGCGAGCTCGCCGCTCGCACGGGGCGGCTCGCCGCGGCGGACGGCCCGCGCCATCTCGACGACGCCGAGACCGCGTCGATACGTCTCCTCCTCGGTGCCCGTCGTCTCCCAGTGGCCGTTCAGCTCGCGCCCGCGACGCCGAACGATTCCGTCATAGCCGTTCGGGTCGGGCAGGAGCAGCGTCCCGTCCGTTCCCCAGAGCTCGATCGAGCTCACGTCGTCCCAGCAGTCGAAGCTCGTGACGAGGGTGGCGACCGCTCCGGACTCGAGCTCGAGCAGTGCCGCGACGTGCGTGGGCACCTCGACGTCCAGCAGCTCCCCGACACGGGGGCCGCCGGTGACGGGGCGGACGCGGAACGTCGTCCTCGCGCTCGCGCTCACCCTCCTCACGGGCCCGAGCAGGGAGATGAGCGCGGTCACGTAGTAGGGCCCCATGTCGAGCAGCGGGCCTCCGCCGCGGCGATAGAAGAACGCCGGGTCGGGATGCCAGCTCTCCGGCCCTGCACCGAGCATCGTCGCCCGCACGGCGACCGGCTCGCCGACGGCGCCTGCGTCCAACAGCCCTCGGGCTTGCTGCCACGAGCGGCCGAGGAAGGTGTCGGGGGCGCACCCGACGGCAAGCTCACGTGCCGCGGCCGCCTCGAGCACCCGCCGTCCCTGCGCGCGGTCGACGGCCAGGGGCTTCTCGCCGTAGACGTGCTTCCCGGCGCCCAGTGCCGCGAGCGCGATCTCCGCATGGTGCGCCGGGGGGGTGAGGTCGAGGACGATGTCGACGACGTCGTCCTCGAGCAGCTCGTCGGTCGTCGTCGCCTCGGCGCCGGCTGCCGCGGCGACGAGCCTCGCGCGATCCGGGTCGAGATCGGCGCAGCGGACGATCCGCACCTCGTCGCTCCCGGCCAGCGACCGCACGTACGTCTCGCTGATCTTTCCGCAGCCGACCAGCCCGATGCCGAGCGGGTCTGGGCTCATGTCGCACCTCCTTCGCCGGCCGGTAGCGCGACGAGGTGGTCGGCGTCGACCTCGACGAGCACCGGAGCCGGGCCGTCGCGCGGAGTCGCGGGAGGCAGCGCCAGGTCGCCGTCTTGCTTGCGGTCGCGCCAGCGCTCGTGGAGCTGCGGCACGGACGCGAGCAGCATCCTCGTATACGCGTGGCGCGGGTCGCCGAACACCTTCTCGGTCGCGCCCATCTCGACGACGGCGCCGCGGTGCAGGATCAGCGTCCGGTCGGAGATGTAGTTGCCGAGCGACAGGTCGTGGGTGATGAACAGGATTCCGAGGCCGCGCTCCCGGAGGTCGGCCAGCAGGTTGAGGACGTCGATCCTCGTGGACGCGTCGAGCATGCTGATGACCTCGTCCGCGACGAGGATGCGGATGTCGAGCAGCAGCGCCCGCGCGATCAGCAGCCGCTGGAGCTGACCGCCGGAGAGCTGGTGCGGGTAGCGGTTCAGGACCTCGTCCGGGCTCAGCCCGACCGAGGTGAGCGACGCGTGGAGCTTCTCGCGCCACTCGTCGTTCCCCGCGCCGGGGAAGTAGGTGTCGCGGATCATCGCGAAGACGCGATCCGCCTTGAACACGGGGTTGTACGAGCTGAACGGATCCTGGAAGACGCCCTGCACCTCGCGGTAGTACGCCTTCGTCCCGGATCGGCCGAACTCCGCGACGTCCGTGTCGTCGAAGGTGATCGTCCCGCTCGTAACGCGGTCGAGCCGCAGGATCATCCGCCCGATCGTGCTCTTGCCGCTGCCGCTCTCGCCGATCAGCGAGACGATCTCGCCCGGTCGAAGGTCGAAGCTGACGTCCCGGACCGCCTGCAGGCTCTTCCCGCCGAACGTCCCGATCCGGTAGACCTTGGAGACGGAGTCGAGCCTGAGCATCAGCTCACCGCCCAGCAGGCGACACGGTGGCCCGGCTCGATCTCGACGAACGGCGGCTGCTCGGAGCACTTCGCGAACGCGAGCGGGCAGCGGTCGCGGAATCTGCACCCGGGCGCCGGGTCGAGGAGGGACGGCGGCCTCCCGGGGATGCCCTGGAGGCGCCGGTCCTGGTAGCGCACGCCGACCTCGGGCAGCGACGACACCAGAAGCTGCGTGTAGGGATGCCTGGGTCGTGAGATGACGACGTCCGCCGCCGCCTTCTCCGCGAGTCGCCCCGCATACATCACGAGGATCGTGTCCGCGGTCTGGTACAGCACGGCGAGGTCGTGCGTGATGAAGACGACGCTCTTCACGAAGCTCCGCTCGCGGAACTCGACCAGCATCTCGGCGACCGCGCGCTGGCTCGAGACGTCGAGCGCCGAGGTGACCTCGTCCGCGATCAGGAGCGACGGGTTGAGGAGCGTCGAGAGCACCATCACCGCGCGCTGCTTCATACCGCCCGAGAGCTCGATCGGGAACATCCCGAGCACGTTGGCGGAGAGCCCGACGAGCTCGAGCCGTCGCACGAGCTCCGGCTGCACCTCGTCGAAGTCGACGCCGCGCGACTCGAGCAGCTCCTCGGCGATCTTTCCCACCTTCCGCGTCGGGTTGAGGGCGCTCATCGCGTACTGCGGGACGATCGAGACCTGCTTGAAGCGGAACTCGTTCATCCCGCGGTCGTTCGCGAGGGGAAGCACGCGGCCGTCGAGCGTGACGCTGCCGCCGATGTGGCGCATCCGCCCGTCGAGCCGGATGAGGCTCTTGCCGAGCGTCGACTTGCCGCAGCCGGACTCCCCGGCGAGGCCCATGATCTCGCCGTCGGAGATATCGAAGGTGACGCCATCGAGCGCCCTCACGTCCCCGCGCAGCGTGCGGTAGTAGACCATCAGCTCGTCGACCTGGAGGCTCACGTCACAGCTCCCGGAGCCTCGGGTTGAAGACCTCGTCGAGCCCGACGTTCATCACGTACAAGCCTCCGACGATCCCGATGATGCCGATCCCGGGCGGCAGGAACCACCACCACGAGCCGAGCACGAGCGCGCTCGAGAGAAAGGCGTTGTTCATCATCAGCCCGAGCGAGACGGACTCGGACGGCCCGAGGCCGAGGAAGTCGAGCGACGCGCCGATGAGGATCGCGCCGCCGAAGAGGAGGATGAACATCATCAGCAGGTAGGAGCTCATGTTGGGCGCGATCTCCCGCGCGATCACCTGGCGCGTGCTGCGTCCGCTGAGCCGCGCGATGTCGACGAAGTCCCTGGTCTTCAGCGTGAAGGTCTGTGCCCGAACCGCTCTCGCCGCCCAGGGCCAGGAGGTGAGGCCGATCAGCACCGCCTCGACCGCATAGCTGTGGACGTTCATGTACGCGGAGACGATGATCAGGATCGCGAGCGTGGGGATCACCAGCACGACGTTCGTGAGCATGTTCAGGACGTCGTCGACCGCGCCGCCGCGGTATCCCGCCGTGAAGCCGACGACCGCGCCGAGCACCCAGGCGATCCCGCCGCCGACCGCTCCGACCATGAACGCTGCGCGCAGGCCGTTGACGAACTGCGCGAACACGTCCTGCCCGAACGACGTCGTGCCGAACCAGTAGTCCGACGAGGGCGGCTGGTCGGTCGGGCCGCTGAACTCGAGCGGCGCATGGGGCGCGATCATCGGCCCGAAGACCGCCGCCGCGAGGAAGGCGAGCACGACGGCGAGACCGAGCACGAACTTCCAGTTTCGCAGCGCGAAGTAGACGAACTCGGACCGGTGCGCGGCAACGGGCGGCTCGCCGGACGCGGAGGAGACTCCAGCGTGACCGTGGGCCCTCCGACCGTCGCGACGCCGGCCTGCGGGACGGTCACGGCTCCGAGGTCACGCTCGCGGGAGGCCGCCATCACCTGCCCCCTGCATCCCGATCCGCGTGCGCGGATCGATGAAGACGTAGGCGATGTCGATCAGGAAGTTGGCGATGAGGACGCCCGTGATGAGGAACAGGAAGATGCCCTGGATCAGGAAGTAGTCGCGGTTCTGGATCGCGCCGAGCGTCAGGGTCCCGAGGCCGGGGTAGCGAGAACACGATCTCGACGACGATCGCTCCCGCGACGACGGCGCCGAGCGCGAGCGCGAGCCCTGTGATCTGGGGAAGCAGCGCATTGCGGTACGCGTACTTCCGCACGAGCTTGGTGGGGGCGCCGAGCGACACCAGGTAGTTGGAGTAGTCGGCCTCGAGCTCGTAGATGATCATGTTCCGCATGCCGATCGCCCAGCCGCCGAAGGCGACGAGGAACAGGGCGGCGAACGGCAGCAGCCAGTGCTGCAGGAAGCTCCAGGCGAACTCGAGCGACCAGGCCGGCGTGAGGTCGAAATCGTAGGCGCCCGAGACCGGGAACCAGCCGAGCGTGGTGGCGAATACCCAGGCGAGCACGACGCCGAGCCACATCTGCGGCGTCGCGGTCAGCACGTAGCCGACCGGGAGCACGGTGTTGTCGAGCGTCTTTCTCCGCGCGGCCATCGCGCCGACCTTGTTCCCGGCCCAGAAGCTCAGGAGGATCGCCGGCACGAGGAGCGCGAGCGTGTAGGGCAGCGCGCCGATGATGAGCTCCGAGACCGACGTCGGGAAGTTCTGGATGCTACGGCCGAGGTCGCCGTGCAGGAGCGCCGCCCAGAAGTTGAGGTACTGCTTCCAGATCGGCACGTCGAAGCCGAACGCCTGCGAGTAGTAGCCGGACAGCGCCTCCTCCGCCGACGGCTGTGCGTGCATCCGAGAGAGCAGCCCCTCGACCGGATCGCCGGGCATGAAGCGCGGGATCGCCCAGTCGATCGTCACGGCGACGAAGAACGTCAGGAGATACACCACGACCTTCCGCGCGAGGTAGCGCAGCACGTCAGACTCCTCTTGGCGCCGTCGAGAGATCCGGGGTGGTCCCCCTTCCGGTGTCGAGCCGGAAGGAGGACCGCCCGGTCATGTCATCCGTTCGGTACGCCTCGCCCTACTCCGCCTTCGCCGGGCGGAGGTGGGTGAGCATGTCGATGCTCGTCATCTGCCAGTAGTTCCGCCACGAGCTGGGCGTGAACTGGTTGGCCGTCGCGGAGGGCCAACCCGTCCAGTACTGGGTGTTGACCATCGACCACATGCCGTTGTACCAGAGCGGGATCGCCGGGAGGGTCTGCAGGAATCTCTTCTGCAGGCTCGTCAGGATCGTCTGGTACGCCTTCGAGTTGGTCGACGGCGTCCGGTTCAGTTTCTGCGTCAGGCTGAACGCGGTCTGGTCGGTGAACCGCTGATAGTTCATCGTCACCTGGTTGTCCGCGATCGGCAGGTTGTAGATGTACTGGTAGTACGTCCACGGCGTGTTGCTCATCTGCCGGTCGTTGCCGAGTAGCAGGTCGTACCGCCCGTGCCCGCGATCGTCGGTCAGCGTCGCGTACTCGGGATAGCTCGGCGTGATCTTGATGCCGACCTGCTTCGCGCTATCCGCGATCACCTGGATCGCTGTCATCCAGTCGGACCAGCCGTTCGGGACGATGATGCTCAGGTCGATCTTCGACCCGTCCTTGTTCTCGACGTACCCGTCGCCGTTCGTGTCCTTGTAGCCGGCGGCGGCGAGCATCGACTTGGCCAGGGCCGGTCGGTACGAGAAGCCGTTCTGGGCGACGACCTTCTTGTCGATCCACTTGTTCCAGATCGGCAGGAGGCCCGTCGGGCTCGCCTTGTCGACGAGGCCCTGGTAGGCCTTGTCGATGATCTGGCCCATGTTGATCGAGTTCGCCAGCGCCTTGCGGAACTGGGCGTCGTCGAGCGGCTTCCTCGTCGTGTTCGGGAACAGCCAGGTCGTGTTCGCTCCGAGGTGGTAGGGCGCCTTCGAGGAGTACGTCTTGAACTTGCCCTTGATCGCGTTCTTCGGCGCGAAGTTGTTGAACAGGTCGATGTTCCCGGCCAGCAGGTTCGACAGAGCGGCGGCGTTCGTGCCGTTCTTGATGTCGACGACGTACTGCGGGCCGACCTTCAGGCCGAGCGAGGACGTCGCCCACCAGGCCGGGTTCTTCTTCCACACCACCGCGTTCGACGAGGCGCCGACCCCCGACTGGTAGAGGTACGGGCCGGTCCCGACGATCTTCCCCTGCTCGAGGTTGCCGGTCGTGAGATCGGTGCTCGAGTAGCTCTTGAAGATGTGCTGCGGGACAATCGCGACGTTGAAGCGGTAGAAGTCGAACTCCTGGTACGCCGGCGCTCCGGCGAACGTGAAGACGACGTTGTTCCTCGTTGCCCTGATGCTCTTCAGCCCCGTGTCCGCGAACAGCGGGTGCTGGGGATGCGTCTCGGTCTTCAGGAGATTGAAGCTGTAGGCGACGTCAGCGGCCGTCATCGGCTGCCCGTCGCTCCACTTGACGCCCTTGCGGATCGTCATCGTGTAAGCGCTCTTCGACGTCCACTTGCCGCCCGTCGCGAGCCAGGGGATGAACCTGTCCTTGAGCGGGTCGTAGCGGAAGGGCGTCTCGTAGGCGAAGCCGACGAGCCCCGTGATGTAGTCCCAGTTCTTGGCGGGGTTCAGGTCGTTGTTGGGCGACCACTGGTTCCCGCTCATGTAGAAGGTCTGCGCTCGCGGAAGCGCAAGCGCCTGGTCCTGTGCGGCGCCGGCTCCTCCGGCGCCGCAGGGACACGGCCACGGCGCACGCGAGCGCGAGCACCAGTCCGAGGCCGACCCCTGTTCTCGTCTTTCGGATTCCGGTCATGACCGGTTCCTTCCTCTCCTGATTCGAGCTGTTGGGAATGCGAGCGCCCCACCCTGGGTGGGACGTCGGGCACGGGCCGTTGTCAGAGCTGCGCATCCCTCCTTTCGCTCGCGGCGACCGCCGCGACGCCTCCCGGCGCTGACCGGATCGTCGGGGTGATCGAGCGGCGGGCGACCGCCACGCCGAACGGGCCGATCGTGAGCGTTCCGGCGGGTTCCAGGGGTTCCCCGTCCGCGACGCACCGGCTCGGCCTGCACGGTGTCGCTCGAAGAGTTGACGAAGACGATGGTCTCGGTCTCACGGCCCCGGAGCCGGCCCACGAGGACGCGCGGATCGTCGACTCGTACCGGCCTCGCGACGCCGGCGAGCGTCGCGAGCGCCGAGTAGAGCCGCCAGGTGTCCTCGGGGTTGACCCTCGGCGTGCGGGCGGCCATGTGCTCCAGCGGGTAGGTGCAGAAGACCGTGGAGCCCGCACCCAGCGCGTGCCGGAGCAGCGCCGGCCGGCCGTGTCCGTCGACGGCGACGACCTGCGCTCCGACCGGGTCGACAGGGAGATACGAGCGGGCGCTCGGCTCGCCGGCGACGCGGAACCGGAGCCGTGTCCCGGCCTCGAGGTCTCCGAGCTCCTCGACGAGCTCGAGCACGACCTCCTCGTCCTCGATCGGGTCGACGAGCCCGTACCGCAGCCGGTGGCGAATCCCGAAGATCTCGTCCAGCCAGGTCAGCCAGGGGCCGCGCTGGCTCGGTGTCGAGCCGGCGAAGTACGAGGCGTACACCGTCGCGCCCGAGGTCGCGAGCGCTCGGAGCCGCTGCAGCCCTGGGCCCGTCAGCAGCTTCGCGCTGGGGACGAGGTAGAGGCGCGCGGTGTCGGGCAGGCCGTCGCGCTCGCGGAGGATCCCGATCGGGAGGTCCGCCTCCCGCGCGGCGACGTACGACTGCAGAAGGTCGGCGCCGAGGTCGCTTCGGTAGACCTCGTGGGTGAACGGCAGCACGCGCTCGAAGTGCTCCGGCACGACGAGCGCCGCGTCGCCGGCGACGCGCTCCCACCCCGTCCCCGACAACTCGCCCACGAGCGAGGAGAACTCGGCCAGCGCGTGCAGCTGCTGCTTCGGCCGCCCTGTCCGGTCGGTGAGCCCGAAGTGCATCTCGAAGACGTGATGCCGATACGGGTCCTCCTGGTAGAGGTCGTCGTAGTCGCAGTTGTTCCACGCGATCCAGCCGCGTGCGCCCGCGAGCAGCGAGGTGTGCAGCACCTGGCGGTAGTAGCCGGCCGCGTTGTCGTCGGATGCGAAGTCCGAGCTGACGCCGAACTCCTCGAGCACGACCGGGTTGCCGAAGCCCCCGGCCAGCTCGCACGCGAAGGCTGCGGCGAGCGCCTGGCGCACCTCGTCGTCCAGCATCGGATAGGCGTGGGGGCCGAAGAAGTCGACGAGCGGCGCAAGTGCCCGGAGCGAGTAGCCGTTGTCCCGCCCCGTCACCTCGACGCCCCAGGCGCCGTCGCCGAGCGAGATCGGCTGTGTCGCACCGGCCGACCTCACCGCCTCGACGAGCGCGCGGGCCCAGGCGACGACCTCCTCGCTCGTCGCCGGTCCGCCGTAGAGCGGCATCTCGTTCGACACGAGCCAGCCCACGATCGCCTCGTGCCCGCCGAACCTGCGCGCGACCTCGTGTGCGAACCACGCCTGCTGCGACACGAGCCAGGCGTCGCGGTAGAGGTCACGTCCCTGGCGCCATGCCGGATCCCAGTTCTCGCCGGACATGTGGCCGACGATGAACGTGGGGATCGTCCCGAGCCCCGCCTCGGTATGCGCGTCGAGGAAGTCGGTGAACCGTGCAAGTACGTCCTCGTCGAGCCGCTCCACCTCCGGGACGAAGTCCGGCCAGTAGCAGAACGAGCGCGTGACGTTGCACCCGTGCTCGGCCAGGACAGCGAGCTCGTCGCGGACGATCGCCCCGTTGTAGCGGCTCCACATCCGAGGTCCGCCGACGCGCGACCAGAAGTTCGCGCCGATCCAGACGACTCCGTTGCCGGGTTTCACGCTTGTCCGTGCCCTCCGCTGCGGCGTTGCATCACAGAACTGTCGGAGTTCATCACTTATCCGGTTAAGTGTCAAGCGTAATTTTCCGCACAAAGGTGCGAAATTCCGCACGTTGCGCGCTCGGCGCCCGGCCGGCTCAGGCGCGGGTGCGGACGGGCCCCGTGCTGCCGCGCGGCGTCAGCTCGCCGCGCGGTGTCTCCACGTCGCCGCTCGCCCGGCCTTCGATCACAGCGAGCAGGTGCTCCGCGGCGGCGACGCCGTACGCCTGGATGTCGCGCGTGACTGCGCTCAGCGGCGGGTGGACGACCTGGCTGATGAGCGAGTCGTCCCAGCTCACGATCGACACGTCGTCGGGGACCGAGAAGCCCATGTGGCGGGCGACGCCGAGGCCCGTGACGGCCAGGAGATCGCTGTCGAAGATGATCGCGGTCGGAGGGCGCGGCGCGGCGAGGAGCTTCCGGGTCGCGCGCGCGCCGTGCTCGGGGCTGTAGTCGGTGCTCACCGTCTCGCCCGCGACGCCGAGCTCGTCGACGACCGCCCGGAAGGCGTTCGCCCGCTCGACGGTGTGGACGAACTCCCCCACCCCGCCGACCTGCGCGATGCGCTCGTGGCCGAGCGCGACGAGGTAGCGCACGGCCTCGATCACCGCCGATGCCTCGTCGTGCCAGGCGGCGGGGAGCGCACCCCCGACGACGGGGCCGCCGACCACCACGGCGGGCAGGCCGATCGACCCGAGGGCGGCGACCCGCGGGTCGTCGACGCGGAGGTCCACCATCAGCACCCCGTCGACGCGGTGCTCCCCCCACCAGCGGCGGTAGACGGCGATCTCGTCCTGGACGCTCTCGACGAGCTGGATCGTCAGGGCCACCGACCTCGAGGACAGCTCCGACTCGACGCCGGCGATGAACTCCATGAAGAACGGCTCCAGCGCCAGCGTCTTCGCCGGACGGGCGAGGAGCAGCCCGCACGCGTCGGCGCGCGCAGCAGAGAGCGCGCGTGCAGCACGATTCGGATACCAGCCGAGCTCGTCGGCAATGGCGCGGATGCGGTCCCTCGTGTCGTCCGACACCCCCGGCCTGCCGTTGAGGGCGTACGAGACGGCACCCTTCGAGACCCCGGCGAGGCGGGCGATGTCGCTGATCGTCGCCCTCCGTGCCTCCCTCGCGCGCTCGGCCATATTGGGTTCCTCTGACGCTCTCTGATCGATTGACCGGTTAAGTATTCTAGCGCGCGGACGGCGACCGGGGGCGTGCGCCCCACAAGCACACCCTTGCCGAGACGGAGTCAGTCCTGCGCTTCGATGTACGCGACGAGCGCGTCGACGTCCTGCTGCCTGGACGCGAAGTCCTGCGACGCGACTGCAGCGGACATGATCCCCGCCTCGTGGCCCTCGGGGATCTGGGCGTCCGGATCGGTGATCGACCGCGCGAGATATGCGGCGTCGGCCGTGACGGTCGAGCCGTCGTCGAGCGTCACCGTCGATCCGGCGAGGCCCTTCACGGTGGGCCCGACACCGGCCGAACCGTCGATCGAGTGGCAGCCGGCGCAGCCGGTCGAGCTCCAGAGCTCCTCGCCTCGAGCGAGGAGCTCCGACTGTGAGCCGCCGGACGCTCCGGTCTCCGTCTGCGTCGTCTCCGTCTGCGTCTGCGTGGTCTCCGTCCGCGTCGACTCCGTCGCCGCGGTCTCCGTCTGCGTCGTCTCCCCCGGCAGGGTGACGGGCCCTCCCGCCGCGGCGGTGCGTCCGTGATCCTCGCCCCGGTCGTAACCGATCGCGTAGGCGCCGACCATCAGGCCGAGCACCGCTGCGCCGGCCACGAGACCACCGAGGAGCCACTTCCACAACGCGTCGCCGGTCCTGGCGTCAGCCACGTCAGCCTCCTGTCACTCCGGCGGCGTACATCAACGCCATGCCGATCGAGAGCACGAGCACGATCCGGCCCGTGACGAGACCGAGCGTCCCTGCCGCGAGGCCGGTGACCACGCCGAGCGCCGTGATGCCGACGTGGTAGAGGAAGTGCGCTCCCTCGTTCGAATCGAAGGAGCCGTAGATCTCGGGGAGCATCACGAGCAGCATCACGGCCGGCGCCGCGATCACGCCCGCGATGCCGAGCCAGGTCCGGGTGCGCAGCCGCGCGAAGACGGCGGGCATCGAGGCGACGGCAGCTCCGACGAGCGCGCCGACCAGGAACTGCGCCGCGTGCTGGAGATGGTGGTAGCGCGTTGCATCCTCGGTCGCGTCGGTGATCTGCGGCGCGAAGGATCCGAGGAAGACGACGGCCGCGGTGACGACGGCACCGAACTGGTACCCGCTCGAGAGCAGCGGCGCAGGCTCCGCCCGGGCCGGGAGCGGCTCGTCGGGCCGCGGGACGAGCTCGAACCGGCGCACGCTCGCGATGCGGGCGAGCCGCGCGCACTCGAGCAGGAGCACGAGGAAGCCGACCGCGAAGACGATCACGAAGATGCTTCCCGCGAGGCTGTAACCGGCGGTGCCCTCCGGGTGCACGGCCCAGCGCCGGGGCACGCCGAGGGCGCCGGAGACGTACCAGGCTCCGACGAAGCCATAGCCGCCGACGAGCAGGGCGCCCACCGCGAAGGCCGAGACGCCGTCCCGCGCGGTCTGACCCGCGCTCTCCTCGAGCATGCGCACGAAGAGGGCGAGCGCCCAGAAGATCACGCCCATGAGCAGGTAGGTGTGGAAGTGGGCCGGCACCCAGAGCGTGTTGTGGAAGCGGAAGTTGATCGGGATGAGCGAGTCGATCACCGCGCCCGTGCCGCCGATCGCCCACCCCATGAAGCCGAGGTAGAGGAGCGCCGAGGCGAGCGTCCAGCGGTAGCGGGAGCCCCAGACGAGCATCGCTCCTGTGTAGATCGTGACGACCGCAGGCGGCAGCGCGGCGCCGAACGAGGCGACGCTCGAGAAGCCCTGCGCCCACTCGGGCTGGACGAAGTCCATGTAGAGGTGGTGCGAGTAGGCGGTGGCCACGAAGAGGAGCGTGAAGAGCCACGCCACGACGATCGGCTTGGTCGTCTTCCACGGGCGCCCCGTGTAGCCGGGCAGCATGACGTAGACGGCCCCGGCTGCCAGGTAGATGATCAGGTTCGCGATCGAGTGGCCGAAGAAGTAGGTCAGGTTCTTCGCCCAGAGCGCGTCGAGCTCGATTCCCGAGTCGATGGCGCGGCCGATCAGCGCGAGGAGGATCGTCGTGCCGACCGCGCTTGCGAGCAGGCCCTCGAGCGCCACCACCACCGCGGCGATCACCGCCGGGGGCGGAGGCGAGTCGTCCCGGTCACGCAGGAACGAGATGCCGAGCGCGCGCTGCAGCCCGTCGTACGTGCCGCACGTCTGCAGGAGCAGGTCGATGCAATAGACGAAGAACCCGACACCGACGAGCAGCAGTCCGACGAGGAACGTGTCGGTCGCCCAGGGCCTCCACGCGCCCGCCGTGTCGAACGGCAGCGGCCAGAGGAACGTCCATCCGGCCGCGAACCCACCGAGCAGCACCGCGACGACCACGAGCACGGCTCCGACGAGGATCGACGCGTAGCTGAAGAGCATCCGGCCGAGGTCGAGCGGCACCGAGCGGCGCAACACGAACCAGAGGGCGCCCATCATGGCGAGCAGGGCGCCCGTCAGCATGCCGGCCCCGTGGAGCGTCATCACGCGGTAGAACCACGAAGGCGAGAGCGTGAAGACTTCAGCCTGGCTGAGGCGCATCGCGAGGCCGGCCAGCCCCATCACGCCGAAGAGGGCGAGGCCCGTGCAGAGGAAGAGCCAGGCGACACGGCGTTCGCTGACACGGGACGTCGAGACGAGCTCGGTCCCGGCGGGGTGGAGGACCGAGACCGCGTGCGCCTCCATCAGCGGGCGACGACCCGGAAGGCGGCGACCATGTTGTGATGGCTCAGGCCGCAGTACTCGAAGCAGCGGATCCGGTACTCGCCGAGCACGTGGAAGGTGAGCTCGAGCTGGTTCGTGTAGCCGGGCATCGCCTGCACCGAGCCGATGAGGCGTCCGTTGGGGTCGTAGACGCCGAAGCCGTGGTTGACGTCGACCGACGTCACGTCGAAGCGCACCTTCGTCCCGGGCGGGAGGACGGCGGGCTCGATCCTCCAGTAGAACTGGCCGCCCGACACCTTGACCGTCGCACCGGGGCTCCGCCCGCTCGCATAGGGGAGCAAGAAGAAGGAGAAGCCGACGGCGACGACCAGCAGGCCGCCGAGAAACGCGAGCCATGGCCGGCGCAGGCGGTAGCCCGTGCGCTGCACGCCCTCCAGCGGGACGTCCTCCTTTGCGTGGGCTGCGACGACGAGCGTGACGAGGACGATCGCGAGGGCGAGGACGCCGAACACGATCGCGATCGCGACCTGCGGCTCTCCATACTCGAGCGTCACGTCACCTCTCGGAGGTCGACTGCGCCGGACGGCGCATTCTTACGTCCTGCCCTCCGTACCGCAACGGCGAGTGCCACGGCCCGCCGCGAGCGCGACGCACCCTCGGCTCAGCTTGCGACCTTCCCCATCCGGTGGTGCCAGAAGCGCCACCAGTTGTAGAGCGCGGCGTGGTCGGTGCCTCCCTCGCGGGCGATCGCGAGCATGTCGCGGTGGTTCGGCTGGCCCAGCTTCTCGTGCGTCCACACGATCACCGCGTCGTTGCCGTCGAAGTAGCAGAAGCGGTCACCGCCTGGCTTCGGCGGGTTCCCCTCGTGCACCCATGGGCCCGAGCCGCCCCAGAACGTGCCGTCGCAGCGGCCGCCGCTCTTCGTCACAGCGGCGAGGGCGCGAGCGTTCGCGTAGGCGCTGTGGAGCGCCGCGGCGTCCGGATAGATCGAGATCTGCCAACGGTCGGGCGGGTTCTGCGCCCCGATCACGTTCGGCTGGAGGCAGACGGCGCTCTCGACGGCTCCGGGCGCGGGCTGGTTTTCGACCGCGCAGTCCTTCCACAGCTGGCGCGGCACCAGCGCCGCGAGCGAGGCCGGCGCTTCGGCCACCGTGGTCGTCGTCCCGGTGCCCGGCGTGGTGGTGGACAATGCCGTCGACGTACCGTCGTCGCGGGCTACGAGGTAGGCGACGGTGGCCGAGGCCACGGCGGCGACCGCGACGAGGGCCGCAGTCCCCGCCCAGCGCGGCAGCCGCAGGCCCGAACGGGCGGGTGAGGGCGCGGAGGGAGGCGGCGCGGCGGCCTCCACGGCCGGTGCCGCAACCGCGGCCTGCGCCGCCACGGGCTCGGGCGCGACGGGCGGCGGGGCCGGAGGAGGCGGGGCCGGGGACGGAGGAGGCGGGGCCGCGGCGGGCGGCTGGTCCGGCGTGGCAGCAACCAGCGGTGGCTCCGCCG
This sequence comes from uncultured Actinomycetes bacterium, assembly GCA_963793655.1. GTDB lineage: Bacteria > Actinomycetota > Thermoleophilia > Gaiellales > Gaiellaceae > Gaiella. The sequence goes on from CAWCAV010000003.1 coordinate 531,541, forward strand.
GCGGCGCGGCCGGCTGGTCGTCGAGGCGGCTCTCGAACGCCTGTACCGAGGTCGTCCGCCGGTGCAGGACGGCGGAGTGCGCTGCGTCAACGAGGTCTGAGGCCGACGCGAATCGCTCGTCGGGCGACTTCGCAAGCGACTTGGCGATCACCCGGTCGAGCTCCCTCGGCAGGTCGGGGCGCAACTCGCTCAGCTTTGGCGGCGGATGGGTCAGATGCGCGTGCATGACCGCGACCTCGGCCTCGCGGTCGTACGGCAGCCTTCCCGCCAGGCACTCGAAGAGCACGCAGCCGAGCGCGTAGACGTCCGTACGCGGCCCGAGCGTCAGCCCCTCGATCTGCTCCGGGGCCGCATAGTCGACGGTGCCGATGAAGACGCCGGTCCGGGTCAGGTCCGGCGCGGTCGTCTGTTTTGCCACGCCGAAATCCGTGAGGTAGACGTGCTCGGAGGGATCGTCGATCAGGATGTTCGACGGCTTGACGTCGCGGTGGATCAGGCTGCGCTCGTGCGCGGCGTCGAGCGCTCCCGCGACCTGCTCGAGCACGAAGAGCGTGCGCCCCACACTCAGCCGCCCCTCCTGCTTCAGGAGCGAGCGGAGGTCGTGGCCTGCGACGTAGCGCATGGCGATGTAGAGGAGCCCGTCGGAATCGCCCCCTTCGATCTCACCGGCGTCGTAGATCGGGATCACGTTGGGGTGGTCGAGCTCGGCCGCCCGCTGCGACTCGCGGACGAACCGCTCGCGGAAGCTGTCGTCGTGCGCAAGGGGCGTGGCGAGCACCTTGAGGGCGACCTTGCGGCCGAGGCGCATGTGCTCGGCGAGGTACACGACGCTCATCCCGCCGCGCCCCAGCAGCGAATCGACCCGGTAGCCGGCAAGGACGGTGCCGATACGAGTGGTCTCGCTCATGCGCATGTACCTTCGAGACGACCAGGCGGTACATGGTCTTCCCGTGCGTCGCGTCCGGTCGATGTTACAGCGGCTCCGGGGCTCGTGACATCCGTCGCTAGACTGGCTGGATGCCGCTCGGCCGCACGCCGCCGTCGCCGCGGGCGCGCGCCAGCGCGTTCCGCACGCGCGGCGCAGACGGCCGGGCAGGGGCGCCTCTCCGCCCGCGCACGCCCGTCGCCGCGCTGTGAGCTCCGGCGATGAGCTCCGTCCGGTAGCGGTGCTCTTCGCGGACGTCGTCGGCTCCACCGCGCTCGCGGAGCGCCTTCCGCCCGACGAGGCCAAGACCCTCATCGGCGAGTGCGTGAGCCAGATGAGCCGCGCGGTGCACGAGTACGGCGGCATCGTGCAGGCGTACATGGGCGACGGCATCTGCGCCTACTTCGGCGTCCCGGCCGCCCGCGAGGACGATCCCGAGCGGGCCGCGCGGGCGGCGCTACGGATCCTGGAGGTCGTCAGCGACTACGCACGCGACGTCGAGCAGGCCTGGGGCATCGAGCAGTTCGCGGTGCGCGTCGGAATCAACGCCGGCCCCGCCGCGGTCGGCCTCGTCGGTGCCGTGGACGAGCAGACGGTGGCGTTCGGCGACACGACTAACGTCGCCGCGCGTCTCCAGTCGCTCGCCGCGCCCGGCACGGTCGTCGTCGGCGAGGAGGCCGCGCGCCGGCTTGCACACCGCTTCGCGCTCGATCCGCTCGGCAAGCTCTCCGTTCGCGGCCGGACGGGGCAGGTCGAGGTGCTGCGGCTCGTCGGGCCTCTGCGGCCGGAGGACGAGACGCGGAGCGCGCCCCCCCTCGTCGGGCGGGCGGCCGAGGTGGAGCGGCTCCGCACGGCGGCCGCCGAGCTCGAGGCGGGGCGCGGTCAGGTGTTGCTGGTGGCGGGCGACGCCGGCATCGGCAAGACCCGCCTGCTCGACGAGCTACGTTCGATCCTCCCGGACGAGGTCACGTGGCTGGAGGGCCACTGCCTCTCGTACGGAGGCCTACCCACCTGGCCCTTCGAGGAGATGCTGCGTCGCTGGCTCGGGGTCGCCGACGAGGAGCCCGACATCGCGACGCGCACCAAGGCGCGTGCACGGCTAGGTGCGTTGCTCGGTCCCGGGCTCGACGAGGTTCTTGCGCCGCTGGGTCGCCTGCTGCGTGTCCGGCTCGACCCGGACCTGGCGGGGGATACGGAGCGCGACGAGTCGCCCGAGGCGGTGCGGCGGGCGTTCGGCGCCTGGGTCGAGGCGCTCGCCCGCTTCCGGCCGGTGGTCGTCGCCGTCGACGACCTGCATTGGGCGTTCCCCGACGCGCGTGAGCTGGCCGAGTCGCTGCTCGAGCTGACGGATCGCGCCGCTGTCCTCCTCGTCGCGACGCTGCGCCTCGACTCGGCCTCGGAGGCCTGGCGGTTCCGTCTTCACGCGCTCGGCGACTTCGCTCACCGGACGGTCGAGCTGCGACTCGGCCCGCTCTCGGCGGCGGAGGCGGTGCAGCTCGTGCACGACCGCGCGGCCGGGGCACTCGACGAGCAGACGACCGAGGCGGTCGTGTCGCGGGCCGAGGGGAATCCGCTGTTCCTCGAGGAGCTCGTGCGGCTCCTGCTCGAGGGGACGAGCCTCGAGCGGCGTCGCACGTGGACGCTGACCGTCGGCCAGACCCCGCTCCCGGCCCGGCTCGAGAACCTCCTGGTTGCCAGGATCGACGCGCTCCCGGAGGGGGCACGCCGACTCGCGCAGGTCGCCGCGGTGATCGGGCGCACGTTCGAGGTGCCACTGCTCGAACGGGTCGCGGACGCGGACGACGTCGCGGAGGAGCTGCTCGCGCTCGTCCGGGCGGAGATCGTGCACGAGCTCAGGCGCTACCCCGACCTCGTCTGCGAGTTCCGGCACGGGCTCCTGCACGAGGCGGCCCTCTCGACGCTGACGCCCGGCCGCCACCGAGAGCTCGCGGGGCAGGTCGGCGCTGCGCTCGAGGAGCTCCTGGGGCCCCGGGCGGCGGACGAGGCCGAGCTGATCGCCCAGTACTACGTGCGGAGCGACCGGCTCGACAAGGCGGTCACGTACCTCGAGCGCGCGGCCGAGGCCGCGAGCAACGACCCGGCACACGGCGCGGAGCTGCTCGAGGCGGCACGCCGGGCTGCCGCGCGCCAGGGTGACGTCGAGGCCGAGCGCAGGGTCGGCGCACGGCTCCTCGAGCTTCCGGCCGACGGAGCCGACGCACGCCCGTGATCGCGCCTGCGTGGGGGCGGGGCGCGGCTGGTAGAAACGGCGACGTGAAAGAGCAGACGACCAGGCGCGACGACGCCACCGAGCACCTCGACCGGCTGCGGGTGCTCGTCGACGCCGGAATCGCGCTCAGCTCGGAGCTCTCGCTCGACACGCTCCTCCAGCGGATCGTCGAGACCGCGGCAGAGCTCACCGGTGCCTGCTACGCGGCCCTGGGGGTGATCGACCGGACCGGCCATGGGCTCGAGAGCTTCTTCACCACGGGTATCGACCCCGAGACGCATTCCGCGATCGGCGAGCTGCCGCGGGGGAGAGGGATCCTCGGCGTGCTCATCCGTGACGCGAAGCCGTTGCGACTGCACGAGATCGCCGAAGACCCCCGCTCGGTCGGCTTCCCGCCCAACCATCCGCCGATGAAGACCTTCCTCGGCGTCCCGATCGTGTTGCGGGGCGTCGCCTACGGGAACCTCTACCTCACCGAGAAGGCCGGCGGCGCCGACTTCACCACGGAGGACGAGGAGCTCACCCAGCTCCTCGCCGCGCAGGCGGCGGTCGCGATCGAGAACGCGCGCCTGTACGAGTCGTCGACGCGCTGGCTGCGCGAGCTCGAGACGCTCAACGAGATCGGCAACGCGCTCGCCTCCGAGGTGGAGCTCGGGCCCCTGTTGTCGCTCGTCGCCCGGCGCACGCAGGAGCTCGTCGAGGCGAGGATCGTGCTGATCGCGCTGCCCGACGCCGGCGGCTGGCTCGGCGTCGCCGCGGCCGCGGGTGCCGGTGCCGACGACCTCCTCGGGACACGCCTCGAGCTCGGCTTGACGAAGGTCGGACGCGTGCTGGAGCGCGGACAGACCGAGCGCGTCGACGCCGTCGTCGACGACCCCGAGGTCGACCAGCGCGTCGCCCGCGAGCTCGGCATCACCTCCGCGATCTACCTGCCGCTGATCGTGCGCGGCAAGCCGATCGGCGTCGTCGCCGCGCACGACAAGCTCGGCCCCGACGCGCGCTTCCACGAAGGGGACGTCCGGCTCGCCGAGTCGCTCGTCGCGCGGGCGGCGATCGCCGTCGACCTCTCCGAGCGCGTCAGCCGCGACGCCCTGCGCCGCGTCGTCGACGCACAGGAGCTCGAGCGTGCGCGGCTCGCGCGCGAGCTGCACGACGAGACCGGACAGGCGCTCACGTCGATCCTGCTCGGCCTCAAGCATCTCGAGGAGGCGGTCGAGACGGACGACGCCCGCGCGGCGGCGAGCGCGCTCCGGGGCCTTGTCGTGTCGACGCTCCAGGACGTCCGCCGGCTCGCCGTCGAGCTGCGCCCGAGCGCGCTCGACGACTTCGGGCTCGTACCCGCCGTGGAGCGCCTCGCCGCGACCCTGGGCGAGCAATCCGAGCTGTCCGTCGACGTCGAGGCTCGGCTCGGCGATCGCCGCCTGCCCGCCGAGGCCGAGACGGCGCTCTACCGGATCGTGCAGGAGGCGCTGACGAATGTCGTGAAGCACGCGTCCGCAGCCCGTGTCAGCATCACCCTCGTGCGCAAGGAGGGATCGGCAGTCGTCGTGGTCGAGGACGACGGACGGGGATTCGAGACGGGGTCGACCCGGGCGGGAGCGCTCGGGGTCGTCGGCATGCGCGAGCGGGTCGAGCTCGTGGGCGGAAGGCTGACCGTCGAGTCGTCCCCCGGGGCCGGGACGACGCTCGTCGCCGAGGTCCCCTTGTCCCGCCCGCCGGCGGGGAGCGAGCCGTGAGCATCCGAGTCATCCTCGTCGACGACCACGCGATCCTGCGGGCCGGCCTCCGGCGCGTGCTCGAGGCCGAGCCGGACATCGAGGTTGTGGGCGAGGCCGAGTCGGCCGACCGCGCGGTCTTCGAGTCGCTCTCGTCCCGGCCCGACGTCGTCGTCATGGACGTCGTCATGCCGGGGAAGTCGGGGATCGAAGGTATGCCCGCGCTGTTGCAGGCCGTGCCGGAGGCGAAGGTGCTCGTCCTCTCGATGCAGGACGACCCGCGGTACGTGCGCGAGGCGTTCGAGGTCGGCGCCTCCGGCTACGTGCTCAAGGAGGCCGCCGACACCGAGGTCGTCGGAGCCGTGCGCGCCGTGGCGGCCGGTGAGCGCTACGTCCACCCGACGCTCGGGGCGCGCCTGGTCGCCGCCGAGGCAGAGGAGCGCAAGCGCGCGGAGGCCGACCCGCTGTCCGAGCGAGAGCGGGAGGTGCTCCGGCTCCTGGCGCTCGGCCACACGAACCAGGAGATCGCGAAGATGCTCTACATCTCGGTGCGGACCGCCGAGACGCACCGGGCGCACATCATGCAGAAGCTCCGCCTCACGAGCCGCGCAGAGCTCGTGCGCTATGCGCTCGAGAACGGCCTCATCGAGGGGTAGCGCCTGCGGCCTCGTCGTCAGCTGACGACGAGCACGTCGCACGGAGCGCTCCGCACGACGTCCGCACTGACCGAGCCGAGCACGAGCCGGCGGAGCGAGTGGCTCCGCCGCCCCACGACGACGAGATCGGCCTCGAGCTCGCGCGCGGTCCCGACGAGCTCGGCGGCCGGCTCACCGACCGGCTGGAGGTACGTCGCGGTCACGTGCCTGCGAAGCAGCCGCTCGCGCGCGTGCTCGAGCGGTTCCACCGACATCGGCCCATGCTCGCTCGTGACGCTGACGACGGTCAGCGTCGACCCGTAGCCCGTCAGGTCCGCCGCCCTGTCGAGCGCGCGCTGGGCGGACTCGGAGTCGTCGTAGCCGACGACGATCCTGCGTGCCTGGGCAGCCATGACGCGCATCGTGGCGGGGTGGCCCCCCGGCCCGCGTCCGCGCCGAGCCCGATCGCGTTGCGGGGAAGTACTGAGCCGGACGGTTCGTCTGCACAATGAAGAGGACGGCCCGGAGGCCGCCCTCTTCCTCACTCCGGGAGGTCGGAGCGATCAGTGGCCGATGGCCACCTTCGTTGCGACCCCGGCCTGCGCGGCGGCCTCCTCGCGGAACCTTCCGCCGAGCACTGCGAGCGCCAGGATCAGCAAGCCGATTCCGGTCAGGAGCAGCGCGATCCCGACCACGATCCCGAAGACCGAGAGCTGCTCGGCCATGTAGCTCATGTTCAGTGCGCTGGTCAACGCCGTCTCCGTCACCCAGATGTCGCGGGCGGCGTTCGCAACGGGCTGACCGTTGTTGTCCTTGTTAGCAGCGGTCGTGTCGTTCGTGCCCTTCGGATCGTTGGGATTCGCAGCCGCCTGGTAGCGGCCCATCTGCGAGTACGTCAGGCCACCTGTCGCCTCGAGCGTGTGCTCGCGCATCACCTTGGCGAAGGCGCGTGCCTGGTCGCCGTCGGTGACCTGCTGGCCGGCCCACTGCTCGGCGTGCTTCGCGACGGCTGGGTCCGACGCGTCGCCGAACGTGATCTGCTCCTGCTTGATGCTGTCACGGACGACGTTGCGACCGTCGAAGCCCATGTAGAGCGCCCCGATGCCGAAGGCAATCAGGATCACGCTCGCCGCGAGCCCACCCCACTCGAGAATCCTCCTGGTGTTCATCGCTCCTCCTCCCGATGGAACTGGTTTGTGATGCACGGAAGCCTCGCTGGTCGCTCCACGGAGGCCATCAGGGATACGTCCCCGGCTGTCTGCGACCAAGCCGCCGTGTCGACTGTGGAGAACTACCGACGCCGACGGCGTCCGAAACATGTCACCCACGATATCGCGGGCGATCGTCTCACCAGGACTTGGCCCGCACGACCGCGTGCGGCTCGCGCACGCGGATGCGGGCGTCGACAGCGATGCAGCGGTCGGGCAGCGCCAGCACCGGGTTCAGGTCGAGCTCCGCCACCTCGTCCAGGTCCTCGCCGAGCCGGGCGAGCCGGAGGACGAGGTCGACGAGCGACTGGAAATCGGCCGCGGGCGCTCCGCGGAAGCCGGCGACGAGCCTTCCCGCCTTGCCGCCGCCGACGAGCTCCTCGGCGTCGACGTCGGTGAGCGGGGCAATCCGGAAAGCTGCCTCGCCGATCAGCTCGGCGAAGACGCCGCCCGGTCCGAACGCGACGAGGGGCCCGAAGACCGGGTCCTGCACGATGCCGGCGAGAAGCTCTGCACCGCCCTTCAGCATCGGCTGCACGATCACCGGGGGACCGATGTGTTCGGCAGCGGCCGCGACCGCCTCCTCGTCGGCGAGATCGAGCGCGATCCCGCCCGTCTCCGTCTTGTGCGCCCCGGGCATCGCGGTCTTGACGACGCTGGGGAAGCCGAGCTCGCGCGCCGCGGCAACCGCCTCGTCGACGGACGTGGCCACGCGCTCGGGGACGAGCGGCACCCCGTAAGCGAGCAGCAGCTCGCGCGTCGCGGCGGGGTTGAGCCACGTGTCGTCCGAGCCCGCCAGGGCGGATGCGACGACCGCTTCGGCCCGTGCTCGGTCGATCCCGTCGGGGGTTGTGGGCACAGCGCCCTGCGGCCTGCGCAGCCATTCGGCGCGGTCGGCCACGCGGCCGAGCGCGCGGGCGGCGGACTCGGGATACGTGAACGCGACGACGTGCTGCGAGCCGCGCAGCGCCGCCGGCATTCCCGCCGCGCTCATGATCACCGCGAGCACGGGCTTGTCGCCGTCGACGTTCCGTGCCGCCTCCTCGACCGCCGCCGCGACCGCCTCGGCCGTCGCACTGACGGCGGGCACGAAGAGGACGATGACGGCCGCGATGTGAGGGTCGGCGAGCAGGTGCGGCAGCACGGTGGCGTACGTGCCCGCCGTCGCGCCGCCGAGCATGTCCACCGGGTTGGCGACGCTCGCCTCGGCCGGCAGCACCGCACGCAGGGCCGACACGGTGTCCTCAGCGAGGGGCGGGAGCTCGAGGCCCGCCGCGTCACAGGCGTCGGCGGCCAGGATCCCGAGCCCACCCGCGTTCGTCATCAGCCCGACCGACCGGCCCCCGAGGCGCGACTGGCTCGAGAGGAGCGCGGCGACGTCGATCAGCTCTTCGAGCGTCTCGGCGCGGATGACACCCGCCTGGTGGAACAGCGCGTCAGCGGCCGCATCGGAGCCGGCGAGGGCGGCGGTGTGCGAGCTCGCCGCCCGCTGGCCGCTCTTCGACGTGCCGCTCTTGAGTGCGAGGATCGGCTTGCGGCGCGCCACCCTGCGCGCGATTCGGCCGAACCGGCGAGGGTTTCCGAACGACTCGACGTACAGCAGGATCGCCTCGGTCGCCGCCTCGTCCTCCCACCACTCGAGCAGGTCGTTCGAGGAGACGTCGGCCTTGTTGCCGATCGAGACGAACGCGGACATGCCGAGGCCGCGAGTCACGGCGGCCTCGAGGAGTGCGAGACCGAGCGCGCCGCTCTGCGACGAGAACCCGATGTTGCCCGGTGGGATCGAGCGCGAGGCGAACGTCGCGTTCAGGCTGGGCCCGGCGATGGAGATCCCGAGGCAGTTGGGCCCGATCAGGCGCGCCCCGTGCGCACGCACGAGGGCGAGGAGCCGCTCCTGGCGATCGATCCCCTCGCTGCCGGTCTCGGCGAATCCCGCGGAGATGACGACGAGCGCTCGCACCCCGTTTCGCAATGCCTGCTCGGCCGCCTCGACGACACCGGCTGCCGGCACGCAGACGACGGCCACGTCGACGGGGTCCGGGATCTCGTCGATCGAGCGGTAGCCGCGCACTCCCGCAACCGACGCGCCGTCGCGGTTGACCGGATAGGCGGCTCCGGCGAAGTCCGCCTCGATGATGTTCCGGAACAGCTCGCCGCCGATCGTGCCGCGGCGGCGCGAGGCGCCGATCACGGCGACGCTGCGCGGCTCGAAGAACGGCCGCAGGGAGGCCGTCACGGCCACGTGGTCGCGCTCGGCGAGCAGCTCCTCGAAGCGCTCGGTGCGCGCAATCGGGAACGTGATCTCCACCTCGCCTCCCGCGAGCTCGCGTGTCAGCTCGAAGCCGAGCGCCTCGAAGACCCCGAGCATCCGCCGGTTGTCCGGCAGCACCTCCGCCACGAAGCGCTCGATCCCATGCCGCGCGGCGCGCTCGGCGAGCTGCTCGACGAGGCGCGTGCCGACGCCGCGGCGCTGGAACGTGTCGGCGACGGCGAAGGCAGCCTCGGCGACGCTCGGGTCGCGCAGGCGCGCGTAGTTCGCGAGGGCGACCACCCGCTCGGTGCCGTCGTCGACGAGCGAGCCGAGCAGCGCCCCCCGCTCGGCCCAGTCCGAGTCGAGCACCTGGTCGACGACCTGCGGACCGAGCGACGGGAACCCGTGAAAGCGCATGTAGAGGCTCTGCTCGGACAGGGCGCGGAAAAAGTCGAGAATCGCGTCGGCGTCGTCCCGCACGGGCGGGCGGAGGCGAAGGGTGCTTCCGTCCCTGAGGATCACGTCGACGACGTCCATGACCGGCGCATTCTCGCCCACCGACGGCCGTGTCGTCATCGCGAACTCTCCCGGAGCCTGTCCGTGGTCCTGTCGGCCGTCATGACGCCTCCTCGCTCGTCGGTGCACCGAGCCTGCCTCCCCCGCCCCCGGGCCGCATCCGTGGGCACTCACATCGGCGGCGCGGGAAGGTACGGACCGGCGAACGGCCGGCGGCACGATTCGTAGTTTCCACCGCCTCCGATCCGTCGGACCGCGGATGCGTCGCCGACCGGACGGCCCCACGCTGGTGACAGCTCCGAGAACAAAGGGGGTTGCCATGAGCTCCACACGAACGAACATCGAATCGAGCGGACTGGACGCGATCTCGGTGCGCGAGGCGATGCACGAAGGAGTGCTGTCCTGCCCCACCGACGCGCCGCTCTCGACCGTGGCGGAGCTGATGGCGGCAGAGGGCGTGCACTGCGTGGTCGTCACCGACCGCGACGATGTCGGGGTCTGGGGAGTGATCTCCGACCTCGACCTGGTCGCTGCGGCGGGAGTGCGCGACCTCGACGCGCAGTCGGCAGGTGGCTCGGCTGCGACCCCCGCGCTCGCGATTGCCCCCGGAGAGACGCTGCAACGGGCCGCGCAGATCATGACCGAGCACGCGGCCGCGCACCTGCTCGTCGTCGACGACACCTCCGGCCGCCCGGTCGGCGTGCTCTCGACCCTGGACGTGGCCCGGCTGCTCGCCGAGCGATCGCACGGGTGAATTGCGCGCGGGAGGCGAGAGCCCGAGGCGGCCGGTGATCCGGCTGACCGCGGCTTTCGCCTTCCTCGTCGTCCTTGTCCCGCTCGGCGCCGCTTCTCCACGGGCCGTGCCGCTCATCCCGTGCACGCTGACGGGCGGCGTCGACGCCCAGTGCGGTTCCTTCACGGTCTCGGAGAACCGCGGGCGACCGGACGGCCGGGCGATCGCCCTCCGTATCGCCGTCCTGCCCGCCCGGGACGGTGGGACGAGCACCGATCCGCTCGTCTACATCACCGGCGGGCCAGGCGGCTCGGCGATCGCCGGCGCGGCGGGGGTGCTTTCCGTCTTCTCCGAGGCGAACGCGACGCGCGACATCGTGCTCGTCGACCAGCGCGGGGCGGGCGGCTCGCACCGGCTCGAGTGCGGGGTCCCGCGCCGACCCGCCGCGACGGCGGCCGCGATTCGCGCCTACGTCAAGACATGCCTCGCGAGGCTCGGGGCCGACGCCCGGCAGTACACGACGGTACCCGCGATGGACGACCTCGCCGACGTGCTCGCCGCACTGGGATACGACCAGGTCAACGTCTACGGGGTCTCCTACGGCGCCACGGCCGCGCAGTACCTCATCGCGCAGCATCCCGAGCTCGTGCGCTCCGCGATTCTCGACGGTGCCACCCTGCTCGACGTCCCGATCTTCGAGCTGTGGGGACGAAACGGGGAGCGAGCGCTCCATGCGGTCGTCGCGCGGTGTGCGGCGTCTCCCCGCTGTGCGAGAGCGTTTCCCCGCGTCCGGCGGGAGGCGTTCGAGATGATCGCCGCTCTCCGGCACAAGCCCGTCCGCGACGGCTCGAGGGTGATCGACGCCGCGACAGCTGCCGGAACCCTCCAGGCGCTGACGCGCACACCTGTCGGCGCGGCCCGGATTCCCTGGGTCGCGCACGCGGCGCGATCGGGCGACTGGACGCCGCTCGAGCTGGCGATGGACGAGCAGGGCTCCGGCGGGATCGCCACGCGCCTCGTGATGTTCTGGTCGATCGCCTGCAACGAGCACTGGGCGCGCTGGGATCCTGCGCGGACAGCCGCCGCGAGCCGCGGGACGTACCTCGCCGAGCGAACCGCCCTCGACGCCGCCCTCGCCCGAGCCGCGTGCGCGGCGGTGCCGAAGGTCGCGCAACCGGCGTGGACGACGGCTCGCATCCAGTCCGACACGCCCGTGCTGTTCGTGGTCGGCGGCGCAGATCCTCAGGATCCGCCCGCGAACGTGGCCCGGGCGGCGCGAGAGCTTCCCGCGAGCCGCACCGTCGTCGTTCCCGCCGGAGGGCACGGGTCGGTGCAGCTCGGCTGCGTCCCCCGAATCGCACAGCAGTTCATCGAGCGTGCGAGCGCATCTGCCCTGGACACGGTCTGTGTCGCGCGCTACGCGCCGCCGCGGTTCGTGGTGCCCTGAGCGCGGTGCGGCGGAACGCGATGTGTCGCCGTCCACCGCAGCGATCGACCGCAGTTTGGCAATGCCGCGCCCGGGCGAGCATGCTTGCAGTTCCCAGGGAGGTGTGACCGATGGCAGTCGTTCCGTCGTATCCCGTGCGGGTCGAGGGCACGCTCGAACCCGAGCTCAGCCGCTGGCTCTGGCTGGTCAAGTGGCTGCTCGCGATCCCCCACTACATCGTGCTCGCGTTCCTCTGGGTCGCGTTCTTCCTGCTCAGCGTGGTCGCGTTCTTCGCGATCCTCTTCACCGGCCGGTATCCGAGGGCGATCTTCGACTTCAACGTGGGCGTCCTCCGCTGGACGTGGCGGGTCGGCTTCTACACGTTCGGGGCGCTGGGAACCGACCGCTATCCGCCGTTCACGCTGGACGAGGCGGCCGACTACCCCGCCTCCCTCCACGTCGAGTATCCGGCCCGGCTGTCGCGCGGCCTCGTGCTCGTGAAGTGGTGGCTGCTGGCGATCCCGCAGTACCTGATCGTCGGCGTGCTCGTCGGCGGCGGCGGCTTCGCCTGGCGCGGCGAGCACTGGAGCTGGGGCTGGGGCGGCGGCCTGATCGGCCTGCTCGTGCTGATCGCCGGCATCGCGCTCCTGTTCACCACTCGCTACCCGCGCGGCATCTTCGACCTGGTGCTCGGCCTCGACCGATGGGTGCTCCGCGTCGCGGCATACGCGGCGCTCATGACGGACGCCTATCCCCCGTTCCGCCTGGATCAGGGCGGCTCGGAGCCAGGCGCTCGCGCGCTGGAGGAGCACGGGGCGCCACCGCCCGCGCCCGCCGACGCGGCGCGCTGGAGCGGCGGCCGCATCGCGCTGCTCGCCGTCGGAGCGGTCATCGGGCTCCTCGCACTCGGCGTCCTCGCAGCGGGCGCCGGCGCGCTCGCGATCGACCAGACTCAGCGCGAGGACGGCTTCGTGACCAGTCCGTCCCACGCCTACGCGACCCCCACCTACGCGCTCGTCTCCGAGACCGCTGACCTCGACGGCCCCGGCTGGGCCTGGAACGACCTGGTCGGCACGGTGCGGATCAGGAGCCGGAGCGACCATCCGGTCTTCCTCGGCATCGGCCCGGAGACGGACGTGCAGCGCTACCTCGCCGGCGTCGCGCACGAGATCGTCGGAGATCTCCACGACGACCCCGGCGAGTACGACCGGGAGAAGGGCGGCGCGCCCGCCTCGGCCCCCGGAGCGCAGACCTTCTGGGCCGCCTCGGCGCGCGGCACGGGGGAGGTCGCGCTCGACTGGAACATCGAGAACGGACGGTGGGCCGTCGTCGTCATGAATGCCGACGGCTCTCGCTTCGTCGACACGACTCTGGACATCGGAGCGGAGCTCGACGCGCTGCCCTGGGTCGGCGGGGCGCTGCTCGGCGCGGGCGTGCTTCTCGCCCTGCTCGCTGCGGCGCTGATCGTCCTCTCGCTGCCGAAGCGCGGTCGCTGAACGCGATCCCGAGACTGCGGGGAAGCCGAAGCAGGGATCGGCGCGCTACCGGATGCCAAAGGACGACCGGGAGGCGATCGTCTCGGTGACGAGAGAAGGAGGAGAGATGCGCACCGACCTCAAGGCCCGGCCGGGCGACCGGCTCGTGATCCATGCCCATCACCTCGGCGAGCACGTGCGCGACGCGGAGATCGTCGAGACACTCGGCCCCGACGGCGGCCCGCCGTTTCGGGTTCGCTGGTCGGACTCGGGCGAGGAGACGCTCCACTTCCCGGGGAGCGACGCGACCGTCGACCGCCTGACCGCCCACGCGCGCGCCAAGCGCTGAGCACCGGACCGCGCAGTGACCGTCAGCGAGGAGGAGCCATGCGGAACGTGCTGATCATGGGCGCGGGAGGCCGCGACTTCCACGACTTCGCCGCGGTCTACCGCAACGACCCGGACGTGAACGTCGTCGCCTTCACGGCGGCCCAGATCCCCGGGATCGACGACCGGGTGTATCCGGCCTCGCTCGCAGGCGACAGGTATCCGGCGGGGATCCCTGTGAGGCCCGAGGCGGAGCTCGCCCAGCTCGTTCGCGAGCTCGGCGTGGACGAGGTCGCGTTCGCCTACTCCGACGTCCCACACGAGGAGGTCATGCATCGGGCGTCGATCGCGCTCGCGGCAGGCGCTGACTTCACGCTGCTCGGACCGCGCTCGACGATGTTGACGTCGTCGAAACCCGTCGTCGGCGTCTGCGCGGTGCGCACCGGCAGCGGCAAGAGCCAGACCAGCCGTCGTGTCGGGCGAATCCTCCTCGACGCGGGCCTGAAGGTCGCCCTCGTACGCCATCCCATGCCGTACCACGATCTCGAGGCGATCCGCGTCCAGCGCTTCGCGACCCTCGAGGACATCGACGCCTCTCGGCCCACGATCGAGGAGCGAGAGGAGTACGAGCCTCCGATCGCGCTCGGGATGGTCATGTACGCCGGCGTCGACTACGCGGCGATCCTTGCCCGCGCGCAGCAGGAGGCCGACGTGATCGTCTGGGACGGCGGCAACAACGACTTCCCCTTCTACCGCCCCGACCTGCTGATCGTCGTCGTCGACCCGCTCCGCGCCGGCGACGAGCTCCGGTACCACCCGGGCGAGACGAACCTCCGCATGGCCGACGTGGTCCTCGTGAACAAGATCGACAGCGCGGACGCCCGATCGGTCGACCGCGTGTTGGCGAACATCGCCGACCTCAACCCTCGCGCGACGGTGATCCGCGCCGCCTCGCCCGTGACGCTCGAGGACGGCCCGCCCGTCGCCGGCGCCGCGGTGCTCGTGGTCGAGGACGGCCCCACGATCACGCACGGGGGAATGCCGTTCGGCGCCGGCACCGTCGCGGCGCGACAGGCCGGTGCCCGGACACAGGTCTCGCCGAGGCCTCACGCCGTCGGGTCGATCGCCGAGACACTCGACCGCTACCCGCACATCGGCGCGGTGCTCCCCGCGATGGGCTACTCGCCGCAGCAGCTGCGGGAGCTCGAGCAGACGATCGACGCGATCGCGTGCGACGTCGTGATCGCCGGGACGCCGATCCGCCTCGACCGGCTGATCCACACGCGCCATCCGATGAGGCACGTCACCTACGAACTGCGGGAGATCGGGAGCCCCACGCTGGTGGACGTGCTGGCCCCGGTCGTCGAGGCGGCACGACCGGGGGTCGCGGTCGGATGAGCGGAGACGGCGGGCCCCCCGCCGGACGGAGGATCGCCATGAGCACCGGCACCACAACCACGACCATCCCACGGCATCTGCTGCGGCTGGGTGACCTCGATCGCGACGCCGTCCAGGGACTCCTCGACCTTGCCGCGCGCATGAAGGACGAGCCGCACGGCTTCCTGGACGCCTTTCGCGGTGAGACGGTCGCGTGCTACTTCGAGAAGCCCTCCACCCGCACGCGGGTCTCGTTCGCTGCGGCCGCCCACCGGCTGGGGATGCTGCCCCTCGGGCTCGGCCCATCGGAGCTGCAGCTCAGCCGGGGCGAGACGATCGCCGACACGGCGCGCACGCTGTCCGCGTACGCCGCCGCGATCGTCATGCGCACGTTCCGCCACGCCGACGTGGACGAGACTGCCCGCTTCGCGACCGTCCCCGTCGTCAACGCGCTCACCGACGAGCACCATCCCTGTCAGGCGCTCGCTGACCTGCTGACGCTGCGGGAGCGCTTCGGGAGGCTCGACGGCCTGCGCGTGGCGTTCGTCGGGGACGGCGACAACAACGTCGTCCACTCCCTGATCGAGGCGACGGCGCTCACCGGAGTGGAGCTGGTCGTCTGCAGCCCGGCCGAGTGCCGGCCGAGCGACGAGATCGTCGCGAGCGCACGCGACGCGGGCGGCACGGTCGAGCTCGCGGCCGATGCGGCCGACGGTGTCGCCGGCGCCGACGCCGTCTACACCGACGTCTGGGTGTCGATGGGCGACGAGGCGGGAACCGCCGAGCGTCACGCCTCCCTGCGGCCCTTCTCGGTGACCCCGCAGGTGATGAGCTCGGCGAAGCCGGGGGCCGTCTTCCTCCACTGCCTGCCCGCGCACCGTGGCGAGGAGGTGGTCGACGAGGTCATCGACGGGCCCCGGTCGGTCGTGTGGCAGCAGGCGGCGAACCGGGAGCCGACCGAGCAGGCGCTCCTCTACGCGCTCGTCGCGCGGAGCCGGGAGGGGTGATGCGTGGTTCGGGCTCGTCTCGGTAGTTGCCCACACCGGAGATCGGGCTCACCGCCGATGCGCCCGTGGGAGACGCGCGCGACGATCGGGGAGGCCGACAAGGAGGCTCGGCATGACGCTTCTCTGGTTCGTCGTCTGGCTCATCTGCGACCTCGTCGGTGACCGGGAGTCGCTCACCTTCGACCCCGTCAACGCGTGGGCCGCGACCCTGATCCTCGCCGTCGCGCTCGACCTGGGCCGGCAGCACGCGGCTCCCGCCTGGAAGAGTCGATAGAGACGGAAGGAGCATCACGATGAAACGGAACCGGTTCACGACCGAGGACGCGCGCTCGCTCGGCCTCGAGCTGGGGATCGACTGGGACACGAGCCCGTTCGACGTCGAGCAGTTCCATACGGGCTTGGAGGTCGAGCTGGAGCACGGGGCACGGGACGCCGACACGAACGTCACCGGCGACGACGTGCTCCTGACCGGCAAGATCGCGCTCGCGCACCTCCGCGAGCTACCCGACTACTACACGCGCCTCGCGCGCATGGAGGCCGAGGCGGAGCCGGTCGCGAAACCGTAGTTTCCCGCAGCGGCCGTGCATGTCTCCCCGATGCCCCGGGCCTCCGACGCTGCTGCATTGGAGATGCCAAGCGAAGGGAGGTGTTGCTATGGCACTCGTTCGCTGGAGCCCGTTCCAGGAGCTCGACTCGATCGACCGCCTGATGCGGCGGATGTTCGACCAGGTCGGCGTCGTGCCCGCGTGGCCAGCCGCCGACGTATACGAGTCGAACGGCGAGTTCATCTATGAGCTCGAGGTCCCGGGCTACGACGAGAACGACCTCGCGATCGAGGTGCGTGACCACACGCTCACCGTCAAGGGCGAGAAGGCCGAGAAGAAGGAGGAGAAGGAGAAGACCTTCTACCTCAACGAGCGGCTCGCGAAGACGTTCGAGCGCCGGTTCGAGCTGCCGCCCGAGGCGATCACCGACAAGATGGCCGCGGAGTTCAACCAGGGCGTGCTCGTGCTGCATGCTCCGAAGGCAGCCGCCGTCGAGCCTCGCACGATCGCGATCTCCACGAAGACGTGAGGTAGGGCGTCCGACGGGGGCGCGGAGCTTTCCGCGGGGAGACGCTCGAAGCGGGGCCGCGGCGCCGGTCGCGGCCCTCTTCGTGTCTCTCCAGACCGCCGCGTCGGCCGGAGCTCAGGCGCTGCGCACGACGACCACGACACCGCCGGCGTGTGAGGCGCAGTACTGGCTGACAGAGCCGAGGAGCAGGCTCTTGAAGCCACCCAGGCCGCGAGAGCCCACGACGAGCAGGTCGTCGCCGGCGGACGCCACGAGTGCCTGGGCCGGTGGGCCGAGAACCCCTTCGCCCGTGACCTCGACGTTCTCGGGTACCGACGCGCGTGCCTTCTCGATGAGGCGCTGGGCGTCGTCGGCCATCGCGCTTCGGAGCTCCACGACCGCCTCAGCGCTCGCGATGGCACCCGAGGCGAGCGCCCAGGGCTCCTGGAATGCGCAGACGAGGTGCACGGTCCCGCCCCGCAGGCGCGCCTCGTCGCAAGCCCACGCGAACGCCGCGTCCGCCCCGGGCGAGCCGTCGACGCCAACGACGACCCGCTGGCGCTCCGGCTCGATCATGCGGTGGACCACGGCGACCGGGCCCGGGGCGTGGTGGAGGCACGCGCGGGAAACGGATCCCAGGACCGCGCCCCTGACGCCACCGTGGCCTCTCGACCCGACCACGAGCAGGTCGGCGTCGGCCGCCGCCTCGACGAGCGCGCCCGCGGCGTCTCCCTGGACGACGCGCCGCTCGACCTGGACACCGATCGGCGCACCCCCCGCGCGCTCGAGCTCCTCCACGAGCGTCAGCTCTGCGGCTTCCGCGAGCTCGTCGCGCAGCAGATCGTAGGCCGGGATCATCCCGATCCCACTCGCCGTCAGGGGCGGAATGCTCCACGACTGCACCATGCGCAAGCGCGCTCCGACGGAGCGCGGCCTCGGTGAGGGCGAAGCGCAACGCCTCCCGGCTGTGATCCGAGCCATCGACCCCGACGGAGATCAGCCCCGCCATGACACATAGTCTCGCCACCAGCCGGGCGCGCCGCATCGGAAACGACCTCATTCGGCTGCGGGTTTTCCGCAGCGCGTCTCGGTCGAGGCTCCGATGCCACGCGACCCCGTCTCCGCGAGGATCAGGTCGATGATCTCGCACGACACCGCGACCCCGCACGCCGGAGGGGGGCCGGTTGCGACGTCCCCGCTCCTCGCGCATGCCTGCGAGCCGTTCTCGGTCGTAGTGGCGCTCTCGACCGACGCGATGCGCGGTCTGAGCACGGGCGAGGCGACGACCCGGCTCGCCGCGCAGGGGCCGAACAGGCTGCACGAGGAGTCGGGCCCCCAGTACGCCGCGATCGCGGCGCGGCAGATCGTCGATCCCCTGGTCGCGCTTCTGGTCGTCGCCGCCGTCGTCTCGGCCTCACTCGGCGAGACGCTGGAGGCAGCAGCGATCGCGGTGATCGTCGTGTTGAACGCTGCGCTGGGATTCTTCCAGGAGTCGGCCGCCGAACGGGCGATCACCTCGCTGCGGGAGGGGTTCCCCCGCTACGCGAGCGTCGTCCGCGACGGCCGCGAGCAGGAGATCCCCGCAGAGCAGCTCGTGACCGGAGACATCGTCGTCTTGCGCGAGGGCGATGCGGTGCCGGCCGACGCGCGCCTGCTCGACGCTGGGGGGGTCGAGGTCGACGAGTCGACGCTCACCGGCGAGTCGCTGCCGGTGGAGAAGAACGTCGCGGCGCTGCCCGAGGACACGCCGCTCGCCGACAGGCGCTCGATGGTCTTCGCGGGGACGGGCATGACGCGCGGACGGGCACGCGCGGTCGTCACGTCCACGGGCATGGGAACGGAGCTCGGGCTCATAGCACAGCTCGCGGGGACCGCGGTATCGCCCCCGACGCCGCTCCAGGCGCGTCTCGGCAAGCTCGCCAGTCTCCTCGCGGCCGCGGGTGTTGGGCTCACGGTGGCGCTCGGCGGAGCGATGCTCGCGCGCGGCTCGAGCCTCCACGAGGCGTTCCTCACCGGCGTCTCCGTCGCCGTCGCAGCGGTGCCGGAGGGGCTGCTGGCGACGGTGACGATCGCACTCGCGCTGGGCGCGGGTGAGATGGCTGCCCGAGGCGCGATCGTCCGGAGGCTCGCGGCGATCGAGACCATAGGGGGGACGACGACCGCCTGCGTCGACAAGACCGGCACGCTGACGGAGAACCGGATGCGCGTCGCCGCGATCCGACCCGCGCGCGGCCGCGACGCGGCGGAGGTGCTCGCGGCGGCGGCGCTCGCCTCGAGCGCCGAGCTCGTGGACCACGACGGGTCGATCCGCGTCGTGGGAGACCCCGTGGAAGGAGCCGTGCTCCTCGCCGCCCTCGAGCATGGGCTCTCGCGCCGCCGGCTCGTCGAGAACCGCGAGCTCGTGGCGGAGCTCTCCTTCTCGCCGGAGCGCCGGCGGATGACCGTCGTCTACGACGAGCCCGACGGGCGCCGGATGTTCGTGAAGGGGGCGCCCGAGATCCTGCTCGAGCTGACGGACGGGCAGATCGACGGCCTCCAGGAGCTCGAGTGGGCGGCGCAGGCGTGGGCCGAGGAAGGGTTCCGGGTGCTCGCCGTGGCGGAGCGGCGCCTCTCTCCGGACGACGGCGTCGGCCCGGCGGCGGAGCGCAACCTCGTGCCCGTCGGGCTGCTCGCGCTGCACGACCCGCTGCGCGACGGGGCCGCAGAGGCCGTTCGGATCGCGACCGACGCAGGGATCAGGGTCGCGATGCTGACCGGCGACCATCCCGCGACGGCGCATGCCATCGCGCAGGCGCTCGGCATGCGGCCGGAGGACGTCCACGCGCGCGTGACGCCGGCCGACAAGCTCGCGATCGTCGAGCGCGAGCAGGCGCACGGCGAGCTCGTGCTCGTGACCGGTGACGGCGTCAACGACGCCCCCGCCCTCAAGCGCGCCGACGTCGGCGTCGCGATGGGCCGCGTGGGCACGGAGGCCGCGCGCGAGGCGGCGGACATCGTCCTCGTGGACGACGCGTTCGAGACGATCGTGGCCGCGATCCGCGAGGGCCGTCGGATCGGCGACAACGTACGCAACGTGATCGCGTTCCTGCTCTCCGCGAACCTGGGCGAGGTCGTGCTGTTCGCGATCGCGGTCACCGCAGGGCTCGGCGCTCCGATGGCCGTCGTGCAGGTCCTGGCGGTCAACGTCCTCACGGACGGCATTCCGGCGCTCGCGCTCGCCCGGGATCCCGCACCACCGGGAGCGATGCTGCGGCCACCGCGTGCCCGCGGGACATTCCTCCCGGGCGACGTCGTGCTCGCGCTGGGCGTCGCAGGCGTGCTCGTCGGCCTCGTAGGCCTCGCCTCGTTCCTCGCGGGCCGGGAGCTCGACGCGTCCTCGGCGCAGACGATGGCGTTCGTGACCGTCGCCCTCGCCGAGCTCGTCTTCGTCTTCGCGTGCCGCTCGGAGACGCAGTTCGCCTGGCATGCGCCGTGGAACGGCTACCTGGTTCTCGGTGTGTTGGCCTCCGCCGCGATCGTCGCCGCGATCGTCTACGTGCCGTTCCTCCACTCGCCGTTCGCCACCGTGCCGCTCGGCGCCGTCGAGCTGATCGTCGCGGCCGGGCTGGCGCTCGTCCCCGCCGCCGGAGTCGAGCTGGCGAAGGTGCTGCGGCGCGGCCGGATGCCGCAGACGCTCACGGCCGCTCCGTGACGCCTCTCGGGCGCGTCAGGCGGCGGCGGGGCCGCCGACCGGGCGGCCCTTGCGGTCGAGCGACCACGACAGCTCGGAGCGGACTCCGACCACGCCGGGGACGAGCGGGATCCGCTTCTCGAGCAGCTCGGCCTCGAACTCCGTGTCGACCTGGCCGCGCAGAAGCACCTCGCCGCGCTCGACCTCGACCACCAGGCGGTCGGAGGGGATCCAGAGCATTCGCCCTGCGACGTCGTCACGGATCTCGCGTGCGATCTCCTCGTCGCTCCGGGTGAAAAGCCGGACGAGGTCGGCTCGGGTGACGATCCCTGCGAGCCGTCCGTCCTCCACGACCGGAAGACGATTCACGCCGCGCTCGACCATCGTCCGCGCAGCCTCGGTCACGGGCATCCCGGCCTCGACGGTGATCGCGGGCGCCGTCATCGCCTCGCCCGCCGTGTGGGCGCGCAGCTTCGCGATGTCCGGCGCGCTCGCCGTGTCGACGAGCCAGGCGAAGAGGCCTCCGGACACGTGCTGCGGCCCCCCCTGCTTCACCAGCAGGTCGGCTTCGCTGAGCACTCCCAGGACTGTCCCGTCCGCATCGCACACGGGGACGCCGGAGATGCCGCGCTGCGTGAGCACCGTCGCCACGTCCTTGATCGGGGTATCCGGGGTCACGGACACGACGTCGCGCGTCATCACGTGCCCGACCTCGACCGCCTTCGCCTTCATGACTTCTCCTCTCTCAGAAGCCGAGCCCGATCGCGAGACGCTTCGGGTCACGCTGGGAGCGTGTCACGTCGCGGAGGCCCACCATGCCGACGGGCCGCCCGTCCTCGACGACGGGCAGGTGATGGATGCCGTACTCCGTCATCAGGGCCTCTGCCGCCTCGAGCGTCGTCGCCGCGGCGACGGAGATCGGGCTGGCGGTCATCCACTGCCCGACGGGGGCGTCGGACGGGTCGACGTCTCCTGCAACGGCGCGCAGCACGTCCCGCGCCGTGAGGATCCCCACGAGCCGCTCGCCCTCGACGACGAGCACCGAGCCGCGGTCGTGCTCGCGCATCTTCCGCACGGCGGCGTCGAGGGAGAGCTCGGAGGGAACGAGCAGCGGGTCGGCAGTCATCACGGAGCCGACGACCTTTCGGCTCCGTGGCCCCTGCGCCGCGGCAGCGGGCATGTCGGGCATCACGGTCGCCAGACGGTCGACCGCCGCGGAATCGAGCGGGACGTGGACGGAGAGGCCGCCGATGGGCGGCGGAATGTCGGTGGCGGCGGCGTCGCCGGTGAGGGACGCGAGGAAGGGGCCGAGTCGGCGGCCGACGATCTTCGTCGGCGGCCACCAGATCGGCGAAGCACTCGCCCACTCCGCTGCGTCGTCGCTGCCGGAGAGGTCGCGCCGGAGGTACTGCGGCTCCCCTCCCGTCAGGAGGAGGCCGCGCAGCACCGGGCGGAAGGGGTGGGGCACGAGCGCAGCGCCGGCGAGGACGGCGATCGCCTCCGCCGCCGCCACTGCCTGCTGCGCCGCGATGCCGCCCTGCTTGATCGGAAAGCTGGTGACGTCGCCGGCGGCGAACACTGCGTCCGTGCCGTGCACGCCACAGTGCTCGTCCACCGAGACGAATCCTTCGACCGTCTGGGGGATTCCGTCGATGCGTTGCCCCCGCAGCCGCGGCAGCGCCACGACGCGGTCGGCGGGGATCGACTCCCCGGTGAGGAACAGCAGCTGCCCCTCGCTCAGCTCGACCGGGTAGGCGCCGCCGACGAACTCGACGCCTGCCTCGTCGAGCAGGCCGCGGACTGCCTCGCTCGCGTGCCGCCCGAATAGCTGGAGCGGCTCGGGCTCCGGCGTGACCAGGCTGATCGTGACGCCGTGCGCGTCGACCGCGGAGCGGCGCGCAGCGGTCATCAGCGCGAGCTCGTAGGCCGGCAGGGCCCAGGTCGCGCCCCAGGGAACCGCGAACGCCACGTGCGTGACCTCGCCCCTCTCGATCTCGCCGAGAAGCTCGCGCACTCCGTCGGTGTCCGCCGGGCCGCGGAACGTCAGCGCCCCGGGAACGGACTGCTTCGGCACCGCGCCGCAGGCGATCAGGAGGGCGTCGTACGGGATCGTCGCGCCCACGCTCGATCGCGCCTCGCGCCGGTCGACGTCGACCCCCTCGAGCGACCCGAGCGTCAGCCGCGCGCCGACCGCGTCGGCGAGCTGGCCGAGGTCGAAGTGCCGCACCTCTCCGAGCCCGAAGGGCTCGGCGACCGCCACTGGCCGGTACCAGAAGCTCGGCTCGGGGGCGAGCAGCTCGACGCGGACCCGGCCCTCGCCGAGCTCGCGCAGGGTCAACGCCGCCTCGAGCGCGGCCACCCCGCCGCCCGCGATCAACACCGAGTACTGGTCGTGATCCACGTCACGATCCTGCGCGAGCGGGCTCCGGCGGGCATCGGGGAAATGGCGTGCTTTCGCCCGGGTTTCTACGGATCGGTCCGGGGGTGCAACCCGGAGAGGGCGGCGGGGCCGATTCGACGATCCGCCGCCCTTCCACCGAAGCCACGGCTCTGCGGCGGCCGCAACCTCTACAGAGCTCCTCCGGGCCTTAGGGGGGAGGCACATGTCCTCTCACACGAGGGGCGGCCCCGCCCGATCTGTCCACAGGTACGCGGAGAAACTCTCCGCAACGAGCGGTCAACGCCGGTTTGCTTTCCACACGGTTCCACAACCCCTGCTTGCGGCTGGGGAAAGATCGGCACGAGCAGGAGAGGTCAGACGGGGTCGACCGTGATCTCGGCCGGCAGCTCGTCGCGCGTGTCCACCGGCTCGAGCTCGAGCCGCGTCCGCGCGTCGAAGTACACGTAGGCCGTCACGAGCGCGACGAACGGCAGCGCGATCGCATAGACGAGCCCCGACGACGAGGTTGAGGAGCGCGAGCGACGAGTTCGAGACGAAGATGAGGAGCGCCCCGAGGAGCGGCCCCGCCGCCAGCGCGATCAGCGCGCCGAGGCCGACGAGGGAGGCGACCCGAATCCAGCGGCCGCGGACCAGGCCGGTGCTGCGTCGGAGCGCGCCGCGGGCCGAGGGGGCCTCGAGCTCGACGGCGGGAGCGAGCAGGCACCAGCGCACGACGAGCCAGATCGCCACCGGGATCAGGACGCCGCTGGTCGTGAGCACGACCCACACGGCGACGAAGATTCCGATCGCGCCGAGCAGGGGCCGGATCCGGCGCAGAGCCAGGCGGTAGGCATGTATCGGCCCGATCGGTCGCCCGGCGTCGATCTCGACGAGCGCGCACGCGGTCGCTGCCTGCACGAGACCGAGCCCGAGAAGCGTCAGCGTCGCCCCGATCACGACCGCGAAGAACGCGAAGAAGCCGGCCGCTTCGCCCGTGACGCTGCCGATCGCGTCGATCCCCCGGATGAGCAGCCACTGCAGTCCCGTGATGAGAAACACGATCGGGATCAGCAAGAGGCCGAGCCCGACGAACAGCCGTGGGCGTGCGACGTACATGCGCGCGGACGCCGACAGGATCTGGCCCCACGTGCGGCGGCGTGCGATGCGCAGCGGCGCGACCGGCGTCCACGTGGCCCGCGCGATCCCCCACGCGGCCAGCGCGAACAGCGCGCCGAGGAACAGGAGGGTCGGCCCCGGGTTGCGGATCAGCCGGCTCAGCGCCTCGGAGCCCTGCTCCACCCCGGAGCAGAAGAGGTCAGTCGCACCCGTGCCCAGCAGGCCGGCCGTCGGGACCCCGTAGCTGCGGTCGCGCCACCCCGCCGCCCACTCGATCGGCGCAGTCCACTGATCCTTCATGTTCGGCCCGGTCGGGCCGTTGAAGAACGCCTTCTGGAGCTCGCCCCACCGGCCCTCGAACGTGAGCCACGGAAACGCGGCGCCCGCTGCCTGCGGATCGCTCGGGATCGTCCGCACCGCCGGCCGGAGCTCGACGTGCGGCCCCAGCGTGTCGTCGCAGCCGACGCCTGCTTCCGCCGAGCTGCCGAGGTAGAGCGCCTCGGTGAACTTGTTCGCGTGGGACCCGGCCGCCGGGATACACGACCGGATGCGTGCCGTCGACGACCTGGAGCTTGTCGTCGCCCCACGTCGCCCGCTCCGCACCCTCGTGCGAGCTGTATCCGACCTCGGCCGGGTGATCCTCCTGCAGCGCCGCCGGCGGCGTCGGCCGCGTCGAAGACGAGCTGGATCATCTCCCAGTCGCCCTCGTGCGTGTTGTTGAAGTCGTTGAACGCGTAGAAGAACCAGTACTGCAGCGCCAGCTTGCCGGGGAAGCCGGGGTCGGTGGCGACGTGTGCGTAGACGGTGGGCTCGGATCCTTTCGACAGGCGGCGGGCCCACCGCTCGTACCCGCAGCCAGGGGAGAGGGCGCTTCCGGGGAAGTCGAGGTGGTACTCGTAGAGCCCCGCGAGGTCCGCGGCGTCGGGCCCGATCTTCACGAGGTCGGTGGAGTTCCAGGGGCCGCGGAGCGCCACGGTCCGCTCGCCGAACAGGAGGTTCGACGTCCATCGGCTCGTACGGCTCTCCGGGCCCGCACTCCTCGGGCTGCTCGACGAGCATGACCACCGGGGCATAGCGCTCCGCGAGCGCCTGCTCGTCGCGCAGGTCGGCCGAGGCGGACGCGGGGAGCGCCAGCGCGAGCGCGACCAGCACGCCCGCAGGACGCCACAGCAGCAGAGCTCTTAGAAACATTGCCGCGATCCTCTCACGCTCCCGGCTGCACCGGCTCAGAACGACAAGACCGACGGGGACGCCTCGGCCCGAGGAGCGCCGCCTGGCGGCGGACCAGGGCCGGGCTCGTCGACGACACCGACGGCAGGTGGCCTCATACGAACACGCCGATGGCCGCAGCGAGGACGAGGTAGGTGATCGTGGTGTCTCCCGTCGCGACCGCGCGAGCTGCGTCAGCGGACCGAGGGGGCAGGCGGCCTGCCACGGCCGGCAGCCCACGACTCCCGCATCGAGGAAGTCAGGCGAGAGGCCTCCCGGAGCTGGACGACCAGCCCGGCCACGGCCAGCACGGCGTAGATCGCGTACCACCACCAGTCGTTCGCCGCGTCCGCCGTGACGCGCTCGTGGTCGAAGTCCACGGTGTCGATCGCGCCGGTCAGCAGCATGAGCCCCGTGACGATCGCGCTGGCGCCTCCCGCGGCGCTCAGCACGACGAGCAGGATCATCGGCAGGTTGGCGACGATCGCGATCACCGCGAGGAGGATCCCGAGCGCGACCGCGACGATCGCCACGGCCCAGGTCCAGTCGACCCCGAGCGCGACCATCAGGCTCGTCCCGAGCGCGACGCCGATCGACCCCATCGCGAGCACGACAGCGACCTCGTAGAAGAGGTACGCGAGGAGCGCGAAGACGAGCGCCACCGCGAGCCCGACGAGCCACGAGAGGCCCGTGCGTAGGAAGCCGTGGTCGCCAGCCGTGGCCACCATCCCCGCCCCGAGGGCGAACCCGACGAACGCGCCCCACAGCGGGATCACCAACCGGAAGGCGAGGAAGCCCGCGAAGCAGAAGAGCGCCCCGGCGGCGATCGCGAGCAGCCCGAACAGGACGTCACGCACGTCCCTAGTCGAGGTGGACGGGCGCGCCCGGCCCGAGCGGGATGCCGAGCAGGTACCAGGCGACGAAGAACAGCGTCCAGACGACCGTCAGGACGAGGACGTACGGCAGCATCATCGAGACGACGGTGCCGATGCCCGCGTCCTTCCGGTACCGCTGCGCGAAGATGACGATCAGCGGGAAGTAGGCCATCAGCGGCGTGATCACGTTGGCCGGCGAGTCACCGACGCGGTAGGCCGCGAGCACCGTCTGCGGCGCGACGTCGAGCCGCAGGAAGAGCGGGATGAAGATCGGCGCGAGGATCGCCCACTTGGCGATCGCCGCCGGCATGATGAAGTCGACGAGCATCGTCACGAAGACGAAGCCGATCAGCAGCCACAGGGCCCCGATGTTGGCCTCCTCGAGCCAGTCGCCGAGCTTCACCGCGGCGACCTGCGCCATGTTCGAGTAGTTGAAGTACGCGATGAACTGCGCGATCAGCAGGAACAGGAACAGCAGGCTCGCGAGGCCGGCCCACGACTTCGTGATCGACGCGATCACCTCGTCGCTCGTCCGGATCGTCCCGGCGCCGCGGCCGTAGGCGAGCCCGGCCGCGAAGAAGATGATCGTGATGATCACGATCAGGCTGTCCATGAACGGCGAGTCGCCGATGATGTCGCCCGTCACGGGGTCGCGCAGCGGCGCGTCCGGGAAGCACGGTGAGGAGCGCGATCACGACGAGCACGGCCAGCGGTCGCGAAGAGGGCGTAGCGAAGCCCTCTCGCCTCGGCCTCCGGCTGACACCTCCGGGGCCTTGTCGGCGTCGAGCGACGCGTCGTCGCTCTCGAGCGCGGGGTCGTGTGCCCCGAGGCTTCGCTCGACGATGCGCACGGAGACGAACGTCATGACGAGCGTGATCAGGATCGTCGACGCGATGCCGAAGTAGAGGTTCGCGGCCAGGTCGATCGAGCGTTCGGGGTCGACCGAGCGCGCTCGCGTCGTTCGTGATCTCGGTCAGGACGCCGTCGAGCGGGGTGATCAGGAAGTTGACGCCGAAACCGGCGGCGACGCCCGCGAACGCGGCCGCCATCCCCGCGAGCGGGTTGCGGCCGACGCTCTTGAACGCAGCCGCACCCAGGGGTATCAGCACGAGATACCCGGCATCGGACGCGACGCTCGAGAGGACGCCGATGAAGATGATGATCGGCGTCAGCATCGCTGCCGACGAGACGCTGACGAGCTTCCGGATCAGGGCCCCGATCAGGCCGGCGGCCTCGGCGAGGCCGACGCCGATCATCACCACGAGGATGATCGCGACCGCCGCGAAGTTGCGGAAGTTTGCGACGAACGACGTGAAGAGGAAGCGGATGCCGTCGGCGGAGAGGAGGCTCTGCATCGCCGCCGTCTCCTGGACGATCGTGTAGTCGCCCTCCTGGACCGACGCGTCCGGGAGACCGCCGGAGGGCTGTGTGGAACCGCCCTGGACGACCTCCTCGACGGCGACCGGCGGCGGCTTCGCCGACCTGGTAGGTGACCTTGATGTCCGCCCAGGCGAGCAGCGCGGAGAGGACGATCACGATCACGCACAGCCAGACGAACAGGATCGCGGGGTTCGGCATCTTGTTGCCGCCGCGCTCGATCGCACCGAGCACGCGCTGACCATCATCCCCTCGAGGGCTCGGCCGGCGAGGCGGGGGCCGGAGCCGTGCTCGCTCATTGCGTGTCGTCTCGTGCCTGCCGCGGCGAAGGCGCTCGGCGAAGCGGCCGAGGAACTCGGCCTCGGCGAGCACCGCCTTCTCGAACTCGTCGAGCAGCACGCGCTCGTTCGGGCGCGTGGATGTTCGCGAAGCCGTCCGTCGTTCCGAAGAGCAGGATCTCGGCGTCGGGAACCGCCTCGCTGGAGCGCGCTGACGAGCGGGATCGAGCCGCCGGTCGCGACGCACGACGGCTCGCTGCCCCAGGCGCTCTGCAGGGCGGCACGTGCGGCCCGGTACGCAGGCCCCGACGTGGTCGCGGAGAAGCCCTTCCCGATCTCGGCCGCCTCGACCTCGAGCGGGATCCCGAACGGCCGCATCGCCTCGAGGTGCCGGACGAGCGCGGCCTGCGCCTCGCTCGGGTCCTGCGCGGGGTGGATGCGCAGGCTGATCTTGGCGCGTGCCGTGCGGGACGACCGCGTTGACGGCGTCGTCGACCGGCAGGACGTCGATTCCCGTCACCGTGAGCGCCGGCCCGGACCAGAGGCGCGCAGCCGAGGCCGCCCGTCCCGAAGAAGGGAACGCCCGGCTCGATCTCCGCGAGCTCGCGGAACTCCTCGTCGCTGTACGAGGCCCCGGTCCATTCCTCGCGACGGAGGCCCGGCACGGCGACGTCGCCGTTCTCGTCGTGCAGCGTCGGCGAGCGCGTGGAGGAGCGCGATCAGGGCGTCCGGGGCGGCTCCGCCGAACTGGCCGCTGTGCTTCGGCCCGGCGAGCGTCCTCACCTGGACGGTGACGACGGCCATCCCGCGCAGGCCCGACGGTGAGCGTCGGGACGCCGGGCCGGAGGCTGCCCATGTCCCCGATCACCATCGCGTCGGCCGCGAACAGCTCGGGCTGCGAGGGCGGGAACGTGGTGAAGGCGCTCCCGACCTCCTCCTGGCCCTCGATCACGATCTTGATCCCGACGGGCGGGTTTCCGTCCCACGCTCGCAGCGCGCCGACGTGCATCAGGATGTTCGACTTCGAGTCGGCGGTGCCGCGGCCGTAGATCGCGCCGTCGCGTTCGGTCGCCTCGAACGGCGGCGATTCCCACTTCGCCTCGTCGCCCACCGGCACGACGTCGTAGTGCCCGTAGAGCAGGACGGTCGGAGCGCCCGCCGGCCCGGGAATCTCGCCGATCACCACCGGAGCGGTGTCGGGGAGCTCGAGCATGTCGATCTTCTCCACGCCGGCATCGCGGAGCAGCCCCAGGACAGCGTCGCGCGTCTCGAGCAGCGCAGGTCTCGTGTGCTCCGGGAAGCCGAGGGAGGAGATCGACGGGATCGCGACGAGCCGGGCGAGCTCCGACCGGAGCTGCGGCATCAGCGAGGCGACCTTCGCGGAGAGTGCGGCGGGGTCGACCTGTGAGGCCACGGCAAGGCTCCTGGGTGGGAGACGGCGGCCTGTCGCGCGCGGTATTCCCGCAGGCCGACAGGGCGGATCGATTTTCGATCCTTCCCGACGGGCAAGGTGCTGTCAAACAGGAGCGACTACCGGCGGTCCGACGGCTCGGTTGGGGCGGAAGGCGGCTCGCGGCGCACGAAGAGGCCGACGGCGGCACGCCGCACTTGGGTCGTGAGGGGCTCGGACGGTCCCGTCGGGGGCGGCGCCGACCAGGCAGCCGCGACCTCGGCGCCGAACAGCAGCGCCGACGCGTACAGGTACACGGAGTACAGGAAGACCAGCACGACGGTGATCGATCCGTAGATGACCGAGAGCTCGGCCACCCGGTCGTAGACATAGGCCGACGCGGCCGAGATCGCGAGCAGGAGAAGCCCGGTCACGATCCCGCCGGCAACGGCGTCGCCGAAGCGGAGACGGCGGGAGGGCACGAAGCGGTACAGGAGCATCACGACGACCGTCGAGACGACGAGCGGGACGCCGGCGCGCAACAGCTCGGCCAGCAGCCCTCCCTCGAAGCCGACCACGGTCGCGGCGCTGTCGACGAAGCGCGTCACGACCTGCGCGGCGACCGCGACCGCGATCATGACGATCACGAGTGCGCCCGCCCCTGCGACGAGCAGGACGTCGACGAGCTTGCCCCGCACCGCGGGCCGCCGCCGGTCGACCTTGAGCGCCGCCTCCAGCCCGGTTCGGAGCGCGCCCATCATCCCGGTCGAGGCCCAGAAGAAGAGCAGGAGCGAGACGAGCCCGACCGCGCTGGTCGGACTTGCGAGGCGGGTGATCGCCTCCTCGACCGTGTTCGAGCCCTCCTCGGTGACCGGGAGCCAGCTCACGATCTCGTCGATCACCTCCTGCCGCCGGACGTCGTCCTGGAGCACGACTCCGACGATCGAGACGAGGACGATCGCGAGCGGAGCGAGGGAGAACAGCACCCGGTAGGCGATGCCTGCCGCGTGCTGCCCGAGCCGGTCGCCGAAGTAGCCCTCGATCGCCGTGGGGAGCGCCCGGAAGAGGTTCCGGAGGATGTCGAGCGGCCAGCGCGCGAGGCGTGCGGGCCATGGCCGGTGCTCGGTGGCTCGCGGCTCGGCCATCGTCGCGGAGTCTAAGGAGGAGATCCACGCCATCGGTGTCGGACTTCGGTCCGACACCCGTTCCTCCCGTCAACATCTCGGTCTCGCTCCTCTCGACGTTGTCCCGGTCGCGGGCGGCGTCGGCGTCACGAGGTTCCGTCCGACCCGTCGGGCTCACGGCCGCCGCGCCACTGCGACCCGTTCCACCGGGAACGTGCGGTCTACGCCCGAATGGTTGCGCCATCGCGCGACGCAGGCGCCGACGCGAACAGGTCGAGCCCGAGCCGGCGGGAGAGGAACCGCGCGGCGAGCAGCCCTCTGACGCTGTTCCCCGCCGCGTCGAGCGGCGGCGAGAAAGTGCCGAGCGCACCCTTGCCCGGCGAGACCGTGACGATGCCGCCGCCGATCCCGCTCTTCCCGGGCAGCCCGACGTCGTAGAGCCAGTCGCCGGACGTCTCGTACAGGCCGGCCGTCGTCATCACCGCCAGGACGTACCGGCACGTGTCAGCCGCGACGACGCGCTCGCCGGTGATCGGGTTGACGCCTCCGTCGGCAAGGGTGGCGCCCATCACCGCCAGATCGCGGGCGCTCACCCTGAGGCAGCTCTGCCTCGTGTACAGGTCGACCGCATCGCCGGGGTCGCATCGGATCGCGCCCCGGCTCGCGAGGAGCCGGGCGAGCTCCCGGTTGCGGTGGTTGGTGACCGACGCCGACGTGTACACCTCGTCGTCCAACTCGAGCGGACGTCCGGCGAAGCGCGCGAGCCCGGTGTGCACGAACCGCCACTTCTCGTCGATGGTCCCGCCGGGCGCCAAGCTCGCGGTTGCAATCGCGCCCGGGTTCACCATCGGGTTCGTCCGCGCGTCCTCTCTCTGCTCGACCGCCTCGAGCGAGTTGAAGGGGAGCCCTGTCGCGTTCACGCCGACTCGATGCTGAACCTCGTCCGCGCCGAGCTCGTCGCACACGAGTGCGAACGTGAACGGCTTGGCGACGCTCATGATCGTGAACCCGACGTCGGCGGCGCCGACGGCGTGCACCCGGCCGTCGACCGCCGTCACGCAGACGCCGAACAACCCCGGCGCCACCTGCGTGAGCGCGGGGTAGACGTCGGAGACGGCGCCCGCGTCGACGTCTCGATAGCGCCGGTGTGCCTCGTCGACCAGCGCCCGGGTGTCGTCTTCCGGGGGCAGTCGTCCACTCGAGACGTATGGCTCGTCCTCACGCTGCGGTCGGTCGGTCTCCATCCGCTCACCCCATCTCACACGATCGATCCGTCGGCGTCGAGCGCCGCCCGCCGGGTAGCGTGCGACGTATGGAGGTCGTGAACCTCGGCGCGACCGGGCTTCGTGTCTCGCGCATCTGCCTCGGCATGATGAGCTACGGGCTCCACGAGAGCCGCCCCTGGGCGCTCGACGAGACCGCCGCCGACCCGATCGTCCGGCGGGCGGTCGAGGGTGGGGTCACGTTCTTCGACACCGCCGACGTCTACAACGGCGGTCAGAGCGAGGTCGTCACCGGCAGGCTGCTGCAGAAGCTCTTCGGCATGCGCGAGGAGTACGTCGTCGCGACGAAGGTGAACGGGCGCACGATGCCGGGCGAGAACGGTCGAGGTCTCTCCCGCAAGCACGTGCTGGCGTCGATCGATGCGTCGCTCGAGCGGCTCGGGCTCGACTACGTCGACCTCTACCAGATCCACCGCTGGGACCCGCTCACACCGATCGAGGAGACGATGGGCGCGCTGCACGACGTCGTCCGAGCGGGAAAGGCGCGCTACATCGGCGCCAGCAGCATGGATGCATGGCAGTTCGCGAAGGCACAGCAGGTCGGCACCGACCCGGTTCGTGTCGATGCAGAACCACTACAACCTCGTCTATCGCGAGGAGGAGCGGGAGATGATCCCGCAGTGCATCGACCAGGGCGTCGCGATCCTGCCCTGGAGCCCGCTCGCGCGCGGCCTCTTGGCCGGCAATCGGACGAGTGCCGGCGAGCGGCTGACGATCCGCGCGAGGACGGATACGTTCGGAGACGACCTCTACACGCCCGAGGTCGACTTCACCGTCGTCGACCGGGCGGCCGAGGTCGCCGCCGCCCGCGGGGTGCCGGCGGCCCAGGTGGCGCTCGCGTGGCTGCTGCACCGGCCCGGTGTCACCGCCCCGATCGTGGGCGCGACGGGGGTGGAGCACCTCGAGGACGCCGTCGCGGCCGAGGGTCTCTCGCTCGGCGAGGACGAGCTCGCGCGCCTCGAGGAGCCCTACGTCCCGCACGCCGTGTCCGGGCACTGAGCCCGGCCTTCGCCGGCCTCGGTGGCGGCATCCGGCTGGACCGGCGGCGGCCGCGACGGGGAGGGTTCCGTCGCGGCGCCGCCAGTTCGATCGCCGCCCGAGCCGCACGGCGGCGCTTCGAGGCAAGCCTCGTCCCTAGGAGCGGCTGACACCCATGGTGATGCGGCCGACGTAGCCGGTCCCGCTCTTCGAGAGCTTGAGCATCGAGCGGCTGCCGCCGTTTCGGTAGATCGAGTCGGTCGCATTGCGCGTGTCGCGGTTCGGGCGCCGGTTGTAGGGCGCGCGCCGGTGGACCGCGTCGGTCAGGGACTCCGGGAAGAACAGCTGGCCGGTGTGGACGACGCTGCCTCCCATGGAGACGCGGACGTGGATGTGCACCGTACGGCCCGAATACCAGCCGGGGTACACGGTCTTGAACGTCGCGAGGCCGTGCCGGTCGGCCCTCTGGATGCCCCGCATGAAGGTGCGGCCCTCGGTGCCCTCCTGCGCGAAGCCGGAGTACGCGCCGCCCGCGTCGCAGTGCCAGATGTCGACAGCCGCGCCCTTGATCGGCTTGCACGTGGAGACGTCGACGACGGTGGTCTCGAGCGTGAGCAGCACGCCCGGCCTACCCTCGCGCACGTCGCGCCGCACCATGTCGCCCTCGAGGGAGTACGGGCCTTCGGTCATCTCCGGCGTGAGGACGCAGGTGACGAGGCCCGAGGCGACGGCGGCCGGCCCCGTCGCGGCCGCGTTCGCATCCTGGCCGTCCAGGGCCTCTACGGCTCCGGCGCCGAGCGCCAGGGCGGCGAAGCCGCCGAGCCGCAGCAGCGAGTCCCGCCGCGTGAGCGCGTTCTCCTCGATCCTGTCGTGGTCGTCCGTCATGCTCCTTCGATCTCCTTCGGCTCGAATGGTCAGGCGGGCCGGGTGCCGAGGGTGACGGCCACCGTCCGGCTCGCCCCGTCGCGTAGGTAGTCGACGATGATCGTCTCACCGGGCCGGCTCGCGTCGACCGCACCCTGCAGCTCCTGCGGCGTGGCGACGGCCTTGCCCTCCACGGAGGTGATCACGTCGCCGACCGCGAGGCCGGCGTCCTCGGCGGGGCTGCCGCTCCGCACCTCCGCCACCCGGACTCCGGCGGTGTCGCCCGAAGGCTGGGTCACCGAGACGCCGAGGTAGGCGTGCTGGACGCTCGCCGTCGGCGATCAGCTGCTTTGCGATCGACCCCACGGTGTTCGAGGGAATCGCGAAGCCGACGCCGTCGTTGCCGCCCGACTCGCTGGCGATCTGGGCGTTGACGCCGATCACGCGGCCGTTCAGGTCGAGCAGCGGCCCGCCCGAGTTGCCGTGGTTGATCGCCGCGTCCGTCTGGATCGACCCGTTGATCGTGAACCCGTTCGGCGCCTCCATCGAGCGGCCGAGGGCGCTGACGATGCCGGTCGTCACCGTGTTCTCCAGCCCGAACGGGCTGCCGATCGCGACGACGGTGTCCCCGACCGCGACCTCGGCAGAGTCGCCGAGCGTCAGGGGCGCGAGGACCGACGCGGGCGCGTCGACCTTCAGCACCGCGAGGTCGGTCGACGCGTCGGTGCCGACGAGGGTCGCGTCGTAGGTCTTGCCGTTCGAGAACGTCACCTGGATCGACTGGGCGCCGTCGACGACGTGGGCGTTCGTGACGACGTGGCCGCTCGTGTCGTACACGAACCCCGAGCCCTGTGCTTGCGCGGTCCCGTCCGGGCCGAGCGGGCCGGCCGGGGCCGCGGTCGTGACGGTGATCTCGACGACCGAGGCGTGCGCGCGGTCGTAGACCTCGCCGATCGTGCTCGTCCCGTTGCTCACCGCCGCGGTGGCGTCGGTCACGGCCACCTCCCGCACGACGGTGCTCTGTGGCGCGTCCGAGAGAGTTGCGTACGTCGCCGCACCGGTGCCTGCCGCGAGGGCGAGCGCCGCGGCGCCGACGGCGATCCTGGTGAGAGTGCGCTTCATGGCCGTTGTCCTTTCCTCTGCGGTCTCATCCCATGGCACCACGTGGCTCTGGGGCGGCTCTGTGAGCGGACTGTGATTCGGCTGTGAAGATCGAGCCGACCACGCCCGGCCTGGGTTCACCGAGAGGAGCGCACCTACGGTGTCGCGTCCGGCCCCGCGAGCGGGAGCGCGATCTCGAAGGTCGCTCCCTCGCCGGGCCGTGAGCGCGCCGAGACGTGGCCGCCATGGGCCTCGGCGACGGCGGCGACGATCGAGAGGCCGAACCCGACGCCGCCGCTCGCCCGCGCGCGGGACGAGTCGGCGCGGTAGAAGCGCTCGAAGACGTGCGCGAGGTGCTCCTCGTCGAGACCCGGGCCCCGCAGTCGCTGACCGCGATCTCGGCCGTGCCGTTCCGGCCCCGGACGGAGACCGAGACGGGCGTTCCGGGCGGCGTATGCGCGCGGACGTTGGCAGAGCAGGTTGTCGACGATCTGGCGGAGGCGGTCGCGGTCGCCGATCACGACCGCGGGATCGATCGCGGAGCTCGATCGGCCGCCCGGGATCGACTGCGTGCGCCGTCTCGACCGCCTCGCCGACCACCTCGTCGAGCTGGACGCGGCTCGCGCTCGAGCGGCCGGCCGTCGTCGAGGCGCGCCAGGAGCAGCAGATCGTCGACGAGCAGGCTCATGCGCTCGGACTCGCGGCCGATCCCCTTCATCGAGCGCTCGAGGTCGTCGGGCCGATCGGCTGCGCCGCGGTCGAAGAGCTCCGCGTAGGCACGGACGGCGGCCAGCGGCGTGCGCAGCTCGTGCGAGGCATCCGCCACGAACCGCCGCAGCTTGCGCTCGGAGGCCTCGCGCGCGCGGAACGCCGACTCGATCTGGGCGAGCATCGCGTTGAGGGAGAGGCCGAGGCGCCCCACCTCGGTTCGGGCCTCGGCGCGCTCGACCCTCCGGGAGAGGTCGCCCGCCGCGATCGCCGCCGCGGTGTCGCCGATCGCGTCGAGCGGCTTGAGGCCGAGCCGGACGAGCCAGAGGCCGAGCCCGGCGATCGCCGCCGATCACGAGCGCGGTCACGATCAGCTCGATCAGGAGCAGCCGGTGGAGCGTCGAGTCCACGTCGCGCGAGGGACGTCGCGACGACGAGCATCGCGGTCGCGCCCTCCTCGGCCGACGCCCGTACGCGGTACCGCGCCGCCGGCCTCGCCGGCGACAGTGAAGGTGCGCGACCGCCTCGCGACCATCGCGCTCGGTGGGCGGAGTGGATCGTGTCGGGAAGCTTCGGGCGTCGGCGCGCCCCGGCCCGGGAGCGATCGGTCGGCAACGGTCGCGAGCACGGTCGTCCCGTCGAGCCGAGCGCACCTCGACGAGCGTCGCCGGGCGGCGCCGAGCCGCGCCGTCGCCGGCCCGGGATCGGCGCGATCGAGTGGGCGCGTCTCGCTCGAGCGAGCTGTCGGTGCGATCGAGCAGGAACGAGCTCAGCGACGGGTACGTCGCGACGTTCGCCGCGACGAGCCCGGCCGCCGCCAGCACGAGGACCGCCAGCAGGAGCCGCGCGCGCAGCGACAGCCGGCCTGAGCACTAGCGTTACGCCTCGAGCATGTAGCCGGCCTGCCGCACCGTCTTGATCAGCGGCGGGCCGGCGGCGTCGAGCTTGCGGCGCAGGTAGCTCACGTACGTCTCGACGACGTTCGAGTTGCCGCGGAAGTCGTAGCGCCAGACGTTCTGCGAGGATCTGCGCCTTCGAGAGCACCCGCCGCGGGTTGAGCAGGAAGAAGCGGAGCAGCGCGAACTCGGTCGCGGTCAGCTGCGAGCGGCGTGTCGCCGCGGAAGACCTCGTGGCGGCTCCTCGTCGAGCGACGAGGTCGCGCGAAGCGCAGCACGTCGCCCGGGAGGTCGCCGCCGGTCCGCCGCAGGATCGCCTGCACGCGCGCGACGACCTCCGCGAGGCTGAACGGCTTCGTCACGTAGTCGTCGCCGCCGGCGCGGAGCGCCTCGACCTTGTTCTCGACCGCGTCCTTCGCGGTCAGACATCCTCGGCGTGTCGGCGCGGCGCCGGCCTCGGCGCGGTGCTCGGCATCTTCCTGTCGCTGCCGGTGCTGGCATCCAGGGGCTCGCGCTTCGCGTTCGGGCTCGCGACGGTCGGCGCTGGTCTACGCGCATCGCCGCGCGGTGCGCGGCCGCGACCCGATCCTGGTGCTGGTGCTCGGCCGGCGTGGTGGTCGGCTCGCTCGCCGGCGCGTGCCATCTCGCTGATGAAGATCCTGGCCGATCCCTACGACCAGCTGCCCGCCATCATGTTCTGGCTGCTCGGCAGCCTCGCCGGCGATCCGCAAGGGCGAGGTGTGGGCGGCGCTGCCCGCTGGTGCTGATCGGGCTCGTGCCGCTCGTGCTGCTGCGCTGGCGCATCAACGTGCTGTCGCTCGGCGACGAGGAGGCGCGGGCGCTGGGCGTCGAGGCCGGCGCGCCTGCGCCTGGTCGTGATCGCCGCCGCGACGCTGATGACCGCCAGCGTGGTCGCCATCTCGGGCGTGATCGGCTGGGTCGGCCTCGTCATCCCGCACATCGCGCGCATGCTGGTCGGGCCCGAGCTTCGACCGGCTGCTGCCCGACGGCCATGCTGCTGGGCGCGGCTACCTGCTGCTGGTCGACACGCTGGCGCGCACCATGGCGCGCATCGAGGTGCCGATCGGCATGCTGACCGCCATCGTCGGCGCGCCGTTCTTCCTGTGGCTGCTGGCGCGCGGCCGCGAGGGCTGGTCAGTGAGCGCGGACGCGCGCCGATGCTGGCCGCGCACGCGCTCGGCTTCGGCTACCGGCGCCAAGGCCGTCGGCCGCGAGTGTCGACCTCGACGGTGCGGCCGGCGAGGTGCTGTGCCTGCTCGGGCCCAACGGCTGCGGCAAGACGACGCTGTTCAAGACCTGCTCGGCCTGCTGCCCGCGCAAGGCGGCGAGGTCGCGCTCGACGGCGAGCCGCTGGCCGCGCTGCGCGCGCCGCAGATCGCGCGGCGCGTCGCCTACGTGCCGCAGGCGCACGCCGGCTAGTTCCCGTTCACGCGTGCTCGACATGGTGGTGATGGGCCGCACGGCGCACCTGGCGCTGTTCGCCGCGCCGACGCGCGAGGACCGGCGCAAGCGCGCTCGACGCGCCTCGACGCAGCTCGGCATCGCGGACCTCGCCGACGCACGAGTACACGCGCATCAGCGGCGGCCAGCGCCAGCTCGCGCTGATCGCGCGCGCGCTCGCCCAGGACGCGCCGCCATCGTCATGGACGAGCCGACCGCGAGCCTCGACTTCGGCAACCAGGTGCTCGTGCTCGCCGAGGTGCGCGCCTCGCCGCGCGGGC
Source organism: uncultured Actinomycetes bacterium (assembly GCA_963793655.1). Taxonomy (GTDB): domain Bacteria; phylum Actinomycetota; class Thermoleophilia; order Gaiellales; family Gaiellaceae; genus Gaiella. Next base: position 569,410 of record CAWCAV010000003.1, read on the forward strand.
ATCGGCGTGCTGCTCTCCACGCACGATCCCGACCATGCCTTCTGCGCGGACCGCGTCGCGCTGCTCGACGGCGGCCGGCTCGTCGCCGACGGGCCGCCGCACGAGGTGCTGACGCCGGCGACGCTGCGCGACGGTCTACGGCGTCGACGCCGACGTCATCGACGTGACGCTCGCGCGGCGGGTCGCGGCGCGTGGTTCGCGGTCGGGTTCGCCCTCGACCTTGTAGCGCGACTCAGCGCGGTCGCGCGGTCGGTCAGGTTCCGCATGACTCGAACTGTTGGGATCTGACCCGCAGACCTCCGATCGCGAACCTGACGCGCGCCGTCCGGGCACCACCGCCCGCGAATCCGAAACGTGGCCGAGCATCCGTTGTCGACCCACACGCCCTCGGGCGTGTAGCCCCACGACTGGTCGCGCACGCACGGCGCGTTCGAGCGCCGCTCGACCAGCTGCGCGCTCGCGATCGGGCCGGTGCCGCAGAAGTTGTAGCGGAATCCGCGGCTCTCGCAGGTCGTGAGGCCGGGACCGTGGGGTGGCGTCGGGCGGTACGCGGTCTGCACGCGGAAGTCGCCCTGGCAGCCGCCGCTCACCCACAGCCCGTCCTCGCGCCAGCCCCAGGTCCGCCCGATCACGCAGGCCACCTTGGACTTCTGGCGCAGGAGCTGGACGCTGTACACGCGGGCGGGCACCGGGCAGAACTCGTACTGGAAACCGCGGCTGTCGCAGCTCATGCGATCGCCGCCCGACCACGGCGGCGCGGGGCGGAACGTGTCGACGCGAAAGCGCGCGCTGCACCCATTCGACACCCACACGCCGTTGCCGGTCCAGCCCCAGGTGCGGCCCTGCTGGCACGGCGCCTGCGACTCCTGCCGCACGAGCGATGCGCCGACGACTTCCCCTGCGGTCGAGCAGAACTGGTACTGGAAGTTGCGGCTCCGGCAATCGACGTCCTGCGCCGGCGCGGGGGCGGCGAAGGCGAGCGCAGCCAGCGTGGCAACGGCGTGGAGGAACGGTCGCATGGCGGACTCCCCTGAACCGGTCGCGCGATCCTACCAGCCCGCGGCGGGGTCGAGCGACCGTTCCGGGGCGCGCCGCGAATCGTGACCCGCATCAACGAGGCGCACCCGGCCGACTGCTAACGTCGCAGGATGCGACCCGGTCCGGCGATCCCCGGCGACGATGCGCACGCGCTCGCGGCGGACGAGGTCGCATCGGCGCTGGCCGTCGATCCGGCCCGCGGGCTGTCCGCGGCGGAAGCGCAGCGGCGCCTGGTCGAGCGTCGGCCGCAACGCGCTCGACCCGCGCGCCGCCGGTGCCGCGCTGGCGACGCTTCCTCGCGCAGTTCGAGAGCCCGCTCGTGCTGCTGCTGCTCGCCGCGGGCGCGGTCTCGTTCGCCGTGCACCTGCTCGAAGGCCGAAGGCGGCGCGCCCTACGAGGCGCTGACGATCCTCGCGATCGTCGTCGCCAACGCGATCCTGGGCTTCGTGCAGGAGGCGCGCGCCGAGAGCGCGGTCGCCGGCGCTGCAGCGCGCTCGCCGCCGCGACGGCGCTGGTGATGCGCGACGGCGAGCGCGTCGTGCGTCGACGCCACCGCGGTGGTGCCGGGCGACGTCTGGTCGATCGAGGAAGGCGACAGCGATCCCGCCGACGCGCGGGTGATCGAGTCGCGTGTCGCTGCAGGCGGCCGAGGCCGCGCTCACCGGCGAGAGCGCGCCGGTCGACAAGTACCCGACCCGTTGCCGCGCGACGCCGGGCTCGCCGACCGCGCGAACATGGTCTTCACGCCGGCACGCGCGTGACCTACGGCCACGGGCTCGCGATCGTCACGGCGACCGGCATGCGCACCGAGATCGGCCGCATCGCGGCGCTGCTCGCGGCCGACGCCGCAGGAGCCGACGCCGCTGCAGCGCGAGCTCGACCGGATCGGCACGCGTGCTCGGCGTCGTCGGTCGTCGCCATCGCGGTCGTCGTCGCGCTCGATCCTCGTCGGCATGCAGCGCGACGTCTCGCCGCGGCGCTCGTCGACGATGCTGCTGTACACGGTCGCGCTCGCGGTCGCCGCCGTTCCCGAGGGCCTGTCCGCGGTGACGACGATCGTGCTCTCGCTCGGCATGCAGCGCATGGCGAGGCGCAACGTGATCGTGCCGCAAGCTCGCCGCGTCGAGACGCTCGGCTCGGCGACGCGTCATCTGCACCGACAAGACCGGCACGCTGACGCAGAACGAGATGACGGTGCGCGCGCGTCGTGACCGCGAGCGGCGCGCGTCGACGTCACCGGCGCCGGCTACGCGCCGGAGGGCGAGCTGCAGGCCGAGGACGGCGGCCCGATCGCCCCGGGCGCGCTGCGCGACCGAGCTCGAGGCGCGCTGGTCGCGGCCGGCACGCTCGCGAACAACGCCGACGCTCGCGCGAGCGCGACGGCCGCTGGGCATCGTGCGGGCGACCCGACCGAGGGCGCGCTCAAGGTCGCTGGCGCGCGAAGGCGGGCCTCGAGTCCGAGCGCTCGCGCGGCGCGGTTCCCGCGCCTCGGCGAGATGCCGTTCTCGTCGGAGCGCAAGCTGATGAGCACCGCGCACGCGCGACCGCGACGCGCCGGGCCGCGCCGTGCTGTTCACCAAGGGCGCGCCGGACGTGCTGCTCGCGCGCTGCACGCACGAGCGCGTCGGCGCCGCCGACGTCCGCTCGACGCCGGCGCGCCGCGCCGCGATCCCGGCACGCATCGACGCGCTGGCCGGCGAGGCGCTGCGCACGCTGGGCGCTCGCCGGCCGCGCTGACGGACCGCGGCCGACGTCGAGGCGCTGCACCGGGCGCACGAGCAGGCGCTGGTCTGGCTGGGCGTCGTCGGCATGATCGACCCGCCGCGCGACGAGGCCGCGACGGCGGTCGCGCCGCGCACGCCGCCGGCGTGCGCGTGCTGATGATCACCGGCGACCACCCGCGCACCGCCGCTCGCCATCGCGCGCGAGCTCGGCATCGCGGCGCGGACGACGCCGCGCGGTGACCGGCGCCGAGCTCGACGCGCTGGACGACGACGGCGCTGCGCGCACGCGTCGCGCGCCGTGCCGTGTCTACGCGCGCGTCGCCCCGAGCACAAGCTGCGCATCGTGCGCGCGCTGCAGGCGCGGCGGCGAGATCGTCGCGATGACCGGCGACGGCGTCAACGACGCGCCGGCGCTCAAGGCCGCCGACATCGGCATCGCGATGGGCATCACCGGCACCGACGTGTCGCAGGAGGCGGCCGACATGGTGCTCGCCGACGACAACTTCGCGTCGATCGTCGCCGCGATCGAGGAAGGGCGCTCGATCTACGCCGAACATCCGCAAGTTCCTGCGCTACCTGCTGTCGACGAACCTGGGCGAGGTGCTCGTGCATGTTCCTCGGCGTCGTGCTGGCGGCGCGCTCGGCATCGTCGCCGACGCCGGCGAGAGGCGCTCGTGCTGCCGCTCACTCGCGACGATGATGCTGTGGATCAACCTCGTCACCGACTCGTTCCCGGCGCTCGCCGTCGGCGTCGACCCGCCCGACCGCACGCTGATGCGCCGGCCGCCGCGCGTGGCGCAGCGAGGGCGTGATCACGCCGCGCATGTGGTCGGCATCGGCGTCGCGTCGGTCGTGATGGCGGCCGGCACGCTCGCGCTGCTCGACGCCGGCTGCCGGGCGGGCTGATCGAGGGCGACGGCGACATCCGCTACGCGCGCACGCTCGCGTTCAACGCGCTCGTGCTCTTCCAGCTCTTCGACGTGCTGTGCATCCGGTCCGACGAGGCGACGCATCTGCGTCGGGCCTGTTCTCCAACGGCTGGCTGTGGGCGTCGATCGCGTTCGCGGCTCGCGCTGCAGATCGCGGTGCTCTACCTGCCGGCGCTGCAGCGGGCGTTCGGCACGATGCGCGCTCGGCGCCGGCGACTGGGCGCTCACCGTCGCGGTCGCCTCGACGATCGTGATCGCGCGCGAAGCTGCTCAAGGCGTGGTTCCGGCGCGCCGACGCCGCGCGGCTGCCTGACCCGGGGCGCCGGCGTCGGAGCCGGCCCCGGAACTACTCGTTCGCGACGCCGTGCGGCACATGGCCCGACGGGACGTGGCGCGACGCCGACTCGACGTGGCGCGTCTGGTCGTCGAAGAAGAAATCGGGCTCGAACTCGCGCAGGAACGCGCCCTTCTCGAGGCCGCCGAGGAACATCGCCTCGTCGACCTCGATGTTCCAGTCCATCAGCGTGCGGATCGCGCGCTCGTGCGCGGGCGCGCTGCGCGCGGTGACCAGCGCGGTGCGCAGCTGCATCGGCACGGCGTCGCTGCGTCGGCGCGCTGCAGCCGGTGCAGCGCCTCGAGCAGCGGCTTGAACGGGCCCGGCGGCAGCGGCCGCGGCGCGTGGTCGGCCTCGTGCGTCTGGAACGCGTCGAGGCCCTGCTCCTGGAAGACGCGCTCGGCCTCGTCGGCGAACAGCACGGCGTCGCCGTCGAACGCGATGCGCACCTCGTCGGGATGCGAGTCCGCGTCGCGCGAGCTGCGTGTAGACGAGCGCCGCGGGGAAGCCCGCGTCGAGCGCGGCGCGCACGTCGTCGGCGTTGGCCGACAGGAACAGGTTGGCCTTCAGCGGCTCGAGGTAGCCGAACGGCGCGCGGCCGCGCGTGAACACGCCGCGCTCGATCGCGAGCCCGGCGCCGCTGCACCGAGCGGAACACGCGCAGGCCCGACACCGGGTCGTTGCGCGACAGGATCACGACCTCGACGCGCTTGCACGCCGTCGGCGTTGAACGCCAGCAGCTTGCGCACCAGGCGGATACGCGACGCCGGGCTTCGCCGGCTGCTCGAGCCGCTCGAGCTGCAGCCGCATGTAGGCGCGGTCGTCCGCGGTCTCGAAGACCTGGTTCTCCTCCTCGAAGTCGAACAGCGCGCGCGAGCTGATCGCGACGACGAGCTGGTCGGCGAGGTCCGGCTGCGGCCATCGCGAAAGTATACGCCGCGGTCCGTCATCGCCGACTGGCGCGCGCGCCCGCGCGGTCGCGGCTGTACGCCGCGAGCGTCCGGCGCGCGAGCGCTCAGCCGCGGCTGCCGTGCTCGAGCTCGCGAAGCACCGCGCGCACTTCGCTCGACCGCCCAGTCGAGGTCTTCGCGCGCGATCACGAGCGGCGGCGCGAAGCGGACGACGGTGCCGTGCGTGTCCTTCGACAGGATGCCGCGCGCGAGCAGCCGGTCGACGACCGTCGCGCGCCGTCGACCGCGTCGGGTCGACCTCGATGCCGATGAACAGGCCGCGGCCGCGCACGTCGCGGATCAGCGGGCTCGCGATCGTCGCGAGCTCCGCGAGCAGATGCGCGCCCAGCTCGGCGCGAGCGCTCGATCAGATCGCTCGTCCAACGAGCACGTCGAGCGCGGCGAGCGCCGACCGCCGCCGCCGAGCGGATTGCCGCCGAACGTGCTGCCGTGGTCGCCCGGGCGTGAACACCTGCATCACGTCGTCGGTGCGCGACGAACGCCGACACCGGCAGCAGTCCGCCGCCCAGCGCCTTGCCGAGGATCACGCCGTCGGGCTTCACGCCGTCGTGCTCGCAGCCGAGGAAGTAGCCGGTGCGGCCGAGGCCGGTCTGGATCTCGTCGCAGATCAGCAGCACGTTGTCGCTCGCGGCAGATGCGCGCGCACTCGCGCGAGATAGCCCGCCGGCGGCACGACGATGCCGCCCTCGCCCTGCATCGGCTCGACCAGGAACGCCGCGGTGTTCGGGCGTGATCGCGCGCGTCGAGCGCGGCGGCGTCGCCGAAGGGAATCGTCGACGAAGCCGGGCGGGAACGGCCCGAACCCGTCGCGGTACTGCGGCTCCGACGAGAAGCCGACGATCGTGATCGAGCGGCCGTGGAAGTTGCCGCGGCAGACGATGATCTCGGCGCGGCCGGCCGGCACGCCCTTGACCTTGTGCGCCCATTTGCGCGCCGCCTTGAGCGCCGTCTCGACCGCCTCGGCGCCGCTGTTCATCGGCAGCGCGCGGTCGAGCCCGGTCAGCTCGCGTCAGCCGCTCGCAGGAACAGCCGGCAGGCGGTCGTTGTGGAACGCGCGCGACGTGACGGCGAGCCGCTGCGCCTGCTCGACGAGCGCGCGCACGATGCGCGGGTGCGCGTGGCCGAAGCTCACCGCCGAGTACGCGCTCATCAGGTCGAGATAGCGGCGGCCGTCGACGTCGGCCGAGCCAGCGCCTTCGCCGTGCGCGAGCACGACGGGCAGCGGATCGTAGTTGCGCGCGCCGTACGCGCGCTCGCGGCGCGACGTAGTCGGCGGCGGTGCGGCCCGCGGAGGCGGCAGGAGCGACGAAGGCGGGAATGGCCGGGCTTGGTCCCGGGCCGGGCGAGCGTGGTCATGCGAACGACTCCTCGTGAGAGCGGCCACCCGTCGCCACCGGAGCGCGCTGCGGTCGCAGTCGAAGGCAGGGTGCGAAGGCGTCCCGTGCGCCGGGTCTCCATCCGCCTTGTGGGCGGAGCGCGACTTCCGCGCGTTTCGCAGGCGGGCCGGGGATCCGGCCGCACCCGATCGAACCCGAAATGCTACCGGGCCGACGATGGCGGAGCCTAGACGCACCGGCACCATCCCGGCGCCGGGACCGGCCCCGGGCGCGACAGCGGCACTCGCTCAGCGCGACTCCAGCGCGTCCAGGTTGCCGCGCGCCTTCCTGTGCTGCGGATCGATCGCGAGCGCCCGCTCGTAGGCGGCGCGAGCCTGCTCCCGGTCGCCTGCGGCCTGCCACGCGTGGCCGAGGTTGTTCCACGCGCGGGCGTTGCCCGGCGACGCGCGCACCGTCGCCTCCCAGAGCCGGACCTCGCTCGCGTAGTCGGTGACGCGCACGAACGTCGCCGCGCCGAGCACGACTGCGAGCGCCGCGAGGGCGACGTTGGCGGCCGCTGCGCGCCGACCACGACGCGAGCAGCACGCCCGCGACCAGTGCGGGGCCGACGATCGCCAGGTAGAGCTGGCGGTCGTTCGCGAGCTCGTAGCGCGCGAGCGGTCCGTGGGTCGGCGCGAGCGCAAGGAAAAACCAGAGGACGCCGAAGCCGAGCCAGGGTCGCTTGCGAAGCTGCGCGATGCCGAGCGCCAGCAACGCCGCGAGCGTCGCGACTTTCGCGAGCCACGCGCCGTCGATCGACTCGCGCGCGACGAGGTCCGGATCGAAGTTGAGGCGCAGCGTCAGCAGCGGATGCGTGACGAGGTAGACGACCGAGTCGACCTGCGCGACGAGATTGTCGAGCGGCGAGCGGATCGAGAGGCTCGTCGCCAGCAACTGCCGGTAGGGCGCGATCGCGAGCACGAGCGCCGCGAGCACGAGCGCCAGCCCCCAGAACGGCAGCGTGCGCCTCAGCGCCTCGCGCATGCGCTCGCCGCGCGCGACCTCGACGAGCACGAGCGCGAACGGCAGCGTCCACGCGGACTCGCGCGCGCCCATCGCCGCGACGAACAGAAGCATCGTCGCGGCAGCGCCAGGCCGCGGGCGATCCGTCGCGCGCGCGCTCCCACGCCAGCAACGCCGCGAGCGTGAACATCGTCGAAAGCGCCGTCGACCGCCCGGCGATGTAGGCCACGGCCTCGGTCTGCGCGGGATGCAGCGCGAAGACCAGCGCGGTCGCGAGCGCGGCGAATCCGGGTCGCGGCAGCGCGGGCGCGAACGCCGCGAGCCAGCGCCGCGCGAGCGCGAGCACGAGGAGCGACGACGCGGCGTGGATCGCGACGCCCGCGATCGCGAACCCGGCAGGCTGCGGCGAGACGATCCAGTTCGCGACGTAGCTCGCCTTCGTGAGCGGACGCATGCCCGGCATCGCGGCCCACCAGCCCGCCCACGAATGGACGTCGTTGTCGACGACCACGACGCGGAAATCGTCGTACTGGAAGGCCGTGCCGGGGGCGGCCGCGTAGGCGGCGAGGGTCGCGAGCAGGACCCCCCAGGCCATTCCGGTGAAGCCCACCTCCCCCCGGGGCGGCACCGCGGGCGCGCTCACGGCCGCGTCGGGAAAGCGGCCGCCGGCGGTACCGTGCGCGCCCGTGCGTCCTCGAACGCCGACTCGATCATCGCGACCGCGTCCCACCAGCGGTCCGGCGCGCCGAGCATCACGACCAGCACGCGCGTGCCTGCGCGCTCGGCCATCGCCACGAGGCAGCGTCCCGCGGCGCGCGTCCATCCGGTCTTGACGCCTCGCGCACCATCGACGCGGCCGATCAGGACGTTCGTGTTGTCGAACCGGAACAGCCTGCCGTCGGAGGTCTTCGCCGTGCCTGACTCGCGCGCGACGATCGCGGCGATGCGCGGCTTGTCGAGCGCCGCGTCGGCGAGCCGCGCGAGATCGCGCGCCGACGCGTAGTGGCCCGGCGCGTCGAACCCGCAGGCATTCGCGAAATGCGTGTCGGCGAGGCCCAGCGCCGCCGCACGCTCGTTCATCCGCGCGACGAACGCGGCCTCGCTGCCCGCGACGCGCTCGGCGAGCGCGAGGCAGGCGTCGTTGGCCGACCTCAGCAGCGCCGCGGCGAGCAGATGCTCGACCGGCAGGCGCATGCCCGCGCGCAGGCCCAGGCGCACGCCGTCGGCCGCGGCCGCCCGCTTGCTGACGACGACCTCCGACGAGGGCGCGAGCGCCTCGACCACGAGGACAGCAGTCATCATCTTCGTGAGGCTCGCGGGCTTCAAGCGCGCCGCATCGTTGGCCGCCCAGCGCACCTCGCCGTCGATGCGGACGAGATAGGCGGAGGCGACGCCCGGCCACGGATCGTCGTCGCCGCGTCGGCGCGTGCCGGCGCGCCGGCGACCGCGAGCGCCGCCGCGACGAGCAGCGCGCCGCGGATCATCGGGAACCCGTCAGAAGGGCAGCAGCTTGCGGACCGCGTCGACGCCCTGCTTCATCGGGTCGGGCTTGGCGCGGCTCCGGCGCGGCCTGCTGCTGCGCGGAACCCTTCGCACCCGTCGGCATGCCTCCGGCCGGGACACTGCCCTTGATCAGGTACGAGTAGCGGTTGCACAGCGGGATCAGGCTGCGGTCGACGAGGTAATAGTCGCGACCCTGGCAGTGGACGGGACCGAGCCGCTTAACGTTCTCGTCGCAGTTGCCACTGCCCAGAAACGCGTAGTCCTTCGATCCGACTGCCTTGTCGCATGCGGTCTGCGCGGTCAGCTGGTAGTTGACGTTGCTCGCCTGGAACGCGTCCTGGAGAACCTGCGTGCCGTATTTCTTTTGCGCCTCGCGGAAGCCGGCGGGCTCGCGCATGGCGGTCGACAGCTGCTGAACCTTGTCGCGGAACGACTTCTGCTGACCTCCGCAATAGGCATTCTTGCCGAAGAACATCGGCGCATAGAGCTTGTCGAGACCGTCCGCGCAAGACTTGGCGACGGCTGCGTCGCTGTCGGATTTCGCCTTCGCGACGACCTGCTCGGTCTGGTCGGTGCACGCGCCGACCTTCCTGCCCGAGAACGTCTGCGTCATCTCCATGTCTTCGCCCTTGCGCTTCCCCTTCATGCGCATCTTCCCGTCGTAGGACGTGGGAGTCGACGTGATCTCGCCGTGGATGATCATCGGATCCTTGCCGGCACAATCCATCGTGTAGATCACCTTGTTGCCGACGGTCTTCATGTCGGTGACCCGGCAGTCGTCCTGCTTCGGAATCGTGTCCTCGGCCTTGCGGTCTTTCTTGAGGCACACCTGGCTCGTCTGCGCCGGCATGGCCATCGGCATGCCGGGCATCTCCATCTTCATCGTGGTGTCCCAGAGCTCGTCGGGGCCGGTGCCGGCGATGAACAACTGGCGCGCCGGCTGCGCGCCGGCAACGCCCGAGGAGGCGAATGCATAGGCGGCGACGAGCGCGAGAACGCCGCGAGCACGGGG
>CAWCAV010000004.1:0-1054877 GCA_963793655.1 uncultured Actinomycetes bacterium
GGCCGTGCACCTCCATGTCCTCGACGCGCCCGTGCGGCTCGAGCGCGGCGCGGAGCCCGGCGTGGTCGACGCCCGGGCACGAGGAAGTCCTCGTCCGCGTGCGGGATCCCGAGCAGCTCGTCGCGCACGGCGCCCCCGACGACGTACGCGTCGAGGCCGAGCGAGCGGACGTAGCGGCGGATCGTCGGTCGGCACGGCAGGGCGAGATCTAGTCTGCAGCCCGCGGCTGCTCAGAGGTGCGCGACGGCCTCGATCTCGACGAGCGCGCCCGACGGGAGCTCCGCGACCTGGAACGTCGAGCGCGCCGGCGGGCGGTCGCCGACGCGGCGCGCGTAGACCTCGTTCATCGCCTGGAAGTCGCCGAGGTCCATGAGGAAGACGCTCGTCTTGACGAGCTTGTCGATCGAGCTGCCCGCCGCCTCGAGGATCGCCGCGAGGTTCGCGAGCGCCTGCTCGGTCTGCTCCGCGATGTCGCCCTCGACGGCCGCGTCGCCCGGCTGCGAGGCCGAGCTGGCCCGGCGACGAACACGAGCTCGCCGGCGACGATCGCCTGGTTGTACGGCGCGCCCTGGAACGGCGCGGGCGCGGCCTCGGTGCGGATCACGGTCTTCTCCATCTCGGTCTCTCCTCCGGTCAGTGGGTCGCGGCTCGCGCGCGCGAGCGCGACGCCGAGCGCCTTGAAGATCGCCTCGAGCACGTGGTCCGTGTCCTCGCCCTCGATCAGCCGGACGTGCAGCGTCAGGCCCGCCTCGTCGGCGAGGCGGCCGAGGAACCGCGCGGCGAGGTCGGTGCCGAGCCCGCCGGCGCCCGTGAGGTCGGCGTTCGAGGCGACGAGCGGCCGGTCCGGAGCGCTCGACGACGACCATCGCGAGCGCCTCGTCGGCGGGCACCGTCGCCTCGCCGTGGGCGCCCGGCAGCGAGCTGCGGCGCGAGCGCCCGGCCGAGCGCCGTCCCGGCCGCGTCGACCTCGGCCTCGGGGTCGTCCGGGTCGACCTCGAGCGCGAGGTCGAACCGCGCCGCGCGCGCGAGCTCGGCGAGCAGGTGGTCGAGCACCGGCAGCCCGGTCGCGACGTTCGCCGCGCCGGTCCCCGGCGCGATCCGGGCGCCGCTCACAGCTCCACCCGCTCGATCTCGCGCGCCCGAGCGCGCGCAGGCGCTCGTCGATCCGCTCGTAGCCGCGGTCGATCTGGCCGATGTTGCCGATCGCTCGACGCGCCCTCGGCGCAGAGCGCCGCGATCAGCATCGCCATCCGGCGCGGATGTCGGGGCTCTCCAGCCGCTCGCCGTAGAGCTGCGCCGGGCCGGTGACGACGCCCGGTGCGGGTCGCAGAGGATGATCCGCGCGCCCATCGCGACGAGCTTGTCGACGAAGAACAGCCGGTTCTCGAACATCTTCTCGAAGATCAGGACCGTGCCCGTGCGCCTGGGTCGCGGCGCGAGGGCGATCGAGGTGAGGTCGGCCGGGAAGGCGGGCCAGGGGCCGTCCTCGATCTTCGGGATCTGGTCGCCGAGGTCGTCCACGACGCGGAGCTCCTGGCCGGGCGGCACGCGCACGCGTCGTCTCGCCCACCTCGAGCGCGATCCCGAGCTGCGGAACGCCGGCAGGATCGAGATCAGGTCGTCGGGCTCGACGTCCTCGATCGTGAGCTCGCCGCCGGTGACCGCGGCGAGGCCGATGAAGCTCGCGACCTCGATGTGGTCCGGGCCAGATCCGGTGCTCGCCGCCGCCGAGCTGCGTCGACGCCCGTGATCGCGCAGCACGTTCGAGCCGATGCCCTCGATCCGCGCGCCGAGCGCGACGAGGAAGCGGCAGAGGTCCTGGACGTGCGGCTCGCAGGCGGCGTTGCCGACGATCGTCTCGCCCTCGGCGAGCACCGCGGCCATCAGCGCGTTCTCGGTCGCCATCACCGACGCCTCGTCGAGGAAGATCCGCTTGCCCCGCGAGCCCGTCCGTGCGCAGGTCGTAGGCGCCGTTCAGCTCGACCTCGGCGCCGAGCTCCGCGAAGGCGTGGAGGTGCGGGTCGAGCCGGCGGCGGCCGATCACGTCGCCGCCCGGGCGGCGGCACGCGTCGCGCGGCCGAAGCGCGCGAGCAGCGGGCCGGCGAGCAGGAACGAGGCGCGGATCTCGCGGCCGAGCTCCGCGTCGAGCTCCGTCTTCGTGACCGCGGCCGCGTCGACGCGCACCTCGTTCGGGCCCGTCCACTCGGCCGTCGCGCCGAGGTCGGCGAGCAGCTCGAGCATCGTCTCGACGTCGCGGATCCGCGGGACGTTCGTCGAGCACGACCGGCTCCGGACGCGAGCAGGGAGGCGGCGAGGATCGGCAGCGCGGCGTTCTTGTTGCCCGGCCGCGCGAACGCGTCCCCGAGAGCGGGCGTCCGCCTTCGATGACGAACGTCTGCATGAGCGCGGGCGGCTATCGTACCCGGCTGCCGTGGAGGTCACCCGCGAGAGGGCCTGGGAGACGCTGACCCGCTACACGAAGAGCGAGGCGCTCCTGCGCCACGCGCTCGCGGTCGAGGCGTCCGTCCGCGCGTACGCGCGCCGCTTCGGCGAGGACGAGGAGCTCTGGGGCTGCGTCGCGCTGCTCCACGACTTCGACTACGAGATCCACCCCACGCTCGACAAGCATCCGCAGGACGGCGCGCCGATCCTGCGCGAGGAGGGCTACCCGGAGGATCGTGATCGAGGCGGTGCTCTCGCACGCCGAGCACCTCGCGCTGCCGCGCGACACGCTGCTCGAAGCAGACGCTGTTCGCGTGCGACGAGCTGTCCGGGCTTCGTCCACGCCTGCGGGCTCGTGCGGCCGACCGGGCTCGAGGGGCTCGAGCCGAAGTCGGTGCAGAAGAAGCTGAAGCAGCCGTCGTTCGCGGCCGGCGTGCACCGCGACGAGGTCTACGCGGGCGCCGAGGTGCTCGGCCTCGAGCTCGACGAGCACATCGCGAACGTCGTCGCGGCGCTCGCAGCCGATCGCAGGCGAGCTCGGCCTGCCGCACCGCCGGCGGACGCGGCCTGACGGCCTCAGCCGTCGAGCGCGGCGACGAGCCGCTCGAGGTCCTCGTCGCTCGTCCACCAGCCGCACGAGACGCGGACGAGCCCGCGGCCGGGGAGCTCGCGCACGTGGACGCCCGCGTCGTCGAGCCGCGCGACGACCGCGGCGGGCTCCTCGCTCGGGGCGGAAGGCGACGAGCGTCGAGCGGACCGGCGGCGTGACGACGTCGACGCGCGGCCGCAGCAGCTCGCGGCAGCGCTCGGCGACGGCCGCAGGCGCGCTCGAACGCACCACGTCGGGACGCAGCGCGAGCGCGGCGAGCATCCCGCGCAGCGCCGCCTGCGACCACCAGCCCGGGCTCGAAGCGCCGCGCGCCTCGGCTGCGGCTCGTAGCGCGCCGTCCGGCTCGTAGCGCGGCTGCGCGAAGTAGCTCGGCGAGGTGACCGGCAGCCGGTCGGGGTCGCGCGACGACGAGCGCGCCGGTCGAGTCCGGCCCGCAGAGCCACTTCTGGCCCGGAGATCGTGAGGAAGTCGACGCCCGGCGAGCGTCGATCGGGATCGCGCCGACCGACTGGGCGCCGTCGACGAGCACCGGCACGCCGGTTCGCTCGCGCAGCTCGGCGCAGCGGGAGGACGGCTGCCGGTCGTCCAGAGCACCTGCGAGGTCGCGATCAGCCGCGTCCGCGGCGTGACCGCCGCGAGGATCGCGTCCGGGTCGGGCTGCGACGACGACGACGCGCGGCCGGCGAGGCGCCGACCGGGCCCGAGCAGGCCGAAGTGCTCGTCCGTCGTCGTGACGATCTCGTCGTCCGGCCCGAGCCCGAGGCCGCGCGAGCACGATCTCGCAGCCGTCGTCGTGGTCGAGTCGGTGAGCGCGACCTGCGCCGGCTCGGCGCCGACGAGCGCGGCGAACGCCGCCCGCAGCCTCGTCGCGGAGCGCCAGCGTCTCCTCGAAGTACGGCCGTTCCGCTCCGGCCCCGCGCGAGGTCGTCGGCGACCGCGCCGATGAGCGCGTCGGCGACGGGCTGCGCGAGCGGCCCGAACGTGCCCGCGTTCAGGTACGCGACCGTCTCGAGCACGGGGAACAGCCGCCGTGCCTCGTCGAACGTCATGCCGCACCGACCTCGACGCGCGCCTCGACGACGGGGTGGTCGGAGAGCACGACGCCATTCTGCACGCGGCGCTCGCGCGGCCACGCGACGACCGCGGCCGACGCGGGCGCCGCGGACGAGCACGTGGTCGATCCCGCTCGCCCGGAGACGGAGTACCCGTCGAGGCACCGGATCGGTGACGTTGAAGTCCCCGGCGAGCACGACGACGTCGCCCGGGCGTCGCGACGCGCTCGGCGAACGCGGCGCGCGTGCGCCGCCTCGGCCCGCGGCACGTCGGGGTGCGCGAAGTCGTTCGACGCGTGGAGGTTCGCGATCGTCACACCGGCGGTTCCGGCGATCCGGATCGCGTGGACGAGCCGCCGCTCGCGCCCGTGGCTCGCGAGATGCGCTCGTGCCCGAGGTCGGTCGCCGCGTGGCGCGGGCGCGACGAGGATCGCGTTCGCCTGGCCCGCGAGCGCCGAGCGGAAGAAGCCCTGGTGCGCGCGCGTGACCCACTGTCGAGACCGGCCCCGGCCAGAGCGGCGGCCGCGTGACGGCGTCGAACCGACGCATGCCCGACCAGTCGTCGAGCGCCGGCAGCGCCCAGACCGGCACCTCCTGCAGGCAGACGACGTCGGGCCCGTCGGCGGTCACGAGCTCGATCATCCGCCGGAGGTAGCCCGCCCGCCGCGGCGGGTCGGCGTTGCCGTGGAAGAGGTTCCAGGTGCGGATCGAGGAGCTCCATCGCGCCGCTTCCGAGGCTACGGGTACCGTCGTCTGCGCTGCGCCGATGCACGTCGTCCTCGCCGATCCCCCCGCCTTCACGCCGCCGTACGACCACGAGCTCGCCTCGGCGCTCGCTCGCGCGGGGGCGCGAGGTCGAGCTCGTCACGTCGCCGTTCCGCTTCGGCGCACGGCCCGCCGCCGGACGGGTACGCGCTCGACGAGTGCTTCTACCCGCGGTCGGCCGGATCGGCCCGCACGCCGCTCCGCCTCGCGGTGAAGGCGCTCGAGCACCCGCTCGGCATGCGCGGCTGCTCGCGCCGGCGCGCGGACGTCGTCCACCTCCAGTGGCTCGCCGCGCCGGAGCTCGACCGTCGCGCTGCTCCGCACCCGAACGCCGCTCGTCTTCACCGCGCACGACCTGCTGCCGCGGCGCACCGCGCAGCCGACGGCGCCTCTGGCAGCGCCTGTTCGCGCGCTTCGACCGCGTCGTCGTCCACTCGCGAGCGCGGGCGGGCAGACGCTGGCGGCGCTTCGGCGTCGACGCCGGCGGACGCTGCGCGTGATCCCCCACCCCGTGTTCCGCAGCGACCCGCCGCGCGCGGACGACGGCCGCACGGTGCTCGCGCTCGGCGTGATCCGCCCGTACAAGGGCCTCGAGGACGCGGTCGACGCGCGACGCTCGGCCGTCGAGGACGCGCGCCTGCTCGTCGCCGGCGATCCCCGGATCCCGCTCGACGACCTCCGGCGAGCCGCAGGCGACCGCGCCGAGTGGCGGCTCGGCTACCTCGACGCGGCCGAGCTCGAGCGCGCGCTCTCGGAGGCGACGGTCGGCGTCTTCCCCTACCGGCGCCGAGCTCGACCAGTCGGGCGCGCTGCTCCAGGCGCTGGGCGCCGGCGTGCCCGCGGTCGTCTACGACGTCGGCGGCCTCGGCGAGGTCGTCGACCGCGTTCGGGGCGGGACGGGTCGTCGCCGCCGGGCGACGTCGAGGCGCTCGCAGCGCGCGCTCCGCGAGCTGCTCGACGACCCGGCGGCGCTCGCCGCCGCGCGGGAGGGCGCCACGAGCGCACGCGAGACGCTGACCTGGGACGCGGCCGCGGCGGCGCACCTCGCGCTCTACGAGGAGCTCGACGTGAGGCTCCGCCGTGGCGACCCGTTCGACGAGCTCGTCGCACGGCAGCTCGACCTGTTCGCGGAGGACGAGTCGGACCTGCTCGCGCGAGGCCGACGAGGCGGAGGACGCGTGGGTGCGGCGGGCCGCGACGACGCCGAGGAGGCGTACGGCGACTACCAGCTCGTCGTCGACGCGATCGCCGACCGGCTGCTCGACATCCGCGAGTCCTACGCCGCGACGCTCGACGACGGACAGTGCGGACGCGTACCGGCGTGCGTTCGCCGCGCGGCGCCGCGCGCCGGTTTCGCGCTACGCGTCGCTCGTCGCGGACCTCGACAGATCGCCGGAAGGCTAGGACGGCGCCTACGCTCGTCGTCGCCGTGAGCCCGGAGCTCCTCGGCTCGGCGGTCGCGGCCGAAGCGAGCGGGCGAGCTTAGGTGCGTCGCCGCCTCGTCGTGCCGTCCCTGGTTGCGGAGCGCCCGCCCGAGCGCGTAGTGCGCGTAGTCGTCGGCGGGCGAGAGCTCGAGCACCTTGCGGAACTCGGCCTCTGCCTCCTGCCAGCGCGTGATCCGGAAGTAGGCGATCCCGAGCGCCTCGCGGATCGACGCCTTCTCCGGCTCGAGCCGCTTCGCCTTCTCGAGCGCGACGGTGGCCTGCGCCGGCATGCCGCTCGCGCAGGTGGCTTCTCGCCCTGCTGGTAGAGGTCGTAGGCGGCGCTCATCCGTCCCCTCATCGTGCCGTCGGTGTCAAGCCGGGTCGCAACGAGCGCAGCGAGAGCGTCGCGCGGAGCCGAGGCGCCCGGCCGCTCGCGCTCGGCGGCGGCGGAGAGGACTCGGCGGAGCTCGTCGCGCGCGCGTGCGGCCGACGCGCGCGGCTCCGGCGGGCGGGCCGTAGCGCGCGTCGGCGAGAGACGTCGGCGAGCGCCCTCGCGGGTATCCCGAGCACCCGCTCGGTCGCCCGCCGAAGCTCGGTGGGCGTCGCGTCCGGGGCGACCTCCGCGCCTCTGTCGACGAGGGCCGACACGAGCTCGGCCCGCACACCGGCCGCCAGCCGACGCGGGTCGTCCCGGCCGGAGCCTCCAGCGCCCGCCGTGCCCACTTCAGGCTCACGAGCAACGTCACGGCCGCGACCGGAGCGCAGAGCAGCCGCCACGATCCCCCACGGGAAGGATCGCTGCGGGACAGGGGCGTCGACGACGGGTATCGACTCTGCGCCCGTCGGACGGCGCCGTCGGGGTGAAGTCGAGGAAGCGGCCGGTCCCGAGCGCCCGCACGGCGTCCGCGGAGTCGGACGCGAGCGTGTAGACGGCCGACAGCGTGCCACGTCCCGGCGTCGGGTCGAAGGCGAGCCAGCCGTACCCGGCGAACCACGCCTCGACCCAAGCGTGCGCCTGGTGGTCGGTCACCGTCCACACGCCTGCCTTCCACGTCCCGCCGTGAAGCCGACGGCGACCCGAGCCGGTATCGCCGAGCGTCCGCAGCATCAACGCCATCGCGCCCGCGTAGTGCTGGCAGTACCCGGCGCGCGTCACCTCGACGAAGTCGACGAGCGGCGGGTTCGACCGCGCTCTGGGAGCGGGTGCTCCTCGTAGCGGAACCCGCCGCGGTCGCGGAACCAGCGCTCCAGGACGAGCGTCGCCTCGTAGGGCGAGTGCGCCTTCGCGGTCAGCCTTCGCGCCTCCTGCCAGAGGGGCCGGTAGGCCCACAGCGGCCGGTAGCAGCTCGTCGTCGAAGATGCGGTCGATCGTCGCCTCGCGCCCCGCGCGCGCCGAACCCGGCGAATCGCGCGCGTCCCGAGCTCGAGGTAGCGTCCGGCCGCCGCCGGGTAGCGCGGCGGCGACGCGGCGAGCGCGCGCGGCGTCGGGCCGTGGCGCATAGCTCCAGACCGTGTACGGTCGTCCCCCGGCGGACGGGCCTGTGCGCCTGCATGACGCCGCCGCTCAGGTACGAGACCGTGCCCGAGCGGGCGGCCGTCGATGCGCGCCGGCTCGCGCCGCCGCCGGGATGCGCTGGTCGTCCGAGCCCGACGACGGTCACCTGCTGCCTCGAGCCACTGCCCGGGCTGCCCGTCTCGCCGCGGCGACGAGCGGATCGCGCAGGCAGGCCGCCGCCGCGCGAAGCCGATGTCGACCGGGTAGAGGTGCTCGATCCAGCGGTCGCCGGCGAACGTGTCGAGCGTCGACATCCGCCAGTACTGCGCCCGTGCGGGAGCGCGTATCCGGAGCACGACCGTCGGGCGGACGGGGAAGTCGATGCCCCGCGTAGCTCGCGTCCCAGAGGAAGCGCACGTCGGTGGTGCGGCCGCGGCCGGCGAACGGGTCCCAGCCGCGCCAGTCGACGTGCGTGCGCGCCCGGGAGCGAGCCCCGCCGCGGCCGCGGCCGCCGGACACCAGGACGACGAGACCGGCCAGCGCGAGGCCGACCACGCCCGCGACGCGCGTCGCGGACGCTCAGCACGACGGAGGCCCAGAGCACGGCGCCGAGCGCGCGCCGCCCCGAGCCGCAGCGCCGTAGCCGTCCTCGACGAGGACGGTCGGGAAGCCCACGCCGACCGCGACCGCCGCGGCGACGATCGCGGGCCGCCGGGCGGCGGCGCCGAGCGACGCGACGAGCGCGAGCGCCGAACGCGGCCAGCGACGACGAGCCCGTGCAGCGACGGAAACGCCGCCGGGTCGAACGGCGCCTGCACCACAGGCGCGTCGTGCAGCCGCGCTCCATGCGTCGGTCGAGCGCGCGGTGCGGCCACGTGTCGAACGCGAGGCGAGAGCGCCGCGGCGCCCGCGCCGGCCGTCGCCGCGGCGCGCCACGCCGGCGCGCGGGGGACGGACGGGACGAGCGCGAGGATCGCCGCTGCGGCGAACGCGCTCGCCACGACGACGGGCTCCTCGAGCATCGCCCAGGCGAAGACCACCACGGCCACGGCGGGTGCCGCGGCGAGCGCGGCGCCGGAGCTCGAGCCGATCAGCCAACGGCCCTCGCCCGGAGCGCGCCGAGCGCCTCGGGGAGCGGCGACGCCGTGCCGAACGACGGCGAGTGCCACCCCCGCCGCGGCGAGCCGGAGCAGCGCCGGACGACGGGCCCGACGGGCCGCGACCGGCGTACGTCGGCGCGTCGACGGCGACGAGCGCACGAACGGCGACCGACCGCGGCGCGGGCGACGAGCGCGTCGACGACCACCTCGGGCCGTGCCGGTCACGACGACGAGCTCGGGACGGTCGCCGCGCGCGCTCCGCGGGGCGACACGAGCTCTCGCAGCGCGCGTGCCGCGCGACGGCTCGACGGCGGCGAGCGCGTCGAGCGCCCCGTCCCAGTCGTTGCCCAGGCTCCGAACCCGGTGGACGCCGGGCGTCGGCGTCCCGATCGACGAGCAGCACCCGGCGCGAGCGAAGCGCGTGCGCGCGAACGAGGCCCGCCGCCGCGCGAACGGCGTCGTCGAGGCTCGAGGCGCCCCGCGGACCGACCGCGACCGCACTCGCGCGTCGACGTCGAGCACGACGGCGACGCTGTCGCGCGGGGCGTCCTCGAGCTCCCGCACCATCAGCTCGCCGCGCCGGGCCGACGTCGGCCAGTGGACCGCCCGGAGCGGCTCTCCCTCCACGTACTCGCGGACCCCGTGCGGCTCGAGCCCGCTCGGACGGCGCAACGAGGCCCGGCGCCCGCCTTCGCCCCATGCGCCCGCCTCGGTGAACAGCGTCTCGAGCTCGGGCACGCGCGGGCCGCACGGTGACGCTGGCCGGCGCGTCGGCGACGAGCTCGACGCGGGTCAAGCCCGAGCGGGTCCGATACGAGCAGCCGGCCCGGCCCGAGGCGGTAGCGGCCCCTGGCGACGTCGTCGAGGACGAGACGCGCGCCGCCCTCCGCGCCCCACGGGCGACGCGGTGCGCGCCGAGCGCTCCCACGCGATCCTCCCACTCGAGCGCGCGAGGACAGCCGGCGGCGGCCGCGGAGCTCGACCTCGAGTAGCAGCGAGTCTCCCTCGACAGGGGCGTCCTCTGGGGCGAGCCGCTCGACTCGGAGCGCGCTCACGACGAGGCGTGCCCAGAGCCGCGCGCCCAGTACGGCGAGGGCGAACCCGAAGCCCAGCACGACGAGCGCCGTCGAGCCGACCAGCCAGGACGCCGACGAGGACGCAGACGGCCAGGGTGCCCGCGCCGCCGCTCCGGCTCATACCGGCGCCGGGGTCGCCTCGAGCGCCTCCGAGACGACCTCCTCGGCCGTCACGCCCGTCGCGCGCGCCTCGGGCGCGAGGATCAGCCGGTGCGCGAGCACCGGGACGGCGAGCGCCTGGACGTCGTCCGGCACGACGAAGTCGCGGCCGCTCGACGAGCGCGCGGGCCTTCGCGAGGCGCAGGAGCGCGATCCCCGCGCGCGGGCTCGCGCCGAGCGCGAGCCGGCTGTTCGCCGCGCGTGTGGCGGAGCAGGGCGACGACGTAGCGGTTGACGCTCTCCTCGACGTAGACCGCGCGCGCCGCCGCGATCGCCGCGACGAGCTCGGCGTGGCGCGCGACCGGCTCGAGCTGGTCGAGCGGCGGCTCGGTCGTCTGCTCGGCGAGCATCCGCGCCTCGTCCGCGAGCGGCGGGTAGCCGATCGACATCCGCACCGCGAACCGGTCGAGCTGCGCCTCGGGCAGCGGGTACGTGCCCTCGTACTCGATCGGGTTCTGCGTCGCGATCGACGAGGAACGGCCGCTCGAGCGCGTGCGTCTCGCCGTCGACCGTGACCTGCGTCTCCTGCATCGCCTCGAGCAGCGCCGACTGCGTCTTCGGCGAGGCGCGGTTGATCTCGTCGACGAGCAGCGACGTTCGCGAACACCGGGCCCGGCCGGAAGCGGAACGCGCCCGCCCTGCTGGTCGAAGACGTTGACGCCCGTGACGTCGGACGGCAGCAGGTCGGGCGTGAACTGGACGCGAGAACGTGAGGTCGAGCGAGCGCGCGAGCGCCTTCGCGAGCACCGTCTTCCCGACGCCGGGGACGTCCTCGACGAGCACGTGGCCCTCCGCGAGCAGGCAGAGGAGCGGCAGCCGGAGCGTCTCCGGCGGGGCGTGCACCGCCGAGCGCGAGGTTCGCGACGACGCGCGCCGCGAGCCGGCGGCGGCGCGCCTCGCCGGCAGCGAGCTGCCTGCGGCCTCGACGCGCTCGCTCACGCGGCCCTCGAGCAGGCGCTCGACCTCGTCGAGGATCGCGCGCGGCGATCGCCGTGCTTCGGCGCCTTCGCCGACGGCGCGCTCGCCGTCCGTGCGTGACGAGCACGACCTCGTTGTCGAGGCTGTCGAAGCCGATGTCGTCGCGGCCCACGTCGTTGTAGACGACGAGATCGACGTTCTTGTCCGTCGAGCATCGCGCGCTTGCGCTCGAGGCCGTCCTCCCCGCTCTCGGCGCCGAAGGCGACGAGCACCTGGCCGTCGCGTCGCGCCGCGCCGAGCGCACGCGCGACGTCGGCCGTCGGCACGAGCTCGACCGTCCACGGCTCGCGCGTCCTTCGGCCGCTTCCCGTCGATGCGCGCTCGGCCGGCCGGTAGTCGGCGACAGCCGCCGCCATCAGGACGACGTCCGCGTCGGCGCGCGCGAGCGCCTCGCGCTGAGATCGGCGGCGGTCGGGCGTCGGCACGACCTCGACGCCGGCGGGCGGCGGCACCTGGCAGGTTCGCCGCGAGGAGCGTCACGCGCGCGCCGCGCTCGCGCGCCTCGTCGGCGAGCGCGACGCCCATCCGGCCCGACGAGCGGTTGCCGACGAAGCGGACGCGTCGAGCGGCTCGCGCGTCCCGCCCGCGGTGACGAGCACGTGCTGCCCGCGAGCGACCCGTACGCACGCGGCCTGCGAGCAGCGCCTCGACCCGGGCGACGATCCCTCCGGCTCCGCCATCCGCCCCGCGCCGACCTCGCCCTCGGCGAGCTCGCCCTCGTCCGGGCCGACGACGCTCGACGCCGCGCCGCGAGGAGCGGTCGAGGTTCGCCTGGGTCGCCGGGTGCTCCCACATGCGCGGTGTTCATCGCGGGCGCGACGAGGACCGGGCCGCGGTGCGCGAGCGCCGCCTCGGTGAGGACGTCGTCGGCGAGCCCGTGCGCGAGCCGCGCGAGCGTGTTCGCCGTGAGCGGCGCGACGACGAGCAGGTCGGCGCGCCGAGGTGCGGGTACGGGTCGGCCGGCGGCGCTTGCGCGCGAGCGCGCAGAAGGTCTCGGCCGCGACGAACCGCTCGGCGCCACGCGTCGGTGACCGGCGAGCACGTCGTGCCCGGCCTTGACGAGCAGGCGGACGAGCTCGCAGGCCTTGTAGGCCGCGATGCCGCCGGTGACCCCGAGGAGGATCCGCGCCACGGGCACATTGTGCCGGTCGTGCCGCTCCGCGGCGGACGCGGGACGTGGACGATCCGAGAGCGTCCGGCGAGCTGGAACGGCCGCTCGGCGAGCCTTCGCTACGGGCGGATAGCGTCGTAGGCGATCTTGCCCTGGGCGATCTCTTCCATCGCCATCGTCAGGTAGTTCTTCGAGCGCGACTCGACGAGCGGCGGCGGCGCGTCGTCGAAGCCCGATGCCCTCGCCGAGCTGGTGGTGGTAGTTGTTGATCTGGCGGGCCCGCTTGGCGGCGACGATCACGAGCGCGTAGCGCGAGGCGACGTCGCCGTGCTCGTGTGCGAGCAGGAGTCGTCGATGCGGGGATCGATCATCGAGGCGGCCATGGTACCTGCGAGCTGCGAGCTCCCGCTCGACGATCGCGCAAGCGACCTCGCTCGCCCGCGTCACGTCGTCGTTGCGCACCATGTAGCGGAACCGGTGCGCCTGCTCGAGCTGGTAGCCGGGCGAGCGTCGATGCGGTCGCCGATCTCGCCGGTCGACTCGGTCGCGCGCTCGCGCAGCCGGCGCTCGAGCTCGTCGACGTCGGCGCGCGATGAAGATCGTGCACGCGCCCGGCGACCTCTTCCTGGACGTGGAGCGCGCCGTCGAGCTCGAGCTCGAGCACGCAGACGCGGCCGTGCGTCGGCGATCCGGTCGATCTCCGAGCGCAGCGTCCCGTAGCGCTTGCCCGAGACGTACTCGACGTACTCGAGGAACGCGCCCTCGCTCGACCCGGGCGACGAACTCGTCCTCGCCGAGGAACCAGTACTCGCGTCCGTCCTCCTCGCCCGGGCGCTGCGGCCGCGTCGTCGCGGAGATCGCGACCTCGAGGTCGGGCAGCGCTCGACGAGCGCGCGGATCAGCGTTCCCTTGCCGGCGCCCGACGGGCCGGTGACGACGAAGACGGGTCGCACGTCGTCGGCTCGCGGCCGGCGCCGCCGGGGCTCACCGTGGTTGAAGAGGGTGACGAGCTCGGCGCGCTGCCGCTCGGAGAGGCCGCCGACCGTCTTCGACTGGCTGATCCGGCACTGGTTCAGGAGCCGGGCGGCCTTGACGCGGCCGAACTTCGGCACGGCCATCAGCATGTCGAACACCTTCGCGGTCGAGACGTACTCCGGCGGGTCGAGCAGGATCGCCTCGATCTGGACGCGGCCGTCCTTCAGGTCCTTCTTCAGCTGCGCACGCCGGACGCGGATGTCGTTCGCCCGCTGGAGGGCTTCCATCCGCTGATCGAGCGACCGGGCGGGTGCCTGGGCGTGCGTCTTCGACGTGACCATTGAGGCGCGAGTCTAGCAAGCTGCGGGCGGTGAATCAAGCAGTACCGTTTTCGCTTGTTTGCAGGGATTTTCTCGATCCGACAACAGCCGGCACCTCGCGCGCGTCGAGACGGATCGGCGAGCCCACGGGCCGCGGCCTCCGCCTCGAGCTCGCCCCGGATCCGGTGCCGGCGCAGCCGGGTCCGCGAAGAGGACGGTGCCGAGCGCGACCGCGCTCGCCCCGCCGCGACGAGCTCGAGCGCGTCGAGCCCCGAGCGAGACACCGCCCATGCCGACGATCGGGACGTCGACGGCGCGTGGCGCACGCGTAGACGCAGGCGAGCGCGATCGGCTTGAGCGCCGGGCCCGAGTAGCCGCCGACGCCGCGGGCGAGCCGCGGCCGCAGCGTGCCCGGGTCGAGCGCGAGGCCGCGGATCGTGTTGACGAGCGAGAGCCCGTCGGCCCCGGCGGCCACGACCGCGCGCGCCGACGCGGCGATGTCCCACTGCGCCGGGCGAGAGCTTCGCGTAGAGCGGCTTCGCCGGTCGCGCGCGCGGCCGCCGCGACGATCTCGGCCGCCGTCTCGGGCGCCTCCTCGACGTTCGGGCACGAGAGGTTGAGCTCGATCGCCGACGACGCGCTCGTCGCCCGTCGAGCCGCGCGCAGACGCCGGCGTAGTCGGCGCGCCGAGAACCCGCCGACCGAGACCCAGAGCGGCGACGCCGAGCTCGGCGAGCCGCGGCAGCGTGATCGCGCGACGAACGCGTCGATGCCCGGGCCCTGCAGGCCGATCGAGTTGAGCATCCCGTGGTCGGTCTCGGCGATCCGGACGGGCGGGTTGCCCTCGCGGGGCAGCGGCGTGATC
Source organism: uncultured Actinomycetes bacterium (assembly GCA_963793655.1). Classification (GTDB taxonomy): domain Bacteria; phylum Actinomycetota; class Thermoleophilia; order Gaiellales; family Gaiellaceae; genus Gaiella. The sequence goes on from CAWCAV010000004.1 coordinate 14,373, forward strand.
GTCTTCGTCACGAAGGCGTCGAGCGTGCGCGCGACGTCGGGCGCGGTCAGGGCGTCGAGGCAGCCGGACGCGTTGAGGATGGGGATGCCCACGTCGCTCGCTCCCACTGCCTGGTCCGCGCGAAGGACGGGCCCTTCGACGCACAGCCGCACGGTAGCCGTCTCGACCTCGACGACGCAGCCGTAGCACGCGCCGTAGCCGCACGCCATCGGCGCCTCCCAGGCGAGCTGGGCGCCGGGCACGAGCGCGCGCGAGCGCCTCGAGCATCGGCTCGGGCCCGCACGCGAGCACGTCGCCCGGGTCGTCCGGGAGCGCGTCGGTGACGAGCGTCGGCTCGAGCACGACCTCGGCGTTCGGGACGAGCGCGGCCGCCTCGGCGTGGCGCGCGGTGCGGAAGCCGAGGATCGCCGGCGGCCCGCCGAGGCGCTCGGAGAGGTACGGGAACGGCGCGATCCCGATGCCGCCGCCGACGAGCAGCGGCCGCTCGACGTCGAGGTCGAAGCCGTTGCCGAGCGGCCCGTGACCCTGATCGCGTCCCCGCGCTCGAGCCCGCAGATCGCGCGCGTTCCGGGCCCGATCGGGTCGATGAGGAAGCCGAGCTCGCCGCGCGGCGCGAGGCAGAGGCTGAACGGTCGCGGCAGCGACGCGGCCGGGCGCCTCGAGCATGAAGAACTGGCCGGGCGCGCCGGGCTCGAGCCCGCCACGCCCCAGACGCACGAGCGAGTACGGGCCGACCGCGCTCGTTGCCGACCACCGTGAGCCGCTCGCGTGCGCACGGTCCCGGCCTAGCGGTCGCCGCCGGACGCGGAGACCGCGATGCGCTCCTGGAGCGAGAGCGTCGCCTCGGCGCGCGCGTTCGCGATCGCGTGGACGGCCGCGGCCGCGCCGGAGATCGGTCGTGATGCACGGCACGCGCGCGACGAGCGCCGCCTCGCGGATCAGGTAGCCGTCGGCGCGGGCGCCCGAGCCCTGCGGCGTGTTGACGACGAGGTCGCAGCGGTGCTCGCGGATCAGGTCGACGACGGTCGGCTCGCCCGGCTCGGCGTCGGCGACCTTCCCGACCTCCTCCACCTCGAGCCCCGCCGCGCGGAGCGTCCGCGCGGTGCCGCTCGTCGCGACGAGCTCGAAGCCGAGGCCCGCGAGCGCCGCCGCGATCGGCGCGATGCTCGGCTTGTCGCCGTCGCGGACCGAGAGGAACGCGGTGCCCGGACGGTCGGCAGCGGCCGGCCGGCCGCGCGCTCGGCCTTCGCGAACGCGGTCGGCAGGTCGGAGGCGGTCGCCATCACCTCGCCCGTCGAGCGCATCTCCGGCCCGAGCACCGGATCGGCGCCGGGGAAGCGGGCGAACGGGAGCACCGCCGCCTTGACGCTCACCTCGGTCGGGCCGCGGCGGCGTGCAGCCCGAGGTCGGCGAGCTTCTCGCCGTGCGGCGAGCCGGCACGCGGCCTCGACGAGGTTGACGCCGATCGCCTTGCTCGCGAACGGCACCGTGCGCGACGCGCGCGGGTTCGCCTCGAGCACGTAGACCGTCGAGTCGGCGATCGCGAGCTGGACGTTGAGCAGGCCGACGACGCCGAGCGCGGGCCCGAGCCGCCTGACGACGTGCTCGACCTCGAGCGCGTTCGCGAGCGTGAGCGACTGCGCCGGCAGGACGCAGGACGAGTCGCCGGAGTGGACGCCCGCCTCCTCGACGTGCTGCATCACCGCGCCGATGAAGACGTCCGTCGCCGTCGCAGAGCGCGTCGACGTCGATCTCGATCGCGTTCTCGACGAAGCGGTCGACCAGCACGGACCCGCTGACGGCGCTCATCGCCGCGCGCAGGTCGTCGTCGTCGTCGCAGATCCGCATCGCGCGGCCACCGAGCACGTACGACGGGCCGGACGAGCACCGGATAGCCGATCTCGCGGGCGGCCGCGAGCGCCTCGTCCGCTCCCTCGACGGTCGCCCACGGCGGGCAGCGGACGCCGAGCTCGCGCGCGAGCGCGCCGAACAGCTCGCGATCCTCGGCGAGGTCGATCGCCGCGTGCGGCGTGCCCATGATCCGGTAGCCGGCGGCCTCGATGTGGCGCGCGAGCCGCAGCGGCGTCTGGCCGCCGAACTGGGTCACGACGCCGTACGGGCTGCTCCCGGTCGAGGACGGCGAGCACCTCCTCCGGCGAGAGCGGCTCGAAGTAGAGGCGGTCGGAGGTGTCGTAGTCGGTCGAGACGGTCTCCGGGTTGCAGTTGACCATCACCGCCTCGTAGCCGAGCGCGCGGAACGTCTGCACGGCGTGGACGCAGCAGTAGTCGAACTCGATCCCCTGGCCGATCCGGTTCGGGCCGGAGCCGAGGATCACGACGCGCGGCTTCGTCGCCTGCGGGCGGGCCCTCGTCCTCCTCGCCCCAGGTCGAGTAGAGGTAGTTCGAGGCCGCCTCGACCTCGCCGCCGCACGAGTCGACGCGCCGGTAGGCCGGCTTGATGCCGCGCGCGTAGCGCGTGCGGCGCACGTCGTCGCCGGACGTCCCCCACGCGGCGCCGATCGAGTCGTCGCCCCACCCCGCCCGCTTCGCGCGGCGGATGTCGCCCGTGCGCAGCTCGCGCTTCGCGGCCTCGAGCTGCTCGACGAACCACGGATGCAGGCCGTCCGGGAGGTCGTCGATCGTCGCCCAGGGCGTCGGCGAGCCGGGGTCGAGCTCGCGCGAGCCGAACGCCTTGAGGAACGCCTCGGTGAACGTGCGGCCGATCCCCATCGCCTCGCCGACGGACTTCATCTGCGTGCCGAGCGTCGCGTCGGCGCCCGGGAACTTCTCGAAGGCGAAGCGCGGGAACTTGACGACGACGTAGTCGAGCGTCGGCTCGAAGCTCGCGGGCGTCGTCTTCGTCAGGTCGTTCGGGATCTCGTCGAGCGTGTAGCCGACCGCGAGCTTCGCCGCGACCTTCGCGATCGGGTAGCCGGTCGCCTTCGACGCGAGCGCGGACGAGCGGGAGACGCGCGGGTTCATCTCGATCACGCGGAGCTCGCCGGTCTCGCGGTGCCGCGCGAACTGGATGTTCGAGCCGCCCGTCTCGACGCCGACCGCGCGGATGACCGCGGCCGCCGCGTCGCGGAGCTCCTGGTAGGCCTCGTCGGAGAGCGTCATCTGCGGCGCGACGGTGACCGAGTCGCCGGTGTGGACGCCCATCGGGTCGAGGTTCTCGATCGAGCAGACGATCACGACGTTGTCGGCGCGGTCGCGGATCACCTCGAGCTCGAACTCGTCCCAGCCGCGGATCGACTCCTCGACGAGCACCTGGCCGATCGGGCTCTCGGCGAGGCCGCGCTCGACCTGCCGGCGGAGCGCGGCCGCGGTCGTCGGCGAAGCCGCCGCCGTGGCCGCCGAGCGTGAACGCCGGGCGGACGACGGCCGGCACCGGCGCGCCGCCGAGCTCGTCGAGCGACTCGACGATCCGCGAGCTCGGGCACGGCCAGCCCGCAGCTCTGCACGGCGTCGCGGAAGAGCTGCGCGGTCCTCGGCGCGGCGGATCACGTCGATCCGCGCGCCGAGCAGCTCGACGCCGAGCTCCTCGAGCACCCCGGCCGCCTCGAGCTCGATCGCGAGGTTGAGCGCCGTCTGCCCGCCGAGCGTCGGCAGCAGCGCGTCGGGCCGCTCGCGGCGGAGCACGTCGGTGACGCCCTCGAGGTCGAGCGGCTCGATGTACGTCCGGTCGGCGAACCCCGGGTCGGTCATGATCGTCGCCGGGTTCGAGTTGACGACGATCGTCCGGTAGCCGTCCTCGCGCAGCACCTTGAGCGCCTGGCAGCCGGCGTAGTCGAACTCGCACGCCTGCCCGATCACGATCGGGCCGGAGCCGATCACGCAGATCGAGCGGAGGTCGCGCCGCGCCGGCATCAGCGGCGAGCTCCTCGACCCAGCGCTCGAGGATCGGCCAGGCGTCGTGCGGGCCCGGGCCCGGCCTCGGGGTGGAACTGGACCGAGCGGCGCCTGCAGCTCGGGGAAGTCGAACCCCTCGACCGTGCCGTCGTAGAGCGAGACGTGCGTCGCCTCGGCTCGCTCGGACGGGACGACCGCGAAGCCGTGGTTCTGGCTCGTCACGAGCACGCGGCCCGGTGCGCCGGTCGAGCACGGGATGGTTGGCGCCGCGGTGGCCGAACGGCAGCTTCGTCGTCTCGTGGCCGGTCGCGAGCCCGAGCAGCTGGTGGCCGAGGCAGATCCCGAGCATCGGCACGCGGCCGAGCGTCTCGCGCACGACCCGCGTCTCCTCGACGAGCGGCGCCGGGTCGCCGGGGCCGTTCGAGAGCAGCACGCCGTCGTGGGCGGCGAGCTCGTCGGGATCGCAGACGTGCGGGAAGACGGTGACCGCGGCGCCCGCCGCCTGCGAGCCGGCGGAGGATCGAGCGCTTGAGCGCCGTAGTCGACGACGCGCGACGCGCACGCGCCCTCGTGCTCGGCGACGTACGGCGCCGGGCGTCGAGACCTCCGCGACGAGCGCCTGGCCCTCCATCGTGCGGCTGCGCGCGCACCTGGTCGAGCGCGTCGGCGACGGCGAGCGCGCGCTCGTCGGCGACCGACGACGCCGCGCATCGCGCCGGCCTCGCGCAGCCGGAGCGTCAGCGCCCGCGTGTCGATCTCGTCGAGGGCGACGATCCCGCGCTCGGCGAGCCAGAGCGCCCAGTCCTCGCCGCCGAGGCGGCGCATGAGCACCGCGCGCGCGTGCGGCGTCGCCGACTCGAGCCGCCGTCGTCGACGCCGTAGTTGCCGACCATCGGCGCCGTGAAGCAGACGAGCTGCTCCGCGTAGCTCGGGTCGGTGACGGTCTCCTGGTAGCCGGTCATCCCCGTCGTGAAGACGACCTCGCCGAACGCGCCGCCCTCGGCGGCGACGGAGCGGCCGCGGAAGACGGTGCCGTCCTCGAGCAGCAGGTAGCCCTGCGGTGAGCAGTCACGCCGCGAACACCACCCGGCCGTCGGCGACCGTCTTGACGACCGCACCGACGAGCGTCCGCCCGAGGAGCCACGAGTTCGCCGAGCGCGAGCGGAACGCGTCCTCGCGCACCGTCCACTCCGCCTCGAGGTCGAGCAGGACGAGGTTCGCCGGCTCGCCGACCGCGATCCGCGGCACGGGCAGCCCGAGCGCGCGGGCCGGGCCGGCGGACAGCCGCTCGAGCAGCGTCGCCGAGCGGCACCTCGCCCGTCGCGGACGAGGAAGGTGTTGCAGCGCGCCGAACGCCGTCTCGAGGCCGGTGACGCCGAACGGCGCCTCCTCGAACGGCACGTCCTTCTCGTGCCGCGCGTGCGGCGCGTGGTCGGTCGCGATGCAGTCGATCGTCCCGTCGAGCAGGCCCTCGACGAGCGCGCGGCGGTCGTCCTCGGTGCGGAGCGGCGGGTTCATCTTCACGTTCGGCGTCGAGGGTAGCGGACGAGCTCGTCCGTCGCGCAGAGATGATGCGGGCTGGCCTCGGCGCTGACGCGCACCCCTGCCTGCGCGAGCGCGGCGGACCGCGTCGACCGACTCGCGCGCGGACAGGTGCTGCAGGTGCACCGGCCGGCCCTCGTAGGCGGCAAGCGCGAGGTCGCGCTCGACCATCAGGCTCTCGGCGACGGACGGCCAGCCCGCCAGCCCGAGCTCCGCAGAGACTGCGCCCTCGTGCATCTGACCGCCGCGCGGACAGCGTCGGCTCCTCGCAGTGGAGCGCGAGCGGCCGGTCGGCGACCGCGCTGTAGGCGAGCGCGCGGCGCATGAGCGCCGGCCGACGCGACCGGACGCCCGTCGTCGGTGAAGGCGATCGCGCCGGCGGCGGCGAGCTCCGCCATCTCGGTCAGCTCCTCCCCGCGCTGGCCCTTCGAGATCGCGGCCGTGAAGCCGGTCGGGACGACGGCCTCCTCGCGCGCCCGCTCGACGAGCGCCTGCAGCACCGACGGCGGTGTCGACGACCGGGTCGGTGTTCGGCATCGCGACGATCGCGCAGTAGCCGCCGGCCGCTGCGGCCTCCGTGCCCGAGGCGATCGTCTCCTCGTCCTCGCGGCCCGGGCGTGCGCAGGTGGACGTGCGGGTCGACGAACGCCGGCGCGAGCACGAGCCCTTCCGGAGCGGCCGCGACGCGCTCGACCGCGGTCGACGACGCCGTCCTCGACGGTCACGGTCGCCGGGCCGTCGAGCCCCTCGCCGGGATCGACCACGCGCGCGCGGATCGTCAGCGAGTCGCCGCGTCCCGTTCGCGCCAGGCGAGCATCACGCGACCTCCATGACGGCGCTGGGCGACGTGGAGGCCAGGCGCCGTGAGCAGGTCGTAGAGCACGGCCATGCGCACGACGAGCCCGGAGCGCACCTGGGTCGTGACGAGCGACGCGCCGGAGTCGGCGACGCGCGGGTCGATCTCGACGCCGCGGTTCATCGGCCCGGGATGCATGACGACCTGACCCGGTCGGACGCGCTCGGGCGTGACGCCGTAGAGCGCGGTGTACTCGCGCAGCGAGGGAACGTACGCCGCCTCCATCCGCTCTGCCTGCATCCGCAGGACGTAGACGACGTCGGCGTCGGCGAGCGGCGTCGATGCGGTGGCTGACGCGTGCAGCCCGAGCGCCTCGATCCCGCGCGGCAGCAGCGTCGGCGGCGCCGACGAGGACGGGCTCCGCACCGACGAGCACGAGCGCCTCGACGAGCGACCGGGCGACGCGCGAGTGGAGGACGTCGCCGACGATCGCGACCGTGACCCCCTCGAGCCGGCCGAGCGCCTCGCGGATCGTGTAGAGGTCGAGGAGCGCCTGCGTCGGGTGCTGGTGCTTCCCGTCGCCCGCGTTGACGACGTGCGCCTCGGTCGCAGCGGCGACGAGCTGCGGAGCGCCGATGTGCGGATGGCGGATCACGATCACGTCGGGGTCGTACGCGGCGAGCGTCAGCGCCGTGTCGCGCAGCGACTCGCCCTTGTCGACCGACGAGCCCGAGGCGCGCAGCACCATCGTGTCGGCGGAGAGCCGCTTCGCCGCGAGCTCGAAGCTCGAGAGGGTTCGCGTCGAGGACTCGTAGAAGAGGTTGACGACGAGCCGGCCGCGCAGCGTCGGCAGCTTCTTCACCTCGCGGTCGAGCGAGCGCTCGAGCGCGCGGGCGGTGTCGAGGATTCGCTCGGCGTCCTGCCTGCGTGAGGTCGCCGACGCCGAGCAGGTGCCGTCGTCGCGTGGTCAGTCATCGCTGTCTCCTCCGCGGGCGGGCTCGAGCACGACCCGGTCGCGCGCCGTCGATCTCTGCGAGCTCGACGCGGACGCGCTCGCCGAGCGCGGTCGGGCAGGTTCTTGCCGACGTAGTCGGGCCGGATCGGGAGCTCGCGGTGCCCGCGGTCGACGAGCACCGCGAGCTGCACGCGGTCGGGGCGCCCGAAGTCGAGCAGCGCGTCGATCGCGGCGCGGATCGTCCGCCCCGTGAAGAGGACGTCGTCGACGAGCACGCACGTCCGCCCTTCGAGCGGGAAGTCGAGCTCCGTGCCGCGCACGACCGGGTGCGCGTGGAGCGGCGCCGACCGGCCGCGGACGAGCACGTCGTCGCGGTGGAACGAGATGTCGACCGCGCCGAGCGACGGCTCGACGCCGCTCCGCTCGGCGACGAGCGATCGCGCAGCCGGTGCGCGAGCGGGACGCCGCGGGTGTGGATCCCGACGAGGGCGAGCCGCCGCGACGTCGTCGTTGCGCTCGATCAGCTCGTGCGCGAGCCGGGCGAGCGTCCGCGCAAGGGCGTCCGCGTCGAGGATCTCGCGCGCCGTGTCGCGCGCGGGTGAGCCGGTGGGCATCGCTGCTGCTCCTTTCCGGCCTCGCTGGACCGGCTTAAAGGGACGGCATCCGAGTCTAGCGGCCGGTCCCGACGCGACCACCGGTCGCTCCGTCGTGGACGGGTCCCATCGCTCTTCACACGTTGCTCACTCGAACGGCGAGGATCCCGCCGTGACCGGCTCGGAGACGGTGGCCCTCGTGCTGCGCGCCCGCGACGCGCGACGCGCGCGGCGCTCGCCGTCGCGGGGCTCGTCGTCGTGTCGACCGCGATCCGCTTCGCCGCGTCGCGCAGGCGTTCACGACTCCCTGGATCGCGCCGGACGAGATGGTCTACGGGATGGTCGGCGAGGGCCTCTGGTCGCACGGCACGCTGACGCTGCGCGAGCTCCCGTCGCCGTACTACAGCCTCCTCACGCCGGCGCTGATCGGCGCGCCGCTCGCGGCGCTCGACCTCGGCGACGGGATCCAGTGGGCGCGACTGCTGCAGGCGCTCGCGATGTCGCTCGTCGGCGATGCCGACGTATCTCTGGGCCCGCCGGATCGCCTCGACCGGCTGGGCGCGTCGCCGCCGCGGCGACTCGTGCTCGCGGCGCCCGCGCTCCACTACTCGGGGTTCCTGATGACCGAGCCGCTGACGCTGACGGTGGTTACGGCTGCACTGCTGCACGCTCGCGCGTGCGCTCGAGGAGCCGTCGATGTGGCGGTACGGGGTCTTCGTCGCGTGGGCGACCGCCGCGGCCGCGGTGCGACTCCAGGCGCTGGTGCTGCTCCCCGCGTTCCTGCTCGCCGCGCTCGTCGACGCCGCTCGCTGCTCGCGACCGTGCGAGGCTCCGGCCGCTGCTCTGGTTCGCGCGCTCGCCGCGGCCGTCAGCGGCGCCGTAGCGGCGGTGATCGTGCTCACGGGCGGGGAGCTCTCGTCACGACGGCTGCTCGGCGCATACACGCCCGTCGGTCAGGCAGGCGCCGCCGCCGAGGACCGCTTCGACGAGATCGCATGGCACGCGTTCGACGTCGCCGTCCTCGGCCTCGGGCGTCACCGTGCTGGCTGTCGCGGTCGCTCTCGCTGCGGGTGCTCGCCGGACGCGATCGCGACCCCGCGTTGCGCGCGTTCGTCGCCGTGACACTCGCGTACGTCGCCCTGCTCGTACTCCAGGTCGGCCTGTTCGCCGCCGCCTTCGTAGGCACGGTCGCGGAGCGCTACCTGATCACGGCGCTTCCCCTGCTCGTGATCGGGCTCTGCGCGTGGATCTCCCGGGGGGCACCGCGGGCGCTCCGAGTCGTCGTCCCGGTGTGGCTCGCCATCGTCGCCGCGGCGGCGCTCGTGCCCATCGGGCAGATCGCAGGGCCCGACACGCTTCCGAACACCCCGACGCCGGCCGTTCTCGCAGGCGCTCGGGCCCGATGCGGCCCGGGCGGCTCTCGTCGCTGGCGGCGCTCGCAGCCGGTGCCCTCGTCCTGTTCGTGCCGCGGCGCCTCGCGTGGACGACGGCCGTCGCCGTCGCCGTCGGTCTGGCGCTCCTCTCCGTCGACTCCGGTCGGCGGATCGCCGACAGCGTCGGCACACGAGCAGCGCTGGTCGGGACGGGCTCGGCGCCGCCCGGATGGCTCGACGACGCGGGCGTGCGGCGGCGCCACGTTGCTCTTGACCGGCGACCGGCTCTGGACGGCCACGGCGCGCACGATCTTCTGGAACCGTGCCATCGACGAGGCCATCCGCATCGCCCCCCTGACCGTCCCGTTCCCACCCGTCACGTCCTCCGTCGAGGTCGGCGACGACGGAGTCCTGCACGGGGCGGACGGCTCACCGCTCGAGCGCGACGACCTGGTCGCGCCCTCGACCGTCACGCTCGACGGGCGAGAAGCTCGTCGAGCGCCCGGCGGGCGACAGCGAGACGCTACGGCCTCGCTGCCTGGCGGACCGAACGGTCCGGCACGCATCGCTCCTTCGCACGAGCGGCTTCCTGCCGAACGGCGACTTCACGGGCACGGCGACGGTCACCGTCTACGCGTGCAGGCAGGGCACCCTGGACGTCACGATCCTCGGCAAGACGGGCGACGCCGTCGAGGCCCGCGTCGACGGGGTCGTCGGTCGCGCGGCTCGAGACCCCGGCCGAGGACGCGGTCACGCACCGGATCGCGGCGCCGCCGTACGCGAACGGGTCACGGCCCTGCGTCTTCGAGCTCGAGAACCCGGGCTTCGCGGGTACGACGACGATCGCGTTCACCCCGCAGTAGAGCCGGCGCTCGCGCCTACCCGGGGAGCTGATCGTCAGGCTCGGTGAGAGCCTCGATCGCGTCGCGCGCCGCGTCGAGCTCGTCCGCGGACACGAGAAGCCGCAGCGGGACGTCGCCTGTGCCTCGGGATGCTCCTCGACCGCGCCCTCGAGCGTCGCGTCGATGCCTGCCCGGGTGAGCAGGGCCTGAAGCTCCTCGGCCTCGTCGACGCTCCCGGCGACGGCGACCTGGACGAGCTCGGTCATGCCCCTGACCCTACATCGTCCCGCTGGACGCGTCTGCCACCACGCGCCACGAGCTCCGGAGAGCCGCGCTCGGGAAACGGCACGGTGACGAGGTCGAAGTCGCGCGGTACGACCGATCGTGGGAACAGGGAGCACGACTCCTCGGCGACCTCGGTCACCGCGTAGCGGGCCGAGAGGTGCGTGAGCGCGAGCAGCGCCGACCCCCGCCTCGCGGGCGACGAGCGCGGCTTCCGCCGCGGTGGAGTGACCCGTCTCGCGCGCCCGGGCGCGCTCGTCGGCGAGGAACGTCGCCTCGTGGACGAGCACGTCCGCGCCCGTGGCCGCCTCGACGACGGACGGCGGCAGGCGATGTGTCGCCCGTGAGCACGACGCTGCGTCCCCGCCGAGCCGCGCCCGACGACCTCCTCGGGAGCGACGACCCGGCCGTCGTCGAGCCTCACGGGCTCTCCGCGCTGCAGAGCGCCTCGTGCGGGCCCGTCCGGGACGCCGAGCGCATCGGCGGCGTCGACGTCGAAGCGGCCGGGACGCTCGGTCCTCGCGAAGCGCGTACCCGAGTGCACGGACACCGTGGGCGACGGCGAATGCCTCGATCCGGTAGCCGTCTCGCTCGACCGACTCCCCGGGCCCGAGCTCGACGACGTCGAGCGGATAGGCGATCCTTCCGACCACGACGCCCAGGGCGCCGAGTAGCGCCCGCGTGCCGCGCGGGCCGTGCACCCGCATCGCGGTGTCCCGGCCGCGCAGCCCGAAGGTCTTCAGCATTCCCGGCAGCCCGAGGACGTGGTCGGCGTGCAGATGCGTCAGGAAGACGTCCTCGAGGTCGACGAGCCCGATGTCCGAGCGAAGGAGCTGCCGCTGGGTTCCCTCGCCGCAGTCGACGAGCAGCCGGTCGCCGCCGCGGCGAACGAGCGTCGCGGAGGTGCCCCGCGCGGCCGTGGGCGCGGAGGCGGCGGTCCCGAGGAAGACGAGATCGAGGTCCACGGGCGCCGATCGTAGCCCCGCGCGCGCGAAAACCGAGTCGACGCGCCTGTTGGGCCGTCGTCACGATCTCGGCACCGTCAGTCACGACTCCCATCCGACACGGATCCGGCGGTAGCGTGAGGTCAGGTCACCGGGGGTGCCCCTGGAGGTGGTTGTTCTCCCGTGGCCGCTTCGCGGCCCGCGATCGGCACTGTGCGAGGGCGCCCGACAGGGGCCGCGAGTGACGGCGTCGGGCCGGGAAGCCCAGGAAGATGTAGACCGTCTTGCCGTTGAACCTCCGCGCGACGGGATCCCGGGGGAGAGGATCGCGTTCCGCCACGCGAGGCGGCTGGGCTTGTGGTCGAGCCTCACCCTCGCCACCCGCCCAAGGCGTTACGCCGTGGAGGGCCACGTTCTCCCCGAGGCGCTCACGCCGGAAGCGTGAGCACCTGGCCCGGGACGATCGTCGTCGACTCGAGGTGGTTCCGCTCACGCAGGTCCCACACGCCCTCACGCGGGTCGCCCGGAAAACGTCCGCTCGGCGATCGACCAGAGCGTGTCGCCCGGCTTCACCCGGTAGCTCTGCTCGGGGCCGCCGGCGCCGGACTCGCCGGCGAACAGCGCCCACAGCACGAGCACTGCGAGCGCGACGAGAAGCATGCGACCGAGGAGTGATGGAGCGAACATCTGTTCGCATGGTGACAGAACATATGTTCGGTGTCAAGGGTAGGCTTCGAAGAACGCGCCAGTCGCAGAACGAGCCAGGTGGTCGGTCGGTCAGCGAACGGGGCGGACGATCATGGTGCTACGGGACAGGTTCGTCTCGGCCGTGAGCCTGACCGCGATGGTCTGCGGCCCGGCGGGCCGTGCGAGCCGCAGGATCGTCCACCGGTTCTGGTCGACCGTTGCAGACGCACAGGCCCCGGTGCCGACGGTGCGCGCCGCCAGCGCGCGACGGGCGCTCGCGAGCGTGTGGACCCCCTGGAGGAGGCAGACGCGAGCCGACGCCGCCTCGGCCGCCGTCAACTCGACCGCGACTCCCCCCGAGGCTGCCCGGACGACGGGTCGCTTCGCGCCGAGCACGGAGCGCGAGGGCTGCCACGCCGCGCCGAGCGTATCGCCGCAGCCCGGGTTTGCGATCGCGTCTCGCACGGCGTCCGCGGAGGGACGCGCGGCGCCGTCCGCACGGTAGAGCCCGGCCTGGAAGCCGGTGCGCAACGCGTCGTCGCGGAAGCCGAAGACGTTCACCTGCGCGACGTCCGGGTCGCAGGCGGCGCGGCGGACGAGCTCGCCGTAGACGGCGGCCTGGGTCTCCTCGTCCGTCACGGCGACGTTCTCGCGTCCGTCGTACCCGTCGCGGCCGAGTCGTGTCGACCTGCCAGCCCACCTCGTCAAGGTAGAGCGCGGAGCCCGTCGACGCGTCGTCGGCTGCGCGGTGCCGGCGAACGCGTCCCAGAGCGCCTGCTTGACCCGGTCGAGGTTGACGAAGCCGGCGTTCGGCCACGGGATAGCCGCGGCTCAACGGGTCGGTGGCGACGTTCGGGTACGGATGGAAGCTGAGGCCGTCCATCAGCGGGCGCTGCCCGCCCGCTCGCCCGATACCAGGCCCCGAGCGCCGCGAGGAAGCGGACGGGTGAGGTCGAGACGTTGCTCCTGGCCGTCGGACGGTCGTTCCCGCGGGGCGAGAGGCCCGACGCCGACGACCGTGATCGCTGGGTCGACGTCCTTGAGCGCGTCGTAGCCCAGCCGCGAGGAACGGGCCGAACGTCCGCGCCGGACAGCTGCCTCGCGCCGGGCGAACTGCGGCCGCCAGAAGGCCGGCTGGTTGGGCTCGTTGCCGACGACGAACTGCCGCACCTCCGGATAGCGCCGGGCGAGCTCGGCGAGCCAGGCGCCGAACGCCTCCGGGCGCGCGAGCCCGTGCCTCGACCTCGCGGGGCGGGTACGGATAGGTCGCGAAGACGACGCGGAGCCCCGGCCGTCGCGGGCAGCCGCGACCGTCAGGTCGAGGAGCGGCCGCTCGGCGAGCGCGAGCGGGTCGCTCGGCTGCCAGCGGACCGTGACGACCGTCTGGCGGAGGCCCAGCGACGCCATCTCGGCGTAGAACGCCGCGCCCCGTCGGGCGCGAACTTCCCGGTGTCGTCGTTGGCGCCGACGTCGGCGCCCGACGCCGCACCCGCGCAGACGAGCGCCGCGACGACCGCGGCCGCGAGCGACCGGACGCCCGCTCCCCCTCGTCGCGCTCACGTGCCGCAGACCCCCTCGTTCGGTGCTTCGCCAGAACGATCGCCGTCGCCCCGGACGGAGCGGCTCGGGATCCTACCGGATCACGAAGTCCCTGCGAGCACGGCGTCGAGGAGCGGCCTCGGCGCCGTCGACGCACCGGGTCGGCGGCAGGAAGACCCGTGGCCTCGGCCGCCGCGGCGATCGGCCTGCGCGGCGGTCGAGTCGTCGAGCCCGGCGGTGTTCGAGCGCGAGCGCGACGACGCGCGCGCGCCGGCGCGGCAGCGAGATCCGCTCGTGGAGCGCGACGAGCTCGCGGAGCGGCGGGATCGGATGCCCGGGATAGCCCTCGATCTCGGTCGCGCCCGCGCGGTGGCAGAGGACGAGCGCGTGCGGGACCGAGCCGTGGTAGAGCCCGAGCGTGACGCCCGAGTACGCGGGGTGGACGAGCGATCCCTGGCCCTCGACGAACAGCAGCTCTCCCCCGCGCCGACGCCCCTCGACGACGAGCCGCTCGGCCGCGCCGGAGAGGAAGTCGGCGACGACGGCGTCGACCGAGATGCCCCAGCCGGCGATCGCGATCCCCGTCTGTCCGGTCGGGACGAAGACGGACGCGAGCCCCCGCTCGCGCGGGCGGCACGGTCGAGCTCGAGCGAGACGGTCATCTTCCCGATCGCGCAGTCGGAGCCGACGGTGAGCACGATCCGGGCGTCGACCTCGAGGTTCGCGCCCGTTGGCGCAGTCGAGGCCCGTCGGCGGCCGGCGCAGGTCGCGGAGCTCGACGCCGGCCGCGTCGGCGAGCGGCGCGCAGCTCGGGGTCGTCGGCGAGCAACTCGTGCAGGCCGTTCTCGATCGAGAGCCCGCGGTCGATGCAGCCGCGCAGGACTCGCGCCAGGCGGGCGGGAACCGACCGCCCTGGGTCGCGACGCCGACGAGCGCGACCGTCGGGCGCCGAACGCGAGCGCCTCGTCGACGTCGCCGACGATCGGGACGCCCGTCCTCGCTCTCCCCGCGCGCGTCGAGTCGAGGATCGCGACGACGTCGCTCGCGCCGGTAGCGCAGGACGCCGCGCATCGTCTTCCCGTAGTGCGTGTCCGCCGAGAAGCCCTCGGCGAGGATCAGCGTCCGCTCACCCGCAGCCAAGGCCGGCCTCCTCGGAGGGAACCTGCACGCCGTCGACGAACGCCGGCCCGGCGCCGGGATCGTGCGCGAGCAGCAGGTTGCCGTCGAGGTCGACGTGGTCGCAGAGCGGCGCGACCGCGCAGCCGGCGGCGATCCCGAGGCCCGACTCGATCATGCAGCCGAGCATCACGCCGAGGCCGAGCGCGCGCGCCGCATGCGCCATCCGGATCGCCTCGCGGATCCCGCCCGACTTCGCGAGCTTGATGTTGATCCCGTGCGCCACCTCGCGGCACGCGGCGACGTCGGCGAGCGTGTGGCAGTCCTCGTCGACGTAGATCGGGCAGCGGCGAGCGCCGGCGGAGCTCCGCGCCGCCGCGGATCGCCCTCCCGCAGCGGCTGCTCGACGTACTCGACGCCGAGCTCGGCGAGCTCGCCGCAGGCGTCGAGCGCCTCGTCGAGCGTCCACCACTCGTTGACGTCGACCATGAGCGGCAGGTCGGTGACGCCGCGGACGGCGCGGACGCGCTCGACGTCGAGCCCGTCTCCGCCGCCGAGCTTGAGCTTGAGCCGGCGGAAGCGCGGCGCGGCCGCCTCCGCCCGGCGGGCCATGTCGTCCGGGTCGCCGAGCCACACCGTCCACGACGTCGGCGGGCCGGCGCGCGGCAGGCCGAGCAGCCGGTTCAGACGGGTACGCCGAGCAGCTTCCCCTGGAGGTCGTGGAGCGCGGCGTCGAGCGCCGACTTCGCCGCCTGCTCGCCCTCGAGCTCGCGCGAGCCGCGCCCCGATCTCCTCGAGCGCGAACGGGTCGTCGCCGACGAGTGCGCCGTGGCGCTCGACGAACGCGAGCGCCGACTCGGCGGTCTCGCCGTAGCGCTCGATCGGCGCCGCCTCGCCGCGGCCCTCGACGCCGTCGTGACGTCGAGCGTCGACGTGGACGACGTCCGCCCAGTCCTGCGACTCGCGGCTGATGACGAACGTCTGCGCGAGGTACGAGGCGGACGATCTCGGCGCGCACCTCCATCGGCGGCGAGCCTACTGGGCGATGCGTGGCGACGTAGGCCGACGACGTCGGCGGCCTCGCTGGCCCTTGACGAGCGCCGGGAGGCATCACGCCGCGTCCCGACGCGACGACTGCCTCGACCTCCGCTCGCCGTGAGACCGATCGCCGTGAGCGCGGGGCCCGATGCCGCCCCGTCGCGTCCATGCCGTGACAGCCGGCGCAGTTGACGACGAAGACCTGCCGCCCCCGCGTCGCGTCGCCCGGCGACGGAAGCGCCGGCGCGGCCGCCGGGCTGAACGGATGCCACTTCGCGAACCCGAACGTGGCGAGCGTGACGGTGACGAGCAGCAGCGGCGGCACGACCTGCCGCTTCGTCATCAGAAGCCCGAACCGCACGTTGCGTGAAGTACCAGAGCGCCGAGGTCAGCCAGAGCGTCGCCAGCATCGCTGCGAGCGAGCCGCCGAGCACGGGCAGCACCCAGTGCGGGTAGTCCTTCCAGCGGATCACGAGCAGCTTCGCCGCGAGGACGCCGTAGACGAACGAGCCGGCGATGACGTGCACGGTCACCCGCGCGTCCGGGGTCGTCCAGAACCGAGCATCGTGACGCAGTGGAAGAAGACCGGCAGCGACAGCAGCAGCGCGATCCGCCCGGACCAGCGGTGGATGCGCTTCGCGGTGCTGAACGAGAGCGGCACGACGCGCCGGAGCTTGCCCCACATCCGCGATGCGGTGAGCACCTGCATGATCGCGAGCGCTGACGGCGCCGGTCGCCAGCCAGGCCTTCGCCGCGATGGTCGACGAGAAGACGGTCTCGACGATGTCCGAGTACGTCGAGCTGACGTCGCCGAGCGGCACGCGTCGAGCCTAGACCGACGCCGGGCCTTGACGAGCGCGAAAGGACGTCGGCGCGGCGGCGTCCTCTACACTGGTCGCTCCCGCGCGCCCGTAGCTCAGGGGATAGAGCGCGCGCCTCCGGAGCGCGAGGTCGCAGGTTCGATTCCTGCCGGGCGCATACAGGCCGTTTGGCCATGGGCGATTTGGCTCAACCAAGCCAAATCCGGGACGGAGAGAGTACGGGTAGGCGCGTGGCGTGGGTGCACGGGGTGTGCACGGAATGTCACCGAAGCATGTGGAGGAGGCTCCGTCAGTCGAGCCGCTGACCGGGCACGGTGCCCGCGATCGCGCCCTGCACCCGATACCCGATCGCCGGCAGACCTCTCAGACGAGCGGAATCCCCGCCGCTCGTCGCACCCGCCGCCAGGGACGCCTCGAGCCGGTCGGCCTCGCCCACGATCACGTTGATCTTCACCGTGTCCACCTCCAGTTCTGTCAGACGGCGATGGCGTGGAAGCGGCTGCGGCACGAGCCGAGCCTACCCATCAGCGATTCTTATACGGCCGAACGGATGTATAAGATTGGGTGTGTTGCGTGATGTGCTGACACCTTCCAAGTCGGGCACAGGCGGGCCGCGTTCGGTACTGACCGGGACTGCGGCCCGCCTCGTCGGCTGCCACCCCGCCACCGTCCGCCGCGCCATCGAGCAAGGGCACCTGGAGGCCGTCCGGCTCGGCCCCCGAGGCGCATGGCGCATCACGCCCGCCGCCCTGCGCGAATGGGCGCGACCGGCACACACCGAGGACACACCGTCGTGAGGATCCACGAACTCCCTGGCCAGGCCGACGCCCACGCCCGAACCGAAGCACGCGCCGAAGCCCGACGACACAAACGGATCGCCGTCGCCAACCGGGCCGGCTGGCCCGAACTCGAACGCCGACACCTGTCCTTCGGCCCGTTCAGCGCGGTCACCGACGAACGAGACGGCACCGTCTACGCGGTCAACCGCGGCGAGGTCGACGTCGACTCCGCCAACATCTCCGCCTACTACATCACGGAGCACGGAGAGCCCGTGTTCCTCGAGGCGAGGCGATGACGCACGCGGTATGCGTGAAGCTCGCGCCCGTCCTCACCGCCGAACGGTGGGACGACCCGACCTGGACACGCCCAGGCCGTGACCTCTACTGGTCAGGCAGCCTCCGGCTGCTGCCCGGAAAGCCGACCCCGATCGTCCGCGACCACGACATGGACGAGGTGCTCGGCACCGTCACCGAGCTGGCCACGATGCCGTTCACCGACGGCTTGTGGATCGTCGCCCGTGGCGTCGTCGATGACCCGCCCCCTGGTTGCGGCAGTACCAGACGAAGGCATCGTTCGGCCACTGGACGGTTCACGCGACGCCGCACGCCGACGGCTGCGAGCGCGTCACCTCCGTGATCGTGAAAGAGGTCTCGCTCCTGAGAGACCTCGAGCCCGCCGAACCTCTCGCCCACGTCGCGCTCCTCCAACGCTCGACCGCCATTTCCACGCCGAAGACCCGAGCCTCCGCACAGCCCGCAGATGGCGAAGTGATCCACACCCCAGGCGCCATCCTCCACCGGCCCGGCGGACAGATCATCGGCGTCAGATGACCAGGAGGCAACACAACACGCCGCAATCCCTGTAGCCATGCCGTTTTTTCAAAAGACAGCAGTCGACACCCCCGCTCGCAATATTTCTCTCCCCAGCAGATCGGTGGCTGATTCGAACGGTTACCGGGCGTGTAAGCGGTGTGGGCAACTGGTTCGGGCGATGCATGGAAACCAGGTCTACTGCCGTGTGGGGTGTCGGCGTCCGCGGCCTGCGAAGGCGGCGAAGTGGGTTGCGTCGGGGCCACGCTGGTGCGAGCTGTGCGGCTGCGAGTACATGCCGCGGGTGTGGCATCAAAAATTCTGTTCTGCGCTTTGTGGGGAGCGCGTTCGGGACGCGGTGGGCCGGGTGAGGTACCGGGATCAGCAAGCGCGACGGCGTGCATGGTCGGCGCGGGTCGCGTCGGGGTTGGTGCCATGCGCAAGAGGCGCGGCGTGTCGCTTTAGGGATGGGGGAGCAGGGCGGGCTGATTGAGTCAGGGCAGCTCTGGGACTTGGGTCATCCGGACGGGAAATCTGTGGGTGGCCCGGAGCATCGGGAGTGCAACCGTTCGGCGCCGCAGCGGCTCAAGGGCCGGAGATGAGGGGGCGTCACGCATCGAGGACGACGTCCTTGGTGCGAAGCATGCCTCGCACCAGAACCCCGGCCGGCGAAAAACTCGGTCACCGTCTGACGACGGTCGCGATCGTGTACGGCACGGTTGGCGAGCCGGTCGCGGTGTTGTGTGATGCCGAGACCGATCCGCCGGGGGAACGGTGGTTCACGGTCGTGCTGGCCGACTCGCCTGGTCCGGATGGGCCTTCGCAGGCGCCGGTGTGCGTGGGCTGTCTGCTCGAGGAGCGCCCGCGGCTGGGTAGGGGCTTGGATGTCGCGCTTGAGCATCGCGGCGCGCGCTGGGCTGACGGGGCTTGGGTGGCGGCACCGGAGTTGTGGGACGAGTGACCGGCCCTCTCCTGACCGCCGCGGAGCTCGCAACCCGCGTCCGCACCGCGACCGACGCATGACCGTCAATCCGCGGGTCAGTCAACAGCGCAGTCACCCCAGTACACCTGTCGGCGATTCCAGTCTCCGGTCAGCGGCTCGGGCGTCGTCTCCGAGCTGCACGCAATCCACCAGCCGCCTGTTCCGCACTCGTACCACTCCGATCCCCCTCCGTCCGCGGCCTTGTATTTGCACGTCACTTCCGCGGTCGGATCATCGCCGCGCTCTTCGTTCAGCGCGCGCGCAAATTGCGTGGCCCGGTCCTTCGGCGTGTAGCCCTTGCTGTCATCGGAGCTACTGCAACCAGCCCCAAAAGACAGCAGTGCCGCGATCACGAGTGGGGCTCCTGTGAGTGGGAGAGGCCTAAACATCCACGACCCGGAACTTCGTCATGGCGCGATTGTGACGCCCGTGTCCAACGGCTCCAAAGAACCCGTGCCGTATAGCGACGCCTAACGGAGTGCGGCTAGGCGAGCCCGTCGCGGATGCGGCCGAGGTGCCCGCTGGAACCAATCTCTTGTGGGGCGGTGTTAGAGAGTTGTTGGTTCGCCTTGGCACTATGCGGGTCGTGAGAAGAGCGGTCCGTGCTGCGTGTCCTGTCGAGTTTGCGTTCGTGGCGCCTTCGTTGATCGGATCTGCCAGTGCGCACGGGCGTCCCGGTGTGACGGTTCCCCGGTTCACCCGGACATCCCGGTCATCCACGGTAGGTGTGGACGGCGGGGCCGGATAGGAAACGATGGGTCAATTCCGGCGGTTGTTGCACGGGGAGTTCGGTGACATGGTTCGAATGTCGTGCGTGTCGTTGCAGTCTTCGGGGTGAAACGGTCTTGCCTGTGGGTCTGCGTGGCGTGCGTGGCAGGCGTCGTGTTCGCGGGCTGCACCGGCGGGGACGCGGCGACCGAGGCTCCAACCGAAACCTCGAAGGAGCAGTCGGCACGGGCTGCGACCCAGGCCTCCGGCAAGTCTTCGGCCCGGGCCTCGAAGACCGCAGCTGGGTCGATCAAGCCCGCGGAACTGGCTGGGCTCCCCCCGATCGTCGTCGTGTGGGCCAAGGCTGGACGGGCGACAGGAACTGGTGCCGGCGATGTGATTGTGGTTCGGGGCGACGGGACACATCCTCGTGAGGTTGTCTCCTGGCATTCCCGCTACCCGTCCGATGGGCGCCCGTACGGCGCGTACGCGGCCAACTGGTCACCCGACCGGAAGTCGATCGGCGCGGCGGTTGCTGTCTGGTTGGCCGATCCAAGCGACCAGGTGGGCGTCATCTCGCCGAAGAACGGAGAGATACGACGGCTTACAAAGGGCTACGACAGCCACTTCTACGAGTGGTCGGCCGATGGTAAGCGTCTGCTCTACACGATCGGTGGATGGAGCACCGTCCCGCCAGGGTTGCGCAGCGTCCCGGTCGGCGGTGGCAAGCCGGCACCAGTGGCGGAAGCAGCGACACAGCGTCTACGCGCTCGCGGCGGTCGTGACTTCTACCCGTCCCCCGACGGAAAATGGATTGCCGCCTATGCCGCGAAGAAAGACGATTACGCAACGCTGATCACGAAGACAAATGGCTCCAAGGTGGTCACCCTCGTTCGACGGGAGCCGGGAGCGCCGATCTGGTCGCCGGACAGCCGACGCATCCTCCTCAACCACGATGACGGCATCTACGTGATCCCCCGCGAAGGCGGACAAGAGCGGAGGTTGGCTTCCTACTCAACCGATAGAGCGGTGGGCTGGTCGCCTGATGGGCGCAAGATCCTGATCATTCGCGGGGCCTCGGACAAGGAGAAGCCCGACAAGACTTGGTCTGAACTGTGGGTCATGGACGCGGACGGCGGCAGACCGACCCGACTCCCGTTCAACCGCGAGCACTGGAGCGTCTTGGACGCCGACTGGGACGCACCGCACCGGTAGATCAACGGTCGGGGGGCGCACCGGTTGTCGGTGTCCGCGGCCGGAACCTCGTGCCGGTGGACTGCGTTGTCTGCGCTGACTTGCGGCGCGGCCAGGCGTAGCTCCCCGGGAGGATGGTCAGAAGTCTCGGATTCCGAGACGTATCACGCGGGCGTTATGGTTCGAGAGAACAGGATCCTGTTCGATTGCAACAGCTCGGCTCGTCAACCTTCGAGCTCGAAGCGCTCGAGCGCCGCCGCCTTCGCGAGTTCCACGGTTGAGGCGTCAAGGCCGAAGTCTGCGGCGAGCTGCTCGGCGAGCGCCGCCGCGGCCTGCGACTCCGTCGCGGTTTGATGCGCCCAGAACGGCTCCGGCGGACGGCGACCCGGCACGAGCCCCTCCCGCCACAGCGTTTCGATCAGCACCGGCTGGTCGGATGACGATCGACACCTACGCGCACGTGCTGATCGAGGCGTCGGAACTCGACTACGCCGCGCTGCTCGCCTCATCGGAGCACGGTCGGCCCCGCGGTCGGTGCACCATCCACTCGCGGTCGATCGTGAGCCCCAGCCGCTCGTAGAGCCGCAAGGCGTCAGAGTTGGCGGCGGAGACGCCGAGCCCGAGCTGCGTCGCACCGGCCGCGACGCGCCGACCGAACGCTTCCGCGAGCAGAGCAGTGCCGAGACCCCGATCCCGCTGGCCGTGCGGCACGGCCAACTGAGCGACCCAGCCCGTGCCGTCGGAGAAAGTCTTGCCGAGTGCGACGCCGACCAGCCGGTTGTCCTCCCTCGCAACGACTTGTTGGTCGGGGTCGTTGCCCGCCACGAACAGGCTGTGCCACTCGTCAAAGTCGCGTCTGGTGTGACCGGGCACGTCGGCCCACGCCGCGTCGTCGTAGATCAGGGTGTAGACCTGCTTCACATCGCCGGCACCGAGCGACGACACGGTCACCCCATCCGGCCAGCGCGGCTCCGGGAGCTTGCCGGGTCACGCGGGCAACTCGAACTGCGAATGGACGTGCTCCCAACCGTGCTCGGCGAGCGCCGCCCGCAGCTCCTCGTCACGGGCGAGCGCCTCCGCGCTGCCCGCGCCGCTATCGACTAGCCAGGGCAGGATGTCCCGGTAAATGGCAGCAGAGTCTGCGCTCGGGTCGACCAGGATCGTCGTGTTGTCGGGCCGCCGCCACCAGGCGGCGGCAATGATACGGCCGTCATCAAGCAGCAGGCGGCTGCGGTCGGCCAGGGGGTCAACGCGGTCGAACGACTCGCGCACCTCGGCCTCGTCGTGCTCGGGCGCACCGAACCAGTAGGTGTCCCATCGCACTTCCAGTTCGACGATCCCAGGTACGTCGGCTTCGGTGGCCGGCCGAGCGGAGAACCGCATTTCCGGCGACCCTGAGCCTTTGAGCCGCAGGAGGTGAGGATGACCGGCAGACCTTCCAGGCGTGGTGCACCGGCGTGGGTGCACCGGTGGTGCACGGGTTCGCAAACCGCATGGATCTCGCAGGTTCGATTCTGCCGGGCGCGTTAGGCCGCTTGGCTGCACGGAAACGGCTTGAAACCGTGAGTCGGGTGTGCAGTGAAATGCACACGTAGTGCCTACCCCGGTGCCTACCTCAGATGATCTCCAGTTTGACGCACCCCCGGCGCCTCCAGCGCGAGGTCAGCGACCCATAGCGCCCCCCGCACAACGCGAGACGTCGGACTAGCCTGCACAGCGATTCGCTAGCACGGGTCTAGCTCCCGGATTGGAGAGTGGCCGCACGATCCGGGGGCCTGCGGCGGCGCTGGGGAGGCTGTGGGGAATGACTGCGGTGATTCCTCCAGTTCGGTGCCGCCGCAGGTTCCGACGTCACACCCCACCCTTCCCCGAGGACACGAACATGTGTACGGTCGCTCCATGTGGCTCGCAGGGATCCCGGTAGCCGACAGAGCCGTCCTCCACCTCGCCGCCAGCTTCCGCGAAGCCGGGGCTCATCGCCACCGCCGAACTGCTCGAACGCGTCCTACGACCGCGAAGCACGGATCGTCACGCTCGAGATTCCTGACCGCGAGGCGATCCTGCGTGTGCTCGAGGACTGTCCCGAGGAGCTGCTGGAGCTGCGGGTGACGCTGTTACAGGAGCACGTCTGGCGGCAGCGGGAGGGGCTCTAGCCACGATCTAGTGCGAAACGGCCGCGCCGCGAGATGGCTCGGGCGCGGCCGTGGAGAGACGGGGTCAGCCCTCGAAGGTGACCGCGACGAGCCGTCGTGTCGAGACACCGGCAAGGGGATCCTCGCCCGGCTTCGTCGCGCGGATGAAGAGCGTCAGCTGCTGCTGCTGGTCGCTCGCAGGGAAGTTCGCGTCGCGGCGGAAGACCAGGGTCGCGGTGCCGTCGTCCCCGGTGAGCTCCTCGTCCGGGATGGTGAACTGGTTGTACGGCACTGCGGTCACGTAGACGCTCGCGCCCTTGATGTCGATGCCGCTGCAGGTGCTCCCGACGCGTACCTTCAGCGTGAAGGTCTGCGTCCGCTCGTTGATCGGTCCGGACAGCACGTCGAACGCCTCGATCTGGGTCCGCGCGGGCGGTGCGAGGTCGGCGATCGGGGCGGTCTTCAGGCTCTTGTTGGTCGGACAGCCGTTCGGTCCGGGTGCCGACGTCGCGGCCATCCCCACCGCGGCCACGACCGCCAGCGTCAGCGCGGCGACGGCAGCGATCACGACACGTCTCGCGATCCCGGCGTGCCGCAACCGTGGATGCCAAGGAAACCGTTCCATGGTGTCCTCCTCAGTTGTTGGTTCGCCGCTTTGTGCTCTTCGCCGGTCGAACAGCATCGCCTGCCCGAGCTCTCAAGAACACCCAAAAGGAGGCTCGCACCGTCCTACTCCGCGAGCACGTCGGCTGAGCACGAACGGTCTCGTCTAGCCGGGCTTGAGTGGCGCTGCGGGGAATTAACCCAATCGTGTCCTATCCGGCCCCGCCGCCCGCGCCTACCGTGGCCATGCGAGCCCGGTGCCGAAGTACCTCGCGGCACCAAGGTGGATCCGTGCCACCTTGCAAGGGGGTATTCGACGGCACACCCCGGCCGCAGGCGGGACCTGCGGCGGGCTCGCGATCAACTGCGCGAGAGACTCGTACCCCACGTGCGAGTCTCTCCCGCGCAGCGGCTCCTTCGTCTGGCGCTCGTAGACCTTTCGACCGCGGTCAGCCTGTGCGCTCAGTCGGGACTCAGCCTATCGACGTCCCCGACGATCCACGCCCCGTCCTCGTCCAAGTCGGCGACGCCGAACCGGCGAGCAATGTCCAAGCCACTCCCGAGCTCCGGGTGATCATCGATCAGGCAGTCCAGGCACACGAGGGTGATCCGGGGATCCTCCGGCTCGAACCTCGTCCGGGTCGGGTGAGTCGGAGAACAGAACGGTGAGCCCGCTGTCGCCCGGCCACATCGGCTCGCAGCAGCCGATCGAGTGAGCGGGAGGTTGCGAACCCCACACCACCGCGGTCGCCTTTGAGTGCGTCACCACCGACTCGCCTCCCGGTGCGCCACCCGATGCGCCGCCGTCCGCCGATTACAGCGCCGGTGCTCCGGGCCCTGGTACCGCGACGGATCCCCGTCGACATGGCCCAAGTCCCACGCCTGGCCCGGCAAGATGAAGCCGGCCACTCCGCCGACCGCGAACACGCACTCGGCACCCCTCGCGCACCTCACCGTTCCAGTCGCCACCCGCGGAGCCCACGCCTTCCGCAACCGCGCATGAACGCGGGTGCCGTACTTAAACCGGCGAGCTGCCTCGGCCTCCGCCGGCCGAGGAGTGCGAGAACGACACCACTCACAACAAAACCGCTGGTGCGCCGCCCGTGCCATGAACGACCGGCCACAACACGGCGCACGACCGCTCCTCCGGCACAAACCCCAACCACACCCAGCCCGACCCGCCCCGACGAATATCCACCTCCGGCCGACACGCCCGACACCAACGCTGCCTGTTACTCCGAGGCGCGTACCGCGATGACAACGCTCACAAACTTTCAATCCGGCTCGATCCGTTCCAATCCGTTTACTCTTTTTGAAACCGCGGGGAGAGAAGCCAAAACTGCGGGGGTCGGATGGCCTTTCATGGCTTAAAACACCAGTCTGCGCATGTTATGCAGCGACGTGATTACTGCCTGCGATCGAAGGAGCTTGTATTGCATCGCGGCGCCTGCGCATAGTGCGCCTCCTACCTACAAGGAGGCCGGAGTGCTCGCAATGTCGGGAGGTTGGTGGCTCGGCTCGATCTTGTTCTTCATCATCTGGATCCTGATCGCGTTCTGGCCCGCCAGGGTTGCGAGCCGGAAGGGGCACAGCTTCCTTCTCTACTTCCTCCTTAGCCTCGTGTTCTTCCCGCTCTCGTTGATCCTCGCGTACGTCGTGTCGGATCGGCGAGCGGCTCCCGCGTACTGACCTCGACCTTGGCTTCTTTGTCTGTTTCGCCACGCGTGTTGTCTGGTTAGCGGCGGCGCCTGATCGCCCGCAGCTCGGCCTTCAGGTTCTCGATGATCAACTCGGCGCGCACGTGCGGCCCGTAGAAGTCCACGCGGCGAAGGTACTCCTCTAGTTCCTCGTCCGGTGTGATGCATCGGGCGGCTGGGGGGAGGTTGCGTCGGATGACGGGCGGTGTCGGCTTCGGCGCCTCGGTTGGACGCAGGGTCATCACGTGAGCTGAAGGCTCCACAGGTTCGACGTCCGCGCTCAAGACCGACACCTCGGTGACGTAGCCCTTTCGCAGGATCGCACCGGCCAAGTTGCTTGTGCGGCCGAGCTTGTATCCGAACGAGGCGCGGGCACCGCGCTTCAGCCACGCCGGACGGTCGGTGATCGTCGCGAGCGCCGCGAGCCAGGGGCCGTCGGTGTCCTCGAAGCGGATCAGCTCGCGGACGACGCCGATCTCGCCGGTTCTCGTCGTGGTTGACGAGCAGCGGCGCGGAGGACTTGCCGGGGAAGAAGGTCAGGGCGCCGTGGTCATAGAGGGTTCTGCCGGGTCGTGCCCATGTTCGGATCGTTGATGCGCTCAAGCGTGGTGATCGGCGCGATCTTGATCAGCGTCGTGTAGGTCATCGGCGGGCACCGGGGAGGCGCTCAAGGAACACGATGTCCGCCGGCCTCGTCGTAGAAATATGCGCTGATCGGGTGGGTCGGGCCGGTGCTGATCTCGCCCCGGTAGATCCGGAACTGGTCGCCGCTGGGCTCGTGGACGACGACAAACCGGTCGAACCGCAGGCCGCTCCGGTTGAGCTCGGGCAGGCCGCTGCTCATCGCGAACCTCTCGCGCTGACGCCGTCGTAGTTCGTCGCGGGGCGTGCGCTCGGCGCCGACCTTCAGTGACGTGAACAGCCCCATTCAGTTCTCCTCGATGTGCGCTGGTCGTGCCCAGTCGCGGAGCGCGGTGACGGCGATCCGATACATGCCCCGCTCACCGAGCCTGTAGGCGGGCAGCTCGCCCCGCGTGACCGCCCGTCGTACGGTCGCCGGGTCGCATCCGAGGAGGCGTGCCGCAGTCCCAGTGCTGATCGACCGCGGCACGCCTGACGGAGACGGAGGCATACCCGACATCAAGCGCAAGTCTACTAAATCGGTCGGCTTTATGGGGTTATGCTCGGCCGGTGCCGCAGCCGCTTCCACGCCATCGCCGTCTGGCGGAGCTGGAGCTCGACGTGGCAAAGGTCGACCGGATCGTGGGCGAGTCGGAGAGGGTCGACGTGCGGGAGGAGGCCGGCGCGACCGCCGGTGGTGATGGCCGTCGTCTGCGCGGGATTCCGGCCGTCTGAGGGGCACGTCCGGGGCGATCCCGGGCACCAACCCGATGCACGCGCTGCTAGCAAAGGAGCGCTAGCCCGCTACCGGACGCGGTCGCCGTCGAAGGTCGACCGCTCGAGCAGCTCGAGGTAGTCGGCGACCCGCACGAGCGGCCGGCTGTAGCCGGGCAGCACGATCACCGGCAGCGCCCGGAAGATCGCGTCGACGGCGCGACGCTCGAGGCCAAGCTCGCGTAGGTCGGTGCGCGAGAGGAGCGCATCGGGATTCGCGAGCCTCTCAGCCGAGTGCAGGAACGGCGGTCACGTCCTGGCCGCCCTGCGTGCCCAGTAGGCCCTCTCCCAGTCGGGCGCATCGTCCGGGAGTGCGGGAACCACGACGGGCTCGTTCTCCGTCGCGACTATCCGCTCGGCGATCCTGACGAGTTCATCGACATGGTCGGGGTGACCGGCCAGAAACTCGGGGTAACGCTCCAGCACGGCCATCAGCTCAGACGTGTCCATGCTCGTCCGCGTGCTCAGCGAAGTACGCGTCGATCGCGGCTGCCTGTTCGGGCGTGAGAGTGGAGCCGTTCGACGCGCCAGATACCGACTCGCGCGCGTACCCGTGATGTCGTGATCTGGGGTGATCTGGCTCGTCCAGATCACGACTCATTTGGCTTGAATAGTCCAGATCACGACCTAATGCATTTACGCGCGAGGCGTGATCTGGGGCAGCGTTCGTGAGCGACACCCACCAGCGCAAGATCGCTCGCGACTCGTCCTTCTCGGGCGTCGAGCGAAGCCAGCCCTTGTCCTTCAGCTCGACGCGAAGGTTTCGCACCGTGCGTGCGTTCAGTCCGGCCCCGGCGGCGACGACCGCATCGAGTTCGTCCGACTCCATCCGCCCGCCGGACTGGCGCAGCGTCTCGACGAGCAGTTCGCGCGCGACTCGCTCGCCGACTCGGCCTCGTTCTTCTTGCCTGCGAGTTCCGAGTCGACGTCGACATCGGAGACGCCTTCCTCGACCGCGAAGACGACCGACTCGGTGAATCCCGGGAGCGTTCGCCCTTCGAGCTTGAAGCGGAGCCCGGCCTCCCCGCGTGGTACTCGGTTGCCCTTGATGGCGTGGACGTGCAGGAGCGCCGGGTCGTTGGAGTCGGCGACGGCGGCGAGCACGACACGGGGTACGCCGATCCAGGCGGTGGAGCCGAGCACCTTGGCGAGCGCGCCGCCCTTCGCCTCCTTGGTGGACAGGTGACGGACGCCGACGGTCGGCAGCCTTCAGCTCGTTGACGAGCACGGCGAGCGGCATCAGCGCCGTCCGCACTTCGTTCTCGCGGTCGGTGTTCGCGTCGCCGGTGTGGTTGGCGACGGGGTCGATGGCGATGAGGCCGGTGTTGCCGCGCCCCTGCGCGTTGATTGCTTCGACGTACCCGCGGAGCCATTCGATGTCGCGTGGCATCTGAAAGGTCGTCGGTGGCATCGCCACGAGCGAGCGGTTGCCGCCTGCGACCTCGATCCGCGGGCCGAGGTCGATTTCGGGGTCGTCCTCGGTCGACAGCAGGATCGCTGGCCGGGGCTGCCCGTACATCTCGCCATTGGTGCAGCGTGCGACGAGGCGGGCGACGAGCGCGCCTTTGCCGATACCGGGTCGTCCGGCGAGCAGCGTGAACGCGATCTGCAAGAGCGGCTTCTCGACCCACTCGACCTGCTTGAGGTCGAACGCCGACAGCCAGATGACGTCGTCGTGCAGCTCGGCCCCGTCCCAGTCGTCCGCGTAGGCGTCGAGGATCGCGTCGAGTTCCTCGTCGGTCTTGTCGTCGGGGTTCTCGAACTCTTGGGCGCGAAGCTCGAGCAGGCGTCGACGGGCCTCGGCGACCGGCACGCCTTGTTTGCGGAGCCTGCCCGCCTCCTCGATCCAGCGTTCGTGACGCTCCCCGGCCGCGACCCGCTCGGTCTTCTGGTTGCGTTGCCGCTTCCTGTTTCGTCGCATCTCCGCGATCCACTCGGGGAGGTTTGGCAGGTCGCCGATCGGCGGCAGTTCGCCCTCGTAGACAACGCCGGTCGGGTGGCGGCTCGGCGGCAGCAGGACGTAGGCGCCCGCAGCGCGGAGTTCGATGCCATCGGCGAACGTGCCCGCTTTGAGGTCGGCGCGGTAGGCGAAGTGCAGATGTGCACCACGGCCGGCGGGGTAGGAGCCGGTGCGAACCGTGGGCGCGTCGGGGATGCAATGCTCGGCGGTCAGTCGTGCCCAGGTGTCCCAGCCGTTCGGCCCGTCGGGTTTCGTTTCGATGTCGACGGTGCAGGTGTCGGGCGTGGCCACTAGCGCTTGGGGCCACGTCATCCACCACCCTTCGATGAGGCCGACGTCGAGCGTGGCGTCCTTGAAGCCGTTGGCGGTGTACGGCTTCTTCGTGCCCGGTCGGCACGGGAACACCGCGTAGCCGAGTTTGGCGTAGCGGAGCGCGGCCGCGAGCACGTCAGGCGACATCGAGAACCTCGGGGGCGTGCCGTTCCCCGGTGTTGTAGGCGCCGAGTATTCGCTCGCCTCGGGTGCGCTTGTCGGGCCGCGCGAGGCGCACGACCACGTCTGCGTTGTCATAACGCTCCTCGACGAGCTCGAGGTCGACGCTGATCGGGTCGACGAGGAGCGCGAGCCTCAGCTCTCGCAGCATCGGCGGCGTCAGCCGCATCCGGAGAACACGGCTCACCGCTCGATCACCGCCAGGATCGCCGTCAGCGGGCCCGAGACGCGCGCCTTGTCGCCGCGGCATGCTTCCCCGGCGTTGTCGTCGAAGTCCTCGAGGAAGCAGAAGCCGGTCGCACAGGAGCCGCCGTCGCCTCCGCCGTGGACGAGGGTTTCCTGCCACACGAATTCGTACGAGTCGAGCAGGAACGAGCCGTCGGCGACGGTGTGCCAGCCGTCCCCGAGCAGGACGGCTGACACGCTGTCGACGTCGATCGCGAGGCTCATCGAGCCTCGCTGAGCGCTTCGAGCGTCCGCGCCGAGAACTCGCCGCCCGGAGGTAGCGACGGGTCCTCGTGATCGAACATGACGACGTACGTCGTGACCGGGTACGTCGCCGGGTTGTTCCAGTCGGGATGCTGGATGTCCCTGACCGTCCCGGTCACCGGCTGCGTTAGCGCCTCGTCGAGATAGGTGTCCTTCAGGCGGACGCGCGTCCCGACCGTGAACCGGCTAGTAGGGGACGACATCGCCGGGGCCTTTCTCGTCGACGGCCTGCTCGTCGTCGGCGACCACCTCGAGCGGGGGCTTCCGGCTGACCTTGAAGTTCGGGTACGTGAACCGCGAACCTTCGACGTCACCGAGGTACTTGATGCTCACGACCTCGCCGGGCTGTACGCGCCCGAGCGTCTCGACGACGACGAAATCGGCCTTGGCGTCGTCCCATTCCTCCACCAGCCCGTCGATCAGCCGCTTGGTCAGCACGACCGAGCCGACGAGGATCGACCACAGCTTGCCGCTGCGATCGACACCAGCCATGAACTCGGCCTCTCCGAGCTTCGTCACGCCCGTACGCCACTCCGTCACTTGAAGCGTGATCGGGTTGGGCATGTCGGGCTGCCGGAAGCACCAGGGCGAGCCGTAGTCGACGTCAGCCTCTGCCTCGTCGAAACGGCTGTCGCCAGGATGTGCAACACTGGTCATTGAGTGTTCCTTTCCGTGAAGTAGAGGGGCCCCCGGCTACGTCGGGGGCTCCAAGCCCTTTCAGAGGCCGCCGAGGGCGCGCAGCCCGCCCCTCGAGCTCGGCGGCCGGTCGGCTGTTGTCACGTCACAAAGCCGCCTCCCTCAGCTGCCGCAGCAAGTCCGCGTACGCGACCTCGTGCTGCCAATCGCGGGGCTTCGCGCCCCCCTCCCACCGCCAGACATAGGTCTGCGGCACGCCGAGCGCCTTCGCAAGCTCGCGCTGCGTGACGTTCGCGGCTTCGCGGATTTGCCTGCGTTCTGCCGGGGCGGGGAGAACGCGGCGGGCGCGGACTCGATCGAGCAGCTCCTGCTGCGCGTCAGTCACCGTTCCTCCTCTCGACCCGGTTTGCGTGCCGTGTCATTCACGAAATCGAGTGTACGGGATTCGCGACGCCACGTCTAGAGGAGCCACCTTGCAGACTGTGTCGGATTCGTATAGCCTGCCTGTATGCCGCGAGGCAACGAACAGCCGCCCCTCACCATCGAGCCGCTCCGAGGAGGATGGGCCCACGTCACCTGGCGAGGCGGCCAAGCCGACGAGGTCGTGGCCTACGTTCGCTTCGAACGGGGCGATGAGCCATTCACGATGAAGCCAGCCGAGCTGCGCGTCATGGCCCCGTGGCTAGAGCGGCACCGCGAGCTGCCTCTCGGTCGGGTCGAGAACGCGGCTCACGCCAACGCGGTTGTGCGCTTCGAACTCCTCGAGTTCATCGACGAGCGCCATGAAGGCGTCGACCCCGTCGACATGTACCTCATGAAGCAGTCGGTTCAGCGGGGCATGTCGCCCCGCTACAAGCTCGAGCGGCCCGCAGGACGGCGGCTCGACGACGCGTTCTACGGCTTGGTTGCGCGCGCGTACGCCGATGCCGTCGCTTGGGGGATGAACCCGCGGAAGACGCTCGCGGCGGACTCCGACACCCCAGCGGACACCGTTGCGCGATGGATCGGGCAGGCCCGTAAGAGAGGCAAGCTGTCACCGGCCGAGCCAGGCAAGGCGAGCGGGGTCGTTGCCGACCAGGGTGGCGACGGTGGCTAGCGCCTGGATCACGACTCCGACGTCGCGCACCACGAAGAACGGCGCGACCCGCTACCGGGTCGAGTTTCGCGTCGGTGGCCGTGACTCGCGCACGCAGTACGGCGGCTCGTTCGCGCGGAAGGCTGACGCGCTCGCCCGCAAGCGGTGGATCGACGGCGAGCTCGCCGCGCGGCGCATCCCCGACCTACGGGCGCTCGAGGAGACCCCCTCCTCCCCGCTCCTGCGTGACGCAGCCCAGCGTTGGCAGGCAAGCCGCGTCGACATTTCCGACAACACGCGGCTACAGCACCGGAGCGCGGTGCGCGCGATGCTCGTCACACTCGGAGAGCGACGGGTCGACAGCATCACGCCGGCTGACGTCGCCGAGCTTGTCGCGACGCTCACCGCGAAGGGCCGCAAGCGCGAAACCGTGCGCAAGAGTCTGCTCGTCGGCGCGATGGTTCTCGACTTCGTCGGTCTCACCGTCGACAACCCGTTTCGCGACAAGATCACGGTGCGGCTGCCGCGCGAGACGAAGACGGAGATCGTGCCCCCGACCGCCGCGCACGTCGAGGCCGTTCTCGTCGTGCTTCCAGCCCGTTACAGGCTGCCGATGGTCGTGCTCGACGCGACTGGCATGCGGCTCGGCGAACTCGAGGGGCTGCGCTGGGGGGATGTGCACGAGCAGCAGGGCCGCTGGCGCGTCTCGAAGGCCGTGGCGAAGACGGGGCACGGCCGGTGGGTGCAAGGTTCCCCCTGTCGTGTTCGAGGCCGTGCTGGGGCTCGTCGCACGCGAGGATCGCACCCCCGAACGCAAGGTGTTCCAAGGCTTCGGCGGCGACCGCTTCCGCACAGCGATCACGCGCGCCTGCACCGCCGCCGGGGTGCCAGGTTTTCGCCCCATGATCTCCGACACCGCCGGATCTCGCTGCTGCATCTCGGCGGCGTGCCGTGGGCGAGGATCGGCGAGCACGTCGGGCAGCGCAACCTCGCCGTAACGGCCAACACGTACTCGCATGTACTCGCCGACGAGACAGAGCTCGACTACGCGGGGATGCTTACCTAATCCCCGCCTTGGGTGCCTTCGATCGCCGCCGGCGCCAGCGTGGCCAGAAGAAGACGATACGCTCGAGGCGCTGCCGCCATCTCTCGCGAAGCGGGTGCCTCCTGCCAGCGCCGTCGATGACGTACCACCGTCGCGTCGACATGTTGCCGAGCGTGTAACCGCCCCTGGCACCGTGGACAAACGAGTGCCCCTCACCCTCCCTAGCCGAACTGGGAGTCCGCTAGTCATGGTGATGTCCGAGGACATCTCGTGCGTTCCTTGTCGTGCGTTAAGGACTCGGCTCACCGTCTGAATGCTCGTTCCCCGACGACCGCGGTTGGACACGGCGACGGTCATGACCGCCGTACGGCCCTGTTGTCCTGGGGAAACGCCATAGCCTTCCCAGGCCTTGACGAAGATCCGAGCGCGATCGAGCACGAGGCTCACATACAGCGACCAAGCTGCACCGATCGTGCCAACAACGGCCGCGTAGATAGCGAGGTCTCGCGTCGAGAACACTTGCGGCAATCGTCGCTGGCAGCTCGGACGAGCCCGCACGGTGCCTACCTCGGTGCCTACCTCAAGCCAGAAAAACGGCTCTGAGCAGGCAGGTTCGATTCCTGCCGGGCGCATTGAGCGGTCACTGACCCCGCGAAGCATCCTCTCCAGGCGCGCGAGTGCCGTAAAAATGACGCGCTAGGCGTTTGCAGGCTCGTGCAGCTTCCGTGCCCGTGATGCGAAGCTCTCCGACCGTCTCCCTCGACGTTGACCCACTTGTTGAAGGCGAGAGTGCGCAACGCCTCGCGGACGCGAACGTGGCCGGAGCCGTCCTCCAGCGTCGGACCCGCGATCTTGCCGCGCATCCGCGGGGTCGGCGCGCCGACCCCGCCGAGAACGACGAGGGTAAGATCGGGGCTCTACCCGGAACAGTTGAAAAGCCCCGTTTGCGGGGCTTTTCTACACTCGGGGCGCCGAGATTCGACGTCGGGACCTCTATTCAGCCAGACTACTCAGACACGTACGGGGGTTGCCGTCGAGTGGCGGGAAGTGGCTTGGCTACAAGGATTCGGGGCTACCGACCACGTAGCCAAGCCATCCGGTTTCGGGACGTTCGGGCCACGGGCAGGTCGACGCACCCCCTTCGGGGTGCTGTATTGGTGCCTATCGAGGCGATGGCAGAGGATGGCGGGGCCGGTGGCCCTGGGGAGAGGGGGACGCCGGCTCCGTCGCCAGCGGCTCAGTGCTCTTGGGCGGGCTAACGTCCTTTGATGGTGCCCGCGACTCCAATGCTGCTGCTAACCGGCTCGATCCCAGTCGGCGGCGGTGAGTCGAAGGACCGTTTGGAGTCGCGCGGGGCCGTCTAGGCGTAGTTCTCGTGGAGGAACTCCGCCGACTTGGGCGGACCTTGCGTAAACCCGGCTTCCTGAAAGATCGCCGGGACCTCGGGGTCCGAGGTGAAGCTTTGCCAGCCCGCCTCGTCCCAGTCGAAGATTGCCCAAACCCGGTCGCTCTCATTTGGATCCCGAAAGACGTGCGCGCCCTTGCAACCGTGCCGCTGTCGCTTCTCAGCGCCCTTCGTCGAGAAGGTATTCCAGAAGCGGTCGAAGTCAGCGATCTTCGCCGTTGCCAGGACCATCGTCTCCTCCTCTGTCGGAACGTGTTGTGCCGTCCACCCTACGCCACTTCATCACGAGGTAAGGCGCAGGAGCGATCCGGCGTCCGGCCGAGTGCGAAGACGTTTTGTCCCGTTGTTTGCAGGGGTGTTTGAGCCGGTTCGGCTCGACTAGCCAAGCACGACGAGTCGCGTCCGACGGAAACGTGGGCGGTCCCGGCGGGCTTCGCAGGCTGGCGTGAGCTTCTACAACCCGCGCATCATCAAGTCGCGCTCGGCGAGCAAGGCGGCGACCTGGGCCCCGTCCCGCGAGCGACGGGGCCACCCTCGGCGAGGTACCGGGCCAGGTAGTTGAGCGCCGCCCGCTCGAACTTCCGGTGCCCCTTCTCCGCGTACAGCTCGACGAGCGCGCCGGCCTCGGCAAGCGGGACGAACGGGACATCGAACGCGTTCTGCTCGGCCGCGATCAGGTTGCCGACGGCGCGCGCGCGTATGCAGCCGTGCGCCGGAATGACTCTCCGTTGTCACGAACATACGTTTTCACACGTCCGGAGGAGTGGCTGGTTACGGCCGCTTGCCGGTGTTACAGGTCCCTCATCGAGGCGTGCTCAACGGTCGGCACCCGCGCTGGCGTCGCGTTCTCCTGTCGGGCCGCCGTGCCAGTCGAGACACAGCACTGTCGCGTCATCGCGAAGCACGCCTCCACAGGCTTCGACTACGGCCTGTGTCAGCGCCTGCACTGCCTCGCGTGCGTGAAGATGTCGGGTCTGCGTTAGGACCTCCATCGCGTTCACCTCGGCGGCGTTGCGCTCCAGGATTCCGTCGGTCAGGAACACGAGCCGGTCTCCCTCCTCCAGCTGCAGCTCTTGGACGTGATGGTTGTAATCGAGTGCTACGCCGAACGGGAGGCCAGGGGCCAACGCAACGGTCTCTGCATGGCCCTCTCGGATCAGGATCGGCGAGGGATGTCCGGCGTTCACGATTCGTGCGGTACCGGAGGCGTGATCGACCCGTACGACCTGGCCGGTCACAAAGTCGCCATCATCCGCAAACCCGTATAGCGCTTCGTTGGCCAGCTGGGTCTGTTCCGCGAGATTGACGCCGCGGCGGCGAGCGTTTCGCAATGCGCCCACCAGGACTGTTGCCAGCACGGCCGCGTTGAGGGTGTGGCCCATCGCGTCAGTGATGGAAAGGTGCAAGGTGTCTCGCTCGACGCTGAAGTCGAACGTGTCTCCGCCGACGTCGCCTGCGGGCTCTAGCCATCCGGCGAGCGTGAACTGGCCGCCCTCGCAGGTGTATGAGGCGGGAAGGAGTCGATGCTGGAGCTCTGCCTCCAGCGACAGCGGCACTGAACGCTGGCCCCAGTCGAAAAGGTCAGTGAATCGGCGGTTCGCGATCACGATGTAGGCAAGGGCGTGCGCCCCCGCCGAAACGGTTGCGAGCGTCTGCTGGTCAGGCTCGTGATCAAGTCCGAGCTCCAACACGCCGACCGCCTCGCCGCGACTCGTCACGGGAGCGAAGACGCGGAATCCAGCAGAGTCTCCGACTATCTGAACCTCCTGCTCCGCGAGCGCGCGACCGTGTGGCGTGCCGGCCAGCGCGACTGCTTGGCCGCGTTCGCGGTTTACGTCATCGGCCTCAGCGTTCGTGCGGCGGACATGGCTCAGCCGGATCAGTGAGCGGCCGCTGTAGTCCGCGATCAGGAAGCTGACGTCGCGCGCCCCAAGCGCATCCGTCAAAGCGGCGGCGACGACCTCTGTCGCATCGATTGGCGGAGCTGCTTCCACCGAGGCAAGCAGCGTCTTCAGATCAAGGCCAGGTAGCACTCGCGAAGGGTTGCGTATCCGCGTGTCATCGATCGCAAACGAGGAGTCGACTAGGTACCACGTTTAGCGCCGGGTGGCAAAGGCTAGAACGAAAACGTCGCACCCGACGCCTGCGAAGCCTCAAAGAGCGGTGGTGGGCAGGTGCGTACACGGAGGACTCGTCCGAGTTCTCTTCCGCGCCATTACCCACCGAGGAGGAACCTCTTATGGCAACAATCGAGAACGAGCGGACACGCACGGATACAGGCGTGTCCACGAGAGCGTTGAGCCCGACTGTGTCGAGTCGCAGTCAGGACGAGACAAAGCTGTCGCTCAAGACAACCGAGTTTTGGGCGATGGGTGGCGTGATCGGCGCCATTCTGATCGCCGCGGCGATCTCCGACTCACTTGGCGACGTTCGTGCGTGGACGCTGGTCACCGTGGTTGCGGCCGCGTACATCATCAGCCGCGGTCTTGCCAAGGCTGGCAGCAGCTACTCGGGCGGCGACGACCCGCTCAACCGCGACCACCGCTAACCGCCCCTCTTCCCTAAGACCGCTGGTAGAGGGCCGTCCGCTTTGGGGCGGCCCTCTACTTCGAACGCAAGGAGATCTGATGAGCACCATCAAGATGAATGATCCACGCGAGCTGTTCTTGCACGAGCTCGGCGATGTCCTTTACGCAGAGCAGACGCTTGTCAAGACGCTCCCCAAGCTCCAGGAGGAGGCAGCTGACGAGGAGCTTGCGCAGGGGTTCGGAGACCACCTGGAGGAGACGCGCCAGCACGTGAAGAACCTCGAGAAGGCCTTCGAGGCGCTCGGCGAGCCCGCGAAGGCGGAGAAGTGCCCCGGCATCGAGGGCATCAAGAAGGAGCACGACGAGTTCGTCTCCAACGAGTCGCCCTCCCAGGAGGTGCTGGACGCGTTCCTGACCGGCGCGGGTGCACGCACCGAGCACTACGAGATCGCCGCCTACGAGGGCCTCGTGACGATGGCCGAGGCGATGGGAGAAGACGAGGTTGCACAGCTGCTGAACGAGAACCTCGGACAGGAAAAGCAGGCCCTGAGCAACTTGCAGAGGATCGGCAAGCGTCTGGCTGAACAGGGCGCGGCGACCCTCGCTGCATAGCCCAGATCACTTCAACCGCCAAGGGGACGCAGCCCGGACAGGCGTCGGCGCTGCGTCCCCGGATAACGCTCCGCGACCGGGCGAGGGCAGCGCAGCAAGCTGGTGAACGCGAAGATCGATGTGGATTACGCGACGCTCCGGCCGGGTAAGAGCGGCATCGTGACCGACGCAATAAGTGCTGTCCCGGGCACCGAGCACTGGTCCTACGGCGCGTTCGAGTTCGACCCCGACACAGAACGCCGCACCGTGCCGCTCGTACGCGACGACGGGACGACTACCGCGTTCACGATCCCGGAGTTCGTCAGCGAGCCGCGTGACCTCGAGGAGATCGCACACATCGTCATCGCGGCGTGCGAGCGTTGGGAGAACCGACAGGGAGTCGGCGGCTGACCGAAGAGCAGAATTCCGTGGAAGAGCCGAAGGAGACGGTGCGTGGACTTCAACCGCGCGCGCATTCCCGCCCGTCGGAGGAGCGCGGCGAAGCTGCTGCGGCGGACGAGCGCACGTTGCCGGTCCCGTACGCCGAGAACTTCGAGGAGTGGGTCGCCGACGAGACCGCGGCTCCCGACGGGCGGCAGCAGCGCAGCGCCGCGGGCGACGCCGACACTTAGCCTGCTCGAACCCTGCGGCTACGTGGCCCCTGCTTGCCCGCCGGCTGTACCGGCCAGGGCAGCGCGGGACAAGTGGCTACGGGAATACACCGATGTGGAGGCCG
Source organism: uncultured Actinomycetes bacterium (assembly GCA_963793655.1). Taxonomy (GTDB): domain Bacteria; phylum Actinomycetota; class Thermoleophilia; order Gaiellales; family Gaiellaceae; genus Gaiella. The sequence continues at coordinate 52,010 of CAWCAV010000004.1, forward strand.
CCTCCGAGTGCCAAGGTCGTGCGTATCAACGAGCGCGTCAGAGAAGGAGACGCCATGGAGACCACCTTCGCACGACGCGACGCTAAGTGGCTCGGGCGGACAGGCCGGTTCGTTGTTCACTACTTCGAGATGTGCATCCCAATGTGCATGGGGTTCGCGGTGGGCGATCTCGTCTACTTCTGGGTGGCTGGTCTTTTCGGCTACTCCGAGCCGTTCAGCGACCTTCCCGTGTTGTCGGTCGCCGTGGTCACGTTCACGATGACCGCCCCGATGACCGCGTGGATGCTGTACCGCGGCATGCCCCGACGAGCCGTCTGGGAGATGTCGGTCGTGATGCCGATCGTGGCTGTCGGTCTGCTCGTCCTCGGCGCGGTCGGCCTAGTGGCGCTCGACCAGCTCGCGCTTCTTGAGCACGGGTTGATGATGCCGGCAATGCTGGCGCCCATGCTGCTGCGGCCTGATCTCTACAGCGGCCACCTGCATCACGCCGCTGTGTAGGTTCCAACGCCAGGGAGGGCGTTGGCGGCTCACGAACCCCAAGCACCCCGAGCCTGGGCCGCCAGTTGCTCGGTAGTAGTTCGCCGGATGCTCGGAGCCGCCGCTAGGCAATTCCCGCTGCTGCCGCGCCGCAAACGCGCAGCTCCTGGATCGCCCTTCGACCACAGGTTCTCACAGGTGCAGAGCGGAGACCATCAAGGACATGTCTGCAACGGCAATCTCGTCACCGCCGCCTTGCGTGGCAGGGTCTGGTGGGGACCGGGTACCGCGGCGAGAGTCATTGACTGACGACGCTCGGCTAAGCCGCCCGGCCCCCTAAGAGTGGAGGCTTGAATGTGGAGAACAGCCAGATTTCGAGCAACTCGGGGAGGGCGCGGATACAACTATTTCGCAGTAACAAGGATGTGCGTCCGCTCGTCTGGGCGACGCGACCGGACGAATTGTCCGCGGTGAGAAGCTAGGCCGCCGTTTGGTCGGTCACCTGGACACCGTCGCTGTGGACGACAACCTCACAGCGGGCGTCTTCCGCGACGCGTCGGACGGTCCGGATGGCCTCACCAAACGTGTCGAACGAGACGAGATCGCCTTGGCCCTCGATCGTTACCTTCCAGTCGTCTCCGTTGTTGACAACGTGAACGTCATCGTCAGCCATGCTGGCGCGGTTCCCAGCCATTCCGCATCACAAACACGTGCTCAAACCGGGCGCCGATACGGTGCCGGTCGGTCGATGTCAGATGACGCGACGTGGTGCTTTTGGCAATGGCTCCAAGCACGGTATTTGGTCGAGCGTCGCCGTGCTTTCTGGGTTGTCGGATCCTCCGCAGCCTGCGGCGATGACCACGAGAACGATGACGATAAGGATCAGCGAGCGGCGCACCTAGGCGACTTGGCGGCGACGGTCAAGCATCCACACTCCGACGAGACCGATCGCCAGGATGACTACCGCGATGATGATGACCCCGCCGGTGCTGATGTCCGTGAGGCCGAACAGCAGCGCACCGAGCAGAATCGCGAACGATCCCGTGAGGATCATCGGCGTGTATCTCCCAACGTTCAAGTCGCGCGCCATTGTCGTTCCTCCCTTTGAGACGAAGCTGGATCCGTGTCACGGGTATCGAACGGGGCGGCCTCCGTCCTTGACACCTCATGTGAGGGTTTCCACGCTGGCCCTGAGACCCGTTTCCGGCTAGAGACCTTCGCGCTGCCGCCAGACGTGCTCCTGTAAGAGCGTCGCCCGCAGCTCGAGCAGGTCCTCGGGGCAGTCCTCGAGCATGCGGATGACCGTCTCGCGCTCGGGGATGTCGAGGGCGAGCACCTTGAAGTCTCGCCCGTAGGCGCCGCCCTCCAGTCGGTCGGCGCGCGCGTCGTCGTCGACCAGGCGGGCGAGCGCGGCCCGGATTCAGGAGCAGTGGGAAGCCTAGGTGAGACGACCGAGCGCCTGCCAAGTCTCTCCAGCGTCGGGGAAAATGCCGTTGGCCATGATCACGACCTGACGGTTTCCGTCCTCGCTGGTAAGGGCGACCGTCGTATACCCGGGGGAGAACCCGATGTGCCCCCAAGCAGCTCTCCGGTCTCACGCGCTCTCTTGTCTCGAGATTGGCGAAACCCGCGGCCCGCCCCCAATCGAAGTCGTGACCGGTGGCTACGGCCACGGCGCCCGAATAAGCCAGTCCGCACAACTGCGTCGAGGGCATCGTCAAGTGTCTGCTGGGTACGCCGCACTTCGAGGCTCCTTCCGACCCCCCGGGGGCCCGAGCGTACGTGCGCTCAACCTCGGTTACAAGGCGGCACCGCAGGGTTCTAGAGCGTCCCCAGGCGCGGCGCACCTACCGCACCCGGTCACCACCCGTACGTCGACCGCTCAAGCAGCCCCCAGGTAGTCGCCGACCCTTACGAGCGGCCGGCTGTAGCCCGGGAGGACGACCACCGGGAGCGCGCGGAAGACGGCGCGGGTCGTGCTCCTCCAACGCACGACCGCCATGAGTTCCGCTTGTAGCGAGTCAGCCACCCTCCCGGTTGGACTCGAACGTGGCTATGGAGGCGATCCACCGTGCGTCGGCTGACCCGCGCAGCTCGCTATCGCAGCGGTGGTTCGAGCCCGGCGTACGTGGTGTTCGCTTTCCTCCGTGGCGGGCACGGCAGAGCTCGACGCCGCCTCCGGGCACTTGTGTTGCAAGCGTTACAGAGGCTGTGTCGTAGCGGACGACGACGGCGGGGAGGCCGCCTCCTAGGCTCGCCACATGGTCGAACGGTCGAGAGGGAGGTGCGGCATGTACGACATCACCAGGACACGGATGCTCATGGCAGCGACGGTGTTCGCCGCGGTCGCCACCATCTATCCGGGCGGGGCGAACGCGAGGATTCTGGACGAAAGCGGCCCGACCAGCGGAGCGCGGGCGTCCATCAGGACCGGCGTCGTCGACAGCCGGTTCGCGTTCGTGAGCCGGGCCGGCAGCACGCGTTATGGCTACGTGGTGGGCGGCGTGCTGATCATCCCTGGGCAATCCGGCGGGCAGCTCTCTACTGGGTTCAACGGGGTCGCGGAGACGGGCGTGGCCGACGATCGCTTCGACGTCGGCGTCAATTTCCAGTATTGGGGGGCATAACTAGGGGAGCACGTTCCCCAGAACCGGGGCCGGGCGGCCAGCTGAAAGTTGTCAGTAACGAGCTCTCACGAATTGCACGCGGCCCGGGTTGAAGCCTGTTACCTCGTGTGGCGCGACTTGGCCGGTCGGGAACGTGCCTTCCGTTGCCAAGGCGGGCGAATTTCCAGGGCACCCCCGTCTTCGAGGTGTCGGGGCGAACGACGAGTGGGTCGAATCGGATGGCCGCTGGATGTTGGCCCGCTGCGTCCTGGACGAGGTTCCCGAGTGACTGCGCGTCGACGCCTACCGCGGCTCGGCCGCGTCCATGCCATGGATCGACCTCTCCCGTCCCAGGAGACGCCCGGAGGATGGCGACGGTACAACGCGGGCCTCGTCACCGAGGTCAGCATCCTGACGCCCAGCGTCGAGCCGGTCGAGAAGCGGGCGAGGGTCGCGCTCCTCCGACGCTGGACTGACGTGAGTTCCACGCCGACCGCCCGAGCCTGCGCGATGCCCGCGGACGGCGAGGTGATCCCACCTACCACCCGGTGCTCTTCTCCGACCGGGCGGCCGCGTCATCGGGGTGCGCTGATCTATACGAACAATCCGAGCGTGACGCCGACCGCCATCGCGACCAACAGGCCGACCACGACGAGAATGACGAGCCCGAGCATCGCCTCCGGGTCGCTCTCTCGGATTCCGGGCTGCCTGGCTATCCATGATCGCGACCTGGAGGATGCGCAGGACATGCGGACAGCATTGATATGAGCGGCCGCTGGGTCAGGCCGATTCCGGGGTCAGCGTGCTGTTTGACGATGCCCGAGACAGGGAGGGCGTTCCCGTGGGCGGCGCACGCCTGCAGCCCTGGGATCACGCTCGTCTGTTTGCACTGTCTGGTCGAGGATCACCCCGAGCTCGGCTGCGGGCTCGAGATTGCAGCCAATATGGCGTGGCGGATCTCGACGACGACGGCGAGTGGGTCGTTGGCGACATCAGCCGGCTCGATCGGAATGACCACCGGCGGGGCCTGAGCGGCTAGACCTCAAAGGTTCCTGCTGGTGGTGAACGGCGTGGCGCCGGAGGTGCAAGACTCTGAGGGCGGCAGCGCCGACATTCTCCGTGCCCCTCCCCCGGGACGAGACGGCGCACCGTCGCCGCACGGGCCCGCCGGGAAACCAGCTCCCCCGAGCTGTCCGGCGGGCCCTGCGGCCGATCAAACGCGTCCCCATCCGCCGGGCAACGCGAAATCAAGTCTCCGGCGAAGCTGCATTCGCCACACGGGTCGTTGGTCTAGGCCGTTGCTCTACCCAAGACCGGGGCGTCGCGACGAGCGAGGACGGCGGTCAACTGCGGGAGCTCGTGCTGCGTTTCGGGTGCGGTCGTTCCAGAGACCGCGGGCGTGACGGCCGGCCGCTCTAAATAAGCCCGTGTCGCCGCGCCGTGTACTCGGCCCACGAGGACGCTTCGGAGTACGGGTTCGGTGTGTTGCGGGTCGGGGTGCGCTGCGCAGTCGTACGTTTCGACCGGCGCACCCTTCGAGTGCGTCGATCCGCGGCTTTGCGATCGTGCCGCCCGAGCACAAGCATGCCAGGGGATATGCCCTTCTTGGCGGCTGCCGAAACCTAGTGCTCTTCGACCAGGAACATCTCTGGCGAACGTACACACGTTCCGTAGGGATCTGGGCGGGAACGCGGGCCGCCTTTCGACGGCCCCTGCTCCGTGACGTACCGATACCTCCTCCTGTCGTCGCCTAGTTGGGCGCCTCCGTCGCCTGCCAGAGGAAGGTGCAGGTCTGATGTTCCCAGCTGGCCGTTGCGCCCATGGTGATTGTCGCCGTCGCCCCGTTGGAATCGGCTGGGCGGCTAGCTAAACGCCGTCAGTAACGAGCTCTCACCCTTGGCACCTCGGCCCACCGGAGACGGTCAGCGCACCCGGTCGCCGTCGTCGGTGGAGCGCTCGAGCAGCTCGAGATAGTCGCTCACACGCACAGGCGGCCTGCTGTAGCCGGGGAGAACGACCACCGGTGCGCGCGGAAGACGGCGTCGACGCCGCGCCGCTCGAGCCCCGCGCAGGTCGGTGCGGGACAGGACCGACTGCGCGAACTGCCCGGAGAACCCGGCCGCGAATGGCTACGCGGCGAGGATGTAGTCGTCGGGGGAGCTCGGCTGGCTCTCGAGCGCCGTGATGGAGATCGCTGTCTCGCGTGTCGGATTCACGCGGGTGACGAAGCCCCACGCCTCTTCCGCGTCGCCCCCGTCCGGCGCAGAGACTCTCTTGATGGCGATGGTGTCACCGACCTCGGGAAGCCACTCCGCGGTGTACTGCCAGGCGCCGATCTCGAAGCTCGGCAGGCCGCGCCCGACCTTGACCAGCGTCACCGTGTACGTCCTCTCGTCTGCCATAGCACTTCGTAGCCTATTGGGCTTCCGCAGATCGGCTCGTGCCGTTCGGCCAGGCTGATCACGTCGGATCGGACGGTTACGATGGCCGAACGGCTAGCTCGAACGGCATTTGCACCAGGAGCACGCCTTCTTCCAGTGGTGTGGCCTGTCGTTCGACGCGAATCACCTCGTACAGGCGTCCCTGACCGTCGACGATCCGATCGGCCTCTTCATAGGTGCCCGTGTAGCTCCAGAACGCCCGTTCCTCGCCTCCACCGAACTCCCACGAGCGCAGCCTGTAGGCGAGGGGGGACAGAGCAAGATAGCGGAGCAGCGAGTCGCGGGCGTCCTGGGCCGCACGATGGGAGTGGCCCGCGTTGCGTACGTGATCGAGCGCGCGCAGTATGACGGCGGCGTTCTCGTTCGTGACGGTCAGCGTTCTCCGATCCGGTGCTGGTCCTCCGATCGCGTCCGTCGCGCCGAGCGCGTCGACCTCGGCGACGATGGCGTCCGCATCCTCCTCGGTCACCTCGATCATCGCCTGTCCTAGCAGATCGATCTGCATCTCGGCGGTTCGCTCCTCTCGGGCTCTCCGGCGAGCGTACTGCCTGCCGTGCGCGATCTGCCCGGATGAGGCTCGGGTGTGCCCCCAGGGTGCCCATCCGGTGTCGGCGGTGAACGCCCGCGCGAACTCGAGTGAGCGCGTCGGCCAGGCGCCCGGATCGGTGAGGTCCTGAACGGCTCACATCCGAGCCCGGAAGGTCCGCCGCACGACCGGTAGCCCTGCCTGCGCCGCGATCCGGACACGCACGGTCACCCAGCCCCGCAGCCGTCCGCGATACGGGAGCTGCACGACTCCGCGGGTCCGTGGCCGGAGCTCCCGCGAGTCGGCGCTGAGAGTCGCCTCCGCGCCTCCACGGCGTAGCGAGATGCGAACCCACCCACGCTCGAGGGTCTCCGTCACGTTGCCTCGGTTGACCACGTCGAGCTCGAGGATGCGGACTCCACTCCCTCGCCGAACGCGGAGCCCGCGCAGTTCCAGGCGGCGCACGACGGGCCCGGGGGCACGGACGACCACCACGATGCCGATCCGCATCCGCACCGCCACGCCCGCACCGCGCTGTGGCCGGGTCGTCAGGAGCACGAGCGCATCGTGGTCGCCGGGCTCGGCTCCAGCCGAGAGCCGGGACGCGACGGTCAGCGACCGGCCGGCGCCGGGGCCGAGCACGAAGCGGCCGGGGCGCACCGTGAGCCACGACGCCGCAGACTCGCTTGCCACGCGCGACCACCTTCGGGCGGCCACGCAGATCGAGCGCGAATCCCGCGCGGGCGACGTCCACGACGAGCGGGCTCAGCCCTGCGTTTGTGACGCGGACGGCCGCCTGGCCCGAGCCCGTGAAGGCGACGCGTGCCGGAGTCACGGTGAGAGCCACTGGAGGCCGTGCCGTGCCCGCGCCCGCCGAAGCGGGCACGAGCATGGCGGCGGCGAGAGCGAGGTCCTGCCGCGCGTCTCATCGACCGACGACCGTGAACGTGACGGTCGCCGTGTACCGGCCGGCCGCGACGGCGGGAAGCGGCGAGACGAACCCGACGCGTGTGTCCCAGACGTCGCCCGCGGCCGCACTCCGCGCAGCCTTGGTTCCCACGAGCAGGTCGGTCGCAGGCGATATCGGGATGGCCGCCATGGCGCCGCCTGCGAGCGAGCCGCCGATCTGCCCGCCGCTCGGAGCCGTGCCTGCGACGCCGAGCGGTAGGTCGGCGGGGCTGAAGGCCGTGCGGCGCACGGTCAGCGCATACCCGGCCGCGGCGTCGCTCACGACCGTCACGCGCTCGGAGACGGGTGGCGGCGTGGTGCCGGTCGTCGCGTTGCCGAAGCTCACGGTCGACCGCTCGAGGGCGATCGAGAGCACGGGCTGGATGTCGATGTCGACCGTCGCACCCTGTGATACGCCGCCCGGCGGGGGCGGCGCGACACCGCAGGCGACCGTTGCGCTGGACGAGTTGCGCGGCGCGGGGCCCACGGCGGTGAAGTCCGTCGAGTTGGCGTCGGTGTCGATACACCCGTCACCACCGCGCGTGGCGGCGGTCGTGTTGTCGAGCGGAGCTGCCGGCGCGCCACCCTCATAGTCCACCGCGCCGCCGTAGCCGACGAGGTCGGCGACGGAAGCGACGGGGGAGCAGCTGCCGGCCGACGCACCGCACGTAAGCAGCGACCCGTCACGGACGAGCGCGACCTTGCCGCCCGAGACCGCCAGGTTCGTCGTTCCGATCGCGTCCGGGGCCGGGAGAGGAGCGCCGACGGCCGCGGCAGACGCGAGCTGCACGAGGTAGTGCCGGCCCGGCGGGATCGTCCCGGTCAACGCGGTCGCCTGCCACGTCGTTGCCTCCCGCGGACGCGTACTGGATCGTCCACCCGCCGACGTCGACCCCGGTCGATCCCCTGTTGAAGAGCTCGACGAAGTCGTTCGCAAAGGGTGCGCCGGAGTTGCCGCCCCCGGCGAAGACCTGGCTGACGACGAGATCGGGCGAGGCGCTGCGGGCATTCGGCACGGCGAGCATGCCGGCGGCGGTGAGGACTGCGAGGACGGCGAAGGCGAGAAGAGCCGAGGCTCGAAGCATGTGAAGCTCCAATCAGGAGAGGAGAACGGACTCCTTCCCTGATAGCGTGTTGTCAATCCAGGCGAAAGAGCCGGACAGCGATTGACACAGATTCGGCACACGTCGGTCGCGCAGGACGGCCATCTCGAGCGGCATTCGACGACCTCGATGGCGCAGCCGACCTGAGCCCGGCGGGGGCAGGCAGAAGCAGGCGCGGCGATTACAATCACGAACATGGTGCCGACGACCGACGACCCGCTCAGTACCCATGCCGAGCCTGCCCCGCATCCGCAGGAGCATCCGGTCGCGCCCCGGCGCGGACGATCGTCGCACGCGCCCCGCAGCGTCGCTGAGCTCAGCGCCGGCGGGCTCACCTGGGTCAACGTCGTCGCGCCCGACCTCGAGACGCGCACAGGCGCTCGCCGAGCGCTTCGGCTGGCATCCGCTCGACGTCGAGGACGTCCTCTCGAAGCGCCAGCGGCCGAAGGTCGACGACTACGAGGACGACCGCTACCTCTTCGCCGTCCTCCACTTCCCCGTCTACGACAAGGCGATCCAGCGGCTGAACGCGGCCGAGCTCGACGTCTTCCTCGGCCAGGACTACCTCGTCACGCTCCCGAACCGCGAGCTGCTGCCGGTCACGCGGCTCTTCGCGCGCTGCGACGGACGACGAGGAGCTCCGCGAGCAGCTGTTCGCGAAGGGCTCGGGCCGCCTGCTCTACGAGGTGCTCGACGACCTCTTCGACTACTGCTTCCCGATCCTCGACAAGATCGGCCACAAGCTCGACTCGGATCGAGGACGACATGTTCGAGGGCGCGCCGAGGACGTCGTCCGCGACATCTCGAACGTCAAGCAGGAGATCATCTCCTACCGCAAGATCATCAAGCCCGAGCGCCCGACGCTGCGCGTGCTCGAGCGGCGGGTCGAGCGGTTCCTGCCGGAGGAGCTCGAGCTCTACTTCGACGACATCGTCGACGCCGTCGAGCGGATCTGGGACCAGCTCGACAACTACAAGGAGGTCGTCGAGGCGCTCGAGTCGACGAACGAGTCGGTGATCTCGCACCGCCAGAACGACGTCCTGCGCGCTGCTCACGGTCTTCAGCGTCATCATGCTGCCGCTGACGCTGATCACGGGCATCTTCGGGATGAACGTGCGTCTTCCCGGGCGAGACGACCACGCGCGCGCGTTCTGGGTCATCCTCGGCGCGCTCGTGGCGACGCTCGGCGGCGATGATCGGCTTCTTCCGCTGGAAGCGCTGGCTCTAGCCAGACTGGCTTGCCCGCAAGGACTCGGGCTGGTTTGTACCCGAATCTTGTACCCTGACCCGGCTGCTTACACCTCTCTAGCCAGGCCTCTACGTCCGCCAGGTCGAACCGGACATAACGACCCAGGCGCACGCACGGGATCGGCCCCCGACCGGGCCGACTCCCTGACCCAGGACACCGGAACACCGAGCCGCTGGGCCACCTCCGCCGCATTCAGGAGACGGCCGTTCACCCTGCGGCCTCGTCCTCGCCTCGCTCCGCGGCGCCCTCCCGCGCGAGCGACGGGTGGCGCAGTAGGCGCACGCTCATCGACGCGTTAGCCTCGAGCGGCGATTCGTTGAAGGGAGGTGAGACAACGATGACGCACGTCGCCTCGCACAGAACCGCGCTGTTTGTCGCGATGATCCTGCTCCTCGCAGCCGCCCTTTTGATGTTCGCCACCTCGGACGGGCCGGGCATGCCGGTCAGCCTCTGCCCACCCAGCTGCTGATACCGGAACTCTGCGGGGCTTAGCCCCGGGCCGAGCCCCGCGACCCTCCATCGGCCTGACGGCCAGCGGGGAAGCATTACGCCGCCCGCTCCTCGGTCTCGGACTCGAAGAGCCCGGCCGCGACCCCCCACCCCTCCTCCGTCAACCGGAACCGCCCCGGCTGCGTCTCCTCACACAACCCCCGGTCGCACCAGTAGGCGGCGAACATCGCGCACAACGACTCCGCGCCGCCGAACTCGTCGGCACCACTGAACGACTCGAGTCCGCGTACGACAGCGAAGCGAGCGTGCTCGGCCTCGAGACGGTCGACCGGGAAGCCATTGTTCGCGTCCTCGACGATGATGCCGATGCCGACGACTTCGCCGAACTCCGTGGCGTACTGCTGCGCGAACACGCGTGGCGAAAGTCCCAAGGGCTTTAGCCTGCTCACCCCGCCACCGAGGATGTCGGCCGAAGCGCGAGGGGTTGAAAGAACGGCCTGAAGAAACCGAAGCGCAGCGGTCGCCGAATAGCATGGTGCGCCCCGGGTGGCGTTATGGGGGAGGGAACGACGGCGAGACGGATCCCGGGGCCGCAGCTCTCCTTCGCGACGACGCTTGCCCCGGCGACACGACCGCCCTCATCGACGCCAGCCTCGAGCCAGAAGCCGATGAACATCGTGGCGTGCTGGCCGCTGATGTGCGGCAGCGACGTGGAGTGGGTGCGACAGCCGAGCCGGTAGCGGTGAACCGTGTCCTTTGGGGTTACGCAGTGAGGTCGGCTACGCCTCACGCACACGCCCGTTCCTTAAAGGGGTGCGTGACTAGATCGATGGCGTGAGCGCCGTGACCGAAACCGTGACTAGGGTCCATGCGGGGTCCCCGTGGTTGCGTGACCGCTGTGAGGGGTGCGTGAGGGATCGCGGTTGGGGTTACGGGCGCGCCCGTTTCTGGCGGGTAGTAGAGAGCATCGATGACGCGAGACGGGGAACCAGCACCACCGTCTATTACTGGGGCTTCACGATCAGCGACGACGGCACGAGAGCTCGACCGCTCGACTAGTAGATTCACATGAGGTCGCCGCCGACCTCGATCTCTGCCCCGACCGCCATTGCGACCCTCTCAACGCGACCCACCGCGGCCACGTCTCCGTGACAGGGTCTCGATCGGGGGCCGGGTGCCATTAGACAAGAGTGACTGCCGGCGTTCGGTTAGCCCTGCACCCACCGCAACAGCAGGGGCCCGGTGTCGAGCCGGGCCCCCGCTTTGCCCCAACCGATTGGCCGCCGGGGTGTCCCGAACCCTCCCCGGGTTGGCAGGGCATTGCCGCTACGCCGCACGTTCCACCCACATCCCCCAACTCCTGTTTCTCACCGTAGTAACCCGGAAGGGGGATGCAACCCACCTCTAGACCGTCCCGGCTCGCTCCCGAGAGCACGACCGCTTCACGCCACGCCCTTGCGAGTTCCTTGCTAATTGCGAAGAAATCGCACTCCCGAGTCGCGTGCGGATGGGTCGGGGCTTGGAAGACGACGCTGACAGCGCGACAATTTCGCCCTAAGGGAGATTGCGCCTGGGGGGCGAGCGGTTAGGGGGCTCGCGGGCAACCATCCGGTGCTGGCCATGGGGAGGAGGCAACATGACAAGCGTGAAGCCCACCGAGGTGGAACCCACCGAGATCGAGGAGCTGCGCGGGCGTGTCCTGGGGATCATCGGCGCCTACGGGATGGGCGTCTCCGTCGACCGCCGGCAGCTGTACCTGAAGACCGCCTCGCCGGCCCCGCCGCCGGAGCCTGTCGCCGTGCCCGCCGGGGGCTACATCAGGGACGGCGTCGTACCACGTCGCGGTTAGGCGGGGGGACGCCAGCGCCAGCGGGCGCCATCTCAAGGCGACCCGCAATCGCCGAGGGTTAAGTGGACTTGACGAGGGGGTCTAGGGGCGGTGTCGCACCCCCTCCCCCGTTGCGGCACCGCCCCTTCTTCCAATCGCATCCCGGGGAGAGAATGGTGAGGGTGCGGTCACGCCTCCCCGTCGACCTAAGAAAGGATGTTGCCTTTAGGCTCGCCCGCACGACGGGCGGGCGGGCGCAGGGGCGATGTGCGCTAGTGAACCCCGGCGCGTTGTTAGGACAATCGCGGCAAGGGCAGCGCAAAGGAGCAGGTTCACGATGCTTAGTTCGGCTGACTTGTAAGGCAGCGGGGTGTACCACCAGCTGACTGCCCAGAAGGCCGGCAGGATAAGCCATGCAAACAACTGGAGCCGAGCTGCCGCTAGAGGAACGACGAGGATTCCCGCGTAGAAGCCCCAAGCAACGGGCGAGAGAGCTAGGCAGGCGAGACAAAGGAGCGCCAGTGCCTTGACGTCATCCGTCCTCGATGCGAGCACGAGGAGGACGCTGGCTACCGCGGCACCGATCATGAGTGCCACAGTGGGATTCAGGCCAAGCTGCCTCGCGAGACCTTGCAGAAACGGGCCATCTGCACCCCATGCTTTCGACGCAAGCCGCAACAGAGCGGGATAGTCGAGGATGCCACGGAAGCCGATCAGTGCCCATGACGCAAGAATGACAGCGGGCGCTGCGACGGCACTCATGGCAGCTGCCCGAAATCGTCGCGTAATCAGCAGCCAGACCAGAAGTGGTGCGACGAACAGCTTGATCGCGATGGCAGCTGCGAGCGCGGCGGCGGCTAGGGCGGGGCGGTTCCGCCAGCGCCACATGAGCGCTACCCCTAGGACTACCACCGGCGTGATGTTGCCCCCGAGCACCGGCAGAACAACCAAGGGTGAGGTAAGCCACAGCATCCACGCATATGGACTGCGAACTTGAAGTGCTACGAGGCTTCCTGCGGCGGCTGCGATCAGCAGCAGTTGGAACAACACGACGGCGGTGTGCGGCGCTAGCCATGCGAGCGGCAGGTAAGGCAGGAAACCTGAAGGTGGATAGACGGAGGCAGGATCGGCGTTCAGCGACGGATCGTCGTAGGGACTCTCGCCTTGCAGCACCTGGTGGTTGGGCTTCCAGATGGTTCCGAAGAAATCCGTGTGAGTTCCCGACCAGCCTTGATAGTCGTAGACGACCGAGGCCTCACTCTGGACGAGTGCCACGAGGACGACGAACAGAGATCCCGCGAGAACGAAGTCTGCCGAGCCGCCCCCGCATCATCAGATGGTATGAGCCGCCCGCCGGTAAGGCAATGCGTATTGGTGTTGCGAGCCAGCGGCTGCCATTTGCCGTTGCCGAGGTAGATGACCTGTTCGTGGCCGAAGACGATGGTTCCGATGGGCGGGTCGTCGAACCAGCGTTGTGACCACCGGTAGGGCTGCTGGACGAAGGGGTGCGGGCGACGCTTGCCGTTGGTCTTGTGCGCTCCGTCTCTCGAGGTTGCAGGCGGCGTGTGAGACGCCGAGATAGCCGTCGCGGGTGTCGTTGTGGTCGAGGTGCCATTCCTCGCCCGGCGTGGATGGGTTCGTGGCAGCGGGCGCAGCTGGCTTTGCCGGCGTTGACGAGCGGGGCGATAGCTGCGCGGTGGCGTTGGTGCGCGTTACCCCAGCCGCCGCGGGTGGTGGCGCCGAATGGTTTCCTGCGCTTGCGCGGTTTTGGCCACCGGACGCCGAGCACCCGGACGATGCCGGGTCGGCGGACGAGCTGCCCGCCGTAGATCACCTCGCCAGCGGCGCGATCGGGGGATGATGGCCGGGCCGCCGGCGAGGACGCTGGGCCGACGCGCTCGAGCAGCGTGACCTGAGCGAGCGGCTCGGCCGGCTTGACTCCGGGCGACAGCACCGATATCTCGGCGACGATCGCGGAGTGGACGAGGTCGTCGTAGCACGAGCTGCGGTGGAGGATCTTTGAGCCGAGCGATGCCGCGGTGCCGCGCCGGAGCCACGCGGTCGGGTCGGTCACAACGGCGCGGCCGACGAGCCATGGTCCGGTTGATTCCTCCATGCGGACGATCTCGCGTACGTAGCCGATCTCCCGGTCGTCGTCGTGGTCGATGAACAGCGAGACGGTTGTGCGGGTTGGGAGGAAGAAAAGCGCACCGGGCTGGTAAAGCCTGCGGCCGGGCCGGGTCTCGTGTGGGTCGTTGCGCCGCTCGAGCGTCTGGATCGGAGCGACGCGGATCCGCGCGGTGTGCGGAATGTTGTCGCCCTGCCGCGCCGCGAGCGGCGGGCGACGACCTCTGACCATGTGCCGGGTTGCCACGAGCGTGGCCTGGTCGGCGATCAGGACGGCTTTGCCCCGGTTCCTCGAGCGCGAGCTTGCAGAAGCGCCAGGACGCCGTGAAGCTGGCAAGGATCATGTGCGAGACCGACGAGCCGCGGGGGAGCCGCACGTTCGCCCGTCGGCCCGTGGCGGCGACTGGCAGCGGATGGGTGGTGTGCCTTGTGTCGGGCCGGGATTCGGGGCACGAGCCCGGGCACCGACCCGCTCAGTGCCTTGATCGGAAAAGAGACCCGGCGGCGTCCGCGCCGGTACACGTCATGATCCGGCTGACAAGAGGCCCGCGACGTGCCAGCGTCCGGGCTGCGACCGAGGAGGAGGTCCTCGATGACCGGCCACGCTACCGCGCCCCCCGAAGACCCCATGCCCGTCTCGTGACGAACGCGCCGAAGGACGCCCCCGCGTGGCTCGTCGAGGTCGCCAGCCCCAACTGGGGCACGACCGAGTGGGACGCATGGGAGAGCTGTCACGCGGACCTCGCCGCGCTCGGCGTTCCGGCGAGCCACATCAAGCCGATCGGACCCCTCAGCCGTCCCACGGAGATCTCGGCCCACATCCCGAGCCTGACTCCCTGGGTCTCGGTCCCGATCGACTGGCAGAGATTCGGAGATAGAGACGCTCTGCTACACGCATTCGCGGAACTCGTCACTGAGGTCGCGAAGACGACGACGTAACAAGAGACGCAACGAATCGACCGCTCGCGGAGGGGGATCGCATCACGAGCGGCCGTTCGCCGGTGGGGACGTGGGGCGAGTCACGAGGTTAGAACGGAGGCCAGGCGGCCGCCATCAGCGAATGCGCGTATCCGCCCTTGCGCGCCATCACAGGTGTGTCCGCACTGCTGGGTTGCGGGGCAATCGGCCGCGGTCGGTGGGGCTCTGAGCGCCGTGTCGCCGTTCGCGGTGTGTTTGGGCTAACGGACGGGTTGCCAAGTAGGCGAGCTGACGTCGCCAAAGATGAGCGGGCGGCGGTTGCCCTGCAGGTCGAGGACGACAAGTCCCTCGAGTGTCTCTTCCCCATACGAGCCCGCCGATGCTACGAGCTGCGTGCCGGCGGGCGACCAGGAAGGATCGACGACCTCGTCGGCGATCATGGTGATTGTCTCGTCGGCGAGATCGGCGATCGCGACACCTTCGACATCGCAGCGTTCGCAAAACCAGGTGGTTCGCGCGAAGGCCATGTGTGTTCCGTCCGGGGACCAGTCCGGGTCGAAATCATCGTCACCGAAGTCGCCCAGGCCGTCGGGGAGGGGATACCACTCCGCTACACGACTGGCGTGACGGCGATCGAGCTTGTCTGCCCGTCGTAGACCGCGACCGCGATGGTGCGCCCGTCGGGCGACCACGACGGGCCGTCGAGCAAGGCCCATCCGGTCTCGGCGTTGAACCCGACGTGGGGCCGGCTGCCGTCGGTGTTCACGACCATCAGCCAGTAGGTAGGCGACATACCCGAAGTCTTGAGGGAGCCTCTGGGCGCGGACGAAAGCGATCTGGCGCCCGTCCAGCGACCACGACGGATCGCTGTCCTCAATCCTCTTGCCACGGGTGACTTGGCGCACTTTGGTGCCATCGGCGTCATCACATGCACGTGGCCCTTGCGAACAAACGCGAGCCGTTCGCCAGCAGGCGACCAAGCCGGGTCAGCGTCGCCAGGAACTCGGGTCAAGAGCCGCGCCCCGCGACCGTCCGGCCTGATAACTGCGATTCCGGCTCCCTTCAGGCCGGGAACGTGTCCCGCGGCGAACGCGATCAAGCCGTTACGGCCAGGTGGCGTCGACGAACCGACCCCAACCACGACCGATGCCACACATCCGAGTGCGGCGAGCGCTGCGAGCAACCGGCCAACGCGGTGCAAAGTTGACAAATCATCGGCAACCGCCGAGACGCCTTCAAGCCCAGCCGACGCCGTGCGTCGACTTTGGCGACCCCGTGCCGCTTGCGGGCTTCGCGCTGCCGCCAGATGCTCCTGCACCAGCGTCGCCTGCAGCTCCGCCAGTTCCCCGGGACAAGTCCGAGAGCTTGCGAAGGATCGCCTCGCGGTCGGGAATGTCGAGCGCGACGATTCGGGCTTTGCGGTCGTAGGCGCGTTCGAGCCGTTCCGCGGTGTCGACGTGCTCGGCTTCGCTCAGGCTCGCGGCGCGGTGATGGACGGCCTGTCGGCGACCGGGATCCTGCGAGCCACATGCCGACGACCGTAGATCCTGTTCGCGTCCTCCCGAGGGTGGCTGCTTCGAGGACGCGCGCCTTATGCCCGGCGACGCCGACGCTCCGGTTACGTCCGCACGTGGCAGCGGACAACAGCCTTTTCGGTACCCGGTGAGGAAGGCCCGCCGAGGGTAGCGGGCCTTCCCGCAATGTCGTTGGCGCGAGCGAAGGGTCTACACGGCGGTGACGGTGCAGGTGCCGAGGTCGTAGTCGCCGGCGGCGATGAAGCCCTGGTACTTCAGGCCGGTGCCATCCCATGGCGGCTGGAAGTTGGCCACTGGATCCCAGTCACTGCTCGGCGGGACAAGATCCTGGGTTGGATGGGTATAGGTGGACGTCCACTGGATCGTCATCGAGTCACCAGACGCGAGCGCCGGGAGATCGACTCTGAACAACGCCGTCCAGGTACCGCCGGCATTCGGGAGGATCTCCCTAAACGGTGGTGTGAACGTCGTGCCGCCACCGGCTGAATAGCTGACCGAGAACGTGTTTTTATTCTTTTGTAACGCGGCCTCGACGAGACCTCGCGTGCCACTCGAGAACCCACTCTGGATGTACAGCGGCGTGTTCGCGGGGACTGACTTCGCAAAGCTGCCCCCGGCCGCGCAACCGAAGAAACCGATCTTCGGCGAGTTCGGATCTGCCTGAGCGATTCCCGCTGCGAAGGCGGCAATCACAAGCGCAGCCACAACTGCGCCCATACGTAGTGGAGCGGTCATGTCATCCCTTCCTCTCGATGGCTGGGCCACCTCCCCCAACTTGTGTCGCGCACTCTCTGCGACCGGGGCCAAACCACGCAAACCCCCCGAGCCACGGCCACTTGTCCGCACGGAGTCCACGCCGCGGATGCTGTCGCGCTCCGCTAACCGCCCACTCATCCGACGCTCATCGTGTGGGCCGAAGGCGGCGCGGGTGCGATGGCGGATCCTCGAGCCTCACGAGGTGCCAGCCCTCTCCAAAGCGTTCTCCGACGCAAGGGCACGCAGGTGTTCCTGACGTTCATCCTCACCGGGGTGCGCCGCAGCGAGCGGTGGGGGCATGTCAACCTCGTCGAGCGGACTCTGCGGGTCGTCGAGTCGAAGTCGGAGGACGGAGAGCGTCTGATCGCTCTCCCCCATCTTCTGGCGAGCGAGCTCGAACGGCACTACGCGAAGAGCGTCCACAGGTTGGACGACGACTACGTGTTCTGCCATCCCACGAAGGGCTCGAGGATGGACGGCGAGTGGTTCCGGCAGGTCCGCACGGCACGCGAGGTCTTGGGCGTCGAAGGCCGGGTATCGGATCCACGACCTCCGTCACGCGGCGCTCACGAACCTCGCCGCAGAAGCAACGCCGATCGTGCTGATGGCCACCGCGGGCCACCGCTCGATGCAAACGACGAAGCAATACCTCCGCCCGGCGGGCACGACGTTCGCGGGTGATGCGCAGCCGCTAGAAGTTGGGCTTCTAGGGGGTAGAAACTTCTAGCCGACTGAGCCGACCTCACCCGCCCTCAGCGACGAGGCCAGCGAGCAAGCTTGAAGGCAGCGCGCAGACCGCCGCTCGGTGAAAGGCTGGATCTAGCGGAGCGGCCCTGCACACCCGTCAGGGCGTGGCCCTCCCACCCCTTTTCTCTCGACGCCGCACGATTCGAGCTCGCGGGGCACGGTGAGCGAGCTGGCGGCCGGAGCACGCGGTGGCCGGGCCGCCCGGTCCTCTTTCCGTGTGCATCCGCCATCTCCAGGATCTGCTCCCGCGAGCACTTGCCGACCATCTCGGGGTGATCCTTCGCGATGTGCGCCTCGACGTTCTCGACCTCGGACTCGCCTTTGACGTCGACGCCGCAAGGGCAATGCACGACCTTCACGTCGGCCCCCTCACCTCGTCGGACGAGAACAGAGGCTACTCCGGTGTCGAAGACCCGCAAGCCCACGCAGTCTCGTCGCCCGCCCGTGACTGACCGGAGGTTTGGCAGCCCGCGAACCGGGGTCAGGGTCGTCCTTCGGTTCGGGAGCGCCCATCCCCCATCTCGAGGCCGCCCATTCCCATCTCGAGGCAGCGCCCACCACGACCGCCGGTCGAGCGGGTACCCCCGATCCGCTCGGCCGGCCGTCCGAACGAAGCAAGAACCCGTCGGCGCCGGACGCCGTCCGGAATCCGATGCGAGGCTTGTCCGCCGCTGGTCGCCGCCCTACACGGACTCGTCCATCACGACCTCGTACGTGTCGACGCCGACACGCCGGCCGCGAATCTCCTCCGGGATCTCGTCGCCCATCGACTCGAACCGCGCCTCGGCCGCCTCCATCGCCTCGCGGCTCGAGAAGAACGTGACGAACAGGCGCCGGTCTCCCTGGAGCACCATCGCCCGCTCGATCCCCTCGGGAAGTCCGGCGGTGCCGTCTGCCATGCGCTCGTCGTTCAAGCGGCGGAGCTCCTCGACGTTGCCGCCCTCGAACGTCGCTACCCGTGCGAACACGATCTACCTCCCTCGATCGACAGTCCAGGATGCGCCGTTCGCCCCCGGCTCGTCAACCACCATTCGGGCGGGGAGGGCGCTTGACAGCGACGCTTCACCTGCGCCCACCCGAATGGCTAGGCACGTCTCGCCCCGCGGGGGAAGAGCAGCACGGCACTATCGCCGACGGTAGTGGCATGGTGAACGAGGGTCCCGAGCGGCGGACGGCCCTCACGAGAGGGGGCACGGCATGACGGCTGCACAGTTCGAGGGTCTTCGCGTGGACGAGGCAGCAGAGGTCCTCGCCTGGCGTTTCGACGCGCTCTGCAGGTCTGGATACGACCTCGACGCGGCCGCGGTGATCGCGGCGAACGTCGAAGTCGACCTGCACGACGCCGTCGATCTCGTGCGGCGCGGCTGCTCGCCCGAGCTGGCAGCGCGCATCCTGATCTGACTCCACCCCCCCATCCGCGACGTCGGAGTCCACGGCGGCGATTCCGACGTCGCGGTACCCGTTTCACCCCGCGCGGCGCACCGGAACGGCGCGTCACTCGATCCGGAGCCCCTCGAGCCCTTCCTCGGGGTCGGGCAGCTGCGGATCGAGCCGCTCGAGCGTTCCGGCGACGAGCTCCGCGACGGCGAGCCCCTTGACCCAGTTCCGGTCGGCAGGCACCACGTACCAGGGCGCATGGCCGGTCGAGGTCTCCGTCAGCGCCTCCTCCCAGGCCGCGACCCAGTCGTCGAAGCGCCCGCGCACCTTCAGATCGTCGAGCCGAAACTTCCAGCGCTTCTCCGGGTCGTCGATCCGCTCCTGGAAGCGCGCGCGTTGCTCTTCGCGGGAGACGTTGAGGAACACCTTCAGCACCGTCGTCCCCTCGTCGACCAACATGCGCTCGAACGCGCGGATGTGCTCGTAGCGGCGCCGCCAGACCTTCTCCGGCGCGAGGTCGTACATCCGCACCGCGACGACGTCCTCGTAGTGCGAGCGGTTGAACACGCCGATCTCACCGTGGGCGGGCAGCGCGGCATGGATGCGCCACAGGTAGTCGTGCTGGGTCTCCGCCCCCGCGGGCACCTTGAAGGAGGTCACCCTGACGGCGGTCGGGTTGACGCCGTCGAACACGCGCCGGACGACGCCGTCCTTTCCGGACGCGTCGAGTCCCTGGAGGACGAGCAGGATGCTTCGGCGATCCTCGCCGTAGAGCCGGTACTGCAGCTCGTCGATCTTCGGGACGAGGTGCTCGAGCCGCTTCTCGCCCTCGTCCTTGTCGATGCCGAGGCGGTCGTCGGTCTCGCGTTCCGCGATCCGCGCGGGCGTGCCGGGGTCGACCCTCAGGGCGTGGAGCATCGCCAGGACTCTAGTGCAGGGGCACTACACTCACGGCCGATGTCCGACCGGGGCTCCTTCCACATCGGCTTCGAGATCGACCCTGCAACCGGGAAGCCGGGCGCCGAGGAGGTCGTCGTCGGCTCGAGCGACCTGACGACGCACGGCGTCGTCGTCGGCATGACCGGCTCCGGCAAGACCGGCCTCGCCGTCGTCCTGCTCGAGGAGGCGCTGCTCGTCGGGGATCCCGACGCTCGTCCTCGATCCGAAGGGCGACATGGCGAACCTCGCGCTGGTCTTCCCCGACCTCGCCCCCGCGAGCTTCCGACCATGGGTCAGCGAGGCCGAGGCGCAGGCGGCGGGCCTCTCGGCCGACGCGTACGCCGAGAAGCAGGCGACGGTCTGGCGCGAGGGGCTCGCGTCGAGCGGCATCGGCCCCGAGCGCCTGCAGGCCCTGAAGGACGCGGCGGACGTGACGATCTACACGCCCGGCTCGACGGCCGGCGTGCCGCTGAACGTCATCGGCTCGCTCCGCGCGCCGACGCTCTCGTGGGACACGGAGGCAGAGGCGCTCCGCGACGAGATCGAGGGTACGGTCACGAGCCTGCTCGCGCTCGTCGGGATCCAGGCGGACCCGCTCTCGAGCCGCGAGCACGTGCTGCTCTCGAACCTGGTCGAGCACGCGTGGCGCGCGGGCCGCGACCTCGACCTCGGCGCCCTGATCGGCGAGATCCAGTCGCCCCCGCTCCGCAAGCTCGGCGTGTTCGAGATCGACCAGTTCTTCCCGCCTGCCGACCGGACGAAGCTCGCGTTCACGCTCAACGCCCTCGTCGCCTCGCCGTCCTTCTCGGCCTGGGGCGAGGGCGAGCCGCTCGACCCGCAGACGGCTGCTCTTCACCGCGGACGGGAAGCCGCGCTGCGCGGTCGTCTACCTCGCGCACCTCTCGGAGGAGGAGCGCCAGTTCGTCGTGACGCTCGTCTTCTCGAAGCTCGTCACGTGGATGCGCGGCCAGGAGGGCACGCCCGACCTGCGGGCGCTCGCCTACATGGACGAGGTGTTCGGCTACGTGCCGCCGACCGCCGTCGCCGCCCGCGAAGAAGCCGATCCTGACGATCTTCAAGCAGGGCCGCGCCTTCGGGCTCGGGCTCGTGCTCTCGACCCAGAACCCGGTCGACCTCGACTACAAGGCGATGTCGAACGCCGGCACGTGGCTCGTCGGGCGCCTGCAGACGGAGAACGACAAGGCGCGCGTGCTCGAGGGCCTCCGCTCGGCCGCGGGGGCGACCGACGTCGCGGCGCTCGACAAGGCGATCGGCGGCCCTCGGCAAGCGCCAGTTCCTGCTCGTCTCGGCGAAGGCCAACGCGCCGCGGCTGCTGGCGACGCGCTGGGCGATGTCGTACCTCTGCGGGCCGCTGACGAAGGAGCAGGTGGCACGGCTCCGGGCGACGGGAGGAGCGGCGCCTGCCGCGGCGGCGGCAGCCACCGGCGCCGAGGCACCTGCCGAGCGGCCTGCAGCAGCCGCTCCGGCGGCCGCTCCCGCCCGGAGCTCGCGGCCGACGAGACCTCGGTCGCGCCGCCCGTCGCCGCGGGCGTCCCGGTCTCGTACCTCGACCCGGCGGCCCCGTGGGCGCCGCGGGATCGGTGCGACGCCGGGATCGACGCGCGCTGCGGGCGTTCCTCGCGGCACGCGTCTCGCTCCGCTACGACGACACGCGCCGCCGGGATCGACGAGCAGGAGGAGTTCGAGGCGTTCTACGGCCCGCTCGACGGCGGCCTCGACCTCGACGAGCGAGACGCAGGTCGACTACGACGACCGCGACTTCTCCGCCGACGCCGCCGGCCGGCGCCGCCTACGTCCTCCCCCAGGCCCCCGTCGGCGAGGCGAGGTTCTTCGCGTCGACCGCCAAGGACATCCAGCGCCACCTCGTCGACCGCCGCCCGCTCGAGCTGCAACGGAACCGCGCGCTGAAGCTCGTCTCGCGCCCCGGCGAGACCCCGGAGGAGTTCGCGAAGCGCTGCGACGCGGCTGCGCAGGAGCGCGCCGACGCCGAGACGGCGAAGATCCGCGACCGGCTCGAGGCGAAGCGAGACCGGCTGGACAAGGCGCTCGCGCAGGCGCAGCGGCGCGTCGAGGAGCTCGACACGGACACGCGCACGCGCCAGGCGAGCGAGCTGATCTCGGGCGCGGGCGCGGTGCTCGGTGCCTGTTCGGAGGGCGTCGAAGCACCCGCTCGATGGCGAGCGCGATCGGCAGCGCGGCGTCGCGCAGGGGCGTGACCGCGCGCACGTCGCAGCGCCGGGAGTCGGCGGCCGAGAAGGTCGAGACGACGAAGGACGACCTCGCGGAGCTCGAGCAGGAGATCCTCGACGAGGTGGCCGAGATCGACGAGCGCTGGCAGGCGACGGCCGCCGAGGTCGACACGCTGTCGATCCGGCTCGAGGCGACCGACGTCCGCGTGCTCGAGACGCGGCTCGTGTGGGTGCCGAGCGACTGATCCTCGCTCGTCGTCCTCGCCGCTCTGGCGGCGGGATGCCGGGGGTCCGGCGGGCCCGGCGCCGAGGCTCCGACGGCCACGGCGCCGAGGGGCGAGCAAGCCGTCGTCGAGTGGGTGAACGACGGCGACACGCTGACCCTCGACGAGCGGCGCGAAGGTGCGGCTCGTCCAGATCGACGCGCCCGAGCTGCACGCCGACTGCTACGGCCGCTCGGCTTTGAAGGCGCTCGTCCGGCTCGCGCCGAGGGGCACCCGTGTACGTCTCGTCCGCGGACCCCGCGCTCGACGCACGCGACGTGCACGGCCGGCTGCTCCGCTACGTCTTCGTCAGCCGGAGGAACGTGAACGTGGAGCTCGTCCGCGAGGGAGCGGCCTCGCCGTACTTCTTCCGGAACGACCGCGGCCGCTACGCAGACGACCTGCTCGGGGCCGTCGACGAGGCCCGCGGGGCCCGTCGAGGGTTCTGGGGGGCATGCCCGGCCGCGGAGCTGAACACGGGCCTCGGCTCGGTCACCGGACCAGCCTGACCCCCGCTCACCGCCAGGGCACGGACGGGTCGGCGTGATAGCCGACCCCGAGTGCTCGCAGCCGGGGGCCCTGTGCGGCGAGGCGGCTTCGATAGTCGCGCCAGCTCTTCGGGCGGCGGGCGACCAGCCGATCTCTGCAACGCCGAGAAGCCTCGGGAACGCGAGCAGGTCCAGGTCGGCGCGGGTCACGGTCGTCTCGGAGACAGAGCGTCGCCTCGACGCCGAGGACAGCCTTCTCGGGCACGCCGTCGGCCAGCGTTGCCGGGTCCCACCCGTACGCCTCCTTCACGTCCGTCGTTCCTGCCCAGGTCAGACCGATCCGCGTCCGCGGGGTGTACTTCATGTCCAGGTAGACCCTTGGTCGCGGGGGACAAGATCACCTTCGCGCCCCGGGCGACGGCGCTCCGTGCGAGGTCCGGGTCGTGCCAGTGCTGCGCGAGCGACGTCCTTCGTCGCGCGGCTCTCGCCGTGTCCTCCCAGCCGATCATCCGCTTGCCGTGCGAGCGAACGATTTCCCTCCACGCGCCGGACGAAGGAGCGGTAGTCGGCGGTTCGGGATGTCCGATCGCCCTCAGCGCCGTAATCGACGCGTTGCCCGTGTAGGCTTTGATCAAGGCCGGCAGCGCGCAGAAGCTCGTGCTCAACGCGCTCTCGACGATCTCCATGATCCGCCTCGGCAAGACGTTCGGGAACCTGATGGTCGACGTGGTCGCCACGAACGACAAGCTACGAGCGCGCGTGCGTCGCATCGTCGAGAACGCGACCGGCGCATCGCCCGACGACGTCGACCACGCGCTCGACGCCTCGTCCGGCAACGCCAAGGTCGCGATCGTGATGCTCCTCACAGGTGACGACGCCGATGCGGCGCGAGCGCGCCTCGACCACGCAGACAGCATCGTTCGCGTGGCCCTCGAGCGATGAGGCTCGGGGTCGAAGCCGCTCTCGTCGACGGCTGCCTCGTCCCCGGTGACGTCGCGATCGACGACGGCCACATCACCGCGGTCGGCCTCGACGGCTCCGGGCGGGGCATCGCCGCGCCGGGGTTCATCGACCTCCAGGTGAACGGGTTCGGTGGCGTCGATTTCCTCGGGGCGGACGCCGACGGCTTCTCCTCCGCCGGCGACGCCCTACTGGAGACGGGTGTCACCGCGTACCTCCCCACGCTGATCACGTCCGAGGAGCCGGACCTCGTCGCCGCGATCGCCGCAGTCCCGCCCGCGTCGCGCGGCCCCCGCATACTCGGTGTCCACGTCGAGGGACCGTTTCTCTCGCCCGCTCGCCTCGGCACGCATCGGCAAGCGGCGCGCCGGGATCCCGACCCTGCGCTGCTCGAGCGCCTGCTCGCAGCCGGGCCGGTGCGACTCGTCACGCTCGCCCCCGAGCTCCCCGGCGCGCTCGAACTGGTCGATCTCCTCCATGCGCGAGGGGTCACCGTCTCGCTGGGACACACGGATGCCACCGCCGCCGAGGCGCATGCCGCGTTCGACCGCGGCGTGCGTGCCGTCACCCACGTCTTCAACGCGATGCGCCCGCTGGCGCACAGCGACCCCGGCGTGGTCGGCGCCGCCCTCGTGCGGCCGGAGGTCGCCGTGCAGGCGATCGTCGACGGCGTGCACCTCGATTCGGACATCGTCCGCCTGCTCTGGCACGTGGCCGCCGGCCGACTCTCGCTCGTCACCGACGCGATCGCGGGCGCCGGGCTCGGTGACGGGACCTACGCACTCGGCGAGATCGAGATCGTCGTGGCCGATGACGTCGTCCGCAGCGAGGACGGGACGCTCGCCGGCAGCGCGCTGACCATGATCGAGGCGGTCCGAAACCTCATGGCCGTGGGCGCGCCGCTCGAGGGCGCGCTCGAGGCCGCGAGCCGTGTCCCCGCGGGCATTCTGGGCCTTCCCGGGCTCGGGCGCCTGGTCCCGGGGGCCCCGGCCGACGTGGTCGTCCTCGACGACGCCCTGGAAGTGGTCAGGACGGTCGTCGGCGGAGAGACGCTTGTCGCCGGCTGAGAACGGACGGGAGCCCGGCACGCGTTTTCTCGCAGAGATCCGCGAGCAGCCCGACGCGCTTCGACGGCTGCTCGAGCACGACGTCGAGATCGGACGGATCGCAGCCGCGGTCCGCGGGCGGAACCTCCGCCTCGTTCGGATGTTCGGACACGGCTCGTCCGACTATGCCGCATCGTACGGCGTCTACGCGTTCGGCCTCCTCCCCCGCTGGACGGCGATGCGCGACTCGATCACCCTCACGGTCCACTACGGCACCCCGCTCGACATGTCCGGCTCGACGGTGATCGGGCTGTCGCAGTCCGGCCGGACACCCGACGTCGTGGAGTACGTGCGCGGTGCGCGCGCGGCCGGCGCGTTCACGATCGCGATCACGAACGATCCGTCGTCCGAGCTGGCCACGGTCTCCGAGGCGACGATCCCACTCGGCGCCCGGCCCGAGCTCGCGGTGGCGGCGACGAAGACCTACGCGAACATGCTCGCGGCGCTCGTCCTCCTCGCCGGGCACGTGGCCGGGAGGGGCGCCGAGGTGGCGGACGGCGTGCGTCGCGTGAGTGAGCTGGCGGACGAGGCGCTGCATGGGCTCGAGCGTGCGACGGCGCGGCTCGCGGTCCCGTTCGCCTACACCGGCCGCATGTTCGTGATCGGGCGGGGCGTGGAGTTCGCGACGGCTCGCGAGATCGCGCTCAAGCTGCTCGAGACCTGCCGCATCGCGGCCGAGCCGCTCACCGCGACGGACCTGGCCCACGGCCCCGTCGCCGCGCTCGATCCGCTCTTCCCCGTCTGGGCGATCGCATCGAACGACGGCACCCTGGCTCCCGTCCAGGAGGCGGCGACGCGCGCCGAAGAGATGGGCGTGAGCCTCGTCGCGAGCGGCACCGCCGCAGGCCGGATCGCGGGGGCGGCCTACCGGGTGCCAGTGCCGACGCCGCAGCCCGCACTGCTCTCTCCCCTCCTATCCGTCATCCCCGGACAGCTCTTCGCATGGCGCTCGCCCGTGCCCGCGGCCTCGATCCAGACGCCCCACAGGGGCTCGCCAAGGTCACGTTGGCTCGCTGAGGCCGGCGCAAACGGGAGGCGTCGCTCAGGGTGATCGACGGGATCACGATCTAGACGGCGGGCGGCCGGCGCGGACGCGTCACCTGCTGCGCCGCGCGAACCCGACCGAGGAACGCCTCGATCGGGAATCCGGGGCCCGGGTCCCAGTGGTCGCTCTTTCGGTACGCGAGGCTCACCGCGGCGTGCGACCGTGATCCCGTGGCGCCCGGCGACCAGGTCGCCCGCGACGAGCCAGCGCACCGGGATTCGCCTGCGCCGGCAGACGTCGGCCACGACGCTCGCTGCACGGGCAAGAACCGCGCTCGAGTAGTCGTCCTCCCAGTCGCGCGTCGTCTGGTGCGCGTACCCCGCCAGCTCGACGCCGATCGAATTCGTGTTTCCGCCCCTCGCGTGCCAGGCGACGTCCTTCTCGCGCACGCACTGGACGACGGTTCCGGCGTCCACGCAGTAGTGCGCGGAGACCTTCGACACCGGGCTCGTGAACCACCGCGCGCAGATCGACGCCGCATCAGCGCGCTCCGCGATCTCCATCGTGTGCATCACGACGACCTCGATCGCTCGCCCGCGTCGCGCGGGTCTTGTTCGGGCTCTCGACGAACGGATACGCCACGACACCCAGCCTCCCGGAATCCCGGCCGCAGCCGCGCGAGCATATCGGGCACGTCGCCGGCGGCGACTCTCGCGTGCGAGGATCGCTGGCGTGGAGTCGCTCGTCCCGCCCATCCCTCGTGAACGCCGTGCGGCGCGAGGGCGAGCGCGTCACGACGCTCGAGCTCTTCTTCGACCTCGTCTTCGTGCTCGCGCTCACCCAGTGCACCGCGCTGATGGCGGCCGACCCGACCTGGCACGGGCTCGTCCGCGGCGCTACTCGTCCTCGCCGTGCTCTGGTGGGCGTGGGTCGGGTATGCGTGGTTGACGAGCGTCGTCGACCCCGAGGCAGGTGCCGTCCGGCTCGCGATCTTCGTGGCGATGGCCGCATTCCTCGTAGCAGCGCTGAGCGCTCCGAATGCATTCGGTGACGACGCGCTCGCCTTCGCCTGCGCGTATGCCGTCGTGCGCGTCGCGCACATCGGGCTGTTCGTGATCGCGAGCCGCGACGACCCCGGCCTCCGGCGCTCCGTGATGGGGCTCGGTATGAGCACGGCGCTCGGCACCGGCCTCCTCGTGGCTGCGTCCGCGACCGACGGAGCGTTCCAGACCACCCTGTGGGTCGCTCGCCCTCGTCGTCGACGTCGGGGCGCCTGCCTTCCTCTTCTCGGAGGGATGGCAGCTCGTGCCGGGCCATTTCGCCGAGCGGCACGGGCTGATCCTGATCATCGCCCTCGGCGAGTCGATCGTCGCGATCGGCGTGGGCTCCGAAGCGGTCGTCGACGTCGGCGTCGTCGCTCGCCGCGACACTCGGCATCGCGATCGCCGCGGCGCTCTGGTGGCTCTACTTCGACGTCACCGTCTGGCTCGCAGAGCGCCGGCTCTCGCGCGCGACGCCGGGCAAGGAGCAGAACGAGCTCGCGCGCGACGCCTACTCGCTCATCCACTTCCCGATGGTCGCGGGCATCGTGCTCGCCGCGCTCGGCATGAAGACCACCCTCGCGCACGTCGGGGACGCGCTGGACACCGTTCCGGCCGTCGCACTGGTCGGCGGCGTCGCGGCTGTACCTGCTGGCCCACGTCGCCTTCCGTTGGAGGCTCTTCGGGTCGCTCGGCCGGGGGCGCCTGGTGGCAGGCGTCGCTCGTTCTCGCCCTGTTCCCGGTCGCGGTCGAGCTGCCGGCCCTCGCGACGATCTCGCTCGTGCTCGTGGTGCTATGGGTTCTGATCGCATACGAGGTGACGCGCTTCGCCGAGACGAGGGAGCGCGTGCGCGAGGAGCTCGAGGGGGGCCACGTCGTCGAGTGACACGCGCTGCTGCGAGGATGAGCAGGTGACGCGACCGATCTGGGCGCCGTGGCGGCTCGAATACATCGGCGAGGCCGATTCGCAGGAAGGGTGCGTCTTCTGCGCCGAGGCGGCCGGGGACCTCGGCGACGCAAGCTTGCTCGTCGCCCGCGGAGCGCATGCGTTCGTCCTCCTCAACAAGTTCCCGTACTCGTCCGGCCACCTGATGGTCGCCACGGTGCGCCACGTCGGCGAGCTGCGCGAGCTCGACGCCCGAGGAGGCGGCCGAGATCCACGTGCTGACGACGCGCGCGATCGATGCGCTAGCGGCGCGTCTACGGACCGGACGCGTTCAACGTCGGCTGGAACCTCGGCCAGGTCGCGGGCGGCTCGATCGCGGGGCACCTGCACGAGCACGTCGTGCCCCGCTGGGCAGGGGACACGAACTTCATGCCCGTGCTCGCGGACATCAAGGTCGTGCCCGAGCACCTCCTGGCCACGAGGGAGCGGCTGCGCGAGGCCTGGCGACGGCTGAGGCTCAGGCGAGCGACGCCGAGAGGCTGGCCATGGCCGACCAGGCTGCGGGCGTCGTGGTCTGGAGGTCGTAGAGGCTCCAGCCCGTGATCGTCCCCGTCGTCCGTCAGCGCGTCCTCGAACGCCTGAAGCTCCTCGGCGGTCATACGGTTGGCCACGCCGCCGGCCGCGTGCACCGGGACGCCGTCCCCCACCGCGGCCCGCAGGAGGCGGAGCGAGCGCGACACGTAGCCGTAGGTGGCGTCGTAGCCCTTGAAGCCGCCGCCCGTGTAGAGCATCGGCACGAGCGCGTCGACCTGGGCGGCGATCTGCACCCAGGGGAAGCTCGGCCACCAGCTCAGATGCCGTTCGAAGCGCGCGCGGCGGATAGGTGATCGCGGCGACCGGCGTCGCGCCCGCCTCGGAGCGTAGCCGTGTCAGCAGGTCGAGCATGCGCGTCGTCCGCTGCGCCACGTTCTTCAGCCGCAGCGATTCGATGTCCAGCGCCACCCCGTCGAACGCGCCTCCCTGCGGCGTGCGAAAGGACAGCATCGCCCGCATCCGACGCAGGTCGCGTGCGTGGCGGTCGTGCCCTGGGAGATACCAGCCCACGACGGCGATCCCGCGCGCATGGAGCGTGTCCACGAGCCGGCCGAGACCGCCGGGGTCGACGATGTCGACGGCCGAGCGGTCGTTCGCCGTCTCGATCCACGCCGTGTGCACCCCGCGCGCAACGAGACGCGA
The DNA here is from genome assembly GCA_963793655.1 of uncultured Actinomycetes bacterium. Taxonomy (GTDB): domain Bacteria; phylum Actinomycetota; class Thermoleophilia; order Gaiellales; family Gaiellaceae; genus Gaiella. The sequence continues at coordinate 81,211 of CAWCAV010000004.1, forward strand.
CGCGATGACGTTCGGCGTCCGGTAGAGCTTCGTGTCGTACACGTCGATCCATGTGCCGAGGCCCTGGAACACCGTCGCCGCAGCCAGCCGCTGGTCGGGCGCCGCACGACCTTGTGTCGACTCGACACAAGCGATGCCCACGGTCACCAGAGCAGCGAGGACGGCGAGTGCGGGGACGCGCATCGGCCGGAGAGCCTACGCGGCGTCTGTGATGGTTCCGTGAGCCGGCAGCCGCGGCCTCCGTCCGACCGACAGCGACCGAGCGAGCCTGCTACTGACCGACCTTCCCGGCCCAGCTGTTGGAGCACAGGACGACGTTGCCTGCCGAGCTGGGCACGACGGCGCACGTCTTCTCCCTCGAGCCCCACCACATGCCTGCGTATAGCAAGACGATTGCCGAAACCACCGCCAGGGTGAGCGACGCGGCGAACCTCATTCTCTCCTCCTCCCTGCCCAGCACTTTACCCCGTCACTCCCCCCGCCCGCCAGCCCGCGCCCCCATTCCGGACGGATGGTCGTATCGCGAACGGGATACCCGCCGGCCCGGAAGAGGGCGCCATCCCGCTCCAATCGTTGCGGCGTTGTGGGTCGAGGCGAAACCACCAAGAGCCCGTCCCGCGAACGGCTAGGATGAGCACCGCGCGGGCGTAGCTCAGTTGGTAGAGCATCAGCTTCCCAAGCTGAGGGTCGCGAGTTCGAGCCTCGTCGCCCGCTTCGGCCGCGATCCCAGTGTTCATACGGGATTGCGGCGGGAGGACTAGTCCTCTTGTTCGCCCTGCGACGCCGGATAAACGCCAGATTGAGTCGACCTGGCGTCGAGCCGAGCCCGGATCGAGTCTTCGGAGTCGCGGCCCACGTGCCCGTAGTGGGTGTCGATCATCTGGCGACCACCGGACGCTTGTTGTCCCCGGCGGCATCGGCACCGACATCAGGTTGCACGGCCGGATCGCCGGGTCGCCCATCGAGACAGACAAGCGGCCATGTCCGAGTCCGGGAGGCGCTGCGCGTGCTTGCCCGCAACAAGTGGGTCGAGGTGGAGCAGACGGTCGGAGAGCTTCGGATCCGGCTCGGTGAACGGGCACGGAAGATCCACGTCAAGCACCTGTGACCGGACGCAGGTGCGAATACGCCCTGGAAAACGGGCGGGTTGACACGGAGTAGAGTGCAGTCTGGAAACACCGAGCCAGTCGCGCTGACGGTCCAGCTTGTGCCCGTCGAGTCGCCAGCTTCTTCTTCCTCGTTGCGACCACGTCTCAGCCGAGCGGAGACAGCCGGTCGAAGGCAAGCCTTCGTGAGGCTGCCGCTCGTGCCCATGATCGATCAGAGGAGCCAGCAATGACCGCAGTTCTTACCGAGACCCTGACGGCGGACGCGATGGTCAAGATCGGCCGCGAGCAGGTGGAGGCCTTCAACAGAGCAACTGGGAGCGGGTGCGGGCCGGGCTGGCCCCCGACTGTCGCTACGACGAGTTTGGAACCGAGCGGAAGGTCGAGGGCTCGGAGAAGATCGTCGAGCTGTTCAAGGGTTGGAAGCAGGCGTTCCCGGATGTACTCGGCACGGTCACGAGTGCCGTCGCCAGCGGTGACAAGGCGGCCCTGGAAGTGACCTGGAACGGCACGCACACTGGCCCGCTCGCGACGGCGGAAGGAACGATCCCGGCCTCGGGCAAACGCCAGGAGACGCCCGCCGCCTTCTTCTTCACCTTCGACGGCAAGAGGATCAAGGACAGTCGCCACTACTTCGACTCGATGACGCTTCTCAAGCAGATCGGCGCGCAACCCAAGTAGCCGGCGGCGCATACCCCGGGAGGGGGGCGACCAGACGGTCGTCCCCCTCCAACCTTCCTACAGCCTGTTCAGCAGCTCGACCGAGATCGTTCGCTTGATCTCGTAGTTCGCCGGAGACGCCGCCGCCGCCGACGGCCACAGAAGGCTCTCGCGATCAGAACCAGCGGCGCCGCACGTATCCATGTTCACCACGCTGAGTACAGCCGAGTGCGTCGGCCGAATGACAGTGCCGCAAGCGTTACACACGCTGTGCCGCAGACGGTGACGACGGCGGAGAGGCCGCCTTCTGAGGCTCGCCACATGGCGAACGGTCGAGAAGGAGCGGAGCCTGACCTGGCTCGACGGGTCAACAGCGACGGACACGTCGTCGCTGTTCGCGTGCGGGCGCCTTGCCGGTCGGACGGGAGAGTGCCGCGCCGGGGTGCTGAGAATGCCCAGCGCCAATGTCGATTTTGCGGAGTTTTCGGAGTACCATCGAAGGCTGGCCCCGTGCCACAGAAGGGGCTTGCGGGGGTAGGCGGGATTTCTTGGGGACTGCGGGTGTGTCCCGGAAGGCGAGATCATCGAGTGTCGACCTGACCGGGGCCATCCCGGTGGCGGCGTTCGCGCTGTGCCGGGTGGGCGTGTCGACCGCGTCGACGATCCCACCGAGTCCGCCGACCCACGCTGCAAAACGCTCCCTGTCCCCGACAGAAGGAAGGAGGCGCCACTGGGCTCGTGACTAGAAATGGCATCTCGGGCGGTCCGACGCCAGAGATACCCGGCTCCACCCCATCGGGTTTGCGTGCCACGTGGGGTGGAGCCGTCGGACTGCCTCAGCTGATCGATCCCTAACCGAAAGGAACCATGATGAGGAAGCCCGTATGGGTGATCGTAACGGCAATGCTTGCTGTTGCAGTCATGTCTACGGCCGCTCTGGCAGCGGTCAATGTGAAGCGGTTCCCAGTAGCCAGCTTCGGTGTCCCGGACGCGGCGTCGGTGACTCTGACAGGGGGCAACTTCAGCGGTCTGGGAAGCGTGCCCGCGATCGCCACCCTGTCAGTGACGGGTGTCGTCAACTACGACTGTGCGAACCCACAGGGCCATCTGTCCCCAGGACAGAACCCGGTTGCAGCACAGCCCGGAGTCGCGCAGCAGGATCTCGGCAACGCCGACCACAACGGTCGCGGCACGATCACCGACCTGACCGCGACTGCGACCGCTCCCGACCCAGCCCCCACGGCACAGCAGGTTGGATGCGGGGGAACGGGAAGCACCCAGTGGACGGTCGTCAATCCGGTTGTGACCGTCACGGGCGCGAACCTCACGATCACGCAGAACGATGTCGTGGTGTTCTGCCGTAACTACACGGAGGACGGCATCGGCACCGCCTGCTAGCGACCACTAACGCAAGGAACGGCGGCGATCCACGCGGGGATCGCCGCCGTTCGACCTAAATGGCAGCGCCTACTTCGTCGGCGCCTTGGTGATCTGCCCGCGGATTTCGCCGCCGGCGTTCTTTGCGGTGTGAACGTTCACGTACTGCTTCCCGGCCAGGAGGTCCTTCATCTGGTCGGCGGTAAGCACGGCTGTGCCGCTCACGGGTGACGTGCATGGAGTGCAAAGTGGAACGGTGACCGGCCCGGCCACATCTCTCGGTGCCGTATGAATATGCGCAGCCGTTGCCGCGCCGGAGAGGTTCTTGAACGTGAGCGTCCACTTCAGTGTGGTGCCGTTCAGCGTTGCGGTGAAGCGTCCTGCCGCACCGGCCTTCGCGCCCTTGACGCGGGTCGTTTCTTGACCGATGTTCATCGCGGCTTTGAGCTTGAACGTCGTCTGCGCGGTAGCGAACGATGCTGCGACGAGCGAGACAGCCACGGTGATCAACGCGAGCAGCATGATCTTTGTGCGCATCTCGTCCCCTTTCCACTCCTTATTGCCTGTAGATCGCCTTCGCGTAACGATGTCCCTTGCAGCGGAATCTCACACGTAGCCAGGTAACGGGCGTAAGCGGCGCCCGACGTGCCCTCGGCTCCGCACAGGTTCGTCGGCCTAGCTCCAACGCGCGCTTGCCGCCGGCAACCTGATCGCGGCCGAACAGGCAGCGTTCGAATCCCCATTCGTCCCACTGGCCGAGGCCCGGGCCTGGTCGAGCTATACGCGGAGAAGGGGGATCGGAAGTTCGAGCGGGCGGCGCTCAAGTACCTCCGCCGTCACATGGACGAGGCGGACCCGTCGGGGGGGCCCAGGTGGCCACTTTGCCCGCCGAGCGCGATTTGATGATACGCGGCGACTAGAGGCTTGATGCGAGTCGCTTACCCGGGGTATATGTCCCGCGGGAGCAGCGAGAACATGATGCAGTCGTGTCTTTGGCCGTGGGTCTTGCAATGGGCGCGAAGGATGCCTTCGCGCTGAAAACCAGCCTTCTCGATCGCCCGGATCGAAGCCTGGTTATCTGCTGCCGCCTCAGCGAACACCCGACGGAGCCCAAGCTGGCGCAAACCCCAGGTCGCTGCGAGGCGTAGCGCCTGCGAGGCCACCCCCCGTCCTCGTGCATGCGGGAACACAGAGACCGCGAGTCCCCCAACTTCCTCGTCTTCGCCGAACTGCAAGTTGACGAGGCCAAGCGGACGGTCGTTGGCTGCATCTGCGATCACGAAGGGTGCTCCAGCGCCCGTGCGCCACTGCTTCTGGGCTCGGGAGACGGCGTTGCGCTGTCGATCCGGTGTGAGGGGTTCATCGTCCATTCGCCGGCTCGTTTCGGGGTCAAACGATGCCTCCGCTATCAGCGGCATATCTCCGTCTTGCACCATCCGTAAGACGATCTCTCCATCACTGAGCGGAGGATCGGGAGGAATAAGACCGCCACTTGCCAGGCCGCGAACGCTACCACTGCTCGCGTCGATCAAATTCACATCAAGCCTCTAGTTCACTGCTCGCCGAGGGCCCGGGGGCTCGTTGAGCTGTACGCGGAGAAGGGTGATCGGAAGTTCGAGCGGGCAGCGCTCAAGTACCTCCGCCGTCACATGGACGAGGCGAACCTGTCGCTCGCCGACGTGGCCCAGGTTGCCGTCTTTGCTCGCCAGCGCGACCTGAATGCGCGGGCTGTAGGGCGTCCCACCTCCATCTTGCGATAGGGGGCCTGCGGCGAACAGCAGCGGGCGGGGCCGGGCAGACTGGCTGAACGCCATGAGTGTCTCGACGATCCGCGCCCGGCCCCTGAGGCTCATGCCGAATCTAGCGCGGCAGCGAAATCAAGCGTGCTCCTGGACTTCACCCACCTCGATGCTGCTCGGGGTCACCGAAGGCGGCGGATTAGTCCGAAACATCTCCGCCGCCTTCTGCGCTGCCTCTTCTGATTCGAAAACGATCATCGACGCACCGCTGCTCTCACCAAGCCTCACCCAGTGCCCGCTGACGAAGCCCGGCATCTGTGAGAGGCGCGGGATGCCCTCCTCCCTCAACCACTTCCTCGCCTGTTCAAAGTCCTGAATCGTGCTCGTGGCGACCACCGCGTGCATCTGTGCCTCCCATTCGTCGGGGTGCGACGTCCAGCCGACCCGGACGATGCCACGGAACGGGCCGGGCCGCCAGAACGCCATCGGTGCGCGCAGCAGCAAACGGCTCACGAATGTCCTACAGCCCACCATGACGGCCGCGTTCGGACGTAAGGGGTTACAGCCCGGCCTGAGTCGATCAGTCCTCGTCCGTGAACCAGGCGATCCACGCTCGACCCTCGGCGACGGCGACGTCACCCGCCAGCTGGAGTGTCTAGCCTGGCCTCGGGCAGGAAGTAGGCCAGGATCCGGACCGTGGCGGCACCGGCCGGCATCTCCTCGGATGCGCGAGTCGTGAAGGGCACGAGCAACCGCTCGAGTTCGTCCTGGATGTCACGAAGCTCGTCGGCTGTTAAGTCCACTCGGGCGTTGAAGAGGCCTGCTGCGCGGGCCCACTCGAGCTCGAGCTTCGGCTCCTCCTCGCGGACCCACGCCGTCGGCAGTTCCGCGTACTTGGCGAGCATCACGTTGCTGAGCTCTCTCGCGGCATGCTGGCCCTCCGGCTCGTCGGGAATCTCGAAATAGATTCCCTTCACTGAGGTCGTCCAGTGCACATCCCCGCCACCGGCGACCGCGTGCTCGACGAGCCCAACGGATTCGAGCCCGCGGAGATGCTCCTCGACGGAGGCGCGATCCTGTTCCATCCGCCGCGCGAGCTCTGAGCTCGTGGCTGGGCCATGACGGCGAACCAGGTCGAACAGCGTCAGTCGCAGCGAGTCGGCGAGCGCGCGTAGCTCGCGAGGGTCGGTGAGCACGAGATCGCCGACAGCGTTCAAACGGGCTGGATCGATCGGCATCGACCTTGCTGACGCTACTACACCTTCCGCGGGTCGCTACCGGCGGGAAGCCGACGAACTGGGGTTATTCGCTGCGATCTCGCGTATGGCGCCGCCATAGCTCACGTGAGCGGTGTCGCCCTCGACACGGAACTGGAGCAGCGTCTGCCGCCGCAGTTGCAAAGCGCATCGCATAGGCAGGGTGATGCGCGCAGAGCGCGGCTATTGCGGGGGCCGTTATCGACGCTCGGAGCCGGTCCCGGGTTTCTGCCACCGCGTGTGGCCAGAGAACAAACGTCCGGCAGGCTGGGGTTTCCCGTTCGGTGTTGCCTAGAGCGGGAGCCGGCCCCCGATCCAGTACACCCCGTAGGCGAGCAGAGCCACCCAGACGAGTTGTGCGACAGTCACGCCGCCCACCAGTAGTAGAGTGCCGCCGCGATGGATCAGGCCGCTGGTCAATCGGGACGGGCCACGTATGGTCTCGCCGCCCCTCTGTTGTGGTCCGTCGGCTGCTGGCTGTGGATGGCCGTGGCCGTACGTGCGCTGATCTAGCGCGATAGCACTGGGCTCGGCGCCCAGCAGGTTCGCCTCCATATACCCATCCCCTGTTGTCCTCCCCCACGCCGTGTCCGGACCGGCGCCTTCCACCCCGAGTCATACCATGCCTTCATCCCACCGGCGAGTCGCGGGCTCGCGCCGCCGGTTTCCTTGGAAACCTTGCTCGCCGTGCTCCGGGGTTATTCGAGGTCGAGCAGAGGTCGGCGTTCGGCTCGGTAAGCCCGTCGCGCTTGCGGCCAACGTGCTCGGCGAGCAGGACGGCGCGGAGCTCTTGGAGCCCGGGCGGCGCATCCAGGAGCACGTCGAGGATCGCCATGCGGTCGGGGATGGTGAGCGCGAGGAGGTTGGTGGGTGGCGACCGCTCCTTCAAGCGTGTCGGCTGTGGGCGGGGTCGTCGCGGCGAAGCAGGACTGCATGCTCGAGGACGCGCGCTTCAAGCTCGAGGACGCGCGCGTCGCGGACGTGGATCCCGGCGAGAAGCATCAGCGGGAACCTCCGTGGAGTTCGCGATCCGGGCGTTCTCAGACGACTCGGGGTGGGACTGGGTCGGGCGGTGTCGGATCCGGCGGAAGCGGGTCGGGCGGCGGCGGCTCGGGCGAAGGTGGCAGGGGTGTCTCGGTCGGCATGGGCGACATGTGCCCGGTGCGACGCTCGCGCAAACGGATCGAGAGAGTGCTCGGGTCGTCGGTGTTCGCGTGGACGCGTGTCGTTGTCTTGGTGGCTGGAACCTGGGATCGAGGAAGCGCCCGACCGGATGCGGCGCGGAGCTGCGTCGGCGGACACGACGGGCTCGTTGGCGTCGTCTTAAGCTCTCGGTCGTTTAGGTCATAGAATCCAGGGGGCACCGAGACGGGAGATGAGCTTGCCCGACCGGAGGTACTGGCGCGACCCGCAGTATTGGCGCTGGTGGTGGCGCGAGCGCTTGAGCAGTGGCGACAAGCTGTTGCTCGGCATTGCGGCGGCGGGTGTGCTCGTGGTAGGGGGAGTCATCACTGCGGACTCGCTCTCGTACGACGACACGTCAGAAACGCTCACGGTGCCCGTAATCTCGACCGTCGGAGCGCCGAGGAACGGGGATAGCTCCCTGCCCGCGGATGGCGCCCCACTGACACCTCCGGCGTCTACCTCTCCGGGCCGGGTCGTGACGGAAGTTTTGACTAGCTTCGTGACAACGACCCTCCCTTCAGAGACGAAAGTCGTCACGGTGCGACGCAATGGTCGTCAGCTGGTTGTCCCGAAGCTTGTTCGGACGCCGGGTCGGACGGTGACGCGCCGGGTCACGGTGCCCGGGCCTGTCCGGGAACGCGTGGTCACCGGCGGGCGTATCGAAACGGTCGTGCGCACCGAGACGCAAACGCAGACGAGGACAACGGATCGGCTTGTCACGGTAACGACGCCGGGCGCGACGCAGACCGTCTCGCGCACGGTGACCCAACCGTCGCCGACCGTGACCCAGACGAGCGTCGTCACGGTGCATGAGCCCGCTCATGTGGTCACGGTCACCAGGCCGGTCACGGTGACGAACGAGGTGACCGTTACGGTGACCGAAACGGTCAAGAAGTGACGGAGGAGGGTTTGGCGGGCGCTGTCGCAGGTCGAGACGAATACCCCTCCTCATGTGAAACGAGCCGGGGGCGGTGTGCCAGCGCTGCGCTTTGCGAAGCTGCCGGCGATTACTCGGGCTGCCCGGGTTGCTCGGGTCCGATGCGATAGGGGCGCATCATTTCGTTGTCTTCGTGTTCGACGATGTGGCAGTGCCACACGAACTGGCCGGGTGTTCTGAACTGGGCCCTGATGCGAGTGACCTGTCCGGGGTACGCGATGACGGTGTCCTTGAAGCCCGTTTCCCACGGCTCCCGAGGGGTGATGGTGCCGTCGAGCTGGATCGGCTGGCGGACCTCGGCCTCTTCATCCGTCACGAGGCCTTCGCGGTTGACGACTTCGAAGGCGATCTCGTGGATGTGCATGGGGTGGGCGTCGGCGGTGGTGTTGTAGATCTCCCAGATCTCGGTCGTGCCGGTGGCGGGGTTCTCGGTGACCGGGTGCATCCACTCGCGGGCGGTCCACACTCCGTCATCCACCGTGCCGAGGAGCGCTGCGACCGGCCCCTCGATCTCCTCTTCATTCTCGTCGGCTCCCTCGTCCGCTTCCTCGATCAGCGCCAGCGGCCGGGTGGCCGTCGTCGCGGGTAGCGGGGTGATCGCGGGCAGTTGGAGGTACTGCGGCGGGGTCGAGTCGTCGGCCCCGACCGCGGGCACGACGCGGAACTGCAGGATCTGGCCGGTCGTGCCGGGGTCGGCGACCTCGAAGTCATCGCCCGGGGTGCCGCCGCCGAATGGCTCGTCGGGTCCGACGTTCCCGAGCACGTAGTCCCCAACCGGCACCTTGCTGAAGTCGAGGATCAAATCGGCCCGCTCGGCCAAGCCCATCAGGAGCCGGTTGTCGTGATCGGCGGTGAGGTTGATGGGGGCAGCAAGGAATCCGCCTTCGTTGCCGATCTGCCACACCTCGACGTCTGGGATGCCACTGAAGTCGAGGATGAGGAAGCGTGACTGGCAGCCGTTGAGGAACCGAAGCCGGTAGCGGCGCTTCTCGACCGTTTGGAACGGCCAGGTGTTGCCGTTGACCATGATCGTATTGCCAAAGAACTCGGGGTTCCAGATCGGCGAGAAGTCCCCCGTCGGGATGTAGTCGCGCACAATCCCGTCGAAGAACTCGCGGGTGTCGGGATAGAAGAGCGAGCCGTCAGCGTTGAAGGAGCGATCCTGGATCGCGATCGGGATCTCCCGGTAGAGCTTGTTGGGCGGGAACTTGTCGTTCTCCCGTGGCGCCGGGCCGGGAAGCGACGCCCTGCCACCGGTTCGGCTGTCGATGACCGCATCGTCGCCTGCCGGCCCGCCGCGGACGAGGTAGAACCCAGCCGGGCCCGCGTACACGTTTAGACGCGTCATCCCCAGCGCATGGTCGTGGTACCAGATCGTTGAAGCTCGGTTCTCGTTCGGGTACTGGAAGGTGGCGAACCCCGGCCCCCACTCGACGCCGTAGGCCCTCGCAGCCTTGCCTGCGAAGAACTCGTACCACGTGCCTTGCGTCGCGTAGCCCGCCGAGATGTTGTTCGCGGCCGGGAGGTACCAGGCTTCGGCATAGCCGTCGCTGTCATCGGCGACACCGACAGCGCCATGCACATGCGTGACCATCGGCACCGGGCCCGTGTAACGACCAGGCGTCGCCGTGAACGTCGGCCTGCTATCCCGACCGGCGGTGCCACCGGGCGGGTTCGCCCAGTGCAGCGTCGGGTCGACGGCAAGTAGATGCGGCAGGAAGTTCCCGTTCCCGTCCACCAGCTCGTTGATCCACTTGACCCGCACCGGCCTGTTCCACATCGCCTCGATCGTGAGCGAGGGAGCGTTGTGGATCAGCAGCCCACGGTTGCTCTGCGCCGCCTTCGCCCCGTACCCCCACACCGTCGTGGCGGGCAGACCCGCTGGGAGGATCTGCTGCGCGAACTGCCGCATCGAGATCTCGTAGTAGTCAATGTTCTTGCCGCCCGGCTGCGTGATCGTGTCGGCCCGCGGCATCACCGGCGGAACCAACATGGGCGTCTGAAACTTCGGCACCAGGCTCGGATCGAGCGTGCCACCCGGAACCTGAGCAAGCGCAACCGGAGCGCTCATCCCCGGAAACCGTCCAAACAGATAGAAGCCCGCACCGGCGCCCCCGACCCAGGCCACAAACGTCCGACGCGAAAACCGCCGCATGGTCTCCATCAGTCTGCCTCCCCTGAGGTGTTCAACTCACCAGACTCCGACTGCCTCCTGCACGGAACGAGAGGGTCACTGCCACGACCATGCATAGAATCCCGCAGAGCCTCATGACGCTGATCATCAGAGCATGAGCGTGTAACGCACATCAGGGATTGGACTTTCCCCATTGCGGGTTTTCCGTGTGCTGGTTTCGCTGCGCAGACTCAACTGAGCGCCCTGAGTGCCCTCAAACGGCTTGAAACTGTGCTACCGCGTGGCCGAACCCGGTCTCACGCTCACTGAACCAGAGGGGGTTTTGTCGAAACCCAACCCAGGGGGGCAAGCACCCGTGCACGACGAGAAGGGCGCCCCCCGGAGGAGCGCCCCTTATCGCGCGACCGCCTCACCGCCACACTCGGTGCAGAGCACCGAAGCAACGTGGATCCCTCACCGCTGTCCGCAGAGCGAGGCACAGCCGCAGGCAACGCCTCGCAGACTCCACCGCCCGAGCTCTCGGCCTCCGGGAACGTTCGCCGTCCGACGAGAGAGACTCTGGTTACCGGGGCCGAGAGGAACCGAGATGTTGGTGGAGGCGTCCCGATCGACGAGCGGTTGCTTCGGGAACTCACTCGGTTGTCGATCGAAAGCTCGCGCAAGGACTGGACACCAAGGAAGCGCATGCTCCGTGAGAGGGAGCGGTGACTACCGGTGGGCGCAAGAATTCGTGACTTCCGAGCGGAAGAAGGGCCGGCGGATGCCGGCCCTTCTCTTCTTCAAGTGCGCTGGAGGATTATCCGCTGACGAATCCGAAGATGTTCTGATCGAGGCCGCCGGCGTTGGGGCAGCCGTCCGCAGTGAACGTCGTGCCACTTGCGGTGCGGCATTGAAGGACGTCGAATCCGTCCACGCCGTCAATGGGATATCTCGGATCGGTGCCTGGCTTGGCCTCGATTGGATCCCGTTGGTCGGTCCAGTCCATGAGGACCGTGTTTCCGACTGCTGCGATCGAGTTGTAGTCCCCGAAGAACGGGATGTCGCGGTTCCCGAACTGCTCGTACTGAGGCATCTGCGCTCGCGTCGAGACAGCCTGCGCGATGAAGCTGTCGCCCTGGTTGGTCGAGACGGCGTAGAACGTCTCGACCCCGACACCGACTCCCGCCGAGATGCTTCCGGGCGGGTTCGTTGCGACCCACTGGTTCGAGATCGGCACGGTGCGGAAGTCGCCGCCACTCGGGGTGGTGGGTGGCCCGGTTGCGGTGTCGCTTCGGCTGTCCTGCCAGACAACGTGCAGCCTGCCGGCGTTTGCGTCGATGTCCGGGAAGAACTGATGGCCCTTGGCCTGCGCCGGAGTGATCCGCGTCGGGGACGACCAGCTCGAGCCGTTCAGCGTGCGGATGAAGTACATCTGTCCCTGGCTTCCCGTTCCGGGCTCGACGGTGCCGTAGCTCGTGCCGGTCGGGGTCTCGCTGCCGGGGACGGTCGCGTTGTAGACGATGTACGCCGCCTGCGGATGGACGGTATCGGTCGGGTCTGCGGTGATACGTGTCTGGCTGTCCTCACGGAAGAACACGTAGCCGGACTCGCATACGAACGGGCCATCGCCACAGTCGCGGGTAGCGGTCTGTTCGCGCTCGGCTCCGCTTTCTGCGCACTCGATTCCGTCGCCCTGCTCGCAGGCTTCCTCCATTGCCGCCTCGCGAACCTCCGCCGGCACGCCCGCTTCGTCGCCGACGTCCCAGGGGATGAACTCCGTAATGACCTGTGGCTTCGTGAACGTCGCGCCGCCGTCGGTCGACTTGGCGACGACAACCGCGTTCGCCTGCTTGGAGCCGCGTCCCTCGAACGAGCGCCACGTCACGTACACCGTGCCGACGCTCGTCACCCCAATGTCACAGAACTGACTGTCATGGACACCTTCCGAGATCTTCTGCGGCTGGGAGTACGTCTGCCCACCATCGGTCGAGCGTGAGAAGTACACACCGTTGTTGCCGGCGTTACCGACGAACTGGGCCCAACACACGTAGACGTTCCCCCACGGCCGGCTGGCGTTGCCCGCGTAGGGGCTGTTCACACCACGGTCGACCTCAAGCTGGATCTTGTCCTCGAACTTGCCCGGCAGCGCGGGAGCTCCGCGAGCGACGAGCGCTGTGAACCTGTAATCCGGCGTGGTGGTCGGGACAGGCCAGTCATACCGCGCCGCGAAGATCGAGCCGTTCTGGGGGTGCACCCGGTTGAAACCGATCACCCCGTAGAACACGTGGCCCCAGCGATCAAACGCCTGCACCGGGTCACCCGAGCTAACGACCAAGCAGTGCTGCGGGGAGATCGAGCAGTTCGAGCCCTCCGCCGACGTGTCGGTCGGGTAGCCGGGCAACAGACTGTTCGTCCATGTCCCGCCGCCGTTAGCGGAGTAGTAGAAGCCACCCCACGCGTCCGTCGTCGTCGGCGTGGTGCAGTAATCGTTTGAGCCCGCCGTCATGTGCTGCGGCGTCACCGGGTCGATCGCCGCGGCAGGCTCGTTCTGCTGCCGCTCCCCGGCGCCCTCATCCGCAGCCGGTGTGGGCGTCGGCGCATCAAGCGCCGGATCACTGAAGTCACTACTGCAGCTCGCGATCGTGATGTCCGAAAGACCGTCGTGCCGCACGTAACCAGCAGCCTGGTCCGTGATCTTTATCTCTGCGGCGGACGCGACTCCGACGCTCGCAAGGGCAAGAAGTGACGCGCAAAGCGCCGTATGAAGAAATCGCATAACTCTCTCCCCTCTGTCGGATTGCCAACACAAGGCGTTACCCGCCACGGCAGCCTTACACACCCTCCGCCGCCACTAAACGCCCGTAAAGGTGATGCTAAGAAGAGTGAGGCGCGGTGCCCAGGCGATGACCTTCGGAAGGGGAGACGACCAAAGGCCATGAGCATCCACGCTTCACCGTTCGTGATCGTGCCCCCCGGGGCGTTACAACGCCCGCCCGCTGAGGTCAGACCGAACTCGACGAGGATTCAGCGTCGGCCCTCGACGCCGAGGCGAAAAGCGTGCATCCGCGCGACCCTTAGAACTCGTTTCAAAATGAAACGACCGGCGGACGAGGTCCGTCTCGAAGCCCGCGCTTCAGGCGTAGTGTCATTTGCCACTCTGCGAACGGAGGGAGCGATGACAACTGTGCTCTGCCAGTGCCGGGTTGCTGACTACGACGCCTGGCGGCCTGGTTACGACCATGCGGTGCAGGTCACCCCTGGGGTGCGCACCTTTCGGCTCTGGCGCGCACAGGATGATCCGAACCTCGTCATGGTCGAGGAAACGTTCGATACGCGGCACGAGGCGCAGGCGGCATGGACGAGCGCGGAGACACAGGCAGCGATGGAGGCCGACGGCATTGACATGTCGTCAGTGTGGATCGAGTACTTCGACGAAATCGATTCCGGGAAGCCCGCCGACGCATAGACGACTCGACGCCAACGTTCAGTCTGAACCACGTTCTAAGACGAGCGCCTCTCCGCCTCGGCAAGGGCCTTGCGCAGGTACCAGCCCCACATGCGTCTGCCCCCGAGATGGTTGATCGCGGAGGCGGTCCGGCCCTTGGCGCTGCGTTGGAACTCCCGCCTTAGTCGCATCTCAACGGTGCTGCCCCCAGCGCTTGGCGAAACCTTGAGCTCCCAGGTACTGTCGGGCGCGAGCACATTGGAGTCGATCACGGTCTGGCGGATCGCTCCAGGCTCCCACTCGTAGCGGCTCCGCTCCCAGACGCGGCCAAAGGGCGGCCGGAAGCCCTCTGTCACCTCGGCGAGGTCTGCTCCCTGGGCATGCACTTCGAAGTACCGTGGCTTTGAATTCGACCATACCTTGACCCGATCCTCGGAGAGGTCGGTGGCCGCAGCGAGTACCTGCTCGGGGGACGCCGACGTGCTCTCGGAAACCGTGATGTCCAACATGTGGCCGATCGTACCCACCTACGAATCGTCTGCGGCGAGGCGCTTAGTGATTCGAGGTTCAGCGGACGGTGGGAGAGCTGCGTATCCGTCTCGGGCAACAGGCACGGAGGCTCACCGACCCAATGGCGACCATCGAGGGCGCCAACGGCCTCTTACCGCGCCCCTCACCGAACCCGAAAACGACGGCCTCGCTGTTGTCGTGACCTGGTTGCCGCACGAGTGACACCGGAGCTTGTGCGAAAAGCGTGAGGGCCCCGAAGGGCCTTCACCGCAACGGCTGAGCATCGACGGCTACTTCTTCCCGCCGTCGCCGCGCCGATCGCTAAACCCGGCCTAGGTCCAGTCGGCGGTCTAGCCGAAGAGTCGAAGAGCGCCGCTCGGCTCGCCGCGAACATTCCGATACCGGAGCGTGTGCGACGCGTTCCATGGGCCGCGGGGTCTGCGAGTCAAGCCGTGGGGGGTTCATGGCGACGGCAGGCCCCGCGGCGGCAACAGGATGCGCGACGAGCCGGCCCCCTCGGTCACCGGAACGCCGGCGATCGAGATCGCAACGGCTTTCTCGAAGTCAGCGGGAGCCGCCGGGTCTCAGATGATCGGCGACGGGATGGGGTCGGGCTCGCCGGGCGGTGTCGGATCGGGTGGAGGTAGCGGGTCAGGCCCGGGTATCGGTGGCTCGGGCGAGGGCGGCAGCGGTGTCTCCGTCGGCATGAGGGCTATCTGCCCTGGTTTCCGCTCGGGCAAACACCTGGGCCATACGCGCGAGCGAGTGGCCGTCTCGTTCACCAGCGCGGTCTCAGGCGAGCCGGTCGAGCCTGCGGCCTGGGACTCTGGCGACCAGGACGCCACACGAGTGCTGGAGAAAGAGCCGGGATGGGCGCCAAGCCGTCCGCCGCCAAGCCAGGCCCGGCTGCCCATCCGATTGCTCTACCTGGATTGATGCGTGCGAGCGGCGAAACTTGCGCGGTGGCGCCAAGATCCCTCGGAAGGGGTACTGCATCGTGCGAATCGAGCCTCTGCCGGCCTCTTCGGACGCCTGGCCCTACGGGGTCGATCCGTCCAGATACGCGATTCGATGCCCGAACTCGCGCTCGGCACACGCCGGACAGAACGGCAGAAGCCCCCCGCAACCGTCCGACCACCATGTCCATTGCTCCGCGATCGTAAACCGCTCGTCCGCCTCGAGCCCGCACTCGGTGCAGCCCACGATGCCGAGGGCGTGGGCATGGGGCCGGTGCGCGGAATCGGCTGGATATCGCATGGATCTCGGCCCTGATCATATTGCTCGGTCGGGCGAGGCGAAGCGGCATTCGCCCGTGTCGGCGAGCGACGAGTAAGCGTTCGCAGCTCGGGGAAGCCGGCGGGCGCCGTGCGCAGAGCTCGACCAAGCCCACCCCGGCCTGAGGCGAGGACGCTAGAGGATCCGGACCGAGAAGACACGGGTACGCACCGCACCGGTGCGGTCGACGACCCTGGCGTGCAGCTCGAACCTTCCCGACCGGCCCGGTACTCCCATCAAGCGACCGTCGGTGGTGAGCCGGAGGCCGGGAGCGGGCGTCCCGCCGGTGCGAACCCAGCGGTAGGGCGCCATCCCGCCGGTCGCCTTGAGGCTCGCGTGATACGCGCGGCCGCGGTGGCCGACAGGGAGCGCGCGCGATGCGATGGCGAGAAGCTTCCGCGCCCTGGGCACAACGTGGCTTCGGCGCGACACCGAGCTGCACGAGCGCGCTCGTTGACCATGGTCGCCATGCCTTCTGCGCCCGCGGGCGTGAGGTGGATCCCGTCCGGCTGGAGCCAGTCGGGGCTGCTCCTGCGCGAGCGCGTTCCAGTCGAGCACGGTCATCTCGGGGTACTTCGCGCGACGCGGCCCGAATCATGTCGTTCATGTTGAGCCCAGCTCTGGCGCTGCTCACGGAGCGTCGCCCAGAGAACGTGCTCCACGCCCGCCTTGCGGAAGACGGCCATCGCCTCCTCGATGTTCTCTGCGTAGTTGTCCTCGTAGTCGTTGTAGCCCGACGATCACCACGACGACCGGGCCGAGCTCGCGGCCGAGCTCCGTCGCGCGATCGATCACGTTGGGCGGCCGGACGCCGTCGTACGGGCAGCTCGCGTCTCCGACGCGGCGGCATGCGGCGACCTCGAGCGCCAGGTCGATGCCGCGGCCGAGGGTCCGCTTGCGCGTCGGGGTCGTACGCCATCGCGGTCGCAGCCGAGTCGCCGAAGACGGTGACGCGGACCTCGGCGCCGGACCTGCCCGGACGCCACGCTCGCGATCGACGAGCGACAGGAGCGCGATGGCGACGGCGACGGCTGACGAGCCGGCCCCATCCGGATCGAGGGTAGCGACCCGGAGAGCCGGAGGGCCGCTCGAGCGGCCCTCCGAACGCAACGCTCACGAGCTTCTCAGGCGGGGACGGCCTGCTCCACGTCCGCGCTCCAGTCGCCGGCGACCGCGAGCGCGTTCATGCGGGCGCGGTGCAGGAACGCCGTCCTGCCCCGCCTCGACGCTCGCCGGGGTCGCCGCCCCACGCCTCGAGCGCCGACGCCTGCAGCGCCCGGCCGTACGAGAACGAGAGCGGCCACGGGCCGCCGACGCCGGTTGATCGCGTTCAGGTTCTCGGTCGCCTCGACCTCGGACTGGCCGCCGGAGAGGAACACGATCCCGGGCACCATCGCCGGCACGTGCCGGAGGAAGCAGTCGACCGTCAGCTCGGCGACCTGCGACGACGGGCGCCTGCGTCGGGCACTGCTTCCCGGAGATCACCATGTTCGGCTTGAGCAGCATCCCCTCGAGCGCGACGCCCTGCCGGTCGAGCTCCTCGAACACGAGCGTGCAGCGTGCGCGACGGTCACCTCGTGGCAGCGCTCGATCGTGTTGTCGGCGTCCATCAGCACCTCGGGCTCGACGATCGGCACGATGCCCGGCCTCCTGCGAGAGCGCCGCGTAGCGGGCGAGCGCGTGCGCGTTGACGTGGATGCAGGCATCCGTCGGGATGCCGTCGCCGATCGTGATCACCGCGCGCCACTTGCTGAAGCGCGCGCCGAGCTCGTGGTACTCCGCGAGGCGCGCGCGCAGGCCGTCGAGGCCCTCGGTGACCTTCTCCTCCGGGTGCCCGGCGAGGTCCTGCGCGCCCGTGTCGACCTTGATCCCGGGGACGACGCCCTTCGCACGCGAGCAGCTCGGCGAACGGCGTGCCGTCGTCGGCCGCCTGGCGGATCGTCTCGTCGTAGAGGATCACGCCGCCGATGTAGCTCCTCGAAGCCCGGGCGTCGTGAAGAGCAGGTTCCGGTACGCGCGGCGGTTCTCCTCGGTCGACTCGACGCCGATCGAGTCGAACCGCTTCTTGATCGTGCCCGTCGACTCGTCCGCGGCGAGGATGCCCTTGTGGTCGGCGACGATCGAGCGGCGCGATCGTCCTCCAGCTCCTGCGCCGGCCATCAGCGTGTCTCCTTCCGTTCGCAATCTCCTCAGCTTGCCGTGACGGATGGTGCGCCGCGATCCGCCGCACCGTGCCCGAGCGCGAGCGCATCACGATCGACTCCGTCTCGATCCCGTCCGCGCCGACGCGCACGCCGCGCAGCAGCGCGCCCGCCGGTGACGCCGGTCGCGGCGACGAAGACGTCCTCGCCGCGCACGAGGTCGTCGTGCGTCAGCACCTGCGTCGACGTCGAACCCGGCCTCGACGAGCGCCGCGCGCTCGTCGTCGTCGCGCGGCCAGAGCCGCCCCTGGAGCGCGCCGCCGATGGCACTTGATCGCCGCCGCGGAGATGACGCCCTCCGGCGTGCCGCCGATGCCCATCAGCATGTCGACGCCGGTCCCGGGCTGGGCGGCGGCGATCGCCGGCGCGACGTCGCCGTCGCGGATCAGGTTGACGCGCGCGCCGGCCTCGCGCAGCTCGGCGATCAGGTCGTCGTGGCGGTCGCGCTCGAGCACGACGACCGTGACCTCGTTCACCTCGACGCCCTTCGCCTCGGCGACGCGCTGCGACGTTCTCGGTCGGCGAGCGCGTCGATGTCGATCGCGTCCGCGGCCTCGGGCCCGACGGCGATCTTGTCCATGTAGACGGCCGCGCCCGGGAAGAACATCGAGCCGCGCTCGGCCACGCGCGATCACCGAGATCGCGCCCGGCGATGCCGAGCGCCGTCAGCCGGGTGCCCTCGAGCGGGTCGACCGCGACGTCGACCTCCGGCCCGGAGCCGTCGCCGACCTCCTCGCCGTTGTAGAGCATCGGCGCCTCGTCCTTCTCGCCCTCGCCGATCACGACGACGCCGCGCATCGAGACCGAGTTGACCATGAGGCGCATGAGGTCGACCGCCGCCTGGTCGGCGGCGTTCTTGTCGCCCCGGCCGATCCAGCGGACGCGCCCATCGCCGCCGCCTCGGTGACCCGGACGAGCTCGAGCGCGAGGTTGCGGTCGGGCGGCGTGCGGGCAGGGTCGGCGCCGGCGCTCATTCGCGCCGGCGATCCTACCCCGGCCGGCGCGTCGGCGACGCGCGGCTCGGACGGCTCGAGCAGGACGACGGCGAGCCCCGCCGCGACGATCGAGAGCGCCGCCGAGCAAGCGTCGCAGGCCCGGGTCGCTGCGTCGAGGAGCGCCCAGCCGAGGAGGACGCCGGCGACCGGCTCGAGGAACGTCAGCACGCCCGCTGCCTGCGCCGTGACGTGCCGCAGGAGGGTCGCGTAGACGAGCGTCGAGAGCCCCGTGAACACGACGCCCAGCGGCGAGCGCCGACGGCCCACTCGCCGGCCCGTGCGGGCACGACCCGGTCGGCGAGGAGCAGCACCGGCGCGACCGCGATCGTCCCGACGAGGCAGTCCCAGAACGCGACCGTCAGCGGCGGCGTCGCCGACGCGAGCAGACGCTTCGACGAGGATCACGAGCGCCGCGTATGTGGTCGCCGAGCCGAGCCCGGCGGCGACGGCCCACGCGAGGCGGTCCGTCCCGCCCCGCCGCCGTCGAGGGCGATCGCGACGATCCCCGCCGCGCCCACAGACACGCGCCGAGCACGACGAGGCTGAGCCGCTCGGGGAGCACGAGCGGCGCGACGAGCGCGATGACGAGCGGCGCGGCATAGAACGTGAGCACCGCGAGCGCGACCGAGCCGTGCTCGACCGCCTCGAAGAAGAGCAGCCAGTGAGCGCCCTGCACGACACCGAGCAGCGACGAGCGCCGCCAGGCGGCCGCGCGGCGCGAGGAGGCCTGCGCCTGCCCGCGACGAGCGCGGCGACACCGAGCGTCAGCGCGGCGAGCGCGAGCCGCCAGAACGCGAGGGCCTCGGCGCCGAGCGTCGACGGCGGCGACGAGGACGGCGATGAAGCCCCACGAGGCGGCGAGCCCGCCGAGCGCGAGGTTCCAGCGCATCGCGCGATCTGACCGTTCGCGGAGACTGACCCGCACGGCGCTCACATCCGCTCGGGCGCCTCGACGCCGATCAGGTCGAGGCACGTGGCGACGACGTCTTGCGTCGCGGCGCAGAGCGCGAGGCGGAAGGCCTCCTGCGTCGGAGCCGAGCACGCGGTGGTGGTGGTAGAAGCGGTGGAAGTCGTCCGCGACCCGGATCGCATACGTCGGAGATCGCGTGCGGCCCGCGCCGCTCGGTCGCCTCGCGGACGACCTCGGGCAACTCGAGCAGGCGCTTGACGAGATCGCGCTCCTCGGGCGCCGAGCGGCAGCCGACGGGGCTCGGGTCGGGCGGCGCGAGCCCTCGGCGTTGCGCAGGATCCCCGCGATGCGCGCGTGGGCGTACTGGACGTAGTAGACGGGGTTCTTCTGGCTCCGCTCGGCGGCGAGGTCGACGTCGATCTCGATCGTCTGGTCGTGGCCGCGCGAGAGGAGGTACCAGCGGGCGGCGTCGACGCCGATCTCGTCGACGAAGTCGTCGAGGAAGACGACGTCGCCGCGGCGCTTCGACATCTTCGCGGCCTCGCCGCCCCGGGTGAGGTGGACGAGCTGGTAGATCAGCACCTCGACCGACGTCGCGCGGGTGGCCGAGCATCTCCGCCAGCGCCTGCGAGGCGCGCGACGTAGCCGTGGTGGTCGGCGCCGAGCACGTAGACGAGCCGCTCGAAGCCCCGCGCGAACTTGCGCCGGATGTACGCGGCGTCGGCCGCGAAGTAGGTCGGCGTGCCGTCCGAGCGGACGACGACGCGGTCCTTGTCGTCGCCGTGGGCGCTCGTGCTGCGCCCAGAGCGCGCCCTCCGCCTCGTAGGTCTCGAGCAGCCCGGAGCGCCTCGGGGATCTCGGACTCGACGACGCTCTGCCGCTCGAACGTGTCGAAGTGGATCGCGGAAGCGCTCGAGCGCCGCCTCGATCTGCTCGAGCATCCGCGGCACGCGGGTCGCCCTCGGCTCGCGCGCGAGCTCGGCGACGTAGTCGCCGCGGTAGCCGTCCTCGGGCGGCTCCTCGCCGCGGCGAATCGCCTCGACGGACTCGCGGAAGCGGTCCATCTGCGCGCCGGCGTCGTTGTAGTAGTACTCGCGCTCGACCCGATGCCCGGCGAACTCGAGCAGGCGCGCGACCGCGTCGCCGTACGCGCCGTTCCGGGCCGCCGCGACGGTGATCGGGCCGGTCGGGTTCGCGGAGACGAGCTCGACCTGGATCGCGCTCGGCAGGGTCGGCTGAGCCCGCCGCCGAACGACGCGCCCGGCGGCGAGGACCGCCGACAGCGCGGCGCCCGAGCCACGCGTCGTCGACGGTGACGTTGAGGAAGCCCGGGCCGGCCACGTCGACCCCGCTCGACGCCGTCGAGCGACACGACCCGCGTCGGCCAGCTCCGCCGCGACCTCGCGCGGCGGCTGCCGCCGCTCGCCCGCGAGCCGCAGCGCGACGTTCGTCGCGTAGTCGCCGTGGCGCGCGTCGGCCGGGCGCTCGAGCTCGACGGCGGCTCCCGGCGACGTCGGCGAGCGCCGCGGTGAGCGAGCGAATCGGGTCCACGGCCTCCATCTCGGCATCGTACGGCGGGTCACCGCGTACCATCGGCCCACCCGTTCCAGAGATCTTCGTGTTCGTGCCGCGGGGTGTCCCGCATTGCTTTCAGAACGTCGGCGACGAACCGCCCGGATCCTCGTCGCGTTCACGCGCCGGCGCCGAGGCGTGCTTCGCCGCGACGGCCTGGAGGCGCTAGGCGGGCTCGCTGGCCGCGACCTTCGCCTCGGCCCGCGTCGTGGTCGCCGTGCGCGCCGTGATGCCGTCGCGGGCGAGCACGATCGCCACTTCCTCGCGCGCCTTGTAGATCCGCCACTTGACGGTCGCGAGCGTGATCTCGAGCGAGTCCGCGATCTCGGTGTAGGAGAGGCCCACGACGTCGCGCAGCAGGAGCGCCATCTTCAGGTCGACGGTGAGCCCCTCGACGGCGCGCCAGACGGCGTCGATGGTCTCCGTGCGCTCGAACGGCTGGTCGACGACCTCGAGCGGCGGGATGTCGTCGAGCGCCACCACGGCGCGCGGCCGCCGCTCGAGCGCGCGCAGCTCGTCGAGGACGCGGTTCTTCGTGACCTGGAACAGCCACGTCGTGAAGCGCGACCGGTCGGAGAAGCCCGGGAGGCCCTGGTAAACGCGGAGGAAGACCTCCTGCGTCAGATCCTCCGCGAGGCTCCGGTCGCCGACGAGCCGCAGGACGTAGTTGTAGACGGGCTGCTCGTAGGCCCTGACGATGAGGCTGAACGCCCGCTCGTCACCGCTTCTGGGCCTTTCGGAGCACACCGTGATCGGGCTGCGTCAGGGCCAATGCGCCGCGAGCATACAGTCGGTCTCGCGCACGATTCACGAACAATTTACGACTCGATGACGTGTCATCGATCATCCGGGGCGACGAGGCTCGCTCCCGTCATCGCGCGCCGGAGGCTCGAGCCCGAGCAGGTCGAGGACCGTCGGAGCGAGGTCGGACAGCTCCCCGCCGTCTGCGCAACGCGGCTCCGGCCACGCGTCAGGACGAGCGGCACGGGGTTCGTCGTGTGTGCGGTGTGGGGGCTGACGCCGTCGTCCTCGAGCAGCTTCTCGGCGTTGCCGTGGTCGGCGGTGACGAGGCAGGCGCCGCCCGCGCGGTGCGTCGCCTCGACGACCTCGCCCGAGGCACGCGTCGACGGTCTCGACCGCCCGCACGACCGCGGGGATCACGCCCGTGTGACCGACCATGTCGGGGTTGGCGAAGTTGACGACGCAGAAGCCGTAGCCGTCGGTCGAGCGGCGGCGGCGACCCGCGACGGCGACCTCGGCGCGCCGACATCTCCGGCTTCAGGTCGTAGCTCGCGACGTCGCGCGGCGACGGGACGAGGATCCGCGTCCTCTCCGTCCACGGGCTCCTCGACGCCGCCGTCGAAGAAGTAGGTCACGTGTGCGTACTTCTCGGTCTCGGCGGCGTGCAGCTGCCGCCGGCCGGCGGCGCTCAAGCACCTCGGCGAGGGTGTCCGGCGACCGCCTGCTCGTCGAAGGCGACCGGGCAGTCGAAGTCGTCGCTGTAGCGCGTCATCGTGACGACGTCTGCGCCCAGCGCTCGAGCAGCCGCTGCGTCAGCTGGCGGACGCGGTCGGGCCGGAAGTTGAAGACGATCGCCGCGTCTTTCGCCGGGTCGAGCCGCGGGCGGCCGCGGAGGACGATCGGCTCGACGAACTCGTCCGTCACGCCGCGCTCGTAGCTCGCGCGCACCGCGGCGACCGGGTCGTCGGCCTCCTCGCCGACGCCCGCCGACGATCGCGTCGAGCGCCCGGTCGGTGCGCTCCCAGCGCTTGTCGCGGTCCATCGCGTAGTAGCGGCCGACGACCGTCGCGATCCGCTCGGCGGGCAGCGTCGCAAGGTCGTTCGACCGCGGCATGCGGCGAGACGTCGCGCCCGTCGGTGAACGCGTGGACCCACGTCCGGTCTCCGAGCCCGGCGCGCTCGCCGATCTCGAGGAGCGCTCGCAGGTGGTCGATGTGCGAATGGACGCCGCCGGTCGAGACGAGCCCGAGGAGGTGCACGTCGCCGCCGCGCTCCCTGGCGCGCTGGAACGCGCCGAGCGAGCGCCTCGTTCTCGAAGCAGCGAGCCGTCCTCGACGGCGCGGCTCACGCGCACGAGGTCCTGGAACAGGATCCGCCCCGAGCCGATCGTCAGGTGGCCGACCTCCGAGTTGCCCATCTGGCCCTCGGGCAGGCCGACCGCCGGGCCGGACGCGCGGAGCTGCGTGGTCGGATAGCGGGCGACGAGGTCGTCGAAGACGGGTGTGCGCGCGAGCTCGACCGCGTTGCCCGGGCCGGGCGGGGCGATCCCCCAGCCGTCGAGGATCACGAGCGTGACGAGCGGCAGCCCGGCGCCGCTCACGGCCGGGCCGCGCGGCAGATCGCCGCGAACGAGGCCGGCTCGAGCGAGGCGCCGCCGACGAGCGCGCCGTCGACGGCCGGCTGGGCCATCAGCTCGGCGGCGTTCTCCGGCTTGACCGAGCCGCCGTAGAGGACACGCGTCTCGTGCAGCGCCTTGATCGTCTCGTGCGCCTGCTGCGCGAGCTCGGGCGTCGCGGTCTTGCCCGGTGCCGATCGCCCAGACGGGCTCGTAGGCGATCACGAGCGCGTCGTGACGCGGGATCGCCGCGACCTGGCGGCGCAGCACGGCGTCGGTCTCCCCCGCCTCGCGCTCGGCCTCGGTCTCGCCGACGCAGGCGATCACTGCGAGCCCCGCCTCGAGCGCCGCCTCGCAGCGCATGCGCACCGTCTCGTCGGTCTCGCCGAAGTGCTGGCGCCGCTCGGAGTGCCCGACGATCGCGCCCTCGACGCCGAGCTCGAGCAGCATCGGCGCCGAGATCTCGCCCGTGAACGCGCCCTCGTCCGCCCAGTGGACGTTCTGGGCGTAGACGGGGATTCCGCGCCCGACCGCGGCCGCGAGCGACGTGAACGGCGGGCAGACGACGATCTCGACGCCGTGCCGGCGGCTCGAACGCTCGAGGAAGGCGACGCGTCTCGGCCGGGCCCTTGAACATCTTCCAGTTGCCTGCGACGAGCACGCGGGTGATCCTAGTCGGCGAGGTTCGGCCGATGGCCAGTGACGACATCCGCTACGCGACGGAGCGGCGAGTACCACATCGCCTATCGGGTCGACGGCGACGGCTCGGGCGGCGTCGACGTGCTCCGCATCGGGGCGTACGTGTTACAGCCTCGCGCTCCGGCTCCCGCCGCCGGTGCAGGCGATGTCGAACCGGTACGCGGCGCTGGGGCGTGCGATCAGCTTCGACGGGCGCGGCATGGGTCTGTCCGACCGCTTGCGCGACCGCCGCCTGCCTCCGATCGAGGAGCGGATGGACGATCTGCGCGCGGTGCTCGACGCCGCGGGCTTCGGGCGCGCGTTGCTCGCCGCCGGGGCAGACGGGGGCCCGCTGGCGTGCCTGTTCGCGGCGACGTACCCCGAGCGGACGCTCGGGCTCGTGCTGATGAACACCGCGCCGCGCATCGCGTGGGCGCCCGACTACCCCTGGGGCCTGCGACGCGACGAGTTCGAGCGCCAGCTCGAGGCGATGGAGACGGGCTGGGGCACGCGGGCGTTCGCCGAGGCGCACGCGCCCTGGCCGATGCGAGGGCATGACCCGCGAGGAGGCAGTCGACTGGTGGCTCGAGTGGATGCGCCTCTCGGCGGCGCCCGGCGACGCCGTGGCGCTCTGGCGGATGTTCTACGACTCCGACGTCCGCGACGTGCTCGCGACGATCCGCGTGCCGACGCTCGTGCTGAGCCGGGGCGGCGAGATGGAACCGAGGCGAAGGCATTCGCGGCACTCATCCCCGGAGCACGGCAGGAGACGATGCCAGGCTCCGCGGGAACGGTGATGCAGGAGCACCCGATGCCTACATGGCGGCGCGTCGAGCAATTCGCGCGGGAGCTGCACGAGGAGGAGGCCGAGCTCGAGAGCGTGCTCGCGACGGTGCTGTTCACCGACATCGTCGACTCGACCGCGCAACAGGCGGAGCTCGGCGACCGCCGCTGGGCGGACGTGCTTCGGGACCACCACGCCTCGTCCGCGGCTGCCTCGCGCGCTATCGCGGCCGCGAGCTCGACACCGCCGGCGACGGCTTCTTCGCCGCGTTCGACGGCCCTGCACGCGGGATCCGCTGCGCGCGCGCCATCGTCGAGGGCGTGCGCCCACTCGGCCTCGAGGTGCGCGCGGGGCTCCACACGGGCGAGTGCCGCTCGATCGAGGGCAAGGTGGGCGGTCTCGCCGTCTCGATCGGGGCGCGCGTCACGTCGCTCGCGGGCCGGTCGGAGATCCTCGTCTCCCAGACCGTGCGCGACCTCGTCGCAGGCTCGGGGCTCGAGCTCGCCGACCGCGGCGAGCACGAGCTCAAGGGCGTGCCGGGCTCGTGGCGGGTGTTCGCGGTGGTCTGACCGGCTCGCCGGTCAGCCTGCTTCCTCGCCGAACCGGCCCCGCCTCGGGCGGGATGAGCGGCTGCTCGGCGCGCGCTCTGATCTGCTGGACGGTCCACGTGTTGCCGTCGGGATCGCTGAAGCCGAAGAACGTCCCGCCGTCGGTCTCGTCGAGGACCGTGATCTCCGTCACCTCCACCCCGCGCTCGATCAGCTCGTGCCGCGCGGCCGCGGCGTCGGCGACGACGAGCTGCAGCCCTCGCATCGAGCCGGGCGTCATCTGCCGCTGCGCGGGCAGGTCGCCCACCACGATCGAGCAGCCGGAGCCGGGCGGCGTGAGCTGGACGACGTGCATGTGCTCGTTGGTGGTGTCGTGATCGAGGTGGAATCCGACCCTGTCCCGGTAGAACGCGATCGAGCGGTCGATGTCGCTCACGGGGAGCAGGACGACCTCGAGTGTCCAGTCCATGCGGCCTCCGATCGTCTCCTGGCGCCGAGGTGCGGTGATCAGTCCTTCGGGATCGCGGCCACGCCGGGGAGCTCCTTGCCCTCGAGCAGCTCGAGCGACGCGCCGCCGCCGGTCGAGACCCACGAGACGTCGTCGTCGAGGCCGAGCTCCGAGATCGCGCGCACCGAGTCGCCGCCGCCGACGACCGTGTACCCGTCGACGGCCGCGACCGCCTCGGCGACCGCCTTCGTGCCCGTCCGCGAATCGCTCCCACTCGAAGACGCCCATCGGGCCCGTTCCAGAAGACCGTCCTCGCACCGCGGATCAGCTCACCGAAGCGCTCTGCGCGCGTCGGGGCCGATGTCGAGGCCGAGCCAGCCGTCCGGGAGCGTCGTCGTACGGCGCGACGCGGCTCTCCGCGTCCTCGTCGAACGAGGCGGCCGCGACGACGTCGCTCGGCAGCTCGACGGGGAACGGCAGCGCGTCGCCGTCGCGCAGCTCCTCGGCCATCTTGCCGCCGACGATCACGGTGTCGGCCCGTCCGCCGAGGTTGCGGAGGACGCCGAGCTTGTCCTCGACCTTCGCGCCGCCCGCGACGAGCACGAACGGCCGCTCGACCTCGCCCAGCAGGCGGCCGAGGTGCTCGAGCTCGGCCCGGAGCAGCAGCCCGGCGTAGGCGGGCAGGAGGTGGGCGACGGCCTCGGTCGACGCGTGCGCGCGGTGGGCCGAGCCGAACGCGTCGTCCACGTACAGGTCCATGCCCTCGGCGAGCTGCGTGCGGTGTCCGGGTCGTTCTTCGTCTCGCCCGGGAGGAAGCGCGTGTTCTCGAGCACGCGGACGCCGGTCGTCCGGGCACGAGCTCCGCGAGGCGTGCCGCCACGGGAGCGATCGCGAACGCAGGGTCGGGGCCCTTCGGCCGCCCGAGGTGCGAGCACACCGCGACCTCGGCTGCGCCGCGGTCGAGCAGGAGCTCGCAGCGTCGGCACGGCCGCCCGGATCCGCGTGTCGTCGGCGACCCGCCCGTCCTCGAGCGGCACGTTCAGGTCGGCGCGCACGAGGATGCGCTTGCCCGCGACGTCCGCGGTCTCGACGGAGCGCGGGAGGCTCACTCGCCCTCCATCCGAATCGACTGGTTCACCTCGACAGCCTGACGTAGGTCAGCTTCACGGCGCTACGGCAGCAGCCGCCCCACGAGGTCGACGAGCCGGCACGAGTAGCCCCACTCGTTGTCGTACCAGCCGAACACCTTCACCGTCGTGCCGTGGCTCATCGTCATGAGGCTGTCGAAGATGCACGAGTGCGGGTTGCCGACGATGTCGGTCGACACGAGCGGGTCCTCGGAGTACTGGAGGACGTGCGCGAGCGGGCCGTCCGCGGCCGCCGCCGCGTACGCCTCGTTGATCTCGTCCTTCGTCACCTCGCGACCGAGCGTCACGACGAGATCGGTGAGCGAGCCGGTCGGCACCGGCGCGCGGACCGAGACGCCGTCGACCTTCCCCTGCAGGTGCGGCATGACGATGCCGATCGCCTTCGCGGCGCCCGTCGTGGTCGGGATCAGGTTGATCGCCGCCGCACGGGCGCGCCGGAGGTCCTTGTGCGGCAGGTCGAGGATGTTCTGGTCGTTCGTGTACGCGTGGATCGTCGTCATGAAGCCCGACTCGATCCCGGCCAGGTCGTCGACCACCTTCGCGAGCGGCGCGACGCAGTTCGTCGTGCACGAGGCGTTCGAGACGATGTGGTGGCTCGTCGGGGTCGTAGTCGCCGTCGTTGACGCCGAGGACGACCGTGACGTCGGGGTCCTTCGCCGGCGCCGAGATCAGCACCTTCTTCGCGCCCGCGTCGAGGTGCTTCTGCGCGCCCGCGCGGTCCGTGAAGAAGCCGGTCGACTCGAGCACGACGTCGACGCCGAGGTCGCCCCACGGCAGGCCGGCCGGGTCGCGCTCGGAGAGCATCTTCATCTCCTCGCCCCCTGCCTCGATGACCCCGTCGCCGAGCTCGACGTCTCCCGCGAACGGCCCGAGGACCGAGTCGTACTTCAGAAGGTGTGCCATCGTCTTCGCGTCGCCGAGGTCGTTGAGCGCGACGATCTCGATGTCGGCGCCGAGCTGCTGCTGCGCGCGGAAGAAGTTGCGGCCGATCCGGCCGAAGCCGTTGATGCCGACCCGGGTTGCCATGCGGTTTCTCGCCTCCGTCGTCCTCGAATTGGGTTCGCCTCGAGTGTAGTGAGGGCCGAGTGGGTGGGCGCCGGACCTATGCGCAGCGGCTCGATCGGCCGCGTGGGCGAGGCTGACGTCGCGACCGAGGTCTACGAACCCTCGACCTTCCCGGACGGACGCCGTGCGGATCGCGAGGAAGATTTGCGGGGCTCGAGGCGGCCCCAGGTGGCGGCCCTCGCCCGCGTGCAGGCAGCAACGGCGAACTCGTGCTGATCCGATGGTCCAACCGAGGCGGGTGGGCTGAGGGAGGAGCTCCGAGGACGTCCCCTCCCCCACGTGCGCGCTCCGGCACCAGGCGGCGGATGGGGTCTGAATCCCCCGCCCGGGAGCGCGCGCCCACCGCCGTGGAGTATGGGGTCTCGCCGCCCGATCCTCAACCCGGACCGAGATCCCGTTCGCGCTCCTCGTCCGCCAGCTCGACCACGCGTGCGAGCCGACCGGCCATGGCGGCCTTCGTCACGGGAGGGTCGACCCTCGATGCGAGCTCTCGCAGGGAGAGCGACGGGTGGCGGAGACGCAGCTCGGCGGCGCTCTGCAGCGTCGGCGCCAGTTGCTCGAGCGTCCCGCTTTCCAGGAGCGTGCGTGCGGCCTCCAGCTGTGCACGGGCCGAGCGGCTCTGTCGGACGAGGTTCGCGTGGTCGGCATTCGCGAGCCGGTTCGCGTCGGCGCGCAGCCCGGCGACGAGGGCGCGTTCCTCGAGCGCGAGCACCGTCTCGGTGGCGCCTGCGACCGAGAGGAACGCCTCGATCGCATCCCAGCTCTTCGCATAGGCAGCCGAGTGCGAGTCGCGGTCGACTCACGCGCATGCGAACGCCCGCGGCGGACGCGACGCTGCGGACGAAGGCGGCGCCTGCGTGCAGCGGCGTCCGCACCTCGAGATGCGGCGAGCGAGGCCCGCTCAGCGAGCCCGCGCCGAGAAAGGCGCCTCGCAGGTAGGCCGACCGGCAGCAGGCGCGGGCCACGACGCGCCCGGGCGGCCGGTCGAGCGGCAGGCCGTCCCGGCCGAGCACCCCTGCCTCCGTCAGCACCTCGATCGTGTGCGCCGAGCCTTCCACGAACAGCTGTGTGCGCGCGCTCCGATCGAACGCGTGACGGCGGTACGTCCGGATCTCGGAGTCGACCCTGAGGCTCCGCAGGACGGCGAACGCCCGGCGCGCCACGGACGACTCGGCGAGATCGAGATGGAACGCGAGCGCGCCCCGACCGAGCAGGTGCACGGCGCCCGCCGTGTGGAAGAGCGCGGAGATCTCGGCGAGCCGGTCGCAACGGCGCTCGGGGACGAGGGCCGCGAGCTCCGAACGCGCGTCCGACGCGAGCGAGGCAGTGCTCACAGCAGGGTGCCTTCGAGCGCGAGCAGGCGTCGCTTGAGGCCCGTACCCGACGGGACCGTAACCGCCGAGCGCGAATGGCTCGCCCCGCCCCGCCGCGACGACACGATGGCAGGGGACGACGAGCGACCACCGGTTCGCCGCGCAGAAGCTCCCGGCCGCGCGTGCGGCGCGCGGCCGACCGGCGAGGGCCGCGAGCCCGCCGTACGTGACGACCTCGCCCCAGGCGAGGGACCGCGCCGCGAAGAGCAGCTCGCGCTGGAACGCACCGAGCCCCGACTCGTCCACGCACACGTCGTCGTACGGAACCGCCGCGCCCCCGAGGTGGGCGGCGAAACGCCGGCACAGATCCGGCACGAATCCGTCACGCGTCCCGTGACGGGTCGACCGCTAGCGTGACATCAGGGGTGCTCGCTCCCCCTGGGGGCCCCTTCGGCCGAGGGGAGAGCCGCCGCCGCCGCGACGGGAGCGCGTGGGCGACGAGGACGCCGTCACGCACCAGGATCTCGCCGACGCCCCAGCCTTCCACCGCGTAGCGGTGCCGCGTCACGTCCACCGGCTCGACTCTACAATCGGGGCCCGTGAGCGCACCCGGCATCTTCCGCCCTCCGGCCGCCGTCAACGAGCCCATCCGGGCCTACGTGCCCGGCTCGCCCGAGCGGGCCGAGCTGCAGCGGCGGCTCGCGGAGATGGCGGACGAGCGGCTGTCGATCCCACTCGTGATCGGCGGCGAGCGCGTCGAGAGGCGGCGACGACGTTCGAGGCGGTCATGCCGCACGATCGCGACCACGTCCTCGCGGACGTCGCGAAGGGCGATGCCGTCGCACGTGGAGCGCGCGATCGCCGCGGCGCGCGCAGCGCATGCTGGATGGGCCTCGACGCCGTGGCAGGAGCGTGTCGCCGTCTTCCTCCGGGCGGCCGAGCTGCTCTCCGGCCCGTGGCGCTCGACGCTCAACGCCGCGACGATGCTCAACCAGTCGAAGACCGCGCACCAGGCGGAGATCGACGCTGCATGCGAGACGATCGACTTTCTCCGCTTCAACGCCGAGTACCTCGTCCGGATCTACGAGGAGCAGCCGGCCTCCTCGCCCGGAGTCTGGAACCGGATGGAGTACCGTCCGCTCGAGGGCTTCGTGTTCGCGATCAGCCCGTTCAACTTCACCGCGATCGGTGCGAACCTGACGACGTCGCCGGCGCTGATGGGAAACACGGTCGTCTGGAAGCCGGCCTCGACGCAGGCGCTCTCGGCCTGGTACACGCTGCGCCTGCTCGAGGAGGCTGGGCTGCCGCCCGGCGTGATCAACCTCGTCTTCGGGCCTGGCGCGGAGCTCGGCCGACGCGCGCTCTGACGAGCCCGGAGCTCGCAGGCGTCCACTTCACCGGCTCGACCGGGGTCTTCCAGTCGATCTGGCGCACGATCGGCGGCGGGCATCGACCGCTACCGCAACTACCCCCGGATCGTCGGCGAGACGGGAGGCAAGGACTTCATCCTCGCCCACCCCTCCGCCGACCCGGAGGCCGTCGCGACCGCGATCGTCCGCGGCTCGTTCGAGTACCAGGGCCAGAAGTGCTCCGCCGTCCTCGCGTCTGTACCTCCCGTCGAACCTGTGGGCGAGCTGTGCGCGAGAGCCTCGAGCGGGAGGTTCCGTCGATCGCGATGGGCGACGTCGCGCGACTTCACGAACTTCATGGGCGCGGTCATCGACCGGTCGTCGTTCGAGACGCAGGCGGACGCGATCCGGGAGGCGCGGGACGTCCGGGCGCGGAGATCGTGGCGGGCGGGAACGTCGACGACTCCGAGGGCTGGTTCGTCGAGCCGACCGTGATCAAGACGGAGGATCCCGGCTTCCGGCTGATGCAGGACGAGCTGTTCGGCCCCGTCGTCACCGCGTACGTCTACGACGAGAAGAAGTGGGACGACACGCTCGACCTCGTCGACGAGACCGGCGACTACGCCCTCACCGGCGCCGTCTTCGCGAACGATCGCGCGGCGATCGGGCAGGCCCACGACGCGCTCCGCTACGCGGCCGGGAACTTCTACGTCAACGACAAGCCGACCGGCGCGGTCGTCGGCCAGCAGCCGTTCGGCGGCGCGCGCGCGTCGGGCACGAACGACAAGGCCGGCTCGATGTGGAACCTGATCCGCTGGGTCAGCCCGCGGACGGTGAAGGAGACGCTCGTGCCGCCGACGGACTACCGCTACCCGTTCCTCGCGCCCGACGCATAACGCGCGCGCCGCCTTCGTGGAGCCGTCCGAGGGGGTCACTTGAAAGGCGTCGGTGTAAGACACCAGCCGGCTGACGTACCGTGAGACCGTGATCGACGAGATCCGGACGGCGAGCGAGAGCTTCTGGCACTTCCTGTCCGACATCGCGATCCTGCCGCTGCTCGCCGCGATCGGCTGCCACCTGCTGAAGCTCTGCTGCACGAGCCGCGCGTGGCGGAACGTCCTCGCGGCCGCCTACCCCGACCGCTCCGTGCGCTGGCCGCCGATCCTCGCCGCATACGTCTCGGGCGTCGGGATCAACGCGATCGTCCCCGCACGGGGCGGCGACGTCGTTCGGATCTTCCTTGCCCATCGGGCGATCCCGGGCAGCTCGTACACGACGGTCGTCTCCTCCACCGTCGTCCTGACGTTCGTCGACATGACGCTCGCGGTGCTCGTATTCGTGTGGGCGCTCACGCAGGGCGTGCTGCCGTCGCTCGACGCCCTCTCCGCGCTGCCCTCCTTCGACTACTCGTGGGCGTTCGAGGACGGCGTCGTCCGCCCGCCCGCGGTGATCGCGTTCGTCGTCGTCGTGGCGGGAGGAGCCTGGCTCCTCCACCACTTCTGGAACCGCCTCCGCGGTCGCGTCGCCCAGGCGTTCGCCGTCTTCGACCCGCCGACGCGCTACGCCCGCACGGTCGTGGTGTGGCAACTCGCCGACTGGGGCCTCCGGCTCGCGACGATCTGGTTCTTCCTCGCCGCGTTCGGAATCCCCCAGAGCCTCGGCAACGCGCTCCTCGTCCAGGCGACGATGAGCCTGTCGACCCTGGTTCCCGCGACGCCCGGCGGGATCGGGACCGAGCAGGCCCTGCTGGTCTACGCCTTCCGGGACATCGGTGTCGCGCGGTCGACGCTCCTCGCGTTCAGCGTCGGGATGAAGCTGACGATCACCGTCGTCAACGTCATCGTCGGCTTCACCGCGATCTTCCTCACCCTCGGGACGGTCAGGTACCGGTCTGTCGTCGCCGAGGGTGCCGACCCCGGCTCGTCCACGACCCCCTAGAACGGCCGCCCGGCGCGAGGCTCATACGCGCAGCCGCGCGAGGTTGTCACGCACGCCCGGCCTTGTGCAGCTGGGCGTAGACCGCGCGCGCGGTCTTCGCCGGGAGCCCTGGAACGCCCTCGAGCTCCTCCTGCGACGCTGCGAGGAACGACTCGGCCGAGCCGAAGTGACGCAGGATCGCGCGCCGCCGCGCCGGCCCGATGCCCTCGAGGTCGTCGAAGATCGACTCGAACGCCCGCGTGTCGCGCCGCTGCCGGTGGAAGCCGAGCGCGAAGCGGTGCGCCTCGTCCCGAGCACGCTGGAGAAGCTGCAAGCCCGGGTCGTGGCGGTCGAGCAGGATCGGCTGCGCGCCGCCCGGGCACGAAGACCTCCTCCTCGCGCTTCGCGAGCGCGATCACGGCGACCCGCGGCAGGTCGAACGTCGCCTGGATCGCCTCGAGCGCGGCGGAGAGCTGCCCCTTGCCGCCGTCGATCACGACCAGGTTCGGGATCGCCGCGAAGCTCTC
Organism: uncultured Actinomycetes bacterium; assembly: GCA_963793655.1. GTDB lineage: Bacteria > Actinomycetota > Thermoleophilia > Gaiellales > Gaiellaceae > Gaiella. Next base: position 114,625 of record CAWCAV010000004.1, read on the forward strand.
GTCGTAGCGATCGGGCGACGCAGCGTCCCGCAGCCGCGCGAAGCGCCGCGCGACCACCTGCGCCATCGCCGCGAAGTCGTCCTGCCCGTCGAGCCCGCGCACGGCGAACTTGCGGTAGTGCGCCTTCTTCGGCTGCGCGTCGACGAACACGGCCATCGACGCGACGATCTCGCGGCCCTGGATGTTGGAGACGTCGAAGCACTCGATCCGCACCGGCAGGCTCTCGAGGTTGAGCGACTCGCGCAGCTCCTCGAGCGCCTCGACGCGGCGCAGCCGCTGCTGCTCGGCCGCCGAGGCGTCGTGCTCGAGCGCGAGCCGCGCGTTCTCCTCGGCGAGCTCCGCGAGCCGCCGCTTCTCGCCCCGCTGCGGCGCTCGCACCTCGACGCGCGGCGCCGCGCAGGTCGCCGAGGAACGCGGCGAGCGCCTCGGTGTCCGCCGACGTCCGGCGGGACGACGATCTGCGGCGGGATCGCCGGCGCGCCGCCGTAGTACTCGACGCAGAACGACTCGAGGATCGTCGCGCGATCCTGCCCCTCGACGTTCTCGAGGTGGAAGGCGTAGCGGTCGACCAGCTTGCCGTCGCGGAGCGGGAAGAGCTGCACCGCGGCGCGGTCGCCGTCGACGGCGAGCCCGATCACGTCGATCGTGCCCGACCGCGCGCTTGTCGGCCGCCTGCCGCTCGGCGAGGCTCTCGATCGCGAAGAGCCGGTTGCGGTACCGCGCCGCCTCCTCGAACCGCTCCTCGGCGGCCGCCTCGCGCATCCGCTGCTCGAGCGCGCGGCGGATCGGCCGCGTCTCGCCGGAGAGGAACTCGATCACGCCGTCGATGATCTCGCCGTAGTCCTCCTTCGAGATCGCGCCGACGCAGGGCGCCGTGCAGCGCTCGATGTGGAAGTCGAGGCACGGGATCCCCGAGTGGCGCCCCGGCTTCGGCCCCTCGCACGGCCGGAACTGGAAGACGCGGTTCAGCACGTCGAGCGTCTCGCGCACCTTCTTCGCGTTCGCGTACGGGCCGAAGTAGACGGTGCCGCGACGGTGCCGCTCGCGCGTGAACATCACGCGCGGGTACTCGTCCGCCACGGTGACCGCGATGTACGGGAACGACTTGTCGTCGCGCAGCCGGACGTTGAACGGCGGGCCGGTGCCGCTTGACGAGGTTCTGCTCGAGATGGAGCGCCTCGGCCTCGCTCTGCGTGACGATCACCTCGATCCGATGGACCCGCTCCACGAGCTGACCGATCCCGGCACGCGTCGTCGCCGCGGTTGAAGTAGCTGCGCACGCGGGCCCGGAGCGACTTCGCCTTGCCGACGTAGAGGATCTCGTCGCGCGCGTCGCGAAAGAGGTAGACGCCCGGACTCGCCGGCAGCCGCCTCAGCTGGCTCCGAACGGAATCTTCACGCACGCGAGCTAGCGTACCCCCACCCTTGCGGCGCACCCTCGTCATCGGCCTCGCCTCGCATCGGCGCCTCGCGTTCGCGCTCGCGCTGCCCGCGTACGCCGGCGGCCCGTCGATGGCGCTCGGGGCCGCCGAGGACGCCGTCCGCGCACCCGATCTCGTCAGCGCCAAGGTCGAAGATGACGCAGCTCCGCCTCGCGGGCTTCACGGCGGTGCGGGTGACGTCGAACTGGCAGCCCGGGCTCGTCGCTCCCGACCGTCGGGCGAGCTCGAGCGTCCTGCGGAACATCGAGGCCGCGGCGCGCCTCTCCGGCGTCAAGGTCTACGTCTCCGTCTACCAGCCCGGGCTCCGCGGACGACGCCGCTCGACGCGGCCGCCCAGGGCGAGTTCGCGCAGTACACCGCGGCGCTCGCTGCCGCCGCTGCCCAGCTTCGACGACGTCATCGTCGGCAACGAGCCGAACCTGAACCGCTTCTGGCTGCCGCAGTTCGGACCGGACGGATCGAACGCGTCCGCCCCGGCGTACCTCTCGCTGCTCGCACGCACGTACGACGCGCTCAAGGCCGTCGACCCGCGGCTGCGCGTCTGGGGCGGCGCGCTCGCGCCCCGCGGCTCCGACCGGCCCGACGGGCATCCGGCCGACATCGTCCCCCACGGCGTTCCTCCAGGCGATGGGCGCGGCGTACCGCGCCAGCGGGCGCACGCTGCCCGGTGATGGACGGGCTCGCCCTCCACCCGTACCCCGACAACTCGTCGCAGAGCCCCGACTTCGCGCACCCGCGCTCGACGACGATCGGGCTCGCCGACTACGGCAAGCTCGTCTCGCTGCTCGGCCAGGCCTTCGACGGGACGGCCCAGGCCGGCTCGACCCTGCCGATCCTCTACGACGAGTTCGGGATCGAGTCGACCGATCCCCGACGGCAAGGCGCAGCCTCTACACCGGCACCGAGCCGACGACGACGAAGCCCGTCGACGAGTACCAGCAGGCCGCCGCCTACGACCTCGGGCTGCGGCTCGCGTTCTGCCAGCCGAACGTCGCCGGGGTGCTCCTCTTCCACTCCCACGACGAGCACGGCGCTGCTCAGCTGGCAGTCGGGCGTCTACTACGCCGACGGCACGCCGAAGGCGAGCTTCTGGGCCGTGCGCGACGCGCTCGACCGGACACGAGGCGGGTCGATCACCCGCTGCGACGGGCTCGCGCTGGACGTGTCACTCACCAACGTCCGCTTCCCCGGTCCGCGCGAGTTCCAGAGCGGAATGCGGGACACGCGCTTCCGCTGCACGCTCGACTGCGCCTGGGAGCTCAAGGCGACTCGGACGACCACGGGCGACGTCGCCGCGACCGTGCGAGGGTTCGGCCGCTACGGCCGGACGCTCCTCGCGTCGCTCTCCAGCCGCAGGCTCGGCTCGGCCCCGGTGCGTCTCTCGCTGACGGTGACGCAGGCGGTGAATCCCGGCGCGACTGCCACCCGGGAGAGCGGCGAGCTGCGACCGGCTTGACTCAGGGCGCGCCGACCGAGTAGACGAGCTGCACCTGCTGCCCGTCCTGCCGCGCCGACTCGAGCCGGACGCGCTTCGAGGTCAGGCGGCGGGGGAGCAGCGGCGCGCCCGCGCCGAGGAACACGGGCTGCACGCCGAGCAGGATCTCGTCGAGAAGCCCTCGATCGGCGAACGTGCCGACGAGCTCGCCGCCGCCGACGATCCAGACGTTCCGTCCCTGCGCCGCCTCGACCATCTCGGCATGCACCGGCGCGACCTCGCCCTGGACGAAGCGGATGTCGCCGTCGGGCACCGTCGGCAGCCGGCGGTGCGTGAACACCCAGGTCGGGGTCTCCCCGTACCACTCGCGCCACTTCTCGGGACGCTCGTCGAGCCGCTCGTGCGCGAACACCCACTCGTACGTCGTCGCGCCCATCGCCATCGCACCCACACCTGGCGAAGAACGCCCCGAAGCCCTCCGCCCCGCTCCCGCCGTTCCGCGGTACCTCGAACAGCCACTCGAGCGAGTTGTCGGTGTCCGCGATGTACCCGTCGACACTGGTCGCGGTGAAGTACTGCGTCTTGGTCACTTCCCCATCCTGCCGCATCGCGCCCGGACTTCCGTGCGTACCATTCGCGGCGCATGGGCGAGAGCCGCAGTACGAGCGGATCGAGGGCTCCGGAGCCGGGCAGTACGTCGGCTACCGGTTCTTCCGGGTCGACCCGGCCTGGCGCCGTCTCCCGATCGAGGAGCGCGCGGCCGGCAAGGATGCGTTCGCCGAGGTCGTCGACGAGTTCGCAGGTCGGATGGAGGGCCTGCGCGCCTACACGACGACCGGCGTGCGACCCGAGGCCGACTTCTTCCTCTGGTCGATCACGGAGCGCTACGACGACCTGCTCGAGCTCGGCGCCGCACTCAACGGGACGCCGCTCGGCGGCCTGGCTCGAGACGCCGTACTCGTACCTCGGCACGACCAAGGCGTCCGTGTACACGGACAAGAAGCGCGTCCGTCAGGGCCGCGTGGCGCCGCGCAACGCGCCGTACCTCGTCGTCTACCCGTTCGTGAAGCGCCGCCCGTGGTACTTCCTGACCTTCGAGGAGCGCGCCGCCGCGATGCGCGAGCACGCGGAGGTCGGCGGGAAGTTCGTGACGGTCACGAACCACACGACCTACTCGTTCGGGATCGACGACCAGGAGTTCATGCCGGCCTTCGAGACCGAGGAGCCGGCCGACTTCATGCACCTGATGATGACTCTGCGCGAGACCGAGGCGTCGCGCTGGACGGAGCGCGACACGCCGATCTTCGTCGGCAAGCTCGTGGACGTCCGCACGGCGCTCGACGCGCTCGACGGCGCTGTCACCGAGCTCCCGAACGCCGAGGCGCTCTACACGGCGCCGGACGGCACGCGGTACCCGTCACCCACGCGGTAACCCTGCGCGGGACAACGCTTGTGTTGAATCGACACGAGCGGTGTCAGTCGCCCCCGTCCGAGTCGGTGAGCGGCGCCAGGATCCCCTCGACCTCGCGATGACCGGGCGTCGTCCCCGCGCGGGAAAGCTCGAGCGGCGACCGGCCATCCTCGTCGCGTAGCCTCGGGTTCGCGCCGTACGCCAGGAGCCGCCGAACGCTCGCGGGGCGTCCGTTCCGCGCCGCCGTGCGCAGCGGATGCCCGCCGAACGCGGGGTCGGTGTCGTCGACGGAGGTGCCGGCTGCAACGAGGTCGTCGATCACGCCGAGTCGCTGGTGGTCAGCCGCCATCACCAGGGCCCGCACCCGGGCATCCGCCGGGGCATCCTCGAGCCACTCACGGATGTCGCCGGCTGCCGCCGCCTCCTCGATGCCGTGGAGCCGCGCGCCGGCAGCGATGAGTACGTCCACCACGTCCGTCATGCCGAACACCGCGGCGTGGAGAAGCGCCGTGCCCCCTGGTACGCCGCCCGAGTCGTCCGCCGCCCGCGCCTCGAGGTCGGCGCCGGCCCGGATCAGGACGAGCGCGACCTCGGCGTCGCCGTAGCTGGCCGCGGTGATCAGCGGCGTCTCCTGTTCGTTGGGCTCGCCGTCGACGGGGGCACCGGCAGCGAGCAGCATGCGCGCCACCTCGCCCGTGCCCGTCACGTCGCGCCACTCCCCGCGAGCGGTGTCGTAGCGCCGCATTGCGGTGTAGCCGAGCGGCGACGCCCCCTTCGGGTGGTCGCACCAGTGGTCCATCCGCGCGGTCGCCAGCTGGGGCTCGGCGGCGAGCAGCGCGCCGAGGCGAGCCGCGTCCCCGGAGTCCAGGATCTCACGCAGCTCCACCTCGGACAGTAGGGCGGCCCAGCTTTCGAAGCCGTACCGACGTGCGACCGCGTCCTCGGCGGTGACAAGCGTGACGGGGCCGCCCGGCACCACCGCGAGACGCTCCACGGCATGGGCGTCACCGTGTCTCGCGGACCGAAGCAGTTCCTCCGCCTCGAGGCAGAGCTGCTCGAGATCGGTGCGAGGCGTGAGATCGGTCACGACGAATCGTCGCCGGAGCGGCTAGCCATAGCGGTGCTCGCGGCGCCAGACGCGCCAGATCGCCCACGCGCAGCACGCGATCACGGCGAAGAACGCGATCGCGTCGGCACCCGACGGGCCGAGCCCGATCAGAGCGCCGATCGCCACCACGGCGAGCACGACGGCGCCGTAGAACGTCCGACGTGAGAGATCGCTCCACGCCTCGATGTCGCCCCGCCGCTCGCGCCAGAGCAGGAAGAGGAAGAACGCGATCGCCAGGAAGAACGCGATCCGCATGAGCGCGCTCGCGGTGACGAGGGCGTTCTCGAGCGAGAGAGCGACGATCGCGGCGGACACCATCGCGATCAGCAAGAGGCCACGGACGAACCGGTTCTCCCAGAGCCTCCTCACGACGGCCCCGTCATATAGGCGCGGATCGCGAGCGCGCCGGCCACACCGGTCGTCGCCGCGAACCACAGCAGGCGTCGCGGCCCTGCCTCGGGCGCGTAGAACCACGGCACGAGCGCGGCTCCGAGCGCCATCGCGCCGTACGCGTAGTGCAGCTCGTCGCCTGCGCGCCGGTCGTCGGCGAGGAGCAGGAGACCGACGGCGACCTGCGCCACGAGCAGCGTCTGGGCCAGGGACAGAAGGTGAGTCGCGAGCGGGCCCGCCCCGCGCCCGCGCCAGTAGAGGTAGCCGCCCGTGAATGCCGCGATCGCGCACACCGCGATCGCCGCCGCCCCGAGCCACGGATGGATCTCCGCCACGCGGCGAGGGTAGCGAAGCGCGCCCACGATTCCGCGAGCGGGTACGCTCGACCCGAGTGGACGAGGGACGCAGCGGCACCTCTCATCTCGAGATCGTCCCTGCCAACAAGGCGACCTGCGACGACCTCCAAGCGGTGTTCGGCATCCGCGGGGCCGCGGTCAACTGCCAGTGCCAGCGGTACAAGCTCCGGCCGAGGGAGGCGTTCGCAAGGTTCCCGGTCGAGGAGCGCGCTCGCCGGCTCCGCGAGCAGACCCGGTGCGGCCACCCGGAGTCGGAGACGACCAGCGGGCTCGTCGCGCGCCTCGACGGCGAGCCCGTCGGCTGGTGCGCGGTCGAGCCGCGCACGGCCTTCATCGGCCTCGTCCGCAACAACCGTGTGCCGTGGGAGGGCCGGGAGGAGGACAAGGCCGACGACAGCGTCTGGGCCGTGACCTGCGTGTTCACCCGCCGGGCTTCCGCGGCCGTGGCATCTCGCACGCGCTCGCGCGGGCGAGCGTCGATGTCGCGCGGAGCCGCGGCGCACGCGCGATCGAGAGCTATCCGATACGCACGTCACCGGGCCAGAGGATCAGCTGGGACGAGATCCACGTCGGCAGCCGCAGCATCTTCGCGGCGGCCGGCTTCGAGGAGGCAGCCATCCAACGCTCCGCCGCGTCGTGATGCGCATCGACTTCTAGCGCGGCGCGTCGTCTAGGCTCGCAGGTCCCACTCCGAGGAGGTCACCGCGTGGTCGAGGGAGGCGTTCACGTGAGCGCCACGGTCTCCGCCGTCGACTGGCTGCTCGAGTCGGACGAGCCGGGAATCGTCGCGCAGGCGAGGCGTGACCTCCTCGACGAGCAGGCACCGGCCGAGGCGGCGCGGGTCCTCGAGGGCCCGAAGATACGCACGCTGCTTACCGGCCAGCAAGCGGACGGCGGCTTCGGCACCAACGTCTACGCGAAGTGGGGCGGCGCCCACTGGCGGCTCGTCTCGCTCGTCGAGCTCGGCGTCCCGGCCGGCGAGCAGCGTTGTCTCGCGGCTGTGGAGACCGTTCTCGCCTGGCTGACCGGGAAGGGCCATCGCGGCCGCATCGAGGTCATCGAGGGGCTGACGCGGCGCTGCGCGTCGCAGGAGGGAAACGCGCTCGCGGTGTGCTGCCGGCTCGGCCTCTCCGACGAACCGCGTGTCCGGCTGCTTGCCGAGTCACTCGTGGAATGGCAGTGGCCCGACGGCGGCTGGAACTGCGACAAGAACGCCAAGGGACACCGCTCATCCTTCAACGAGTCGTTGTCGCCGATGTGGGGGCTGCACGAGTACTGGGCAGCGACCGGCGAGACAGCGGCGCTGGACGCCGCCGAACGCACCGCCGAGCTCCTCCTCGAGCACCGGCTCTTTCGGGCGCTCGCCAACGGTGAGCCGATCCACAAGTCGTTCGTGACAGTGCACTCGCCGCCGTACTGGCACTACGACTTCTTCCAGGCGCTGGTCGTGCTCGCACGGATGGGGCTCGCCGGAGACCCGCGTGCCGCCGACGGCCTCGACCTGCTCGAGGAGTGGAGGCTCCCGGACGGCCGCTGGCGGGCGGGCGGCCGCTGGTGGAGGACACCGGGCTCGAAGGGCAGCAACGTCGAGGTGGTCGACTGGGGCTCCGGGCCGAACGAGCTGCTGACGCTGCACGCACTCCGCGTGCTTCGCGCCGCGGGGCGGTTCTCTCCCTAGCGCCGCGGGCGCCGCGTCAGGTGCTTCCCGGGTCCGATCTCGCGGAGGACAACCCAGGCTCCGTGCCGATTCGGGTGAGTCGGTCTCACTCTCGTCACTGAAACGTTCCCCCGTGGTGCGCTGCTTCTGTCCCAAGGGCGACACGAGCACGCGTTGTTGAAGTAACAGGTGGCGCTCCCTCGCTTGTGGGCCCCTGCCGCACTCCGTAGGATCGGCCCTTGGTGCGACTCGCCCTTCCACTCCTCGCAGCGCTCGTGGCGTTCGGCCTCGTCGGGTGCGGCGGTGACAACGAGAAGACGACCGCGCCGGTTCCGCTCGCCCAGCGATTCGTCACGACGGAGGATGCTCCCGGTTCGAAGCCCGATCCGGTCGAAAAGCGCGAGACGACGACGGACTTTGACACCTTCATCTCGGCGCTCAGCGACTCCTCGATCGACCCCGACACCGACGAGATGACGACAGTCTTCGATGATGCCGCCTTCGTGAGCGCGGGCCAGGACGCACGATTCTTCGGAGAGACGCATTCGCCGGAGACCTCGGTGCATGTCTTCAGTTCGTTCATCGAGTTCGGCTCCGATGATGCCGCAACGAGTTCCCTCGACTGGCTCGAGACCGACCAGATGAAGCCGTGCCCGATGAGTTGTGCCGTGCAAAGAAGCAGCTTCGAGGTGGACGACATTCCCGATGCACGAGGCGTCCACCGCGTCGCTACGGCCGAAGACATCGAAAGGGTCGGAACGCAAGACGAGAGACCACAAGACGACTACTGGATCGGCTTCGCAGTCGGTCCGATCGTCTACACGGTTGTTCTGCACGGCCACGCGGTGCCAGGAACCGTTTCCGAGGACGAAGCTCAGCAGATCGCGAGCGCGTATTACGACCGGCTGACGAGCTGAGCGCTCGATCCCGCCGCGCACGATTCGCGGTCAGCGTGTGCCCGCCGACGACCACACGCTCCTAGCATCGTGTAGATGGTGACGGACGGACAGCCAGCTCCAGATTTCACTCTCCGGTCCGACACGGGAGAGTCGGTAGCGCTCTCATCCCTCAGGGCCGCTCGGTGGTCCTCTATTTCTACCCCGGGACGACACTCCCGGGCTGCACGACGCAGGCGTGCGGGATCCGCGACGCGTGGGCGCGAGTTCGAGGCCGCGGCGCCGTCGTGCTCGGCGTCAGCCCCGACGGCGAGGCGTCGCACGCGAAGTTCAGGGAGAAGTACGGCCTGCCGTTCACGCTGCTCGCCGACCCCGAGCACGAGGTGGCCGAGGAGTACGGCGTCTGGGGCGAGAAGTCGTACGCCGGGAAGACGTACATGGGCGTCGAGCGCTCGACGTTCGTGATCGACGCCGACGGGAACGTCGCCAAGGTGTTCCGCAAGGTGAAGCCCGACGAGCACGCCGACCAGGTGCTCGAGGCGCTCGCGGGCGGCTGAGGCCGCATCGCCCGGCTACACTGGTCGTCCGCGCGGATGTGGCGGAATTGGTAGACGCGCACGGTTCAGGTCCGTGTGCCCGTAAGGGCGTGGAGGTTCAAGTCCTCTCATCCGCATAGCGCAGGCGGCCGCCGACTCGGCGGCGTCGGCCGGCGTCTCAATCACCGGTGACGCGCGCGCTCCCCTCCCTCGCCGTCCTCGCCGCAGCCGCGGCCGTCTCCGTGTTCGGCACGGCCGGCGCCGCCGCGACCGCACCCGCACCGCGGCGACCGAGGTCGTCGTGGAGCTCGACGGCGCCGCCGCTCGCGCGCGCGCGCGGTGCCGGCGCGCGCACGGCGCATCGACGGCGCAGCAGCGCCGCTTCGCGGCGGCGCTCCACCGGTCGATCCCGAGCGCGATCGATCCACTGGCGCTACCGGCTCGTCGCGAACGGCGTCTGCGGTCGTCGTCCCGCCGGCCGACGTCCCCCGCCTCGCGCGGCTTCCGGGCGTACGACAGGTCTTCGGCGAACGACGACCTACCCGTGCTCGCCGGCCCCGACGCGGCGACGATCCGGGCACGAGAGCTTCCCGCGGCGCACGCTCGCGAACGCCGGCGCCGGGATCAAGATCGGGATCATCGACGACGGCGTCGACCAGCGGCACCCGTTCTTCGACCCGACCGGGTACACGATGCCCGACGGCTTCCCGAAGGGCCAGACCGCGTACACGACGCGCGAAGGTGATCGTGGCCCGCGCGTTCCCGCCGCCCGGCGCGACGTGGAAGTACGCCGGCAAGCCGTTCGACCCCGAGCGAGTCGGGGCACGCGACGCACGTCGCCGGGATCGCCGCCGGGAACGCGAACACGCTCGCGGACGGGCTGCGCGTCAGCGGCATCGCCCCGCGCGCGTACATCGGCAACTACAAGGCGCTGACGATCCCGACGGAGTCGGGCCTCGGGCTCAACGGCAACGCGCCCGAGATCGTCGCGGCGATCGAGGCCGCCGTCGCCGACGGCATGGACGTGATCAACCTCTCGCTCGGCGAGCCCGAGATCGAGCCGTCGCGCGACCTCGTCGCGCTCGCGCTCGACGCGGCGGCCGCCGCGGGCGTCGTGCCCGTGGTGGCCGCCGGGAACGACTTCGACGACTTCGGACGCGGGTCGCTCGGCTCCCCGGGAAGCGCCGCGGACGGCGATCACGGTCGGTGCCGCGACGTCGGGAGCCTCGCCGTCGATGGCCGGGTTCTCCTCGGCCGGCCCCACGCCGATCTCGCTGCGGCTGAAGCCCGACGTCGTCGCACCGGGCGTCATCGATCCTCTCCGCCGAGCCGGGCGGCTGGCGGCTCTCGTCGGGCACGAGCATGGCCGCGCCGCACGTCTCCGGCGCGGTCGCGCTCCTCCTCCAGCGGCATCCCGACTGGACGCCCGCGCAGGTCAAGGCGGCGCTGACCGCGACGGCGCGGCCGCTGACCGCCGGCGACGCGCGCGGTCGGCCCGACGCGCGCCGGCGCCGGGCTCGTCGACGTCGCGGCGGCCGACGCGCCGCTCCTCCTCGCCACGCCCGACCGGCGTCTCGTTCGGGCTCGTCGGCGCCGGGTCGACGATGCCCGGACGGTGGCGGTCGACGACGCCGGCGGCGGCGCGGGGCCGTGGACGGTGTCGGTCGAGTCGAACGACGCTCCGGAGCGGGACGCGCGTCGACGGTGACCGCCGACGCGTGAGCGTGCCCGGGCACGCTGACGCTCGACGCTCGTCGCCGGCAGCGCCGACGGCGAGGTCTCCGGGGACGTGCTCCTGCGTCGCGACGGCGTCACGCGCCGCATCCCGTTCTGGGGGCGGGTCACGGCGCCGAAGCTCGCCGTGCGCGGAGCGCGCGCACGCTGCTCCGGCCCGGGCTCTACGCCGGCGACACCCGCGGCCGGCCGGCGCGCGTCGACGCGTACCGCTACCCGGAGGTACCGTCGCGGCGGGCCGGTGTCGGCGCGCCTCGCCGGCCCCGAGCAGGTGTTCCAGCGTGCGCATCACGCGCGCCGCGTCGCGAACTTCGGCGTCGTGGTCATCCAGCGCGGCCCGGGCTCGCGCGTCGAGCCGCGCGTCGTTCGCGGCGGCGACGAGAACAGGCTCACCGGCTACGCGGCGCTGCCGCTCGACCAGAACCCGTACGTCGACGGAGTTCGGCAGCCCGGTACCCGCCGCGGGCGCGCTCCGCCCGGCGCCGGGCGACTACTACGTCGTGTTCGACAGCCCGACGCGAGGCCGGGGCCGGGACGTTCCGCTTCCGCTTCTGGGTCGACGACGTCGGCACCGCCGCAGGGCGACCGTCGTACGCCGGACGGTGCGGACGGGCGAGCCGATCAGGATCCGCGTCGCCGACGCGGGCTCGGGCGTCGACGTGCGCTCGATCGAGGCGACGCTCGACGGCCGTCACGACTCGCGCACGGCTGATCGGCTCGGAGATCAGGATCCCGACCACGGGCCTCTCCGCCGGGCGGCACCGGCTCCGCGTCGAGCTCGCCGACTACCAGGAGACGCGGAACAACGAGAACGTCACGCGCATCCTGCCCGAACACGCGCGTCGTCGCAGCACTGGCGTGACGATCGCGCGCACGGTAAGCGGCGAGGTCGCCGGCGCGGCGCATCGTCGGCGCGCGCCGGCGGGACTATCGTATGACGGTCGCGATGCGACCCCCCACCGGGACGCAGCGCCGCGGCAGCGCCGGTCGCCCCATCCGGCACGACCGCGACCATCAAGCTCCGCCCGCCCGGCGCCCCCGCGCCACTCCTGCCGCGCGAGCGCCTGCACGCCGTCCTCGACGAGGCGACCCGCCGCCGGCTGACGACGTCGTCGCAGGCGCAGGGTTCGGCAAGTCGACGCTCCTCTCGGCCTGGGCCGCCGGACGTGAACTGCGCCTGGTACACGGCTTCGCCCGAGGACGCGTCGCTCGCCACCTTCGCGCGCGGGATCGCCGACGCGCTCCGGCTGCGCGTGCCCGGGCTCCCCGTCGGACGCGGCGGACGCGGTCACGGCCGCCGCCGGCCCCGGCGCCGGAGCGAGGACGAGCCCGCCCGGGCCCGGGGGTTCGCGGCGGCCTGGTCTGCGAAGCACTGCGGACCGAGCTCCGCGCGACCTCGTGCTCGTGCGTCGACGACGTCCACGAGGTCGAGCGCGTCGCCAGGCGCGATCCAGGTGATCGAATCGCTCTGCCGGCAGGCTCCGGAGCGCCTGCACTCGTGCTCGTCGCCTCGCGCGCCGAGCTTCCGTTCCCGATCGAGCGGCTTCGCGGCCAGGGGCAGGTGCTCGAGCTCACCGAGCTGCAGACCTCGCATTCGACGTCGACGAGACGCAGGCGCTCCTCGCTGATCGCACGGCGCCGCGACACGGCGGCGGCCGCCGAGCTGCACCGGCGCACCGGCGGCTGGCCGCGCGGCCGCGCGCTCGCGGTCGAGACGCTGCGCGGCGTACCCCCGCCGACGGCCCGCCGCGCTCGACGCGCATCCGGCGGCCGGAGGGCCCGTCCTCGCGTATCTCGCAGCCGAGGTGTTCGCCGAGGAGCATCCCGGGGTCGAGGCGCTCGTGCGCGGGTCGCGCCGCTCGAGCGCTTCACGGCCGGGTTCTGCGAGCGCTCGGGGTCGAGGACGCCGACACGACCCTGCGCGTCGCTCGCGCGCCGCGGCCTCGTTCGTCGAGCTCCAGGGGCGAGCGCCCGGGTGGTACGCGCTCGGGTCGCCGCGTGCGCGAGTTCGCGCTCGCGCGGCTAAGCGCGCGAGCGCACCGAGGACGCGCGAGGTGCGGACGCGAAGCCGCGCGCTGGTTCGAGGAGCACGACGAGCCGGAGGAGGCACTGCGGTCGCTCTCGGCCGCGAGGGCGAGCGAGCGAGACCGCACGCCTGCTCGAGGCCGTACGGCGAGCCGCTTCTCGTCGCGGGGCGCGGTCGACGCCGTGCTCGACGCTGCGGGTCGCGTTCTCCCACGCGCTCCGGTCCGCCGCGGTCGAGCAGCTCGCCGGCGAGGCCCACCAGGTTCGCGGCGACTGGGACGAGGCCCTGCGCTGCTTCGAGCGGGCCGCCGAGCACGAGGCACGCTTCCGCCGGGCCTCGCGTGGCGCATGGGCCTGCTGCTCCATCTCGGCGGCCGGCTCGACGAGGCATTCGCTATCGTACGGCCGAGCGGACGAGGACGGGTGAGCCCCGCGACGTCGCGCTGCTCCTCGCGTGGCGCGCCTCGGCGCACTGGCTTCGCGCCGAGCGCCGACGCCTGTCGGGCGGACGCGAGCGCGCGTTCGAGATCGCGTCCGAAGCGGGCGACCCGCAGGCGCTCGCGGCCGCCCACACCGTGCTCGCGATGCTCGCGGCGCTCGAGGGCGACCGCGGCGCGAACGACGCGCACTACCTCCGCGCGCTCGACTACGCGCAGCAGGCGGGCGACGTGCTCCAGCTGATCCGGGTGCGCACGAACCGCGGGCTCCCGCCACGTCGAGGAGTGCTCGTACGAGGAGGCGATCGCGGAGCTCGACCTCGCGCTGCGGCTCGCCGACCTCGCCGGGTTCGCCGCGTTCCGGGCGCTCGCGCTGTCGAATCGCGGCGAAGCGCTCTGCGCAAGCTCGGGCGATTCGACGAGGCGCGTCGCCGACCTCGAGGCGTCCACGGATCGCTCTACCAGCGGCTCGGCTCGCGCATGGTCGCGTACGCGCTCGAGAAGCTCGGCGAGGTCTACCGCATCCGCGGGAGTGGCGCTCGCCCGCGCCGCGTACGAGGAGGCGGTCGCGCAGGCGGAGGCGGCGGGCGACGTCCAGGGGCTCGTCCCGTCGCTGACCGGCCTCGCGCGGACGTCTCGTCGCGGACGAGCCGGACGAGGCGGAGCGGCTCGTCGAGCGCGCTCTCTCGCTCGGGCCGGGGATGAACCATGCACAGGCGCTGCTCACCGCCGGGTGGGTCGCGCTCACGCGCGGCGACCGCGACGGCGCGCGCGCCGAGCACGCGTCGGAAGCCGCGGCGGCGGCCGGCGCCGCGCGCGACCGTGCGGTGCTCGCCGAGTCGCTCGAGCTCGGCGGCGCTGGCCGCTCCGGGCCCGACGCAGGAGACGTCGAGCGGCTCGAGCGAGGCGGAGACGATCTGGCGCGACCTCGGCAACCCGGCCGGCGAGGCGCGCGTCGACACTGATCGCGTCGCTGCTCGCTCGACGGCGACGAGGCGGCCGAGCGCGCGGTCAGGCCGACGATCGGCTGCGCGCCATGGGGCGCGGGGGTACCGCTCGGCGCTCGCGCTCGTCCATCCCCCTCGACGGGCGTCCCGCTCGGTCGTCGTCCAGTCGCTCGGCCGGTTCCGCGTGCTCCGGGGTCGGGCGAGCCCGTCCCGCTCGCGGCCTGGCAGTCGCGCAAGGCGCGCGACCTGTTCAAGATCCTCGTCGCCCGGCGAGGCCGCCCGGTCCCGCGCGACGCGCTGATGGAGGCGCTCTGGCCCGACCAGAGCCGCGGCCCGCTCGGCAACCGCCTGTCCGTGCTGCTCAGCACCGTCCGGGCCGTCCTCGACCCCGAGAAGCGCCATCGGCCCGGACCACTTCGTCGGAGCGGACAGGACCGCCGTGTGGCTCCAATCCGAGCACTTCTCCGTCGACGTCGAGGGGTTCCTCGCCGCGGCCGACGACGCGCTCGCGCTCCGCCGGGCGGGAAGACGGACGGCGCACGCGCGCCTCGTCGCCGCCGAGGCGTCGTACACCGGCGACTTCCTCGAGGAGGACGCATACGAGGACTGGGCGGTCGCGCTGCGCGAGGAGGCAGCCGCGCCGACGTACACGCGGTCGTGCGGGCGCTCGCCGACGAGCGCCGCGGCGCGCGGCGACGTCGACGCGCGACGCGCTATCCATCTCCGCGTTCTCGAGCGTCGACCCGTACGACGAGGCCGCGCATCTCGGGTCTCGTCGTCGACGCTCGAGACGCCGCGGGACGTCACGGGGAGGCGCGACGGTGCTTCCGCGCGTACTGCGCGCGGATGGACGAGATCGGCGTCGAGTCGGCGCCGTTCCCCGCGTGGGGCGCTGACGCGAGCCCGTTCTAAGGCGACCTGAAGGCCCGTCCTGCACCATGCGCTCGTGCACGGAGACGAGGAAGCGTGACGAGCGTGGGGAACGAGCCGCCGGCAGGGGGATCGCTGGCGGAGACGTTCGTCCTGCGCCTCTGGGAGCCGCCGGAGACAGCCGGGCACGCGCCCGGGGGGCTCCGCGGTGTGGTCGAGCACGTCCGCACCGGCCGATCCGCCACGTTCGTGGGGCGGAGAGCCACTGCTCGCGTTCCTGCGCGCTCAACGGCACGCGCCGGAACGCTCGTCCGGGGGAGCGCCGTGAGGCGACGGAGCGTTGGGGGACGCACCGTCGCCGTCACGGCGGGACACGCTTGCTCGCGAAGCGGGATTCCGCACCAGCGGCATCCCGCCGCTTGATCCCACTCTCGGACGGGC
Source organism: uncultured Actinomycetes bacterium (assembly GCA_963793655.1). Lineage (GTDB taxonomy): Bacteria > Actinomycetota > Thermoleophilia > Gaiellales > Gaiellaceae > Gaiella. The sequence continues at coordinate 130,310 of CAWCAV010000004.1, forward strand.
ACACCCCTACAGGCGTCCGCTTTCGCGTCGCAGGCCGCGACGCCACCGGTGCCCCCTTGGTCTGCCGCCGCTAGGGGCGCTTCGACCGGGGCTCTTCGATGGTCGGAAGCGCGTCCAGGTCGCGCTGGACGCTCTCGACGAAGTCGTCGTCGTCGGTCTTCACGACGCGGAGCTTCGCCTTGCGCCGCTCCCGGTCACGCCGCCGCCGGGCGTCGGCGCCCACGACGCCCGAGACCCTCGGCCACTCCGCGGCGACGACGACGAGGACGCCGAGGGCGAGCAGGACGATCCACGGCCAGCTCACGCGATCGATTCTACGTCACGGGACGCGTCAGGGCAGCACGCGCCGCCTCGACGCGCGGTCGCGAGTCGCATCCCTCGAGATGGTCGTTGACGAGCCCCATCGCCTGCATGAACGCGTAGACCGTCGTCGGTCCGACGAACGTCCAACCGCGCCGCTTGAGCTCCTTCGCGAGCGAGCGCGAAGCGTCGGTCTGTGTCAGCTCGAGCAAGCGCCTCGTGGGTCAGTCGCGCGCGGCCTCGCCTCGGGCGCGGGCTCGAAGCGCCACGACGAACGCCGCGAGCGACCCCTCGGCCTCGACGAGCTCGACCGCGCGCCGCGCATTGTTGACCGTCGACTCGATCTTCCCGCGGTGGCGGACGATCGACGCGTCGTCGAGCAGCCGCTCGACGTCGCGCGCGCCGAAGCGCGCGACGCGCCGGAAGTCGAATCCCGCGAATGCGCGCCGGAAAGCCTCGCGCTTGCGGAGGATCGTGAGCCACGAGAGGCCGGCCTGGAACCCCTCGAGCGACAGCTTCTCGAACAGCCGCACGTCGTCGGTGACCGGCATGCCCCACTCGTCGTCGTGGTAGGCGCGGTACTCGAGGTGGTCGCCGCCGCCCCACGCGCAGCGCGCCGACGCCGTCCTCGTTCTCGCACGCGACCGTCGGCCGGGCTCATCGCACGACGATCTCCATCGGCAGGTCGGCGAGCGGCACGCCGCCGTCGGCGGTGACGAGCCACGTGTCCTGCATGTAGAGGCAGTCCTCGCCGTTGGCCGCGATCGCGTGCGGGTGCATCGAGAGCACCATGTTCTCCCGCAGCTCGGTCTCGACGCCCTCCCCCACCTTCGGGAACTCGATCATCGTCATCCCGATCGAGTGGCCGGTGACGTGGCCGAGGTGGTAGCCGCGGTCCGAGAACCCCTTCGAGACGGCCGCGTGCACGTCGTGGCACGTCGCGCCCGCCCGCATCACGGTCTTCGCGGCCTCGTAGTACTCGACGTACGCCTCGGCCATCGCCTTCGTGTCGTCCGACAGCGGCGTGCCCGCCGCCGCGACCGCGCGCGAGACCTCGACCCAGTGCATCCCCGGGCCGGCGACCTCGAGCGAGGGGAGCACGAAGTCGCCGAGCACCTCCTCCTTGCGCGCGATCTTGAACTCCGGGAACGCGACGCCCGAGCGGCCGGGCGCCGTCAGCACCATGTTCATCGTCAGCCGGCCGCAGCCCTCGGCGACGAAGTACTCCTCCGCGGCGGCCATCACCTCGGCCGCCGTCCGCCCCGGCGCGTAGGCCTCGGCCCAGATCTCGAAGCCGCGGCGGTTGATCCGCACGGAGTCGCGCACGCTCTGCGAGCTCGCCTCGCTCTTCACCGCGCGCGCGAGGTCGAACTCGACGTCGAAGGGGACCACGTCGAACGCCCTCGAGCGGGCGGTAGTCGCGCACGGTCATCACGTAGTCGAGTCCGTAGACGCCGATCCGCCGCCAGCCCGCGTCGCGCGCGTGTGCGGCGATCGCCGCGCCGGGGTGCGGGTCGAAGCGCTGCTCGACCAGCGCCGTCCCGTGCTCGCCGACGTAGCGGGCCTCTGCGGGGAAGACGACGAACGGGTCGCCGTCGGCGGGCACGACGACGTAGGCGTAGCGGTGGACGATCTGGAAGCCCGGAGAGGTACGTGACCGCCCCCTCGAAGCCCGAGTACTCGCTCCCGGCGACGACGAGCGCCGTCGAGCCCGTGCTCGGCCATCGCCGCCCGGACGTTCGCGTACCGCCGGTCGAGCTCCGCTCGTCGGCAGGTCTACGACTGCTGTTGCCATGAGGCCTCAACCCCCTTGATGAGCGCGGTGATGGTGTCGTGGAGCGGCGTCGGGACGCCGAGCTCGCGCCCGAAGCGCGCGATGCCGCCGTTCAGGAAGTCGATCTCGGTCGGCCCGCCGCGCCTCGACGTCCTGCAGCATCGACGCCTTGTGGCCGTACGCGACGTCGGGCCGCGCGGCGTGGTCGATCAGCTCCTCCGGGTCGGCGTCGAGCGTGATCCCCTGCGCCGCCGCGACGGCCTTGCCCTCGTCGACGAGGCCCGAGACGAGCGCCCGCAGGTCGGGCCGCTCGCACACGCGGCCGTGCGTGAGCCCGGTGAGCGCGCCCATCGGGTTCGTCGCCGCGTTGAAGATCACCTTGCGCCACTGGCCCGGGCGGGCGTCGCGCGACCGCCGTCGCCGGCATGCCCGCGCGCGTGCAGGCGTCGGCGAGCGGCTCGATCGCCGTCGACGCGGGATCGGGCGCGGCTCGAACGGGCCGAACGTCGTGTCGCCCTTGACGTCCCACTGCACGACTCCCGGCTCGAGGAGCTTGCCGGCGGGGAACGTCGTGCCGCGGATCACCCGCTCGACGTGCGCGGCAAGCGTCTCCTCGTTGCCGACGCCGTTCATCACCGAGGCGACGGCGCCGTCGGCGAACGCGTGCGCGGTGGCCGCGATCGCCGCGCCGGCGTGCATCGCCTTCGTCGCGACGATCCCGAAGTCGCACGGCGGGAGCTCGGCCGGGTCGCTCGTCGCGCGCGGATGCCCCATCGACCTCCCCGGCGCCCGATCAGTTGCAGACCGTTCTCGTTTGATAGCGTCGACATGCGCCTGGTTCAGGTCGAACGCCCAGACCTCGACGTCGTCGAGCGTCGCGAGGTTGGCCGCGAACAGCGAGCCGACGGCGCCGCACCCCACCACGCAGATCCTCATGCAGCTCCCTCCGACGTCGCGTCCGCGTGACACCTCGCCGCCCGGCGCGAGCCGGGGCAGCCGGAACTCGCGCCCGCCGGTGATCCCGGACGGGCGCAGCACGAGCACGAGCGCCATCAGCGCCCCGAGCACGACGAGCCGCGCGCCCTGCGGGAGGTCGATCGTGAACCCGACGCCGACGCCCTGCTCGGCCTCGCTCAGGAACGAGTCGAGCCCGCTCACCGCGAGCGCGCCGACCACGGCGCCCCAGAGGCTCGTGACGCCGCCGATCACGAGCATCGCGAGCGTCACGAACGTCAGCTCGAGGTAGACCTGGTCGGCCGTGATCGAGCCGAGCATGTGGACGTAGAGGCCGCCGGCGAGCCCGGCGAGCGCGCCGGAGAGGGTGAATGCCCACAGCCGCTGCCGGTGGACGTCGATCCCGACCGCCTGCGCGGCGGCGGCATCCTCGCGCGTCGCGCGGAGCGACCGCCCGAGGCGGCTGCGCTGGTACGCGAAGGCGACGGCGATCACGACGACGGTGCCGATCGCCGCCTGCGTCAGGTCGGTCGTCTCCGGCACGAGCGAGAGCGTCGTCGCACCCGGGCCCGATCTTCGTCCACTCGCGCAGGAGGTTGTGCGTGATCTCGAGCACCGCGAACGTCGCGATCCCGGCGGCGAGCCCGGAGAGCCGCATCAGCGGGATCCCGACGAGGAACGCGAACACCGCCGCCGACGACGGCCGCGAGGCACCAGCGACGGCAGGTTGCCGATCGTGTGGTCGCGCAGCAGCGGGAAGAGGTCGGGCAGCACGCCCTGCTTCGACTCGAGCGGGACGGTCATCACGCCGGACGGCGAACGCGCCGACCGCGACGAAGCTGATCTGGCCGAACGAGAGCACGCCCGAGTTGCCGACGAAGACGTAGATCGCGACGACGATCGCGACCGAGCAGATCGCGTTGAGGAAGTAGATCTCGGTCGCACGCGAGGTGAACGAGCCGACGACGGCCGGTGGCGACGACGAGCGCCGCGGGGGCGAGCGAGCTGCGCGGCGGCGTCGAACCGCCTCACACGCGCTCCACGACGCTCGTCCGCCGGCCCGGCGAACAGCCCGGCCGGCCGCAGGAGCAGCACGAGGATCACGAGCGCGAACACGACCGACGGCAGGAAGACGGTCTTGTCGGTCGGCAGCGCGCCGTTGATCACGCCGGTCGCGAAGCCGATCGAGAACCCGCCGAGCGTCGCCGTCCAGAGCCGGTCGATCCCGCCGACGACGACGCCGACGAGCACGATGATCGTCTCCTTGAGCGCGAAGTCGGGCGCGACGAGCGGGTTCTGGACGGTCAGGAGCACGGACACCGCTGCGGCGATCACGGCCGGAGAGCAGCACGGCGACCGCGATCACGGTGTTCGCGCGCACGCCGAGCAGGCGCGCGGTCGCGAAGTCGGTCGCGGCCGCGCGCATCTGGAGCCCGATGCGCGTGCGCGTCGAGGAGCAGCGCGAGCAGCGCCGAGCGCGACGACCGCGACGACGACCGCGACGATCGTGACCTTGCGCACCTCGACCCCCCACACCGTGACCGCCTGGTTCAGCGAGGCGACCGACGCGGCGGGCTCGCCGATCGTGTCGTCACGGACGTCGATCAGCAGCGCGACGTTCTGCAGCAGGAAGGCGACCGCGAAGGTCGTCACGAGCATCACCGCGGGCGACTGCGTCCGGAGCGGGCGGAAGACGAGCGCGGTCCATCGCCGTCGAGAGCGCGATCACGACGGCGAAGCACATGACGATCCCGGCCCACGTCGGCCAGTCCGCCTGCGACGTGAACGCGAGCGTGTAGGCGCCGGCCATGACCAGCTGCCCGTAGGCGAAGTTGACGAGCCGCAGCACGCCGAAGACGAGCCCGATCCCGACGGCCATCAGCGCGTAGACGGCGCCGAGGCCGATCGCGTCGACCAGCGTCTGCGCGTCGAGCGCCGCGACGAGGGAGAGCCCGCTCACGAGAGGTAGGCGTGCACCATCGTCTCGGTGTCGCCCGCGTCGGCCGGCGTCAGCGTCAGGCGCACCTCGCCGTTCGCGAGCACGTACGTCCGGTCGGCGAACGCGACCGTCCGCTGCGCCCGCTGCTCGACGAGCAGCACGCTGATCCCGCGCGTCGCGGATCTCGGCGAGCGCCTCGAAGACGACGTCGACGATCTTCGGCGCGAGCCCGAGCGAGGGCTCGTCGAGCAGGAGGACGTCGGGCGAGGCGACGAGCGCCCGGGCGATCGCGAGCTGCTGCTGCTGTCCGCCGGAGAGCGCCCCCGCCTGGCGCCGTCGGAACTCGCGCGAGCATCGGGAAGAGCGCGTAGACCTCCTCGACGGCCGCGTCGGCGCCCTCCTGCGAGCGTCGCGCCGGCGAGGCCGAGCCGCAGGTTCTCCTCGACCGTGAGCTCGGCGAAGATCCGGCGGCCCTCGGGGACGAGCGCGACGCCGGAGCGCGCGATCGCCTCCGGCGCGCGGCCGCGGATCGAGCGCCCGGCGAGCCGGATCTCGCCGGCGTGCGACCGGCGACGAGCGCCCATGATCGCGTGGAGCGTCGTCGACTTGCCGGCGCCGTTCGGGCCGATCAGGCCCGACGATCTCGCCGCTGCCGACCTCGAGGTCGAGACCGCGGACGGCGGCGACGCCGCCGTAGCGGACCTCGAGCGCCGTCGACCTCGAGCATCGGGCGGCGCGGCGGTCATGCCTCGTCCTCTGCACCGCGCTCTCGCCGAGGTACGCGGCGGCGACGTCGAGGTTGTCGCGGATCTCGCGCCGGCGTCCCCGCGGCGAGCGTCCGCCCCTGGTCGAGCACCTGGATCCGGTCGCAGACGTCCATGATCAGCGCCATGTTGTGGTCGATCAGGAGCACGCCCGCCTCGTGGTCGTCGCGCACCGCGCGGATCACGGCGGCGAACTCCGGCACCTCCGCCTCGGGCAGACCCGCCGCCGGCTCGTCCATCAGCACGAAGTGCGGCTCGGTCGCGAGCGCCCGCGCGACGCCGAGCCGGCGCTCGTCCCCGTGCGGCAGCGACGCGGCCGGCGCGTCCGCCCGTGCCGTCGAGGCCGAGCAGGTCGAGCAGCTCCGCCGCGCGCGCCGACGCGCCTCCCGCGGACCCGGCGCCGACGCCGAGCGCGGCGATCTCGACGTTCTCGCGGACGGTCAGGGTGCGAAACGAGCGGCTGTGCTGGAACGTCCGCGCGAGCCCGTTCCGCCCGCGGCGGTGCGGCCGGCCAGCGGGTCACGTCGCGCCCGTCGAGCTCGATCGTCCCCGCGGTCGGGCGGTCGAAGCCGCTCAGCAGGTTGACGAGCGTCGACTTGCCGGCGCCGTTCGGGCCGATCAGCCCGACGACCTCGTGGCGGTGGAGCTCGACGGTGACCTCGCGGAGCGCCTGCGACGCCCGTCGAAGGAGCGCGACACGGCGGTGGCCCGGAGCGTCTCCCCGGGCCACCGCCTCGTCGTCCGTCGGAGCTCGATCCGTCAGCCGTCCGCCACACGTCAGATCTTCGGCACGACCTTGGCCGTGACGGTGCCGACGATCTTCGCCTTGTTGTCCTGGATCCGGATGCACGCGGTACTGCCGGCCGAACACGGTGTGCAGCTGCGGCGAGAAGCTCACGAGGCCCGAGATGGTCGGCACCCTCCTGAACTTCTCCATCTGCGCGGCGAGCGCGGCGCCGTTCGTCGAGCCCTTCGCCCGCTTGATCGCGGTGACGACGCCGTCGACGGCGGCCGCGCCGGTGACGAACCCGCCGGTGCCGGCCTTGACCGCCTTCGCCGAGAGCGTTGACCGCCTGTGCTCGGGTCGTCGCCGAACGCCGACGCGAACGTGACGGCGTAGTAGTTCGCACCTCGCGGGCTCCTTCGGCAGCCAGTAGGTGCCGTCGCCGGCCCACGAGTTGAGGATCGGCGTCTTGTTGCCGAGCGACCGGAGCCCCGACACGAGCGCGGGAAGCTCGCCGAACGCGGTCGACGTGACGATCACGTCGGCCTTGGCGCCGTTCAGGCGGCTGACCGCGGTGTTCACGTTGTTGGCGCCCGGTCGCGTAGCTCTCCTTGGTGACGACCTTGCCGCCGAGCTGCGTGAAGCGGGCCTCGAACGCCTGGACGACGTTCTTGAAGTAGACGAGCAGCGTGTTCGTGGCGAGGGCCGCGCTCTTCCAGCCCTGCTTCCATGCGAACTCGGCCATCGCCGAGCCCTCGTCCTGCGCGACGTTGCCGAAGCTGAACGCGAGCCTGCCCTTCGTGCCGAAGCGCTTCGGGCCCATCTGGTCGGTGCCGATGCACGGTGCGACCGCGAGCATCCCGCGGTTGATCGCCTCCTGCACGACCGGGTGTCGCGAAGTCGACGTCGCAGGTGACGAACATGACGTCGGCACCCTTGCCGATCAGGCTCGCGGCGCACGACTTCGCCTTGGCAGGCGCGTTGCTCTGCGTGTCGCAGGTGATGATCTGGAGCTTGCGCCCGTTGACGCCGCCCTTCGCGTTGATCTGCTTGACCCGGATGTTCGCCGCGGCGAGGGCGGGCCCGTCGAACGGGGCCATGTTGCCCTTGCCGTCGAACGCCCACCCGATCACGATCGGGTCGGCTTCGCCGCAGACGCGGTCGCAGCGGCTGACCGCCGCGACCACGGCGAGCGCCGCGAGCAGCGCCGCGAGCGCTCCTGTCTTCCTTCGTGTCATCACGCCTCCTGGTGCGCTTGACGGCGTTCGACTCCCGGGTTCTCGCCACGACTCCTCCTTCGCCTTGACGAGGCGGTACAGCGCCGTGTGCAGCGGCACCGGCACTCCGTGCCTTCCGGCCTCGCGGACGAGCGAGCCGGTGATGAGGTCGATCTCGGTCGGCCTGTGCAGTTCGACGTCCTCGAGCATCGACGGATAGTGGGCGCGAGCCCGCTGCGGGTCGCGAGCACGTTCATCTCCCACGGGTCCTCGTACAGCTCGATGCCCGCGGCCGCGGCGACCGCCTTGCCCTCGTCGACGAGGTCGTGGACGAGGTGGCCGAGGTCGGCCGGCTCGTCCTCGTCGGCGAAGTGGAAGTCGTGCCGCAGCCCGGTGAGCGCCGCGACCGAGTTGACCGTCGCGTTGAAGATCAGCTTCGACCACTGCGCCGGCCGCAGGTCGGGAAGCACCTCGGCCTCGAGGCCCGAGCGCGCGATCAGGTCGCCGACCTCCTCGACCCGCTCGAGCGGCGTCTCCTCGTACGGCCCCATCCAGGTCGCCGTGTCGAGGATGTACTCGACCTCGCGTGTCGGAGTGCTTCGTGCCGGACATGAACGTCACCGCCGAGACGAGCGGCCAGTCGCCGTGCGCGCGGACGACCTCCTCGGCGCCGAGCCCGTTCGAGCGTCGTCATCAGCGTCGCGTCGGGAAAGCGTCCCTCGAGCGACGCGGCCGCCTCCTCGAGGCCGTTCGCCTTGGTCGCGACGATGCCGAGGTCGAACGGCTCGAGCTCGTCCGGGTCGGCGGCCGCGGTCGATCACGTCGGCGTGGAGGTCGCTGCGCCCGGTGACGCGGAGCCCGTCGCGGTTGAGGGCGTCCGCGTGCTCCCGGCGGCGGGTGAGGACGCGAGACGTCGGCGACCTGCGCGAGGTGGCCGGCGAAGAGGCTCCCGATCACCCCGGCCCCGATCACGCAGACACGCTCGATCACGCGACCTGCGCGACGTCGACCGGTGCCGGAGACCGGACGCGCGGCATCACCGCGGACGCGAAGAGCTCCTGGTTCTTGATCGCCATCCAGTGCGGCGCGCCGCCCGGCGTTGACCGTGATCCCGATCTCCGAGATCCCCGGGCAGATCCTGCCGGGTCTCCTCGATCCGCTCGACGACGTCGTCGGGCGTGCCGACCCAGACGTAGTCCTCCTCGACGAGCTGCTCGAACGGCACCTCGGCGAGCTGCTCCATGATCCCCGACGCGTAGAAGCCGTAGCCCGCCTTGCCGAGCGCGTCGGCGGCGGGCTTCTCGTACTCGAGCAGCGGCGAGCTGTTCCCGTAGATGAACTTCGAGACCCAGTCGCGCGCCTCGCGCATCGCGGTGTCGCGGTCCTCGTCGAGGTGGCAGGCGTGGATCCAGACGATGTCGGGCTCGTTGCCGTGCTCGGCGCACTTCGCGCGGTAGAGGTCGAGCTGCTGCTCGAGAGCCTTGTACGGCAGGAGCGGCGGCACGGCGACGCCCCAGCCGTGCTCGGCGGCGAGCTCGTACGTCCGGTCGGACGTGCCGCCGAGGAAGATCCGGAAGCTCCGCGTCGGGAACGGGACGACGTGCGAGTCGGCGACCTCGAAGTACTCGCCCTTGTGCGAGAAGCGCTCGTTGCCGAGCGCGGTGAAGAGCAGGTCGACCGCCTCCTCGTAGCGTCGGCCGCGCGTGCTCGTCGAGCGGCACGCCCGCCTTCTCGGGGATCCAGCCGTGGCCGCGACCGACGCCCCACTCGTAGCGCCCGCCCGTGAGGATGTCCGTGACCGCGATCGCGGAGGCCAGCACCATCGGGTTGTGGTACGGCAGCACGTGCAGCATCGTGCGGAAGTGGATCTTCCTCGTCCGCTGCGCGGCGGCGGCGAAGAGCGCTGTCGGGTTCGCCGAGATCGAGAACTTGGGGAAGAAGAAGTGCTCGACCGACGCGTAGCAGTCGTACCCGAGCCGGTCGGCGTTCTCGATCTGCTCGAGCACCTCGGCGTACAGCTGCTCCGGGGTCTTCCCCTCGTGGAGCTGCATCTCCGTGTACAGGCTGAACCGCATCGACCGCCTCCAGGCTCGTGACATGTCAAGACCTGGGCGAGTATCCCACACGCGCGGTGACATGACAGTCAACGACCGGCGTCCGCAAGAGGGATACCGCCACGAGGACATCAGCCGCCGGATTCGCGCCTCGAAGGGCGCCAGGGATCCCCGCAGGCGTGCGTTCGGCGGCGGAACCGCCGGGGATCCCGCCCGCGGAGTCAGATTCGCGCCCTGCCAGCGCAGGTCGCGGCCGCTGACCTCGATCGCCCGGATGGGACGGCGTCCGGTCGGCCTCGTGCACCGGCGACCAGACGCCCCACGAGCGCCGGTAGTACATGAGCGGCGGCTCGAGCTCGGGCTGGACGCCGCCGTCCTCGACCTGGGCGACGAGCGACGACGTGGTCGCCGACCTCGAGCTCGTGGAGCGTCGCAGCACTCGGCCCACGCGAGCACGTCCGTCGTGGAGCAGCGGCAGGCCGGCCGGGTCGGCCGCCACGTGACGTGCGCGAACTTGTCCTCCGCCTTCGAGGCGAACAGCAGGCAGAGCTCGCTCCGTCCCTCGCCGACGAAGTTGACCACGAAGCCTCGCCTTGCCCGCAGCGCTGCGAGCGTCCGCGATCCGAGATCGACGCAGACGAGGATCGTCGGCGGGTCCGCCGAGACGCTGCACACCGCGGTCGTCGTCAGGCCGCGCGGAGCGCCGTCCTCGTCGAGACGGTGGTGACGATCGCGACGCCGGACGGGAACGACGCCATCACGTCGAAGAACGCCTGCCGGTCGAGCGGCATCGGCCCGTCCGGCTCAGCCCGTGACTGCGGTGCACTCGATCTCGATCAGGCACCCGGGGACCGCGAGGCCTGTGATGCCCACGATGGTCTGCGCGGGGTGATCGGCACCGCCAGTGACCTCGTCGATGGCCGAGGTGATCACCTCGTAGGCGGTCGGCTCGGTCGTGTAGATCGTGCGTCTGACCACGTCGTCCCAGCCGACGCCGGCCGACGCCATTGCGATCTCCAGGTTCCGCATCGCCCCCATCGTCTGGCCGTGAAGATCGTCGGCGATCAGCGAGAAGTCGGGGTTCAGCCCGAGCTGGCCCGCGAAATGGACGACCCGCGTCCCCTCCGCAACCGCCACATGGCTAAACCCCGGCGCCGGATGGAGCCCGGCCGGGTTCGAGAGCTCACGAGCCATCGGTGCCTCCATTCCTCTCGATGAGGGCGACGAGCTCGTCGTCGGTGACGAGACGCCGCTTCTGCGTGCCGAGGCGCTTCACGTCGCGCGAGGAGCTCGGCGTGACGCTCGGCGGGGACGTCGAGGCCGAGCCGCTCGAGCGCGATCCGGATCGAGTCGATCCCGCTCTTCTTCCCGAGCACGATGCCCCGCTCCGCGCCCGACGAGCTCGGACGCGTAGGGCTCGATCGCGGGCGGGTCGTGGAACTGCGCCGCGACCGCGCCCGACTCGCGCGTGAACAGCGCCTCGCCCGTGACGGCCTTCCAGGGCGGCAGCGGGGTGCCGTGAGCGCCGGGCGACGAGCTGGCGAAAGCGCTCGGGCCTGGGTCAGGTCGAGGCGCGTCGGGATCCCGTAGAGCGCCTCGAGCGCGAGCGCCACCTCGACGAGGTCGGCGTTGCCGGCGCGCTCTCCCATGCCGTTGACCGTGCCCTGTACCCAGCGTCGCGCCCGCCTGGACGGCCGCGATCGCCGCTGCCGTCCCGAGCCCGAAGTCGTCGTGCCCGTGCCAGTGGACGGGGACGTCGAGCCGGTCGAGCGCCCGCGAGACGAGCAGCGCCGCCGCCTCGGGCGTCGCGATCCCGAGCGTGTCGACCACGACGACCTCTGCGGCGCCCGCCTCGACCGCGGCCGCGTACGCGCGGTCGAAGAACTCGAGGTCGGCGCGGGACGAGTCGACGCCGAAGAACGCGACGCGGATCCCGTGCTCCGACGCGAACGAGACCGCCTTGCGGATGCGCTCGAGCATCGTCTCGCGCGACACGCCGAGCGCGTCGAGCTTTCCGTCGGAGATCGGGCTCTCGATCACGGACGCGTGGACACCGAGCTCGACCAGCGCGTCGACGTCGGCCTGGACGGCGCGCGAGAAGCCCCACACCTCCGCCGCGAGCCCGGCTCCGGCGATCATCCGCACCGCCTCGAAGTCGTCCTCCGAGACGCGCGGGAAGCCCGCCTCGATCCGGTCGATCCCCGCCGCGTCGAGCGCGCGGGCGATCTCGAGCTTCTGCCCCGGCGTGAGGACGACGCCGATCGTCTGCTCGCCGTCGCGCAGCGTCGTGTCGTAGAGCCCGACCGTCCCGCGCGGCTGGGGGTCGAGCGCCTGCTCGTTGATCGAGCCGGTCCAGACCTTCGAGCGGTCGATCATCGTCCGGTCAACCTCTCGTATCGATTCGACACAAGCGTTGTCACCTGCCAGCCTCGACGATGCCGTCCGGGAAGGGGCTCAGCTTCTCGGGCGCGCCGGTCGGTGACGAGGAAGTTGTCCTCGAGGCGCAGGCCGCCTCCGCCTTCCCAGTAGCAACCTGGCTCTATTGCAAGCACCATCCCGGCCTCCATCTCGCCGCCACCGGCCTGGTGGGCGTAGGGCGGCTCGTGGGCGCGCGCGCCGACCCGTGGCAGATCGGATGGCTCGGCTGGCCGGGGTAACCGATCCGCTCGATGCCCTCGCGGATGCGGCGGTCGAGCTCGGCGAGGCTCGCGCCGGGGGTGCAGAACGCCACCGCGTCGTCGTAGACCTCGCGCAGCCCCGTCTCGAGCTCGCGGTAGGCGTCGGTCAGCTCGCCGACGACGACGTTCTTGGTGTGGTCGGCCCAGTATCCGTCGGCGCAGACCCAGATCTCGAACAGCGTCGGCTCTCCTTCGAGGACGGGCCTCGAGCCGGTCGCGGTGAACGTCCTGATCCCCGGGCCGGCCCAGACGAGGGAGAAGCCGAGCGCCAGGTCGACCTTGCCGGCCCAGCCGGTGCCCTCGCCGTGGACGAAGCCGAGCCACTCGGCAGCGATCTGCGCCTCCGTCATGCCGGAACGGATCACGCCGACGACGTGGTCCATCGCCGCGGCCGCGATCTCGTTCGCGAGCCGCATCCGCTCGATCTCCTGCGCGGTCTTGACCGCCCGTGCGGCGACGAGGAGCGGCGTCGCGTCGGCGGCGGCCGGAAACGCGTCGAACCACCCCTTCGTGTAGGTCGTCGGCTCCCCGACCATCCGGTCGGAGGCCTGCGTCCCGAGCGAGAGCTCGAGCCCCACCGTGCCGTGCTCGCGGGCGAGCGCCGCCGCGAGCTCGAGCGTCCGCACCGCGGGCGGGCGCGGATCGTCAGGGATGTACCCGTCGACGAGCCGGACATGGGACGTCCACGCCGTCCGCGCCGCGTCGTCCGCGGAGGCCTCGAGGCAGAAGAGCGTCGGCTCGCCCTCGCGCGGGAACACGACGGCGTCCCACCCCTTCATGCCCCAGAAGTCCGTCAGGTAGACGACGTTGTCGGGGGCCCGGGCGACGATCGCGTCGAGGCCCTGTTCGGCCATCAGCGACCGCACACGGTCGAGCTTGGCGTCGTCACGCGGCCACGGCACGCCGTGATCCTATTGACATGTCACCGCGCCGTCAGGCGCGGTCGACGCCGACGTAGTTCTCCGCCAGCGAGGTCGCGGCGACGCGCGACGTGCGGAGGTAGCGGAGCTGCGACTGCTGCAGCCGCAGCGTGAACTCGTCGTCGTCGGGGCTGCGGTGCAGCATGGTCGTCATCCACCACGAGAAGTGCTCGGCGCGCCAGACCCGGCGCAGGCACGTCTCCGAGTACGCGTCGAGCCGGGTCCGGTCGCCGTCCCGGTACCACGCGACGAGCGCTCCGGCGAGCACCTGCACGTCCCGCACGGCGAGGTTGAGACCCTTTGCGCCGGTCGGCGGCACGATGTGAGCTGCGTCGCCCGCGAGGAAGAGCCTCCCCCACTGCATCGGCTCGGCGACGAAGCTGCGCATCGGCGTGATGCCCTTCTCGACGATCGGGCCCTCGTGAAGGGCCCAGCCGTCGACCCCGAGACGCGCCTGGAGCTCGGCCCAGATGCGCTCGTCCGGCCACCGCTCGAGGTCCTCGTCGGGCGCGCACTGCAGGTAGAGCCGGGAGAGCTCGGGCGAGCGCATGCTGAGGAGCGCGAAACCGCTCTCGTTGTGGGCGTAGATCAGCTCGTCGTGCGACGGTGCGACCTCGGCGAGGATCCCGAGCCAGCCGTACGGGTACTCGCGGTGGAACTCGCGCAGGACGCCCGGCGGGATACTCGGGCGCGACACTCCGTGGAAGCCGTCGCAACCGGCGACGACGTCGCACTCCAGCTCCTCGTCGGCGCCGTCGTGCCGGTACCGGATGCGCGGTCGCTCGCCGTCTAGGTCGTGGAGCGAGACGTCGTCCACATCGAAGTGGAGCGGCCGGCCACTCTCCAGGCGCGCCTGGATCAGGTCCTTGACGACCTCGGTCTGTCCGTAGACGACGATCGACCTGCCGATGAGCTCGTCGAAATCGATCCGGTGGCGCTCGCCGTCAGCCTGGAGCTCCACGCCCGTGTGGACCAGACCCTCCCGGCGCATCCGCTCCCCCACACCCGCCCGGTCGTAGAGCTCGGCCACGTCGTGCTCGAGCACGCCCGCCCGGATCCGCGCCTCCACGTACTCGCGGCTCCGGTTCTCGAGGATCACCGAGTCGATTCCCTCGCGATGGAGGAGCTGCGCGAGCGTGAGCCCTGCAGGGCCGGCGCCGACGATCCCGACCTGCGTCCTCATGCGAGGCCGGACCGTGCCGGCGTCACCCTCCGGCCTCCGGGTCGGCCTCTGCGAGCACGCGCTGCGCGATCGCGAACGCGCCGTTCGCGGCGGGAACGCCGCAGTAGACGGCGCACTGCAGCAGCACCTCGCCGATCTCGTCCGGCGTGAGGCCGTTTCGGAGCGCCGCGCGAACGTGCATCTCGAGCTCGTGCTCGCGGCCCATCGCGACGAGCGCCGTGAGCGTGATGCAGCTCCGCGTGCGGCGGTCGAGACCGGGGCGCGACCAGATCTCGGCCCAGGCGTAACGCGTGATCAGGTTCTGGAACGCCTCGGTGAACGGGGTCGTGCCCTCGATCGCGCGGTCGACGTGCGCGTCGCCCAGGACGGCGCGCCGCGTCTCCATGCCGCGTGCGTGGATCTCCTCCCGTCCGTCGCCGGTCATGCGTCTTCTCCGTCCGGCTGCAGGTGGCGGAGCAGCGCCGCGGCGAAGGCCTCTGGTCGCTCCACGTTGGCGAGGTGCGCCGCCCCTTCGAGGACGACGTGTTCGGCCCCGAGGATCGAGGCCGCCAGCGCATCGCCCGTGCGCCGGCGGCACGGTCGGGTCCTCGGAGCCGGTCAGGACGAGCGTGGGCGCGGCGATCTCCCCGAGGCGGACGGTGAGATCCGCGTCCGCAAGGACCTCGCAGCAGCCGGCGTACCCCTCCCTCGGTGTCGACACGAGCATCTCACGGAAGCCTGACACGACCCCGGGATGCGTGTCGTGGAAGGGCGCGCTGAACCAGCGTCCGAGCACGGCGTCCGCGATCGCTCCCAGCCCCTCGGCGCGCACGATGGCGGCGCGGTCGATCCACCCTTCGCGCGGCGGGAACGCGGGAGCCGTGCAGCACAGGACGAGGCGGTCGACGCGCCCGGGTGCGTTCACGCGCGAGCCACATGCCCTCGACCCCTCCGAGCGAGAGGCCGCAGAACGAGACGCGCTCGAAGCCGAGGTGCGTCGAGGAGGTCGACCAGGTCCCGGCCGAGGTCGTCGAGGGTCGTGGCGGCCTGCCGCCGCGGGCGAGCGCCCGTGGCCGCGCCGGTCGCAGCGGACGAGCCTGAAGTGCTTCGAGAGCGCGGAAACCTGCGGCTCCCACATCGCGTGCGTCGTCCCGAGCGAGCTCGCCAGCACGAGCGGCGGGCCGTCCGGCTGGGCCGTCGAGCGACGTGGTGCAGCCTCATCGCCGTCGTCCGCGCCGCCGCGCTCTGTGTCGTAGCGGGCGAGCGCGCGGTCGACGAGCGCGCCGGCCGAGCCGAGGTACGTCGTCGGGTCGAGCGCCGCGTCGAGCTCGCCGGACGTCAGCCCGGTGTCGAGGTCGGCCTCGAGCTCCTCGGCCAGGAGACGACCGCTCGCCGCCGCGCGCAGCGACGCGTCCCGCACGAGCTCGCGCGCAGCGGTTCGCCCCGACGCGCTCGGCGAGGACGAGCGCGAGCCGCTCCGCGACGACGAGGCCACCGGTCAGCGTCGAGGTTCTCGCGCATGCGCTGCCGCGTCGACCTCGAGCCCCTCGAGCGGCTCCCGCGAGCGCCGCCGCGGCGCCGCCGGTCGTACGCGAGCGCGCCGGAGAGCGCCTCCCACTCCGCCTGCCACGCGCCCCGCCGCGCGCTCGTGCTCGCCGGACGAGCGAGTCGCGTGAGCACGGAAGCGTGGCCGCGGGCGAGGCGCGGCGCCGGCCCGCGTCCAGCATCGCGCCGACGGGGTTCCGCTTGTGCGGCATCGTCGACGACCCGCCCGCCTCGCCGCCTTCCGCGGACCTCGCCGACCTCGGTCTGCGGCGAGGAGCAGCAGGTCGAGCCCGATCTTCGCGAGCACTCCCGCCGCGATCTGCGAGCGCGGCGCCGAGCTCGGCGACGCGCACACGGTTCGTGTGCCAGGGCAGCGTCGGCTCGGCGAGGTCGAGCTCCCGGGCGAAGAGCGTCGACGACCTCGAGCCCGCGCTCACCCAGCGCCGAAAGCGTCCCGGCCGCGCCGCCGAGCTGCGACCGCGAGCCCGATCGCGCGAGCTCCGCCAGCCGCGCACGTGCGTCGAGCACCGCGACGAGCCAGCCCGCGGCCTTGAGCCCGAACGTCGTCGGCACCGCCTGCTGCAGCAGCGTCCTGCCCGCCATCGGCGTGTCGCGGTGCGTCGCGCGCGAGCGTCGCGCAGGCGTCGGCGACGCGCGTCGAGCTCGCCGAGCACGCAGGCCGAGCGCTCGCCGCGCGACGAGCATCGCGGCGCGTGTCCATCACGTCCTGGCTCGTCGCCCCGAGGTGGACCCAGCGCCCGTGTCTCTGCGCCGACCCGTGCGACGAGCGCGCGGACGAGCGGCTCGGCCGGGTTGCCGGCCGCCTCGGCCCTCGCCGAGCAGCTGCTCCCAGTCGTAGTCGTCGGCGCGAGCACGCGGCGGCGATCGCCGCCGCCGCGGCGGCCGGGACGACGCCAGCCGCGGCGCCCGCCGTCGGCCAGCGCCCGCTCCGCGTCGAGCATCGCGTCGAGCCAGGCGCGCCCCGAGACCGCGTCGCGCAGCGCGGCGGGGACGAACAGCGGCGTCGAACGCGGTCACACCGCGAAGAATGTCGTGTGCGCGGCCCTTGCAGGCGGATGTCGAAGCGCAGGCCGCCGTCCTCGGCGACCGCGACGAGCGTCTCGCGCTGCTCGGGCGCGAGCCGCGAGAGCACGGGGTCGGCCGCGTTCGCCTCCGCCTCGTCCGGGAAGTAGATGCGCGTGACGGCCCGCTTGAGCAGCCCGCGGGCGAAGACACCGACCTCGATGTGCGGCGCCTGCAGCCCCCCGTCCGGCCACGGCACGCGCCCGGGCTTGACGGTGACGAACTCGAACCGGCCGTCGTCCTCCGTCCCGGAGCGGCCGAAGCCGAGGAAGCCGTCCTCGAGCGGGACGTCGTCACGGTCGTCGGCCGGGTGCCGGTAGCGGCCGGCGGCGTTCGCCTGCCAGATCTCGACCATGCCGTCGGGCACGCCGTCGCCCGCGCCGTCGGTCAGCCGGCCGCGGATGCGGATCGCGCGCGGGTCGTCCGGGTCGACGAGCGCCGTCGTGATCAGTTGTTCGCAGGAGGCCGATCCGCAGGTACGGGACCGGCGGTCTGCGACGGCGTGAGGCCGAGCTCAGTCATCGTGCGGCTCCTCGAGCGGCGTCGCCTCGCGGCCGCCGAGCACGATGTCCCAGCGGAAGCCGAGCGCCCACTCCGGCTCGGTCAGCTCGAGGTCGAAGGTTGCTGATCAGCCGCTCGCGCGCCTTCGCGTCGCGGATCGAGTTGAAGATCGGGTCGAACGGGAACAGCGGGTCGCCGGGGAAGTACATCTGCGTGACGAGCCGCTCGGTGAACGCGCGCCCGAAGAGCGAGAAGTGGATGTGGTTCGGGCGCCAGGCGTTGGGGTGGTTCTTCCACGGGTACGCGCCGGGCTTGACCGTCGACGAACCGGTACCGGCCGTCGTCGTCGGTCAGGCAGCGCCCGGCGCCGGCGAAGTTCGGGTCGAGCGGCGCGTCGTGGGTGTCGACCTCGTGCCGGTAGCGGCCGGCGGCGTTGGCCTGCCAGATCTCGACCAGCTGCCCGCGCAGCGGCTTGCCGTCGCTCCCGAGGACGCGGCCGCTGACGATGATCCGCTCGCCCGAGCGGCTGCCCCGCGTGCTGGCGGGTGAGGTCGTGCGTCGAGCTCGCCGATCGCGCGACTCGCCGTACGCCGGGCCCGGTCAGCTCGCGTCAGCGTGGCCGGGATGATCACGAGCGGCTCCTTCGGGGCGCGCAGGCGCGTGCCGACGTAGTCGTGGTGGTCGAACGGCGGGTCGGCGCCGGCGCGGTCGGCGTCGACCACCTCGGCGAACGGGACGAACGTCAACTGACATGGCTCTCCTCCAGCGCGACGACGAAGGGCGCGGTCGTGACGGCGGCGACGTCGTCGACGGTCGCGCCGTCGAGCAGCTCGGTCAGGCGCAGCTCGCCGTCGACGAGGCGGAAGACCGAGAGCTCGGTGACGATCGACGTCGGCCGCGCGCGGCCGCCGTGAGCGGGTAGGTGCACGCGGCGACCACCTTGGGCTCGCCGCGGGACGACGTCGCGGTCATCGTCACGATCACGCGGCGGGCGCCGACGACGAGGTCCATCGCGCCGCCCGACGCCGAGCACGTCCTTGCCGGGCACGGCCCAGTTCGCGATGTCGCCGTGCGCGCTGACCTCGAGCGCCCCGAGCACGGCGACGTCGACGTGGCCGCCGCGGATCATCGCGAAGCTCGCTGCGCTGTCGAAGTAGGCGGCGCCTGGCAGCGCAGTGATCGGCTGCTTGGCGGCGTCGATCAGGTCGGGGTCGAGCTCGTCCTCGTCCGGGCGCGGACCGACCCCGAGCAGGCCGTTCTCGGTGTGCAGGACGACGCGGGTCTCGGGGCCGAGGAACCCCGGGATCAGGTTCGGGATGCCGATCCCGAGGTTCACGACCTCGCCGGGCTGGAGCTCGAGCGCGGCCCGCGCCGCGATCCTTGCCTTGGCATCGCTCTGTCATGCGCTCGCCACCAGGTGGTCGACGTAGAGGTGCGGCGTCACGACCGACTCCGGCTCGAGCGCGCCCACCGGGACGATCTCGCCGGCCTCCGCGATCGTGACCGTCGCGGCGGTCGCCATCAGCGGGTTGAAGTTCCGCGCCGTGCGCCGGTACCAGAGGTTGCCGAGCGTGTCCGCGCGGGCCGCGTAGACGAGGGACGACGTCGGCGCGGATCGGAGCCTCGAGCACGTGGCGTACGCCGTCGATCACGCGCTCCTCCTTTCCCTCGGCGAGCAGCGTTCCGGCGCCGACGGGCGTGTAGAAGCCGCCGATCCCTGCGCCGCCCGCGCGGATCGCCTCCGCGAAGGTCCCCTGCGGGACGAGGGTCGCCTCGATCTCGCCGGCGTTGACTGCCGCGACCGCCTCGGGGTTCGAGGTGAAGTACGACGAGATCCCGCGCCGGATCCGACCCTGCCGCAATAGCTTGCCGAGGCCCCGGCCGGGCTCGCCGATGTTGTTCGAGACGATCGTCAGGTCGGTCGCGTCGGAGTGGTCGACGAGCGCGTCGATCAGCGTGAGCGGGGCGCCGACGAGCCCGAAGCCGCCCACCATCACGGTGTCGCCCGTCCGGATCCGGGCGACGGCCTCCTCGGCCGTGATCACCGTGCTCGCCGTCATCGTGTCGCGGCGATGGATCCGGCCTCAGAACGGGAACGGGTGGGATCCGCGCTGAACCGTGATCCAGCGCATCTCGGTGAACTCGTCCACGACCGCAGTGCCGCCGAACCGGCCGAAGCCGCTGTCCTTGACGCCGCCGAACGGCATCTGCGGCTCGTCGCCGACGGGCTGGTCGTTGACGTGGACGATGCCCGCGTCGATCGCCTGCGCAAGCGCCAGGCCCCGCTCGGTGTCCGACGTGATGATCCCGGACGAGAGCCCGTACGCCGTCGCGTTCGCGCGCTCGACAGCCTCCTCCGCCGAGTCGACGATCTCGATCGCGGCGACCGGGCCGAACGTCTCGTGGTTGGCGAACTCCGAGTCCGGCGGGACGTCCGTCAGCAGCGTGGGCTGGAAGCACGGTCCCTCGGCGCTGCCGCCCGCGAGCACCTTCGCGCCGCTTCGGACTGCGGCGTCCACCCGGGACTTGATCGTCGCGAGCGCGTCGCCGTTGATCACCGGGCCGATGATCGTGTCGTGCTCGTTCGGGTCGCCGACCTTGAGGCCGCTCGTCTTCTCCGCGAGCCGCGACGACGAACTCGTCGGCGATCGGACGCTCGACGATGATCCGCCGCGCCGACATGCAGATCTGCCCCTGATGCAGGAACGCACCGAACGCCGTCGCGTTGACCGCGTACTCGAGGTCGGCGTCGGCGAGCACGATCAGCGGGTTGTAGCCGCCGAGCTCGAGGACGACCCGCTTCAGCTGCCGCCCGGCAGCCTCGGCGAGCTTCCGGCCCGTGCCGGTCGAGCCGGTGAAGTTGAGCCTGCGCACGTGTGGGCTCTCGATCAGCTCGTCGCCGATCCCCTGCGCCTCGCCCGGCGCGTGGGTGACGATGTTCAGCACCCCGGCGGGGAGACCCGCCTCGGCGAAGACCTCGCCCCAGAGCAGGCCGCCGACCTGCGGCGACCACTCCGACGGCTTCAGCACGACCGTGTTGCCGAGCGCGAGCGGCGCGGCGATCGAGCGGGCCGAGAGGATGAGCGCCGCGTTCCACGGCGCGATCGCCCCGACGACGCCGACCGGCCGCCGCAGCCCATCGCGAAAGCGCCGGTGTCGGACGGGATCACCTCGCCGAGCGGCGCGTAGGCGAGCGCCGCCGCCTGGCGGAAGAGCCCCGGCACGAAGTGCATCTGGAACATGCCGAAGCCGAACGTGCAGCCGGTCTCCCGCGCGAGCATCGACACGACCTCGTCCTGCCGCGACTCGAGGACGTCGGCGGCCTTCAGGAAGATCCCCTGCCGCACGGCCGGCGGCGTCTGCGACCACTCGGCGAATGCGGCGGCTGCGGCCTCGACCGCGCGCTTCGCGTCGGCCCGCGTGCCGGCGGCGACCTCGGAGACGACCTCCCCCGTGAACGGGTCGCGGTTCTCGAAGGTGCGGCCACCCTCGGCCTCGACGAACTCGCCACCGACGAAGAGCCTCGTGTCGATACCGGCCTCGGTCTGGGTGCTCATCCCTACTCCTTTGTCGTGTCCGAGCGCTCGACGGCCGCGGAGCACGGCTCGACCGCGCCGCCCGCGCCGTGAGCCTCCCGTTCGATCCCGTCGGCGACGTCGAAGGTCGTGAATGGCTCAGCGAGGACGTCTTGCGTCACCGCCGCGATGACCGCTTCGGTGTCGGTCACTCGCTGCTCCGCCCGCACGGAGCGGACCCGTCGGAGCACCCGGCGCGCGCCGATCACGCCGCCGACTCCGGCTTGCACGCTCGCGATGACTGCAGGAGGGAACCTCGTGCGCATGCCGTTGCCACGGAGTGTTCCATTCGTCAAGACACTAGTCTAGTATCCGGGACGTCGGGAGGGAGACCGTGGCGTCGAGGACGCCGGAGACCCAGCAGAACGGCTGCCGGATACGTCTAATCAAGCGCACGTCACGCACCGGGAACCCACAGGAGAGCACAGCTTGCATCCGCTCGGAGAGACGCCGGCATCGTCCGGAAACGCGTTCGTGGGGTCTCGTGTCGACCACGCGATCAGGCTCGGAGCCTGGTCCCGCGGGAGGCACGCCGACGCGAGGAGGGTGCACTTGACGAGATCCTGATCGGAGGGTGCGCGGCGTCCGCCGCATGTTCGGTCAAACGAAGCTCAACGGAGGGATTCATGAGATCGACGAAGATCACGATCGGGCGTGGCCTCTGCAGTCACGGTCGTCCTCGCGCTGATGCTGGCCGGGTGGGCCGCCGGTGCGGGGACGTCCAGCGCGGCACCGGTCGGCTCCGGCAAGGCATCGGCGACGAAGTCCGTCTGCGGCCTCGGCACCGGCAAGAAGGCCACGGGCGCGCCGATCAAGATCGGCGGCATCGACATGCTGATCCCGGGCGTTGACTTCACGACCATCGGCAAGGTCGCCGAGGCCTACTTCAAGTGCGTCAACGACAACGGCGGCATCCGCGGCCGGCCGATCAAGTACATCCTCTACAACGAGCAGCTCAACCCGGCCCAGCAGGCCGCGCTCGCGCGCAAGCTGGTCGAGAGCGACAAGGTCGTCGGCGATCGTCGGCAACACGAGCTTCACCGAGTGCGGGACGAACTGGAAGTACTACAAGTCGAAGGGCTACGTCGTGATCGGCGCGGGCGTCCAGGCGGAGTGCTTCGGCACCCCGCGCGATCGTCGAGTCGAACATGGGACCGCGCTACTCGCAACATCGGCGCCGCGCAGGCGCTGGTCCGCGCAGGCGCCAAGTCGCTCGTCGTCGCTTCGCCCAGCACGATCTCGGCGTACGCCGACGGCGGCGTGCTGAAGGTCGCCAGCGAAGGCCGGCATCCCCGGGCAAGAGCCTTCCCGGTGCACGCTGCCCGTGACGGACGCGAACACGATCATCCAGCAGCTCGTACCAGGCGGCGGGCCCGGGCGGCGGCATCATCCTCGACTTCACGCCCGACACCGCCCCGGCGCTCATGAAGGCGGCGGAGGCGCAGGGCCTCATCGACAAGGTGAAGTGGGGCTCGTCGACCCCGATCGCGAACACGTTCATGGCCGAGCAGTTCCCGCAAGTGGGACGGGAAGCTCTTCATCAACCAGGAGTTCGGCCTGCTCGACGCGTCGCAGGGGCCCGACACCCGGCTGATGCTGGACATCCTCAAGAAGTACACGAAGATCGCCCCGCAGGCGTTCGCCCAGATGGGGTTCATGGACGCGATGTTCGCGACAAAGGCACTGCTCAACGTCAAGGGCCCGGTCACGGCGAAGTCGTACAACGCCGCGGTGCGGAAGCTGAAGAACATCAAGACGGACATGCTCTGCAAGCCGTGGTACGTCGGGCAACGCGCTGCCGTACCACATCCCGAACAACTGGGACATCACCGTCGACTACAAGGACGGCAAGGTCGTCCTGAAGGAGAAGTGCTTCGCGATCCGGCAGTCGACCAGGAGCTCGCGCAGACGCGCGTCTGGGAGAAGAAGTTCAAGCTCAACACGGCGAAGTAGTCGAGTCGACCAGTGGAGATCAGGGTGCCCCGGACGAGCCGTGCATAGCATCGTCGCGTTCGCGGTCTTCGGCGTCGACTGGGAGTTCTTCAAGCCGTACATCGTGCTCGGGCCTCGCGCTCGGCGGGGTGTACGCGCTCTCGGGCGTCGGGATCGTGGTGCTCTACCAGGCAACCGGCGTCCTGAACCTCGCGTTCGGCGCGATCGGCGCCTGCGGCGCCCTGATCGCCTACTGGATGATCAACCACACGAGCTGGCCGCACTGGCTCGCGTACGTCACCTGCGTCGCGTTCGGCGGGGTCGTCAACCTCGCCTACGGGCTGCTCTTCGGCCCCGCCTTCGCGGCGCGGGATCCCCTGGTGAAGATGATGGGAACGCTCGGCCTCGCGCTGATCCTGCTCGGGATCATGGCCTGGCGGGCCCCGGTCGGCGGCGCGTTCGCGCGCTTCCTCCCGCTTGCCGAGCTCGAGCCACACCTTCACGCTTTTCGGCGCGTTCGTGAACTGGACGCAGGTGATCGCACTCGCGTTCGCGATCGTGCTGACGGTCGGTGACGACCGTCTTCCTCCGGTACACGAACCTCGGGACGGCGTACCGGGCGATCGCCAACGATCGCGAGATCACGGCCACGCTCGGCGTGCCGGTGCGCCGCGTCGAGGCATCGGCGTGGTTCGGCTCAGGCCTCGTCGCCGGCGCGGCGGGCCTGCTCCTGCCGGACCTGATCACGTCCCTCGACTACGCGGCGCTGACCTTCCTCGTGATCGCCGCGCTCGCCGCCGCGCTGATCGGGCGACTCCAGTCGCTCTGGGTGACGCTGGCGGGAGGCCTCGCGGTCGGGCTCGCGCAGGCGATCTTGGCACCGTACGTGTCGTTGACGCGCTACCGCTCGGCGGCGCCGTTCGTGCTCGCGATCATCGCGCTGCTCTGGCTCTCACGCCGTCGCGTCGTCACGATCACGCGGACGGCACGCTAGTTGGAAGCCACGCCGACACCGGGCCGGGAGCGGTTCGCCGCGGCTCGCCCCGCTCGACCGGGCGACGATCGTGCGTGTCCTTGCGATCGCGGTGTTCCTCGCGATTGCCCTCTTCGTACCTCCCGACGATCGGCGCCGACTGGACGACCACGTTCACGAGCGTCGCGATCTACTCGGTGATCACACTCGGGCTCGGGATGCTGTACGGCCGCGTCGGGCTGATCTCGCTCGGGCAGGTGGCGCTGCTCGTGGTCGGGGTCTGGACCGCGACCCGCCTCAACTACGCCGTCGACCTCCCCTTCCCCGTCCTGCTCCTCGTCACCGGGGCGATCACCTGCGGCGTGGGCATGCTCATCGGGCTGCCGGCGATCCGCCTCTCGGGGCTCTACCTCGCGCTGATCACGCTGATGGCCGCCGGTGCAGTGAACGTCGTGCTGGTCGCGATCAACTTCCCGAACGGCGGCGGCGGCTTCACCGGGCGCACGAGCACGCCCGACCTCTCCGGGCTCCAGCCCGTGCGCCGGCCGAGCATCGCCGAGGGCGACACCGCCTACTACCGCTACGTCGTGATCGTCGCCGCGCTGATGTTCCTCATCGCGCTGCTCCACGTGCGCGGCCAAGCCCGGCCGCGCCTGGGCGGCGATCCGCGAGAGCGAGCCGGCCGCGCTCGCGGCGGGCGTCAACATCGTCTTCTACAAGCTCTGGGCGTTCGCGCTCGCGTCGTTCATGGCGGGCGTCGCCGGCTGCCTGCTCGCGGCGCAGGTCGGCCAGCCGACGGCGCAGTCGTTCCAGACGCAGGACTCCCTGACGCTGCTCGCGACGACGCTGATCGGCGGGATCTACAGCCTCTGGGGCGCGGTCGTCGCCGGCTGCTTCAGCCAGCTGCTGCCGTTCCTCTTCCAGGCGCAGTGGGGGATCAACCCGAACTTCGTACTCATCCTCTTCGGCGCCGGCCTGCTCCAGGTGCTGCTGACGGCGCCCGGCGGGCTGGCGCAGCAGTTCCCGAAGGACATGGCGAACCTGGGCCGCCTCGTCTGGCGCGGCGTCGGCAAGCTCACCGGTCGCGGAGGGGCGTCGACGTGATCGAGGTCGAGGGCCTCACCGTTCGCTTCTCCGGCGTGACGCCGATCGACGGGATGAACGTCACCTTCCCCGGCGGCACGTGCGGCCTGATCGGCCCGAACGGCGCCGGAAAGACGACGTTCTTCAACGTCCTCTCCGGCTTCGTCAAGCCGGCGGCCGGATCGATCCGGGCCTTCGGGGAGGACCTGCTGAAGATGGCCGACTACCGGCGGGCGCGCTGGGGCCTGCGGCGCACGTTCCAGACCGAGCAGGCGATCGAGCAGCTCTCCGTGTTCGACAACGTGGCGATGATCTACGAGCACTCGGGCCGGAAGGGCGCCGGCCGGCGTGCCGAGGTCCAGGCGGCGATCGAGTTCGTCGGGCTCGAGACGCCTCCGAGAGCAGGGTCGGAGGGCTCGGCGCGCGCGAGCGGCGACTCGTCGAGGTCGCGCGCGCGGTCGTCGGCCAGCCCCGCGTCGTCCTGCTCGACGAGCCGGCCGCGGGCCTGCCGGAGGAGGAGACGGAGCACCTGAGCCGCGTGATCCAGGCGATCCCCGGGCAGTTCGGCGCGCTCGTGATCCTCGTCGACCACGACATGAGCCTCGTCCAGGCCTGCTGCGAGACGACGGCGGTGCTCGACTTCGGAAAGCTGATCGCCTCCGGCCCGACAGCGGAGGTCCTCCGCGACGAGCACGTGATGCGCGCCTACCTCGGCACCGAGGAAGTGCTGTGAGCGCCGCGTCCGCCGACACCAAGGCCGCCACGTTGGCGTTCGACGGCCTCTCGGTCGCCCGTGGCGGGCGCCCGGTGCTGCACGAGGTGTCGCTCTCGATCCCGCCCGGCGAGGTGACGGCGCTGCTCGGCCCGAAC
This sequence comes from uncultured Actinomycetes bacterium, assembly GCA_963793655.1. GTDB lineage: Bacteria > Actinomycetota > Thermoleophilia > Gaiellales > Gaiellaceae > Gaiella. The sequence goes on from CAWCAV010000004.1 coordinate 156,358, forward strand.
GGCGCCGGCAAGTCGACGCTCGTGCTGGCGGTCGGGGGCGTGCTGCGGCCCACGGCCGGCACGGTCGTGCTCGGCGAGCTCGACCTGACCCGGCGGCGTCCCGAGACAGATCCGGGCGGCCGGGGTCGCCGTCGTTCCCGAGGGGCGCCAGCTGCTGCCGAACCTCACGGTCGAGGAGAACCTGCGCGTCGCGACCTATTCGCTCAGCCGCGACGACGCCCGGAGCGGGATCGCGTACGCGCTGGAGCTCTTCCCCGAGCTCGAGAAGCGCTGGCGCGTCGCGGGACGCTCGCTCTCGGGCGGCGAGCAGCAGATGGTCGTGCTCGCGCAGGCGCTCGTCTCGCGGCCGAAGATCATGCTCGTCGACGAGCTCTCGCTCGGCCTCGCGCCCGTCGTCGTCAAGCGCCTCGTGCCCACGCTGGAGGCGGTCGCCGCCAACGGCGTCGGCGTCCTCCTGATCGAGCAGTTCGCGCACGTCGCGCTCGGCCTCGCAGAGACCGCCTACGTCCTGGAGGGCGGCCGGATCCGCTACCAGGGGCCGGCGCAGAGACTCAAGGACGAGCCGGAGCTGCTCCATTCCGCGTATCTCCTGCGCGGGCACGCCGCGGTCGAGGCAACGGCGCCCATCGACACCGTGCTCCCCACCGAGGAGCCGGCGCCCGATGCACCGTGATCAGGCCGGCCCGGGACGGACGGCGCGCGGGAAGGTGACCCACCGCCGAACCGGGTCCGAGTCGCGGCATGGATCAGGTGACGCGGGAGCGCGTGTACGCGGAGATCTACCTTGCGGCCGTCGATTGGGACGGCCGCGACCCGATCCGGAGGGACTCGCTATGAGCACCGTGGAGACCGTGCGCGGCCCGGTCGACGTGACCGAGCTCGGCACCGCCCTGATGCACGAGCACATCTTCGTCCTCCAGCCCGAGGCCCTGCAGAACTACGGCCACGTCTGGGGCGCGAGCTACTGGGACGAGGAGGCAGGCGTTGCCGATGCGATCGACAAGCTCCGCGCGGTGCGCGGCGCCGGCATCCGGACGCTGGTGGACCCGACGGCTCCGGGCCTCGGCCGCTGCATCCCGCGCATCCAGCGCGTCAACGCCGAGGTCGACCTCAACATCCTCGTGGCGACCGGGGTCTATGCATTTCTCGAGCTCCCCAACTTCCTCCACTACCGCAGCCCCGAGGCGATCGCCGAGCTCTTCGTGCGCGAGATCTGCGAGGGAATCGACGACACCGGCGTCAAGGCGGCGTTCCTCAAGTGCGCGGTCGAGGAGCACGGGCTCGTCGGCGACATCCCGAGGATCCTCGACGCGGTCGCGATCGCGGCGCTCGAGACGGGCGCGCCGGTCATGGTCCACACGAACGCCAGCGCCGGGACCGGTTCGACGGCCCTCGAGGCGCTGACCGCCCGTGGGATCGACCCCACGAGGATCGTCGTCGCCCACGCCGGCGACAGCAACGACCTCGACTACCTGCGGGCGATCGCGGACACGGGAGCGATCCTCGGCCTCGACCGCTTCAACATCCCCCACTTCAATCCCGACGCCGACCGGATCCGGACGCTGCTCGCGCTCCTCGCCGAGGGGTACGGCGACCGCATCCACCTCTCGCACGACGCCGCTTGCTTCATGGACTTCATGGTCGGCGACCCCAACTTCGCCGACGAGCGCCCGGACTACCTCCACATCTCGAAGAACGTCCTCCCCGTGCTCCTCGAGCAGGGCGTAACGCAGGCGCAGATCGACGAGCTGATGGTCGCCAACCCACGCCGCTTCTTCGAAGCGAGCCTGGTGAGCGTGTGACCGACCTCGTACGCCTCGGCGTTCGCGAGGCGTCCGCGCTCCTGGCGCGGCGCGAGGTGTCGGCATCCGAGCTCACAGCCGCGCTGCTGGCGCGGATCCGCGAGGTGGACGGCATACACAGCCACGAGGGCGACCCCGGCTCGATCAACGCGTGGGTGCGTGTCTACGAGGAGGACGCGGTCGCAGCCGCGGCGCGCGCGGACGAGCGTCTGAGCGCAGCCGGAGTGCGGCGTGACGGACCCGCGCCCGTGTTGACCGGCGTCCCGATCGGGCTCAAGGACCTGTACGGCGTCGCGGGGAAGCCCGTCACGGCGTCGAGCAGCCTCCTCGACGACGTGCCCGGCGAGGACTGCGACGTGTGGAAGCGCCTCGCCGCAGCGGGCATGGTGCTGCTGGGGCATCTGCACACCCACGAGTTCGCCGCCGGTGGGACGACCGACCAGGTCGGCAACCCGTGGGACCTGGAGCGCTCGCCCGGAGGCTCGAGCGGAGGGTCGGCGGCCGCGCTGGCCGCGTGCATGGTCCCCGCCGCCACGGGCACCGACACGGCCGGCTCGCTTCGGATTCCGTCCGCGTGCTGCGGGACGTCGGCGATCAAGCCCACCAGCGGGCGTGTTTCGCTCGCGGGAGTCGTGCCGCTGTCGTGGAGCCTCGACCACGGCGGCCCGATGGCGCGCACGCTCGCCGACTGCGGCTTGCTGCTCCAGGCGATGGCGGGCCCCGACCGCAGGCTGGCGGAGACGGCGCTGCATGCCCCTCCGCCCCGCGCGCTGCCCGAGCGCGCATCGCCGCAGCCGCTCGAGGACGTGCGGCTGGCCGTCTCCCCGCGCACCGCATCGGTGGAGCTCGACCCCGACGTGGCGGCCGGCTTCGACCTCGCGCTCGACACGTGCCGCAGCCTCGGGGCGACGCTCGTCGAGCCGGCGGCACCGGATGCGGGCTTCGACGTCGGTGACGACTTCCTCGACGTCCTGACGACCGAGATGGTCGTGTACCACCGGCGCTTCGACGGCCGGCGCAACCGGTACCGGCAGTCCTTGCGCGAGTGGGTCGAGGAAGGCGAGCGCCGTGCGGTGTGTGGAGAGGCGTACGCAGCCGCCAACGGCCGGCGACGCGAGCTGACGGGCGCCTGGGCGGACTGGCTGGTGGAACACGACGTCACGGCCGTTGTCGAGCCCACGATCCCCGTCGTCGCGCCGCTGCGCGGGGACGGCTACGACCACTGGGGAACGGACTACGCCCTCATCTCGCTGACGCACTTCTGGGACTGGACCGGGTTCCCGGTCGCGGCCCTCCCGGCCGGCGTCGGTCGCAGCGGCATGCCGGTCGGCGTGTCCCTGGTCGGCCCGGCCGGGGCCGACTGGGACGTGCTGTCGCTGGGAATGGCGCTCCAGGCCGAGCTGGGCGTGCCCGAGCCGCCCATGCTCGCGTCATCGGCGGCCTAGCCAGGGACGAGCACGGCGCGGCCGGTGACCTCGCCCTCGCGGAGCTTGTCGAGCACGTCGTTGACCGAGTCGAGCGGGTGCGTCTCCGTCTTCAGGACGATCCGGCCCGCCGCGTGGAGCTGGAGGAGCTCCCAGAGATCGATCCAGGTGCCGACGAGGTTGCCGACCACCGACTGCTCGTTCGCAACGAGCGCGACGGAGGGGACGGCGACCGTGCCCCCGTAGCCGATCACGGACGACGTCCCGCCGCGGGCGAGCATCGCGGCCGCAGCGGCATGCGTCTCGTCGGTGCCGACGAAGTCGAACACGAGGTCGGCGCCCCGGCCGCCGGTCAGCTCGCGGACCGCGTCGACGGGGGCGCTCCCGTCGATCACCTCGTCGGCTCCGAGCTCGGTCGCGAGCCGGCGCCGGCGCTCGTCGGTCTCGATCGTGATCAGCGAGCTCGAGCCGAGCTCGCGCAGCAGCTGGAGGGCGATGTGGCCGACACCGCCGACGCCGATCAGGACGGCGGTGGAGCCGGGGACGGCGAGGTGTGCCAGGCGTCTCACGGCGTGGTACGCCGTGAGCCCCGCGTCCGCGTGCGGCGCGACGTCGACAGGCTCGACACCGTCCGGCAGGGCGATCAGCGAGCGCTCCGAGACGAGCACGAACTCGGCGAAGCCCCCGTCGACGGTAAGGCCGGTGAAGTCGTGCCGGGCGCAATGCATGTCGTTTCCGCGGCGGCACGCGACGCAGAGCCCGCAGCTGTAGGGCGGGTAGACCAGCACGGCGTCTCCCGGTGAGACGGTCGTCACGCCGTCGCCCACCGCCTCCACCCAGCCGGCGTTCTCGTGGCCGAGCACGAGCGGCACGGTCACGCCCGCGGGCCCCATCAGGCCGTCGATGGCATGGAGGTCGGTCGCGCAGACCCCGGCACCGCCAACCCGGACGAGCACGTCGGTGTGACGCAGGGGCTCGGGCACGGGGCGCTCCACGAGCTCGAGCGGCCGGTGGTACTCCCGCATCAGTGCTGCCTTCATCGTTCCTCCTCGGGCTGGAGCGCGGCGACGAGCCCCCGGAGGTACTCGAGGTGACGTCGCATCGCCTCCTCGGCCTCGGCCGGCTTGCGCCGATCGATGGCGCGCATGATCGCACGGTGCTGCACCAGGATCGCCTCGGCGTCGATCGAGTCGCCGAGCGTGTCGATCAGGGAGGGCTGCAGCACGTCGAGGGTCCAGCTCGTGAACGCGCTCAGGAGCTCGTTTTGGGCGGTCGCCGCGACCACGCGGTGGAAGCGCGTGTCGGCGAGGCGGAAGGCCTCGGAGGCGGGATGGTGCCCCGAGGCGTCCGCGATCGCCGCCCGGAGCTCGCGCCCCGTCTCGTCTGTGGCGCGCTCCGCCGCCCGTCCGGCGAGCGGCACCTCGAGGCACACGCGCGCGTCGAGCAGCTCCTCGAGGGAGACGCTGTCCGTCTCGAGCATCGTCGCGATCGACTCGCTGAGGCTCAGGCCGATCCCCTCGTTGGGCGTGCTCGCGACGAAGATGCCGCCCCCCGGCCCGCGTGAGGCGCGGACCAGATGGGAGCCCGCCAGCAGCCGGAGGCCCTCGCGCAACGTCGGCCGGCTCACGTCGAGCTCGGCGGCGAGCTCCTGCTCCGTGCCGAGGCGGTCGCCCGGCCGGAGCCCGTGCGTCGCGAGGTAGCGGCGGATCTCGAGCGCGACCTGCTCGCTCGCGTCGAGATGCGACGAGCGGAAGCGCTTACCCGGCGGCGGGGCCGGTCTGACGGCGCGGCGCGGTCGCGTCACGGCGCGAAGCTCTCGTCCGGGGCGACGACGACCTCCAGGAGCAGCGGCTCGTCGCGCTCCGCGAGCCCGGGAACCACGTCGTCGAGGACGCCCAGCAGCTCGTCGTGCTCGCGGACGGTCTGTGCCGGGCAGCCGAACGCCCTCGCGAGCCCCGCGACGTCGACCTCGAAGCCGGGCCACGGCGCCGTGCCGCCCTGCTGCTCGGCGAGCCGGTCCATGATCGCGTAGCCGCCGTTGGAGAGGATCACGAAGAGCGCTCCGGCGCGGTAGCGCGCTGCGCTCCAGAGCGCCTGGATCGAGTAGAGAGACGACCCGTCGCCGACGAACGCGACGACCGGCCTGTCGGGGCACGCCAGGCGGATGCCCGTCGCGGCAGGGAGCGCGAACCCCAGCCCACCCATCGCCGGGCTCAGTGAGCCGAGCGGCTCGCGCGCCGGGAGGCGCACGAGCAGCTCGGGCCGGTTCGAGGGGCTCTCCTCGAAGACGACGGCGTCGCGCGGCAGGCGCTCGGCGAACGCCGAGAACACGTGACCCGCTCGGAGGGGCTCGCCGGGGGCCGGAGGCACGGGCGCAGCCGGGGGCACGAAGCGCTCGACCGTCGCGCCGTCGCGGGGCCGCGCCGACGCGCGCCAGCTCGGCGCACACGGCGGCCGGCGACGCGAGCACCGCGAGGTCGGCCGCGCTGCGATGCACCTCTGCCGGGTCCTGGCTGACCATGACGACGGTCGTACCGGGCTCGACGAACGGCCCTGGCGCGTAGGCGTACTGCCGGAAGGCGGGCGCGCCGAGCGCGAGCACGACGTCGTAGGCCGCCAGGGTCGCACGCAGCCGGGGGCGGTCGGCCGCGAGGTGGCCCGCAAACAGACGGTGATCCTGCGGGAATCCCGCCCTGCCGCTGAAGGACTCCTGCCAGACCGGGCACGAGAGCCGCTCTGCGAGCGCGACCACCGACTTCCAGGCTTCGTCGTCGTCGACTCCGGCTCCGACGACGAGCGCCGGCCGCTCGGCCCCGTCGAGGAGCGCGGCGATCTCTGCGACGAGCCGGTCGTCGGCGCCGCGGGAGCGAACGACGCGCCGGGGAGCGGCGTGTTCGTCCGCAGGCGCGGCTTCGGCTCCCCAGTCGTCCATGGGCACGATGACGAGTGCCGGTCCGCGCCCCGTGACCGCCTCGTGATGGGCGCGGGCGATCGCGCCGGGCACGCCCTGCGCGCGGGCCGGCTGATCGACCCACACCGGGTAGTCACCCGCAAGCCCGTGGAGCCTTCCGGTGAGGAACGGCTCCGTCGCGAGGTGGCGACGGTCCTGCTGGCCGACCAGGACGACGAGGGGCGCCCGGTTGACGCGCGCGGTGGCCAGCGCGCTCACCGCGTTGCCGAGGCCGGGGGTCGTGTGCAGGATCGCGAGCGCGGGCTCGCCCCGTCCGAGCGACCAGCCGGTGGCCATCCCCACCACCGAGCTCTCGTGGAGACCGAGCACGAACCGGAGGTCACCCGGCAGGTCGGCGAGCAGTGAGACCTCCGTCGACCCCGGATTGGCGAAGAGCGTCGTCAGCCCGTGCTGCCGGAGGACGTCGAACGCCGCGTCACGGACGGTCTGGCCGGCCATGGCGACAGCCTACAGAGAAATGATTTGATTTTTTCGACTCCAACCGGGACGATGGCCGTCGTGAAGGTCACGATCATCGGTGGCGCCGGCGGCGTGGGCGCATCTACCGCGTTCAACCTCGTCCTGACGCGGCTCCCCCACGAGATCGTCCTCGTCGACAGCCGGCCCGAGATGATCACGTCGCACGTGATGGACCTCGACCAGGTGCTGGAGCTCTCCCCCGGGTGCCGCGTGCGCGGCGGCGACATGGACGACGTGGCCGATGCGGACGTCGTGGTGCTGCTCTCGGCGACACCGATCACCGCCGGAACGCCCCGCGTCGAGTACCTGGCGCGGAACGCCCTGATCGCCGACGAGCTCGCGAACGCGCTCGGGACGTCGTGGGAGGGCGTCGTGGTGGTGGTCACCAACCCCGTCGACGCCCTGGTGACACGCGTCCGGGGGCGCACCGGCCTCGACCGCGGGCGGGTCGTCGGCTACACGATCAACGACAGCCTGCGCCTGCGGACGGGCCTCACGAAGGCGCTCGCGGCCGCGCCGGGCAGCGTCGAGGCCTGGGTGCTCGGCGAGCACGGCGACAAGGCCGTGCCGCTGTTCGACCGCGTCGCCGTGGACGGCGCCCCGGTCCGCCCCACGCCCGACCAGGCACGGGCCGCCGAGGAGTACTTCCGCACGTGGTATCCGATCCACGTCGGGCTCGACTCCGGGCGGTCGTCCACGTGGACGTCCGGCCTCGGCGTCGCGCGCATGGTCTCCGCGCTGCACGGTGACGGAGAGCTCTGGCCGGCATCGATAGTCCTCGAGGGCGAGTACGGCATCGAGGGCGTCGCCGTGACGGTGCCCGTCACGCTCGGCCGAGGCGGGGTCATGGAGATCCACGAGTGGGACCTCCAGCCGGACGAGCTCGACGCCCTCCGAGCCTCGGCGGACTTCGTGCGTGCCGCCGTGACGAGCGTCGAGCCGGCCGAGGTCGTGGAGCATGGAGACGCCGGCACTCGACGTACAACCCCCGCGGACATCACCGCGGCAGCCGTCGCGAGCTTCGCCGCCTGCCCGGACGAGCGCCTCCGGCAGCTGATCGAGCGCCTGACGTTCCACCTCCACGCCTTCGCCACGGAGGTCGGGTTGACGCTCGACGAGTGGGAGGCCGGGATCCGGCTCCTCACCGAAACCGGGAGGATCACCGACGAGCATCGCCAGGAGTTCATCCTGTGGTCGGACACGCTCGGCCTCTCGATGCTCGTCGACGCCCTCGCGAACCCGTCGCGCGGAGCGACCGAGTCGACCGTGCTCGGCCCGTTCTACGTGCCGGACGCGCCGAAGCGCGAGTACGGCGCCGCGATATCCGAGGAGCCCGCCGGCGAGCCCGCGTGGGTCCACGGCGTCGTCTCCGGCAGCGACGGCACCCCGATCGCGGGCGCCGACCTGGACGTCTGGCAGAACGGCGACAACCGGCTGTACGCGGTGCAAGACCCGGGCGCTCCCGAGGAGCACCTCCGCGGACGCTTCTCGACCCGGGAGGACGGAAGCTACGCGTTCCTCGCCGTCCGCCCGGTGCCGTACACGATCCCGGACGACGGACCGGTCGGCGCGATGCTCTCCGCCACGGGCCGCCATCCGTGGCGGCCGGCGCACATCCACCTGATCGTGCGGGCCGAGGGCTACGCGCCCGTCACGACCCACGTGTTCGACCGGGAGAGCGCCTACCTCGACTCCGACGCGGTGTTCGCCGTCAAGCCGTCGCTGCTCCGCGACTTCGAGCCGCACGAGGCCGACGACCCCGAGACCCCGCCGGGTGTCGGGGGACGTTGGTATTCGGTGCGAAACGACATCGTCCTTGCACCGTCGGGCGTCGCGCCCGCGTAGGGAGCCTCGCCCGCAGCCATCGCCAGGCCCGGGTTCACGAAATCACGAGAATCCTCGCCGCCGCTGTAGGCGGCAGGCGGCTTCAGGGATCTGCTCGTTGCGGAGGCGATTCCGCTCCCGCGGAATCGCCGGAGCGGGCAAATCAATCGCCGGAGCAGGCACGTCACCGGTCGAGAGCGGCGCCGGAGAGCCAGGCGGCGCCGCTCTCGTAGAGCGCCTCGACCTCCGGTCCCTTCAGCCCGGGCATGTCGCGCTTCACCTCGTAGCCGATCCGGGTCTGCAGGTAGGCAAGATGGCGATACCCCTCGGGGAACTGCGCGAGCAGGTCGGCGTCGAGCTCGAGCGGCGCCGCCGGGTCGACGGAGTCCATCCGGTCCTGCTCGTAGATCGGCTGGCGCAGCACGAGGCCCCAGCGGCCGTCGCGCTTCTCCAGGAAGTCGTAGAAGCGCCCCGTGCAGGTGACGTCGACCTCGACGCCGTCGACGGACGCGCGCTGGTGGATCTCCATCTTCACCTGGGAGACGGCGCGGTCCCCGGCGACGTCGATCGACTGGCCGCCCAGGAAGTGGTGGATCTTCACGCCCTTCTCCCACCCGGCCCTGCTCATCGCGATGAACTCGTCCGCCGTCCCCTGCGTCCAGGTCGCCATCATGCGGCCGTCGTCGAACCAGACCGTCCGGAAGCGGTCCCAGTCGCCCGCGTCGCGCCAGACGACCCAGCTCTCGACGAGCTCCCGGATCTCGAGCCGGTCGCTGCAGCTCGTCGTTCACGGCGTCACACCTGTGCCGCTCGCCAGCTGTCGGGTGCGTACGCGCGGCGCACGGTCTCGACGTACGGCACCGGGCTGACGATCGCCCGAATCTCCGTCTGCACGTGCGGCTCGACCGTCGGCTTCGTGGTGCCGCCGCCCTCCTCGCCCCAGACGAGCGTGACCTCGGTCCCCGGCTCTGCGTGCTCGGCGTCGAGCACCGCCAGGGTCAGCATCTTGCCCTCGTTGGCGCTGTAGCCGATCCAGGTCGAGACGCCGACGGTCTCGCCGTCGACCGTGACCCGGTCGTAGGGATGCATCGAGTAGACGGCGGACGGCCAGTCGATGAACTTCGCCCGGTCGGTCTTCCGGAACATCGTCGCGATCGTGCGGCTGACGTCGTCGTCGTCGAGCGCGAGCGTCACCTTGTGGCGATGCTCGCCGTCCGCCATCCGCTCGAGCGCCTCGCGCCCGACGAAGTCGTGGTCGAACTTGACGTAGCCCCCGTAGCCGAGGTCCCAGGGCGTGAAGTAGTAGTCCTCGATGTCGTCGGAGACGAAGCTGCCGCCGATCGACGCCGAGCCCTCGTAGCCCGTCCGCGGGCAGCCACTCGCGATAGGCCTTCGAGCGCCTCGCCCGTGTAGATGGCGGGCAGCGGCGAGGGGATCCAGCCCGACTCGAGCGTGTTCGAGGAGTAGGCGCGCCCGCCGACCTGGCGCAGCCCGAACTCCTGGCCGGCCTCGACGATCGCCTCGCGCACGCGCGCCTCGTCGTCCCACGGCCCGAAGAGCTCCCAGCCCGGCTGCCCGGCCATGCCGTGGCGCAGCGCGCGAACGGTCTTGCCCGCGATCGTCACCGTCCGTCATGTGGAAGAACTTGAGCTCGGGCGGCGTGCCGCCGAGCAGCTTCTCGATCACCTGCATCGCGTTCGGGCCCTGCACCTGGAAGCGGTACGACCTGCGGCGACCGTCCGTGCGCAGCGCCCAGCGCTGGTCGAGCTCGACGCTGCACGTCGTAGCCGCCGGTCTCGGCGTGAAAGGTGATCCAGTTGAGCGCCGGCGCGCGGCCGACGAGGTTGAACCGGTTCTCCGCGAGGTGGAAGAGGATCACGTCGCCGATCACGTAGCCGTCCGGCGTGCACGGGCACGAAGTGCTTCGCCCGGTCGACGCCGAAGCCCTCGAAGCTGTTGACCGCGAGGTGGGAGAGCAGCCTCAGGGCGTCCGGGCCCTCGACCGCCAGATCGGCCATGTGGTACGACTGGTTGTAGAGGACGCACGTCTGCTGCCAGGCCTGCTGCTCGTCGCGCCAGTTCGTGTACTCGGCCGGCACGCCCGGGTAGACGTTCGGCCCGGCCTGCGAGTTGCGGAGCAGCTCGACCGGGTTCTCGATCGATCGAAGCAGGTCTTCGAGGCTTCTCTCAGCTCACGTCGGTTCCTCCTCGCGCCGAAGCGCGCTCATCGTGCGGAAACGCCGGAAGATCCTGGCCGCATGCAGCCTCCTAGACACCGCCCGCCTGGATCACGCCGCGGCTCGCCCTGTCGATGCCGGTCGAGCGATCCGCGCTGGAGCGCCTCGGCGACGTTGAACAGGTGGCGGCGCATCGCGTCCTCGGCCTTCTCCGGCTGACGCGCGATGACCGCCTCGACGATGGCCGCGTGCTCCGCCTGCGATGCCTGAGGCCGCCCCGCGATGAGGATCGTGCGGTACTGATAGCGCACCGTCTGCGAGTTCAGCCCGTGGATCAGGCGCTGCGGCCGTGCTGTGCCCGGACAGCTCGAGCAGCGCCGCGTGCAGATCGGCGTTCGCGTCCGAGGCGCCGAGCAGGTCGCCCGACTCGAGCAGCTCCCGGTGCCGCGCGAGGCACGCCCGTAGCCGCTCGATGCCCGCCTCGTCGATCCGCTCCGCGGTCAGGCGGACGGCGAGGCCCTCGAGCACGGCGCGCGCCTGGAGGATCTCGACCGCCTCGCGATCGCTGACCTGGCGCACGCGTGCCCCCCGGTGCGGCTCGCGGACGACGAGCCCCTCCTGCTCGAGCCGGATCAGCGCGTTGCGCACGGCACCGCGCGACATCTGGAACGTCGTGACGACGTCCGACTCGACGAGTCGGGAGTTCGGGGCGATCTCACCGCGGACGATCGCCTCGCGAAGCTTTTCGTAGTCGCTGTCGGAGGTCGAAATCTGTCGGGTCATGGACGCTTCCCTGCGAAGAGCTCGACGTGATCGCCGAAGTAGCTGGAGATCAGCAGGTCGTGGTTCGTCCGTGAGCTCGCTCTGCCTCGCCCTGCAACACGATCTCTCCGTGGGAAAGGACGTAGCCGCGGTCCGCGATCGTCAGGGCGAGCTCGATGTGCTGCTCGACGAGCACGACACCGCAGCCGCTCTCCTCGGCGTACTGCCGCACGACGGGGAGCAGCCCCTCGACGATCACGGGCGCGAGGCCGAGGCTGAGCTCGTCGAGGAGCAGGAGCGGCGGGTGCCGGGCGAGCGCCCGCCCGACCGCGAGCATCTGCTGCTCGCCGCCGGAGAGGAGGCCGCAGCGCCGGTCGCGAAGGTCTGCGAGCGCCGGGAAGTACCGGTAGGCGACGTCTGCGTCGAGCCGCTCGCGGCGGTAGCCGAGGCGCAGGTGCTCCGCCACCGTGAGGCCGAAGAAGAGGCCGCGCGTCTCGGGGACGTGCGCGATGCCGAGCCGTGCGCGCGCGCTCGCCTTGACCCGGCTCAGGTCTTCGCCGTCGAAGCGGATGCTTCCCTCCATCGGGTGGACGAGGCCGGAGACGGCCCGCAGCGTCGTCGTCTTCCCCGCGCCGTTCGCGCCGAGCAGCGCGACGACCTCCCCCGGCTGCACGGCGAGGTCGAGGCCGCGGACGACCGCCGCGCCGTCGTAGCCGGCGGTCAGGCCGTCGATCTCGAGCACGGGCGGGCTCATGTCGCTCCCCGCCTGCGTCGTGCTCTGGTCGGCGACGACCTCGTCCGGCTGCTCGGCCGCGGCGCCGCCGAGGTACGCCTTGACGACGCGAGGATCCCGGCGGACCTCGTCCGGCGAGCCGGCCGCGATCACCTTGCCGAACTCGAGCACGACGATGCGGTCGCAGATGTTCAGCACCAGCCCCATGTCGTGGTCGATCAGCAGCGTCGTGGTGCCCGCGTCTGCGATCTGCCGGAGCCGCTGGCCGAGGTCCTCGCTCTCGCGCGTGTCGAGGCCGGCCGCCGGCTCGTCGAGGCAGAGGAGCCGCGGCCCCATCGCGATCGCGCGCGCGACACCGACGAGCTTCCGCTGTCCCTGCGTCAGCTCGTCAGGGCATCGCGTCGGCGATCGCGGCCGAGGTCGAGCAGCTCGAGCGCCTCGGTCGACGGCGGCGCTCGTCGCCGATACGCCGCCCGACGAGCTCGCCCGCGAGCGCCAGGAACGACGGCCGCTCGGCCGCGACGGTCAGGTTCTCCCGCACGGTGAGGTCGTCGAACAGCTCGGTGCTCTGCCACGTCCGGGCGAGGCCGCGCCTGGCCCGCACGTGGGGCGGCATCCCTGCGAGATCCCGTCCGTCGAGCTCGACGCGCCCCGTGTACCGCACGAAGCCGGTGATCGCGTCGACGAACGTCGTCTTGCCCGGCGCCGTTCGGGCCCGATCAGGCCGACCAGCTGGCCTTCCTCGACGACGACATCCGACGTCCTCGACGGCGTGGACGCCGCCGAAGCGGACGGACAGGCCGGTGGTGCGCGAGGACGGCGCTCACGCCGCCCTCGCAGGTTCGGACTCCGCGATCTCGACCTTCCGCTTCGCACGCATCTGAGCCGTTCGGTAGAAGGAGCCGGCTACGCCCTCGGGGTTCTGGATCAGCGTGAAGATGAGCACGACACCGCCGAACAGCAGGAACCAGTTCCCGGACAGGCCGAACCACTTGTCGAGCGCGTACGGCAACGAGCCCCTGCGCGGCGATCAGCCCGGCGAAGACCGCGCCGGAGACCAGCGTGATGCCCCCCGCGTAGGCGAACGCGATCAGGCTGAGCGCCAGCGGGACGCTGAAGCGGTCGGCGCTCACCGAGCCGAAGTTGTACGCGTACAGCGTGCCCGCCACGCCGGCGATGAGCGCGCTGATGCCGAACGCGATCAGCTTGACGTTCCGGACGTCGATCGCGGCGCCCGCCGCGGCGCGCTCGTTCGACCGGACGGCCAGCATGCGCTGGCCGAGGATGCCACGGCGCACCGAGACGACGAGGAGGCAGAGGAGCGACGGTGGCGGCGAGCGCGACCCAACCGAACACGGGGCTCGGCAGGTTCCCGTCGAGGCCGCGGAACGAGGCAGTCGGCCCGAGGTTGATGCCGAACAGGTGCGGATCCGGCACCGGCGAGCCGGTCGCGCCTCCGCCCCAGGTGGGGTTGACGAAGCCGAAGTTGAAGACGGCCACCGCGGCGGCGATCGTGACCACGGCGAGGGCCACGCCGCGCACGCGCAGCGCCGACACCGCAGTCACGAGGCCGAGCAACACGGCAGCGGCGATGCCCGCGAGCGGCGCCAGCGGGAAGCCGATCCCGGCGTCGACGGCCAGATGCGAGACGGTGAAGCCGGCGACGCCGGCGAGCGCGAGCTGGACGACCGAGATCTGGCCGACGAAGCCGGTGATGACCACGAGCGAGAGGGCCATCACGATGCCGATCAGCGAGTTCGTCAGCGCCTGGCGGAAGTCGAACGGCAGCACGACGAGCGCGATCGCGCACAGGAGCGTCGACGGGATCGCGAGCCTGACGGCGTGCTTCGGGCGAGGCACGTCGGGAAGGCGCTGCTCGACGAGCTCGCCGCGCGTCGGCAGCGACGCGCCGCGCAGGAACATCGCCGCCACGATGAGCGCGAAGACGAGCAGCTCCTTGACGCCCGGCCAGGCCACGCTCTGGCTGGTCGGGAACCACGACTTCGTCGACGCGTACTCGATCAGGGACTCGGCCATCCCGATGCCGAGGCCGCAGGCGCACGCGATCGTGAACGAGGTGAGCCTGGCGAAGAGGGCGGCGGCGAGCGCCGGCACGACGAGGAACGGCAGCGTGGTCGTGTCGAGCGCCGCCACCGAGCCGGCGAAGATCCCGAGCGTGCCGAGCAGGAGGCTGGCGAGCAGCGAGTTCGCGAGCGACAGCTCGTCGGGCGACAGGCCCGCGAGGCGGGCCGCGACGTCGTTCTCCGACGCCGCCCGCGTCGCGAGCCCGAAGCGCGTCCAGCGGTAGAGCGCCCAGAGCAGGACCGTGATCGCGACCACCGTGCCGCTGAGCACGAAGGCGGACAGCGGCACCGCCCCGTCGAGCAAGCGGATCACGCGGATGGGGATGATCGTCGGCTGCGGGATGCTGCGAGGTGCCGAACGCGAGGAGCATCGTCGCCTGCAGCGTGAGCAGGACACCGAGCGAGGCGACGAGCTTCGCGAGCGGCGCGGCGGTGCGCAGCGGACGGAAGACCGCGAGCTCGATCGCGACGGTGACGAGCACGCACGAACACGTAGGAGAGCGCGACCGCGAGCGGGCGTGCCGACCGTGAAGCCGAGCTCACCGGTGCGGAGCGCCCAGAACGAGAAGCCAGCGAGCATGGCGATCGCGCCCGCGGCCAGGTTGATGAAGCCGGAGCCCCGGTACGTGACGACGATGCCGACCGCGATCGCGGCGATCGTCGCCCCGGTCCCGAGGCCGAGCAGGAGGAAGAGGAGGATCTCGTTCACGTCGCCCTCGTGAGGATCAGTCGACGGGGCCGGCCAGTCGACCGGCCCCGTCGGTTGGATACGGTCGCTCGTCAGCCCGACAGCGGGCCGATCCAGCCGGACGCCCGCTTGAACTGGAACTTGCCCTGGTACGTGAACGCCTGGAACATGTCGTTGCAGATGCGCCGGCGCGTCCTTGTACTTGCCGCACTGGAGCTTCGGCGCCCCGAGCGCGAGCGGCCCCTTGAACGCCTTCGCGCGCGCAAGGACCGTCTTGCGGCGTGATCCCGCCCTTACCCGCGTTGGCCTCGTTGAGGAACCGGACGGTCGTCAGGAGCTCGGAGAACGCGACGATGTGCCACGGATCCGGGGCGTTCTTGTCCGCCTTGTACCGCTTGATCACCGCCTGGTAGGCGGGCATGCCCTTGTCGGTCGTGTCGCCGTAGAGCGACGAGGCGATCGCGTACGTCCAGAGCGACCAGTCGCCGAGTGCGTCGATCACCGTCGAGTTGAGGCAGAGCGGCGCCGTCATGATCTTGCGCGAGTCGGTGATGCCGAGCTGCTTGAGCGACTTCGCCTGGTTCGCGCAGTCGGACGCCGCTGCCGTAGGGGGCGATGAAGTCCGCCGTCGTCGCTCCGACAGCCGTCAGCGGCGCGGTCAGGTCGGTCTGGCCCTGCGTGTAGCCGACCTGCTTCGTCTCGATGCCGGCCGCCTTCAGGCCGGCCGCGATCACCTGGCCGGACTCGGCAAGGCCCGGCGCGTTCGGGTAGATGACCGCGGCGGTCTTCGCCTTGAGGACGTTCTTCGCGTAGTTGCCGAACGGCAGGAGGATGTGCGGGCCGTCACCGAAGAGGACGACGGCGGTCCTCGACGCTCCGTCGACCGGCGTGACGGCGACGCCGGTGACGACCGGCTTCGTGCCGCGGATCGTCGCGTGGAGCGACTGCGCTCCCGTGGCGACGGCGCCCGTCGCGATCACGGAGATCCGCTTGTCGTTGACGAGCTTCTGGCCGCAGGTCGTGCCTTCCTCCTCGTTCGACTTGATGAAGCACTGGACGAGCACGACGGGATGGCCGCCGACGCCTCCCAGCCGGTCGTTCACGTACTTCACTGCGAGCTGCGCGCCGGCTGTCGCAAGCGCCCCGATCACGACCTGGCCACCCTGCTGGTTGACCCAGCCGATGTAGACCTTCGACTTCTTCGGGTCGGCCTTCCCGCGCTTCCCCTTCACGTACGTGACGTAGTTCGTCACCGCCGCGCCGGCAGACGGCGCAGCGTTCTTGTCGGCCTTGGAGCTCGTCGCCGAGGCGGCGAGCGCGAGCACCAGCGCGGCGAGCGCTGCGCCACCGAGCGCTGCGCTACGGGCAAAGCGATTCATGGCTCTCCTTCCACGTGACACGTGACTTCGTCGTCAACGACACGGCTGCGCGACCGGGATCGACCTCGCATACGAGCACCCGACTTTGCGTATGATCGAGTCAACCAGATCAGCGGCAATATTGTCAACAAGATTTCCGATCGCATGAGCCAGACGACCGATCGCCAGACGACACCGCAGCCGTCCGCGGAGACGGACGCGCCCAGCGACCGCGCCCGGGCACTCGTCGTCGGCGCGTACGACCTCCACGTGCACATCGGACCGGACGTCCCGCCGCGGCGGATCGACGACGTGTCGCTCGCGCACCGTTGCTCGGAGGTCGGTCTCGCCGGCTTCGCGCTCAAGTCGCACTACACGTCCACCGCCGAGCGTGCGCAGGTCGTCTCCGGGGTGGTGCCGGGCGTACGGGTGCTCGGCACACTGACGCTCAACCAGGCCGTCGGCGGGCATGAACGCGCTCGCGGTCGAGATCGCCGCCCGCGAGGGCGCGCGCATCGTCTGGATGCCGACGGTCGACTCTCCGGCCGAGACGGCCGGCCGCTCGGACCCGAAGCCCGGGGACAAGGTGCCCCAATGGGCGAGGCTCCAGCACGAGCTGCGCGGGCTCGGACTCGGCGTCGACCCCGTCCACGTGACGGACGGCGAGGGACGGGTGTTGCCCGAGACGCGCGATGTCCTGCGCGCGATCGCGCGCCACGGCCTCGTGCTCGCGACGGCGCATCTCGCGCGCGACGACACCTTCGCGGTCGTCGACACGGCGTTCGAGGAAGGCGTGGAGCACGTCGTCGTCACGCACCCCGAGTTCACGTGCCAGCGCTTCACGATCGAGGACCAGGTCGAACTCGCCGAGCGCGGCTGCCTGATCGAGCGCTGCCTGAGCACGCCCCACTCGGGCAAGACGACCTTCGAGCACGTCTTCGACGGCGTGCGCGCGGTCGGCCTCGAGCGCAACTTCTTCTCGAGCGACTTCGGCAATCCCGACTACCCGGCCGTCGAGGACGGGCTCGCCCTGTGGGCCGACCGGCTGCTGGCCGCCGGCTTCGGCGAGGACGAGACGCAGGAGATGATCGTCACGGGCTCGAGACGGGTCGCCGGCGGATGACGGGCCCGGCGAGACACGCTGTGCTCGACCCGGGGCCACCCGGAACTCACGCGTAGGCTCGTCGAACGATGACGGAGCGCATCCACGACGTCGCGCACATCGCCCACGCCGAGCTGCTGACCCCGCGGCCCGAGGAGAGCCTCCACTTCTTCGTCGAGGTGCTCGGAATGGAGGAAGAGACGCGCGAGGGCGCGTCGGTGTACCTTCGCGGCTGGGGCGACTACCTCCGCTACGGGCTGAAGCTGACCGAGGCGCCGCAGGCCGGGCTCGGCCACGTAGCCCTCCGCACATGGAGCCCAGAGGCGCTCGAGCAGCGGGTGTCGGCCGTGGAGGCCACGGGGCTCGGCTCGGGGTGGATCGACGGCGACGTGGGTCACGGGCCGGCGTACCGCTTCACGGATCCCGACGGCCACGTCTTCGAGCTGCTCTACGAGGCGGAGCGGTACGTGGCCCCTCCGCACCTCGCGCCGTCGTGGCGCAACCAGCCCCAGCGCTACGTGGGACGAGGCGCAGCCGTGAAGCGGCTCGACCACGTCAACATGCTGGCCGCGGACGTGCGGCCGACGCGGATCTTCTGCCAGGACGTGCTCGGCTACCGGCTCTACGAGCGCATCGAGCTCGACGACGGCACGGAGACCGGCGCGTGGCTCAGCGTGTCGATCGCCGCGCACGAGCTGATCTACGTCGCGGACGCGTACGGCGCGCGCGGCCGCCTGCATCACCTCGCCTTCTGGGTCGACACGCGCGAGGAGTGCCTGCGGGCGGCCGACATCTTCGTCGACGCCGGCGTCCCGATCGAGGCCGCGCCGTCGAAGCACGGGGTCGCACAGGGGTTCTTCCTCTACGGCCTCGAGCCCGGAGGCAACCGCATCGAGGTCACGACCGGCGGCTACTTCGTCTACGACCCCGACGTCGAACCGATCACCTGGAGCGCCGCGGAGCGGGCACGCGGTCAATACTGGGGCGTCAAGACGGTCGACAGCTTCCACACGTACGGCACCCCCGACGTCGCCCACGAGAAGGAGGCGGGACACACATGAGCGAGCGGAGCCTCGAGGACGCCCTGCAGGCCGCCGGAAGCGCGGTCGAGCTGACGCGGAACTCGCAGACTCGGCCCGTACGTCTACCCGGCAGTGCCGGCCGAGTTCACCAACTGGCGCGAAGAGCAGGTCGCGTGGCGCGAGACGTGCGCCCTGTTCGACCAGTCGCACCACATGACCGACCTCTACCTCGAGGGGCCGGACGTGATCCGGCTGCTCTCCGATCTCGGCATCAACACCTTTGCGAACGCCGCCGTCGACAAGGCGAAGCAGTTCGTCGCGTGCAGCCACGACGGCTACGTGATCGGCGACGCGATCCTCTTCTTCCTCGACGAGAACCGCGTGTCGATCGTCGGACGGCCCTCGGCGCACAACTGGGTGCAGTACCACGCCGAGACGGCCGACTACGACGTGACCGTGGAGCGCGACGAGCGCACGGCGGTCAACCCGACCGGCGGGCGCAAGATCTACCGCTACCAGGTGCAGGGCCCGACGGCGCTCGAGGTGCTCGAGCGGGCGACCGGCGGCGCGCTGCCGGAGATCAAGTTCTTCAACATGGGCCGGCATCACGATCGCCGGGCACGAGGTGCGGGCGCTCCACCACGGCATGTCGGGCGCGCCCGGCCTCGAGCTGTTCGGGCCGTGGGACGAGCGCGACGAGGTCAAGGCGGCGATCGTCGCGGCCGGGTCCGACTTCGGCCTGTGCCAGGTCGGGTCGCGCGCCTACGCGACGAACACGCTCGAGTCCGGCTGGATCCCCTGCCCGCTGCCGGCCGTGTTCACCGGCGACGCGATGAAGGCCTACCGGGAGTGGCTCCCGGCCGACTGGTACGAGGGCACCGGCTCGCTCGGCGGCAGCCTCGCCTCCGAGGACATCGAGGACTACTACCTGACGCCGCACGAGCTCGGCTACGGAGGCTTCGTCAAGTTCGACCACGACTTCGTCGGTCGCGAGGCGCTGGAGGCAATGGAGCCTCCCACCCGCAGGAAGGTGACGCTCGCGTGGAACGGCGAGGACGTGGCGCGCGCGATGGGGACGCTCTTCGAGAAGGGCGACCCCGCCAAGTACATCGACCTGCCGCTCTCGAACTACGCCACTTGGCCCAACGATCGCGTCATGGCCGGCGACCACGCCGTCGGCGTGTCGACGTTCTCCGGCTACAGCTACAACGAGCGCTCGATGCTCTCGCTCGCGATCGTCGACGACGACGTCGAGCTCGGCAACGAGGTCACGATCGTCTGGGGCGAGGAAGGCGGCGGGTCGGCGAGGCCGGTCGTCGAGCGTCACGTGCAGACGGAGATCCGGGCGATCGTCAGCCCGTGCCCGTACGGCGAGGTCGCGCGCACGTCGTACGCCGAAGGCTGGCGAACGCAGGCGGCGGTCTAGGGAACGCGGACAGAGGAGCCCGACCCGTGGCCACGCCGCGAGAGCAGTCGGCCCGGCCGGGCTCCCTCGCACGGCCGCGGGAGCGCCGACCATGACCATGCAGGAGCGCCAGATCGTCCAGGGGCGGGTGCTGTGGACGCCCCCCGCCGACGCCCGCCGGCTCTGCGAGGTCGGCCGGTACCTCGACTGGCTCGAGGGCCGTGGGCTCGCGTTCGCCGACTACGACGAGCTCCATCGCTGGTCGGTCACGGACCTCGAAGGCTTCTGGGGCTCGCTCTGGGACTTCTTCGAGGTCCGGGCGCACGGCGCCGTACGAGCGGGTGCTCGCCTCGCGACGCGATGCCCGGCGCCGAGTGGTTCCCGGGCGCGCGGCTGAACTACGCCGCGCACGTGCGTGGGGCGCGACGAGGACCTCGACACGGTCGCGGTCGCTCGCGCGCTCGCAGACGCGCGGCCCGTTCGAGCTGACCTTCGGCGAGCTGCGCGAGCAGGTCGCGCGGGCGCGCGCGGGGCTGCAGCGGCTCGGCGTCGGGCCCGGCGACCGCGTCGTCGCCTACCTGCCGAACATCCCCGAGACGCTCGTCGCCTTCCTCGCCACCGCGAGCCTCGGCGCGATCTGGGCGACCTGCGCCTCCGAGTTCGGGCCGCGCAGCGTCCTCGACCGGCTGGGCCAGCTCGAGCCGAAGCGTCCTGCTGGCGGTCGCCGGCTACCGCTGGGGGGACAGGCACGTCGACCGCCGCGAGCAGGTGGCCGCGGTCCGCGCGGGGCTGCCGACGCTCGAGCACGTCGTCCACGTCCCGTACGCGGGCGGGCCCGACGACGCGCTTCCGGGCACGCTCTCGTGGGAGCACCTGCTCGCCGAGCCAGGGCCGCTCGAGTTCGACCCTGTCCCGTTCGCGCACCCGCTCTACGTGCTCTTCTCCTCGGGCACCACCGGCCTGCCGAAGGCGATCGTCCACGGCCACGGCGGCATCCTCCTCGAGCACCTGCAAGAACCACGGGCTCTGCTTGGACATACAGCCCGGCGACCGGCTGCTCTGGTTCACGACCACCGCGTGGATGATGTGGAACGCGCTCGTCTCGACCCTGCTCCTCCGCGCGTCGATCGTGATGATCGACGGCAACCCCGGCTTCCCCGACCTCTCCTTCCAGTGGCAGCTCGCCGAGGAGACCGGGGCCGACGCTGTATGGGGCTCAGCCCCGCGTTCACGATGGCCTGCCGCAAGGACGGGCTCGAGCCGGGCCGCCGCTTCGACCTCTCGTCGATCCGCACGGTGTGCGAGGCCGGCTCGCCGCTGCCCCCCGAGGGCTACGCGTGGCTCTACGAGCAGCTCGGGCCAGACCTCTTCCTCAACGTCGGCAGCGGCGGCACGGACGTCTGCTCGGGCCTCGTGTCGGGCTACCCCCTCCTGCCCGTCTACGCGGGCGAGATCACGGCTCCGTGCCTCGGCGTCGACGCCGCCGCCTTCGACCTCGACGGCCGGCCCGTGGTCGGCGAGCTCGGCGAGCTCGTGATCCGGCGGCCGATGCCCTCGATGCCGGTCGGCTTCTGGAACGACCCCGACGGCTCGCGCTACCGCGCGGCCTACTTCGAGCACTACCCGGGCGTCTGGCGCCACGGCGACTGGATCCAGTTCACGGAGCGCGGGAGCTGCGTGATCACCGGCCGCTCGGACGCGACGCTCAACCGCGGCGGCGTGCGGCTCGGGACGAGCGAGCTCTACGGCGTCGTCGAGGAGATGGACGAGGTGCTCGACAGCCTCGTCGTCCACCTCGAGCAGACCGGACGACCTGCTCCTGTTCGTCGTCCTCCGCGACGGTGCCGAGCTCGACGACGAGCTCCGGACCCGGATCGCGGACGCGCTCCGCACGAGCCTCTCGCCGCGGCACGCGCCCGACGACGATCGTCGCCGTGCCGGCGATCCCGCGCACGATGACCGGCAAGAAGCTCGAGCTGCCGGTCAAGCGGATCATCACCGGCGCGCCCGTCTCCGAGGTCGCGAGCCGCGACGCGCTGGTCGATCCGGCCGCCATCGAGCCGTTCGTCGCCTACGCGCGAGCGCGCGCCGGCACGGCGTGACCCCGGACGTGACTGCTACGGCGTCGTGGCGGGCGGGGGCGGCGCCTTGCCGAGGACGATGTCCGCCGCCTTCTCGGCGATCATGATCGTTGCTGCGTTCGTGTTCGCGCGGGTGATCGTCGGCATCACCGAGGCGTCGACGACACGCAGGCCCTCGACGCCGTAGACCTTGAGCTCGGCATCGACGACCGCCCCCATCGCGCAGGTCGACGTCGGGTGGTAGACGGTCTGGCTCGCACGCTCGACCCAGTCGAAGATGTCCTCCTCGGAGTCGGATGCGGGGGCGCTCAGCGGCTCTCGCTCGATCGCCTTCAGCGCTGGCTGCGCCGCGATCTCGAGCGCGATCCGGACACCCGCCAGCACGCTCGCACGATCCTCCTCGGTCGTGAGGAAGTTGCAGAGCACCCGCGGCTTCGAGTCAGCCATCGGCGTGCGCAGGCGTGACCTTGCCGCGCGACGTCGGCTTGACGATCACCGGGCCGAAAGCGTAGCCGTTGTCGGGGGGCGGCGTCAGGCCCTCGTCGAAGAAGGGCGCCGCCGCGAAGTGGAACTCGACGTCGTGCGCCGGGAGGCCGTCCCGGGTGCGGAAGAAGCCGCCCGCCTCCGGGTAGTTCGAGGTGAGCGGCCCGCGGCCCTCGCTCTCGAGGAGCGCGAAGTTCTCGGGCGTGAAGATCCCGAAGAGGCCGGGCTCGTCGGTGAGGTAGTTGACGTTGACCATGCAGTGGTCCTGCAGGTTGCGGCCGACCGGAAGCTCCTGGCGCACCGCGATGCCGAACGGCTCCAGCTCCTCGGCGAGCCCGATCCCGGAGAGCATCAGGAGCACCGGCGAGTGGTAGGCGCCGCCCGAGACGATCACCTCGCGCTCGGCCCGGACGGTCTCGCGGACGCCGTTCCGGACGAGCTCGACGCCGACGGCGCGGTCGCCCTCGAAGACGAGCCGCTCGACGAAGACGCCTGACGACACCTCCAGGTTCGGCCGCCCCTCGACGGGATGGAGGAACGCGTCGGCGGTGCTGCAGCGGAGGCCGTTTCGCTGGGTGAGCTGGAAGCGCGAGACGCCCTCGGGACGGTCGACGTTCAGGTCCTCGATGTGCTCGTAGCCCGCCTGCACCGCGGCCTCGAGCATCAGGTCGGTGAACCTGCTCATCGCGCGGCTGTCGGACACCGAGAGCGGGCCGCCGACGCCGTGGAACTCGTCCTCGCCGCGCTCGTTGTCCTCGGAGCGCTTGAAGTAGGGCAGGACCTCGTCGTACGACCAGCCGGTGCAGCCGGCCGCCGCCCAGCCGTCGAAGTCGGCGCGGTGCCCGCGGAGGTAGATCATCGCGTTGATCGAGCCCGAGCCTCCGATCACGCGACCGCGCGGCAGGTAGAGCCGTCGACCGCCCAGGCCCGGCTCGGGCTCGCCGAGGAGGTCCCAGTCCAGGCTCGACTTGAAGACGACGGGGAACATCGCAGGAACGTGCAGCTCCGGTGCGGTGTCGGGGCCACCCGCCTCCAGCAGCCGCACCGTGACGTCCGGGTCCTCGCTGAGACGTGCGGCGAGCACGCAGCCCGCCGTCCCTGCGCCGACGATCACGTAATCAGCCATTGGAGCGCTCCTTCGGTCTCGGACACGGGTTGCAGGACGAGGGGCTCGCGACGCACCATGCCGCCCGAGGGATCATCGCCGTTCTCCGGGCCGGACGGCTCACCGGAGCCCTCGCACGGCGGCGACGATCGCGTCGGCTCCCGGCAGGTACGCGTCCTCGAGCGGCGGCGCTGAAGGGGATCGGGCGCGAACGGGCGCGCCGACACGCGCGATCGGGCGCATCGAGGTAGTCGAAGGCCGCCTCCTGCACCCGGGCCGCGATCTCCGCGCCGAAGCCGCCGTGCTCAACGGCCTCGTGCGCGACCACCAGCCGTCCGCGTGCGCTCGACCGACGTCGACGATCGTCGTCGAGGTCGAGCGGGACGAGCGTGCGCGGGTCGATCACCTCCAGCCTCGATCCCGTCCTCGGCCGCGAGACGCTCGGCCGCCGCGAGCGCCTCGTGCGACCAGCCGCGACAGCGCGACGACCGTCACGTCCCCGCCCTCCCGCAGCGACCGCGGCGCGTCCGAGCGGGCACGGGCGCGGGCTGCTCGGGCGCCTCCTCCCTGCGGAAGTAGAGCGTCTTGCACTCGACGAACACGACCGGGTTCGGGTCGGCGATCGCGCTCGCGAGCAGCCCCGCCGCGTCGACGGCGCGGCTCGGCATCACGACCTTCAGCCCCGGCACGTGGGTGAGCCAGCCCTCGAGGCTCTGCGAGTGCTGCGCGGCGCCGCGCTGGCCCGCGCCGCCCTGCGTGCGCAGCGACGAGCGGCACCGTGAGCTGGCCGCCGGACATGAAGTGCGCCTTGGCGGCCGCGTTGACGAGCTGGTCGAGCGCGAGCGTCAGGAAGTCGACGAACATGATCTCGAGCACCGGGCGCAGGCCCGACTGCGCGGCGCCGATGGCGACGCCGCAGATCGCCGCCTCGCTGATCGGCGTGTTGATCACCCGCTCGGATGCCGAACTCCTCGGCCAGCCCTGCGGTCGCCGTGTAGGGGCCGCCCTCGGCCACGTCCTCGCCGAGGACGAGCACCCGCTCGTCCGCCCGCATCGCCTCGGCGAGCGTCGCGGTTGATGGCGGCGACGTGGTCGTCTCAGCCATCCGCGTACACCATCGCCTGGGCGAGCTCGGGGGACGGGAACGGGCTCTCACGGCCGAAGCGCACCGCCTCCTCGACCTCCTCGCGCCGCCGCCGCCGCGATCCCGTGCAGCTCGTCCTCGCCGAACCAGCCCTCGGCGACGCCGCGCCGCTCGAGCCGGAGGATCGGGTCCTTCTCCTGCCACTCCCCGTCCGCGAGCGCCTCGCGGTACTGCGGCCGGATCGCCCTCGTAGTGGCCGCGCAGCCGGTGGGTCAGGCACTCGAGCAGGAACGGCCCGCCCCCGGCGCGCGCCGACCGCGAGGAAGCGCCGAACGCCTCCCACGTCGCCACGACGTCGTTGCCGTCGACCGTCAGCGCGCTCGAGGTCGTAGGGCGCGACGACGTCGCTGACGCGCTCGACGCTTCGTGTGCGCGGAGCGCGGCGTGAACTCGGCGAAGCCGTTGTTCTCGCAGACGAGGATCAGCGGCAGCTGCCAGAGCGTC
The DNA here is from genome assembly GCA_963793655.1 of uncultured Actinomycetes bacterium. Taxonomy (GTDB): domain Bacteria; phylum Actinomycetota; class Thermoleophilia; order Gaiellales; family Gaiellaceae; genus Gaiella. The sequence continues at coordinate 181,426 of CAWCAV010000004.1, forward strand.
GCGAGGTTGACCGTCTCGTTGAAGTGGCCGGCCTGGACCGCGCCGTCGCCGAAGAAGACGACCGCGACCGGGTCGCGCGCCGCGCAGGCGCGCGGCCAGCGCGCTCCCGAGCGCGATCGGGACGTTCCCGCCGACGACGCCGGTCGCGCCCATGAAGCCGTGCTCGACGTCGACGAGGTGCATCGACCCGCCGAGCCCGCGGCAGAGCCCGCCGTCGCGGCCCATCAGCTCGGCCATGACGCGGTCGAGCGGTCGCGCCCTTCGCGATCGCGTGCCCGTGCGCGCGGTGGCCGGAGTAGACGTGCGTCGTCGTCGCGCAGCTGCGCGCAGACGGCCGGCCGCCACGCCTTCCTGGCCCACGCTCAGGTGGATCAGCCCGTGCGATCTCGTCCGCCGCGGGTCGAGCTGGCCCGACCCGCTCCTCGAAGAGGCGGATCCGCCACATGGTGGCGAGCAGGCGGGTCGGCCTGCTCGCCGCCGAGCTTCGTCCACTACCGCCTCACGCGGTCACGGGCGCGGTGCCGAGCACGCGCTGCACCGCGGCGACGATCTTGTCCTCGTCGGGCAGGACGTACGCCTCGATCGGCTCGCTGTAGGGGATCGTCGCGTCGAGGCCGGTGACCTGCACGATCGGCGCCTTCAGCGACGCCGAAGCCGTGCTCGGCGCACCTCGCCCGCGATCACCGTCGACGCCGACGCGTGCCGCGTCGCCTGGTCGACGAGCACGAGCCGACCCGTCTTCTCGACCGACTCGAGGATCGTCTGCGTGTCGAGCGGCGCGAGCGTGCGCGGGTCGATCACCTCGGCCTGGATCCCGTCCGACGGCGAGCTGCTCGGCCGCGCCGAGCGCGCGGTCGACCGTCCAGCCGATGCCGACGATCGTGACGTCGCCGCCCTCGCGCCGGACCGCCGCCTCGCCGAAGCGGGACGAGGTACTCGCCGTCCGGCACCTCGCCGTGCTCGAGCGTCAGCAGGTAGTGGTGCAGGTAGACGACCGGGTTGTCGTCGCGGATCGCCGCCGCCATCAGGCCCTTTCGCGTCGGCCGCCGTCGACGGAACGGCGACCTTGAGCCCGGGCACGCCCATGAACAGCGCGTTGATCGTGCCGGTGTGCTGCCCGGCCCAGCCGGCGGTGAAGCCGTAGCCCGCCTTGAGCACGATCGGCACCTTCACCTGGCCGCCGCTCATGCCGCGGAAGCGGGGCGCCTCGTTGATCACCTGGTCCATCGCGACGAGCATGAACTCGGCCATGTACAGCTCGACGACCGGCCGGAAGCCCGCGAGCGCCGCGCCGATCGGCGATCCCGATCTCCGCGGTCTCCGAGATCGGCGTCACGCGCACGCGGTCCTTGCCGAACGCCTCCACGAACGGCTCGTTCTCGGTGGTGGCCATGTTCTGCCCGAAGTAGAGGACGGTGTCGTCGCGCTCCATCTCGAGCTGGATCGCCTCGCACGATCGCGGCGATGTAGGGAAGCTCGCGTGCCATGGATCGATCGCCTCCTCAGGCGTAGACGTACTCGAGGGCCGTCTCGGCGTCCGGGAAGCGGGCTCGCGAGGCCGAAGTCGACCGCCGCCTGCATCTCCGTCGCGCGCCTCCTCGGCGATCGCGTCGGCCTCCTCGGCGGTGAGGACGCCGTCGGCGACGAGCCGCGCCGCGGAAGCGCGGGCACGGGGTCGCCGCGCTTCGCGGCCTCGTACTCCTCGGGCGCGCCGAACTTCTCGATCGCCTCGTGCTCGGGGAAGTGCAGCGGCACGCCGGGCGGGGCGATGATGTTCCCGTGCGCCGATAGCCGGTACATCTGCGACTCGACGAGCGTCGGCCCCTCCCCGCTTCGCGCGCGCGCCACCGCGGTGCGAACCGTGTCGTAGACCTCGAGCGGGTCGCGCCCGTCGATCGTCACGCCCGGCATGCTGAACGCCTTCGCCTTGACGGAGAGGTCCTCGCCGGCGGCGCGCGTTCGCGTCCTCCTGCTCGGTGCGCGTGTGGACGTTGTAGCCGTTGTTCTCCATCACGAAGACGATCGGGAGCTTCCACAGCGAGGCGATGTTCAGCGACTCGAAGAACGCGCCCTGCTTCGACGCGCCGTCGCCGAAGAAGCAGAGCACCACCTGGCCCTTGCCGCGGATCTGGGCGCGCCCAGGCGGCGCCGGTCGCGTGCGGGATGCCCGCGCCCGACGATGCCCGAGGTGCCGAGGAAGCCGTTCGAGACGTCGGTCAGGTGCATCGAGCCGCCGAGCCCCTTGCAGATCCCGTCCCTGCGGCCGTAGATCTCGGCCATCATCGCCTTCGGGTCGGTGCCGCGCGCGATCGGGTAGCCGTGGCAGCGGTACGTCGTGAAGAACTGGTCGTCGGGGCCGAGCGTCGCGATCGAGCCGACGATCGACGCCTCGGCGCCGTCCGCGAGGTGCGTGTGCCCGCGGATCACGCCCGGGTGCTCCTCGAACGTGCGCTTCACCCGCTCCTCGAACTCGCGGATCCGCAGCATCTGCGGTAGCATCCAGACGAGATGCTCGCGTTCGAGCTTCTCGACGCCTTGCGGTGCTGCTCATGCCGAGCTCCTCTCGTGCTCGAACTGGCTGCGCGGTCGTCTCGTAGGCGCGCTCGAAGATCTGACGTCGATGGGCTGGTTGCGGAGCTCCTCGGAGAGCACCTCGACGCCCCACGGGCCCGTCGTAGCCGTGGTCGCGGCACACGTCGACGTAGCCGCGGATGTCGAACTCGCCCTCGCCGGGCAGCCTGCGGTGGTTGATCACCTCGTCGACGGGGTCGTCCATGTTCTCGAACTGGCCGTCGCGAGAGCTCGACCCACGACGAGGTACTCGACCGGGATGCGGCGCAGCTCGTCCGGCGCGATGCCGAGCTTGCGACATGTGCCAGGTGTCGATCGCGACGCCGCCGTTCGGCGCGCCCGCGCCCTCGACGACCTCGAGCACGGCGTCGATCGCGTGGACGTTGACGTCGGGCGGCATCGGCTCGTAGACGATCTTCGCGTCGGTGTGCCGCGCGGCGTCGGCGCAGAGCTCGCCGAAGCGCTCGGTGAGCTGCGCGAGGGATCGCCGGCCGTGCCGAAGATGTTGCCGACCTTGATGTGGTGCGCGTCGAGGACTCGCCGCCGCCTCGAACAGCAGCGCGCGCGTCTCGTCGGAGGCGCGACGGCGCTCGTCGTCCGGGTCGAGGAACCAGTCCAGCAGGCACTCGAGCTCGAGGTGACGCAGGCCGTTGTCGTCGAAGAGCGCGCTTCATCTCCTGCAGGCTCCGGGTCTCGAGCACGTGCTCGAGGTCGGCGTGCCAGATGCCGAGGCCGCTGAAGCCGACCTCGCGCGCGGCCGCGCAGCGGTCGGCCCAGTCGAAGAGGCTCCACTCCCGCCCGACGTGCACCTCGACCGGGCCCGGAGACCGTCCAGTAGAGCGCGACCAGCTCGACCTGCTCACCCATCACCGGCCCTCCCGTCCGCCCGCGTCTCGAATCGAGCCTAACCGCTGTGTAGAACCTCGGACGAGGCCGCCGGCCCGTTCGAGATGCCGCGGGCACGAAGCGCTCCGTGCGAGCCGGGACCCTCTCAACCGTCTGCCCGTTTGTCAAGACGGTGTTCCAATTGATGAGACAACGCGCTAGGATCGGCCGATGCCCGACCGCGGGACCGGCACGTCGCAGTCGCTCGAGCGCGGCCTCGCGATCCTCTCCGCCTTCGACTCCGACCGGCCGCTGATCGGCGTCAGCGAGCTCTCGCGCGAGCTCGACGCTGAGCCGCAGCACGGCGCACCGCTACATCGCGACGCTCGCGCAGCTCGGCTACCTGCAGCAGGACCCGGACTCGAAGCGCTACCGGCTCGGCCCGAAGGTGCTCGACCTCGGCTTCTCGGCGATCAACTCGATGGACGTCCGCGAGATCTCCGCCCCGCACCTGCGACGGCTCTCCGACGAGACGGGCCACACGGTCAACCTCGCGATCCTCGACGGCACGGACGTCGTCTACATCGAGCGGTGCCGCACCGCCCAGCCCGGCCAGCGCGAGATCGACCTGAACCTCCACGTCGGCGCCCGGCTGCCCGCGTACTGCACCGCGATGGGCAAGGCGATCCTCGCGTTCGTCCCCGATGATCGGCGCGAGGAGATCATCGCGACACATCGACTTCGTCCCACGCGGGCCGAACACGATCACCGATCCGACGGCGTTCCGCGGCCGAGCTCGAGCGGATCCGGCTCGGCCGGCATCGCCGTGAACGACGAGGAGCTCGCCTACGGGCTGCGGTCGATCGCCGCCCCGATCCAATCGCACTCGGGCGAGGTGCTCGCCGCCCTCAACCTGGCCGTCCACCGCACGATGGGCTCGATGGACGAGCTGATCGCCCGCTTCGGGCCCGCCGTCACGCAGACGGCCCACGACATCTCGCTCGGTATGGGCCACCGGCTGGCCCCGGCCTGATGACCGTCGCTCCCGGCGACGCACCGCGGGTGCTGTGGACGCCGCCGCCCGACGTGCGGGAGACGACCGAGATCGGCCGGTACCTCGCCTGGCTCGAGAGCGAGCGCGGGCTCGTGTTCGGCGACTACGACGCGCTGCAGCGCTGGTCGGTCGACGACCTGACGGGGTTCTGGGCGTCGATCTGGGACTTCTTCGAGGTCAAGGCCGAAGCTCCGTACAGCGCCGTCCTCGCGTCCGACGCGATGCCGGGCGCCGTGTGGTTCCCGGACGCGCGGCTCAACTTCGCCGAGCATCTCGTGGGCCGGGATGAGGACGCGGAGCAGGTCGCGATCGTCGCCCACTCGCAGACCCGGGATCCGGTCGAGCTGACGTTCGCCGCCTTCCGCGACCAGGTCGCACGCGCGCGGGCGGGACTGCGCCGGCTCGGCGTCGGGCCGGGCGACCGGGTCGTCGCGTACCTGCCGAACATCCCCGAGACCCTCGTCGCGTTCGCGGCGACCGCGAGCCTCGGCGCGGTCTGGGCGAGCTGCGCGCCCGAACTCGGGCCGCGCAGCGTCGTCGACCGTCTCGGCCAGCTCGAGCCGACCGTGCTGCTGACCGTCGGCGGGTACGGCTACCGCGACCGCTCGGTCGACCGCCGCAGCGAGGTCGCCGAGATCCGGGAGGCCCTGCCCACGCTGCGGCACGTCGTCCACGTGCCGTACGGCGAGCACGTCGTGCCCGACGCGGTCTCGTGGGACGAGCTGCTCGCCGAGACCGCAGCGCTCCAGTTCGCGCCCGTCCCGTTCGACCAGCCACTGTTCGTGCTGTTCTCGTCGGGGACGACCGGGAAGCCGAAGGCGATCGTCCACGGTCACGGCGGGATCCTGCTCGAGCTGTCGAAGGCCCACGCGCTCAGCTGGGACCTCAAGCCTGGCGGCCGCCTGCTCTGGTTCTCGACCACCGCCTGGATGATGTGGAACGCGCTGGTTGCCGCCCTGCTCGTCCGGTCGTCGGTCGTGATGCTCGACGGCGACCCCGACGTGGCCGGACCTCGGCTGGCAGTGGCGGCTCGCCGAGGAGACCCGCCCGACCTTCATGGGCGTGAGCCCCGCGTTCCTCGTGGCGTGCCGCAAGGCGGGGCTCCAGCCGGGTCGCGACCACGACCTCGGCTCGATCCGCGTGTTCGGTACGGCCGGCTCCCCGCTGCCCGACGAGGGGTACCTCTGGGTCTACGAGCAGCTCGGGCCGGACGTGCTCCTCGTCAACGGCAGCGGAGGGACGGACGTCTGCAGCGGGATCGTCGGAGGCTCGCCGCTGCTGCCGGTCTACGAGGGCGAGATCTCGGGCGCCTGCTCGGGGTCGCGACGGAGGCCTTCGATCTCCACGGCGAGCCCGTCGTCGGCGAGCTCGGGGAGCTCGTGATCACGCGACCCATGCCGTCGATGCCGGTCGGTCTGTGGGGCGACGCCGACGGCTCCCGCTACCGGTCGGCCTACTTCGACATGTTCCCGGGCGTCTGGCGCCAGGGTGACTGGGTCAGGTTCTCCGAGCGGGGGAGCTGCGTGGTCAGCGGCAGGTCGGACGCCACGCTCAACCGCGGCGGCGTCCGGCTCGGCACAGGCGAGTTCTACGGCGTGATCGAGGAGCTTCCCCAGCTGACCGACAGCCTCGTCGTCCACCTCGAGGACGCCGAGGGTGGGCCCGGCGAGCTCGTGCTGTTCGTCGTCCTCGCCGACGGTGTCGAGCTGGACGACGAGCTCTGGGACACGATCGAGCGCAACCTGCGGCACGAGCTCTCTCCGAGGCACGTGCCCGACGCGATCCACGCCGTGCCCGCGATCCCCCGCACGCTCACGGGGAAGAAGCTCGAGACACCGGTCAAGCAGATCCTGCGGGGCACGCCCGCCGATCGTGTCGCCAGCCGGGACGCGTTGCTCGACCCGGCCGCGCTCGACCCGTTCGTCGCCCTCGCCTCGGCCACGGCCGGACGGGCCGGCGGCCGCGGCTGACCGATCGGGTCAGAGCACCGTTCCCGCGTCGGCGGCGAGAGGTTCGGGAAGCTCGGCTCGCCCCAACCCCGTCCGTTGGAGGTCGTCAGGTGGTCGATCGAGCGGAGCAGCGAGACGGGGCTGTCCTTCCGGATCCGCCCCGTCGCGGTTCCCCTCGTCGACGGTCGTCGAGTGGGAGCGACTCAGCCGGTCTCCTCGCCTTTGCCGCCCTTCCCCTGCCAGCTCGGCGCCAGCGCCGCGCGGACGCCCGTGAGCGTCGACAGCGCGCTCCCGGTGTCCTCGCCCTTGCCGCCCTTCCCCTGCCAGCTCGGCGCCAGCGCCGCGCGGACGCCCGTGAGCGTCGACAGCGCGCTCCCGGTGTCCTCGCCCTTGCCGCCCTTCCCCTGCCAGCTCGGCGCCAGCGCCGCGCGGACGCCCGTGAGGTTCGACGAGCTCGCCCAGTCGCCCTCTTCCGCCGGGATCCTCGCATTCGCCCCACCGGCAACCAGCGCCGCGATCGCGGCGATCAGCGCCGTCGTCAGCAGCATCCGTATCTTGGTGGTGTCGTACATGCCCCGCCTCCTTCTCGACCGTTCGACCCTGTGGCGAGCCTAGGGGCGCCCTTCCCGCCGTCGTCGTCGGCTGCGGCACAGCATTGGTAACGCTTGCAACACAAGGGTGGGAGACGGACGTGGGCAGACGCGACGGGCAAGCGCGTCACTCGAACGACTTGGGCGTGGCGTGCCGCTGAGGGACCGGGTCACGCGCGCGGCGGCAGCGGCCGGTCGTCGGGCACCCGGAGGGCGAGCTGCTCGGAGATCCCGAGCTCCTCGACGAGGAACCGGACACGCTCGTGCGCGTCGAGCTCGTGCGTCCAGACCGAGCCGTCCGGATCGACCGTGTAGCGCTGGCCCCGGGCGACGCCGACGCTCGCTCCGCACCGCAGCACCCTCGCGTTGAGCTGGTAGTTGAACGGGCTCCAGCCGCTCGTGCGCTGATGGCGCTCGTCCCATTCGGTCGCATCGGCCCCGATGCGCTCGATCCTGCAGTGGAAGCCGTCGGGGGCGCTCGCCGTGCGCCAGAGGACCGCCGGGCGGGTGTCGAGCCACTCGAACCGGGGAAGCGGGCCATCGGGCGCGGGCTCTCCCGCGTCGGGGATGCGGATCGGCTCGCCGCTCAGGATCGAGGCGTCGACGATCCAGCGCTCGCCCTCCATGGTCACGATCACCGACCCGTGGTTCGGCTCCCGGGCTTCGGGCGAGGACAGCATCGTCGCGATGGCGCGCGCCACGTCGAACCCGAGCGCCTCGAGCAGGTCGTGGAGAGCCCCGTTGCCCGACCAGCAGGTACCGCCGGTTCCATGCTCGAGCCATGCCTCGAAGAAGCTGTCGGCCGTCGAGCCGGGGAGCGACTCGGATCGCCCGTCTGCGAGATGGATCAGCTTGAGCACGTTGTCGAACGCGACCGCGCCGCACCAGGCCGCGTAGACGGCCCGCAGGCCGTCGAGGTCGAGTGCGGGCCGCTCGACCCCGAGCCTCTCGAGGACGGCGTCGACGGTGTCGTCGTGCATGCGGCTGTGGTAGCACGCGCGGCGCGCCGGACGCGCCCCGGCAGGGGTCAGCGCGGGGGCTCGGCCGGCGTGGCCCGGGCACGGGCCTCGGCGACGGCGTCGAGCAGCGCCTGCTCCGTCACCGGCTCCGGCAGGAGCGTCGCGTTCTCGGCGAGGTGGGCGTAGCGCTCGAAGTCCGGCGCCGGTGCCTCGAACACGACGGGTGTCGAGCCCTTCGAGCCGAGGACGGCGAGCAGCCTGTCGCCCCGCTGCATCGAGCACGTCGACACGACGACGTCCGCACCGTGGACGAGACCGCAGTGCCCGGTCTCGACCAGCGGGCAGCGATCCTCTCCCTCCGGGTGCTCTCCCGCACAGGTCGCAACGTCGTACCCCGCCTCGCGAAGCGTCTCGGCATGTGCCCAGAGCTGGGCTCCATCGGGGTTCTCGACGAGAACGCGCGCACGCCCCTTCCGTGCCTCCCAGTCACCGGCCTCGATCACGTGCGGTTGGCGTCTCTTCGACATGAGGGAACTATCGATCCTGCACGCGCTTGCGGTATGGGTGCATCCGCGGAATCCGTTGCGGACTTCTACGGAGGCTCGGCGCGGGATGCTCAGCCTCGCTCGCCGACGTCGCGGAGCTGCTCGAGCCACTCCTGGGCCGCGCGGGCGACGCGCGGTTGGACACCGAGCTCCTCGAGGTATTCGGCGGCGGCGTTCATCTCGTCGACCCGCCGCGTGGCGTGCGCATGCGATCCCGGCCAGCAGCCGCTCGAGGAGCGGCTCGCCGATCACGGCGGCGATCTCGGCCCGGACGCGCTCCTCCGCGCCTGCCGCGCGGGCCGCCTCCAGGCTCTCGATCGCGGCCGCCGCCAGGCCCTTCATGAAGACGCTCCGCAGGAGCTTCAGGCCCGCGGCGTCTCCCGGGCGCTCTCCGACCACGTCGATCGGCATGCCGAGCGGCCGGAAGAGGCTGGCGAACCGCTCCGCGCCCGCGCCCGATGCGAGCGCGGGCGTCGCCAGGCCCAGGCTCGGCACCACGCCCACCAGCGCCACGTCGACGAACGCCACCGGCAGCGCGTCGGCGAGCTCCCGCTTGAGCTCCGGCGACGATGTGTTGAGGTCGGCGTAGAGCGCCTCGGCGTCCAGGGCCCCGGACACGCCTCGCGCGACGTCGTGCGCGACGGCGGCCGCGTTGACGCTGAGCACGACGTCGGCTCCTCGCACCGCCGCCGCCCCGTCCTCCGCAAGGGGGATCTGCTCCGGGCGCGCGACGGGATCCCAGCCGCGGACCGTGCATCCGGCTGCCACCAGGTCGGCCGCGATCCGGCCGCCGGCCTCTCCCAGGCCGAGCACGGCGACCTCGATCGGACTCACCCCTCGACGAGCGCGCGTAGGCCCTGGACGTCGTACGAGAGCTCACCGTGCCGGTAGCGCTCCCGCATCGCGGCCTCCCGCTCCGTGCGCTCGACCGCGAGCGGCAGAACGCCTGCGACGCGATCCGCCGGGAGCGTCATCGCCCCGTCGCAGTCCATCACGACGAGATCGCCCGGGCTGATCTCCACGCCGCCGACGACCACGGGCACGTCCAGCTTCCCGACCTCTCCCTTCGTCGCACCCTGCGCGCGCACGAACCGCGTCCAGATCGGGAGCCCCACCTCCACGAGCTCGTCGAGGTCGCGCACGGCACCGTCGACGAGGAGCCCCGCAACCCCCTGAGCCTGGGCCTGCGTCGCAAGCAGCTCGCCGACGAGCGCGACGGGCGCCGGATCGGAGCTCGTCAGCACGAGGACGTCGCCCGGGCTCGCGTTTGCCACGACCGCGTGCACCATCGTGTTGTCGCCGGGCGCGCAGAGGGCGGTCCTCGCCGGCCCTGCGACGCGCGAGCCCGGCACGACCTGGGTCAGTGGGAGGTCGACGATTCCCGTGCGGCCTGCGGCCTCGTGGACGGTGGCCACGCCGAGGCGGGCGAGAGCCGCGTAGTCGGTCACAGCGCGTCCTGGACGACGGGAAGCTCGCGCTGGAACGCCTCGGCATACCGGATCCCGCTCCGGCCGGAGATCCGGCGTGCGTGGTTGGCCCGGTGCTCGGCCCGCTCGGAGTAGTACTGGCGGAGGTACGCCTGCGCGCCCATCGCCTCCATCGCGGCCACCTTCTTCTCCCACACCGGCGTGATGTCGAGGAACGTCGTCGGGACGAACCCGCAGAGCTCCGGCTGGTGCGGCTCGAAGCTCAGGAGCTCCGGCGGCGTGATCGTGACGAACCCGCTCGCCACGCCCGCACCGCTCGCGAGCTGGCGGGCACGGACGGTCGCGTCGTGGGCGATCCCGTGGTCGGGGTTGAACGGGTCGAGCGCCGCGTGGGTCAGGACGAGCCGTGGCGCGAGCTCGCGCAGCAGGTCGGTGAGGGCGTCGACGGCAGGTGCGTCCATCACGAGCGGGTAGTCGCCGAGGTCGAGGCTCGAGAAGCTCGCGCCGAGCGCGTCGGCGGCCGCCTGGGCCTCGCCGTGACGGATCTCCTTGACCCGCTCCTCGGTCTGCCCGGGCTCCTTCCATAGCTCGCCCGACTCGCCGCGCTCTCCGTACGAGAGCGCGATCACGTGGGCGTCGGCGCCCCGCTCCACGGCCGTTGCGATCGCTCCCGCCGCGCGCCACACGAAGTCGGCCGAGTGCGCGCTGACGACGACGACCGTCTCCCTAGGCACCTGCCTGCGCCCTCGTCACGAGAGGTATCCGTGCGGATCGTCGTGCAGGTGCTCGACCAGGCGGCTCGCGAGCGCCATGATCGTGAGCGACGGGTTGACCGAGAGCGTTCGCGGCACGACCGAGCCGTCGCCGACGTACAGCCGCTCGACGTCCCACGACCGCCCGTCGGCGTCGACCACCGACCGCTCGGGGTCGCTCCCCATCCGGCACGTGCCCTGCACATGGGTCGCTGGCGAGCCCCGTCCACGTGACGCTGCGTCGCGCCCGCGGCCAGGAGCACGTCGCGCGAGAAGTCGCGTGCGCGCTGCCGCGCGCTCGAGCTCGACGCTCGGTGAGCGTCGACGTGAACGGTCTCGGTGCCGTCCTCGCCGACGGTGACGCTGCCGTTGTTGTCGTCGTTGACCATCGCGAGCAGGCCGATCCAGCGGCGGTAGCTCCGCATCAGCCTCGACGAGCGGCGTCGCCCCAGAGCGGGCCGTTCTCGTCCTCGGAGCGTCGGTCGCGAAGCCGATCGGATCCTGGATCGTCGTCGCCTCGATCACGAAGCCCCCGTCCTCGTCGTGCTGGTGCTCCATCGCGTGCGCCGTGATCGGGTAGACCATGTGCGCGTCCTGCGGCTCGTCGAAGAGGCCGTAGACGAGCCGCACCGGATGGAAGCCGAGGTTCCGGCCGACGAGCCGGCTGCTCGGTGTGTCCGGCATCCCTGAGCGCATCAGGATCTGCGGCGTGTTGACCGTCCCGGCGGCGACGACGACCGCGCCTGCGTCGACACGCGTGGAGCGCACCCCCGCCGTCCTCGTACTCGACGCCCTGAGCCTCCCCGTCCTCGACCACGACCCGCTCGACGCGGCGCCTCCGCGCGCAGCTCGAGCCGCCCGGCCGCCCAGGCGTCGTGGATGTACGTGTTCAGCGTCGACTTGCCGGCGTTCGTCGGGCAGCCCTGCAGGCACGAGCCGCAGCTCATGCAGTTCGCGTCGGTGTACGAGCGCACCGGGCTCGAGGTCGGAGCCGAGCGCGCGGAAGCCGGGCTCGACCGTGTAGACGCTCTTGCGCCAGTCGGTGCGCTCGCGGACGCCGAGACGCGCCTCGACGCGGTCGTAGTGCGGCGTCGAGGTCGGACGAGCCGAACGGCGCTCCGCTGTCTCCGACGAGCCCGCTCGCCTCGTGCCACTTGGCGAGGTCGTTCTCGTGGGCCCGAAGCGCGACCTTCGTGTTGATCGTGGTCGTCCCGCCGACGCACCGGGCTGCGAGCAGGGTCGATCATCCCGTCGGCCCCGCCGTTGATCGGCGCGAACCGGAGCGGCCACCAGAAGTCGTGGTTCGCCTTCGCCTCCCAACGCGTGAAGTCGGCCGCCGTGCGGTGCGGGCCGCACTCGAGCAGGAGCACGCGGCGACCCCGGTCGGCCAGCTCGCCCGCGACGACCCCGCCACCCGCGCCCGAGCCGACCACGACGACGTCGAACCGCTCGGTCGCGCTCATCGCTCGTCCGTCGAGCCGATGCCGCCGATCCCCAGGTATGACCAGTCCTTGGTCAAGCCGCGTCGCGAGCGGCGTGGAGAAGTCGATCTCCTCCCACGCACCCACGGCGTCGGACGCCCGGCGCGACGAAGTCGCTGTAGAACGCCTCGATCGCGAGCGCCCGCACCCACCCGAACTCGGGCGTGCTCGACGTGGTCTGCGACCTCGCCCTGCGCGACGGTCGCGAATGCCTCGATCGCGGCCGCGCGTGTCGGCTCGTCCATGCGGGCGAGGAGCGCGTCGACGTAGACCTCCGGGTGCACGCGAGCCGAGCCGGGGACGATGGCGTCGCACACCGCCGCGACTGTCCGAGCGGTCTCGGCGTCGAGCGCCTGGTACGCGAGGCCGGGCACCGGACGACTATACGCCGCGGGTTCCACCTGTTCCCCGTCAACCGACCAGGCGACGCGGCGCGGACCGGTTCCCCGCGGCGTTCGGCGGAAACCTATGCGGCGTCGAGGCGCACGACGGCCTTCATCACCTCGGCCGGGTGCTCCATGGCGTACGCGATCGCCTCCGGGGCGCGCTCCAGCGGGAACTCGTGCGTGACGAGCCCCGCCGCGACGTCGGCGCGTCTCCCCACCAGGTCGACCGCGTCGGCGAACTCGTCCGCTCCGCAGCAGCTGACGCCGAGAAGGTCGATCTCCTTCAGCGGCAGGTCGCCGACCCGGATCGGTGCCCGCTCCTCCGAGAGGCCAACGACGACGACGCGCCCCGCTTGCGCGACGAGCTCGACGGCGCTCTGCACGAGCGCCGGCACACCCGTCGCCTCGATCACGACCTCGGGGCCGTCCGCCCCCGCCCACTCCCGGGCCGCAGCGGTGAGGTCGTCGCCGGGCACGATCTGGAGCACCTCGGCCCCGAGCCTCGCGCCCCGGTCGAGGCGGCTCCGCAGTGTGTCGACGAGCAGCACCGATGCGCCGCGGTCGGTCGCCGCCAGGGCGAGCGCCTGGCCGATCGGGCCGGCGCCGAGCACGACGATCCGCTCGCCGTCGGCGACGCGCCCGCGCACCATCGCCCGCACGGCGATCGAGACGGGCTCGATGAGGGCGGCGAGCGCCGGATCCTGGTCTCCCACCGGGAAGACCTGTGCGGCGGGGATCACGAGCTGCTCCTGCAGGGCTCCGTCCGCGTGCACGCCGATCAGGCTGATGTTCGCGCACGCGTTGCCGCGCCCGATGCGGCACGCGTAGCAGCGACCGCAGGCCGAGACCGGCCAGAGGGCGACGCGCATGCCCGGGGCAAGCTCGGCAGGACACCCCTCGCCCGCCTCGACGATCGTGGCGGCGGCCTCGTGCCCCTGGATCCGAGGGTAGAGCGACGAGGGGTCGTCGATCGTGCCGATGTCACCCGTGAAGTAGTGGAAGTCCGAGCCACAGAGGCCGACCGCCTCCGGGCGCACGAGCACCTCGCCCGGGCCGGGAGCGCCGGGCTCGGGGACGGCGACGACCTCCATGAGCCCACGGTCGCGGGTCACCGCTGCACGCATGCTCGGCACCGAGGGATCGAATCATCTTCGGGGGCCGCCGTGCAACGGCGGGTCGAAGTCGGCGTCCGGGGCGGCGTAGGATGGCGCCCCCCTCGTCGCCCGAAGAAGGAGCCGTGCATGCGCGAGCCGCTGTTCACCGAGACCCTCCAGATCTCGATCGTGGTGCGCGACCTCGAGCAGACGCTGCACACATACGTGGACGAGTACGGCATCGGGCCCTGGGAGATCTACGAGTTCCGTCCCGACGAGGTGGACCCACTGCCCGGCGGGGGGCCGGCGGTCGAGGGCGCCTGGCGCATCGCCGTGACGATGGTCGGCAGCGTGCAGTGGGAGCTCGTGCAACCGCTCGACGGTCGCAGCATCTACGCGGAGCACCTCGCCTCGAAGGGAGAGGGCCTCCACCACGTCGCGGTGGGCGGCGCGGGCTACGGGCAGCTGCTCGAGGCGATGCGGGCGAAGGGCCGCACGGTTCCGCTCGGAGGCGTGTACCGGGACGTCACCTTCGCCTACCTCTCGACGGACGAGGACCTCAAGGTGATCACGGAGATCTTCGACTGGCCGGAGGGCCTCGAGCAGGAGCCGGACGCGGTCTATCCCTAGCCCCGCCGGGCAGCCAAGACAGTCCCGGGCAGACCTGTCCGCGTCTGCTGAGGTGCCGAGAGGCCGCTGGAGCCGGAAATGGCACCCCCCGCGGCACTCCGGGGTACACCTGCGAGCGCCGACGGAGGAGAGGAGTCCCGTCATCTCGCTGGCTTTTCGCGGCGATGGCGTGCGAGCCGGTTGTACAGGGCCACGATGGCATGAACCACACCGTGTCTGAAGCCGAGGAAGATCGCGATCACGAAGACGCCGTAGAGCACCTCGCGCAGCTCGAGACTCGCCGTCAGCCTCTCGTCCAGGATCGCGAACACCCCTGCCCCGATCACGGGTCCGAGCAGCGTGCCGAGGCCACCGAACGCCACGAGCACGAGGACCCGCACGTCCACGCGGTCGAAGCTGTACGTCGCCGGGCTGATGAACCCCGCGCTGTAGGCGAGGAGGGCGCCCGTCAGGCCGATCATTGCCGAGCCGATCGTCGCCGCGTAGATCCGGTAACGCGCGACGTCGACCCCCGCCAGCTCGGCCGCGACCTCGTCGTCGCGGAGAGCGCGAAACGCCCACCCCACGTGCGAGAGCTGCAGCGCGCGGAAGACGATCAGGAAGACGACGAGCAGGGCCGCGAAGAGGTAGTAGCCGCCGACGTGATCGTCGCCGAGCCTGTCCGCGGCCGCCGTGACGACGAGACCGGTCTCGGACCCCGTCAGGTCACGCTGACCGAGGAGGAGGTTGGCGAACGCGAGCGAGAACACGAGCGTGACGATTCCCGTGAAGATGATCCCGAGCGAGCGGCGCACCGCGATCCAGCTCAGAAGCCCGCCGACGATCGCAGCGCTCGCCGTCCCCACGACCACGCCCACAGCCATCGGCAGCGAGGTCTCGTCGATGAGGATCACGGCGCCGTAGCCGCCGACCCCGGCCAGGGCGCCGACGCACAGGAAGAGCTGGTTGGTGCTCCCGAAGATCAGGTTGAAGCCGACGCCGTACGCGGCGAACACCAGCGCCTGGACCGCAAGTGACGTGGTGTACGGCGAGTCCCCGAACCAGATCGACGGGAGGATCGCGAGGATGGCCGCCGTGACGGCGATCGGCAAGAGGGCCCCGCCGACGTGCCTCGTCCTCGCCATCGACTATCGCCCGAGCAACCCGCGTGGCCGGATGAGGATCGTCAGCGCAGCGGCGCCGAGCAGGATGATGGTCGTGATGTATTGCCCGATGTAGTGCGCGCTGAGAGAGTTCACGACCCCGAGGAGCACGCCGGCCAGGAACGCGCCCGCGACGCTGCCGAGACCGCCCACGACGGTGACGATCAGCGCGAACGTGGTGAGCTCGAACCCCGCGTTGACCGTCAACGGCCCGCTCATCGACTGGGTGATCGCGACGATCCCCGCAAGCGCCCCGCTCAGAGCGAAGATGACGGTGCGGACGAACGACGGGTTGACGCCGACCAGCCTCGCGCCGGTCTCGTCCTGGATGATCGAGCGGACGCCGCGCCCGAAGGTGGTGAGGCCGAAGAAGAGCAGGAGCACGGCCCCGACCGCGAGCGCGATCACGGAGGCCCAGATGCTCCCAACCGCCATCGGCACGCCGATGATCGAGACCGGCTCCCCGCTGACGTTGATGTACAGCGCGCCGGCCGGATAGCGCCAGGTGAGCAGGCCTCCGATGACGAAGGCCGCCCCAAGCGTGAGCAGGAGCCCCAGGAGCGTCCGCTCCTCGCCCTGCTGGCGATAGACCGGCCGCATCAACGTGAGGTCGAGCAGGACGGCGACGCCGGCAGCCGCCAGCACGCCCACGACGGCGGCCAGTAGCGTCGCGACCCCGTCCTCCATGACGAGCATGACGACGATCGCCCCGAGGACGACGATCTGGCCGTAGGCGAGGTTGAGGACGCCGCCGAGGCCGTAGACGAGCGTCATCCCCACGCCGAGCAGGCCGAACGCCAGGCCGAGCACGATCCCGTCGAGAACCACTGCCCTCACGCGACACCCAGATACGCACGTCGCACTTCCGGGTTGCGCTCGAGTTCGGCGGAGGCCCCCTCGAGGCGGATCCGGCCGTTCTCGAGCACGTAGCCGCGGTCGGCAACGGAGAGCACGAGCGGGACCTGCTGCTCCGCGATCAGAAGCGTCATCCCCTGCTCTTTGAGTTCCTCGAATATCTCGAACGCAATCTCCGCGATCTTGGGAGAGAGACCCGTCGTGGGCTCGTCGAGCATGAGCAGCCGCGGCCGCGCCATGAGCGCCCGAGCCATCGCCAGCATCTGCTGCTCACCGCCGCTCAATGTTCCCGCCGGCTGGCGCTGTCGCTCCTTCAACCGCGGGAAGAGGTCGTACACGAACTCGAGCGTCCCGTGGTCCGGCCGGTTGGGATAGGCGCCCAGAACGAGATTCGTTTTCAGCGTCATCGCCGGAAACAGGTGGCGCTCGGCCGGGACGTACGCGATGCCCGCGCGCGAGATGCGGTGTGCGGGACGGCGTGTCAGATCCTTTCCATCCAGGACGACGCGACCCTCCATCGTCGGAAGCAGACCGGCAATCGCCCGGAACAGCGTCGTCTTGCCCGCCCCGTTCGAGCCGACGATCGCCACCGCCTCACCCGTGCGTACCTCGAGGTCGATCCTGTCGATGACCCGCTCGCCGAGATACCCGGCGGCCAGCCCCGCGACCTCAAGCAACGCGCGCCCGCCCGAGATACGCGTCGACGACCCGCGGGTCCCGCATCACGACCACGGGCTCGCCCTCCGCCAGGAACTTCCCGAAGTTGAGGACGATCGCCCGCTCGGCGAGCTGGATGACGGCGCTCATCACGTGCTCGACCCACAGGATCGCCGTTCCCAGCTGGTCGCGGATGTTCCGGACGATCTCGACCGATGCGGCGAGCTCCGACTCGTTGAGCCCCGCCATCACCTCGTCGAGCAGCAGCAGCTTCGGCTGACCCGCAAGCGCCTTGGCCAGCTCGAGGAACCGCAGCTGATGCAGGTTCAGGCTCGAGACCGGCTGACGGGCCCTCTCCTCCAGCCGCACGAACGCCAACACGTCGCCCGCCCGAAGCCTCGCCTCCCGCTCGCCGACGACGCCCTGACCATCTCCGAACATCGCGCCGAGGACGACGTTCTCGAGGACTGTCATCGAGCCGAACGGCAGCGGTCGCTGCATCGCCATCCCGATTCCCTTGCGCCGGACCTGATGGGCGCTGAGACCGTCGATTCGCGTGCCGCCGAGCCGGACCGTGCCGTGTGTCGGACGCTCCAGCCCGACGATGACCTTCAAGAGCGTGCTCTTGCCGGCCCCGTTCGGGCCGACGACGGCGACGATCTCGCCGTCGTCGATCCCGAACGTCAGGCCGTCGACGGCCGGGAGACCGCCGAAGCGTTTCGTGACCCCGTCGACCTCGAGGAGCAGATTCGACCTCCGGGGCTACGACGGTGGACGGTAGGGAGGCAGCGCCGGCGACGCGAACAGCACTCTCGGCCAGAAGGTGGTCGAAGCGGTGTTCAACCCCACCTCAGGCGGCGCGCCCCGGGTCAGGACGGCGAACTGCGGTCGCGCGCCGATCATCTCGCCCCACGGGGTCCACCTGAGCGGCCACGCGTACCCGGGGATGTTGAACGTCGTCTTGTGGACGTAGGCCGCGATCGCCTGCGGGCTGGTCCCGACGTTCTGGATCGCCTGGGCGACGATCTTCACGTACGCGTAGCCGGCGAGCGCGTCGTCCTCCATGAACTCGTTCTGCGGGAACGCGCGCAGGTAGCGCTTCGCGAGGCTCTTGTACTGCTTGCTCGCCGTGGCCATGCACTTGAAGTCGCTCCATCGTCCGTAAGCCGACGACCCGGCTGCCTTGGCAGCCGTCGAGTATGGCGAATACGCGCCAACCACCGGCGCCTTCATCCCGAGCTGTCCGGACTGCGCCAGTATCGCCGCGGCGCCCGGCGGATGACCCGTGGCGACGATTAGCGACACGTCGCCCAACGCGCGCAGGTACGGCGTGAAGTTGGTCGTCGTCACCGGGGCGACCTGGATGTTCAGCTTGATGCCCGAGGCCGACTTGAAAGCGTTCTCGAGCGACGACTTGATCGACTGGCCCCATGCGTAGTCGGCGATGATCGCCCCCACGCTCGTCAGCTTCCTCCCTTGCGCGAGCCGCACGATCGGCTGGGCCACCTCTGCTGCAGCGGGAAGACACGTGCGGAACGTGTAGCGGCTGTTCAACGTCAGGATCTCGTTCGCACCCGCTTTGACCAGGAACATCGGCACCCGCCCGTCTTCGGCGAGGCGCGTGACGGCCTGCGCCACGCTGCTCGGGATCACGCCTCCGATCGACGCGACGCCGTCCTGCTCGGTGAGCCGCCTGAAGCCCTCGATCCCTGCGGTCGCGGAGTTCTGGGCATCCGCGACGGCGAGGTTGAGCAGTCGGCCGCCGCCGCGCCCTTTGACGCCCCCGGATCTGTTGATCTCGTTCACGGCGAGTACCATCCCGGAGCGCGCTTGAATGCCCTGCGATGCGAACGGGCCGGTCAGCTCCGTCAGCACGCCGAGCTTGATCGGCGCCGCGGCGCTCGTCGAGCTCGATCCACCGTAGGCGGTCGACCCACCTAGAGCGGCTGTCAGCGCCGCAAGCGCGCCGACAGTCGCAACAACCAAGAACCGCTTCACGGACCTCCTCCTTCCTCGACCGTCCATGACCCGCATTCGGTTCGTGTCCGACCGATCAGCCAGAGCTGTAAGACGCCCAAGGGTTCGACTCTCCGTTGGCTCTTGTGACCTTCGCTCGTCACCTGGGTGAAACTAACCAGGAAAGCGTCGATTTGTCGAGACGATGTTCGATTATGTAGGAAGCGCGAGAGAGAGCCGTGTGCGCGTCAGTGTGCCGTAGGTTCGACTCTCTCGCCGCCCTGTCCTGCACGGGCTTGCCGGAGACGAGGCCGTTCCATCATCTGGGATGCTCCCGACCGTTCGGGTCGGGCGGGAGCCGGAGGACGCCGTCAGCCCGTGGACGTGGTCCGCGAGAACTGGCCCAGCGCCTTCGCGACGAGGTCGGAGGCGCGCTCGCCGATCATCACCGTCGGGGCGTGGGTGTTCCCCGAGGTCACCTCCGGCATGACGGACGCGTCCGCCACCCGGAGACCCTCGAGCCCACGCACGCGCAGCTCGGGATCGACGACTGCGCGCTCGTCGACGCCCATCCGGCACGTCCCGACCTGGTGGTGGTAGGTAATCGCGTGCTGCCGGACATAGTCACGGAGGTCGGTGCCGTCGCGGACGCCGTCGCCCGGATACAGCTCTTCGCGCATCCACCCCGAGAGCGCGGGCTGCCGGCCGATCTCGCGGCAGAGCTCGACAGCAGCCGTGAGCGCCTCCAGGTCCGCCTGGCTCGAGAGGCAGGCCGGGTCGAGCAGCGGCGGGTCGTCGAGGTCCGTGGAAGCCAGGCGCAACGAGCCGCGGCTGACGGGCCGGATCGCGCCGCCCATGAGCGTGAAGCCGTCAGGCGGCCCTTCCTGGCCCTCGGCGTAGAGCGGGAGGTGGAAGAAGAGCGGCTGGATGTCAGGCCGCTCGAGCCCGCTTCGCGTCCGCCGGAACAGATGCGCGTGGAGCGGCTGGAGGCCGGGGAGCGGCGGAGGCACCGTGCCCCGTGCCGAGAAGATCACCGGGGCGAGCACGTGGTCGTGCAGGTTCTCGCCGACGCCCGGGAGGTCGACGAGCGGCTCGACGCCCAGCCGCCGAAGGTCGGCCGCGGGGCCGATCCCCGACAGCTGGAGCAGCCTGGGCGACTCGATCGTCCCCGCGCAGACGACGACCTCGTGCCCTGCACGCGCCTGCCGCACGACTCCTCCGTGCACGTATTCCACGCCCACGCACCGCGTCCCGTCGAAGCGGAGGCGGCTCGCCCTGGCGGAGGTCAGCACCGTGAGGTTGTGCGCGCCCACCACGGGACGCAGGAAGGCCTCCGCGACACCGTGGCGCCGTCCGTCCCGGATGTTCAGCTGGCAGAACCCGACCCCGTCGAGCTCGGCTCCGTTCGTATCGTCGTTGAACGGGACGCCGGCCTCCTGGGCCGCCTCTACGGCGGCCGCGGTCACCGGGTGCGGCTCGTAGCGCGTGATCACCGACAGGAGCCCGCCCGCGCCGTGGTACTCGTCCGCACCGCGGTCGAAGTCTTCTGAGCGCTTGAACAGCGGGAGGACGTCGTCGTACCCCCAGCCGTCGTTGCCGAGCGCAGCCCAGCCGTCGAAGTCCTTCCGGTGCCCGCGCACGTAGATCATCCCGTTGAGCGCGCTCGATCCCCCGAGAACCCTCCCGCGCGGCCAGTGGAGCTCGCGACCCGCGCACGTTGCCTGCGGGACCGTCCGGTAGCCCCAGTCCTGCTCCGAGTCCCAGAGCTCGAACAGCCTCGCGGGATCGTGGATCGCCGGGTTGTCGTCCGGCAGGCCGGCCTCGAGCAGGAGCACGCTCGCCCCTGCGTCGACGAGCCGCCGGACCACGACCGCCCCCGCCGAGCCCGAGCCGACGACCACGACGTCGGCGGTGGACGTGACTTCGGTGTCGCTCGACATGGCCGCCTCCTACATCGTCGCCGGAACAGTGTCTTCCCCGGTGCGCACCGGGCCGTCGGTCTCGCCGTCGCGCAGGAACGCGCGAATGCGCTCTTTGTACGGCTCGCGGTCGTAGCTCGCCACGAGCGCCCCGGCCATCCGCACCGGGTCCCCGAAGAAGAAGTACTCGTAGAGCGACTGGCGGCCCGCGAACGAGGAGAGGCACGCGTCCCAGGCGAGGCGGAAGAGGCGCACGCGCTCCGTCCCGTCGAGCGTCGCGCTCTGCAGGTAGCGCTCGACGTCCTCGTGGCCCGGGCCGAGGACGTCGGCCTCGGTCGGCAGGCACATCAGGCCACTGGCGCCGAGCTGCCGCAGGATCTCCGGGAAGCGCGGATACGTCCGCGGGTACCAGTTCCGGCACGCGTTGAGCGGCCCCCAGGCCGGGGTGACAAGCCCGAAGCGGTTCGGCGCCGCGCCCGCCTCGGCGCTGTGCAAGAGCGCCCTGACAGGTCTCGAGCGCGACGATCACCTCGGCGGTCTTCTCCTGGACGTGCTGGAACTGCTCGATCCCTATCGCCTCGGTGAGGAGCGAGACCAGGCCGAGGACGAACTCCGTCTTCGCGGTCGTCCGCGTCACGACCTGATGGGTCATGTGGACGGCAGCGCTCGTCTCCGTGTAGATCCCGTTGCACAGCTCGGGCTGCCCGACCACGAAGCACCGCTCCCACGGGACGAGCACGTCGTCGAAGACCACGATCGCGTCGATCTCCTCGAACCGCGAGGCGAGCGGGTGGTCGAAGCGGCTGCGCCCGAGGTCGAAGCTCTCGCGGCAGAGGAAGCGCAGCCCGGGCGTGTCGCACGGGATTCCGAAGGCGTAGGAGTACGGGGCGTCGTCGTCGGTGCCCTTGAGGACGGTCGACGGCATCACGAGGATCTCGTCCGCGAACGGGCCGATCGTCGCGAGCAGGCGCGCGCCGCGGATGACGATGCCGTTGTCGTTCTCATCGACGATCCGCGCAGCGAGCGTCTGGTGGCGCTGCTGGGACGGGCCGACGGAGCGGTTCGCCTGGGGGAAGACCAGCGTGTGCGTCAGGAGCAGGTCGTTCTCGCGCACATGCTCGTAGTAGCCGCGAACGTTCTGGGCGAACGCCGAGTCGGCCTGGCCGAACCAGTCTGCGGCGCCGGCCATCGCCATGACCGTGCTCGAGCAGTAGTCGCCCGTGCGCCCGAGGTGCCCGAACGAGTGCTCCGCCCATACGCGCATTGCCTCGCGCCGGCGCACGACGTCGTCCACGCTCTGCGGCTGGAGGAAGGACATGCCGACGCGGTCGCCGGTGGTGGGCGACTCGTAGGTCATCACGTCGCGGAGGGACGGGTCGTGTTGCAGGTCGAAGAGCTCTGCGTACGTCCGAACGACGCTACGGAGCTGGGGGATCTCCGAGACGCGGCCCGTGTGTTGCCGCCCCTCGATCTCGACGTGGATCGCACGCTCGTCCAGCGCCTCGACGTACTCCCGGCCCGTTCTCGCTCCCATCGGCGCTCCTTCCGCTCTAGAAGAGATACTCGACGCCCAGCGCGGGCTCCTCGAGCGTCGCGAAGCGGCTCGAGAAGTACGCGAGCGCGTCCCCGTCCCGGTAGTCGAAGTCGACGACCTCGCCGACGAACAGCGTGTGGTCGCCGCCGTCGTACCTCCGCCAGGGGCGGCACTCGAAGGTCGCGAGCACGCCCGCGAGCGTCGGCGCCACGCTGCCCGCCGCCCAGTGCACCCGGTCGGGATGTGGGTCGCCCGAGAAGTGCCGCGCCACGGCTTCCTGCTCGGCGCCCAGCACGTTGACCGTGAAGGGGGCATCCCCGAGCAGCCGATGCCCCCTTGCCTGCTTGCCGATCGAGACGAGCACCAGCGGCGGGTCCAGCGAGACGGCCGCAAAGGCGTTGACCGTGAGTCCGTGCGGGCCATCGTCGGCGGCCACGGTGACGACGCAGACACCGGTGCCGAAGCGGCTCAGGCCGCTCCGCAGCCGGAGCACGTCGAGCGCGATCCCGGCCGTCCGGTCGCCGCCTCCCCACACCCGCTCGGTCGTACCGGGTCGCATACGGGCGCGAGACTAACACCATCTATCGTACGATGTGTACGGATAACGGACGATCCATCGTGACCGGAAGGCCATCCCGCCCGAATCACTCCCTCACGCTCGAGCGCGGGCTCCGCGTCCTGCGCGTGCTCGCCTGCGAGCCGGATGGATTGTCCGTGTCCGAGCTCGCCGCCGAGCTGGAGACACACCGCGCGGGCATCTACCGCCTGCTCGGCCCCCTCGCCGACGCCCGCCTCGTCGTCCGCGGCGCCGACGGCCGCTACACCCTCGGTCTCGGTCTGCTGGAGCTCGCGAGCGCAGTTCGCTCGCGGTTGCAAGAGGTGGCGGTGCGTGAGCTTCGCTCGCTCGCCGACGAGCTGCGCGCGACGACGGCACTGACGATCCGCGACGGCGAGGAGGCCGTCGTGGCGGCCGTGGTCGAGCCGAGCGGCACCAGCATGCACATCGCGTATCGACCCGGCCTCCGTCACCCCCTCGTCCGGGCGGCTCCGGGCCTCGCGATCCTGGCCGGCGACCCAGCCGTGCCGGGAGAGCGGTCCGAGGTCGCGGTCGCACGCGAGCGAGGCTGGTCGGTGACGACGGGCGAGATCCTTCCCGGCGCGACGGGAGTCGCGGCGCCCATCCTCGTCTCCGGGCGCCCGACCGAGGCGAGCATCAGCGCCGTGTGGGTCGACCCGCGCGACCCCGAGGCGATGGCCGCAGCCGTCGTCCGGACGGCTCGCGCGATCGCAGCGGCGCTCTGAGCGGCCACAGCGCCTGGGCGTCAGGCCCGGCCCTGCGTGCTGATCCCTCGGCGAGCAGACCGTATACGATCCGCGAATGGCGGCGCCCGCCCCGTCGAAGGTGATCGGCGTACACGTGAACTACCGGAGCCGGGCAGAGCAGCGGGGCTCGACGCCGGACGTGCCGTCGTACTTCCTCAAGCCGCCGTCCTCGCTGGCGGGCGACGGCGACCCGGTCACACGCCCCCGAGGGACCGAGCTGCTCGCATTCGAGGGGGAGATCGCGATCGTGATCGGCCGGCGCGCGCGCGGCGTCGCTTTGGAGCGGGGCCTCGAGCACGTCGGCTGGATCGCCCCGGCGAACGACTTCGGCCTCTACGACTTCCGCTGGGTCGACCGCGGTTCGAACGTGCTCGCCAAGGGACACGACGGGTTCACGCCGATCGGGAAGCCGGTGCCGCTGGAGGAGGTCGACCCCGACGCGCTGACGCTGCGGACGCGCGTCAACGACGAAATCGTGCAGGAGGACACGAGCGCCGGCCTCCTCTTCCCGTTCGGGCTGCTCGTCGCCGACCTCTCGCGGTTCATCACGCTGGAGCCCGGGGACGTGATCCTCACGGGCACCCCCGCGGGCTCGCGTCCCGTCGAGCCGGGAGACGTCGTCGAGGTCGAGATCGAGGGCGTCGGCCGCTTACGGAACGCGGTGCTCGAGGCACCGGAGGAGATCCCGGGCTTCGGCGCGCAGCCGAGGGTCTCGCCCGCGGCCCGCGCGGCCGCCTGGGCGATCCCCGAGCCGCGGCCGGTCACCCTCTCGGAGGGTGCGAAGGCGGCGCTGCGCAGGGTGTCGACCGCCACGCTCACGACCCAGCTCCGCCGGCACGGGATCCGGAACACGTTCATGGGCGGGCTGCGCCCGACCCGGCCCGACCTGCGGCTCCTCGGGTATGCCCACACGCTGCGCTACGTGCCACTCCGGGAGGACGTCGCGGCCCCTGCGACCGGCCTGAACGCCCAGAAGCGGACGGTCGAGTCCATCGGGCCGGAGGACGTGCTCGTGATCGACGCACGGGGCGAGGCCGGGGCCGGCACGATCGGCGACATCCTCGCCGCCCGGGTGCTCGCACGCGGAGGGGCGGGGATCGTCACCGACGGCGGGCTCCGCGACAGCCCCGCCGTCGCGGCGCTCGAGATCCCGACCTACTACCAGGCCCCGCACGCGGCCGTCCTCGGCCTGCTCCACCATCCGCTCGAGGCGAACGTGCCGATCGCCTGCGGCGGAACGCTCGTCTTCCCGGGCGACGTCGTCGTGGGCGACGCGGAGGGCGTGCTCGTGCTTCCCGCCGCGCTGGCGGAGCAGGTGGCCAACGACGCGCTCGAGCAGGAGGACCGCGAGGAATGGGCGCTCGAGCGCGTCCAGGCGGGCGACTCGGTCGTCGGCACCTACCCGCTCGAGGAGCCGCGCCGCGCGGAGTTCGAGGCGTGGCTGGCCGCGCGCCGTGCAGGCGACCCGGGGAGCGCGGGATGAGCAGGTTCGCGGGGGACACGGCCAGCATCCGTGGCGCGATCACCCCCCTGGTGACGCCGTTCACGGACGACGGCGGCATCGACTTCGACGCGCTCGCCGCGCTGGTCGACTGGCAGCTCGAGCAGGGGTCGCACGGCATCTCGATCGGAGGCTCGACCGGCGAGCCGACCTCGCAGACCGTCGAGGAGCGAATGGCAGTGATGCGTGCGGGCGCGGAGGCGATCCGCGACCGCGTCCCGTTCCTGCCGGGAACCGGCACGGCGCTGATGAGCGAGACGCTGGAGCTGACCGCCGAGGCCGGGCGCCTCGGCGCCGCGGCGGCGCTCGTCGTGACCCCCTACTACGGTCGCGCGCAGCAGCAGGGCCTCTACGAGTGGTACGCGCGAATCGCGCAGGAGCTCCCGGACCTGCCGATCATCGTCTACAACGTCCCGGTCCGGGCGGCGGTCGACATCACGCCGGCGACGGTCGGCAGGCTGCGCCGCGACTTCGACAACATCGTCGGGATCAAGGAGACGACGAAGGACTTCGAGCACGTCTCCTACGTCCTCGACGAGTGCGGCACGGACTTCATCGCGCTGTCCGGGATCGAGCTGCTCTGCTACCCGATGCTCACCCTCGGGGGCCGCGGGCACCTGAGCTGCGTCGGAAACTTCGCGCCTCGACCGGTGAGCGAGCTCTACGACGCATTCGCTGCGGGCGACCACGAGCGGGCGCGCGCGCTCCACTACGACCTGCACCCGCTGGTGGACGCGGCCTTCGCCGAGACGAACCCCGTGCCCGTCAAGTGGATCATGCAGAGGCTCGGCCTGATCGAGTCGGCCTTCGCCCGCGAGCCACTGGCACCCCTCAGCGACGCCGGACGACGGCGCGTGGTGGAGCTGCTCGAGCGCAGCCCTCACGTGACCCTGCCCGCCGCTGCCTGACGGCTGGCGATCCGGTCAGGACTGGTGCTCGGCCCGCCAGGCGCGGAAGCTCTCGACGGTGCCGAGCTTGTGCCCGCGAGCGGCCGCCTCGATCTCGAACGGCGCGGCGCCGGCGGCGATCAGCCCGATCAGGGCCCGGTGCTCCGCGACGGACTCGGTGCCGCGGTAGGGGATCTGCACGAAGACCGTCCGGCGAATGGCGTCGAGCCTGCGCGTGACGTCCCGGAGCAGCTCGACCAGGGCCGCGTTCGGGCAGCGCTCGTAGATCACCTCGTGGAAGTCCTGGTTCAGCCGCCCCAGCCCGAGCGTGTCGAGCCGCTCGACGGCCGCCTCCATCGCGTCCGTGATCGCCTCCAGCCGGACGACGTCCTCGTCCCCGACGAAAGGTGCGGCGAGCCCGGTCGCGTACCCCTCGAGCACCGCGAGAACGGTCATCTCCTCCTCGAACACGAACGGGTCCGCAGGAGCGACGTGCGCCCCTGCGTTGGGCCGGAAGACGACCAGGCCCTCGGCCTCGAGGCGGCGGATCGCTTCGCGCACCGGAAGTGCGGAGACCCCGAGCTCCGTCGCCAGCGAGCCGATCACGACGCGGTGGCCCGGGCCGTAATCGCCGCTCAGGATGCGCTCCCGGATCGTGCGGTAGGCCCGCTCCTGCTTCGTCAGGGTCTCGTCCGGGGACGACTCTCCTGTCCTGCTCACCCTGCGGCCTCCGCGCTCCGGTCGAGCCTCGCGTCCCACCAGTGCTTATGGGCCTCGGAGTGGTCCGCCGCCGGTCCGAGCCCGGCGGCGGCCTCCGCCAACCGGCCGCTGACGAGGTCGGCGAGCGGGGCGTCTACCTCGACCGCGGCCGCGAGCGCCGCCGCGATCCCGACGTCCTTCGCGAGGAGGCCGAGAGCGAATCCCGTGCCGTAGCTCCCCGTGAGCACGTGGTCCTTGATCACGTGCTCGCTGTTGAAGCTCCTGCCGGTCGAGGCGTTCAGAACGTCGATCATCACCCGCGGATCGAGCCCGTACCGCTCGCCGATCGCGAGCGCCTCGACAACGACGGCATAGGTCGTGCCGCCGACGAGGTTGTTGAGCGCCTTCATGGCGTGGCCCGTGCCGAGCCCTCCGGTGCGGAACAGCCGCTCGCAGAGCACCTCGAGCACCGGCCGGACGCGCGCCACGGCGGCCTCGTCCCCGCCCACCATCAGCGTCAGGGTTCCCTCCTCGGCGCGCACCACGCCGCCCGAGACCGGGCTGTCGACGAGTCCGAGCCCGCGCTCCGCCAGCCGGCGGCCGAGCTCCCTCGTCGCCACGGGGCTCGAGCTGCTCATGTCGACGACGACCGACCCCGGCGCGAGCACCGATGCGATGCCCCCCTTCCGGTCGAGGACCGCCTCCCGCACTGCCGCGTCGTCGGGCAGCATCGTGACGACGACTTCCGCGGCTGCGAACGCGCCCGGCTCGGCGGCTGCGTCGCATCCGTGCTCGGCCGCGAAGCTCGCCTGCCGCCCCGGATCCGCGTCGTGCACGGTCAGCGGATGGCCGGCGGCCGCGAGATTCCGGGCCATGGGCCACCCCATCTTCCCGAGGCCGACGAACCCCACATGCGGCGGCGGGGCAGGCTCGGTCGTCGCCGCTTCGGTCATGTGCCCTCCCTCGTTCGCTACGCCATCACCTCGGAGCGCGCCGTGCGCTCGTCGACGTTCGCGTCCGACGTCGCCGCCACCCGCCCGTCCGGTCCCATGACGAGCGAGGACTCGTCGTACCAGCTGTCGGGCGCGCGCGCGCCCCAGAACGACCGGCAGCGGACGTCGGACGCCGACCAGCGCAGCGGCGCCAGGTCGGGGTCGCCCGTGTAGTAGTCGCACGCGTAGAGCTCGATCCGGTGCCCGTCCGGGTCGCGCAGGTAGACGAAGAACGCGTTGGAGACGCCGTGCCGCCCGGGACCGCGCTCGATCGACGACGCGTATCCGGCCGCCGCCAGCTGGTCGCACGCGCGGAGCACGCCGGACGGCTCGGCGACGTAGAAGCCGAGGTGGTGCAGGCGCGGGCCGCGGCCGGCGGTCAGCGCGACGTCGTGCACGGTCGGCTTGCGCGTCAGCCAGGCACCGGTGATCCGCTCGTCGTGGCCGTCGGTCGAGATGTACTCGGTGCAGCGGAAGCCGAGCTCGAGCCAGAAGGCGAAGGTCTCCTCCACGTGTGGGCTGTGCAGGTTGAAGTGGTCGAGCCGCATCACCGGCGCGCCGCGGTGGAGGTCGAACCGCTGTAGCCGGGTCTCGAACTGCTCGATGTCGTGGAAGAACTCGAGCGGGAAGCCGAACGGGTCCCAGACACGCAGCGCCCGCCCCATGCCAGGGTGGTCCGCGTCGACCCGGCGCGTGGTGCAGCCGCGCCGCTCGAAGTCGGCGGCGATCGGGTCGAGATCGGCGTCGGAGCGAACCCGGAACGAGAGCCGCTCGGCGGCGATCACGTCGCCCCGCCGCAGGACGAGCGAGTGGTGCAGCCGCTCCTCCCAGCCGCGAAGGTAGAGGGCGTCGTCGGTGCGCGCTGGCGACGACCAACCCGAGCAGGTCGGCGTAGAACCGCTCCGAGACGTCGAGGTCGGAGACGAGCAGCTCGGCGTATGCCGCGCGCATGACGTCGAACGGTGGTGCGGCAGGCCCGCGCGCGACCAGCTCGGTGGTGCGACTCACGCCGCTCCGCCGCCCTCGTCGCCGAGCCCGAGCCGCGGGATGTGCCCCGAGGCGAGCGCGACGTGCACGATCTCGGTGTCACAGTAGAAGTCGAACGCGTAGTCGCCGCCCTCGAGCCCGATGCCGCGAGCGCTTGACGCCGCCGAACGGCGTCCGCAGGTCGCGGACGTTCTGGGAGTTGATCCAGCACATGCCGGTCTCGATCGCGTGGGCCACGCGATGGGCGCGCGTGAGGTCGCTCGTCCAAACGTACGCCGCGAGGCCGTACTGCGTCGCGTTGGCGAGCCGGACCGCCTCGTCCTCGTCCTCGAACGGCATCGCCACGAGCACGGGCCCGAAGATCTCCTCCTGGAAGACCCGCATGCTCTCGTCGACGTCGGCGATGACGGTCGCCTGCAGGAAGTTCCCGCGCTCGAGCTCCGGCGGCCGCTCGCCGCCGGCGAGGATCCGCGCGCCCTGCATCGCGAGCCGAGTCGACGTAGCCCAGCACCCGCTCGTGGTGCTCGGGCGTGATCAGCGGGCCCAGCTCGGTTCGCTCGTCGAACGGGTCGCCCACGCGGATCCTGCGCGCGCGCTCTGCCACCGCCGTCACGACCCGGTCGATAGAGCGGCCGCTCGACGAGCAGCCGTGAGCCCGGCGGTGCAGCGCTGGCCGTTCATCGTGAAGACCTGGGCGAGCGCGGCATCGACGGCCAGCTCCGGGTCGGCGTCCGCGAACACCACGACGGGAGACTTGCCGCCGAGCTCGGCGGACACCCGCTTCAGCGTCGGGGCGCCGGCCGCGATGATCGCCTGCGCGGTCGTCGTCTCGCCCGTGAAGCAGACGAGATCGACACCGGGGTGCGCCGAGAGCGGTGCGCCGGCCGTTTCCCCGAAGCCGTGGACGACGTTGAACGCTCCCGACGGCAGGCCCGCCTCGGTGACGATCTCCGCCAGCAGCGTCGCCGAGAGCGGCGACCACTCGGCCGGCTTCAGCACCACCGTGTTCCCGGCGGCGAGCGCCGGGGCGAGCCTCCAGGTCGTGAGCATCAGCGGCGCGTTCCACGGCATGATCAGCCCCGCGACGCCGATAGGCTTGCGGATCGTGTAGTTCAGGAACTCGCCGCCGACCTGGAACGAGCGGCCGTGGAGCTCGGTCACGACGCCCGCGTAGTAGTCGAAGTTCTGCGCCGCGCGCGCCGCGAGGCCGCGCATCTGCGCGATCGGCATCCCGATGTCGCGCACCTCGCGCTCCACGAGCTGCTCGGCCGACTCCCGGATCAGCCCTGCGATCCGGCGAAGCACGGCCGCGCGCTCGGCTGCCGCGAGCCGGGGCCACGGCCCCTCGTCGAAGGCCGCCCGCGCCGCCCCCACGGCCGCGTCCACGTCCGCCTCCCGACCGTCGCAGACCTCCGCGAGCACCTCGTTCGCCGCCGGGTCGAGCGTCTCGAATGTCCCCCCGCCTACGCTGCGGCGGAACGCGCCGTCGACGAAGTGACGCTGCAACTCGTAACGTGGAGTCGCGCTGCTCACGACGAGGCGATCGTATACGATCAACGGTTCGCATCGCAGATCCTGGTCAGACGCTATACAGATTCTGTACAATGCTGATATGCGGGTCGCGGTCGTCGGATCGGGTGTGTCGGGGCTCGGCGCCGCGTTCGCACTTTCGCGGGTTCACGACGTCGCGCTCTTCGAGAAGCGGAGCCGCGCCGGGGGCGACGCGTACACCGTCCCCTCGACGGGCTCGCTACGCGCCCACGGCCTTGACATGGGCTTCCTCGTTCACAACGAGGGCACGTATCCGCGACTGACCCGGCTCTTCCGCGAGCTCGGCGTGCCGACGCAGGACGCGGAGATGTCGTTCTCCGTCACCTGCGAGCGCTGCGGGCTCGTGTGGTCGAGTGGCTCGCCCTTCGCTCAGCCCCGGAACGCCGTCCGTCCGTCCTTCGTCCGCTTCCTCTGGGAGATCGGACGCTTCCTGCGCACCAGCCGAGAGGCGCTCGACTCGGGCGATCTCGACGGCGTCACGCTCCGCACCTTCGCGGAGCGCGAGGGCTATTCCAAGGGATTCCTGCGTCACTACCTCGTCCCCATGGCGGCCGCGCTGTGGTCGTCGGGCACCAGCCGGGCGACCGAGATGCCGGCGCGGCACGTGCTCGGCTTCTTCGACAACCACGGGCTCATCGGTCTGAGGCGCCTCAGATGGAAGACGGTCAGAGGCGGGAGCGCGACGTACGTCGACGCGATGCTCGCCCGGCTGTCCGGAGCCGCTCAGCTCGGCCTCGGCGTGCGCTCGATCGAGCGCGGACCCGACCACGTCAGGGTTCGAGACGACCGCGACCTCGTGCATCGCTTCGA
Organism: uncultured Actinomycetes bacterium; assembly: GCA_963793655.1. GTDB lineage: Bacteria > Actinomycetota > Thermoleophilia > Gaiellales > Gaiellaceae > Gaiella. The sequence continues at coordinate 212,502 of CAWCAV010000004.1, forward strand.
CGCCGTCGTGATCGCCACACACGCCGACGACGCTCTGCGCCTGCTCGCCGACCCCGACGCGGACGAGCGCGGCGTGCTGTCGGCGTTTCGGTACACGGACAACGAGACCGTGCTGCACACGGACTCTCGGGCGCTGCCACCCGTCAGGCGCTCGTGGTCTTCCTGGAACGCCCACGTCGACGACTGCAGCGCGCCGACGATGCTTCCGTCCGTGACGTACTCGTTGAATAGGCTGCAGCAGCTCGACGACGAGCGCCCGTACTGCGTCACGCTCAATCGTCCCGAGGCCGTCGACGAGAGCCTGGTGATCGATCGCACGACGTTCGCGCATCCCGTCTTCGACGACGTGGCGGTGGCGGCACAGGCGCTCCTCCCGTCGATACAGGGGCGGCGGCGCACCCTCTTCGCCGGCGCGTACCACGGCAACGGATTCCACGAGGACGGCCTCGCGTCAGGCCTACGGGCGGCTGCCGGATTGGGCGCGACGTGGTGACACCGCTCCACTCGTGCCTCTACACGGGCGTTCTCACGCATTCACGGTCCACCCCGCGCCCGAACGCATTCCGCCACCCCGTCGCGGTGTTCAGGCTCGACCTGGACGAGCTCCCGCGGCTCGAGCACCGGCTCAGCCTGCTCGGCGTCGAGCGTCGCAATCTCGTCTCTCTCCGCGCGCGCGACCACCTCGGCGACCCACGCCGGACGGTCAGGGACAACATCGTCGCGTACCTCCACGACCACGGGGTCGACCTCGGAGGCGGCCGGGTGGAGCTCGTCACGATGCTCAGGGTGCGTCGGCTACGTCTTCAACCCGGTGAGCTTCTTCTACTGTCACGACGCGTCGGGCACGCTCAGGTGGATCGTCGCGGAGGTGAACAACACCTTCGGCGAGCAGCTCCCCTATCTCCTCCGGATCGACGACCCGGAGGCGCCCGTCCTTCGCCTTCGCCACGAGAAGCGCCTCCACGTGTCACCCTTCTTCGGGCTCGACCAGGAGTACCGCTGGGAGTTCGCCCCGCTCGGCGAGCAGCTCCGGATCCGGATCGAGGTCTGGGAACAGGAGCACAGGCCGTTCGTGGCCGTCCTCGCCGGCAGGCGCCGGGAGTTGACCGACGCAGCGCTCGCCCGCATGCTGCTGCGCTATCCGCTGCTCCCTGTGCAGGTGATCGCACACATCCATCTCCAGGCTCTGCGCCTGCTCGCGAAGCGGACCCCGTTCCACCGCAAGCCGCCGTTCGTCCCCGGCGTGGGCTCGGTGCGCCGGTGAGCGTCCTGGAGCGCCGGCATCGAGCCGGCGTCGCGCCGTCCGGATTGATCGCGCGGACCGCGAAGCTCGCCGTCCTCCGCGCGCTGGAGCGCCTGGAGGACGGCGCACTCGACGTCATGCTCCCCGACGGCACCACGCGCCGCTTCGGGCGTCGGCGAGCCGCTCGGCGTGCGCATCCACCGCGACGACCTGTTCCGCAGGATCGCTCTTCGCGGGACGACCGGGCTGGGAGAGGCGTACGTGGCGGGGGACTGGGAGGCGGACGACCCGGCCCGCGTCCTCGAGCTGCTGATCCGGAATGCGGAGCCCGCCGCCTCGCGGCTACCCGGCCGCCTGCTCGTCGGGGCCGGCTCGTTGAGGCCCCATCGCCGCCCGCGGGAGAGCCTTCGCCGGTCGAAGCGCGACATCGCCTCCCACTACGACCTCGGCAACGACTTCTTCCGCCTCTTTCTCGACGACACGATGACGTACTCGTGCGCGTACTTCGAGCGGCCTGGGGAGTCGCTCGAGGAGGCACAGCGCAACAAGTACCGGCAGATCTGCGACAAGCTCGCGATCGGCCCGCACGACCACGTGCTCGAGATCGGGTGCGGCTGGGGCGGGTTCGCGATATACGCAGCCCGCGAGCGAGGGGCACGGGTCACCGCGCTGACGATCTCGCGGGCTCAGGCCGAACTGGCGCGCACTCGCGTTGCGGAGGCAGGCGTCGGCGAGCGGGTGGAGATCGCCGAACGGGATTACCGCGTCGAGCGCGGCTCGTACTCCAAGATCGTCTCGATCGAGATGCTCGAGGCGGTCGGCGAGCGCGGCCTCGAGACATTCTTCCGCACGTGTGACCGGCTGCTGGCCCCGAACGGCCTCGTGGGCGTGCAGGTCATCTCGATCCCCGACCAGGCGTACGACCGCTACCGGCGCGGGACCGACTGGATCCGCGAGTACGTCTTCCCCGGAGCGCTGCTGCCGTCGCTCGGCGCGATGCTCGGCGCGATGCGCCGCACGCGGCTCGGGGTCCATTCGCTGGAGGAGATCGGGATCGACTATGCACGCACGCTCCGGGAGTGGCGGGAGCGCTTTCTCGCCAACCTCCCCGAGGTGCGGCGCCTCGGCTACGACGAGCGCTTCGTGCGCACCTGGGACTACTACCTCGCGTCCTGCGAGGCCGGTTTCGCAGCTCGTGCGCTACGGAACGTCCAGCTCGTCCTCACACGGCGGGGGAACGACGAGCTGCCCGCGTACCCCGTGATCCGGACGACCTATTGAGCTCGCTCTCCGACACGCTCGTCGACTCCGGCCATGTGCCCGATGCGGTGCTCCGCCGCGCGATTCGCGTGAACGTCGCCCTGCGTCTCGCACGGCTGCACGGCGCGGCGCTCGGAGGGCGGGGCGACGCGCGGCGGTTCGCCGAGGCGACCGGCGGCGATCCGATCGCGCTCGAGACGGCCGCGGCCAACGCGCAGCACTACGAGGTCCCGGTCGACTTCTTCCGTGCGGTCCTCGGCCCTCGCCTGAAGTACAGCTCGTGCTTCTGGCCGGCCGGGGTCGAGACCCTCGCCGAGGCCGAGTCGGAGATGCTTCGCCTGACATGCGAGCGGGCACAGCTGGAGGACGGCATGTCGGTTCTCGATCTCGGCTGCGGCTGGGGGTCGTTGTCGTTCTGGATCCTCGAGCAGTACCCGCACGCGCGCGTGGTCGCCGTCACCAACTCGCAGCTGCAGCGCGAGCACGTCGAACGCGAGCGAGCGCGCCGCTTCGGTGCCCACGGCCCGCTCGAGGTCGTTCTCGCCGACGTCAACGGTCTCGATCTCGGGCGCCGCTTCGACCGCGTCGTCTCGGTAGAGATGGTCGAGCACGTTCGGAACCACCGGCGGCTGCTCGAGCGTGTCGCGACGCACCTCACGGCGGACGGCGCGCTCTTCGTCCACCACTTCTCGCACCGTCGGTTCGCGTACGCGTTCGACCGCTCCTGGATGGCGCGGCGTTTCTTCAGCGGAGGCATGATGCCGTCCCACGACCTCCTGGACAACGTCGCGGGCCCTCTGCGAGTGGCCGACAGCTGGGTCGTGCCCGGTACCCACTACGCCCGCACCGCCCGTGCCTGGCTTGCGAACCTGGACGCACGGCGCACTGCGGTCGCCGCCGCGTTGGGCACGGCGTCGGATGTGCCGGCGGAGGTCTGGATCGACCGCTGGCGCGTGTTCTTCCTCGCCTGCGAGGAGCTGTTCGCCTTCCGGGCCGGACGGGAATGGCATGTGTCGCACGTGCTCGCGCGACCGGCGTGAGACCGTGACCCTCTTAGAGCGCTCCCTGGACGTGACGGCGTCGCCGGTGCGGATCGAGCCTCGCGGCCGCTTCTTCCGGCTCTCGGTCGAGCGCGTGCTCTCAGCCGAGCTGGAGCAGGTGTTTGCCTTCTTCGCCGAGCCGAGGAACCTCGAGCGGATCACGCCTCCCTGGCTTCGGTTTCGCATCGTGGGCGAGCCCCCCACGATGGCTGCCGGCACGCAGATCCACTACCGGCTGCGTCTCCACGGCATCCCGGTCGGCTGGCACACGGAGATCACCGACTGGAGCCCTCCGCATCGGTTCGTCGACGTCCAGCGGCGCGGGCCCTTCGCCCTGTGGGAACACGAGCACACCTTCGAGGCGACGAACGGTGGCACGCTGATGCGCGACACGGTGGACTACTCGATGGCGCTGCCGCGTGTGTCGAACCGGCTCGTGGTCGCGCGCGACCTCCGCGCGATCTTCGAGTACCGGCACGCGGTGATCGCTGCGGCCGTCCGTGCGACGGAGCCGCAGTCCGAGCCCGGGGCCGCCTGAGGATCCCCGGGGCCGCTCAGGGTGCCGCGGTCGAGGCCGCGGCTTCGCGAAGAGCGCGCCAGACGCGCTCGCCGTTCGCCGGCATGTCGACGTGGCGCACGCCGAACGGCGCCAGCGCGTCGACCACGGCGCTCTGCACCGCCGGCGTCGCGCCGATCGTGCCGGACTCGCCGATGCCCTTCGCGCCGAGCACGTTGAGCGGGCGTCGGCGTCTCCATCTCGACGACGTCCCACGAGGGCAGCTCGGCCGCCGAGGGGAACGCGTAGCCGAGGAAGCTGGCAGTGAGCGGGTTGCCCTCCTCGTCGTACACGAACTCCTCGAAGAGCGCCTGCGCGACGCCTGTCGCGACGCCCCCGTGCACCTGGCCCTCGGCGATCAGCGGGTTGACGAGGGTGCCGGCGTCGTCGACCGCGACGAGGCGCCGCAGCTCGACCTCGCCGGTCTCGGTGTCGACCTCGACGACGGCGACGTGCGCGCCGAACGGGAAGGTCGGCGCGTCGGCCTTGAAGATCTCGGCAGCACGCAGCTCCGCGAGCCGGCCTTCGCCGTCGAGCGTCTGCGCGAGCTGCTGCCACGTGAGCACCGGCGTGGGCGAGCCGACGACGTGGAAGCCCCCCGCGGCCGCGTCGAGCACGACGTCGTCGACGCTCGCCTCGAGCTGCTCGGCCGCGAGCTCGCGGCCACGGTCCGCGACCACCTGCGCCGCCTGCCCCGCGGCGACGCCGCCGATCTGCGTCGACTTGGAGCCGTAGGTGCCGGTGCCCTGGGACACGTCGTCGGTGTCGCCCTTGATCACGCGCACCGACTCGACCGGGAGGCCCAGCCGGTCGGCGACGATCATCGCGAACGTCGTCTCGTGCCCCTGCCCGTGGGAGAACGAGCCCGTGCGAAGGACGGCCTCGCCGTCCGGCGTGATCTCGACGTCGCCGAGCTCCGGCTCGACCAGGCCGTTCGTGATCTCCACGTACGTGCTGACGCCGATGCCGAGCGCCCGCGTGTCGCCCGACTCGCGGCGCCTGCGCTGCTCCTCGCGCAGCGCCTCGTAGCCCGCGTTCTCGAGCGCGAGGTCGAGCGCGCGCTCGTAGTCGCCGCAGTCGTAGCCGGCGCCGGACGCCGTGGTCGTCGGGAACGCGTCGGCCGCGATGAGGTTTCGGCGGCGAACCTCGGCGGGGTCGAGGCCGACCTCGGCCGCGAACACGTCCATCGCCCGCTCGATCGCCTGGGTCGCCTCCGGCCGCCCGGCGCCGCGGAACGGGCCGATCGGGGTGGTGTTCGTGACGACGCTGACCGTGTCGGCCTCGATCTTCGGGATCGCGTACACGCCGCTCGACATCAGCGCGGTGAAGCCGGGGAGGATCGCGCCGAGCCCCGGGTAGGCGCCCGCGTCCTGGACGACGCGCAGTCGATACGCCTGGACGTCGCCGTCGCGGCTCCCGCCGATCGTGAACTCGAGCACGGCCGCTCGACCGTGCTGCATCGCGATCATGTTCTCGCTGCGGCTCTCCGTCCAGCGGACCGGACGCCCGGTCTTGCGGGCGAGCCAGGGGACGATGACCGTCTCCACGCTCAGGCCCTTCGCGCCGAACCCGCCCCCGACGTCCGGGGCGACGACGCGCACCCCGTCGTCGCCGAGCCCGAGGAACAGCCCGAGGACGTGGCGGTCGAGGTGCGGCGTCTGCGTCGACAGCCACAGCGTCATCCGCCCGTCGTCGCCGAATGCGGCGACGCACCCGCGCGACTCCAGCGGGCAGGCTGCGAGCCGCTGGCTCACCAGACGACCCGAGACGACGACGTCGCAACCGTCGAACAGCGCCTCGTCGGGCGCCTCGACCGGATGGCTCGCGCAGACGTTCGTCCCGAGCTCCGGGTACAGGAGCACGCCTCCGGCGAGAGCCGCCTCCGGGTCGACGACGGCGGGCAGAGGCTCGTAGTCGACCATCACGAGCTCGGCGGCATCGGTTCCGTCGGCGGGGCTGTCGGTGAGCACCACGGCCACGATGTCGCCGACGAAGCGAACCACGTCGCGGGCCAGGAAAGGCCGCACCATCTTGTCGTTGATGCCCGGGATCGGCGGGGGCGGGAACGCCTGGAGCTCGACGTCCGCCGCGGTGAACACCTGCGTGCCCGGGCAGCTCCCGGGCCGCCGAGGCGTCGATCTCGACGATACGCGCGTGCGCGTACGGGGACCGGACGAACGTCGCGTGGAGCGCGCCGGGCATCTCGAGGTTCTCCACGTAGAGGCCGGTGCCGCGGAGGAAGCGCCCGTCCTCGCGCCGGAGAATGCGTTGACCCATCATCCCGCTCATCCGAGGGCTCTCTTTCTTCCGCTCATGGTCGAGACTTTCTCACACGTGACGGAGGCGGACCCGGGGATCATCGCCCCCAAACTCCTCGGCTACCTCTCACCCCCAGACCTCGTCGGCGACCTCGACGACCAGCGCGAGCTTCGCCGCCTGCTCGTCGTAGGTCAAGGCGTTGCCGTCGACCGTCGAGGAGAACCCGCACTGCGGGGACAGGCAGAGCTGGTCGAGCGGTGCGTAGCGGCTCGCCTCCTCGATGCGGCGCTTGAGGTCGTCCTTCGACTCGAGCGCGCCGCGCTTCGTCGTCACGAGGCCGAGCACCACCTGCTTCTCGCCCTTCGGCAGGAGGCGCAGCGGCTCGAAGCCGCCGGAGCGCTCGTCGTCCCACTCCATGAAGTATCCGTCGACCTCGAGCTCGTGGAAGAGCGCTTCGGCGACGTGGTCGTAGCCGCCCTCGGCCACCCAGGAGGAGCGGAAGTTCCCGCGGCACATGTGGGTGGTCACGCTCATCCCCTCGGGTCGCTTGCTCAGCGCCTCGTTGATGTGGCGGATGTACTCGATGTGTTGCGCCTCGGGATCGCCTCCGATCGACGCGATGTAGCGGCGCTGGTCGGGGTCGTTGAGGTACGCGAGGCTCGTGTCGTCGAGCTGGAGGTACGTGCAGCCGAGCTCGCCGAGCCGTCGCACCTCCTCGCGGTAGGCGGCGGTCAGGTCGCTCCAGAACTCCGTCGATGTCCGGGTAGACCGACTCGTCGATCGCCGCCCTGCCGCCGCGGTAGTGGACCATGCTCGGCGAGGGGATCGTCAGCTTCGGCACGCCGGTCGTCGCACAGCTCGCGCAGGAAGGCGAACGCGTCGCCGAAGATCGTCTCCGAGACGCCGACCTTCCCGTCGACGTGTGCGATGCGGCGTCATGAACTCGATGTCGCCCTGCTCGTTGTGGAACGAGACCTTGACCTTGTCGTCGGCCCGTCGATGATGCCGTCGAGCGCGTAGATGAAGTCCATGTGCCAGGACGTGCGCCGGAACTCGCCGTCCGTCACGGAGCGCAGGCCGACGTCCTCCTGCATGCGGACGGCGTCGCGGATCGCGTCGTCCTCGACCGCACGGAGCTCGTCGGCGGCGATGCGCCCCGCGGCCGCAGTCCTCGCGCGCGCGCAGCAGCTCCGGCGGGCGGAGCAGGCTGCCGACGTGGTCGGCGCGGAACGGTGGCTTCGTGCGGGCTCCCATGGTCATCCCCCTTCTCTGCTGCGGGCCCGTCGCAGGGTATCGCGCCACGTCCCCGTGATCCGGTCGAGCCGAAAACCCGAACGGTGATTCTATATCATCGGCCGCTATGGCCCGCTTCGACCTCCATGCGCACGTCCTCCCCGACGCCTACGTCGCCGGTCTGACGCTCCCCGACGGCCGCCCCTTTCCGTTGCCGCCGGCGCCGCGGGACGCCCTCCTCGGGACGATGGAGCGCTTCGGGATCGACGGCGCGGTGGTCTCGACGGGCCCGCCGGGCGCCTTCCTGGGCGACGCGGGCCAGGGGCGCGAGCTCGCGCGCGCCGCGAACGAGGGCCTCGCCGCCTTGACGCGTGCGGAGCCCGAGCGGTTCGCGGCACTTGCCCTGCTGCCGCTCCCCGACGTCGACGACGCGCTGGCCGAGCTCTCGCACGCGCTCGACACCCTCGGGCTCGACGGCGTGATGCTCCTGTCCAACGTCGCAGGGACGTACGTCGGCGACGCCGCGTGGGACACCGTGTTCGACGAGCTCCACCGCCGCGGCGCCTACGTCTTCCTCCACCCCGGCTTCCCGCCGCACGAGCTGCCGCTACCAGGTCACCCGGTGTGGCTCTACGAGTTCCCCTTCGACACGACCCGTGCGATCGCGAACCTCGTCTACTCGGGCACGCTCGAGCGCTGTCCCGGAATCCGGCTCCAGGTCGGGCATCTCGGCGGAGCGGCCCCGTTCCTCGCGCACCGGATCGGCTCGCTCGCGGACCGCGAGCCGGCGCTCGCGGCGAACGCGCCGGCCGGGCGCTCGCCTACCTGAGCCGACTGTGGTACGACACCGGCCTCGCAAACCACGCGCCCGCGCTGGCCGCAACGCTCGAGGTGACGACGGTCGACCACGTCGTCTTCGGCACGGACTGGCCGTACTGCCACCTGCCGGACGGCGGGGATCCCGCGCCGGGCCTCGCCTGGCTCTCCGCCGAGGACCGCGCCCGTGTCGACGCGATGAACGCGGCGGCGCTCGTCCCCCGTTTTGCGCAGGTCGCCGCGTGAACGTCGTCGATCCCACCGCGGAGCGCTACGCGGTCGAGCACACCTCGCCCCCGGACGCGGCGATGGCGGCGCTGCGGGAGGAGACCGAGGCGAACATGCCCGTCCCGCAGATGGCGGGCGGCCTCGTCGAAGCACGGCTGCTCGAGGCGCTCGTCGTCGCGACCCGCGCGACGTGTGTCCTCGAGATCGGCACGTTCACCGGCGTCAGCGCGCTCTCGATGGCCTCGCGGCTCGCCGAGGGCGGGAAGGTGATCACGCTCGAGGCCGACCCCGCTGCAGCGGAGATCGCGCGGCGCCACATCGCGGCGAGCCCGTACGCCGACCGCATCGAGCTCGTCTTCGGGGACGCCCTCGAGTCTCTGGATCGGCTGGAAGGGCCGTTCGACGTCGTCTTCGTCGACGCGTGGAAGACCGACTACCCCGCCTACTACGAGGCCGTGCTGCCCAAGCTCGCGCCGCACGGGGTGATCGTCGCGGACAACGTCTTCCGCTGGGGGACGGCGCTCGAGGACGAGCCTGCGGAGGAGGAGGCGGTGATCCTCCAGCGGTTCAACGACGACGTCGTCGCCGATCCACGCGTCCACTGCGCGATGCTGACGGTCGGCGACGGGCTGCTCCTGATCTGGCCGCGATGACGGAGTCCCTGTCTCCCGTCCGTCGTGTCGTCACGGGGCACGACGCGGACGGCCGGGCCGTGATTGCCCTCGACGGCCCGCCGTCCACCAGCGTTGCGATCGAGGTCGTGCCGGGAACCGTCTTTCACGAGCTGTGGGCGACGGCTACGGTGCCGGCGCAGATCGACAGCGGCGGCGACCCGACGCTCGGCGCGCTGCAGCTCGCCCCGCCGGTCGGCGGGACGCGCATCCGGATCGTCGACATTCCCCCGGACAGCGTCCAGAACGCGCTCACGCCCGAGCAGGCGGCCGCCGCCTTCGCGGCGATCGGCGCCTCGCACGCGCACGGGCTCGACGGCCCGCACGCCCTGATGCACCGCACCGAGACGGTCGACTACGGGATCGTGCTCTCGGGCGAGGTGTGGCTCGTCGTCGACGACAGGCGAGACGCGGCTCGGGCCGGGCGACGTCGTGGTGCAGCGCGGGACGAACCACGCGTGGTCGAATCGCACCGAGGAGACGGCGCGCATGGCGTTCGTCCTCGTCGACGGGCGGTTCGCCGACGAGCTTCGACAACCGACGGAGGAGTGACCTGATGGCAGTCGTGCTGAAGGCGACCTGGACGGCGAACGAGGGCTCCGAGGACGTCGTCCTCGACGCGCTCGAGCGACTCTCCACGCTCTCGCGTGAGGAGCCGGGCTGCCGCTTCTACCAGGCGTATCGGGATCCGGCCGAGCCGCGGGTGTTCCACATCTTCGAGATCTACGACGACGAGGCGGCTGTCGAGGCACACGGCGCCTCGGAGCACTTCGCGACGTATGCCCTCGGGCAGGCGATCCCCGCGCTCGAATCCCGGCAGCGGGAGTTCTTCGAGACGATCGACCCGTAGCGGCGGCCGCTACGCCCCGCGCAGCCGCCTCGGCCAGATGCCCTGCTTGCCCGGCATCAGGATGCCGTTCGGGTCGAGCGCGTCTTTGATCGTCTCGGCCAGCCGGCGGCCCGCGTAATCGTTGAAGTCGTAGGCCTGCGCGCACAGGTCCATGAAGTCGATGTGCGCCCGGTACTCGCCGTACCCGAGCGCCGCCGCCTGCGGCACGAGCTCCTTCGAGACCGCGAACGCCGAGCGGGTCTGCTCCTCGTCCGAGGTGTCGAACACGACCAGCACGACGTTGATGAAGCTCCTCGGGCCGGTGGGGATCAGAGCCGCGCTGTAGTCGAGCCCGTGATCGGCGAGCGCGGGGCGGAGCAGGTCGCGCAGCCGGATCGCGTCGTCCGACGTCAGCGGCGCCGCCGGCGAGAAGCCGATGTGCCCGCCCGACTCGCCGCCGTACCACTTGCCCATCTGCACGAGCTCGAGGTTCGGCACGCCCGCCTGCACCCGCTCGGCCGGGTTCTCGATCGTGTGCACTTCGCTCCCGGCGACCTTCGTGCCGATGACGGTGCAGCCCTCGATCCGCCCGAACGCCTCCTGCACCTTGACGAACTTGTGGTCGACGATCGCCTCGTCGCCGTGGATCGCGAAGCGCATCGTCCAGCGCCCGAAGCCGAGCTCCGAGCAGATGCGCTCGATCGCCTCCTCGGGGAGGACGCCCTGCCCCTGGTGCCAGTGCGCCCGGTCGGTGAACACCGACGCGGCGGCGACGGGACTCAGGATCATCGGGTAGCCGGTGATCGAGCCGCCGAGCAACAGCTCGCGCAGGGTATCCACCATCGGCCCGAGGTCGTCGTCGCGCGGCGCCATCACCCAGCCGGGCAGGTAGCACTCCGGCTCCGGCATCAGCCAGACGCCCATCTTCGTGACGATGCCGAGGTTCGACTGGAAGAAGAGGCCGTCGAACGAGGGCCCGAAGCTGCGCTTGTAGACGTGCCAGGCGCGGCCGTCCGAGATCGCGCCCGGGCCCGTCCGCACGAGCTCGCCGTCCGGGAGCACCACCTCGAGGCCGCACGCGTTGGCCGCGTGTTCGCCGTACGGCGTGTACCCGACGCCGTACTCGAGGGCGTTGCCGATCACGCTCCCCCATCCGAGGTCCGGCACCGAGATCCACAGCTTGTGGCCCGACCCGCGCACCGCCTCGTACAGCTCGAAGAAGCTCACCCCGGGCTCGACGACCGCGTACGCGGCGTCGCCGTCGATCTCGAGGACGCGATTCATCCTCCGCAGGTTGACCACGACCGCCCCGCGCACCCGTGGGGACGAGCCTCCGTAGCCGTTGTTCCGGCCCTGGGAGCTCACCCAAAGCGGAACTCCGTGCTCGTTCGCGATTCGCACGATCGCCTGGAGCTCCTCGACCGACTGGGGCTGCACCACGGCCGACGCCTCGTAGTCGTCCCATCCGGCGAACCAGTAGGGATCACGGAACTCCCGCATCTGCTCGTCGTCGGTGAACACGTGCTCGGCTCCGACAGACGTGCGGAAGCCGTCGAGCGCGGCGTCGAGAGCCTGCTCGGTGATGTCGGTGGGGAGCACGCTCGTCATCGATGACCTCCCGGGGTCGGTGTGCCGATCCACGTCGTCACCGAGTGGGCCGGTGGCCGCCTGACCATAACGCCCCGACGTCCTCGCTCACCACTTCCCGGGCATCGGCGGATCGCCTGGCCGCGGCGGCGGGCCGCCCAGGTCAGGGGGCTCCGCAGGCCGGAAGTCGTCCGTCTCCCAGATTCGCCGCCGGATCTCGTCGAGCGCCTCCGCGGCCGCGTGCGCCGTCGCGAGCTTCTCGGGGTCGACGAACGCGCCGATTGGGTTCTCCGCGAACGTGGACGAGGTCTCCATCCACGTGCGGGACGCAGCCCAGTCGCCGAAGACGTCGCACTGGAGCTCCACGTAGTTGTCGTCCGGATCGGCGTAGTAGTAGGACAGCGTCATCCCGTGGTCGAGGCACGCGCGGGGGACGATGCCGAGGCTGCGAAGCCTCGAGAAGCTTGCATTCAGGTCGTCGAAGGACGCGTACTCGAACGCGACGTGGTGCATCCGTGCGTGCACTCGCTTGTCGGGATCGACCTCGAGTGAGGGGGGCGCGGTGAGGGCGATGCGGTGGTTCGCCCGATCGTTCGTGAGCCAGGCGCCGAGCGGGAAGCGGAACACGACCTCGGTGCCGAGCACCGTCCCGTACCACTCGATCATCTCGTCCAGCCGGGTCGTGAAGAAGTTCACGTGATGGAGCTCGGGGCGTCGCACGTCGTCGTCGGTCATGTTCCTCCCTGGTCGAGATCGCCTGGATCGAGCTGCCGGCGAAGCTCGGCGAGGACGGCGTGAAGGCCGGCCGCGTCCCGCGCGACGCCGAAGACGTAGGCATCCGGGCGGATCACGATGGCCGACGCCTCGTGCGCCGAGAGCCACGACGTCAGCGCGCCGTCGACGTCGCGCACGTCGGCGGGCCCGTCGCCGAGGTGGACGATCCGGGCGCCGATGCGCTCGAGGAACGAGAGAGCCTGGTCGTCGAGCTGCGATCGGGGATCGCTGCCGCGGCTCACGACGACGAAACGGGGGCCGATAACGTCGTCGAGCCTTCCCGCGCGTCCGCCCTCCTCGACGAAGCCCTGCACGGCGAGCGAGCCCGAAGGGGGAGCACCCGTGAGGATCCCGTCCTCGAGGTGCGGGAACGGCGGGGGCTCCACACCGGCGCGGCGAAGGCGCGCATCGCGCTCCGCCGCGGAAGCCGGGTCGAGTTCGCACGAGACCCGGCCCATCGCGAGCGAGAGCTCGACGATCGCGCGGTTGTGCGGCAGCCGCTCGGTCGTGTGGCTCGCCAGGATCCGCTCGCCCGCCAGGCCGCGGGTGACGAGCGCGAGCTTCCAGGCGAGGCCGTGTGCGTCCCGCAGCCCCGAGCACATCCCCTCGCCCATGTGCGGCGGCATCAGGTGCGCCGCGTCGCCCACCAGGAAGCAGCGCCCGTCCTGCATCGACGAAACAACCGCGGAACCGAACTCGTACACCGCGTGACGCTCGATCGTCGCGTCGGCCGGTGTCATCCAGGGCTCTAGGAGCGACCAGGCGACGTCCGGTGACTCGAAGTCCTCGGGCCGCTCGCCGGGGAGCAGCATGAACTCCCACCGGCGGTGGCGACGGCCGTTCGGCACGACGACGTGCGGACGCCGCGGGTCGCAGTACTGGCGCGGGACCGGAGGCCGCTCCAGGAGGCCGACGTCGTGCGGGCGCAGGTCGAGCACGAGCCAGCGCTCGCGGAAGCCGAGGTCCTCGAGCGTGATGCCCAGCGCCTCGCGGACGAACGAGCTCGCCCCGTCGGCACCGACGACCCAGCTCGCCCGAGCCGTCGACTCCCCGGCCGCGGGGTCGCGACTGCGTCGGAGCCCGAGCTCGACGTGGTCGGCGTGCTGCTCGAGCCGTTCGACCGTGAGACCACGATGGAGCTCCACGGTCGGCTGCGACCGCACCGCCCGGTCGAGGGCCGCCTCGAGGAGCGGCTGGTAGAAGACGTACGAGTACGCCCAGCCGGACGGAGCCGGTGGCGAGTGAAAGGTCACGATCGGCTCACCGTCCGCGCCGAGCCACTCGTAGCGGTCGATCGGGAGGATGTCGCCCTCGATCGCGTCGACGATCCCGAGCCGCTGCCAGATCCGCATGGCCTCGTGGTCGAAGCGGATCGCGCGCGGAAGCCCGTACGGCTCGTCGTGCCGCTCGAACACCCCGACGCGCACCCCCGCCTGCCCGAGGAGCGCGGCAAGGGTCTGTCCGACCGGCCCGTAGCCGACGATCGCGAGGTCGAGCATGTCGCTCACGACTCCATGTTCCCCGAGTTCGATGTCATGGGGCGCGGCCCATCGCGGCGAAGCGCGCCAGGGCGGGATGGGGCACGAACCGCACGCGAACGTCGAGCACCGCGGGAAGACCGGACGCGACGGCTCGGTCGAGCGCAGGGCGGATCTGCTCCACGTCCGTGACCCACTCGCCGTGACAGCCGAACGCCTGGGCCACGGCGGCGTAGTCGGTGCCCGTGAGCGCGGTGTCGAGCTCGAATCCCGCGCGCTGCTGGCCGAAGCGGATCACCCCCCAGGCAGCGTTGTCGTGGATCACCGTCACCACGGGCAGCCGGTTCCGGCGCGCCGTGTCGAGCTCCGCGAGTGTGAACCCGAACGCGCCGTCGCCCGTGACGTTCACCACGGTGCGGCCGGGGAACGCCGCCTGCAGCGCGAGCGCGTACGGAAGCCCGAAGCCGAGATGCGCCATGCCCGGGTCGTGGAACCGCGTGCGCGGCTCGAGCGCGGGCGTCAGGTCATTGCTCCAGAACGTCGTGTGGCCCCCGTCGAACGTGACGAGTGCGTCCTCCGGCAGCCAGTCTCCGAGCTCCCGGGCCAGCACCGCCGGGTGCATGGCGTCGGCGGGCTCGTCGGCGCCGTCGAGCAGCAGCCGACGGTGCGCGCGGTGGTCGGCGACGAGCGATGCCCGCCAGGAGGCGTCCGCCTTCACCGGAGCCTCGCCGACCGCGTCCAGGAGCGTGCCGAGCGTCTCCCGTGCGTCCCCGGCCAGCACCAGCGCGGCCGGAAGCATGCCCGCCGCTGCCGACGGGTCGACGTCGATGTGGATCACGCGCTGCGCCGGGGGGCCGGACAGCGCGGGTCGGCTTCCGTCCCAGAGCCAGGACGACACGCGACACCCGGCCAGGAGCACGACGTCGGCCTCCCGCAGGGCGCGCATCACGCCCTCGCCGCCGATCAGCCCGCCGTGGCCGAAGAAGCCCGGATCGTCGGTCGGGATCACGCCGAGCCCCATCTGCGTGGCGGTCGCCGCCGCACCAAGGCGCTCGGCGAGCAGGCGCAGCTCTTCGGTCGCACCGGCGAGGACGACGCCGCCCCCCGCGACGAGCAGGGGCCGCTCCGCCGAGCGGAGCAGCCGCGCCGCCTCCTCGACGTCGCTCGCCGCCGGAAGCGGCGCGGGCGACGCGACGACCGGCTCGTCGAGCGCGGGATCGCGGATCTCCGCGGCCGCCCCGAGGACGTCGGCGGGGAGCTCGAGGTGCACGGGGCCCGGCCGGCCGGAGAGCGCCTCGCGCACTGCCGCGCGGACGAGCTCGGGGATCCGCTCCGGCGACCGGGCGACGGCGCTCCACTTCGTCGTCGCACGCATCAGGCCCGGGACGTCGGCTGCCATGGCGAGCCCGGAGGCCGCATAGCCGAGTTGGGTCGGGGCGCCCGAGGTCAGCACGAGCACCGCGAGGCCGTTCGCACGGGCGGTGCCAAGCCCGCCGACGAGGTTGTGCGCGCCGGGCCCCATCTCGCCGTAGCAGGCCGCGACCCGGCCGGTCGCGTGGAACGTCGCCGTCGCCATCCACGCCGCGGATGCCTCGTGACGCGTGCCGAGATGACGCAGCCGCGGCTCGCGCGCAACCGCTCCGAGGAACGGCCCGAGCTTTCCCGCGGGGACGCCGAAGAGATCCTGGACGCCGACGGCCACGAGCGTCCGCGCGAGCGCCTCACCGCCGTCCAGGCGGACGACTCCCTCTGCGACCGGGTCGGCGCTCACCGACGGCCGACGGCCGCCTTCCAGTGCGGCAGGGGCAGCCCCGGCACGGGCGAACGGAAGTACGGGATCGTCGTCCCCATCAGGCTGCCGAGGTATACCGTGCGGAGGTCGGGCCCGCCGAAGGTCACGCTCGCCATCATGGGTGCCAGCGAGCCCGCGGCGGAGCTGAGGATCTCCGGGGTCATGGTTCCCGCCTGGAAGTGCGCGTCCCAGGTCTCGACCCTGGCGGGGTCGCCGTCGTCGAGCAGCGTCAGGACGTCTCCTTCCGGCGTCAGGGCGATCAGGCGGTCGGCGTTGACGAGGGTGATCCACAGGTTGCCGGCCGCGTCGAACGCGAATCCGTCGGGGATGCCACCGACATCCGCCGGGCCGTACACCTGCCGCTCCAACTCGCCGCCGTCGTCGTCGACGCGAACCCGCGAGATCCGACGCGCGTTCGACTCGACGACGTAGAGCCATTCCTCCTGCTCGTCGAAGCGAATCTCGTTCGTGCCGACGAAGCCGTCGGCGACGACGCGTACCCCATTCTCGTCGACGAGGCCCACGTACCCGTCCGCCGTCTTCTCGTTCACGGACCGGGTCCAGGGCTCGAGGCGCGTCGTGACCGTGAACCAGATGCGGTCGCGCGAGTCGACGAGCACGAAGTTCGTCTTTCCGAGAGGAGCCCCGTCGATCTCCGTCGCAATGGTGGTCGAACGGCCGTCGCGGGTCATCCGCTCGATCGCGTCGGTGCCGAAGTTCGCGATGAGGATGTCTCCGTTCGCCGCGAACGCGAGCCCGTTCGGAAGCGTCCCCCCCAATGTGTAGCGCTCCGCAGATGTGGACTCCGCGAAGCGCCCGTCGACCTCCTGGGCGACGAGCTCCTGCGTCCCGTTCGGCCCGATGCGTACGAGCCCGCCGCGAGCGTCGGCCGTCCAGAGCGTCCCGTCTGGCTCCGCGAGGATGCACTCGGGCCGCTGGAGGTCGTGCCCCACGCACGTGATCGCGTCGCGGTCGACCCGCCAGCCGCGGAGAGGGTTCTCGTTCACCTCGGCCCCCAGACGCGGCGGGCGGCGTCCGACACCGCTCGGAGCTTGGCTTCCTGGACATCCGGCGTGATGCGCCGCTCCGCCGCCGTCTCACCCGCGGAGGCAAACCCGCACTGCGTCGAAATGCCGAGCCGGGCTTTCGGGTGGTAGCGCGCGGCCTCGTCGATACGGGACACGAGCGACTCGCCGTCCTCAATGTCGGCCCACTTGGTCGAGACGAGCCCGAGCACCACGGTCTTGCCGTCCGGAAGTCTCGCGAGCGGCTCGAACGACCCGGAGCGCTCGTCGTCGTACTCGACGAGGAACGCGTCGAACCCCGTCGCCCGGGCGAATACCTTCTCCGCGAGCGCCTCGTAGCCACCGTCCGCGATCCACGCTTGGGTCCCGTTGCCCTTGCACAGGTGCATCGCGAGGCGACAACCCGGAAGCTCGACGTCCCCAAGCCCGCAGACGAGCTCGGTGCCGACGCGGAGCAGCTCATCCGACGGGATCCCCCGCTCGTCGTACTCCGCCTGTACCCGCTTGTCCGCGTACGCCTCCGCGAGCTCGGGTGCATCGATCTGGATGTACTCGCACCCTGCGTCTGACAGCTCGCGCATCCAGCCGCGGACCGCCTCCGCCGCCTCGGCCGCGAGCTCGAACGGATCGGGATAGGCAGCCTTCGACTGCTCGTTCCAGAACCCGAGGACCATGAGCGGGCTCGGCAGGGTGACCTTCACCGGCAGACGCGTGCGCTCG
Organism: uncultured Actinomycetes bacterium; assembly: GCA_963793655.1. Classification (GTDB taxonomy): domain Bacteria; phylum Actinomycetota; class Thermoleophilia; order Gaiellales; family Gaiellaceae; genus Gaiella. The sequence continues at coordinate 230,013 of CAWCAV010000004.1, forward strand.
CGTGCGTAACGGAGCTCGTCGACCCCGGGACACGGTCGTGGCGCGATCCGGCCGGTGACGGAGAACGGGATCGTGACCTCCATCGCGTCCTCGGGCCGCTTGCCATGGAACTTGACAGTGAGGCCGGGGAGTGGGCTCAGCCCGTCGAGGCCCGACACGAAGAACTCGAAGAAGATCGAGCGGCGCATCTCCCCGTCCGTGACGACGTCCACGCCGCCCGCCTCCTGGAGACGGAGCGCATCGTCCACCGCGGCGTCCTCGACCCGCCGGTACTCCTCGGCGTCGAGCGTACCCGCCCGGAATGCAGCGCGGGCGGCGACGAGCGCGGGCGGACGGAGCAGCGAGCCGACGACCTCAGCCCTGATCTCGCTCACGACGCGGCCCGGTAACGCAGGACGCCGTCCGTGCGCACGACGGTGAGGTCGGAAAGTGGATTGAGGTCAGGGCGGTCGACGACCCGGTAGAGGGCGTACAGCTGCGGGAGGAAGACCCCCCAGTTGCCGATCTCCTCGGCGCAGTGCTTCGCCCACACGAGACCGTCCTCCGGGCTCTCGGGCACCGTTCGGCCGATCGCGGACGAGCGCCCGACGACGCCGGCGTCGGTCTTCTGCCACTGGTGGACGCGGTAGCCCATCGGCTCCTCGACCTCGAGGCTCTCGGCGCCGAAGCCAAGACCCGCGGCGACGACGCAGTGCTCGTAGACGATCCGCTCCTGGATCTCCGGAGCGAGCGTGCCCGGATCCTCGAAGCGGATGTAGAGATTGCGGAACGTGCCGTCGGACCACGTCTGCGGCGCGAGGTGGACGGCCCCGACCAGGGTTCCCGGCCGTACGGGCACCGCCCAGCTCAGAGGCTCGTGCTCGGACGGGTGCCAGAGCACGAACCCCTTCTCCATGTTGCTCCAGAACCAGTCGATCATCCGAGGTGTGACGCCGTCGTGCTCCCAGTCGAGGTGCGTGCCGAGCGCGTCCTGACTCACCTGCGGAGTCACCGGCTCGTCCAGTCGCCGGGAAGAACCGTCGACCAGCCCCCGTCGACGACGAGGTTCGCCCCGGTGACGTACGAGGACTCGTCGCTCGCGAGGAAGAGCGCGCAGCGCGCGACGTCCTCCGGCCGGCCGGGTCGCCCGAGGGGGATGTGGTCGGCGATGCGGGCTATCGGGTGACGCGGGTCGTCGAAGAGGTGCTGCGTCTGCGGCGTCACGGTCATGCCCGGGGACACGCTGTTCACGCGGATCCCGTGTCGAGCCCCCTCCGCCGCCAGCTGGCGCGTGAGCGCGATCACAGCGCCCTTCGACGCGGTGTGCGCGGTGCGGTCGAGCGTCAGCGACCCCGTCATGCCTGCCGTCGAGCCGACGTTGACCACGCTGCCTCCACCCCGGGCGCGGAGGTGCGGCCACACGTGCTTGCACGCGAGGAAGACGAGATCGAGCTCGTTGCGCATCGTGAACGACCAGTCGTCGAGCGTGACCTGCTCGAGCGGCGCGAAGCTCGTCAGGCCGGCGTTGTTGTAGAGGACGTCGACGCCGCCGTGCTCGGTCGCGACGCCGCTGATCCAGGCGCGTACGGCGTCCTCCTCGGCGAGGTCGACGGGCGCCGCGGAGGTCATCGTCCCCCCCGCGCCGCGGACGAGCTCCAGGGTCTCCTCCGCACGGGCGCTGTCCAAGTCGCAGCCAGCGACCGTCGCGCCCTCGGCCGCGAACAGCGCGGCGGCGGCCCGCCCGATCCCGCCACCCGTGCCGGTGATCAGCGTCACTTTGCCGGCGAGCCGCCCCATGCTCAGACGCGGTCGCCGACGCGGCGGTCGCGACCGTAGAAGAATACGACGACGAAGAGGAGGACGCCGTAGAGGATCTGCTGGTCGGCCGTGTCGTAGCCGTTGCCGATCATAAGGGTGCCGAGCACGATCAGCAGAAGGCTGCCGAGGACGGTGCGCCAGTAGTCGCCCCGCGCGCCGAAGGCAGTGCCGCCGACGATTACGGCTGTGAGCCCCTGCCAGAGGTAGTTCGTCCCGAGCGACGCGTCGGCGGCACCGGCGAAGCCGCCGAGCAAGATCCCGGTGACCGAAGCGATGAGCGCGCTGAACGCAAACACGCCCATCCAGACGTACCGCGTCTTGACGAGCGCCATCTCCGCCGCACGCATGTTGGCCCCGGTCGCGTAGAGGCGCCGGCCGGGCGGCGTTCGCCGCAGGAAGATCGCGAGCACGATCGCGAGCACGCCCCACACGACGAGGAGGGGCGGGAAGTCGATCCCGAACGTCTTGCTCGCGGGCGACGTGAGCGTCTGGAGCCACGTGGGCGGGGTGCCGGTGATGAAGCCTTTTGCCCAGACGAGCAGCGCGCCGTTGACGATCGCGCCCATCGCGAGCGTGATGATGAGCGGGTCAATGCGCCAGCGGTGGCAGATGAAGCCGACCGTACCGCCGCCGGCGATCGCGAGCACCGCGATGAGGGCGAGCGTCGCGCCGAACGACCAGCCGCGCGACCCGTTGAGCTGCACGAGCAGGATCGCGCCCATCCCGATCCAGGCCGCGATGGAGAAGTCGATGCCGCCGATCAGGACGCAGAGGGTCTGGCCGGCCGTCGCGATGCCGAGCAACGCGGCCAGCACGAGCATCGAGTAGACGCTCCGGCGCGACGCGAACCCGTCGAGCGTCACGGCTCCGTACCCGAAGAGGACGACGAGGGCCACGAGCTGCGCCACCGGAAGGTGCGCCTGCAGCCGGCGCGCCGAGGCGACGAAGCCAGGCTTGCGCGTCGCCGGGGTGTCGGCCGACGCCACGCTCATGCGGTCCCCGCCCGTCTCGGCGCCGTCAGCTGGGCTCCGATCACCGACCCGGCGATCAGCATCGCGCCGTAGGCGACCTGGAGCCAGTACGCGTCGACGTGAAGCGCGCTCAGGAGGTTCTGGACGAGGAAGATCGCCGACGCGCCCACGATGGCGCCGAGCAGCCCGCCCCGGCCGCCGCCGATCGGCGTGCCGCCGAGCGCGACGGCGGCGAGCGCGATCAGCACGTACTCGAGCCCGGCGTTGCCGTCCGACGACTGCAGCAGCGTCGCGATGGCGATGCCGGCGACCGCGGCGAAGGCGCCCCCCAGGGTGTACGCCAGGATCCGCACGCGCGTGACGTCGACGCCCGACGAGTAGGCGGTCGCGTCGTTCCCGCCGACCGCGAGCAGGATGCGGTGGTACGGGAGACGCAGCAGGAGGAGCCAGGCGACGACCGGGATTGCGATGAGGACGAGGCCGCCCGGGATCGGCCCGAAGCCCTCCGCGAGGTGCTGCGTCCAGCTCGGCGGCGACGCGGTCGGCGCACCGGCGATCTTCTGGTTGACCCCCTGGAGCACGAACAGCATGCAGAGGGTCGCGATCACCGGCTGGTAGCGGAGCACCGCGACCGAGATGCCGTTCACGAGCCCGATCGCGGCCCCGAGGGCGATCACGATCGGCACCGCTACCCACGCGCTCCCCCAGCCGCCGTGCGGGAGCAGATACAGGATGAGCACGTTGCTCACCAGCCCGGCGTTGAGGCCGACGGACATGTCGATGCCCCCGCCGCCGCTCAGGATCGCGGGCGTCGCGGCGATCGCGACGAGCGCGAACGGCGCGAACAGCATGAGGTTCGTGTCGAAGTTGCTCGGGCTGCCGAAGCTGGGTAGCACTGCGATGTTCGCGACGAGCAGGACGATCGAGAGCACGAGCGCGAACGCGAAGCTGCGGGTCCGCAGGAACCGGAGCACGTCAGACATCGACCGTCCGCTCCTGGCCGAAGTAGCTCGCGACGAGCGCGGAACGGCTGAGGGCGGAGCGCGGTAGCTCGGCCTCGAGCTCGCCCTCCTTGAAGACGAGCACCCGGTCCATCAGCTCGATCAGCTCGTCGACCTCGGTCGAGATCATGACGACGGCGATGCCGTCCGCGGTCAGCTCGGCGAGAAGGTCGTAGATGTCCCGCTTCGCGCCGAGGTCGACCCCGCGCGTCGGGTCGTTCAGCAGCAGGATCCGCGGCTTGGCGGCGAGCCACCGGGCGATCACCACCTTCTGCTGGTTCCCGCCCGAGAGCGTCCCGATGCCATCGCTCGACCGGCCGAGCTTGATCCGCAGCCGGTCGACGTATCCCGTCAGCCGCCGCTCGCTGGACGCCGATCGCACGAAGCCCGCGACCGTGTCGTGCCCGACGGTCGGCAGCGCGAAGTTCTCCCGCACGGAGAGGACGGCGAAGAGCGCCTCGTCGCGGCGCTCGCGCGGCACGTACGCGATCCCGGCTCGAGCAGCGGCATGCGGCGAGTCGATCGCGACCTCTCGCTCCGCGGTATCGCGGACGACGCTGCCGCCGACGCCGCCGGCACCGCGCAGGGCGCGCAGGAACACGTCCTGGCCCTGGCCTTCGAGGCCCGCGAGGCCGACGATCTCGCCGGCGTGCAGCTCGAAGTCGATCTCCGCGCCGCCCCGATGCAGCTTGAGCCCGGACGCACGCAGGACGACGTCCCCCGAGCGAGGACGCTCGGGATGGACGTGCCCGGTGTCGGTCAGGTGCTCGGCGCCGGTCATCAGGCGGACGAGCTCGGCGGACGAGACCTCCCCACGGGCACGCGTCGCGACGGTCTCGCCGACCCGCATCACCGTGACCCGGTCGCCGATCTCCTCCACCTCGTCCATCCGGTGGGAGATGAAGATCGTGCTCGTCGCCTCGGCCGCGAGGCGTCGCACGATCGAGAACAGCCGGTCGCGCGTCGCGACGTCGAGCGCCGAGGTTGCCTCGTCGAGGACGAGGATCCGCGGTCGGCGGATGAGCGCGCGCGCGATGCAGCAGGCCTGGCGATCGCTGAGCGAGAGCTCCTCGACCGGACGTGCGAGGTCGGGAGCGGTGCCGGTGAGCTCGAGCAGCGTCTCGGACGCGCGCTCGAGCCGCTCCGATCTCGAGACTGCGTCCCGGTGCAGCGGGTCGATGCCGAGCCAGAGGTTGTCGAGGATCGAGCGCGGCGGGACGACGAGGACCTCCTGGAAGACCGCGACGATCCCGAGTTCGAGCGCCTCCCGCGGGGAGCGGATCGCCGAGAGCGTCCTGCCCGCGACCTCGATCGACCCGCGATCGGGACGGTGGACGCCGGTCAGCATCTTGACGAGCGTGCTCTTGCCCGACCCGTTCTCGCCCATGATCGCGTGGACCTCCCCTGCCCGGAGGTCGAAGCTGCACGCCTGCACCGCCTGCGTCGGGCCGAAGGCCTTGGCCAGGTCGACCGTCCGCAGCGCGGACGTGCCGGGGGCGTCGATCGAGGAGGAAGTGCTCACGCGACGTCTCGCCGTCCGACCCGTGGCCGCGCTCCCCGAGAGCGGCGCGGCCACAGGTCGAGGACGGTGGCTAGAACCCCTTCGCCTTGCGCTCGGGGTGGGTGAACAGCGAGTCCATCTCGCGCTCGCTGTAGTGCGTCGAGCGGGGCTGCTCGACGGTTCCCGGGGTAGTCACCGTCCAGCCCGGCTTCACGTACTGCTTGTAGTTCGCGTTCGTGATCTGCGGCTGCGGCCACGGGATGTCCGAGACCTTCGGGCCCTGCCCGGCGAGCATGCGGAGCGTGACCCGCACCATGAGGTTCGTGATCGCGGTGGGGCCGCCCGCAAACCCGACGGTCTGGTAGCCCTTGCTCGCGTTGTCCGACCAGTAGGCGAGATCGCCCTTCTGCGCAGCCGCGGCCTGCACCGAGGGGACCGTCCGGCCAGCCTGCTGGAACGCACCGATGATCGACGGGCCCATCGTCGCCGTCTGGTACACGGCGTCGATGTCACCCGGGTACGTCGCGAGGAACTGCAGCACCGCAGCACGCACAGCCGGCGGCGCGAAGTTCCCGTCGATCTCGCCGACGATCTTCACGTTGGGGCACGCCTTGAGCAGGCTGTCGTAGATCGCGAACGTCGACTTGTCGACCGCGGTCACGCGGATGCCGTGCACCGCGAGGAAGTTCCCCCTGCCGCCCTTCAGCTTCAGTAGGTTCGCGAAGGACTGCCCGCCGGACGTGTACACGTTCGGGCCGATGCTCACCGCCGACGCGTCGGACAGCGGGTTGATGTATGCGAGCGTCGCCACGCCCTGCTTCAAGGCGTCCCTCACGACGGGAAGCATCGCCGGCGCGGACGACGGCTGGACGATGATCAGGTCCGCGCCCTGCTGGACGAGGGACTGGTAGTTCTGAACCTCCTTCGTCGGGTTGCCCGCCTCGGAGACGACGGCGATGACCTTGTCGATCGCCCGCGAGCGGTTGAGGAACTTCTGCAGCGAGTTGAACACGTACGCCTGGAAGGGGTTCGAGAGCCCGTCGAACAGGATCCCGACCGTGTACGGGCCGTTGCCCTTCGGCTTCCAGTTCGCGAGCTGGCTCTTCTTGAGCGGGAACGGCCAACCGTTGTAGTAGCTCTTCACCGTCGAGGTCGTCGTCTTGAGAGCACCCTGCGGGTCGGTCGGAGCGACTCGTGGCAGCGCGCCGCACGCCGCTGCTGCCGCCTTCGCCCCGCTGGCCGACGAGCCGGTCGATGCCGTGCCGAGCGCGGCCGCGATCGCGACTGCAAGCACGAGCACGCCTCCGATGGTCACACGATGCGGGAACCGGCCCGCACCACGGTCACGCCTCATTCCATCCTCCTTCGCCGTTGTCACTGGTGCCTCCCGTGCATTTCCTGAGACTCCGTCACGCCTCCGTTGGTCTGGGCTCCGGGGTCCGCCGTCTCGCCGGACGCCGCGCGCAGGACGTCCGACAGGGCCTTCGCTCCTCCATGCGCGGACTGACCGCCGTCGACGGCGATCTCCGCACCGCTCAGGTACGTCGACTCGTCCGAGAGGAGGAAGCCGACGAGCGGCGCGACGTCATCGGGCTTCCCGGATCGTCCAAGCGGCGCAACCGCGATCGACGCGTCCAGGAACGCCGCCGGCGCGGATGCGGTCATGGCCGTCTCGATGTACCCCGGATGGATCGTGTTGACCCGGATCCCGAGCGGCCCGAGCTCCATGCTCGCGACGCGGGAGAGGCCGCGAAGCGCCCACTTGCTGGTCGTGTAGGCCACGGTGTAGTGCGCCGTGAGCGCGGCAACCGAGCCGACGTTCACGATCGACCCGCCGCGGGGCATCACGGGCGTCACCGCCTGGATACCGAGCAGCGCACCGGTGACGTTGACGCCGAGGACGCGGTTCCAGTCGTCCAGACTCACGTCTCCGAGCCGCGCGCGGTGCGTGATCCCCGCGTTGTTCACGAGCCCGTGGACCTCGCCGTTGACCTCGCTCGCCTCGGCGACGACCGTGCGCCAGCTCTCCGCGCTCGTCACGTCGAGCTGCCGGTACACCACCGCGCCCGCGCCGCTCGGGTACGCGGGCGCGTCCTCGACGACGTCGGTCGCGACCACGTGGGCGCCCTCCCGGGCGAGCCATGCAACCTCGGCCGCGCCCTGCCCGCCGGCGGCTCCCGTGACGATCACGACCTTTCCCTCGACGCGGCCGGAGGCGCCCACGCTCAGATCGGGGCCGCCGTGAGCTGGACGGACTCGATCGTGAGCCCGACGAAGTCGGCGTCGTGTACCTCCTCGATTTCCCACGTGCCGAGCTGGCGCGAGATCTCCCAGATTCGCTTGCAGCGGTCGAAGCGGCGCTCCATGAAGCGCTCGAGGGCTTCTCCGAGGTCGTCGGACGACGTGATCTCCTCGGTCAGCACGACCGCGTCCTCGATCGCCATGGCCGCGCCCTGACCGACGTGGGGCGAGGTGGCGTGCGCCGCGTCGCCGACCAGCACGACGCGGCCGCGGAACCAGGGCGACGGCACGAGCAGCGAGTAGACCGGCCGGTAGACGATCTCCGACTCCGCGGTGATCTGCGTCTCGCGGAGCTCGCCGATGACGCCGCCGTACCCGGCGAGGCGCTCCCGGAGGGTCTCGGCGAGCCGGTCGCCCGGGACGTCGAGGTCGTCGCTCGGCCAACGCTCGATGACGAACATGTACATCAGGTCGGGCGCGAGGGGGACGAGGCCCGCCTTGCCGCGCACGCCCACGAACGTGTCGAGCGTGTCCTGCTCCGGGGGCTTCGGGAAGTTGTGCCGCCAGACCACCTGGCCCGTGTACTCGGGCTCCGGCGCGTCCGGAAAGACGCGGCCGCGGACGAGCGAGTTGATCCCGTCGGCGCCGATCACGAGGTCGTAGCGGCCGCTGCTGCCGTCCGTGAGCGTGACGTCCACCCCGTAGTCGTCCTGCTCGAGGGCCTCGACGGTCACGCCGAGCGTCACCTCGGCACCGGACTCCCGCACCGCGTCCTGGAAGATGCGGTGGAGCCGCGGCCGCGTGATGCCGTTCATGCCGGGGAAGCGGTCGCCGAGCAGCGGCGGCGCCGGCACCGCACCGAGCACGTTCCCTTCGCCGTCTCGGAAGCGGGACCCCTGGATCGCGAATCCCTCCTCGATCGCCCGTTCGCCGAGACCGAGTTGGTCGAGCGCACGGATCGCGTTTCCGGGCTGGATGATCCCGACCCCGTAGACGTCCCATTTCGGGTTGAGCTCGACGACGTCGACGTCGACGCCCGCGTTCCGCAGGGCGATGGTGGAGGACAACCCGCCGATCCCGCCGCCGACCACGAGAACGCGATCGACGCCCATCAGGTGAACAGCCCGGTCGCGGCCTTCGTCTCGTCCGCTGTCTCCGCCGCCATCTCCACCGGCGGGAACGACTCGAACATCGAGTGCGGGAGCCCGAGGTTCTTGTAGAAGACGTTCGAGCCCTGCTGCGGCTCGTACCGCACCGTCTCCCAGTCGGGCTCGTAGTTGCGGTAGCCGCCCGCGTTGATCTCGACCCGCATCCCGCCGGGCTCGCGGATGTAGAGATAGTCCTGCTCGCCCATCCCGTGCTTGCCGGGGCCGAACTCGATCGCAACGTCGGCGTTGAGCAGGACGTCCGCCACGCGAAGCAGCTCCTCGCGCGAGTCGACGAAGTACGCGACGTGGTTGATGCGAGCGGGGACGCCCGAGGGATCCCACACGAGACCCATGTCGTGGCTGCGCTCGCAGACGGTCGTCATCGCGAAGACGACGAAGTCGGGTCGCTCCGGGATCACGGTGTACTCCATGTAGCGGTGGCCAAGCGTCTCGCGGAGCCAGCGCGCGTCGGTCTCCGGATCGGCGGTCGCGACCGTCACGTGGTCGATGCAGCGCAGTGCGGCGCCGCGCGGCACGTACCGCTGGGGCCGGTTCGGGAACGGCGACGCGAGCTCGGGCGGCGGGCGGAAGCGCTCGACCTCCCAGAGGAGCTCGTGCAGATGTCCGCCCGGGCTGCGGTAGCGATAGGCCGGCCCGTGACCCGTCGCGTCATCGAACCACCCCTCGCCTGCGCCCGTCGCCTCGATCCGCGCCACCGCCACCTGGAGCTGCTCGGGGCCTTCGGCGCGCCACCCGATGTGCCCCAGCGCCGGCGCGTCGCCCTCGGTCACCTGCAGGGTGTGGTGGAAGAAGTCCCCCCAGCCGCGGAGGTAGGCGGAAGCGCCTTCCGTGCCCGAGTGCTCGAGGCCGAGAACGTCTACGCAGAAGCGGAGCGTCTCCTCCGGCGCCGGGGTCAGGACCTCGACGTGAGCCAGTTGGGAGAGCAGGCGCTCGGGCATGTAGGCCTCCGTCCTCGGAACGTCCGATCCGACGTCGGATCGGAATTGGTATTCGGATTCGGTTTTATAGCCGTCCGCACGGCGGGAAGTCAAGAATCGGAGCCGACGGGGCGACCGTTCCGCCGGCGCCCCGGCCGGGCCGGCCCGAGGAGGTACGCAGCACATGCGCGTCCGAGCTCGTGCACGAGCGTGTCCCAGGCGATGGTGCGCTTCGACTCGAACGTCGGCCAGTACATGATCTGGCGGGCGAGCGTTCCCCACGCCATCCGGAACGCGACGTCGATCGCGAGCTCGGGGTCCTCGTGCGCGATCGCGTCGCGCTTCGTGAGGAGGATCGCGACGACCTCGTCGTGGAACTGCGACACGCTCGCCGACGAGCGCGTCGCGACGACGGTGTCGACGATTCCGCGGTGCATGAACACGCGAAGCAGCGGTTCGTTCAGCTTGAACAGCTCGCCGATCTCCTCGACGATCCCGAGGACGGCTGCGTGGGCGTCGAGGTCGCTCCAGCCATCGGGATCCTGGAGCCTCGGGCGGTTCTCCGACACGGTCATGTACCGGTCCTGGATGACGTAGAACAGGTCGTCCTTGCTCTTCACGCGCGCGTAGATCGAGCCGATCGACACGTTCGCCCGCTTGCTCACCTCTGCGAGGGTGAACCCGTCGTAGCCTTCCTCCTCGAGGAGCGACGTCGCCGCCTGGATCACGCGCTCGAACGACGCTCGGCTGCGCTCCTGCTGTGGCGGCTGGACCGCGACCGTCAAGTCGTCTGCTGCGGACGGGCTCGTCGGACCGGTGTCACGTCTCGCCATCACGAAATAGAATACTGATTCGATTCCTGATATGCCAGCGGCGCCACGACACGAGGAGGATGCATGGGCCGGCTCGAAGGGAAGATCGTCTTGATCACGGGCACCGCGCGCGGGATGGGCCGCGCCTCGGCACTCCTGTTCGCGCGCGAGGGCGCGGTCGTGGCCGGGTGCGACCTCGACGCCGCCGGTGCGGAGGAGACGTGCAGCCTCGTGCGCGCCGAGGGTGGGAGGATGACCTCCACCGCTCCGGTCGATCTCGGAGACCTCGCCGCCGGCCGCGCGTGGGTCGACGCCGTGGCGGCGGAGCACGGCGGCGTCGACGTCCTCTTCAACAACGCATCCTCGCCACGCGTCGGCCCGTTCGCCGAGCTGACGCCGGACGACTGGCACCACACCATCCGCAACGAGCTCGACCTCGTCTACTTCGCGACCAGGGCCGCATGGCCGCACCTGGTCGCCCGTGGCGGCGGCGCGGTCGTCAACACGGCCTCGATCGCCGCCGTCCGTGGAGCGGTCTTCACCGAGCAGGCTGCCCACGGCGCGGCGAAGGGCGGCGTGCTGGCGTTCACGTACCACCTCGCCGCGTCCGGCGGCCCCCACCGCATCCGCGCGAACGCGATCCTGCCCGGGATGATTCGCACCCCGTCGACCGAGTTTCTCTTCACCGAGTCCGACGGGCCCGGGTGGGCGCTCGCGCGGGCGAACCCGCTCGGCCGCGTGGGGGAACCTGAGGACGTCGCCAGGGTGGCGCTGTTCTTGGCGTCCGACGACGCCTGGTTCGTGAACGGAGCCGCGATCCCGGTCGACGGCGGCGCGTCCGTCGTGCCGATCTGAGGGCCGCGCCTATCCGGACATGAGCTCCACGAGGTTCCCGTCCGGGTCGGCGACGAACGCGATCCGCTGCCCGGGCTTGGGCGAGGGCCGCGGCTCCCAGACGGCGCGGCCTCCGGCTGCGAGCGCCCGCGCGAACGTGGCGTCGAGGTCGTCGACGGAGAACGCGACATGGCCGGTACGGCGCCGGAGCGCAGCGATCGGCCCGTCCCACGCCTCCGCCGACGGCACGTCGAGCGCGAAGAGCTCGGCGCCCGCGCCTGACGCGTCGACGACGAACGCGATCTCGACACCCTCCGGGACCCGCGCCGTGGTCGTGTGCTCGAGGCCGAGGACGTCCCGGTACCAGCGGACCGCCCGGTCGAGGTCGGTCACCGGCAGGGCGGCGTGATGGAGCATCGTCGTCCCGGCCGAGTCGTCCGCCACCCTTGGCTCCCTTCGTTCTGACTTGAAATAGAACCCTAATTCGTGTTCTACTGTCTGCGTGACAGCCTATCCCGCAAGCCTCCCGAAGACGACCTGATGCCCGCGCTCGTCACCCTCGGCGCCAGGAACCTCGGCGGAACCATCCTCGATCGTGCCCTCGCTGAGGGATGGACCTGCGCCGCGATCGCCCGGAGCGACGAGACGCTCGACGCCGTCCGGAGCCGCGGGGCGCACGCCGTTCGCGCGGATGTGCTCGCACCGGACGAGCTCGAGCCTGCGCTCGCAGTTGCGGCCGAATCCCTGGGAGGGCTGGACGCCATCGTCGACGCCGTCTCGATCGCGCGCATGGGGCCCGGCGACGTCTGGGGGGGCGGCCCGATCGCCGACGCGACGGTGGAGGGCTTCGAGCGCTGGAGCGCGGACGTGGCGCGACAGGCGTTCCTCTTCCTCTCGATCGGCGCGCGAGCGCTGCGGGCCCACGGCGGCGGCACGCTCGTCCAGGTCACCAACACGACCTCCCTCCACCCCGCTCCGGGCTCGGGCCTCTGGTCTGCGGCGCACCACGCGATGCGCGCGATGACCCTGTCGGCGGCACAGGAGCTGCGCAGCGAGGGGATCCACGCCTGCGTGCTCGCCGTCGACGCGCCGATCGACTCGCCCAAGTCCGCCCCGCGGCTCGCCGCCGACGGCATCCCGCCCGAGGGAGCCGTCGACATGGCAGAGATCGCGAACGCGGCGCTGTTTCTCGCCGGGCAGGGGGCACGAGGCGTGTCGTACGAGCTCCGGCTGACCTCGCTCGGGGCACGCTGGACGTGAACGCCACGTCGCTCGAGGCCCGCGTTCTCCGCCGCGGCGACGAGGGGTACGAGGAGCTCCGTCGTCGCGGTCACAACGCGCTCGAGCCGGAGCGATACCCCGCCTTCATCGTGCGACCCGAGACGGAGGCCGAGGTCGTGGAGGCCGTCCGGTTCGCACGCGCCGAGGGACTCAAGGTCAAGGCTCGCTCGGGCGGGCACAGCTGGACGGCCTCGAGCGTCCGCGACGGAATGCTGATCGATCTCGAGGGTCTCGATGAGGTCACGGTCGACCCGGTCTCCCGGACGGCGACCGTGCAGGCGGGCGTCAAGGGCGAGGATCTCGGCGCCGCGCTCCGCGCCCAAGGGCTCTTCTTCCCGGGAGGACACTGCCCGACCGTCTGCGTCGGCGGGTATCTCCTCCAGGGGGGCTTCGGCTGGAACGGTCGCCTCCACGGGCCGGCGTGCGCCAGCGTGCTGGCGGTGGACGTCGTCACCGCCGCCGGCGAGCTCGTCCACGCCGACGAGCACGCGAATCCGGACCTTCTCTGGGCCGCGCGCGGCTCGGGAAGCGGCTTCTTCGGGATCGTCACGCGCTCCACGCTCGCGGTCTACGAGGCGCCGCAAGCGATCTTCCGCAGCGCGTACGTCTATCCGCTCGACGAGCTCGACGCGGTGCTCCGCTTCGCGATGGACGTGCAGGACCGTATCCCCGCCAACGTCGAGTTCGCCCTGCTCGGGACGACGCCGCGTCTCCCTGAGGGCGGCTTTGCGGAGGGCGGCACGGCGCTCGTCGTCGCCGCGGCCGCGCTCTGCAGGACCGAGGACGAGGCTCGCGCTGGCCTCGCGCCGCTCGAGGAGTGCCCCGTGCTCGACCGCGCCGTCGTCCGCCAGGTTGCGGTTCCGGCGACGATGGCCGAGCTGTACGCCGGCGCCGACGCGCTCGAGCCCGCGGGATGGCGCTACGCCCCCGACAACATGTGGACGAACGCCGGTCCCGACGAGCTGATCCCGGCCGTGCGCGAGCTGTTCACGACGGTGCCGAACGACGAGTCGCACGTGTTCTGGTGGCCGTGGCGCGCGCAGGAGCTGCCGGACATGGCCTTCTCCGTCCAGGCGAGGCTGTACATCGCGGCGTTCGCCGCCTGGACCGACGAGGGCGACGATGCGTCTCTGCGCACGTGGGGTATCGATCAGATGCGCCGGCTCGAGCCCTTCTCCGAGGGGATCCAGCTCGCCGACGAGAACCTCCTTGCCCGCCCGCACGCACGGTACCTCTCGGAGGAGCACCACGCGCGGCTCGAGGCGCTTCGTGCCGCGTGGGACCCCGACGGCCTCTTCCACGGGTTCCTGACCGGAGCATGAGGCCGGAGATGCCCGTCGGCACGCGAGGATCGCAGACGTGACCGAGACCCGCACGCTCGAGGACGGCAAGGACTGGCTGCTCCAGCGCCTCGAGCGACGCATCCACCCGGTCGACGAGGTCGACCCGGACGTCGCCCGCGAGGTGGTCGACGGGCTCGAGGGGCTCGACCCCGAGGCGTGGACGGCCGCGTGGGGGTCGGCGGCCGAGCGGTTCGCGACGGCCGCCGAGGCCGCGAGCGACGTCGCGGCCGAGCGCGAGGCCTGGCTCGATGCATACCGCTTCGCGTTCGTCGCCCGCTACCCGACGCTCAGCCATCCTCTGAAACGCGCGTGGTACGACCGCACGCGCGAGTACTTCCTGCGCGCCGGTGCGCTCGACGACCCGCCCCTCCAGGCCGTGACCGTCCCCTTCGAGGGACGTGAAGGCGAGGGCGCCGAGCTCCACTTCTACGTCGCGCGGCCCGTAGGGGTCGCATGCCCGCCCGTCGTCATGACCTGGGGCGGGATCGACACGTGGAAGGAGGAGATGCGCAGCCGCGCCGCGTACCTCCTCGACCTCGGCTTCGCGATGCTCCTCGTCGACATGCCCGGGATCGGCCAGTCGCCGGTCCTCGCGAGCCGGGACGCGGAGCGGCAGTGGACGCCGGTCTTCGACTGGCTCGAGCTCCAGGACGACCTCGACGGCACCCGCGTCGCCGCGTTCGGCGCGTCGTACGGCGGCTACTGGGCGATGAAGCTCGCGTACACCCATCGGGAGCGGCTCCGTGCCGCGGTCAACTGGGGCGGCGGCGTCCACATCACGTTCACCCCCGAGTGGCAGGAGAAGTCCAGGGACGCCGCCAGCTACCTCATGGACCTGATGGCCGCTCGCGCCGCCCTCTTCGGCGGGACGACCTTCGAGGAGTACGTCGCTCGGTGCCCGGAGCTGTCGCTTCTCGACCAGGGCCTGCTCGACGAGCCGTCGGCACCGCTCCTGCTCGTCAACGGCCGCAACGACCTGCAGAACGCGACCGACGACATCTACCTGAGCCTCGAGCACGGCGACCCGAAGGCCGTGCGGATCTTCCCGGGTGGGCACATGGGCGAGGGGCCCACGGTGCCGACGATCGGCGACTGGCTCGCCGAGCGGCTCGCCTGAGGACGCGTGGGCGCTCAAGCGCCGACCATGCTGTGCCCGCCGTCGCACAGCAGGAACGCGCCCGTGATGTGCCTCGAGTCGTCGCACGCCAGGAACACGACCGGAGGGACGACGTCGTCCGGCGTCGGGATCCGCCCGAGCGGCGTCCGGGCAGAGAACCGCCTCGCGGCGCCCCGTGCGCCAGTCCTCCCGGGCCAGTAGCGCCTCGGTCTCCACGAAGCCCGGCCCGAGCGTGTTCACGCGCACATGGGGGGCGAGCGCGTGCGCGTACGACTTCGTGATCCCGATGATCGCGTACTTCGCGGCTGCGTACTGCGGCGCCCGAGGGCTACCCTCGACCACGACGCGCGAGCCGATGTTGACGATCGCGCCGGATTGCTGGTCGTCGAGCATCCGCCGGCCGACCTCGTGCGTCATCAGCAGCGTCCCCTTGACGTCGAGGCTGAGCGTGTGGTCGACGGCCTCGGGCGTCAGCTCGCGCCACGACATCTGTGACGCGGCCATGTCACCGACGTTGTTGACGAGCACGTCGATGCGGCCGAAATGGTCGACGACCTCGTGCGCGAGCCGCTGGACGTCCTCCCACACCGCGACGTCGGCCTGCACCGTCATCGCCTCGCCGCCGAGGCCCCGCACCAACGCCGCGGTCTCGTCCGCGCCCGCCTTGGAGCACCGGTAGTGCACCGCCACGCTGGCTCCCTCGCGCGCGAGCCCCTCGGCGATCGCGACGCCGAGGCCGCGGCCGGCCCCGGTAACCAGCGCCACCTTCCCTTCCAGCCGACCGCTCACGCCTCCTCCTCGTAGATCGCGACGACGCGCGTCCACCCGGCGCTCGCTCCCTCGATCAGATAGGGGAACGCGTAGACGGTGAAGCCTGTCGGGCGCGGCAGCAGCTCGAGGTTGGCCAGGCGCTCGATCTGGCAGTACTCCTTCGTGCGACCGACCACGTGCGACTCCCAGAGCTGCGCCGTGTCTCCCGCCTTAGCCTCCTCCGCCATCACGTCGAACGGCCGGTCGAGACCCCACGCGTCGATGCCGATGAGACGGACGCCCCGGTCGACGAGGTATTCGGTCGCGTCGCGCCGCAGCCCGGCATGCCGGAGGTCGTAGCCGGGCTCCTTGAGGTTCGTCCCCGTCCACACGAGCACCACGTCGCCCGGCCGGAGCTCGTGGCCGATCCGCTCGAGCTCCGCCTCGACGTCCGGAGCGCGGACACCGTCGACCCGCGAGGCGCCGCGCGCGTCGAAGACGACGCCAGGCCCGAAGAGCCACGACAGCGGCACGTGCTCGATCGTCCGGGCCACTCCGGTGTCGGGGGGCCCGTAGTGTGCGGGCGCGTCGACGTGCGTCCCTGCGTGGGTCGTCAGTGTCGCGATCTCGCCCGCCATCGCAGCGCGACCGGGCCAGTGCTCGGGCCCGAGTCCGTGGAAGGGCCGTTCGGCCCCCTCCTCGGCGGTCATGTACTCGATCGAATGGCGGAGCGGCTCGAAGTCCGCAGTCGCGTTCGAGAGCACGTCGCTGAGGTCGACGATCGTCCGGCGACGACCGCCGAGCTCGACGACCTCGACGGCCGACCGCGGCGCCTGCCCGCTCATCGGCGGGTCGCTCCGCCGTCGGCGACGATGAACTGGCCTGTCACGAACGAGGCCTCCTTTCCCGTCAGGAAGAGCACCAACCCGACGAGGTCGTCGGGCGTCCCGAGCCGCGGGATCGCCTGTGTCGCGAGGGCGGCCCGGAGGGCGTCGTCGTCGACGACGCCTGCTTCGATGTCGGCCTCGACGCCGGGTGTCCGGGTGAGCCCGGGCGAGACGGCGTTGACCGTGATCCCGTGGAGTCCGAGGTCGTTGGCGAGCGCGCTGGTGAGCCCCAGGACACCGCCCTTGCTCGCCATGTATGCGACGAGTCCCGGCGTCGGCGTGAGGAGCGACGAAGACGCGACGTTCACGATCCTCCCCCACCCTCGCTCGACCATCCCGGGAGCGAACGCCTTCGCCAGGAGGAATTGCGACTCGAGGTTGACGCGCAACGTCTCGCGGAACTGCTCGTGCTCGAGCTCGAGGAAGGGCGCCCTGCCGAGCAGCGCCGCGTTGTTGACGAGGATGTCGCAACGATCGACTTCCCTCGCCAACCGTGCGACGTCGGACGGCGAGCCGACATCGGCCACGACTGGCGTACATTCCCCTCCGGCGGTGGCGATCGCCTCCGCGGTTTCTCTTCCGTCCAGGAGGTCGACCGCGACGACGTGCGCGCCGCGCGAGGCGAGCCCCTCGGCGAGCGCGCGCCCGATCCCACGGGCGGCCCCGCTGACGACCGCGATGCGCCCGGCGTGCGTCAGCTCGGTCACGCGAGCGGCCTCCCGCCGTCGACGGACACCACCGCGCCGGTGGTGAAGGTCAGGTCGCGCACGACCGTGACGACGGCAGCGGCCGCCTCCTCCGGCGTGGCGAGCCGCCCGAGCGGCGTGCATCCGACCTGCTCGGCGCGCCAGGCAGGGTCGAGCGAGCGGACGAAGTCGGTGTCGACGAGCCCGGGCGACACGGAGACGACGCGGATCCGCGGCGCGAGGGCGCGCGCGAGTGAACGGGTGAGGTTGTCGAGCGCCGCCTTCGACGCGCAGTACACGAGGTTGCTCCCCATCGCCGTCACCGCGGCGATCGACGAGAGGTTGACGACGACGCCGCCACCGGGGCGCGCGCTTGCCTCGAGCAGCCCACGGAAGGCACGCACGGCGGCGAGCGGCCCGCGCACGTTCGTCCGCAGGATCTCGTCGATCAGCTCGTCGTCGAGCCCTTCGAGGTCGCCGTGAGGCACGAATCGGGTGACGCCCGCGGCGTTGACCAGGACGTCGCAGCCGCCGAGGTCGCCGCCGACCCGCTCGGCCAGCCCGGACAGTGCCGCGCTGTCGGTCACGTCCACGGCCAGCGCGAGATGCGGCCCGCCGGGCAGCTCGCCGGCCAGCTCCTCCGCCTTCTCACCAGAGCGCCTGTACCCGACCACGACCCGAAGGCCCTCCCGGGCGAGCGCACGGCAGACGGCGGCCCCGATTCCTCCCGCACCGCCCGTCACGACCGCGACCGGAGCGCCGCCAGGCCCGTTCAGGTCGGGGCTCCGTAGCGCCGCACGCGCAGGTCGGCCTGCTCCTTGTGCCCGGCGAATCCCTCGAGCTCGCAGAGGCGCGAGCACACCTCGCCGATCCTCGCCGAGGCCTCGTCCGTCTCGACTCGCTGGTACGTGCACGTCTTCAGGAACTTCCCTACCCAGAGCCCGCCCGTGTAGCGGGCGGCGCGCATCGTCGGCAGCGTGTGGTTCGTGCCGATCACCTTGTCGCCGTAGGCGACGTTCGTCCGCGGTCCGAGGAAGAGGGCGCCGTAGTTCCGCATCCGCTCGAGGAACACCTCCGGGTCGGCGGTCATCACCTGGACGTGCTCGCTCGCGATCCGGTCGGCCTCCGCCACGAGCTCGTCGACGGTGTCGCAGAGGACGATCTCGCCGCAGTCCTCCCATGCGGTCCGCGCCACGCCGGCGGTCGGCAGCCGGGAGAGCACCTGCTCGATCGCCGCGGGCACCGCGTCGACAAGCTCTTCCGAGGTCGTGAGCAGGATCGCCGGGCTCGTGGGCCCGTGCTCGGCCTGGCCGAGGAGGTCGACGGCCGCCGTCTCCGCATCACAGGTGTCGTCCGCGATGATCAGCGTTTCCGTCGGCCCGGCGAGGAGGTCGATGCCGACCCGGCCGAAGAGCTGGCGCTTGGCCTCTGCGACGTAGGCGTTGCCGGGGCCGACGAGCATGTCGACCGCGTCGATGCTCGCCGTGCCGAGCGCCATCGCGGCGACGGCCTGGACGCCGCCGAGCACGAGGATCTCGTCCGCTCCCCCGAGGTGCATCGCCGTCACGATCGCGGGATGCGGCGCCCCGGCGAACGGTGGCGCACAGGCGACGACGCGGGGAACGCCGGCCGCCTTCGCAGTGACGACGCTCATGTGCGCGGACGCGACCATCGGGTACCGCCCGCCGGGCACGTAGCAGCCGACGCTCGCCACCGGGATGTTGCGGTGGCCGAGCACGACGCCCGGCAACGTCTCGACCTCGACGTCCTCCAGGGCGGCGCGCTGCGCGAGCGCGAAGCGCCGGATCTGCTCCTGCGCGAAGCGAATGTCGTCCACCGTCTGCTCGGGCACGGCGGCGACGCAAGCCTCGATCTCTGCCTCGGACAGGCGAAAGCTCTCGGGGTCCCAGCCATCGAACGTGCGCGAGTAGTGGTGGACGGCGTCGTCGCCGCGGTCGGCCACGTCGCCCAGGATCTCCTCGACGGTCGCCCTGACGGCTGCGCCGGCCGCGACCTTCGACGCCTCGGTGCGCCCGGTCTTGACCGCGCGGATCACGCCGTAGCGCCCGCAAGCGCCGACTCGAGGGAGACGATCCGCTGGTCGATCGCCCCGAAGATCGACGCGCCGTCCGCGTCGAGCATCTCGACACGGACACGGTCGCCGAAGCGCATGAACGGAGTCCTCGGCTCGCCCGTCTCGATCAGCTCGATCGCACGCCGCTCGGCGATGCAGGCGGAGCCGGCCGACCGGTCCTCGTTCGATACCGTGCCCGACCCGATGATCGTCCCGGCGCTCAGGCGACGGGAGCGCGTGACGTGCTCGATCAAATGATGGAAGGTGAACGTCATCTCCCGGGCGTTGGGGCTGCCGAACCACTCGCCGTTCCACTGGACCTGGAGGGGCAGCTCGAAGCGTCCGCCGCGCCACGCGTCGCCCAACTCGTCGGGCGTGACCGCGACCGGGGAGAACGCGGACGACGGCTTGGCGTTGAAGAAGCCGAACCCGGTCGAGAGCTCGCGCGGGACATAGCTCCGTAGGCTGACGTCGTTGCAGAGGAGGAGGAGCTTCACGTGAGGCTCGGCGTCCTCGACCCGCGTCCGCATGGGGACCTCGTCGACGATCACGGCCACCTCGCCCTCGAAGTCGATCCCCTCCGACTCCTCCGCGACGACGACGTCGTCGCACGGCCCGATGAAGTCGTCCGAGGCCCCCTGGTACACGAGCGGGTACTCCTCGTACGAGTTCTCCCGGCCGGGGTGCAGCGCCTGCGCCATCAGCCGCCCGTGGTTGGCGAACACCGATCCGTCGATCCACTGCGGCGCCCGCGGCAGCGGCGCGCGTGTCGAACAGGGGTCGAACGGCGCGCCCTCGATCGTGCCCGACTCGAGCTGCTCGAAGCGCTCGCGCAGCGGGGCTTCGACCCTCGACCAGCTCTCGATCGCCGTCAGCAGCGTCGCTGCGACGTCGGTCGCATACGCCGTCCGCGCCAGGTCGCGCGAGACGACGACCAGCCGCCCGTCCCGGGTCCCGTCCTTCAGGGTGGCGAGCTTCACGTTCACCTCCGATCGTCACGCCCAGAGAAAGCGAATCAGCGTTCTGATTCTACTCCATCCGATCGTGGGACGACGGCACCGTGCGGTACCTCAGGCGTCGCCCCAGGGGCGAATGCGAGGCGGCGGCGGCGTACCGTGACCCTCCTGCCACGAGATCACCGGGTTGCGCAGCACGCCGATGCCCTCGATCTCCGCCTCGATCACGTCGCCCGGCTTGAGGTACAGGCGCGCCCGCTCCTCGGGCGACTTGAACCCTGCGACGCCGGACACCGTTCCCGTCGAGAGCACGTCACCGGCCGAGTACGTGAGGCCGGAGAAGTTCGAGAGGATCTCGGGGATCGTCACGGACATGCGGCTCGAGTGGGACTCCTGGCGCACCTCGCCGTTGACCCGCAGCTGCATCGCGAGGTCGTGCGGGTCGGCGATCTCGTCGGGCGTCACGATCCAGGGCCCGAGCGGGCAGAACGTGTCGATCGCCTTGCAGAAGCTGAACACGCCCGAGCGCATCTCGCCGCGCTGGATGTCGCGCGCGGTGATGTCGTTGAAGATCACGTAGCCGCCGATGTAGTCCATCGCCTCCTCGGCCGAGAACCACTTGCCGGCCTTCTTCAGCACGACCGCGAGCTCGAGCTCGTAGTCGAGCTCCTCGGTGAGGTGCTCGGGGTAGATGACCGGCTCGTCCGGCCCGACGATCGCGTCGACGTTCTGGAAGAAGTTGATCCACGGCGCGATCACGTGCGACCAGTCGACGTTCTTCGACTCCTCGTCGTGCTCGCGGAAGTTGCCCGCCGTGTGGAAGAACTTCTTCGGCACGATCGGCGCGCGCAGCCGCGTCTCGGCGAGCGCCACCCGCTCCCCGGTCTCGTCCGCGCCGCCGCGCTCGAACTACTCCCGCATCGTCGGCACGTCGAGCACGGCGATCTCCTCGCCCTCGAGCACCCCGACCCGCCCCTCACCCTCGCCGAACGTCACCAGCTTCAAGCGCTGCCTCCTCTCACCGTTTGCAGACGCATTTTCGCGCTACGCGCGAAGTGCCAGTTCACGCTATGCCGCAGACTTGCATCGCCACGCGGGCGTAGACCTCCGCCGTCTCGCACCAGCCCGTCGATCTCGAGGTTCTCGCCCAGCTCGACGTCCATCAGCCCCGTCGACGTCCCGTAGTTCACCGTCGGGATCCCGTAGCGCGTGAGCGCGGACGCGTCGGAGAACCAGCGCGTCACGTCCCGGCCGGGCGGCTCGCCGAACACCTCCTCGTGCGCCGCGTCGATCGCACCGACGAGCTCGTGGCCCTCGTCGATCTCCGCCCCCGGTGCCGTCACGTAGACCTCGCCCTCGACGCCGAAGTCGGCGAAGCGCTCGGCGAGCCCGCGCACCATCTCGAGCACCTCGCGCCGCGCGACGGCCATCGGCTTCGTCGGAGGCACGCGCACGTCGAGGAAGAGGTCGGCGTGATGCGGCGTGCGTGACACGCGCCAGCCGAAGCCGCCTTCGATCGCGCCGACGTTGACGATCGCCTTCGCGCCGCGGTAGCCGTTTGACGGGTCGTCCTCCCACGTCGGGATCCACTCCTGCACCGCCGCGAGCACCTGGTGCTGGCGCAGGATCGCGTTCCGGTCGCGTCGCCCCTCGCTGAACGCGGTGTGGATGAAGTCGCCGTGGACGCGGATGCGGAGCCAGAGCGTGCCGTAGTGCCCGAGCACGACCTTGCCCTCGGTCGGCTCGCCCAGCAGGCACATGTCCGCCACGCCGCCGTGGGAGACGAGGTAGCGCGTGCCGGCCGCGTAGCCGCGGTACTCCGCGCCGACCGCCTCGCCCTGCTGCGTCTTCTCGATCTCGCCGCAGACCGCTGCGATCAGGACGTCGCCCAGGAGGCGCGACGCCCGCATCGCGCAGCGCGCGCACCGCCTCGACGTAGCAGGCGAGCGCGCCCTTCATGTTCGAGATGCCGAGGCCGTACAGCCGTCCATCGCGGACGAACGCCTCGGGCTGGAACCCGGGCACGTCTCGTAGCCACGGCTCGCGCCCCGAGTAGGACGTGTCCATGTGCCCGTTGAACATGAGGCTCTTGCCGCCTCCGGCGCCTTCGAGGATCCCGAGCGCGTTCGCGCGGCCGTCCTCGACCTGCTGCCACTGGCAGCGCAGGCCCGTCTCGTCGTACAGCTCCGCCATGAGCTCGGCCATCGCCCTGCTCGTCGCCCGTGAAGCTGTGCACGCCGACCATGCGGCTCGCGGTGTCGACGAGCCGGTCGCGGTCGATCGTCAGGGAGGCGGGCACGATGCGATTCTCTCGAACGTCTAGGCCCGGAAGTGCGGCAGCACTTTCGAGCCGAACAGGCGGATCTGCTCGTGGCGATCGTCGCCCCAGAGCTCGAGCATGATGTGGGTGCACCCGGCGTCACGGTACTCCTCGATCGCCGCGATGCATTCGGACGGCGTGCCGGCGATCGGCTTGCACTTGTCGAGCAGCGAGTCCGTCACCTGCGCCTTGGCGGCGAGGCGCCCCCCCTGCTCCATCGCCTCGGCGACCGGCCGGATCTCGTCCTGCTCGATCTCCGCGAGGTCGAGGAGCACGTCCGCCGATCCCTGGATGTTCTGCACCTTGTTCGCGAGGTACATGCCCGCGATCTCGCGTGCGCCGTCCCGGCCGCGGTCGCGATCCGTGGCATGGATCGACGCGACGATCGTGCAGCCGAGGTCGACGTCGTCTGCGTGCCTGCCCGCCTTCTCGGCGCCGGTCTCGATGTTCCCGCGCGTGTAGCGGACGAACGCCGGCGTCGTGATCGACGGCGTCAGGAGCCCGTCGCCGATCTCACCCCCGAGCTGCTGCATCATCGGCGCCGTGCCCGCGACGTACACGGGGACGTCCCAGCGCGGCGAGTGCGCCTCCTCGGCGAGAGCCGGGACGTCCGCGCTGAAGACCTTGCCGTCGTAGGAGAACTGACCGCCGCCGAGGACGCCGCGAACGATCGCCACCGAGTCGCGCATGTGGCCGAGCGGCTTGGTGACCTTCGGCGGGCCGCCCTGTTCGTGTTGTTGAGGAAGATCTTCGACGTCCCGAACCCGAGCACGAAGCGACCCGGCCCAGCGGCCTCCTGGACGACGCGCGCGTCCATCGCGACCTGCACCGGATGGCGCGTGTACGGCGAGATGATCCCCCAGCCGATCGTCAGGTGCTTCGTCTCGCGGGCCATGAGTGCGGAGACGACCGTCGATCCGCGGGCCTCCATCTGGTGCTTGCGCCACCAGGGGTACGCCTCGGCGAGCCAGACGGTGTCCATCCCCGCCTCGTCCATCGCGCGCGCGGAGGCGAGCATCTCGTCGAGCGGCTCCATCGTCAGCTGCATGACCCCGATCCGGAACGGAACCCCCATGCCTAGGCCTCGCCAATCGCGGTGTTCGGTGACATGTCAGAGGACCCTAACACTCCGCGCAAGGTCACGCGGCGTCTCGCCGCCCTCGTGCGCAAGCAACTGATCAGACAGGACACGCCGCAAAGTCGCGGGCCAAGATGGGTTCCGCCTCGGGCACCTGTTGATCCGCGACGTGGCGTACGACTCCCTCCCCAAAGCCGCGCGTGCCGACCTCCACGAACGCCACGCACGCTGGCTCGAGGACCACGGGACCGAGCTCGCCGAGCTCGACGAGCTGCTCGGACATCACTTCGAGCAGTCCTACCGCTACCTGGCCGAGCTCGGGACTCCTGACGACGGCACCGCCGCCGCCGCGCATCAGCATCTGGCGACCGCCGGCACCCGCGCCGCCCGCCGCCAGGACTACAGCGCCGCCGTGCGGCTGCTCGAGCGCGCAACCGCGTTCCCGCCGTCTGCCGAGATCGATGTCCGACTTGAATACGAGCTCGGCACGGCCCTTCATTGGACGGGCAGGCCCGACGAGGCGGTCCGGCGCTCGGAAACCCTCGCGGAGCGCGCTTCGAGCGGCGGGCGATCGCATCGGCGAGCTCTGCGCAAGGGTTCAGGGCGCCATGTTCCGCGTCACGCTGAAGGAGGAGGACGCGAAGCAGCAGCTGGCCACGCTGGTCGAGCAGGCGCTGCCCGTGTTCCAGGCCGCCGATAACCACCTGGCCCTGAGGCCGACGCCTGGGCAAGTCGCGGTGCGACGCTTGGCACGCGCGAGCACCGCTTGAAGGAGATGCTGTGGCGGCAGGTCAGAGCGAAGGTGCTTGCCCGCCGTGGCGCGCACGCTGAGGCGGAACCGCTTGCGCATGCGGCGGTCGCGATCTGCGACGAGACCGACATGCTCGACCGACACGGAGACGCGTACGCCGACCTCGCCGAGGTGCTGGTGCTCGGGGAAAAGCACGATGAGGCGATCGCCGCACTCGAGCAGGCGCTTGCCCGCTACGAGCGGAAAGGCAACCTCGTCTCGGGCGCGAGCGCGAGGGAACGGCTCGCTGCACTCACGCTGAACCGCTGAACTTCTGATCGCGGGATCAGCCGCCCGCCTTCGCCTCCTGCACCTGCGCGTCGAGCGCGGCGAGCACGTTCCCGACCTGCTGGTTGATGATCGGCTGGAGCACGCGCTGCCCCATCGAGCCGACCGGGCCGGCGATCTTCACGTCGGCCTCCCAGTCCATGTGCGTCGTCTCGCCCTCGCCCGAGAGCGTGAACGACGTCGTCATGTTCATCAGCGCGCCGACACCGGTGCCCTTCGCGTTCAGCGACGCGAACTCGAGCGGCCGCTCCTCGAGCTTCGTGAACTGCATCGACATCTTCAGCCCGCCGAGACCCGAGCGGCACCTTCACCTTCGCGCTCCAGTGGCGTGTCGTCGGCGATCTCGAAGCTCTCGACCCCGGGCATCGTGTTCGCCATCTTCGACGGGTCGTTGATCACGCTCCAGACGACCTCGCGGGGCGCGTCGAACTCCTTCGTCCCCTCGATCTTCACTTCGTCGTCACCTCCACCTTCTCGCGTGACCGCTCGGGGTGACGGAGCATCTCCCAGACGCGGTGGTAGGGATTGTGGCTCGATCGTCACGATCGCGCCGCCGGACGCGCGGAGGGCGTCCTGGAGCGCGGCGCCGATGCAGTGGATCCCGCCGCCGCCGCCCTCGCCCATGCCCTTCGTGCCGAGCGGCGTGAACGGGGACGGCGACTCGATCGCCCCTGTCTTGAGCGGCGGCATGTCGAGCGTGTGCGGGACGTGGTAGTCGTAGAAGTTCGGGGTCAGCAGGTTGCCCTCGTCGTCGTACGCGAAGACCTCGAACATCGCCGCGCCGATCGCGTGGGCCGTCGCGCCCATCACCTGTCCCTCGACGATCTTCGGGTTGACCCGCACGCCGCAGTC
The DNA here is from genome assembly GCA_963793655.1 of uncultured Actinomycetes bacterium. Taxonomy (GTDB): domain Bacteria; phylum Actinomycetota; class Thermoleophilia; order Gaiellales; family Gaiellaceae; genus Gaiella. The sequence goes on from CAWCAV010000004.1 coordinate 255,678, forward strand.
GTCGACGGCGGCGTAGTCGACGATCTCGTAGACGCCGGTCTCCGGGTCGACCTCGACCACGCAGGCGTGGATCTGCATCGCGTACGTCAGCGTCAGGTTCCCGAACTTCCGCTCCTTGTCCGGGACGTCGAACGGCGGCCGGTAGACGAAGCGCGCGTTCATCGGCGGCGGGTCGACGGGGAAGCCCGCGTTGTTGGCGTTCGGGATCGCGCCGAGCGCCATGAACGGCAGCGCGGCCTCGGGGTTGTCGGCGATCCGGGCGAAGCCGTCGGCGAGCTCGATCGCCTCGATCGGGCACTGGAACACCATCGACGCGAGGGTCTTCATCTGATGCGCGAGCTCCTCGGTCGCGCCCTTCACGGCGCCGAGCCCCGTGACCGCGAACTGGCTCGCGTACGTCCCCGAGAAGCCGGCGTGCGAGTTCCAGTAGCTGTCGTGCCCCGCGCGGACGTGGACGATGTCGACGTCGCAGCCGAGGATGTCGGCGACGACCTGCGCTGCCGTCGTCTCGTGGCCCTGCCCCTGCGGCGTCGTCCCGAGCGTGACGACGACCTCGCCGAAGATGTCGAGCTTGACCGTCGCGACCTCGTTGTTCCCCGAGAACTGCAGGTCGGGGTTCAGTAGCTGCGACTGGCCGAAGTTGTTCGTCCCGGAGTCGAGCGTCGAGCCGATCCCGACGCCGAGCAGCTTGCCGCGGGACGCGGCCTCGCTCCGCCGCTCCTCGATCGTGTCGTAGCCGATCAGCTCGAGCGCCAGGTCGAGCGACCGCGGGTAGTCGCCAGAGTCGTAGACGCAGCCGTTCGGCGTCTCGTACGGCATCTGCTCGGGCTGGACGTAGTTGCGCTTGCGCAGCTCGACCCGGTCGAAGCCGAGCTCCTGCGCGACGATGTCGATGATCCGCTCGGTGAACCAGAGATGCTGCATGCGCGAGTAGCCGCGGTTCGGCGAGACGGGCGCCTTGTTCGTCATCACCTGCGTGAACTCGACGCGGAGGTTGCGCCAGCCGTACATGCCCGGCAGCGACCTGCGACCAGATCACGCCGCCGAGCGGCTCGTAGCGCAGGTACGCGCCCGCGTCGTCGATCGCCTTCGTGCGGAACGCCGTCATCGTCCCGTCGGCCTTCACTGCGACCTCGGTGTCGAGGAACCAGCGCTCGTTCCCGTGCGACATCGACTGGTGGAAGTCGGTGCGCCACTCGGTCCACTGCACGGGGCGGTTCAGCTTCCGCGCGAGCAGGCAGCAGCGCGACGAGCTGGGGATGCGACGTGATCTTGTTGCCGAACCCGCCACCGATGTCCTGCGTGACCATGCGCAGCTTGTCGGTGCCGACGCGCATGGCGGGCGCCATCATGATCACGGCGAACCCGGGGAACTGGTTGTTCGTCGTGATCGTCCACTGGCCGGTGCCGCGGTTGTACTCGACGAGCGCGCCGTCGAGCTCGAGCGGCGTCGAGTTGAATCGGTCGAAGTGGAGCTCGGAGATCCTCACGACGTGGTCGGCCTCGGCGAAGGCGGCGTCCACGTCGCCCCAGTCCCAGACCCCCGAGTAGGACATGTTCCCGCCGGCCTCCTCGTGGAGGACGGGCGCGTCCTCGTCGAGCGCCGTCCGAGCGTCGACGAGGACGTCGAGCGGGTCGTAGTCGACCATCACGAGCTCGGACGCGTCGCGCGCGAGCTCCCGCGTCTCGGCGACGACGGCGACGACCGGCTCGCCGATGTACCGCACCTTGCCGACCGCGAGGGCGTAGTCCTTCACGCTCCCGCCCGGCTCCGCGGCGATCTGGAAGAACGGGTCGGTGAGGATCGCGACCTCGTCGCCCGTGAGCGTGCCGTAGCACGCCGGGGAGCTCGAGCGCCGCGCCGACGTCGATCGACTGGATCCGCGCGTGCGCGTACGGGGAGCGCACGAAGTGGACGTAGCCCATGCCGTGCCGCTTCACGTCGTCGAAGAAGAGGCCCTGCCCCTGGACGAGCCGCCGGTCCTCCCTGCGCGGGACGCTCTGCCCGACGAAGCCCTTCTGGAGGGTGGTCGTCCCCTCGGTCTCGACCGCGGTCATGCCGACCCCTTCCCCGCAGCGACGACGGCCTCCACGATGTTCCAGTACCCGGTGCAGCGGCAGATGTTGCCCTGCAGGGCGACCTTGACCTCCTCCTCGGTCGGGCTCGGGCTGTCGGCTGAGCAGCGCGGACGCGCTCATCAGCATCCCCGGGGTGCAGTAGCCGCACTGGAGAGCGTGGTGATCCGAGAAGGACTGCTGGAGCGGCGTCAGCTGCGTCGTCGGCGAGTCCCTCCACGGTCGTCACCGACGCGCCGTCGGCCTGCACCGCGAGCACGGCACAGCTCTTCACGGGCACACCGTCGAGGTGGACCGTGCACGCCCCGCAGCTGCCGGTGTCGCAGCCGATGTGGGTGCCGGTGAGATCGAGGTCGTCGCGCAGGAAGTGGACGAGCAGGCGCCTGGCAGGCACCTCGTGCTCGTAGCGGTGGCCGTTCACCGTCACGGTCACGACCGAGCTGGACGTCGGCGTCACGGACACTGTCATCCCTTCGCTTTCTCGGATGCCTGGAGCACGGCGCGGACGACCGAGGTCTCGGCGAGGCTGCGGCGGTAGTCGGCCGAGGCGTGCACGTCGGACGGCGGGTCGAGCGTCGCCCCGAGGCCCTCGACCGCGGCGCGCACCGACGACTCGTCCACGTTCGTCCCGGAGAGCCTCTCCTCGACGGCAGTCGCGACGACGGGCACGGCCGCCACGCATCCGAGCGCGATGCGCCACGAGCCGTCGACGACGGAAGCGGCGGCGTTCGCCACGTAGGTCCCGTGAGCGCCGAGCGTCACGCCGGCCATGCCGTCGCCGGCGCCCTTGCCCGCTGCGGGGACGCTGATCCGCGTCAGCAGGTCGCCCTCGCCGACGGCGGTTGCGAAGACGCCGACGAAGAACTCGTCGGCGGTGACGGTGCGCTCGCGCGCCCGCGCTCCGGATCGTCATCGTCGCTCCGAGCGCGGCGAGCAGCGGCGGGAAGTGGTTGGTCGGGTCGTTGACGCAGATGTTCCCGCCGAGCGTGCCGCGGTTCCTCACCTGGACGTCGGCAACGGATCGCGGCGACCTCGGCCAGGATCGGCCGGCTGACGTCGACCTCGGACGAGCGGATGATGGACGACAGCGTCGCCATCGCGCCGATCTCGAGCGTCGTTCCCTGAACGGAGATGGTGCGGAGCTCGTCGAGCTCGGCGAGGTCGACGAGCACCTCGGGCGAGGCTGCCCGCTGTTTCATGACGTTGACGAGCGTCTGGCCCCCTGCGATGGCACGTGCCCCGTCGTGCTCGGAGAGGAGGGCAACGGCCTCCTCGACGGTGGCCGGACGCGCGTACGAGACCTCTCGCAGCAGCATGCGCCCGATTCTGTCACACGTTCCGCGCTGACATGTCATGCAACCGCGACCGTCGGGCAGATCGTGCTCGCTCGGCGTCCTGGCTGCCCGTCCTACCGACCGACACGGGCGGTCCCGCTGTGCATTTCAGCTCGGGGCGGGGCCCCCGCGCGACCAACACCGCCGGTCGATCACGTCGGTTTGATCGTGACCGCGCGTTTCTTCGCGGGGTGACAGAGCGGGGAAGAACGAGAGGGGCCCGGGCAAGCCGGGCCCCTCCGTTCGCGGTGCGGGTCGAGCTACGCGGCGACCAGGACGCGGTCGCTGTGAACGACGACCTTGCCGCTCGTGATCTTCGGCTCGTTGGGGATCATCGTGTCGAGCTTCTCGTCGCGGATCCAGGTAGCGACGATCTTCGTCGACTCCTTGCTCTGCTCAGGCGTCTCGAAGAGACTGAGCGAGCTGAAGACGCCGTTCTCGGCCTCGATCAGGTAGTAGCCCGCGAATCCGGAAAGCTTCTCCAGCTTCGGGACGAGCATCTCGTTGACCTTGCGGGTCAACTCGGCCGAACGATTCTGGTCCACACCGTCGTAACGACGAATGGTCGCGAACATTAGAGGCTCCTTCTTTCCCTACAGGACAGGGAGTCCGAACGAACTCTCTGCTGCGCTCAGGCCGGGGGTGACAATCGAAGAGGAACTTACAAAACCCTCGACGCCGTCAAAGACAACCAACGCGCACGCACAGTGTAGCCGCGATTCCCGGGCGCCGTCGGCGGTACCTCCGATCGCGAGGACGGAACAGCCCTGAGGCCCATCACCCAGCGGTCCGGAAGGGGGTCCGCGGCTTCACGCGCCTGACCAGGCAGAAGACGAGGATCGCGACGCCCGCGAGCGCCCCCAGGGTCTGGCCGGCGACGGCGACCTCGATCGCTTGAGAGGCTCCGACACCCGCAGCAACGAGCCCCGCGGCGCCTGCGCCGGCCTGTGTCGCGGCACCCGCCGGGGCAATGGGCAGTGCCCCCACGGCGGCGCTGGCGCAGATGAACACCATCGCGAGGGTGATCGAGAAGCCCGCGCCCAGCGTTCCGAGCAGAAGAACCAGCGCCAGCGCGCGCACGAGCCAGTGCGCGCATGCGAACGCCCATGCCCCCGAGGCATCCCGCAGCGAGATCGTGCGAGGCCTCAGCCAGCGGCCGAGCCGGAAGCTCAGCAGCCGCCTGGTCCCAGCCAGCGCCGGCAGCGCTACGACCAGCGCGGCGGCCGCGATCCCCACACCCGCGACGACCGCCATGCTGATGCGCATGCCGACCGAGTGACCCGGCAGGGCTGCGGACGCCAGGGCGAGGGGGGCCAGAGCGGCGGTGTCGACCAAGCCGAGCATGACGAGCGATAGGCAAAGGGCACGAACACTCGCAGGACAGCCCTTGGATTTTCGGACGATGGCGACCCGGGCCGCGTCGCCGAGTCGCGACGGAAGGGCTACGGATATCACGGAGGCTCCCCCGGAGCCGGCGGCGAGCGCGAGCGTTCGCGGTCGCTCGTCCGCTGAGAAGAGCGCCCGCCACGCGTAGATCTTGAGGGCGCCGGCCAGCAGGAAAAGGAGTCCCGCCGCGGCGAGCACGGCAGGGTGACCGTGGACGAGCGGCCATGAGGTCTCGGCAAAGCGACGAGCGGCCAGCATCGTGAGAGCCAGGACCAGCAGGCCGCCGCCGGCGGCGAGCGCCTGACGTCGGCTCGGCCAGCGCACGAGGTCCCCGACGCCAAAGAGACGCGAACCGTAAGAGACGTCGTCACCGAGCACCGCTGCCCTCACCGGCTCGATGATCAAACGACCGCTGACCACGCTCCGACCCGCATCGAAGAAGGCGCCCGCAGCCAGGCCATCGGGCACATCCGGTAGGGCAAGGCTGTTCTCCATCTCGACTCCGGCAGAGCTTGTCTCCGGCCAGCGCGTTGCCGACCGTGCGTTCCGACCTGCTGGGTTGAGGGCGGACACTTCGTGGGCCATGGCTGGGCCACACGGGAAGTCACGCCGCGCGATTTGTTGAACGCGACATACCTATCTTATCACCCCTTCGTGCGAAACGGCCCGCAATACACTTCGATCCGACGATGCGTTCGTCGGGATCTCCATCGAAGGGTGCGGTCGCCGGGTCGATGGCAGGCCGTGCCGTGTCGTCGATGACGGGCGCAGCGATGCCTGACGAGGAAACGACGCACCTCCGCGTCCTGATCGCCAACGAGAAGCGCGAGCGGCTCGAGCTACTGGCGCAGGTCGTGACCGGTCTCGGGCACGACGTGATCGCGCGGGAGATCGACGTGAAGGAGGTCGGCGCGGTGACCGCCAGGGAGCGGCCGGATGTGGCGCTCGTCGGGCTGGGCCTCAGTTCGGAGCATGCCCTCGACCAGATCGCAGAGATCGTGCGTGAAGCCTTGTGCCCGGTGATCGCCGTGCTGACCGCGAAGGACCCGGCGTACGTCCACGAGGCCGCGAAGCGTGGGGTGTTCGCCTACATCGTCGAGGACACGCCCGACGAGTTGCAGAGCGCGATCGACATAACGCTCCAACGGTTCGCCGAGTACCACAACCTGCGAGGCGCGTTCGGGCGCCGCGCTCTGATCGAGCAGGCAAAGGGCATTCTGATGGCCCGGCATGCTGTCGGCGCCGACGAGGCGTTCGAGATGCTCCGCCATCACTCGCAACACAACGGCCGCAAGCTGGTCGACGTCGCCGAGGCGGTCGTCGAAAGCCATCTCCTCCTGCTTCCATCGCCGGCCCAGTCGCCTTCGGAGCCTTCGCAATCCGTGTGATCGCGCGGCTTTCGTCGTAGGGCATCCGGCGTCCGCCGGGTCGGGCGAGGGCACTTCATCATCAGGGCTGACGCACGTCCGCGGCCGGGGCGACCCTGGTAGCCTCGCCGCGTGGCCGGATTCGACGCCGTCCTCGTCGGGTCGGGAATCAACACGCTCACCGCCGGCGCGCTCCTCGCCCGGGACGGCTGGAGCGTTTGCGTGCTCGAGCGGTCGGACCGGCTCGGCGGCGCGATTCGCACGGAGGCCGACTACACGCTGCCCGGGTTCACGCACGAGGTGATGAGCTCCTGGCACCCGCTGTTCGCGGGCTCCGCGGCGTACGCCGAGCTCGGCGACGAGCTCCACCGTCGCGGGCTCGAGTACCTGAACACCGACCTACCGACCGCCACGGCGTACCCCGACGGCTCTGCGATGTTCCTGCAGACGTCGATGGAGGCGAACGTCGCCGAGTTCGACCGCTGGTCGGCCGGCGACGGTTCCGCCTGGCAGCACCAGTTCGAGGAGTTCATGGCGAACGCCGACCTCTCGTTCGGCGTCCTCGGCACCGAGCTCTGGTCGCCCGGAGGGCTCGGCCTCGGCCAGAGGATGCTCCGTCGGCTCGGCCGCCGGGGCCTCCTCGACTTCGCCGGGCGTGCGCTCGCGACCTGCCGAGACTGGACCACCGCGACCTTCGCCTCGGAGCAGGCCCACGGGCTGCTCGCCCCGTGGGTCCTGCACACGGGCCTCGGCCCCGAGAACGCCGTCTCGGGGTTCATGACCCAGGTGATCGCCTGCGCCGTCCAGCTCGGCGGGCATGCCCGTGCCGGTCGGCGGCGGCGTGAGGCTCGTCGACGCACTCGCCGGGATCGTTCGCGACGCGGGCGGAGAGCTCCGGACGAGCAGCAAACGTCGGAACGGATCACGGTCGCGGAAGGTCGTGCCACGGGTGTCGTCCTGGCCGACGGCGAGAGCCGTGGCCGCGACCCGCGCCGTGGTCGCCGGAGTGACCCCGACCCAGCTCTACGGCAGCCTCCTCCGCACGGGCGACGCCCCGCACGACGTCCGCGCCGCGGCGCAGCGCTATCGCTACGGCCGCGCCGGGATGCAGATCCACCTCGCCCTCGACGAGCCACCGCGCTGGAAAGGCCCCGACGCGGAGCGCCTCGTCGCGGACCGCGATCGTCCACGTGACGCCCGGGCTCGACGGCGTCTCGCGCGCGGTCAACGAGGCCGAGCGCGGGCTGCTCCCCGCGGAGGCGACGATCGTCGCCGGCCAGCCGTGCGCCGTCGACCCGTCCCGGGCGCCCGAGGGAAGGTCGATCGTCTGGATCCAGCTCCAGGAGCTCCCGGCCGGCGCGTGTCAAGGGCGACGCCGCCGGGCGAGCTCGACGTCGGCGACGGAACCTGGACGGAGGAGCTCCGCGAGGCCTACGCCGACCGGATCGTGGGCAGGCTCGGCGAGTCGATCGAGAACCTCTCCTCGGCCACGCTCGCGGCGCATCGTCCTGTCGCCGGCCGACCTCGAGGCGCTGAACCCGAACCTCGTCGCCGGCGACATCTACGCCGGGAGCTGCGCCCTCGACCAGAACCTCATCTGGCGCCCGTTCGCCGCCTCCCCCGGGCACCGGACCACCATCGAGGGCCTGTGGCACGTCGGCGCGAGCACTCACCCCGGGCCCGGCCTCGGAGCGGGCTCGGGGTACCTCGTTGCGAAGGAGCTGACGAAGCCGCCGCTGACGCGGCGCCTCGTTGCAAGGCTTCCAGGACGCTCGTGAGGCTGTCGCTCTCGCAGATCTCGACGGCGAATGCGGCGTTCGCCGAGGACGTCGAGGCCTATGCGGCCGCAGGCTTCGACGCGATCGGCCTCTGGGAGTTCAAGCTCCCTGTCGACGATCTCTCGAATCGCAAGCTCCTCCGGACGAACCGGTTGGCGGTTTCGAACTGCGTGCCCGCGATCCCGTCCATCCTTCAGCTCGCCATCCCCGGCATGGAGGGGCCGGAGGATCCCGACGAGCGGATCGAGGCACTATGCAAATCGGTCCGACGCCTCGCCGAGTACGCTCCGGAGTCGATCGTCTGCCTCACGGGCCCGCGGGGACGGCGTTCCGTCGAGGAAGCCCGGGAAGTCGCGATCGAGGGTCTGAGGCGGATCGCAGCCGTCGCAGCCGCCGAGAACGTCCCACTCGGTCTCGAGCCCATACACCATTCTCAGCGTGACATCGACCTCCTTCGTGAACTCGCTCTCGGATGCTCTGACGCTCCTCGACGAGGCCGACCTGCCCGACGTCGGAATCATGGCGGACACGTACAACCTCGCCGATGAGAATCCGGCGGATCTGGCCAAGGTCGTCGACCGAGTTACGGGGCTCCACGTGGCTTCGTGGCCCGGCGAGCCCGACCGCACGGACCGCGAGCTCCCCGATGCGGCGGCAGGCCCGACACGCGAACTCGTAGAAGTCATGCGATCGCACCCCTGTTGCTGGCGGGGATCGCTCGACGTCGAGATCTTCTCGACGCCGGACGGCTTCTGGTCGCTCACCGCCGACGAGGCGGCTCGCCGAGCGTACGCGGCTGTCGTCGCCCTCGCCGACCCGGTAGGCTCCGACACGTAGCGCCCATCAGCGGGTCATGGACGACGATCCCACGACCTTCTCGCTCGACCGGCTCGACAGCCTGTGGAACTTCGACGATCCCGCCGGGAGCGAGCAGCGGTTCCGCGCGCTCTTGCCCCGTGCCCGAGCCGAGCGCGGCGGTGCCCTTCTCGCGGAGCTACTCACCCAGCTGGCGCGCGCGCGGGTTGCAGGGCCGGTTCGAGGAGGCCAACGGACGCTCGACGACGCTGCCGCTGCACTCCGACCGGACGACGACCGCGGCCGCATCCGCCTGCTCCTCGAGCGCGGGCGGGTGGCGAACAGCGCCGGCCGGAGCGGCCGCGGCGCCGCGCAGTTCGCCGACGCGTGGGAGCACGCCCGCGCGGAGGGCGAGGACACGCTCGCGGTGGATGCCGCGCACATGCTCGGCATCGTCGAGCCGCCCGAGAGCGCCTCGGATTGGAACGAGAGGGCGATGCAGCTCGCGCGGACGTCGCCGGACCCGCGCGCCCGCCGTTAGGTCGGGTCGCTTGCGAACAACATGGGCTGGGCGCGGCACGAAGCAGGCGACTACGACGAGGCGCTTTCGCTCTTCCAGGTCGCCCTCGAGGAGCGGAGGCGCGAGGGCACGGCGAACCAGGTGAGGATCGCGCGCTGGTGCGTGGCCCGCTGCCTGCGCTCCCTGGGCCGGGTAGAGCAGGCTCTCGCGGAGCAGCAGGCGCTCGCCGCGGAGCTTGAGGCAGAAGGCGATGTCGACGGGTACGTCGACGAGGAGCTCGGAGAATGCCTGCTCGCCCTCGGCCGCAGCGACGAGGCCCGCCCGTACTTCTCGCACGCATACGCGGAGCTCTCCGGCAACTCCGAAATCCGCGCGAACGAGCCGGAGCGCCTCGAGCGCCTCCGGTCGCTCGCGTCCCATAATCGTTCGGCGCGGGCCTCGCGCCCGGCCGAGGGCTTGTGTTGAATCAACACAAGCCCGATGCGCCCCGAGTTCCCGACCGGCACGGTCACGTTCCTCTTCACCGACATCGAGGGCTCGACGCGGCTGCTGCACGCGCTCGGGCCCGACGGGTACGCCGAGGCGCTCGCGGAGCACCGCCGGCTGCTCAGGGAGGCATTCGAAGCCCACGGCGGCGTCGAGGTCGACACGCAGGGCGACGCATTCTTCGTCGCCTTCCCCACAGCGATGGGGGCGGTAGCCGCCGCGCGAGACGGCCAGCGCGTACTCGAGCCTGGGCCGATCATCGTACGGATGGGGATCCACACCGGGACGCCGACCGTGACGGCCGAGGGATACGTGGGCGTCGACGTGCACCGCGGCGCACGAATCGCGAGCCTCGCCCACGGGACGCAGACGATCGTTTCGCCCACGACTGCGGCGCTCCTCGACGGAGTGTCCCTCGTCGATCTCGGCGGCCACCCGTTGCGGGACTTCGACGGCGCAACCCGTCTCTTTCAGCTCGGAGCGGGACGACATCCACCCGTGCGCTCCCCTGGCACCGTCGAGCTGCCGAACCCCGCGACACCCTTCATCGGCCGCGATCGGGAGCTCTTCGCGGCCGTGTCCCTCGTGCTCGAGCGCGATCCGCGGGTGCTCACCATCCTCGGGCCGGGCGGTACGGGCAAGACACGGTTCGCGATCGAGCTGGCACGCCTGCTGGCAGAGGAGGCAGGCGGAGGCACGTACTTCGTTCCACTCGCGCCGTCACGCGATCCAATGCGGATCGTCCCCGCGCTCGCCGAGACGCTCGGGGCCGAGGTCGGCGATCCGGCTTCGGTCGCGGCGCGGGTCGCCGGCAAGCGGACGCACGTCGTGCTCGACAACCTCGAGCAGCTGCTGCCGGACGCGGGACCCGCCCTCGCGGCCGTCGTCGGTGCCGCGCCGGAGCTCCGGCTGATCGTCACGAGCCGCGAGGCGCTGCGCATCGGCGCCGAGACACAGCTCGATCTCCCGCCCCTCGACGCCGAGGAGGCGGTCGAGCTCTTCGTCGACCGAGCCCGAAGCGTGGGAAACGAGGTCGGTCGCACCGCGGCCGTCGACCAGCTCTGCCTGCGGCTCGACCGGCTGCCCCTTGCTCTCGAGCTCGCCGCTGCCCGCACGAAGCTGCTCTCGCCCGAGCAGCTCCTCGAGAGGCTCGGGCAGCGACTCGACCTCCTCGCGGGAGGTCGCGACGCGGACGAGCGACACGCAACCCTGCGCGCCACGATCGCCTGGTCGTACGACCTCCTCGATCCCGGCGAGCAGCGCCTCTTCGCGCAGATGTCGGTGTTCGCGTCCGGAGCCACGCTCGAGAGCATCGAAGCCGTCTGCGACGCGGACCTCGACACCGTCGGCTCTCTCCTCGACAAGAGCCTCCTGCGCCGCCGGGCAGGTGTTCCGGACGGTACCCGCTACTGGATGCTGGAGACGATCCGCGAACTGGCCGCTGAGAAGCTCGCCGCGACCAACGAGAAGGACGTGATTCGCGGGCGGCACGCGAAGCGCATGCTCGCGATCGCGCGCTCCGCGCATCTCACCGAGGACGATGACGAGGGCGGCGACCACGGGCTGGCGCTCGCCGAGCGCGACGACCTGCGCGCGGCCCTCGACTGGGCGACGGCCGCCGACCCACGCGTCGCGCTGGAGCTCGTCGTCGCACTCGAGAACTTCTGGTTCGCGCACGCCCCCCACGAAGGCGTCGAGAGGCTCCGAAGCCTCTTCGACGCGGCCGGGACCGTCCCGGCGCCCCTCCGAGTACGCGTACTCCGCGTCTACGGAGGGGCCGCAGACATGGCCGGCGAGCGCGAGCTGGGAGAACGGCTGTACGAGGAAGGGCTGGTGCTCGCTCGCGCCATGGGCGACGATCGCGAGATCGCCGCCCTGACGCATCGCCTCGCCATGAGCGCTCTCATACGAGGGGACCAGGCCCGCGCTCGCGTGCTCGCCGACGAGACCCATGCTCTCGCCGAGGGGCGGTTTCCGTTCACCGCCATCCCCAACTACTCGGTGCTTGGCCAGCTCCGCATCGCAGACGGGGATGTCGAGGGAGGGACGGCGCTCGTCCGTCGCGGCGCCGACGAAGCCCGGCGGTACGACTGGGACTGGTGGCTGTCCGGCCAGCTCGGCAACCTCCTCTTTCTCGCGCTCGACCGCGGCGACCTCGAGGAAGCCGCCCACGTCGGTACGGAAGCTCTGCGCATCGAACGGGCTCAGGAGAACCGCCACTGGGCGCTGTACGCGCTCACCGGCCTCGCCCGTCTCGCCCTCGCTCGAGGAAGACCGGAGACCGCCGGGCAGCTCTGGGGTGCGGTCGAAGCCGAGAGCGACAGGGCGCGGTACGGGTCGTGGGCATCCGCGCGGGCCGAGCTCGGGCGACCTCTGCTCGCGGAGCGCAGCGGCGAGTTCGAGGACGGGCGACGGCAAGGTCGCAGGCTCGACCTCTGGGATGCGGCCGCGCTGGCGCTTCCAGGCCCTCAGATCGAGCCGTAGAGCTCGAGGATCACCGACACGTACTGCTTCGTGTCGTCGAAGAGCCCGCGCTCGCGCACGGCGCGGGCGCCCTGGTAGTAGCCCGCAAGGGCGAGCCTCATGTCCCCGTCGAACTGGTCGAGCTGCCAGCGGAGGTAACGCACACCCGCGCGCACGTTCCCGTCGTACGTCCGGGGCGTGACCTCGCCCAGCAGCATTGCGTCGATCCACTCCCATGTCTCCGGCAGCAGCTGCATGACGCCGATCGCGCCGGCGCTCGAGACGACGTCCTCCTGGAAGCCGGACTCCATCCACGCGACCGCTCGCGCGAGCCTCGCGTCGACGCCGTAGGTCGCCGACCAGCGGTCGATCGCCGCACGCACCATGTTTCGGTCGACAGGCGGGCCCGTGTCTCCGAGATGCGCCCCCCGGGGAAGCGTGAGGCGCTGGCCCGGGACGATCGTCGCCATCAGCGAGAGCCCGTTCACCCGCGCGAGCCGCCACGGGCTGACGTGGTAGCGCTGGGCGATCGAGAAGAAGCTCTCTCCCTGTGCGACGTCGTGCTTCAGGCGTGGAGCGGCGGCCGCCGGCGCCTTCCGGGCGGCGACGGTGCGACCCGGGACCCGCAGCCGCTGACCCGGCGTCAGCAGGCTCGTCAGCCTGAGCCCGTTGGCGCTCGCGAGCCTGTTGGCCCGTACGCCGTACCGGCGCGCGATCAGGAAGAAGCCCTCGCCCGGCTGCACCGTGTGGACGAGGACGGTGTTGCGGGAAGGACGCGTGCGCGCCACGGGACGCACGACCACGGTGCGACCGGGGACACGGAGCCGCTGCCCCGGCGTGAGCACGCTCGTCAGCGTCAGGTCGTTCGCGCGTGCCAGCACCGTCGGCTGAATTCGATAGCGGCGCGCGATCACGACGAAGCCCTCGCCCGGCTTCACGGTGTGCACACGAGCCCGCCGTGCGGGGGCGGACGCCGCCTTCGCCTTCCCGCGCGCGAGAGCCCGAAATGTCCGGACGCCGGCGACGCCGTCGGGCTCGAGCCCGCGAGAGCGCTGGAAACGCCGCAGGGCCGCCGCGGTGGCGGCGTCGAAGCGACCGTCGATCCTGCCCGCGGGCAAGCCGAAGCGCCTCAGGCTGAACTCGAGCGACGCGACGTCCCAGCCGACGCGCCCGCTCGAGAGACCGCGCTGGCCGAGGAGGGGCATGCCGAGCTTCCCCAGTTTGCAGCGCGTCGCCATGCCGATCTTTCCGGTCGCCCTGATCCCGTTCTTCCGCTGGAAGCGGAGGAGCGCCTCACGCGTCATCGGCCCCGAGACACCGTCGACCGCGCCGGTGTAGAGCCCCTGCGAGCGCAGCGCGACCTGGAGCGCCGCGACCCTGGCGCTCTGGGCGGCGACAGCAGGCCCGGCGAGTGCCAGGGCTGCGGCCGCAACGAGGACGATCATGACCGTACGACGCACGGAACTCACGCACTTCGCCGTCTCCGCGCATGCTCCTCCCCACGACCGCATCTGCATCGTCCCGGCGGCGGAGAACCGCGAAGCAGCGGCGCTACACTTCCGGTCGCTGCCTTCCCCGGTAGCTCAATTGGCAGAGCATCCGGCTGTTAACCGGAGGGTTGTTGGTTCGAGTCCAACCCGGGGAGTTTCGGCCTCCTGCCCACGCGGAAACGGCTTGAAACGGTGGGTCAGGTGTGCCAGGAAGGCCAGAAGAGACCAGGTGGTGCTGTCCCGGTGCTGTCTCAGGATCTCGCCATAACGGGCAACGCCGTCCGCGCCTCTCGCTCGAACGGCTGCATGGAAGACCCCGAGTACCGCCGACTCGGCGACACGCAGGAGCGAATCATCGCCCTTGTTCGTGACAGGAACGCCGAAGCCGCGATCACGATCTGGGAAAGCCTGACCGTGCGCGAGCAGCGGATGCTCGCCGTCGCGATGGCGTCGATGATCGCGCACCTCCGGGCAGAGCGCGGCGATCCGCCGGGGGCCGTCTACGGCCCCGAGTAGCCGCTGCCGTCCCGCCGATAGGCGCTCTCGATGGCTGAGAGCGAAGAGCAACCGACCCGCTACGTCTCGGCGTTCGTCTCGCAGTCGATGCGCTCGGCCCTGGAGGAGTCGGCGGCGTAGCACGACCGCTCGATCTCGGGCGAGATCCGCCAGGCGCTCAGGCGGTACCTCGCCGAGCCTGAGCGCGAGCGGATCACCCGAGTCGAGGCGAGCCCGTGAGCGCCGTCTGCTCGATCACCGACGAGGTCGGGCTCTTGAGGCTCGATCAGGCGATGCGGGCGGCGGCGATCGAGAAAGACGCGCCCGGCGCGGGTTCAAACGGCCGCCCAGCACGCACGTCTTCTGCAAGAGGCTGCGCCTCGAAGGCCCGTGGGGCGTCGTCTCCTACGGCGACATCGTGCATCGCTCGCACCCGGCCGTCCGCGGGCGCGAGGAGTGGTTCACGCCGACCTCGATCGGCGTCGGGCTCGGCCCCGGGCTCGATGAGGAACTCGCGGTCAGGAAGACGCGCGTCGCCGAGTTCAAGATGCGGCCGACTCGGCCGTTGGCGGGACGGGCGATCTCCTTCCTCCCGCCCACTCCGTCCTCAACGAAGAGGGTCGAGTACCCGTGGTCCGTGAAGCTGCGCCCGGACGCGAGGCCGGGTTTCACGATTCATCTCGAGGGCGAGACGGCTCGCACGATCCTTGCCGAGGTCGCAGACGTCTCACATGAGGGGCTCGAAACAGGCGGGCTGCTGTTCTCGTGGGAGCAAGCGCGAACGCATGAGACGCGCATCGTCTACGCCTCCGGTGCGGGCAACGGATCGCTGCACGGTCCGCGGAGTCTGCTCCTTCCCCGGGAAGAGGACGTGCGAGCCGCGTTCCCGGACTGGCTCGACGGCGACGCTCTAGTAAGGATCGGATGCTGGCACTACCACCCTGTCCGCGCGAGCTTCGCGGCCGTCCGAAGCCGACGTCAACGCCTGGGCAGCCTTCCTGTGGAGGGCCGATGACCGGAGCGTCTCCGTGTACCCGTCGATCATCGTTACCCCTGGCTCGGGCGGCCTCGGCCCGGAGTTCCACGCCTGGGTAACGCGCGGAGAGCGAGGAGGCTACCTCTGCGAGCCAGCCATGCTGAGCGACGGCTCGGGTACTGCTCATGACGGCTCGATCAGCCGCGAGCACCTGCGACGCCGGGTCCTCACGGCAGGGCGGATCCTCCGTACTGACTCGGGGCCGTAATCGCGGGATGCGCGGATGAGGACGGGCGCAAGGAGGACGAAGATTGATCGCGAGGGGCGTGAGGCGATGCTGCGGCTACGGCTGCGACTCCGATCGATTGACGTGTCAGCGCGATGGGCGCTTCTTCCGCTTGCCACGGGGGCAGCCCTCGTCGCCAGCGTCTTCGTCGGGGGTGCCTCGCCCTCGTCCGGCGTGACCGCGGCCGTAGCCGTTGTTACCGACGGTGACACGCTCAGGCTGGTCGAACGGGCGAAGGGTTCGCCTGATTCAAATCGACTCCCCCGAAGTTGGCACCGGAGAGTGCTATTCACGCGCCGCTCATCGGCACCGACGTTCATAGACTCGACGGAGACGGCGACGGATGGGGATGCGAGTAGCCGCCTCCGGGCGAGCCTGAAGGAGAGACTGATGAAGACCATCAAGAGAGTCGGTGCGGTTGCCGCTTTCCTCGCCACGGTCAGCGGCACGGTCGGCAGGGGGCTCAGGCCGCTGATCTGCACTCGGCCGCCGACAGGAGCAGCGTCGCCGCACCCCTGCTCTACAAGAACTGCACGAACCTGAACAAGAGATTCCCGCACGGCCTCGGGAGGTCGGGCGCAAGAGATAGGACGAGTGACACGCCCGTGACCAACTTCAAGCGCAGCACGAAGCTCTACAACGTCGCGATGTCATTCAACCGCGGCCTCGACCGCGACAAGGACGGAATCGCGTGCGAGAAGGCATGAGTCCGCGTCCGACAGGAGCAGACTTCGAGAACCGATTCACGCTGAACTCGTTGGGGCGGACGCCAGAGCGCGGTAGCGACTGATGCTCGTCGCGAGCGACCAGATCACGAGCGCGAGCACGCCGGGGAAGAACCCGAAGCCGAAGATGCTGTCTTCGCCCAAGCCCGAGAGAACCGTGGCGAACGCGACGAGAAACGACACCGCGCCGACGAGCGCCACGACACCCGTCCAACGCGCGAAGACGTCGCTCCGAAGTGTCAGAACTCCTGCAGACAGAAGGAACGCGGCGAAGCCCATCGCCGAGAGGAGGAATGGTCCGGCCGAGGTACTCGCCATGGCGCGAGTCACCGTGGGATTCGCGTCCGCACCCTCAGTCGTCGCGCTAGAGATGATCACGATCGCCATGGTCATGCCCGCCATGCCCGTGATCGCGCCCGCGAACGCGGCCCGGGCGAGTTCTGAGAAACCGCGGACTCTGGTCTCTGCACTCCCGAGCGCAGTCCGGATCGTTGCCGCGAAGTGGAGGAACACGAACCCGGCAAGAAGCATCGCGAAGGCGCCGATGCGGCTCTTCCACTGGTTGTCGTCCGCCCAGTTGATCCAGTCCTGATCGGGGGCACCGTAGTCGGGAGCGTCGCCACCGCTCGCGAACCACCCGACAACAAAGAGCAGCGCAAACACCACCCCCGACAGGGCCAAGAGCCGCTGCCACGACCTCGGAAGACCGTCAGCCAATGGGTTGGACGTCATGCCGAGCTACGGGCGCCAAAGAGGATCGGCGCGTCGCGCCTGAACCCCCAGATGGCGCAGTAGATGCCGAGGAACGCTTCCCAGATGAACTCCGGGATCACCAAGAGGCTTGGCACCGTGCCGCCCCAGTCCCACCAGTCGAACAGCGTGCCGATGCTGGAGACTAGAAGAATCGGTCCGCCGATCAGTCCGAACCACGCCATGCGTCGCGGCACGAGGCCGGACTTGTACATCAAGTAGCCGAGGATCAGTCCGTTCCCCCATGGGACGATGAAGCCTGGGCCGAACAGGAACGTCAAATCCTTGAGCGCCGCGAGCGAAACAGCGAGATTGGCGGCGTCAGGTGAGTCTTGACGGAGCTGCACGACTCCGAGCACGAAGATGATCCCGGCCGCGATGAAGACGCACTCGATAATTCGAGCTGCGACATATCCGATCGCCAGAGTTTCGTTCTGACGCCGCGCGATCGGGTACAGAACGACGGCCGTTCCGACGTTCGAGATGATGAGTAGCAACTCAAGGAACGCCCCCAGGTAGATCTGGTTGTCCTTCCCGCCACCTGAGATGTACCCGGCTGGATCGTCGAGAACGGGCTGGAAGAGCGCGAGCGCACTGATCGACGTGATGAACGTGATGATGAACAGGACGCCGAAGATCCGTGCGTGCCTCTGATCATCGTTCATGCGACCGTTCTCCCTCTCGCGTCAGAGTTACAGGCGAACCTACAGAAGCACAATCGAGGAAGCGCCACTTCCCACGGTCAGTCGGACGAGAGCGGAAGCCGCTCCCGCTCCCTGCGCGATCGCCACGATGCGATCCTCGAGGACTTTGACGGCCTCGGCGGCTTTACGAAGCGCCTCGGGGTCGCCCTGGCTGCTGCTCACATCGAGCATGTTGTCGCCGCGGGCGGACATCGTGCAGGCCCGTCGTCTTGCGCCCCGCCGGGATCGCGATGGGAGGCCCGGGTCGTGCGCGATCGCGAAGTTCTCGGGCCTCTCGTGCGCGGGTAGTGCTGTCCCGGTGCTGTCCTGGGCGAAAGCAGATGCCCGTTTGCAGGCGGGTTCGAGTCCAACCCGGGGAGCTCGTGAACGCCGGGCCGGCTCGGTAGATCCGCGCAACGGCCGTCAGTGGTGTCGCGGATGCGCCGGTGTGACGGGTGCACCAGCGTCTGAGTGAATGGGGGGCGCTGATGCACCGGGTGGTGCCGGGAAGAAAGCGGTCGAAGGCAGCGTGTCGCCGGTCTGGCGGCTTGACGTGTACGCGCCTCCACTCGCCGAAGAGGAAGGACGCCGCATGAGCGCCGCACCGACATGGCTGGAGGGCGCCCACCACTACAGGGCGAGGGGCGGCCGCATCGCGCACCACGACGGGACGTGTGACTCCATGTACCCGGGCACCTGGCTCGACCGGGACGGCCGCTGCGTGCTGCCGCGAGGGGCACGAAGGCCCGCACCTGTATCGCCGGGAGCGCGAGGAGGCAACCACCAGGGAGCAGGCGTACCAGGCCGAGCGGGAGCAGAAGATCCGAAACCGACTCAGGCGCGACAGGGCCGAGAGGGTCGGTGCGCCCGCAGGAAGTTCGAGCCACCCCAGGGGTTCCGTTCGCTCCGTGACGTGAGCTCCCGCGCCCACTCCGAGAAGCCTGCTGGGCGGCGGGAGGCTTGGATGATCCCTACGATTGCCTCATGCCGATCGTCGGCGGCATCCGAATCTCGCGCGAACGGGCGCTCGAGCTTGCTGCCATGCTCACCCGCGCGGGGTCCGACCACACGGCGCGTGTGCTCCTGAAGGCGATCACCGAGGGCAACGAGTTCGTCGCCCTCACGATGAGCGACCGCGAAGCGATCCTCGCCGTGTTGGATCGTCCCTCGGACGAGCTCGTCGACCTCCGAACGGCGCTCTTCGCGGAGCTCAACTGGCGCCGCGGCATGGTTCGCGGAGCCCAGCCGGTTCGCCGGTCGCCCTACGCGCGCCGCACCTCGCCGTAGCGCGCTGCGGCTCGGCACCTGAACGGCCGCGCCGGCGACTCTCGTGCCGCCCTTCTCCACGTCTCCGCTCAGTCGTGCCGGTCGTGGGCCCACTGCTCCTCGAGGGCAGCGCGCACGACACCGACGTGCTCCGCATCGACGAGTCCTGCCTCGAGCAGCGTTTGCTCGAGCGCGGTGAGCCAACGCTCGTAGTACCGGTACTTCTCCCCTGCTCTCCGGTCGGGCTCCTCCCACTCTCCGATTCGCTCGATCAAACGGGCGCGGAACGCCTCGAAGTCGATGAGACCTGCGTCGTGCAGCGCGACGGCGATCCCGAACGCCCGGCTCTCCCACGGCTCCTCGAAGACGAGCTCGCCGTTCGAGCGCGGCGGCGCGGCCGCGGCGCTCGGGTCGGCGACCGCGGGGTCGGTACGCCCGCTCATTCGCCCGGGCTCGTCGCCTGGCCCGTGCCGATCATGCTGTCGCGCGTGACCAGCGCCGCCAGCTCCTCCTCGCTCATCCCGTCCGTGCCTGCGGGCCGCCGCGGGACGACGAGGTAGCGCACCTCGCTCGTCGAGTCCCAGACGCGGATCTCGGTCTCGACGGGCAGCTCGACGCCGAACTCGCGGAGCACCGCTCGGGGCTCGGCGACCACCCGCGCGCGATAGGCCGGGCTCTTGTACCAGGTCGGAGGGAGGCCCAGCACCGGCCAGGGGTAGCACGAGCAGAGCGTGCAGACGACGACGTTGTGGACGTCGGGCGTGTTCTCGACGACGACCATCGTCTCTCCCTCGAAGCCGCCGTAGCCGAGCTCGCGGATCGCAGCCGCGCCGTCCGCACGGAGGCGCTCGCGGTAGGCCGGGTCGAGCCAGGCGCGGGCGACGACCCGCGCGCCGTTCTGCGGTCCGAGGTCGCGTTCGTACCGCTCGACGATCGCGTCGACCTGGTCGGTCGTCACCAAGCCCTTCTCGACCAGGACGGCCTCGAGGGCCGCCGCGCGCAGCGCGAGGTCGTCGTGGTGGTGATCGTGGCCGTGGCTCACACGGGCTCCAGATAGCTCTCGAACAGGTCGGCTACGACCGTCCAGCGACCCTCGCCCGAGGGGCCGAAGAGGTCGTCCGAGGCGAATGACACGGCGTACACGGGCTCCTCGGGTCCCTCGTACGGCCCGATGTCGGGGAACGCGTCCACCCCCCTCACGGACTCGACCCTCCCGGCGACGCCCCTCACGTAGCGCGGGCACCGGGTGTGCCCCGCCGGGTGCATCCGGCGGACGCGTACCGACTCGCCGGGGGAGAACCGCGCAGTTCGGGCCGGGGCGAGGGGCGACGCCTCGCGTGTCGCGTCAACGACTCGTCGGGCGGCCTCCGGATCCTCGCTTCGCGGCGGATCGTCCCCGTTGCGCAGCCGCGCCATCCAGTCGTCGACATCGTGCTCCGCGATCGTGCCGCTGCCGGAGCAGCCGCTGCTCGGTGCTCCAGAGCCAGCGCTCGTAATACCCGGCGGCCAGGTAGTCGGCGGGACGCATCTCCTCCCGGATCGCCCGGCCCGAGGCCGTGCCCAGCCCGTGGATCCCGACGAGCGTCGAGAGCGCAAAGACGCGGAGCTCCCAGGAATGCTCGGCGACTCGGTTCGAGCCCGGGGTCACGACCGCCCCGAACCCGTGCATGCCGCCCATGTCGTGCACACCGTCCGTAGCAGGAGCCTACTCCGCGACGGGGTCGAGCACGAACACGCGAATCTCGCGGCCCGCCCTCGAGCGGTAGTCGTCGTAGCCGGGCCAGAAGCGAACCGCCTCCGCCCAGTACCGCGAGCGCTCCTCGGACGTTGCACGTCGCGCGGTGTACACGCGCTCGAGCCCGTCGATCGCGACGAGCGCCTCGGGGCACGCGTCGAGGTTGAGGGCCCAGGCCGGATGACGCCGCCTCCCCCAGTTGGACGCGATCAGCACGACCCGCTCGCCGTCCGCGACGTGCAGGAGCGGCACCGTGCGGGCCTCGCCCGTCCGTCGGCCCGTCGTGGTCAGATAGCAGAGCGGAAAGCCGGTACCGAGGCTCGTGAGCGACCGCCGGCGACCGGACGAAGAGCGAATCGATCGGAGGCAGGACGCGCGAGAGCACCCACGCGACGGCGCGGCGACGCCCGAGCCCGCGAACGGCGCCTGCGTAGGGGTTCACACCGAGCTCGGCGAGGGCGTGGTGCACCTTCGCGAGGCGGGCCTGCAGCTCCGTCGCGCGAACGAGGTCGGCGCCCTGGAGCTCGCGCCGCAGCAGGCGCTCGTGCAGCCGGAGGAGCAGCTCCTTCCCGGTCCGCTCGTCGATCGCGTCCCGGTCGGCGCGCGCGCCGAGCTCCGCGCGCAACGCGACAAGCTCCTCGTCCTCGGCGCGCCTGACCGAGGAGGACTTCGCGAAAGCGCCGGTGGAGCGGCTCGTCGAAGTGCTCCGGCGTGAGCGCCGCGAGCTCGGCGACGAGCGACGGGTTGCGGACGACGGCGGCGAGGAGGTCCCGCTCGCGCTGGAGCCCGGCCTCGAGCAGCCGGGGGGTCGCTGTCGGCGCGACCGACGGCGCCCGGGCCGACCTCGCGGGCGCGAGCCCCGCGAGCGTCTCTCGGGGAAGGTCGAGCCGGTCGGCGAGCGAGCCGCAGCGCCTCCTGGCGCTCGGGCGAGTCCTCGACGGGCGCGAGGATCTCGCGGGCCCGCACGAACGCCTCCTGCCGGTCGGCCGTCGCGCTCGAGCTCGATGCCGGACGCGATAGTGGAGGTAGCTCTCGGCCGACCCGAGCCGCTCCTCGAACGACGTCGGGCGCGTCGGCCGGATCCTCGCCCTTCGGCAGCGCGACGACGCGCACGTCGAAGCCCTGCCGCACGCGCCAGCTCCATCCCGCGCAGCGTCGCCTCCTGCCCGGCCGCGTCGGCGTCGAAGCAGAGGAAGAGCCGCTTCGTCAGCCGCGCCGAGCTCCGGCAGCTGGCGCTCGGTCAGCGCCGTGCCCATCGACGCGACGACCGGCTCGACCCCGGCCTGGCGGAGCGCGATCACGTCGGTGTTCCCCTCGACGACGATCGCGCGGTCCTGCTTCGCGATCGCCGGCCGCGCGAGGTGGAGCCCGTAGAGGACGTTGCCCTTCTTGAACAGCTCGCTCTCGGGCGAGTTGACGTACTTGCCCTTGAGCGGGTCGTCGTCGCGCAGCTCGCGCGCCTGGAAGCCGATGATGCGGCCGCGCGCGTCGGCGAGCGGGAACATCAGCCGGCACGGGAAGTAGTCGTTGCCGCGCTGGTTCGCGAGCCCCGCGGCGCGGATCTCGTCGGCGTGAAACCCGCTCTCGCGCGCCTTCGCGACGAGCCCCGAGCCGCGGCGAGAGCCCGAGCCGGAACTCCTTCGCAGATCTCCTCGCCGAGCCCGCGCGCCGCGAGGTAGTCGCGCACCGGCTCGCCGGCCTCGCGTCTCCCAGAGGTACGCGCTCGAAGAACGCCGCCGCCTGCTCGAGCAGCGCGGTGAGCCGCTCGCGGCGCCGGCGCGCCGCGTCCTGCCTGCGGCGAGGTCTCCTCGTACTCGAGCTGGCACGCGGAACCGGTCGGCGAGCCACTCGATCGCGCCGGCGAAGTCGAGGTTCTCGGTCTCCCGGACGAAGCGGACGACGTCGCCGCCCTTGCCGCAGCCGAAGCAGTAGTAGAGCTTGTCGACGGGGTCGACGGAGAAGCTCGGCGTCCGCTCCTCGTGGAACGGGCAGCGGCCCGTGTAGCGCGCGCCGACGCTCTGCGCAGCGGCGTGCGCGCCGACGACGACCTCGACGATGTCGGCGGCGGCCTTGACCTCCGCGACGCAGGTGTCCTTGATCCGCGCCATCGCCGACCCTACGAGCCGCTGCCGCGTACGCGAGCGCGAAGCGGTCGGTCATGCCCGCGAGTAGTCGGTGATCCGCTCGGCGAGCTCGCCTCGCCCGGGGGCAGGCGCTCGGATCGTCCACGAGCGCGTCGAAGATCGCGCGCACGACGCCGCGCGCGCGCTCGTGCTCGGGCTCGACCTGCGGCGCCGAGGTAGACGCGCTCGAACATGAACGAGCGCAGCGAGAGCATCGCCTCGCCGATCTCGTCGCTCTGGACGATGTCGCCGGCGGCCTCGGACGACTCGACGAGGTCGTGGACGAGCGTGTCGATCCGCTCCGAGCCGGTCGGCGCCGAGCAGCTCGATCTCGTCGCGCGGCAGGTCGCCGCTCGGTCGAGGAGCCCGTAGCGGAGCGCGTCGTCGATGTCGTGGTTGATGTACGCGACGCGGTCGACGATGCGGACGATCTTCCCCTCGAGCGTCTCCGGCTCGCGCTCGCCGGTGTGCGTGAGGATCCCGTCGCAGACCTCGTGGGTGAGGTTCAGCTGCTCGCGCGATGCGGCAGCGACTGCTCGTTGTGGCGGAAGCGGCGCGCCGAAGCGCTCGCGCAGCGCCTCGTCGAGCGCCTCCTCGCCCGCGTGGCCGAACGGCGTGTGGCCCGTGTCGTGCCCGAGCCCGATCGCCTCGACGAGATCCTCGTTCAGCCGCAGCGCGCGGGCGACGACGCGCGAGATCGCCGGTCGTCTCGAGCGTGTGGGTCATCCGCGTGCGGTAGTGGTCGCCCTGCCGGGTCGATGAAGACCTGCGTCTTCCCCTTCAGCCGCCGGAACGGCTTCGAGTGGACGATCCGGTCGCGGTCGCGCTGGAACGGCGTCCGCACGCGGCACGGCTCCTCCTCGCGCTCGCCGTCCGCGCGTCTCGTACGAGCGGACGGCGAGCGGCGAGAGCGTCGACTCCTCGAGCGCTCGCATGCGCCTGGCGAAGGTGTCCGCGATCCGGCCTGCGACCTCCATGCGTCCAGCGTAGTCGCCGCCCCGGCGCGATCCTCGTACGCGTGCCGAGCCCGCCGCGCGCCGGGCGACCCCGATCAGAAGGAGCGGGACTGGCCGCCGTCGACCGTCACGCACGTCCCGACGACCCACGAGGCGCGTGGTGAGACGAGGAACGTGACGACGTCGGCGACCTCGTCCACCGTGCCGAACCGGCCCCAGGGGAGCTCGCGCTCGACGAATGCCGCCATTCCCTCCGGGTCGTCCTGCATGCGGCGCTCCCAGCTGCCGCCCGGGAAGAGCGTCGAGCCGGGTGCGACGCTGAGCACGCGGATCCGGTCGTTCGCGAGGTCGCGTGCCATCGCCTTGGCCAGGCTGATCTCGGCCGCCTTGGCGACGTTGTAGCTCGGGCTGCCTCCTGCCTCGCGTCCCCAGATCGACGCGATGAGCGCGATCACGCCGCCGCCGCGCTCCCGCAGGTGCGGGCAGCGCGGCGCGTGAGACGCGCGAGCGCCGGAAGGAGGTTCTTGCCGAGGACGTCCTCGAGGTCCCGTGTGTCCATCTCGTCGATCGTCCGCGCGCCGGAGCCGCCGACGTTGTTCACGACGACGTCGAGCCCGCCGAACGCGCTCGACGGCGCCGGCGACCACGGCCGCGGCTCCATCGGGCGTCGTGACGTCGGCGACCACGCTTGTGGGCCCGCCCTGGCCCGCCGGCCGCCGGACACGGCCTCCTCGAGCGCCTCCTCGCCTCGCGCGCAGAAGACGACGTCGGCGCCCTCCTCGACGAGGCGGGTCGCGATGCCACGACCGATCCCACGGCTCGAGCCGGTGACGAGCGCGACCTTGCCTGCCGAGGCCGAGATCCACGGGGCTAGCCTAGAGGCTTGACGTCGACCCGATTCCTTCTCGCTCGCCACGGCGAAACCGACTGGAACAGCGATCGGGCGCTGGCAGGGGCACGCCGACCCTCCGCTCAACGAGACGGGCCGGCGCCAGGCCGCCGAGCTCGCCGAGCCGCATTGCAGGCGACGGGATCGCCGCGGTCTACTCGAGCGATCTCGTCCGTGCGCGCGAGACGGCACGCACGGTCGGGGAGCGGCTCGACCTGAGGGTCGTCGAGGACCCGGCGCTCCGCGAGATCGACGTCGGCTCCTGGTCGGGCCTGACTCGCGCCGAGGTCGAGCAGCGATTCCCGCAGGGTTACGCCCGCTGGCTCGGCGGCGAGATCGGCCACGATGGCGAGACGCGGGAGCAGCTCACGGAGCGAGCACTCAAGGCGACGCTGCTGATCGCGACACGCCACCCGGGCGAGCGCGTGCTCGTGGTCACGCACGGTGGCGTCATCCGCGCCTTACGCCGGCACGCGGCGGGCGATCCGGGCGAGGCGATCGTCAACTGCGGTACCGTCCCGTTCGAGCTCGTCGAGGGCGTGCTCGCCGTCGAGGACACGTAGCATCGGGAACACCCGACGCGTCGGAGCACGAGCGTTGTCGCGCTCGACGCGACGTCCTTCAGCGTCCTTTAGCCGACAAGCTCGCGAAACGCCGGCTCGTCCCGAAGCGGGTCGAGGTCGGTGTCCTGCATCGCGAGGTCACGGAGGCTCGGGCGCCGCTCGAGAGCGACCCGAAGATGACCGATCGCATCGTCCTTGCGGCCGGCCAGAGCTTCGCAGCAGGCAAGGTTGTAGAGCGGCGTGGGGTACCCACTCGCCTCCAGCGTCTCGCGGGCGCGGTCCGTCACTCCTTCGTAGTCGCCGGCCTCGTATGCGGAATGGAATTCCGCCCACACCTCCCACCCGCCGACCTCGTACGGCTGCCCGACTCGGCTGCCGATCGCAAGCACCGTGGTGTCCGCCTCCGCCGCAAAGGCGGTCCGGTTGACCTCGGGTGGGACGAACACGAGCGTGCCGGTCGGCGCGTCCACGGTATCGCCGTCGATCTCGAACCGCGCGCGGCCGCGCAGGACGACGTAGAGCTCCTCGCTGCCCTCGTCCTCCTCGTGCTCGGGCATGAGCCGGTCGCCCTCGTTGCCGGCCGTCCACGCGTTCGTCCCGAACGCCGTGATCCCGAGGTGGTGGCGCACGGGCCGCATGTGCGTGTCCTGACGGTAGGCGATGTCCTGCAGCTCTTCGATGGTCGACATCCGATAGCTCATATCAGCCTCGATCCCTCCTGACCCTGACGAGCGGCCGGCGTCCGTCGTGGGGTTTACGCGTCGCGGATCTTCCAGAAGCTGTCCTTCCGCGCGACGCACCCCTGGGGGTCGAATGTCCAGATGTCACAACCGCGAACGTCGACGATGACGCCCTCGGCGGTGGTGCCGGAAATCGTCCACTCCGATACGCCGCGAGCCCCACAGGCGAAATGACTGTCGTCGCTGTAGTGCACGTTCGGGATGCCCTCGAATCGCGCGGCGAGGCCGCGCCGCACTTCCGCCTTCCCGACGAATCGGCGGCCGCAAACGTCGGGCCCCCGAGGCGCCTCGAACACGCTGTCCTCCGCGAAGTGCGACATGATCGCCTCGAGATCGTGCCTGTTGAACGCGTTCACCAACTCGCGTAGCACGTCGATCTGGCGGTCATCTGACAGAGGCGCCTCCTACGAGCTCGGGAGGGCGAGAGTCTATGCGCTTTCGGAAGAGACGAGCGCCTCTTCGGCGCTCAGCCGCTGGAGCCGGAAGAAGGCGGCTCTACGCTGCGAGCTCGGAACCGACGGGAGCGGATGCGAGGAGTCAACTCGCCGTCTCGTCGACCGTCCACTCGCCGCCGACCTCACGCCGGAGGACCTTTGCGCAGTTTGGACAGCGCCGCTCCGTCGCCTCACGAAGTGGCTCTCCCGGAGCGCTGATCGTGGACTCGACGCGCGTCCCGCAGTTCGGACAGGCGTCTTTCTCGCGGTCGTCCCCGGAGGTGTTCACGGCTCCGGAACATACACCGGCCGCCGGTGGGACACCGGCATGACCGAGACGGTCACCCGGCTCGAAATTCGTGAGCGTCCGGACGACCCACGCTGGAGGGGGTCGGCGCGACCCGAGATCCGCGCAGCTAGGCGGGAGCCGACGGGCCGTACCGGCGATCCGTGACCGGTGAGGTACGAGAAGAATCTCCCCGACGGTGCCGCTGACCCGGAGCGCGAGTTGCGCGAGATCATGGGCGGCTACCGGTTCGGCGCGGACGCGCTCGACCAGTTGCGCTTCTCGGCGACCCCGTTTCCGCACTGGTCGGGTACGGCGCACGGTCGCTGCGCACGCGGATGCGACGATTCGCTTCCTCGCACGCTCGCCGCTGGCGTTGGTTCGAGCGACCATCAATTCGGGGTGAGCGCGTAGCGGCCGGGCGCGAGCTCGACGACGACGGCCGCCTCGAGCCACGCGCTCAAGAACATGGCCGCCCGACCCGTTCCCGAGCCGGAGGCCGGGCCCGGTGCGGACGCGCTCGGCGAACTCGACGGCCGACACGCACCGCCGCTGGCGCCTCCGAGCATCGGCACCCGCCCCTCGAGGAGGGCCTCGTTGGGGGACGGGACCGAGTCTGCTGGTTTCCTGATCATGCTGCTCGCGGTGTTCGGGGTTCGAGAGGCGCCACCTCTGCCCTTGAAAGCCAGCTCTCGTTCATTACAGTCGGGAGCAGGGGGAGAGGATGTTGTACTGCGAGCAATGCGGCTGCTCGGGGAAGCTCGGCACGGGCTGGGTCACGTTCGTCCGCGCCGAGCTCGACGAGATTGACGACGCACGATTGAGCGGCGAGTACTGCCCGCCGTGTGCGGCAGCCTTTTTCGGCTATCAGTCCGACGTCGCCGCAGACTACGTTTGCGCCTGGGAGCCAATCCCGGGCGAGACGGCCGAAGGCACGTAGCGGGCGGCGCTGACCCTACTGCGGGGGTCATCGATCGTTGCCAATCTTAAGAACGGGAGGTTCTGAGACGATGTGCGTCGCCGCACGCGTCGCGGATCTTGACGACGAGTGCCGGTGGGTCGTGGGTGACGTCAGTCGGTTCGCTGGGAGTGCGTTCTAAGGAACCCCCAAGCCCAAGGTGTCGCGGCAGGGGTGATGACCTCCTTCCTACTTCACTGAGGCTGGTATCAGGGCTGGTACGGAGGCGGTGGCCAGCCGTTCCCGATTGGATCCTCCATCAGGGGTCGCTGCCAGAAGTGATCGCAGTTTGCAGCCGAATCCACGGACGGCCCTCCCCGCTTGAAGTCCAGCTTCAATCTGCCGCGTAACGGCAGCGATACATGCGTCTCTTGCCGGATCGCCCGGCTGCGCACCTGGGCCGAACGCCCAGGCGCTCGTGGACGCGACCGCCGTACTCGCGAGTACGGCAACGAAGACTAGGCGTCGCCGCATGTCCCCACCCCTTCCAGTTGGCCGGACAATCGATGCGTCCGCCGTTGTGTTACGGCGAATCCATGGCCGTGATCGCGACTGTGCAAGCCCTCCGCGGTTGCGCAGCGTCTTTCGGAAGGAGGACAATGTCGGTGCGGGCGGTGGATCTCACTGTGCAGCCCGAACCTCGAGCTCGATTCCCCCTCCGTGGCTCAAGCGTTCTGCTGCGCGCGCCGCCCGCTAAGACTCTTCGATCGTCTCGCTCGGGACCGTTCCCAGGCGAAACCGGACGTGTCCTGAACGGACAACGATTTCCAGACCACACCGGGACCCCACGAGCACCGCAGTTTGCGGCAGGTGCGGCGGGGGCGAACCACGTACCCATGCGGGATTCGGCTAGCCTGCGCGCGTGGAGGACTACACGAACAAGTACAAGGGAGAGCAGGTCGAGCTCGCGCTCTTCGGCGGCGAGTACCAGGAAGGCACACTGACGGCGTACTGCTCGATCGAGGACGTCCCCCACGTCGAGCTCAACGGTCACATCCTCGTCCCGCTCCAGAACGTCGCGAGCCTCCACTGCTCGAGCCGCTGCGATGCGCCCGAGCCCGACTGGCCGCCGCGCGGGCTCGAGGAGCTCGATCGCGACGACCGTCCGGACGACGAGGACGACGAGGCCTGACCGCGGCGGCGGCGTGCGCGGCGCGGCCGCTCGCAACATCCTCAAGGCCTGGCTGCTCGTCGCGCTGCTCACCGCAGCGTTCGCCGGGGTCGGCTGGCTGCTCGCGGACGCCCGCGGCGCCGGCCTGTTCGCGTTCTGCTCGCTTCTCGCCGCGAGCGCCGCGTACGCAGTCGGCGACCGTGCGCTCCTCGGGATGCTCGGCGCGCGGCCGTTCGCGCTCGCGGAGGATCCTCTGCTCCGGTCGACGACCGACCGCCTCGCGGCGCAGCTCGGCATCCAGCCGCCGAAGCTCCACCTGATCGACGACGGCTTCCCCCGCGCGTTCGTCGTGGGCCGTGGGCCGCGTGGTTCAACGCTCGCCGTCAGCACTGGTCTCCTGACGGCGCATCGCCCCGGCCGAGCTCGAGGCGGTCCTCGCGCACGAGCTCGCGCACGTCCGCTCGCGCGACGTGCTGACCCAGACCTACGCCGTGCTGCTCTCGACGACGCTCCTCGAGCTGACACGGGTCGGCGGATTCCTGTCCCGCTTCCTGCTCGCGGTGCTCGCGCCCGTCGGGGCCGCCTTCACGCATCTGCTCCTCTCCCCGAAGCGCGAGCTGGCCGCAGACACCGCGGCGGCACGGCTCGTCGACCCCACGATCTCGCCGACGCGCTGATCCGCCTCGATCGCGCTGCGGAGCTCGTCGAGTTCCACGCCTCGCCGACGACGGAGCCGCTCTACACGGTGAGCCCGTTCGACCACACCGAGCGCGTGGCCCGCATGTTCGTCACGCATCCGCCGGTGGCCGACCGGGTCTCGCGGCTGCGTGCCCTTGGTGAGCTCTCCGCCGCCGGGTGCCTGCGGCGGGCCAGAAGCGGGCCACGGCGACCGTCTCTGAAACGACGAGAGCCGCCCTTGCGGGCGGCCCTCTCGAAAAAGCCGGCGGCGTCCTACTCTCCCGGGGGCTTGCGCCCCAAGTACCATCGGCGCGAGCGGGCTTGACTTCTCTGTTCGGAATGGGAAGAGGTATTTCCCCGTCGCTATGACCGCCGAACTGTCAAAGGGCGCGCCGTCTCCCGTCCCGGAGGATTGGAACGAGCCGCTGCGGCGTCGTTCCCGATGACAGCGCGTCACCTTCAAAACTCCATAGCAACCCAACGTGTTCAAAATCAAGACCTCGGGCAATTAGTACGGGTCAGCTGAACGCATTGCTGCGCTTGCACCGCCCGCCTATCGACGTGGTGGTCTTCCACGGCCCTTACTCACTCGAAGTGATGGGGAACCTCATCTCGAGGTGGGCTTCCCGCTTAGATGCTTTCAGCGGTTATCCCATCCAGACGTAGCTAATCAGCAGTGCCCTTGGCAGGACAACTGATACACCAGAGGTCTGTTCATCTCGGTCCTCTCGTACTAGAGACGACTCCTCTCAAGTTCCCAACGCCCATGGCGGATAGGGACCGAACTGTCTCACGACGTTCTGAACCCAGCTCGCGTGCCGCTTTAATGGGCGAACAGCCCAACCCTTGGGACCTGCTTCAGCCCCAGGATGCGACGAGCCGACATCGAGGTGCCAAACCCTCCCGTCGATGTGGACTCTTGGGGAGGATAAGCCTGTTATCCCCGGAGTACCTTTTATCCGTTGAGCGACGGCAATTCCACTCTTAACCGCCGGATCACTAAGGCCGACTTTCGTCCCTGCTCGACTTGTCAGTCTCGCAGTCAGGCTCCCTTATGCCTTTGCGCTCTACGCACGATTTCCAACCGTGCTGAGGGAACCATTGCGCGCCTCCGTTACATTTTAGGAGGCGACCGCCCCAGTCAAACTGCCCACCTCACGCTGTTCCCGACCCGGATCACGGCATCGGGTTAGAAGCCCAGAATCCGAAGGGTGGTATCCCAAGGTTGGCTCCACGAGAGCTGACGCCCCCGCTTCAAAGCCTCCCACCTATCCTGGACAGCGAACACCAAACTTCAACGCAAAGCTGCAGTAAAGGTTCACGGGGTCTTTCCGTCCAGCCACGGGTACTCGGCATCTTCACCGAGACTACAATTTCACCGGATCCCTCGTTGAGACAGCGCCCAAGTCGTTACGCCATTCGTGCAGGTCGGAACTTACCCGACAAGGAATTTCGCTACCTTAGGACGGTTATAGTTACCGCCGCCGTTTACCGGGGCTTGGATTCAAAGCTTCGCCCGAAGGCTAACCTCTCCTCGTGACCTTCCGGCACCGGGCAGGCGTCAGCCCCTATACGTCGTCTTGCGACTTAGCAGAGGCCTGTGTTTTTGGTAAACAGTCGCTTGGGCCGTTTCACTGCGGCCTCCTCGAGCTCCGATCCGCGAAGGATCATCACCCTACCGAGGCGCCCCTTCTCCCGAAGTTACGGGGCCATTTTGCCGAGTTCCTTAACGAGGGTTCTTCCGATCGCCTTGGTATTCTCTACCTGCCCACCTGTGTCGGTTTTGGTACGGGCACGCCCGTTCTCCCTAGACGCTTTTCTTGGAGGCATGGCTTCAGGAACTTCGCCCATGCGGGCTCGGCATCCCGTCTCAGCCTTGATGGGTGACGGATTTCCCTATCACCCGGCCTACGCGGTTACCCCAGGTCGACCATCGCCTGGGTTTCCCTAGCCTACCCCGTCCCGCCATCGGTCGAGCGAACGGTACGTGGTACAGGAATATCAACCTGTTGTCCATCGCCTACGCCTTTCGGCCTCGGCTTAGGTCCCGACTAACCCTGAGTAGATTAGCTTTACTCAGGAACCCTTGGGCATTCGGCGGAGGAGTTTCTCACTCCTCTTTCGTTACTCATGCCAGCATTCTCACTTCCCATCGCTCCACGGCTGGCTTCCGCCGCCGCTTAACCGCAATGGGAACGCTCCCCTACCACTCCAGCTTGCGCTGAAGTCCGTAGCTTCGGCTCCATGCTTGAGCCCCGTTACATTATCCGCGCCCGATCACTTGACCAGTGAGCTGTTACGCACTCTTTGAATGGTGGCTGCTTCTAAGCCAACATCCTGGTTGTCTGTGCAATCAGACATCGTTTGCCACTTAGCATGGAATTAGGGGCCTTAGCCGACGGTCTGGGCTGTTTCCCTTTCGACCACGAAGCTTATCCCCCGCAGTCTGACTGCCGCGCTCTGGATTTCCGGCCTTCGGAGTTTGCCTGATTTCGGTAAGCTGGTAGGCCCCCTAGACCAAACAGTGCTCTACAACCGGAAATGAACACGCGACGCTATACCTAAATATATTTCGGGGAGAACCAGATATCTCTGAGTTTGATTAGCCTTTCACTCCGACCCACAGGTCATCACCGCCGTTTTCAACCGACGTGTGTTCGGTCCTTCACGGGGTCTTACCCCCGCTTCAACCTGCCCATGGGTAGATCACTCAGTTTCGGGTCTGCCTCCAACGACTGAACGCCCTGTTCAGACTCGCTTTCGCTACGGCTCCGTTTCCTTAACCTCGCCGTTGAAGAGCAACTCGCTGGCTCATTATGCAAAAGGCACGCCGTCACGGCTCGAGGCCGCTCCGACCGCTTGTAAGCACACGGTTTCAGGTGCTATTTCACTCCCCTCGCGGGGTACTTTTCACCTTTCCCTCACGGTACTAGTTCACTATCGGTCGCCAAGGAGTACTTAGCCTTACGGGGTGGTCCCCGCGGGTTCCGACCGGGTTTCCCGTGCCCGGCCGTACTCAGGTACCTGTCCAGCGAGGCCACGCCGTTTCGCGTACGGGACTCTTACCCGCTGTGGTGCGGCTTTCCATCCGCTTCCGCTACGACGCGACTTTGTAACTCGCCGACCCGCCGGCAGACGGATCGAGACAGGCCCTACAACCCCCGGACGACAACGACTGCCGTCTATCACGTCGGCCGGGTTTGGGCTCTTCCCTTTTCGCTCGCCACTACTCAGGGAGTCGAGGTTTCTTTCCTTTCCTCTGGGTACTTAGATGTTTCAGTTCCCCAGCTTGCCTCTACCTGCCCTATGTATTCAGACAGGAGTACGCGCGCATTACCACGCGTGAGTTTCCTCATTCGGAGATCCCGGGATCAAAGGTCGGTCAGCACCTCCCCCGGGCTTATCGCAGCCGCCCACGTCCTTCATCGGCTCTTGGCGCCAAGGCATCCACCGTGTGCTCTTGTTCTCTTGATTCGGAAAGAACACGTTGATGTCGCTATGGAGTTTTCAAGGTGCGCGCGAGCTCGGCACGGGTCGCGGCCGGCAGAGCCTCGCCCTTCACGAAGGCCGCGCCCGCTCGAGGCGGACTCGGTCCTTCAAAGCTCAACAGCGTGCGGGCGTGGCTCACCTGACGGCGAATCCACACCACGTGAAACGAGGTCGACGTTGTTCTAGGCGAACTGATCATCGGACGTCGACGGGCACGAGCCCCACGGCATCGACGAGTCGGACAGCCTCCGGAGTAAGAGCTCCGGATTCCCTAGAAAGGAGGTGATCCAGCCGCACCTTCCGGTACGGCTACCTTGTTACGACTTCACCCCAATCATCAACCCCACCTTCGACGGCTGCCTCCCCTAAGGGGTTAGCCCACCGGCTTCGGGTGTTGCCGACTTTCGTGGTGTGACGGGCGGTGTGTACAAGGCCCGGGAACGTATTCACCGCGGCGTTGCTGATCCGCGATTACTAGCAACTCCGCCTTCATGGAGGCGAGTTGCAGCCTCCAATCCGAACCGGGACCGGCTTTTTGGGATTCGCTCAACCTCGCGGTTTTGCAGCCCTTTGTACCGGCCAATGTAGCACGTGTGTAGCCCAAGACATAAGGGGCATGATGACTTGACGTCATCCCCACCTTCCTCCGATTTGTCACCGGCAGTCTCCCATGAGTCCCCGACATAACTCGCTGGCAACATGGGACAGGGGTTGCGCTCGTTGCGGGACTTAACCCAACATCTCACGACACGAGCTGACGACAGCCATGCACCACCTGTGATCGAGTCCCGAAGGAGGGCCGAATTTCTCCGGCTTTCCCGAACATGTCAAGCCTTGGTAAGGTTCTTGGCGTTGCATCCAATTAAACCACATGCTCCGCTGCTTGTGCGGGCCCCCGTCAATTCCTTTGAGTTTTAGCCTTGCGGCCGTACTCCCCAGGCGGGGCGCTTAATGCGTTAGCTGCGGCACGGGAGGAGTCGACACCTCCCACACCTAGCGCCCATCGTTTACGGCGTGGACTACCAGGGTATCTAATCCTGTTCGCTCCCCACGCTTTCGCGTCTCAGCGTCAGTACCGTTCCAGAGAGCCGCTTTCGCCACGGGTGTTCTTCCTGATATCTGCGCATTTCACCGCTACACCAGGAATTCCACTCTCCTCTCCCGGACTCTAGCCAGATGGTTTCGGTCGACGTCTGAAGGTTGAGCCTCCAGTTTTCACAACCGACCTACCTGGCCGCCTACACGCTCTTTACGCCCAATGAATCCGGACAACGCTTGCCCCCTACGTATTACCGCGGCTGCTGGCACGTAGTTAGCCGGGGCTTCTTCTGGAGGTACCGTCACCCTCTGGGCTATTAACCCGAGTGGCTTCGTCCCTCCTGAAAGCGGTTTACAACCCGAAGGCCTTCTTCCCGCACGCGGCGTCGCTGCGTCAGGCTTTCGCCCATTGCGCAAGATTCCCCACTGCTGCCTCCCGTAGGAGTCTGGGCCGTGTCTCAGTCCCAGTGTGGCTGATCGTCCTCTCAGACCAGCTATGGATCGTCGCCTTGGTGGGCCGTTACCCCGCCAACAAGCTAATCCACCGCGGACCCATCCTCGGCCAGAGGCCGAAGCTACCTTTTCCCACGTTCCCCGCAGGGATGTGGGGCTATCCGGCATTAATCCGAGTTTCCCCGGGCTATTCCGGTGCCGAGGGCAGGTTATCCACGTGTTACTCACCCGTTCGCCGCTGTCCCCAGGGCCGAAGCCCCTGGTTCTCGCTCGACTTGCATGTGTTAGGCGCGCCGCCAGCGTTCGTCCTGAGCCAGGATCAAACTCTCCGTGAAGAAACAGATTGCCCCGCCGAAGCGAGACGAACTGGTGTCTTCCTTCGAGCTCATAACTGACGTCCCGACCGACCAGTGGGACGCCTAGCTCAAAGGCGTCAGTCCTCGTCCCACCGGGAAGGTGGAACGAGGTTGACGGGATAGACGACGTCGTCTCCACCCGACCGGCGAAGCCGGACGGACGTCGACGCGACGTCGCTTCTCGTCGCACACGCACGCTGTTGAGTTTTCAAGGACCGGTGCCGGGGAGGGCGGGCAACGAAAAGGCCTCCGCTCGCGCCAGAGGCCTCCGAATTCGACGGGCTACGACAAAGGTCGTATCCGAATCGAGCGAAGGCGCTCCTGGAGTCGCAGGACTTTCCTTGCCTCCCTCTCGGGCGGCCGAACGAGTGTAGCACAAAGCGCCCGAAAGTGTCAAGACTGACCCGGCGAGCCGCGCGAAGCGCCGCTTGCCGACCTGCAGCAGCGTCCCCGTCGAGCCGCTCCGCGGGGCAGGTCGATCTCCGTCACGGGGACGCCGTCCACCTTTACCCCGCCCTGGCCGATCATTCGCCGTGCGTCGCTCGTCGAGAGCCCGAACGCCGCGGACGATCACGGCCGGAAGGTGCACGGGATCGCCGTCGGGCAAGCGGATGCTCGGACACATCGCTCGGGAGCGCCTCCCTCCCGCACGACCCGCGTGAAGTGGGCCTCGCCTGCCTCCGCACCGCCCTGCGGGTGCCACCGGCCGGTGATGCGACGCGCTAGCTCGAGCTTCCACTCCATCGGGTCGGCCGGATGCTCGCTACCGCCGACGAGCAGCTCCCACCACTGGGGCAGCGCCATGTCGGGGATCGACATGACCTTGCCGAACATCTCCTCGGGCGGCTCCGAGATGCCGATGTAGTTCGCGCGGGACTTCGACATCTTCTCGATGCCGTCGACGCCGACGAGCAGCCGGTAGGTCATGACCACCTGCGGCTCGATCCCGTAGTGCGGCATCACGGTGCGTCCCGCCAAGAGGTTGTAGAGCTGGTCGGTGCCGCCGATCTCGACGTCGGCCTCGATCGCGACTGAGTCGTAGGCCTGCATCAGCGGGTAGAGGAGCTCGGAGAGCGAGATCGGTTCGTGCGCCGCGAACCGCTTCGAGAAGTCGTCGCGCTCGAGGAGCTGTGCGACCGTCAGTGTGCGCGTCAGCCGCACGACGTCGGCGTAGGAGAGCGCCCCGAGCCACTCGCCGTTGTAGCGAATCTCTGTCCGCTCGTGGTCGAGGATCCGGAAGGCTTGCTGCGCAAAGAGCCGCGCGTTCGCGTCGAGGACGTCGTCCCCGAGCACGGGACGCTCCTTCGACCGGCCCGATGGGTCGCCGATCCGCGCCGTGTAGTCGCCGACGATCAGCACGACGACGTGACCTTCGCGCTGGAAGGCTGCCAGCCGGTCGAGCACGAAGGCGAACCCGAGGTGAATGTCGGGAGCGGTCGGGTCGATTCCGAGTTTGACCCGTAGCGGCGTCCCGCGCCGAAGCTTCTTCGCGAGGAGGCCCTCGGGGAGGACGTCGACGGCGTGCTCGGTGAGACGCTCGAGTGCGGCGGTGCTCACGGGGAGCCGATCGTACCGACGCCGGGCTCCGGCTCCGGCACGCGTCCCCGCCACGCCCCGAGCACGGCGAGCCCGCCCAGGCCGGCGAGCGCCGAAAGCCCGCCGGCGAGCCACAGCGTCGGACGGGCGCCGATCAGGCCCACGACGAGCCCTCCCATCGCGAGCGCGCCGAGCTCCGCGGCGTTCCTGACGCCGTTCCAGGCGGCGAAGGCCCGCCCGTGCCGCTCCGGCGCGATCCGCATGTGGATCAGCGTGCGCGACGACACGTTCTTCAGCCCGTGCCCGACGCCGCCGACGAAGTACGCCGCGACCATGAAGCCGAAGACCAGCCAGAACGGAGCGACGAACTTTCCGAGCCCCTGCACGGTGACACCGATCATGACGGCGGCCGCCAGGCCACTGACCGCGACGCGGCGGGCGACGAGGTTCGACCCGACCAGCATCCCGAGCGTCCAAGCGCTGAAGACGATTCCGATGCCGATGTTCTCGATGCCTAGGACGTCCTCGACGTAGACGAGGTCGGCCGGGATCGATGCGGACATGAAGAGCAGCGAGACGAAGACGACGGTGACCATGAGCGCAACGAGGCGATCGGCGAACAGGAAGCCGATCCCGTCCCGTGCACGCCTGTGCTCGTCCGCCGCACGCGTCCCGGGGCGACGGCGCACCGCCAGCAAAGCGCCCGCCAGGCCGACCACCACGAACGAGGCAGCGTCGACGAGCATCGCCGCTGCGGTACCGCCTGTTGCGACGAGGAGGCTGCCACACAGCGGCCCGACCGTGAACCCGAGTGCACGTCCGGTCTCGACGAGCGCGTTGGCTCGCTGAAGCTCCGTCGCGCCCGCGACGGCGGGTACCAGGGCGAACTCCGACGCTTGTGCGACGGCGATCCCTGCGCCGAGGAGCGCCGCGAGCAGAAGCAGCAGCCACAGCGAGCCGGCGATCGCGAGCGCGACGGCGACGCCCGCCTGGAGCGCCGAGACGGTGACGAGGAGGCCACGAGTCTCGACCCGGTCGACCAGGAGACCGACGTGCCCCGAGAGAAGGACGACCGGCGCCCAGAGGCAGATGAACATCCCCGCGATCGCGAAGCCGCTTCCCATCCCCTCGCCCGACATGTTCTTCGCCTGGAGGCCGAGCGCGACGAGGGCGACGCCGTCACCGAGCGCCGAGAGCCCGATCGCGGCAGAGAGCATGCGGAGGTCGCGCTCGCGCACGATCCCTGCGGCCGTCATACCGCGAGTATCTCGTCCCGCGGCCGGCGAGTCCATGCGGGCGGTAATCCCTAGAACGGATAGGGCGCGAGGCTCCAGGCGGCGGCGGCGTACCAGAGGCCGAAGGCGAGGCTGGCTGTGCCGAGCGCCGGGGCGGCGGCCGCAACGGCCCTGCCCGTCCGTCGTGCTCCCATCACCGCGCCGAACCCCGTCGTCACGATCGTCATCGAGACCGCTGTGAAGAGGGCGAGCACCAGGAGCGCCAGGATCGCCAGCTCGCGTGACGGGATCGCTGCGAGGAGCAGGACACCGACACCTGCGCTCCCGCCCATCCCGTGCACCAGACCGATCGCGAAGGCCGCATGCGGCGACCGGACGGGATGGTGATGCTCGGCGCCGACCTCGTCGGAGCGCGCGAAGGCCCCGTGACGCCAGCGCACGAGGAGCCTGATCGCGAGGAACACGATCAACGCCGCGACCGCGGTCTCCGATCCTCGCTGGACGGGATCGGGGAGGTAGCGCTCGGCCACGAGGATCGGGACGCCGAACGCCGCGAGGCTGATCGCGTGCCCGATGCCCCACCACAGCCCGAGGTGCGCGGCTGCGGCCGTCGCGCGCTCACGCCCGGATGCCACGAGCGTCGAGACCGCCGCGAGGTGGTCGGGGTCGGTCGCATGCCGAACGCCGAGGAGCACCGCGACCAGGAGGACGATCGCGATCGACGCCCCGTCCGACAGCCTTGCGATCCACTCGTCCATCCCGAACATGTCGTCATCCTCCCTGGTCGATGATGTGCGTGGTTCGTCGGAGCCGGGGATCCGGTTCGGCCCGGACGTGCCGCGGGTATGTCCGCCGGCGGCTCGCCGAGGTTGCCGTCAGACGACGCCGGGAAGGGCCTTCGCGGTGATCGCGAGGCCGACCACGATGATCACGAGCGCCGAGAAGGCGGGCAGCGAGCGGACGACCCGCCCGTCGAGGGAGACACGAGAGAAGAGCCGGCGCGCCAGCACGGCCACCAGGCCGATCGCGGTTATCGTCGCGGCAAGGCCGAGGCTGAAAGCGACGATCAACGCCAGTCCGAAGCCGATCCGGTGGAGGGCGATCGCGCTCAGCAGGACGACCAGCGCCGACGGGCACGGGAGCAGACCCGCTGCCACGCCGACGCCCAGGAGGCCTCTGGACGTGAGCGCATCGTCGTCCTCGTGGTGGTGGTGGTGATGATGATGATGATGCTGGCCATGCCCATGCCGGTGCACGCCGCGCGTGCCGAGCCGCCGCCGAAGCACGGCGAGCCCGACCCCGACGACGAGGAGCCCCGAGAGGAGCGTGAGCCACGGATAGAGCTGCTCGGGGACGAAGAACCTCGAAAGGAGGAGCGTCACGAGTCCCAGCCCGAACACGCCGGCGGTGTGGGTCACGGTGACCGTCGCGCCGAGGAGGACCGCGTGCCGGGGGCGCCCGCGGGTCCCCACGAGATAGCCGGCGACGAGCGCCTTGCCGTGGCCGGGAGTCAGCGCGTGCGCGGCGCCCCAGAACGCCGCCACGAGGAGCGAGACGAGCGCGACTCCCACGGACAGCTCTCCGCGCTCTATCAGCGCCTCGAAGCCGCCGCCGACATGGACGCGAGCCGGCCGCGCCCCGAGCCCAGGTGCTGTTCCGGGGACCGTTCCCGGCACAAAGCGGGCAGTGGCCGAGCGCACCTCGAGGGGCGACGCGAGGAGCTCTCGAGGGTAGGCACGGAGCTCGTCCGAGCGGCTCTCGGACGGCACCGACGCCACGACGAGCCGTGCACCGTCCCGAGCCCGGACCGTCACCTCGCGCCAGCCGATCCGGTCGGCGTAGGTTCGGTCGGCGAACGTCAGCCTCCGGCCGTTCGCCGGAGCTCCGTACACCGCTTCGAGGCGAAGCGTGGGCAGGCCCCCCGCCCCCTTCCGCTGCGTGACGCGGTGCGTGAGCAGCTCGAGCGGCGCGCGGACGCCGTCGAGCTTCAGCTCGAGCGCCCGGGCGAGCTCGGCCGGGTAGCGGGGGGCGCGGACGCGGTCTCCGGACTGGAAGGTCGGGATCTCGGCGAGGTCGAGGACGTAGTGGACGAAGACACGGTCGCCCGAGAGCTCGATGCCGGCGTAGTGGTTGACGGTGAAGTTGCCGAGCGGGTGCGCGCTCGCGCCGCCAGGGCGGGCGAGTGCCGCGAGCGCGGCGACGACGAGCAGCGCCGTGACGAGCGCACGCAGCCTCACCTGAGCGTCTCCCGGGCGACCGGGGCCCACCGCACGGAGAACTCCCGGCTCAGCGCCAGTGCCTTGCCGTACCACCGGCGCATCGCGGCGCGGTCACCGGCGCAGCCGGCGGCGTAGCCGCGGTGGAAGAAGAGAAGTGCATCCTTCGTCCCGAGGCGGAGCGCCCGCTCGAGCCAGCGTTGCGCCTCGGCGCAGCGTCCCGCGCGGGCGAGCGCCCACCCGAGGGCGTCGTCGCCCTGGATCGAGGGGCGGTCGGCCCGGGCGCGGCGGGCAAGCCCGACGGTCTCCGCCGGCCGGATCCCGTGGTCGGCGCGGAAGACCGCCGATTCGAGGTCGACGCGAAGGCCGTTCGCGGCGAGCAGCCGGTCGATCGCGGCGACCGTCGCCCGTTGCCGGGCCGCGCCCGCGGCGTCGCCGCGCCGCTCGAGCAGGTCTCCCAGGAGACCGACGGTCTGGGGCAGCGGGACGGCGTTCGCCGCATGCCGGGCGGTCGCCACCGCGGCGCCCAGCCGGCCCCGGGCGGCCTCGATCCGCGCTTCCTGCTCGAGTGCGGACACGTACCCGGGGAAGATCGTCAGCGCAGCGCGCACGTGCTCGGCCGCCCGCTCGACCCGGCCCGCGCCGAGCTCGAGCTTGGCAAGCTCGACGTGCGTCCATGCGCTCGGCTCGGGCGCACCAGCGGCGGCGTCGAGCGCTAGCCCCATGGCCGCGATTGCTCCCGCGCGGTCTCCGGTCAGCTCGCGGGCGTACGCGACGCGTGCGTACCCGGCGAGCGTCGGCTTGACCGCGACCATCCGCTCGAAGGCCGCGAACGCGCCGTCGTAGCGGCCCAACTCGAGCAGCGCGTCGCCCACGACGCCGTACGGCCGGCTCGCGTACGGGGCCAGTCGGCGGGCGGCGCGGCCGAGGACGAGCGCACCGCGGAAGTCGTGTCGGATGAGGGCGAGATTCCCGAGCCCGAGCGTCGCGTCGGGGCTTGTCGGGCTCAGGGCGAGCGCCCGCCGGAGCGCACGCCCGGAGAGGGGGAGGAACGACGGGTCGCCGGTCTCACGCCAGCGGAGCTGGTAGGCGAGACCGAGCGCCCCCAGCCGGTCGGGGTCGCGGGGGTGCGCACGGAGCGACGATTCCAGCGTCGCGACCGTTCCCGCGGTGCCGCCGCTGCCGTACCCCGCGAGCGCAGCCTCGGCGATCGGTGGCGAGACGGGAGCGGCGGCCGCACCGGTCGACCGCGTCTCTGCCAGGACGCCCCCGAACAGGCTCCCGAGCACGAGCACGAGTGCGATCGCGGCGCCGAGAAGTGCAGCCGTAGTGCGTGTCTGTCCGTTCACCACTCGTGCCTCCTTCCCGTCGGCGTCGTCATGGTTCGCGGGAACGGCGACGCCGGTTCGATTGCCACGTGCGCGTGGTGGGCGGTGGGAGCCCGCGAGGCGGACTCCCACCACGCGCGTGTCAGGGCTTCTGGACGCCCTTCGTGTTGTCGAACCCGGACTTCGGGTCCGCCACGTAGGGGAACGAATCCGACAGGTCGACGTCGTCGGCGTTGACGCCATCGCCCAGCGGCAGCTTCACGTCCTTGAGGAAGCCGCCGACGGCCTGCTCGGCGATGTCGATCACGTCGTCGCCCAGGCGGCGGCCGTTCGGCCAACCCTGGGTGTCGCCGCCGAGCACGCCCAGCCGGTTCGGCTTCGTCGTGACCGGAATCCCGAGGTTGAGCCGCAGCACGTCGGCGAGCTTCGGCCCGGTGAAGTTGAGCTTCGGGACGCCGGTGAGCAGGACGGCGACGAGGTCGTCGCGGCCTGTCTCCGGAGCGCCGAGCTTGTACAGCTTGTTGATCACGGCAGCGAGGATCGGATCCGTGTAGTACTTGCGGAACTGCGACTCGCTCCACGGCTGCAGGGCGTTCCAGCGGTCCTTCAGCCCGGTCGGGATGATGACCTCGTTGACGAGGGGGTTCCCGAGCCGGTCGACCTGCACCCAGGCTCCTGCGTCGCGAGTCGTGGCGCCGCGGGTCGTCACCTTCCGCCGCTCGACGGAGGCCCACACGCCGATCGTCCCGTTCTTGGCGGCGAGGTCGGCGATCGGGACCTGCACGGCGAACGTGTGGACGCCGTAGCCGGCGAAGAAGTCCTTCCCGCCGCCCTCGTTCCCCGTGCCCTTGCGGATCGCCACGAGGTCGAAGATCGCGCCGACGTCTCCGAAGAACGGATCGTCGCGCTGACCCGCGAACGCCTTCGAGGCGCCGCCGTCGAACGAGGCGATCGACTTCGTGACGAGGCGCCGGTAGTCCGGGGTCGAGCGCTTGCCGATGTTGTTCGGCGGCGTCGTCCCGCGCGCGACAACGGTGGACTTCCCCTTCCGGATGCGCGTCACCGTGAACGGCTGCGCGGTGTCACCGAGGAAGAACGGGCCCGTCTTGCGCTGGAACTGGAACCGGTAGATCACGTCCGGCTTGACGTCGCCGGTCGTGTCGATCTTCAGGTTGTAGCGAGCGCCGGGCGAGAACGTGTACCAGTTCGGCCCGGCGCCCGGATCCTCGCCCGGGATCACGTTCGCGAGGACCGTCACCGTGTTCGGCTTGTCCGGGCTCCGGAACGCGTAGACGTCCGTGAGGTCGGCCGACGGGTCGTCCGCGATCAGCGGGGCCTCCCGGTGGCTCGACGCGGTCCCGTCGCCGGGCCCGAGCGCCACTGCGGCCCCGACCGCGGCAATAGTGATCCCGGCAGCGAGTGCCGCGATCGCGATGGGTGTTCGCATCGTCAGTCTCCTTCCGTGAGAGGGTTCACGGGTGCTTGTTCGCCCGGCCCCGGCAGCCGGTTCGTCGGGAGGTGAACCGTTGCAGCCGCTAGGGACGAACCAGGGGCGTGCTCGCCGACGCACCCCACAGGCCTGCCTCCGTACGCCAAGATGGCTGGGCGTTGCCACGGCACACGCACCTGTCCGACGAGGCGCTGATCGCGCTCGTCGCGCGCGGGGACGACAGCGCGCTCGGCGAGCTCTACGACCGCGTCGGCCGGGTCGCATACAGCATTGCCCACCGGATCCTCCGCGACGAGCGGCTCGCCGAGGACGCGGTGCAGGAAGGCTTTCTCGCGGTGTGGCGGTCGGCCGCGTCGTTCCGCGCGGAGCGCGCGAAGGCGAGCACCTGGATCGTGACGCTCGTCCACCGCAGAGCCGTCGACATCGTTCGCCGCGAGGAGCGGCGGCGGACGGAGTCACTCGACGCCGACGCTCTCCCGGACGCGCCCGACCCGTCTGGCTCGGCCGAGGACGAGGCGTGGCTCGGCTTCGAGCGCGACCGCGTGCTGGCAGCGATCCGCACGCTGCCGGACGCCCAGCGCGAGACGATCGAGCTCGCCTACTACGGGGGCTACTCGCAGTCCGAGCTCGCGGAGAGGCTCGGAGTGCCGCTGGGTACGATCAAGAGCAGGATGTTCGCCGGCCTCGCGCGGCTGCGCGAGGTCCTGGACGACGCCGAAACCGAGGGATCGTGGACGCCGAGACTCACGAGCTGATCGCCGGATACGCGCTCGACGCGCTCGACGACGCCGATCGAGCCCGGGCCGAGGATCTCTTCTCGACCTCCGAGGAGGCCCGCGAAGAGCTTCGCTCGCTCACGGACGTCGCCACGGCGATGGCGACGGCCGCGGTCGGGCCCGCTCCGTCGGCCGAGCTCCGCGGGCGCATCCTCGATGCTGCGCGCGCGGAGCCGCAGAACGTCGTCTCGCTCGGCGAGCGGCGACGCTCCCGGATCGTCCCCGTGCTCGCGGCCGCGGCAGCGGTCGCGGCCTGCGCCGCGCTCGTGGCCGGCCTCTGGGGAGCCTCGGTGTCGTCCGATCTCGACGAGGCACGGTCGGCGCTCGCACGAGAGCGCGCGGCGGCCGCGGTGCTCGCGCAACCGGTCAGCGAGTCGTCGCTCGACGGGCGCGGCGGGACGGCTCGTCGTCGGAGAGGACGGCCGCGCAGTGCTCGTCG
The DNA here is from genome assembly GCA_963793655.1 of uncultured Actinomycetes bacterium. Classification (GTDB taxonomy): domain Bacteria; phylum Actinomycetota; class Thermoleophilia; order Gaiellales; family Gaiellaceae; genus Gaiella. The sequence continues at coordinate 299,343 of CAWCAV010000004.1, forward strand.
TCTCGAGCCTCCCGCCCGTCCCGGCCGGCAAGACGTACCAGATGTGGGTGATCGACGGCGGTCACCCGGTCTCCGGAGGGCTCTTCGCGCCGGGGCAGGACACGTTCGTGATCCCGGTCGACGCGAAGGTCGGCCAGGGGTCGGTGGTCGCCGTGACGGTCGAGGACGACGGCGGGGCACGGGCGCCGACCACCAAGCCGGTGATCGCGTCAGCGCCCGTCACGCTGTCGTAGCGCTCGTCGCGCTTCCGGCACGAATCCGTCACAGAGGCGCTCCGACCCGACCCGTACACTCGTTCGGGTGACCGACCTTCGCCCGGCGCTCCGGGAGCTCTTCGGCTTCGACGACTTCCGGCCGGGCCAGGAGGCCGTGGTCCGTGCGGCGCTCGACGGCGTCGACACGCTCGCCGTCATGCCGACCGGCGCCGGCAAGTCGCTGACGTACCAGCTCGCGGCGATGCTGCGGCCCTCCCCCACGCTGGTGCTCTCGCCCCTGATCGCCCTGATGAAGGACCAGGTCGACAAGCTGCCCCCGCTGGTGGGCGCCACCGCGACGTTCGTCAACTCGTCGCTCAGCGCGGACGAGGCCGGCGCGCGGCTCGGCTCGGTCGCCTCGGGCGAGACGCGGATCCTCTACGCCGCGCCCGAGCGCCTGCGTCAGGAGCCGTTCGTCCGGACGCTGCGGGCGATCGGCGTCGGGCTCGTCGTGATCGACGAGGTGCACTGCGTGAGCATGTGGGGCCACGACTTCCGCCCCGACTACCTCTTCATCCGCCGCGCGCTCGACGAGCTCGACGGGCCCGCGGTGCTCGGCATGACGGCGACGGCGACGCCCGCGATCGCGGACGCCATCGGGCAGGCCCTCGGGAGGCGGCTCGAGCTCGTCCGCACGAGCGTGCACCGGCCGAACCTCCGCTACGACGTCGAGCGCGCCGAGAATGCCGAGGAGCGGCTTCGCACGCTTCTCCGCCGCCTGCGCGGCCTCTCGGACGGCGTGGCGATCGTGTACGCCCGCTCGCGGCGCTCGTGCGAGGAGATCGCACGGACGCTCCGGGGACACGGGATCCGCGCCGAGCACTACCACGCGGGGCTCGAGCCCGGCGAGCGGACGCGCGTCCAGGAGTCCTTCGTGGAAGGCCGCACCCCGGTCGTCGTCGCCACCACCGCGTTCGGGATGGGGATCGACAAGGCGAACGTCCGCCTCGTCGCGCTCGTCAACTACCCCGACTCCCTCGAGAGCTACGTCCAGATGGTCGGCAGGGCCGGACGCGACGGCCTGCCCAGCGACACCGTCCTGCTCGCCGGAGATGCCGACGCCTCGGCGCTGCGCCGCTTCGCGCTCGGTGACGTGCCGACGCCCGATCTCCTCCGCCGCGTCTACCGCACCGTGCGCGACTCGGGTGGGACGGTGACGCCGGAGGCGCTCGAGGACGCGGTGGGCGGCGAGCACGATCCGCGCGTCCTGGTCGGGATGCTCGAGCAGGCGGGCATCGTCAGGCGCGGGTACGACGCCGGCCGCGCGATGCGGATCGAACTGCTTCCGGCCGACTCGGGAGCAACCGGTGCCGTGGACGCGCTACTCGACCGGTACCAGCGCGGGGCGGCGGATCGTGTCGAGCGGATCCTGTCCTTCGCGAAGACGCGGCGCTGCCGCCACCTCCAGGTCGCAGAGCACTTCGGCGAGACCCTCGATGGCCCGTGCCGCGCCTGCGACGTCTGCGCCCCGCGTGCGCCGCTGTCGCTCGGGACCGCGCCGGCCGCCGTTCCGCTCCCCGAAGACCCCGCGAGGACGATCGTGGACGCCGTCACGGGCCTCACTTGGCCGCTCGGCCGGCGCAGCCTGGTGGCGATGCTCCGCGGCTCCGTAAAGGCTCCTCCCTCCGCCCGGCGGTCGCCCGCGTTCGGGGCGCTTGCCGCGGCGTCCGATGCGGCGGTGACACGGTGGATCCGCGCGCTGGAGGTGGCCGGCGCGCTCGCCGAGGTCGAGAGCGACGGCTTCCGCGTCCTCCGAGCTCGAGCCGGCGCGGCACTGCCGTCCTTCTCGCCGCCGGCGTCGGCGCCGGCGCCCGCCTCGCTCGTCGCCGAGCTTCGCGCCTGGCGGTCGCGGCGCGCGCGCGAGGACGGCGTGCCCGCCTACGTGGTGCTGCACGACGCGACACTCGACGAGCTCGCGTCCCAGAGGCCGGTGTCGCCGGCCGAGCTCGCCGCGGTGAAAGGGCTCGGCCCGGCCAAGCTCGACCGCTACGGCGACGAGCTGCTCGAGCTCCTCGCGACCGGGTAGCACGGGCCTGAAAGCCCCGTTCCGGGGCTACAATTCCCCGCGCAGTGCGGCTTCGAAGACGTACGGAGGTGCCGCGGAGACGCGGCCGGATCCGAAAGCCGCGGCTCCTGGCGCTCCTGCTCGTTCTTCTCGCGCTCTCGGCCGTGGCGTTCAGCTACGGCCTCGTGACCGCCATCCGGAGCGAGCTCGGGACGCTCGACCCGTCCAACCCCCGCGGTGACGTGGACACGGTCATCTACTCGGCGCCGAGCAAGTCGGGCCAACGCCGCGTGCTCGCGATCCTCCGCGGCGACGAGAGCCGCGTGCTCGTCCCGTCGAAGGAGATCGCGCCGATCATGAAGCAGGCGATCGTCGCGGTCGAGGACAAGAGGTTCTACGAGCACAACGGCGTCGACGTGCGCGGCATCCTCCGCGCCGCGTGGGAGGACATCCGCAACAAGGCGGTCGTCGAGGGGGGCTCCACGATCACACAGCAGTACGTCAAGAACGCCTACAGCCGCAATGACCAGACGATCGCCCGCAAGGTGCGCGAGGCGGCGCTCGCCTGGCAGCTCACACAGCGCTGGTCGAAGGACCGGATCCTGACGGCGTACCTCAACACGATCTACTTCGGGAACGGCGCCTACGGCATCCTACAGGCGGCTCGGACCTATTTCGGCGGCAAGAGCGCCGCCGAGCTGACGCTCCCCGAGGCCGCGCTCCTCGCCGGGATACCCGCCAGCCCCTCCCTCTACGATCCGGTCCAGCATCCGGCGGCCGCACGCGAGCGGCGCGCCTACGTGCTCGACCAGCTGCTCCAGCAAGGGCGCATCACGAGCGCCGAGCTGCGGGAGGCCGACGCGACGCCGCTCCCCAAGCCCGAGGACGTCCGCCTCCCCGGCACGCGGGGGCCCGCCCCGTACTTCGTCAGCTACGTCACCGACCAGCTCGTGGCCAGGTACGGCGGCGAGCGCGTCTTCGGGGGCGGGCTCGAGGTGGGGACGACGATCGACCTCGACCTCCAGGAGAAGGCGCGGGAGGCAATCCAGAAGATCCTGACCGACCCCAGCGGCCCGGCGGCGGCGCTGGTCGCGATCGACCCGAAGACCGGCGCGGTCAAGGCGATGTTCGGCGGCACGAACTTCCGGCGCAGCCAGTTCAACCTGGCGACGCAGGCCGAGCGGCAGCCGGGCTCGTCGTTCAAGCCGATCGTTCTCGCGAGCGCGCTCCACAGGGGGATCGCCCCGGAGACGCGGATCACGTCGAAGCCGATCGAGATCGACGCGGGGGACCGCATCTGGCCGGTGAAGAACTACGAGGGCAGTTACCTGGGCAGCGTCGACCTGACGACGGCAATGATCCACTCGGACAACTCGGTCTACGCCCAGCTCACCAACATCGTCGGCCCGAAGGCGATCGTCGAGACGGCGCACCGCCTCGGGATCCGCTCCGAGCTGCCGGCGTACTTCTCGATCGGCCTCGGCTTCGTCGCGGTCAACCCGCTGGACATGACGCGCGCATACGCAACGATCGCGAACGACGGCAAGCGGGTCGACGGCTCGGTGATGGGCAACCGCCCGCGCGTCGTCCGGAGCGTGCGCTTCCGGAAGACCGGCAAGGTGTCGGAGAACGACCCTACGGACAAGGCCGTGCTGTCACCGGCCGAGGCAGAGACGCTGACGGCCATCCTCGAGCAGGTCGTGCAGCAGGGAACCGGCAAGCGCGCGCAGCTCGCCGGGCACGTCGCGGCGGGGAAGACGGGCACGAACGACGACTACGCGGACGCGTGGTTCGTCGGCTACACGCCGGAGCTCGCCGTCGCGGTTTGGGTCGGCTACCCGAACGAGCTCAAGCCGATGGAGACCGAGTTCCACGGCGAGCCCGTGGCCGGGGGCACGCTCCCCGCGCTCATCTGGAAGGCGTTCATGACGCAGGCGCTCGCCGGCAAGCCGCCCTCCTCGTTCAGCTCGCCCCCGTACCTGCCGACGGACCAGGCACGAGTCGTGTTCCGGGGCGGCAAGTGGCGGCTGGACAACGGGTACTGCCCCGCGACGCGTGTGATCACGTACTTCGCGGGCCGCCTGCCGGGCTCGACGGCGGCGTGCTATGCCAACGAGGTCTCGGTGCCCGTCGTCGTCGGCCGCTCGGTGGAGTCCGCGCGGGTCGCCCTCCAATCGGTACCGCTGACGGCCGACGTCGTCTACGTGCCCGCGAAGCCGCGAACGCGGCCGGGCGAGGTCGTGAAGCAGACACCGCGGGGCGGGTTCCTGTCCGCGAACGGGTCGGTACGCCTGTGGGTGTCGGCGGCGCAGAACGGTCTCGTGCCGAACCTCGTCGGCTCGAGCCTTCCCGCAGCGCGCGAGCGCAGCCGGAAGCTCAAGCTCCGGCTCAAGATCCAGTACGGCGACGGGCCGGAGGGCACCGTCCTCAAGCAGAGCCTCGAGGCCGGCATCGCCGTGCGGCCCGGGCTGCCGGTCACGCTGCTCGTCGGCCGGGGAGCCTCGACCAGCTGAGCGGGCGGCCGTCGAGGCCGCGCCAGATGACCGGAGTCCTCCGCCACGGCGTCCGACTCAGTCGGACACCTCCGCGCGGGGGAAGGCGGTGGCTCGCTCGCGGGCAGTTCGTGGCGCCCGGCTCACCCAGCCGGAGCCGGCTTCCACGTAGCGCCAGAGCTTCTCCGTCGCGCGCGTGATGCCGATTCGCGGTGTACGTTCGACCTCCGGCGCGTGCGCGGGCGGGAAGAGCTCGAACGGAGGGAGCGAAAGGTCGGCGCCGTCGTGCGCACCGGTCAGGGCGAGTCCCTGCGTGAGCCGGCCCGGCCCGGAGCACAGGAGCCGCGCCTCCGCGACCCCACGACGCTCCCGTATCCGGTCGAGCCCGTGGGTCGGCTCGAGCGCCCGGAGGAGGACGGCCGCGCCGTGGCCGGGGGGCCCGCACACGACGTTGGCGCACCAGTGGATCCCGTAGGAGCGGTAGACGTAGAGCCGGCCGGGCTCGCCGAACATCACCGCGGTCCGCCGCGTGGGACCCCGGTAGGAGTGGCTCGCCGGATCCTCGACGTCGTACGCCTCGACCTCGACGATGCGGCCGCCGACGCCGTCCACGAGGAGCGTCCATCCGATCAGACCGGGCGCGGCGTCGTGGACGCTCCCGGAGAGCAGCTCGGCGAGCGTCACTCGGACTCGAAGAGCTGCGGGTGCCGGCTGACGCCGCGTCCGCCCCGCCGTCTTCGTGAGGCGGGCTCGGCGACGTCCTCGATCTCCGCGAGGATCGTCTCCTGCGTCCGCGAGGCCACGACCGGCTCGGGGATGCCCTCGACCCAGACGAGCGTCCGGCTGCCGCTTCCGCGTTCCTCGCCCGTGATCGGCTCGAGCGCGTAGATCCGGTCGGCCCGCACGTACTTGCCGAATCCGAGGAACACCATCCCGTGACCGGACATGACCGGAAGTATCGCCGCCGCGCGACGTGCCGTGCGCGATCCGCGCGGGGCCCGAGCGGACACGCCCGGAGGCGCCACCCGACAGGATCGGTGTCGGGCACCTGCTCTGTCGAGGCAGAGCCTGCGCCGATTCCGTGCCAACTCTCCCATAGTCGACGACGCGCTGGACGGGTGAGACGGCGGTCCGGCCGCGGGTAGGCTCGGCGGGATGCCGCGCATCTACCTCTCACCCCCCCACGTCACCGGCCACGAGGGGGAGCTGGTCGCGGATGCCATCGAGTCGAACTGGATCGCCCCGCTCGGGCCGCACGTCGACGCCTTCGAGCGCGAGCTCGCCTCGCTCGCGGGAGTCGAGCACGCCGTCGCGCTGTCGAGCGGGACCGCTGCCCTCCATCTCGCGCTTGTCGTGCTCGGGATCGGCGCGGGCGACGAGGTCGCCTGCTCGAGCCTCACGTTTGCAGCCAGCGCGAACGCGGTCACGTATACGGGAGCGACGCCGTTCTTCGTCGACTGCGACGCGACGACCTGGACGCTCGACCCCGGGCTCCTCGACCGGGCGATCACGGAGCGTCTCGAAGCGGGAGCACGCGTCCGGGCCGTGCTCGCGGTCGACCTCTACGGCCAGTGCTGCGACTACGACGCGATCCGCGAGGTTTGCGGCCGACACGACGTCCTACTCCTCCAGGACGCGGCCGAGTCGCTCGGGGCGACCTACCGGGAGGCCCCCGCCGGTGGCCAGGGCGTCCTCGCGGCGTTCTCGTTCAACGGCAACAAGATCATCACGACGAGCGGCGGCGGGATGCTCGTCTCACAGAACGGGGACCTGATCGAGCATGCGCGCAAGCTGTCGACCCAGGCCCGCGAGCCCGTCGTCCACTACGAGCACGTCGAGGTCGGGTTCAACTACCGGATGAGCAACATCCTGGCCGCGCTGGGCCGTGCCCAGCTCGAGTCCCTCCCCGAGCGCGTCGCGACGAGACGGCGGATCCGGGACCGCTACCGCGAACTGCTCGGCGGCACAGCCGGGATCTCGTTCATGCCCGAGGCGCCCTACGGGACTACGAACGCATGGCTCACGTGCGTCGTCGTCGACCCGGCCGCCTTCGGAGTCGATCGCGAGGCCATCCGGCTCGGGCTCGAGGCCGAGGACATCGAGGCGCGCCCGCTCTGGAAGCCGATGCACCTCCAGCCGATCTTCGCCTCGCACCACGCGTTCGGCGGCGACGTGTCAGCACGGCTCTTCGAGCGCGGCCTATGCCTGCCGAGCGGATCGTCGCTGACCGAGGACGACCAGGACCGCGTCGTCGCAGCGTTCCTGGACGGGCGGAAGAGTACGGTGCCCGGCTGAGCCGAGCGGATAAGGGCAGGTGTCCGACCGACGACCGGACACCGCCCTGTTGGCCGTACCGCTCAGCTGACGCGGCCTAGAGGTTCGCGACCTCGTCGCGAACCTCGACCACGTCGAGCCAGTGACTCCACTGCTCGGAGCGGCCGTTGACCACGTCGAGGTACGCACGCTGGATCTCGAGGGTCACGGGGCCGACGCCGAGCTCGACGTCGTCGACCGCGCGCACGGGGGTGACCTCCGCGGCTGTGCCGGTCATGAAGACCTCGTCCGCGAGCGCGAGATCGGCGCGGATCATGTCCGCCTCGTCGACGACGTAGCCGAGGTCCTGCGCGATCTGGATCACGCTGTCTCGGGTGATGCCAGGGAGGATCGAGGTCGAGAGTGGCGGGGTCACGATCCTGCCGTTCTTGACCACGAAGATGTTCTCGCCCGGGCCGTCGGCGACGAACCCGTTGTCCGTCAGCAGGATCCCCTCGTCGTAGCCCGCGCGCTGGGCCTCGGTCGTCGCGAGCATCGAGTTGAGGTAGATGCCCGTCGCCTTGGAGACGTGAGGGATCACGTTCGGCCCGACGCGCTTCCAGGACGACACCTTGGCGGTGATGCCCTTGGTGAGCGCGTCCTCACCGAGGTAGGCGCCCCAGGGCCAGCTCATGATCACCGTCTCGACCGGGTTCCCGCGCGTGTGGACCCCGAGCGAGCCGTACCCGAAGAACGCGATCGGCCGGATGTACGCAGCGGGAAGGCCGTTCGCGCGAACCAGCTCGTGCGTCGCGGTCCGCAGCTCCTCGACGGAATAGGGGAGGTCCATGTACAGGAGCCGGGCGCTGTCGTGGAGCCGCTGCATGTGGTCGGCGAGACGGAACACGGCCGGCCCCTTCGGCGTCTCGTACGCCCGGATGCCCTCGAACACCCCCGTGCCGTAGTGGAGACCGTGGACTCCGACGTGAACGGTCGCGTTCGCCCAGTCGACGAGCTCTCCGTTCATCCAGATCTTCGCGGTCTCCTGCATCGCTTTCCTCCGTTCGCTGGTCTTTTCCGAATTATGGTGATTCCAGCACGACGTCCTCGACGCGTCCGCGGGTGAGGCGGACGAGCTCGGCGGGCGACAGGGCCACCATGTGCCGGTCCGACCCGGCGCCGGCCCAGACCGCCGGGTGTCGGAGCAGGGTGCGCTCGACGAGCACGACCGAGACGCGCTCGAGGGGGAACGGCGCCACCGCACCGGGACGGAACCCGGTCGCCGCGACCACATCCTCGGGGCGCGCGACGGCGACGCGTCGCGCTCCGACAAGGCGTGCGACCTTCCCCGTGTCCGCCCGCCGGTCTCCGGGCACGAGCGCCACGACCGGCGCACCGTCGCACACGAGCACGAGGGACTTGACGACCTGGCCGAGCGTGCAGCCGATCGCGTCGGCGGCCGCGGGGGCGGTCGGCGTCTCGGTCCCGAGCTCCTCGAGCCGCGCCTCCGCGCCCGTCTCGCGCAGGAACGCGGCGACACGCTCGACGGAGTCCGGCCACTGCATCAGTAGAGGCCGGGCACGAGGCGCGACTGGACCCTGGTCTCGTACTCGGCGTACGCCGGGTACACGTCGCGGAGATGACGCTCCTCGACGGCCGTCTTCCCCGCCCACAGGGCGACGAGCGCGGCAGTCAGGATGAGCGCAACGGGCCCGGCGTACAGCGACCACCCGCCGAAGAAGAGGATTCCCCCCGAGTACATCGGGTGGCGGACGAGCGCGTACGGGCCGGACTCGACGAGCTCCGCTCTCTCGACCGGTTTCGGGAACGGGGTCAGCGCCCGGCCCAGCGCGCGTGCGGACCAGGCCGCCACCGCGGCACCGGCGACCGCGACCACGGCGCCCACCGCCGAGAGAATCCCCCGCGCTCCGGAGGGCCACTCGGGTGGGATCACGACGGCCGCCATGACGAGAACGATCAATGCGAACTGCGCCACGACCCACGCGCCGCCGCGGTCGCTCATCCGAGCTCGACGAAGCGCACGTCGTCGAAGCCCGCCTCGTGCAGCGCTCCGACCACCTCCGCCGTCGCGGGCGTGTCGATCGAGAACACCATCAGGGCCTCCCCGCCCTCCTTGGTGCGGGAGACAGCCATGTTCGCGATGTTGACCCCGGCGTCGCCGAACATCGAGCCGACGCGGCCGATCACCCCGGGCTGGTCGGCGTAGCGGACGAACACCATGTGCGGCGTGATCTCCATGTCGATGCCGAAGCCGAGCGCGCCACCCAGGAACAGCCGCGGCTCTGGGCCGATCGTCGTCCCCGAGACGTTGATCTCCTCCCCGTCGGAGACCAGGCGCACCTCCACGGTGTTGGTGTAGTCGCGCGACGCGCGGTTCCGCTCCTCCACCACGTCGATCCCGCGCTCGGCAGCGATGACGGTCGCGTTGACGACGTTCACCACCTGGTCGACGCGATCCTGGAAGGCGCCGTTGAGCGCCGCGGCGGTGAGCAGACGCGTGTCGTACTCGGAGAGCGGCCCGTGCGCGGCGACCGTGACCTTGCGCGGGGCCCCGGCCGCGAGCCCTACGGCAATCCGGCCGATCAGCGAGGCCAGCGGGATGAAGGGGCCCAGCACCTCGAGGTCGGCCTGGTCCACGACCGGGATGTTCACCGCGTTCGTGACGATGCCGCCGTCGAGTGCCGCGACGACCTGCTCGGCGATGATCACGCCCGCCCGGTCCTGCGCCTCGTCGGTCGAGGCCGCGAGATGTGGCGTGACCACCACCGCATCGAGCTCCAGCAACGGGCCGCTGTACGGCTCCGACGAGAACACGTCGAGGGCGGCTCCCGCGAGCTTCTTCGAGCGGATCGCCTCGACCAGGGCGTCCTCGTCGACGAGCGCTCCCCGCGCAGCGTTGACGAGGCGCGCGCCGTCGCGCATGTGGGCGATCGCCTGATGGTCGATCAGGCAACGGGTCTCGTCCGTCAGTGGGGAGTGGAGCGTGACCACGTCCGCGGTGCCGAGCAGCTCCTCGAGCGTCTCCAGCTGCTCGACGCCGAGGTCGCGGAAGCGGTCGCGCCCGACGAAGGGGTCGTAGGCGACGACGTTCATCGCAAGGCCGAGTGCACGGCGTGCGACCTGCTGCCCGATGCGCCCGAACCCGATCACGCCGAGGGTCTTGCCCGCCAGCTCGATGCCGCTCCAGCGCGAGCGTTCCCAGCGGCCCTCCTTTAGCGCCGCGTGCGCCTGCGGGATGTTGCGCGCGAGCGCGACGATCAGGCCGATCGTCTGCTCCGCCGCCGAGACGATCGTCGACTCGGGCGCGTTCGCGACGACGATCCCCCGGCGGGTCGCCGCGTCGACGTCGACGTTGTCGACCCCGACCCCCGCCCGGCCGATCACCTTCAGCACGGTCGCACGCTCGATCACCTCGCGGGTCATCCGGGTCGCGGAGCGGATCACGATGCCGTCGTAGCGCTCGATGATCTCGTCGAGCGGCGAGTCGGAGTCGACGTCGACGTCGAAGCGGCTGCGCAGGAGCTCCACCCCCGCGTCGGCGATCGACTCGCGAACGAGGACGCGCATAGCTAGGCGGCTGCGACGGAGCCGAACGCCTCGTACGCCGCCGGCGCCGCACGTCCCGGCTCCACGTCGGCCCCGGCCGCGCGGAGCTCTGTCTCGAGGGCCGCGAGTGCGCCGGCGAGGTCCTCGATCGTGACGTGGCCGATGTGGCCGATGCGGAACAGGCGCGGTACGAGCTCGCCGTGCCCGCCGGCGATCGTGAACCCGTGCCGGTCTCGGAGCGCGAGGCGGAGCGCGACGGCGTCGATGCCCGCGGGGGTGAGCGCGCCGGTGAGCACGGCGGCGGTGTCGTCGTCCGGGGAGTAGAGCTCCAGCCCGATGGCCTTCACGCCCGCCCGGCACGCACGCCCGAGGGCGCGGTGCCGTGCGAAAGCGGCCTCGAGGCCGTCCTCGAGGACGAGCCGGAGGGCCTCGACGAGCGCGACCACCAGCGACGTCGCGGGCGTGAACGCGGTCGAGCCCTTCGCCTGCGCGCGGCGCTGGCGCTGCCCAGTCCCAGTAGAACCGCGGCAGGGTCGCCGTCTCGCTCCGCTCCCACGCGCGCTCGGAGACGGCCGCGAACGCGAGGCCCGGAGGCGTCATGAGGGCCTTCTGCGAGCCCGTGACGACGACGTCCGCGCCCCAGGCGTCCGTCTCGAGCGGGACCGCGCCGAGGCTGGAGACCGCGTCGACGATCGAGAGCGCGCCCGCCTCCGCGCACGCGGCTAGGAGCGGCTCGAGGTCGCAGACGACACCCGTCGACGTCTCCGAGTGGACGAGGAGCACGGTCCCGGCGCCGCTCTCGTCGAGCGCCCTGCGCAGGTCGTCGGGGCGGGGCCTCTCCCCCCACGCGTATGCGAGCGGCACGACATCGCAGCCGTAGACACGCGCCATTGCCTGCCAGCGCTCGCCGAACTCCCCCTGGGCGACGGCGAGCACGCGCTCGCCGGGGGACAGAAGGTTGACGATCGCCGACTCGAAGGCGCCCGTGCCCGAGGACGTGAACAGGAGCACCTCGCTCTCCGTGCGGAACACGTCGCGCAGCCGCTCCTGCGCGACCTCGAAGACAGCGGCGAAGTCGGGCGACCGGTGGTGCAGAACCGGCTCGGAGAGGGCGTGCAGCACCTCGGGCGGCACCGAGGTCGGGCCGGGCGTGAGGAGCTTCTGCGGGCGCGTCACGATCTGAGCCTACCGAGGCCACGTGCGGGCGCGACCGACGCCCACGGGCGAGGCGGCGCCTCGCGCCCTACCGGTGCGTGGCGAACGTGATCGCCTGCTGGAAGGTCGGCTTGTTCGAGCCCCGCATCGTCCGCGTGAGGATCCCGGGTTCGAACCGGATCCGCTCCGCCGTGGCGTCTGCGCGCCAGGCGATCGGATCCGTCCCCTGTGCCGCCTCGAGCCCGGCGGCGGCCTCGTCGAGGGCCGCCCACAGCGACGCCGCGCACTTCGCGACGTCGCCGCCGCCGCAGAACCGCGTCTCGAACGCACCTGCGACGGGTCGCGCCAGCAGAGTCCGCAGGTCCTTCTGGACGTACGACCACCAGCCGCTGTACGCGCTCGAGCCATTGGCCTCGAGCGGCGGGTCGTTGGGCACGAGCTTCTCGAGCTCGGCGCGCGCCTCCTTGTCGAGCACCGTGCCGAGGACGGCGTTTGCGATCCGGCTCCACGCGGCGTCGAGGACGGGAGCGCCGGCCGAGTCGACCTTGCCGTCGAGGTCCGCGTCGAGCCGGCTGCCACCGGACGCGTACCACGCGTCGAGCCGGGCGGCCGCCGCCGTGGCGCGAGGCGTCCCCGTCCCGCGCGCGAGAACCTCGCGGACGACCGGCCACACGCGCATGAGACGCAGGTCCTGGGTCGCCGCGCCGTTCATCGCGGCGACGACGCTCGCAAGCGTGTGCTTCTTCCTCCTCTGGATGCCCGCCCAGAGCAGGTCGACGCGCTGCACCGGGCCCCACGTCCACTCGTCGTCGGCACCCGCATACCCGCGCGCCGGCTTGTTGTTCCAGTTGAGGATCACGCCGGTCGAGGGATCGATCGCCTGGGCGTGGGCCGATGCCGGAGCGAAGCCCTGCCACTCGTACTCGCCCGTGCCCTTCGTCGGCAGCCCCGGGTCGACGGAGGCGGGGCGTAGCGGCAGCCGCCCGCTCGTGAACTGCGCGATGTTTCTCGAGTCCGCGTAGACCCAGTTGAACGTCAGCTCCATCTCCGAGGCGGTGCGGACGAAGTCCCTGGCCGAGCGCACGCGATTCGTGGAGAGGTCGAGGAAGAAGCGGAGCGATGCGAGCTCGCGTCCCCGGGTCGAGCGCTTCCGCGAGATCGCCACGCGCTTGCCGTCGACCGTCGCGTAGCCCTTGACAGGGCCGTGCACGGTCTCGTGGAAGACGAGCGGCCGGTCGGGCTCGCCCGGGCCGCCGACGATCGTGCCGGCGTCGAACGTCGTCATCGGCACGGCACTCCCCGCGGTAGAGATACATCGTGTCGCTTCCCCCGCACAGCGTCTCGACGTACTCGTCGACCAGGTCCGACCCTGCCGACGTCGCGCTCCAGGCGTAGTCGATCCCGCGTCCGAGGAGGATCCCGAACGAGATGCCCGGGAACGCGGCGCCCCGCGCGCGGAAGCCTCCGCCGTCGAGGTCGAGCTCGAGCATGATCTGCGGGTAGTACTGGCCGACCTGCGCGCCTGCAACGAAGAGCGGCTTGCCGGAGACCGACCGCTTGGCGCCCACCAGGAGCGCGTTCGACATCGGCAGCTGCGTCGTCGTGGCGTCGGAGCGGCCGGCGGGTTGGAAGCTCGCCGCGTCCACCACGACGTTGCCGATCTCGGTCGAAGAGTGCGAGCCGTACCCGAACCGTCCTGGCACGGCGACGTTCGCTTCCGGGTCCTCACGCTGGCGGAGGTCCTCCCAGACCTGGCGCCCGTTCTCGCCGCCGAGCTTCCGCTGCAGCAGGTCGAGGAACTGCGAGCGCCGCATCTCGTCCCCTCCGCCTGCGCCGAACACTGCGCCCATCAGCCCGCCGACCGCGACGACGTCGTTCCGCGTCCACGGTGTGAGCGGCAACCCGGCCTTCCGGTATTGCGCGTTGATGCCCGCGACATAGGCGTCGACGATCCGGATCACCTGCGTGCCGCGCATTCCCTGAGCACGAAGGAGCGCGAACTGCTCTGCGAGCCGCGCCTCCGTCTGTGCGCTCGGCCGAAACTGACGGCCAGAGAGGGCGAGCGAGAACGCGTTCACGCCGGGAACGTCCAGCGCGGCGATGCGGCCGGGCCCGCGGAGCAGCTCCATGATCAGCTGGCGGTCGGCGGCCGTCGCCCAGCCCGCGCCGAACGCGACGTCCTGGGCGGTCTTTCCCTTGACGTGCGGGACGCCCCAGCGGTCGCGCGTGATCGTGACGCCCTTCCGCGGCCGCTCCACGCCGACCGCGCGCTCGCCCGGCGCGAGCCCGAGCGTCTCCCGCTTGAAGTAGCGGCGGAGGTCCGCATCGGTGACGCGGTCGCGGAGCGCCGTCAGGCCCTCGTAGAGCGCGATCTGGTCGGTCGAGTTCTTGGTGAACACGACGCCGCCCGCCTGGCCGGGAGGCAGGACGTTCCAGGCCTGGGCTGCATGCTCCGCCGGGTCTCCGGCGGCGACGGCTCCCGTCACCGCAGACGTCGCGACGACCCCGAAGACGAGAGCGAGGAAGACGGCGCGACGACCGATCACGCGGGGAGGCCTTTCGTTGTCCGCAGGGTGCCCGTGCGCGGGAAGGGTACGTGCGACGCCGTACATTTGTCGCTCCATGGACGTGCTCGTTCCCTTCGCGGCCGCGCTCCTCTCGTTCCGGCTGGCCGCGGAGCTCATCCGCCGCTACGGACGACGCCGGACGCCGGAGCTCCTCGTCTGGGGCGCCTCGCTCGGAGCGTTCGCCGCCGCGTCGGCCGCACTCGCCTGGGGAGCCGCAGCCGGATGGGACGACCGCTCGTTTCGCGCTTACTACCTCTTCGGCGGCCTGCTGACCGCCGCGCTGCTCGGCGGAGGATCGCTCCTACGCGCCGGGGTGCGCGTCGCCGGGCCCGCGGTGCTGGTCTACACCGGTCTCGCCGTGGGCGTCGCCGTGGCGGTGCCGATCGATCCGGCCGTCACCGGCGGCTCGATCCCCGACGCGTCGGCACACCTCGCCTTCTTCCCTGCCCGCTTGCTCGCGCTCTTCGGCAACATCGGGGGCACGCTCGCGGCGGTGGGCGTCGCGGTGACCGGGCTGCGCCGCCGGCCCGTCGGCAATACGCTGATCATCGCCGGGGTCGTGGCCGCGGCGACGGGCAGCGCCTTCGCAGGGCTGGGCGAGGGTGGCGGCGCGATGTTCACCGCCGTCGCCGCCGTGTTCCTGTACGCAGGCTTCGTCAGCCGGCGGTAGCCCTCAGTCGCGCATCTCGGGCACGCGGCGGGAGTGGTCGACCCGGCGGCGGCGCTCGCGGACCCAGATCCAGCCGAAGAAGGCGGCGATCGCGATGAGGATCGCCGCCTCGACGACCAATGCGAGCGCGCTCGCATGGTGCGCGGTCAGCCGCGGGACAGGACCCATATGCCTCCGACCGTGTAGAGCACCATCAGCGCGAGCATCGCGTACTGGGAGCGGAGCGCGTCACGGCGGTCCGGGAAGATCGTGACGGCGCGATCGTGGGCGACCGCCAGCCCGGCGACATGACCCGCGACCAGCGCGCCGACCTGGACGTACCACGTCGTGTTGGGCGCGATCACCGTCAGGTCGGGCACGACGCCGGCCGTTCCGAACAGGTTCCAGCCCTTGCCGAGCGGGTCGGAGAGGAGCGGGATCGCGAACTGCCCCTGGACGACGAAGAGCGTGAAGTAGTGCGCGAGCATGTAGACGAACGCGATCGGCACGAGCGACCGCACGAAGTCGGCGACGAGCGATCGCGGCGCGTTCACCGTCCAGCGGGCCAGGGCGCAGGCGGCCACGTAGGCGAGCCCGACCAGCAGGACGCCGGCGACGAGGCCCCCGAGGCTAAGGAGCGTGACGAGCAGCTCCCCGATCCCCGGCCGGTCGACGACGTACGGGCCCTCCACGCGGGCTGCGAGGTCCTGCCACGTCGTCGTCCGGCTGTACCCGTCGAACAGCACGGTGCCGAGCATCACCGCGACGAACGCGAACGACCCCGGAACCGGATCGGGCCCCGCGAGCCCGGTGAGAGGCCAGCGCAGGCGGATGCGCCCGTCGGCCACGTGGAACGGCGCCATGCGGGCGAGGAAGTGGTAGAGCACCGCGAAGCCCTCCCCGTTCGCCTCCCATGTGTCCCGGCCGAACGAGGCCATCCCGAACAGAGCGACGTACGAGTAGAGGGCGATCGCGAAGGCGAGCGCTCGTGGGCTGGCCGGATCCGAGTAGGCGAGCTCGAGCGAGGCGAACGCGAACAGCGTCACCGCTCCCGGCCAGCGGCCGAGCCGCTCGGGGTACGTCGCGAGCGGCTGGGGGTCACCTCCGGTGCGCTCCCGCACCCAGACGAACGCATCGGCCATCGCGCGCCACGGTGAGAGCCCGCGCCACACGTAGCCGAAGACGACGGTCAGCGCCGGCAGCCCCAGCCAGAAGATCACGTAGATCCAGGTCGGGGCAAGGTTGCGGAACGGATCCGTGTCACCGACGAGGGCCGACAGCAAGACCAGCAAGAAGAGCGCCACCGAAAGCACCTGCGCCACGACGCGCAATGGGCCGAGGACGAGGCGCGAGGCCTGTACCGAGAGGCCCCTGCCCCGCTCGTGCGCGCCGAGCAGCGGCTTGCGCCACAGCACGCCCAGCAGGACGAACGAGACGACCAGCACGACCGCCGCGCCCCAGTAGAACATCCACGCAGGAACCGGGAGGTCCTGGACCCCCCCGATTCCGTGCGCGACGACGTCGGGGCGGCTCAGGGGCGCACCTCCAGGACTGCGAGCAGAGCGTCCGGGTGGTGGAGCTCGAGCTCGAACCGGCCGGGCAGGTTCGCCGTGAACGGAATGCGCACCGGCGTCCCGGGCGTCACGGGCTTCTCGATGTCGTAGCCGTGCAGGTGCACCCCCTCGCCGGCATCCGCGCGGACGACGACGACGACCTCGTCGCCCTTCTGGAGCGTCGGCCGCTTGATCCCGCCGCGCGGCCGGCCGTTGTCGACCACGATCACGATCGTGGTCGGCTTCGGCGTCGCCGGCGTCGTCTCCGTGGTCGCCGTCTCGACCGTCGAGGTGTCGGTCGTCGTCACGACGGCCTCCGTGTCGGTGGTCGTGGTGGTCTGCGATCCGTCGCCACCGCACCCGGCGAGCGCGAACGCACCCGCTGCGACGGCGACCAGCATGACTGCGGCTTTCATCGAAGCTCCTCGGTTGGCCGTGCGCCGAAGCAGCGGACGGCAGTGGCTCAGGGCGTGAGGAGAGCCGGCGGGCTTCGTCCGCTCGGGCGCGGCACCCATACGGCGCGCAGTAGTGGCACCGGAAGGGTGGGCAACGGGAGCCATGCCTCCCCCGCGGGCGCGCGCGGCACCGACCGGGCGGGCACGATCGTCCCGACCACGCGGCGCACGACGAGCACGCAGACGAGCGCGACGGGGACCTGCAGCAGGAGACCGAGGAGGAAGGCCGGCGTCGTCAGGAGCCATGGCAGGTCGCCGGTGTGGGCGAGTCGCTCGACGTGCTCCTGACACACGAAGCCCGCGGGAGCGAGCGGGACGAACCACCACGCGGAGGACCGGCACAGGCTGCGCTCCTGCACCCCCAGGCCAACCAGGCCGATGGACGCGAGCAGCCCGACGACCTGGGGCGCGTGGGCGAGGTAGTCGTGCGCCGGGCCCGTCGCTGTCCCCGTGGCGGAGTACGCGAGCGCGTGCGTGGCGAGGACACCCGCTGCAGCGATCGGCGTCACCAGGATCCAGGCCAGCGCGCGGCGTCCCACCTCGGCGGATGATGCCAGCAGCGGGCGCTCGACCCGACGTTCCCATTGCTTGTGCGGAGTGTTACGTTGGGGCGCATGCCATGGTCGCGCACGGCCGTCTTCGTCGCGGTGGTGGTCGTCGCTTCGCTTGGGACGAGCGCCGCGGCGTCGACCGTCGATCGCGCGCCGTCGCGCGTCGCAGTCGTCCTCGACCCGGGGGCGTGCCCGGACGCTCGCACGCTCCGGCTCTGCGAGGGGTTCGAGCGCGCTTCGCGGCAGACCGGCGTCACGGGCCGCATCGTCACGCCGACGCTTCGTGAGGACCTCGCCGACGTGCTCGGCCTGCTCGCGCGTCAGGAATACGGAGCGATCATCATGTGGAGTCTGGCGTACAGCCCCGGCTTGAGAGCAGTCGCCACCCGGTTCCCCCGCAAGCATTTCGTCGTGATGGACGGCTCCCGCACCGACGTTCGAGGCCGGCCACGGAACGTCCAGGGCATCGTGTTCCGAACGAACGAGGCCGCCTTCCTCGCCGGCTGGCTCGCGGCGAAGCTCGAGCAGCGGCGTCCCGGCCGGGATGTCGTCGGCGTCGTCGGGGGGTGGAAGATCCCCGCCGTCCGAAACTTCGTGGTCGGCTTTCGCGCCGGTGCGCGTCGCGCCGCGCCTGGCGTGGAGGTCCTGGTCAATTACTCGGGCGACTTCGTCGACCCGTCGAAGTGCGCCGCGATCGCGCGACGTCAGGTCGCCCGTGGGGCCGGCACGATATTCAACGTCGCGGGCGAATGCGGCCTCGGGACGATGGACGCCGCTGCCGACTCGGGCGTCTGGGCGGTCGGGGTCGACAGTGACCAGTCGTTCCTCGGCGCCCACGTCCTGACGAGCGTGCTCAAGCGCTTCGACGCAGGCTTCCTGGCGATTCTGCGCCAGGTGAAAGCCGGACGTGTCGTGGCCGGCCGGGACACCGTCCTGGGACTGCGTGACGACGCTGTCGGACTGGGACAGGTGAGCTCGAAAGTCCCGCGGTCGCTGGTCGCGAGGCTCGACGACCTCCGGCTGGCGATCATGGCCGGCGACATCAAGGTGCCGAGCGCCTACCCGAGCGGCCTGGGATGAGAGCGCTGGCACTGGCCGCGATGCTTCTCGCGGGAGTCGCGCTCATCGACCCGTCCGCCTCCGCAGCGCCGAAGCCCCAGCGGGCGGACGTCGTCTTCGTCACCGGGACGCCATGCTCGGAGGACAACTTCCTATGCCCGGCGTTCGTCCGCGCGCTGCGCCTGACGGGCGTGCGCGGGCGTGTCTTCGTCAAGGACTTCCGGGAGGATTCTGTCGCAAGCCTCTCGCTCCTCGTACGGCAGGGTCACGACCTCGTGTTCGTGGACTGGTCGTCGTACGACGCCGTCGGTACCGTCGCCCGACGCTTTCCGAAGACGACGTTCGTCCTCCTCGACATGCGTCCGAAGCGGTCCGATTCACGTCTCCCGAACCTCGTGAGTGGAACGGTCCGTACTAACGAGGCGTCGTTCCTGGCAGGCTGGCTCGCGGCGAGATTGGAAGAGCGGCGGCCTGGCCCCGACAAGGTTGGCGTCGTGGGCGGCATCAAGATTCCCACCGTCGACGATTTCGTCGTCGGGTTCCGCGCAGGGGCACGACGAGCATCGCCGGGGATCGAGGTCCTCACAGGCTATTCGGCAGACTTCGCCGACCCGAGCAAGTGCGAGGCGATCGCCCGCCGCCAGATCGCGCGCGGCGCAGGTGTTCTGTTCAACGTTGCCGGATCGTGCGGGCTCGGCACGCTCGACGCCGCGAAGGCCGCCGGAGTCTGGGGCATCGGCGTCGACGTCGACCAGTCCTCGCTCGGGCCGCACGTCCTCACGAGCGTCGTCAAGCGGTATCAGGTGCTCTTCGCCTCATTCCTGCGCGGCGCTGCAGATGTGCGCGCCGCGATGGGACGCGAGGCGACCTTCGGGCTCGGCGTTCGCGCGGCGGAACTCGGCAGGATCAGCCCGAAGGTTCCGCGCCCGCTTCTCGCGGAGCTGCAACGCGTGCGCCGCCGAATCGTCTCGGGGGAGATTCGCGTGCCGGGCGTGGCCCCGTAGTCTCTACGGCCGTCGAACGGGCACCCAGACGAGACCGTCGTGCACCGCGACGTCCTCGGCCGGACCGCCGATCGGGATCGTGGCCTCGACGTCACCCGTCACCGGGTCGAGACGTACGAGCTGTGGCTTGCGGAACGACGTGACCCAGACCGCGTCCTCGCCGGGGGCGACGGCGGAGACGTCCTCGACGGCACGTGCCGTGAGCAGCGCGGCGCCGGTGACCGGGTCGACCTTCCAGACCTGCCCGGTCGCGCCGCCGGCCCACAGAGCCCCGCCGCCGAGGGCGACCGCGTACACCGGGCTCCCCGCGTAGAACTCGGCGGTCTCGAGGGCCGAGCGGGCCTCCACGCGCTTCGCGCGGCTCGCCAACATCGCCCCCCAGACGGCGCCTCCACCCACGGCAACCTGAAGCGCGTTGGAACGGCCGAGATCGACCTTCCGCACCACGAGGGCCGAGGAGGGATCGATCTCGGCGAGCCCGTCGAAGGCGCCGACCCAGACGCGGCCGTCGCCGACGCCGATCGCGGACACCGCGGGGACGACGGGATCACCGGGATCCCCGAGACCGCGGCGAGCCGTGATCGCGCGGAGTTCGGGATCGATGCGCACGACCTCGCCGAAGCCTCCCGTCGCGCCCCAGACGCCGCCCATCCCGAACGCGAGGTCGACGACCGGCGACCCGACGCCGACGACCTTCACGACCTTCCGCGTCGCAGAGTCGACCTCCGTCGCTGTCCCGTCCTGTGCGTCGCCGACCCAGATGGATCCGTTCGCTCCCACGACCGTGACCGGCCTCGAGCCGACGGCGATCGAGGCGACGACCCGGTTGCTCGCAGGGTCCACGACGACCAGTGCCGGAGGCGCGACCAGGGCAGACGCGGGCGCCTCGTCACGGACGAGGACGTAGGCCAGCGTGGACGCTCCGAGAGCGACTGCGAGCAGGACAACACCGAGCCCGACGACTCGTAGCCTGCGGCGCGCCGGCCGGAGCGCCGGCTCCGGCGTAGTCTCCGGCGGAGCCCCGGTGATCCTCGCTCGCCCGGATGTCGGGCGCCGCTGCGGCGCGTCGAGCGCGGGGTCCTGGTCCAGGATCGCCTTCTCGAGGCGCTGCAGCTCCGACCCCGGGTCTAGCCCGAGCTCGTCGGCAAGCAGCCGCCGGCCACGGCGGTAGAGGTCAAGGGCATCCGCCTGACGGCCGCTGCGGTAGAGCGCCAGCATGAGCTGGCCACGGAGGCGTTCGCGCAGCGGGTGCTCCTCGACGCGCGTCTGCAGCTCCGCCACCACCGCTTCGTGTCGCCCGAGGCGGAGCAGCGCCTCGATCCGTCCCTCGATCGTCTCGAGGCGCAGCTCCTCGAGGCGATGGATCTCGGGCTGGGCGAACTCCGCGAACGCGAACTCGCCGAGCGCCGGGCCGCGCCAGAAGGCGAGCGCTTCCTCGAACGTCGCGAGCGCAGACTCCGGATCATCGTCGAGGAGTCGCCATCCTTCGGCCGCGAGCTTCTCGAACCTGCGGGCGTCGACGCGGGAGTCGTCGATCCGGAGCAGGTACCCGGGGGGCCGGGTCTGGAGTGGGCCGTCCTGTCCCGACTGCTCGAGGACGCGGCGGAGGTGGGAGATATAGCCCTGGACGGCCTTCGCGGCCGTGCTCGGGGGCTCCTCCCCCCACAGCGCGTCCACGAGCGCGTCGGTCGAGACCACCTCGCCACGCCGGAGGAGGAGCACCGCGAGCAACGCGCTCTCGCGGCCCGTTGGAAGCTTGACCCGACGGCCTGAGTCGTCGAACACCTCGAACGGGCCGAGAATCCTGAGCTCCATCTGTCCTCCCGGCAGCCGAGCGTACCACCCGCGCCCGACCGTTCCCTGACCGGATCCTTACCGTCCCTGGGGGCTTCATGGGCGCCGTCTCGCAGGGTGCTGAGCGTCCGATCGCCACCGGGGCGAGCGGGACACCGAAGGAGGAGCGAGATGAAGGCTCACCGGTTCGGCATCACCCTCGTCGCCGTCGCATCGGTCTCCGCGGCGATCGGCGCCGGGACCGCGGTCACCGGTACTACACCGTCGTGGCTCGACGCGCTCACCGCGCGGAGCGACGCGCTAAACCGTGAGCACGGCCTGGGCGACTATGCGAAGCGGAGGGCGCTGGGGGCACCGGGCCCCGACTGGCTCCAGGGGCTCCGGTCACGCAGCGACGCGATGAACCGCTACTACGGGCTCGGCGAGTACGCGCGCCAGGGAGCACGGAGCGCGGGCGAACCCGACTGGCTCGCGGGACTCTACGCGCGAAGCGATGCGCTCAACCGCCAGTACAGGCTCGGCGTGTACGCACCCAGCTGATGCCGACCGGATCCGTGGGGACGGTGGAGCCGGCCTTCAAGCCGGCTCCATCGCGTTCAGCGGACGACGACGGGCACGCGCTGCACGGCGTTGTTCTCGTACCCGCCGAGGTTCCACTCCGGCTCGAGCGGCTGTGTGTCGCCGGTCTCGTCGGTCGCGCGGCAACAGAGGGTGAACGCTCCCGTCCCGCGAGGCTTCCAGCCGAACGACCAGCCGCACCACGCCCACGGGCCGTCGAGGTCGCGCACCAGCTCGGCGTCTGCCCACGTCTCCCCCGCGTCGTCGCTCACCTCGACGTGCGTGATCGACGCCCGACCCGACCACGCCCGCCCTTCGAGCACGGCTCCGCCGCCCCCGACAACGCGCTCACGCGTGAAGAAGTCCGGTATCCCGGGCGGAACCATCAGGGAGCGCGGCCGCATGCGCGTTACCGGCCGCCCCTCCTCGTCCTCGGCCTGGCGGAAGCGGTAGGCGCTCGCGACCTGGTAGCCCTCGAAGGGCTCCTCGACGAGCGAGATCTCGGTCAGCCACTTGACGTTCGTCATCCCGTACCACCCGGGCACCACGAGACGGAGCGGGAAGCCGTGCTGGGGCGGGATCTGGCCGCCGTTCATCTCGTAGGCGAGCACAGCGCCGGCCTTCAGTGCCTCACTGAGGGGCAGGCTCCGCTCGTAGCGCTGCTCGACCCCGCCTTCGACACCACGATCGAGACCCGCGAACACGACGTCGACCGCCGACGATCTCGGCCCCACCTCCTCGAGGAGTGCCCCGAGCGGGACGCCCCGCCAGCGCGCGGTCCCGACGGCCTCGGTGAGCCAGGGCTGGCTGACGGGCCGGGGCTCGAGGAGCGCACGACCGTTGCCGGCGCACTCCATCGTCGCCACGAGCTCGACCGTAGGACGTGACCTGAGGTCGTCGAGCGTGAGCGCCAGCGGCCTCTGGACCGCGCCGCCGACGGCGAGCGCGAACGCTGCCGGGTCGATGAGCGGGACGTCGTAGTGGATGAGCAGGTAGTGCAGGCCGACCGGCGTGATCGCCCAGCGGAGCGCTTCGAGCGGCATCGCATGGTTCCGTGCGGCGAGCCGAAGCTCGTCGAGGCTGATGCCGCTATCCGCCGAGACGGACATCGGAGCGCACGTTAGACACGCCGACGCGCGGAGTCCATCACCCCGCGAGCTTCGTGCGCACGAGCTCGCTCACCGCGCGGGCGTCCGCCTGGCCCTTCGTCTCCTTCATCACCTGCCCGACGAAGAAGCCGAGCAGCCCGTCCTTGCCGCCGCGGAACTGCTCCACCTGCGCCGGGTTCGCGGCCAGGATCGCTTCGACGATCGGCTCGAGCGAAGCGGTGTCCGAAACCGCCTCCCGGGCGAGGAACGGCTCGGCCGAGAACCCCGGCTCGCCGATCCGTGCGATCGCCTCGTCGAACGACTTGCGCGGGATCCGCTCGCGCGCGCCCACCAGCTTCGCGAGCTCGGGGGGATCGACTGCGGCCGGATCGGCGCCCGCGGCCACGAGCTGGTTCGCGATCACGTTGCTCGCGGCGACGGCGTCGGCGCCGGCGGCCACGGTCGCCTCCCACAGCGTGTCGAGCCCGCCGGTGACGAGCACGAGGGCCCGTTCGTGGTCGAGGGTCTCTCCGATCCTCCTGATGCGCGTGGCGGGCAGCTCGGGCAGCTCGGCCCGTAGTCGCTCGACGAGCTCCGTGGGCGGCTCGACGGGGACGAGGTCCGGCTCCGGGAAGTAGCGGTAGTCGTCGGCCTCCTCCTTCGCCCGACGCGCCGTCAGCGTGCCCGTCGCGACGTCGAAGTCGTAGGTGTGCTGCTCGACCTCGCCGCCCGACTCCCAGACCGCCACCTGCCGGGCGATCTCCGCGTCGATGCCACGGGCGATGTGCGTGAAGGAGTTCATGTTCTTGATCTCGCAGCGGGTACGGAGCTCGTCCGATCCGGCGGGCCGCACGGAGACGTTGGCGTCGACGCGCAGCGTCCCCTTCTCCATCTCCGCGTCCGAGATCCCCAGCTCCACGATCGTCTGGCGCAGGAGCTGCAGGAACCGCTTCGCCTCCTCGGCGGAGTGGATGTCGGGCGCGGTGACGATCTCGACGAGCGGCGTGCCGCCGCGGTTGTAGTCGACCAGGGTGTACTCGGCGCCCCCGATCCGACCGGTCCGCCCGCCCACGTGGACGTTCTTGGCCGCATCCTCCTCGAGGTGCGCCCGGACGATCCCGACCGCATGATCACCGCTTTGCAGTGGCACTAGCATCTTGCCATCGATACAAGACGGCAGATCGTACTGTGAGATCTGATATCCCTTCGGGAGGTCGGGGTAGAAGTAGTTCTTCCGCGCGAACACGGCACGCGGCGCGATCTCGCACCCGAGCGCGAGGCCGAGCTTGACGACCCACTCGATCGCCGTCCGGTTCGGCACGGGCAGCGCGCCCGGGAAGCCGAGGCAGACGGGGCACGTCTGCGTGTTCTCCGCCGCCCCGAAGCCGACCGGGCAACGGCAGAACATCTTCGTCCGCGTCTTGAGCTGGACGTGGATCTCGAGACCGACGACCGGTTCCCAGGACGCCGGGTTCATGCGCGGAGCCTCTCGGGGACGAGGTCGAGGCCGAGGGCACGCTCGAGCGCGTGCCCGGCCCGGAAGAGCGTGTTTTCGCCGAACTGCGGCCCAACGAGCTGGATCCCCACTGGAAGCCCGTCCGAGAGGCCGCACGGCACGTTGAGCCCGGGGAGCCCGGCGAGGCAGGACGGGATCGTCAGCAGGTCGCACGCGTACATCGCGAGCGGGTCGGCCGCCTTGTCCCCGATCCGGAACGCGACGGTCGGCGAGGTCGGGGTCGCGAGAACGTCGAACAACTCGAACGCCGCCGCGTGCTCGCGGACGATCAGCGTCCGCACCTTCTGCGCCTGCCCGTAGTAGGCGTCGTAGTACCCGGCCGACAACGCATACGTGCCGAGCATGATCCGGCGCTTGGGCTCATCGCCGAAGCCCGCGTCCCGCGTCCGCTCGACCATCTCGCGGTACGTCTCGCCGTCGCTCCGGCGCCCGTAGCGGACACCGTCGTAGCGGGCCAGGTTGGACGACGCCTCGGCGGGCGCGATCAGGTAGTAGCAGGGCAGGCCGTAGTCGAACGAGAGCGGCAGGTCGCACTCCCCCACCTCGGCCCCCAGCTCCTCGGCCACCTCGAGCGCCGCCTCGAACGCCGCGCGGACGCCCGGCTCGATCGCGTCGAGCGCGGTCGCCTGCCGGGGCACGCCGATCCTGAGACCGTCGAGGCTCTCCGCCGTCGGAAGCTCGACCGGGTCGGGCCGGTCGACCGTGGTCGAGTCCGCAGGATCGCGGCCCGCGATGATCCGGTAGAGCAGCGCGACATCGCGCACGGTCTTCGCGACGGGGCCGATCTGGTCGAGGCTCGACGCGAAGGCGACGACGCCGTAGCGAGAGACCGTGCCGTACGTCGGACGGAGGCCGACGTTCCCGCACAGCGCCGACGGCTGCTTGATCGAGCCGCCGGTGTCCGAGCCGAGCCCCCACGGGGCAAGCCCGGCCGAGACCGCGCTGGCGGTCCCGCCGCCGGAGCCGCCGGGCACGCGGGTCGGATCCCAGGGGTTCCTCGACGGTCCGAACGCCGAGTTCTCGGTGGAAGAGCCCATCGCGAACTCGTCCGTATTGGTCTTGCCGAGGAGCGTCAGCCCGGCCGCCTTGCACCGCGCGGCAACCGTGGCGTCGAACACGGGCACGTAGCCCGACAGGATGCGCGAGCCCGCGGTGGTCTCCACGCCCCGCGTCGAGATGACGTCCTTGAGCGCGATCGGGATGCTCGTCCCCTCCGCGCGGTCGACCGTCCGTAGGTACGAGTGGAGCTCCGCGTTCCGCTCGCCGATCGCGTCGAGGTACGCGGCGTGCAGCTCGGTGCTCGAGACCTCGCCCTTCTCGACGAGATCGAGCGCGTCCTCGGCGGTGAGCCGCAGCGTGTCGACGACGGTGCTCACGGCCCAACCTCGGTTGGCCCGAGAGCGGGGAAGGGTGTGGGGAACCGGGAGGTTCCCCACGCTCTCCAGAAGAAGGGGCCCGCGGGGGAAACATGGTTTCCCCCGCGAACGCGAGTCGATGGCGAGCGTTGCTCACGTCGTGGGCGGCACGCGGAACAGGTCGCGCTCCGAGGCAGGCGCGTTGCGGAGGACGTCCTCCAGCGGGAGGCAGTCGTGCGGTTCGTCCTCCGCCCAGGCGTTGACGAGGTCGAGCGGGTGCGACGTCGGCGGCACGTCCGAGAGATCGAGCTCGGCCACCTTCGAGACGGCGTCGAGGATCTCCCCGAGCTCGCCCGTGAGCCGGTCGACCTCGTCGTCGGTGAGGTCGAGCCGCGCGAGTCGCGCCACGTGCAGCACCTGCTCACGACTGATCGCCATCGTCCCACCCATCCTTCCAGAACGACGGCGGGCCCCTGATGGGGCCCGCCGCGGAACCGATTCGACGTCGCCGCTATCCGGCGGCGGCCGTCACGTTCGCGGCCTGGGCACCCTTGGGCCCCTGGACGACCTCGAACTCCACCTTCTGACCCTCGGTGAGGGTCTTGTAGCCGTCCATGGTGATCGCCGAGAAGTGGACGAAGACGTCATCGCCTTCCTCACGCGCGATGAAACCGAAGCCCTTCTCGTTCGAGAACCACTTCACGGTGCCCGTCTCTACAGACAACGAACGTCCTCCTGAGGACAGCATCGGCGCACGCCGACGCAGGATGCAAGAACGCCGGACAACGTAGCGTCACCGGCCCGGGTACGCAAGGATCCCGCGGCCGAAGCGCGCGGCCTTGACGGCGCTCCGGAGGAGCAGGGCGATCGTCATCGGCCCCGTGCCGCCCGGCATGGGCGTCAGGAAGCCCGCGACGTCCACGACGGCGGGGTCGACGTCGCCACGAATCCCCTCGTCCGTGCGCGTCGTGCCCACGTCGAGCACCGAGGCTCCGGGCTTCACCATGTCCGGCGTGACGATCCCCGGACTGCCGACGGCGGCGACGACGATGTCCGCCCGCCGAATCTCCGCGCCGAGGTCGGCCGTCCGCGAGTGGCAGATCGTGACGGTCGCGTGCGCCTGGAGCAGCAGCATGGCGGCCGGTCGGCCGACGATCTCGCTGCGGCCGATCACGACCGCGTTCCTGCCCGCAGGCTCGATGCCGTACTCGGCGAGAAGCTCCATACAGCCCGCCGGGGTCGCGGGCACGTGGAGCGGCGTGCCGAGATACAGGTGCCCGGCGTTCACGGGATGGAAGCCGTCGACGTCCTTCCGCGGCGAGACGGCGTAGGTGACGCGCGTCTCGTCCATGTGCGCGGGGAGCGGCAGCTGGACGAGGATCCCGTCCACCTGGTCGTCGGCGTTGAGCTCCTCGACGAGCGCGAGCACCTCCGCCTCGGACGCATTCGCGTCGAGGCGGATGTCCCGGGCGTCGATCCCGGCTTCCGTCGCGGCCTTGTGCTTCAGCCGGATGTAGACGTCCGACGCGGGGTCGTCGCCGACGAGCACGGTCGCCAGCCCGACGTGACCGAGCTCCTCGATCTCGCGTGTCACCTCGCCGCGGATCCGCTGCGCGAGTGCCCTGCCGTCCATGAGCGTCGCCGGCACGCGCGCGACTCTAGACGATCGGTGGGCGCCGGAAGGCCCGGCTCGAAGACGGAGCCGAACGTGTAGGCCGACCCTGGCCCTGGCTGGAGCAGCAGCCTGGCCCCGGTGAGGTGCTTCCGCCGGCCACTGCCTGCGTCCCGCCACCACCCACCGCCGAGCGCCGCTCGTACGCTGTCTCGGATGTGGCAGCTGCCGGACCGGGAAACGCTCCAGTCGGCCGCCCGCGCGGCCGCGCTCGTGTTCGTCGTCGCCTGGCTCTTCAGCGACGACCTCCGTGCGTGGATCCCGTTCTGGCTCCCGCTCGTCCTGCTCTTGGCGGCCGAGATCGAGTTCGTCGTCCGCGGGCGCCGCGAGACGCCGGGACGGACGGGCGGGCGCGTCGCGCCCGGGCCCGAGGACGCCGATCTCGGCTTCGGCGAGCTCGTCGAGGACGCCGACGGCCTGCGCTTCGTCCCGCCGCCGGCCCGGACCGCGCGCAGGGGGCGGCGGGCCGGCTGGATCGTGGGTGCGGCGGCGGCTGCCGTGCTGGTCGCGCTCGCCGCTCGCAGCGACCGGGCGGCGACGTGGACGGCGCTCCCGGCGGATGCCCAGGCCCGGGCCGAAGCACGCTTCACCGCGGAGGCTGCCACCATCGCAGGCGGTCCGGTACGCGTTCGCTGCGACGACGGGTACGCGTTCACCGGCGCCGGAAGCGACACCCTCGGTATCGCGTTTCTCCGGTCACGCCTCGCCTACCTCGACCCGACCGTCTGCCGCGCGCTCTACGACCTCGCCTTCGGCGGGGACCGGCGGGGGCGCGAGCGAACGGCCGAGGCGCTGGTCGTGCTCGCCCACGAGGCAGTCCACCTGGGCGGTGAGCGGCGCGAGGGGGTGACGGAGTGCCTCGCGCTGCAGGAGGCCGGCCCGCTCGCCGTCCGGATGGGGCTCGACGCCGGGCGCGCACGCCGGATCCTGCAGTCCGAGCTCGACCGACGACTGGCGGAGCGGAACGTGATCCGAGCGGCCTATGCGCTGCCGACGAGCTGCCGGGACGGCGGCGCGCTCGACCGCCGGTCGAACGACACACACTTTCCCTTTTGAGGCGGCCCGTCCAGGCTCAGGCGAGATGCGCCTCGACGCGACGGCGAACGAGCGCGACGCTCGACGCACCGAGCGTCTCGCCGAGGACGGCTGACCCCAAAGCGTTGGCTTCGACGACGATCTGCTCGCGCTCGGTCTCGAGCGTGCCGCGCGCGACGAACAGCGCCGAGCGCACCTGGCCGCCCCAGTCCTCGAGCTCTTCGAGCGTCGCTCCCGGCTCGCGGCGGGCCCCTTCCGTGACCCGCTCGAAGCTCCGGATTGCGGACGTGACGTCCGTGGCGGTGCGCACGAGCTGCTCCGCCTCGGCCTCGAGCGACTGCTGGTCCGCTCGGAGCGCGTCCTCCTGCTCCGCGAGCCTCACGAGCCGTCTCTCGGCATCGTCAGCCTCGGCGCGGGCCCTCGCGACCTCCCTGCGCGCCCGATCGACGTCCTCCCCGCGACGACGGCGGCCGGACTCCAGCGCTGCCAGCCGTGACTCGGCTCGTTCGAGCTCTGCGCGAGCGCGAGCGGCGTCGTCCTCGGCCTCGAGTCGCCGCTGTCCCAGGTCCTCGAGCTCGCACGGGATACGGTCGAGCGCCGCGCGCACGTCCGCCGCGCGGGAGCGAACGGCACCAGCCCGCTCGGCGAGGTCGCGCGCGGTGTCGAGCTCCCGCGCCACCAGCTCGTCCCGCCGCTCCAGCGCAACGGCATGCGCCAGGAGCGCGGTGGCGTCGTCGGCTGCCACGTGCTCATTCTGGCAGGCGCCCGGAGCTGGCGACGCGTGATTCGTAGACTCGCCTCATGAAGGTCTGTGCGGCGTGCGGCGTCGAGAACCCGGACATCGCCCGCTTCTGCCTCGCGTGCGGCACCCAGCTCGCCGAGGCGCGTGCGCCGCAGGAGACGCGGAAGGTCGTGACGATCGTCTTCTCCGACCTCAAGGGCTCGACGAGCCTCGGCGAGGCGCTCGACTCGGAGGCGCTCCGCGAGGTGATGACGCGGTACTTCGACGCGATGAGCAACGAGCTCGAGCGTCACGGCGGCGTGATCGAGAAGTTCATCGGCGACGCGGTGATGGCGGTCTTCGGGCTGCCGCGGCTGCACGAGGACGACGCGCTCCGCGCGGTTCGCGCGGCGGCCGGGATGCAGGCCGCGCTCGAGGAGCTCAACGGCGAGCTGCAGCGGGTGTACGGCGTCCAGCTCGCCAACCGGACGGGTGTCAACACGGGCGAGGTCGTCGCGGGCGATCCCGCGTCGGGGCAGCGCCTCGTCACCGGGGACGCGGTCAACGTCGCGGCCCGCCTCGAGCAGGCGGCCGGCGAGCGCGAGGTGCTCCTCGGCGAGCTCACCTACCGGCTCGTCCGCGACAGCGTCGACGTCGAGGAGGTGGAGCCTCTCACCCTCAAGGGGAAGTCCGAGCCCGTTCCCGCGTACCAGCTCGTCGCGCGTGCAAGCGACGCGCGCGACGTCGGGGCCGCGTCGCGGCGCGCCGCTCGTCGGGCGCGAACGAGGAGCTCGACGCGCTCGAGGACGCTCTTCGACGAGGCCGTCACGACGCGCATCGGCGCGACTCGTGACCGCTCGTCGCGCGACGCCGGAGTCGGGAAGTCGCGTCTGACGGCCGAGTTCCTCGAGGTCGGATCGCCGAGCCGAGCGTTCGCGCTCGAGGGTCGATGTCTGCCCTACGGCGACGGGATCACCTTCTGGCCGCTCGCCGAGGCGCTGAAGAACGCGGCCGGGATCGTGAACGAGGACGACGCCGACGAGGCGCGGTCGCGAAGCTCTCGGCGCTCGCGGAGCCGGCCGGCGACGGACGTGACCGAGCGGCTGCGCGGCGATGATCGGCCTGACGGCCCGAGCCGTTCCCGATGGAGGAGCTGTCTGGGCGGTGCGGCGGTTCCTCGAGCACGTCGCGGCCGACCGGCCCGTCGTCGCTCGTCGTCGAGGACGTCCACTGGGCGGAGCCGACGCTCCTCGAGCTCATCGAGCAGCTCGTCCAGGCGATCGACGACGCGCCCGTCCTGATCGTCTGCCCGGCCCGCCCCGAGCTCGTCGACGAGAGTCCCGACTGGGGCGTCGGGCGAGCGCGCGACTCGGATCGAGCTCGAGCCGCTCGACGCGGAGGCGAGCCGGGCGATGGTCGAGAGCCTGCTGGGCGGCGGCTCGCTCGACCCGGACGTGCTCGACCGCGTGGTGACGCGCGGCGGAGGGCAACCCGCTGTTCGCCGGAGCAGCTGCTGCGGATGCTCGTCGACGAGGGCGTTCTCGAGCGCGCGAACGGCTCCTGGCATGCGACCGGCCCGCTGTCCGACCTCCACGTCCCGCCGACGATCCAGGCGCTGCTCGCCGCGCGTCTCGACACGCTCGCCGGGACGAGCGCGCGGTGATCGAGCCCGCATCGGTCGTCGGCTACGTGTTCGCGGAGGCCGCCGTGTCGGCGCTCGCCCCGCCCGACGTGTCTCGCCGCGCGTCGCGGACCGAGCTCACGACGCTCGCCCAGAAGCACTTCGTCCAGCGCGTCGAGGAGGGCGACGAGGCGCACCATCGCTTCCAGCACATCATGATCCGCGATACCGCGTACGACGGCATCCTCAAGCGCGCGCGGGCCGACCTCCACGAGCGGTTCGTCGTCTGGGCCGACGAGGTCAACCGCGACCGCGGCGCGGAATTCGAGGAGATCCTCGGCTACCACCTCGAGCAGGCGTGGACGTACCTCTCCGAGCTCGGCCCGCTCGACGACCGCGGCCGCGCGATCGGCGAGGACGGCGCACGCCGGCTGGCGTCGGCAGGGCAGGCGCGCCTTCGCCCGAGGCGACGTTCCTGCCGCGGCGACGCTGCTCGGCCGCGCGGCCGCGCTTCTGCCGAAGGACCACCCCGAGCGGATCCGGCTGCTTCCCGAGCACGGCGAGGCGCTGCTCATGACGGGCCGCTTCGACCGAGGCGGCCGCCGTGCTCGAGGAGGCGATCGACGGGCACGCCGCTCGGCTCCGGTGCCGCGGCCGCGCGCGCATCGCTCGTCCGACTGCTCGTCCGCCTGCGCACGGGCGCCGCCGACGGATGGCAGCCGCGAGGCCGTCGAGCGAGGAGATCGCGGACGCGATCGACGGTGTTCGAGCGCGGCGGGTGACGAGGCAGGCCTCGCGATGGC
Organism: uncultured Actinomycetes bacterium; assembly: GCA_963793655.1. GTDB lineage: Bacteria > Actinomycetota > Thermoleophilia > Gaiellales > Gaiellaceae > Gaiella. The sequence continues at coordinate 331,070 of CAWCAV010000004.1, forward strand.
GTGGCGGCTGCTCGCTTGGGTCGGCCGGAACGGCCTGCCGGTTCGGCGATGCGGCTGACGGCGTCGACGAGCGGGCCATCGAGCACGCGCGCCGCGCGGGCGACGTCCGTCAGGAGCGCCGCGCGCGCCACGGCGTACGCGCGGCCGCGATCTCGCTCGGGCCGACCAACGTCGACGAGGCCATCGCCCGCTGCGAGTCGTGCCTCGAGCAGACCGCCGGCGACCGCCAGTCCGAGGGGATCCTCCTCGCCGTGCTCGGCGGGCCTCTACGCGATGCAGGGCGCGTTCGATCACGCGCGGGAGCTCGTCGACGCGGGGCAGTCGCTGCTCGAAGAGCTGGGGCTCGACGTCGAGGCGGCGCGCGTCGGCATCGAGGCGTGGCGGGTCGAGATGCTCGCAGGCGACTTCGACGCTGCGGAGCGCGAGCTCCGCAGAGCCTACGACGGCGCTCGACGCGGTCGGCGAGAAGTACGTCCTCTCGACCGTCGCGGGATTGCTCGCGCAGACGCTCCTCGAGCGCGGCGCCCGCTCGAGGAGGCGCAGGGCGCTCGTGCGACCGCAGCCGGGAGCTCGCGACGCGACGGCGACATCGAGACGCAGGCGCTGTGGCGTTACGTCCGCGGCCGGAACACTCGCCCGACGGCGGCGCGTTCGAGCAGGCGGAGGCGCATCGTCCGCGAAGCGATCGCGTCGCTCGAGCCGACGGACGCGACGTCGATAAGTTCGACGCGCAGCTCGAGCTCGGCGACGTGCTCGTCGCGGCCGGCCGGACGGACGACGCACGCGTCAGGCATACGAGGCGGCGCGCGCAGTCTCGCCGAGACGAAGGGCGGGGTCGTGCATCCTCGGCAGCGTCCTTCGCCGACTCGAGACGCTCGACGCCACCCCCCGTAGGCTCAGGGCTCAGCTCAGAAGTCCACGTTCCGTTCGACCCTGACGTCGACGACGATCGTCCAGATCTTCGTCTTCGGATCGAGGTCGATCAGCTTGACGCAGTCGCCGCTGGTCGCGCACGTCGTCAGGCCGTCATCGTGACGCCGTTGTGCGAGACCTGCGTGATCTTGTAGTTCTTGGGCTCCAGCGCCGCGTCCAGGACGCGGATCACGACTGTGATCACGAGCGGGTTCTCGGCCTCCGGATCGAAGAATACTTCGTCGGCCCCGGGACAGGTCGTCGCCGAGCGCCGCGATGCAGACATCGGTGTGGCGCGGGTTCGGCTTCGTTCCGTCGATCAAGGTCTCCGTGAGTGTCGTGGCGTACCCGAGGTTCTCGTTCCCAGCGGGAAGCGAGAAGCCGGGTAGGCAGACCGTCGTGCTGACCGGGTTCTCCAGGCTGAGCGACTGCTTCGTGCTGGAGGTTCCCGCCCGCCGGGTCATCGCACGAGGCCGACCCCGGTCTCGTAGCCTCCCGCATGGAGCTTCTCGATGGCGCCTGTCACCGACCGAGAGGAGCAGTGACGTCACGGTCTTCTTGCCGAACTCGTCGTTCGGGTCGTCGACGTCGTTCGACCCCTTCCTTGACGCTCCAACGACGGTCGTCGAGAAGCAGGCCGTGCAGTTGCTCGACGGCCGAGAGTCGGCGGCACCTGCCAGACGACGGTGAGCGCCAGCTTGGCGCTCGCCGGCCGCTGCCCGAAGTCGCAGACCCAGTCCTTGGGGCTGCCGTCGGCATTCAGCGTCGTCGTGGCAGCACCGGTCGGGCAACTCGAGGCGACCGGTCCGCCGCCGACGCCCCGACGGGATGCGACTGCCGGAACCTGACCTTCGTAAGCGTCGGCCCTCTGGTTGTCCAGCGTCGCCCGGTAGGCGATGTTCTCTCCGTAGGACACCTGCGCCGGTCCAGGGAACGCCTCGAACGTCGCGACGACCGAGTCCGCGTAGCGGCCCGGCGCTTCCCCCGCCGACCGCGACCAGGCGCCGTCAAGAGCACAGCGCACGCGAAAGCAAGTCGCCGCACGACCAGACCCCATCCCCACACCTCCGTCTTCCCCCGAGCGCCCACCGCGCGGGGCGCCTATCATGACAGGCGCATCGGCCCCGAAAGCAAACAGCACCGCGCGGGACGCCATTCGCGGCGGGGCTACGATGCGCCTCCTGGCGACGTGGCCGAGTGGTTAGGCAGAGGCCTGCAAAGCCTCGTACAGCGGTTCGAATCCGCTCGTCGCCTTCGCCGCTGTGTTGCATGCGGTTTCAGGGCCCTCTTCGGTTTGACGGTTTCCGCGGCGGTACTCGGTCAGGGCCTTGACGGCGCTCTCCGTTCGCGTCCTCGACGAGTGCAGGTAGACCTCGGTGACGCGGGTCGACGAGTGTCCGAGCAGTTCCTTCACGGCGTACAGGTCGCCCTCGGTGGCGTCGAGGACGTCGGTCGCGAACGTGTGGCGCGTCATGTGCGGCTTGCGGTGCCGGACGCCGTCGGCGCTCGCCGTGCTCCAACGCAACAAATGGCTAGAGGTTGAGCAGACGGTCGGAGAGCTTCGCATCCGGCTGGGAGAACGTGCGAGGACGTGCGGCGCTGCGAACGCCCCCCTGGACGGTTGAAGGCCCCGCCTTGGCGGGGCCTTCGGTCTGTGTTGTGTGGTTGTCGTTAGCAGCCGAGCACCGCTCGGATGCGAGTGGCATCGGCGATCAAGGTCGTCGCCGTCGCGGCGTCGACGCTCTTTCCGGACAAGGCTTTTACCTGGTAGATGAACGCGTTGAGGATCGAGCACGCCTCACTCCCGTCGCCCGCTTCCAGCGCCGCCTGTGCGTTCCCAATCTTGTCGGCGAGGCTCTGTGCCCGGCCCGCCGCTTTCCGCCGCTCGGTCGTTAAGGAAGATGAGCTGTTCCGCTGCGCTCAGCACCCAGACATCCATGCCCACATTGCTGGTGTTGCCGGACGCATCCGTGGCCATACAGCCGAGGGTGGTGATCCCGATCGGCCACACGGTGCCCGAGGGCGGCTCGCAGATCAGGGTCGGGTTCGGATCAGTGTCGTCCGTCACGGTGGCGGTGTATTCAACTAGCGCACCAGCCGGGCTGGTCGCGTTGTAATAGAAGTCGGAGCCGCCGCCCTTATCTACGACAACGATCGCGGGTGGCGTCGTTTCGGACGACCGTGTCCACATGACTGACCGCAATACGCCCGTCGGAGATCTGCTTGACCCGACGATCTGACCGGCCTCATTGACCGCAGCGGCAGAGCCTTCAAGGTCACCTGCGAGCAGCGGAAGCGGTGTTCCGACTGAGTCCTCCCAGACATACGGGTGCTCGACATCTTCCGTATCGCCCAGAAATCCGACGATCAGGCCCGCGTCGTTGATACCCGACGCGTTGGCGTATCTGCCCAGGCTGCCGAGATCGGAGGGGACTCCGTCAGCCCAGTGGATTGCGTGTTGTATTGATATCGGGAAGCCGCCGGAGCTGCCGAAGCCGACGATATCGCCTGCCTCGTTGATGTCCCACGCCTGGGCTCCCGTGCCCTCAGCGAGCGGAGGCAGGAAGACTGGCGTCGCAGACGGCTCCCACAAGACCGCCTTTGCGGGGTGAGATGAGTAGCCAATGAAGCCGACGATTTCTCCCTCGTTGTTGACCCCATAGGCGAACCCGATCGTCATCGGGTACGGCGTGCAGCCACTTGGCGGACATGGGGGAGCTGGCGGGACAGGCAGTGCCTCCAACGCGTCGCCCTCCCATAGAAATGCCGCATATGAGGCTGTCGGGCGGCTCGCCCGAGCCAACGACTTGCCCGAGGTCGTTGATGTCGAGAGCCGCACTGGAGTAGCCGCCCTCCAAGAAACCGAGCAGCGTGTAACTGCCATCGGCGTCCCACAACACCGCCTCCTGCCGCACACTTGCTTCGAGCTGCAGGCGGACGTACCCGACGACCTGGCCGAGGTTGTTCATCGCAGACCCGAGGCTGTCAATCGTGTTCTCGGGCGTGTCCAGAGCTGTAGTCGTGCCGTTCCTCCAAACGACGGCCATCGTGTGCCCCCCGCTGATGAGGTACCCGGCAACCGCGCCCTGGTCGTTCACCGCCGTAGCCGCAAACCCCGCTTCGCCAATCTGAGTGGCCGTCCACGCGGGCTCAGCGGCCTGGGCGGAAGTGGTGAGACCAACAGACACCGCCGCTACGCCTGCAGCGAGAACTCCAAGAATGTACGGGAGCCGTTTGCCGCCAACGCTGCGTCGACGCCCGCTTACTGCGTGTGAGTGTCGTGTGAGATCCACGATCCGATCCCCCTTCGCGAGGCGGCCTGACAGCGCCACAAGACTCGCTGCCGCGCCCCTTCTCAACACTTGTTACAGACGACGTCTCTGCCATCGGCGGATTCACTGATCTGCGCCGCGGCTAGAAGGCAAGCAGAGCAGCAGTGGCGAGCAGGGGAGCGAGCTTGCCCCGCAAACGTAGAGGGGCCGGGCGGCTTTGCCGAACGCCGTCAGTAAGTGACCCTTACCGCGGTGCACCGGAACCCTGCCACCGCGAAGACGTGCCGACCAGGATGGCGAGGCGGACATGTCCTCATGGTGACCGCGTTCGACATGTCGAGAACGTGTGTTCGTGACATCGGAGGGCCATCCCGGCGCACGACTCCAGCGCGCCCTCGCGGCCGGCAACCTGATCGCGGCCGAGCAGGCAGCGTTCGAGATCCCGTTCGTCCCGCTGGCCGAAGCCCGTGCGCTGGTCGAGTTGTACGCGGAGAAGGGTGATCGGAAGTTCGAGCGGGCGGCGCTCAAGTACCTGCGCCGGTACCTGGACGAGGTTGACCCGTCGCTCGCCGACGTGGCCCAGGTCGCCGCCTTGCTTGCGGAGCGCGACCTGATGATGCGCGGGCTGTAGAAGAGGGGCGGCACGCTCAGGGGTCGCGTCGGTTTCGTGGCCCGAACGTGACCCGGTCAGCTGAGATACGCGTTAGTAGCCCCATGCAAACTGCGTTCATCGACGAGCCCGTGAACCCGCCCTCGATGTGCTCACCTCGACGCCACCCGCCTGCCGACCCTGGTCGTGCTGCTACTCGCCGTCGCATTGACGGGCTGTGGCTCGTCGCCAAAAAGAACCGTTGACCGTCGCTTCATCTACTCGGGCTACTCGTTGTTTGTGATCGGGGCAGATCGCAAGGGCCTGCACAAGGTGACGCCCGGAGAACCCTGGGTTGACTTCAACCCGGACTGGTCGCCTGACGGCCGTCGTATCGCCTTTGACCGCACGTTCGAATGCGCGGCACCCCGCAGGATGACATCGTCACGTGTGCGTCGACGTGGGTAATGAATGAGGACGGCAGCGGGACAGACTGGCTTACTCCCCAGATGCCTGGAACAGGGGCCCTACTCACCGAGATGGTCTCCGGACGGTCGGCGGCTCGCTTACGAGCAATACAGCGACCACCCGAAGTCGCTCCCCGAACTACTCATCCGACATCTGGGTGATGAATGCCGACGGGTCGGGAAAACGGCGCATCACGTATCTCGGCGACGCAGATACTGGAGCATAGAGCATGGGCACCGGACGGCTGACGGATCGCCTTCTCGCACCTCGGCGATATCTTCATCCTCGACCTCGTCGAAACCGGCTCGTCTTCAGCGGCTCACAACGACACCGGCGCCACTCTACGAAGACTTCCCTGACTGGTCGCCAGACGGGAACCGGATCGCCTACGAGTTGCGCGACCTCGGGAGCGAGCTCCTCTCACCGAGTACGACGTGTTCGTGATCAACGTTGATGGAACCAACAAGCGGGCGGCTGTCCCGACCTGATGACACGGACGGGCATCCAGTCTGGTCGCCGGGCGGGAAGTTCATCGCGTACGGGTTCGATGCGTCTCCTGTATTCGGCCAGGGCGAGATGATCGTCATCGTCGATGCTGATAGCGGCCGGCGCGTCCGGCGCGTCCCAATGCCCGAGATGGTCGATTACGCGATCGACTGGACGGCCGAGTAGCCGCGCGGTGGCCGGGCGTGGCCTACGCGGGGATGTGCGGCGGCGCGGCGCTCCAGCGACCGGCGTTGACTGCCGCGACCTCCTCGTCTGCGCCTCCAGTAGCCACGGTTCTTGATCTTGATCCAGCCGCGCTGACCGGGCCGGGCTACAGGCCTGGGTGGACCGTTTCCCCACGATCACCTCCAAGGCCCGCTCGCACACCGCCCGATACAACGCCTGGCCGTCATCAAATGTGTCCGGGATACAGCAGTTGTCGTTCAGATCCAGCGACTCCAGCACCACGCGGCGCGCGTGCTGCGGGCTGCGCATCAGGTCGTGGCCGTCCGCCTGGAGCACGTCGAACGCCACGAACGTCACCGCGATCGAACGGTCACCATGAAGCAGCCGCCGGGTCAGGTGCGGGAAGTGGGGGACGCCGTTGTCGAACGCGCCATAGCTCGCCGTCCAACACGAGCCCCGCGGGGAGCGAACGTAGTTCCGGCAGTCATCGTGTCATGTCATGTTCCAGCCGCGGCGGCTCCTCACCCGTAGGCCGTCCAGGGTGGAGACGAGCGCCCGGAAGCCGTCCCACTTCACCTCGAACGTCCAGCCCGTGCCGGTGGGGATCGGGCCGGGGCGCAGCAGCATCGGGGCTGGCAGCACCCGGCGCCTAGCCAGATACGGTCCCGAGGGCGCGGTCGGCGGATGAGGATCCACTGGTAGAGCATCACTGTGAGGCGACGATGATCCACAGCAATGTGATCACCAGCGCGAAGAAATCGGCTTCGGCGTAGGGGATAAACAGTGCGATGCCGAGTAGGAGCGCGATCCATCCCAACCACCGGGGAAGGGGGGTTTCGGTGAGCAGCAGTCCGGCGGCGCCGAGCATCAATACGCCAAGCCCGCTGTTGAAGGGCAGCCAGACCTTCCCGTCAATCACGTTGAGCGCCTGCAAAGCGACCGGTGAGACGTTTTGGTCGGCTCCGTCGGAGAGCGCGAAGTGGATGAGTGCTGCGACAACCGTCGCCGAGGCAGTGATCGCGCTGCCCGCCAGCACGACCCGTTCCCAGACCGGCCGATGCTGGTGGCCGCCGTTTAGTCCGAGACGGGCCGCGAGCGCTGAGGCGAAGAACACGAGGAACGGGGCGGCGGCAGCCAACACGAAGGCGGCGATCCCCTGCCGAACAGTCTCGTCGCCGTAGAAGGCAGCGACCTCAGCTGCGGATGCGTCAGATTCAGGGGTGTCGCCCCCCAGCACGACAACGCCGACGACGATCAGCGCAACAAACACGATCCCGCTCAGCGGGAGCAGCCGCCGTACGTCCACCTGAAGCCTCCTGTCGTTGCCAGTGAGGGACGCAACAATGACGGCTTACCCCCGACCTCGCAAGGTGCACAAAGTAGTCCTGACAGGTGAGTTGGCACGCATGACGAGAGCCAGTTCCGGGTATGAATTCGCCCTGGTGTCATGCACGAAGGCGGCTAGTGCTAATGACTGTGCTTAGCGGTGGGAAAAGGCGGCGACGCCGAAGGGGGACAGCCTGGCTCTGGGTCACTGCGCTCAGCCTGGCCGCCACCTTGGTCGTTGCCGCAGCGGTGATCGCTCGTATCTAAGGCGCGGCCCGTTTTCGTCCCTCCGTATCGGAACAGCGGTTCGAATCCGCTCGTCGCCTTTTCAGCGACGGCTGCCCCGCCGCCGCGCAGCCCTGGAAGCCGCAGCGGCCGCTCCCGCCGCGTCGTTAGGCCCCGCCTGCATGGCCGAGCTCGAACAGCTCGACCAGCTGAAGGAGCAGGGGATCCTCGGCGAGGAAGAGTACGCTGCGAAAGTAGATCCCAGGCGTCTGAGCCCAGCCGAACGGACTCTCAGGTTCGTTCCGCCCAGCCGTGGTGCCGACGTCGATCGTTGGAAAGACACGTGAACCCAAGCGAGGAGGGCCCGCGTAATGAGGACGCCCGACGCGATAGACCGTTCGGTACTGCCGATTCCCGATCCCGAGCGCAAAGCGCCGACGGTCCTCGACGCGAAGGATCCTGCGGCGAAGTTCCCACCGATCGAACCTCTTCGTCCACCCGCCGGCGCGCCCAACGTGCTGATCGTCCTCCTCGATGACGTCGGCTTCGCAGCATCGAGCGCTTTCGGCGGCCCGTGCTCGACGCCGACGGCAGAACGGCTTGCGGCCGGCGGCCTCAAGTACAACCGCTTCCACACGACGGCGCTTTGCTCGCCGACACGGCAGGCGCTTCTCACGGGCCGCAACCACCACACCGTCGGCATGGGCGGGATCACGGAGATCGCAACCTCGGCACCGGGCTACAACTCGATCCGGCCGAAGTCATGCGCCCCACTCGCGGAGACGCTGAAGCTGAATGGCTACGCAACGGCGCAGTTCGGCAAGTGCCACGAGGTACCGGTGTGGGAGACGAGCCCGCAGGGGCCGTTCGACGGCTGGCCCTCAGGGGGCGGCGGGTTCGAGCACTTCTACGGATTCATCGGCGGGGAGACGAATCAGTACGCGCCGGCGATCTACGACGGAACCGTGCCGGTGGAGCCCGAGAAGACAGCTGAGGAGGGGTACCACTTCACGGAGGACATGACCGACCGGGCGATTGCGTGGGTCCGCGAGCAGAAGGCGCTGACCCCCGAAAAGCCGTTTTTCGTCTACTTCGCACCGGGTGCGACCCATGCTCCTCACCACGTTCCGCTCGAGTGGGCCGACAGGTACAAGGGCAAGTTCGACCAGGGTTGGGACAAGTTGCGCGAGGAGACCCTCGCTCGGCAGAAGGAGCTCGGGGTGGTTCCGCCCGAAACGGAGCTGACCGCTCGCCACGAGGAGATCCCGGCCTGGGACGACATGCCAGAGGAGCTCAAGCCGGTGCTCTCCCGGCAGATGGAGGTGTACGCAGGCTTTCTCGAGCACACCGACCACCATGTGGGCAGGCTGGTCGACGCGCTCTCCGATCTCGAGGTGCTCGACGACACGCTCGTCTACTACATCGTCGGAGACAACGGCGCGTCGGCAGAAGGAACGCCGAACGGCTGCTTCAACGAGCTTGTCGTCCTCAACGGCGCAGCGGGACTCGAGACCGTCGACTTCATGGTTTCGCGCATCGACGACTTCGGCACGCCGGCGGCGTACAACCACTACGCCGTCGGCTGGGCGCACGCCATGGACACTCCGTATCAGTGGACGAAGCAGATCGCCTCACACTGGGGCGGAACGCGGAACGGCACGGTCGTGCACTGGCCGAACGGGATCGAGACCAAGGGCGAGATCCGTTCCCAGTTCCATCACGTGATCGACGTTGCGCCGACGATCCTCGAGGCCGCGGGAATCCTCGCGCCGGCATCCGTTCACGGCATCCCGCAGAAGCCGATCGAGGGCGTCAGCATGGGGTATTCGTTCGATGAGGGCGGGGCGGCCGAGCGGCGTCAGACCCAGTACTTCGAGATGTTCTGCAACCGCGGGATCTACCACGAGGGCTGGACCGCGGTCACACGTCACTCGATCCCCTGGGTGATGGGAACGGAACTGCCGTCGTTCGACAGAGACGTTTGGGAGCTCTACGACACCAACACCGACTGGAGCCAGGCGCACGACCTCGCGGTCGAGATGCCCGAGAAGCTCGAGAAGCTCAAGCAGCTCTGGCTCGAAGAGGCGGGGAAGTACAACGTCCTCCCTCTCGACGATCGTCGGGCCGAGCGCTTCAATGCCGATCTAGCCGGCCGGCCGCAGCTCGTGAGGGGCAACTCGCAGTTGCTCTTCGGCGGCATGGGCCGCTTGTCGGAGAACTCCGTTGTCGTGACCAAGAACAAGTCGTTTGCGATCACCGCCGAGATCGACGTGGCGGAGAGCGGTGCGAGCGGCGTGATCATCGCCCAAGGCGGCGCCTTCGGCGGCTTCAGTCTCTACGTCGCTGACGGCAAGCCGGCCTATTGCTACAACCTTTTCGGCCTCGAAGTGGTCAAGGTGTATGGCAGCTCACCGATCCCGGCCGGCGAGCATCAGGTGAGAATGGAGTTCACCTACGACGGTGGAGGACTTGGCAGGGGCGGAGACATTGCGCTCTTCCTAGACGGCGAGCAAGTCGGCCAAGGTCGAGTCGAGGCAACCGTGCCGATGCTCTTCTCGGCCGACGAGACGACCGACGTCGGTTCGGACACCGCTACACCTGTGAGCGACGACTACAGCCCCCAGGAGAGCGTGTTCAGCGGGGAGATCCGTTGGGTGCGGATCGACATCGAGGAAGCAGCCGAGAACGTCGATCACCTGATTACGGCAGAGCAGCGCTTACACGTCGCAATGGCGCGCCAGTGAGGCCGTGAGCGGAGAAGGATGCTGCGCGCCGTCGCGTGAGGACGGCGGCGCGGGTGTGACAGATGCCTTCCCGGCCCCTGCCGGGAGCGCCTCGACCGACGGAATGGTGCTTCTCGATGGCGGAGTGTTCGCGATGGGCGCCGAGGACACGTGGGCGTATCCGGAGGACGGCGAGGGTCCTGTTCGCGAGGTGCGGATAGGCAGGTTCTGGATCGACGCGTGCGCAGTCTCGAACGCCCAGTTCAGCCGGTTCGCGGACTCCACCGGTTTTGCCACCGAGGCCGAGAGGTTCGAGTGGTCGTTCGTCTTCGCCGGACTCCTCCCCGACCACTTCCCGCCGACGCAGGCGGCTGCGCAGGCGCCATGGTGGCGCAAGGTCGAGGGTGCGAACTGGCGGCATCCAGACGGCCCCGATTCGAGTCTCGACGGGCGGCTCGACCACCCTGTCGTGCATGTCTCCTGGAACGACGCCCGGGCCTACTGCACCTGGGCGGGCAAGAGGCTCCCGACCGAGGCCGAGTGGGAGCTCGCAGCGCGAGGGGGGCTCTCGCAGCAGGTCTTCCCGTGGGGCGATGAGCTCGAGCCGAACGGCGAGCACCTGATGAACGTGTGGCAAGGAGACTTCCCCGCTGCGAATACCGTCGCCGACGGCTACTACGGAACCTGCCCGGTGGATTCGTTCCGCGAGAACGGATTCGGCCTCTTCAACACCACCGGCAACGTCTGGGAGTGGACGGCCGACTGGTTCCATCCGTCCTTCCGGGAGCATGATTCGTCCATCGACCCCAAAGGTCCGCCGCGAGGCATGAGCAAAGTGCAGAAGGGTGGCTCCTACCTCTGCCACCACTCGTACTGTCGCCGGTACCGCGTTGGCGCGCGCAACGCCAGCACGCCCGACAGCTCGACGGGTAACGCGGGCTTCCGCTGCGTGCGGGACGCCTAGCCATCAAGGGGTGCAAGTTCCCGCGTTGAAGGTGAGCCGGTTCTCGATGCGATTCGCGCGGAGGCTCGAGCTCGACGCACCTACCTTTGAGCGGCGGCCAGCGATCGTCCGTGGCGCGCTCCTGCGCCCACAGGGATTCGGGGCGGACGACCCTCGTCACCCGCAGCGACTAGCGATTCCGCTTTGCGATCGCCCTCGCGACGGCCTCCGGCCCGGTGAAAACTTCGCCTCCAGTGACGCCGCGCGGCGCATCATCTGGTGGCTGATCCAGCTGTCGATCGAGTTCCGGTCCGAGCTGAGGGGCAGGTACAGGCCGAGGTTCGCGGCGCTGGAGCTCAGCTCCGGCTGCGCCTGCGCCGCACCGTCGATCTCCCCGTCGGGGATTCGCGCCAGCCGTGTCCGCGGGTGCGACACATGCTCATCACGGGGGACACACAAACGATGACCACGACCTGACGCGTTCTCACTCTCGCCGAGAAATACCTGCTCATCGGCGGTTGGCGGGCGCAGAACGGCGGGAGAGGCAGCGTCGTGACGCTGTCGCGCCAACCGGGCCAAATCGCTCCCGGGGGCCTCACGGGATACCTTCGCGCGAACGAACGCCCGCCCATGCCCATGTGCGCCTCGATCTCGGACACGCTCGTCGCCAACCCGGTGCTGCTGCTCTTCGTCGTCATCGCGGCGGGATACGCGCTCGGCCGTGTGCGCGTGGCCGGCTTCTCGCTCGGTGTCGCGGCCGTCCTCTTCGCAGGCATCGGGATCGGCGCGCTCGACGACCGGTTCGTGCTGCCGGACGTCGTCTGGCAGCTCGGACTCGTGCTGTTCGTGTACACGATCGGGCTCACCAGCGGACCAGGTTTTCTCTCGGCCCTGCGTGGCCGCGGGCTTGCGGCGAACGCGCTCGTGGTGGCGGCGCTCGTGGTCTCCGCCCTCGCCGCGGTCGGCGGTCACTTCCTGCTCGGCCTGTCACCGGCGCGGGCGGTGGGGGCGTTCGCGGGCGGCGAGACGAGCACGCCGGCGCTCGCGGCGGCGGTCGAGACGCTCGAGGGCAACAGCGGCTTCGAGCAGCTGGCCGCGGAGCCGATCGTCGGCTACTCGCTCGCCTATCCGCTCGGAGTCGTCCTGCCACTGCTCGCCGCCTGGCTGCTGCTCGGAAGGGCCCGCCGTCGCGGAGGCGAGCTCGGCACGGCGCCGTCGCTCGTCGTCCGCACGGTGCTCGTCGAGCAGTCCCGCGGCAGCCTCGAGGAGCTCCGATCCCGGCACGGCGGCTCGGTCAGCTTCGGGCGGCTCCGGCACGAAGAGCGCCTCGAGGTGGCCGCGGACACGCTCGAGCCACAACCGGGCGACCTGCTGTCGGTCATCGGGACTCACGAGGAGGTCGACGCAGTGGAGCGCGAGCTCGGCCGGCGCGCACCCGACGAGATCGCGCTCGACCACCACGAGCTCGACGTCCGGCGCTTCGTCGTGAGCGCTCGACCGCTGGCCGGCCGGCGGATCGGCGAGCTCGACCTCCGCCGCCGGTTCGGCGCCGTGGCGACCCGGCTGCGCCATGGCGACGTCGACATGGTCGCCGAGCCCGACCTGCAGCTCGAGCTCGGCGACCGGATCCGCGTGGTCGCCCCACCCGGCCGGATGGGGGAGATCGCCTCCTTCTTCGGCGACTCGCACCGGGCGCTGGGCGAGGTCGACGCGCTCAGCTTCGGCATCGGCCTCGCAGGCGGACTGGCGCTCGGCACCCTCGCCGTACCCCTGCCCGGCGGCTCGGAGGTCGCACTCGGCCTGGCCGGCGGCCCCCTGATCGTCGGCCTCGTCCTGGGCGCGCTCGGCCGTACGGGGCCGTTCGTCTGGCAGCTTCCCTACACCGCGAACCTCACGCTCCGGCAACTTGGCCTGGCGATCTTCCTGGCCGGCATCGGGCTACGGGCCGGTCCCGCGTTCGCCGACACGCTCGCGGAGCCCGCCGCATTGGCCGTCGTGGCGACCGGCGCAGCCGTGACGACGAGCGGGCTGATCGTCTTGCTCGTGGGCGCCCGGCTCCTCGTGCGCCTGCCGACGCAAACCCTCGTCGGGTCGCTCGCGGGGGTGACGCACCCGGCCGTGCTCGCGTACACCACCGACCAGCTGGAGGACGAGCGGCAGCTCACGCTCGGCTACGCCACCGTCTTCCCGCTCGCGATGATCGCGAAGATCCTCCTCGCCCAGCTCCTGGTCACGGGCCTGCTCTGAGCTCCGGTCGCGTTCGCGACGCGCCTCGCGCCCTGCTCGCCAGCGACGCGAGCGCCTTCGCAGACGCGTCGCCGCGCCGCATGGCGAGCGCTCCGGGAACGCCTGTAAGGGAACCGTGAAGCGTCGTTGCGGAGCGCTTCGCCCCCGCCGACAACGGGTACTCACCCGCCTGTTGTGCCCGACGACGAACAGAGGGGTGACACCCATGAGACGACACGCACGCACGCTCGCACCGCTAGCGCTCCTTGCAGTGACGGCCGCATTCGCCGGCGCAATGCTCGGCGGAACCGGCATCGGTAGCGCAGCGACGCAGGCGAGGCCGACGAACAGCCAGCCGCCCACCATCACGGGGAAGCCGGAAGTCGGCTCGACGCTGACCGCCAAGGAAGGTACGTGGACCGGTAATCCCACCGACTACGACTACGCCTGGCGGCGCTGTGACGCCGACGGCGGGAGCTGCTCGCTGATCAGCGGCGCCAGCGAGAAGACGTACCTCCTGAAGAAGGTCGATCAGGACAACACGATTCGGGTGCGCGTGACGGCACAGAACGCCGACGGACGTACGACGGCGACGTCGGTGCCGACGGCCGTGATCCGAGAGGCGCCCGTTACGCCGCCGCCTCCGTCGACGACAGGCTGTGATCGGCCCGGGAGCGGAGCGATTCCCGTCGCCGAGCTCGCACCGCCCGTGAGGCTCCTCGTCGACCGGCAGGAGGTCTCTCCCTCCGTGGTCGGTGGCTCGACCGACACCGTCGTCGCCCGCTTCCGCGTTTCCGCGTGCAACGGCAGGCCCGTGTCGGGGGCGCTCGTGTACGTCACCGCGGTGCCGTACAACCAGTTCTCCGTGCCCTCCGAGCAGCCCACCGGGGACGACGGCTGGGCCGAGCTCCGGATGAATCGCCTGCGTGGCTACCCCGCTTCGCAGAAGCAGCAGCTGCTCGTCATGTTCGTCCGTGCTCGCAAGTCGGGCGAGAGCCTGCTCGGCGGGATCTCGACCCGCCGGCTCGTCTCGTTCCCGGTCGACCTTCGCCGGTAGCAAGGCCGCTCCAGAGCCGGGTGGCGCCGGAGTGCGGCGCCACCGGCCAAGTGGCGGGCGTCCCAGGGGGTGGGACGCCCGCCACCCCTTGGGCGTCGACCCGTCCGCCGCTCCGCGTACCGTCCGCGGGCGATGACGGCCCCGCTCACCACCCCGCCTTCCCTCGTCACGGAGCCGTGCCTGCGCTGCGCGGCGGCGATGGAATGGCGGCACGGGACGTTCCAGTGCCCCCGCTGCCGCTTCAAGCTCGGCTGCTGCGAAGGCCTGACCGGCGAGTGCGTCGAGCCTCCCGCCTCCGGCGCCGGATAGCCTCGCTGGATCGAGATCCGCCGGATACGGGCCGACGAGTGGCGCCTCTGGCGAGAGGCTCGACTGCGCATGCTCCGCGAGGAGGCGGCGTTCTTCGCGACGCGGTACGAGGACGTCGTGCGCGAGCCCGACTCGACCTGGGAGGCGTGGGTTGCCGAGGCGGCGCAGGGCGTGGAGAAGGTGCTCTTCGTCGCCGATGACGAAGAGGGCATGCTGGGCGTCGTCGGGGCGTTCCGCCGGCTCGATCCCGGCGAGGTGCAACTCGTCTCGCTCTGGGTCGACCCGCGGGCACGCGGGCGAGGCGTCGCGCGGTCCCTGATCCGCGTCGTGGCGGGTTGGGCGCAGGGTCTCGGCGCCGGGCGCGTCGTGCTGTTCGTCCAGGAGGCGAACACCCCCGGAAGGGCGCTCTACGTCCGCGCCGGGTTCCGTCCTACGGGCGACCGTGAGCCCGTCGGCGCGGGGCGACCCGGGTTCAAGCTCGTCGTCACCGCCACGGTGGGCGAGCTCCTCGAGAGCCGGGCCTAACCGGCGACCAGCGGGTTGGCGCGGGCGCCGTAGTGGACGTACCGGCTGCCGTCCGCGAGCGGGTAGAAGGTCACGGCCGTCCAGGTCGTGACCCCCGGCGGGCGCAGCACGAACAGCCCGGGCTCGACCGCGACGAGCGGGAGCTCGTGCACGGGCTCGGGGACGACGTCGGCGAGCGGCCCTGTCGTCGTCGCACGAAGCCTCAGCCCATCCTCCCCGGCGAGGACCTCGGTCGTCATCCCCGAGCGCTCGTAGCGGCCGACGTACCGCTGGGGGTCGACCTCCAGCGGCGACGTCGGAGGCTCGAGCAACGCGGGCTTCTCGACCCCCGCTGCCTCCTCGAAGATCTCGCGGTAGAGGTCGTGGAAGAGATCCGTCGTGTTGCCGCCGTTCGTGAGGAGGGCCACGGCCAGGCCGTGTGAAGGGAGGACGCGCAGGAACGCCGACTGCCCGATCGTGTTCCCGTCGTGCCCGAGGAGGCGCTCGCCGCCCCAGTCGAATCGGATCCAGCCGAGCCCCCACGAGTCGCCGAGCGTGTACGTGTCGGGCAGGTCTGTCTCCTTGGCCGCCATGGCGTCCACGGCGGCTGCCGACAGCACGCGTGTCCCGTCCGCCGCGACGCCGCCGTCGAGGTGCATCCGCGCGAACGAGAGGACGTCCTCGACGCTCGCGGTGACCGTGCCGGCCGGCCCCATCGAGCGGGGGAGTGCCCACCTCGTCGCCGGCGACGGGTCGTCGTCAGGCTCGCCGACGTGGCCGACGGCGGTGCGGTGGAGCAGCGCATCCTCGGGGAGCGTGACCGTGCGGGTCAGGCCGAGCGGCCGGGCCAGGCGCTCCGTGAGCGCCGCGTCCCACGTCGTCCCCGTGAGGTGCTCGACGAGCCGCCCGGCGAGCACGAAGCCCGAGTTGCAGTACGACCACGTTGCACCGAGCGGATGGTTCTGCGGGAAATCGGCCATCCCGTCGACGTAGCGCGCGATGCAGTCGTCCCCACGCCCCGTGTCGTTGAACACGTCGCCGTCGATCCCGCTCGTGTGCGTGAGGAGATGCCGCGTGGTCACCGTGCGGGTCACGTCCGGGTCGGCGACCCGGAACCCGGGGAGCACCTCCGCGACCGGGACGTCGAGGTCGAGCAGGCCCTCGTCCACCAACTGCAGGACGAGCGTCGCCGTCCACACCTTCGTGACCGAGCCGATCTGGAAGAGCGAGTCGGGCGTGACCTCGACTCCGGTCGTCTTGCTGAGCACTCCGGTGGCCGTCGTGGTGATCGATCGGTCCGACAGGATCCCGAGCGTCGCCCCCGGCACGCGGTAGCGCGCCGTCAGCTCGACGAGCCGCCCCTCCCACGCCGAGGCATCGCGCGCGGCTCCGCCGGAAGGCCTGTGCGCCGCGGAGGACATCCGGAGTAGCGTACGCAGCATGGGAGCGGACCCCGGTGCCCGGCCGCTGACGTCGCTACGCGCGGGGGTCGTCGGGACGGGGTTCGTCGGCGTCGTCCACGTCCATGCGCTCCGCCTCCTCGGCGTCGACCTCGCCGGTGTGGTGGGCTCGTCGCCCGAGCGCGCCGCCGCGAAGGGGATCGCGCCGGTCTACGACTCGCTCGACGCGCTGCTCGCAGACGCGTCGGTCGACGTCGTGCACCTGACGACGCCGAATCACCTTCATCACCCGCAGACGAAGCAGGTGCTCGCCGCCGGAAAGCACGTCGTGTGCGAGAAGCCGCTCGCGATGACGTCCGAGGAGTCGGCCGAGCTGCTCGGGCTGGCGGAGGAGAGCGGGCTCGTCCACTGCACGAACTTCAACCTCCGCTTCTTCCCGCTCGTGCACGAGGCACGCGCGCGCGTGGAATCGGGCGAGATCGGCGAGGTCTGGAACGTGCACGGCGGCTACCTCCAGGACTGGCTTCTCTTCCCCACCGACTGGAACTGGCGGCTCGAGCCCGACAAGGGTGGCGCGCTGCGCGCGATCGGCGACATCGGCTCGCACTGGATGGACATGGCGCAGTTCGTCAGCGGGCAGCGCATCGTCGAGGTGTGCGCCGACCTCCACACGACGATCCCGGTGCGGCAACGGCCGATCGGCGAGGTCGAGACGTTCTCGAGCGCTGCGGACGTCGAGCGTGAGGACGCGCCGATGGCGACCGAGGATCTGGGTCACGTCCTCGTCCGCTTCGACGGCGGGGCGCGCGGCGCATTCAAGGTCTCGCAGGGGGCGGCGGGCCGCAAGAACTTCCTCCACTTCGAGGTCGACGGATCGGAGGCGGCGCTCGCATGGAACGCGGAGCGCCACGAGGAGCTCTGGATCGGGCGGCGCGACGAGCCCAACGCCGTTCTGCAGCGCAACGGGGCGCTCATGCGGCCGGCAGCAGCGGCACACACGTTCCTGCCCGCCGGCCACGCGGAAGGGTGGGTCGAGACGTTTCGCGAGCTCTACCGCAGCGTCTACGCCGCGGTCGCCGCGGCCGGGCCGCCGAGCGCGCCCGACTACCCGACCTTCGCGGAGGGGCATCGGGCGAACGTGCTGGGCGACGCGATCGCCCTGTCCAGTGCCGAACGACGATGGGTGGAGGTGCGTGGATGAAGCTCGGACTCTTGACCGCGGCGTTCCCCCGGCTGAGCCTCGAACGCGTCGCGTCCTGGGCCGCGACGAACGGCTTCTCGATGCTCGAGGTCGCCTCCTGGCCCGGTTCCGGCGGCGAGCGCCGCCGTTACGCGGGCGTGTCGCACATCGACGTCGAGCGGTTCGACCCGCCCAAGGTGCGGGACGTGCTCGAGCGGCACGGGCTCGAGATCTCCTCGCTCGCGTACTACCCCAACAACCTCCACCCCGACCCCGGCGAGCGCCGCGCCGCCAACACGCACCTGCGCAAGGTGATCGACGCCGCCGCGGCGCTCGACGTCCCCACGGTGGGGACGTTCGTCGGCCGGGACAAGACGAAGAACGTCCCGGACAACTTCCGCGAGTTCCGCAAGGTCTGGCCGCGGATGGTCGCGTACGCGGAGAGCAAGGGCGTGAACGTCGCGATCGAGAACTGCCCGATGATCTTCAGCTGGGACGAGTGGCCGGGCGGGACGAACCTCGCGTCGACGCCCGCGGTGTGGGACGAGATGTTCACGATCGTCCCCTCGCCGCGATTCGGCCTCAACCTCGACCCTTCCCACCTCGTGTGGCTCCAGATCGACTACGAGCGTGTCGTCCGGGACTACGCCTCGCGCCTCCTCCACGTCCACGCGAAGGACATGGAGATCGACCGCGACGGCCTCTACCGCCACGGCACCGCGTCGCAGGGGATGGGCTGGCAGGTACCGCGGCTCCCCGGGCTCGGCGAGGTGCGCTGGGACCGGTTCATCTCGCAGCTCTATCGGGTCGGCTACGACGGCGTGGTCTCGGTCGAGCACGAGGACCGCGCGTTCGAGCAGAGCGACGAGCTCGTGAAGCGCGGCTTCCTCATCGCGCGGGACGTGCTCAGCCCGTATCTCCACTGACCTGGGGTCGGCAGGCGAAAGGTGCCGGACTCGCGTTCGACACCGACCCTGCCCTCGCCCGGTTGCCGAGCCCGCGAACGGGTAGGAGAATCGGGTCCACCCGAGCGAGGAGGTTCCACATGAGCGTCGCCAAGGTGATCGAGATCACCGCTTCGTCCCCGACGAGCTTCGCGGAGGCGGTGAAGGTCGGGATCACGAAGGCCTCCGAGACGGTTCACGGGATCAGGGGCGCGTGGGTCTCCGAGGAGAGTGTCGTCGTCGAGAACAACGAGGTGACCGAGTTCAGGGTCACGATGCGCGTCAGCTTCGTGCTCGACTAGTTCTGTTGGCGCGAGCGGGAATCCGCGAAAGCGGATTCCCGCCGGTCGGTCCCGGTGATTCCGCGCGGCGGAATCCCTGCTACAAGGGATGCATGACCGCTCCCACCGACGAGCGGCTCGATCGGCCCGCGACGAGCGACTCCACCGCGCGGGCGCTCGTCGCGGCGATCCCCGACCCGATCTTCCGCATCGGGATCGACGGCGTCTACCGCGGTTTCAAGGTCGACTCCGAGCGCGATCTCCTGACTCCGCCCGATCAGGTGATCGGCTGGACCGTGCACCAGCGGCTCCCGCCCGATATCGCCGACGCCGTGCTCAGCGCCGGACGCCGAGCGGTCGAGGAGCAGGAGCCCCAGCACATCGAGTACACCCTCGACGTGCGCGGCGAGGTGCGCGACTACGAGGGTCGCGTCGTCGCGTCGGCCCCCGACGAGTTCGTGCTCATCGTCCGCGACTTCACCGAGCGCACTCATCAGGAGCGGGCGCTCGAGCGGGAGCGCGACTTCAGTCGCGCGGTCGTCCGCTCGACGCCGAGCTTCCTCGCGCTCGTCGACGAGGACGGGGTCATGCTCGGCGTCAACCACGCGCTCGAGCGTGCGGCGGGGATTCCCGAGGAGTCGTGGATCGGCAGCCCCTTCTGGACGCTGTTCATCGCAGAGCAGGACGTGCCGCGGGCGCGCGAGGACTTCACGCGCCTGCGCGAAGGCGACCCGCCCGGGGTCGTGGAGTACGAGCACGTGGCGCCGAGCGGGGAGCGCCTCGTGGTCGACTGGACGGCGACCGTGGTCCACGACGCAGAGGGCAGAGTCCGGTATCTCCTCTGCGGGCTCGACGTGACGGCCCGCAAGCACGTGGAGGAGGAGATCCGGCGCTCGCGCGCCCGCATCGTCTCCGCGGGCGACGCCGAGCGGAAGCGGCTCGAGCGGAACCTCCACGACGGCGCACAGCAGAACCTCGTCAGCGTCTCGCACGCCGTCCACCTCGCCGTCCGCGAGCTGCGCCTCGACCCTGAAAAGGCGGAGGAGCACCTCGATCGGGCGTTGACGGAGCTGACCAGGGCGCACGAGGAGCTCCGCGAGCTCGCACGCGGGCTCCATCCGCAGATCCTGACCCTGCAGGGGCTCGGCGCAGCCGTTCGCGCGCTGGCCGCACGGGCGCCGATCTCCGTGACCGTCGTGACGGTCGACGATGCCGAGCGCTGGCCCCCCCTCGTCGAGAGTGCCGCGTACTTCGTCGTCTCGGAGGCGCTGACCAACGTGCTGAAGTACGCAAGGGCGACGTCCGCCACCATTCGCGTGGCGCCACGCGACGAGGTCCTCGTCGTCGAGGTCGCAGACGACGGCTGCGGCGGCGCGAAGCCGAGCGAGGGGTCCGGCCTGGGCGGGCTCCGCGACCGGGTGGAGGCGCTCGACGGCACGTTCGTGCTCGACAGCCCCCCCGGGGCCGGGACGCGGATCCGGGTCGAGCTTCCGCTCGGCGCCTAGCGCTGACGCCGCCCGACCTTCCGTCGAGCACCTCCCGCTTGACAGCGGGCCGTGGACGTGGAAGGATCGTCCGCGTCGAACCCCGTAGCTCTTCGGAGTCGCGGGGTTCGGCGTTTTTCGTGGTCGCCGTGTCCGCTAGCGTCGCCGCATGGACGATCAGGCGCTGATCGAGGCGCGCGGGCTGACGAAGCGCTACGGCGACTTCCTCGCCGTCGACGGAATCGACTTCTCCGTCGCGCGCGGCGAGACGTTCGGCTTCCTCGGCCCGAACGGCGCCGGCAAGAGCTCGACGATGCGGATGATCGGAGCCGTGTCGCCCGTGAGCGGCGGGACGCTCCGCGTCCTCGGCCGCGACCCCGAGCGCGACGGTCCTGCGATCCGCGAGCGTCTGGGTGTCGTCCCGCAGGAGGACAACCTCGACCTCGAGCTCGACGTGGGCGAGAACCTCGTGGTGTACGGACGGTTCTTCGGACTTCCACGCGACGAAATCCGACGGCGGTGCGACGAGCTGCTGGAGTTCGTCCAGCTCGCAGACCGCCGTGATGCGCGGGTCGACTCGCTCTCCGGCGGCATGAAGCGGCGTCTGACGATCGCACGCGCCCTCGTCAACGAGCCCGAGCTGATGCTGCTCGACGAGCCGACCACCGGGCTCGACCCGCAGGCGCGCCACGCGCTCTGGGACCGCCTCTACCGGCTCAAGCAGCGCGGCGTCACCCTCGTCCTCACGACGCACTACATGGACGAGGCCGAGCAGCTCTGCGACCGGCTCGTGATCATGGATCGGGCGAAGATCGTCGCCGAAGGATCGCCACGGGAGCTGATCGACCGGTTCGTCGAGCGGGAGGTCGTCGAGCTGCGCGTCGGAACGCGCGACGGTGCGCCGCCGCTCGACGGCATCCGCGGCCACGTCGAGGTGCTCCAGGACCGCATCGTGATCGGTACGGACGACGGTGACGCGGTCGTCGACCACGTGCACGCGCGCGGGCTCCATCCCGAGACGGTGCTCGTCCGTCGCTCGACCCTCGAGGACGTGTTCCTGCGGCTCACCGGCCGCAGCCTGGTCGACTAGATGGAGCCCGCGCGCCGCACGCTCGCCGTCGTGAGCTGGCACGCCCGCTCGTTCCGGCGCCTCTGGCGCGGCTCGGTCACGGTGTCCTTCCTCAACCCGATCTTCTTCCTCGTCTCGATCGGCCTGCTCCTCGGCAACCTCGTCGACCGCTCCGACCCGAGCCTCGGTGGGCTCACGTACCTGCAGTTCGTCGCGCCTGCGCTGCTCGCGACAACCGCGATGCAGACGGCCGCAAGCGCGACGACGTACCCGGTCAAGGCCGGCCTGAAATGGCTGCGGACGTATCACGCGGTCGTGTCCACTCCTGTCCGCGTCGGCGAGCTCGTCGCCGGCATCCTCGCCTGGACCGGCATCCGGGTCGTGGTCGCGGTCTCGTTGTTCGCGGTCGTCGCGGCAGTCGGTGGAGCGTTCGTCTCCCCGCTCGCGGTACTCGCCCCGCTCGCCGCGCTCCTCTGTGGGCTCGCGTTCGGGGCCGTGCTCGCGGCGCTCACCTCGAGCGTCGAGGGCGACGAGTGGCTCGCTGCCATCTTCCGCTTCGGGCTCGTGCCGCTGTTCCTCTTCTCGGGGACGTTCTTTCCCGTCGAGCAGCTACCGCGCTGGCTCGAGCTGCTCGCCTGGGCGACGCCCCTCTGGCACGGCGTGGAGCTCTGCCGCAGCCTCACCTCGGGCCAGGTCGACGCAGGCGCGATGACCGCCCACGTCGCCTACCTCGTCGCGCTCACCGCCGTGGGGGTCGCGCTCACCGTCCGGGCGCAGCGGGAGAAGCTCCGGCGATGAGCACGCAGGACACCGCTCTGCGCATCGTCCCGCGTCTGCACTTGCCGCGCTCGTGGCGCCTCGTGGAACGGAACATCGCGAGCTCGCGCGGTGCCTGGCTCGTCTTCGTCTCGGGCTTCTTCGAGCCGCTCTTCTACCTCCTCGCGCTCGGGGTCGGGCGTCGGTCGGCTCGTGGGGACGGTGGAGCTCGACGGCCAGGCGGTCGCCTACCGCGAGTTCGTCGCCCCGGCGCTCCTTGCCGCCTCGGCGATGAACGGCGCGGTCTACGAGTCCGGCAACGTGTTCTTCAAGCTGAAGTACGCGCGCACGTACGACGGTGTCCTCGCCACGCCGATGACCGTCCGCGACGTCGCCACGGGCGAGCTCACGTACACGCTGCTCCGCGGCGCTGTGTACTCGATCGGCTTCGTCACCGTGATGCTCGCCCTCGGCCTTCTCGACTCGCCGTGGGCCATGCTCGCTGCGCCCGCCTCGCTCCTCGTCTCGGCCGCGTTCGCGGCACCGGCGGTGTTCGGGACGACGCTCATGCGCTCCTGGGCCGACTTCGCCTTCGTCGAGGTCTGCACTCTGCCGATGTTCCTGTTCTCGGCGACGTTCGTCCCGGCGGACGAATACCCGGACGTCGTCCGGTGGCTCCTGCCGCTGACGCCGCTCTACCACGGCGTCGAGCTGCTGCGGGCATTCACCCTCGGCGACGTGACCTGGATCGTCCTGGTCGACGTCGTCTACCTCGTCGCGATGGCGGCCGTGTTCTTCGTCCTCGCCGACCGACGCCTTGCCAGGCTCCTGCTCAAGTAGCGGGCCGGACGACCCGGCTACCAGGGGATCTCGCTGCCGTCCGCGTGGAAGAAGCGGCCGCTGCGCGAGGCGTCGAGGTCGTCGAGCCGCGCGACGAGGCCGGAGGCGGCCTCGGGGGGATCGACGTTCCCGCCGCCGCTCGTCATGTCGGTCCGCACGAACCCGGGATGGAGCACCGCGACGTGGATGCCACGCGGAGCGAGCTCGTGCGCGAGGTTGACGGCCGCCATGTTCAGCGCCGTCTTCGACATCCGATAGCCGTAGTTCCCACCGGACGGCCGGTCGCCGATCGAGCCGGCCTTGCTCGAGACGAATCCGATCCTCGCGCCGCGTGACATCCGCGACAGGAGCGCGAGCGTGACCCGCAACGGGCCGAGGGCGTTGACGTCGTACTCACGTCGCATCTGGTCGAAATCGAGGCGGTCGAGGGAGTCCCAGACGGCGACGCCTGCGTTGTTGACGACCACGTCGAGCGTGACGCCCTCCCCGAGCGCCGCGGCGAGTGTCTCGCCGACGTCGTCGCTCCCGACGTCGACGCCCTCGATCACGCGACAGCCGATCTCGCGGAGCGCGTCTGAGCTCGAGCGGCACGCGGCGATCACGGTGTCGCCCCGCCCGTGCAGCTGCCGGGCGAGCTCGAGCCCGATGCCGCGATTCGCTCCCGTCACCAGCCACGTTGCCATGCGCGCAGTCTGCCCGAGATGGTCGATCTGCCGGAAGCCAGACGCTTGCCCGTTGACACGGAGTCCAAACGTGACAGACTGCCGCGCGTGTGCTGCATCGCCCTCCTCGCCGGCGGCCTCGGGCCGCGGATCGCGCTCCTCGCGTGGTGGCTGTTCGGTGACAAACCGGACGCGGCGATCGACAGCTGGGTCTGGGGCCTGCTCGGGTTCCTGCTGCTGCCGTGGACGACGCTCATGTACATCATCGCGTGGTCACCCGTCGTGGGCATCAGCGGGTTCTGGGACGGCGTGCTCATAGCCCTGGGGGTCGGGCTCGACATCGCGACGTACGCCGCGAAGCCTGCCCAGCGGATGCGCTCGGCCTACTAGCCCGATCCCGCAGGCGCGGCTCCGCGGCGGATCCCTCTTCGCCGGCGCACTGGTCTTCGCTTCCGCGTCGCGCTACCCGGCTGGCGGGACCAACCCGACGTCGCCTTCGAGATACACGGCCACCTCACCGGGCTCGTCGTCGATGTGCCATTCCTCGAAGAACGCCCGCGCCGCCTCCACGGACTCCCACAGAGCGAGGGCGTAGAAGGCGGATCCGTCGGTCGCGTGCCAGGCGCGGTGAAACCGGCATCCGTGCCCTCGCGCACTGTCCCGCATCTCCTGGCTGATCCGTGTGACGCGTGTCTCGTACAAGTCCCGGGCGCTTCGGCCGTCCGGCGTCGGGCACGGGACCTGGAACAGCACCCACTGCATAGCCGCGAGCCGACAGCCTCCTTTCGCTCGGGGCTCCGCCCGATCGACGGAGCGCCTCGAGCCCTCCAGCGTTTGCCCAGCCACCCTCCAGCGCCTTCGCAAACGGTGTGCGAGACGCGGCCGGGGGGCCGCATGAAACGGAGGAACGAGATGTCACCGAACAGGATGCGCGGGATGATCGTCGCGGCCATCGTGCTCGTCGCAGCCGTCTGGGCCTCGACCGTGGCCGCCGGCACGGCGCCGCCCGTCACCGTGAAGGGCACGCAGACAGTCGTCGACGAGAGCAAGGGCAAGTACACGGTGCACGGAGATCTCCTCGGCACGTGGAACATCACGGCGTTCACGACGCACTACCAGGGCAGCGAAGGGGAGTTCGTCGGCAGCGGCAAGGAGCTCTTCGCCGGCTGCAGGGACGTCGACCGGAACGGGGCTTGCGACACGGGCGAGCCGAAGGGCACGATCCGCTTCACCTTCATCTACTGGGCCACGCTCGACCCGAAGACCCAGGCGCTCGTCAAGGGCCAGTGCGTCCACCCGGTGCTCGGTGGAACAGGGGCATTCGCGGGCGTGAAGGGGATCGTCCACATGACCGACAGCCCTACCGCGAGCGGCGTCCGTACCAGCTATAGGGGCACGTTGCGGTACGGCGGCGCCACTGCGGCGTCGACGAGCTCGCTCGCCACACGGGACCTCGCCGGCCGCGTCGCCGGGAGAACGTGCGGCGGCTGAGCGCGCGTCGGGAGACATGGGCCTGTGGGAGCCCCTCTGCATGCGGGGCTCCCACACGGGTGGCACGGCGCACCGCGGCCAGCCGGAAGCAGCCTCACCGCGAGTGGCTCCTTCCCCGATGCGCCGGAGGTACCGTCGCAGTAGGTTGACGGGGTGGTCGGTGAGACGATCGCCTCGATCCCCAAGGCCGAACGACAGCTGACGATCCTGATCGTCGACGACCATCCTTCCTTCAGGGCCGTTGCGCAGATCGTGCTCGAGACCGACGGCTTCGCCGTCGTGGGAACCGCGAGCGACGGCGAGTCCGGCGTCGCTGCGGCGCTCCGGCTCGCACCGGAGGTCGTTCTCCTGGACGTCGAGCTGCCGGACATCGACGGCTTCGAGGTCGCGGCGCGGCTGCGCGACGCCGGCTCGCCCGCCGCGATCGTGCTCGCCTCGAGCCGCGACGGGACGGACTTCGGCTCGCTCGTGGCCGAGTCGGGCGCGCGCGGCTTCCTCACCAAGGCAGATCTCACGGGCGACGCGATCCGTGCACTCGTCGCGTGATCGCCCACGAGGTTATCCTCGGACGTCCGTGACGGATCTCGTCGTCGCCACACCGGTCTTTCTCGACCTGACCTTCGTCGGGCTCGAGTCGCTGCCCGTGCTGGGAGAGGAGCGGTTCGCCGCCGAGCTCCTGCGCTCGCCCGGTGGCGGAGCGATCACGGCCATCGGCGCCACCCGGCTGGGACTGTCGGCAGCTGTCGCCGCGCCGCTCGGGGACGACGTCGCGGGCGACATCGTCCGGGCGATGCTCGCCGAGGAGGGTGTCGAGTGGGTCGCGACGCGGCCCGCGCCGCGCACGCCGACGACGGTGGTCATGCCCTTCGGCGGCGACCGGGCCATGGTGACCATCGATCCAGGGGCACGCGCGTCGGCGGCTGACGTCGCCGCCGTCGAGCCCCGGGCGGTCGCCGCGAGCCTCGACCAGCTCTACGCCGTCCCCGAGGGAACGACCGCGTACGTCACATGCGGCGACGACGATCTTCGCGCGTACGAGGGCCGGCCCCCTGCTGCGCTCACGCGTGTCCGGGCGCTCTTCGTCAACCAGCGCGAGGCGCTCGGGCTGAGCGGCAAGGAGACGGTGGCGGACGCGGGCGCGACCCTCGCGGAGCTCGTCGAGACGGTCGTCGTCACGCTGGCCGCGGAGGGGGCGATCGCGTTCACCGGCGGTACGAGGGTGACGGCGCCGGGCGATCCGATCGACCGGCCCGCCGACACCACCGGAGCGGGCGACCTGCTGACGGCCGCCTACATCTGGGCGGATCTCAGCGGGGCGTCACCGGAGGAGAGCCTGCGCTGGGCCGTCCTGTATGCCGGCCTCGCCGTCACGACGCCAACGGGCGTCGGCGGGGCCGTCGACCGTGCGACCCTGCTCCGGAAGGGGGCCGAACAGGGGCTCATGCCGCCGCCGCAGGCCTCCGGCTGATCGCATCCCCCGTCTCGGGGTCGAAGAAGTGGAGATGCCCGTGGTCGACGGCGAGCTCGAGGTCCTCGCCGAGCACGATGGGGCGCCTGCCGTCGACTGACGCGCAGAACCGTGCGCGACGGTCGTCGGCCAGCAGCGTCGCGTCGTCGTCGGAGGCAGCCTCGATCGCCGCCCGCGTCGCGTCCGTCTGCACCCGCGGCGCCTCGATCGGGAAGAGCACGTTCGTGACACCGCCGAGCTCCTCGACCAGGTCGGGCCGCACGCGGATCCGGGGCTCGCCCGGAGGGGCGTCCGAGTCGTGACGAAGATCGGTGGGGCGGATACCGAGGATGACGTCACGTGGGCTGTCCCCGAGGGACGAGCCGGGCGGCAAGGGCAGGCTCAGGCCGGCGAACGCGACGCGGCCTTCGCGCACCGTGGCCGCGACGACGTTCATGGACGGTGAGCCCATGAATGCGGCAACGAACAGGTTGGTGGGGTCGTGGAACAGCCGTTGCGGCGTGTCGCACTGCTGGAGCAGGCCGTCGCGCAGCACCGCGACCCGCTGGCCGAGTGTCATCGCCTCGACCTGGTCGTGCGTCACGTACACGGTCGTCACGCCTAGCCGGTCGTGGAGGCGCGCCAGCTCGGCTCGCATCGAGACCCGCAGCTTCGCGTCGAGGTTGGAGAGCGGCTCGTCCATCAGGAACGCCGTCGGCTCGCGGACCATCGCCCGGCCCATCGCAACGCGCTGGCGCTGGCCGCCGGACAGCAGGCCGGGGCGTCGATCCATCAGCGTCTCGAGCCCGAGCGTCGCGGCGACCTCCCGGACGCGGGTGGCGCGCTCCGACCGCGGCACGCGGCGGAGCTTCAGGCCGAAGCCGAGGTTCTCCTCCACCGTCATGTGCGGATAGAGCGCGTAGTTCTGGAACACCATCGCGATGTCGCGATCTCGGGGGCGCAGGCGCGTGACGTCTCGGTCGCCGATCACGATGCGGCCCTCCGTCACCTCCTCGAGCCCGGCGATCATCCGGAGAAGCGTCGACTTCCCGCAGCCCGACGGACCGACGAGGACCATGAACTCGCCGTCCCGGATGTCGAGCGTGACGCCGTCGAGGGCCTTGACCCCGTTGGGATAGACCTTCGTCGCGCTCTCGAGCCGGATCCCACCCACGTCAGCCCCGATTCTCGCCCGAGCCGGAGGCCACATTCCGCAGGTGCGCGAGGTCGGGCTGCGCGCCGACACGATCTGCGGCGATCAGCACGGCACCCGCGACCGGATCGACATCCGGATAGACGGGCTGCCCACCCGGGACGCGCGACTCGAGAACCCTGCGGAGGAGCGGCGACGGATGCCGGAGGACCCCGCCGCCGAGCACGAAGGGAAAGGGCGCACCGAGCTGCCCGGTGCGCGATGCGCAGACGCGCGCGTAGTCGCCCATCCGGCCCGCGACCGTCTCGACGATCGTGCGCGCGACCCCGTCACCGGCCTCTGCCTCGTCCAGCACCGCGTCCGCGAAACGCCCGACCTCCAACTCCTCCCGTGTACCGATCCGCGTCAGGGTATGGAGCAGCTCCTCCGCGTCCGAGCAATCCCAGCGCTCGAGCGCACGGCCGAGGAGCGACGTCGCCGGGCCGAGGCCGAGCATGTGCCGCCAGACGGCGGCGAGCGCCTGCGAGGCGAGCGCATACGCACCCGTCGAGTCGGGCCAGAACCCGAGATGGAAGAGGTCTCCGCCGGCGTTCCGCCCTGCGACCGCCGAGTAGGTCCCGACCACCACCGCCACGCCCACCATGTCGTCGGTGCCGCAGCGGAGCCCGCCCACCGCGTCGTTGACGACCTCGGGCTCGTCGCGGAGATCTACGCGCCCCTGGAGCTCCGTGCGCAGGAACGCGAAGTCCTCGGGCCAGTCGGCGCCCGCGAGGCTGAAGGCGGCCGCCGCCAGGTCCTCCGCCGTGGCCCCGGCGGTCTCGAGGGCGGTCGTCGTCGCACGCACGATCTCCGCGAGGGCCGGCTCGGGCCCGCCCGTACTGTGGATGTCTCCACACCCCCCGGTCCCCGTCCCGAGGACAGTGCCGTCG
Organism: uncultured Actinomycetes bacterium; assembly: GCA_963793655.1. GTDB lineage: Bacteria > Actinomycetota > Thermoleophilia > Gaiellales > Gaiellaceae > Gaiella. Next base: position 359,932 of record CAWCAV010000004.1, read on the forward strand.
CCGGCGGCCACGAAGGCGACGGTCTTCGTGTTGCCGCCGTCGACGCCGAGCAGGAGCGTGCTCAACCCGGGCATCTAGACCGGAAGGAGGCGGGACGGCAGGTGGCGGCGATGCGCTGTAGCCAGCGCGTCGTAGACCGTCTCGGCGACCTCGACCTGACGGACGAGCGGGTTCGCGCTGAGCGCGCGGATACCGTCGGCGCGCGTACCGGTCCAGGCCGTCTCCGCGGCGAGGGCCTGGTACTCCCCGAGCATCTCCACCAGGCCCCTGACGTGCCGGGGGAGCGGCTTTGCGGGAAGGACCTCGATGCCGCCCAGGTGACAGCGTCCGAGCACCTCGACGACGAGGTCGTCGGGGAAGCCGGGAAGCGCGCCGCCGGCGTTCGGCAGGTTCACCGGGTGTATCTCGTCCTTGTCGTTGAAGATCGCGTCCATCACGTCGATCGCGAGCTCGAGCTCGTGAATGCCGCCGCGTGAGCGGGACGGGTCGAGCTGCGGGTCGTCGCTGCGGGCTTGCTCCTCGTAGTGCCGCCAGTAGTCCGGCGACCAGGAGAGGATGTCCTCCGCACGCGTCGTCGCCTTTGCCCGGAGCTCTGCGAGGACGTCGTCGGTGAAGTAGTAGAACTCGAAGTAGTCGGCGGGGACGGCGCCCATCGCCACCGCGAGCTGGAGCTGCCGGCGCCGGCGCGGGTCGAGGGTCGCGTCGTCCCTGCGACGCTCCCACGCCTCCTCGAGCAGCGGCAGCGGGTCCTGCCCGTCGTAGTCGTGCTCCACGCCCCAGCAGCCGTGGTTCAGGCCGACCATCGTCACGTGGAGGCGCGCCGGATCGAGCCCCGCCGTCTCCGCGATCTCGTCGGCGAAGTAGATCGGCCCCTCGCAGAGCGAGACGATCTTCACGGGCGAGTGGTGCGTGACCGCCTCGGCCACGATGTTCACCGGGTTCGTGTAGTTGAAGATCCACGCGTCCGGGCAGATCTCCTCCATCTCGGCGCAGACGTCCTTCAGCACGTGGATCGCGCGGAGCGCCATGAAGAAGCCGCCGGCCCCCTGCGTCTCTTGCCCGATGAGGCCGTGCTGGAGCGGGATGCGCTCGTCGTGCACCCGGGCTTCGAAACCTCCCGGCCGGAAGGACGAGAGCACGGCGTCGCAGTCTGCGAGCGCTGCGCGCCGGTCGGTGGTCGCGGTGACGGCGATGTCGAGGCCCCGGGCGCGCGCCAGCTTCTCCGCGAGGGTGCGGATCAGCTCGAGCCGGTCCTCGTCGAGATCGACCAGGACGACCTCCGAGCCGTCGAAGTCGGCGCCGTTGGCCATCAGCGACGCCATCGTTCCCGCGGCCCTGGTCGAGCCGCCGCCGAGGTAGACGAGCTTGATGCGTGCCATGGCCTACCTCACTCCTTGAGCGCCCCGGCGAGCATCCCGCGGACGAAATGCCGTTGCAGGAACAGATACACGAGCAGGATCGGCAGGGCGACGAGCACCGCGGCCGCGGCGACCTTGGTCGGGTCTCCCGCACGTGCAGCGCCGGCGAAGAAGCTGAGACCGAGCGGCGCGGTCTGGTGCGACTCGCTGCCGGACACCAGCACGAGCGCGAGCAGGAACTCGTTCCACGTGTAGGTGAAGACGAGCACCGACATGGTCAGTACCGCGGGCATCGCCTGCGGCATCAGCACGCGCCACAGGACCCCGAAGCTCGTGGCACCGTCGATCCGCGCCGCCTCGATCAGCGAGCGCGGCGTCGAGCGGAAGAAGGCCCGCATCCAGAAGGTGCCGAACGCGACGGACTGCCCGATCTGCGGCAGGATCAGCGCCCAGTACGTGTTGAGCAGGTGCCAGTGGAGGATCGGGACGCTCTGGAAGTCGTAGTAGAGGGGGATCACCGTTGCCTCGTACGGGAAGATGATCCCGAGCAGGATGATCGGGAACACGATGCGGTCGCCGACGAAGCGCATCGTCCCGAAGGCGTAGCCGGTGCCGATCGAGAGCACGGCGGACACGCCGGTGACCGTGGCGGCGACGATGAAGCTCGACTTGAAGCCCGTCGCGAAGTTCCCCTCCGACCAGGCCGCCTCGAAGCTCGAGAGATCGATCCGCGTCGGGAACGCGAAGCCGCTGACGAGGTCGGTCTTCCGGTGGAGCGCCAGGAACAGGATCGACAGCACCGGGTAGAGCGCGATCACCGTGAACGTGCACAGCACGGCATACGTCGCGACCCGGTCGAGGCGTCCGGCGGTCACGTCCGCTCACCCCGGTCGCCGACCCGCAGGACGACCGCGGCCAGGATGAAGATGGCCACCGCGAGTACCGTGGCGATCGCGGCCGCGTAGCCGACGCGGTTGTACAGAAACGCGTTCTGGTACATGTACATCGAGGGGACGAGCGTCTCCCCCGCCGGGCCGCCGGCCGTCGTGTTGTAGACGATGTCGAAGCTCCGGAGCGCGTTGATCGTGGTCAGCACGAAGGCGACGAGGATCTCGTTCTGCAGCCCCGGCAGGGTCACCGCGAAGAACTCCCGCACCGCGCCCGCGCCGTCGACCCGGGCCGCGTCGTACAGCGACGTCGGGATCTTCTGCACGCCCGCGATGAAGAGCACCATGCACAGCCCGAACGTCACCCAGCTGCCGATCGCGCCGATCGACGGAAGCGCCCAGGTGAAGTCCCCCAGCCACGGCCGCGTCAGCGAGCCGAGCCCCACGAGCTCGAGCGCGCGGTTGAGCGGCCCCTCGCTTGCGTAGATCCACGTCCACGCCTGGGCGATCACGACGCCCGCGATCAGCTGCGGCAGGAACAGGGTGGTGCGGAAGAAGCGAAAGCCCCGGATCGCCGAGCGCGTCAGCGCCGCGGTGAGCACCAGCCCGATGATCACGGGGAGCACCGCGTAGTAGACGATCAGGATCGCCGAGTGCAGGAACGCGTCGCGCAGGACGCTGTCCCGGAGCGCCTCGCTGTAGTTCGCGAGCCCGACCCACGTCTTCTCCGTCAGGCCGTCCCAGGAGAACAGCGAGTAGTAGACGGTGTGGAGGAGCGGCGCGAGCGTGAACAGGACGTAGAACGCGAGGCCGGGAAGGACGTAGAGCCAGCCGATGTTGCGTGGGTCCCCCGGTGCGCGGCCGCTCCCTCCCCGGCGACGCCTCCGCGGCGCGCCCGAACCTAGGGGGTCCGGACGCGCCGCGTCTGCTCGATCCTCATCGACCACGCGTTGTACGTCAGCGGAGTGTCTTGTCGAACTTCGCCCAGTCGTCCTGGACGGCCTTCGCCATCCCGGCCGGTGTCTGGCGGCCGGCCAGCAGGAGCTGGAACTGGTTCTGGAGCGTCGTGTACATCGACGGCGACGCCCAGTCCGTGTACAGCAGGAGGCCGTCGTCGTTCGCGACCAGCTGGAACGCCTTGCCCACCTGGGCGAGGTACGGGTCACTCGCGGGCGCCTTTGCGCGCCGGTCGGACGGGATTTGCTGCTGGGAGTACATGAGCGCCTTCGCGCGCGGCGTGGTGATCACGTAGTTGAGCCACTCGGCGCCGAGGTCGGGGTACTTCGTCTTCGCCGAGATGTGCCACGGGGCGGAGAGGCCGCCGACCGACGTCCAGGTGCCGCTCGGCCCGGGCGGGACCGGCATTACGCCGACGTTCGCAGCGCCGAGGCCCGTCTTGATGATCGTCGAGTCCCAGTCCCCGCCGATCCAGAAGACGCCCTTGCCCTTGCCGAACTCCGTCGCGGAGGCGTCGTACTTGATCGCGTTGTAGTCGTCGTTGAAGTAGCCCGCCTTGCCCCACTGCTGGAGCTTGGCCAGCGCCTTGATCGTCCCCGGCGTGTCGTAGCGCGAGCCGGGCACGTGGTAGATCCAGTTGCGAACCGTCTGCGCCTTGACGTACGCGCCCTGGATGCCGCCGAAGAGGTGGATGAAGCCGTACCCCTCGCTCGTTCCCGTGTTCGATCACGGGCTCGTCGTCGGGCAGCTTCGCCCGCAGCTGGGCGAGGAGCCTGTCGAACCCCGCGAACGTCTGCGGCATCTTGTTCGGGTTGAACCCGAGCTCGCGCAGCTTCTTCTTGTTGTAGAAGGCGACGACGTTCTGGCCGGTCTGCGCGATGCCCCAGACCGGGCCCCTGCCGAAGGACTTGCCGTCGGGCGTCCAGCGGAACATCCCCCAGGTGGACGGGGCGTAGAGCCTGTCCCACCCGTACTTCTTGACGTACTTGGTGAGGGGCAGGATCAGCTTCGCCTTCACGAGCTGGGCGTCGGTCTGGTAGCCCTGGTTCCCCTCCGTCACGTCGGGCCCGCTGCCCGAGGCGAGCGCGCGCGGGACCGTGCCGACGAGGCTGTTGAAGTCCTTGAAGACGAGGTTGATCTTCACGCCCGGGATGGCTCTTCTCGAAGTCCTTGCTCAGCTGCTCGAGCACAGGCTGGAGGCCCGGGTCCTGGTTGTCCATCGACCAGATAGTCAGCATCGTGGTCTCCGTCTTCCCGGCGTACGACGCGCCCGCCGTGATCGCGAGCAGCACAGCGGCGACGACGACGAGCACTCCCAGCAGGCGCCTGTTCACATTCCCTCCCTCGGGCTAGGGGTCGCCGCCCGGGGCGGCGGATACGAGACTATAGAGCGATGGGAGCGGCGGACCGAAACCGGCGCGCCGTGCCACCGGAATGGACCCGAGGGTGAACGCCGCGCTCGGGATCGACGTCGGCGGGACGAAGATCGCCGCCGGTGTCGTCGATCCGTCGACGGGCGCCGTCCTCGAGCGGCGGCAGGTGCCGACGAGACCCGAGCGCGGCGGCGCGGCGGTGCTGCGCGACTGCGCCGAGCTGGCCGCGGAGCTCGGCGGCGGACGTATGCCGGTCGGGATCGGCCTCTGCGAGCTGGTCGACCTCGACGGCCGGCCGTCGAGCGCGGACACGGTCGACTGGCGCGGCCTCGACCCGGAGGCCGCAATCGAGGCCCCGAGCGTCGTCGTCGACTCCGACCTGCGGGCCGCCGCGTTCGCCGAGGCGCGCTTCGGCGCGGGCGCGGGGGTCTCGCCGTTTCTCTTCGCCGTCGTCGGCACGGGCGCGAGCGCGTGCCTCGTCGTCGACGGGCGCCCCTACGCGGGCGCGACGAGGCGAGGCGCTCGTGCTCGGGGCGCCGCCGGTCGAGCAGGTCGCGAGCGGCCCGGCGCTCGCCCGCGCAGCCGGTCTCGAGCGCGCGGAGGACGTGCTGGCCGATCCGGCTTATGCGCCACTCGTCGACGCCGCGGCGGCGGCGCTCGGAGGCGTGCTGGCCGTGCTCGCGAACGCACTCGACCCGTCGCTCGTCGTGCTCGGCGGGGGGCTCGGCGCCGCGCCGGCGTTCCGGGAGCGCGTCGAGCGGGCGTGTCAGGCACTCGTCGCGTACCCCCGCATTCCGCCGCTTCCGGTCGTCGGCTCGCTCCTCGCACCGGACGGAGGCGTGGTCGGCGCGGCTCTCGTGGCACTTTCGGACCGCGGTTAGGGTTCGCCTCGTGCTCGACCGGACCGGCCTGTGGCGCGATGTGACGGAGCTTCCGTCGTCCCTCGCGGCAACGCTGGAGGACCGTGCCGGGATCGAGGAGGTTGCGGCGCTTCTCGGGGGAGACGGCGTTCGCCGGGTCGTCGCGAGCGGCAACGGCGCCGCGTACTACGTCGCCGTCGCGCTGTGGCTCGCCTCGCTGGAGGGATCCGCAGGGCCCCGAGGTCGTCGCCGTGCCGAGCGGCCTCCTCGCGCGCGGCGCATTCGCGTGGCGGCCGGGCGACGTGCTGCTCGTCGTCTCGTCCTCCGGCGAGTTCCGCGACCTGGTCGAGGCGGTCGACGCCGGCGCGCCCACCCCCTTCGCGGCTGTGACGGCGAGCGCAGGCTCGACGCTGGGCGCGCGCGCCGGCGCGCGTGCCCTGGTGTCGGTGGCGAACCAGCGTGCGGTCACGCACACGCAGGCGTTCTGCGGCGCCGTCGTCGCGGCGCTCAGCGTCTGGGCCAGGGTCACCTCCGACCCGGGCCTGCGACGCCTCGCTCCGCCTTCTGCCGGATCAGCTCGGGCGCACTGTCGCCGACGCCCGGGCCTGGGTCGACGGGCTCGGACAGGCCGACGCCGAGACGGCGATCGTCTTCGGAAGCGGGCCGGCGTGGGCCGCCGCGCTCGAGGCTGCACTGCTGCTGAAGGAGGTCGCCGGCATCCCCGCCGAGGGCGTCGAGACCCGCGAGGGGGCGACGTCGGCGATGATGGCGCTGCGGCCCGGGCGCGCTTGCGCTCAGCCTTCCGGCCGCCGCCGAGGATCCGCTGCTCGCGGAGGCGGAGCAGATCTGCGCCGGACAGGGGGCGACGGTGCTGAGGGCAGTCGCGGGGGACACCGCCGACCGCCGGCTCGCAGCGGTGGCGACGTTCCCCGCGGCGACCGCCCTCAGCGCCCGGATCGGGCTCGAACGCGGGCTCGACGTCGACCGGCCCGCCTGGACCGAGGCGTACTACCGGGTCGCGAGACGCTCGGCATGAGCCTCGGGCTCGGCGTGATCGGCTGCGGCAGCGTCTTCGCCGGGCCGTATCGAGGGATGATCGAGCAGCTCCGCGCGGCGGGCCGCGCGCACGTGAGCGCCGTGTACGACGTCGACGACGCGAAGCGGCGTGGCGCGGCGGCGCACTACGACGCCGATCCCGACCTCCGCGGTGCCGAGGATGTCGTCGGCGCGGACGACGTCGACATCGTGCTGGTGCTGACGAGCATGAACGAGCACGGCCCGCTCGCGAAGGCGGCGCTCGAGGCCGGCAAGCACGTGCTCGTCGAGAAGCCGATGGCCACCTCGCTCGACGAGGCCGCCGAGCTGCTCGACCTCGCCCGGACGTCGGAAGGCCTCCTCGTCGTGCGCGCCCCACATCCTTCTGAGCCCGACGTTCCGCGCGGTGCACGGCGCGGTGCGCGACGGTCGAGTCGGCGACCTCCTCACCGCCCGCGCGCGCTACGGCTGGGCAGGCCCATGGTGGAACGAGTGGTTCTACGCGCCGGGCGGCGGGTCGCTGTTCGACCTCGGCGTCTACAACGTCACGAGCCTCTGCGCCCTCTTCGGCCCGGCGCGGCGCGTGACCGCGATGGTGGGCGTGGCGATTCCGGAGCGCGAGGTGAACGGCAGCAGGATCCGGGTCGAGGCCGACGACAACGCCCACGTGCTGCTCGACTTCGGCGACGCGCGCTTCGCCGTCGTGACGACGGGTTTCACGATGCAGCGCTACCGGTCTCCCGCGATCGAGGTCTACGGCAGCGAAGGCACGATCCAGCTGCTCGGCGACGACTGGGCGCCCGAGGGCTGGGAGCTGTGGCGCAACGCCGACGGCGCGTGGCACCTGTTCCCGGAGGCGGACCCGCAGTGGCAGTGGACCGAAGGGCTGCGCCATCTCGTCGACTGCGTCGAGACCGGACGGCCGACGGTGACCCGCCCGGAGCACGCCTACCACGCGCTCGAGATCATGCTCGCCGCGCAGGCCGCCGGGCGGGACGGCGTCGCGCGTCCGATCGAGAGCGGCTTCCCCGATCCCGTTCTACGACTCCGAGCTCGTCGCTCGGAGGCGGACCGCTACGCCCACGATCGCCGGAGCCACGATGGGCTATAGGCCCTCGCCACGGCCGTCCTTCGACGCCCCGACGGTGATCCGCGCGTCCGACGCGGTACGGCACACCTGGGGCGACGAGGAGGCGGGCTTCGTCGAGGACTGGATCTACGTCTCGTCAGAGCTGATCCACGCGATCGTGTTCGGCCTCCCGCCGGGAGGAGCGTTCCGCCACTCGGAGAGCTTCAGGACGGTGTTCGCCGCCGACGAGCTGCTCCACGTCCTGCAGGGGATGCTCGTGCTCGCGAACCCGGAGACCGGCGAGGTCGTGCGCGCCGAGCCGGGCGAGAGCGTCTTCTTCCGGCGAGACACGTGGCACCACGGCTTCTCCTACGGCGACGAGCCGCTGCGCGTGCTCGAGTTCTTCGCGCCGCCCCCGGCGACCGGCACGTCGGGCGCGTACGCGCGGACGAGGCCGTACCTCGAGGAGAGCGTCTACGCCCGCGACGGCGTCGTCGGGAACCTCGTGGACGCGCGCTCCGGGAACGAGCTCGATGCGGGTGCTGCGCCGGGCCGACAGCGTCTGGCGGCTCGATCGCGACGTGCTCGTCGGCCTGCTCGTCAGCACCGAGCACCTGACGGTCGGAACGCTGACCGTGCCCGCCGGCCACACGAGCCTGCTCGAGACGCACGACGGCGAGGAGCTCCTCTACGCCACACGCGGCGAGGTCCGCGTCGAGGCGGGCGAGGTCGAGGCGACCCTCCTTCCCGGCGACGCCTTCCTCGTCCCGTCCGGCACGCCGCACCGCTACGGCGCGACCGGCCGCGCCGTCGCCGAGGCGATCTTCGGTGTGGCGCCGACCTACCGGCCGCCGACGGCCGACTGACACACCCCAGACGGCAAGCCGCTTGCGGGAAAGCCGTGCCGGATCTGGGGCGGCCCCGGATGCCGTCGAGGAGGCGTCGGCCGATGCTGAAGGCGACTTCGACGATGGGAGGACGAACGTGAGCGCAACGCTGCAGGTGGAAGGCACGGGGCGGCTCGTCAGGGGTGGCGGCGACGAGGTCGTCCTCACCCCCGAGGGATACGCCAGGCTCCAGGAGGAGTTCCGGCACCTGACGACGGTGAGACGGCCCGAGGCGGCAGCACGGCTCAGCGACGCGCTCCGGGTTGGCGGCGACCTGTCCGACAACTCCGAGTACGTCGACGCGCGCACCGAGCTCGAGCTCCTGGAGAGCAGGATCGAGGTCCTCGGAGGTCGACTGCACGCCGCGCGCGTGCTGGACCCGGACGAGCCCTCGAGCCAGGTCGTCTCGATCGGTTCGCACGTGACGCTCCAGGACCTCGACGACGGGCTACGAGAGGAGTACCTGCTCGTCTCCTCGGCCGAGTCGGATCCGACCGAGGGCCGGCTCTCGGCCGATTCTCCGGTCGGCAGCGCGATCCTGGGTCATCGGCGCGGCGACGTGGTGGACGCGCGTGCCCCGCACCGGATCAGGCACCTACGCATCTCCAGCCTCAGCGCCGGGGCGCGGAGCTAGCCGCACCGCCGAGGACCGGCGTCGGCGGGCTCGCGACGCCGCTACGACTCGGGCGGCACGCGTAGTCGCCGCTCGTCCTCCATCCGCTGGATCCGCATGCCTTCCCGCCCGGTGCGGGTGAAGAAGTACACCCCGACGGCAAAGCAGAGCCAAAAGACACCTGCGCCGACCAGCACGGCCGCGATCCCGATCATCGTCTCCACAGCAGACCTCCGTGCCTCGTCCGATCTCACCGATGCGCGAGGACGGAGGATATCCCGCCCGAAATCGCCCGCGCGGGTCCGGCTCCGGAGGAGGTCGGCCTCGGTCTCGACGCTCGCTCGCGAGGGCGGTCGACTTCAGCGCCGTGCGCCCCGCCCCCCGTCGTCGAGCCGGACTGACCGCTTGGCGCCTCCCTGGAGGAAGATCTGGCTCTGGCGACGCCCCTGAGAACGCATCCGGTCGTTTGCCGATCGGGGCGGAAGGCAACACCGCCGCATGACGAGTCACGCGGGCCGCAAGCGGGAGTCGGGCCAATCGACGGCCGAATACGCCGTCGTCATCGCCGGGATCGTGGCGCTGTGTGCTCTCGCCGCGCTGTTCATCGGCGTCGCGGTCGGAAACCAGCTCGGGTCGACGACGAAGCCCGCCGGGCGGGCCCCGTTCGAGCCTCCTACCACACAGCCAGAGCTCGAGTGGCCGGCGACGCTCGACGACTGCGAAGACGGGAAGTGGCGCAACTACGCCCAGTTCCGGAACGAAGCCCAATGCACGGAGTACGTCCGGCGTCTGAGGCAGTAGCGCGTGGGGCTCGATCGGGCGGACCCGTGCCCCGCCTCTCGTTTCGACTTTCGCGATTCGAGGCAGGCTCGATGAGCAACGTCAACGTCAAGAGAGATGGGAGGTTCGCATGAAGACGATCGAGGAGTCGATCGAGATCGAGGCACCGGTGTCGACGGCGTACAACCAGTGGACGCAGTTCGAGTCGTTTCCGCACTTCATGGAGGGCGTCGAGCGGGTCGAGCAGAAGGGCGACACGAGGCTGCACTGGGTGGCCGAGGTCGGTGGCGAGAAGCGGGAGTGGGACGCCGAGATCACAGAACAGCATCCCGACCACCGCGTAGCCTGGAAGGCGCTGGACCAGGAAGGACCGAATGGCGTCGTCACGTTCCACAAGCTCGACGACGCGCACACGAAGGTCATGGTCCAGATGGAGTACGAGCCCGAAGGCGTCAAGGAGTCGATCGGGAGCTTCGCCGGGCTCGACAGTCACCGTGTGAAGGGCGACCTCGAGTCGTTCAAGGAGTTCATCGAAGGGCGCAGCCACGAAACCGGCGCCTGGCGCGGCAACGTCGAGAACTGACGTCGCAAGGCTAGGAACGGCTCAGGCCACGTCCGGAAGGGCCTGAGAACCCCTTCGGGCCGGGTGCTGGAGCCCCCGGTGCCTCCCTGGTGAGAAGCCCCCTCCGGCCGCTGCAGGCGGTGGGGGCTTCCATCGGCCGCCCGGCGTGAGGTCGGTCACCGGCACCGGGCGGAGCCGGTGTCGGTGGCGCGCTCACCCGCCGCCGGGAGGAATGCCCAGCTGTACCCCGCCGGTCGGAGCGTGAGGCGCAGAACACCGTACGTGCCGATCTGGCGGACGACGCTTCCAGGACGTCTCGCTCCGAAGTCTCGCTGGCTCTTGCCGCCCGTGCCGACGACGAACGAGCGGATCCCCTTGAGCGGCGCGAACCGCTCGTAGTCGTGATCGTGAGCCGCGAGTACGACGTCCGCGCGCGCTGCGGCGAGCAGGTCCCAGAAGGCCGCGTACCTCACGTCCGAGCCGTGCTCGCCCGAGCTGTAGCGGGGGTGGTGCCAGTACGCGAGGACGCAGCGCGTCGCGCGGCTCCTTGCGAGATCCTCGCGGAGCCAGCGCCATTGACGCGAGTTGCGCTCGCAGCCGCCGACGGCGTCGCAGTTCGAGTTGAGGACGACGATGTGCCAGCCGCCGAGACGGTACGAGTACCAGCCGTCCTCGGGAAGGCCGAGCACGGATCTCGCCGCCGCCGCGTCGGACGCCCCGTTCGCATAGTCGTGGTTGCCGAGCGTCGCGCGCGTCCTCCGCAGGAACCGGCCCCAGGCCGGGAGGAAGCAGCGGCCGAACTCGTCGGTCGTTCCGTTCTCGTAGACCGTGTCGCCCAGCAGGGCCAGCGTTCCCGGCGTCCGGGCCACGAGGTCTGCCACCGCCTCGTCCGCCGATACGTCACACGAGGCGATGTCACCGACCGCGACGAGCGTCCGTGTCGGATCGGTCATCGCTTCGGCGGACTTCGACACCGCGAACAGGGCCACGATCGCAAGCCAGCAGACCGCAAGAAGCAACAGCGGAGCGCGCACCGGCGAAGTCTGAGGCCTCCGTCACGACTTGGCAACGAAGTCTCGACCGTGCCGAACTAGGCTGGGGCGATCACCCGCCGCGGATCGTCATCTCTCCGGCACGGCCATACCCTCGCCGAGCTCGCCCGGTCGCTCGACGATGGCAGCAGCACCGTCGCGCTCGTGGCACGGGCCTTCCTCGACCGGATCGACGCGGACGACCCGAGCGTGCGGGCGTGGGTTCACGTGGATCCCGCAGCCGTGCTTGCGAGCGCCCGTGACCTCGACCGGGTGGGGCCCGCACGCCGTGGCCGGCTGCACGGGATCCCGATCGGCATCAAGGACATCTTCGACACCCACGACATGCCGACGGCGTACGGCTCGCCGATCCACGCAGGGCGCCGTCCAACGGTCGACGCAGCCAGCGTTGCCATCGCGCGTCGGTCAGGGATGCTCCCGCTCGGGAAGCTCGTCACGACGGAGTTCGCTGCATGGCCACCAGGCCCGACGGTCAATCCGCACGACGTCACCAGGACCCCGGGCGGGTCGTCGTCGGGCTCTGCTGCTGCAGTCGCGGCAGGGATGGTGCCCGTCGCGTTCGCCACACAGACGACGGGCTCGATCATCCGGCCGGCAGCATTCTGCGGCGTCGTGGGCTACAAGCCAAGCCACGGGACGCTTCCCACGTCCGGCGTCAAGGCGATCTCGGAGTCGTTCGACACCGTGGGCGTCATCGCCTGCACCGTCGCCGACGCCGCCGTCGTCGTCGGTGCGCTGTGCGGGCGACCACTCGAGCCGCCGCCGGAACCTTCCGCCCCTCGACTCGGGATCTGCCTGACACACGAGTGGCCGAAAGCGTCGTCCGAGACCGTGGCGCTGTTCGCCGCGCTCCCAGAGCTGCTCGAGCGGGCCGGCGCTCGATCGACCGAGGTCGCGCTCCCGGAGGCGTTCGCAGGGCTTGCGGCGGCGCAGGGCACGATCTGGACGTTCGAGATCGCCCGGTGCCTGGCAGACGAGCACCGGCGCTTCCGCGAGCTGATCCGCGAGCCGCTGCGCGGGATGCTCGACGAAGGGACAGCGATGCCCGTCTCCGAGTACGACGCGGCCCACCGACGTCTGCGCGAGTGCGGCACTGGACTTGGCGCAGTGTTCGACGGCGTCGACGCATTGCTTGTCCCGGCCGCGCCAGGAGAGGCGCCCGGGGTCGCCACGACCGGCGACCCGATCTTCAATCGGGCATGGTCTGCGCTCGGCGGTCCCGCAGTGACCGTCCCGGCGGGCCTCGGGCCGTCGGGACTGCCTCTCGGGGTGCAGATCGTCGGCCCGCCGCGGCAGGACGCTCGCCTGCTCGCGTGTGCCGCCTGGGTCGAGGCGGCGCTTGCCCGGACGGCGGAGCGCGCGTTCGCCTGACCGACGGACGGATCGCACGCCAACATCGCCTCTCGGGTGGCGCGACCGCGGTCGCGGTGATGCCGCGGCGGTCGCGGGCGGGCTGTGCGAGTCGCACGTCGCACGACAGCGACCGACTCGCGCACGGGCGCCGTCGCAGGGGTCGTCACCAGCGGCCGCGTGCCGCGCCGCGCACCGCCGGATGACGCCATGCGATGTTCCTACTCGTTCGGCTTGCTCGCCGCGCAGAAGACGACGCCGCAGGACGAGCGGCAGCCATTCGGACGGGTAGGACGTACCACCGCGCGAGAAGCCTACGAGGGGCGTCGGATGTCCCGCCGTCCCTGAGCCCGACGATCGTGCCGCGTCGGCATCGGTCCGTCCGGCGGTGCGCTCAGACTTTCGGGGGTGGACGAGCCTCATGTGTGCTCGGCGTGTCGGCGAGCGATCGTCGGCGAGCACGTCTCCACCGAGATCTACGCCGTTCAGCAGGTCGAGGTGTCCGGCTCGGGCCTGGGCCAGGCGCGCGAGGTCGTCGACGGCGCCGAGGCGTGGTTCCACTTCTGGTGCTATCCGGGAAAGCCGCACTACCGTCGGCTGCCACCGCCCGGCTACGCCTCGCAGTCGACGGCCGCCTAGCTCCCCGCCACACGGCAGGCCCAGCGGCGCCGCCATGGCTCGCTGAGAGAGGCCGATCGAGGCGGGTTCTCTCAGATGCCGGGTTGAGGTCGCCGCCCGGGGTCGCGTTCAGTGCTTGACCTCTATTTCGATGAACGTGAACTCGAAATCGTTCGCGTTGACGACGTCGTGTTCCACGCCTGCCTCTCGGAAGTAAGGCGCCCCGATCACCAGGTCGGAGTCCCTCTCCCCCTCTGGCTCGACGAGTGCCAGCGTGCCGTCGGTCAGGGGGACGATGACGTAGTCGTATTCGTGCCTGTGCCAGCCCGTTGCGGCCCCGGAGGCGAATAGCCATCGAGTCACGCGCACACGCTCGTTGTCGATCAGCACTGTTGCAGCTGCCCGCCCGGTCACGACTCGCCCGGCATTACCGCAGGGACGTCGCCCCTCGGCACTCGGCGTTCACGTAGCCGGATCGAAACGCTCTCGCCTCGCCGGTCTGCTCGTCGAAGGTGTGGCGGAGCACGCAGCCCGTGTCGTTTGCGAGGAGATGGATCGACACGGAGGTCACGTCGGAGGTCGTGCGCACGCGGTGCACGTCGTCGCGAGGGGGAAGCAGCGCGTAGTAGTCACCCGGCTGCAGCGGGCGTTGGCGGACGAGTCGGAGCCGGCCGTCTCCGGGCTGGTAGATCTCCTCGTCCTGATTGCCTCTGTAGAGGCCGACGAGCCCCCAGGCGAGGTGGTCGTGCACCGGTGTCATGGCGCCGGGCGGCACGACGAGGCTGAACAGGCAGAGGGAGCGATCAGCCGCCCGAAAGAGAAGCCATTGACCGATGCCGCCGCCCATCCCGCTCTCCGGCGCATCCTCCTGAAAGCGGCCCGGCAGCCAGTCGGATCTGGCGAGGAGCTCTCTGAAGCTCGGCTCCACGACCCGACAGGCATCGGCCGCCGACGCGGTCCGCTCGATGGCCGCCAGCACGTCGCCGACGAAGCCGCGGATCAGCGGCGTGTCGAGAACCCACTCGTCGTGCTCGAGGGGCTCGAGGGCGTGCTGATCGAGAACGTCGCACATCGCCGTAGACGATGGACGATAGTTGCTCGTCACGCCCAGATTCGGACGTGACCTTCGTCGAGCCGGTGTCGCTCTCGCCCACGTCATCGAGAACGTGCTCGGTGGGTTCTTCGGAGCGTCTCTGTCGGTGAGGCCTCGCCTACTCGCGATCCGCGTATAGCGCGGTTCGGATGTGGCTGCCTGCATGTGCGCGTCGGCACCGGGGATTTCGCTGATTCGGGGGCTGCTCACCAGGGCCCGTACGTGTCCTCGTTGGCCTCTCGCAGCGCGCCGACGTAGCCCGCTCGCTCGTAGACCGCCTCGTCCGCGCCGGGCGGCACGGCGAGCATCCCGCGCACGTCGTCGACGTCCGCGAATCCCTTGCGTGCCATCCATTCCGCCAGGCCGTCGAGCAGCACGGTGGCGTGCTCGGGGCCGTGCCGCAGCAGCGCCGAGGCGGTCATCACGACGTCGGCGCCGGCCAGCAGGTACTTGGCCACGTCGGCCGGGGTCTCGACGCCGGTGGTCGCGGCGAGCGACGCGCGCACCCGGCCGTGCAGGAGCGCGATCCACGTGCGCGGCAGCCGGGCCTCGCCCGGGCTGGAGAGGCCGACGTGCGGGCACCACGGCGAGCGTGTCGGGGTCGATGTCGGGTTGCAGGAAGCGGTTGAACAGCACGAGCGCGTCCGCGCCCGCCTCGTCCAGCCGCAGCGCCATCTCGCCGGTCGAGCTGAAGTACGGGCTCAGCTTGACCGCCACCGGCACGCTGACCGCGTCCTTGACGCGCGTCAGGATGTCGAGGTGGCGCTGCTCGACGTCGCGGCCCGAGATGCGCGGGTCGCCGGGGAGGTAGTAGATGTTCAGCTCGATCGCGGCGGCGCCGGCGTCCTGCATCGCCCGGGCGTAGTCGGTCCAACCGCTGGGCGTGACGCCGTTGAGGCTGGCGATCACCGGGATCGTCGACCGCAGCGGCGGCGCGCTCGAGCAGGCTCAGGTAGCGCCGCGGGCCCGCCTCCTCCTCGGCGGCGGCCGGGAAGTAGGAGAGCGACTCGGCGAAGCTCTCGGTGCCTGCGTCGACCAGCCGCGCATTCTCCGCCGCCTCGCGGCGCAGCTGCTCCTCGAAGAGCGAGTAGAGGACGACCGCGCCGACGCCGGCGTCCGCGAGGCGCCGCACGCCGTCCACGGTCTGCGAGAGCGGCGACGCCGACGCGACGAGCGGGTTGCGCAGCGTGAGGCCCATGTAGCGGGTCGAGAGGTTCATCGGCGGTCCTTGCGCGCGTCGGCGGCGAACCGCTGCGCGCCGCGGGTCGCCATCTCCTCGTAGACGTCCCAGCGCTGATCGACCGCCTGCTCGGCCAGGCCGTGCAGCCGCTCGGCCTCGGCCGGATCGGTGTTCGTCAGCGTGCGGTAGCGCAGCTCCCGGTTCGTGTAGTCGGCGAGCGGGATGCGTGGCCGCGGCGAGTCGAGCAGGAACGGGTTGCCGCCGGCCGCGCGGAGCACCGGGTCGTAGCGGATCAGCGGCCAGTAGCCGCTGGCGACGGCGCGGTACTGCTGGTCGAGCCCGTTTCGCATGTCGATGCCGTGCGCGATGCAGTGGCTGTAGGCGAGGATCAGCGAGGGCCCGTCGTAGGCCTCCGCCTCGCGGAAGGCGTTGCAGCGTCTGCTGGGGATCGGCGCCCATCGCGACCCGGGCGACGTAGACGTTGCCGTAGGCGATCGCCTGCAGGGCGAGGTCCTTCTTGGGCACGGTCTTGCCGGCGGCGGCGAACTTGGCGACCGCGCCGAGCGGCGTCGCCTTCGACATCTGGCCGCCGGTGTTGGAGTAGACCTCGGTGTCGAGCACCAGCACGTTGACGTCGCGCCCGCTGGCCAGGACGTGGTCGAGCCCGCCGGAGCCGATGTCGTAGGCCCAGCCGTCGCCGCCGACGATCCAGACGCTGCGCCGGACCAGGTGGTCGACGACGCTGCAGCAGGTCGGCGACGGCGGCACCGTCCAGCCCGTCGAGCCGCCGCTTCAGCTCGGCGACGCGCTCGCGCTGGCGCGCGCAGCTCCGACTCCCGCAGCTGCGGCGCCGTCGAGGATCTCGTCCACCAGCTCCGGCGCCGACCGCGTCGCGCAGCTCGGCGAGGCGGCGGCGGGCCAGCTCGGTGTGCCGGTCGGCGGCGAGCCGGAAGCCGAGCCCGAACTCGGCGTTGTCCTCGAAGAGCGAGTTCGACCAGGCCGGGCCGCGGCCGTCGGCGTCGGTCGTCCACGGCGTGGTCGGCAGGTTGCCGCCGTAGATCGACGAGCAGCCGGTCGCGTTGGCGACCATCAGCCGGTCGCCGAACAGCTGCGAGAGGAGCTTCAGGTACGGCGTCTCGCCGCAGCCCGCGCAGGCGCCGGAGAACTCGAACAGCGGCTCCAGGAACTGGGTGCCGCGCACCGTGCCGAAGTCGACCCGCGAGCGGTCGTTCGCCGGCAGCGTCTCGAAGAACGCGATGTTGTCGCGCTCGGCGGCGACCAGCGGCTCGCGCGGCCGCGAGGTTGATCGCCTTGCGGACCGGGTCGCCCGGCGCGACGACCGGGCAGGCCTCGACGCACAGCCCGCAGCCGGTGCAGTCCTCGACGTAGACCTGCAGCGTGTAGCGGGTGTCGGGCAGGCCGACGGCCTCGAGCGGAGCCGACCGGAACCCGTCCGGGCGCGCCCTCCAGGTCGGACCTGGTCGTAGTACTTGGAGCGGATCACGCTGTGCGGGCAGACGAAGCTGCAGTTGCCGCACTGGATGCAGAGGTCGGAGTCCCAGACCGCGACCAGCTCGGAGATGTTGCGCTTCTCGTAGGCCGCCGTGCCGCTCGGGTACGTGCCGTCCACCGGCAGCGCGCTGACCGGCAGCTCGTCGCCGCGGCCGGCCATCATCTCCGCCGTGACGGTGCGAACGAACTCCGGCGCGTGCGCGGGCACGACCGGCGGCAGCCCGCGCGTCGCCGTCACCTGCTCGGGCACCTCGACCCGGTGCAGGCCGTCCAGCGCGCGGTCGACCGCCGCCTGGTTGCGCGCGACCACCTCGGCGCCGCGGCGGCCGTAGGTCTTCTCGATCGCCTCCTTGATCCGCTCGATCGCCTCGCTCGCGCGGCAGCACGCCGGAGATGGCGAAGAAGCAGGTCTGCAGGACGATGTTGGTCCGCCCGGCGAGGCCGACCTCGCGCGCGATCCGGCCGGCGTCGATCGCGTACACGTCGATGCGCTTGGCGAGGATCTGCTCCTGCACCGGGCGCGACAGCGCGTCCCAGACCTCGTCCGGCGGGTGCGGGCAGTTGAGCAGCAGCGTCGCGCCGGCCGCCGCGCGGCCGAGCACGTCGACCCGCTCGAGCAGCCCGAACTGGTGGCAGCCGACGAAGCTCGCCTGCTGCACGAGGTACGGCGCCCGGATCGGCTGCGGCCCGAAGCGCAGGTGCGAGACCGTCTGCGAGCCGGACTTCTTCGAGTCGTAGACGAAGTAGCCCTGCGCGTGCAGGCCCTCCTCGGCCCGAGGATCTTGATCGTGTTCTTGTTCGCGCCGACCGTGCCGTCCGAGCCCAGGCCGAAGAAGACCGCGCGCACCGTGTCGGGCGGCTCGATGTCCAGCGCCGCGTCGTAGGCCAGGCTCGTGCCGGAGACGTCGTCGTTGATGCCGATCGTGAACCGGCGCCGCGGCCGCTCGCGCGCCAGCTCGTCGAACACGCCGGCGACCATGCCCGGCGTGAACTCCTTCGAGGACAGCCCGTAGCGGCCGCCGACGACCCGCGGCATCACCGCCCGCTCGCCGTCCGCGATGCGCCTCGGTCAGCGCGGCGACCACGTCGAGGAAGAGCGGCTCGCCGATCGAGCCCGGCTCCTTCGTCCGGTCGAGCACGGCGATGCGGCGCACGGTCGCGGGCAGCGCGTCGACCAGCGCCTGCGCCGGGAACGGCCGGTAGAGCCGCACCTGCACCACGCCGACGCGCTCGCCGCGCGCGTTGAGCGCGGCCACGGTCTCCTGCACCGTCTCCCCGCCCGAGCCCATCACCACGAGCACGCGCTCGGCCTCCGGGTGCCCGATGTAGTCGACGACGTGGTAGCCGCGGCCGGTGCGCTCGGCGAGGCGCGCCATCGCGTCCTCGACGACGTCCGGGGACGCGGGCGTAGAACGGGTTGACCGTCTCGCGCGCCTGGAAGTAGACGTCCGGGTTCTGCGCCGTGCCGCGGATGAACGGCCGCTCCGGCGACAGCGCCCGGCCGCGATGCGCGCGCACCAGCTCCTCGGGCACCAGCGCGCGCAGGTCGTCGTCGGAGAGCAGCTCGATCGTGTTGAGCTCGTGCGAGGTGCGGAACCCGTCGAAGAAGTGCACGAACGGCACCCGCGTCCGCGAGCGTCGCGGCCTGCGCGACGAGCGCCAGGTCGTGGGCCTCCTGCACCGACGCCGAGGCGAGCAGCGCGAAGCCGGTCTGGCGCACCGCCATCACGTCGGAGTGGTCGCCGAAGATCGACAGCCCCTGCGCCGCGAGCGAGCGGGCGGCGACGTGCATCACCGCCGGCGTCAGCTCGCCGGCGATCTTGTACATGTTCGGGATCATCAGCAGCAGGCCCTGCGACGCCGTGAACGTCGTCGTCAGCGCACCGCTCTGCAGCGCGCCGTGCAGCGCGCCCGCCGCCCCGCCCTCGCTCTGCATCTCGACCACCGTGGGCACGGTGCCCCAGACGTTGGGCCGCCCCTGGCTCGACCACTCGTCGGCCAGCTCGGCCATCGGCGACGACGGCGTGATCGGGTAGATGCAGCAGACCTCGTTGAGCCGGTAGGCGACCGAGGCCGCCGCCTCGTTGCCGTCGATCGTCGCGCGCATCTCAGCTCGGCTCCGCGACCATCTCGATCGCGTGCACCGGGCACTGCTCGAAGCAGGCGCCGCAGCCGGTGCAGCGGTCGTAGTCGAACCGGTAGCCGGTGCCCGTCGCCGAGCTTGATGACCGCGTCCTCCGGGCAGGCGCCCAGGCAGCCGTCGCACTCGAAGCAGTTGCCGCACGACAGGCACCGGCCCGCCTCGTAGACCGCCTCCTCGGCGGACAGGCCGCCGACCACCTCGCCGAAGCCCGCGATCCGCTCCTCCGGCGCGAGCTCGGGCTGCTGCCGGCGGGCAGCGTCGCCGAAGAACCAGAGGTGCAGCTTGTCGAACGTCGCCAGCTCGTGCTTCGGCCGGCTCGCGGCAGCGGCGCCGCGCAGCCAGGCGTCGATGTGGCGCGCGGCCTTCTTGCCGTGGCCGACGCCGACCGTCACCGTCCGCTCGCTCGGCACCATGTCGCCGCCGGCGAACACGCCGGGGCAGCCGGTCATCGAGCGACGTCGACACCTGCACGGTGCCGTCGCGCTCGAACTCCACCCCGGGCACCCGACGCAGGAAGGCGGTGTCGGTCTCCTGGCCGAGCGCCAGGATCACCGTGTCGGCGGCGAGCGTCTCGAACCGGCCCGGTCGGCTGCGGGTACCCGGACTCGTCGAGCTCCATCACCTCGACCTGCAGCTCCGGGCCGTCGAAGGCCGTGATCGTCCGCAGCCAGTGGATCCGCACGCCCTCCCGCTCGGCGTCCTCGGCCTCCTCGACGATGGGCCGGCATCTGCTCGCGGGTGCGGCGGTAGACGATCAGCGCCTCGTCCGCGCCCATCCGGCGGGCGACCCGCGCGGCGTCCATCGCCGTGTTGCCGCCGCCGTAGACCGCCACGCGGCGCCCGATCACCGGCCGCTCGCCGGAGGCGACGCTGCGCAGGAACGACACCGCGTCCACGATCCGGCCGGCGTCGCGGGCCGGGATGTCGACGCGCTTGGAGAGGTGCGCGCCGACCGCGACGAAGACCGCGTCGAAGCCGCCCTCGTCGCGCTCGGCCGACGAGGTCCTCGACCTGGTGCTCGCAGGTCATCCGCACGCCCAGCGCCGCGATCCGGTCGAGCTCGCCGGTCGAGCACGTCGCGCGGCAGCCGGTAGGCCGGGATGCCGTAGCGCATCATCCCGCCCGGCTCCGCGCCCGCGTCGCGGATCTCGACCTCGTGGCCGAGCCGGGCCAGGTGGTAGGCGGCCGACAGCCCGCTCGGCCCGGCGCCGACCACGAGCACCCGCTTGCCGCTGCGGACCGGCGGACGGGTCGAAGCGCCAGCCCTGCTCGCAGCGCCAGGTCGCCCAGGAACCGCTCGACCGAGTGGATCGAGACGGCGCTGTCGAGGTCGGCGCGGTTGCAGACGCTCTCGCACGGGTGGTAGCAGACCCGGCCGTGGATCGCGGGCAGCGGATTGTCGGCGACCAGCTCGCGCCACGCCTGCTCGTGCCGGCCCGCCTGCGCGTGCGCCAGCCAGGCCTGGATGTTCTCGCCGGCCGGGCAGCCGGCGTTGCAGGGCGGCAGCAGGTCGACGTAGACGGGCCGGCGCTCGCGGACCGGGCCTGTGTGGGAGCGCCCGTGCAGCAGGTCGGGCAGCGGCGTCACGTCCTGCGTCGGGTCGTTCATGCCGGTCTTCGCGGTCGAACGCCCATGGCGTCCAGACTAGCCCCCTCGAGCGAAAGCCGCGTCGCGCTTGCGGCCCCCCACCAAGCGCCGGGGGCGACGCTCGCTCCGGCACTTGTGCGACGCACGACCTCGAGACGCGGTACGTCTCCGCCGTCGTCCGGGTTGCGGTGTGACCTGCCAGGTCCTCGCGGGCAGTATCAGCGATCCGAGGACGACGAGATCGAGGGGACGATGCCCCAGGCGCTCGTGTACGTGTCTCCCGGCTCGAGGCGGACCAGCGCCTCCCCGGTGCGGAACGCGTTCGGCGGGCACGTCATGGGCTCCACGGCGAGGCTGCGACGCGAGACGTCAGGCAGGGGATCGCCGGTGAAGAGCTGGAGGTAGCCGTAGGACTCGTCGAGCCAGAGGGTCAGCCCGCCGTCCTTCGGGTTGCGGAGCTCGACGAGGGCGAGGCGCTCCCCGTCCCGCTCGAGGTCGGTGAACGCGTCGTCGAGCTTCATGTCACCGATCGGCCGAGGCCGGCGGAAGTCGTACCCGTCCCCTCGACAGGCTCCCGCCCGACCGGGAGACCACGGTCGTTCTCCGTCAGGACGGTTCGCCCGGGCGCTCGGAGGATGACGGAGTCGACCGTGCGCGTGCCGACGGTCAGGTACGGGTGCTGGCCGCTGCCGAAAGGACACGCGTCGCGCCCGCTGTTCGTTGCGGTCGTCGTCACCCTGAGACCGCGTTCCGAAAGGGAGTACTCGATCGTGAGCGCGAGAGTGAACGGGAAGCCGGGCCGCGGCAGCAGAACGTGCTCCAGCGCCACGCGGCTCCGCGCGCGCGCGCCGACAATCCAGGTTTCCCAGCGCACCAGGCCGTGAATCGCGTTCCCGAGCTCCGGCTCGGTCAGCGGGAGCCGGTGGCGATGTCCGTCGAACTCGTAGGTCCCGCCCTCGAGGCGGTTCGGCCAGGGGATCAGCACCTGTCCGCGGCCCGAGGTGCTCACCTGGTCGGCTGCGTATCCGTCGACGAGGTCGCGCCCGCCCGCCGAGTAGGTGCGCAGCCCGGCACCGACGCCGACGATCGTGGCCTGCTGGTCGCCGAACGTGATCTCGACCTGCTCGCCGGAGGGAGGAATCACCGCCACCGCCGGCTCGAGCTCGTCCGCCCGTCAGCCTGCCGAGCCGCGTGCGGCGGGAATGGCTGCGGCGTGGCCGGCTTCGACCGGTGCTCCCAGCCGTTCGAGCAGGTGATCGCCGACGCGTAGCGCATTGGCCATCGCCGTCAGCGCGGGGTTCACCGCGCCGATGCTCGGAAAGATGCTCGTGTCGACGACGTACAGGTTGTCGAGCTCGTGCGCACGGCAGTCGGTGTTCGCCACCGACGCCGCCGGGTCGGTCCCGAACCGGCCGTGCCCGCCTGGTGCGCGCAGCCCGCGACCGGGATGTCGTTCTTCATGTACGCGAATCGGTGGATCAGATGGCCCGGGTGCAGGTCGAGCTTGCCGAGCATCGACTTGAGCTTCGCATTGAGCCGCTGCTTCGGTTCGTCGTTGTTCGGCGAGTAGTGGAGCTCGATCGCGCCGTCGGGACGGACGGTGACGCGGTTGTCGGGCCGCGGCAGGTCCTCCGTCGAGAGCCAGAAGTCGATCGCGTGACGGGCCACCCGCTCGAGTGTCCACTCCGGTGCGAGCTTCGTGTCGCGCGGCCGCTCTCCCCGGAACATCTCCGCCTGCGACTTGCCGACCATCTGGATGTTCCCGAGCGGAAAGTCGAAGTCGTCGCTGCCGAGATAGAAGTCGTTCAGCCCCAGCGTCTTCTGGAAGATCGTGGGGTTCTCCTCGCGCGAAAGCGCGAGCACCGCGCTCGAGTTGTGGAACATGTAGTTGCGGCCCACCTGATCGGAGCCGTTCGCGAGACCGTTCGGGTGCGCGTCGTTTGCGGACACGAGGAGGAGCCGGGCGGTGTTGGCCGCGCCGCACGCGAGGACGACGATCTCGCCCGCGTATCGTTCGCTCGCGCCGTCGTGCTCGACGACCACCTCCGTCACGGCGGTGCCCGCGGCGTTCGTCTCCAGCTTGATCGCCTTCGCGTTCGTCAGCAGGGTCACGTTGGGGTGCTCTAGCGCGGGTCGCACGCCGAGCACCTCCGCATCCGACTTCGCGTGGACAGGGCACGGGAAGCCGTCACAGTTCGCACAACGCACGCAGGCGCTGTAGGGCATGTTCCCCTCGTCCAGTCGGATGCCGCACGGGGCGTGGAACGGGTGGTAGCCCGGCGGCCGCGAGGTCGTCCGCGAGCTGCTGGATCCGCGGCTCGTGCGAGACCGCCGGGTACGGATACGGCGCCGCTCGCCGGCGGCTCCGTCGGGTCCTCGCCCCTCGCGCCGTGCACCTCGTAGAGGTGCTCGGCCTGCGTGTAGTACGGCTCCAGCTCGTCGTACGAGATCGGCCAGGCCGGCGAGATGCCGTCGTGGTGGCGCAACTCGCCGAAGTCCTCCTTGCGAAGCCGGTAGAGAGCGGCTCCGTAGAGCTTCGTCGCGCCGCCGACGAAGTAGTGCACCTGGGGCTGGAACGACCTGCCCTTCTCGTCGTACCAGGTGTCGGGAGACACGTAGCGGTTCTCGACGAACACGTCGCGGGCGAGCCAGTTCTGCGGCTCACGCGGCAGCCAGCCGCCGCGTTCGAGCGAGGAGGATGCTCTTGCCGGAAGGTGCGAGACGGCGAGCGAGCGTCCCGCCGCCGGCGCCCGTTCCGATGATGATCACGTCGTACGAGCTCACGAGAGCTCCTCCAGCCTCTCGACGACGATGATGCGCGCCGCCGCCTCGATCAGCGCGAGGTGGGAGAACGCCTGCGGGACGTTGCCGAGGTGTCGTCCGGTGTCGGCGTCGAACTCCTCCGCGTAGAGGCCGAGCGGCGAGGCGATCCGGAGCAGTCGCTCCATCAGGTCGCGGGCGCGCTGCAGCTCGCCCACGATCGCAAGCGCGGACACGAGCCAGAAGGAGCAGATGAGGAACGTGCCCTCCTTGCCGGACAGGCCGTCGTCGGTCTCGTCCGTGCGGTAGCGGAGGACGAAGCCGTCCTCGGTCAGCTCGTCGGCGATCGCGAGGACGCTCGCGAGCAGACGATCGTCGTCGCCGGGCAGGAATCCGAAGAGCGCGGCAAGGAGCGTCGAGGCATCGAGCGCGTCGGTGTCGTAGTGCTGGCGGAGTACGCCTCGGTCGCTGACGCCGCGAGCGAGGATGTCGTCGCGGATCGCCTCTGCGGTCTCGTGCCACGTCGCCTGGAGCTCGGGGTCGCCGCGGATCTCCGCGAGCTTCGCGGCGCGGTCGAGCGCGACCCAGCACATGAGCTTCGAGGAGACGTAGTGCTGCGGCTTGCCACGCGCCTCCCAGATGCCCTGGTCGGGCTCCTGCCACACCCGGGTCGCGCACTCCGCCTGTGCCTGGACGATCGGCCAGAGGCGTCGCGGGAGGCGCTTGCTCCTGCGGGTGTGGAGCAGGACGAGTCGAGGACCGCGCCGAAGACGTCGTTCTGGCGCTGGTCGAAGGCCCCGTTCCCGATCCGCACCGGGCGGGCGCCGGCGTAGCCCGAGAGGTGGTCGAGCGTCGACTCGGTGAGGTCGCGCCGACCGTCGATCCCGTACATGATCTGCAGCGGCGCCGTCGTCGTTGGCTCGAGGTCGGCGACGAACTGCATGAACTCGTCGGCCTCCCAGTCGAGGTTGAGGAAGTGCAGCGCCTGGAGCGTGAACGTCGAGTCGCGCATCCACGTGTAGCGGTAGTCCCAGTTGCGCTCCCCGCCGGGCGTCTCGGGCAGCGACGTCGTCAGCGCGGCGACCGTCGCTCCCGTGGGCATGTACGTGAGTCCCTTGATCGCGAGCGCCGAGCGCTGGATCGGGTCACGCCAGGCGTGGTCGGGGATCCGCGCCCGCCCCAGCCAGGCACGCCAGAAGCTCGTCGTCGCGGCGATCCGCGCCTCCGCCTCGTCGATGTCGGCGGGCGTCGCGAGCGCTTCCGCCCACGACAGCGCGCAGTATGCGCGCTCGCCCGTCCGGAGCGTGTGGCGTCCGTGCACGCGATTCCCCTCGATGCCGAGCGCGAGGTCCGATCGCAAACGGATCGTCAGCCCACCACCGTGCGCGTCGGCCGCGTGCCGGTCGCCGTCGACGAGCGCCCATTCCGCTGGTCGCACGGCCGTAGTCGAAAGCCGGCTCGGCGACGACCTCGATCTCCACCTGACCGTCGATGCACTCGACCGTGCGCACGAGCATGTGGTCGGCGTCGTCGTCGGCCGGGGGGCGTGTGTGCGGCGTGATCCCGTCCTCGTGGTCCCACGGCCCCATCGTCAGGGCGTCCCGAACCACGACCCAGCCCGACGGTGTCTTCCAGGTCGTCACCAGCACGTTCGTCCCCGGCTCGAAGTTGCGGGCGGAGGGATGGTTGATCCCGTACGGCCCGAACCGGAAGAATCCGGCCTGCCGGTCGAGCAGGCTGCCGAACACGCTCGGCGCGTCGAAGGACGGGACGCAGAGCCAGTCGATCGCCCCGTCGGGCGCCACGAGGGCACCGGTGTGGCAGTCGGAGAGGAACGCGTAGTCCGCGATCGGCGGGAACGGCGATGGCGCGGCCGCGCTCTGCTCGCCGCGTGCGTGGTGGTCTCTCGACGGCCGTTCATCGACACGACCCACGGCCCGTGCCAGCGCCCGTGGCCGGCGACGAGCCCGTCGGCCGCCTCGGGGCCCCACGTTCCCGGCGCGTACGGATGAACGGGCGGAGGTGCGTCGAGCAGCGGCTGCATGATCCGCCACGTCTCCTCGACGCCGTCCTGGCGCGTGAAGCGGGTGCTGTCGCCCGACCAGTGCGGCGTGGAGCAGCACCTCGTACGGGGTCGGGCCCTCGCCGCCCTCGTCGGCGAACTCCATGTCGAGGGTGATCGGCTCGGCCTCGGCGGCGTCGGCGCGGTGCGCATCGAGCGATCATGCCGAACGCCCGTCGAGGGATCGAGCTTGACCACGAACTGGTCCGGCTCCGTGCTGCCGTCGAGCATGTCCGAAGCCGAGCCGCGGCGGGCGCTTGAAGACGAGCCGGACCTCGGTCTGCGTCGTCGGGAGAAGCTTGCCGGTGCGGATGAAGAAGGGAACGCCCGACCAGCGCCAGTTCTCGATCTCGAGCCGGAGGGCGGCGTAGGTCTCGGTCGTCGAGCCGGCCGCGACGCCGTCGATGTCGCAGGTAGCCCTCGTACTGGCCGCGGACGTAGTGCGCCGGGTCGGCTGCGCGGACCGCCTTGAAGAGCGCGACCACCCCGTCCTTGATCGTCTCGGGGTCGCCGCCGGCGGGGGGCTCCATCGCTGCCGCGGCGACCACCTGCATGAGGTGGTTGACGACGACGTCGCGGAGCGCGCCGACCGGGTCGTAGAAGTGCCCGCGGTCGGCGACTCCGAAATCCTCGGCCATCGTGATCTGCGACGCACTCGACGTAGTTCCGGTTCCAGACCGGCTCGAGCATGGTGTTCGCGAAGCGGAGGTACAGGATCTCCTCGATGCCCATCTTCCCGAGGAAGTGGTCGATCCGGTAGAGCTGCGACTCGTCGATGTACTGGTGCAGCTCGTCGGCGAGCTCCCGCGCCGACGCCAGGTCGTGCCCGAAGGGCTTCTCGACCACGACGCGCGCCGTCTCGGTCAGCCCGGCCTCCGCGAGTCCCTTGACCACCCGCCCGAACAGGAAGGGCGGGATCTCGAGGTAGAACACGGGGGTCTCGGCGCCCTCGATCGCCTTGCCCACACGCTCGTAGGTCGCTGCGTCCGCGAAGTCACCGGCGACGTAGGAGAGCCTCGCGGCGAACCGGTCGAACACCTCGGACTCGATCTGCTCGCCGGTTCCCTCGATCGACTCGCGGGCGCGCTCCACGAGCTGATCGATCGTCCAGTCGTCGACCGCGACGCCGACGATCGGACAGTCGAGCAGCCCGCGCTGCTCCAGCCGGTAGAGCGAGTGGAAGGTCATGACCTTGGCCAGGTCGCCCGTGATCCCGAAGACCACGAGGACGTCCGCGACCCGTTGCTCCGGGCCGGCGGTCGGGGTCGCTCGCCGTGTGCTGACGGCGGACGGTGCGCTCGTCGTCATCCTTGCCTCCTCCTTCGTTGGCCCTCCTCGAGGTGGCCGCGCGAGGTCCGTGCGCGGCGGCTCGCAGCCGTCTCGTTCAATGCGGTGGGTCCCGGGCAGGCGATCAGTCCGGCTCCTTCCCGGTCCGAACCGTGATACGGCTCGGCCGCTCGTGCGTGAACCCCGCCCAGGTCCAGTCCACCAGGGCCTTGGCGCGATCCTCACCGGTCGAGAGAAGCGCGAGATGTACCGTTCCCCAGGCGAGCGAAGCGGACTTGCCCTTGATCGTCCGTCCGCGGTGCGTCTGGATCACGGCCGCGCCACGGCCGATGGTCGCCATGGTGCCCTTGTCGTGGTACGTGAAGGGCTCGGCGGGCTTGCCGCCGACGAGCCGCGCGACGTTCTCCCCTGCCTGCTCGCCAGCCTGCAGGGCCACCGATCCGAGCTGCGGCAGGGCCCGATCGGTCGCCGGGTCCGTGATCCAGGCGATGTCGCCGACCGCGAACACCTCGGGGTGCCCCTCGACGCTCAGGTCCGCACCGACTGGCACGCGACCGCCCCTCCGCAGCTCGAGGCCCAGCGACGCCGTGAGTGGGCTCGCCTGCAGACCCGCACCCCAGACGAGCGTGTGGGCGGGTAGCTCCGCGCCCGACGCGAGCGTGACGCGCGTCGGCCCGACCGAAGCGACGGTCTCGCCCAAAAGGATCTCGACTCCGCGCTTCTCGAGCGCGCGTTGCGTGTAGCTCCGGATGTCCGGCTTGAACATCGCGAAGAGCTCCGGCCCGGCCTCGACGAGCATCAGGCGCGCCTGGTTCTGCGGCAGCGCCGGGTAGTCCTTGGCGAAGTCGCTGCGGTAGAGCTCGGCCAGCGCACCCACCGTCTCGATGCCCGTCGGTCCGCCGCCGACGACGACCACGTTGAGCGCGCCGTCGTCCACGAGGGCGGGATCGCGATCCGCTGCTTCCCACCGCCGGAGCACGTGGTCCTTGAGGCGAACCGCGTCGGCGAGGGTGTACATCGGAAACGCGTGCTCGGCTGCTCCGTCGGTTCCGAAGAAGTTGACCTCTGCGCCGAGCGCGAGCACGAGGTAGTCGTACGCGAGGGGCGCCATCTCGGCCAGATGCACCTCGCGCCGGCGCAGATCGACTCCGGTGACGGTCGCCTGGTGGACGACGACGTTCGGCTGCTCGCGGAAGAGATCCCTGATCGGATGCGCCGCAGCCGCGGTCTCGAGCAGATCGGTCGCGACCTGGTAGAGGAGCGGCTGGAAGGTGTGGTAGTCGTGTGCCTCGATCAGTACGACGTCCACCTCGGCGTCTTTGAGCTTCCGCGCTGCGCCCACGCCCGCGAAGCCGCCCCCGAGGACGACAACGACCGGACGCCGAGCCCCCTCGGCCCGGGCGTCGACCGGCATCTCGACGTCGATGCTAGTCGTCCGGCACGCGCTTTCGTCAAACCCACGCGACGGCTCACCCGGGTGAATCGATCCTGGTCGCGTTAGCGGTGCCGTCATAATCCGGGGTTCGTAGATGCGCCCGCGCACGCGCCCCGCGCATGACGCAGCCCGCGATCGACACCATGAGCCCCCGGAAGTCGTCCACTCCACCGGTCGGCGCCACCGTCCCGACGGGCGTCGCCATCGCCACGTCATGATTCCCGTCGCCGACACCGCTGTCGATCTCGCCCGCATCCAGTTCGCGACGACGTCGCTGTACCACTTCCTGTTCGTCCCACTGACGCTGGGCCTCGCGCCGCTGGTGGCCGTCATGCAGACGCTCTGGCACCGCACCGGAGACGAGGCCTGGCTGCGGCTGACGAAGTTCTTCGGGACGCTGCTCTTGATCAACTTCGCGATCGGGATCGCCACGGGCCTCGTGCAGGAGTTCCAGTTCGGCATGAACTGGTCCGTCTACTCGGAGTACGTCGGCGACGTGTTCGGCGCGCCGCTCGCGATCGAGGGCCTGGCGGCGTTCTTCCTCGAGTCGACGTTCCTCGGGCTGTGGATCTTCGGCTGGAACCGACTCTCGCCGCGCGTGCACCTGGCGACGATCTGGCTGGCGGCGCTCGGCACGTGGCTCTCGGCCTACTTCATCCTCGTGGCCAACTCCTGGATGCAGCATCCGATCGGATACACGGTCTCGAACGGCAAGGCCGAGCTGACGAGCGTGTGGGATCTCCTCACGGCCAAGTGGGCCATCTGGGCGTTCGGCCACACGATGCTCGCCGCCGTGACGACGGGGTCGGTCGTCGTGTTCGGCGTCGCGTGCTGGCACCTGGCGCGCGGCCGGAACCAGGAGCTGTTCCTCCGCGCCGCGAAGCTCGGGCTGATCGTGCTGGTGCCGGTCTCCGCCTTGAACCTCTGGTTCGGGAGCAACTTCGGCATCCTCGTCACGGAGCAGCAGCCGATGAAGATCGCCGCGACCGAGGCGCTCTGGGACACCGAGCAGCCCGCGTCGTTCTCGATCTTCCAGGTCGGCGGCTTCACGCAGAACGACCAGACGCCGTCGTTCTCCATCGAGGTCCCGCGCCTGCTCTCGTTCCTGGCCACCGGCTCGTTCAACGGGAGGGTGGAGGGCATGAACGAGCTGCAGAAGCAGGAGGAGGCCCAGTACGGGCCGGGGGACTACGTCCCGCCGGTACGGCCCGTCTACTGGAGCATGCGGATCATGGCCTACCTCGGCTCGCTCGTCTTCCTCGTCGCGGCGATAGGTGCATTTCTGTACCGGAGACGGCGTCTGGAGCGCACGCGCTGGTTCCTGTGGGCCGGCGTCGCCACGATCGCGTTCCCGTTCCTCGCGGCTCTGGCAGGCTGGGTGCTCACCGAGGTCGGGCGGCAGCCGTGGATCGTCTTCGGGCTGCTTCGAACCGCCGACGCCAACTCGCCGAGCGTCGGGACGTGGACGATCGGCGCCAGTCTCGCGGTCTTCGCCGGCCTCTACGGCGCGCTCGCCGTCGTCGACTTCGTGCTCATGCGCCGCTACGCGCGGCTCGACCCGCCCGAGGTCGGCGGCGGCGAGGAGGACGCGGGCGCGGCCCCCGCGCTCGGCTACTGATGGATCTGCAGACGTTCTGGTTCGTGCTGATCGCCGTCCTCTGGGCCGGGTACTTCGTGCTCGAGGGTTTCGACTTCGGCGTCGGGATGCTGCTGCCGTTCCTGCCGCGCGACGAGCGCGAGCGTCGAGTGATGTTCGCGACGATCGGCCCTGTCTGGGACGGCAACGAGGTGTGGCTCGTGGTCGCCGGCGGTGCCACCTTCGCCGCCTTCCCGGAGTGGTACGGGACGATGTTCTCGGGCTTCTACCTCGCGTTGCTGTTGGTGCTCGTGTTCCTGATCATCCGGGTCGTCTCGTTCGAGTGGCGCGAGAAGAGCACGAGCCCGCGGTGGCGCACGACCTGGATGTGGGCGAACACGGTCGGCAGCACGGGTGCGTCACTGATCTGGGGCGTCGGGCTCGCCAACCTCCTTCACGGCCTGCCGCTCGAGACGAACGGCGACTACGCGGGCGACTTCGCCGACCTCTTCAGCCCGTACACCGTGGTCGCGGGCGTCACCGTTGTCGTGCTTTTTGCGTTCCACGGAGCGAGCTTCCTGGCGCTACGGACGACCGGCGACCTGTGCGCACGCGCATCGCGGACCGCCCGCGGGATCGCCGCTCCCGCGGCGCTCCTCGCTACGGGCTTTCTGGTCTGGACCGTGGCCGTCGCAGTCGACCAAAACGACAAGGACGTCTTCCCGCCAGCGCTTCCGGCGGCGCTCGGCATCGCGGCGCTCGCTCTCGCCTTGCTCGCGGTGTTCGGGCGGCGCAGCGGGTGGGCGTTCGCGTTCACCGCTCTCGCAGTGATCGCCGTGATCGCCACGCTGTTCACGAGCCTCTTCCCGCGGGTGATGGTCTCGAGCCCGAACTTCGCGAACAGCCTCACCGTGGACGGCTCGTCGTCATCCCACTACACGCTGACGGTGATGACCGTCGTCGCGCTGATCGTGACGCCGATCGTGCTGCTCTACCAGGGCTGGACGTACTACGTCTTCCGACAGCGCCTCGGCCTGGGAGAGGGAGACTCACGCGACGTCGACGCGCCACGAGAGCTACCGACGGGAATCGAGCGGTCGAGCTAGTGGCGGCCCACGCTGGTCCGCCCGACACGTGCGCGACCGGTGTCCGGAGCGACGTCGCGGGCTAGCAGTGCGTGCGCTCGACCCGCGCCTGCTGCATCGCGCCCGGGCGGCGAGGACGCTGCTGGTGGTCGACGTCGCCCTCGGCGTGCTTGCGGCGGGCGTCGTCCTCGTCCAGGCGACGCTGCTCTCGCGCATCGTGGCGCGCTCCTTCGGTGGCGCGTCACTCGAGGACGTCTCGGTCGACCTCGTGCTGCTCGTCCTCGCCTTCGCTGCGCGCGGGCTCCTCGCCTGGGGCTTCGAGGTGGCCGGCCGGCGCGCCGCCGGGACAACGCTCTCGCAGCTGCGCCTTTCGCTCGTCGAGCGGCGGTTGCGCGACGAGCCATCGGCGCTCGACGGCGCCGAGAGCGCCGAGCTGGCGACCATCGCCGTCCAGGGTGTCGACGGTCTCGACGCCTACTTCGGCCGCTACCTGCCGCAGGTCGTCCTGGCCTGCGTCGTCCCGGTCGCCGTGCTCGTGTGGGTCGGCACGATCGACCCGGTCTCCGCGCTCGTAATGCTCCTCACGCTGCCGCTCGTACCCGTGTTCATGTGGTTGATCGGCCGCTATACGGAGGAGCAGACCCGCAGCCGATGGGAGTCTCTGCGGCTGCTCTCGACGCATTTCCTCGACGTCGTTCGCGGCCTGCCGACGCTCCGCGCGTTCAACCGCGGCGCCGCGCAGACGAAGGCGATCGCCGAAGTGAGCGACCGGTACCGCCGGGCCACGATGGGTACGCTGCGCGTCGCCTTCCTCTCCGGCGCGGTGCTGGAGCTGGCCGCCACGCTGGGGGTGGCGCTCGTCGCTGTGACGGTCGGCGTGCGGCTCGTCGACGGTGGGATGGGGTTGCAGGCAGGGCTCACGGTGCTCGTGCTCGCGCCGGAGCTGTACCTGCCGTTGCGCCGGCTCGGTGAGCAGTTCCACGCGAGCGCGGACGGGCTCGCCGTCGCCGACAGGCTGGTGACGCTGCTCGACGCGCCGCCGGCCATCCGCACGAGCAACGCAGGAAGGCCGCCGAGCCCCGCGACCACGGTCGTCCGGCTCGAGGACGTGACGTTCTCGTATCCCGCGCGCACGGGTGTCGTCCTCGAGGGCGTGACTCTGGAGCTCCGGCCGGGCGAGACGGTCGCCCTGGTCGGCCCGAGCGGAGCCGGCAAGAGCACGGTCGCGAAGCTGCTGCTCAGGCTCGTCGAGCCCACCACAGGGCGTCGTCTCGGTCGACGGCACCGATCTTGCGTCGTGCGACACGGAGGCCTGGCGCCGGCTCGTGGCCTGGGTGCCGCAACGGCCGACGATCTTCCGCGGCACCGTTACGGACAACATCCTGCTCGGGAACCCATCTGCAGACGACGAGGCGGTGTGGGCTGCCGCGCAGGTGGCGGGCGCGGACTCGTTCGTCCAGGCCCTGCCCCAGGGATACGCGACGATGGTGGGCGACGGAGGCCGAGCGTTGTCCGCCGGAGAGCGGCAGAGGCTGGCGTTGGCGCGGGCATTCCTGCGCAACGCTCCCCTGGTGGTGCTCGACGAGCCGACCGCCAACCTCGACCCCGCGAGCGCCGAGCTCGTCGCCGACGCGGTCGAGCAGCTGCGCAAGGGCCGCACGCTGCTCGTCATCGCGCACCGGCCCGAGCCGGTGCGGCGCGCGGATCGGGTGGTCACACTCGAGGCCGGGCGTATCGTCACCGAACGGAGGGCGGCGGCCGCTTGATGGAGACGCTGCGCCGCGTGCTCCGCCTCGCAGGGGTGCCGCGGCGGTCGGCGGCGCTATCCGTCGTACTCGGTGCGCTGGCGGTGGGCTTCGGCATCGCGCTGATGACGACCGCCGGCTACCTCATCTCGCGTGCCGCAGAGCGTCCGCCGATCCTCTCGCTCACGGTGGCCATCGTGGCCGTGCGGTTCTTCGGGCTCGCACGGCCGGTGACGCGGTACCTCGACCGACTCGTCTCGCACGACCTCGCGCTGCGAGCGCTCGGGCGGCTGCGCGTGCAGGTCTACGAACGCCTCCAGCCCCTGGCGCCCGCCGAGCTCGGCGGGTACCGGCACGGTGAGCTGCTGGCGCGTACGGTCGGCGAGGTCGATTCGCTGCAGGGCCTGTTCGTACGCGGGTTCGGTCCGCCGCTCGTGGCTCTGCTCGTGGGCGGTGCGTGCGTCGGTGTCATGGCCTACCCCCTCCCCCTCGCCGCCGTGGTGCTCGCCGCCGGGCTGCTTGCCGGAGGGCTTTTCGTGCCGGCGGTCGCGCTGGCGGTGGGCCAGCGCACCGGCCGGCGGCAAGCCCCTGCACGCGCAGAGCTGACGGCGGAGCTCGTCGAGCTCCTGCGCGGCGCGCCCGAGCTGGCCGCGTTCGGCCGCCAGGGCGAGGCGCTCGCACGTGTCACCGCCGCTGACCGCGAGCTCGTTCGGCTCGGACGCCGGGACGCGTTCGCGGCGGGTCTCGGAGACGGGCTCATGGTGCTGGTGGCGGGGGCGACGACCGCCGGCGTACTTGCGATCGCGGTCGCCGCGCACGACGCCGGGAGTCTCGATCGAGTGCTCGTCGCGACGCTTGCGCTGCTGGCACTCTCGTCGATCGACGCGGTCGCACCGCTTCCCGCCGCCGCTCGGGAGCTATGGGAGAACGCAACGTCGGGCCGTCGCATCCTCGAGCTGATCGGCCGCGAGCCCTCGGTCAACGAACCGAGCGACCCGATCGCGCGGCCGCCGGGGCGGCCGGCTGTCGCGCTGGAGGACGTGACCGCGCGCTACAGCGGCGCTGACGAGCCCGCCCTCCGCGGCGTCGACCTCGTCCTGGCTCCCGGCCGGAACGTCGCCCTGGTCGGGGCGAGCGGAGCGGGCAAGACGACGGTCACGGCCCTGCTGCTGCGGTTCCTCGACCCGGAAAGAGGCAGGGTGGCGATCGCCGGCCACGACGCCCGCGACTACCGGCAGGAGGACGTGCGCGCGACGTTCGCGCTCGCCGGCCAGGACGCCCACGTCTTCGACGCCAGCATCCGCGCCAATCTCCTCGTCGCCCGACCGGACGCTTCGGACGCCGACCTCCGGCGTGCACTCGCCCGCGTACGCCTCGACGCGTGGGCCGACTCGCTTCCCGACGGGCTCGACACCCTCGTCGGCGAAGACGGAAGCCGTCTCTCCGGTGGCCAGCGCCAGCGGCTCACCGTCGCCCGTGCGCTCCTAACGGATGCGCCGGTGCTGCTCCTCGACGAGCCCACTGCTCACCTCGACACGGCGACCGCCGAGGCGTTCGTCCACGACGTCCTCGCAGCATCGGAGCGGCGATCAGTGCTGCTCATCACGCACCGACCCGAGGGACTCGACCTCGTCGACGAGATCGTCAGCCTGGACGACGGCCGCGTCGTGGAGCGCAGGCTCGGCCGTGGGTCGCCCGGCGTGGGCGAGCCCGTGGCGCTGCCGCCGTCGTGACTCGAGGCGGTGCATCCAAGTCAGCCCAAGCGTGCATTCGCATCCCGCACGTAGACCGGCAGGGCTCGCCTCGGGTAGAACGTGCCTCATGCCGACGATCCACAGCGGACACAAGACGCTCGTGCACTACCCGGACGGCACATCCAAGGTCATCACCCTCTACGTGCGCCCCCTCGAAGGCCAGACGATCGCGCACGGTTGGGAGGTCACGAACGTCGCGCCCGGCGAGGACGATGGCACTGGAGTCCGGATCGAGTACCAGATCTGGGTCGCACGCCCGGCGGCCGCGCCCGGACCCGAGTGACCGACTGACTGCGGGGCTTCGCCGCGCCCGGCCGTCTGTTTCCCGGTACCGAAGAAATCCGCGCGCTTGCCGGGTCTTCTGAAGCGAACCCTCGACGCTCTGCATGGCAACCGCACTGCCGGGTCCCCCGTGGGTTCCTGAGTGCCCAGGAGAGCCGACGCGCGTGAATCCCGGTCGCGCCGCACGCTGGAGGAGCTCCACGCGATGCCCTGTACAGCACGTCAGGCGAAAACGCGACGGGCTCGCCTGACGCGCTCTCGCGGTTTGCATCGATCGGCGCTACCCTCGAGCTATCGAGCGGACGTTGCTTCAGCGGATCCACAACCCGCACAACTACGAGTGCGGCTGCGACCCGGACTGTTGGTGCCGACGCACGAGGATCGGGCGGGTCGTCAAGTGGTGGTTCCCTGCCCGCCATTTCCGGATCCGCCACAAGAACAGCTTCTTCGACGGCATGACGTGGGATGAGATCCGGGAGTGGAAGCGCGAGCAGAGCGAGAAGGGCATGTATCCCATCGTCGTCCAGCCCGACTTCGAGGTCTCGGCGCGCTGGGGACGGCGCGTGCCTCGGAGCCAAGACTCATCCAACTGTCGGATCGGGGACGCGTTCAGGTCGGCCACTTGATCCGAACCCCCGCACCGGAGAAGGTCAGACGGGGGAGAGAGGTTCGATTGCTCTATTGCGCTGAGTGCGGGTGCTGCTCCGGCGAGCTCGGCAAGGGCTGGGTCGCCTTCCGCTGCGACGACCCCGACCCCGACGAGCACGACGAACCCGCCATCGTCGTCCACTGCCCGCCCTGCGCCGCCGCCGAGTTCGGCTACCGGCCAGATGTTGCGGCGAGCTACGTCTGCGCCTGGGAGCCAATCACGGTCGACCGTGAACACTGAGCGCATGCCGCGAGTCGAACACGGTAGCGCTGGCGAATGCTGCCGCTCTCAGCCACGCGCGTGAGCCTTGATCTGCGTCTTCAGGGCGCTGTCCACCCGCCTCTTCACAGCGTCCCCGAACTCTGAGCGCTGATCGAGCCAGACCGCCCCAAGGCCAGCGACGACGATCAGGGGCCTGCGACGAATGAGGCCGAGCGCAAGAAGGACGCCACCCAACGCGAAGAGCGGCCCAAGGTTGACGTCGCGCTCCCCCGTCTCGGCCACGCGCTCGTCGTCCACGGCGCGCATTGTGACGCACCTCGGGCCACCGCGCAGTGAGGACGCAACCGTGTCTCTGTGCTCGGGCCGGGTGGGGCGGACGGAGCCAGCGTCCCCCAATCCCTTGAGCCCGCTGGCTCCACCTACTGCCATCGTCTCTGCAGACGACGAAAGGCGGCCCCAATGTGGTGGTTTAGGGCTTGCGATCCGGCCTCATCAGCTGCAATCGGACTGCGCCCGACGAGCTTGCCCTATTCCGGAAGCACACCCCTCGCGATACCGCGTGCGGTTGCCTCGGGGGAATCGGGCATACGCCTCGTCCGCGGCGGTCGTCTCCCGCTCGACTCCGGCACCGTGGCCTTGCGCGGCCTCATCCACGGTATAGGCGCCACTCCGGTCCCTCGAGCGGTCGCGGCCTCCGACGGCGAGTACCGGGCACGGCCCGTCTCCAGCGCCGATGACCACCATGGTTGGCGCCCGAAGGGCAATGCAGGAGTCCCACTGTCGTAACGGACGCTCCTCACCTTCAACGATGGCCAGCGCCTCCCCGGCAAGAACGAGGAAGTCCTCTTGGTCATTCTCTCGGTGGTACATCGCCATCGGCTCGCCGGGGCCGAGGACCGTGAGGTTGATTCCGAGTTGCAGAAATCCGCGGCGCCCTCGAACCTGCGCCCTCGAACTCGCACAGGACTCCGCGACCTGTGCGTTCCCACCACTGCGTCGCGCGTGCGTTGAGGACGAACCAGCCTTTCCCCTTTGGGACAAGTCCGTGTTCGGTCGACACGAGCTCCGACTCAGGAACCATCAGCCCGAGACTGCCATGCGTGGCCCACATCGTGCTCCGCCGAGCCCACGCCCCGACGATTGCGTACCTGCATAGAAGCATCACTCGCGAGGAACACCGGCGGTTGGCCGTCGATCGTCGGGGCGCGTGAGTCCTACTTGGACGCCGGTGTGAACTGCCAGTCCGGGAACGTCTCGCGCAGGAGGGGCAGCGCCTCGGCCCAATGGCTTTCGTCGAGCAGCGCCGGCTCGTGGAGCTCGTGTGGCTGCCCCGTGCGCGTCGAGTAGCCCCAGCGAAGCCCGAGAACCGGAAACGACTCCCTGCTGATCAACGCATCTGGGCTCGCCGTCAACCACGAGTCGGCGATGAATATCGTGTCGCTCTCGGTTGATGCCGGCGCGTCGAACAGCGTCGGACACTCGCCGAACGACGTGAACGGCACGCCGAGTCCATGGAGCTGCGGGGGGCCGTCGACCCACTCGTGGTGACCGGGCGGCGCCTTGTCGACGCCAGCCGCCAGCGGCTGACTCGATTCGAGCACGTCGATGCGGACGATCTGAACCCAGCCCATGACCGCCGCGTACCCGGCGAGCGGACACTCTGTCCGCGCCGTGAGCACCGGAAGCCCCTGCGCGAGTTCGGTGGGCCACGCCAGCCCGAGCGCGTCGTAACCCCATCGCTGCGGATCGTCGTTCGCATGGAACGAGACGATCACGCTGCCCTCGGCTCCGCGCAACCGGAACGGAAACCGCTCTGTCATCACGACCAGCTCTTGCTCACAGGGTTAAGCATCTCAGTAACTTCGGAGTCGCGGTCATACTCGGCTACTGAGATCTGAGTGGAGGACGCTCGCCTAGGCGAGTGTTCGGGATGTCCCCGAGGGGCCTGCCTTTGCCTGGTCAGCGGGGGGCCCAGGACGGGTCGATGTCGCTGTCAGGGGTGGCTGTGAGCTGGAACTTGTCGCGACCATCGATGCCGATCACGTACAGGTCGGTGTTGTCGGTTCCGCCGGCGCTGTAGACGATCGAACCTCCCGTGGGCGACCAGGCGAGTGCGCCCCAGCCGGCCTGCGGAGGCGCGTCGCGCGTCACTCGGTGATTGCGGCGCCCGTCGGAGCCGATCAGGTAGATGCCTTGGCGATTTTCCCTGCCGTAGAGGATGTGCTTGCTGTCCGGCGACCACGCAAAGGGATACTCGGTGTACGCGTGATCCGTAACAACGTGGGGATCGCTTCCGTCTGCGTCGACGACGGTGATCCGGTGGTAGCGATCAGCGCGCCTCCCGCGCAGGTGGATCACCGTCGGTGCGGCAAGCTTCGTCGCGTCAGGAGACCACTGCGGCGCGCCGACGCCTGACGTGAGGACGAGCCGCGGACGGCCTCCTCTCCGCGAGATGACCCCGAGAACTTCGCCGCCGTCTCCGTAGGCGATCTCGCCGCCACCGGGCGACCAGTCGATACCGCAACCGATTCCTCGGCGTGGCGCCGACACGAGCGCCGACTTGCTCCCGTCGACTGCGACGACATAGAGCGCCAGCCTGCTGCAAACCGCCTCAGCGGGATCCGCGTTAGGACCCGGCGAAACAATCACAATGTCCTTCCCGTCCGGTGACCAGCTCAGGCGCAAGCTGCTCAACATCCAGCTCGGAAGGAGCATCCTGCGCCCGGTCCCGTCCGGGCGCACCAGCCAGAGCGAGAGCCGGTGGTCGATGTAGGCGATGAGCCTACCGTCCGGCGACCACGCGTACGACTGGATGGTCGTGCCCCGCGGTGTCAGCTGTCGAAGCTCGCCGCCGTCAGGGCGAACGACGAACAACCGTCCGCCGTAGACCGGGCCGTCTACGAGGCGGATGAACGCAATCATCCCTTCACGCTTCGAGGGTGTTGCTTGGCTCGCGGCCGAGCCCGTCGACAAGACAACCGCGGCGCTAGCCAACAGAGCAAGCACGCCGTGTCTCAACACCAGGCGAACACTACGCGGCTTCTCTCCTCGAATGCCAGCCGCTCATCGAGCCGCCGCGCCGCTGGCCACATCCGGGGCGCAGAATGACGCATGCGCGACGATTCTCTCCGCATCGAAGGCACCCGGAAGCGCATGCGGCGAAGGACGCGCAGAGAAAGAGCGCCGCCGTGGACGAGGGGCTCGGTGTTGAGTCCGTTTACCGGCTCGAATAGTGCAGCTCGTATCCGTACTCGCGGCTCGGCGGGTCGGTTCGCGTCGGGTCGGCGGGGCCTTCCGCCATGAGGGGCTCGAGCCGTTCCCGGATGAACCGCTGCCGGTGTTCGCTCGACTGCCACACCTCGAACATCCGAAAGACCCCCTTTTCATCAAAGCCGGCGCAGTGGTAGATCATTCCGTCCGGCTGCTCCTGCTCATTCACGCGTTGGTTCAAGGCGTCGTAGTTGGTCGTGCTGCGGTCGGCGCCGGAGTCGAATTCGGTGATGTGTGCGTACGCCATCTTGCTTCCTCCTCGAGGTGGTGGGGGGATCGTGGATAGGGGCGGCGGTTTCGTCCCCGCTGTCATCCAACTCCACGATCGGCTTAGCGGCCGATGATGTGCTTGAGGCGGTCGAGCCAGCTGACGTGACCGCGGCGCTGATTCGGGGCGAGGGGCTCGGCTTCAACCTGCTGCTCGGTTGCGGCGATGCTTGCCCTCAACGCTTCACGCTCCTCGTCGGGCGTCCCGTCCCATGCAAGCAGGGCACGAGCTTGATCCGGCGCGAGCCTGCCGCCGGGCAGTTGCCAGCAGTGCAGGTACTCCTGGAGTTGTTCCTGCGTGTGGTTCTCGGGGGCTTTGGTCATTGGCTCAGCGGTCTCAGCCTGGACAGTCGGAGAGGATCGTTGCCGTAGGAGTGCGCTCTGCGGCACCTTGGACGCTGTCTTGCCGCGCACCGTCGGCGTGAACTGTATGCACGAAGCTCTGCCATCTGTTCCTCCCTTTACGTCTCGCCAACCGGGGTGCGTACCCAGCAACCGAAACCGCAAATCCCTTACCGCTCAGAGGGGTTCGCGTGGGCGCCAACCATCGTCCTCCAAGAGCAGCTCACGGACGCCCTGGAGCTCGCCCGGCGGGTTTTCCAGCGCCGAGAGAACCGCCGCCCTCTCCTCACGTGTCAGGCCAATGATCTTCGCCCGGAACAGAAGAGCCGTCTCGAGTCTGCCTCTCAGCGACCCAGTGACGATCGCGGCGAGTTCGCGAACGACCCGCTCCCCGACCTCGACTCCACCCAAGAGCATCGCAACCAACCTCTGTGTTGTTTCGGCGAGTCCGCAAGTCGTCTGACGAGGTTGGCGGCTCCGTGATCCGGATTGCCTTGCGCCAGTACTTCCGGTGGGTTCCTCGTCTCCCCACGATTCGAGTCCCCCTCGCAGCAGGGTCTTGCCGAATCTCAGAGCCGCCGAGGAGCGGTATTACCAACGCGACCAGGCGTTAAACCGAGAGGGATTCCTTCTAGCTGCGCCTTGCAGCGGTCAACAGCGGGGTCGAGCAGCTCGAGACAGTGCCCCCAACGTGTGGAGAGCTGCGGACGTGTCACAACGACCGGGCCAGCGCAAGGATCATCGAGCAGCGTACGGCACACCGATCGACACAGCACACGACGCGATCCTCGCGCGGCTCGAGGCGGCACCGGATGAGAAAGGCGGCCTGGCGTCTCGAGGTTGGAGGCCCGGCCGTGTAACCGGCACACATTTGCGGTAAGACGCCTCACGCAAGCGTGATCCGCCAGGCAGCCGGTCAGAGCATGAACCCCCGACCGGCACGCTCCCATCCCGAAAGGACGCACAATGACCCGATACAAGATCGGATACTTCGTCGGAAGCCTGTCGTCCACATCGATCAACCGGGAGCTGTCCCGTGTCCTGATTCGCTTGGCCTCGGACGACCTCGAGTTCAGCGAGATTTCCATCCGTGACCTGCCGCTGTACAGCCCCGACTACGACTCGAACTACCCACCGGAAGCGATCGCGCTCAAAGATGCGATCCGCAACTCCGACGCCGTGCTCTTTGTGACGCCGGAATACAACCGCTCCATTCCGGGAGCGTTGAAGAACGCCATCGACTGGGCGTCGCGGCCATGGGGTCAGAATGCCTTCGACCACATCCCCGCGGCGGTCATCGGGGCGTCCATCGGCCAGATCGGCACCGCGGTGGCGCAGCAGAGCCTGCGCGGCGTGCTCAGCTTCTGCAACGCGCGGCAGATGACCGCGCCCGAGGCATACATCAACTTCACGCCCGAGCGCTTCCCCGGCAACGGTGAGGTCGCCGACGAGACCACTGCGGCTTTCCTCACCAACTACCTCGAGGAGTTCCGGATCCACCTGACCCGCGTGTTGACCGTCCTGCCTCGTCACTGATCAAGGTGCATCGCGGCTCCACTCGCGCGGTTTTTACCGGTGATCGTTGCCAACGTGCCGGAACGGCAGCAACTCGCGCGGTCGCACAGCAATGGCGCCCGCGGGGGGAGCGCCGCAGGCGCTCCCCCCTCTTCTTCACGTCTCGCTTGTTACTTCGTCGGCTGGAAGACCGCGTACGCTGACGTCGAGACGACGATCTTGTTGGCTCCGTCGCTGACGTAGACGTCGAGCCTGTAGCAGCTGCCGATCGTCATCGTCATCCCGGGTGGTGCCTTCGTGTCGAGGTTGTAGATCCACTGCCCCGCGGCGGGATCCCACCGGAAGAGGTTCGACCCGGCCGCGGACTGTCCGGCATCGGCGTATGCCTCGATGTCGTCGGTTCCGGCACCACTCTGACACGACGCTCCGTTCACGCCGATCTGCAGCGTCCAGCCGTTGGCGGCGAGCGCCGCGTCGTTTAGCGCGGCTCCGCCGGCCAGCGAGAGCCTGACCTTCACGGGAATCACGCGCCCGTACTTGCCTTTGTTCATGACCGGATCGGACGTGGACTGGTCGAGCGGCTGGAAGAACTGGAGCCCGAAGCACTGCCGTGTCACGGTGGTCGAGTCGGTGCTCGTCCGTCCGGCCTCGTCGGTGCCGAGGGCGGTGATCGTGTTGCTCCCGCAGGCGAGCGCGTGCATCTTCGAGAAGCTGCCCGAATCTAGGCTTGCCGAGGCGCCGTTGACCTTGACGGTCGCGATCCCGCTGATGGCATCGCTGTAGGTACCGCTCACCGTCACTGACGCGGCGATCGTCGAACTCCCGCCTACCGGAGACGTGATCGCAACGGACGGGTTCGTCTTGTCGAGCTTCACGGTGATCGGCGCCGCATTGCCGACGAGCCCCGCCTGGTTGGTGCACGACCCGTTGAAGACCTCTCCGGGCGTCTCGGTCGTCTGCGAACGATCCGCCGTGCAGCTGACCGGACCGCTGACCAAGTCGGCCCCGGAGGTGCTCACCGTCACGTCGCCGATGAACCAACCGTTCGCGCCCTGTGTGCCGCTGGCCGTCAGCGTCGCCGACGGAGCCGTCTTGTCGAGCTTGACGGTGATCGGCGCCGCATTGCCGACGAGCCCCGCCTGGTTGGTGCACGACCCGTTGAAGACCTCTCCGGTCGTCTCGGTCGTCTGCGAACGATCCGCCGTGCAGCTGACCGGACCGCTGACCAAGTCGGCCCCGGAGGTGCTCACCGTCACGTCGCCGATGAACCAACCGTTCGCGCCCTGTGTGCCGCTGGCCGTCAACGTCGCCGACGGGTCGGTGAGGTCGATCTTGAAGACCGCGCTGCTGATCCCTGCGTTCGTGTTACCCGCCAGGTCCGAGCACGCGCCGGACGACACGGTCACTCCGGTTCCCTCGGCCGAGCCCGTGGACACGTCCTTCGGGAAGCTCCCGGAGCAAGCGGCGCTGAGACCCGAGCCGCCGTCAGTCGCCGTGAAGCGGTTCACGATCGCGGAGACGTACCAGCCGTTGGCGCCTGCCGTCCCGCTCTGGACGCCCGCGTTCTGGATCAACGGCGCGATCGTGTCGAGCACGATCGAGTCGGTTGCGGTCGCAGAGACGTTTCCTTGCGCGTCCTTGTACTGCGCACAGACGGTCTGGCTGCCGTCGCCGCTAGTCAAGGTATGGGCAACGGTGTGGCTGAACGACGTCGTGGAGGTGACGGCCTGCCACGAGGCAGACGAGCAGTCGCTGCCGTTCGCGACCCGGAAGGCGGTGACGCCGACGGCGTCGGTTGCGGCGAGGTCGAGGTCGACCGACGTCGAGGTCGTGTACGCGGCGTTGCCGTCGATCGAGACGGATCCCACAGGGGCGGTGCTGTCCGCCGGCGCGGCGACGTTCGCCGTGAACGTGGCCGTGTTGTAGACGAACGTGCCCTGAGGATTCGACCCCGTGAACGCCGCCTGACTGAACGTGATGTTGGCGGAACCCGCGGAAACGGGTGTCACGGTGATCGTCTTTCCGTTCCCCAGGTCGCAGCTGTCGATCGTCACCTGGTTCGGGCTCACGGTCGCCTTCGTGGGATCCGACGAACTCACGTTGACACTCAGCGAGGCGTCGTTCTTCAGGTTGCATCCGCTCTCAGGGTCGCCGGCGCCGGTCGTCGCCAGGACGTAGACGACCGTCGTCTTCGACACGCCTCCCACGGTGAGACTCATCGTCTCGGCTGTGCCGTCGATCGTAGTGTCGAGATTGTTCGCGACGTTGTCGGCATACGCAACGGCCGCGAGCATCAACGCCGCTAACACCGTCCCCACGACGAAGCCGAACCGCCCTCTCCTCCGAGTCTGCCCCGATGTTGTCATCAGATCGTCCCCCTCCGAAATCGCAGTTGCCGCGGGGGCAGAGACAAGCGCCGCCCCCCAAGGCGTGATGAAACCCAGCATCAGTTGAACCGCTGGAGCCGAGCGCTTCCGACAGCTCGGGCTCCCCTTAACCCCCTCGCGCGGCTTGTACCGCGTTCCCAGTTACCTCAGAGCTTGGTGATCCCTGTGACCGAAGGAGCCCCCCGAAAGTCTAGGATTTT
This sequence comes from uncultured Actinomycetes bacterium, assembly GCA_963793655.1. Lineage (GTDB taxonomy): Bacteria > Actinomycetota > Thermoleophilia > Gaiellales > Gaiellaceae > Gaiella. The sequence goes on from CAWCAV010000004.1 coordinate 403,686, forward strand.
GACGGTGGTCTCCTTGAGCGAGGTACTCGACGAGCCCGCCGACTACGTAGGCATCGCCGCCACCGCCCTACTGACGGCAGCGAAGCTCGCCGGATCCGAGATGCCGCAGCGTCTCCTCGTTCACCTCGTCCATGACAGCCGGACCGCCTCGGCGTGCTCGCCGGCCGCTCCAGATCGAGTATCGCGGCCTGAGCCTCAACGACTGGATCCGGTCGCTCCACGTACTGAGCGCGTTCGCGCTGGTGGGGTCGATAGTGCTCTTCTGGCTCCTCGTCGTCGCGACCCGGTCGCTGACGGACGTCGACCAGCGGATCGTCTTCGGCCGCATCGGAGACGTCGGGGGCAGAGTCATCGGCGTGGGCTTCTTCGGGACGATCGGATTCGGGCTCTGGCTCTCGTTCTCGAAGGGCGACTACGCCCCGTGGGACGGCTGGATCGCGGCGGCGATCATCCTGTGGGTGATTGCAGGTGCAACCGGTGGGCGCGCCGGGAGCCGAGTACCAGAAGAAGCTCGAGCGCGCACAGGAGCTGAAGGTGTCCGGCCAGGCGGCGCAGCCCGGTGAGTTTCGGTCTTCGTCCGGGGAGCTCATGCTGGCGATCTCGTCGCTCGCAACCCTCCTCCTCCCCATCGACATGATCTGGAAGCCCGGCGCATGACGGGTCTCCTCGCCGCAATCCGGCCGGACAGCTGGAACTTCCCGCTGTTCGTCCATGTGCTCGGCGCGATGATCATGGTCGCCGCGGTGTTCGCCGCGGTCGTGACCCAGCTGACGTCCGCGGGTGTCGCGGAGCCTGACCGGCTACGCCGCTTCTCGTTCCGGACGATGCTCTTCGTCGCCATTCCGGCATGGTTCATGACGACCGTCGGCTCGGAGTGGATCCACTCGAAGGAGTTCGGTGACTCGGCAGAGGATCCGACCTGGATCGGCATCGGCTATGCGACTCTCGACGGCGGCGGCCTCCTGCTCCTGATCGCCACGATCTGCGCCGGCATCGCCTCCCGCAGGTCGAAGGGGGGTCTCGCCAAGGCATCGGGGATCGTGGGCGCCATCGCCCTCGCCGCGTGGATCGTCGCGATCTGGGCAATGGGCGCGAAGCCCGACTGACCGCGCCCGTTCTACAGCGTGGCCTGTGGCGTGGACGAGACGCCGACCCTGAGAGCGTCCGTGGCGGTCGGTCGGGACATCTCCCGGCGGACTATCGGTCGCTCAGCAGCCCAATTCGCGATTCCCGCTTATCTGCTTGATGTCGCGCCGCGAGACTACAAAGCACTTGGCGTGAGTGTCGAAGCCAACCGTGCACCTGTAGATCGTCGAGTTCACACCAGCAACACGAGTCGCGCCGACCTGCGTGCAATCCGACGGCTGCCCAAGGCTCTCTGAGACACGCTCCGAGACGCCCGCCGCTGCAAATGGATTGGCACTGACGATCGCGATCAATCCCAAGCCGCATGCGACAACGAGGACCGCTCCGAACTTCAACGAACCCAGAAACGCCCGCCAGCCGGACTCCTGGACGTCGTCGAGAGGCTGATCGCCCTCATCAGGCACCCCGTTCCACGCCGCGGTCTTCAGATCCACGGCCCCTCCCCCTGTAGTGATCCGCCGCCGCGATTCCCCAACCACGGCACCCACACACACCTTAGGCCGCATCCGTCAAATGGCAACGATCCGCAGCGTCCGCGCATCAGGCGTGATTCCCGCGCGGCCACGACAGAACGCGGCTAAGAACTTGATCTGTCTCGCCAATGACGCCGGGGGCCCGGCTGTCACCGGGCCCCCATATCGCCCCATCCGATTGGCCGCCGGAGGTGCTTGGACGCCGCCCCCGGGTTGGCAGGGCTTGGCGCTAACCCCCACGCACTCCCCCAAACCGCCGTGTATCTGCAACTCCCACGCTAATCACCCGGACGGGGTACGCAACCTCCCCTCCTCCGATGAGCGGCGCCTGCTCCCTCGAATGAGGTCTGGTGGCGGCCGGCTGTGGATCCGGTGGAGCGGCCGACCGCTGACGTCGCATCGAAAGCCGCCGCTCGTTCAATCGGTACGGCCCGTGGCACGCGGGGAGAGGAAGGGTGAGGGCGCGGTCACGCGTCCCCTCATGCCAACAGAAAGCGAGATGAACTGCTAGCCGCTCTCGACGAGCGTCGCCAATCTCGCGAGAGACGACTTCCAGCCCGCCTCGTTGTCGGAAAGCGACAGGCCCTCAGGTAGACCGTCGTGCACGGCCAGCAAGTCGGCCCCACCGTCGGAATCGGAGAGCGTAATCGTGATCGTCATCTCGCCGCGGAGTGCGGGGTCAGTCGTCTCGAACTCATCCACCTTCAACAAGGCGCTCGTTGGGGACAAGCTCGACAAAGCGGCCTCGGTAGGTGTCGGTATGCGCCGAGGACTTGCCAGCGCTAGCGGCCGTCTCGTATGTCAGCGAGATCCGGAACGTGCCGCCCTCACGCCCGTCGGATGAGTGCACCTGAGTGGTCATACCGTCGGGCACCTTCCACCTCGCGATGGCGTCCGGGTCGATGAGCGCGGCGTACACCTTGTTGCGCGGCGCCCGCACATGGCGGCTAACGCGTGTCGGTCTCACGTCAGCATCATCCCATGACCCTGCTCCGCTCTAGTGGTTCGTCGTGTCGTCGAGCGGCTGCCATTCGCCATTGCCGAGGTAGATGACGCGCTCGGAGCCGAAGACAAGGGCGGTTCGTCCTTGAACCCTCTGAGTCGTATCGTCCGAACCATGAGCAGGCGTCGTCCGAGCAAGACGAAGCACGGTTCACGCGCTGAAGTCGCGCTCTCCGAGCTATGCGCTCGGTTCTTCGGGATTGCGCGCGTACCCCGGACAGTTACGTCGCGCGGCCTAGCTTGCGGGCGGCTCGCCACTACGCGACGGCGGTAGCTCGATCCCCATTCGGTTGCTGCGAGCTCGCGGACACGGTCGCCGTACGTGACCGGCGCGCCAATCGACCTGCACCGTTTCAGGACCCGTTAGTGGACACGGGCGCTCCGGGCCGCGGGCCTCGCTCATCGCGGGCCGTACGCGATGGGGCACACGAAAGAGGAAACCCCCACATTTGCGGGTTTTCCCTTCAGTTGGGGCGCCTGGATTCGAACTCGGGACCTCTAGTCCCCCAGGTGTGCGCGGCCGTTGACACCAGCGGAAATGACAGGACGGATTAGCGTGTTTCCCAGTACGTCGATTCTCTGGTCTCTTCTCGTTTCCCCGGATCGGGTGACCCTACCGTGCCGAGCCGACGAGATTGGCTCGAGGACGAGATGGTCGTAGGATTCCACTGTTTTCCGACTGGAGGTGCGAAATGCACGCAGTGGTCGTCAAGGTCAACATCGGCGGCGATCCGGAGATTGCGCAGCAAAGCCTCCGAGCGCAGGGCATACCGCGAATGTCGCAAGCGCCCGGTTTCGTCGGCGGGTACTGGACTCGTTCCGATGACGGACATAACGGCATGTCCATGATCGTCTTCGATTCCGAGGAAACGGCCCGAGGCGCGGCAGAGATGATCCAAGGGCCTGAGGCGATACGTCCCGAAACAGTGACGCTCGAGAGCGTTGAGGTTCGTGAGGTGATCGGAAACGCCTAATCCCGGCGCATCACTGTTTGCCGCCTGCGAAGGCAGCATCGAGGTCTCGGCGTAGTTCAGCCCGGTTCGTCTCGACGAGTCCTGCGTACGTGATGAGCGTCGTCCCGGGTGTCGGCGTGCCCGGAGCACGGCGGCGACGGTCCCCGCCGACATTTCGAAGGGCAGCCCGGCGCGCGAGTGGCGGAGGTCGTGGCAGCCGATCTTCTCGGCGCCCTCCGGGTTGAGACCCGCGTCGTCGCCAGGCGGCGCCGCTCGCCGATCTCCGACCAGGTGCGCCCATCGGCCGATTGCTCGAGGAACATGATGTTGTCGTGCCGGTCGAACGTAGAACGTCATCGACGTGTTGGCACGTCCGTCTCGCACCCACCCCCTCGTTCGGGAGCAGTCGAGTTCGTTTGCACGGAATACGGTGGAGAGGCGAGCGAAGGAGGTGTGGGGGTGCTACTTCTTCTGCCCAGGCGACCAGACCGGGAAGCGGTCGGGTGCGGGGTTGCGCGTCAGGTTGCGCTGCCCGCTCCCGTCCGCGTTCATGACGTAGATCTCGAAGTTGCCCTCGCGCTTCGTCGTGAAGGCGATCTTCCGTCCGTCGGGCGACCACGCTGGATCGCTGTCGTGCCCCGGGTGGCGCGTCAGGTTCCGCTGTCCGCTCCCGTCGGCGTTCATGACGTAGATCTCGAGGTTGGGCGCGCGCTTGCCGCGCCTGCCTGGGGTGTTCCACTTACGGGGGTCGCTGGTGTCGGTGACGAAGAGGATCTTTCCCCCGTCGGGTGACCAGCTCGGGAGAAAGCCGTTGACCTGCGGAATGCGCGTCAGCGTCCGCTGCCCGCTTCCGTCGGCGTTCATGACGACGACATAGGTCTTCCTCTCTCCCCTGCCCTGGTCGACCGACCGAGTGAGGAGCATCTTCGCTCCGTCCGGTGACCAGGCCAGGTGGATTAGGTTCCGCGCCAGCGTCCGCCGCTCGCTGCCGTCGGCGTTCATGACGGAGACCCAGCCGTTGCCGTCGGGGCCGCTCCAGAAGGCGATCTTCTGACCGTCGGGCGACCACATCGGGGCGACGCTCAGCGCGTCGCCCGTCAGGTTCCGCTCTCCGCTGCCGTCGGCGTTGATGACGTAGACGTCGAAGTCGAACCCGACAACCCTGTCGCCCTCCCTGCGAACGAGCGAGCGCTGGAAGGCGATCTTCCGCCCATCGGGCGACCACACAGGGGCGCAGTCGACCGCAGGGCCGCGCGTCAGCCTCTGCCGGCCGCTTCCGTCGGCGTTCGCGACGTAGATGTCAACGTCGCCGAGTTCAACGCCGCGCCCGCTCACGAAGTGGCCGTCGAGGAGGCAAACCCCAGACCCGCTCACAAAAGCGATCCTCTGCCCGTTGGGCGACCACGCCGGCGACGAGTTGCCCGGCCGGTTGCTCCCAGCGGGGCTCGTCAGCCTGCGCTGCTTGCTCCCGTCGGCGTTCATGACGTAGAGGTCGAAACTTCCGTTGCGGAAGCTCGTGAAAGCGATCCTCGAGCCCGCGGTCGTGCGGAGCAAGTGATCGCGCACACTGCCAAGCGCGGGGGCAGTACCCACGAAGACCAGCACGGCAGCAGCGAGCGCGACGAGCAAGGGCGATCTCTTCATGACTGACGTCCGTAAACGCATAGCCTCAATGCGAACCCAGGGCCGGCTGAGGCAGGAAAGGCGGAGCTGTCACGGTCACGGCTCCTCGTTTACGTCTGCGAGGGAGACCAGACAGGCGAGTCGTTGAATGTCCTCGCCGGGCTGTGTGTCAGCCTCTGTCGTCCGCTTCCGTCGGGGTTCATGACGTAGATCTCGGCCCAGTTTTCGCGCTTGCTCGTGAAGGCGATCTTCTGCCCGTCTGGTGACCATTGAGGTTTCCGGCCGCGTGCCAGGTACCGCTCTCCGCTGCCGTCGGCGTTGATGACGAAGAGGGCGTCGCTGCCGCCGTCGCCGTTGCGGTCGCGTCCAAAGACGATCTTTCGCCCGTCGGGCGACCAGGGATTAGCGCCGTAGAGGTAATCGTTCGCCATGTTGCGCGTCAGGTTGCGCTGCCCGCTCCCGTCGGCGTTCATCACGTAGAGCTCCCAGTTGCCATCGCGCTTGCTCGCGAAGGCGATCTTCTGCCCGTCCGGGCTCCAGACTGGAAAACTGATGTCGAATCCCCAGTCGCGCGTCAGGTTCCGCTGCCCGCTCCCGTCGGCGTTGATGACATAGATCTCGAAGTCGTTGGGTCCGTGGAAGCTGACAAAGGTGATCTTCCCGTCGGGCAACCAGGCAGGACCCGTGTTGTGCGCTGGGAGGTTTGTCAGCCGCCGCTGTCCGCTCCCGTCGGCGTTCATGACGTACATCTGGTCGCGCACGCCGCCTCGGCTGAAGGCGATCCTCCGCCCATCGGGCGACCATGCAGGATCGTGGTCCCACACCGCGTTGCGGGTCAGTCTCCGCTTCCCGCTGCCGTCGGCGTTGATGACATAGATCTCGCTGTTGACAGTCGCAGTTGGCGCGCTGATGAAGGTGATCTTCCGCCCATCGGGCGACCAGGCAAGTCCCCCCCACGCGTCGAGGGTCAGCAGGCGCTTCCCGCTCCCATCGGCAGTTCATCACGTAGACCTCGAAAGGACCGACTCGACCACAGCAGGCGGAGCGGTAGTGGCTGATGAAGGCGAGCTTCGACCTCGTCGTTCCAGCGGGAAGACCCGACCGCGCCGCGAACGCCGGCGAAGCGGTGTCCGGCTGTGTCGAACGCTTGAGAACGGCCGAGACTGCGAGCGCAACCAGCGCCATGAGCGCCGCGGACGCCGCGTAGATGCGCCGCCGACGGCGGGCGCGCTGGCGCGCCTCCTCGAACAGCGCCTCAACGAGAGCCTCGAGCTCGTCCCGATCGACGGGATCACTCGGGCGCTGCGGACGAGAGGGGGCGCTGATGCTCACGGTTTCTTCGCGGACGACCAGGCAAGCCAGCGTTCGTGCCGGCCCCGGGTTCGCGTCAGGTTCCGCTGCCCGCTGCCGTCGGCGTTCATGGCGTAGATCTCCGCGTTGCCGTCGCGCTCGCTCATGAACGCGATCGTCCGTCCGTCGGGTGACCAGCCAGGCATCGCGCCCCGTGTCGTCAGCCTCTGCTGCCCGCTGCCGTCGGCGTTCATGACGTGAATCTCGAAGGTCGACGCTCTACCGCACCCGCTACACGGACCGTATTTCTTTCGTCCAAGCCGGCGCTCGAACGCGATCTGCTGCCCGTCGGGCGACCAGGCAGGAGCGAAGTTGCGCCCCCCGTTGCGCGTCAGCCGCTGCTGCCCGCTGCCATCGGCGTTCATGACGTTGACCTGCCAGTTGCTTTCGAAGGCGATCCGGCGACCGTCGGGCGACCAGACCGGGTTGCTGTCTCGCACCGTGGTGCGCGTCAGCCTCCGCAGCCCACTCCCGTCGGCGTTCATCAGGTAGATCTCCGCGTTGCCGTCGCGGCGGCTCACGAACGCGATCTTGTTCCCGAGCGGCGACCAGGCAAGCTCGCCACCCCAAGCCTCGCTGGTCAGCCTCCGCTGCCCGCTTCCATCGACGTTCATGACATAGATCTCGAACTTACCCCCGTCGCGAACCCGGGCGAACGCGATCTTCTGTCCGTCGGGCGACCACGCCACACCGGTTTCCCAGCCGGGGTCGCTCGTCAGCTTCTGCTTCCCGCTCCCGTCGGCGTTCATCACGAAGACGTCGCTCGACTTGTCACTCCACGCCGTGAAAGCGATCTTCTGACCATCGGACGACCAGCGCATCCCCGGAAAGGCGGGGGCCAACCTGCGTTGCCCACTCCCGTCGCGGTTCATCACCCAGAGAACACCGCCGTAGCCCATATGGAGAGGCTCGCGGGTGAAGGCGATCTTCGGCGTCGCCGCTCCGGCCAGACCACTGGATGACGCAGCGCGGGCCGGCGAAGCCGTGTCCGGCTGTGTCCCGCGCTGGAGAACCGCCGAGACACCGACCGCGGCCAGCGCCATAAGCGCCGCGGAAGCCGCGTAGATGCGCCGCCGGCGGCGTGCGCGCTGTCGCGCCTCCTCGAACAGCGCCTCGACAAGCGCCTCCAGCTCGTCCTGATCGACGGGATCACTCGAAGGTGGGCGCGGCGGTGCGGTAACGGTCATGTCTCCCTCACTGGCATGATTGCGCTACTATTACTAGCATCATGCTGAGAGATGTCAAGGTAGACAGAGCCGACCCCACCGATCTCTACGAACAAGTCGCCGCCGAGATCCGACGCGCGATCGCCGACGGCGAGGCCAAACCGGGAGAACGCCTCCCACCCGCCAAAGACCTCGCCGCCATCCTCGACGTCAACACCAACACCGTCCTCCGAGCGCTGCGGCTACTCCGCGACGAGGGACTGCTCGAGTTCCGACGCGGCCGCGGAATCTCGGTCGCCGGGACACCCGAGCGTGGTGCCGTAATCCAGCGAGCAAGGGAACTCGTCGAGTTCGCCCGCCAACAGGGCTACCGCCTCGACGAGCTGGTCGAGATCATCGAAGACGTCGGCTGAGGTCGGGGGTACTTGTCTGCGATCGGGTAGAGCCCTCACCACGCACAGCGAAGGCCCTGGTCGAGCCCCCACCGAGCACCCGCTGCGACACGCCTGGTTCGGAGGCGTCGATTGGCGCACGCGATGAGCGCCAGCGAGTCGAGCATCCGGCGACGTGCTGCAAGCGCACTCGCTGGTTGTTTCGTACTCGTTCTCGCGAGCGCCTGCGAGACGACTTCCCGCCCCGCATCCTCCCCGCTGGAAGCGACGATCCCCGAGCTCCAGAAGGCGATGGAGAGCGGTGAACTCACGGCGGTCGAGCTGGTCGACTTCTATCTGGCAAGGATCGCTGCCTATGACAACGCGGGGCCGAAGCTCAACGCGTTGATCCTGGTCAACCCTGCTGCGCGCGACGAGGCGGCGGCTCTCGATGCCGAACGCGCGGATTCAGGCCCTCGTGGACCTCTGCACGGCATCCCCGTGGTCTTGAAGGACAACATCGGAACCGCCGACATGCAGACAACTGCCGGATCGCTTGCGCTGAAGGGGTTCACACCCGCCGAGGACGCCTTCCAGGCGCGCAAGCTGCGCGAGGCGGGGGCGGTGATCATCGGCAAGGCGAATCTCTTCGAGTTCGCCCTCGGCTGGGGGACGGTGTCATCTCTGGGCGGGCAGACACTCAACCCGTACGACCTCAGCCGGGATCCTGGCGGCTCGAGCGGCGGCACGGCCGTGGCCGTCACCGCGAACTTCGCCGCCGCCGGCCTCGGGACCGACACCTGCGGATCGGTCCGCCTGCCGGCAGCTCACAACGATCTGTACGGGTTGCGGCCGACGAGCGGCCTCTCGTCGCGCGCCGGAGTGATCCCCTTCTCGACCACGCTGGATGCCGTCGGGCCGATGGCCCGTAGCGTCGTCGACCTCGCGATCATGCTCGATGCGACCGTCGGTAGGGACCCCGCGGATCCGTCGACCGTGCGGGTTGGGATGTCCTACCTGAAGGCCGTCGATCCCGATGGTCTCTCGGGCCGACGCATCGGCCTGGCCACGTTCACGGGTGACTCCGAAGTGGAACGGCTCATGGGCTCAGCCATCGAAGAGATGAAGGCGGGTGGCGTCGAGGTCATCGAAGTTGACCTCCCGAGCGGCGTGGACATCGGCCCCTTCTTCGGAGAGTTGCGCTTTACCCTCGATGACTATCTCGCTGCCGAGCCCAGGGCTCCGGTTCGCTCGCTCCGGGAGATCGTGGATCTGAACGTCGTCACCCCTGCGGTGGGCGGATTCTTGTCCGACCTGGCAGCGGTGACCAGCCTGGACACAGATGCGTACCGCGCAGCCCTCAAGGGGCAGCCTCGGTTCCGTGACGCGGTCGTTGCGCTCATGGACGAGCACGACCTCGACGCGATCGCCTATCCGGCATCTTCCTCCCCAGCCGCTCTGATCGGCGGAGACCCGAGCCCCTTCAACTGCGAGTCAGCCGCGTATGGTGGCCTTCCCGCCATGGTCGTACCGGCTGGGTTCACCTCTGATGGCCTCCCGATCGGCCTCGAGCTCATGGGCCGGCCGTTCGCAGAGCCGACCCTGATCGCCATCGCCGCGGGCTACGAAGCACACACCAACCACCGCAGCCTCCCTCCAACTACCCCGCCACTCAAAGCGGAATGAGTGCTCGTGGAACGGTTCCGCTTCGCTCCAGAAGTAGCATTCGTGCTGCGTGGTGGAGTCCCGCTCGGAGGCGCGACCATCGCCCCACTCACCACACCCTTCGAGGCGGGCTCGCCACTCCAGGCAGCGATCTTCGCTTCGCGCAAGGCGGCCGGCTCCCTCGGCATCCCCGCAGACCTCGCCGTCCTCGACGGCTTGGGAACCGTGGGGGGCGCGGACGGCACCGAGGATTCCCCTACGCTTTCCAGCGGTTCCTGAGAGCGGATGAAGGGACTCGAACCCTCGACCTTCTGCATGGCAAGCAGACGCTCTAGCCAACTGAGCTACATCCGCGCGAGGATCGAACTATAGCGGCGACCCGGCCGCTGCCCCGCGACCGGGTCGCCATCTTCGCAACGCTCCTCCGATCAGCGCTCGGCCAGCTCCGCCTGCGGCTCGACCAGCTGCTCGAAGACCGCGCGGAAGTCGACCATCGCCTTGCGCAGATTCTCGGTGCGCTCTTCGCCGTTCGCGCCGTTGCCGTGCAGCATCTCGTGGCCGTGGCGATACCGCGCGACGACGTTCGGATGGTCGACCGAGACGGCCGCTGCCTGCGTGTCGAAGTCGTCGTTCGGATAGCCGCGGTCGTCCAGCACGCCGCGGACGATCCTGTCCGCCTCACGTGTGGCGAGCTCGGGGTCGTCGACGAAGCGCCGCTCCGCCTGCTGCCAGTCGTCCACGTACCGGTCGCGTGCGGCTTCCGAGAGCGGCCGGATGTCGAGCGACTCGTGAGCCTTCTCGCGCTCGGCGAGCTCTCGCTCCGCCTGCCGTCGCGAGCCGGCCGAGCCGACCGTGCGGTCGTACTCGGGCCCGAACTGGTCGCGGAGCGCCACGCGGCGCCTCGACTTGGCGTACGACCACGCTACGAACGCCGCGATCACGAGCACCGCGACGACTCCTATCACGATCCAGAACACAGCGTCCATGTCGATTTCCTCCTTGTCGTTGCGAAGGAGGCGGTACCCGGAGGGCTCGACCGGCAAACGGCGGACGAGGGCGCGGGGCGAGAGACGGCAGAGCGGTGCGCCCCAGGCCGGTGGTCAGAGTGCGCCGGAGTCGACAGTCGGGCAACGCGCGGTGCGACGTCACCTCCGACTCGGGTCTCCGTTGTCACATGCACGCCAGATGGCCGGAACAGCCGTGTCCGAGAAAGGTCAGTCGAAGGCCGCGACCGCCCCGTCTCTCGCCGCGCGCAGGGCGTGCGCGCGGTTGACGGCGTTGACGACCGCACGGAGCGACGCGGTGACGATCGACGGGTGGATCCCGACGCCCCAGAACGCCTCGTCGTCGACGTCGGCCTCGACGTAGGCGGCTGCGGTCGCGTCCTCGCCCTTCGCCATCGCGTGCTCGTGGTAGTCGCGCACGTCGATCTCGATGCCGAAGCGCTCCTCGATCCCGTGGACGAGCGCGGCGATCGGGCCCGTTGCCCTCGCCCGACACGACGATGCTCCTCACCGTCGACGCGCATTCGCGCGACGAGCCGGTCGCCGTCCTCGCCGCTCTCGTGCGAGTACGACGACGAGCTCGAACGGCTCGGTGACCCCGAGGTAGTGCTCGCGTGAACGCCTCCATGAGCTCGTCGGCGGTCAGCTCGCCGCCGCGGGCGTCGGTGATCGCCTGCACCTTCTGCGCGAAGTCGACCTGGAGGCCGCGCGGCAGGTCGAGATGGTGCTCGGTCTTCATCAGGTAGGCGACGCCGCCCTTCCCGGACTGGGAGTTGACGCGGATGATCGCCTCGTAGTCGCGGCCCACGTCCTTCGGGTCGAGGGGCAGGTACGGCACGTCCCAGACGTCGGAGCCCGACCGCTCCTGCGCGTCCATCCCCTTCTTGATCGCGTCCTGGTGCGAGCCGGAGAACGCCGTGTACACGAGCTCGCCGACGTACGGGTGACGTGGGTGGACCGGCAGCTCGTTGCACTCCTCCACGATCCGGCGCGCCTCGTCGAGCTCGGACAGGTCGAGCCCCGGGTCGACCCCCTGGGTGAGGAGGTTGAGCGCGAGCGTGATCAGGTCGACGTTGCCCGTCCGCTCGCCGTTGCCGAACAGGCAGCCCTCGACCCGCTCGGCACCGGCCATCAGCCCGAGCTCGGCGGTCGCGACGGCCGTGCCGCGGTCGTTGTGCGGGTGGACGGAGAGGATCGCGCCATCGCGGTGCGAGAAGCTGCCGGATGAACCACTCCATCCGGTCCGCGTAGACGTTCGGCGGGAAGGCCTCGACGGTGGTCGGCAGGTTGACGATCATCTTCTCGTCCGGCGTCGGCCCCCACTCCTCCGCCACCGCCTCGCAGATCTCGAGCGCGTAGTCGAGCTCGGTGTGGTGGAAGCTCTCGGGCGAGTACTGGAAGACGACCTCCGTGCCGGTCTGCGCAGCGAGCTCCTTGCAGAGCTCCGTACCGCGGACGGCGAGCTCGGTGATCCCGTCTGGTCGAGGCGGAACACGACGCGCCGCTGCGTCTCGGAGGTCGAGTTGTAGAGGTGGACGATCGCACGCGGGGCGCCCTCGATCGCCTCGTACGTGCGCTCGATCAGCTCCGGCCTGGCCTGCGTCAGGACCGCGATCGTCGTGTCCGCGGGGATCAGGCTTTCCTCGACGAGCACGCGGCAGAAGTCGAAGTCGGCCTTGGAGGCGGCCGGAAAGCCGACCTCGATCTCCTTCACGCCGAGTCGGACGAGGAGGTCGAAGAACCGTCGTTTCCGCGCGGCGTCCATGGGGTTGACGAGCGCCTGGTTCCCGTCGCGCAGGTCGGTGGAGCACCAGATCGGCGCGCGGTCGAGGACGACGTCGGGCCACGTGCGGTCGGGCAGGTCGACGGTGGCGTAGGGGCGGTAGTGCTGGAACGGCATCGGCATCGGTCTTCTCCTGGACGGGGGCGTACCTCTCCCGGCGATGTGCGGGAGCACGGCGGTGATATGTGCGTCGCTCGCTTCCCCTAGCGGGGAAGGAGGAGAAGGCCGTGCGCGCGGCCGAGACCGGTGTCGGCAGGTAGCTCGGGCGCGCGCATGACGCCACCGTAGCCGAGGGGCGCCCGGCACGCAACGGTCGGGCCGGAGGCGGGAGTATGGTCGCGCGATGTCCGTCGAGTATCGCGTGCTCGGCCCGCTGGAGGTAACGGTCGACGGACGTCCCGCGCGGCTCGGCGCGCCCAAGCAGCGGGCGACGCTCGTCCTGCTCCTCTGCCGACCCAACATCGTCGTTCCCGCGACGCGGCTGATCGACGGTCTGTGGGGGGACGACCCGCCGGGCTCAGCCGCGAACCTCGTCCAGGGGTACGTCTCCGGGCTGCGCAAGGCTGTGGGGAAGGAGGCGATCGAGACCCGCGGCGCCGGCTATGTCGTTCGCGTCGAGCCCGGGGCTCTGGACCTCCAACGATTCGAGGAGCTGGCGCACCACGGCAGCCGGGCACTCGAGGAAGGAGATGCGGCCCGTGCCTCGTCGTCGCTCGGCGACGCGCTCGCCCTGTGGCGCGGTCCGGCGCTCGCCGACCTCGCGGACGACTCCCTGCTCGATCCGGTTTCCGGACGTCTCGAGGAGCTCCGCGTGCTGGCACTCGAGCGGCGGGTCGAAGCGGACCTCGCTCTCGGGCGCGATGCCGACGTCGTGGGCGAGCTCGAGGAGCTCATCGCCGAGCATCCGCTCCGCGAGCGCCCCCACGGTCTCCTGATGACGGCCCTCTACCGGTCCGGTCGCCAGGCGGACGCGCTCGGCGCCTACCGGGAGGCCCGCTCGGTGCTCGTCGACGAGCTGGGCATCGAGCCGAGCGCCTGGCTGACCGACTTGCACGCCGCGATCCTGCGACAGGAGCCACGGCTAGGGCCCGAGGCGGCGGATGTCCCGAGCGGAACGAAGCGCTCGGTGCTCGTCGCGGCTCTGACGCCGCAGGCCGCGGCGCACCTGGCGGCGCTCGCGGCGCCGCTCGTCGTCGAGCCTGTCCGCGAGCTGCTCGTGCTGACGACGGTCCCCTCCTCCGCAGAGCTCGCCGCGGCCAGCGAGGTGGTCAACGAGCTGCGTGCAGGCCTGGTCGCAGAGGGGGTCGAGGCGCGCGCGGCCGTGTTCACGTCGGTCGCTCCCGGCGTCGACATGGCCCGGCTCGCACGCGAGCACGACGTCGACCTGCTGCTGGTGGACGCACCCGACGGCCTGCTCGAGGACGCGCAGGGTGCTGGCGCTGCTCGATCAGGCACCGTGCGACGTGGGCGTCGTGGTCGGCGGCTCGCCCGGCGCGGGCTCCGTCGTCGTGCCCTTCGCGGGTGCGGAGCACGACTGGGCGGCCGTCGAGCTCGGCGCCTGGCTCGCCCGCGGTCGGGGCTCGAGCCTGCGTCTCGTGGGCGCGGCGACGAGCCCGGACGGACGGGACGCGAGCAGACTGCTCGCTCACGCCTCGATCGCGGTGCAGCGTGCGCTCGGGGTGCCGACCGAGCCCGTGCTCGTCGATCCGGATCCCGATGCGCTCGTCGCGGCCGTGAGCGGCGCCGGTGTCGTCGTCGTCGGTCTGACCGACCGCTGGAGGCGCGACGGGCTCGGTCACGCCCGCACGGCGCTCGCGACCCAGGCAACGGGCCCCGCCGTGCTCGTCCGACGAGGAGTCCGTCCGGGCGGCCTGGCGCCGCGCGACAGCGAGACCCGGTTCACCTGGACGATCGCCGGCTGACGCGTCACTCTACTGCGCCCACGCGGGCGGCGATCCCTTCCGGCACGGCTGCGTCCCGGGCCCCGGCGCTGGAGCCGATGACAGGAGGCCTCCGAAGGTCTGCTCGACGCGCGGGACGACCCTCACGGGCTCGAGGGTCTGCGTGCCTCCGTGCGCGACGATCCTCGAGAGGTAGCCGTCGCGAACCGCCTGCCGGTTGCGGTCGAGGCTGACGCGCCCACCTGGCAGATCGAGGCGGACGCGCTTCAGCTCGGACTCCAACCCGCTCGTCAGGTCGGCCGAGTGCACGCGCTCGAGGGCGGTGAGGATCGCTTCCATCGAGTTGTAGTAGCCGATCACGACCGGGTCTCCGCCGAGCACGCCGGGGATACCGGGGAAGGCGGCATGCCAGCGCCGTCGGAAGTCCCGCAACGCGGGACTCGGCGGAGACGACGGCAGCCACGTGGTGCTGACCACGCCGTCGAGGCGCACGCCCAACGTGCCAAGCAGCGTCGGGTCCAGGAGGCTCTGGCCCCAGAGGAGGAGCCGGCGCGGGGCGCCGAGCGTCGCCGCCAGCGAGCGGAGGATCGGGACCTGGTCGTCGAGGGGGATCAGGAACGTGGCGACGCCGTCGGGCCGGGCTGCCAGGGCGCGTGTGACGGCGTCCGTCTCCGCCTGTGTACGCCGTTGCGATCACTGTGCCCCCGAGCGAGCAGAACTCGGCAGTGAACGCGGCCGCCCCTGCCCAACCGGGATTGTCGTTCCCGGCGACGATCGATGCCCGGCGCCAGCCGAGAACGTGATAGGCGTACGCACCCAGCCCCGCCTCCTGCTGCGCGTAGTCGGGCGTGAAGCGGAACAGGTTGGTCGCCGGCCGCCGCAGGGTCACTTCCTGCTCGTCCCAGAACGTGCTCACGAAGACGGCATCGGGATAGCGGTGTGCCAGGTCGCGCGTCACGACAGAGGAGCCCCCCATGACGACGTCGGCGTGCTCGGCTTCGAGGAGTCGCCGTGCCTCCTCGATGTAGACCGCGTGCTCGCCGGCCTCCTGGCAGCCGAGGACGAGCTCGACGCGGCGTCCGCCGATCTCGATCGCGCTCACGCCGTCGCTCGGGCTTGTTCCGACGAGGTGTGCTCCGCGGCGCAGGAACGGCAGCTCCGAGCCGGATAGCTGTGCGTCGCCGTAGCCACGGAGGGCCCCCTGGCAGTCGGCCAGCACGCCGACCCTGACCGACTGCTCGTCGGCGCCGCAGCCCGCTGCAACAGTCATGAGGACGGCTACCGCGCCGACGACGAGCGCGTGCCTACCCCGCATCTGCCGTTACCCAGACGCCACCCGCACCGACCGCGATCTCGCGCGGCGCGCCGTCGACGGGGATTCGCGCGACGATCTTCCCGGTGGCTGGGTCGATACGGGAGACTTCGTGATCGAGGGCGCTCGCGACCCAGACCGCCCCGGCACCGGTGGCGACACCGCCCGCGCCACGGCCGACGTGGATGATCTGCAGGCGACGACCATCCCGCGGGTCGAGCCGTGCGACGACGTCGTCGATCGACCCCGTCACCCAGACGCCGCCCTCCCCGGCCGCGATCGCACCGGGCGCGAACGGAAGCAGGGTCGTTCCGCGGATCACGCCGCTCCGCGGATCGACGCGGAAGACCCGCCTGTCGACCGCGTCGCCGATGATCCAGAGCCAGCCCTCCCCGACCGCCATGTCGTGCATCGCGAACCTGATCGTCTCCGCGGACTCGGGCTGCTGGAACGGCACAGGCTTCACCACGAGCTTGCGAAGCGGGCCGGAGCCGGTCGAAAGACGGTCGATGAACGGGCAGCCGGCGACCCACAGCACGCCGTCCCCCGCGGCGACCGAGCAGGCGGTCAGCTTCACGCCGGCCTCGCGTGCGCCGGTTACGGCGTCGTAACGCGTCACCGTGCCGTCGAAGATGGTGTTTCCGTCGCCGGCGACGTAGACGTACGCACCCAGGCTCGTGAGGTCGCGCGGCTCGCCCGTCGTCGTGAACCGCTGCAGGTCACCGCGTGCCGGGTCGAGACGCCACAGCGAGCCGTCCCTGAAGTCGCCGAGCCACACGCGGTGTCGCGCGGTGGTGACAGTGCGGGGATGGGCCGAGACCGCATAGGAGGTCACCGCGCGATCAGTGGCGGGATCGATGCGCACGAGCGACCCTCCCGTTGACGCCGTCCCGGCGGAGTCGCCACGTGTCACCAGGGCGACGGCGGTCGCGGAAGCGGCGGCGAGTACGGCGGCGAGCAACGCCACGACCACGACGCGCCGCCGCGTGGCCGGCTCGGGCCGGACGAGGCCGAGCCCGGCTCTCGTCTCGTCGACGAGCGCCGCACAGCTCTGCTGCCGCTCGCCAGGGTCCTTCGCCATCGCGCGAGCGAGCACGTCGTCGACCGCGGCGGGAAGGCCCGGGCGTCGCTCGCTCGGCGCGCGGAGGCTCCTCCTCGAGGTGCGCGTACACGACCGCGACGTCGGAGGCGCCGGTGAACGGGAGCGTCCCGGTGAGCGTCTCGAAGAGCAGGCAGCCGAGCGCGTAGACGTCGGCGCGTCCGTCGACCTGGTCGCCGCGGATCTGCTCGGGCGCGACGTAGTCGACGGTCCCCATCAGCTGCCCGTCGGTCGGGTCCGGCGTCGCGCGACGCTCTGCGTCAGCCCGAAGTCGGCGAGGTATGCGTGCTCGCGTCCGCCCTGCTGGTCGAGCAGGACGTTGGAGGGCTTCACGTCGCGGTGGACGAGCCCCTTCGCGTGCGCGGCGTCGAGCGCGTCCGCGACCTGCGCGCGATCGCGACGGCCCGCTCCGGCGTCAGCGCGCCCTCGCGCCGCAGGAGCGCCTTGAGGTCGGTCCCGTCCACGTACCGCATCGCGATGAAGAGGCGGCCGTCGGCCTCGCCCGCCTCGTAGATCGGGACGACGTTCGGGTGGTCGAGGCTCGCGGCGAGCCGCGACTCCCTGAGCATCCGCTCGCGGAACCCTTCGTCGTCCGAGAGTCGCTCGGTCAGCAGCTTGAGCGCGACCGGGCGCTCGAGCCGCAGGTCGAGCGCCCGGTACACCTCGCCCATGCCGCCACGACCGACGAGAGCGCCGACCTCGTAGCCGGCGACGAGGTCACCCGCCTCGATTCGTCTGCCTACCGCCACCGGCCCTCCCGCGTGGTCGTTGCAGGTTGCACGATCGTGGACGCCGACGCAATGCCCGGCGGCCGGGATCCCCGGCCGCCGCTGCATCGCCGCTCATCCCCCCAGCGCAACGTGGCCCGAGTAGTAGGCGCAGCCCGCGACGGGGTCGTCCTTGAAGTGGATCACCCCGGTGGCGCCCGCAAAGCCGCCAGTGCCGCTGGTGATCGGGTGGTGGCAGCGTCCGTGCAGCTCCGCGAACGTTGCCAGGTCATACTTGGCAGATGACTCGAAGCTGAACGAGAGGCTGCCGGTAGGCTCGGCGGCGCCGCAGCTTCCGTCGCCGTTCGCGTCGAGACACCCCTCGAACTCCTCGGTCCCCGTACCGGTGACGACTCCCGAGGGCGTGAGCACGCCCAGCAGGAACGACGTCGTTCGCCAGTAGCCGATCAGCGCCGGACGGCCGTCGCCGTAGCCGTCCACTCGGTACACGTCGTCGGCCGGATCGAACGGGTCACCGACCAAGGCCAGGGTCTGAATGCCGTCGACCTGCGTCGTCCCGGCCGCTGCCGCTGCCCCGGTGGCCGTCAACGCCGCCGCGGACCCCAGGACGACCACCGCGAGCCATGTGATCTTCCGCTTCATGGTTTCCTCCCTGTCCGGGCGCAGCCCCGCGCCGCGCCGTCGAGCCCCAGGGTGGGGCGACGTGCTGGAGATCCGCTGGACGCCCGCTGTGTACGGTCGGGCGATGCTCGACGAGGTGTCCTTCGCCGCTGCCGCAGCGGAGCTCTGCGCCACCGACCCCGACCTGGCGGCGATCGTCGAGCGGCACGGACTGCCGGAGTTCTGGGCGCGCGAGCCCGGGCTCCCGACGCTCGTCCTCCTGATCCTCGAGCAGCAGGTGTCGCTCGCCTCGGCACGGGCCGCCTACGACCGGCTCGTCACCCGGCTCGTGGGGCTCACGACCGAGGGGATCCTTCGCTCGACCGACGCGGAGCTCCGTCTCGACGGCTTCAGCCGGCAGAAGACGCGCTACGTGCGCGCGCTCGCGACGGCGATCGAGGACGGGGCACTCGACCTCGAGGCGGTCGGGGCGCTCGACGACGATGGAGTGCGAAGCGCGCTCGTGGCGCTTCCGGGGATCGGGCCGTGGACGGCCGAGGTCTATCTCCTCTCCGCGCTCCGCCGGCCCGACACCTGGCCCGTCGGGGACATCGCACTCCAGGAAGCCACGCGACGGGCGCGACGGCTCGAGACGCGGCCGTCCCCGGACGAACTCGACGCAATCGGCGAGGCGTGGCGCCCGCACCGAGCAAGCGCGGCGCGCCTCCTCTGGCATCTCTATCTCAGCGAGCGCTGAGAACCGGCACTCGGGCTGGCTATGCCCGGGCGACAGCCGGGGTGCCGGCTGCGACGTACGTCGCTTGGATGAACGCGACGACCGCAAGCCACGCAAACGCAAGGACGACGCCGCCGCCGAGCGCCGGCGCGACGAGTGCTGCGACGATGCCGGTCCCGACGGCGGTGCTCGTCCAGGACGGGAGGTCGCCGAGCCGCCGCGCGCCGCGCAACACCAGCTGCAGGCCGGCCACCACGAGGATCGCGGCGACGAGGCGCACGACGATCACGGGGCCGCCGCCGGGAAGCAATGCCGCGCATGCGCCGATGGCCACGCCTACCCGCGCAGTCCAGAGACCGACGGTGGCCACGCTCCCGTAGAGCGGCGCGAGTACGCCGAGTGCCATCCCGGCCGCGAGCAGCCCCGCCGCAGCCGCGAGAGGGGCGATCGGGAGTCCGCCCAGCGCCAGCACACCGGAGATGAGCGCGGTGAGGCCGGCGAGCGCCACGAGGCGGACGACGCGGGCGGGGCGGGCGAGCAGGAGGATCGCGAGCGGCACCGCGCGATCGTACGAGGCTGGTTCCACGAGAGAGGACCGGTGCGCCGCACTCTCGGTGGTACGGCAAACCCTACGAAGCTGCGTCCAGGGCCTCGTTGACGAGGCGGTCGGCGAGCTCGTTGTGCTCGCGCCGGACGTGCTCGTACGTGACGCGGCCGACGTCCCGCGCCGCGCGGGAGGCGTCGAGGAAGAGCGCCTGCAGGTCCCTGTTCTTGACCCGGTACTCGCCCCGCATCTGCTTCACCATCAGCTCCGAGTCGGAGCGGACCTGGAGCTCGGTGACACCGACCGCGGCCGCACGACGCAGTCCCGCGACGAGCGCCGAGTACTCGGCCACGTTGTTCGTGGCGACGCCGATCGCCTCGCCGCGGGCGTCGAGCACCGTCCCGTCCTCGGCCTCGAGGACGTACGCGAAGGCGGCGGGGCCTGGGTTACCGCGCGCGCCCCCGTCCGTCCAGAGCCGAGCCTTCATGCCTCGGCCGGGTCGACCCATGGGAAGCGCCTGTGTTGAATCGCCACCAGCGCTGTCACGCGTCGACGCGCTCGTAGAGGTCGAGGGCCGGCTCCTCGTAGGGGTGGGCGCGGCGGAGCGCGGTCACGACGGAAGCGAGCTTCTCGGCGGGCACGACCGTCTCGACCCGGTACTCGGCGACGCTCTCGTCGCGGCCCGCCTCCCCGACCGTCGGGTGCGTATTTTCCCCGCCGCGAAAGGTGCCCTCCCCGAGCGTCGTCCACGAGCAGCGCGAGTAGTCGCCGA
Source organism: uncultured Actinomycetes bacterium (assembly GCA_963793655.1). Classification (GTDB taxonomy): domain Bacteria; phylum Actinomycetota; class Thermoleophilia; order Gaiellales; family Gaiellaceae; genus Gaiella. Next base: position 423,914 of record CAWCAV010000004.1, read on the forward strand.
TCCAGCCTGCCCCCGCGACGAACACAGCGTCACGCGTCGACTCGAGGTGGGACGCCGGGACGAACCAGACGAGCTTGTACGAGCCGGCCACGGCGCTGGACTGTACCGCCCTGCCCGCACCTGCCCCGCGTGGTTGGATTGCGCCATGACTGCCGTCGAGAACCCCGTGACGACCTTCGTCCGCCCGGACGGGCAGGAGAAGGTGACCGGTACGGGCCGGTACACGGCCGATCTCACGCTCACCGGCCAGCTCCATGCCGCGTTCCGCTACGCCGACCATCCGCACGCGCGGATCACGCGGATCGACACGGCGAAGGCGCGTGCGCTGCCGGGCGTGATCGCCGTCGTCACGCACGAGGACGTGCCGGACGTGCTCTACGGCGGGATGGTGAAGGACCGGCGGCTGTTCGCACGCGACACCGTCCGCTTCGAGGGCGACATCGTCGCCGGCGTCGCCGCCCTGACCCCCGAGATCGCCCGCGCGGCGGCGGCCCTCGTCGAGGTCGAGCTCGAGCCGCTGCCCGTCGTGACCGACTTCGAGGCGGCGCTCGCCGAGGACGCCCCGCGTGTGCACCCCGACTGGGAGTCCTACGAGGGAGACGAGGCGCTCGGCCGCCACGACAACGTGCTCGGGTTCTCGACGATCGTCAAGGGCGACGTCGACGCCGCGCTCGCAGGTGCGGACGTCGTCGTCCGCGGGCGCTACGTCACCGACCCCGTGCAGGGCGTCCCGATCGAGCCGCGCGCGATCGTCGCCCAGTGGCAGGGCGACCGGGTCACGGTCTGGTCGTCGACGCAGGTTCCGTACGCCGCCCGCGCCGGCGTCGCCCACACGCTCGACGTTCCCGAGTCGAACGTCCGCGTGATCGTGCCGCTCCTCGGCGGCGGCTTCGGCGCGAAGTGCGACTTCCACTTCGAGGGCCACGTCGCGGCGCTCGCGCGCGCCGCGCGCCGGCCCGTCAAGCTCGTCTTCTCGCGCCGCGAGGAGTTCTTCGCCGTCGGCCACCGGCGCGAGGGCATGGTGATCGAGCTCGAGACGGGCGCGCGGGGCGACGGCACCCTCGTCGCGCGCCGGGCGCGGCTCGTGCTCGACAGCGGCGCCTACTGCGGCGAGGGCGGCTTCTTCGCGCAGATGGCGGCGATGCACGCGCTCGGGCCGTACGAGCTCGAGAACGTCGACGTCGAGTCGTCGCTCGTCTACTCGAACAACCAGCCGTCCTCCTCGATCCGCGCGCCGACGGCGCCGCAGGTGTGCTGGGCGCTCGAGCAGCACATGGACGAGCTGGCCGAGGCGCTCGGCCTCGACCCGGTCGAGCTCCGCCGGCGCACGCTGATCGAGGACGGCTCCGTCACGGCCACGGGCCAGGTGCTCGAGCGGATCGCGATGAAGGAGACGCTCGAGCGGGCGGTCGAGCTGATCGGCTACGGCGAGGAGCTGCCCGAGGACGAGGCGATCGGCGTCGCATGCGGCTGGTGGCCGTGCTTCGCGGCGAACGCCGGCGCCTACGTCAAGCTCAACCCCGACGGCACCGGCACGATCGTCACCGGCGCGCAGGAGAACGGCACCGGCGCGGTGATGGCGATGCCGCGGTTCGTGGCGGAGGAGCTCGGCATGCGGCCCGAGGACTTCTCGCTCCTCTACCAGGACACGGACGCCGCGCCGTGGGACATGGGCTCCTGCGGCTCCCAGACGACGTTCAACAGCGTGCGCGCCGTGCTCGCCGCGGCGGACGAGGTGCGCGAGCAGCTGCTCGACGCGGCGTCGGAGCAGCTCGAGGCAGCGCGCGACGACCTCGAGCTCGTCGAGGGCTCCGTGCGCGTGAAGGGCTCGCCCGACAAGTCGGTCACGATCGCCGAGCTCGCGGCGGGCGGCACGTTCCACGGCAAGGGCGCGGGCGAGGTGCCGGCGGCACCGCCCGCTCCGGCCGAGGGCTGCGTCGGGCGGCTCGGCCTCGAGTCGTTCCACGCGCCGCAGCTGATCGCGCACGCCGCGCACGTCAAGGTCGACCGCGAGACCGGCGTCGTGCGGGTGCTGCGGGTCGCCGCCGTGCACGACTGCGGCCGGATCCTGAACCGCGTCGGCGCCGACGGCCAGGTGTACGGCGGTGTCGTGATGGGCATCGGGCAGGCGCTCACCGAGGGCACGCAGCTCGACGACCTCGGCAGGCAGCGGAACCCGCACCTCCTCGACTACAAGCTCGTGACCGCCTCCGACGCCCCGTCGATCGAGATCGACTGGATCGAGACGGACACGCCGAACGCCGGGCCGAAGGGGTCGAAGGGCGTCGGCGAGCCGCCGTGCGTGCCGACGGCGGGCGCGGTCGCGAACGCGATCGCCAAGGTGATCGGCGCCCGCGTGCGCCAGCTGCCGATGACGCCCGAGCGGGTCTGGGAGGCCTCGCAATGACCGCCCGCTCCGAGAAGCAGAGGTGTCCGGCGAGGAAGGTGTCCGACTTCAGTCGGACAGCTGTCTCCGGGTGGAGCCGATGACGGGCTTCGCCACCGCCACCACCCTCGAGGAAGCGCTCGCGGCGCTCGCGGGCGGCGCGCGTCCGGTCGCGGGCGGCACGGACCTCGTCGTCGGCGCACGGCAGGGCAAGGCGCCGCTCCCGGAGTCGCTCGTCGCCATCCACCGGATCCGAACGCTGCACGGCATCGAGGATTCCGGCGGAGTCCTCCGCCTCGGCGCGCTGGCAACCCACGCCGAGATCGCGGCCCATCCGACGGTGCGCGAGCGCTTCACGGCGCTGGCGGACGCGGCGGCGATCGTCGGCTCGCACGCGACCCGCGCCCACGGCACGATCGGCGGGAACGTCATGAACGCGTCACCCGCGATGGAGACGGGCGGGCCGCTGATGTGCCTCGGCGCGACCGTCACGCTCCGGTCGACCGCGGGCACGCGCACCGTGTCCGTCGACGAACTGTTCGCCGGCCCGGGCGCCACGGTCGCAGCTCCCGACGAGCTGCTCGTCTCGGTCGACGTTCCGTTCCCCGCCGCGGGTGCGGGCAGCGCCTACGTCCGGCTCGAGTACCGCCGACAGATGGAGATCGCAGTCGTCGGAGCGACCGCCGTCGTCGTCCTCGACGGTTCGATGGTGACGGATGCGCGGGTCGCGATCACGGCCCTCGCACCGACCATCCGTCGCGTGCCGGACGCGGAGCGGGCACTCGCGGGAACGTCGGCCGGCGAGGCTGCCGTGCGCGCCGCCGCCGCTGCGGCCGCGGCGGGCTCCGCTCCGATCTCGGACGTGCGCGCCTCGGAGCGCTACCGCGCGGCGATGGCCGAGGTGATCACGCGGCGCGCGATCGACGCCGCGCTGACCCGGGCGCGCGGCGGCGACGTGCCCGTTCCCGCGAGCGGGAGCGCCGCGTGAAGGTCGCGGCGACGCTGGCGGTCAACGGGATCGCCTACCCGGTCGAGCTCGAGCCGGGCACGAGCCTGCTCGCGGCCGTGCGCGACGCCGTCGGGCTGACCGGGTCGAAGGAGGGCTGCGACGACTCCGAGTGCGGGGCGTGCATGATGCTGCTCGACGGGAAGCCGGTGAACAGCTGCTCGTACCTCGCCCTGCAGGCGGAGGGAAGCGAGGTGACGACCGTGGAGGGCCTCGCGGCCGACGGGGAGCTGAGCCCGCTCCAGGCGGCATTCCTCGACCATGGCGGCGTCCAGTGCGGCTTCTGCACCCCCGGCATGCTGATCTCTGCGACGGCGCTCCTGGCCGAGAACCCGTCGCCGACCGCCGACGAGGTGCGGATCGCGCTGTCCGGCAACCTCTGCCGCTGCACCGGCTACCACGGGATCGTCGAGGCGGTGCTCGACGTCGCCGGTTCGTCCCGACCCGGCTGACGGGTCAGGCCGGTCGCAGAGGCGCGAGAGCGCCCTCGACGCGCTCCACGACTTCGGGCACGGCCAGGCCGCGCAGCGCAACCGTCGTCCGCCGGCGCAGCACGTCCTCGGCCGTCTGTGCCCATTCGTCGGTGACCGCGAACGACGCCTGTGCGGCGATGTCCGGCCCATCGGGATGGAGCCGCTCGAGCAGCGACGGATCCTCTTCCGCTCGCGCGACGACTCTCGCGGCGCGGCTGCCGTAGAGGTGGCGGAGATGGGCCTCGACCTCGGGGTCGACCTCGACCGGGAACCGGCGGCGCGTCTCCCCTCGCGCCCGGAAGCGGAAACGGTCGCCGGTCGACCCGCCGAAGGCCGAGCGGGCCGCGGACGCGCTCGAGCGCGTCGAGCGCGATCCTCCGGTAGGTCGTCAGCTTTCCGCCCGCGACGCTCAGCATCCCGCCCCGCCCGATCGAGAAGACCGTCTCCCGCCGGGCGTTCGCCGTCGTCCCCTCGCCGAGCGGCAGTACCCGCAGCCCGGCGAACGAGGCGCGCACGTCGCCGGGGTCGAGGAGCGACGACGGGCAGCGCCGCCGACGCCTCGTCGAGGATCTGCGCCACGTCCGACTCGTCGGCCGCGACGGCGGCGGGGTCGCCCTCGTACGCGGTGTCGGTCGTGCCGAGCAGCAGGAGGCCGTACCAGGGCACCGCGAACGTGACCCGGACGTCGTCCTGCGGGACAGTGAGCGCCGCGGTCCAGCCCTCGCCGCCGGGGACGAGGACATGTGCGCCCTTGCTGAGGCGCACCGACGTCCCCGCGTGGGGATCCTCGAGCCGGCGGACGACATCGACCCAGGGCCCGGCGGCGTTGACCGTCGACGCGGGCGTCCACGTCGACGGCCTCGCCGTCGACCAGCACCTCCGCACCGCTCACCTTCCCGTCCGCCGATCCGCAGGGACGCGACCTCTGCACGGTTGAGCACGACCGCGCCGGCCTCCGCTGCTGCGAGGACGTTCTCGAGGCAGAGCCGCGCGTCGTTCGTCCAGGCGTCGGCGTAGAGCGCGCACGAGCGAAGACCGTCGGTGCGCAACGACGGCACGAGCTCGCTCGCCCGCGCCGGCTTCACCAGCCAGTTGAGGCGCGAGAGGGCGAGGGTCGAGTAGAGGAGGATGCCGCTCTGGACGAAGGCGGGCCGGAACGGCCCACCGCGGTAGAGCGGGAGCAGGAACGGGAGGCGATGCACGAGGTGCGGCGCGACGGGCCCGGCGAGGGTGCGCCGCTCGTGGTGCGCCTCGCGGACGAGCCGCACGTCGCCGAGCCGCAGGTAGCGCAGGCCGCCGTGGATGAGCTTCGACGACGCGCTCGACGTGCCCGAGCCGAAGTCCCCCGCGTCGACGAGCGCGACCGCGAGCCCGGCGCGCGCGGCGTGCGCGGCGGTCGCCGCGCCGATCACGCCCGCCTCCGATCACGAGCAGGTCGAACGCCGTTCGCTCGAGCGCCTCTCGCGCGGCGGCGCGGCCCGCTTGCGCGTGATCCGCTACGCCCACAGCGGATTCGTCCATGCGCGACGGCCGGCCGGGTCGACCACCTCGACCCGGGCGAAGGGCGCGTTGCCGGGCAGGTCGAGCCGCGCCGCGACGATGTGGTCCTCGGCGGTGACCTCGAGGATCTCCGCTCCGTAGCGGTAGCCGAGCCGGCCCGCGTTCACCGCCGTTCCGCTCGTCCGCCCGGTCAGCAGCGTGACCGAGCGGGCGGGCGAGCATCGCACCACGACGTCGCCGTCCCGCACCTCGACGTCGTGGATCAGAGGGCCGGTGCTGCCGTAGAACCGTCCCGTGCGCAGCGCGTCGAGGACGCTCTCCGCGGTCCGCTCGGCGCGGATCCACGTCCACGCGTGGTCGGAGTCGAAGCCCGGATGGTGGCTGTCGTCGGTCACGAGGGCGGGACAGATCCGGCCGTCCTCGAGCAGCTCGTCCCAGTGCACCGACGAGAGGCCGCGACCGACCTCGAGCTCGCACCCGGCGTTGAACACCTCGATCCCGGTGACGGACGGCGGAAGCTCGAGCCCGCCGGGTCGCGCGCCCGTCCAGTACGGGTGCGCGAGATACGCGACGCCCCCCGCGCCGGCGATCCAGTCGCCAGTCTCGGCGAGGTCGCGGCGCTCTCCCTCGAGCTCGGTCGGGTCGCGCTCGATCCCGATGCCGAGCACGTGCCCGTCGCGGTCGTCGGGCAGCACGCAGTTGAGCTCGACGCCCGGCAGCACCACGAGCTCGGGGCTCGACGGAGCCTCGCTCCGGTGCCAGTGGTCGGTGATCGCGAGCGACGTCGTAGCCGGCGCGTCCGTAGTGCCGCGCGAGCGCCGCGGGGCGCGAGCTCGCCGTCCGAGTTGCGTCGTGTGCGTGTGCAACGCGGCCCGCAGCCAGTCACCGTCCCGCTGCCAGGGCGAGTCCACCCGGGAGAGCCTATTGCAGTGGCGCCGAAGGGCCCGTACGATCGCCGGACACGGCACACGACCTGAGGAGGTGTCCGTGGAGGATTTCCAGGAGCAGGAGTACGAGTTCCTCCGGCGGCTCGACGAGGAGCGGTTCGGACCGGCGCACGCTGCTCAAGCGGGGCCTTGCGACCGCGGCGGGCCTCACCGTCATCTCGTTGCCCGAGGCCGCGCTCGCGGCGCGGGCGAAGGCGCTCGCGGACCCGCCGATCCGCGGGACCAAGAAGAACCTGTCCGCGCTCGTCGCGGCGGCGAAGAAGGAAGGGCACCTGAACGTGATCGCGCTGCCGCCCGACTGGGCGAACTACGGCGAGATCATCTCGACCTTCACGAAGAAGTACGGCATCGGCATCACGAGCGACAACCCCAACGGCAGCTTCGTCGGAGGAGAACCAGGCGATCGTCTCGCTCAAGGGCGATCCGCGTGCCCCGGATGTCGTCGACGTCAGCCCGACGTTCGCGGTCGCCGGCACCGTCGCGGGACTGTACGCCAGGTACTACGTCTCGAACTACGCGACCGTCCCGCGCGCGATGAAGGACACGCGCGGCCTCTGGACCGGCGACTACTACGGCTCGGTCACGATCGGCTACAACGCGAACGTCGTCAAGACGCCGCCGAAGACGTTCGCCGACCTGCTCAAGTCGATCTACAAGAACCAGGTCGCACTGAACGGGAGCCCGCTCAAGTCCGGCTCGGCGATCGCGGGCGTGTTCGCGGCGGCGCTCGCGAACGGCGGCTCGCTCTCGAACGTCGGCCCCGGGATCGACTGGTTCGCGAAGCGCCGGTCGAACGGGAACTGGGTCCCGGTGCGAGACGACGCCGCAGACGGTCGCGTCCGGCCAGACGCCGATCTCGATCGACTGGGACTACAACAACTTCGCCTACGTGAAGGAGTTCCCGTCGGCGAACTGGAAGGTCGTCCTCCCCAGCGACGGCCAGTACGGCGGCTACTACTGCCAGGCGGTCAGCGCGACGGCGCCGCACCCGTGGGCCGCCCGCCTGTGGCAGGAGTTCCTCTACTCCGACCAGGGGCAGATCCTCTACCTGAAGGGCTACGCACATCCCGCCCGCATTGGCCAACCTCGCTTGCGCGCAAGGCGATCCCGAAGTCGGTGACCGCTGCGCTCCCGGCCAGCTGGCTGAACGCCAAGGGGGCAAAGTTCGCGAGCCTCGGCCAGCAGACGAAGGCGGGGGTCGTCATCAAGGCGGAGTGGCCGGCCAAGATCGGCGGCTAGTTCACTGGCGACGCAAGCGGCAACCCATGATCGTCTCCGGCCGGGCCCGAAGCCCGGCCGGAGATTCTCGCTCGCCTGGCTCGGCGTCGTCCCGTTCTTCGCCTACGCCTCGATGTTCCTGATCCTGCCGGCCGCCACCGTGATGATCGGCGCCTTCAGGAGCGACGGCGGCGGCTACACGCTGGACAACGTGAGGGCGATCGTCCAGACCTCGTACATCCGCGACGCGTTCTGGGAGAGCATCCGGATCAGCCTCACGACGGCGCTCGTCGGAGCCCTGTTCGGGCTTCTACTCGCGTACGCGGCGATCCGCAAGGGAACGCCGAACTGGGTGCGCTCGGCGTACGGCACCTTCTCCGGCGTGGCGGCCAACTTCGGCGGCATCCCGCTCGCCTTCGCCTTCATCGCAACGCTGGGGACGATCGGGATCGTCACCCAGCTCTCGAACGACGTCTTCGGGGTCAACATCTACCAGCACGGCTTCGCGATCTGGTCGCGACAGGGGGTCGAGCTCGTCTACCTGTACTTCCAGATCCCGCTGATGTTCCTCGTCATCGCGCCGGCGATCGACGGCCTGCGCGCGGAATGGAGCGAGGCGTCGTCGAACCTCGGCGCGAGCCGGTGGCAGTACTGGCGGCACATCGGGATGCCCGTGCTGATGCCGTCGATCCTCGGCGCGGTGATCCTGCTGTTCGGGAACTCGTTCGCCGCGTACGCGACCGCGTACTCGCTCACGAGCGGCGACGGCCTTCCGCTCGTGCCGATCCTGATCGGCAACGACCTCTCGGGCAACGTCCTCTCCAACCCCCACGAGGGCCAGGCGCTCGCGCTCGGGATGTTCGTCGTCCTGGCGGCGATGATGCTCTTCTACATCCCGCTCCAGCGGCGCGCGTCGCGGTGGGCGAAATGAGGCTGCGGAGGCCGCAGATCGCCCCCTCCGCCGTCGTCTGGCTCGTGCTCGGCGCGATGTACTTCCTCGTCCCGCTGATCGCGACGCTCCTCTTCAGCCTGAGGGACGCGCAGACCGGGAAGTGCTGCAGCCTCTCCGCCTACGGCGTGATCCTGCACGACCCGCAGTTCTGGTCGACGATCAAGGTCTCGTTCAGGCTCGCGCTCGAGACGATCGTCGTCGGCCTCCTCCTCTTCGTGCCGACGATCTACTGGGTGCACCTGAAGCTGCCGCGCCTCCGCCCCGTCGTCGGCTTCCTCGCGCTCGTGCCGTTCGTCGTCCCGCCGATCATCCTCGTCGTCGGGCTGCTCAAGTTCTACAAGGACACGCTCCACGCCCCGTTCTGGTTCCTGGGCAAGCCCGACCTGTTCCTCGTCGGCGCCTACGTGATCCTCGCGTTCCCCTACATCTACTTCTCGCTCGACGCCGGCTTCCGCTCGATCGACGTGCACACGCTGACCGAGGCGTCGCGCAACCTCGGAGCGTCCTGGCGGACGACGCTCACGCGCGTGATCCTGCCGAACATCAGGGTCGCCGCTCTCAGCGGCGCGTTCCTGACGCTCGCGATCGTGATGGGCGAGTTCACGATCGCGAGCCTCTCCGCGTTCCACACCTTCCCGACGTACCTCCAGTACGTCAACGAGTCGCAGGCGTATCCCGCGGCCGCCGCGACGCTGATGAGCTTCGGGATCACGTGGGCGGCGATGCTCTCGATCCTCCTGGTCGGGCGGCGCGGCGGTCAGCGCACGGTGCGCGTGGGGATCGGCAGGTAATGGCCTCACGTCGAGCTCCAGGAGCTGTGGCGCTCCTTCGGTCCCGTGACGGCGCTCCAGGGGATCGATCTCGCGCTCGAGACGGGGGAGTTCGTCTCGCTGCTCGGCCCGAGCGGCTGCGGCAAGACGACCGCGCTGCGCCTCGTGGCCGGCTTCGACCAGCCCGACTCGGGCCGGATCGTCGTCGACGGCAAGGACATCACGCGCATGCCGCCCAACAAGCGCGACATGGGGATGGTGTTCCAGGCCTACAGCCTCTTCCCGAACATGACCGCGGAGCAGAACGTCGAGTACGGGCTCCGGATCCGCCGCAAGCCCAAGGCCGAGCGGCAGGCAGCGGGTCGCGCGAGCTGCTCGAGCTCGTCGGGCTCAGCCAGGCGGCCAAGCGCTACCCGCACCAGCTCTCCGGCGGCATGCAGCAGCGCGTCGCCCTCGCGCGCTCGCTCGCGATCGAGCCGAAGGTACTGCTGCTCGACGAGCCGCTCTCGGCGCTCGACGCGAAGGTGCGCGTGCAGCTTCGCGAGGAGATCCGCCGCATCCAGCTCGAGCTCGGCATCACGACGCTCTACGTGACGCACGACCAGGAGGAGGCGCTCTCGATCTCCGACCGCGTCGCGGTGATGTGGGGCGGCAAGATCGAGCAGATCGGCTCGCCGGCGGAGATGTACGGCAATCCGGCGACGCCGTTCGTCGCCGAGTTCATCGGCACCATGAACCGGCTCATCGCGACGGTCGCCGACGACGGGGCGATCGACTACGAGGGGCTGCGGCTTCCGGTCGAGGCGGCGCGGGGGCTGCCACGGGGCGAGCGCGTGCTCTGTCTCGTGCGTCCGGAGACGGTCGACGTCGTGCGCGGCCGACGGAACGTCGCACGAGAATGCGCTCACCGGCGAGGTCGTCTCGCGGATCTTCCTCGGCGCGGTGACGCGCGTGCGAGTGGAGGACGGGGAACGGAGCCTCGTCGCCGACCTCTCGACCGCTCGTGCCGCCCCGCTCACGGTCGGGAGCACGAGTGGTCGCGAGCTTCGCGCCCGGCAGCGCGCGCCTCCTAGCCCTCAGCGACGACGCAGCTGCCTCCCGTGCTCGACCCGGACAATCCGTGAGGTCACGTCCACGCCGAGCGCAGTAAGCTTCTTCTCGTCCGCGATCCGGAGCTCTCAGCCGAGTGACTCGAGCGTCTCGCGCAACAGCGCGGGACGATCGCTGAAGATGCCGCTGACCCCCATCGCCGCGAGCGCACGCATCCGCCCCGCGTCGTTGACCGTGTAGACGGTCGTCTCGAGCCCGAGCCGGCGCGCGCGGGCGACGCCGCGCTCGGTGACGCGCGGGTCGTGGAAGCCCACGGCCCAGGCGTAGGACGACGCCGCCCGGATCGAGACGCCATAGCCGACGTGCTGGAGGACGCGAAGCGAGGGGCACCGGCGGAGCCCCTCCTGGAGCGTGCGCCGCGCAGAACGAGAGGACGACGTCCTCCGGGCCGAGCAGCGCCACCGTCCGCCCGACCACGTCGTGCCGACGGTAGAGGTACGCGCGCTTGAGCTCCGCCATGACGCCGATGCGCCCACGCGTCAGGTCGACGACATCCTCGAGGGTCGGGATCCCATGCTCGCGCAGCTCGGCGAGCGTGCGCCGACGGAGCGGCCCGCGCAGCGGTGTCAGCCGGTCGAGGTCGAGGTCGTGGAAGACGACCAGCGCGCCGTCGGCCGACGACCTGCACGTCGAGCTCGACGAAGTCCGCCCCGAGCTCGATCGCCCGCTCGAACGCGGGGATCGTGTTCTCGCGCTCGTCGGCGGACGCGCCGCGGTGGGCGATCACCCACGTCATCCGACGAGCGACTCGACCAGCTCGATGCCGATCTCGTCGACGATCCCGTCGGCCTCGGCCAGCCGCTCGTCGGGGAGCGTGCCCCGCACGGCGAGGCAGCGCAGCCCGGCGGCCCGAGCCGACGCGACGCCCGCCTCCGTGTCCTCGAACGCCACGACGTCGCTCGGAGATATGCCGTTGCCGAGCGCCTCCAGCGCCCGGAGGTAACCCTCCGGATCGGGCTTGCCGTGCGCCACGTCGTCGGCGGCCACGATCACGCGGACCACGTCCGCGAGGCCGGCGCCCCGGAGCACGGGCTCGATCTCGCGCCGGTACGCGCCGGACACCACGGCGACCGGGACCCGGCTCGCCGCGTGGCGCACCGCGTCACGGATCGCGGCAGGAACCGTGGATCCGTCGGCGAGCCGCCGGTAGCGCTCGATTCGCTCCTCGACGAGCGCACGAAGTCTTTCTCCCTCGACTCCGAGCCAGCCGCCGATGATCGCCTCCTCCGTGTTGCCCGCGAGCCGGCCGAAGTAGTCGGCCTCGGTGAGCGGGCGTCCGTGCTCCGCGAAGAGGTCCGCGTAGATCGCGTAGAGGACGGGCTCGTCGTGCGACAGCGTCCCGTTGAAGTCGAACACGAGCGCGCGCGCGGTCCTCATCCGGCCGGGAGCCTAGCCACGGAGTAGGTTCACGCGGCCATGCCGCTGGACGCCTTCGCCCTCGCGCTCGGGTCGGCCTTCCTGCACGCCCTCTGGAACCTGATCCTCGGCCGCGAGCGGGACCCGGAAGCGGCGACGGCGATCGCGCTCGTCGCGTCGGTCGTCCTCTTCGCCCCCGTCGCGCTCTGGCGCTTCGACGCCGACTCGGCCGTGTGGCCGTACGTCGTGGTCACGTCCATGCTGCAGCTCGCGTACTTCGCGGCGCTCGCTACTGCGTACCGCCATGCGGACGTCTCCGTCGTGTATCCCATCGCGCGCGGCCTCGCGCCCGTGCTCGTCCTGCTCGTCGGCGTGACGGTGCTCGGCGTGGGAGCGAGCGCCGGTCAGGCGCTCGGCGTGTGCCTGGTGGGGGTCGGCGTCCTCCTCGTTCGCGGGGTCGGGAGCGGCAGCGCCGAGGGACGCGGCGCGGGGGCCGCCTACGGCGTCGCCATCGCATCGTGCATCGCCGCGTACACGCTCGTCGACAAACACGGCATCGAGCACGCTTCCCCGATCGTCTACCTCGAGCTCGGGATGGTCCCGGCGACGATCGGGTACGTCGGCTTCCTCCTCGTCACCGAGCACGGCACAACACGCGTCCGTACTGCGGCGCGCCCGCTGCCGGCGCTCGCGGGCGTGTTGTCGTTCGTCGCCTATGCGCTCGTCCTCGCCGCTCTTCTCCGGGCGTCGGCAGCGGCCGTCGCATCCGTACGGGAGACGAGCGTCCTCATCGCGGCGCTCCTCGCCGCGCCGCTCGCCGGCGAACGCGTCGGCCCGGCCCGCCTCGGCGGCGCGGCGCTCGTTGTCACCGGCGTCGCGTTGATCGCGCTTGGGTAACGCGATGTCGCGTGCTCGAGCGCCTCCGTCTCAGTCGACGAGGTCCTCGGCGTAGTTCGCGAGCGATCGCTGGTAGCGCGGGAGGTGCGGCGCGAGCGCGGTGAGCGCGTGCACGACCGCCTCGCGCTCGCGCCCGAGGTCCGCGAGCGCCAGAGCGAGGAACCCGCGCACCGCGCCATCCAGCTCGTCGCGCTCGGCGTCGAGCTCCGCCGTCAGCAACGCGACGCTCTCTTCTGCGTGCCCCACGTTGCGGAGCGAGCTGGCGAGCTGGATCACGGCGCGCCGGCGGCGCGCTGCGGTGAGACCACGCTCGAGTGCCTCCCGGTAGAGCGGGACGGCGAGATCGGAGCGGCCCGTCGAGTCGAAGACGCAGGCGCGCTCGAAGCTCGCGACCGCGCTGTCCGCAGGAAGCTCCGCGGCGAGCGCCTCGATCGACGCGCGGTTCTCGTCGTCGCTCCGCGAGTCGAACGTCGCCCACGCCTCGGCGATACGCCTCTCCCACACTGGATCGGTCAATTGCGGCTCCCTAGCGGTCGAACGCCATGCGGTAGATGTCCTCGTACGCGGCGACGTCCACCTCGCGCGCATTGCCGTGCGTCTGAGGATCGTCGAATGCGATGCGGGCGAGCATGGGGATCTCGTCCTTCGAGAAGCCGAGCTGCTCCATGCCGGGGATGCCGACGTCGTCGGTCAGGCGGTAGACCTCCTCCACCCCGGCCCGAGCCGCGTCGACGACGTCCAGGCCACCGGTGTCGACGCCGAGCCCCTGCGCGATCCGCGCGTATCGCTCGGGCGCCGCGGGAACGTTGTACTCGCACACCGGCCCCAGCACCCGCGCCGTGAGCGCGCCGTGCGGGCAGTCGTGCACGCCGCCTGCGGACTGGCTCATCGCGTGCGCCGCGCCCGCGCTCTCCGTCCCGTAGGCCATCCCGCCGAGCGTCGCCGCGTGCGCCATCTGCGTTCGTGCCTCCAGGTTCGCCCCGTCTTCCACTGCAACACGGAGCCACCGCGCGACGAGCTCGATCGCGTACAGGGCGACCGCGTCGTTGAACGGCTGGTGGTAGTCGCAGGTGAAGCACTCGATCGCGTGCGAGAGCGCGTCCATTCCCGTCGCAGCCGTGACGGCGGGAGGGAGCCCGAGCATCAGCTCCGGGTCGATCAGCGCGACGTGCGCGCCGATCAACGGCGTTCCGCCGACGTTGAACTTGACTCGGCGCTCGTGGTCCGTGATGACGGCCCAGAGGGTCACCTCGCTTCCCGTGCCCGCCGTGGTGGGGATCGCCACGAGCGGCGGGATCCGCTTCTCGATCGGGTCGTGGCCCCACTCGTACCGGGCAATCGAGCCTCCGTGGACGGCCACGACGCCGATCGACTTCGCGGTGTCGATCGACGAGCCGCCGCCGAGGGCCACGAGACCGTCGCAGCCGGCCTCGCGGTATGCGTCCGCCGCACGGTCGACGAGCTCCACGTCAGGGTTGGGGCGCACCTCGTCGAACACGACGACGTCGCCGAGGAGGGGAAGCACGCGATCGACGAGGCCTGCCGCGGCGACCCCCGGATCCGTGACCAGCATCGGTCGCGCTATGCCGAGCGCGCCGGCCTCGCGCGCAAGGCTGGACACCGCGCCGGAGCCGTGCACGAGCCGCGTGGGGACGCTGACGGCGCGAACGGTGTCGACCTCGACGGGCATCGCTCTCCTTGGATCGGTGGGTCAGGAACCGGGCTTCGTGGCCGGGGAAGCCGAGGCCAGCCGCCGGCGGCGCCAGCGTTCGGTGTCCTCGACGTCGTTGAACGTGAACACATGGAAGCCGGCGACCTTCTCCCCATCGAGCACCGGCCCGAGGCCGTCGACGAGCGCATCGGGGCTGAAGCCGCCGCGCAGGAAGCGGCTCGCGAAGCTGCCGTTCTTCCGCAGGAAGCGCAGCGAGTCGCCGATCCCGATCCGGGTGGACACGCGCAGCAGCTTCGCGCGGCTCACGGCTCCGGGAACGCCGATGTAGATCGGCAGGCGCGTCCCGCGCGCCCAGACGTCCTCGATCCACTGCGCGGTGACGGCCGGGTCGAAGCACACCTGGCTCGCGATGTACGTGGCGTGCCGGGACTTCTCGAACATCGCCGCGATCGTCGTCTCGTCGTCGATGAACGGGTGGCTCTCCGGATAGCCGGTGATCCCCACCTCGGGGAACGGGCGACCGAGCTCGTCGAGCGCCTCGAGCAGGTCGATCGCGCCGTGGAAGCTTCCGCGCGGCTCCTCGGCGTCGCCCGCCACGACGAACACGTCCCGGACCGCCACCGCCCGTAGGCGTGCCACGATCTCGGCGAGCTCGGCTGCGTCCGCCACGAGGCGGGCGGAAAGATGTGGCACGACCGCGTACCCGTGACGGCTGAGCGACTCGACCAGCCCGAGCGTCGGCTCGAGGCCCTTGGTCGGGGAGGCGGTGACGGTGAGCTCGACGTCCCGCGGAAAGTGCGCCAGCACCTGCTCCTCGACCCCGTCGAGCGGGCAGCACCTCGTAACGTGAGCAGCGGAGCAGCTCGGCGACCCGGGACACCCGGCTGAGCTCGGTCGTGGTCATCACTCGCTCCCGTCGGGGAAGGACGCCTTGCGCCGCTCGATCCACTCGCGGAGCTCCTCGTCGACGGCCTCGTCGATGGGCGGCGCCTCGTACTCGGCCAGCGTCCGCTTCCAGATCGCGTTCGCGCGCGCGGCGGCGTCACGGGCGCCCTCGCTCTCCCACTGCTCGAAGCTCGAGTTGTCCGCGATCGACGAGCGGAAGAACGCCTGCTCGAAGTTCGCGAGCGTATGCGGGTGGCCGAGGAAGTGCGTGCCCGGCTCGTTCGTCAGGAACGCATCCATCGCCTGGCCGTTCTCGCGAGAGGTCGACACCGGGTGCGAACGCGTGCCACATCCCGAGCTGGTCCGTGTCGAGCACGAACTTCTCGTAGCCCATCGAGAGCCCGCCTTCGAGCCAGCCGGCCGCGTGGAGGACGAAGTTCACGCCCGCCAGTATCGTCGGCTGCATCGTGTTGGCGGACTCGTAGGCGGCCTGCGCGTCGGCGATCTTCGATGCGGTGAGCGCGCCGCCGGACCGGAACGGGACGCCGAGCCGCCGTGCGAGCGCCGCCATCACGTACAGGACGAGCGCGGGCTCCGGCGTGCCGAACGTCGGCGCACCGGACTGCATCGACATCGACGACGCGAACGACCCGAGCACGACCGGCGCGCCAGGGCGCACGAGCTGGACGTACGCCATCCCGGCGAGCGACTCGGCGAGCGTCTGCGCGCACGTGGCCGCCACGGTCGAGGGGCTCATCGCGCCCGCGAGGATGAACGGGGTCATCATCACGGCCTGGTTCGCCTCCGCGTAGGCGCGCGCCGCACCGAGCATGGTCGCGTCCCACACGAGCGGCGAGTTGGCGTTGATGAGGCTGAAGACGACCGTGTGGTCGTCGAGGAAGTCCCGGCCGAACACGATGCGCGCCATCTCGACCGTGTCACGCGCGCGCTCCGGGCGCGTGACGGAGCCCATGAACGGCTTGTCCGAGTACCGGATGTGCGCGTAGACCATGTCGAAGTGCCGCTTGTTCACCGGCACGTCCACCGGCTCGCAGACCGTGCCGCCCGAGTGGTGCAGCCACGGGGACGCGTACGCGAGCTTCACGAAGTTGCGGAAGTCCTCGATCGTCCCGTAGCGGCGCCCGCCGTCGAGGTCGCGCACGAACGGCGACCCGTACGCCGGGGCGAAGATCGTGCCCTGCCCTCCGAAGACGACGTCGTTCGCCCGGTTCCGCGCCACCTGCGTGAACTGCGCGGGAGCGGTCGCCTGGACGAGCGAGCGGCAGAGCCCGCGAGGGAACCGCACGCGCTCGCCCTGCACGTCCGCTCCCGCCTCCGAGAAGAGCTCGAGCGCGTCTGGGGCGTCGTGGAACTCGATCCCGACCTCTTCGAGGATCCGGTCGGCGTTCTCCTCGAGCGTCGTGAGGCCTTCCTCCGAGAGCACCTCGAACGGCGCCAGCGTCCGCGTGAGGAACGGCACCCGCTCGACGTGGGCGTGGGCCCTCGCCGCCTGCCGCGCCGCCCGTCCGCCGCTGCGCCGGCCTCTCGTCTCGCTCATGACGCTCTCCTCTCCGAGGCGGATTCGAGCCCGCGTTCGCGGCCTCGGCGTCCGCTAGATGTTCTCGCCGACGGCGGCGCCCCGTGGTCGGAGACATACCAATTCGTCTGGCGGGGAGCGGGACGCTCCTCGCGAGGCGCTCGTACGGATCCGTGTCGTGCGGGATCGCCATCGCGTGGACGAAATGCTCCTGGAAGCGCGGCTCGACGGCCGTCTCCACCTTCTCCACGGAACGGACGACGCGCTCGATCTCCTCACGCGCGCCCCGGTCGAGGAGGGCGATGCGCGCTCCGTCACCGGCCGCGTTCCCGGCGGAGCTCACACCGCCCGGGTCGCAGTCGGGGACCAGCCCGAGCACGAGCGCGTGAACGGGGTCGATCTGCGCGCCGAACGCTCCAGCGAGCCGGATCCGGTCGACCTGCTCGGCGCCGTAGCGCTCCATCAAGAGCCGGCAGCCGGCGTGGAGCGCCGCCTTGGCGAGCTGGATCTGCCGGATGTCGTTCTGCGTGATCGAGAGCTCCGGCTCGCCCGCCCACAGCACGTAGGAGAACGTCCGCCCGTCGGCGACGATCCGCGGCGTCTGCGGCGCGAGCGAGCCGTCGATCGTGCCGTCCGTGGTGAGGATCCCGGCGAGGTGCAGCTCGGCGACGACCTCGATGATCCCCGAGCCGCACACGCCGGTGACCTGGACGTCCCGGAAGCCCGGCTCGTCCGACCACGCGTCGCAGCCGACGACCTTCACACGCGGCTCGAGCGTCTCCGGGTCGATCCTGACCCGCTCGATGGCTCCGGGTGCGGCGCGCTGGCCGCAGCTGATCTGCGCTCCCTCGAAGGCGGGCCCGGTCGGGCTCGAGGCGGCGATCAGCCGCTCGCGGTTCCCGAGGACGATCTCGGCGTTCGTGCCGACGTCCACGACGAGGCTGACCTCGTCGGAGAGATGCGGCGCCTCGGCGAGGATCACTCCCGCCGTGTCGGCACCGACGTGCCCGGCGATGCAGGGCAGGATGTACGCGCGCGCCCCCGGGTTGACGGGCAGCCCGAGCTCCGCTGCGTGGAGGCGGAGCCGCCGCGTCGAACGCGAGCGCGAACGGAGCGCCGCCGAGCTCGGTCGGGTCGATGCCGAGGAGCAGGTGGTGCATGACGGGATTCCCCACGAGGGTGACCTCGAGCACGTCCGTCCGCTCGACGCCCGCGTCCCGGCACAGCTCGGCCGTCAGCTTCGCGAGGCAGCCGCGGACGACACGGGTGAGCTCCTTCTCCGAGCCGGGGTTGAGCATCACGTACGACACGCGGCTCATGAGGTCCTCGCCGAAGCGGATCTGCGGGTTCATCTCCCCGGCCGACGCGACGACCTCGCCGGTGTGGAGGTCGCAGAGATGGCCGGCGACCGTCGTCGACCCGACGTCGAACGCGATGCCGAACGCCGCGTCGTGGAAGCCCGGCCAGATCGCGGTGACGACCGTCCCGTCGTGCACCGCCACGGTGACCCGCCACCCGCCGTTTCGTAGAGCATGTTGCAATAAACGCAATACAACTGGATCGACGGCGAGGTCGCGCAAGCCCCATTCGCGCTCGAGCGCGTCGAGCAGCCGGGAGTGGTCGCTGCGCGGTGAGGCGAGCTGCGGCTCCTCGACCTCGACGTAATGGAGGCGGACGACGGGGTCGACCGCGATCGGCCGCGCGTCGGCCTCCTTGCGCACGACCTGCCGGTACACCTGGCTCTCGGGCGGCACGTCGACCACGGCGTCGTCGGCGACGAGGGCGGTGCAGCCGAGGCGACGCCCCTCGGCGAGGCCGCGGTCGGCAGCGTACGCCAGTTCGGTCGTGGTCGCCGGGGTCAGTGCCGCCGCCGTGCACGTGATCCCGTGCTTCGCGTGCTCGCCCTCCGCGACGGTCACCTGGCAGCGTCCGCAGATCCCGCGGCCGCCGCAGACCGAGTCGAGGTCGACTCCGAGCCTGCGCGCCGCGTCGAGCACCGACGTGCCGCGCGCGAACCGACCGCGTCGGCCGGACGGCGTGAAGACGACGAGCGCGTCGCTCACTGCGCGCCCCCTCGGGGCGCACCACGCCTCGTCGGAGGTATTGCCGTACGCCGTACTCTCATGCGCCGGCCGCGCTGCGTCGTCCCGCCCGGCCCCCGCGGCGGCCCGCCGTGGCAGGTGCCGCGCCATCGCCGTGCCGGGCGATCCACGAGGCGCAGTGCGGGTCGTTTCCCATCATCACGTCGCCGGCCTTGACCGCCTGGAGCATCTCGGCGTGCAGCGGGCTCGTGATCGCCGAGGTGAGGCCGGAGGCGATCGCCATCGGCAGGAACGCGGCGTTCAAGCCCGTGCGGTTCGGGAGCCCGAAGCTGACGTTGGACGCGCCGCAGGTCGTGTTGACGCGGAGCTCGTCGTGGAGCCGCCGGAGCAGCCGAAACACCTGCCGTCCGGCGGTGCCCATCGCGCCGATCGGCATCACGAGCGGATCGACGACGACGTCCTCGCGTGGGATCCCGTGATCCTCGGCGCGCGAGACGATCTTCTGCGGCCACCGCGAAGCGGACGTCCGTGTCCTCGCTGATCCCCGTCTCGTCGTTCGTGATCGCGACGACGGCGGCGCCGTGCTTCGCCACGAGCGGCAGCACGCGCTCCATCTGCTCGTCCTCCCCGGTCACGGAGTTGACGAGCGCCTTGCCCTGGTAGACGGCGAGCCCGGCCTCGAGCGCCTCGACGATCGAGGAGTCGATCGAGAGCGGAACGTCCGTGATCGACTGCACGAGCTGCACCGTGTGGGCGAGGATCGCCGGCTCGTCGGCGAGCGGGATGCCGGCGTTGACGTCGAGCATCTGGGCGCCGGCCTCGACCTGCGCGATCGCGTCCGCGACGACGGTGTCGAAGTTGCCCGCCGCCATCTCGGCGGCGAGCGCCTTGCGCCCCGTCGGGTTGATGCGCTCGCCGATCACGACGAACGGCCGGTCGAAGCCGATCACGACCTCCTTCGTCGCCGAGCACAGCAAGGTCTCGGTCATGGGCGGCCGCCGACCCCGGGCCGCGAAGCGGCACCTTCAGGGATTCTCGCGATCGGGGATCCGCTCCTGCGGATTCCCGATCTGCGGGCCAACACAGCGTTGATCCGCTCGCCGATCACGACGAACGGCCGGTCGAAGCCGATCACGACCTCCTTCGTCGGCGAGCACAGCAAGGTCTCGGTCACTCGTCCTCCTTGCCGCTCGCGCGCACGAGCCGTTCGAGGACGTCGTCGGTGTACGCGGCGTCGAGCCGTTCGGCTTCGCGCGCGACCTCGGCCTCGAGATCGTCCCCGCACGTCCGCAGCTCGCGGCGCCATTCCTCGAGATAGGTGTCGGTCCCGATCAGCCCGGCACGCATCGCCGCCGCGTCGATCGCCTCCTGGAAACGCGGCGGAAGCTCGCGCGCCGCACGGGAACGTGCCTCCTTGGCGGTCACCTGCGCCGGGATGTCCCTCCACCAGATGACGGTCAGCTCAGCCACGAACCGGCTCCCGGACAAACCGTGTGAGCGACGGGACGAGCTCGCCGTAGCCCGTCCGCCGGCGCTCGTAGGCGAGGCCGAGGAACCCGGCTGCAGCCTCCGCGCGCGCGTCGAGTGAGGGATCGTCGGTCTGGGCGAGGTAGACGAGCCTCCGGTAGTTCCCGAACATCATCGGAAGAAGCTCCGGATGCACGTCGAGCTTGAGGCCGCGCACGACAAGCGCTTCGAAGTGCCGCGCAAGGAAGTCCGTGAGGTAGAACGTCCTCGGCTCGTCCTCGTGCATCGCGTCCCAGGCGTCGTTGCCCGCGAGGAAGCCGTAGCAATGCGCACCGGGGAGCCGCTCGACCCCGTGACGCTCGAGCACGGGGTCGAGCGCGCCCGCCCGTGCCGCAGTCGGCATACGCGACGAAGACCCGCTCGTAGCTTCCCTCGAGCTCGTCGAGCTTGGCGTCGACCGCGGCGGGGATCCGCTGCGGAGTCGAGTGGAGCTTCGCAGGAAGGCAGCGGACGTCCACGTGCGTCCACCCGTTGAGGTCGATCACGGCGAGCACTTCCCGGGCGATCGCCCCGCACGCGAGGATGAGGACCCGCGAGGGCGGGACGTCTCGAGTCGAGACGTGCGCAGACGCGCCCCTCGCCTCGAAGGCGACCTCCTCGTCGAGGAGCGAGTGGCTCACGACGCGGTGACCGACGCGCGGCGGGCGAGCACGAGCGCCTGCGCCGTCTCCACGGCCACGGCCGCGTCCCGACAGTACGCGTCGGCGCCGACCGCCTTGCCGAACTCCTCGTTCAGCGGCGCGCCGCCGACGAGCACGATCACATCGCCTCTGATCCCCTGCTCGGTGAGCGTGTCGATGACGACCTTCATGTACGGCATCGTGGTGGTCAGGAGCGCCGACATCCCGAGGATCTCGGGCTTGTGCTCCTCGAGCGCGGCCAGGTAGTTCTCGACCGGGTTGTTGATCCCGAGGTCGATCACCTCGAACCCGGCGCCCTCGAGCATCATCGCCACGAGGTTCTTGCCGATGTCGTGGATGTCGCCCTTGACGGTGCCGATCACGACCTTCCCCATCCGCTGGGCGTCCGACTCGGCGAGAAGCGGGCGCAGCACTTCCATGCCTGCCTTCATCGCGTTCGCCGCGAGGAGCACCTCGGGAACGAAGAGAATGCCGTCGCGGAAGTCGATGCCGACGATCCGCATCCCCTCGACGAGCGCGTCGTTCAATGTCCGCTCGGCGGTCCAGCCGCGCTCGAGCAGAATCTCCGTGCCCTCCGTGATCTCGGGCGCCAGCCCGTCGTAGAGGTCGTCGTGCATCTGGGCGACGAGCTCCTCGTCACCGAGCGACCGAAGGTCGATCTCTTCCTGACTCATGCGACACCTCGCCTTCGGTCGTCGTGCCCGAGCAGGGCGGAGACGGTGCGCCCCTCCGTCACGAGCAGACGGCCGAACCGCGGCAGCAACCCGCGTCGGAGCCGTACGGTCGGGCCGGAGACGCTGAGCGCGGCGACGACGGCGCCCGACGCGTCGCGGACCGGCGCGGCCACCGCCCAGAGGCCGGGCTCGAGCTCCTCGACCGCCGTCGCGTAGCCGCGCGCACGGACCTCGTCGAGCCCGAGCGCGTCAGGTGCCGGGCTCGTGCGCGGTGCAAGCGGCTCGAGCGGCCCGGTGGGCACCGGCAGGGCGTCGAAGGCGTAGAAGACCTTCCCCAGAGCCGAGCCGTGCGCAGGCACACGGCGGCCGACCCAGTTGGTCGAGCCGAGGAAGTGGCGGCTGTCGCGCTGGTCGAGCAGCTCGACCGCCCCGAGCGACGGGACACCGACGTTGATCGTCTCGCCGCTCGCCTGCGCGAGGCGATCGAGCGCCTCTGCGGCGAGCTCGACGAGCTCGGCGTCTCCCGTCTCCCGCCGGGCGAACCGCTGGAGCACCGTCCCCGGCACCAGGTGGCCGGCACCCCCGTCGCGCTGGATCAGCCCCTGGCGCTCGAGCGCGCCGACGACGCGCGACGCCGTGCTCTTCGGGAGGCCGAGCCGCGTCGAGAGCCCGCCCACGGTCGGCGGATCCGCCGTCTCGAGGACGTGGACGAGCACCTGTGCGGCGCGGTCGATCGACTGCGTTCCCTGGCTCATATGGTGGAACCTCCGTTCCACCATATGAGTCTACGCCCTCGGCGACGCGCTCGTCAATCGCCCGCCGCCGCCGCGCCGTCCAGCGCTTCGGCGAGCAGGACCGCCACGTCGGCGACCCGGATCCCGCCGCCCGTCTGCTTCACGCCGTCGTCCAGCATCATCGTGCAGAAGGGGCATGCGACCGCCAGGGTCTCCGCCCCGGTCGACACGGCCTCGCGCGCACGCTCCTCGTTGATCGCCGAGCCCCGCTCCTCCATCCACATGTGCGCGCCGCCTGCCCCGCAGCAGAACGTCCGCTTGCCGCTGCGCGCCATCTCGAGCGGCTTGCCGATGCGCGAGACGATCTCCCGCGGAGCTGCCAGGACGTCGTTGTGGCGAGCCAGGTAGCACGAGTCGTGGTACGTGATCGCATCGGCGCCGCCGGGAGGATCGAGCCGCCCGTCTCGCAGGAGCTCCGCGAGCAGCTCGCTGTGGTGCGTCACCTCGTAGCCGCCGCCGAAGTCCGCGTACTCGTTGCCGAGCGTGTTGAAGCAGTGCGGGCAGCTCGTGACGATCCGCGTCACCCCTGCCTCCCCCAGCGTCGCGACGTTTCGTTGCGCCTGCGCCTGGAAGGTGTACTCGTCGCCCATCCGCCGGGCCGGATCCCCGGTGCACGACTCACGTGGCCCGAGGATCGCGACGTCGAGCCCGGCCTGCAGCATCAGCGACGCGGTTGCGCGCGCAGTCGCACGCGCGCGCTCGTCGAACGACGCGGCGCAGCCGACCCAGTAGAGGACCTCGGGCGCCGGGTCGCCGGGCCCGAGCACGCGAACGTCGAGGCCCTCGGCCCACGCTGCCCGCTCGGACTGGGCCTTGCCCCACGGGTTCGACGCGCGGTCGACGTCCCGGAGCATCGTCCCCGCCTCGGCCGGGAAGCGGGACTCGACCATCACCAGGTGCCGGCGCAGGTCGACGATGTGGTCGACGTGCTCGATCGAGACGGGGCACTCGTGGATGCACGCCCCGCAGGTGACGCAGTCCCACACGACCTCGTCGGTCACCGCGCCCGGGACGAGCGCCGTCGGCTCCGCCCCGGTCAGCACGCCAGGCCCCTCGGCGAACAGCCGGTCACGCAGGCCCATGATCAGGAGCTTCGGCGACAGGTCCTTGCCGGTCGCCCACGCCGGGCAGACGTCCTGGCAGCGGCCGCACTCGGTACACGACATGGCGTCGACCATCTGCTTCCAGGTCATGTCGGCGAGCGTCCCCGACCCGAGCCGGAGCGCGGCCTCGTCCTCGACCTCGAAGTCGAGGGGCTCGAGGCGCCCGCGCGCCCTCGTCCGCCCGAACCAGACGTTGATCCCCGCTGTTGCGATGTGCAGGTGCTTCGAGTGCGGCAGGTAGACGAGGAACCCGAGGATCGTGAGCACGTGGAGCCAGACGAATATGCGCTCCCGCGCCTCGAGCCAGTCACCGCGCTCCATGAGCGTCGAGATCGCATTCGAGACGGGCGACCAGCCCGCCGGCCACTCATTGATCCCGAGGGCGATCCAAGACGCGTGCCAGAGGAGCAGCGTCACAACGATGAGCGCGATCAGGCCGAGGATCAGGTCGGCCTCGCCGAGGTGGCTCCCCTCGAACCGGGCAGGTCGCTGCACCTTGCGGATCAGGAACGCCGCCGCCACGCCGACGAGAACGAGCACGCAGAACACGTCGACGAGGAGGAAGAACCACCCCTGGTGCCCGAGCCAGGGCAGCGTCCAGTCGCGATCGACCGCCCCGAGGAGCGCCATCACGATCGTCGGGAAGAGAACCACGAAGCCCCAGAAGATGAAGGCGTGCACGACGCCGGGCACCAGCCGCTGGAGAAGCTTCCGCTGCCCCAGGACGATCGTCGCCTCCGCCTGAACGCGACGCCCGATGTCCCCTCCGCGGCCGGCGGGCTTACCCAGACGGACGAGGCGGTAGAGGAGGTGCGCCCGGCGCAGGAAGAGCCCGGCGGCGACGGCGACCACGAGCGCCAGCGCGACCGCGGAGAGGGCCGTGCTCATCGAGGCGTCCTTCTCGCGCGGACGGCGGGTACGACCGAAGCCGGGCACGCTGCCTTTGCCCGGTGTCCGACTTCAGTCGGACACCTGCGCTCAGACGTCACGAGGAACGCGCCGCGCGGACGGCCGCCGAGATCGCGGGGAGGATCTCGTGCAGGTCGCCGATCACGGCGTAGTCCGCGCTCGCAAGGATCGGGGCCTCACGGTCCGAGTTGATCGCGAGGATGCGCTTCGCCCCCTTGCAGCCGGCCATGTGCTGCGTGGCCCCCGAGATGCCGCATGCGATGTAGAGGTCGGGGGAGATCTTCGTCCCCGTCTGTCCCACCTGGTCGGTGTGCGGCCGCCAGCCCGCCATCGTCACTGCGCGCGAGCAGCCGACCGCGCCGCCAAGCAAGCCGGCGAGCTCTTCGACGCCGGCGAAGCCCTCCGCCGACCCGGCCCCACGCCCGCCGGAGACGACGACCTTCGCGTCTGCGAGCGAGATACCCCCCGTCGCGGCCCCCCCGCGCTCCGACACGCGAACGGCGCGGGCGGCGTCGGAGATCGCCGGCGTGAACGGCTCGACCCCCGGCGCGGGGTCGGCCGTCGTCTCGACAGCCACCGCGTGCGGCTGCACAGTGAGCAGCGCCGTCGGAGGGTGGATGCGCGCGACCTCGAGCAGGCTGCCGCCCCAGCGCACGCGCGTCACCTCCGCGCCGCCGTCCGACGGCGAGGCTCGAACGCAGTTCGCCGCCAGAGGCAGGTCGAGCAGCGCGGCGACATGGGCAACGACCTCGTTGCCGCGGTCCGTCCCGGGGCCGAGGACGGCGGTCGCCGACAGCCGCCGCACGACCTCCACGATCGCCTCCGCGATCGCGCGCGGCGCGTGCGAGCCGAAGACCTCGTCCTCCGCCACGTGGAGCGTCTCGACGCCGTGTCCCGCGAGCGCCGCCGCGGGCGCCTGTGTCGAATCGACACGAACGCAGATCGCGTGCACCGAGCCGCCGCCGAAGACACGGGCGAAGGTCAGCGCCTGGAGCGACAGCTCGTCGACGGCGCCCTCCCCTTGCTCGACGTAGACCAGGGTCGCCGTCACAGGATCCCGATCTCCCGCATCATCTCGACGACCCGCGGGGCCGCCGACGCTCCCTCGCCGAGGATCTCGGCCTGCTTGCCCTCGCCCTCGGGCACGACGAGCCGGAGCTTCTGGAGCCGGGCATCGGGGCGCGCCGGCGAATGCGCCTCGACCGGCTTCCGCTGCGCCCGGAGGCGGCCCGGGACCGACGGGTAGCGCGGGAGGTTGAGCCCCTCGAGCACGGTCACGACGGCGGGCAGGGACAACACGTACACGTCGCGCCCACCCGATACGTCCTGCTCGCAGCGCACGGCTCCGCCGTCGACCGTCAGCGCCTTGAGGCCGGTTGCGACCGGGCGCCCGAGAGCGTGAGCAACCCGGATCCCCACCTGGTAGTTCCCGGCGTCGGCCGCCTCGTTGCCGAAGAAGACGAGGTCGAACGTGCCGTGGGCCTCCTCATCCTCCCGGATCGCCTCGAGGATCGCGGCGGCGGTCGCCTGCGGGTCCCACTCCTCGTTGCCGACGGCGAGGTGGATCGCCCGGTCGATCCCGATCGCCATGGCGTCGCGGAGCTGCTCCGCCGCCTCGTCGGGGCCGAGCGTGAGCACGACTGACTCGCCGCCGTTCGCCTCGACGAGCCGCACGGCCTCCTCCACCCCGCACTCTTCGTGCGGGCTGATCGTGAAGCCGAGGTGGCGCGTCTCGATCGCCTGCGCATCCTCGGTCAGCACGATCGTCCCGCCCGTCATGGGAACGCGCTTCACGCAGACCAGCACTCTCATCCCGTGCTCCCTGCCGTGCCGAGAGAGGCGTGAGACGCGACGGACGCCTTGCCGGACGCGACCGTCACGAGCGGATCCTCGTGTTCTCGGGATCGAAGATCGGCGTCGCGCCGACGACGTCGACCGTGACCGGGTAGCGCTCGTTCATGTACTCGACGGCGAGCTCCTTCGAGCCCTCGACGGCGTGATCGGGCGGCAGGTATGCCATGAGGATGTACCGGCCGAGCGACGGTCCCGCCCCCGCGCTCGTGACGTAGGAGCGGCGCCCCTTGGCGTCCGTGAGCGGCGTGCCGTCGCCGCGCAACGTGATCGGCTCGCGGCCGAGCGGAAACCGTTTCACGCCGCTCGCTGAGGTGTGGTCGTCGATCGTCAGCGTGCAGAGGACTGCGGACGGCTCCTCGTCGCGATGACGCAGGTGCGCCTCCTTGCCGACGAAGTCCTGCTCCTTGACCGTCGGGCGCGCCATGCCCGCCTCGACGACCGTGTACTCGCTCTCGAGCTCCGCCGCGAAGGCGCGGTAGCACTTCTCGAGCCGCCCGGTCGTCCCGTAGACGCCGATCCCGCAGGCGGTCAGACCGTGGGGCTGCCCCGCCTCCCAGACGACGTCCCAGAGCCGCGCGCCCTGCTCGATCGGCACGTAGAGCTCCCAGCCGAGGTCGCCCACGTACGAGATGCGCGACGCGAGGACGAGCTGTGAGCCGATCTCGATCGTGCGGCAGGTGCCGAACGGGAAGCCCTCGTGCGACACGTCGTCGGAGGTGACGCTCGAGAGGACGTCCCGCGCGCGCGGGCCCCACAGGCCGATCGTCGTCCACGCCGTGGTTACGTCGACGAGCGCCGCCGAGCCGTCGGCCGGCAGCTGGTCGGAGAAGAGCTTGCGGTCGGCCATCCCGTGTGCGCCGCCCGTCACGATCCGGAACTCCTCGTCCCCGAGCCGCATGATCGTGAGATCCGACCGGAAGCCGCCGCCCGGCGCGAGCACCGGCGTGTAGACGACCCGTCCGATGGCGACGTCCACCTGGGCGAGCACGCACCGCTGGAGCGCGTCGAGCGCGCCGGGGCCCCGCACGTCGAAGACGGCAAAGGCCGAGAGGTCGAACAGGCCCGCGTGCTCGCGCATCGCGAGGTGCTCGGCATTGATGATCGCCGACCACCAGCGCGCGTCCCACTCGGCCTCGCGGGGCTCCACGCCGTAGCGCTCGACGAGCGGCGCGTTGGCCTCGTACCAGTGCGGGCGCTCCCAGCCGGCGGCCTCGTAGAAGACGGCACCGAGCTCTCGCTCTCGCTCGTGCATGGGCGACATCCGGATGCCCCGGTCGGACGACCACTGCTCGGCCGGATGGATGATCCCGTACGTCTTGGGGAAGGCCTCGGTCGTACGGGCCTTCACGTGCGCGCGCGTCTTCTGGTGGTCGTGGAACCGGGCCACGTCGGACGAGTGGAGGTCGATGTGGGACTCGCCGTGCACCATCCACTCCGCGAGCGACTTGCCGACGCCCGGGCCCTCCTTCACCCACACCGCTGCCGCCGACCAGAGGCCCCTCACCTCGGGCATCTCGCCGAGGATCGGCATCCCGTCGGGCGTGAGCGAGATGAGCCCGTTGATCGCGTACTTCACGCCCACCGACTCGTCGCCGACGATCTCCGGCATGAGGTCCAGGGCGTCGACCATCTGCGGGTCGAAATCGGCCTGCGTGAACGGGAACTCCGTCGGCGAGAGCGCCGCCGCCGCGATCGAGGGGATCTCCTCGGGGTCGTGGACGATCGAGCGATGGGCGTACGAGCCGATCTCGAGGCTCGTCCCGTCCTGGCGCTCGTACATGAACACGTCCATGTCGCGGACGATGGGGAACTCGATCGCCCGGGGGCTCCGCTCGAACCGCGGCACGGGGCCCACGTCGATCATCTGGTGCACCATGGGCGTGAGGGGGATGTGGGCCCCGGCCATCCGGGCGATCAGCGGGCTCCAGACGCCACAGGCGATCACGACCGTCTCGGCCTCGATCGTCCCCTTCGAGGTCTCGACGCTGCGGATGCGGCCGGCGTCGACGCCCATCCCGAGGATCTCGGTGTTGGGGAAGACGGTCAGCCCGCCCGTCTCGATACCGCGCTCGCGCATGATCGTCCCTGCGCGCAACGAGTCGACGACACCGACGCCCGGCGTGTAGAAGCCTCCGAGCAGGATGGACTCGTCGATGTACGGGACGAGCTCCTTGATCTCTGCCGGTGTGACGAGAGATACCGGCTCGATGCCCCAGGCCTTCGCCGAGGCCATCCGTCGGCGGAGCTCCTCCATGCGCTCCTCGGTGCGCGCGACCTCGATCCCCCCGCACTCGGCGAAGACGCCCATCTCCTGGTACTGGCTCGTGCTGTCGACGGTGAGCTGCGTCATCTCCTTCGAGTGGTCGACGAGGAAGATGAAGTTCGAGGCGTGCCCCGTGGAGCCGCCGGGGTTCGGCAGCGGGCCTTTGTCGACCAGGACGACGTCCGTCCAGCCGAGTCGGGTGAGGTGGTGGGCGACACTGTTGCCGACGATCCCGCAGCCGATGATGAGGGCGCGCGCGCCGGTCGGCACCGTGGTGCTCATGCTCTCCGTTCGGTTGATATATCAGTCCGCGGCCGAAGATACACGAGTCCCCACCGGGCTCGTCGCACAGTTGGCGCAGAACCGGCACGGACACGACACACCTTCCCGGCTAGCGTCCGCATCCCCGCGGGTGGATGGGGGCTCGGGATGGGACCAGCACGGTGCGCATCGCACCCTCCTCGCCGGCGATACCCGTTCACAGCACCGCGCGCACGGCCCGCTCGAAGCCCACGATGTGGCGCTGCATCACGCGCTCCGCACGATCTGCGTCGCCGTCGCGGATCGCCTCCAGGAGCTCGTGGTGCTCGCGGATCGCGTCGTCGAGCCGTTCGACGCGGTCGAGCGCGAGGAACCAGATCCGCAGCGTCAGCACGTAGTACTCCTCGAGCGTCGCCCCGAGGAACGGGTTGTGGGCGCAGCGGGCGACGTGCCGATGGATGCGCTGGTCGAGGTCGATGAGGCTTCGCTCGTTCCGCTCTCCTGCCGCGCGGGAGAGCTCGTCGAGCAGCGCCTGTGTCTCCTCGCGGTCGGCGTCGCTCCGTCGCTCCGCGGCGAGCCGTGCGGCCTTCGTCTCGAGCACGAGGCGAACCTCGGAGAGACCCGCGATGTCCCCGACGTCCACCCCGGAGACGAACATTCCGCGGCGCGGGAACACCTCGACGAGCTGCTCCCGGGCAAGGTCGCGGAGCGCCTCCCGCACCGGTGTCCGCCCCACGCCCAGCCGCTCCATGAGATCGCCGCTCGCTCACGACCGACCCGGGCGCGAGCTCGAGCGTGACGATCAGCTCGCGGATCGCGTAGTAGGCGCGATCGGCGAGCGACTGCCCGTCGGGAGGGCGGGGCTGGTTGATGTGAAGAGTCGGCGTCGCCATGTCGAGCACGTGCGAGTGTCCTCCCTGCGGCGCAGGGAGGACACTCGTGGTCTCTCAGCTCACTTGCCGAGCCAGGCCTTCACCTTCCCGGGGTTCGCCTTGACCCACTGCTCGGCCGCCTTCTCCGGGTCCATGTGCTTGCCCGCGATCAGGTTGGCGACGAGGTTCTGGTCGTTCGCCGTCCACTTCCAGCGCTTGATCACGCCGACGGCCGGCGAGCCCGACTTCGCGAACTTCGACGTGATCACCTTCTCGATGATCGTCTGCCCGTACGCGCACCGGTAGATGCCCCAGTCGTTGCCGAGCTTCGGGTTGTACGAGTCGACGCACTTCTTGCTGCGCGCCGGCAGCTTGATCTCGGACAGCTGGTACGCGGTGTTCAGGTACTGCGGGGTGTACCAGTAGAAGAGGATCGGCTTCTTCTGCTTGTACGCCTGGCTCCAGCGGGCCACCTGCGCCGGCTCCGCGCCGACGGACACGAACTTGAGGTTCAGCCCGAGCTGCTTGATCAGCTGCTGGTCCTTCTGAACGTAGGACGGGTCGCCGCCGAGGAACATCCCCTGCGACCCCGATTCGGGGCTCTTGAAGATGCTCTCCTTGCCCTTCAGGCCTTGCCACGTCTTGAGCTGGGGGTACTGCTTCATCAGGTAGGTCGGGACGAACCAGCCGATGTGGCCGATCACGCCGTTCGAGCCCAGGTCGATGAGGGTCCCGCTCTTCACGTACTTCTGGTTGACCTTGAGCTGGATGTTGTTCCAGTCCTCGAGCAGGACGTCGACCTTGCCGTCGGCCATCGCCTGGAACAGGGGCGTGCTCTCGGGGAGCTTCTCGATGTTGACCTTGCACCCGAGGTTCTTCTCGAGGACGTACTTGACGACGTAGACGTTCGCCGTCGCACCGGCCCACGCGTTCTCGTCGATTGTCACCGAACCGCAGCTCGCGCCGCTCCTGCCGAACGCGCTCGCGGAAACCCCCAGCGCGCCCACGACGACCAGCGCCAGCGCGGCCAGCGCCAGGCGTACCGGTCGTGCTCTCCTGATCGACATCCGACCTCCTTCGTGCTTCGCTTGCGTCCGTGGCGGCGCTTTGGTCTCGCCGCCCACCGACTCTGACGTCACGGCTCCTCTCCGAGTTGCGGACGGCGCACCCCGCGGGTGACACGGTCGAGCGTGATCCCGAGTGCCAGGATCGCGAGCGACGCGAGCACGCCGAGCCCGAAGTCGGAGCGGGCGAGGCCCTGCGCCACCTCGTACCCGAGCCCCGGCGAGCCGACGAGGCCGCCGATCACCACGACGGCGAGAACCATGATGATCCCCTGGTTGACGCCGAGCATGATGGCGTCCTGGGCGAGCGGGATCTTGACCTTACGCAAGATCTGGCTGCGCGTCGCTCCGAACGACTCTGCGGCCTCGACCGTGTTCGCCTCGACGTTACGGACCCCGCTCTCGACGAGGCGCGCGACGACGGGGAAGGCGTAGAGGACGCCCGCGATCACCCCCGGGACGACGGATACGGGCATCAGGTAGATCAGCGGGATCAGGTAGACGAGCTGCGGCAGCGTCTGGAGCACGTCGTTGACGGGGCGCAGGATCTTGGAGAAGACGCGGCTCTCCGCGGCCCAGATCCCGAGGCCGAAGCCGATGACGACCGTCAGCACGGTCGCGACGAGCACCTGCGAGGCCGTGTCCATCGCGGAGCTCCACTCCCCGATGACGCCGATCAGCGAGAGCATCAGGAACGTCGTGATCGCCGACCGCCGCCCGCTGACCACGAGCGAGATCAACGTGACCCCGATCAGCATCACCGGCCAGGGCGTCTCCACGAGGAAGTCCCGGAAGGGCACGAGCCCGTACTGGACGATGTGGTCGCCGACCCAGCTCGTGATCTGGAACAGGAACGTGTCGGGGTTCTGGACGTAGTCCAGTACGGACTGGAGCCGTGCGAGCAGCCAGTCCCGGGCGGTCGTGCGGGAGTAGGCGGCGCCGACGCCCACGATGCGCGCGACCGCGACGACCGCGACGACCGCGATCGCCGTCGCTACGGTCGCGAGACGCAGCCGCCGGCGGAGGTCGTCCGTGAGGTGGCGACGGGCGGGGTTCGTCTGCTCCGCGACGGCCTCCGTGACCCGGTCGAGCGCCATTGCCATCACCACGATCACGAGACCGGCGAGCAGGGCGAGGGCGGGATAGGAGTTCAGGCCGCTCGTCACCACGTCGCCGAGGCCCTTGCCGCCGATCAGGCCGGCGATGACGACCATCGACAGCGCGAAGAGGATCGTCTGGTTGACCGACAGGAGCAACATCCGCCGCGCGAGCGGCAGGCGCACCTTCGCGAGCGTCTGCGACCTCGTCGACCCCATGGCGAGTGCGGCCTCGACCGTGTTCGCCGGGACGCCGCGGATACCGAGCGCGGTGATCCGGATGGCGGGCGGGATCGCATAGATCATCGTGGTGATCACCGCCGCGCCCGGACCGACCGAGAAGAGGATCACGATGGGCATCAGGTAGGCGAAGGCCGGGATGATCTGCATGGCGTCGAGCACGGGCGTGACACCGCGCTCGAACCGGTCGGAGAGCCCCGCGAGGATGCCGAGCGGTATCCCGATCGCGAGCGAGAGACCGACCGCGGCGAGCATCAGCGCGAGGGTCTGCATGCTCTCGACCCAGAGCCCGCTCCCGGCAAACGCCGCGAAGGCGGCGAGCGCCCACAGAGCAGCGCGCAGGCCGCCGAAGCGCAGCGAGACGAGGACCCCCGCCACGGTCGCCCCCACCCACGTCATCCAGCCGAGGAAGCTGGTGAACCAGCCGACGAGGCTGTCGAGGAAGTCGGCGAACCCGTTGAACCCACGGATGACGACGCTCGGGCTCTCGGCGTTACGACTGTCGACGAGCCAGGTCTGGAAGTCGTTGAGATACGTCGGAAGCGTGTTCCACGTGAGTGAGGCCGGCCATGGATACTCGGCCTTGAGCGCGAAGTAGCAGACCAGCATCACGCCGACGATCGCCGCCGTCAGCGTCACCCTGCTCCGCCACCAGGGACGGTGCTCGACGAGGAGCGACGGCGTCGCGCTCGTCGGGGCGGCACCGGCGACGACGGACACGGTCAGCCGCCCTCGCCGGCGATCGCCTTGAGCGCGGCCGTGCGGTCGACGACGCCGACGACGCGCTCACCGTCCATTGCGACCACGGGTCGGTCGCTCCCGGCGAGCGCCGGGACCGCGTCGCGCACGATGCACCCGACGTCCAGCCGCGGCCCGTCCAGCACCTCGTCCGGGGCCGGGTCGCGCATGATCCAGCGCAGTGTGAGGACGTGGCTTCGCGGCACGTCGCGGACGAAGTTCTCGACGTACTCGTCGGCGGGGGAGCCCACGACCTCCTCCGGCGTGCCGAGCTGGACGATCGCGCCATCGCGCATGATCGCGATCCGGTCGCCGAGCCGGAGCGCCTCGGGAAGGTCGTGCGTGATGAACACCATCGTCTGTCCGGTCTCCTCCTGGAGCCGGCAGACCTCGTCCTGCATGTCGCGGCGGATCAGCGGGTCGAGCGCGCTGAACGGCTCGTCGTACAGCATCACGACGGGGCTGGTGGCGAATGCCCGCGCAACCCCGACCCGCTGCTGCATCCCGCCCGACAGCTGGTCGGGGAACTGCTTCTCCACGTCCTCGAGGCCGACGAGCTGCAGGAGTTCCCGGGCGCGGGCGATGCGCTCGTCCTTCGCCATCCCGCGGATCTCGAGCCCGAACGCCACGTTGTCGATCACGCGGCGATGGGCGAGCAGGCCGAAGTGCTGGAACACCATCGAGACCGAGTGACGGCGGAGGTCGCGAAGCTCGGAGGGGCTCGCAGCCGTGACGTCGTGGTCGGCGATGCGGATCGAGCCGGCGGTGGGCTCGATCAGGCGGATCAGGGTGCGGACGAGGGTGGACTTGCCGGAGCCCGAGAGCCCCATCACGACGAACACCTCGCCGGGCCAGACCTCGAACGAGACGTCGCGCACGGCCGCGACGCAGCCGGTCCGCTCGCGGAGCTCCGACCGACTGAGGTCTGCGTCACGGGTCCCGAGGATGCGATCCGCTTTCGGCCCGAAGATCTTCCAGATCCCCGACGCCGAGATCAGCGGCTCACCGGCTCGGC
This sequence comes from uncultured Actinomycetes bacterium, assembly GCA_963793655.1. Lineage (GTDB taxonomy): Bacteria > Actinomycetota > Thermoleophilia > Gaiellales > Gaiellaceae > Gaiella. The sequence goes on from CAWCAV010000004.1 coordinate 457,717, forward strand.
CGTTGCCGGTCACCCGGCTGATATATCAACCTGCCTCGATCCTGTCCAGCGAGCGATCGTGTGGGCGGGGATCACGCGCCAACCTGGCGCTCGCCGGTCCGTGCGCGCTCCCAGATCCGGAGGGCCAGGTCGGCGGCGGCGTCGGCGTCGAGGGCTGCGCCGTCGTTCCAGGCTTGGGCAAATTCCTCGGGTGAGAGCGCGTCGCGGCACTGCTTCTGCACCAAGTGGACTTCGGCTCGATCCTGGACGGTGAGAGCGGCTCCGATGTGCGCGCTGATGGTACTGGCGGCGGCGAGCAGACTGGCGGCGTGGCCGGGGTCGCCGCCTGCCGCGTAGACGACAGCGCATCCCTGAAGGCAGTAGGCGATAACCAGAGGGTCTTCGACCTCTCGAGCCAGCTCGAGGCTTTCGGTGTAGCGCGCGAGCGCCTCAGCCGGTGCGGTTCCTTGCTCGAGGTGACCGAGACCCGCGAGTGCGAGCGCGAGAAGCTGTTTGTCGTTCCGTTCTCGGCTGATGGCGACGCTCTCCTCAAACGATCGCCGGGCTTGCTCCTTGTCGCCCGACGCCTCCTCTGCCGTGCCGAGGTTGTTCAAGGCCTGTGCGAGCCCTCTGCTCATTCCTCGGCGGCTGAGACCGGCTACGGTCTCTCGGCCGAGCGTGACGGCTGTCGTGTAGTCACCCTCGACGGCCGCCATGATCGACAAGAACCCCGCAGCACGAACGTCCAGGTCTTCGGCTCCGGCCCTCCGATAGGCGTCTGTGGCCGCCTCACGCATCCGCCTCACTCTGCTGTAGTCGCCTCGCACGAATGCGACCTTGGTGCGCTCGATGAGCGCCCACCCCGCGCCGCGATGATCGCCGAGCTCGTCGAAGCGAGCTAACGCTTCCGAGGCCAGGCCGTCCGCGGCCTCGAGATCCCTTTGATTGTTGGCGAGGGCCGCCGCACCGGCATACGCGTATGCACGCGCGTGTGTACGTGTGTCGGGCGCGCCTTCCAATGCGGCCGTGATTCGCTTTCGTCCGTCCCGGGTTTCACCGCTTTCGTCCCATAACGGGAAGAGCCACGCTGCGAGCTCGAGCGCCCGGCCAGGGTCGGATTTCAGCGCGAGATCGAGTGCGAGTCGGAGGTTCTCGCGCTCTTCGAGCAGCCGGTCGTAGTCGTGATGCGCCAGTGTGTCGTCGAAGCAGCTCTTGGCAACCGAGGCGTAGTGCGCGAGGTGGCGGCGGTGAAGCATGTCGATCTCGCCGGCGGCCAGGAGTTGCTCGGTGGCGTATTCACGGAGTGTCTCCAACATCCCGTAGCGCGGCCCGCGGGCGCTGTCGCGGCGGCGTAGCAGGCTCTTGTCCAGGAGCGACTGGAGTGTGTCGGGCTCGGCGCCGGCGACGTCTTCCGCCGCGTCGTAGTCGCAGCCGCCGCGGAACGCGCTCAGCCGGCGGAACAGCTGCTGTTCATGGTGGTCGAGCAGGTCGTGTGACCAGGCGATCGTCGCTCGCAGCGTCGCCTGACGCGGGTGGACCCCGCGATCGGCCTTGGGCAGGTCGAGCCGTTGCGCGATGCGGTCGAGCAGCTGCACCGGGCTGAAAACCACGGTCCGGGCGGCCGCCAGCTCCAGTGCGAGCGGAAGGTTGTCGAGCCGTGCGCACAGCTCTCGCAGCTCCTTGGATGCGGGCAGGTCGATGCCGACAGCAGCAGAGCGGCTGCGGAAGAGCGCCTCCCCGTCGACCTCGTTCATCGGCGGCACCGCGTACACGCGCTCCGCGGGCAGCCGGAGCCGCTCGCGTGTCGTCACCACCGTCGTCACCGTCGGGCAGGCGGCCACGAACGCATCAAGCGCCTCCGCCGCCTCCGGCAGCAGGTGCTCGAGGTTGTCGATGAACACGAGCAACCGGCGCCCGGCCAGCGCTCGCGACAGGTCCTCGACGGGTGAGGTGTCCTTGCCCTCGATCACGCTCAGCGCCGAAGCGACCGCCGACAGGAACAGCGCCGGATCGCGCAAGGGCGCCAGCGGCGCCCAGAACACGCCGTCCGGGAATGCGTCCGCCGCCTCCGCTGCAGCCTGCAGTGCCAACCGCGTCTTGCCCGTCCCACCCGGGCCTACCAGCGAGACGACACGAACCCCCGTCTCGCCGAGCATCGCCCTGATCGTCGCGAGTTCCGCCTCGCGCCCGAGGAACGGTGTCGCGGGCGTCGGCAGGTTCGTCCGGTGCAAGCACCGCAACGGCGGGAACGCATCCTCACCCAGTTGGAACACCCGCTCCGGGGCGCTCAGATCCTTGAAGCGATGCTCTCCGAGATCGACGAGCGGGAACCCGTCCGCTACCAGCGCGCGGGTCGAGGCGGAGACGACCACCTGCCCACCGTGCGCCGCCCCCGCGATCCGAGCTGCGCGATGCACCGCCAACCCGACATATCCGGTCGGCGTCAACGCGGCCTCACCGGTGTGCACCCCCATCCGTACGCGCACCCCGACACCGACGAGCGCCTCCTGCGCCGCGGCCGCCGCCGACAGCGCATCGCTCGCCTGGGCGAACGCGACGAAGAACGCATCTCCCGCTGTATCCACCTCCACTCCACCGTGCGCCGCCCACGCCTCCCTGCACACTCGGTGATGAACCGCCAACACCGCGGCGTAGCCGTCGGTGCCGATCTCCTCCAGCAGGCGCGTCGATCCCTCCACGTCCGTGAACACGAAGGTCACCGTCCCGGAAGGCAGATCCGCACGCACCGGCGGATCATCAGGGTATCGGGCCGGTCACGTCACACCGCCGGCACTCGCGTCGTCGGTCGCTGTGGGAAGTGCACGGCCACCACCGAGGCAGGTACCGACCGTCACGCTCGAGAACGCGACCGGACGGCCAACGGGCCTGCAGGCTAAAAGCTCTGGGCGGCTCGCGGGCCGCGGGCCATCAGCCGACGTCGAACTGAATGCCCTGCGCCAGCGGGAGGTCGCTCGTGTAGTTCACGGTCGCCGTCTGCCGTCGCATGTACGCGCGCCAGGCGTCAGACCCGGACTCGCGCCCTCCGCCGGTCTCCTTCTCGCCGCCGAAGGCGCCGCCGATCTCGGCACCACTGGGGCCGATGTTCACGTTCGCGATCCCGCAGTCGGAGCCGGTCGCGGCGAGGAAACGCTCCGCCTCGCGGAGGTCGGTCGTGAAGATCGAAGACGCGAGCCCCTGCGGCACGCCGTTCTGGAGTGCGATCGCCTCGTCGAAGTCCCGATACGTCAGGACGTAGAGGATCGGCGCGAACGTCTCCTGTGCGACGACACCCGTCTGTGCAGGCATGCGCACGATCGTCGGCTCCGCGTACCACGCGTCCTGCGGGGTGTCGGCGTCCGCACGGCCGCCGCCGACGACGATCTCGCCGCCTTCGGTGCGGGCCTGGCCGAGCGCGGCCTCCATCCGGCCGAACGACTCCCCGGTGATGAGCGGCCCGACGAGCGTCCCGTGCTCGCGGGGGTCACCGATCGGCACCGAGCGGTAGGCGCTTGCAAGGCGGTCGACGAGCTCGTCGGCGATCGACTCGTGGACGATCAGGCGACGGAGGGACGTGCACCGTTGCCCGGCCGTCCCGACCGCCGCGAACAGCACCCCCCGGACGACGAGGTCGAGATCCGCGCTCGGGGCGACGATCGCGGCGTTGTTGCCGCCGAGCTCGAGCAGCGACCGGCCGAGCCGCGCCGCAATCCGCGGTGCGATCGCCTTGCCCATCGCCGTCGACCCGGTGGCCGAGACGAGCGGGATGCGGTCGTCCTCGGCGAGCTGGACGGCGCGGTCGGCGCCACCGATGACCAGCTCGAAGAGACCCTTCGGGACACCACCGAAACGGTCGGCGGCGCGCCGCAGCAGTGAGGTGGTCGCGAGCGCCGTGAGCGGCGTACGCTCGGACGGCTTCCAGATCACGGGGTCGCCGCACACCAGCGCGAGCGCGGCGTTCCAGCTCCAGACCGCGACCGGGAAGTTGAAGGCGCTGATCACGGCGACCGGACCGAGCGGATGCCACGTCTCGGTGAGGCGGTGACCGGGGCGCTCGGAGGCGATCGACTTGCCGTACAGCTGGCGTGAGAGGCCGACCGCGAAGTCACAGATGTCGATCATCTCCTGGACCTCGCCGAGGCCTTCCTGCACGATCTTCCCGACCTCGAGCGTCACGAGCGCGCCGAGGGCGTCCTTCTCGCGCCGGAGCTCGTCGCCGAGCAGCCGGACGAGCTCTCCGCGCCGGGGCGCCGGCACGTCCCGCCACGCCTCGAACGCGGCGGCGGCGCGGGCGATCGCCGCGTCCGTCGACGCCGCATCGTCCCGTGCCACGCGGCCGATCTCATTCCCCGTGATCGGCGTGCGGACGACCAGGTCGCCGTCCGTCACACGCGACGCGTCGACGCCGAGTCGTGCGAGCAGCTCCCCGGCGGACGGGTGCACGGTGGTGGTCGCCATCGCAGTCGATTCTAGGCGTCGGCCGGAGGCGGCCGGCGGCCGGCACCCGTCAGACGGTGGCGAGCTCCGGCACCAACCTGCCCGTCTCGTCGAACCGCGCGTTCCACTGCGCGTAGGCGGGCTCGACCTCCTCCAGGTCGTGCCCGCGATCGGCGATCCGCACCGGCTGCGCCGCGTCCGGAGTGACGCGGTACTGGTACCAGGTGATGTCCCAGGCGAACGTCAGGACGGTCTCGGCGTTCACGCCGGCGAGCGGGACGATCGAGACCTTCGGCTCGCCGAGGCTCTTCGCCACGCCCGAGACCGTCCGGCGGAAGTCCGACTGGTTGAAGAGGTCGGCGGCCTCGACGAGCGTGAGCTCGTCGTCGGAGAGGCGCCGCAGGATCGGCTCGGAGACGACCGGCTCGGTCTCCTCCTCGCGGGACCCGAGCAGGGCCTGCCAGAGCGTCTTCTGGCGGCGGCGCCTCGGATGCTGCTGGAGGGCAGGCGAGACCGCGTGGCCCTCACGAACCCAGCCGTGGTCGAGCGCGATCTCGGTGCAGAGCGGGCATACGTCGACGAACTCGTGACCGTCGGGTGAGAAGCGGAGCGTGTGCTCGCCCATCAGGAGCGTCCGCTCGCAGATCGCGCACGTGCGTGTGACGTTTGACTTGGTGACCCGCATGCGACGGCCACTATAGCCCCGTGCCGGGCAATCCACAGCTGTGGACAAGTGTCCGGCCCAACGTGCCAGGTGGCCGCTGGGATGCCTCCCGCCGAGTGGGTGTCGGGCGTCGGCCGGGCACCCGCCCTTATGCGTTCGCGGCCTCGCGCGCCTTCTTCGTCTCGTCGACGATCTTCTGGGCGACGTGGGCGGGCACCTGGTCGTAGCGCAGCAGGTGCATCGCGTAGTCCCCGCGGCCGCCCGTCATCGACGTCAGCGATTGCGAGTACGTGAGCAGTTCGGCCATCGGCACCTCGGCCTTGATCGTCGTCATGCCCGCGGCGGGCTCCATGCCGTTGAGGCGCCCGCGCCGGGAGTTGAGGTCGCCGTTGACCGCTCCGACCGCCTCGTCGGGCACCGTCACCTCGAGCTCCATGATCGGCTCGAGCAGCACCGGGTCGGCCTTCGCGTAGGCCTCCTTGAAGGCCATCGAGCCAGCGATCTTGAACGCCATCTCCGACGAGTCGACGTTGTGGTACTGGCCGTCGACGAGCTCGACACGCACGCCCTGGATGGGCGCGCCGGCGAGCTCACCGTGCTGCATCGCCTCCTGGATCCCCTTGTCCACCGCGGGGCGATAGCTCTGCGGGATCACGCCGCCGACGATCCGGTCGACGAACTCGTAGCCCTGATGGCCCTCGATCGGCTGAAGCACGATCTCACAGTCGCCGAACTGCCCCCGCCCGCCGGTCTGCTTCTTGTAGCGGTGGCGGGCACGCGACTCCGAGCGAATGGTCTCGAGGTACGGGACACGCGGCTGGTGGAGCTCGACGTCGACGCCGAAGCGCCGCTTGGCGCGCTCGAGTGCAACCTCGACGTGCATCTGGCTCATCCCCGCGAGGATCTCCTCGCCGGTCTGCTGATCGCGGCGGAGGTGGAGGGTCGGATCCTCCTCGGCGAGGCGCTTGATGGCCGAGGCGACCTTCTCCTCCTCGCCCTTGATCTTCGGCGTCACGGCGAAGCTCATCACCGGCTCGGGGAAGCCGAAGGCCGGCGGCTCGACCGCGACCTCCCGATCGGTCAGGAGATCGCCCGTCTGGACGTTCTTCAGCTTCGCCACCGCCCCGAGGTCGCCCTCGCCGCACTCCCGCACCGGGGCCGTCGTCTTTCCCTGGAGCGAGAGCAGCGAGCCCATCCGCTCCTTGGAGTGCTCGCGGTGGTCGACCAGCGTCGTCTCGCTCGTGATCTCGCCCTTCAGCACCCGGAAGAGGTTGATCTTCCCCGCGAACGGGTCGGCGACCGTCTTGAAGACGAATGCCGCCGTCGACGCGCCCTCCACCTCGAAAGGCGCACCCCGCTTCGCGGGCGAGGGGACGCCCTCGACGAGGAGGTCGAGCAGCGCATGCGTGCCGAGGTTCTTGGTCGCGACCGCGCAGCCGACTGGGAAGATCTCGCCGCGCGTGACGCCGAGCTTCAGCGCGTCGGCCACGTCGTGCGGATCGAGCTCCTCGCCCTCGAGGTAGCGCTCCATCAGCGCCTCGTCGATCTGCACCACCTCGTCGAGCAGCTTCTCGCGGTACTCCTGCGCGAGCTCCACCATCGAGTCGGGGATCGCCACCGGCTCCGACTCCTTCTGCCCGTCCGGGCTCATGTAGGCGCACATGTGGAGCACGTCGACGATGCCCTCGAGCTCGTGCTCGGAGCCGATCGGAATATGGACGGCGACGCACTTCGAGGAGAACTGGTCCTGGATCTGGCCCAGCGTGCGGAAGAAGTCGGCGCGCTCGCGGTCGAGCATGTTGACGACGAGCACGCGGGCGAGCCCGAGCTCCTCGGCGAGCTTCTTGACGCGCGCCGTGCCGACCTCGAAGCCCATCACGCCCGAGACCACGACCAGCGCGCCGTCGACGACCCGGAGCGCGCAGCGGGCCTCCCCCTGGAACGACGGGTCGCCGGGGCAGTCGACGAGGTTGATCTTCCGTCCTTGCCACTCCGTGTGCGCGAGCGAGAGGGCGATCGAGAGCTGGCGCTTTTGCTCGTCCTCGTCCGAGTCGGAGACCGTCGTCCCCGCCTCGATCGTCCCGAGTCGGTTGACCTCACCAGTCTGGAAGAGGAGCGCCTCGACGAGGGACGTCTTCCCTGTCCCGCGGTGGCCTACGACGGCGACGTTGCGAATCTTCCCCGGCTCGGTTCCAGCCATGTGTGCGCGCTCCTCCTGTCCGTGTGTGCTGCCGGGATGCTAGTCCCGCCGCGTCAACCCAGGGCCTCCAACTCGCTGCGGTACCGCTCGGCGTACCGTCGGAGCCCACGTCTCGCGTACCGCTCGGCGAGGTCGCCGAGGAGCCGTCGCGCTCCATCGAGGTCGCCCAGCACCACCAGGACGCGTGCCTCGACGAACTCGTGGTGGAGCCCGGGCTCCTCCATGTCCGTCTCGCGTGCCCGGTCGCGTGCCCGCTCGACGAGCGGCCGGGCGTGCTCGCTGTCGCCGGCGAGCGCACGTGCGTATGCCTCGGCAAGGTCGAGCGGAGCTGGTCGGCGACGTCGTCGGGGTCGGCGAGCTCGCGTGCCTCCTCCACCACCGCGAGCGCGCGCTCGGCGTCACCGCGCAAGCACAGCCCGGCCGCCCACATCGCGAGGGAATTGGCGTGCTAGAGGGGCGTCGAGACCGTCCGCTCCACCCGCCACCGGAGGGCCAGCCTCCATCCCCACCAGGTCGCCCTCGAGCATCGGGAGGCTCCCGACGACGTCTGTGTGGTCGGCGCGGAGCCTGTCTCGCTCTCGGTCGCGGCCGACCATCGGCCGCTCGAGCCGTCGCGCGACGCCCGCCGCCGACGCGTCGAGCACGCGCAGCCGGTGCGCGCGAACGGCGAGGGCCTTGCCCTTCAGGTCGAGCTCGACCGGCTCGACGTGCACGGCGTCGCGCACGAGATGGAGCGTGTCGTCGCCGAGCAGGATCTCGCCTGAGCCCGCGGCCTGCTCTAGCCGTGCGGCGACGTTGACCGCGTCGCCCGTGACGAGCGTGTCGCCCTCGCCCGCGACGATCGCCCCGGTATTCACTCCGATTCGCGCTTCCAGACCGAGCTCGTGGACGACGTCCCTCAGCTCGACCGCGGCCCTCGTGGCCCGCAATGCGTCGTCCTCGCTCGCGACCGGGATCCCGAACACCGCCATCACCGCATCCCCGACGAACTTCTCGACGGTGCCACCGTGGCGCTCGAGCACCACGCGGGCCGCGTCGTAGTACCGGTTCATCAACCCGCGCTGCGCCTCCGGGTCGGTCCGCTCCCCGATCGCAGTCCACCCGTCAGATCACAGAACAGCACCGTGACCACCTTGCGCACCTCACGGGGCGGCGCGACAACCCCGAGAGGAGCGCCGCAGGCGGGGCAGAACCCGAACTCGTCGGGGCTCTCCCGCCCACACTCTGCGCACACCGGGACGCGCCGAGTCTACGGCCGGTGCAGGAGCGCCTTGACATTCTCCGAACGAGGCTGGGTTAGCCTCCCGAGCTGCCCGGACCGCCGGGTGGGGTCAGCATGGAGAGAGCAGAGACGACCGTCGCCCACCGCTATCGAGTCCTCGAGCAACTCGGTCGCGGCGGCATGGGCGTCGTCTGGCGGGCCCGCGACGAGCGGCTCGAGCGCGACGTCGCGCTCAAGGTCCTCCACCCCTGGGTCGCAGACGACCCGGAGCTGCGCGAGCGGTTCGAGCGCGAGGCGTCGGCGCTGGCACGGCTTGAGCATCCGAACATCGTCCGCCTCTACGACGTGCTCGAGAACGAGGGACAGACCGTGCTCGTCCTGGAGCTCGTCGAAGGCGTCGCTCTCGACACGCTGATCGCGGGGCGCACGCTCGGCTGGGACGAGACCCGGGCGTACTGTGGGCCGGTCGCATCTGCGCTCGCGCACGCGCACCGCCGCGGTGTCGTCCACCGCGACCTGACACCGGCCAACGTGCTCGTCGAGCGCGGGACCGGACGCATCGTCGTCACGGATTTCGGTCTCGCCCGACTGGCGCGGTCGGCCCGGACCGCGCCGATATCCGGCGTGCTCGCCGGGACACCCGAGTACTGGGCGCCCGAGCAAGCCGCAGGCGTGGTGACCGGCCCGGCGACCGATCTCTACTCGCTCGGCTGCATCGTGTTCCGGCTGCTCGCGGGCCGCATGCCCTTCGAGGGCGAGGATCGCCTCGCGACCGGGCTCCGCCGGGCGCACGAGGCCGCGCCGTCGCTCGCCGCCGCCTCACCGGGAGCGCCGGACGACGCCGTCCGGCTGGTCGACCGTCTGCTCCAGCGTCAGCCGGAGCTCAGAGGAGACGCGAGCGAGGCCGCCCGCGCCCTCGGCGCCGACGCGGCGTCGCACGCTCCGCCCGGCGGCATGTCCGAGGACAACGCCTGGCCGGCCGCCACGCTCGTCACCCGGGTGCTCGGCGAGCCGGCGACGATCGTCCACCGGATTCGATCCCACCGTGTCGTTCACCGTCGTCGTATCGCCGCCGCCGTGGCGGGGCTCGCCGTCGCCATCGGCCTGGCGGGCGGCGGCGTGTACGCCGTGGCGGGCGACGACCCATCCGGCGTCAGCGCCCCCGACGTCGTCGGCGGGCGGGTCGCGGCGGCTCGGGCGGAGGTCGCTAAGCGCGCGCACGAGGACGCGTTGAAAGCCCCCAAGGTGAAGGTCGTCGACCGCTCCTACTCGGAGTCGGCCCCGGCCGGCGCGATCGTCGCGCAGGACCCGCCCGAGGGCAAGCGGATCCCGGAGAACGGGGCGCTGCTCGTCTCGGTGAGCAAGGGCAGCGCGTACGCGGATGTGCCCTCCGTCGCGGGCCTGGAGGGCGCCGCCGCCTTCACTCTCCTTCGGCGCAACGGGTTCACCCCGTCGAGGCGCTACGCGCCCTCGGCGGAGATCGAGGGATGGCACGCGGTCGAGACCGACCCGGCGGCCGGCACGCGGGTGAAACGACCTGCCCACGTGCAATTGGTCGTCTCGACCGGCCCGCCCAAGCGACTCGTCCCTTCGGTCGACGGCCTCGACGCCGGGGCGGCGGTCGGGGCCCTGAAGCGGGCCGGCTTCTCGCCGGTCGTGGAGCAGCGCCCCAACGCTCGGGTCGAGCCCGGCACGCTGCTCCGTGTAGCACCCGCCACCGGCTCGCGGGTGACGATCGGGTCGACGATCACGGTCGTCGTCGCGCGCGAGCCGCGCTGGGAGGCGGTCTCACAGGTCGAGGGCACGGAGGACGCCGCGCCCGAGCCGATCACGGTGCCCGCAGGGGCACGTCTCGTCCTCTCGACCACGGACACGTCCCCGCTCGGGCTCTGGGGCGGCACTGTTCGGGTCGACCTGTCCGGGGACACGGAGGGATCAGCGGATGTCCACGCCGGCGAGACGATGGTGCTCGCGGACGCGTCGGACGGGGAGCGGACGATCGCCGTCGCGGTCGACGTCTCCGGCTCGGCGCACTGGGCGCTGGCCGTCGAGGTGTCCCGCTAGCGACGGCGAGGCACGCCGAGCCTCTTACGCATCCGCCGTGGCGCGAACGCCGCCGGAGAGGCGCGCCTTGAGGCGGAGCACTGCCTTCGTGTGGAGCTGCGAGACCCGGGACTCGGTGACGCCGAGTACCTCGCCGATCTCACGCAGAGTGAGCTCCTCGTAGTAGTAGAGCGTGACGACGAGCTTCTCGCGCTCGGGCAGCCGGGCGATTGCCTCGGCGAGTGCCTCGTTGAGCTCCGTCTGCTCGAGGGAGAACTCCGGGTCCGCCCCGGCCGGGTCCTCGATGGTGTCGATGAGAGCGACCTGGTCGCCGCCGCCCTGCGGGCTCCAGAGCTCGTCGAGAGCAGCCATCGACGAGCGGGAGATGTCGGACAGGCTCTTCTCGAGCTCCTCCTCGGAGATGCCGACCTTGCCGGCGATCTCGGCGTCCGTCGGAGCGCGCATGAGGCTGCGCTCGAGCTCGACGATCGCCCGTTCGATCTCACGGGCGCGCGCACGAACCGAGCGCGGGACCCAGTCGAGGGACCGGAGCTCGTCGATGATCGCGCCTTTGATCCGCGAGATCGCGTAGGTCTCGAACTTGATCTCGCGATCAGGGTCGTACCGCTCGATCGCCCCGATCAGGCCGAGCAGGCCGTACGACACGAGATCCTGCTCGTCGACATGGGACGGCAGGCTCGCGCTGAGGCGCCCTGCGACGAACTTGACGAGCGGTGCGTACGTCAGGATCAAGCGATCGCGGACCGCCTGGTCGCGCGTGGCGCGGTAGTCCTGCCACAGGGTCTGCGTGTCCCCCCCGGAGAGCGCGCTCATGCCGAGGGCTCGCCCCGGCTTCGAACATGCGTCAGCGCCGCCACCTCACCAGAATACGCCGCGCACCTGCTGTCTCATCCCGTCTGCTTGGCCAGCATTGCCCTGTCATCTTGGCCAGACTCTCCGCGCTTGGTCACCCATCCAGTACGCGATCGCGGCCGCGGCAACGGCGATCACCCAAGCCCGGCCCCCCTCGAGCGCCGACCAGGCGGCAATCAGCGCCAGCGACAGCGCGATGACCGAGAACAGCGCGGCGAGCGCGTAGCGTTGCATTCCTCGTGACACAGTGTCACAAGCGGCCGGCGGTACACTCCGCTCGCAGCCCAGGGGCGTGGCGCAATTGGTAGCGCACCGGTCTCCAAAACCGGGGGTTGCAGGTTCGAGTCCTGCCGCCCCTGCTGGGATGAACACAGGGAATCCCTCTCCCTATGCGGGATTCCGCCCGGTCACAGCTCCCTCCCTTCTTCGGCTCTCATCCGCTGGAAATCGCCTGGCGAAGGCATCGACTTTCCCGCGAGTTTCCCCCAATAGGGCGGTTCGGACGTTGACCAGACGGGCTAGAGGCGTGATGTGAAAGTCGCACGAAGCAGGGTTAGGCTCGCCTTCAGTCGGTACCGAGAGGAGCGTCGCTATGGGCAAGCTTTGGAGCAAAGCGGCTTGGCGGTGCTGGGCAGTCGTCCTTGCAGGTGCTGACGTTATCCCTGTCGCGAGCGGGGCTGTCGAGACGAAAGCGAGTGCCGTTCCGCCACAAGCTGTCCCGGTGTCGTAGGCCGCGGCGCGGTCATCCGCAGAACGTCGGCCAGTTGCTCGGCGTCCGATGAGCCGAAGCTGGATGCCACGCCCCCGCCGACGCAAGCCATTAGGAGCCACCACCCGCGGCGGCTGGGGGCCATACACACCAACGCTGGGGGCCATACACACCAACGACGCCGCAACGCCGTTGCCCCGCTCGCGCGCTGCTCAAGCTCTACGCCGAAAAGGGCGACCCGAAGTACGAGCGCGCGTCGCTGAAGTACCTCCGCCGCTATCTCGAGGAGGCGGACCCGTGGCTGGCCGACGTGGCCGGGGTCGCCGCGCTGCTGGCCGAGCGGGCGATGCTGATGCGCGGGCTGTAGGGGGCTTTACGCGGCGGCCCGTCATCGAACGCATCCAGGCCGAAGCCAACGTCCCGGCTTGACGGCACGGCACAGTCGGAGGTTATCGAGGGTTTGTAGTTGGAGAGAGAATCGTCGCCTCGGCCAGCGTTCGGGAATGTCACCCGAACGGGCGCGGCCGCTTTTGAGGGTGCTCCTGCATCCATGCTTGCGGTCCGCGGACGACATAGTCGACCGTCTGGGAACCGCTACCAGCAAACGGGACCAAGACTCCGATGAACGCCACAAGCGCGCCGATCCAGAAGCCGACGGTTGATGAAACGAGCAGGCTTGCGGCGGAAAATCCACCAACGATCAGCAACGCAGAAACGATGATCCGACGTCGCATGAGAACCTCCACGTACAACTGACTCAAGGGTACGCCCAACCGTTGCACCTTCGACCGGCTTGTCTCCACGGTGCGGTGGGAGTAGCGGCTCTCCGCCATTAAGACCGTCGCTCGAGCGAGCGTATGAGCGTCGCCTCCTTCAGCGCGAGGGCAGAATCCGGCGCGGAGGGTGAAGACGAGGCCACGCGCCGCCCGAGCCCGCCACGACCAGCGCGAGCACTGCGATCACGAGCGAGACCGGCCCGTACAGCCACCACCCCCACTCCCCCCTGCTCCAGGTGAAGGCCGCCACCGTCTCGACCAGGAAGACCGCCGCCAGCGCCCACGCGAAGAGCCGAATCATCGCGCTCGGACACGAACGCCTGCTGCCACAACCCGACCCGCGCCAGGACGACCAACACCGCGGCGACGAGCAGCACGACCACCACGGCGGCGAGAACGCGTATGCCCGTCGTCGCCACTTCGTCGTGGACGCCGTCGGTGTAGAGCCCCCAGGTGCCGCCCAGCAGCCAGTAGACGATGCGTGCTGACCGGGCCAGCCACCAGACCGATTATCAAGAGAAGCGCAGCGACACGGACGCGCCTCGCCGCGCCTTCCGGTCTCGGTGTCATCGGACACCTCCTCTGAGACTGTCCTCGTGGACAAGCTCTCTTTCAGGGGTTCCAGCGCCAGTCGATCGAGACGGGCTTGGCTGGGCCCGGCGGATCGCGCGGTACACCGCGTCGCGCAGCGGCTTCTCGCGCGGATCGTCGTTGTAGTAGAAGTCCAGCTTGTTCATCACGTAGGCGTAGCCGAGGCGCGCGTCGGGATCGGCGAAAGCGAACGAGCCGCCGGCGCCCGGTGCGCCGAAGGCGCGCGGGCTCGAGCCGAACCACACCGTCGGGCCCGGGCCGCAGGAAGCCGAGCGAGAAGTAGGTCGGGATGCCGAGCACCTCGTCCTCGGGATGCTCGGTCGGGGGCAGTGCGGTGATGCGTGCGAACGTCTCCGGCGTGATGCCGAGCTCGGCGCCGCCCTCGGCGAAAGCGGAATAGGCGCGCGCGATCGCGCGTGCCGTGCCGACGCCGTTGCCGGCGGGCAACTCGACTTCGAGCGTGCGCCGATCGTTCGAGGACAGGTCGGCGAAGAGGAACGACTTGCGGAGCATCGACCGCGGACGGAAGTACTTCTTCAGCATCGCCGGCGGCGTCCTGCGGCAACGCCAGGAGCGCACGCGCGATGGAGAGCGTCTTGACCGTGGCCAGGCGCTCGTCGGGGATCGCAGGCGGCAGACCGATGTAGAACTCGAGGCCGAGCGGCACCGCGATCTCCTCGTGGAAGAAGCGCCCGAGCGTGCGGTGCGCGGGGTCGACGTGGCGAATCAGCTCCTGCATGTACAGCCCGAGCGTCATCGTGTGGTAGCCGTGGCGCGTGCCGGGCGGCCACGCCGGTTTCTGGCGCGCGAGCACGCGCGCGACGGCAGTCGAGGTCGCGCAGCTTCTCGATCGGCAGCTCCTCGTCGAGCAAGACCAGGCCGGCCTCGTGGCCGAGCAGCTGGCGCACGGTGACGTCGGCCTTGCCGTTCTGCGCGAACTCGGGCCAGTAGCGCGCGACCGGTGCGTCGTAGTCGAGCCAGCCGCGCGCGTTGGCCAGCGCCAGCGTCATCGCCGCCAGGCCCTTGGTGGTGGACATGACGACGACCATCGTGTCTTCGTTCCACGGCGCGTCGCCCTCGGGCGTGCGGCGGCCGCCCCACAGGTCGACGACCTTCTCGCCGCGCCAGTACGCCGCGACGGCGGCGCCGATCTCGCCGCGCTCCGCGAAGTTGCGCTCGAACTCGGCGCGTACCTCTTCAAAGCCCGGAGCGACGAACCCGGAGACACGGGCTGTCGAGCCGTCGACCGTGCATGCATGAAGCCTCCTTCTTCCGCGAACCGAGTCTCTCAACGCACGCCTCCACGTTTCTTCCGGATAGGGCGCCGATCTTGCGCTCGTCGTTCCCGGCGGCGTAAGCGCCGACCTGCGGATGCGCGGCAAGATCGCCGGGTCGCAAAGAACGAGTCGGTGGCTGTGTGCACGGCGACGATGGCCGCCGAGCACGTGAACAGGAGCACGTCGAGGCCGAACCGCACGCCCCGTATCGCGGCCAACGGAAGCCGCGCGTCCACGAGTCCGACGCGCGGGAGCTGGAGTCGCGGAGTTCATGCGTAGCGGAGCGCCTCGCCCGGCTTGAAGCGGACGGCGCGGCGGAGCGGGAGCAGCATGATCAGCAGCGCGAGCACGACCGTCCCGACGAGCGCGATGAGCACGTTCAGCGGCGGGAAGGTGAACGGTGAACTCGATCCCGACGACCTTGAGCAGCAGCCAGACCAGCAGCCGCGCGAGCGCGTAGCCGACCGGGATCCCGAGCAGCCAGCCGAGCGAGCGAGACGCGTCAGGCCTTCCGCCGCGAAGATCCGCCGGATGTCGCGGCCGCGGGCGCCGATGCAGCGCAGGACGCCGATCTCGCGGGTGCGCTCGAGCACGTTCATCGTGATCGCGTTCACGAGCCCGACCATGCTGATCGCGACGATCAGGAAGCCGAGCATCCCGATCGACGTGCTGATCTGGCGGTTCGCGTCGACGTTGTCGCGCTTGGTCGACGTACCTGAATGTTCGTGCCGATCGAGTAGCCGGCCGCGGCCAGGCGATCCTCGAGCTGCGTCGTCGTCCGGTCGATCAGCGCGTGGTCGGGTGAGGTCGTCGCGCACCCAGTAGGCGTTGACGTCGTCCGGGCTGTCGAGGATCGGCGCGCAGCGTCGAGAGCGGCGTCACGAAGAGCAGGCCGTTCTCCATCTGCGTCGCCGGTCATCCCGACGACGCGAAGCCTGGTCGGGCCGGACGCGGTCGTCGATCGTGACGCGTGTCGCCGACCTCCGCCCCGATCGCCCTGCGCGATGTTCTTCGCGCTGACGGTCACGGCGCACCGGTCCGGTCTCCTCGCCGGCGGTGAACCAGCGCCCGCGCGACGACCTTCTGCTGCGAACATCGGCTGTGGCGGGAGCCCCCACAGCGACGCGTCCTTGCCGGCGGCCTTCACCGTGTTCATGAGCACCGGCTGCGCGACCGCCACGCCGGGCGTCGTGCGGATCAGCCGGTCGGCGTCCGCGTCGAGCGGCTTCCCGACGACGCGTGTTCGAGGTCGCAGGTCGTAGTGGAGCTCGTTCCAGGCGCGCCTCGGTCGTCGAGGTGACGCTGTTCATCGAGCGCCAGCACGCCGAGCGAGCGTCCCCGACCGCGAGCGCGATCTGCACGACGGTCGCGAGGCTGCGGCGCTTGCGGCGGGTGACGCTGCGGACGCCGATCTGCGCCGTGCGCGGCAGGAAGGTGACTGCGCCGGAGCGCCCGGTCGAGCGCATCCGGGCGCCGCCTGGAGCGCCGGCACCTCCTCGAGCGCCTCGCGCACCGGCGACGCGCGCGCCGCGCCGGATCGCCGGCAGCGCCACGAGCGGCGGCCCGAGCGAGCCCGAGCACGAGGCTCGCGACCACGACCGGCGCGCTGATCGCCCAGCCGGCCGAGATGGCGAAGAAGGTCGAGCCGAAGAAGCGCACGATCAGCGTTCGCGATCACGACACCGAGGCACGACCCCGAGCACTGGCGCCGATCGCTCCGAGCAGCGAGCGCCGTGCGCAGGTAGACGCCGCGGATCTGGCGGCGCGTGCCGCCGATCGCCTTCATCATCCCGATCTCACGGCGCTGCTCGCCGATCAGCGTCCCCATCGTGTTCGCGACCAGCACGAGCGCCGCGAGCAGCGCCAGCACCGTGAACACGTTCATCAGCGAGGCGAGCTGCGTCGAACAGCTCCTTGCCCGGGTAGTCCCCGGGCTCGCGGATGCTCGGGCAGGTCGGCGAAGCGCGTGAACGACGTGCTCTGCGCGCAGGTACTCGCGTACCTCGTCGGCCGTGCGGTTCGCGGCCGCCGTCGACGTGTCGGCGAGCCGGAAGGCGAGCAAGCTGTAGCCCGGCTCGCCGCTGAGCGCGCGCCGCCGTCTCGGGCGTCGCGTAGAGGACGACGAAGTCGCCGTTCACGCCCAGTCTGGCTCCACTCGAGGTTCCGGCCGACGCCGCTGACCCGCAGCGAGTGCGTGCGGTCGCCGACGCCGACGACGCGGATGCGTGTCACCGGCAACGCCCGTCGAAGCGCCCGCCGCTCGCGTTCTGGAGCGTCGGTGAGCACCGTCGCCCGCGCCCGGCGCAGTCCCGGACGTGATCGTGACGACGATCGACCGGCTGGCGCGCGAAGTTCGGGACGCCGACGACGAACGCCTTCTGCGCGCCGCTCGCCGACCCAGACCCGCGGTCTGGACGACGCTCGAGCGCCTGCACGCCCGCGACGTTCGGCAGCCGGCCGAAGCGCGGCGAGCTGCGCCGCTGTCACGACGAGCGGCTTCGTCTGGCACCGTGAGGTCGGCGAGCCGGTTCGCCCGCACCTCGCCCTGCATCGCGCGGTCCATCAGCGGCGAGACCGCGAAGATGCCGATGCTCGCGACCGCGATCGCGAGCGTCGAGCACGGCGAACACCGCTCGCGCCTTGCGGCGCGTCAGGTCGGTGAGCGACTTCTTGAGCGAGCGCGGAGCCCATCTCCCGCCTCCTCACTCGCCGACGACGAGGCCGTCGCGGATCGTCACCACGCGGCCGGCGCGCGCCGCCAGCTCCAGGTCGTGGGTGACGTAGAGGACGGTCTTGCCCTCGCCGTTCAGGCGCTGCAGCAGCTCGAACATCTCGGCCGCCGTCTGCGTGTCGAGGTTGCCGGTCGGCTCGTCGCCGACGATCAGCTTCGGGTCGGACGCGAGCGCGCGTGCGATCGCGACCCGCTGCTGCTCGCCGCCCGAGAGCTCGGCCGGCAGATGGTCGAGCTTGTCGCCGAGCCCGACGAGCTCGAGATTGTGCCTGCGCCCGCTCGAGTCGCTCGCGCTTCGAGCCCGCGCGCGAAGTCGAGCGGCAGCATGGCGTTCTCGAGCGCCGTCAGCGTCGGCAGGAGCTGGAAGAACTGGAACACGATCCCGACGTTTCGGCCGCGCCAGACCGCGAGCTGCTCTTCGCTCATCTCGTCGATCTGCTGGCCGTCGACCGTCGACCGAGCCCGCCGTCGGTCGGTCGATGCCGGTGATCATGTTCATGATCGTCGTCTTGCCGCTGCCCGACGGGCCGACGACCGCGACCATCTCGCCGGCGTCGATCGCAGGTCGACGCCGCGCAGCGCCGGGTACTCGAGCTTCCCCGTCCGGTAGACCTTCTCCACGACCGACTCGAGCTCGATCAGGGGCTCGCGCTGTCGACACGCTCGACCGGGGTCTCGAGGATGAGCGTTACTGTCATCTCGATCACCTCCTAGGCATGCGGCCGGCAGGGCCGTAGTTTCAAGTCCACTGTGACCCAGCACGCCCCGAACGCCATCCGCGTAGGTACGGATCGACCGGTTGCGAACTACCGAACCGGCGCAATGTGGACGGGACGCTCTACCGAACTTTCAGGTGCTCAGCCGTACAGCGTCGCGACGGCAGCACCGGGCGACTCATCGTGGATGCGCCCGGCGGCAGATGCACTCGGGAACCGTCGAGGCGTGTCTGGACGATCTAGGTACGTAGGTCAGCGCGTCGTCTGCTGCCCGACCAGCTGACCACTTGCCCTGTGCGGCCAGGACTCGCCAACACGGCACCGGCCGGGCTGAGATACTCGGCCGCGGTGCTGCTGGTTGCCTGTAGTCCCACCCAAGCCGCGTACGGTTAGTCTGGCCACCGTGTTGTCGCGCCCGATGCTCCTCGTCCCGGGTTAACGAGGTGAGATCGACACGAGTCAGCCGCCATGTGCGGGCGCCGCGCAACAAGGTGTACGCCGCGCTCATCGACCCGGACGCAATCGCGAGGTGGACGGTGCCCGACGGTATGACTTCTCAGGTGCATTCTTTCGAGGGTCGCGAGGGCGGCACGTTCCGGATCTCGCTGACATACGAGACGTCCACTCAGGCTGGCAAGTCCTCGGCGCATACCGACACGTATCGAGGCCGCTTCATCGAGCTTGTCCCCAACGAGCGGGTTGTGGAGGTGGATGAGTTCGAGACGGCTGATCCGGCGCTCGGCGGTGAGATGAAGCTCACGATTACGCTCATCGATTCCAAGGGTGGTACCGACGTGCTCGCGCTGCACGAGGGCCTACCTGCCGGCCTGTCGCTTTCCGACAACGAGGCGGGCTGGAAGTCGTCTCTCGCGAGATTGGCCACGCTCGTCCAGAGCGGCTACCCCCGACACATGCAGGTGTGAAGGCCTTGATCCGACGCTCGCGGGCCGTCGGTACGTTGTGCAGTAGCCTGAAGCGGGATGGTCGAGCTGGTTGCAGCGTTGGCGCTGGCTCCCTGGGCCCAGCCACTCCGCTTCCAGCCGCTGCAGGGCTGGCAGACCGGAGCGAGTGGGACGTTCAACTCCTCCTACGGCACTGTGCCGAACACCGCCTCGCCGAAGGAGTCGACGGCCTGGATAGGCGAGAGGCGTCCGCTATCGCGATCGGCGGACCGCGGATCCTCCTCAGGCGACTCTCGCTCAGCTCCCGCGGCAGGGCATCGTCGTATTCGCGGTCGTCTACCAGTCGGCGCAGAACACCGAGGAACAGATTGACTTGCGAATTGACCGCGCGAGACGCTTCCCGTGTTGCGATGGCACGTACGTCGCGGGCGGCGAGTTCGGGCTAACAGGCGCGGGACCAGCAGCCGCATATTCGGTGATCGTGCGTGTCTACTTCGGCTCGCCTCCAACCCGCTCAATACGAGCCCAGGCACAACGCGCCCTCGACCATCTCGAACTGCCGCCCCCTCGGTAAGCAGGAATGACGACGTTCGCCTGCGCGAGTGTGCGGAAATGTCACTTGAACGCGGCAGGCGACATGCTCGCTTGCTCCAGTGCTCGCGGAAATGTCTCTTGTCCCTGACGAGCTGACGGCGGAGACCACTACCCTCCGAACAATGCCGCCTTTCCTTGATGAGCTTCGTACGTGGTTCGAGGTTTACTCCGATGCTGGCGGGCGGCGCGGCATCCGCGTGCAATTCACTGACGGGCCACCCGAGCTACCAATGCGGTCCGCCTTGATCACGGCAGGTGCCGCGGCGATCGGCCAGCTAACATTCTGGGAGTCAGGGAAGTGCGATATCGAAGCACACGCTACGAGAGACCGCACGCCGATCCTTCTGCGCTCACGCGTTTTGGATGAACCCGCGCGCGTCCCCGCCATCGCCGACGACCTCGTCCATCACGTAGCCGACTACTCGAACTCCTGACGGGAGCTTCGCCTGGACCAGCGTGCGGGAATGTTCCCTGAAGCAGCTTGCGCAGAAGCCGATGCGTTACGGGTCGCCGAGCGGTCAACCTAACCTCGAGAGCAACATGGACGTGCGGCCGGAAAAGGCCACCGGGACAAGGGAGGCATGGGATGCCGCGGTACCTGATCTCGTTCGACGCCCACGCGATGAACCACATCCCGGCCGGGGACATGCCCGCCGTGGCCCACGCTTCGCACGCGGTGGTTCATGAGGCCATGGACGCCGCGGTGTGGGTCTTCGGCGGCGGACTGGAAAACCAGAAGGCGAGAATCGTGGCCACCGACGGAACGGTCACCGACGGCCCGTACCCGGAGGCCATCGGCGGGATGTCGATCGTCGACGTGCCCTCACGCGAGGAGGCGCTGGAGTGGGCTGCCAAGATCGCCGTCGCCTGCCGCTGTGCGCAGGAGGTCCGGGCGTACATGCCCGACCCGACCGTCGGCAACTAGGCGACGCTGGCCTGCGCGAGTGTTAGGGAATGTCGCTTGAGCGCGAGCATCGATAGTCGGCGACTTGCGCGGCGTTCGCGCGAGTCTTGTCGTTCGGCCGATCCACGCAGGCCTTTCAGCGCCGTGTCGGGTAATCGTCCCTCACGCGTCTTCAAGGACGAAGTCCCGAACGAGTTCGAGTATTGCGTCGTTTATGCCAGCCGTTCCGTGCCCCGCCTCTGGGAAGCGCACGACCTTCGCCAGCCCGGGTCGCATGCGACGAGCGGTGTCCTCGATCTCGTCAATGGGAACGATGGGGTCGAGTTCGCCTCCGAGTAGCAGCGTCGGGCAGCGAATATCCGCGACGCGGTCCCTGTAGTCGTGTTGCAAGTACTCGTGCCGAAGGAAGTGTTCGGTGACGGCGGGGCGCGACACAATGCGAGTGGCAACGTGCTGCTCGCGGGGCAGCGGGTTGAAGTACAGGCCACAGACCCGTAGGAATTCATCGACCCTGTCAGCGGGTGCCGCGTACCACCCTGCAGCGACAGCAGCAACGTCCGGTCCTCCCAGCTGTGCGTACATGCGAATGGACGCTTCCGGGTTGATGCGCGCGCCGCAGCTTACGACGACGATCTTGACGGGATGGTTCGGATACCGAATCGCGCAGTTCAGCGTGATGTTGCCGCCAAACGAAACGCCGAAAAGGACGGGTCGGTCAATGCCCAAGCCCTCGCACAGCGCGACCAGGTCATCCGCCCACTGATCCAGATTCCAGCGGTCGGGTACGCCATCGTCGCTACGACCGTGTCCGCGATGGTCGTAGTAGACGACCTGAGCGAAATCGGTGAAGCCTGCGAGAACTTCCTTGAAGGGAGAGTGGTCGGCGCCGTTGCCATGAAGCATCACGATGGTCGGCCGCTCGCGCATGGACTCGCCGTCTGGCACGAGTTTCGCGCCGTCGACGTCGACGTAGAGTCGAACGTCGCCAACGGACACCATCATCTCGTTGGGACGCTAACAGTCCCGCCTTCGACGACGCCGCCCTCCACCGCGTGCCGCGACGAGTGCCGCGCGGCTGTGCCCGCGCGGCAGGTGACGGCTCCTCCACCTGCGCGAGCGTCCTCTTACTGGATCACACAACCCGATCGTCTTTTTTGGGGGTGACGGCCACGCATGACCGCGCCCTCACCATTTCTCTCCCCACGGGGCGATGGGGCTGGATCGGCAACGATTGTTCGTCGTCCGTTTGGCGGTTCCGTGGCATGGGCCGAACCGGGCTCATCCCCTAACTGAGCCCGGCCGGCCCGGCCGCCAAGAACGGAAGCCACCGATCAAACGCGGCAACGTCTGCGGCGCTCCCAGGCCGCACCATTGCCGCCAGCATGGCCCAAACATGTGTTGGACCTTCGAGCCGCTGGGTGGGCGGCTTTCGGATTAGCAGCGCGTGCAACGCCGACCATTGGCGATCCGCCGCTGCTCTTGCCCCTTGCCCGGACAAGGGACAGCGGACCGCCAGCCGCGCGGGCATGCCGGTGCCAGTCCCCCTGCTGCCCGGCAGCCGCGCGGCCGTTTGACCCCAGCAAGCGCGTGGCCGGCAGCTTCCCCAGTGGCGGTCGCTAACGGGTCACGGCTGAGGCATCAAGCGGCGACGCCCTCACCGCCGAGGCGAACCCGATGCCCGAACTCACGCTCTGCACATTCCGGGCAGAAGGGCAGCAGACCGCCGCAGCCGTCCGACCACCAGGTCCAGCGTTCGATGATCGCCCATCTCTCGTCAGCGTCACCGCCACACTCGGTGCACAGCACCGAAGCAACGTCGGAGCCCTCACCGCTGACCGCAGAGCGAGGCACGGGAACAGGTTACGCCTCGTCTGCCCGCAAGAGAAGAGCCGACCGGCCATCGGCGCCGACCTGCGGATGCGCAGCAAGATCGCGGGGTCGCCCATCGAGACGGCAAGTGCGGCCATGTCCGTGTCCGGGAGGCGTTGCGCGTGCTCCTCCTCAACAAGTGGGTCGAGGTCGAGGAGACCGTTGGCGAGCTGCGTATCCGGCTCGGCGCGCGGGCGCTCAAGCAGGGTGAGGCGAGCGGGTGAGCGAGGTGCGATGCCCGAACTCACGCTCCCCACACGGGGGTAGAACGGCATGAGCGTCCCGCTCGGACCGACGACCAACTCCAGGGCTCGGCAACCGCTCGTCTGCTTCGAGCCTGGAACACCTTGCAATGTGCGCCCGTTTTCCCCATCCGCCGAGCGGTAACCACAGGTTCGGGGCCACAGGCCGGATGCCCTCGCCAGATATCTCCTGACCAGGCATGAAACCAGCGCCGGGCGGCTTTCACATCATCATCAACACGGAACAAGGAGAGGAACGAATGGCTGAGGGCACGATGATCACCTGCATGTGGTTCGACCATGGCGAAGCCCGCAAGGCGGCTGAGTTCTACGCCTCCGTCTTTCCCGACAGTCAGGTCGGCGCCGCCCACAAGGCGCCATCGGACTTCCCCGGCGGCGAGGAAGGCAACGAGCTGACCGTCGAGTTCAGCGTGCTCGGCCAGAAGTTCGTCGGCCTCAACGGCGGCCCCAACTTCAAGCCGAACGAAGCGGTCAGCTTCATGGTGGTGACGGCGGATCAGGCCGAGACCGACCGTTACTGGAACGCGATCGTCGACAACGGCGGCGAGGAGAGCGCCTGCGGCTGGTGCAAGGACAGGTGGGGCTTCTCCTGGCAGATCACGCCGCGCGTCCTGCTCGACGCCACCACCAGCCCTGACAAGGCAGCGGCCAAACGCGCCTTCGACGCGATGATGCCCATGAAGAAGATCGAGGTCGCCGCGATCGAGGCGGCCCTTAGGGGGGAGACCCTCGGTGCGTAAGCTGACTGGCGGCTGCTGCGCGAGTCGCCTAGGTGGCTGCGGTGCCGGCGTGTGCGCCTTGGGTCAGAACTCGTTTCGTGCGCGATGGGGCGGGCGGCTAGCTGAACCGCCATCAGTGTGTGGCGGCAGCCCCTGTCTACGGCTCGTTCAGCAGCTCGACGGAGATGGTTCCCTTGATCTCGTAGTTCGACGGAGAGGCCGCCACCGCCTAGGCGTCCGCGGCGGTCAGCCGGACGCCCCCGGCGGCGTACCGCGGGCACCCGCCGTGGAAACCCGCGAACCTCTGCTACGACGGCTTCGACTGCGACCGAACTGGGGGAAGGTTGCCCTTCCCCCAGTTGCGTTCCCCACCGCCCCTGAGGGGGTTAGGGGCGTTGAGGTCTGAACGCGCCCCCCTCGGTCTGGGCTCGCGCGCTTAGTCGTCGTCTTCGTCGTCGCCGTTCTTGGCGTTACCGGCCTTCACGCATTGGCCGAAGTTCTTGTAATCCTTCGCGAACTTCGTCGCGTTCTCGGATTGCTGCTTCTTGCAGGCAGCCGTTGCCTTCGACCCGCCGGCGTCCTCGGCCTTCTCGTCGTCGTCTGCCTTGGCGGCCTTCGCCTTGGCCTTGTTGGTCGCCGACACGCACTTCCCGAACGCGTTCATCTTGTTCGGGTGCGACGCGGTGCCCCACTGCGTCCTGAACGCCTCGACGCCCTTGGCCGTGCGGAGCGCCTGACAGTACTTCGCCGCGTTCTTGAAATCAGCCGGCACAGGATCGGCCGCCAGCGCCGCCGGAACCAGCATCGTCCCAATCAACACGCCCACCAGCAACATCCGCTTCACGTCGAACCCCCTCGGTTCGGACCAATTGGTGCCCCGTAGTCGAGACGGACCACACTCTAGGCTGCCCATCCGCCGGCGCCAATCCCTGCATGGAGCGCTTTTCTGTTGCGTCCGCTGGCAGGAGACGAGAAACCACGACTGTACGGGCCGGCGGGGCCTTGCGGCCCCGCCAACCTTTTCCCCGAGGCATCGGTGCCCCCGGGCAAGCCCGGGGGCACCGACCGAGTGCCGGCTCGGGGAATCTCCTAGCCGGTCACCGGCGGCTCGAACACGCCGACCACGCCGATCCGGGCGCTGTTGCACGCCTTCGCGCTCGCGATCTTCACGAGCATGATCCCCGCCTTGCTCGGCGTGAGCGTCAGGCGGGCAATGCCCTGCTTGTTCGTCGTGACGACCTTCGCGAAGCCCGTGCCGGTGAACCGCACCGCGACGCCCTGCACCGGGGTGCGCGAGCGCGTCACCCTTGCGAGCACGACCTGCGCCTTGCCGCTCGCCTTCACCATTCCGGGCGTCACCTTGAGCACCCGGCAGATGTTCAGGATCGGCTTCGGCTTCGGCTTTGGTGTGACCGGGGGCGTCGGGGTCGTCGTCGGCGGCGTCGCCGGTGCGGTGACGAGCGTCGACGCGTCGTCCGTGTTGTTCGCCCCGTTGGTGTCCTTGCCGTCACCCGTGCCGGTCGCCGAGTTGACGTACGTGCCGGTCTGGCTCGCCCGTGCCGAGAGTTCGATCGTCCGTTCGACCCCGGGGCCGATCGTGCCGAGCGTGCAGTTCAGCAGCGCGGCCGTCACGGTGCAATTGCCGCCGACCAGCGTCACCGCGATGAACGTGACCCCGCTGGGTGCCGCATCCGTCACGAGCTTCACGTTGTGTGCCTGGTTCGGGCCGTTATTGCGCACCCGCATCGTGTAGGCGATGTCCGCCTGCCCGTTGACGAGCTGCACCTGCGGCGTCGCATCCTTGACCACCTGCACGTCCATGAACTCGTCCGTCGGAGGCGTCGTCGGCGTCGCTGGCGGAGGCGGCGTAACGCAGTTGCCCTGGCCGTCCTTCACCATCCCAGCCGGAACCGTGGCCTGATTGCCCTCGATGTTCGGACACACGTCCGTCGGAGGCGGGCCACAGTCGGTTGGCGCTGCCGCGAACGTATGCACGAACACCGACTGGCCGACCACCACGTACCCCTCGTCCGGAAGCGCGGTGAACGTGTATGTCCCGCCGGCGACCGGCTTCCCGTCTACGAAGTCCGGGCCTTCCACGTTGTAGAACCGAAGGCCGGGGTTCGTCTTGACGAGACTGAACGACGGCGGCGATGTGCAGGTTGCTTCCGTGAACGTGACGCCAGCCGTAACCTGGATGTCCTCAGTCTCGTCCTGGATGCAGGCCGGGCGCCCGTTCTCGTCCTCGCCTAGGTGGTAGCCCTCGGGCACGGTTGCCTGGTTACCCGCTACGTTGGGACACACGTCGACGGGCGGTGGTTCCTCATTGCAGGCACCTAGGTAGTCCTGCTCGTGCCCGGCCTGTGGTGTGCCGTTCTCGTAGAAGTGTCCGGCCGGCCCGTAGACGGCCTCATATCCGATTGTGAGTGTCTCGTAATGCGTTGTGCCTTCCAGCCCGGCGGCGTGACAGATCGTCACCTTGTCCGGTTTGCCCTCCAACCACACGAGCGACGGCGAGTCGGACGAGCCGTAGTCCACGCGCGCGGATGTCGCGCCGGCGATCGCAAGGGCCGCAAGGACGCCAAGGCTCATCACGAGCGCTAGGCGCCGCAACCGTCCACCACGAATGATTCGCATCTTTGATCCCCCTCGGTCGTCCCCGCAGCGGGGACGAACCCCCTAGGCACGCACTGTTCCTCTCAGGTTATGCCCCTTTGGAAGGATCGCTGCCCCTTGAACGAGGGGTTTTCTCCCCCACCTGGGGCAAGGTTTAACAGGCGCTAGGTAACCGATCCGTGGGGCGAGCGTCGGTTGAGCGGTCGGCAGGGAAGGCGTTGGCGCAAACGCGTCGTCCGCTCGAGGTCATGGGCACGAGCGCCGTTCGGCTCTGGCGAAGCCCCGACCGGCCCCGGGGATTATTGGAACGCCACCTCCGCGACGATCATTCCTCGCCGGTGATCTGCTCGATCCGTGCGGCGGTGTCTGCTCGGGCGAGGTACTCGTCGCGCATCCGGGCCGCCCCTTGCTCGTGCCCTTCCAGCAGGTGCCGATACCGGTGGGTCATGTAGGTGGAGCCGTGGCCGACCTAGTCGCCGATCCGTTCGAGGCTGAGCCCGGCGTCGTGCATCAGCGACACGAACGTGTGGCGGCAGGAGTGCAGCTCGATCGGCACGAGCGGCGGCTTGTCCTGCTCGGCCCGCTGCTCGTTGGCGGCCTCCCACGCCTTCGCGGCCTGCCTGCGAATGTGGGACGGGGTAAACGGGCGGTCGGCGGTCGCACCGAACACGAAGTCGCTTCCATCACGGCCGGTGGTCGCCTTGAGTGCGACGAGGTGCTCGCCTAGCAGCGCGGTGAGCGGCACGGTGCGGGTGCCCTTCGCGGACTTGGGGTTGATCTCGCCGGCGTAGTCGTCCCACGAGCGACGCACCTGGATGACGCCTTTGGCGAGGTTCACGTCGTCCCAGCGCAGCCCGCGCAACTCGCCGCGCCTGAGGCCCGCGTAGAACGCGGTTGCGTAGATCGGCCGCAGGTTGTCGGGGAGCGCGGCAAGCAGTTCGGCCGCCTCGCCCGGTGACGCTGCCCGTTCGCGGCGCCCAATGTTGTTCGGCAACCGCGGCCCGCTCGTCGGGTTGGCGTTGATCTCGTCTCGCTCCAGCGCATGGCGGAACACGACCCGCACGGGAATCACGATGTTGCGGACGTTCGAGCCGGACAAACCCTTGCCGACGAGACGGTCAACGAGAGCCTGCAGGTCGGCGCGCCGCACCTCCGAGAGACGGAGTCCGCCAAGGTCGGGCAGCACGTGCTCGTGCAGGTCGTACTTGTAGCCGCGCAAGACAGACGGCTCGTACGGATGGCCTGACCGGTTCAGCACCGTGGGCGGCTCCGCCTCCGCACCGGCCAGCCACTCCTCAGCCGCCTCGCGCAGCGTCCGCCGCGAAGGCACGATGTTCTTACCGCGACCCTTCGCGGAGACCCTGTCGGCGCGCCACTGCTTCGCGGCCGACAGCGCGCCCTTTCCGGAGAACGTCTGCTTTACGAGCGTGCCCTTGTCGACCTGGCCGGTGCTGCGCTCGTGGGCGAGCCCGTTGTAGCGTCGGACGTAGACCCACACCCGGTACGACGGATCGCATGTGCAGCGGTCGCCGTCCCGGGACAGTTCGCATTGGCGCGAGTGGCGGGCCTCAATCCCGGTGGGAGGCCGCCTCGCCGACTGGTTACGCTTGGCCTGCATGGGAGTCTTGACCTCCTGTGCCAAGGGCGACGAATGTCACACGGAGACGCGTGCGATATCGGGGACGAGTGGGCCCCGCATGGCCGGCGTTCGGGAATGTCACCCACCCCGGCGCGGCGGCCTTCCAAGGTACTCCTCCATCCGCTCTCGCGGTCCGCGGACGAAATAACGGTCGTCGGGCGTCTCCGCACGCCTACCAGCAACCATGACCAAGACTCCAATGAACGCCACGAGCGCGCCGACCCAGAAGCCGACGGTTGATGACGCGAGCAGGGTCGCGGCGAGAAGTCCACCAACGACCAGCAACCCAGAAACGACCAACTGACGCCGCATGAGAACCTCCACGTACAACCGACTCACGTGAAGCCGCGCGGGTCCGCGCGCCGGACGGCAACGTCTACGGGCTCACGGACGGCACCTCGGCCGTCCGGACGTCACGTCCGTCGGCCGAGACGATTGATCCAGCCGATGGATTGACATCATCGTGGCGGGGTGGTGTCATTCGTGACGAAAGCAACGTGGAGGGCGCCTGGTGGGGCTGCTCGAAGATCGTTGCTGCGGCTCGCTGAAAGGCGGACACCGTGGGCCCGTCGGCCCCGGTAATGGCGCTCGTCCATGTCGCCGACGTCGCTGTCCATTTCGCAGGGAGGCTCGGCAATGCCTGAGGAAATCACCGTCCGTACGGAGCCGTTTGGCCCCGATGAGCGGACGCTCGATCGCGTCCGGCGGGAGCTCGTCCGCCACCCCGATCTGAAGGGTCACCTGCCACGCGGCCGGCATCGCCTGATCGCGTTCGAGCTCACCGAGCCCGCGCGAAAGCTCGCGAAGCCGAAGACCCCGGATCGCTTCGCGGCGACGTTCTTCGACTACCGGGCGAACGAGAGCGTCCTCGTCTCGGGGCGGCTCGATCGGCTCGATCGGCTCGACGTCGAGCGAAGCAGTCTCCAGCCTCTGCCGAGCGCGGAGGAGATCGATGCTGCCATGGCCCTGGTGGCCGACAGCGAGGAGTTCGGCCCGGCGCTCCGGGAAGGACGACTCGAGACCTACGCGGCGATGCCCGGGATCGTCGAGGACGAGCAGCCGGACGGGACGGTGGAGCGCACGCTGGCCGTGGGCCTCCTCCCGCGAGAAGGGGGACGGCGGCTGCGGCACGAGATCGTGGGCGTGAACCTGATCCACGGAACGCTCCATCGGTATACCGACGGAGCTCCGCCGACTGCGCGCGCCGATGGAGGCATCTGTGGCACCCCGGTCTCCGCCGGCCAGCCCACGACCGGCAAGGGTCTGGCCGGCCAGGTCTGGGTGAACGTCTTCCTCGGGGCGACCAGGATCTGGCGCTTCCTCGCGGTCCGCCCCTCGGCCTCATCGGGCACCTGGGGCTCCGGGGTCGAGCTCCGCTATCTCGACTACCGCAATCGCCGCGTGCTCTACCGGGCCCACGTGCCGATCCTGAACGTTCTCTACGACGGCAACGCTTGCGGCCCCTATCGCGACTGGCAGTACCAGGAGGGGATGCTGCAGGCGTCTGGATCGAATGTCGCGCCGGGCTTCCTGCTCGCGTCCAATCCCGCGAAGACGGTTCTCGAGACGGGCTCGGACACTGGCACCTTCCTCGGAACGGCCATCTACGTCGACGGGCTCGAGGTGGTCCTCGTCTGTGAGATGCAGGCAGGGTGGTACCGGTACGTCAGCGAGTGGCGGCTGCACGCGGACGGGACGATCCGGCCGCGCTTCGGTTTC
The DNA here is from genome assembly GCA_963793655.1 of uncultured Actinomycetes bacterium. Taxonomy (GTDB): domain Bacteria; phylum Actinomycetota; class Thermoleophilia; order Gaiellales; family Gaiellaceae; genus Gaiella. Next base: position 487,157 of record CAWCAV010000004.1, read on the forward strand.
GACGCCACCTCGAGCTCCTGCGTGTGCGTGACCCACCACCACCACGTCTACTGGCGCCTCGACTTCGACATCGAGACGCCCGGCAACAACCGGGTGATGGAGTTCAACGACCCCCCGATCGTCGCCGGGTCGAACTGGCACCAGAAGACGTGGGAGATCATGCGCTACCGCTCATCGGCGCACAAACGTCGTTGGAAGGTCGAAAAGGAGGCCTCGGGGCGGGGATACGAGATCAGGCCCGGCGCCCACGACGGCACCGCCGCCGGCGACGCCTACGCGCGAGGAGACCTCTGGTTCCTGCGCTACCGCGGAACCGAGATCGACGACGCGCCGATCATCGGCACCGAGATCCAGATCGACAAGTACCGAAACGGCGAGTCGCTCGCCGGCCAGGACGTGGTCGTCTGGTACGGCGGCCACTTCACCCACGACGTCACCGGGCCAGAGCCGCCCAGCCACTACGTCGGCCCCGAACTGCGGCCCGTGAAGTGGTAGGCACGCGCGCCGGGATCGCCCGGTCTGCGGAGCCATCGGGCAGCCCGATCACTGCGATCAGCGTGTGTGTGGCGTGAGAGATTGGCGACGTGCTCGACGCCGGAGGGTGCTTGCTTCCGTCGGAGTCGTCGTCGTGTCGTTCACGCTCGCCGGGTGCGGTGGCGAGGATCCGTCGTCCACGGGCTCTCCGACCACGTCGGCCCCGTCCGGCGCCGTGCTGCCGGGCGGCGGCCTGTCAGTGGCCGAGGCGATCGCGACCGACGCGGAGCCTCCGCTTGCGGTCACGGGCTGGGTGGTACGGAACAGCGATGGCCCGCGCATCTGCTCGAGCTACACCCCGGGCGCCGACGAGCCGTGCGGGAAGCCCTCGCTCGCGCTGGAGGGAGAGGTGACGCAGGGAACGGGTGAGAAGGTCAGCCTGCTCGGGGCGGTGGACGGCGACGCCTTCGTGGTGTCGTCGACCGTTCAGGGCTGACGGAGGGGAGGAGCACCTCCCCTCCGTAGCGCCCGGACAGGCGAGGCTCAGTCGATCCAGAAGACGTGCGTGACGAGCGTTCGGCCGTCGCCCAGGTCGGTCCGATAGGTCGACCGGTTGACCTGGCTCGCAGGGGCGAAAGACGGGACCGCGTCTGGGAGGAACCCGGCGCTCGCTCCCACGGTGGTCGTGCTGTCGAGGTGGCTGTAGATCGTCACCAACTCGTCGTAGTCGTGCGCGTTCGGGTGCTGGTTCGTGGACGGATCGTTGGTGTAGTCCATGCACGTGCCGAGGTTCGGGTTTGTGAAGTTCTCGTCCTGATGGTCGAGACCGAACGTGTGGCCGACCTCCTGGCACATGACGAGGTTGCGCCACGCGGGCGTGTTGTACTTCGCGGTGTTGAAGTACGTGTCGTTCAGCTTCACGGTGCCCTGCGTGATGTGGTCACCCGACGCCCAGATCTGCGCGACCCCGAGCCACCCGTTGTTCCCGTAGGTGCCGTTGCAGACCTCGACCCGGCCCGACGTCGCACGGCATCGCTTGTTCGACGATCCTCCCGCAACGACCGTCGTGTCGAGCACCGTCGACTGCGACCAGTCACTCGACGTCGTCGCCAGGTACGAGTCCCAGGCGCTGGTCACGTTGTCACCGACCTTGAGCGTGAACGGGTTCGACGTGCGCGCCCAGTGATAGTTGCCCCACGAGTGGTTCGCGGTCGCTGCACCGACAAAGCTCGCGAAGGTCGTGACGACCACGGCGAGCGCGACGAGCTTCTTCATCTTCCCCCCTACGTTTGCGTGCCGACCGGCGATATAGCAGCATCGGTTCCCACGCCCTCCGCGTCAAGCCCCCGGTCGAGGGGCTGTCACGCATCGGACGCCAGGAGCGTCACAGACAGCACGGACGGCGAGCGGGCGACGCCGAGCCGGGCGGGAAGTCCGTAGAGGATGCCGAATCGCGGTCGGGTTCCGGCCTCCTATCCGTCCGGCGCAGGATCCAGAGGCCGGAGTTCATGTCGCTCGCGTAGACGAGACCGGTCGTCTTGTCGACGACGACGCCCCACACCTGCGCCGTGTTCGTGAGCACGCTTCGCTGGGACGACTTGACCGGATTCTCGGTCGCGGGCGGCACGAAGTACGCGACCTCGCGCGGAGCGCGCGGGTTGCTCACGTCGACGACGCGCACGCCGTCCGAGTACCACGACTCGTAAGAGCAGGCTCGTGCGAGTCTCTGACGATGCGCCGCGCGCTGCTCTCGCAAGAGGCTGTGAACATCCGAGACTCGCTGGCGATTCTTCCCGTTGTGGGATGAAGAGCTGCCCCCGAGGGCGAAGGCTGGGTGAGGTGATGTCGCGCACAGCCGTCCCCGTTGGCCGACCCGATTGTGGCACCTTCGTCCCTGCCCGTCGGCACGAGTCGGCCGACTCAACCGGACTGCTTGCCGCCCTGATGGCGTCGCTATCTGGGAACTGATCGCACTGACCCTGTCCTCGTCGATTCAGCAACTTGATCGATATGACGAGGCAAGGCGTCTGACAGCAGGCTTCGAGCGTCGAGATGCATCACACGGCGTCGAAAGCGCGCGAGAGCAGGGAGTTTCACCTCATCCTGCCGAGGGAACACTCGGGGCGCAATCTCGACGAAAGGAACGGCATGGGAATCATCGCTTTCATCGTTCTGGGTCTGATCGCCGGAGTGACCGCGAAGGCGATCATGCCGGGTGACGACCCCGGCGGGATCATCATCACTGCGATCATCGGGATCGTCGGTGCGCTGCTCGGCGGCTTCATCGCCGCCGCCTTGTTCGACGCTCATCCGCTCGACGAGTTCTTCGACATCTCCACGTGGCTTACGGCGATTGTCGGGGCGATCGCTCTCCTCGTGATCTATCGCCTCGTTGTGGATCGCGGCCACGGCGGCCGTACTCTTCGCGCCTAGCGACTAATCGTGGAACGCCCCGGGAGCCTCGGTTGCTCCCGGGGCGTCTGGTCGGCCACGAGCAAACGCCCGAGACCGTCCAGCGGAACCGTAGGATCCGCTTCGCCCGAGAACGTTGGCCGGCAGTCGCGTTCGCGTTGCTGCCGGGGTCACGTCGCAGTTTCCCCGGGAGACGTGGCCCTCGCCTTTAGTCAGGTCCTGCATGCCACCCACGACTGGGAGTGGGCCGACAACGGGCCTGGGACGTGCTGCCAGACGTCGCCACATGGATCGCAAGTCGGGGGATCGAGACGGAGCGAGGCTGCGAGATCCACGGCGTGAACGGCAAAGCCGAGCGCCAGGAGAACGTGGACAACAACGCTTTCGTGAACATGGCAGCAGCGGTCGCGCTGCGAGAGGCTGTTGCGCTGGCCGAACCGCTCGGGCACGTGGCCCACCAGCGCCGGGAGCGCCTCGCGCGCACGATGTTCCTGCGGATCGACCGGAAGCTAGCCGGAGCTGCCGGTTTCGTCGTGTGGTGCGCCTACAGGTTTTGATTCGGGTGAGCCGCGTTGGCGGAGATAGATCGTGAAGACGGCCATGCTGCCGACGGCGAGGAACTCGGACTGCCAGTTCTGGAGTGTGCTTTCCCAGAACTCCGATCGGGTCAGGTAGCTGCCCCAGCCGATCACGGCCGAGTGGTGCTCGAGTTGCTCGTCGTTGTAGGCGCGCCAGCCGGCGAGCGACTGGGCAAGCCAGGAGAGCACGAAGATCGCGAACATCGTCAGGAGCAAGCTGTTCTCGTAGACGCGCCGCCGCCAATCGCGGGCCCTTGCCCAGCCGGGTGCGTTCGGCGGTGCGTAGCCCTTGACTCGTTGCTTCTGATCCGATTCGGTGCCGATCTCATCCGGCTCCTTCGACTCGTTCGATCCCCGCTGCACCAGCCACACGGTGATCAGAATGAAGAGAAAGAACTGCAGAAACTCGGATTGCCAGTTCTCCATTACCGCGCGGGCGAACTGCGACGAGGTGAGGTACTCGTGCCAGGTCACGGGGGCACCACCGTGCGCTCGCTGATCTTCGTTGAAGACGTGCTGCCCAGCGAGGGACTGGCCGACGACGGCGCCAAGGAACAGCACCAAGAACGCAATCGACAACGAGTCTTCGAACAGCCAGCGTCGCATCCCGGCCCTCCTTTTCAAGCCGTGAGACCGATCCACAACGCGGCCAGCAAGCCCGCCACGATCAACGCGACGTAGATCCAGAACATCATCCGCATCGGACTCGGCTCGCCAGTTCCTCACTGTCTTGCCGCGTTCGATTAGGCGTCCCGCGATGTTGCCGCGGCCGGAGCCCGGCCGGGGCGCTTGGTCGCCCCGGCCTGCTCTCCGTCGTTCGGCTATGCCGTGTTGCGCGCCCCACTGAGCGAGTCCTGGGTGCGTTCCTGCAGGCTCGACGCGAGCTCCTGCCCCTGCTCGGTTGCGCTGTCAGCGGCATCTTGGACGACCTGTTTGCCGCTCTCGAGCGCCTCGCTCGCCGTCTCCTTGGCGGCGTCGATCATCTTGTCGGACATCTCGCCCATCTGCTGATCCTCGACCCGGGTCGAGGGGAGCAGGAGCCCGGCTACGAATCCGAGTGCGGCGCCGCCGATGGCCAGTCCGAGCGGATTCCGCTCGGCAGTGTCCTTGAGCCTGCCGATCTGCTGGCCGCTGGGCAGGGCGTCCGAGGTTGTTCCCGTGATCGCGTGCTTGACGCCGCTGACCTTGGCCTTCATCGCGTGCTTCTTCTCGTCGACGAAGTCGCCGACCCTGGCGGGTACGTCGGTCTTGTAGCTGAGCGCGTCGACCTCGTTGCCGACGCGGGCGCGGGTCTCTTCTATTTCCGCGCGGATGTCGCTCGGGCTTTGGCCCATTCCACGTCCTCCTTGATCGTGTCGATGGTTTGCTCGGGGATCGGGACGCCGGCCTTCTCGACCTGCTCCTTGCCAAGCCTGAAGAGCACGTATGCGCCCGCGGCGAGGGCTGCCGCCACCAGGAGGGCGGACAGCCAGGCCGGCAGGAAGGTCGACAACGCGAGCACCGCACAGGCCGTCAGGGCGCCCGCGGCCATCAGCGCGGCGACGCCTGCTCCGCCCACCATCCCGAGACCCGGGGCAGCAACACGGCCCTTCTCGGCCATCTCGGCCTTCGCGAGCTCGAGTTCCTGACGGGCCAACAGGGAGAGATCGCGCGTAAGGGCGGTCGCAATTTCGCCGAGCGGCCGATTGCGCATGACCCCGTTGCCGTTCACGGTGGTGGACATCTCAGCCGCCTTCACGAGGCGCCGTAGGTCGGAGGCTGATATGCGTTCCCGCCGGCCCGGCTCGCCGTGGAGGCGACACCGGACGTCGACCCGTACCGGCGCTCGGAGGAGGCCTTCAGGAATCGAGACGCCGCCAGTCCCGCGATGAGCCCGGCTCCGGCCACCATCCAGGGCCGCCGGCGGGCGAATTCCTCGGCGTCACGCAGCACGCGCTCGCCGCTCGCCTGCTCCAAGTATCCCCCGAGCCGCTCGACCCGGTCGGCAGCCCACTCCGCTGCCTGCGCCACCTGTTCGCCCTTGCCGTCGGCCTGCGTTCGCATCTGCGATCCGCTCTGGCGCAACGCCCGCGCAGCCTGACGCGCATGTCCGCCCGCCTCCGTGGTGCGCTGGTCGAGCGTCTCACCGAGCTTGCTGCGTCCCTGCTGCTTGAGCTCGAGCGCCTTGTCCTGCACGGTGGAGGCGGCATCGACCAGCTCCGACTTGGTCTGCTCGACGCGCCCTTCGGCCATGGTGTCGTTCGTCGTTGTGGACATTCGGCCTTCCCTTCGGTCGCCGTTGATTCGTGCAGACGTCTTGTCGAGTTCGCGGGATCGCGAAACCTCTTGCCATAGCTCGACGGAGCATGAGCTGGACGGAGCATGAGGAGAGGCGTCGTACCAGCCCGTGTCCGGTCGCCAGGCTCGACCGGCTGCCGCGCACCGGAGGATTTCGACCGCCTCTACGCGTGTTCACTCACCGGGCGGCGCACGTTCGACGTTGTTCACCTCGACCGCGCGGTGGACGCCGCCGCGTGTTTCGGCGACTCGGGCGATATCGAAAGACGCAGACGCGGCCAGCTCGAGTTTCTGCACGCGCCGGTGGCATGACCCCATCGTGGGTGTAAGGCACGGGCTCTTGGATGTCCACGTTTGCGTTCAGGTGTCGGCGGTTACTGGCTTCCTCGGCATCAGACGAGAGGAGTATTCGATGAGCTTCCCGATGCGGGTCGCCGCATTCACGGCGACGTTGGCCATCATGCTGTTCGGCGCAACTGCCGGGATGGCGATCACGAACGGCGTCCCCGACGGCACCAACCACCCGTACGTGGGCCTGATGGTCGCGCAGGACGAGGAGGGCGTTCCACAGTGGCGGTGCAGCGGTTCGCTGCTCACACCGACGGTGTATCTCACGGCGGGTCATTGCACCGAGCCGCCTGCCGCGCACGTCGAAATCTGGTTCAGCGAAGGCCCCATCCTCACCGATCCCGACTACCTTGCCGCGCTCGCCGCCGACCCTGACGGCGTCGTGTCGTGTAACGACTCGCCGCAATTTGACGGCTATCCATGCCAGGGCGACGTCGGTGGCACGCCATATCCCAACCCCGACTTCTGCACCGGTTGCGGCAACGGCTTACCGAACTTCGCCAACCGCGACGTCGGAGTCGTCGACCTCGACTCCCCCGTCCCGACGACCCTTGTCGGCGAATATGCCGAGCTTCCCGTGGCTGGCCTGGTCGACACCCTCACCAACAAGACGCCAGCCGACTTCGTCGGCTATGGCGTTCAGTTCCAGGCCAACATTCCCGGCACCCAACTGCCGAAGCCACCGCCGTACTACCGCTGGACCGGTCCCAAGCAGCGCATGTTCGCGCCAGGCGAGATCGTTTCAGGCAACTTCACGCACAGCGAGGAGTTCATCCGCTTCTCGCTCAATCCCGGCGGCGGCTCCGGCGGCACCTGCTTCGGTGACTCCGGAGGGCCCGATCTTCTCGGAGACACCGACACAGTCCTTGCCGTCAACTCCTATGTGACGAACTACAACTGCAGCGGGGTGGGCTACTCACAGCGGATCGACATCCCCGAGGTCCTGACCTGGATCCGCAGCTTCTTCTAGAGCTCAAACGGTGAGGGGCGGAAACGTACGTTTCCGCCCCTCACCCTCTGCTCGCTCCGCGCCTCATCGACGTCGGCCGCGGCGTGCACAGCGAGATATCTCCAGGTGAAACATTCGTGCGGGACGCTGCCGATCTCTGCGCTCATCCCGGGTCTGGCAGCGCGCTCAGGAGATACGCCTCAACCATGTCCTGCTTGCCCTTGACCCGCAGTGGCGGCACCGCCTCGACGACGCTGCCATCGGGTAGCGCGCGCCGGGTCTCAGCGCCGATCAGCACCCCGCCTTCTGGCGCCTCGCTTTCGAGCCGTGAGGCCGTGTTCACGGTGTCGCCGACGACCACGTAAGCGACGAACCCGTCGCCGCCCATCTCGCGCACCACTGCTTCGCCGCTGTTAACGGCAACGCGAAGCCGAGGCCAACCAGGGTTGGCCTCGGCAACGGCGGTCAGCTCGCGCTGGAGCGCCAGTGCTGCGCCGGCGGCGCGCACCGCGTGGTCGGGTTCGTCGCCGCGGGTGTTGAAGGTGGCCATCATCCCGTCGCCTATGAACTTTTCCACCTCGCCGCCGAACCCGCGCGTGATCAGCGGCGCTGCTTTGGCGTAGTACGTGTTGAGCACATTCGCGACATCCGTGGGGTTCGCGCGCTCGGCGAAGGCGGTAAAGCCAGCGAGGTCGCTGAAGAGGACGCTCACCGATAGGACGCGCTCGCGCGTGGTCGGCAGGTACAGCCCTCGGAAGCGCTCCTCGTGCCACTGACGGCGCGCGGCATAGCTGACCACGGCGTACGCGGTGACGATCAGAGCGTGCCACTCCCACCAACTCGCGTGCCAGGCGCGCTCGCCGGTCAGCGCCACGCCGATCATCGCCTCGGCGAGCAGGACGAAGCAGGCGATCACGCTGGCCGGCAGTAGGGCGATCCGCCCGCGATAGACGTACCAGTAGCGAGCGGCGGCGACGGCGTAGGCGACGGCGCCGAGGCCGGCCAGCACGGCAAGCACGCTGTGTGAGCCGCCCTCGCTGCCCGGGTTGTCCAGCGGCGGCAGCTCGACGACCGTCCATACGAACCACACCGCCAAGGCCGACAACACGGCACGGCGCAGCGCAGCGCGGTGTCGCACCACGAGCGGCGCGAACGAGAGGCGGAGATCGACAAAGCCGGACGCGAGGGCGAACACGGCGGCGAGGACGAGGCCGATCGGATTCGCGACCTTGAACCCCGCATATTCATGCGCGAAGAGGATCCCCGCCGTCCCGACCGCGTGCAGGCCGAGGAAGCCGCCCGTGGCCAGGAAGGCGAGCGAGATCAGCAGGACGCGCGCGTCGCCCCGACGGTTTGCCGCCTCGCCGGCTGCATAGGCGAGCGCGAAGACTCCGGCGCCGACCGTCAGGAAGAGGGTGAAATGGACGGCGTGGTTATGCCAATCCAGATCGAGTTGGTCGCGCAGCAGAAGCGAGACGAGGCCGACAAGCGGCAGCGCCGCGGCCAGTATCCACGTGGCGACGGCGAAGGCGGTGCGGCGGCGGCCCCGCGTCTGACTCAGGGCGAGCGGGGGCGGCGAAAGATAGAGCTCGGCGGTAGTCACCGCCGGAACCTAGAAGGCTCCGCGCCCGAGAATGGTTCGGGCAGCACGAGTGGTTGGTGCGGTCAACCGCCTCTCGGCGGATTCGGTTGGCCGGCGCCGCCCGCGGTAACGTGCATCCTCCCCCACGGCCGGCTCGCAGCATGCTGACTCGCCCAGGACGTTGCGGCCATCTGCACGTACACGGGATCAAGCTCTGGGCGTCGATCACGGCTCACGCTCGAACGCTCCTGCGCTCGAGTAGCGGGGCGTGAGTTGCCGACGGGGTCTCTGCCGAACGACATGAGATAGGGAGGGCAAGCGCCCGACGACTTCGAAGGCGAGCCTCAAGTCGTCGCGTGTGGGTTACCGCCGCGCCGTGTCGCGCTCGCTGCGAGCGAGATACCGATGGACGTGCTGGACGGCGACCGAGCCCTCGCCGACTGCTGATGCGACTCGCTTGATCGAATCGTGACGCACATCGCCCACTGCGAACACGCCCGGGAGGCTCGTCTCGAGCGGAGAGACCGCCGATTCGGCGAGGTCGCTACCGGTCAGGACGTAGCCGCGCTCGTCGCATTCGATATCGGTGGGAAGCCAGTCGGTGTGGGGGTGTGCTCCGATGAGTACGAAGAGCGCTGCGGCCGGTACAGACGACTCGGCGCCCGAAGGAATATCACGCAGGGCGATGCGCTCGAGCCGCCCTCGACCCTCACCGCCAGTCACATCGGTGTGGACACGGACATCGATGTTCGGCGCGGCGACAAGCGTCTCGATCAGATAGCTGGACATGCTGCTCTCCAGCGAGGAGCCGCGGACGAGCAGGGTCACGTGGTGTGCATGCCGGGAGAGATGCATTGCCGCCTGCCCGGCCGAGTTGCCGCCGCCGACGACGTACACGTCCTCACCCGTCAACGCCTTTCCCTCAGTGACCGAAGCGCCGTAGAAGACTCCCGTGCCGGTGAAAGTGTCGAGGGATTGGATACCCAGCCGGCGATACGCCGCGCCTGTGGCGAGTATCACGGTCCGGGCCCTCGCTTGGCGCCCGCTCGAGAGCGAGAGGACGAACCGGTCCCCGTCCTGCCTGAGATCCACCACCTCCCGCATCAGGAGAAAGCGCGTGCCGAATACCCAGGCTTGCTGGAAGGCGCGCTGAGCGAGCTCCGCGCCACCGACGCCGCGTGGGAAACCGAGAAAATTCCGGATAAGAGAGCTCGAGCCGGCCTGCCCGCCAATCGACTCCCGTTCGACGACGAGCGTCCTCAGGCCTTCGGACGACGCATAGACCGCAGCCGCCAGGCCGGCGGGGCCCGCGCCGACGACGGCGAGGTCGAAGTCGGCATCTGCGTCGAGCTCTGTGCTCATTCCGTAGGACGCCGCGAGCTCGGCATTCGACGGATCGACAAGCACCAGCCCGTCGCTCGAGACGACCACCGGCAGCTCGGCCTCCGTGAGGCCCACCTGCTCGAGCAACCGGCGTCCTTCGTCGGAGTTGCTCTCGTGAGCGACATGCGGAACACCGTTCCTGATGAGCAGACTCTGAAGCTCGTGTGCACGAGGCGACCAGCGCTCCGCCACAAGCGCGATCGGGCTCGGGCCCGGCACCGCAATCCGGGACCACTCGTGGAGGAACTCCGCGATCGTGCGGTGAAAGAGCTCGTCAGGCGATCGCCACGGCTTGAGGACGTAGTAGTCAGTGTGACCGAGTGCGATAGATCGGTGGATCGCCGCGGCGGTAGGAGGGTCGGCCCAGGCTCCCCACGGGACGAGCAGCGCGCGCTTCGCGTGTGGGTGCAAGGCGCGCACCCGCGCAAGAAATTCCTCCCCAGTCAGGTCGGGAAGCCACTGATCCGCCAGCACGACAGCGACCGCCTCGTTCGCGGCCCGCGTCGTTTCGAGGCGTGCGAGCGCGACCGTGGCCGATCGCTCGGACACGATCCGGTAGTCGGCGCCATAGCGCCGATGAAGTTCCGCGACTGTCCGTGCCAGCTCCCGCTCGTTCCCGTCTACGACCATCAGACTGGGCTGAGCAGCAGCGTTCACAGCCGTATCCTCGCACCCGCCGTCACTCGAGCGCCGCGGGGCGGCTCGTGCTTCCGCGCAGCCGCCGACCGCGTTGTCCCCGAACGCGGGTATCGACCGTCTCCACTGTCACCGTTCAAGCAACAGCACGCTCGCCTTTCAGTCCTAGGGCGTGGCACCGCGTCGTCTACCTCGCTACCGCCGTGCTCAGGAGCCGTCGGCGTCATGACGGAACAGTCGCCCAGGTGACGATTCGCCTGCCTGGCGCCGGTTGAGCCAAGGTTCTACGATCGTTCGCGTGGAGGAGTTCGTCCCGCGCGACTTCGACGTTCCTCGCCGGCTCGAGACGCCGCAGTTCGTGCTCGAGCCGCTCGACCCCGAGCACAACGACCAGGACTACGACGCGTGGACCTCGTCGGGGGAGCACATCCATGCGACGCCCGGATGGGAGGACAGCCGCTGGCCGCGGGAGATGACGCCGGACGAGAACCGGGCAGACCTGCAGCGTCATGCCGACGACTTCCGCAACCGGACGGGGTTCACGTACACGGTGCTCGAACCGGCGAGCCGCGACGTGATCGGGTGCGTCTACATCTACCCGCTGCCCGACAGCGAAAACGACGCACGTGCGCTCTCCTGGGTACGGGCGAGCCACGCGCAGCTAGACACGCCGCTCTGGCGCGTCGTGAGTGAGTGGCTCGCGTCCGACTGGCCGTTCGGGAGCGTCGAGTACGCGCCGCGCACCTAGGCGCCCCCAAGCAGCCGTGCAGCTCGATTCAGGTCGGGAGACATTCCTGAACGCTGGCGCAGCCACAGGTACGGACGTCTGACCCACTTACCCTGCGGGCCGGGGGCGATCTATGCGACCGCGATAATGGCCGCGTGGCGCTTCAACGGATGGACAACGTCGGCATCGTGGTGGAGTCGCTTGATGCCGCTATCTCCTTTTTCGCCGAGCTGGGCCTCGAACTCGAGGGGCGAGCCATGATCGAAGGAGACTGGTCAGGGCGCGTCACTGGACTGCGCGACCAGCGCGTCGAGATCGCCATGATGCGTATGCCGGACGGCCACGGCAGGATCGAACTCTCGCGCTTTCTCACGCCGCCTCCGGTCGCCGATCACCGGAACGCACCGGTCAACGCCCTCGGCTACCTCCGCGTCATGTTCGCGGTGGACGACCTCGACGATACGCTGGCCCGGCTCCGCCAGCACGGCGCGCAGCTCGTCGACGAAGTGGTCCAGTACAAAGACGTGTATCGGCTCTGCTACGTCCGAGGCCCCGAGGGCATTCTCATCGGGCTGGCCGAGCAAATCGGCTGACGCCCAAACGCGCTCGGGCGTCATTCGCGAACACTGGCCCGGCGTGAGCGCCCGGCGCCTGAACTACATCTCCAACCCCGTCGTGGCGGTCTCGCCCTCGGGAGCGTCGACCGGCTCTGTCTCGCGGAGCAGGACCCGGTGAATGAAGGCGGTTCAGGTCTCCCGGGGCGAACGCGGCTCGTCCGTCCAGACCGGGTCGGCGATCGTGGGCGTCTCGAGCAGGTGGACGGCCATCTCTGCGGCGGGCAGCTCGCGCCAAGAGGCACCGTGCGGCTTCTCGCGACGAGCTGGAGCGGCGACGACAGCCTCGGCGAGGCAGCTCGCGTTGAAGGCCAGGCGGTGCTCAGGGGTCAGCCCGAGCTTCGCGACTGCGACCTTCTGGTGCGTGACAGCGCCACAGGCGGTCGGAGTTTCGCATCAAACCCCTAGGAGGTCGTGGAGCTGGCCCAAGCCGCGCAGCTGGGCGCATTTGACCCCGAAGCCAGACGGGAGATACTGCTCGCGGATGACGCATGAGGAGTACTTGTTGGCCGACCAGGCCTCCGAGTTGGAGCGCCTGCAGCTGCAGTCGCACGTGTGGGAGCCCAGCGGGCAGCAACTGCTCGCGAAGGTCGGCGACGGATCCGGTTTACGCGCCCTGGACGCCGGCTGCGGAGCCCTGGGCTGGCTTCGGATCCTCAGCGAGTGGGTCGGCCCCTCCGGCCAGGTGGTAGGCACCGACATAGACGAGCGCCTGCTCGATGCCGCGCGTTCGTTTCTGGAGGCAGCAGGGATCGCCAACGTGGAGCTCGCCGTCGACGATCTTTTCGACAGCAAGCTGGAGCCCGAGTCTTTCGATCTCGTCCACGCCCGTTACGTGATCGCTCCGCTTGGACGCGGCGGCGAGCAGGTGGCATCGCATCGGGGGTTAGTCAGGCCGGGTGGCTCACTTGTCCTGGAGGAGTGGGACCTGGGCTCGTGGCACTTCAATCCCCCTGCTCCGGCGGCCGAGCGATTGATCCGATTGCTCTCAGAGATCTTTGCCACCCTGGGGGGCGAGGCGGGCCGCGTGCTTCCGGAGCTGCTCAGCGACATCGGCATCGAGGAGCCCGAGATCGACGCGCACGTCATCGCGCTCAAACCAGGCCACCCCTACCTGCGACTGCCGCTTCAGTTCAGCGTCGCGCTCGAATCGAGGCTGCTTGAGAGGCTCAGCGAGGACGAGCTAGCCTCACTACGCCGGGAGGCCGAGCGCGAGTTGGCCGAGCCGGGCAGATGGGGCACCACGTTCACGGTCATCCAGTCATGGGGCCGACGGCTCTGACGGAAGACGCCATGGATCTCGACGAGCTGGTCTTTCATCCGTGGACGGTGCAAGGGCCGCGCGACGTGCTGACCTTCGTTCGCGGCTCCGGTAGCTATGTCATCGATGCCGACGGCCGCCGCTACCTGGACTTCAGCTCGCAATTGGTCTTCACCAACCTCGGGCATCAGCACCCGCGCATCGTCGCCGCTATCAAGCAGCAGGCCGACCAGCTCTGCACGCTCGCACCCGGCCACGCATCCGACGTCCGCGGGGAAGCGGCGCGACTGATCGTCGAGGTCGCCCCGGACGGACTCGGGCACGTGCTCTTCACCACAGGCGGGACGGAGGCCATCGAGCATGCGGTGCGGATGGCCCGCCTGCACAACGGGCGACCGAAGGTGCTCGCGGCATACCGCTCGTACCACGGCTCGACGACGACCTCGATCCACCTCACCGGCGACCCGCGCCGCTGGGCCTCGGACACCGGCGCGGCGGGCGCCGTCCACTTCTTCGGCCCGTTCCTGTACCGCTCGGCGTTCGGGTCGACCACACCCGAGGAAGAGTGCGAGCGGGCGCTCGCACATCTCGAGCAGGTGATCCTTCTCGAAGGCCCGTCGACGATCTCCGCGCTGGTCCTGGAACCGGTGACGGGCAGCTCGGGGGTCATCGTGCCGCCGACCGGCTATCTGCGCGGGGTCCGGGAGCTCTGCACCCGTCACGGCATCGTCTTCATCGCCGACGAGGTACTCGTCGGCTTCGGCCGCACCGGTGCCTGGTTCGCCATCGACCACGACGGCGTGGCCCCCGACCTCATGGTTTTCGCGAAAGGCGTCAACTCCGGGTACGTGCCACTCGGCGGCGTGCTGGTCGGCGATCCGGTCTACGAGACATTCACCCAGCGCCCCTATCCGGTGGGCCTGACCTACAGCGGGCACCCGCTCGCGTGCGCCGCCGCTGTCGGCGCGATCGGAGCCATGCACGACGAGGGCACGGTCGCGGCAGCCGCGCGCCTCGGCACGGACATCCTCGGGCCCGGGCTCGCGAAGCTTGCAGAGAACCACCCCTCCGTGGGGGACGTTCGTGGGATCGGCGGACTGTGGACTGTCGAGCTGGTTCGCGACCGGGAGACGAAGGAGCCGCTCGTGCCGGTGGGCGCGACCGGCGAAGCGAACGCGCCGATGTCCGCCTTTGCCAAGGCGTGCCTCGGCCGAGGGTTGCTACCGCTGATTCTGGGCAACCGCATCCATGTCGCGCCACCGCTCAACGTCAGCGACAGCGACGCCGCGAACGGTCTGGCCATCCTGCGACGAGGCGTTGGCTGTAGCCGACACATTCCTGGGCTGAGCCGAAGCGGGAGTCTGCGACCAGCCCGCGACCCCGACAGCCTGGCCTGGTGCTCCCGAATCACAGCCAGGAGCGGGGCGCGCGCGAACGCGGCTGTGCGGCGCCACGAGCGCCTCTGTGCGCCGCCGGGGGCCGCGGCGGGGGAGGGAGAGACCTGAGCGGCGCCTCGGGACGCGGAGAAGCGTTTGCGCGGCCATGCACCAATGATCCGGCGCCCCGCTGCTGGCTTGATCAGGAGGCCGGCGTCGTGCGGGTGGATAATGGATGGGCGCTCGCGTTGGGCGTGCGTCGCAGAGACAAAGGGGAAGCGTATGAGACGCCTTTTGGCGATGGCGGTAGTGGTGGTGCTCGCGCTCGTGTGGGTCCTTCCGGGCGGGGCGATCACCGGGGGCACGCGGGACGGGGAGAATCACCCGTACGTCGCGTTCGTCCGGAACACGCAGTTCGCCTGTACGGCCGCGGCGATCTCGCCGACGGTGTTGGTGACGGCTGCGCATTGCTTCACGTTCCCGCAGGACAACGTGTGGGTGACGTTCAACACCGACCGTCGCTCGGTGCCGTTTCCGGGCGGATTCCTGACCGGAACCTGGTTCGCGCATCCCGACTTCTGCCAGGGCACGGAAACCTGTGCCAACGGCCTGGTCGGCTTCGACAGCCACGACGTTGCCGTGATCGTCCTCGACCAGCCTGTCTCGCTTCCGCGCTACGCGCAGCTGCCCACGCTCGGGCAGGCCGACGGGCTGCCGAACGGCTCTCAGGTCGACAGCGTCGGCTACGGCGTCGAGGACTTCCTGGTCGGCGGCGGCAAGCCCACGCCCGAGCGGACGAGCGGCTTCCGCAACTTTGCGAGCGCCGACATCGTGCCCGGCGGCAACGGGGCCATCCGCGACGAGTATCTGAAGCTCTCCGCCAACCACTCGCAGGACAAGGGCGGCACCTGCTTCGGCGATTCGGGCGGGCCGAACCTGCTGGCCGGCACCGACACGATCCTGTCGATCAACTCGTTCGTCACGAACGGACGCTGCAACGGCGTGACGTACTCGAACCGCGTCGACGTCGGGTACGCGCTCGACTTCATCAACGGCTTTCTCGACAGCTGACCCAGTTGTTCGTCGCAAGCGGCCCCCGCGTCTGCAGGGGCCGCTTGCACGGACCACGGGACTCATCGTTCGAAGAGGCTCTCCGTGGAACGTCTTGCTTCGGCGAGCACGTCGTCCACGAACCGCTCGACACGCTCCCCGCCGAGCGAGGCCTTTCGATCGCGACAGGCGAGCGCGGCGGCCACGAGCTCTCGGTCGTGTGCGTGCTCGAGCGCCCACGCCCCGGCGTCGGACTTCGACGACCAGACGTCCTCGCGCAGCCACCGGAGCGAGCGGCACGCGTTCAGCACCGCGTCGTCGTCGCCACAGTTGCCCGGTACGCGGTGCCAGTCGAGCGCCTCGCACACGACCGGCAGCAACAGCGCGCGCGGGATCGGTGAGAACAGCTGCCGCGGCTCGGGGCCTGCGAGCGCCACGCCGCTCGTGCGGACGATCGCGCGGTCGATCGGGAACCAGTGCCGCTCGACCGCGCCGGGCTCCTCGTCGACCCGAAAGCCGATCTGCGGTCCCGTGTTCAGGTTGAGCACAAAGCCGGCCTCGTCGCTCGCCACACGTGCGGAGGCCTCCGGATAGAGGACGAACTCGAGGCCGCGGGCCGGACAGGGAAGCGCCTCCTCGCGGAGCCGGGCGACGATCTCATGCTTCTCGTCCTTCGTGACGGCTCCACGGCAAACGGCGAAGACGTCGAGGTCGCTCCGGTGGCCGTCGAAGTCGTCGAGCCCGAACGATCCGGAGGCATACACCCCGACGAGGCGATCCCCCAGGATCGCCCGGAGCCGCTCGGTCAGCTCCCGGTGATACTCCGCGACCGTCATCGGTGGCCACGGTATCGGCCGTCCATCGCGCCCTCGGCCGCGGCCGGTCACGAGGCTGCAGGTCGCCCGAGAACCGCTTACGAGAGCCCTCTCGTAGGGTGCGCGCGGAGGCGTAGAGTGGCGCGGTTCAGCGGCCCGAGGAAGGAGGATCACCCCCATGCCGGACACAGCCGCCCCACTCCAGACCACGGCTCAGAGCGAGGACGCCAGGCTCGAGAGCCTCGGCTACGAGCCGCAGCTCAATCGTGTCCTGGGCTTCTTTGCGAATTTCGCGGTGGCGTTCACCTACCTGTCACCGATGGTGGGCATTTACTCGCTCTTCGTGCTCGGTGTGGCCGCGGGCGGCCCCGCATACGTCTGGCTGACGTGGCTCCCCGTGATCGGAATGCTCTTCGTCGCCCTGGTCTTCGGAGAGCTCGCGAGCCACTATCCCGTTGCGGGAGCGCTCTACCAGTACTCGAAATTCTCCGTCGGACCGAAATACGGCTGGTTCGTGGGCTGGTTCTACGGGTTCGCACTGCTGATCACCGTCGCGGCCGTCGACACCGGGGTCGTCAGCTACGTGACGGCGCTCACGCACAACTGGTTCGGATGGAACCTCGACCCGGCCGATCACTGGACGATCCTGATCATGGTCCTGATCCTCCTCGCGATCCAGACGACGCTCAACATCACGGGTGCGCAGGTGATGGGGCGGGTGGCGCAATTCGGCGTGTACGTGGAGATCATCGGGACGGTCGGCATCGCGCTCATCCTCCTTGTGCACGGCTTCAACCACGGCCTCGGCTTCCTGTTCACGACCCAGAACGTCCAGGAGGCAGCGAGCAACCCGCTGGGGCTCGACTTCGGCGGGAACTGGCTCACCGGCGCGGCGCTGATCGCCGTGCTCGCTCCCGTGTACATCTTCTACGGGTTCGAGTCGGCGGGCGACATCTCGGAGGAGACGAAGGACGCTGGCCGCCAGGTCCCCCGGGCGATGCGCCACGCCTTGATCTGGGGCGGGGTCGCGTCGTTCATCCTGATCGCCTCACTGCTCCTGGCGATGCCGGAGAACGACCCGATCAAGGCGACGGTCGAGGGAGGCGGTGTCCCGTTCATCCTCTCGGAGCTCGCGAGCTGGGTGCAGGACTTCCTCCTGCTGATCATCATCTTCGCGTTCTTCTCGTGCGGCACGTCGATCCAGGGAGCGGGCAGCCGGCTCGCGTTCTCCTACTCACGTGACGGCGCGCTGCCGGCCTCCGGCTGGATCTCCAAGGTGCACCATCGCTTCAAGACACCGGTGAACGCCCTGCTCATGGGCGCGGTGATCACGATGCTGTTCGCGCTGCTCGTCTTCTACTCGCCGAGCGAGGACAAGCACCTGTGGTTCATCACGTACCCGGCGAACATCAACGGGCTCGTCGCGCTCGTGTCGTTCGGGGTCAGCGGGATCTACCTGTCGTTCTTCCTCACGGTCATCGCGGCGATCATCGCCCGCGCGCGCGGCTGGATACCGGAGGGTTCGTTCCAGCTCGGCAAGTGGAGCTGGCCCGTGTACATCGTCGCCGCGGGCTACCTCGGCCTGATGCTGATCAACGTGGTCGCGCCCACGGGGCTGAGCAGCCCGCGCGGTTACTTCAACCTCGACTGGATCACGCTGCTCGTGATCTTCGTGATCGCGGTCGTCGGTGCGGTGTACTTCGTCGTCGCCCGCCCTGACCGGAAGGTCGGGCAGCACCTCCACGACGAGCTGGAGCCGAGCGGGGCCGAGCGGCACGGGTGACGCACTCGGGGAGAGGAGCGCCCCCGCCGCTCCTCTCCCCGGCCTCCCCCGGCGACTCCTCGTCGCCACGCGCGAGCTCACCCCTTATGCGCGTTTGACCCGCCCCCCGGGTGGAATACTCAGGTCGTGCGCGAGGTTCTCGTCGTCTCTGCCGTGCTGAGCCTCTTGGGCGTGGTCGTCTGGATCGGGCTCCTGCTGTGGGCTGCGCGGGAGGACGGCCGCGACCAGCGCGAGCGCGATAGCCACCTGCCGCGGCCGCGATAGCGCCTGCTCGACGTCAGGCCACGAGGCGCAGCGCGGCCGCCTCGATCTCGTCCTCCGACAGCAGGACGAGACGTGCGGCGTCGCCGAGCGGTACGAACGAGTCCTTGCTCGACACGCGGGCGAGCCTGCCCGTGTAGCCGGCGTCGAGGAGTTCCGCGACGATCCCCTCGCCCACACCGCCCGTACGGCGGGTCTCGTCCACGACGAGCGTCCGGCCCGTCGCCTGGGCCTCGCGCAGCACCTCGTCCATCGGCAGCGGGGCGAGCCAGCGAAGGTCGACGACGCTGACTCCGATCCCCCGCTCGCGCAGGCGGCGCGCCACGCGAAGCGACAGGTAGAGGCCGTTCGCCCAGGTCACGAGGGTGAGGTCGTCTCCGCCGCGATGCGTGTACGCAGCGCCGACCGGCACGTGCTCGGGCCGGGGCGTGGTCAGCCAGAGCTCGTCGCCCTCCTCGTGGAGGTCGCGGGTGTGGTAGAGCGCGATCGGCTCGAGGAACACGCAGACGCTGCCGTCCGCCTTCGCCGCCGCGACACACGTTCGCAGCATCGCTGCGGCGTCGTTCGGCCGGGCCGGCGAGGCGATCACGAGGCCCGGGACGTCCCGCAGCACACCCACGCCGTTGTCGTTGTGGAAATGGCCGCCGAACCCCTTCTGGTAGCCGTAGCCCTGGATCCGCACGACCATCCCATTGCGGTACGCGCCCTGCGAGAAGAACTGGAGGGTCGCCGCCTCGCCGCGGAGCTGGTCCTCCGCGTTGTGGAGGTAGGCGAGGTACTGGATCTCCGGGATCGGGACGAAGCCGGAGATCGCCGTCCCGAGGGCGACCCCGAGGATCGACGTCTCGTCGAGGAGCGTGTCGAACACGCGCTCGCCGCCGAAGCGGGCCTGGAGGCCGCGCGTGACCCCGTACACACCGCCCTTCGCGCCGACGTCCTCGCCGAAGACGAGCGTCTCGGGATGCCGCTCGAGGGCGTCGCCGAGCGCAGCGTCGATCGCCTGGGCAAGGGTGACCCGCTCCTCAGCCGGCGGGGCGTCCACGCGCGCGAGGAGGGCGACCGCGGCGGGGTCGCGCGGCGCGAGCGGCCGCATCACGTCCTCGGCGGTGGCGATCTGCGGCCGCCGCGCCGCCTCGAGCGCCCGCTCGCGGATCGCGGCCCGGGTCTCGAGGTAGTCCTCCGCCAGCTGCGCGCCCGTTCGCGTGCCGGCCGCGGCGAGCCAGCGACCGGTTGCGAGGAGCGGATCCCGCTCGAAGTCCGCGCGGATCTCGGGCCCGGACCGGTAGGCGGTCTCCAGGTCGGCGCCCGCGTGGCTCAGGTAGCGCACGGTTCGCAGGTGGAGGACCGCCGGGTGCCGATGCTCGCGAACCCACGAGACGAGCTCCTGCGCGGTGGCGAGGAGAGCTGCCGGGTCGTCGCCCTCGGCCCGCTCGACGGCGAGCTCGGGGCGACCGTGGAGCGACTGCTCCACCCATCCTTCGGGAGTCGGAACGCTGATCCCGAGGCCGTTGTCCTCGCACACGAAGAGGAGCGGCAGCGGCTGCCCGCGATAGGCGAAGTGCGCCGTGGCGTTCAGGGCAGACAGCGCCGTCGCGTGGTTCAAGGACGCGTCTCCGAACGAGCAGACGACGACGGCGTCGAGAGGCCACTTGCAGGGGACGCCGAGCTCGCGTGCCCGCTCGATCGCAAAGGCGATGCCCACGGCGCGCGGGAGGTGGGACGCGATGGTCGACGTCTGGGGGATGACCGCGAGGTCGTGGTGGCCGAACACCTTGTGCCGGCCGCCGGCGATCGGCTCGTCGGCCGCGGCCGCCATGCCGAGGAGGACATCCCCGATGCCGTCGTGCCCCACCTGGCCCGCCCGGGCGAGGTAGAAAGCGCCGGATCGGTAGTGGAGGAGCGCGGGGTCGCTCGGACGGAGCGCCAGCGCCACGAGGGCGTTCGACTCGTGCCCTGCTGAGCCGATGGTGTAGAAGCCGAGCTTGTGCGCCTGCAGCCAACGCGCGACGTGGTCGATCCCCCGGCTCGCGGTCTGTGCCCGCCAGGCCGGCTGGACCTCCGCGCGCGCCTCGGCCGCCGGTGACGGGCCGGCGAGAGCGTTCAGGGCGTCGACGAGGTGCTGCTCGAGCGGGTCGAGGTCGTCGCTCATCCACCGCTGACGCTATCGGGTGAACCACATGCGTGAACCACCAACCGAGGGATGCGCGGGGGGGTGCGCGTGACCGATCCTGAACCCAGGCCGGTCGGAGACAGGGTCGTCGCGCGGGCCGCAGCGCCGGCGACCCGACCGGTCCCCCGAGGGGCGTGGCTGCCAGGCCACGTCCCTCGTTGCGTCATCGGCCCCGCAGGTAGGCGTCGTCGCCGCGGATCCAGTCCTCGCGGCGGGGTGCGAAGGCGTCGAGCACGACCGCGTCCTCGAGCACGTCCACGCGGTGCAGGATGCCGCCGGGGATGAGGACGCTTTCCCCCGGCCCGACCTCCCGCTCCTCGCCCCCGACGACGAAGCGGAGCCTGCCGGACACGACGGTCGCGATCTGCTCGTTCGGGTGCGCGTGCTCGGGGACGACGGCACCGGCGCCGAGGGTGATCTGGGCGAGGGTCATCGCCTCGCCGTTCAGCATCCGGCGGCCGATGCCGGTACTCAGCTGCTCGATCGGCTCGTCGTCCCAGCGGAGGACGTCCACGGGTGGAGTCTATGTGCGCCTTCCCGGTCTCGTAAGCTCCGCACGTGGCAGCGAAGTACAGCGTCGTCGACGTCGACACCGTGGACGGTGCCGGGCCCGGTGGCCGCGTCCGCTTCCTCCGCCGCGCCGTGGGGGCGACCGCTTTCGGCTTCAACTGGTTCGAGCTGGCGCCGGGCACCGAGGGGCCCGAGCACGACGAGACGGCGTCGAAGCAGGAGGAGGTGATGATCGTCCTCGCGGGCGGCGGCACGCTGACGGTCGACGGCGAGGACGTGCCGCTCGTTGCCCGCCGTGTCGTGCGGCTCGACCCGGAGGCGGTCAGGCAGGTGAGCGCCGGGCCGGAGGGCCTGACGTTCGTCACGATCGGCGCGCCGCGCGACGAGCCGTACGTCGCGCGCGGGCCGTTCTAGCGAAGAGAGGAACGAGATGGGCTACTCGATCGTCGACGTCGCCGACATCCCGTACGTGTGGGGGACGTTCAAGTTCGTGCGCCACCACGTGGGAGTGACGGCGTTCGGGTTTTCCCAGATCGACTTCCCGTCCGACAAGGTCGGCTCCGAGCACGACGAGTCCGAGTCGGGGCAGGAGGAGGTCTACCTCACCCTTTCGGGCGCGGGAAGGCTCGAGATCGACGGGGAGACCGTCGACATGAAACCCGGACGCTACGTCCGCGTCCCGCCGGAGGCCAAGCGTCGACCGGCCGCAGGCCCCGACGGGATGTCGTTCCTCGTGATCGGCGGCGTGCCCGGCGGCGTCTACCAGCCCTGGGCGCCGCCCGACGAGTGATCGTCCGGATCGTCCTCTGGCGCCTCGACGAGGCCAGCCCGTCCTTCGAGGACCTGCGCGAGCGGCTCGAGCAGGTCGAGCCGCTCCCGGCGCCGAGCGCGCTGCTCGTCAACGAGGCTGCGGAGCGGCTCGGCGTGCTCCTCGTCACGGAGGTCGACGAGCCGCCTCTGGCACAGCTCGACGAGCTCCGCACGCTGATCGGCCGCGACCCGGACCTCTACGAGGAGTTCGACGTGCTGTAGCTCGTCGCCTTCGGCTGGGACTGCCTGAAGGTTCCGCCGATGTCCGACTCCAGTCGGACACCTTCCCTGGATCAACGTCGCAGGAGGTTTCGGGCGAAGAAGCCGAGGTTCGCGGGCCGCTCGGCGAGCCGCCGCATGAGGTACGGATACCACTCGGGCCCGTACGGCGTCGCCACGAGCACCTTGTACCCGCGCCGAACGAGCTCGAGCTGCAGCGCCGGCCGCACGCCGTACAGCATCTGCAGCTCGAAGCGGTCCCGTCCGACCCCCTCCCGCTCGGCGACGTCGAGAGAACGGCCGATCAGGGCCTCGTCGTGCGTTGCGATCGCCGTGTAGCCGCCGCCCCGCAGCGACGCCTCGACAAGCCGTGCATAGGCGGCGTCGACGCCCGCCTTCGCGGCGTACGCGATGTCCGGCGGCTCGAGGTAGGCGCCCTTTACGAACCGGAGGTTCGGCGCGAGCGGGAGGAGTGACTCCAGGTCGCTCTCGGTCCGGTAGAGGTACGACTGCAGGACGGTCCCGACCCGCTCGTGTCCCGCCTCGCGCAACCTGCGATAGATCCGGAGGGTCGCATCGACGACGCTCGATTGCTCCATGTCCATCCGAACGAAGCTCTGGACGCGCTCCGCGACGCGCACGACTTCCTCGACGTTGGCGTACGCGAGCTCCTCGTCCAGCTCGAGGCCGAGATGCGTGAGCTTCAGCGCGACGTTCACCGGCAGCTGCTCCGCGTGCAGCCGCTCGAGGATCCGGCCGTACTCGACGGCCACCGCATCGGCCTGGGCGCGGTCGCGGATGCTCTCTCCGAGCAGCGTGGTGTTCGCGTGGAGGCCCTGATCCGCGAGACGCCTGAGGGCGACGACGCACTCGTCGAGGGTCTCGCCCGCGACGAAGCGGGCTGCCCCGAGGCGCATGCCGTAGCGGCCCATGAACCGCTTGACGTGCCTGTCGTCGGCCGCGCGGAGGATGCCCGCGCGCAGCACGGCATTCGCCCGCGCCGAGGCGCTCACGCCTCGCGCGCTCCGACCGCTCTCGCGAGCCAGTCCTCTAGCTCGGCGACCTCGCTCTCGTCCAGGTCGCGGAGCGGCGGACGCACGTCCGGACGGACGCGCACGCCCTTCCAGGCGATCACCCGCTTGAGGGCGGCGTGCCGGGGGAAGGACTCGATGCGCGTGCGCAGCTCCGCGAGCCCGGCCGCGCCCTGCTCCGTCGGCTCGCGCACGACCGCTGCAACCTCCTCGGGGAACGCCGACGCCAGCGCAGACACCGCGCCGACGGCACCGGCCTCGCGGCCGCGGTGGATGAGCGCCTCGGGCCCGACGAAGATGTCGAACCCGTCGAGCAGGTACCGCTCGAACGCTTCCCAGGGGGTGTCGGACACCTTCATTCCGGTGAGGTTGTCTGCCTCCTCACGCAGGCGCGCGAGCATCGCTGGATCGAACGCGTAGCCTGCGGTCGCGGCGAACTCGTAGACATAGAACGGCAGCGGAGCACAAGCCGCCGCGGCCGCGAGCAGGTGGGCCCGCTGCGCCGCGGGGTCGAGCTTGAAGTAGGGCGGCCCGATCACGGCCACCGCGTCGGCTCCCGACTCCGCGGCGTGCGCGGCGAGGGCGACGGTGTCCGCCGTCGTCTGCGCACCGCAGTGCGCTGCGACGAGCGCTCGGCCTCCGATTGCGTCGATCCAGAGCTCGAGGCCCCGACGCCGCTCATCGACGGAGAGGAGCACGGCCTCGCCGTTCGTCCCGAACGCGAGCACGCCGTCGAGGCCCGCCGTGACGAGGAAGTCGGCGTACGGTTCGAAGGCCGTCTCGTCGAGGCGTGTGCCGGCGTAGGCGAGCGGGGTCGCCGCTGCAGCGATCGTCCCGTGCAGGCGCGGCCTCATCGCGCGGGCCGCCGTCTTCTGCACGCCCTGGAGCTCGACCGTGAAGCGCGTCGCCGCCATCGTCGAAACCCTAGATGGTTGATCTAGGGTGTCGGCCGTGGGCGCGCTCCGCATCGAGCGAGAGGGAGACGCCCTCCACGTCACGCTCGCCCGCCCGGAGTCGCGCAACGCGTTCGACGCCGCGCTCATCACCGAGCTCTCCGAGGCGTTCGTCGACGTCGGTGCCTGCCGTGCCGTCGTCCTCGCCGGGGACGGCCCGAGCTTCTGCGCCGGCGCGGACGTCGAGTGGATGCGCGCCTCGGCCGACCTCGACCTGGAGGCGAACGTCGCCGACGCGAACGCGCTCCGGCGGATGTTGGAGGCAATCGATGCGTGCCCGGCACCGGTCGTCGCCGTCGTGCAAGGCCACGCGCTGGGCGGTGGCATCGGGCTCGTCGCCTGCGCCGACATCGCGATCGCCGAGCCGCGAGCGGTGTTCGCCTTTTCCGAGGTGAAGCTCGGGATCGTTCCCGCGGTCATCTCGCCCTTCGCGCTGCGGAAGATCGGCGAGAGCGCGGCGCGGCGGTACTTCGTGACGGGCGAGCGCTTCGACGCCGCGACGGCCCTGCGGATCGGGCTCGTCCACGAGGTGGACCCGGACCTGACCGGCGCGCTCGATCGGGTGCTCGCCGAGCTCCGCACGGCGGGCCCGCGCGCAACCCGGCATGCGAAGCGGCTCGTGCTCGACCGGCCGGACGGCCCCGAGACGGCGCGCAGGATCGCGGAGCGACGGACGAGCCCGGAGGGCCAGGAAGGCCTGAGGGCTTTTCTCGAGCGGCGACGGCCCGACTGGGCGCCTGCCGGTATGGACACGTGACCCGGCTGGACGTCAGCGGGCCAGTTCGACCTCGTTGACGCCGCCGTACGGCGAGAAGCCGCCGTCCGCCTCGACGCGGCCTGGCCCGGCGGCACGCAGCCTCGCACGCATGGACGTGCAAGGATCGCGCGTCGTGACGGCGATCGAGCCTCCCCGCCGGTGACGGCGCTCCTCGCCGTCGCCTCGGCGCTCCTGGTTGGCGGTGCCGACTTCTTCGGCGGGGTCCTCTCGCGTGTCGTCAGCGCCGCGCGCGTCGCCGCTCTCGCACAGGTCACCGGGCTCGTCCTCGCGATTCCTATCGCCCTCCTCGTCGACGCGGAGCGCGTGACGGATGCCGACGCCGCATGGTCTGCCGGAAGCGGCATCGCGGTCGGGATCGGGATCGTGCTCTTCTACACCGCCATGACGCGGGGCCTCATCAGCCTCGTCGCTCCGGTGACCGCGGTCGTCGGCGCGCTCGTTCCGGTGACCTACGCCCTCGGAACCGGAGAGCGCCCTGGCACTGCGGCGACCGTCGGCATTGCGCTGGCGGTCGGCGCGATCGTCCTGGTCTCGCTCGTCCCGGGACAGAACGCGACGATGCCGTCGCAGTTCGGAGCGCTGCCGCTTGCCGTCGGGGCGGGCGTGTTCTTCGGCTTCTTCTACGTCTGCCTCGCCAGGGTTCACGAGGACGCGGGAATGTGGCCCATCGTGATCTCGCGTGTCGCGTCGGCAACGGCCCTCGTCGGGCTGGCGCTCGTGACCACCCGGGGGCTTGGGATCGGGCGCGAGTACCTCCTCCGCACCGCGGCGATCGGCGCGCTCGAGATCGGCGCCGCCGTCACACTGCTCCTCGCCCTCCAGCGCGGGCCGGTCTCCGTCGCCTCCGTGCTCGCGTCCCTCTACCCGGTCACGACGACGTTCCTCGCTGCGCTCCTCCTCCGTGAGCGGCTGCGCGGGCTGCAGCTCGTCGGCGTCGCGCTCGCGCTCGTTGCGGTCGCGCTGATCTCGTCCGCGTAGGGCCTACGCCCGGTTCGCTTCGAGATACTTCTTGAGACCGAGGAACGGCAGGACGAACGCGGCGACGAGGGCCGCGAGCCAGACGATCACAGGCGCTACGCCCCATGCGACGACGCCGCTGATCGTGAACCCGTCCGACAGGAGGTCGGTGACGATCAGGGAGACGAGCGTCGCGATCAGCGTCGTCGCGCCGATCGCGCCGTTGCCCAGACGCCGCAGCTGAACGGCGAGGAACGGCGTCAGGACGGCGAAGACGATCGTGAAGATCGCGACCGCGACGATGAACGAGGTGACGTCGATGTCCATGCCGTCGAGCACGAACGCGGCAACGATGAGCCCGATCGCGTTCGCGGCCACCGCGATCAGCGTGCGGAGGACGAGGCGGATCACGCG
This sequence comes from uncultured Actinomycetes bacterium, assembly GCA_963793655.1. Lineage (GTDB taxonomy): Bacteria > Actinomycetota > Thermoleophilia > Gaiellales > Gaiellaceae > Gaiella. The sequence goes on from CAWCAV010000004.1 coordinate 513,525, forward strand.
CGCGACCCTATACGAAGTCCTAGGTCACGACGAGCGTCGGGCTCGCCCGCCCGGTCGCTGGATCGAAGAGCCGGAGCTGCGCGCCCCTGTCGGCCCGCACGACTCGCGTGAAGTACCCCCTCCCCGTCGTCCGCCCTTCGGAGCCGACACGCACCCAGCCCGCGGTCGTGCGGCGCTGCAGTGCGTATGCCCGCTCTCCGCTTCCCGGCCGCACCTGCCCCCACACCGTGGTTGCGAAGCCGTTGCGTGCAACCTGGACGAGCGGGAGCGAAAACGAGAGCATCGCGGGCTTGAGACGACCCGCGACGGTCTCGAGCCCGCTCTGCCAGGCGCCGAGCGCCGGCTCGTCGCGGACGAGGTACTGGACGAGGAGGTCGACGCCGCGCGCCTGGTACGCGCGCCGCTGTGCCTCCGCCACGAACCGCGCCTGCCGCGCCCACGTCACGCCGAGGACGCGGTCTGGGGGGTTCGTCTGGTAGCCGAGCTCCGTGAGCCAGATGCGCGTGCGAGGGCCGAACGCGGTGCGCACCTCGCCCTGGAGCCGCTCGAGCGCCGCCATCGAGATGGTCGTGCACTGGGCGCAGCCGCCGGTGGAGGGAGTCTCCGCCGGCGAGAGCGGGTGCGGGTGGTGTGCGTAGGCGTCGAGCCGCGCGCCGGCCCGGCCCATGCCCCGGATGAAGTCGACGGGGGACATCCCGCCACTCCCGCCGCGGGGCGCCGTCGCTCCTCCGGCTACCGAGGCGCGCGGGATCACCGACTTGATCGCCGAGGCGGCCGGGTTGAGCAGCCGGGTGACGTACAGGGTCGGCGACGGGGGAAGCAGCCAGCGTCGCTGATTCGGCTCGTTCCAGACGATCCACCGCCTCACCCACGGGAACCGCTGTGCCGCCGCGCGCGCGAACGCCGCGAAGGAGGCCGCCGAGCGGGGCGGGACGTTCGGCCCCGCGCCCCCGTTGGCCCACGGCGGCGTGCCCCAGATGGCGACGACCGGCGTTATCCCGGCGTCCCGGAGCGCGTCGAGCAGCGCCCCGTCCCGTGCCCAGTCGACCGTTCCCTGCTCCGTCTCGATCTCGTTCCAGTCGAGCGTCACCCGGACCACCTCGGCGCCGATCGTCTGCAGGCTCGTCACCCGCTCGTCGAGCGTGCCCGGCCCGAACTCGAGCCACGCGTCGTCGGTGACTCCCACCCGCAGGCCTGGTGCGGCGAGCAGCGCTCCCGCGACAACCAGCGCGCCGGCGAGCGCGGCGCACGTGAGGGCGAGGGCGCGGGCCACCGGAGCGACCCTACCCCGTCGGGAAGCCGCCGACCGCTCTCTTCAGAGGATTCTTACGGTGCGCTCACAGGCGACGCCCACGGCGCTCGTCCGCGAACGACCAGACGACCCGCGAAGCGAGCCAGTTGACGAGCCAGATCACGATGGTGGCCCCGACGTAGGTCCAGAACCCGTCGATGGCGAAGTCGGGCACCACCCACTCGGTGAACAGCAGCATCACGACGTTGACGAAGAAGTATGCGATCCCGAAGGTCAGCAGGATCAGCGGCAGGGCGATGAACGTCAGAAGAGGCTTGAGGAAGACGTTGGCGAGGCCGAGCACCGCACCCGCGAAGAGAATCGGCCCCCACCGGCCGATCGAGAAGCCGTCGAACGCCCAGTCGGCAACGATCAGGCCGAGGACGTTGATCCCCCACTGGACGAGAGCCGCGACCACCCAGTGCACGTCGGACACGCAGGAGAGCCTACAGGTGCGATTTCGCTGCGCGAAAGCCCGCTCCGACGTCCGAGCGGCGACGTGCAGCGAGGTAGCGAAGGTTGCGACCGCGAAAGCGGGCGCCTTCAGGGATATGCCCCGCCGCGAGGCGGGGATCCGAGCGGTGGGATTCCGCTCCGGCGGAATCCCACCCTTGCGACCAAACGTCAGAACAGCTTCTGCAGCTTCAGGGCGGCGCCCATGTCACCCTGGATCTTGAGCTTTCCCGACATGTACGCGGTGGTCGGGTTGGCCTCGCCCTTCGCGATCTTGACGAGCGTCTCCTCGCTCGCCGAGATCGTGCAGTCGGCGTCGGACGCACCCTGGGTGACGCTCACTGCCCCGTCCTCGACGGCGACCGTCCACTGCCCGACGCCCTCGACGTCGAACACGTACGTGTTGCTCATGCCGGCGGTCTTGGCGGGATCCGCCCGCTCGGGAAGCTGCTCGAAGAACTCCTGTGCGGTCATGCTGGTCTCCTCGTTGACTGACCGTTCAATCGGGCAAGGTTAGACGATGGGAACCGGGGCGGGTGCCGGCTCGACGGGCGGCGTCCACGCGACCGGCGGCGGGAGGAAGAGGCAGACGACGCACCCGAGTGCCGGGGCCGCGGCCGCGACGTAGAGCGCGGTTTCCAGGTCGATCGCGTCGGCGACGGCCCCGAGCAGGACGGCGGCGATCCCGCCGAGCCCCATCGCGAGCCCCACGGAGAGCCCACTCGCCATCCCGACGTGACGCGGGAGGTAGAGCTGGCTCAACACGATCGTCACGCCGAAGGTGCCGACGACGCAGAGGCCGACCAGCATCAGCGCCAGCGTTCCGAGCACCCCCCCGACGGCCACGAAGAGGACGATCAGGAACGGAAGCGCCGCCTGGGTGAAGAGCAGTGTGCGACGGAGGCCGATGCGATCCGCCACCCACCCGAGCACGAGGGTGCCGATCGCTCCGGCGACGAGCATCAGCGAGAGCTCACGACCACCCTCCCCCTCCGTGCCCCCGTTCGCGACCACCCAGAGCGGCACGAAGGTGAGAAGACCGAACCAGGCGACGCTGCGGAACACGATCACCGCGGCGAGCAGGGACATGGCGCGAGGGTCGTCCTTCCCCAGAGCCGCCCGTCGCGCGGCCGAGGCGGGAACGATCGCCCGAAGGGCGGGCAGCACCCGCAGCAGCACCACCGCGACCACGAGCACCGGGATCATCGCGAGCAGGCCGCCTTTCAGCCCGAGCCAGAGCACGAGGGGCGTCACCACGATGGGGCCGAGGGCGTAGCCGGTGTTCCCGCCGATGTTGAAGTACGACATGCCGCTCGCCCGCTTCTGCCCGCTCGCGTACGCCGCGAACTTCGTCCCCTCGGGGTGATACGCCGCGACGCCGATCCCGGCGAGGAACACGAGCGCGACGACAATGCCGTAGCGTGGCGCCGCCGCCGCGAGGCCCGTTCCCACGCCCGCGAGAGCGACACCTCCCGGCAAGAGCCACAACGCGCCCCGACGATCCGACCAGAGCCCGAAGAGCGGCTGGACGAGGGAGGAGGAGACGAGGAGCGCGAGCATCAGCGCAGCCGTCGCCGTGTAGCTGAGGTCGAACTTCAGCGTGAGGAACGGCAGCAGGGCGGGGACGGAGCCCGAGGCGAAGTCGACCGCGAGGTGCCCGCCCGAGAGCGTCGCCATCGCCCTTCGGTCGAGCTCTTCGCGCATGACTCGAGGCTACTCGTGCGCCGTGAGGCGTGTCGCGGTCCCGCGGCGGGATTTTACCCACGTCTCCGCCGCCGGGCTCGGACGGCTGCTGGCGGTGGTGCTGATGCTGTGCTTCACCCTCGCCATGGCGTGGATCGGGGTGCTCCTCGGCCTCGGGGTGAAGACGGTCGAGGTCGCCCAGCAGCTCGGGTTCCTCGTGATCTTCCCGCTGACGTTCCTCTCGAATGCGTTCGGGTCGACGGAGACCCTCCCGGGCGTCCTGCAGCCGATCGCCGAATGGAACCCGATCAGCTCGCTCGTTGCAGCAACACGCGACCTTTTCGGGAACCCGAACCCGTAGCGTCGCGAGCGCGAGGCTCGAGCCCAGGGCGGTGCGCGCGGGGCTCGTGGTGATTCAACTCCACCGTTGTCCCGACGCGGCGCGCCCGGCAGGGGTCTCCTCGCGTTCGTGACTAGGATCCGCGCCCATGGACCTCGACCTCACGCCGGAGCAGGAGCTGATCCGCGACACCGTCCGCTCCTTCGCGCGCGAGCGGGTCGCCCCCGTCGCGGAGGAGCTCGACCGCGAGCAGCCGCTTCCCCGTCGAGCTCGTGCGCGAGATGGCCGGGCTCGGCCTCATGGGCATCCCGATCCCCGAGCGGTACGGCGGCGCGGGCGGCGACACCGTCTCCTACGCGATCGCGATCGAGGAGCTCACGCGGATCGACTCGTCCGTCGCGATCACCGTCGCCGCGCACACCTCGCTCGGGACGATGCCGGTCTTCCTGTTCGGGAGCGACGAGCAGAAGGATCGCTGGCTCCCCGACCTCGCGTCCGGGAAGCAGGCTCGCAGCCTTCGGCCTCACCGAGCCGGATGCCGGCTCGGACGCCGGCGCCAGCCGCACGACGGCCGAGCTGCGTGACGGCGTCGTGGGTCGTGAACGGCGCGAAGATGTTCATCACGAACGCCGGCACCGAGCTGACGCTGGGGCGTGACGATCACCGCGCGCACCGGCGACGGCGAGATCTCCAACATCGTCGTCGAGAACGGCACGCCGGGCTACGACGATCTCCGAGCCGCTGCACAAGCTGGGCTGGAAGGCCTCCGACACGCGGGAGCTGACGTTCACCGACTGCGCCGTGCCCGAAGGGAACCTGCTCGGCCCGCGCGGGCAGGGCTTCCACCAGTTCCTCGAGATCCTCGACGGCGGCCGCATCTCCGTCGCGGCGATGGGCGTCGGCCTGGCGCAGGGCGCATACGACCTCGCGTCGCGCGTACGCCCGGGAGCGGCACCAGTTCGGGAAGCCGATCGCGAAGTTCCAGGCGGTGGCGTTCAAGCTCGCCGACATGGCGGTCGAGATCGAGGCGGGCCGCCAGCTCGTCTACGAGCTGCCTGGCTCAAGGACCGCGGCCGCCCGTTCGCGCTCGAGGCGGCGATGGCGAAGCTCTACACCGGCGAGCTCTCGCACCGCGTCGTGAACCACGCGCTCCAGATCCACGGCGGGTACGGCTTCATGGACGAGTTCCCGATCTCACGCCTCTACCGCGACCAGAAGATCCTCGAGATCGGCGAGGGCACGAACGAGGTGCAGCGCCTCGTGATCGCCCGCCTGCTGGGGCTGTAGGCAGCAGGGCGGGCACGCGCGCACGGCTATCCTCGTCGTATCTCTGCCTCGAGGCTCAGCTGTGGGAGGCGGGAGGGGGCGCTGCGGAACGCTCTCCGCCCGGTCCGGCCCGTCGTGCTCGTGGGCACCGTCGCGGCGGCACTCGTGCTGGCGGCCTCCGCACAGGCGCACGTCACGATCACGCCGCCGTTCGTCGACGCGGGCCTGCGGACGCGAATCGTGTTCGAGACGCCCAACGAGCGCCCGCCGCACGCGACCACGTCGCTCGTGATCGATGGCGCCGCCCGGCGTCGGCGCTCGCCGCCGCCGAGGCGCCTCCCGGCTGGCGCCTCGTGGTCTCGGGCGGGCGCGCTCGTTGGACGGGCGGGCGGATCGAGGGCCGGAAGGTCGTCGTCGTTCCCGCTCTTCGTCACCGCGCGGACTCGCGCCGGGACCGAGGCGTTCCGCGCGGTCCAGGGCTACGACGACGGCGAGGTCGTCCGCTGGGACGCGAACCTGACCGTGCTTCCCGCCGCCGGGAGCGAGGCTCCATCGCAGCACATCGACCGCGCGCTCGCCGCCGGGGCGGTAGGGCTCGTCGTGATCCTCGCCAGCTTCCTCGGCGCTGCGGCTCCTCCGCCGGAAGCCACTTCAAGAGCGATAGCGGCGGCCGTTGCTACCGTCGTGCGGGCGGTGCTCTTCTCACAGGTCCTGAACGACGATCTCGGGTGCGCCTCGTACCTCGTCGGGTGCGAGGAGGCCCAGGAAGCGGTCGTCGTCGACCCGCCCGTTCGCGATCGAGACGGTCCTCGCCGAGGCCGACCGGCTCGGCGGACGAATCGTCCGCGACGATCGAGACGCACACTCACGCGGACCACGTCTCCGGTCACGGCCGCCTGGCGCTCGAGCATGGGGTTCCCGGTGAGCATCCATCCGGCAGCCGCGGTCGAGTATCCGAACGATCCGCTCGACGACGGGGACGAGGTCACGGTCGGAAGCGTGAGGGTGCGCTGCATCCACACGCCCGGGCACCGGCCGGAGCACTGCTGCCTGGCCGTGATCGACACGACGCGAGCGGACGAGCCGTGGCTCGTCCTCACCGGAGACTCGCTCTTCGTCGGCGACACGGCCCGCCCCGATCTCGCCGTCGGCGCGATGGAGGGCGCGGAGGGCCTCTTCCACTCCTCCGCCGGCTTCTCGAGCTGCCCGACGGCGTCGAGGTGTTCCCCGGTCACGTCGCGGGCTCGCTGTGCGGCAAGGCGATGAGCTCACGCGGCTCGACGACGATCGGCTTCGAGCGCCGCTTCAACCCGATGGCCTCGATCGCCGAGCTCGACGCCTTCGTCGCGGAGTCCGCGGACGTCTCCGCCCCGAAGCCACCGAACCTGATCCGCATCGTCGAGCTCAATCGCGGGCCGTTCCTGGGCGACGCAACCCGCGCCACGCCGAGCTTCCGGTGCCGGTGGACGCGTCGCAGCTGCTCGACGTGCGGCCTGTCGCCGACCACCTCGCCGGCCACCTGCCGGGAGCGGTCAGCGTGCCCGTCTCCGGCACGAGCTTCTCGACCAAGGCCGGCTTCGTGCTCGACGCCGACCGGCCCGTCACCGTCCTCGCCTCGACCGACGGTGAGGCCGAGCGCGCGATCGCCGGCCTGCGCTCCGTCGCGTTCCTCGACATCGCCGGCTTCGTGCTCGGAGGCGGCGCGGAGACGACCACGCCGGTGGACTTCGACGAGCTCGAGGGCCTGATCGAGGCGGGCGCGACGGTGATCGACGTGCGGGAGCACGACGAGCGCGACGAGGGCTACATCCCCGGCAGCCGCAACGTGCCGTACCGTCTGATGCGCGCGTGCTGTCCCGACCTTCCCGAGGACCGTCCGATCGTCACGATCTGCAACTCCGGGCCGAGGGCGGCGATCGCCGCCAGCATCCTCCGGGCGCGGGGCTTCGACGCCCGGCCCGTCGTGGACGGAGGGATGACGGACTGGCTCGAGCGCGGCGCCACCGCGGTCACGTTCCGCCGCTGCGGCTCCGGCTAGACGTCGTTTCGGCGTCGAGCTCGCGGAGACGGGCGACGGCGTTCAGTCCCTCGAGAAGCACGCGCGCGCGCTCCCGGTGCGCCTCCGCCTCGTCCTCGACCCCCTTTGCTGCCGCCGCACGGGCGGCGAGGACGCGCGTCTCGCCTCGAGCTGCGGGGCGCCGATCTCCCCGAGAGCCTTCGCCCCATCGGCGTACCGGCCCTCGCCGATCGCGAGCGCGACCTCGAGGAACCGCGACCCCTCGGGCTCCCCGGAGGGCCGCGAGGAGGCCGCTCAGGCCGATGCGTTCGGCGCGAGCGCTGCTGGACGAGCTCCTCCAGCGCCGGCGGGCGCGCTTGCTCGATCCCGCTCCGGGCAACCGCGACCGCCTGGTCCGTGTGCCCCTCGCGAACGAGACCGAGCTCCGCCGGGATGGACTGGAACAGCGGCTCGTGGTACTGGCCGCCCGTCCGCTCGGCGTGCTCGATGCCCTCTCCCGCGAGCGCCTCGGCCTCACCCCACTCTCCGGAGTAGAAGAGCGCCTCGGCGACGTTGCCGAGGACGAAGCGCCCGAAGCCTTCGGCGGTTCCGGTGCGTTCGCAGAAGGCGAAGGCCTCCCGCTGCGCCGCGATCGACCCGGAGACGTCTCCCATGTCGAGCAGGATCGAGCCGAGGTTCACGCGGGCGCGCCTGTACTCGAACGGATCGTCGATGCGAACCAGTGCGATCGCGTCGTCGAGGTCCTCGAGCGCGCTCTGGTCGTCGCCGCCGTTCGCCCGGGCGGTAGCCCGGGTGATCAGGGCGGCCGCGCGGGGGCGGGGCGCGCCTACTGCGTCGGCGAGCGCGATCGCCTCGTCGGCGATGCTCATCGCCTCCTGCTGACGGCCGGCGACCATCATGTACCGCGCCGCCTGCGCGAGGACGTGGACGTGGTCGTGCGTCGGACCGACCCCGGTGACGAGCTCGAGCGCACGTGCAGTCCACGACGCGGCCTCGGCCCCGTCGCCGTGGCGCCAGTGCACGAGCGAGAGGCTGTTGGCCGTCACGGCCGCCTCCCCGTTGGCACCCTCCGCCACGAGCCGGTCGAAGGCGAGCTGGAGCTCCTCGCCGCCGGTGTTCTGGGTGAAGCTGAGCGCCGTTCCGAGCGCACGGAGCGCGCGAGCGTCGAGTCCGCTCGGCAGCCATTCGCCGGCCTTGCGCAACGTCCGGACGGTCGTGGGGAAGGCGGCGCCGATCGCGAACGCCCGCATTCCGGCCTCGCGAAAGCGCTCCCGCCGCTTTCGGCTCGCGATCGGCGACGTCGAGCCCGACGCTGCGGCGAGCTCGATCGTCTCGAGGTAATGGTGGACGAGCATCTCGGCACGGTCCTCGCGTCGGTCATCCGGGAGAGACTCGATCCAACGCGCGACGCGCATGTGTGATCGACGCGGTCCGGACGCGGCAACTGCGCGTAGACGGCGTCGCTGACGAGCGTGTGGACGAAGGGCAGTACGGAGCGGACGTCCTCCGGGTCGAGCTGCTCGGCGCGGGCCGTCGAGCCGACGAGGTCGACGAACACCGCCGTAACCACCTTGCGCTCCTCGCGCGCAGGCGCCACCTCGCCGAGCGTCGCACCGCAGCCGTTGCAGAACCGCGCATCGTCCGGATTGTCGCGTGCCGCACTGCGAGCAGGCGATCACGCGGCGAGTGTACGGCCCAGGTCAGCGCAGGCGGCGCACGGTGTAGCCGCCTGTCTGCGAGCGCGCGGATGAGCACCTGCGAGTGCTCCTCGCCGCGTGTCTCGAGCGTCAGCTCCGCCTCGGTCTCGAGCACGCCGATGTTCCGTGCCCTCGCGGTGGTGCTGGATCGCGAGGATGTTCGCGCGCTGCGCGGCGATCAGCCCGACGATCCGGGCGAGCTCGCCCGGGCCGGTCCGGGATCAGCAGCGCGACCACGAGGTAGCGGCCGGAGGCCGTCAGCCCGTAGCGGATCACCGAGCTCATGCGTCGTCGCGTCGATGTTCCCGCCCGCCAGGACCGCGCAACCGGGCCCGTCGCCGCCCGCCCGTCCGGCGAGGATCGCCGCGACCGGAGCCGCGCCGGCGCCCTCGACGACGAGCTTCGAGCGCTCGAGCAGGAGGACGATCGCCTGCGAGATCTCCTCGTCGTCGACGACCACGACGTCGTCGAGGAGGTCGGAGAGGATCCCAGCCGTCAGCTCGGCCGGGATGCTTCACGGCGATCCCGTCGGCGATCGTCGGCCCGGAGGGCTCGCGTCCGGCGAACGGCGCGCACGCGGCCGACTGCACGCCGACCAGGCGGATCTCGGGCCGCAGGCGCGTCGAGCGCGATCGCGATCCCCGGCGCGAGGCCGCCGCCGCCGACGGGGATCACGACGGTCCCCTCGGCCGAAGGAAGCTGCGCCGGCGAGCTCGAGCCCGAGCGTTCCCTGGCCGGCGATCACCCGCGCGTCCTCGAACGCGTGGACGAAGGTCGCGCCCGTCTCCTCCGCTCGCGTGCGGGCGACGGCGACGCGTCTCGTCGAAGCCCTCGCCCGCCAGCTCGACCTCGCGCGCCGTAGCCCGCGTGCCGCCTCGACCTTCGCCATCGGCGCGGCCTCGGGGACGAAGATCGTCGCCGGGATGCCGGCCTCGCGCGCCGCCCACGCGACCGCCTGCCCGTGGTTGCCGGCGCTCGCGGTCACGACGCCCGCGTCCGCGCTCGGCCTCCGAGAGCTGCGCGACCGTGTTGTAGGCGCCGCGGATCTTGAACGCTCCCGTGCGCTGGAGGTTCTCGGCCTTGAGGAGCACCGGTCGCGCCGGCGAGGCGCGAGAGCGTCTCGGACGAGTAGACCGGCGTCACGCGGGCGATGCCGTGGAGCCGCTCCTGCGCTGCGCGAACGTCGTCGATCGTCGGCGCGGTCGCTCACGCCGCGCCGCCCGCCACGACCGCTCGACCACGAGCCGCTGACCGCGGTGAGGGGATCGACCTCGCGCCGCTGCACGCCCTCGACGAGCGCCCGCAGCTCCGGGTCGTCGCGCCATCGTCCGGCGCACGAGCTGGCCTGAGCCGCGCGACGGCGAGCGCCTCGACCTCGCCCGCTCAGGTTCCGCTGGCGGCGAGCGTCGAGCTCGCCGCGCTCCGCGAGCTCGCTGTCGCGCGCTGCTCGAGCGCCTCCCAGAGCTCGGGCACGCCCTCGCCGCGAAGCGCCTCGGTGAGGAGGATCGCGCGGCCGCCGCTCGCGCGTCCGGGTCGAGCGCGACGATCGAGCGCACCTCCTGGAGCATCGTCTTCGCCGCCGGGTGGTCCATCTTGTTGATCGCGATCACGTCGGGGATCTCCATGATCCCCGCCTTGAGCGCCTGCACGGAGTCGCCCGAGCCGGGCATCAGCACGAGCAGGACGACGTCGGCGATGCCGATCACCTCGACCTCGCTCTGGCCCGTCCCGACCGTCTCGAGGAAGACGACGTCCTTGCCCGGAGGCGTCGACGAGGAGGAGCGCCTGGAGCGTCGCCTCGGCGAGCCCGCCGAGATGCCCGCGCGTCCCCATCGAGCGGATGTAGACCCCGGGGTCGAGGAAGTGGTCGGCGAGCCGGATACGGTCGCCGAGCAGCGCGCCCCGGGTGAACGGGCTCGAGGGGTCGACCGAGACGACGCCGACGCTCCGGCCCAGCGCCGCGGACGTGGCGCCACGAGCGCGCTGACGAGCGACGACTTGCCGACGCCCGGCGGGCCGGTGACCCCGATCGACGCGGCGCGACCCGTGTCGCGGGTAGAGCGGCGGACGAGCTCCTCGCGCCTCCGGGGGCGCCGGTCCTCGACGAGCGAGATCGCGCGCGCGAGCGCGCGGCGGTCGCCGGCCAGGACGCCGGCGACGAGCTCGTCCTGCGTCCACCCGGCTGCCACCGGGTGACTCTACGAGGTCGGTCGGCCCTCTGGGTCGCGCGGCGCGAGGACGGCCACGTCCGGCTAGCGCCCGCTGCTGCTCGCGACGGCGCGTCTCCTCGATCTCGTCCATCAGCACGCGGATCCGCTCGAGCCCGTCCGGCGGCTCGGCGACGGTGACGCCGGCTGCGCACGCTTCTCGCGGATACGGCTCGTCAGCACGACCGCCATGACGGCCGCGACGAGATACACGCCGCCGGCGACCGCCCATGCGGCCCGCGCCCCGGCGTAGTCGACGAGCAGCCCGCCGCCGGCCATCGAGAGGCCGAGGACGCCGTAGTACGTCGACATCAGCACGGAGAGCGCCCGCCCGCGCATCGCGTCCGGAGCGCCCCGCTGGACGAGCACCTGGTTGCAGACGATCGCGGCACCGTTCCCGATCGTCGCGACACCCGCGAGCACGGCGGCGACTGCGATCGTCGGCGACGCGGAGGCGAGGCCGAAACCGACCCCCATGAGTGCCAGCGCACCGCCGTAGACGCGCGTCATCCCGAGTGCGCCCGAGCGCCGAGGCCGCGAAGAAGCTCCCGATCACGAGGCCGACACCGGTCGCGCTCGACGAGGAGGCCGAGCCCGATGTTCCCTGCTGTCCAGGTCGTGCTTCGCGAATACGACCTCGGCGACGTTGACGCAGGCGGTCGCCACGGCCGCCGTGCTCCAGACGACGAGCACCGTGACGAGGTGCCGGGACCCGACGACGAGGCCGAGCCCCTCCCTCAGGTCGCTCCAGTGACCCTTGCGTGATGCGGCTCGTCCGAGCGGAGAGCATGCGCAGGGATCCGCGCGACGAGCAGCGCGAGATGCAGGAACGTCACGGCGTTGACCCAGTACGCGACGTCCTGGCCGCGTGCCGCGAGGAGGAGCCCGGCGATGGCCGGGCCGATCGTCCACGCCACGTTCTCGACGGTCGTGAGCAGCGACGTCGCCTGCTCGCGGTCGTCGTCCGTCACGAGGTTCGGGAGGCCTGCCCAGACCGCGGGACGGAAGAAGCCGGTGGCGATGCCGTTGACGGCGGCGAGCGCGACGATCGACGCGGGCTGGTCGACGAACGGCAGCGCCGCGAACGTCGCCGCGCGGACGAGGTCCGAGGCGACCATCAGCCGCCGCCGCGAGAGCCGGTCGACGAGCGGGCCGAGGGTCAGGCCGATCACGACGATCGGGAGGAAGTCGGCGATCAGCAGCGCGGCAAGCCAGCGCCCCGAGCCGGTGAGGTCGTAGATGTGGACCGACAGTGCGAGCGCCGCGAGATACGTACCGACCGCCGATCCGGCGGTCGCCCAGAAGAGCAGCGAGAAACGCCGGTTGCGGCGGAGGAGGGACAGACGGCCTGTCGCTCCGTCGGGCACGCGAGGACGCTAGCACCGGCAGCCGACGCGCAACAGTGGCCGAAACCGCCAGGGTGGGCCGCTGCAAGTGCCCTTCAGCCTTTGTGTCGCGCGGGGCGCTGCCCGGCGGGCCCTCCGACCGCAGGCGTGTACTGCGCGGTCCCGCCCGAGCCCCTGCGCGCCGCGCCCGAGCCAGCGCGCGGTCGGCAAACGCATAGAGCGCGAGCGCGTCTCTCGCGGTCGCGAGGTCGCAGACGCCGACGGTCAGCGTGACGTCGTCGAGTGCGGCGAGGTCGGCCTGCGCTCCGGCGACGGCGCCCACGCCTCCGTGGGCGTCGGTGTCGGGGAGGATCCAGGCGAGCTCGCCCTCGCCCGTCCGCGCGAGCTCGTCGCCCGCGCGTAGGAGCGCACGCAGTCGCTCGACGGCGACGAGCGCCTCGGGGCGCTGGAAGACGACGCCGTCCCGGTACGTCCGGCTGTCCCGAGCTCGGCGAGCACGACGGTCACGTTCGTACCCGTCGCCAACGCCCGTCGCACCGCGTCGCGGAGCCGCTCTTCGAATTCGCCATGGTTCGAGCAGGCCGGTCTCGGGGTCGCGCGCTGCGAGCTCCGCGAGTCGGCGCTCGCGCCGGTGTGCGCGGCCGAGATGTCGCGGACGCTGATCAGTTGCCGCGAAGCGCCCCCACCGGCCCGCGGACGGTGCTCCCCGCGACGAGCACGCGAAGCCGTCCGCCGTCCCGGTGCCGGAAGGTGAGCTCGGCCTCGCACTCGCCGCGCACGTCGAGCTCCGCGTGCCAGGCCTCGATCTCGTGGCGATGCTCCGGGGGCCAGAACGGAAGCGGCGCCACGGTGCCGAGCAGCTCCTCCGGCTCGAATTCGACGAGCTCGCACAGCCGGCTGTTGACCGAGTTCACGCTGCCGCCGTCGACCACGAGCAGACCGTCGGGGATCGCCGACAGCAGGTCTCCCGCCGGGTCAGGCTCCGCGACAGGGCTCTCTCGCACCGCCCGGCGCATCGCCCCGACCCAGAGCGCGAACGCGGCGGCGAGCCCGAGAACGAGAGTCCCTGCGGTCAGAGCTCTCGATCCGAGGCCGGTGTTGTCGCCTCCCGCAACGCCAGGACGGCGAGAGAGACCGACGAGATCGAGATTGCGAGGAGCAACCCGTGGTCGCTCCCTGTCTGGGCGCGAGCCGGGTCACATCGCCTCCGCCCGGACGTTTCGCTCGAACTTGTGCCAGGCGTGGTCCCTGCGGAGGAACCGCCACGTCCCCTTCAAGCGCGCCCACGCCATGATCGGCCGGTAGACGACGAGCTCGAAGGGCATCAGCGCAAGAGCCGGACGATCCCGCGCTTGCGGTAGACGGCGCCTGGAGGTCGACCATCAGCAGTGCGCCGGTCGTTGAAGGCGCTGTTCGCGAGCGTGATCGCCAGCGAGACGTCAGCACGGCGAACTGCCACCAGTCGACGAGCCCCGCGGCAGCTCCCGCCAGCAGCGTCCCGATCGCGATCAGCTCGAAGACGGGCGCCACGATCTCCGAGAGGAGGTAGAACGGCATGCCGAGCAGGCCGACCGCGCCGTAGCGCGCTGTTGAAGCACATGTGCCGGTACGCCCACCACGTCTCGAGGATCACCCGTTGCCAGCGCTCCCGCTGCGCGACGAGCTTTCGCACCGTGTCCGGCCCCTCGGTGACCCCGACGCGGTCCGGCAGGCATACGATCCGGTACGGACGCTTCTCGTCACGCAAGACCTTGTGCACGCGGAAGGTGAGCTCGATGTCCTCGCACGTGTAGTCGCGCGACCACCCGCCGAGCTCCTCGAGGAGGTCGCGCCGCCATACCTGGAAAGCGCCGATCGCGCACAGCATGAAGTCCAGCCGCGACCACGCGATGCGGTTGTTGTAGAAGGCGCGGAGGTAGTCGAGAGTCTGATAGGCGATCAGCGGCTTCGAGTCGGGGATGTCGTACTCGACGCCGCCGACGAGCGCGCGCGACGGATCCTCGACGATCTCGACGAAGCTCGTCAGCCCGACGATGGCCCCCGGATCTTGCGTGATGACGCGCATCGCGCGCGCGAGCGCGTCTCGGGCGAAGACCATGTCGGCGTCGACTCCGCACACATACCGGTGCCGGCTGTGGTTCAGCCCGGCGTTGAGCGCGTCCGCCTTTCCCCCGTTGACCTTGTCGATCACAAGCAGGCGCGGATCCAGTCGTGAACGGTAGTACGCGATGATCGTCTCCGTCTCGATCAGGCCGCGGGACGTAGCTTCGACTGGAACGAGGTCGAGCGCACCCCGAAGCCGTTCGAGCGTGTCGTCCGTCGATCCGTCGTTGACGACGATCACCTCGAACTCTGCGTAGTCGAGGTCGAGAAGCGAGCGGACCGCATGCGGCAGCGCGACCGCCTCGTTGAACGCCGCCAGGACGACGCTCACCGACGGCGAGAACCGCGACTCTCCGAGGGCTCCGAGGTCCTCGATGCGGTGCTCCCGCCGGGACCGGCGGCTCTCCGCGAAGCCCACGCACATGAGTGAGAGATAGGTCGCGTAGACGAGGACGAGGTAGACGGCGCAGGCGATAACGGAGCCCTGCAGCAGGGCCTCGAGCGTCACGGCGCCGCCTCGGCGGGGAGCCCGGCCGAGGCGCTCCCGAGCCAGATGCGTTGTCTCGCGCGGTCTCTCGCAGCATCGCGCAGCCGCGGACCCGCCGGCAGCAAGAATCCGTTCCAGCTGTTCCGTCTCGACGTCCTCTCGCAAGAGGTCGTCGAGGGATCCGACATCCTGGAGGACGAGCGCCGCCCCGCTTCGCAGCGCCGGATCGTCGGACTCGAGCAGCGGGGCCACGAAGGGAGCCACCTCCCTTCCCAGCGCGACCAGTGCCTCCCGGGCGGCCTCGCGAACCCACCACGATCCGTCGCCCAGGAGCGTTGCCACGAAGGGCGCCGACGTCGCGCCTGCGACCGTCGACGCCGTCCGACACGCGTGTGCGCGCACCATCGAGTGGGGATCGTCGAGGAGCCGCAACGAGCAGCGCAGCGCCTCGGCGGATGCGGAGGTGCGAAGGGTCTCCAGTGCGGCCGCACGGACGTTCGGGGACGGGTCGAGCGTGAGGTCCGGAGCATGCGATCGTGCAAGTGCGGGATAGCGTGCAAGTAGGCGGATCGCACAGAAGCGGACCTGGTCGCTCGGGTGCCCGAGGAGCGGCGTCAGCCTCCGCCCGGGGCGCGGTGCGAGGCGGTCGAGCTGGGCGGCCACGCGCACGGGATGCTCGACACCTGCGGCGAGCGCCTCGATCAGGCCGTCGATCGCCCACTCGTAGCGGTCTCCTAGCCGTCCGAGCGTGGTGACGGCGGAGATGCGCACCTCCGGCTCGGCGCTCCGCACGCCCCGCTCGAGGAGCGACCTGGCTTGTTCCTCGCTCGCGCCGATCTCACCGGGAAACGGGGGGTCCTCCGGGACTCGCCATCCGCCCGCCGGAGCGACGGGTGCGTCGATCGTGCGCCTCGCGCGCAGGCGACCGACGAGCACGCCGAGCGACAGCAGCAGCCACCCACCGCCCGCCGCCGCACACATGATCGCAAGGGTCGTCCGCCCGTCCACCGCCTCCTCGTTTTCGGCACCCCGAGCGAGGGAGCGCTCACCCTTCCGGGGGAGTCAGGCCACAGGACCCTTCGGGCGCGCAGCCTTCGCCATTCGGGCTGCGACGACGGACGCCAGTGCGAGCCGGTCGACGGCCTCGATCGGCCGCCCGATCGACGTGAACAGGATCCCGGACTGGATGCGCCCGTGCTGGAGGACGACCGCGTCGACGTACGCGCGAACCTGCTGGACGCCGACGCCGATGCTGAGGACGAGGCGGTACGCGGTCGCCTTGGGGGAGACCGATGGGAACGGCACGCGCTTCGCCGACAGGACGGTGATCTTCTGTCCCGGGGCGGCCGA
Organism: uncultured Actinomycetes bacterium; assembly: GCA_963793655.1. GTDB lineage: Bacteria > Actinomycetota > Thermoleophilia > Gaiellales > Gaiellaceae > Gaiella. The sequence goes on from CAWCAV010000004.1 coordinate 529,765, forward strand.
GAGCCGGACGATGTCGGCGAGGCAGGTCGTGGTCTGTGCGGCGCTTCCCCTCCGCCACGACGCATTCGCCTCACGGAGCGTCCGGTACACCTGCGCAGTCGAGCCGACCGTGACGAACAGCGCGCCCTGCTCGAAGTGGAAGTCGGGTGACGCCGCGTCGCCGGTCACCGTCAGGTCGCTCTCGTCGAGGGCGCCGCACCGCGCACCCTTCGGGAGGCGGTCGTCGCCCCGCGGCTTCGCCGTGAACCCGGAGCCCAGGTCGACGCGCTTGAGGACGACCGAGCGCGCGGTCTTCTGGCCTGCCTTCGTCAGGGACTTGCTGAGGCTGGCCGTCGGCGGCCGTCGCCGCGGACGCGACGAGAGCGAGGATCCCGATCGCGATGACGAGCGCACGCATCGGCCCACTGTACTCTCCGCCTCTCACCGCGGGTCGTACGCGAGGTTGGGGCGCAGCCAGCGCTCGACGACCGCGAGGTCGTCCCCCTTCCGCTCCGCGTAGTCCTCGACCTGGTCGCGCCCGATACGGCCGACCGAGAAGTAGCGCGCGGCGGGATGCCCGAGAAAGAGCCCGCTGACGCTCGCGCCCGGCAACGACGCGCACGACTCGGTGAGCGAGAGCCCGGCGCTCTCGGCGCCGGAGCAGCGCGAATAGCGTCGTCTTCTCCGAGTGGTCGGGGCACGCGGGGTAGCCGAAGGCCGGCCGGATCCCGCGGAAGCGCTCGGCGACGAGGTCCCCGCCGGCGAGCCGCTCGTCGGGCGCGTACCACGCGCGCCGCGCCTGCTGGTGCAGCCATTCCGCGAACGCCTCGGCGAGCCGGTCGGCGAGCGCCTTGACCATGATCGCGCTGTAGTCGTCGCCTTCCGCCTCGAAGGCGGCCGCGAGCTCGTCGGCGCCGTGGATCCCGACCGCGAACCCGCCGACGTGGTCGTCGAGGCCGGCTTCGACGGGAGCCACGAAGTCCGCGAGAGAGCGGTTCGGACGGGAGTCGCCGTGCGCTCCCTGCTGACGCAGCATCGGGAAGCGGACGCCGCCGTTTCCCGTCGCGAGCACGATGTCGTCGCCCTCGGCCGCGGCCCGCCAGAACCCTTGGACGCCGCGCGCCGTCAGGAGCTCCTCCTCGACGATCCGGTCGAGCAGCGCGTTCGCCGCATCGAAGAGGTCCCGTGCCGCATGCGCCCTTCTCGGGATGCTCGAGGATCGCGGGGAAGCGCCCCTTGAGGTCCCACGCGTGGAAGAAGAACGTCCAGTCGACGTAGCGCGCGCAGCTCGGCGAGCGACGGCTCGACCACGCGCGTGCCCGGTGAACGGCGGAACGGGGAGGTCGTCCGGATGCCAGGCGATGGGCGTCCGGCGCTCGCGCGCGGCGCGAAGCGGCAGGAGCGGCCTGCCGCTCGCGCTCGGCGTGAAGCGCGCGCAGGCGCTCCTGCTCGACTCGGTTCTCCGCGTCGAGCGCGGCCCGCCGGCCCGGCTCGAGCAGCGCGCCGACGACGCCGATCACGCGCGAGGCGTCGAGCACGTGGACGGTCGGGCTGGGTGTACTCGGGGGCGATGCGCACCGCGGTGTGCTGCCGCGAGGTCGTCGCGCCGCCGATCGAGCAGCGGAAGCTCCATCCCGCGCCGCTCCATCTCCTTCGCGACGACGACCATCTCGTCGAGCGACGGCGTGATCAGGCCCGAGAGCCCGACGACGTCGCAGTCCTGCTCGATCGCCGTGTCGAGGATCGTGTCGGCGGGGACCATCACGCCGAGGTCGATCACCTCGTAGCCGTTGCAGCCGAGCACGACGCCGACGATGTTCTTGCCGATGTCGTGCACGTCGCCTTTCACGGTCGCGAGGACGACGCGGCCGGCGCTGCGGCTCGAGCCGGTCTTCTCCGCCTCCATGAACGGCTCGAGGTACGCGACCGCGCGCTTCATCGCACGCGCGCTCTTGACCACCTGCGGCAGGAACATGCGCCCCGAGCCGAAGAGGTCGCCGACGACCTTCATGCCCTCCATCAGAGGCCCCTCGATCACGTCGAGTGGCCGCGCAAGCGCCTGTCGTGCCTCCTCGACGTCGTCCTCGATGTAGTCGACGATCCCGTGTACGAGCGCGTACTCGAGCCGCTTCTCGACCGGGGCTTCACGCCACGCGACGTCCTCCTCGCGGCTCACCGTCTCTCCCTCGTATCGGCGCGCGAGGTCGACGAGCCGCTCGGTCGCGTCCGGGCGACGGTTCCAGATCACGTCCTCGACGTGCTCGAGCAGCTCCGGCTCGATGTCCTCGTAGACCATCAGGAGCCCCGCGTTGACGATCCCCATGTCGAGGCCCGCCCGGATCGCGTGGTAGAGGAACGCCGCGTGCATCGCCTCCCGCACGTGCTGGTTGCCGCGGAACGCGAACGAGAGGTTGGAGATGCCGCCGCTCGTCCGCGCACCCGGGCAGCGCTCCTTGATCAGCGGCAGGGCCTCGATGAACGCCTTCGCGAACTCGTTGTGCTGCTCGATGCCCGTGGCGACCGCGAGCACGTTCGGGATCGAAGACGATGTCCTCCGCGGGGAACCCGGCCTGCTCGGTGAGCAGCCGGTAGGCGCGCTCGCAGATCTCGACCTTGCGGTCGACCGTGTCGGCCTGGCCCTGCTCGTCGAAGGCCATCACGACGACGCCCGCCCCGTAGCGCCGGATCAGCCGCGCCTGCTCGAGGAAGGGCTCCTCCCCCTCCTTGAGCGAGATCGAGTTGACGATCCCCTTCCCCTGCAGGCACTTCAGGCCCGCCTCGAGCACCGTCCAGCGCGAGCTGTCGACCATGATCGGCAGGCGCGCCGCCTCCGGCTCCGTCGCGAGGAGGTTGAGGAACCGCGTCATCGTCCGCTCGCCGTCGAGGAGGTCGGCATCCATGTTGACGTCGAGCGCGTTGGCGCCGCTCCGCACCTGCTCGAGCGCGACCTCGACCGCTGCCTCGAGGTCGTCGGCCTCGACCAGCGAGCGGAAACGCGCCGAGCCCGTCACGTTCGTCCGCTCGCCGATCATCACGAAGCCTGTGTCCGGCCCGATCTCGAACGGCTCGAGGCCGCTCCAGCGCGGCCGCCGCACCCGCGCCGGGATCGCCCGCGTGCGGGATGCCCTCGACGCCGCGGCGATCTGGCGGATGTGCTCCGGCTCGTACCGCAGCAGCCGCCGACGACGTTCACGAGCCCGTCCTCCGCGAAGGCCCGCAGGTAACGGCTCGTGTCACCGGGCTCCTCGTCGTGCTCGCCCATCGCGTTGGGGAGGCCGGCGTTCGGGTAGCAGGCGACGTAGGTGTCGGCGACGCGCGCGAGGTCCTCGACGAAGGGGCGCATCTCGCTCGCGCCGAGCGAGCAGTTGACGCCGACGATCAGCGGCCGCGCGTGCTCGACCGAGACCCAGAACGCCTCCGCGGTCTGGCCGGAGAGGTTGCGGCCGCTTCGGTCGATCGCCGTGAACGAGAGCCAGAGCGGAAGCTCCGGAGCGACGTCGGCGGCGGCCGACGATCGCTGCCTTCGCGTTCAGCGTGTCGAAGATCGTCTCGACGAGGAGCAGGTCGACACCGCCCTCCACGAGCGCCGCGATCTGCTCCGCGTAGGTCGCGCGCACCTCGTCGAAGGTCACCGGCCGGAAGGCGGGATCGTCGACCTTCGGCGAGACGGAGAGCGAGACGTTGAGCGGTCCGATCGCGCCGGCGACGAACCGCGGCCGCTCCGGCGTGCGGGCCGTCCAGGCGTCGGCCGCTCTGCGCGCGAGACGAGCACCCTCCAGGCTCATCTCGGGGGCGAGCGCCTCGAGGCCGTAGTCGGCCTGTCCGATCGACGTCGCGGTGAACGTGTTCGTGGTCGTGATGTCGGCTCCCGCCTCGAAGTAGGCGTCGTGGAGCTCGGCCACGACGTGCGGGCTGGGTCAGGTTGAGGAGATCGGGGTCGCCCTTGACGTCGCGCGGCATGATCGCGGAGCCGCTCGCCGCGGTAGTCGGCCTCCGACAGCTTCCTGCGATGGATGAGCACGCCCCAGGAGCCGTCGAGGACGACGATGCGCCTGTCCATCATCTCTCGCAGTCGGTCGGCCGCGCTCACGTGTCCTCCTTCGCCGACCGGGGCACAACGCTTCGGAGCTGACCCGGCCGGCGGGCGCGGGGGCTCTTTAGGCGTTTGTTGACCCGGTCGCCAAGCTGCCTCAAAGCTGTCCGGGACCACTCACGATAGCGCCTGTCGCCACGCGCGCAATCGCCAGCGACGCGAAGGGCCAGCGAGAACGATGCGCCGGTGGACGCCTCGGGCGTCAGCCGGTCGTCCGACCGGACACCGCGAGCTGGTTCTCGGCGTGGCGGATGCGCTGCTCGAGCTGCCAGCGGTCGGCGGTCGACTCGCCCGCCTCGACCCTCTCGAGCTCGGCCTTCGCCGCCTCGAGCTGCGCCTGCGCACGGGCGTCGTCGATCTCCTTGACGTTCACGGCGTCGTCGACGAGCGCGAGCGCGCGGTCGAGCTCGACCTTGAAGAAGCCCGGCCCGGTCGCGAACTCGAGGATCTCGTTGCCGCCGAGGTGCACGCGGGTCGAGCCGGCCTTGAGCGTCGCGACGAGCGGCGCGTGGCGGGCGAGGACGCCGATCTCGCCGGCCGCGCCGGGGACGATCAGCATGTGCGCCTCGCCCTGGAAGACCGGGCCGTCCGGCGTCACGACCGCGACGTCGAAGGGCGGATGGTCGGTGACGTCGGCCATCTCGGTCCTAGCCTGGCGGCGAGGCCGCTAGACAGCGACCTGCTCGAGCTGACGCGCCTTCTCGATGGACGTCCTCGATCGGCCCGACCATGTAGAACGCCGCCTCGGGCAGCTCGTCGTACTCGCCCTTGATGATCGCGTCGAAGCCCGCGATCGTGTCCTCGAGCTTGACGTACTTGCCGGGCGTGCCGGTGAACTGCTCGGCGACGAAGTTCGGCTGCGAGAGGAAGCGCTCGACCTTGCGGGCGCGCGAGACGACGAGCTTGTCCTCGTCGGTGAGCTCGTCCATCCCGAGGATCGCGATGATGTCCTGGAGGTCCTTGTAGCGCTGCAGGATCTGCTGGACGCTCGTCGCGACGCGGTAGTGGTCGTCGGAGACGATGCCGGGCTGGAGCGCGCGCGAGGTGGAGTCGAGCGGGTCCATCGCCGGGTAGATGCCCTTCTCCACGATCGCGCGCGAGAGCGTCGTCGTCGAGTCGAGGTGGGCGAACGTGTTCGCCGGCGCCGGGTCGGTGAGGTCGTCGGCCGGCACGTAGATCGCCTGCACCGAGGTGACCGAGCCGGTGCGTGGTCGACGTGATGCGCTCCTGCAGCTGCCCCATCTCGGTGGCGAGCGTCGGCTGGTAGCCGACGGCGCTCGGCATGCGGCCGAGCAGCGCCGAGACCTCGGAGCCGGCCTGGACGAAGCGGAAGATGTTGTCGATGAAGAGGAGGACGTCCTGGCCCTGGTCGCGGAAGTACTCGGCCATCGTCAGGCCGGAGAGGCCGACGCGCAGGCGCGCGCCCGGGCGGCTCGTTCATCTGGCCGTAGACGAGCGCGACCTTGTCGATCACGCCCGACTCGGTCATCTCGAGCATGAGGTCGTTGCCCTCGCGCGTGCGCTCGCCGACGCCGGCGAAGACGGAGACGCCGCCGTGCTCCTGGGCGAGGTTGTGGATCAGCTCCTGGATCAGGACGGTCTTGCCGACGCCGGCGCCGCCGAACAGGCCGACCTTGCCGCCCTTGATGTACGGCGCGATCAGGTCGACGCACTTGAGGCCGGTCTCGAAGATCTCGATCTTCGGCGAGAGGTCGCGGAAGGCGGGCGGATCGCGGTGGATCGGCCAGCGCTCGGCGTCGGCCGGCGAGCTCGCCCTTGCCGTCGATCGCCTGCCCGATCACGTTCCAGAGGCGTCCGAGCGTCGGCTCGCCCGACCGGGACCGAGATCGGCTGCGCCGGTGTCGACGACGTCGACGCCGCGCGCGAGTCCGTCGGTCGAGTCCATCGCGACCGCGCGGACGCGGTCGTCGCCGAGGTGCTGCTGCACCTCGGCCACGAGCGTGCCCGACTCGGCAGCTCGATCTCGAGCGCGGTCAGGATCTCGGGAAGGCGGTCGGGGAAGACGGCGTCGATGACGACGCCCTTGATCTCGATGATCTTGCCGGTGTTCCGGCTGGATTGCTCGGGCATTGGACTCTCCTCAAACGACGCGTCATGTCACCCGCATGTCTCGGCGGGCGCGCCGCTTCGGGTTGGGTGCGAGTCTAGCTCAGGCAGCCGGGCGGCTTCGTGTCAACGTCGCCTCAACCCACCTGGATACCCGGTCGATCCGGCCCCGCGCGCTGCGGTCCTCCGAGCGTTCTGGTGAGCGAGGCATCTCTGCAGCCCGTGGAGGAACCGCTGGGTCTCGCGGGCCGTGTCCGCGCCGCTTGCGTCGATGACGAGCGCCGGCAGCGCCTGCGGTACCTCGGGCCGCGACTCGAACGCGTCGAACGTCGTGCCGACGAAGGCCGCGACCGACGCGACGGCCGCGAGGGCGACCGTGTCGCGGAGCCGGCCCTCGACTCGGCGACGCCGACGCATCGGCGACACGCGCAGCTGGCACGTCTCGAGCTCCGCACTGCGGATCTCACGTGTGAAGCTCCCCACGGTGACGGCGAACGACCGACACGCCGGACAGCCCTCGAGATGGCGTGCGAGCGCGACCGCCTCGAGCTGCGACGGCTCCCCGTCCACCGAGAGGGCCGCGAGCGCGCGGAATCGCTGACAGGTGGAAGAGTGCATCACTCTTCGGTCTAGACGTCACATCTCCGAGCCGGTTAGCGCGTATCGGGCCGCTTCTTCAGACGAGCTCGGCTCGCGGATCGATCGCGATGCCGGCGACGACGAGCAGAAGCCCGAGCGCGATCAGGACGCCCGCGAGCTCGCGGTCGACGACCGGTGGCTCCGTCGACTCGCTGGTGGTTCCGCCCGGACGCCGGAGCTGGAGCGAGTTCCGGACGACGAGGCCGGCGCCGATGATCGTGCAGAGCGCGCCGACGGCGTACAGGCCGATCGCTGCACCCCGGCTAGCCGATGTGCCCGACACGAGGCCGAGGAGCGATCCGATCGCTCCAACTCCGACTCCGACGGCGAGGAGGAGGAGCGCGAAACGGCGCGCCGCGGCGACAATCACCCGAGCGCGACGGTGGAGTCCGACTGGCGCTGCGGCGCCTGGGTCGAGGCCCTCCAGCCCTCGAGCGGATAGTGGCAGGCACCCCTGCGCCCCGAACCCACGTCGACGAGCGGTGGCTCGATCACGTCGCACGTGCCCTCGATCGCGCTCGGGCACCGTGGATGGAAGCGACAACCTGCGGGCGGATCGATCGGACTGGGCACGTCGCCCTCGAGGAGCACGGGCTTGCGTTTCCGGCCGAGTTCGGGATCGGGAATCGGCACCGCGGACAGCAGCGCCCCGGTATACGGGTGGTACGGGTGCCGGTAGAGGTCGGCGTCCGATGCCTCCTCGACGATCTTTCCGAGGTACATGACCATCACCCGATCGGAGATGTGCCGCACGACGTTCAGGTCGTGTGCGATGAAGACGTAGGTCAGCCCGAACTCGCGCTGCAGGTCCTTGAGGAGGTTCAGGATCTGCGCCTGGACGGAGACGTCGAGCGCAGAGACCGGCTCGTCGCAGACGATCAGCTTTGGGTTCACGGCAAGTGCCCGCGCGACGCCGATCCGCTGCCGTTGTCCACCCGAGAACTCGTGAGGGAAGCGGTTGTAGTGCTCCGGGTTCAGGCCCACGACCTCGAGCAGCTCCTGCACACGCCGCTTGCGCTCCTTCGAGGTCCCGATGTTGTTGACCTCGAGCGGCTCACCGACGATGAAACCGACCCGCTTACGGGCGTTGAGCGAGGCGTACGGATCCTGAAACACCATCATCATCTCGCGGCGGACCGGCCGCATCGCTGCGCGCCCGAGGGTCGTGATGTCGCGACCGTCGAACTCGATCCGACCACTGGTCGGGTCGAGCAGCCGGAGCAGGCAGCGGGCGAGGGTCGACTTGCCGCAGCCCGACTCGCCGACAATGCCCAGCGTCTCGCCCCGCCGCACGGTGAAGCTCACGTCATCGACCGCCTTGACGGCCGCGACCTGCTTCTGGAAGACGATCCCGCGCGTGATCGGGAAGTACTTCTTCAGGTTCTCGACGACGACGAGGTCGCTCACGATCGTGCCTTCACGAGGCTACCGCGTGGATCTCTTGCATGAGGCGAGCCGCTTCACGCTTCTTCGTCTCCTCATCGAGCCAGCAACGCTGGAGGTGCGCCGCTCCTGGAGTCGGCTCGAGCGCCGGGACCTGGCTGCGGCAGATATCCATTGCGAACGTACAACGGGGATGGAAGCGGCAGCCGCTCGGCGGTCGCAGAAGCGATGGAGGCTGACCCGGGATCTGTATCAGCCTTTCGATTTCCGCATTCAGACGAGGGAGCGAGCCGAGCAGGCCCCAGGTGTACGGGTGCCGCGGCCGATAGAAGAGCTCGTCGACCTGTGCCTGCTCGACGACCTGCCCTCCGTACATGACCAACACGTCGTCGGCGATCTCCGCGACGACGCCGAGATCGTGCGTGATCATGATGATCGCCATACCGTGGTCGTCCTGCAGCCGGCTCATGAGCGCGAGGATCTGCGCCTGCGTCGTGACGTCCAGCGCCGTCGTCGGCTCGTCGGCGATGATGAGATCGGGGCCATTGATCAGCGCCATCGCGATCATCACCCGCTGCCGCATGCCACCCGAGAACTGGTGAGGGTAGTCGTCGGAGCCGCTGCTCGCGCCCGTGGGATCCTCACGCTGTTGAGCGCTTCGATCGCACGTCGCGCGCGCTTCCTTGCGCGTGACGTCGCGGTGAGCGAGCACCGCCTCCTCGAGCTGCCATCCGATCGTCTTGACCGGATTGAGCGACGTCATCGGGTCCTGGAAGATCATCGCCATGCGGACCCCGCGGAGCTGGTTGAGGCGCTCCTTGCTCGCGCCGATCAGTTCCACCCCGTCGAATCGCGCCGACCCTTCGGACGTCGGCGGTGCGCGGGTCGTTCAGCCCCATAACGGTCAGACAGGTGACGCTCTTCCCACAGCCGGACTCGCCGACGATGCCGAGCGTGGCGCCCCGTTCGATCGTGAACGAGACGCCGTCGACGGCCTGGACGATGCCGTCGTCCGTGCGGAATTGGGTGCGGAGATTTTCGACCTCGAGCAGCGCCATCAGGTGAGCCGGATTCTCGGGTCGAGGACGGCGTACAGGCAGTCGACGATGAAGTTGAAGATGATGATCACGATCGTCGAGAACACGACCACCCCGACGATCACCGGCAGATCGGTCTTCTCGTACGCGACGATCACGGAGCGGCCGAGGCCGGGCAACCCGAAGATCGTCTCGGTGAAGATCGCACCTCCGAGCGCCAGCGCGATGTCGAGGCCGAGGATGGTCACGACCGGCAGCATGCTGTTTCGGAGCACATGCGACCGCATCACCTCGCGCTCCGGGACGCCCTTGGCGCGCGCGGTGCGCACGTAGTCCTCGCTCATCGTCTCCATCACGTTCGCCCGTATCAGACGGACGTAGAGGGCCGAGAACAGGAGCGCGAAGGTGCACCACGGCAGGATCATGTGGTACGCCCACTGGACGGGCCCCCCGCACTGGGCGCCGATCGAGGGGTTGACGAAGTCGCAGTATCCGCTGATGGGCGTCAGGCCCAGATATGACCCGAAGACGAAGGAGAGGATCAGCCCGATCCAGACCGGATGGGCCGAGATCCCGATGAGCACGAAGATCATCGCGCCCCGGTCGAGCAGCGAACGCGGCCTGAGCGCCGAGAGGACGCCGATCGGGATCGAGACGAGCAACCACAGGATGGCGCCGCCGAACACGAGCGAGGCAGTGACGGGGGCGGCGGCCTCGATGATGTCGTTGACGTCCTGGCGATTGACGAACGACCGGCCGAGCGACTGCTCGAACACGAGCTGCTTCATCCAGAGCCCGTACTGCTTCCACACGGGCTCGTCGAGATTGAGGTACGCGGCGACCTCCTTGACCTGCTCGGTGTTGGCGGACTTCCCCGCCGCGAGCTTCGCCGGATCGTTCGGCGCGACGAAGAAGATGACGTACGTGATGAACGTCACCGCGAGGAACAGGAACACCGCCCACAGGAAGCGTCGTGCGATGAATCTCCACATCGGCGATCGTCAGTTTCTCATATCGGGCCGGCTTGGGAGGTGCTCGCGCACCGGTGCGAGGGCGCCGAAGCGCCCTCGCACCAGCGAGCGTCCAGCTGCGTGCTACTTGATCACGAGCGCGTTGAGCGCGACGTTGGTGTTCGCCTCGTTGTAGATGAGGTTCGAAATGCGAGACGAGACGAGCATGCGGTTGTTGGAGTTGATGTACGGCGCCCAAGGTGCCGCTTCCTTCATCAGCTGGACGTCGAGCTTGCCGTAGGCGGCATAGCGCGCGTCACCCGCGAGCAGCGCGGCCTTGTCCATCAGCTTGTTGAACTTCGGGCTGTTGAACAGGGCGGCGTTGTTGCTCGAGCCCTCGTTCGGGATGTTGCGCCCGTCGAGGAGCACGTTGATGAAGTTCGACGGGTCCGGGTAGTCGGCCTGCCAGCCGATCGCCAGGACGTCGTAGTTGCCCTTCTTGTCGCCCGCGCGCGAGAAGAGCTGCGCGCTCGGGATCGGCTCGGTCTTCGCCTTGAGGCCCATCGCCTCGAGGTTGAACCGCATGATCTGGCCGCGGTTCACGTTCGCTGTCGAGTTGCTGTGCACGATGCGCAGCTGCGGAACGTTGCTGACGTCGCCCGCGACCGCCTTGGCCTTGGCGACGTTCGCGCCGTTGTACGCGTAGATGTTGTTGCTCTGGAGGAACCCGGGCATCGCCGGCGGGAGGATCTGCGACGTCCGGCGGCCACCGAACTTGCCGGCAACCCGCACCTGCGCCGGCCGGTCGATCGCCCAGTTGATCGCCTGGCGCAGCTTCGCGTTGGCGAGCGGCTGCCCGGGCAGGCTGTTGAGAGCCCAGTACGACGTCACGGAGGTCGGCTTGACGAAGAACCGGCCCTTGTTGACACCGAACTCCTCACCGAGCGCACCAGCCGCCGCGGAGGGGACCAAGGGCTCGTAGTCGGCCTGGCCCGCCTTGACCTGCAGGATGCTCTGGTTCTGGTCGCCGCCGACGGTCACCACGATCCGGTCGGGGTTCGCCGGGCGGGAGCCCTTGTAGTTCTTGTTGCGGTCGAGAACGAGCGTCCGTCCGACCTCGCGGCTCGAGATGTAGTACGGCCCCGAGCCGACGACGGCGTTCACGTCCTGCTCGTTGTACGGCATCGCCGGGTCGGTCGCCGTGAACCAGTTCATCGCGAGCGCCGAGACGAGCGAGGGGAAGGGCCTCGTGAGCTTGAAGATCAGCTTGTTGCCCTTCACCTGGAGGCCGCTGATCTTCTGTGCCTTGCCGTCGTAGAAGGCCTGTGCTCCCTGGAGCGGGGCCAGCACGCTCACGCCGCCGAAGCGGGCCGATGCAGCGTCGCCCATCTTCGGGCTCAGGAGGCGTTCGATGGCGTGGACGAACCACTGTGCCGTCACCGTCTTGCCGTTCGAGGCCTTGTGCCCTGCGCGGATTGTGAACGTGTAGGTCTTCCCGTCCTTCGAGACGACGGGCTGACCGGTAGCTGCCTCGGGGTAGACGCGCTTGCCCTGGGGGCCGTTCTTCTCGGGGTACTGCATGAGGTTGTACATCGTCGGCCACAGAACCTCCGAGCAACTCGTGTCGTAGCACTTCTGCGGGTCGACGTACTCGAAGTCGCTGAGCGAGTGGTTGACCCGCAGCGTGCCGCCCTTCGCGGACGCAGCGGAGCCACCGGCCGTTGCGCTAGCGACGAGCAGCGACGCCGCGACTGCGGCCATCACCGTCGCCAGTACGAGCTTCGTAGGCATAGAGCTCCCTTCCTTTCGATCCTGTCGGGCCAGACGGGCCCGACTCCTAGCACTCCACCGCCGTAGACGCCGAAAAGGAGAAAAGGTTGGCCCTTATCCCATCTTTCGCGGGTCGAACGCGTCTCGGAGGCCGTCTCCGAGCAGATTGAAGGCCAGTGTCGCGAGCAGGATGGCCAAACCCGGCCAGACCATGAGTGACGGTACGGTCAGGTAGTACTGCGGCGCCTGGGCGAGGATGTTCCCCCAACTCGACGTCGGCTCCTGGATCCCCAGGCCGAGGAAGGAGAGGCCGGCCTCGCCGATGACGAGGGTCGCGACGATCAGCGTCGAGTAGACGATCACAGGCCCTACAAGGTGCGGGAGAAGGTGCGAACGCACGATGCGCCAGTCGGATGCGCCGGTCATGCGCGCGGCCTCGACGAACTCCTTCTCGCGGAGCGACAGCACCTGCCCGCGCACGATCCGCGCCGGGTAGAACCAGCCGAGCACCGAGAAGACCAGCACCAGGGTGAACACGCCCGGAGCAAGGATGCCGCCGAACGTGACGTTGTTCAGCTGCTCACCGGCGATCGCCGAGAGCGCGATGATGAAGAGGAGCCCCGGGAAGGCCATCACGACCTCGCTGAGACGCGAGACGACGGTGTCGACGGCGCCGCGGAAGTACCCGGCGAGAGCTCCGAGCAGAACGCCGAGCCCCACGGAGAACACCGTCGCGAAGACGGCGACCTCCAGCGAGGTGCGCGCGCCGTACAGCAGGCGGAGGAACAGGTCTCGTCCGATCGTGCTGTCCGCGCCGAGGATGAACAGCGTCGTACCGCCGTCCGGGGTCTGCACCCGCGTCATCGGGCCGACCGGAAGGTATGTGTCGGGGTCGACTGCGGTGTAGAACTGGTCGTTCGGGCCGTGACCGAGGAGCTTGGCGGCGATCGGCGCCCCCACGAACGCGACGAAGAACAGGAGGATGATGAAGGCGGCTCCGGTGAGGGCGAGCTTGTCGCGCTTCAGTCGCAGCCAGACGAGCTCCCAGTAGCCGCGCGCCTTGACCGCGTCCTGTACGACGAGCCCGGGCGCTGCCTGGGGCTCGAGGCTGATCTCCTGAACGGTACTCACCGGCACCCCACTATAACGCGCATCTCCGGAAGGATTGCTGCGGCTTCACGGCCAGCCCCGAGGGCTCAGTCGGTGTTGGCGTAGATCCCCGGCGGGGCGTACGGGCTGCAGTAGCTGACCTTCCACGGAGCGGTCTTCGATGCCCGCTCGATCGTCATGTCGTATCTCGTCGGGACATAGTCGGTGCCCGGCTTCGGCACGAGCAGTACCTGGAGAAGCACCTTGTTCGGGCCCGACTCGACGACATCGAAGCCGGTCGTCTCCAGATCGCGCACCGGGAAGGGAGGAATCGGAAGCGCTCCTGTCCGCCACTGCTTGAGCGTCGACCCGCTTCTCAGCTCCGCAGTCGCAAGCCCCCAGGCGGCGTCGAGGTCGGTTCGCCCAACGGCGGTCTCGAGGAAGCGGACCGCCACGTTACGGGCTCCGGGCTGGAGTGTCCCGCCGCGCTTCAGCTGCTCGGTCGGTGCGGCCGACGTCTGGCCCTGCGCTTTCGTCGCGGGCGTCGGCGCAGGTCCCTCGTGAGTCCTCGATTGGAGAAATGCCACCACGCCGGCCACGAGCAGCAGGGCTGCCACGCCAAGGGCGACACGGTCTCGAATCTGTCGACGGCGTTGCGCGCTCCGCCGCGCACCTGGTTGGTCGGCGGATATCGCCGCCTGACGCTCCGGGCTCATCACGGAAAGTGTAGACGTCGCCCGGAAGCGAAAGGTTGGGCGCACGTTCAGATGCGGAGCGTGCGGACGCTACGCGAGCGCATCCGCGCCGGCCACGACCTCCAGGATCTCCTGCGTGATCTCCGCCTGGCGGGCGCGGTTCATTTCGAGGGTCAGGCTGTCGATCAGCTCGCCCGCGTTCTTCGAGGCGTTCCGCATCGCCGTCATGCGCGCGCCCTGCTCGGAGGCCGACGACTCGAGCAGCGCGCGGTACATCTGCGTCTCGACGTAGACGGGTAGCAGGCGCTCCAGGATCTGCTCGGGCTCCGGCTCGAAGATGAAGTCGCCGCGGAGGGCGTCGTCGCGCCGCTCCTCCTCGTCCGTCTCCAGCACATCGGCCGAGATCGGCAGGATCTCCTGCTCCGTCACCGTCTGCGTGAGCGCCGAGACGAAGGTGTTGTACACGAGCACGACGCGGTCGACCTCGCCCTCGACATAGAGCTCGGCGGCCCGGTGGGCGACCGCCTGCGCGTCGGCGTACGCGGGCGCGTCCGTGAAGCCGACGAACGTGCCGTCCAGCGTCCTCCTCCGGAACGTCAGCGTCGAGCGCCCCTTTTTCCCCACGCCGAGCCAGCGCACCGCCTGACCTTCCGCCTGCAGCCGGCGGTCGAGCGCGAACGCCCGGCGCATCACCTGAGCGTTGAACGCGCCGGCGAGCCCGCGGTCGCCGGAGAGCGGGACGATCAGCGTCGACGCCGTCGTCTCGCGCTGCTGGAGGAGCGGTAGCCCGCGGACCGATCCGGCGGCCCTGCCGACGCCTGCGATGAGCTCCGCCATCGTGTCGGCGTACGGGCGCATCGCCTCGATCCGCGCCTGCGCCCGCCGGAGCTTCGCGGCCGCGACCAGCTCCATCGCGCGGGTGATCTTCCGCGTGTTCCGGACCGACCGGATCCTTCGCTTGTAGTCCTGGACGGATGCCATGGGTGTTGTGTTCTAGAGGCAGTTCTCGCGGAGCGAGACGTGCCTAGACGAGGCCACGCTCCTCTTCCACGTTGAAGCCCTCGACGAACCTCTTGAGAACCTCCTCGAGCGTTGCGGTCGTCTCGTCGGAGAGGTCGCGGTTGTCGCGGATCGCCTCGTACACGCTTCCCTCCGCCCGGAGCGTCTCGCGGAGCTCCTCCTGGAAGCGGGGAACCTGGCCGACCGGGATGCGGTCGAGCCAGCCGTGGATGCCGGCGTAGATCGCGACGACCTGCTCCTCGGTCGCCCACGGCTGGTACTGCGGCTGGTTCAGGAGCGCGACCATCCGCTCGCCCCGCGAGAGCGATTGCTGGGTGGCGGCGTCGAGCTCGGAGCCGAACTGCGCGAACGCCTCCAGCTCCCGGTACTGGGCGAGATCCAGCCGGAGCCGGCCGGCGACCTTCTTCATTGCCTTCGTCTGGGCGTTGCCGCCGACGCGGGAGACCGAGATGCCGACGTTGATGGCGGGCCGGATGCCCGAGTAGAAGAGGCTCGACTCGAGGAAGATCTGTCCGTCCGTGATGGAGATGACATTCGTCGGGATGTAGGCGGCGACGTCGCCCGCCTGGGTCTCGATCACCGGGAGCGCCGTGAGCGACCCGCCCCCGAGATCGTCGGAGAGCTTGCACGCGCGCTCGAGCAGGCGCGAGTGGAGGTAGAAGACGTCGCCGGGGAACGCCTCGCGGCCCGGCGGCCGCCGCAGCAGCAGCGAGAGCTGCCGGTACGCGTCGGCGTGCTTGGTCAGGTCGTCGTAGATGACGAGCGCGTGCTTCCCGTCGAAGAGGAAGTGCTCGCCGATCGCGGCTCCCGCGAACGGCGCCATCCACTTGATCGGCGCCGCCTCCTGCGCCGGAGCGGAGATCACGATGGTGTAGTCCATCGCGCCCGCGTCCTGGAGCTTCTCGACCACCTGGACGACCGTCGATGCCTTCTGGCCGACCGCGACGTAGATGCAGATCACGTCGCCGCCGCGCTGGTTGATGATCGTGTCGACGCCGATCGCGGTCTTCCCGGTGCCGCGGTCGCCGATGATCAGCTCGCGCTGCCCCCTGCCGATCGGGATCATCGAGTCGATCGCCTTGAGCCCCGTCTGGAGCGGCTCGTGCACCGGCTGGCGCTGGATGACCCCCGGCGCCTTGTACTCGAGCGGGCGCGTCTCGGTCGCGGGGATCGGGCCCTGTCCGTCGAGCGGGTTGCCGAGCGGGTCGATCACGCGGCCGAGGAGCCCGTCGCCCACCGGCACGCTCATCACCGCGCCGGAGCGCCGGACCGGCTCGCCTTCCTTCACGTGCTGCCACTCGCCGAAGAGCGCGACGCCGACGTTGTCCTCCTCGAGGTTGAAGGCGATGCCCACGACGCCGTGCTCGAACTCGAGCCGCTCGAGGGAGACGCAGTTCTCGAGGCCGTACACGCGCGCGATGCCGTCGCCGACCTGGAGCACGGTCCCGACCTCCGAGAGATCGGTCTCGACGTCGTACTGCTCGATTCGCTGCTTGAGGATCGAGGTGATCTCTTCGGGGCGGAGCTTCACGGAAAGTCTCTCCTTCGGGTCAGTTCCGGGTGACGAGTTCTCTGCGGAGGCGATCGAGGCGGCCGCGAACGCTCGCGTCCACGCGGAGCGAGCCGGCCTGGAGGATCATCCCGCCGATCAGGTCCGGGTCGACGGAGCGGGTCGCCTCCACGGTGCGTCCCGAGGCCTCCTCGATCCTGCGGACGATCCCGCTCGCCTCGTCCTCGGCGAGCTCGTACGCGGTCGTCAGCTGCACCTGGAGGCGGCCCTGCTCGCGGTCGACGATCGCCTCGAACTCCTCGGCGATCGCGCGGAGCTGGCCGGCACGGCCCTTGGAGGCGACGAGGCGCACGAAGTTCCGGACGACGGGGTCTGCGCCGACGGTCACCTCGTCGAGCACGCTCGCCTTGGCGCCCGGGTCGAGCTGCGGGTTCGCGAGGAACGACTCGAGCTCGGGAGTCGTCTCGAGCGCGGACGCGAGCTCGGCGAGCTGCTCGCGCGCGATCTCGACGCGGCCCTCGTCCCGCGCGGCCTCGTAGAGGGCGCGGGCGTAGATGCGGTGGGCGGCGGCCATGTCGTGTGCCCTGTCTAGCTCTGTCGGCCTTCGAGGGCGGAGAAGTCGAGACCGTGGACCGCCTCCTGGACGAGCCGGCGCTGGTCCTCGGAGTCGAGCACCTTGCCGACGACCCGCTGGGTGGCCTCGATCGTCAGGTCCGCGACCTCGCTGCGGATCTGGCCGATCGCGCGCACGGTCTCGGCGTCGATCTGCTTGCGGGTGTCCTCGAGCCGGCGCTGGCGCTCGACCTCCGCCTCCTGCTTCGCGCGGTCGATCTGCGCGTCGGCGACCTTGCGCGCCTCGGCGAGGATCTCCCCCGACTCCGAGCGCGCCTGCGCGAGGATCGCGCGGTTCTGCTCGAGCAGGTCGCGCGCCTCGTCACGGGCGTTGTCGGCCTCCTCGACCGCCTGGCGGATCCGGTCGCGACGCTCGTCGATCGTCTTCTGGATCGGGCCGAAGGCGTACCGCTTGAGCACGAAGAACGTGATCGCGAAGGCGACCAGCGTCCAGATCATGAGGCCGGGAACGACCTTGATCAGGTCGTTCGACGACTCGGCTGCGAGGAGGTCGATCATCGGCCGTTGCTCAGATGAGGACGTAGGCGAGGAGCCCGCCGATCAGGCCGTAGAACACGACCGCCTCGGTGAGGGCGAACCCGAGCCACTGGATGCCCTGCAGCTCGCCGCGGAGCTCCGGCTGACGGGCGACCGCCTGGATCATGGAGCCGAAGATGTTGCCGATGCCGACGCCGGCGCCGAGCGCGCCGAGGCCGATGCCCAACGCGAGCGCGATGGCCTTGCCTGCATCGGCCACGTCGCCGGTCGTCTCGGCCAGGAAGAAGAACGAGGACAGCATGGGTGGGGCTCCTCCTTTTGGATCAATGCTCCGGCTCGATCGCCGAGCCGATGTAGATGGCTGACAGTGCGGCGAAGATGTAGGCCTGGATCGATACGACGATCACGACCTCGAACAGGTAGAACGCCGCGGCCGCGGGCACGGCGATCACGGCGAGAAACACGTTCCCGATGATGAAGATGAGCCCGAGGAACGTGAGGATCAGCATGTGGCCCGCGAGCATGTTCGCGTAGAGACGTACGGAGAGGCTGATCAGCCGCATGAACTGGCCGAGGATCTCGAGCGGCACGATCAGCGGGTACATCGCCTTCGGGACGTCCGGGATCCAGCTCTTGAAGTACTTGACGGCGCCGTTCGCGCGGATGCCCTCGACGTGCGTGAAGACGAACGTCATGAGCGCGAGGGCCAACGTCACGGACAGCGTCGAGGTCGCCGCGAACAGCGCCAGGGTCGGGAGCTTCACACCCGCGATCTCCACCTTCTCGTCGGAGAGAGGCAACGGGATGAACCCGAGCATGTTGATCACCCAGATGAAGATCATCAGCGTCGCGACATAGGGGAACCAGCGCCCGATCGCCTTCGTCGGGAGCCCCTGCTCGGCGACCTGCACCTGGGCCACCTCGTAGATCGTCTCGCCGAGCGCCTGCTTCCTGGTCGGATCCGATCCGAGCTTCACGCGCATGAAGACGATCCCGATCAGGCAGGACAGGAGCGCGCCGAGGAGCAGGTATGCGACCGCCTTGTTGATCGAGAGGTCGATTGGACCGATGTGGATCGGGACCCACTCGTGCAGCGTCCATTCGGAGGCGGGGTTGAACTTCTCCTCGTCGTCGCCGTTCTCGGCGGCGAACGCGACGGCGGGGAACGCGAGCACTGCGAGACCGACGAGGGGGAACAGCCGCTTCCTCACGCGCTCGCCTCCTGGCCGAAGTACTCCACGAGCGAGACCGCGAGCTCCACGCTGAACGCGAGTGCGTAGACCACGGCCGCGGCCAGACCGATCCGCTCGTCCGCGACCGTGACCGCGACGAGGGGGATGCCGATCGCCATCGCCCTGAAGCTCGTGCCGATGCCCCGCATGCCTGCGGCGGCGAGGTTACCCGTGCCGAGCGGAAGGCGCGTCAGCAGCAGCGCGAAGAGCTGGCCCGCGACCCAGAGCGTCGCGGCGAGCAGCCAGCCCCGGAAGGGCCAGCCCGCGGCCGCGAAGACCGGGAGGGCGAGCACGATCACGGCGGAGCCCGCGAGCGCGGGAACGAGGCGCCCGGGAACCGGGCGCGGGTTCTCGAACACCCGAGCGCTCACGACCCGGCGCGCGCGTAGACGCGGTAGACGACCGCGACCGAGAGCGGAATGCCAACGATCGCGCCGATCAAGAGCCCGAGCGCCGCCGAGCCGAGCAGCCACCCGACGAGGGCGCCGGCCGCCATCGCCGCGCCGGTAGTGCCGAGCAGGAGACCGGACGCGGTCGCGAGGGAATGCGGCGAGGATGACGCGGCACCAGCCATCGGGACCGGAGCATACCACCCTGCTTGTAACAGCCCTTTTCCGCTCTGCGAGCGGAATAGGGCTAACTTAGTAGCAGTGATGGGGCGCCTGGTGCTCGTCCACGGAAGTGTCGTCGGTGGGCGCCCGACGTGGCGCGAGCAGCGTCGCGCGATCACCAACGGGGCCGAGCTCGTGGTGCTGGAGCGGCCCGGCTTCCCGCCCGGGCCCGTCGCGGAGGTCGACTTCGAGGTGCACGCGGACTGGGTCGCCGATCGCGTCCGCGAGGGTGACCACCTCGTCGGCCACTCGTACGGCGGCGTGATCGCCCTGCTGGCGGCGGCCGGCCTGGGCGGACGGCTGGCGTCGCTGACGGTGATCGAGCCGCCCTGCACGAGTGTCGCGCTCGACGACCCCGTCGTCGCCGAGTTCGCCCGCAATGGCGCAGAGCTCTACGCGAGCGGCTCCCACCTCGACCCCGAGACCTTCCTGCGCACGTTCCTCGAGGCGGTCGGATCCGACTTCGACCCTCCATCGCCCCTGCCCCCGGCGCTCGAGCAGGGCGCGCAGGCATTGGCCCGCGAGCGCGGTCCGTGGGAGGCGGAGATCCCGCTCGAGGACCTCCGGTCGCTCGGGCTCCCCACGCTGGTCGTCTCGGGGGCACACCACCCCGCCTTCGACGCGATCTGCGACGTCCTGGAGAGGGAGCTCCGCGCCGAGCGCGTGGTGGTCGCGGGCCACGGTCACAACCCGCAGCTCTCGCCGGCGTTCACCGACGCGCTGCTCGACTTCGTCGCGCGTGCCGACCGGGTGTCCGAGTGAAGTCGAACACCTGCAGGACTCAGAAGGCGAGCCTGACCAGCAGCACGATCGCCACGACCGCGGCCACGACGAGCACGAGGGTCACCAGCCCCCCGAGCGCGAGGCCGGTCGTACGGGACGGCGAGACCGATGCGCCCGCCAGGCTCGCCTCGACCTGTCGCTCGACGTCGGCCTTGATCCTCTGCGCGAGCCGCTCGCCGAAGTCCATCGGCTCCTCCTGCGCCACGCGAAGTGGCGGAAAGCTCGCCGGCAGCCCCTCGATCACGAGCTGCGTCACGTGCTCCGGCGCGTCGATGTCCTTGAGGCGCACCTCGCCGAGATCGCGCTTCGAGACGCCGTCGGGCATCGTTCCCGAGACGAGCGCCGCGGTCGTCGCCGAGAGCAGCACCTGCCCGCCGTGGCCGGCGGCGCAGATGCGCGCGGCGCGATGGATGTCGATCCCGACGTAGCCCTCCTCGCCGACGACCGGCTCGCCCGTGTGGAGGCTCATCCGGACCCGGAGCTCCGTCGCGTCGGGCCACTCGTGGGCGGCGAGCGCCCGCTG
This sequence comes from uncultured Actinomycetes bacterium, assembly GCA_963793655.1. Taxonomy (GTDB): domain Bacteria; phylum Actinomycetota; class Thermoleophilia; order Gaiellales; family Gaiellaceae; genus Gaiella. Next base: position 550,256 of record CAWCAV010000004.1, read on the forward strand.
GCCCGCCACGGCCGCGGCGACGGCGTCACGAGCACGCTCGAAGCAGAAGAAGAACGCATCTCCCTGGGTATCGAGCTCCTGCCCGCCCCGCGCGTCGAACGCCTCCCGGATCAGGCGCCGGTGCTCGGTGAGCACCCCGGCGTATCGGTCGCCGAGGCGCTCGAGCAGCTTGGTCGAGCCCTCGATGTCCGTGAAGAGGAACGTGACGGTGCCGCCGTGGAGCACGGCGACGTTATACAGCCGCGGTCAGTACTCCCGGCCGCATCACCCCTCGAGTCTCGCCGACCAGGAGATGGTCCCGGAGAAGCACCTGTAGTGCCGGCCTCCAAGGTTCATCTCGGTGTTCACCGTTATCGTCCCGGTCGCGGAGGTCGGCGAGTTGAACGTGCCGTTGAGCCTCGTGTCCCGCCGCGTCCACTCGACGTCGTTCTCGACGACCGAGCCCGTCCAGGTCGTCTTGCCGCTGAAGGCCCCGTTGGCGTTGATCCGGTACACGCTGTCCCCCAGGTCCTCGCCACCGGTCGTCCTCACGCCGCCGCATCGCTGCGGCAGGTCGTTCACGCGGAACCGCGTGAGCGTGCGGTCCGCCAGGACCGTGAAGAAGACGTAGTTCCCGTTCTGCGTCGCCCCCTTGTACGAGCCCGGGGTGACCGGCATGCCCGAGTCGTCGTTCGTGATCCTGCCGGTCGCGATGCTCGTCGCGATCGAGGCGTCGACCGCGTTCGAGAGCGTCACGGTGAACGTCTCGTTCGGCTCGACTGCAGTGTCACCGACGACGGAGATCAGGATGGACTTCGTCGTCTCACCGGCCTGAAAGGCGAGCGTGCCGCTCGCCGCCGCGTAGTCGGACGGTGCTTTGGCAGTTCCGTCCGCGGTCGCGTACGCGACCGTGACGTTCCTGCTCGCCGCCGCCGACAGCGTGACGGGCAGGGTCATCGTTGTCGTCCCCGCGTTGCCTTCCGCGACGGCGGCATCACCGATCGAGACCGATGGTGGTGGCGGCGGCGGCGCCGCCACGTGGAAGGCGGCGACCCTCGTCGCCGACCGACCGGCCGACCTGATCGCCACTCTCACCTTCAACAGCTTGCCGCCCGCCGTCCCCGGGATCACGAGCGAGAGCCGCGCCGTTCCGCCCTTGAACGACTCCGTGTGCGGGATCGTCGACCCGGCCACGGAGAGATCGCACGTCATCGTCCCGCGCACGACCGGCGCGCCCGAGCTCCTGTCGGTCACGAGGAAGGACACGGTGAACCGCTTCCCGGCGACCGGCCGCGCGGGTGCAGGACGCGGCACGCCGATCACCGGCTTCCGCGGAGTCGGCGCGGTGCGACTCGCGACGGGCGCGACGGCGACGAGCGCCGTCCCGAGCAGACCGAGGCCGAGGACCGTGAGTCTTCGCCGTTTGGGGCTCATGCCCGCCCCCTCTCTTTTGTCCACGCCCGCCGACCGGCGCCGACACCAGCTTGGGCCCGCCGACCGACCGTGGTGTCTACGGCACCCACCGTGGGCTGCCCCGTCCGCGCGTGAGCACCCTCGCTACACGGATCCTCCAGCCAGGGTCGTCCTGCAGCATCCGGGCGTACGCTCAACCCGGATGCGGAGAAGTACGCGGTGCGTCGGTCGCCCGTTGATCAGTGGATTCCCGGATTCAGCCCTCGCCGTCGCACGCGAGAGTGACGATCGGCCGAGCCGTTGCGCGCGCGGTCGAAACTCCGCCGGGATTCCCTGGGCGAAGCGACGTTTCCCGGTGAACGTCGATGACAGCGCGCCCGGCTCGGCCTTCGTCTGGACCGCGGGCGCCGTCCGCTCAGGCGGACAGCCGCTCGTCCTCGCCCAGCCGCGCCCTCCGCCGGCGCACGCGCGGGTTGGCGAGCTTGACGATCTCGAGCAGGTACACGACGTAGACCGAGAACGCGAGCGCGGCGAGCGCGATGAGGACGACGGCGACGGTCTCCCAGAGGTGCCACTGCCCCTCGGCGCGGAAGGGGATGAAGCGCGTGGCGAGCGCGGCCGCGCCGAGGCTCGCGGTCCAGGCCCACATCGTCACCGCTGCACGACGCTGCGAGAAGCCGATCTCCATGAAGCGGTGGTGCAGGTGGGACCGGTCCGGTGACGAGATCGGCCGGCGGTACTTCAGCCGCTTCGCCACCACGAAAGACGTGTCGAGGATCGGCACCGCGAGGACGAGGAGCGGGAGGACGAGGACGACCGTGGAGGCCGTCTTCAGCAGCCCCGCGACCGACACCGTCGCGAGCGTGAACCCGAGCACGAGCGCCCCCGAGTCCCCCATGAAGATGCGCGCCGGGAAGAAGTTGTGGCGGAGGAAGCCGATGCAGGCGCCCGCGACCACGGCGGAGAGGACGGCGGCGTCGATCTTCCCGAGCGACAGAGCGAGCGTGGCGAACGTCAGGCCCGCGATCGCGCAGACACCGGAGGCGAGCCCGTCCATGCCGTCGAGGAAGTTGACCATGTTCATCACGGCGACGATCCAGAGCACGGTGAGCGGCATCCCGACCCAGGCCGGGAGGTCGACGACGCCGACGAACGGGAACGTGAAGTGGTCGATCCAGACGCCGAACGCGCACGGGATTGCTGCGGCGGCGACCTGGCCCGCGAGCTTCGGAAGCGGGTCGAGGCCGCGGAAGTCGTCGACCGCGCCGACGACGCATGCGACCGCCGCGCCCAGCATGATCCCGCGCATCTCGCCCGAGAGGTCGAGGAACGCGAGGGAGGGGACCAGGATCCCGAGGAAGATCGCCAGCCCGCCGAGGCGCGGGATCGGCCGCTTGTTCAGCCGCCGCTCGTCGGGCTTGTCGACCACTCCGAGCAGGCGCGCCATCCCCCCGACTGCGGGCGTCAGCACGACGACGACCGCGAAGGCGATCAGTGCGCCCCAGAGGACTTCGGGGTTCGACCTGAGGTCGTCGAGCATCGGCCGGGGCTACTTCGTGCCGTACAGGCGATCGCCTGCGTCGCCCAGGCCGGGCACGATGAAGCCCTTCTCGTTGAGCGCGCGGTCGATCGACGCGACCACGATCGAGACGTCGGGATGATCCCGGTGGATCCGCTCGATCCCCTCCGGTGCAGCGATCAGCGCGATCAGCCGGACGGACGTCGCCCCCGCCCCCTTGACCGTCTCGACCGCCGCCGCCGTGGAGTTGCCCGTCGCGAGCATCGGGTCGAGCAGGATCACGTCGCGGTCGGCGATGTCGCCCGGGAGCTTGACGAAGTACTCGACCGCCTCGAGGGTCTCCTCGTCGCGGTACAGCCCGATGAAGCCGACGCGGGCACCCGGGATGAGCGAGAGGACGGCATCCAGCATCCCGATGCCTGCGCGCAGGATCGGGCAGATCGCAACCTTCTTCCCCGAGATCTGGCGCGCGGTCGTCCGCTCGAGAGGGGTCTCGATCTCGATCGCCTCGTCGGCGAGATCCTTCGTCGCCTCGTACGTCAGGAGCAGCGTCAGCTCGTTGACGAGTTGGCGGAACATCTGCGTCGGCGTGGTCACGTCCCGCAGCAGCCCGAGCTTGTGCTGCACGAGCGGATGCGTCGCTTCCGTGACGGTTCCGGTCGCGGACCCGACGCCGGGCGTGGAAGCTGGTCCCAACCGACGCCTCTGAACTAGTCCTTCTCGCCGGTGGCGAGAAAGCTGGTGTAGCCGCGGAAGCCGGGGTAGAGCGGGCGCCGGTCGCAGAGCGCGGCGGTGCGCGCACCGAGCGTTGCGAGGTCCGCGTCGGGGCCGAGCGCGTCCACGATGATCCTCCCGACCTCGCGGAAGTCGTCGTCGTCGAAGCCGCGCATCGTCGCCGCCGGCGTCCCGACCCGGACACCGGACGCGATCGTCGGCGGGCGCTCGTCGAACGGCACCGTGTTCCGGTTCGTCGTCAGGCCGACCGCGTCGAGGCGCTCCTCGGCGTCCTTGCCTGTCCAGTCCGTGCTGCGCAGGTCGAGCTGCAGAAGGTGCGTGTCGGTTCCCCCGGCGAGCAGGTCGATCCCGCCCGCCAGCAGAGTCTCGGCGAGGATGTCGGCATTCGTGCGCACCTGCTGCTGGTATGCGCGGAATCCCTCCGTGGACGCGATCTTGAAGCACGTCGCCTTCGCGGCGATGACGTGCTCGAGCGGGCCGCCTTGCAGGCCGGGGAACACCGCACGGTCGATTGCCCGCGCGTGCTCGGCGCGGCAGAGGACGAGGCCCGCCCGGGGGCCCGCGAGCGTCTTGTGCGTCGTGGACGTGACGACGTCGCAGTGCTCGACCGGATTCGGGTGCAGGCCCGCTGCGACGAGCCCGGCGAAGTGGGCCATGTCGCACCAGAGCAGCGCGCCGACCTCGTCGGCCACGCGCCGGAACATCGCCGTGTCGACCGTGCGGGGGTAGGCGGAGCCGCCGCAGAGGACGAGCTTCGGACGGTGCTCGCGCGCGAGCGCGAGCACCTCCTCCTCCTCGACGAGCCCCGTCTCGCGCGAGACGCCGTAGTGGACGATCGTGTACAGGCGCCCGGAGAAGTTCACCTTGAGCCCGTGGGTCAGGTGCCCGCCGTGGTCGAGACGCAGCGAGAGAACGGTGTCGCCCGGCTCGAGCAGCCCGAGGTACACGGCCATGTTCGCCTGCGCCCCCGCGTGCGGCTGGACGTTGGCGTGCTCCGCGTCGAACAGGGTCTTGGCGCGGTCGATCGCGAGCTGCTCGATCTCGTCCACGAACTCGCAGCCGCCGTAGTAGCGACGCCCGGGGTAGCCCTCCGCGTACTTGTTCGTCAGCACGGAACCAACCGCCTCGAGGACCGCGGGCCACGTGAAGTTCTCGGAGGCGATCAGCTCGATCTGGCCGCGCTGGCGATCGGCCTCTCGGCCGATCAGCGCCGCGACGTCGGGATCGTGCTCGGCGAGCCCCCCGGTCCGCAGACGCTCGAGGTGGTCGGCGGCGACTGCCACGGCCCTGATGCTACTCGCTGCCGCAGCGGGGCAATGCCCGTCCGGCGAGCCCCGAGAACGCGGGAGTAGCCCCGGAGGTTGAGCCACGCCTCGTCGGGCGAGGCAAGCCTCGCGCTACACCCGGGTGACGGACTGCGTGACGTCGAGCCGCCGGTCGACGCGGGCGCGGTCAGCGCCCGATCCGCCGAACACCTTGTCCGCTCTGCCGTCGCGCGCGCCCACGAAGTCGTTGCCGGATCCGGCAACGACCCGGTCCCGCCCCGCGCCGGGGGCGAGGTAGTCGGCTCCCGGTCCGCCGAGCAGCACGTCGTCCCCGTCGCGGCCCACCAGGACGTCGTCGCCGCCGAGCCCGCAGATCACGTCGCGCCGGCGCGTTCCCACGAGCCGGTCGCGGCCCGTTCGTCCCGACGATCGTGCAGTGGACGAGCCTGCCCACGCTCGTCCCGCGGACGGGCGGCCGTACCGAAGGACGCGGTCTGCGCCGCTCGCCGTGCCGACGGCGTTGGACGCCACGCACGCGGAAGGCGTAGCGCGTCCCGGGCGAGAGCCCGGCGACGGCGGATCGAGACGCGGCTCGCCGCCCCCGAGGGCGGGAGCACGACCGTGCCGGAGCGCGAGACGACCGTGCCGCGCCGCGAGACCTCCACCCAGACACGGGTCTCGAGCCCGCTGGTCGCGACGTCTGTGCCGATACGCGCGCGCGTGAGCGAGATGCGCGGACGCCGTCGGTCGCCCGACGACGGGGAGGCCCGCCGTGCGGAAGACGACGTCGCCGCCTCTCGTGGTGCCTGCCGAGCTCCTGGCGACGAGCCGTGCGTGGTACTCGGTGCCGGCGGCGAGCCCGGCGACCGACACGGACACGGCGACCGCGCCGCGGCCCGAGCCCGGCGTTCTGGACCACGGTCGAGGTTCCGTACGACGTCGTCTTCCCGAGCTCGAACCACCAGTTCGTCGAGCGCCCGAACGGGTCGACGGTGCCGGTCAGGACGACCGTCGTACCCGAGACCTGCGCCGGCCCGGTCGTGACGAGGGGGCCCTGCGGTCGTCGCGAACGCCCGCGTCTGCCCGTTCGTCGCTGCCGGCGTCGCTCCGGGCGACGACCCGGTAGTAGTACCGCGTCCCGGGCTGAAGTCCCGTGAGCGACGCCACGACCTTCTTGCCGCTCGTCCCGAAGCCGGCGTCGATGTCGCGGCGTTCGAGCTCCCGAGCGCGGACGTCGTGCCGTACTCGAAGTAGGCGACCGTGCCGCGGCCCTGCGGGTTGACGGAGGCCGTGAGCTGCGCCGAGGAGATCGTGATCGCTCTCGACGCCGCCGGTCGACACCGTCGGCCCGCGGTCGGTGCGGAAGGACCGGTCCGATCCGCGGGTGGTGCCCGACGTCGTTCGACGCGACGACGCGGAAGTGGTAGGTGACGCCCGCGCTGAGCCCGGTCGAGCCGGGTCGACACTCCCGTGGCGCTCGTTCCCGATCCTGCCGATTGCGTGTCGGTCCGCGATCCGTAGCTCGTGCTCGTGCCGTACTCGACCCACCAGCCCGTCGGGAGCCCGTTCGGGTCGACCGTCCCGCCGACAGTCGCCGACGTCGGGACCGAGCTGGCCCGCCGGGCTCGTCACGACGCTCGGGGCGGCCCCCAGTGGTGAACGCACGGTCTCCCCCACGGCTCGTCCCGGTCGCGTTGGTCGCGACGACGCGGTAGTGATAGGCGCCGCCCGTCGCTCAGACCCCGTCAACTGCTCCGAGACGTCGACGACGACCGTGCCGTTGCCCGCGCTCCGGCGTCGCCGTACGGGAGCCGTACGAGGTCGTTCGTCCCGTACTCGACGTACCAGCTCGTCGCCTCTCCGCCGGGGTCCACGCTCCCGGTCACGGTGGCGCTCGTGCCCCCCACCGACGTGGCCGGGCCGGTGACCGCGGTGGGTGCCTTGGCGACCGCCTGCGGCGCCGCGGCGAGGGCGAGACCGGCGACGACTGCGACGAGGAGACGGCGTCCCATGCGAGCGAGTCTCCCTCGCAGCCGTTAGCCGGGCGTCGGGTGACGGTTAACGATCCGTAAGCGTCGCAAGCGCCTCGCCGGCGGGCAGCGCGCCCTCGCGGAGGACCTGCGGCCGGCCGCCGGTCAGGTCGATCACGGTCGACGGACTCCCGGGAAGCTCGCCGCCGTCGACGACGGCGTCGACGGCCGACGACGAGCTCCGCCGGGACGTCCTGCAGGCGCCTCGGGTCGGGCCCTCCGGGGAGGTTGGCGCTCGTCGCGACGAGCGCGCCGAGCGCGTCCAGCACCTCGCGGCCCGGCCCGCCGGAGCGCGGGAACGCGCACGCCGATCGCATCCGGCCGCTCGACGTTCAGCCAACGCGTAGCGCCGCTCCGGGTTCGGCAGGACGAGCGTCAACGGGCCCGGGCAGCAGCGCGCGGGCCATCCGCACGGCGTCCGCCGGCAGCTCCGGCACGCGGTGCGAGCAGCTCCTCGACCGACGCGAGGAGGAGCGCCGTCGGCTGGATCGCGTCCCGGCCCTTGGCCGCGTAGAGCGCGAGCGCCGCGGCCTCGCTCTCGCCGTCGGCAGCGAGGCCGTAGACGGTGTCGGTCGGGAAGGACGACGAGCCCTCCGGCTCGGAGCGCGGCGATCGCTGCGCCGACGCCGTCCCGGTGGTCACCCCGGCCGTCCGCCGCGACGCGCCCCTCGACGACCCGCTCGCGGCCGGCGAGGTCGCGCGTCACGCGCGACGTCGACGTACCCGTGCTCGTCGAGGAGCGCCGCGACGCCGGACGCACCGTCCTCGTGCGTCTCGAGCACGAGTGCGCCGCCGGGACGCAGGGCCGTGCGCGCGTCCCGCACCAGAGCCTCGGTCTGCCCGCGGTCGACGAGCGCGACGTCGGGCTCCCAGTCGACGACGTCCGGCGGCAGGGATGCGACGCTCGCCGGGACGGACGTACGGCGGGTTCGAGACGACGAGGTCCCAGCCTTCACCGGGAAGCCCCGCGAAGAGATCGTGGCGCCGGAGCTCGACGTCGAGCCCCGATGCGCTCCGCGTTCTCCCGGGCGAGGGCGAGCGCGTCCTCCGAGACGTCGATGCCGGTCACGCGCGCGCCGGGGTGCTCGTCGGCGATCGCAAGCGCGATCGCGCCCGACCCCGTGCCGACGTCGAGCACGCGCGGCGCGTCGGCGCCGTCGAGCAGCGCGAGGCAGCGCTCGACGACCGTCTCGGTCTCGGGGCGCGGGATGAGCGCCCGCCGGTCGACGGGCAGCGTGAGCCGCCGGAAGCCCCACTCGCCGAGGACGTACTGGAGCGGCTCGCCCGACGCCCGCCGTGCGACGAGGGCACGCGCCGCCGTCGAGCTCGTCTCGGGTCAGCGGACGGTCGAGGTGCATGTAGAGCTCGATCCGCTCGACTCCGAGCGCGTGCGCGAGCAGGCGCTCCGCATCGAGCCGCGGGCGTTCGGACCCCTTCGCCGGCGAGATGCTCGGCCGAGCGGCGCAGCACGTCGCCGATCGTGAGCGCGGCCTCGATGTCCGACGTCAGTCGGACACCTGCTCCGAGCCGCCGCTGCGACGACGACGGATGTCCGACCGAGTCGACGTCGGACGATCTCACCCTCGACCGCCGCCTCGAGCGCGCGGCGCCGCTCCTCGGCCTGGAGGGCGTCCGTGAACTCCTCGAGGTCGCCGTCGAGGATCTGGTCGAGGCGGTGCACCGTGTGCTTGACCCGGTGGTCGGTGAGGCGGTTCTCGGGGAAGTTGTAGGTGCGGATCTTCTCCGCCCGCTCGCCGGAGCCGACCTGCGAGCGTCGCGCGGCCGCGACCTCCGCCTGCTGCCGCTCCCGCTCGGCCTCGTACAGCCGCGCCCGCAGCACGCGCATCGCCTTCTGCTTGTTCTGGAGCTGCGACTTCTCGTCCTGCATCGACACGACGATCCCGGTCGGCAGGTGCGTGATGCGCACCGCCGAGTCGGTGGTGTTGACCGACTGGCCGCCGGGCCCGGTCGAGCGGTAGACGTCGATCTTGAGGTCCTTGTCCTCGATCGCGACCTCGACCTCCTCCGCCTCGGGCATCACGGCGACGGTCGCGGTCGACGTGTGGATCCGCCCCTGCGACTCGGTGGTCGGGACGCGCTGGACGCGATGGGTGCCGCCCTCCCACTTGAAGACCGAGAACGCGCCGTCGCCCTTGACGGCGAACACCGTCTCCTTGATGCCGCCGCCCTCGTTCTCGTTCGCCGAGAGGAGCTCGGTCTTGAACCCTCGGCGCTCGGCGTAGCGCTCGAGCATGCGTGCGACCTCACCCGCCCAGAGCGCCGCCTCGTCGCCGCCGACGCCCTGGCGGACCTCGACGATCACGTCCTTCGCGTCGGCCGGGTCGCGCTCGACGAGCGCGACCTTGAGCTCGTCCTCGAGCCGCTGCGACGTCGCTCTCGAGCTCGCCGGCCATCGCCGCGAGCTCGGGATCCTGCTTCGCCTCGGCGAGGTCGGCGCTCGCCTGGCGCCACTCGACGTGCGAGCGCGCACGGCGGGCTCGAGCTCCTTCAGGCGCCGACCCGAGCGTCTGCCGCCTCGCGGTGGTCGAGTAGACCGCAGGATCGGACATCCGCTCCTGCAGCTCGGCGTGCGAGCGCTCGAGCTCGTCGGCCAGGTGTTCGAGCGTCGCCATGGTGTCGATTGTAGGCCGGGGACTGGCCCCGGCAGGGGCTAGTCCCTGTGCGGCGGTCGCGTTGCGGGGTCAGTCCCTTCGGGACAGACTCATGCGAGCGTCGCGTCGAGCGTCACCTCGGGGATGCCCGCGAGCGCCTTCGAGACCGGGCAGTTCGCCTTCGCGCCCTCGGCGTGCCCGACGAAGCGCGGCGTGGTCGACCCCGGGCACCGTGCCGACGACGTCGATCGCGCCCTTGGTGATCCCCTCGCCCGGCTGGAACGTGACGGTGACGGAGGTCTCGAGCCGCTCGGGCGGCGTGCCCGCGCCGGCGAGCCCGTGCGGACAGCGCCATCGAGAAGCACGACGCCCACGCCGCGGCGATCAGCTCCTCGGGGCTCGTCCGGCCGTCGGGCGCCTCGGCGCGCGAGGCCCAGGTCACGTCGAGCGGGCCGAACGCCCCGCTGCCGACGCCCTCGATCCTCCCGCTGCCGTCCATGAGCGAGCCCGCCCAGGTCACCTTCGCCGTGCGATCGGTCGCCATTCAGTCGCCTCCTCTCGTCGAGTGTCGTCGTCACGTCGATGCCGACGCCTGCGTCGCGCAGGAGCGCTGGAGAACGAGCAGCCGCGCGTCGGCCGCCTCCACCGCCGCGGCGAACGCCGTCGCCGTCGACGCCGGGCACGCTCGCCGTGCACGGCGAGCGCCGAGTGGACGATCAGGTGTCCCCTGCCCTCGACCTCGTCCATCGTGATCGTGCAGTGCACGTCGAGGCCGCTCGGGCGGCGTCCCGGCGCCGGTCAGCTCGCCCGCGAGCGACATCGTGAAGCAGCCGCCGTGCGCCGCCGCGAGCAGCTCCTCGGGGCTCGTCTTGCCCTCCGGGTCGCCGATCCGCGTCGGCAGCGAGTACGCAGAGGCCGATGAACGCGCCCGAGCGTCGCCGCCGTGAGCGCACCGTGGCCGCGGGCGAGGTTCCCCTCCCACGCGACCTCCGCCTCACGGACGATCCGCGGCACCTAGCGGTCGCCCCGGGTCGTCACGCCATCACCTCGACGCGGTCGTCGGCCTGCTCAGAGCGGGCTGTCTCGCCGACTCGCGGCGCCGCACCTCCTCGATCGCGCGGATCGAGACCTCGACCTGGTCGAGCGTCGGCTCGCGCGTCGTGAGCCGCTGCAGCCAGAGCCCCGGTGCGAGCAGCGTCATCAGGACGCGGTTGTCCTGGTGCTTGCCGGCGTACCGGATCAGCTCGTAGGCGAGACCTGCGATGACGGGCAGCAGGAGGATCCGGCTGACGATCAGCCAGTACCAGACGGGCCGGCCGACGAGCGCGAAGACGAAGATGCCGATCACCATCACCCAGAGCAAAAAAGCCGTTCCGCAACGCGGGTGGATCAAGCTGAACTTCTGCACTTGCTCCGGGCGTCAGCTCCGAGCCGCCCTCGAGCGCGTTGATCGTCTTGTGCTCGGCGCCGTGGTACTGGAAGACGCGCTTGAGGTCGGGCAGCAGCCCGATCAGCCCGATGTAGGCGATGAACACGCCGACGCGGATCAGCCCCTCGACGATCACGAACCACGCGTGCCGTCGATCGGCAGCCAGCTCGTGAGGAGCGCCGGCCCGACCTTGAAGAGCATCAGCGCGAAGCCGATCGCGATCGCGAACGAGAAGATGATCTGCCCGCGCGAGATCTCGGTCGACCACGTTGCCGTCGTCGTCCTCCTCGCGCGCGGCGACGTTCGCGGAGATCGCGAGCGCGCGGAACCCGATCGCCAGCGACTCGCCGAGCGCGATGACGCCGCGGATCACGGGCAGCCGCCAGATGCGGTGGCGCTTCATCGGCGAGCGTGACGTCGCGGACGACCTCCTCGATGCCGCCCTCGGGCGTGCGGACGGCGACGGCCCAGCACGACGGGCCGCGCATCATCACGCCTTCGAGCACGGCCTGACCGCCGTACGGACACGCTCACGTCGGCACCGTACCGACCATGGGCGGGCTGCCGCGGTCCGCTAGGCGGACTTGGCGGCGGCGGCCTTCTCGAGGCGGCGCTGGAAGCGCTCGACCCGGCCACCCGAGTCCATCAGCTTCTGCTTGCCCGTGTAGAACGGATGGCAGCGCGGAGCACACCTCGACGTGGAGCTCGGCCTTCGTCGAGCGGGTCATGAACTCGTTGCCGCAGGAGCACGTGACGTGCGCGACGACGTACTCGGGATGGATGTCCGCCTTCATCGACCGGCCAGGATAGCAGAGGCGATTTCGGGCCCGACGTTGCCTCCCGAGACGACGGCGACGATCGAATCGCCCCTCCACCAAGCCCGCGAGGACGGCCGCGACGGCGGCCGCTCCGGCCGGCTCGCAGGCGAGCTTCGCGTCGCGCGTAGAGGCGCCGCATCGCGTCCTCGATCTGCTCGTCCGTGACGCGTCACGACGCTCGACGCCGGCGCCCGCGGCAGATCTCGAGCGCGAGGGCGCCGGCGAACGGCGCGTCGAGGCCGCTCGGCGATCGTCTCGCGGCGCGACGGCGACCGGCTCGCCGGCCTCGAGCGCCCAGCACGAGCGCGGCCGAGCCCTCGGGCTCGACGCCGACGACGCGAACGCCGCGAGGCGCAACCGCCGCGGCGATCCCCGCCGACGAGACCGCCGCCGCCGACGGGGACGACGACCACGTCCATCCGCGGGCGCGTCCTCGAGGATCTCGAGCCCGACGGTGCCCTGGCCCGCCATCACGAGCGGGTCGTCGAACGGGTGGACGAGCGTCGCGCCGGTCTCCGCCAGGTGCTCCTCGAGGCGCGTGAACGCCCCGGAGGGATCCTCCGCCTCGGCGTCGATGCGGGCGCCGAGCGCCCGGGCGCGGTCGAGCTTGAAGGGGCTTGCTGCGTCCCAGCAGAAGACGACGCAGTCGAGGCCTTCTGCGGCCGCCCCCCACGCGAGAGCGATCGCGTGGTTCCCGGCGGACGCGCCGGCGACGCCGCGGGCCCGTTCGTCGGCGCTCAGCGCGGCAAGCCGGTTGGTGACCCCGCGCGCCTTGAACGAGCCCGTGTGCTGGAGGAGCTCCGCCTTGAGCGCGAGTCTCGGCGCGAGGGCCGAGCCGTCGAGCAGCGGAGTGCGGCGCACGCGCCCGCGGATCGTCTCGGCCGCCCGGACGACGTCGTCGCGCGTCGGGGGGTCGCTGCTCACGCGCACGATCCTAGAGCAGAATGCGCGCGTGAGCTCGCCGACCGACTCGTGGCCGCGGTCGCACCCGGTGCGCCTCGTCGTCACCGACGACCGCGGGCGTCGCCGCGCGACCGTGCTCTTCCGGCTGGTGCTCGCTCTCCCGCACGTCGTCTGGGTGACGCTGTTCGGCATGGCCGCGTTCACGCTCGGTTTCGTCGTCTGGCTGGCCGTGCTGTTCGAGCGCAGAGCGCCGCCGACCCTGCACCGCTTCCTCGTCTCGTATGTCCGCTACACGACCCACCTGTCGGCCTATCTGACCCTCGCGGCCGACCCCTACCCGGGCTTCACGGGGTCAGGCCCGTACCCGGTGGACGTGGAGATCGACCCGCCCGCGCCGCCAGGGACGGCTCGGAGCCGGCTTCCGCCTGCTCCTGGCGGTGCCGGCGTTCCTCGTTTCCTCGACGCTCGCAGGCTCGGCCGCCCTCGGCGCCCCCGTGGGTACGGCCGCCGTGAGCGGCCTGGGCGGCCTCGCTACCGTCGCCGCCCTCCTCGGCTGGTTCGCGTGCCTCGCGCGCGGCCGGATGCCGCGCGGGCTGCGCGACGCGACGACGTACGCGATCGGCTACGGCGCCCAGACCACGGCGTACGCGCTCCTCCTCACCGACCGCTATCCGGACGCGACCCCGGGGCGCGTCGAGCCGCCGCCCGAGCTCCCACCGCACCCGGTCGCAATCCATGCGCACGACGACCTCGGGCGGCCGCGGCTGCTCGTGGCGTTTCGCCTCCTGCTCACGATCCCGCACCTCGTCTGGCTCACGCTGTGGGCCGTCCCGGCCGCGCTCGCGGCTGTCCTGGCGTGGCTGCTCGCGCTCGTCCTCGGCCGCGTCCCGCATTTCCTCCACCGTTTCCTCGCCGCCTTCGTGCGCGCGAGCACGCACGTCTGGGCATTTCTCTGCGTCGTCGGCCGCCCGTTTCCCGGGTTCGTCGGGCGCGAGGGGAGCTACCCGGTCGATCTGACGATCGGGCCGCCTGCCCGCCAGCGCCGGTTCGGAGTGCTCGCCCGTCTCCTGCTCGCCGTCCCGGCGCTGCTCCTCCTCACGGCCTATACGGCCGTCCTCTCCGTCGTCGCCATCCTCGGCTGGGTGGCTGCGCTCGTCACGGGGCGGATGCCCGGCGGGTTGCGCGACCTCGGCGTCGCGTCGCTGCGCTACCACGGCCAGGTGCTCGGCTACCTCGCTCTCGTGACGTCCCGGTATCCCGACTCGTCTCCGGCGCTCGCCGGGACGCTCTCCGAACCGGTCGGGACGCAGACCGTCGCATGACGCGGAACGGCCCGGGAGGCTCGCGGTGCGTCCTCCCGGGCCGTGGCCCGCTCGCCGTCCGACGAGATCAGCGAAGGGTGATGCCGCCCTGGGTCGCGATCGGCGCCTTCGTGAGGGTGTGGTTCGGAAGCCGCGTGATCTTGAGATACAGGTCGTAGTCGGGGCCGCCCGCGACGTCCCACGGAAGGTCTCCGTCGTGGCCGCCGAGGTGATGCTTCTCCGTCCTGCTGTCGCCGACGTTCGGCAACAGCTGACGGAGCAACTGCGGGTCGTAGCGGAGCGTCTTCGACCCCATCAGGTCGTTCCCGAGCAGGCTCGTCAGGTAGTCGATGAACGAGTCGGGCACGGTGACGCTGCTGCCGTAGATGATGCTGCCCCACTGGATCGCCTTCGCAGCGTACTCCACCTTCTGACGCACGCTCTCGGCGCTCCCCTGATCCATCTCGAAGAGCTGGATGCTGAGCGCGGTGGGCGCCGTGAAGCCGGTCGTGCAGGAGGCGACGAGACAGAGGTTGTTCAGCGAGCGGGTGTCACCACTGTCGACGTCGCCGAACTCCGGCGTCGCCACGGTGATCGGCGCGGCGTTGCCGCTGGCGCTCGTGAAGACGACCATCGGCTCGTCCGAGCCGAGGAAGTCGTACCCGGACTCGTCGGCCGCATACAGCTTGACCGCCTCGATCTTGAACGCCGGCTGCGTGAAGATCGTCCGGATCGGCGTGATGCCCGCGAGCGTCTTGGCCCGGGTCACGCCGGCGGACGGGTCGGCGCCCGACGCCGCGAGCGCGACGCACTGGACGGTCAGAGCCGTGACGAGGGCTGCGACTGCGACGAGTAGACGGATCATCTTGGTGGGAGACATCTCTCCTCCTTCGGTTCGGCGGCCGCGGTCGCGGCCGGTGAATCGAGGATCGGGCGCGCCGCTCAACGGAGGCTCAAGCGGGCCTCAAGCCCCGCATCCCCGAGACACGACGAAGGGGAGGGCGATCGGCCCTCCCCTTCGCGCGATGGAGAGTCGGTCAGTTCGCCCGCTCGATGCCGAGGGCGTGGTCGCCTGCGCCGACGAGCGCGGCGTCCTTGCCGGCACCTCCGACGAGGGAGTCCCTGCCCTTGCCGCCGAAGAGGCGGTCGTTCCCGGCGCCGCCGCGGAGGACGTCGTCGCCGCCGAGGCCGATCAGCACGTCGTTGCCGCCGAGACCGCAGATGACGTCCCGGCCGGGCGTGCCGCGCAGGCGATCGGCGCCGCTCGAGCCGGTGATCGTGCACCACGAGCTCGTGCGCTTCGCGAGCTTCCGCTTCTTCGCCTTGATCGTCTTCGCCGACTCCGCGGTCGTCTCCGCACCCTCGCCGCCGAACCGCGGCGTGCCCTCGCCGGAGCCCGGCATGGGCTGGGACGGAGGATCGACCGGCTGCCCGGTGGGAGGCTGCGCGGGCGAGTCCTTCGGGGGCTCAGTCGTCGTGCCGCCCGGGGGAGTGGGATCCGATGGGCCGGGGTCGCCGGGCGTCGGGTCGGCGACCGGCGGCCGGGTGTCGATGGGCGGGCGCAGCGTCCGCGGGAGCACGGTCACGGAGACATCCGCCTTGTTGTCGAGGGTGTTCGCCTCGATGCTCGTCGTGCGGGCGAGGAAGCGGGTCGTCGCCACGCCGCCCGCGGTCGCCTTGGCGACCACGGTCGCCCGGGCGCTCTTGCCCGCGGCCAGCGTTCCGAGCCCGCAGAGGATCGCCGGCGAGGTCACGCAGTCGTGCTGGGAGAGCGTCCCCACCTTGGCCGACACGAGGGTCAGGCTGGAGGGAAGCGTGACCGACACGGTGGCGTTCGCCGCCGAGGCGTCGCCGTTGTTCGTCACGACCAGCGTGTATGTGACGTTCGCGCCGACGAATCGCAGCCCGGCCGCGGCCGTCGCGGTGAGCGCGATGTCGGCGCGCACGGGAGGATCGACGACGATCGGATCCTGGTCTCCCGAGATCGGCTGGAGCGGCCGGGCGGCCTGCGCAAGGCCGGCGGTGAGCACGAGGACGCAGAGGGCGAGTGCACCTGCTGCGCCGATGAGCTTGCGAGGGTTCATGGTCTCTCCTTCACTCTCTCGAACCGCCGTCCGCGGTTCACTGCGGGCAGGCTCCCGTGCCTCGTTCAACGCCTCCTCAAGGCCTGCTCAGAGCGGCATGGCGCCGGCCCTTTACGGCGTTGGAGGGGCCGGGCGATGGCCCGACCCCTCCCCGCCTGGGCGAAGACCCGACTACCGCGTGACGGGGGCCGCCACCGCGATCGGCGGCAGGATCCCACGTCCCGGGGCCGCGGAGCCGCCGTCCGGAGTGGAGCGATCTGAGCTTCATCGTGGTCGCTCCTTGTCGATCGAGACCGCATCGCGCGGGCTCGCAACGCACCGTCGGCGGCGGCGCTCAAGGTCCGCTCAACGTCTCCTCGATGTGCGCCGCGTGACCGCCGGGTCGCCTCCCGTAGCCTTGGGCCGTGGAGCGGATCTCCGGGACCCCCGACCTCGAGCTCGGCGACGCCTTCGGGCCGTACCGCCTCGAGTCGGTGCTCGGAGAGGGAGCGATCGGCGTCGTGTTCGCGGCGACGCGCAAGGACGGGACGGTCGTCGCCTTGAAGGTGCTGAAGAAGCTCCTCTCGCAGAACGAGGTCTACCGCCAGCGCTTCCTCCGCGAAGCACGCGTCGCCGAGGAGGTGCGGCACCCGCACCTCGTCCCGATCCTCGAGGCCAGTGAGGCCCGCGGCTACCACTATCTCTCGGTCGCCTACGTCGAGGGAGGCTCGCTCGGCGACCGCATCGAGTCGACCGGCCCGCTGCCCCTCGACGAGTGCCTCCGGCTCGCCGCGGAGATCGCGTCCGGCCTCGACGCGCTGCACGCGAGCGGGATCGTTCACCGGGACGTGAAGCCCTCGAACGTGATGCTCGACCCGTCGGGCCGTGCGGCCGTGACGGACTTCGGGCTCGCCAAGGGACGGGCGTACACGGTGCTGACGACGCCCGGCCAGGTGATGGGGACGCTCGATTACATCGCGCCCGAGCTGATCCGCGGCGAGCCGGCAGGCCCGGCGAGCGACGTCTACGCGCTCGCGTGCGTCCTCTTCGAATGCCTCACCGGAGCCGCGCCGTTCGCCGACCGCCGCCTGTTCGAGGTCGCGGTCGCGCATCTCGAGGACGAGCCCCCCGACGCGTCGGAGCGACGCGACGAGGTTCCGGTTCCGCTTTCCGACATCCTCCGGCAAGCGATGGCGAAGGACCCGGCCGAGAGGCCGCGCACCGGCACGGCGTTTGCCCATCTGCTGCGCGCCGCGTCGCGCTGAGGCCACGTCCAGCAGGCTTGCCTGCTCATCCGGCCGTGCCGGCGAGCGACCACGTGAACCGGGTCATGCTGTCGGGCGGCGACAGGCCCCCAGGCCGCAGCCCGCGCCGGACGACCACGCACGGGCCACTCACCGCCGCCGCGATCGCGGCACGCGCCCCTCCGAGCCCCTCGCTGCGCCAGCGCGGTGACGCGCCGAGGACGACCGCGCGCGCGCCCGCCGCGGCCTCGGCGATCCCCTCGACCGTCGGCGCGGTCAGCACCGGCTCGGCCGCGACCCCAGCGAGCTGCTGCACGACGAGCGACGCGGTGGCGAGCAGCCTGCTTGCGTCGCGCCGGTCGATCCCCGCGTCGGCGGTGGCGCCGCAGAGCGCGAGCAGCGCCCCCGTACCGGTCGCGAGCCAGGCGCCCAGCTCGAGCGCGCTCCAGTCGTCGTCCGCTCCGCCGAACGGGACGACGATGGCGCCGCCAGCGGCTCCCACGGCGGGCTCGCCGGCCACGAGCAGCGCCACGTCGCACGGTGCGCCGTCGAGCAGGGTCGTCAGCTCGGCACCGAATGGGCCAGACGGCTCGTCACGCGCATCGGCGAGCAGCAGGTCGACGTCCTGCTGCGAGGCGAGGCGCACGACGTCCACTCCGACGTCGTCGCTCGTGAACGCGGCCGCGCGGACCGCGAGACCCTCCTCGAGCAGCGAGGCGCGCCGGGCCTGGATGCGTCCGGTCTCCTCGGCGAGCGCCGCAGCTCGCGAGCCCGGCAGGAGCCCGACGACGATCAGCTCGTGCGGGCTCGCGGAGCGTGCCAGCGGCGTGGCGAGCTCCAGCAGCGCCTCGAGCCGATCGACGTCCGAGCCCGCAACGAGGATCGAGCGCATTGCCGTCTCTGCGCGGCCCCGGCGAGGTGTCGCAGGCGTGGAAGGCTCGAGGGAGGCGTCCTGGTTGAGGATCGCGCGCTCGAGGCGCTGCAGGGCGGGGCTCGGCTCGATCCCGAGCCCGTCGACGAGCGCGGCACGCGTGGCGGCGTAGACCTCGAGGGCCTCGGCCTGCCTCCCCGAGCGATACAGCGCGAGCATGAGCTGCCCGCGCGGACGCTCGCGCAGGGCGTGCTCGCGCACGAGCCCCTCGAGCTCGCCGACCACCTCCGCGTGGTGTCCGAGTGCGAGGTCGGCGTCGATCCGGTCCTCGAGCGCGGAGAGCCGCAGGTCCTCGAGGCGGGCGATGGCGGCCTGGGCGAAGGTCTCGAACGTGAAGTCGCCGAGCGGCGCACCGCGCCACAACGCCAGCGCGCTTCGCAGCCGCGCGGCCCCGGTCTCGGCGTCGCCCGCGGCCAGGGCGCGGCGACCCTCCGCCGCCAGGAGCTCGAAACGGTGAAGGTCGATCTGCTCGGGCGCGGCCTGCAGGCGGTAACCCGGCCGCTGCGTCACGATCACCCCGGCGTCGCCGATCGCTTTGCGGAGCTGCGACACGTACACCTCGACGCTGTGCGCCGCCGTCCCTGGCGGCTCGCCGCCCCAGAGCTCGTCGATCAGGCGGTCGACCGAGACAGGCTGGTTCGCGTTCAGGAGGAGGATCGCGAGCAGCGCACGCTGTTTCGGGCCCCCGAGTGAGAGGAGCTCGTCACCTTCGCGGGCCTCGAGCGGTCCGAGGATGCGGAACTCGGGCACGACAGACCGACCGTAAACCACCTCCCGGCCGAACGTTGAGATCCTCTTGAGGGGTCCTTGAGCACCGGGATCGATCGTCTCGCCCACGAAGCGCACCACGAGCAGGGAGGACGAGATGACCCGCACCGAGACAACCGACCGCCTGCCCCGTGAGCTCGCCCATCGGGCGAACGATGGCCTCGAGGTCTGGCTCCTCTGGACGAAGGCCGAGGGACGCCTGTTCGTCCTCGTCCACGACGGCCGTCAGGGCGCGAGCTTCGAGCTCGACGTCGACTCGGCCACCGCGCTCGACGCCTTCGATCATCCCTACGCGTACGCGGCCCATCGCGGTGTCGAGTACAGCGTCCCGCGGCGGCGCGACGAGACCCTCGTCCCCGCGACCTGAGGCCGAGATCCGCCGGGCTAGACTGGCGCGATGCCGCTCTCGGGACGCGCGTACGCGCATCGTCCTTGCAGGCGGCACGGGCCCTGGGGCACCGCTCGGGTGCGAACCGGGTGCGACGTCCGCGCCGACGACCGCGCGACGTGACGACCCGCCCGGCGGCCCGCGTCTCGCTCTTCGCGGTGCTCGGCGCCGCATGGGTCGCAGCCGCGTGGCTGCTCGCGGGCACCGTCGTCCCCGACGATCTCTCCCTCCCGCGGGTCGACGTCGACGCCGTGTTCGGCAAGGCGCTGGTCGACCGAGCGGAGCGGTACGAGCGCTTCCTATACGTGGACTGGGCCCTGGCTCAGGTGGCGCTTCTGGCGACGCTCGCCGTCTACGCCAGGCGCGGCGTGAGCTACATGCGCGAGTCGGCCGCCGGGCCGATCGGCACGGGGATGTTCCTCGGCATGGTCGGGCTGGCGATCGCGTGGCTCGCCCAGCTCCCTTTCTCGGTCGCGGCTCTCTGGTGGGAACGCCGCCACGGCGTCTCGGAGGTCGGCTACCTCGAGCACGTCTTCGGCGGATGGCTCGCCCTCGGCGGAACCTTCGTCGCGGTGTGCGTCGCGCTCCTCGTCGTGATGGCGCTCGCGCGGTGGCTGGGCTCGTGGTGGTGGATCCCCGGCGCGGGCGTGTTCGCCGTGATCGCGGCCGTCTTCGTCTTCGTGGGGCCCTACCTGACGCCGGGGCTCGAGCCATCGCGCGACGCCCGCCTGAACCGGACGTACGAGCGCTTCGAGCGTGCACAGGGAGTGGAAGGAATTCCCCTGCGCGTCGAGGAGGTCAGCGGCGACACGAGCCAGGCGAACGCCTACGCCTTCGGGATGGGCCCGTCCTCGCGGATCGTGCTCTGGGACACCCTGCTGGACGGCCGCTTCACGAACCGCGAGGTGGACGTCGTCCTCGCGCACGAGCTCGCGCACCACTCGAGCGGGCACATCCCGGAGGCGATCGCGTGGTTCGGGCTCTTCGCGCTGCCCGGCGCGCTCGTGCTGATGCTCGTGACGCGGCGCCGGGGCGGCATGGGCGAGCCGGCCGCCGTCCCGCTCGCGCTCTTCGTCGTGGCGGTCTTCCAGCTGGTCGCCGCCCCGGCACAGAACCTCGTCAGCCGCGGCATGGAGAGCGAGGCGGACTGGAAGGCGCTCTCCACGACGCACGACCCCGCGGCGGCACGGGGGCTGTTCCGCGAGTTCGCCGCGACCTCGCTCGGCGACCCCAGCCCTCCGACGTGGGCCTACCTCATGCTCCAGACCCACCCGACCCTCGCCCAGCGGGTCGCGATGGCGAACGCCTGGGCTGCGCGGGAGCGAAGCGGGTGACGTGTCCGACCGAGCGGATACCGGTCCGGTGTCGGACCTCAGTCCTCCACCTCGGCCGCACCTTTCCCCTCGACCCGGTCGGCGATCACGCCCGCGATCGCGAGCGACGAGGTCGCGCCCGGGGACGGCGCGTTGCGGACGTGGACGACCCCGTCCGACTCGTGGAACACGAAGTCGTCGAGCAGCGTCCCGTCGGGCGCGAGCGCCTGCGCGCGGATGCCGGACGGTCCGGGCAGGACGTCGGAGACCTCGAGCCCGGGCAGGAGCTTGCGGGCCGACGCGACGAAGCGGCGCGTCGAGAGGTCACGCACCATCTCTCCGGC
The DNA here is from genome assembly GCA_963793655.1 of uncultured Actinomycetes bacterium. Classification (GTDB taxonomy): domain Bacteria; phylum Actinomycetota; class Thermoleophilia; order Gaiellales; family Gaiellaceae; genus Gaiella. Next base: position 571,311 of record CAWCAV010000004.1, read on the forward strand.
GCCCATCCGCCAGTGCTGCCGCGCCAGCCGCCGGAATGCCGGCGAGCGGATCGTCTCCCGCAGGTCGCGAACGGAAAGGTCGCGGCGCCGGTAGCCCTCGCGGGCGAGGGCCAGCACGGCGTTCGGGCCGAGCCAGACCTCGCCGTCGGGACGAACGGTCGTATGGACGCCGAGGAACGGGAACTCCGGGTCCGGCACGGGATAGACGAGGCCCCGCACCAGATGGCGGCGCTCGGGCTTCAGCACGAGGTAGTCGCCGCGGAACGGCACGATGCGCGGCTCCGCGGGCGCGCCGGTCAGTGCCGCGAGGCGATCGGCGTGGACGCCTCCGCAGACGACCACCCGCTCGGCCTCGACGTCTCCGCCGCCGGTCCGGATCACGGTCACCTCCCCGCGTCGCTCGAGACCGAGCACCTCACGGCCGAGCAGGAGCACGCCCCCGGCGGTGCGGACGTCGTCGGCGAACGCCTCCGCGACGCGCCCGAAGTCGACGACCGACGTCTCGGGCGAGTGCAGCGCCTGCACGCCTGCGACGTGGGGCTCGAGCTCGTGGATCCGCTCGGGCCCGATGAGCTCGGCTCCGGGCACGCCGTTCTCGAGCGAGCGCCGGTAGAGCTCCTCGAGCCGTGGGATCTCCGTGTCGTCGGTGGCGACGACGACCTTCCCGCAGCGCAGGACCGGGATCCCGCGCTCGTCACAGTAGGCGAGCATCCGCGTCGCCCCCTCGACACAGAGCCGGGCCTTGAGCGAGCCGGGCGCGTAGTAGACACCGCGGTGGACGACGCCGCTCGAATGGCGAGTCTGGTGCGTCCCGACGACCGGCTCCTTGTCGAGCACCGCGATGCGTGCACCGGGCCTGCGGGCCTGGAGCTCACGCGCGGTCGCGAGGCCGATGACGCCCGCCCCGACGACGGCGACGTCGAACCGCGCGGCGCTCACGAGCGCCCGGCCGCGACTCGGTGTCCGGCTTCAGTCGGACACCTTGTTCCTCGCAAGCCGTCCACGCGCCTCAGGTCTGGGTGTACTCGGGGCCGGAGCCGCCCTCGGGCGGAGTCAGCCGGCCGCCCTTGGCGCTGATCGCCCCGCACTGGACGCAGTTCGACGGGTTCACGAGGACCTGGACGGTTTCCTCCCCGTCGGCCTCCCCGACCTCGTACACGTGCGCCGGGCACATCCACTGCCACATCTCCGCGAGGTCGCGCGGCACGCTCGTCTGGATGCGGATGTGGCTCGGCTGGTCGTCCCGCGTGCGGTTCCCGGAGGCGAAGACGGACGACAGCTTGTCGAACGTGAGCTTGCCGTCCGGGGCGGGGTAGCGCGCCGCCCGGCCGGTGCGGATGAGTCGCGCGTCTGCGTTGGGATGGGTCGCGAATTCCTTCGGCGGCAGCTTCCCCTTCGTGACCGTCATCGCGCTCGCGAGGGCGCCGCCCACGAAGAAGCCCTTGTCGAACGCCTGGCGCATGTTCCGCACCTCGGCGAGCTCCTCCCAGACGTAGCTCGCGCGGACGGCGGCGTCGTACCCGTCGAGGGCGCCGCGGCCGTCCCGCGACCTCGCCGCGCTGGAGCGCCGCGAACGCCGTCTCGGCGGCGAGCCGGCCGGACTCGATCGCGTAGTGCACGCCCTTGAGGCGCGGCACGTTGACGAGCCCCGCGCTCTCCCCGACGAGCATGAGGCCGGCCTCGTCGAGCTTTGCGGGCACCGAGTTGAGCCCGCCCTCCGTGATCGTCTTGGCGCCCCACGCCACGCGCTCCCCGCCGCCCAGGATCTTGCGAACGAGCCGGTGCGTCTTGAACTCCTGGAGGAGGTCGTGCGCCGAGAGCTCGACGTCTGCGTACTCGAGCCCGACGACGAACCCGATCGAGACGTGCTCGTCCCCCATCGGGTAGATCCAGGATCCGCCGAACTCCCCGTAGCGGGCGCTCTTGCGCAGAGGCCATCCCATCGTGTGGACGATCCGGTGGAGCGGCCGCGCGACCTTCCAGACCTCCTTGACACCGAGCGCCCAGATCTGCGGGTTGCGACCCTGGAGGCCGAAATGGTCGATCGCGGCGGTCGTCAGGTGGCCGGCCGTGCCCTCCGCGAGGACGGTGATCTTCGCGGTGATGTCCGACCCCGGGCTCGAAGTTCGGCAGCGGCTCGCCCTCCCTGCCCCGGCCCTTGTCGCCCGTCCGCACGCCCACGACCCGACCGTGGTCGAGGAGCAGCTTCTGGCCGGCGGTCTCGGGGAGGATCATCGCGCCGCCCGCCTCGGCCTGCTCGGCGAGGAAGCGCCCGAGCTCGGAGATCGAGACGATCCAGTTGCCGTGGTTGCGCATCGTCGGCGGCGGCGGGATGCGCAGCGCCGCTCCCCTGGTGAGGAGATAGACGGCCTCGCCGTGCACCGGCCCGTAGGTCGGCATCTCCTCGATCGGGATCCGGCCCGCGAACAGCCTGCGGATGGCCCGCGGGTTCATCACCGCGCCCGAGAGGAGGTGCGAGCCCGGCTGCTTGCCCTTCTCGAGCACCGCGACGGGGACCTCGCCGAGCGTTTGGCGGAGGTCGGGATGCTCCTCGAGGAGCTGCCCGAGCCGGACGGCGCAGGCGAGGCCGCCGGGGCCGCCTCCGACGATCAGGACTCCGACCTCGATCCGCTCGTCGGGCGGGTCGGTCGGCGCGCCGATCGCCTCGGCGCTCGAGAACGGGGGCGGGTAGTCGGCCGGGCGAACGCCGCTCACCTAGCGCCTACTGTCGTGCCCGGAGGAGCTCGGTGAGCTTCGGCGCGATCTGCGCCAGGTCGCCGACGACGCCGACGTCGGCGAAGTCGAAGATCGGCGCGTTCGGGTCCTTGTTGACCGCGACGATCGTCCCCGACCCCTGCATGCCGACCTTGTGCTGGATCGCCCCCGAGATGCCGAGAGCGATGTAGAGCCTGGGCGAGACGGTCTTCCCGGTCTGCCCGACCTGCGCGGAGTACGGGTACCAGCCGGCGTCGACGACCGCCCGCGTCGCCGCGACGGCTCCGCCGAGCGCCGCGGCGAGCTCCTCGCAGAGCGAGAATCCCTCGGGGCCACCGAGCCCGCGCCCACCGGCGACGATCACGTCGGCCTCCTCGATCGACGGCCCGCTGGACTCCTCCTGGAGGTGCTCGACGAGCGCGCGCCTGCGTCGAGAAGTCCTGGAAGCTCGCGGCGACCTCCTTGACCTCTGCGGTGCCGCCCGACTCGACCGGGTCGAAGGTCCCGGAGCGGACGAGCCCGAGGCGCGGCGTCGTCGTCCAACCGACGTCGACGAGCACGGTGTCACCGAGCGCGGGCCGCGAGCCCGACGAGCTCGCCGCCGTCGAGCCGAATGTCGGTGAGGTCCCAGTTGAGCCCGGCCTCGAGGCGTGCCGCGAGCCCGGCCGCGACGTCGGCGGCGAGCACGGACGACGGGAAGAAGACGTTCTCGGCACCCGATTCGCCGACGACCGCCTCGAGCGCGTCGACGCGCGGCTGCGGCAGCGGCGCCGCGAGCGCCTCGTCGTCGACGACGTAGACCGTCGACGCGCCGAACGCGCCCGCCTTCGCCGCGGCGTCGCGGACGCCGCTCCCGAGGACGACGCCGGCGACGTCACCGCCGAGCGACGCGGCCTTCGAGAGCACGCCGAGGCCACCTTTGGTCGGTGCGCCGTCATGGGTCTCGAGGAAGACGAGCGTGCTCATCGGATGAGCCTCTTCTCGGCGAGGTACTCGACGATCTTCTCGGCGGCGCTGCCGTCGTCCTCGATCCGGACCTGGCCGCTCTTCGGCGGGCGGCGGCGCGACCGAGCGCACGGTCGTGCGCGAGCCGGCCGAGCCGACCCGATCGGCCTCGACGCCGATGTCGGCGAGCGATACGACCTCCTGCGGCTTCGACTTCGCGCCCATGATCCCCTTGAGCGACGGGTAACGCGGCTCGTTGATCGCGTCCGAAACGGCGACGATCGCCGGTAGCGGCGCGGAGATCACGTCGTAGCCGAACTCCGTCTGCCGCTTGCCGGTGAGGCTCGCGCCGTCGAGCGTCAGCTCGGCGACCTGCGACACCATCGGCCGGCGCAGCCGGTCCGAGACGGCGGCCCAGAGCACGGCGCCGTCGGCGTCGCTCGACTGCTGCCCGAACAGGACGAGGTCTGCCTCCTCGCGCTCGAGCGCCTTCGCGAGCGCGTAGCTCGTGGCAAGGAGATCGGAGCCGGCGGCGCGCCTCGTCGGAGACGAGCACCGCACGGTCCGCGCCCATCGCGAGCGCCTTGCGGAGCGAGTCCATCGCCTTCTCCGGGCCGAGCGAGACGACCACGACCTCGCCTCCGTGGGCTTCCTTGAGCCGCAGTGCCTCCTCGACCGCATTGACGTCGGTGGCGTTCAGCGCGCCCTCGCCCGACCGGTCGAGACGGTGCGTCCCGGGCGTCGAGCCGCTTGTGGACGGTCGCGTCCGGGACCTGCTTGACGCACACGGCGATCTTCATCGCGCGTGACTCTAACGACGGCCGCGCTCCCGGAGGGTCGGCTACCTGCACCGCGGGCACCGGCAGCGTGTCTCCTGCACCGGACGACCCTCGACCGCGCACTCTGCTAGCGTCCTGCCCTTCGCGCGGCGCACCGGAGCCATGACTCGCCACCGGACGACAGCACGAGGGGTCTCTCTCCTCATTCTCACCGCCCTTCTGGCAGCGGCCGTCGTCGCGTCCCCGGGCGCGGCGCCGAAGCCGGGGCTGATCGACGGAAGCCCGATCGTCTTCCCGCTGATCGGCGACTACGCGTACGCGAACGAACTACGGCGACCGCGCGGGCGCAGGGACGACACGCGGGAATCGACATCGAGCATGTCCCGTGGCGCACGCCGGTCGTCGCCGCCGAGGCCGGGCGGATCAAGTGGTGGACGACCTCTGCGCGCGCCGGCTGCATGCTCTACCTCTACGGCAAGAGCGGCACGACGTACCTCTACATCCACCTGAACAACGACCTCACGGAGAAGTCCGAGGACAAGGGCGGGTGCAAGCTCGGCGTCGCGTACGCAGTCGAGGACGGCGCGAAGGTGACCGCCGGCGAGCAGATCGCGCTACCTGGGCGACTCGGGCGACGCGGAAGGGAACCACCACCTCCACTTCGAGGTGCACCCGAACGACGGCGCCGACGTCAATCCGTTCCCGTACCTCAACGCGGCCGAGCGCCTCCTGTTCCCCGGCCGGATCGGGACGTCGTTCTCGCTCGGGCGTGCGCGGCATCCCGGTCGCGGCCGGCGCCGGGACGCTCGAGCTTCGCGGCGACGTCGGTGCGCTGGTGGCCCGGCGGGCAGTGGACCCCGGTCGTCGGGGAGCGTCCGGTCACGCTGGCCGTCGCGAAGGACGCAGTCGTGGACACGGCGCTCGTCGCGGCGCTCCAGAGCCCGGAGCGGCGAGCTCTCCAGGCCCGGACCGCGGCGGCTCGTCGTGACCGCGTACACGGCGCGACGAAGGTCACTGCCGAAGCGCTCCGCGGCGAGCCGGGCGCGCTTCGTGGCTACCCGGGTCACCCGCCCCGGGGGCGACCGTCCCGACCGACCCTGCCGATCCGGTCGACCCGGCCGACGACGCCACCGCGTTCGACGAGGCGAATTCGTCGACCGACGGCACGGCGACGACGACGGTCGTCGTTCCGGGTCGACGCTGCCGCGTGACGCGCTGCTACCAGGCGGTGCCCGGCGCCAGCCGCACCCCGGCGCGCTACGCGGGCGCGAGCGCGCTGCGGAGGAAGTCGACGATCTCGCCCGTCGGCGCGCCCGGGCGTGAAGACCTCGGCGACGCCGAGCGCGCTTCAGCTCCTCGGCGTCCTCGGCGGGATCGTCCCGCCGACGACGACGAGCACGTCGTCGGCGTCGTTCGCGCGCAGTCCCTCTACGATCCGCGGCACCAGCGTCATGTGCGCCCCCGAGAGAATCGAGATGCCCACCGCGTCCGCGTCCTCCTGGATCGCCGTCTCGACGATCTGCTCGGGCGTCTGGTGGAGGCCCGTGTAGATGACCTCCATGCCCGCGTCCCGCAGCGACGCGCGCGATGATCTTCGCCCCCCGGTCGTGGCCGTCGAGCCCGGGCTTTGCGATCACGACTCGAATCGTCCGCTCCACGCGGTCAGTATAGGACGGTGCGTCTGATCGTCATCGGGTCGTCCCCGGCCTGGCCGAACGCGGGAGGCGCGCACTCCGGGTACATCGTCGAGGCCGACGGCGAGCCGGCTGCTGCTCGACTGCGGGCCGGGCGTGCTCGGCCGGCTGCGCGAGACGCGAGCAGTGGCCGCGCGTCGACGCGATCGCGATCACGCACTTCCACCTCGACCACTGGGGCGACCTCGTGCCCTGGGTCTGGGGCAGCTTCTACCGGCAGCGGCCACGACGACCGGCGGCCCGAGCTCTGGGTCTACCGGGGCGGCCGCGACGTTCCTCGAGGAGCTCGGCTCGCGGCTCGGCTTCCCGGACATGTTCGAGCGCACGTTCGAGCTGCGCGAGTACGACGCCGAGACGCCGTTCTCGACCGCGGCAGGGCTCGAGGTGCTCCCCGTGCGGCTGCCGCACTACCGCCTCGAGACGTACGGCTTCCGCGTCACGAACGGCGAGGCGACGCTCGCCTACACCGGAGACACCGGCCCGAGCGAGCGGATCGCCGAGCTCGCCCGCGACGCCGACCTGTTCGTCTGCGAGGCGACGCTCGAGACCGGCGAAGCCGACGGCGAGCCGCGCGGCCACCTGAGCGCCGAGGAGGCGCTCGCCGCCTACGCGGCCTCGGGCGCACGCAGGCTGCTGCTGACCCACCGCCCGTCGGAGCTCGACCCGCCCGAGGGCGTGCAGCTCGCCTACGACGGCATGGAGCTCGAGGTCTGAGCCGCGCCGGCTTGCCGCCGCGTCAGGCAGTCTGAGCTCGAGCGTCGCTCGCACAGTTCTCAGGCAGTTGCGGCCGCGAAGCGCGAGGCGGCCTTCAGGGATCTGCCCCCGCCGAAGGCGGGGATCGAGCGGGCGGATTCCGCTCCAGCGGAATCCGCTTGCGAGCTAGAACACAGGCTGCTCGCGCCAGGTGCCCCAGACGGCGCGCCAGGCGTCGCAGATCTCGCCGAGCGTGACGCCGTCGCGGACGGCGTCGACGATCACCGGCATCAGGTTGCGGTCGTGGTACCGACGCTGCGTCCGACAGCTCCGCCACACGCCGCTCGACGGCGGCGGAGTCGCGCCGCGCCTTGAACGCCTGCGAGCCGCTCGATCTGCTTGCGCTCGAGGTCGGGGTCGATGCGCAGGATGTGGATCTCCTCCTCGCCGTCGGTGTGGTAGCGGTTGACGCCGACGACGATCCGCTCGTCCGCCTCGACCTCCTGCTGGTAGCGGTAGGCGGCCTCGGCGATCTCGCGCTGCGGCATGTTCTGCTCGATCGCGGCGACCATCCCGCCGAGCTCGTCGATCCGGCGGAACAGCTCGTACGCCTCGGCCTCGAGCCGGTTCGTCAGCGCCTCGACGTGGTACGAGCCGCCGAGCGGGTCGATCGTGTTGACGACGCCGGTCTCGTGCGCGATCACCTGCTGCGTGCGCAGCGCGAGCCGCACCGCGTCCTCGGTCGGCAGCGCCAGCGCCTCGTCGTACGAGTTCGTGTGCAGCGACTGCGTCCCGCCGAGCACCGCGGCGAGCGCCTCGATCGCCGTCCGCGCGACGTTCACGAGCGGCTGCTGCCACGTCAGCGACACCCCCGCCGTCTGCGTGTGGAAGCGCATCAGCAGCGAGCGCTCGTCGCGCGCGCCGTAGCGTGTCGCGCAGCTCGCGCGCCCAGATCCGCCGCGCCGCCCGGTACTTCGCGATCTCCTCGAAGAAGTCGAGGTGCGCGTTGAAGAAGAACGACAGCCGCGGCGCGAACGCGTCGACGTCGAGCCCCCGCTCGAGCGCCCACTCCACGTAGGTGAACCCGTTCTTGAGCGTGAACGCGAGCTCCTGCGCCGCCGTCGAGCCGGCCTCGCGGATGTGGTAGCCGGAGATCGAGATCGGATGCCAGAGCGGCATCTCCGCCGCGCAGAACTCGACCATGTCCGTCACGAGCCGCATCGACGGCCGCGGCGGGAAGATGAACTCCTTCTGCGCGATGTACTCCTTGAGGATGTCCGTCTGGATCGTCCCGCGCAGCCGCTCGCGCGGCACCCCCTGCTCCTCCCCCACGACGAGGTACATCGCAAGCGCGATCGCCGCCGACGAGTTGATCGTCATCGACGTCGACACCTCGCCGAGCGGGATCCCCGAGAACAGGACCCGCATGTCCTCGAGCGACGCCACCGCCACGCCCTCGCGGCCGACCTCGCCCACCGCCCGCGGCGAGTCGGAGTCGACCCCCATCAGCGCCGGCATGTCGAACGCGCACGACAGCCCCGTCTGCCCGTGGTCGAGCAGGTAGCGGAACCGCTCGTTCGTCTCCTCCGCCGTCCCGAACCCCGCGAACTGCCGCATCGTCCACAGCCGGCCCCGGTACATCGACGGATACACCCCGCGCGTGAACGGGAACGAGCCCGGGTACCCGAGGTCACGCTCGTAGTCGACCCCGGCCGACTCGGGCGTCGCCAGCGGCTCCACCTCGACCCCGAGATCGTCGTGAACACCTCACCGCTCACGCAGCGGCGCGGCCTCGTAGCGCGAGCGCCACGCCTCGAGACCCGACCTCCGGCGCTCCTCGACCCGGGCCATGCGCGGATGCTACCCCCGGCCCGCGCCCCTCGATCGCCAGATCGAGGGATGACCCCTCGTGAGGGGGACGCCGATCGAGGGATGGTGAAGACATGGGGGGCATTGCTGGCGACCGTTGTGGCGACGATCGCCGTCACGTGGGCGGTGCCGCTCGCAGACGAGTGCGTCCGCGAGCGCGTCCGCCGTGCGGCTCGGGCGCGCACGGCTCGGCCGGCTACGCGTATGCGGGCTCTCGAGTCCGCGCGCGTGTCGAGCGGCGTACGGGCGACGATCGCCGCGCTGCGCGCGCCATCGGTCAAGGCCGGCCACGCCGCGGCGTGGATCGGCGTCGGCGGGCACGAGCGCCGGGCGCGAACGGCGAGACGATGTGGCTCCAGACCGGGATCGCGGCGCTGCCGGGCACGCCGCCGATGGTCTACGCGGAGATCACGCGCCCCGGCGGCAGTCCCGTGTTCCTCCCTCTCGTCGAGAACGTCGCAGGTCGGCGAGAGCCACCGGCTCGCGGTGCTCGAGATGAACCGCCGGCCGGGCGTCTGGCGCGTCTGGGTCGACGGGAGGCCCGCGACCGACCCGGTCGTCCTCCCCGGCTCGCACCGGATCTGGAAGCCGATCGCGACGGCCGAGTCGTGGAACGGCGGCGTCGAGACCTGCAACGGCTTCGGCTTCCGCTTCGAGCGGGTCGGCGTCGGCAGCGGCGCTCGGCGGCTCGTGGCGGACGTTCCAGCCCGGGCTTCACGTTCGAGGACCGCGGCTACGTCGTGCGTCAGCTCCGCCCCGCACCCGCGCGGCCAGCGGACGCTAGCGTCCGACCCGATCCAGGCCGTACGCGTTCGACGCGGCGTCCGTCTGAGGCGTCGCGGCAGCTGAGCCGGGCCTGCCGCGCTCGGCCTACGCGGCGACGATCTTGACCGGCGTGCCGACCCGCACGAGCTTGCGCAGCGCGAGGACGTCGCTGTTGCGAAGCCGGACGCAGCCGTGCGAGACGGCCTGCCCGATCAGCCACGGCGTGTTCGTCCCGTGGACGCCGACGACGCCGCCTCCCGGCCAGTCGGAGAGCTTCGAGTAGCCGCTCGTCTCGAAGGCGAACGCGCCGAGGATCGGGTACCGCGAGGGCACGAAGCGCGACTGGACGAAGAAGAGCCCGATCGGCGTCTCCATCCCGCGCGCGCCGACCGCGACGGGGCCCGTCCGGCGCAGCGTGCCGTCGACGTAGAGCTCGAACTTCCGCGCGCCGCGGTAGATGACGAGCCAGCGGTCGACGGGAGCCACGTCCGCGGCCGCGGCCGGGATCCAGCCCGTGCGGCCGTTCGGCCGGCCCGGGACCGAGATGCGGTACCACGTCGGCTCGCCCGTGCGACTCCGGCGCTCGCTCGAGCGCGAGCACGGTGCGCGGGTGGAAGTCGGGACGGAACTGCGCCAGCGTCGCGACGACGCGCGGCGTCGCGGCTCGGCGCGCTGCGAACGGCGACCTTGCCCCAGGCGAGCGGCCCGGAGCCGACGACGCTCACGCTCGCGAGCGGCGAGAGCGGCGCCTTGCCTCCCGTGCCCCCTGCGCCTGCAAGCGGCGCGAGCACCGCCGCGACGAGACGGCGAGCGGCAGCGCCAGCTGCCGGGCGAGCCTCGTCGGAGGTGGACCGATCCCCTCGCCCGGGGCATGCGAATGCGCCCCGGACGAGGGTGTCCTCCCCCCGATCCACGAACCGCTCTCTGGCGAGCGGCTACCGGTCTCGGAACCGGTGCTCCTGGGTCGCGCCCGGGAGCACCGGCCGATAGCCGAGCGGAGAGCCAACTCTCACCCCGTGACCGAAGACACGAATGCGTCGCTCACGCCCATCCCCGCGCTGCTCGCCTTCGTGACTCCGTCCCCCATCGTTGGCTCCCTCTCGGCAAAGCCCGCTCCCCCCACCGCAGCAAGAGGGAGCGGTTCGTCGGCACTCTGTCCATTCGCTCACCGTATCCCCCTTCTGCGTGTCCGCTGCCCCTCGGACGAGGGGTTTTATCCCCCACCTGGGTCTAGGTCCTGCGGCGCCCAGCCCCTGGACAGGCCGACGGGGCCTTGCGGCCCCGCCAACCTCTCCCCGAGGCGTCGGCGCCCCCGGGCAAGCCCGGGGGCGCCGACCGAGTGCCGGCTCGGGGAATCTCCTAGCCCGTCACCGGCGGCTCGAAGACGCCGACCACGCCGATCCGGGCGCTGTTGCACGCCTTCACGCTCGTGATCTTGACGAGCATGATCCCCGCCTTGCTCGGCGTGAGCGTCAGGCGGGCAATGCCCTGCTTGTTCGTCGTGACGACCTTCGCGAGGCCGGTGCCCGTGAACCGCACCGCGACGCCCTGCACCGGGGTGCGCGAGCGCGTCACCTTCGCGAGCACGATCTGCCTGGTCGCCGTTCGCCTTCACCATCTTCGGCGTCACCTTGAGGACGCGGCAGATGTTGACGGCCGGCTTCGGCTTGGGCTTCGGCTTGACCGGCGGCTTCGGCGTCGCGTCGGCGGCGTCACCGGAGCGGTGACGAGCGTCGACGCGCAGCTCCATGTTGTTCGCGCCGTTCGTGTCCTTGCCGTTACCCGTGCCCGTCGCGCAGTTGACGTACGTCCCCGTCTGCGTCACGCGGGCCGAGAGCCCGATCGTCCGCTCGACGCCGGGGCCGAGCGTGCCGAGGCTGCACTGCAGGAGCACGCCGCCCGAGAGCGAGCAGCTGCCGTCGACGGGCTGCTGCGTGATCCCGGTGAACGTGACGCCGCTCGGAGCAGCGTCGACGAGCTTCACGTCGTGCGCCTGGTTCGGGCCGTTGTTGCGCACCCGCACCGTGTAGGCGATGTCCGCCTGCCCGTTGACGAGCTGCACCTGCGGCGTCGCGTCCTTGACGACCTGCACGTCCATGAACTCGTCCGTCTTCACCGTGGGAGGCGGCAGGCGGCGGAGGCGGCGTCTCGCTACAGCGCACCGTCACGCTCGCCGAGTCCGTGTCGAGCTTGTAGTCCGTCTCGACCTGCGGGGTCGACGGGTTGTCGCCGAGCAGGTCGACGACGTTCGTCCGTCCCTGGCTCGAGCAGAGGAACTGCTCCGTGTAGGTGAACGAGCTCGTCTCGTCGATGTCGCCCCACGTGTTCTTGCCGTCGACGGCCTTGACCGTCTTGTTGATCTCTGCCGACGGTGCCCCGAACTTGAAGTCCGCCGTCCCGGAATCCGAGACGTCGATACCTCCGACGGAGCCCACCGCGACGGCCCCATTGGTTCCGTCCTCGATCGAGGTCAGCGGGCACCGAGTAGGTGCACGTGATGCTTGTCGTTGGCCTTCACGGTCAGGTCGGTCGAGGTGTTCGGAGCGCAGTCGACGACTGCATTGTCAAGCTGATCTTTGACGGAAACGCCAGTCACATCGAACCCGTTCGGGTTCTCCACCGTGATCGTGCCGCTCAGGACGATGTTCCGTGCCGAGGAGCCGGTCTGCGTGACGTCGACCTTCCACTCCACGGAGCCGGTTTCGCCCTGCTTCATGTTCAGTTGGCTCTTGTCGACCGATTTCTCGACGTCCCAGTTGTAGACCTTCTCCCAGGACGTGTTGCCGTCTTCGTGACGACGAGGTGCTTGACACCCGTGCCGTCCTTCGGGTCGAAGCAGAAGTCGACATGGCTGATCCCGTACGGACGCGGGTCGACGTTCCCGTTCTTGTTGATCGGCGTCGTGATCCCCGTGTCGGAGTCGTCGCTTCCGCTCCCGCTCGCGTCGTAGTGGTAGACCATCGCGTTCGGGCCGCCCTTCATGACGACGGCCGCGACGTCGTAGAGGTGCAAGGCGTCGTCGAGCAGCGCCCAGCTCAGCGTCCCTTCGACAGGCTTGTTCAGATCGGAGATCTTGACGACGGCCGGATCCCCCGACGGCCCATAGGTCCGCACCCTCGGTGAGGGCGCTTCCAGCCACCCTGAACGACACCCCTCCGGGGGTCGCCGGGCACGGATCCGGGTTCCCGAGAACGAGCTCGTGCGAGTCCGCCTTGCCCGTGTATGCCGCCCAGTGATCGGCCGACGCGGCTCCTGCGATCGCAAGTGCCGCCAGCACGACCAGGATCAGGCCGTACAGCGAGCGGCCCTCCTCGTGTGTACTTGCGCATCGAATTACCCCTTCCCTCTCATTAGCCGGGGGAATTCGCGCGAAGCGAGCCTCTCCCGGCACTCTGGCATTGCACTGTATGACCCGTTCGGGGTATGAAAATCACTCGTTCGGGTAGAGACCTCCCCCCCGAAGGGGCAGGACCGATTCCCTGCAGATCGGGGCCCTCCGAGCCCGCCGCGGCAGCGACGGCAGTCGGCCGGCCTCCTCCGAAGCTGCCGTTACGGTTGCCGTCGTGCGCCGGCGGCTCACGATCATCGTCCTCGCGGCGCTCCCCCTCGCGGTGCTGGCGACCGCTGCCGCCGTCACGTACTGGCCCGCAGCGCTGCCCGACCCGCTCGCGGCGCCGCACGATCCGATCCTCCCCGACCTCGCGATGTCACCGCTTACCGACGTCACAGCGGGCGTGGCGCCCGACGGGGATCAGTACGTCTGGTTCACGGCTGCGATCGGAAACCTCGGGCCGGGCCCCTTCATCGTCCACGCCGTTCGGGCGGACGAGCGCGGCAGCTGGCGCGTCTCGCAGCGGTTCCGCGAGCGGGGCGCGCCGACGAGCGAGCGCGTGACGCCCGGCGACATGGTCTTCGGCGGCCACGGGCACGACCACTGGCACGTCCAGATCGGTGCGTCGTACTGGTTGACCCGACCCGGTAAGAGCGGAATCCTGCGCCGCTACTCGAAGGTCGGGTACTGCTTCTTCGACCAGTCGCGGCTCGCCGAGCAGCCACCGGAGACGCCGATCGCGCCCACGTTCGGCAAGGACGACTGCGACGGCCGCTCGGCCCTCGAGCTCGAGATGGGCCTTTCTCCCGGTTTCTCGGACCCCTACCACTGGACGCTTCCCGACCAGCGGCTCCTCGTGAACGGCCTCGCCGACGGCGTCTACCGGCTGTGGGCCGACGCCGACCCGAACGACTGGTTCCGCGAGACCGACGAGAAGAACAACCTCACGTGGATCGATCTTCGCCTGACCTTGACCCGCAGCCCGCCGCGCGCAGAGGTGGTTCGAGAAGGGCCCGCAGGCGCGTCCGCATGGGTCACCGGCTGACCCGAGACCAGAACCCTCTGCTGCCCGAGCGACGTGATCAGGCGGTCACGAGCGCTCGACCACGCCGAGCGACGCGCCGGCGCCCTGCGTCACGGGTGCGCCCGGCGTGTGCGAGCGCAGCTGCGCCGTGAGCGACGACCCCGCCCAGATCGCCACGATCGCCGCGAGCAGCGCCACCGCCGCGAGGCCGAAACCCATGAGCCGTATCTCATGCTCTCTCGCCGTCCCCATCTCATCGACCCCCTCCGGCGGCGGGCTTGTCTCCGCCCCCCGCCTCGTCGTTCCGTACCTCCGACGCTACTGACCCTTCCGGGGGGTGCAATGCCTCACGCGAGTGACTGGACGCTCCTCCAGGCACCCTGACCGGGTGACGAGCGCCTCGCCGCGCCCCGGCGTCACCTCGCGTGCGAGACTGACCGGCGTGAAGGTTCTGCTCGCCGACGACCATCGCCTCATGCTCGACGGCATCCGCCGCGCGCTCGAGGACGACGGCGGGTTCGAGATCGTCGGCGAGACGCAGAACGGGGCCCAGGTGCTCCCGCTCGTCGGCCAGACGGGCCCCGACCTCGTCGTGCTCGACGTGCGGATGCCGAACATGGACGGGCTGCAGTGCCTCGAGGAGATCCGGCGGCGGCACCCGAAGGTGAAGGTCGTGATGCTCTCCGCGTCGACGACCCCCGACCTCATCGAGGAGGCGCTACGTCGCGGGGCGAGCGCCTACGTCCTCAAGACCGTCGACCCGAGCGACCTGCCCTCGACGCTCCGCCAGGTGATCGGCGGCACCGTGTTCTCGACCGTCGGCGCGACCGAGGGCTCCACGTCCGAGCGGCGCGAAGGCAGCCGGCCTCACCGAGCGGGAGATCGCGATCCTCACCGAGCTCGCGAGCGGCAAGTCGAACGACGAGATCGCGAAGGAGCTCTGGGTCACGCAGCAGACGGTGAAGTTCCACCTGACGAACGTCTACCGCAAGCTCGGCGCCAAGAACCGCGCCGACGCGGTGCGGCAGGCCTACCAGCTCGGCCTGATCCAGCGCCCGCTCGGCGACGAGTAGCGCCGGTATTGCGACCGCGCCGGTGCGGGCCGGCGTCGCGAGCAGCCACAGACGCGCACGGCGAGCCGGTACCGGCGCGACCGGGAGAGCAGTAGCCCGCCCCCACTCCGCGGGCGTCTCACGACTCGAACTCGTACTGCGCTCGGGGCGACGCCGTCCAGCTACGCGCGTGGGAGACGAGGATCACCGCGCCGACGATCGTCGTCGGCACGTACCAGACGGCCTGCATCACGATCGCGAACGCGAGCCCCTCCTCGCGGCCGATGCCGAACAGCGCGAGCGCCGAGACGCCGAGCCACTGGTACGTGCCGACGAACCCGGGTGACGAGGGGATCGCGACGCCCGAGGTTGAGCGCCGCGGTCACGAACACCGCGTCGACGAGCGAGAGCTCGACGCCGACGGCGCGCCCGACGAGGATCGCCGCCACGGCCCAGGCCGCCCAGGCGGCGACGCTGAGCCCGAACCAGACGAGCCCGCGCTCGACGGAGAGCGGATCCGAGAGCCCCTCGAGCGTGTCACGCAGCGAAGCGCCGCGGCAGCCCGCGATGCGTGCGCGGCGCGACGCGGGGCCTGCGCCGCGTGTACGAGCGCGCCGCGGCGAGCAGCGACGGCGAGCACGGCGAGCACGAGCAGCGATCCGACGACGATGCGGTCGACCCAGCCCTCGTCGGTCACGAGCGGCAGGCTCACGAGCAGGAACGTGACGAGCGCGAGGATGTCGAAGCCACGGTCGAGCACGACCGTCGCGAGCCCACGACCGAAGGAGAACGCGCCCCGCGACACCCACCGTGCGCGCAGGAGGTCGCCGACGCGGCCCGGCAGCACGTTGTTCACCGCCACGCCCGCGACGACCATCTCGACGAAGCGCCGCTGCGCCGAGCCGCGTGTCGGCGATCCGCCGCCAGCGGGCCGCCTGGAGCCAGTAGACGGCTCCCATGCACGCCACCGCGCCGAGCAGCGGCAGCGGCTCGACGTCCTGCGAGCGTGCTCCACACGGCGCCGAGATCGGCCCCGCGGATCGCGAAGAACGAGGAAGACGAGCGAGACCGGGATCCCGATCGCAGCCGCGATCGACGAGCGAGCGGCTGCGGCGGGTGCCCGGGCACGTCGGGCAGCGCGGCGGGCGCGGCCGCGCGCACGACGGCCGAGTCGGGGACGACGGTCACGCTCGAAGGATCGTCATGGGGCGCGGGCCGGGCCATCCCGCGAGGGTCGCGGCCGACCCTAGCCCATGGTCCAGACAGGCGCTCCGCCGCGCGCGCGATCATTGACCGGTGCCGTGAGCGCGGCACACGGACGGCACGACGCCGCCAGGCCGCACGACCGGTGTCCGACTTCAGTCGGACACCAGCCGCGCCGAGGACGACGTGCGCCGACCGGCGGCCGACCGCGTCGCCGCGGAGCGCGCTCCGCCGCATCCTCGAGACGAGCCCCTTCCCGATCCTGCTCGTCTCGCTCGTCGGCATCGTGCTGCTCTCGCTCTTCGCCCCGTCGATCGTCGTCGGCGACACGTGGCTGACGCTGATGGCCGGCCGCGAGGTGATCGACCACGGGCTCCCGCACACCGAGCACATCACGGTCCTCGGCGAGGGACGCGACGTGGACCGACCAGCAGTGGCTCGCGCAGGTCGTCTTCTACGCGGCGCACGCGCTCGCCGGGATGCGCGCCGTGATCCTCCTCGGGATCGCCCTCGTCCTGCTCGCGCTCGCCCTCGCCACGGCGACCGCGCGGACGAGCGGCGCCTCGTCGCGCTCGACGTTCCTGGTCGGCTTGCTCGCTGTGCTCGCCGGCCCCTGGGGCTGGACGATCCGCGCGCAGACCGCCGCGCTGCCGCTCTTCGCCGGCGTGCTCTGGCTGCTTGTCGACGCCTCCCGCCGCGGCATCCGCCGAAGGACGCTGCTCGTGCTTCCGCTGCTCGTCGTCTGGGCGAACCTCCACGGCTCGGTCGTCCTCGGCGCGGGCCTCACCGTGCTCCTCGGCGTCGACCGAGCTCGTCCGCGCCGCGGCGCCTCGCGTGGATCCCGGTCGCCCTCGTCGTCGCTCGCGCCGCTCTGCGTGCTCGCCTCGCCGTACGGGACGAAGCTCGATCGCCTACTACGACCTGATGCTCGTCGACGCGCCGTTCGCCGCCGATCCTCCGCGAGTGGCAGTGGTCGAGCCCGGAGCGCGACGACCGCGCTCTTCTGGCTCCTCGCGCTCGTCGCGCGTCGCGCTGCTCGCGATGCGCCGCTGCCGCGAGCCGCCTCACGGTCTACGAGCTCGCCGTCCTCGCCGTGACGTTCGTCGGCGCGGTGCAGGCCGTCCGCGGCGTGATCTGGTTCGCGCTCGCGGCCGCCGCGATCCTTCCGGTCGCGCTCGACGGCGTCCTCACGAAGGCGGACGTCGACGCGCCGCGCGTCAACCGCATCATCTCGCTCGCCGCGCTCGCGGGCCTCGCGCGTCGCGCTCGTCGCGTTCGTCGCCCGCCCGGCGTCCTGGTTCGTCTCGGAGTGGCCGGAGCGCGCAGGTCGCGGCGGTGCGCGAGGCGACCCGCGACCCGGACGTCCGCGCTCTGGGCGACGGACGGCACGGCCGACTGGCTGCTCTGGCGGATCCCCGACCTCCGCGGCCGCATCGCCTACGACGTCCGCTTCGAGCTCTACGACGAGCGAGGCGCTCGACTCGATCGTCGACTACGGACGCCGCGCCAGCGGCTGGCAGCACGGTCGTCGACGGCTACGACGTCGTGATCGTCGACGACGGGGCGCACCTCCAGGCGCTTGGCGAACGAGCCCGGATCGCGCATCGTCCACCGCGACGACGAGATCGCGATCGTCGCGCGCCGCTCGAGCTAAGGACAGCGCTCGGAAGCGGTCGGCGGTGGCGCCGAGAGTCCCGGCCGGGTCTAGCCCTTCGGCCAGACAAAGCCAGCGTCGAGCCACGCGCCAACATGGGCAGGTGCGTCGACACCGGCGCCCCATGCCTGCTGCCGTGGTCCGGCCGAAGGCGTCTCGGGCGCCTCCGGCACCTCGGTGACACCGCCGTCGGACTTCTGAAGTCTGCGCACGCACGCCCCCTCGCACGGATCGGGTGGGCATGAGCGTCGCGGCCGCGTCCCGGCTTCCCCCGCTCCCCGCGTCCCCGCTCCCGCGGCGGCGGCGCGCGCGAGGGCACGACGCTCGAGCTCGTCACCATCGGAATGGCGAACGTCGCGATCGCCCTTCTCGTCGCGGTCTCAGTCGCGCTCCTCGCGGTGGGCCACCGGGAGCGGATGGAGACGACGTTCTTCCTCGCGGCTCTCGCGCTCGCTCCTGCAGCTGTCGCGGTCGCGAGGAGGCAATGCGGACGGGTCGGCCCACTGAAGGGCACGTCGCTGGCGATGCTCGACGTCGCAGGTCTGTCCGCCGCGATCCTCGCCGCGCGTGCCGCTGCCGCGGGCTCGGGGACGGACATCGTCCCGTGGGTCCTGCTCGCCGGTGCGGCCCTCGTCGCGGGCGTCGACGTCGTCGCCCAGCGGACGCCCGCACCTTCTCCCGACAGCTGCGTGGCAACGCGCGTCCGGTCGCGATCGTCGGAGCATGCGCGTTCCTCGGCGCAGCAGTCCTGAGCTTCTACCCACGGTCGCTGTTCACGCCTGAGCGCCTCTGGCTGTGCGCGCTCGTCGCCTTGCTCGTCGCCGCGGCTCGCGGCCTCCGGCCGTCCGTATCGATCTCGCGCTTCTGCGCGTCGGGCGATCGACGCGGTCGTCGTGACCACGATCGTCCTCGTCGTGGCTGACGTGAACGACTACTCGGGCGCACTCCGATACGACTACGACTTCTTCCTCGGCCCCGTCAACGCGATGAGCCACGGGCATCCGCTCCTGGTCGACACGTTCTCGCAGTACGGCGTCGGCATGTTCTACGCGCTCGCCGGCTCGCGTTCCACGCGGTGCCGCTCACCTACGGCGGGCTGCAGTTCGTCCTCTGCCTCGCCTACGCGGCCGAGTTCGCGCTCGTCTACGCCGTTCTGCGCCTCGCGTGCAGGTCTCAGCTCGTCGCCGTCCTCGGGCTCGCCGTGGCACTCGTCGCGAACCTCAGCGTGCCCCTGCCGCCGTACATCGCGTATCCCAGCACGGGGCCGCTTCGCTTCGGCTTGCCCTGGGTGGTGATCCTCGCCGGGACGCTGCGGGCGCGATCGACTGAGCATCGGCGGCTCCTCGACGCGACGATGGTCCTGACGGTGGGCGTCGCCGCCGTCTGGAGCGCCGAGACCTTCGTCTACGCCCTCGCGGCGTACGCGGCGATCACGGTGTTCGCCCTTACCCAACGCGGCGGATCGCGGAGCGAGCGTAGCCTGGCCGTCGCCAAGCGCATCGCCGCCGCGGTCGTCGCCGGCTTCGTCGCGGTCGGCGCGACGAGCGCCTTCATGCTCCTGGTCGCCGGCGACTGGCCACGCTGGACGGAGTACCTGAGCCTCGTCGGCGCTCTACGCGATGCGCGGCTTCGGCTCGCTGCTGATCCCGACGTGGTCGCCCGGCTATCTCGTCGGGGCGCTGTACGTCCTCTCGCTGACGGCGCTCGTCGCGCTCCCTCGCAGCGATGCTGCCGCGACACGACCCGACGATCGCGGCGACCGCTGGGGCTACCGCCTTCGGGGCGATCGCGTTCACCTATTTCCTCGGCCGCTCGGCGCCGTCGAACCTCCATCACGTCGCCGTCCCCGCAGTCGTCGTGACCTGCGGGTGGTGGACGATCATCACGCCGTATCTCCGTGGCCTCGGCGCGCGTCTACACGTGGACCGCGGTGGTCGCGGCCTCGTTCGTCGGCGCCTCGGTCATCGCCTCGAACTCGAACGCGCACGGGCGCGTGGCTCGGGTCTACGCCGCTCGTCCAGGTCGTGCGGTCGCCGGACGCGACGGCGGCCAGGGTCACGGAGTTGCTCTCCGACGGCGAGCGCGACCAGGGCATCCTCGAGGGCGCCCGGCTCCTGGATGCGTACTCGACTCCGACCGGCCGCCTGTTGTACTCATCCGGGCCGAGCGTCTCACGGGCGTGCTCCTCGCAGCGCGAGCGCGGCAACGCGCTGCCGATCGTCAACGCCAATCAGGACGGCCTGATCGGCGCGCCGGCGCTCAAGAGGGTGGTGGCTGCGACCGACAGGCTTCCACAAGGATCCTTCGTCCTCACGGAGGCGATGTTCATGCGTCGGCCCGCCCGATCGTTCTTCCAGCTCGACCCTGTCCGGGACAAGCTTCGGTTCGGCGACTACTTCGTCGCACGATCCTACGAGGCCCTCGCCGAGCGGTTCGACCTTCGCGTCGTAGGGCGCGGCCGCTACGGATACGTCCTGCTCCAGGTAGGGAAGCACCGGTGACCACAGTCGACCCCCCGCTGAAGGGAACGCCTTCACGGCGCACGAACTCGAGCGACGTGCGCGCGTTCGCGAAGGGCATTCGCCGCATCGTCCTCGAGCAGTCGAAGCGGGCGGGCGTCGGTCACATCGGCTCCGCGCTGTCGGTCGCCGACATCGTCGCCGCGCTCTACGCGGACATTCTCGAGGCGACCGATCCCGGCGACCCTGACCGCGACCGTTTCGTGCTCTCGAAGGGCCACGCGGCGCTCGCGCTCTACGCCGCGCTCCATCTCCGCGACCGGCTGACGTGCGACGAGCTCTCGACCTACTGCGACGAACGGGACGCGTGCTCGGGACGCACCCGGAAGCCGGGCTTCCCGGCGTCGACTTCTCCACCGGCTCGCTCGGGCAGGGTCTGTCGCTCGGCCGCGGGCGCGGCGCTGGCGGCGCGCCTGCAGCGGCTCGGCCCGGCGCGCGTTCTGCGTCCTCAGCGACGCCGAGTGCAACGAGGGATCGGTCTGGGAGGCGGTCATGTTCGCCGCGCACCACCGGCTGTCGCAATCTCGTCGCCATCGTCGACCTCAACGGGCAGCAGGCGCTCGGCTACACGACGGACGTGCTCGACCTGTCGCCCGATGGCGCGAGCGCTGGCGCGCGTTCGGCTGGGACGTGCACGAGGTGGACGGCCACGACCCGGTCGCGCTCGCGCGACATCATCCGCGCGCTCGACCACGAGGCCGGCCCACCGCACGTGCTCATCGCGCGCACGGTCTTCGGCAAGGGCGTCTCCTTCATGGAGGACAGCATCAAGTGGCACTACCTGCCCGATGTCCGAGGAGGAGTACGAGCGGGCGATGAAGGAGGTCGGCGGCGTGAGGGCGACCTTCGTCCGGACTCTGGTCGAGCTCGCCGAGCGCGACGAGCGCATCGTGCTGCTCACCGGCGACCTCGGCTTCATGGTGCTCGAGCCGTTCGCCGAGCGGTTCCCCGGATCGCTTCTTCAACGTCGGCGTGGCCGAGCAGAACATGGTCGGCGTGGCGACCGGCCTCGCCGAGGCGGGGTTCGTCCCCTTCGTCTACTCGATCGCGACGTTCGCGGCGCTGCGGCCCTACGAGTTCATCCGCAACGGCCCGGTGCTGCACCATCTGCCCGTGCGCATCGTCGGCGTGGGCGGCGGGCTCGAGTACGGCACGAACGGCCTGACGCACTACGCGCTCGAGGACATCGCGGTCATGCGCACCCAGCCCGGGATGACCGTGCTCGCGCCCGCGGACTTCGAGCAGGCCCGGACGGCGCTCATGCGAGACCTGGACGTCGCCGGCCCGATCTACTTCCGGCTCGGCAAGGACGAGACCGCAGACGGTGCCGGGCCTCGACGGGCGATTCGAGCTCGGCGCGCGTCGAGCAGCTCGGCGCCGGGCGCGACGTGGCGATCGTCGCCACCGGCTCGATCACGCACGAGGCGGCCGCGGCCGTCGAGCTGCTGCGAGGCCGCAGGGATGGCGCTCGCGCCTCGTGGTGGCGGCTCGCCTGAGCCCGTCGCCCGCCGAGGCGCTGGCCCGCGCGCTGCGCAGCGTGTCGCTCGCGGTCACCGTGGAGGCGCATTACCTGTCCGGCGGGCTCGGCTCGCTCGTCGCCGAGGTGATCGCCGAGCGGGACTCGGCTGCCGCCTCGTGCGCTGCGGCGTCGCGATGCCTGCCGGACTCGCGTCGGGAGCGAGGCATTCCTCAACGACGCGCACGGCCTGTCGGCGAGCGCGATCGCGCGAGCCGGCGATCGAGGCGCTCGACCGGCGCGACCACGACCGCGAACGCCGGTCGTCGCCCGATGAAGAAGCTGAGCGCCGTCATCGCCTGCTACCGCGACGCGCCCGGCGGTCCCGAACATGTACGAGCGGCTGACGGCGACGTTCCGCACGATCGGCGTCGACTACGAGATCATCTTCGTCAACGACGCCAGCCCCGACAACGCGCGCGAGGTGCTGGCCGAGCTCGCCGCGCGCGACCCGCGCGTGGTCGTGATCAACCACACCCGCAACTTCGGCTCGCAGAGCGCCTTCACCAGCGGCATGCGGATCGCCACCGGCGACGCAGTGGTCCTGCTCGACGGCGACCTGCAGGACCCGCCGGAGCTGATCGAGGAGTTCCACGAGAAGTGGCTCGAGGGCTGCGACGTCGTCTACGGCGTGCGCGTCCAGCGCGAGGCGACGCTTCCATGCGCATCGCCTACAAGGTGTTCTACCGCCTCTTCCGGGCGACGTCGTACGTCTCGGTCCCGCTCGACGCCGGCGACTTCTCGCTGCTCGACCGCCGCGTGGTCGACGCGCTGAACGCGCTGCCGGAGAACAACCGATTCATCCGCGGCCTGCGCGCCTGGGTCGGCTTTCGCCAGACCGGTGTCCCGTACGTCCGGCCGGAGCGCATGTTCGGCACGTCGACCAACTCGCTCGTCACGAACCTGGGCTGGGCGCGGCGGGCCATCCTCTCCTTCTCCTACGCGCCGCTGGATCTCATCAGCCTGGCTGGCGTTCATAACGGTCGGGTATCTCGATCGTCGCTGCATCTGTCCAGGTCGTGCTTCGCTTCGTCGATCCCTCGCTCGCGCCGAACGGCTTCACGTCACTCCTGCTCGTGATGCTCTTCCTGGGCGGCATCCAGCTCCTGTGCCTGGCCATCATCGGCTCCTACCTCGCCCACATCTACGACGAGGTCAAGCGCCGGCCGCCGTACATCGTCGAGAGCACGCTTGAACCTTCCAGCAGCTGAATCGACACCCGAAGACGAGGTACCGACACCGGCTCGCGGAGCTCGTCGAAGCCATCGAGCGTCGGGCCGGGGCCGAAGCTCGGAGCAGCGGGTGAAGGTGACAGTGTGACGCGCGTCATCGTCACCGGTGCAGCTGGCTTCATCGGCGCGAACGTCGCGCAGACGCCTGCTCGACGAGGGGCTCGAGCCTTTCCTGATGACGCTCCCGAGCTCCGATCAATGGCGGTTGGCCGAGTTGAACGGCGACGCGAGACTGATCCCCGTCGATCTGGCCGACCGGCGGGGCCGTAGCCCGTGTCGTCGTCGGACGTCCAGCCCGAATGGGTGCTCCATCTCGCAGCGCACGGTGGGTACTCGTGGCAGACGGACGCAGCCGCGATCCTTCGCGCCAACGTCGTCGGCACAGCCAACCTGCTCGCGGCGTGCCGTCAGTACGGAGTCGAGACGTTCGTCAATACCGGATCCAGCTCCGAGTACGGACTCAAGGATCATCCGCCGTGCGAGGAAGAGTCGATCGAGCCCAACAGCATCTATGCGACCGCCAAGGCAGCGGCCACGATGCTGTGCCAGCAGGCGGCCGTGAGTGACGGAATGAACATCAGCACCCTCCGTCTGTATTCGACGTACGGCCCATGGGAGGACCCGCATCGGTTGATTCCGGCTCTCGCTGTCGAAGGGCTCCGCGGGACGTTCCCACCCCTGGTCGCCCCAGATACGGCGCGGGACTTCGTCTGGATCGGGGACGTCGTCGACGCCTATCTCCTTGCCGCGCGAGCCGGCATTCGGAGCCCGGCGCGGTTTACAACGTCGGGACCGGCATACAGACGACCGTCGGAGAGGCGGCCGAGATCGCCCGCGACGTCCTCGACATCGATGCAGGCCCCAGCTGGGGATCGATGCCGGCTCGGATCGTGGGACACCGATCGCTGGATCGCCGACAGCACCAAGATCCGCGAACGGCTCGGGTGGCGACCGACGCGCAGCTTCCGGGAAGGGTTCACGGAGCTCGCCGCCTGGCTCCGGGCGCGACCGGACGTCCTCTCCCACTACTGGCACTCACGTGGTTGACAGCCTCGGGAACAGAACCAACTTCGCGCTGGCACGCACCGAAGGCTGGCGTCCCCCGCTTCACTCGCCACCGGATACGCGGGTGCGCCGCTGGTTGGCGGCGCTGCGCCGGTTGATCGACCTCCAGGCGGGAAGCATCTGGCGGGACCTCGCCGGCGAACTCGCCGCGATCGATGGCCTCGTCATCGATGTCGGTTGCGGCGCGCAACCGTATCGACCACTCCTCGGGCCTTCGGCTCGATACATGGGCATCGACACGACGGACGCGAAGAGCGACTTCGGGTACGAGATCTCGGACACGGTGTACTTCGAAGGCGACTCGTGGCCCGTCGGCTCCGAATCGGTGAATGTCGTCCTCTGCACCGAGACGCTCGAGCATGTTCTCGAGCCCCGAAGCTGCTCGCCGAGGCGCACCGTACGCTCCTTCGTGGGGGAGGATCTGCTGACGGTGCCGTTCGCGGCGCGTTGGCACTTCGTCCCGAACGACTATTGGCGCTTCACGCCGTCGAGCCTGCGGTACCTGCTGGAGACAGCCGGGTTTACCGACGTCGCCGTCTATGCGCGCGGAAACGCATTCACGGTGGCGTGCTACAAGACCATCGCGCTCGTGCTTCCGTACCTCTTTCCGCAGCACCGAGGGGCGCGCCCGCGCCGCGCAACTGCTCGCGGTGCTCGCAGTCCCGTTTGTCGTCGGCCTTGCACTTGCCGCTCGGGTGTCCCTGCTCGGCAAGGGCGGCGAGGACTGTCTCGGCTACACCGTCACGGCCATCCGGGCGTGACGCTCGTCTTCGAGGATCGACTCTGTCCGCTGTGTGGATCTACAGCGAACTCGAGGCTGTTCGCCGAGGCACGCTTCGATCCGTCGCGGCTCGACGCGATGTCCTTCTCGTCGAGAAAGACGCCCGAGGGGATGCACCACAGGCTACTCGAGTGCACCAGCTGCGATCTCCTGTATGCCAGCCCGGTCCCGACCTTCGATTCGATCGTCGATGCATACCGTGATGCCGGGTACAGCAGTGGCGAAGAGGCGCGGTACGCAGCCGCCACGTATGCGACCCTCGTCGCAAGGATCGAGACGGAACTCCCGGACATGCGGGGGCGGTCGACATCGGGGCGGGTGACGGTGCCTTCCTCCAGTGCCTGCAAGCGGCCGGGTTCGTCCGGACCGTCGGGTTCGAGCCGTCGAACGCGCCCTTTGCTGCCGCTGCACCCAAAGTCAGGTCGTTGATCCGCCCGAGCCTTTTGTCGCGGGCGTGCTCCCCGATGAAGCGTTCACGCTCGTCAGCTGCATGCAGACGATCGAGCACGTCCTCGATCCACTCGCCTTGTGCAGGGACGCGGCACGGGTCCTCGCGCCCGCAGGTGCAATGTTGATCGTGTGTCACGATCGGCGCGCTCTAGCGCGCGCATTCTCAGACGCCGTTCGCCGATTTTCGACATCGAGCACGTGCAGCTCTTCTCCGCGAAAAGTATCGGCGTTCTCCTACGCAAGGCAGGGTTCGAACGCCTCGAAGTGCACGCGCTCCGAAACCGCTATCCGTTGCGGTACTGGCTCCAGCTCACGCCGCTTGCAGGGCGATTGAAGGCGGCTGTCCGAGCGTCCCTCGAGGCCGTTCGGCTCGACGGCAGACCGGTAAGCCTTGGCGCCGGGAACGTGTTCGCCGTTGCCACAAGCCCGCGACCTGAGAGTTCACGACCGAGCGACCGCTGATCTTCCACCGCACTTCGAACGACCCCACTCTGCTCATGATGCGGGTACTGCTTTCTCTCAAGCGCGCCACGACATCCGTCCCGAGTGGATCCGAGAATGCCGGACCGAGGTTTATTGCGATCGCGCTTGACGCGGACGCTCCCTCGAGCGCTCTCAACAGTTGCGTTCCACGCGCGGAGTTTGACGGATCGAGCAGATCGAACGGCGAGCACGGGTTGGATTCCGTCGTCCGAGAGCACATGGCGCTCCGGAGTGTGCGGGTCCGGCGAGAGATGTACGCCGTCGAGAATGGCGTCGACGCAGCACCGAGGGCTGCACGAAGATAGATCGATCGCTCCGCGGGTGCGGACCCGAATCCAGGCGCCGTGCCTCGATCCAGGATCACGGTCTGCGGGTTCGACATGGGGCGAGTTCCTTCCCTGTACAGCACTCCGTGACTCACCACGAAGCCGAACACCACGAGCGATGCCGAGGAGGAGCGATTGGGAAGACACCGTGTTGCCGGGGAGGCGTGAAACCGGTGAAATGGAACATCGCCAACCACGCGAGCACCGCCAGGGGTGCGACGAAGCAGAAGTAGACCGGTACGCCGAACGGAAACTGGACAAGGCTCATGAATGTCGCAGAGCGCGGGATGACAAGAACACCACCGGTCGCTCTTCCGCATGCTCCCGGCGGAGGGCGCCGAGCCGAGCAGGGCGACGCCCACGAGAATCCCCGTGGGTATGAGCGCCACGGGGTGATATGCCACAGAGATCTGATAGCCGACGAACGTGACGGTCGACGCCAGGAGCACGAGAGGCGGCCGCACACACGCGGCCCGGTCGAGGCCTCGGGGCGGCGCGTCCGCGCCTTCTCAGACGACGAAGACGGCGAACACGGGCAGGGCGAGGACGAAGCCCGCTATCCATCCCGAACCGACATAGGTGGTCTGCAGGCGTTCCTGCGGGGTCACGGAGGGCTCCTGGGTCCAGGGTCTCCGAGCGAGCCCGGTCGCGACGTAGGGAGATCAGGAGCAGCGCCAATGGGCCCGAGAAGCCGACGAGAAACGCGAACATGTGTCGGGAGGAGCGAGGGAGGCATGCGCGCTCGGGCGTCGGGCAATGCCAGGACGAATCCCGCTCCAAAGAGCGACCGCGCAGACGGCAGCCACCGGCAGGAGGAAGTTCACGACCTCGGCAGAGCTGAGGTTGGACGCAAGCACGCTGCCGACCACGGCGAGAAAGACGACCGGCACCGCGACGGCAACGACGCGATATCCCGAGCGCGTAGAGATGGGCGACTCCCCGTACTCTCGCGGTTGCGCTCCGGGTCGAGCGCCCGTCCGACGAGCTAGAGGACGACGGCGAAGACGTACCAGAGGCCCGGTGATCTTGATCGCGACGGACAATCCACCCATCGCCCCGGCGAGCACAAGCCAACGGGGGATGTTGTCGTCTCGTGATGCCTCACGAGGAAGTACGCGCCGATCACGGCGAGGTAGAGCGTGTACCAGGACGGCATCGCGGCGGGATAGATCGGAGGCCCCCATGCGACGGCAAACAGCGCCGCGCGTCGCGACGTAGGGGACGTGAAGCGTCTCGCGATCAGGAGACGACGGTAGGTACGCCATGAACAGGAGGAACGTCGGCGCCCGGAGCCAGAAGAGGGTCCCGCCCGTGATCCAGAAGACCCCCGCGTTCAGGGACGAAAGCCCGCCCGTGTAGAGCTAGGCGAAGTCGCGGTGAGAGGATCTGGCCGAGGAGGACGCGCTGCGCGCTCTGCGCGAGCGTGCCGTCGTCCCACGGCACCCAGCCATGGTTGAGCTGCGATGCGACGAATGCCGCACCGCCGACCAGGCCGACGACGGGAACGGCCCTGTCGGCGGCGCCCGCGACTCGTTCAAACGTCTCCGGCTCGCATCCGTGCGAAGCGCGCCGACCGACCGTTCGGGGACGCTCGTCACCGGGGCCCCGGCTGGCACCAGTCCGCGCTCGACAAGCCGTGCGCGTGCGGTGCGAAGAAGAGGGGCACCACGACTCATTTGCAGCTGACGCATCGGCTCCGTTCTCTCATCGGCTCCGCGGCGACAAGCATGAAGGAAAAACTGTTGACGCTCCCGATCCGTACGGCACGCCCTGCCCGAATCGCCAGGATCCGAGCCTCCACGCTCTTTTCGATCGAGAACCAACCTGCCTGGTGACAGCTGCTAGACGATCGTCTAGCGCGGTGGATACGGGCATGTCGTGAGGATTGGTCGCGCGACGAGGCACGATGCCTGAGGGCATGCCGTCCGACTCTCCAGGCTCATCATCAGTGCTGTTCCCCAGCGATCGAAGAGAGGGACTTCTTGGACCGTCAGCCGCCTGGATGGGTTCCGACGCGCGATCACCATCGTGGCGCTCGGCGTCCTACCGTGGCGGCGATGGCCGGCATGCTCGTCGCCGGGATCCGCACCGATTCCCTCGCGGCGGACTTCCACCACGAACTCTACCCCGAGACGAAGCTCCTGCTGAACGGCGTGAACCCGTTCCCCGACCCCAGGGGGGACCCGCTCGCGCAACCCAACTTCATCTGGCCCCCACTCTCCGGTTATCTCGTGTCGCCTCCACCGTGTTCTCACCCGGCGTGGCGGACGTGCTGATCGCAGGTCTCGGCCTGGCGTGCTTCGGGCTCGGCCTCTGGCTGGTCAGCGTTCGCGACTGGCGCGTGTACGGGGTGTTCTGCCTCTGGCCCCAGGTGGTGGGAGAAATGCGGGTCGCGCACCTGACGCCCGCGCTCGTGCTCCTGGCAGCGATCGCGTGGCGGACCCGAGGTGCGCGCGGCGCGCCCGGCGCCGCGATCGGTCTCGCAACGAGCGTCAAGTTCCTCATGTGGCCGCTGCTCGTCTGGCTTGCGGCGACGCGTCGCGTGCGCGACGTGATCGTCGCCGCCGCCGTCGTCTTGGCCTCGCTGTTGCTCGTACTTCCGTTCACCGATCTCGACGCGTACGTCAGGACGCTCGCCCGTCTTAGTCGTGCGTTCAACCAGGACAGCTACACGGTGTTCGGCCTGCTCGTCCAGGCGGGTGCGCCCGAGAGCGCCGCCCGCGCCACGACATTCGTCATCGGAGGAGCGATTCTCGTCGCCACGTGGCGATACCGAAGCTTCACGCTCGCGATCGCTGCTGCCCTGGCCCTCTCGCCCATCGCCTGGCTCGACTATTTCGCGCTCGCAGCCGTCCCTCTTGCCGTCTACCGGCCCCGGCTCTCCTGGGTCTGGTTCCTGCCGCTCGCCACATGGGGACTCCAAGGAGCCGGCTTCGGGATCGGCGACGTCTGGCATACGGTACGGCTCCTCGTCGTGTTCGCAGTCGTGCTCGGGGTGACGTCGTCGACGAACGGATTGCAACGGGCCTCGCTCCCGACCACGCCGGGCGAACGTTCCGGCGTCCCAGGGCGGCGCGGCTGTCCCGCCGATCATCGACCGCATGAGCTCTGTTCGGCGTCACGCAAGAAGGAACCTGGGACGGCGGGACGCCCCGAGTCCCTGGCGGCCCTGGCGGCACTCGCGGGTCTCGTAGCGCTGCCGGTCCTCCTCTACGTCGTCATGCTCCAGCTGTTCTGGCAGCGCGGGGAGCTGGGCATCGACTTCACGCAGACGCTCCTGCCCGCCGCGCGCGAGATCGCCGACGGCAACTCGCCGTACCCCGCCTACGGGTACCCGCCGCTGGTCGCCTTCGCGCTCGTGCCGTCACGCTGCTGCCGTCGCCCGAGCTCTCTACACAGCCGCGATGCTCGCCGGGATCCCGGCGAGTCTGTTGATCCTCCCGTGTCCGGGACTGGCGCTGCTACGGGGCGGCATTCCTCTGGGGCGCTGCGTTCCACGCCGTACAGACGGGGAACGTGACGGTGCCGCTGCTCCTGCTGACCGCGCTCGCGTGGCGCGCGCGTGACTCGCGGCTCGGCTCCGGCGCGTGGAGCGGGCTCGCGATCGCGACAAAGATCATCTGCTGGCCGCTCGTCGTCTGGCTCGCGGCCACCCGGCGGTACGCGTCGGCGCTGACGTCCGTCGCCGTCGCGGCGGGGGTGACGCTCGTCCTCTGGGCCTCGATCGGCTTCTCCGGGCTACTCGACTATCCGTCCAGCCTCGACAAGCTCCAGACGGCGCAGGCGCCGTCCCAGCTATACGGTGCGGGCTCTCTTCGACGACCTTCACGCGCCCATGCTCGGCCGGCTCGTGTGGTACGCGCTCGTGATCGGGGTGCTCGCGTGGTGCGTCGTCGCAGGACGGCGTGGCGACGACCGGCGCTCATTCGTGCTGGCCGTGCTCCTGGCCGTGATCGCGTCACCGATCGTGTGGCTGCACTCCTTCCTGCTGCTGCTCGCGCCGGTCGCCCTCTACCGCCCGCGCCTCTCGCTCGCGTGGCTCCTGCCCGCCCTGCTCTGGTTCGGCTCGGGGACGGGGAACGGGACTACGTGGCAGACGGCGATGGTGCTGGTGGTCGCCGGCGCGACCTTCGTGCTGGCGACGCTCGACGATCGCGCACCGGCGATCTAGCTGTCCTGCCTCGGGGCGTTGTGGACATGGCTGATCGGTGACCGGCCGTCGAGCGAGCTGTGTGGTCTGTGCTCGTTGTAGTAGCCGAGCCAGTGTGACAGCGCCTTGGCGCGGTGGTCGCTGGAACGGTAGATGCGGAACGAGCGCCCATTCGCGCTTGAGCGTCTGCTGGTAGCGCTCGACCTTGCCGTTGACCTGCGGACGGCCGGATCGGGATCAGCAGGTGGCGGACTCCCTCGGCGGGCGAGGAGCTTGCGCAGGGAGCGGTTGCGGCTGTAGACAAGGCGTTGTCGCGAGAGCAGCCGCTTACGCTGGATGCCGTGGTGGCGAAGAAGGCGGGGCCACGCTCGACGAAAGCGGTCACCGTCAAGGCTCGCTCGTCGGGGTGGAGCTCGCTGTCGGCGAGCCGGGAGTGGTCGTCGACAAGCGAGTGCACGAACTCGTAGCCGACCCGCATCCGCTTCTCAGCGCCCGTCAGTGCCGGTCGCCGGTGAGAGCGTGGCCCGGCCGGCTAAAGCGGGCGGAGCGCTTGGTATCGACGTGGAGCAGGTCGCCGGGACAGGGCCACGCGTATCGCCGCACCGCTTCGCGGCTCCCTCGAAGCTGGGAGATCCCCGCCCGCCGAAGCGTCCGCCAGACGGTCGCGTGCGCGTGGCCGGTCTCGCCAGCGATCAGGCGCGGACCCCAGCCCGAGCGACGCCTGGCGGCACAGATCCGCTCTTGCTCGTTGGCCGCCAACAGCCGGGGCAGTGATGCGGCCGCGAGGCACGATCCTCGAGACAAACAAGCGAAGCGCGCTCTTCACGCGGAGCACGCGACCAGCGGCGCCACCACTTGCAGGCAGTCGTTGGCGAAACACCACGACGTCGTCGCCGCCGCCCTGCACGAGCAACCCGCCTCGATATCCGCGACCAAGCAGCGACGACCGGCGAGTCCGAGCCGAGCGTTACGGTGAAGCCCCATCCGGGCCCTCCTTCGGTTGTGAGCCTTCGCAGACCCACAGCCTCGAAGGAGGCCCGGAAGACCTACTCAGCCGTCCACAACCTCTTCAGGCACGTCATCTAGCCGCGGGGTTGGCAGCGGCGCGCGCGGATGCGCAGAGGCTTGCTGTCAGTGCGAACGAGGGTGAGCCGGCCGTTCGAGGCTGCGGGCAACGGTGCGGCCGGCGACTCCGAGAAAGCAGGGGACGAGAGCGAACCGCGCCGTGACGCGCTTCTCCCGTCGGATCGACCAGGGTGCCGTCCGGCCCCACGGTGACCCGCGTCGTCGGCAGCCCATTCTCGTAGAACGTGTCGCTTCCCAGGCGGAGAAACCGCCCGACCGAGTTGTTGAGCGCGGCGGCCACCATCAACGGGAAGTAGTCGGGATCCGGAGCCGAAGCCGTCGAGCGCTGTTTCCAGAGCACCGCGACGGACTCGCCCGGCGGCACTGCGTCATCGATCCACGTCTGCCCGCCCCCCGCCAACGCCATCGCCGTGTCCGCGTGCTGCTGATAGGCGCCGGCGGCCACGATCGCGACGAGCGCCAGCCACGAGGCCGTCCAGATCGCCACGGCGCGCGAGCCGCGAGCGCCGAGCCGGAGCCAGAGGACGCCCAGCAAGAGCAGCACCGACCCCACGAACAGCGGCGCGAGGACGCCCGGCAGTGACAGCGCGACCCACGGCGCAAGCGACGGGGCATAGAAGGTCGCGTCCGTCTCGAGCTTGTCGAAGGGCAGCAGGGCGACGACGACGACCGACCCCGTCAGGATCATCAACGCCAGGCGACCGCGTGCGGGCTTCGCCTCGAACCACGCTGCAAGGCCGATGAGGAGCAGAGGCACGAGATAGAAGACGTACCGCTCGTTGACCCCTTCGACGCCGTCGAGGTCGATCGCGGTACCGACGAGCGTGACGAGACCGAGCGTCCCGGCCAGCGCCGGCCAGGCGATCGACGCGTAGAGCCGGTACCGCTCCGGCGCGCGACGAGACATGCCGACCGCGATCATCACGCCACTGGCCACGAACGGAACGACGGCCACCATCACGAGCAGTCCACCCAGGTGGAGGCCGAGCTGACGCGGTAGCTCCGCGAGCACGACATCCCCGGCCGCCCCTGAGCGCCCCGCGAGCAGCTTCTCACCCAGTCCGGCGGCCGAGATCACAGCGACTCCGAGGAGGCCGATCCCCAGCACCGTGGCGGTCGGCGTGAAGCGCAGGAGGTACGACCGCCTCGATCGTGCGTCGAGCAGAGCCGCGTAAGTTACGACTGCCGCGACGAACGCCGGCGCGAGGGCCACACCCTGCACACGGGTCAGCACGAGGAGGGCGATGGAGCCCAGCGCGGCGCCCTGGGCCGGGACGGTCGGCGACCTCACCACCCGCGCCATGAGCCAGAGAGCCATGAGGAACAGGGGGTAGGCGACGTTCTCCGTCATCACGGAGCCGGTCAGGGCCATCGTCGGAACGAGGACGGCGCCCGCGGCGACGAGCAGCGCAGCACGCCGCTCGACGACGAGGCGCCCGAGCAGGAATGCGGGCACGGCAGCGAGCGACATGACGAGCGCGTTGACGACCAGTGCCGCGCGATACGCGTCCAATCCATTACCGAGGACGACCCAGGCCGGGGCGACGATCAGCGGGTAGATCACGCCCCAGCCGAGCGAGGTCGCTCCGCGGACTGCCGGCAGGTGGCCGTCGGCGACGCTGCGGGCGAGGTCGACGTAGATGAGCTCGTCCGGGAGAATCCACGGCCCCGGCCTCCACAGCGCCACGACCGCGCGCAGGACGAACGAGAGCCCGACGACGACCGTGATCCAGACCCACGGCGAGCCATGTCGCCGCCCGCGCGACCAGCCCCGTTCGTTCGCTCCTCTCACCCGTCGCGCCGCCTCCCCGCCCGACCGCCACGGCCGACTGCCGGCGGGGCTCACGGGTCTCGCCGGGATACCGTCGGCCGTCGCTGCTCCGCTCTCGTCAGGCGACGATGTGACTCGAAGCCCGGCGCCGGCGCGAACCGCGTCGCCAGCCGCTCCGGGTCCTCGCCCCGCTGCTCGATCAGCTCCGAGCGCGCCTGGCCGAGGAAGCGGCCGGCCTCCATCAGGTAGCTCGACCTTCTCGGGGTCCATGCCCATCAGGCGCGCGCCGGTGACGTCGGCGGCGACGCGGGTCGCGCGAGACGACGACGACGCCCGAGCGCGACCGGGTCGCCCATGATCGGCCCGTCGCCCTCCATGCCGACGATGCCGTCGACGATCGCGAGCGACGGCCGCACCGCCGCGGCGATGTCGAGGATCGACTCCGGGATGCCGCGGACGTGGAAGACGTCCTTCGGCCAGCCGTAGACGCGGCCGGGCATGCAGCCGAAGCAGTTCTTCAGCGACAGCGTGACGCCGACCCAGTGGTGCGTCTTGAGCTTCGGCATCGAGACGACGACCTCGGTCTCGCGGAGCACCTGCGGCACCCAGAGCTCGCGCGAGCCCGGTGTAGCGGCGTCCGGAGCGGCGTCCGGACGAGCGGCGCGTCGTTGAGGTCGACGAACCGGAGGCCCGCGTCGTCGAGCGCGTCGCGCAGGCCCGACGCGAGCGCGACCGCCTCCGTGTCACGGCGGTGGCCCGGGCCCTCGGCGACGACGACCGACGACGCGCCGAGCCGCCGGAGCGCGTTCGCGGCCGCGACGACCATGCGCGGGTCGGTGTTGATCGAGGAGCCGCGGACGAACTCGACGAGGTTCGGCTTGAGGAGCACCGAGCTGCCGCCGGACGTCCGCCTCGACGAGCCGCAGGCCGTCGAGCAGCAGCCCCTCGAGGTCGCCGCTCGTAGCGTCTCGGCCCGCAGCACCGCGACGGCCGAGCGCCCGGGCTCGGGGAAGTCGGAGCGGTCGAAGGGCGGCGGCGCCGTCGAACACGCCGAGCCGCTCGGCGACGAGCGACGCCGCCGGCCGTCGCCCAGAGCGCGAGCGGCGCCGGAGCGGACGAGCAGCTGGCGGCGCGTGAGCTCACGCGCGCGACCTCAGCGGCTCGAGCAGCGCGTCGGGCCCGGTCGCGAGCGCCGCCCACGCCGACCGCGAGCGGCCGCTCGAGGAACGACGGCCGCCGGGCGATCGCCGCGAGCGCGGTCTGGAGCGGCGGCGCACGTCGTCGTCGACGCCGTGCAGCCGGAAGGCGACCAGCGGCCTGCGCCACCGTCAGCCCGCCGGGCTCGAGCCGCCAGCGTCTGCGGAGGAACGCCGAGCGCCGCGCGCGACGAGCGCCGATCGGTCTCCGTCCTGCAGGGCGATGAGCGCCATCGCCGTCGTCTGCGCGTAGCCCGCGCAGGTCGACGTCGTAGACGGACGCGTTGCCGAAGTTCCAGCCGCCGTCGGCGCACTGACGCGTCCGCGAGCAGCGCGACGCGCCTCCGCCGCGTCGCTCGGTCGTGCGGCGTCAGCACGTTCACGGCGAGCAGGACGCGGGCGGTCGGCTCGACGAGCGACCGCGTGTCGGCGGTCCAGCCCCAGGCCGTGCGGCGCTCGGGGTCGGCCGGCGTTCGGGAAGCGGCAGCCCGCGGTGCGCGATCGCGAAGCGCGAGCGCACGCCGGGCGGCGGCCGGCCGTCGAGGGCGAGCGCCGCGAGCGCCGAGGTCGTCGGGCCGTCGTGACGCCCGCTCGAGCTCGCCGATAGCCGCCGTCCGGCCGCTGACGGCGCGCGAGCCAGGCGCGGGCAGCGGCGTCGTCCGAGCGCCAGCGCGGCGAGCGTCGGTCGGCTCGACCTCCGACGGCCCCGCCACGCTCATCGGGAAGCCCCCATCCGGGGCGCGCGAAGCCGCGCGAGGGTCGCGCGACGAGCTCGACGTGGAGGCTGGCGGCGCTCACGACACGACTCATGGTGCCCACACATTCGGCTATCCATCGACCAGGCTTCGCGCCGCTGAGCAGTCCGCCGAGAGTCCAGCCCTGGACTAGACCTTCGGGTGGGACAGACGCCTCCGGCTGCGAGCCGATCATGGATGAGCCTCCCGATCGGGGAGGGAAACGTAAGAGGCATCACGCCCGAGGGGGGCGTTTCCTCCCGACACAGCAAGGAGGAAGCACACATGACGGCACTCGTCGTGTATCTGCAGAACACCATCGCGAGGCTTCGTGAGCGCCAGGAGGGCCAGACGATGGCCGAGTACGCGCTCATCCTCGGCGGCATCGCGGTCGTCGTGATCGCGGGCATCCTGATCCTCGGCCCGGCGATCCGCGACCTGTTCCAGTCGACCGGCAGCTCGGTCAAGAACTTCCCGAGCTCGTAGCTCGACCAGCACCGATGGCCGCGGGGCCGTCGATCGTGCCGACCGAGGTTGGTCGCGCGATCGGCGGCCCCGCTCTCCTTTCGGAGATGGGCGCCCGTGATGAGGGAGGACGAGACCGGCACGGGGCTTGCATCAGCATCGCCCAGCCGGCGGCGATGCCCGGAAGTGCAGGCGAGAACGTGGCGGTTCGTTCCCAGGTCTAGCCAGGACTAGACCCTCAGGGAGTACCAGCGGCCCCCGAGCGTGAGCACCATCCGGGAGCCTCCCAATCGGGGGGAACGCAAGAGGCATCACGCTCGGGGGGGCGTTCCCCCTACCAAGCAAGGAGGAAGCACGGAAATGACGGCA
This sequence comes from uncultured Actinomycetes bacterium, assembly GCA_963793655.1. Classification (GTDB taxonomy): domain Bacteria; phylum Actinomycetota; class Thermoleophilia; order Gaiellales; family Gaiellaceae; genus Gaiella. The sequence goes on from CAWCAV010000004.1 coordinate 607,178, forward strand.
CTCGTCGTGTATCTGCAGAACACCCTCGCGAGGCTTCGTGAGCGCCAGGAGGGCCAGACCATGGCCGAGTACGCGCTCATCCTCGGCGGCATCGCGGTCGTCGTGATCGCGGGCATCCTGATCCTCGGCCCGGCGATCCGCGACCTCTTCAAGTCGACCGGCAGCTCGGTCAAGAACTTCCCGAGCTCGTAGTACGACGCCGAGACGACGGCGGTCTGCCCGGGCCTCCCTGCGCCCGGCGGGCCGCCGCCTCGTCGTTCTGGACGCGGCAGAGCAGGGTGCTTGAGGGACCGGGCTTCCGTGCCGATGATGGAGGTTCGAGTTGAGCGTAACGACAGTCCGAGCCTTGCGGCATCATGTGGCGTACCCACAGGAGGGGGAACGGCGGTGAGACGAATCAACCTGAGACGCGACGACGGCGTGGCGATGACCGAGTTCGCGCTCATCCTGCCCGTGTTCATGCTGATCATCGTCGGCCTGCTCGTCGTTCGGACGCGTCCTCTTCTACTGGATCGAGACGAACCACGTCGCGAGCGAGACCGCGCGCTGGGCCGTCGTCGACCAGAACCCGTACGACCCGGCCAGACGCTCCAGGAGCATGCGGCGCAGAGCTCGACCGGACGGAGTTCGAGAGCGACGTCAGGGTCTGCATCGACTTCCCGACGGCCGCGGCGACCTCGAGCCGAGCGACTCGTCGGGTGCAAGGTCCAGAAGCCGTTCACCTTCGTCCCGTTCCTCGAACGTCGGGACGATCACGATCCGCGGCACTCCACGATGCGGATCGAGAACTTCACGGACACGGCGGACCCGATCGGCCGACGGCCGACCCGGCGACTACAAGGGACATCGGGACCTGCACGTGAGCCGGCTGCGACAGAAGAGCGCGGCGGAATCCTCGTGCTCGGCGCGGTGATGATCCCGGTGTTTCTCCTCATGACGGCGCTCGTGATCGACGTCGGCAACTGGTACACGCACAACCGCCAGCTCCAGAACCGCGCCGACGCGGCTGCGTTCGCGGCCGGCGTCGAGTACGCGAAGAACTGGAAGGCATGCGTCATCTCCTCGAACGCCGGCGTGCGGCAGGCGACGGCGAACGAGATCGCGGACGCGGCGCGGCAGTACGCCGGCGACCCCGAGGCGTCCGACTACTCGACCGGCCCGCTGCCGGCCGCTCCAGAACACGGAGATCGCGAACCAGTCGAAGCCTCGACGTCGTCATCAACTCGAGCGACGGACTACACCGACGACACCGACTACACCGACGGCGGTGTCGGCGGTCGATCGGCGACCCGTGCTACATCACCCGCCCAACCCCGCGGACAACATCTCGCCGGCCGGTGGCCAATGGACGGACGTGCAGGGTCAAGGAGAACGACCTCCCGTCGCTCTTCGGCTCGGTCGGCCTCCCGCTCGTCGCGAACACGGCGCGCGCGCGCGCGTCGAGATCCGCCCGGCGCTCAGCGGGCACCGGTTCCTGCCGCTCGCGGTGCCCGAACAACGTCGATCACGAAGGTGCAGGTGCGCTACTACAACGAGTGCACGCGACCCGGCCACGCGATCGCCAGCTCGACGACCGACCTGGGCCGCTCCCGGACGCGCAGCATCAGCCGGGCCGGCGACCAGGGCGGCGGCACGCTGTGGGCGACTCGCGAGCTCGTCCGCGGGGCCGGCAGACGGGCGACCTCCCAGCGATCCTCGCTCACGCTCCCGATCGTACGGCGGCTGCGGCGACTACCTGCCGGTCGGCGTGGAGGTCCGGCTCGCGAGCCGCGACGAGATCGACATCGACCAGACGTGCGCGCAACTCATCGCGGCGACGGTACGCCGACTGCTTCCACCGGCTCTCGCAGATCCGCGTCTGGAACGACGGCAGCCCGGCAACCAGGTCCGCGCATCGACGAACGTCACGCTGACCGGCGGCTGCGGCGCGCCCGCCGACGGCTACTTCGGCCCGCTCCCCGTCGCCGCGACCGAACTGCACGTTCGACGCGCACGGTCGAGGTCAACTGGGGCGACCGCGACGACCGGCCAACGCTCGATGTGACTCGGCGAACTTCCACGTCACCGTGAACGGCGTCGCCGCTCAACTCCGCCGGGCAGCGCCGAGCGGCGTCTGGACACGGACCCCGAACGCCGTCACGCACACCCCGGCGGCGAACGACCGTCACGATCAGGCCTCGACTGGGAGGACAACGACCCCACGCCACAACTAGCGGCGGCGGACCTGTGCAAGAACGGCAGCAACAACCCCTGCCAGTACAACGCACCAGGCGGCCCATCGGGCGTTCGTCGGCACCAAGGCGAACGTCGGGCGCCGTCGCGCTCGTCCGACACACTCGCCGGCACGGTCACGAGCGGGCTCCCCGGCTCGCCGTTCGACAACCACGTCGCCGGCGACGCCGTCCGATGACGGTGGCGACACCGTGCACGTCTACCCGACGGTCGGCATCCGGAGCGTGCTGAAGACCGGCGACCTACACGACGCTCCGCCTCGACGACCCGCAGGCGAACCAGACGCTCCGCTGCGACCCGAACTTCGCCCAGGGGCAGGAGTTCTCCGCCTTCCAGTACGGCTGCAAGCCGTGGTACGGCGCGAACCCCTTCACGGACGGCCGCACCGTGGTGGAACACGGCCACAAGCAATGTCCCGACCGTGGCCAGTGGTTCTCGTACAGCGACAAGGCCCGGCGTTCGGCGTCAACTCGACGCAACAACCCCTGGCGCTGCGTCCTCACCGCACCGGGCATGTCGACGGGTCAGGTCGGCGACGACATCGCCGTCGCGACCGAGAACTGCGACAACATCAACAACAACTCGTGCCAGCAGTTCGACTGCAACTACGACGGCAACTACGACGGCAAGCCCGGCGACTCGACCGGCTGCGGCGCAGGCACACGAGCCTGCCGAAGAGGCTCGGCGTACCCGCGCGTCGTCAACCTCTTCATCGTCCCGTACCAGGCGCGCAAGGGCACTGACCGGCGCGGGCGACGACCATCCCGGTGCTCGGCTTCGCGTCCTTCTACGTCATGAACTGGAGCGGCGCGAACACCAACCAGAGCGACCCCTGCCCGGACCTGACGTTCGACCGCGACACCGAACCCGGACGCCCGTCCGATGCCGCACCGCCGCGAGGCGCGATCACCGGCGTGTTCGTCGAGACGGTCGACTACGAGCCCGGCCCGGTCGACCCGACCGCGATCTGCGTCGAGGGCCAGCTGGCGCCGTGCCGGGCTACGCTCGTCCGATGATCTGCCGATAGAGAGGAACCCAGGAGGAACTCCCCCGTGTCGAACACCTCCCTCACCACCAAGGTCCAGCAGTCGCGCGGCTGGACGCTCGCCCTCGGCATCGCCGCGGCGGCGCTGGCCGCGATCCTGCTGATCGCCTACCTCGTCCAGTACCGCTCGAGCGTCAACGACTCGACCGCGCCGACGCCGGTGCTCGTCGCGAAGAGCCTGATCCCGAAGGGCACCTCGGGCACCGTCATCGCCGAGAAGCAGCTCTTCCAGGCGGCGACGCTCGCCGAAGGACGACCTCAAGGTCGGCGCGATCTCCGACCCGGCGTACCTCAACGGGCGCGTCGCGGTGGCCGACATCTTCCCGGGCCAGCAGATCACGACCGCCGACCTCAGCGCCGGGCTCACGGACGCGATCCCGACGCAGCTCACCGGGCAAGCAGCGCGCCGTCGCGATCTCCGTCGGCGGCGCGCAGCGGGCTCGTCGGCTACGTCGCGAGCGGCGACCGGGTCGACATCTACTACGAGACCGGCTGGCAACGGCGGCACGATCCTCGGCCTGCTCGCGCCGAACGTCCTCGTGATGCGCGCGCCGGCCGCGGACGGCGCGCCGGCGATCCTCCGCGCCGACGCGCCGCTCGCGCAGAAGCTCGCGCTCGCGTCCGACACGGGCACGCTGTGGTTCCTGCTCCGTCCCGCGGGCGACGCGAAGAACGCCGCCGAAGAAGTCGATCACGAGCGCCGAGCTCCTGGCAGCAGATCAACGGCGCAGCGAAGGTACGGTAACCGATGGAACGCTCCATCCGCGCACTCGTCGCCGTCGAAGGGCCTGGACGTCTTCGACGTCCAGCGGGCCCTGCCCGACGACCCGAGCGTTCGAGCTCGTCGGCGTCACCGACGGCGTCGACGAGACCGTCCGCACGCTCCAGAGCCGCGAGGTCGACGTGCATCCTCGTGGCCTGCCAGGGCCGCGAGGACGACCGCTCGCTGCAGATCATCGACAGCGCGCACCGGACGTCGCCCGAGCGTGCCGATCATCGTCCTCTCGACGTCGTCGCCGAACGGGTTCCTCCGGCGCGCGTTCGAGGTCGGGCGCGGCCGACATGGCGCTCTTCCCGCAGTCGAAGGAGCAGCTCCGGTTCGCGATGAGCAAGGCGATCGCGCGGGCGCCGCGCAAGGGGCGCGCGCGCCGGCGAGCGGACGGACGGGCGGCTGATCTGCGTGCTCGGCCCGAAGGGCGGCACCGGCAAGACGCTGACGTCCACGCAACCTCGCGGTCGCGCTCGCGCTCGCGGGGCAGAAGGTGCTCGTCATCGACCTCGACCTCCAGTTCGGCGACGTCGCGCTCTGCCTCGGGCTGCCGCCCGAGAAGACGATCTACGACCTCGCGATCTCGGGCGGCTCGCTCGACGCGGACAAGCTCGACGACTACGTGATGACGCACGACACGGGCGTCGACGTCCTCCTCGCGCCGGCGCGGCCCGACCAGGCGAGCGCGATCACGATCGAGCTCCTCCGCGACGTCCTCGTCGTCGCGCGCGGCGATGTACGACTTCGTGATCGTCGACACGCCGCCGGGCTTCACCGCCGAGGTGATCGCGACGATCGACGCGAGCTCCGACCTCGTGATGGTCGGGACGCTCGACTCGCTCTCGCTCAAGAACACGAAGCTCGGGCTCGAGACGCTCGGGCTGATGGGCTACGACCCGAAGAAGATCCAGCTCGTCCTCAACCGCGCCGACACGCGCGTCGGCATCAGCCAGCACGACGTCGTCGCCGTGCTCGGCCGCGAGCCCGACGTCTTCATCCCGTCCGACCGGGAGATCCCGCGCTCGGTCAACGAGGGCATCCCGATCATCCTGTCGCGGCCGCAGTCGTACGCGGCGGCGTCGTTCCACGACCTCGCCGCGATCTTCGTCACCGAGCGTGCCGAACGGCAGCGAGCCCGCCGCGGCTCCGGCGGCCGCGTCGGAGCGCGGCCATTCCCGATCCCTGTTCCGCTTCAGAAGGAAGTAGCGCATGGAGCTCCACGAGCGTCTCGTCACCACGAAGTCCGACGGTCGCCGCTCCGAGCAAGGAGCCGTTCGCCGACCTCAAGAACTCGATCCACATGCTCGTGATCAGCGAGCTCGGCCCGCAGCTCACGGGCCAGGCGATCGACCCGGTCGGCATGCGCGACCGCGTGCGTCGCCGACATCCGCCGGCACCTCTCCGGCGAGACCGGCATCTCGCGCGACGACCGCGAGCGGCTCACGAACGAGATCGCCGACGACATCCTCGGCTACGGGCCGCTCGAGCGGCTGCTCGCCGACGACTCGATCACGGAGATCATGGTCAACGGGCCGGACGAGATCTGGATCGAGCGCCAGGGCCGGCTCTACGAGACGACGGTGCGCTTCACCGACGACTCGCACCTGCGCCGGATCATCAACAAGATGGTCGCGCAGGTCGGCCGCCGCATCGACGAGTCCTCGCCGATGGTCGACGCCCGCCTGCCCGACGGCTAGCCGCGTCAACGCGATCATCCCGCCGCTCTCGCTCTCGGGCCCGCTCGCTCACGATCCGGAAGTTCGCGCAGCAAGCGCCTCGGGCTCGCAGGACCTGGTCAACATCGGCTCGCTCAGCGAGGAGTCGGTCGACTTCCTGCGCCGCTGCATCCAGGCGCAGCTCAACATCCTGATCTCCGGCGGTACCGGCTCCGGCAAGACGACGCTCCTGAACGCGCTCTCGTCGGCGCATCCCCGACGACGAGCGGATCGTCACGATCGAGGACGCGGCCGAGCTCCAGCTCCACCAGCGCCACGTGCTCCGGCTCGAGGCGCGCCCGCCGAACATCGAGGGCGAGGGCGAGATCCCGATCCGCGACCTCGTGCGCAACTCGCTGCGCATGCGCCCCGACCGGATCATCGTCGGCGAGGTCCGCGGCGCCGGAGGCGCTGGACATGCTCCAGGCGATGAACACGGGCCACGACGGCTCGCTCTCGACCGTCCACGCCAACTCGCCGCGCGACGCGCTCGCCCGCCTCGAGACGATGGTGCTGATGGCCGGCTACGACCTGCCCGTGCGCGCGATCCGCCAGCAGGTCTCCTCGGCGCTCGACCTGATCGTCCACATCGAGCGCCTCGAGGACGGCTCGCGCCGCGTGCACGGCGATCACCGAGGTGCAGCGGATGGAGTCCGACGTGATCACGCTGCAGGACATCTTCGAGTTCAAGATCGACTCGTTCGCGCCGGACGGCACGATCAACGGGCAGCTCCAGCCGACCGGGCTGCGGCCGGTCTTCCTCGACAAGTTCGCGAAGCGCGGGATCGAGCTGCCGGCAGGGCTGTTCTCGCACCGGCCCGTCGCCACCAACGTCGCGGACCTCCGCCGGTGAGCCGCTCTCCCGCTTCGTCACGCTGGCGACCGTCGCGGTCGTCGCGGCGATCGCCGCCTTCCCGGCGGCTGCCGCCGACGGCGAGGGCGGCGTCCAGGTCGTCGAGGCCGGCACGGCGCTGTTCCCCGACCGCGCGTACGTCCTCACGCTCGCCGAGAGCGCGAAGCTCGGCGCTGACGGCGGACGACGTCAAGGTCACCGAGGACGGCAGGCCGGTCAAGAACCTGAGCGTGCTCTCCGCGGCCTCCGCGGAGGGCATCGGCACGGTGCTCCTGATCGACGCCTCCAACAGCATGAAGGGGTCGATCGACTCGGCGATGGAGGCCGCGCGCGCGTTCGCCGCACGCAACCCCGGCCAGCCGCTCTCGGTCGTGTTCTTCAACGTGAAGCCGACCGTCGCGCTGCCGCTCACGACCGATCGCAAGCAGATCAAGGCGGTGCTCGCGAAGCCGCCGAAGCTCGCCGAGGGCACGCGCATCTACGACGCGCTCGTCGCCGCCGTCGCGCAGGTGCGCGGGTCGGCGCTCGGCGCCGCGCGCGTCGTGCTGCTCACGGACGGGGACGACGTCGGCAGCACCACGAGCCTCGACTCCGCCCTGGCACAGCTCAACGCGCAGAAGATCCGCGTGTTCACCGTCGGCATCCAGTCCCCGGACTTCAAGCCCGACGACCTCGAGACGATCGCCGACTCGACCGGCGGCGTCGTACGCCGCCGCGACGTCGCCCGACGCGCTCACCAAGATCTACGACGAGCTCGGCTTCCAGCTCGCGAACGAGTACCTCCTCCGGTACCGCTCGACGGCGCAGCCCGACGAGAACGTCGACGTGCAGATCGCGGTCGTGGGCACCGAGCCCGTCTCGTTCTCGTACCAGAGCCCGTCGACGGGGACCGCGGCCCCGTACAAGCCGTCCTTCTGGAGCAAGTTCTTCCAGTCCTGGCTCCTGATCCCGCTCATCGTCGCGCTCGTCCTCGGGCTCGCCTACGTCGTCGTGCGGTCGCTCCTGAGCCTTCGCACCAACAAGGCGCTCGTCGCCCGCCTCGGGCGAGTTCGTCACGCTCCCGGCGGAGGAGCGCGCCACCGAGCGCCGCAAGGAGGTCGACGCCCTGCTCCTGGCCGCGGGCCAGCAGCGGCAGCGGCGGCGCAACTGGCGCTGGCTCGAGGGGTTCTCCGAGGACGTCGACGTCGCGCAGATCAAGCACGACCCGAGCAGGATGATCTGGCTGTCGGTCCTCGCCGGGCTCCTGCTCGGCGCTGGTCGCCGGCGTGCTGTTCAGCCCGTTCTGGGTCGCTCCTCGGGATCGTGCCGCCCCTCGTGCTCAACCTCGTCGTCCGCGGCAAGGCGCGCAAGGTCAGGAAGGACTTCGGCGAGCAGCTTCCCGAGAACCTCGACGTGCTCGCGTCGGCGCTCCGCGCCGGGCACAGCCTCGCGGGCGCGATGGGTGTGGTCGCGGACGAGGCGCCGGAGCCGTCGAAGCGTGAGTTCACGAGGGTGGTCACCGACGAGCAGCTCGGCATCCCGCTCGACGAGGCGCTCGAGGTGACCGCGAAGCGCATGCAGAACACCGACATCGACCAGGTCGCGGTGCTCGCGCTCATCCAGCGCGAGGCCGGCGGCAACACGGCGGAGGTGCTGGATCAGGTGACGATGAACATCCGCGCGCGCATGGACATCCGGCGGCTCGTCACGGTGCTGACCGCGCAGGGCAAGTTCTCGGCCGTGGTCGTCGCGTGCGTCCCGCTCGGGATCTTCCTCTTCCTGATGCTGGTGAACCCCGACCACCTCGATCCGCTGTTCCACCAGACGCTCGGGCAGGTCGCGCGGGATCAGCGCGATCTTCATGACGCTGCTCGGCTTCTACATCATCCGGCGCATCGTCACGATCGAGCTCTGACCATGACCCATCTCGTTCTCATCCTCGGCCTGTTCCTCCTCGCCATCGCGGTGACGATGGTGCTCCGGGCGCTCACGACGCCTGCCGGCCCTTCCACCGAGACCCTCGAGCAGATCGGCGCCTACGGCTTCGCCGGGACGCCTCCCGACCGCGGTCGAGCAGGGCCCGAGCCTCCGCGACGCGGCTGGGCGACATCACCGGTGCGACCGGCGAGGCTGCTCAGCCGGCGCTTCTCGCGGCTGCGCGGGAAGGACTATCGCGCCCGGCTGATCTCGGCCGGCATGTACACGACGACGCCCGAGCGACTCCTCGGCACGCAGTTCCTCGGCGCCGATCGCGCTGCCTGCTGGTGTGGCTCTGGCTCGGCGCGCTCCTCGGCGCCTCGCCGGTGCTCCTGTTCCTCGGCATGCTCGGCGCGGCCGCGCTGGGCTGGGTCGCTGCCGATGTTCGTCGTCGACTCGCGGGCGCGAGACGCGTCGTGACGCAGATCGAGCGGGGGCTGCCCGACCTGATCGACCTGCTCGTCGTCACCCTCGAGGCGGGCCTCAGCTTCCCGCAGTCGCTGCGGCTCGCGGCGACGAAGATCAGGGAGCCGCTCGTCGTCCGAGGTGCGCCTGACCCTCCAGGAGCAGAACATGGGCCTCACGCTCGTCGAGGCGCTCGAGAACCTCCTCAGCCGCGTCGACACGCCGGGCGTGCGCATGTTCTCGCGCTCGATCGCGCAGGGCGAGACGATGGGCGTCTCGACCGGCCAGATCATGCGGAACCTCGCGATCGAGCTGCGGAAGCGCCAGAGGGCCGCCGTGGAGGAGCGCGCCCAGAAGGCGCCGGTGAAGATCCTCTTCCCGATCCTCTTCCTGATCATGCCGGCGCTCTTCATCGTGCTGCTCCTGCCGGTGATGATCACCGTCATGGACGTCCTCGGCTAGGGAGCGAACGCGCGTGCGCAAGGTTCCGAACCTGACGCTGCGCCGCGAGGACGGCCGGGTCGTCGCCGAGTCGGTCGTCGTCGCAGACTCGACGGGTCGGCGGCTGCGCGGCCTGCTCGGCAAGAAGGACCTTCCGTCGGGCCACGGCGTGCTGCTCCGCCCCGCGTGGTCGATCCACACGGCCTTCATGCGCTTCCCGATCGACGTCGTCTTCCTCGACGCCGACCAGATCGTGATCAAGATCGTGCCCAACCTGTCGCCATTCCACACCGCCTCCTGTCGCGGTGCACGCGAGGTCGTCGAGCTCCGCGCCGGCGAGTGCGAGCGGCGTGGGCTCGCTCTCGGCGACCGGGTCGCCTGGGCCGCGCGGGCCGCAGACGAGGCCGCACCGGTGGCCGTCACGAACCTCGAGGGCGAGCGCCGCGGCGCGGTCGTCCTCGCGCAGCAGCGACCAGCGCTACCTCAAGCTCGTCCGGTTCCTCCTCGACGGGAAGGGGATCGGCGTCGTCGCGAGCGTGCCACCGCAGCGCGTCGCGGAGGCCGCCGGCGGCGAATCCGCGGACGTCGTCGTGATCGACGCAGGCGCGGTAACGGAGGGGCTCCGGCTCGCCAACGTCACGCGCGCGCAGCGACCCGAGGCGACGGTCGTCCTCGTCGGCGAGGACGCCGCCGAGCGCGCGCCGGGCGGCATGCGCGATCTACGAGAAGTGGGACGACACGGAAGGTGTCGTCGCCGCCATCGAGGACGCGATCGGGCGCAAGGCGGTCGTGTAGGCTCGGAGGTTCGTGCAGGGGTCGTCTCCGAAAAGGTGAAACCAGGGGGCGTCACGAGATGAGCAGTCGGATCGGTGACGCGGCGGATCCACTGACCCCGAAGAGGGCTGGTTCGACGCTGCTCGCATCCACCTCGCCCACCACGCCGATCGAGACCGTGCCCTCGGAAGGCCGATCGCTACGCGCCCCCGCAGCGGCCGACGTGCCGGCTCGGCTCGAGAGCGCGCACCGCGAGCTCCTCGCCGAGACCGACTCGCGCATCCACCCCTTCCTCAAGGCGGCCCACCGCTCCGGGATCGTCGCGTTCGAGGGAGGGGGCCGCAGCGACGCCGCCGATCGCCTCGCCGTCGGCGTGTACGTCGCGGCGGTCGTCGTGTCGCTCGCGGCCGAGGGCAACCTCGACGCTGCACGGCGCGAAGGCCGCGGTCCAGGCGCTCGCCGAGGCGCGCGACGAGCCGCTCGAGGCGGCCCGCTTCGACCTCCATCGCATGGCCTGCACGAGCCCGCTCCTGATCGAGCTGCCTCCGCTCGTCGCGTGCGAGATCCAATTGCGGCTGCTGGTCCTGCTCGGCGTCGCGGAGCGAAGTCTCGCTCTGGCGCGAGGACGACGGAACCGTCGAGCCGCGTGCTGGCGTTCGGTGAGGGCGCCGCGAGCCGGCGCGCCCGCGCCACCGCCAAGGGCGCTCTCCGGCGCGGCGGCAGCCTGAGCCTCCTCGGCGGGCGCACGCTCCGGTCGGCGCTCGTGCGCCGCTTCAGCTCGCCCTGCGCGGCGATCGTCGCGCGCGTCCCGGGACGCGTCGCACAGGCGGACGCGTACCTGCAGACGACCGGCGCTCGCGCTCGCCCTCGTCTACGAGCGGGAGCTCCTGCTCGAGCGCTCCGCCGACCGCGAGCGCATCCTCGTCGCGCTCGGGCGAGCAGCGACTCATGCGGATCGGCTTCGACCTCCACGACGGCCCGATCCAGGACGTGCTCGCGCTCGGCGCCGAGGTGTCGCTCCTCCGCGACCAGGTCTACCCGTTCATTCTCGACAGCCACCGCGAGCGGGCCGCAGGACGCTTCGACGACATCATGGCCCGCGTCACGGAGCTCGACCGGCAGCTCCGTGAGCTCTCACGTTCGCTCGAGTCGCGCAGCATCATCACCCGCCCGCTCGGCGAGATCCTCCATCGCGAGGTCGACGCCTTCCAGGAGCGCACGGGCATCGAGACGCGGCTCGAGATCCGCGGCGACCCGGAGTCGCTGACATCGGCGCAGCGGATCGCGCGTCTACCGCGCGATCCAGGAGTCGCTCTCGAACGTGCGCGAGCACTCGGGTGCGTCGACCGTGGAGATCCGGCTGCGCATGCGGCGGGCGTCGATCGAGGTCAGGATCACCGACGACGGGCACGGGTTCGAGGTCGGGCGCGCGCTCGCGCGGGCCGCCCAGCGCGGCCGCCTCGGCATCGTCGGGATCGGCGAGCGCGTCCGCATGCTCGGCGGGACGTTCGAGATCGACAGCGCCCCGGGCGGCCCGACGATGCTCACCTTCGCCCTCCCGCGCGTCACCCCGGACGAGCGCTCGGCCTTCCGCTGAGCCCCCGGGGACTGTCCCCGCAGGGGACTGTCCCCAGCGACGCTGCCGCCATGTACGACCGTGACCCGCACGCCCACGGGACTGGCGCCGCAGGGGCCTGTCCCCCGCGACGAGCACTCCGCAGCCACGCGGCCCGCCACCGCAACCCTCGCTGCACAAAGGGTCAGTCCCCTAGGGGCAGACCCCTACTGGTAGACACGGCCGGAAGAGCGTCTAGCGCATCGATCGTCCGCCGGTCACGCTCTACCGATGCCACGACAGCCGCGGATCGAGGGAGCCGGCCTGATCCATCATGTCACGGGCCACTCGATCAGGTCGCTCGCCGCGTTCCCTGACGGCGCCGCGTGCCGCGGCTTTCTGACACTCCTTGCGAATACGGCCGCGGCGTTGCGCTGGAATGTCCTGTCGTACTGCCTGCTGTCGACGCACTACCACCTGCTCGTCGAAACGGAGCATCCGAACCTCGGAGTCGGCATGCGACGACTCCAGGGTCAGCACGCCTCTCGCCTCCATCGGCGTCTCGGTCGCGACGGCCCGCTCTGGCGTGACCGATTCCACAGCAAGCCGGTCGAGACGGGATTGCAGGTCATCCGTGCGGCGGTGTACATCGACGTGAATCCGGTTGCGGCGGGAGTGTGCGCAGCGCCCGAGGATTGGAGGTGGAGCTCGTACAGGGCCAACGCAGGACTCGCAGAACCGTGGACATGGCATCGCGTCGACCGTCTTCACGACCATCTCGGAGCCGAGCGACACGATGCGCCGGCCGTCTATCGCCACCTCGTCGAAACGGCGGTCGAGCGGATCCACGCGGGTCGCGAGCTGCGACTCGCGGACTAGCACGGGGACTGGCCCCGCAGGTGCCTGTCCCCCGCGACGCACCGCCCCTGAGGCAAGCCGACGGGGGCGTGGAGCACGGCCCAGCCACACAGGGGTCAGTCCCCTACGGGGGGACAGACCCCTCGAAATGAAGCGGAGGGCGCCGCCGGTCGCCCTCCCCAACTCTCTGCTCCGCCCGGCCCCGACTCCGGGGTGAGCAGCAGGTCGTGAGGCTCCCCTATTACGAAGCACGGCGAAGCCACACAGGGGTCAGTCCTCTCCGGGGACAGACCCCTCAAATGAAGGGGAGGGCGCCGCCGCCGGTCGCCCTCCCCAACTCTCTGCTCCCCCCGGCCCCCACTCCGGGGTGAGCAGCAGGTCGTGGGACCCCTCTTACGACTGCAGAAGCCTGCCCTTGTCCGACATGCAACGGCCAAGGCTCTCGTACGCCGACCCCCCTCGGCCGAGGTACGCCTTGCACCGCGCAGAAAGCGACGGCCTCGCCGCGGCGGCCGCCTGCGCCGCAGCGAGTTTCTTTGCCGTCAACGACACACACCTGCCGAAGGTGTTGGTCTTGTCGAGCCCGTTCCCGGCCTTCATGGTGAACGTCGCCACAAATCCGGTGTTGCCGGGGAACAGGACGTTCAGCTTCTCGATCTGCATCCCTGCCTTCCACGCCTTGCACCACTGCGCTGCGTTCTTCGGCGTCGCCGACGGCTCGGCCGCATGAGCCGCCGGGACGACGAGGAGGCAGACGAGGATGAGGAGTGGAAGTGTCTTGGTCATGTTGTTTCTGGCCCTTCACTGATGAAGATGCGGCGGGGGCGAGAAACTTGCGCGCTCACTTGTAAGGACTCTGTAAGGGGGATGCACGCCCCGCGAGAATTAGCGATCGTGAGGACCTGAATGGCGGCCACTGAGACGAGCACCCGCGCCACTGCTGCGGTCGACGACCTCTACCGGCATCACGTCGGTGACGTCTACCGCTACTCGTACGCGGTCCTCGGGAACCACGCCGACGCGGAGGACGTCACCCAGACGACGTTCGTGAACGCCTTGCGCGCGCTCGAGCGCGGCGACGCTCCGCGCAACCCTTCGAGCTGGCTCATCGCGATCGCGCAGAACGTCGTCCGGCAGCGGTGGCGCCAGGCGGCCGCCAGGCCGACGGAGGTGGAGCTCGTCCAGGACGTCCCGGACACGCCGGCCGACGACGACATCGAACTCGACGAGCTCGTGCGCGCCCTGCAGCGGATCCCGCCGGCACAGCGTGAGGCGCTCGTGCTGCGCGAGCTCGAGGGACGGTCGTACAACGAGATCTCCGAGCTGCTGGCCCTCTCGACCTCGGCGCTCGAGACGCTCCTCTTCCGCGCGCGTCGCTCCCTTGCGGAGGAGCTCGAGAACATCGTCACGTGCCAGAGCGCCGAGCTCGCGATCTCGAAGCAGCTCGACGGGCGGCTCCCGCGCAAGGAGAAGCGCAGGCTCGACGAGCACCTCGCCGAGTGCCCGGACTGCGCACGGCTCGCCGAGACGCAGAAGCGCCAGCGGAGGGCCTTCAAGGGCCTTGCGGTGCTACCGATCCCGATCGGGCTCGCATTCTTCAAGGGCGCTCCGAGCGCGTCGGCGGCCGCCTCGCTGCCGACGATCGGTCTCGGAGCGACCGGTACAGGGACGAATGGCGTCGGGGCCGCCGGTGCGACGGGCGTCGGCGGCGCAGCCGGCGCCGGAGGCATGGCGGTGGAGGGATCGCTCGTCGCCGTCGCAGCGAAGGTCGCGGCGGTGATCGTCGCCGCCGCGGTGGCGACCGGGGTCGCCTACAAGGGCATTCAGATCGCGCTCGACTCGTCGGGGCCTCCGGTCGCCGCGAAGGCGAAGCGCGACGCGCCTCGGGCACGGCGTCGCAGGCGCCTTGGCCGCCGGGCGCAGCGACGCGGCGGAACGCGCCCCCGACGGGCAGCACGGGCACGACGTCGCCGGGCAAGCGCGGCGGCGGGCGCGAGCTCCTCGGTCGGGCAGGCAGGCGCACCCGGCGATCGGTCAGCGGGCGCGGCCGGAGCCGCCACGCATCGGGCGGACGGACGCTCCTCCGGCGCTCCGCCGACGGGTGGCAGAAGCGGCTCGCCCGGACAGGCGCCCGGAGCGGGCGGCGGCAGCAGCAATCCGTCCGGTCCTGCGGCAGGGACCGGGAGCGGCCAAGGCTCTGCAGCCGGGAATAGCGCTGCAGCCGGGAATAGCCCTGCAGCGGGGACCGGAGCGGCGGCCGGCCCCGGCGCAACGGCCAAGGTGACGCCGAAGCCAACGCCGGTGAAGCCCAAGAAGCCGAAGGCGCGCAACCCGAAGGCCGCACCCAGGCCGAAGCCCCCCAAGACCGCGCCCAAGCCGAAGCCCCCGACGGCCGGACCCAAGCCGAAGCCGGCACCGCCCGCGAACGGCAACCCGTCCAACCCCGGCGGCGGGACAGGGATCAGGCTCGGGCGAGTCCTCCGGGAACGGAAACGGAAACCAGTCCGGCAACGGCCAGCCGGGAGGCTCCAGCCAGCCCTCCGTCAGCACGACCCAGACGGGCTCGTCCGGCTCGTCGACGTCGTCGGTCGACGTCCTCGTCCGACGGTTCCACGGCGGGCGGCGGGACGTCGGAGGGCACCGCAACCGGCGGAGACTCCTCGAGCAGCGCGAGCCCGGGGTGCCCGGGCGGCGGAAACGGCCCCGGCAACGGCGGGGGCTGCGGCATCGGCAACGGCAACGGACAGGACATGGGCAAGCCGTAGCCGACTGGTGTCTGGCTGCAGCCAGGCACCTTCTTCCCGAGCGCCACACGGGAACGAAATCCACAGTCGTCGGACTGAAGTCCGACGCCACGGATCGCGCCGGCCCGACGGGGGTCAACGGCGCAAGAACCCCCAAAAGAGGGACGCGCAGATCGCCCGGCAACGACGATAGGATCAGGGATGCTCCGGCGCCGGGCAATCTTCGTGCTGTTCGTCGCACTCGTGCGTTCCCGCGAGCGCTCGTCGCCTCGCTCGACCGCGGCGGCGACCGCAGACGCCGGCGACGAGTCGCACCGCCGCCGTGACGCGCGCGCCGTCGCTCGAGGAGCTCGTCCTGCGCGAGATCAACGCGCGTCCGCGCCACGCGCGGGCTCGGCGGCAGCTGACCGCCTCGACCGGCGCTCTCGCGCTCCGCCGCGCGCATTCCCGCGCGATGGCGACCTACGGGTTCTTCTCCCACGAGTCCCGCAACGGCTCCTCGTTCTCGCAGCGGATCAAGCGCTACTACGGTCCCCCGCTCCAGCGCGTGGACGGTCGGCGAGAACCTCGCGATGTTCGGCGGCTCGACTCCGACCGCGCGGCGAGATCGTCGACGCCTGGATGGGCTCGCCCGGCCACCGCGCGAACCTGCTGCGCGAGCTCTTCCGCGAGGCCGGCGTCGCGATCATGTTCAACCCCGCCGCGGGCGGCGTGTTCGGCGGCGAGTCGACCTGGGTCATCACGCTCGACCTCGGCAGTCGCTGAGCCCTCACGCCGCTACGCGCTCGCGATCATGACGAGAGGTGTCCGACTCTCGTCGGAACCAGTGTCGAACCTCGTTGCCGCACGGGGATGCGGTTTACGCGGCCGGAAGCGCGCGAACGCGGACTGACGCGGATCGATCGCGCGGTTGAAGCCGCGCTCCCACTCCACGACGACCGCGCCGCCGGCCTCGATTCCGCGGACGACGCCGCGGTCGCCGGCCCGAAGCTCGTCGTCGGAGTCCGACACGAGCTCGATCGTGCTACCGATTCGCACGCCCGCCGCGATTCGCGCGGCGAGCAGACGAGCACCTATTGCATCCATGTACACGTGTGATACGCGGAGCGTCGACTGGAGTCCTCCCCCGGACGGGATGAGTCGACCTACCCCTTCGGGGAGGAGGGGGTGCAGATGTGGCGAAACGCGAGCGGGCGCCGGCGGCTCATTCGAACTCGACGGCTGAGGATGCGTCGCCGGCGCTCCGGCGACCGGAGCGACGATGCAGCGACACGCCACAGAACGATCGCGAATGGGAGCAGTGGCCCGGACGTGCGCCCGACGGACCGACCGCGCAGCGGCCGCCTCCGCGGGCTGTTCAGCGCCCTCCGACGCCGCCGACGCCGTGGCCGAGCTCATCGCCGAGCGCGGCCGGGAGCTCGAGGAGCGATCGGCGCAGATTCGCGCGGCGGTCGAGGAGCTCGAGCATCGCGAGGAGCGCGCACGCGAGCTGCACTTCCGCGTCGAGCAGATCCTCCGCGACGGCGCGGCCGAGCTCGATCTCCGCCAGGCCGAGCTGAGCGTCAGGTCGGCCGAGCTCGACACCCGCGAGACCGCCGGTCGCGCAAGGCCGAGGCGAAGCGTCGAGGATCGCCGGCGAGCCCTCGGTGCCGTCGAGCTCCGCGCGGCGGCGGTCGAGCGTCGCGAGGAGGCCGTCGCGACTCCGCGAGGCCGAGCTCGAGCACCGCGCCGGCGAGCTGGCCGAGCTCGCCCGCCAGCTCGACGAGCTCGGCACGGCCATGGAGAGCGCCGGAGCGCGCCGTCCCGTTCGCGAGGACGAGCACGTCGCGCTCGGCGACCGCCGACGGTACCGCCTCGTCGTACGCCCGGGCGCCCGCCCGAAGCCCGGAGAGCTGGTCGAGCTCGAAGACGGCGCCTACCGCTGCGTCCGGATCACGATGCTCGCCGTTCCCGCGGCGACGACCGGCGCTGCGCCGTGCTCGAGCCGGTCGTCCTCTCCGACGACGAGTAGCTCAGCCGAGCCAGGCGTCGAGCATCGCGTCGCCGAAGAAGAGCCCGACGACCGCCCCGCCGCGAGCGCCGGGACGTACGGGAGCGTCGTCCTTGCCGCCCCGCGGCGCCCGCGCCGCACGAGGATGACGAGCGCCGGCAGCATCGCCGAGCAGCGTGCCGACGAACAGCGCCACGGCGACGTCCCAGCCGAGCCAGGCACCGAGGAACGCCGCGAGCTTCACGTCGCCCATGCCGAGGCCGGCGGGGTAGACGAGCGCGAGGACGAGGAAGAACCCGCCCGCGCCGAGCGCGGCGAGGAGCCACTCGACGCTCGGGTCGCGGATCGTCTGCACGACGAGCGCGACGGCGAGCGCGGGCAAGACGATCCGGTTCGGCACGATCCGCGCTCGAGGTCGGTGACGGTGACGGCGACGAGCACGGCGCAGCCGAGCGACGTCGACGAGCGCCTCGACGTGTCAGCCCGAACACGGCGACGCAGACACGCCGCGAGCGCGAGCCAGACGACGACGGCGGCGAGCCGGAGGCGCACTCAGCGAGATTCACCGCGCGGCACCGCGAATCCTCTCCCCCCGAACGAGGGACGGGAATCCCCCGCTCGGGTGGGAGCGGCCACGTCCGTCCTCCGACGACGATCCGTGGACTGCGGAGCACGCGCCCGCTCCTGGCGTCGGGGCGCGAGAAATCAGAGGGAAGGTGCGCGAGCCGTTCACATGCGGCGGCCTGCGCGTCGCTGGCTGTCCTGGCCGGCGGCGGCGGTCGCCTGTATCGGGATGGGCGGCCTCGCCGCGCTCGACCTGAGCCGGCACCGACCGGCTCCGAGGCAGGCGTTCGTGCTGGCGATGGCGCTCGCCGCGCTGGCCGGCGCAGCGACGACGTTGCTCGTCACGACGGCTCCTCGCGGCGCAGCGGCTCGCGCTCCGCGACCCGCTCACCGGGCTCCCGAACCGCGTGCTGCTCGACGACCGCATCGCCCAGGCGCTCGCTCGCTCACGGCGCTCCGGCGAGCCGTTCGCGCTGCTCGTCGTCGACCTCGACGGCTTCAAGGGCGTCAACGACATCCGCGGCCACGAGGCGGGCAACGCGGTTCTCCGGGCGATCAGCCGTCGGCTCGAGGCGGTCGTCCGCGAGACCGACACCGTCGCGCGGGTCGGTGGGGACGAGTTCGTCGTGCTCTCGCTCGGGACGGGCGAGGACGACGAGGCGGCGGCCCTCGCCGGCCGGCTCCGGCACGCGCTCCGCCGCTCGTACCGGGTCGACGGCGGCCTCGTCGAGCTCGACGCGTCGATCGGCTGGGCGCTGTTCCCCGCAGGACGGCGTCACGCCCGAGCGAGCTGCTCGCGCGGGCCGACGGGCAGATGTACGCGACGAAGCGCGACACGAGCGACGAGTCGGTCGATCCCGCGGCCCCCGCTCGACGGCGGCGTCGTTCGTGATCTCGAGATCGCGCTCGAGCGGGACGAGATCGTCGTCCACTACCAGCCGATCGTCGACCTGCCGTCCGGCAGTCGTCCGCACGGCGTCGAGGCGCTCGTGCGGCGCGATCCACGGGCGACCGCTCGTCGGCCCCTCCGAGTTCGTCCCCCACGTCGAGCGGACCCCGCTCGTCCGGACGCTGACGCTCGCGGTCGCGCGAGGACGCGCTCCGCCGACTCGGCGAGTGGGAGAGCTGCGGGCCACGTGCTCGAGCGCGGCGGTCAACGTCCCCTACCGCATGGTCGACGACGGGGAGCTCGTCGAGGGCCTCGAGCGTCTCCTGCGACGAGACCGGCGTCGCGCCCGGAGCGACTGACGCTCGAGATCGTCCCGTCCGGGCCGGGAGCGGGCTCCGAGCTCGACGCCACCGTCGTCGAAGCAGCTGCGCGAGCCTCGGGGTCCGGCTCTCGCTCGACGACCTCGGCCGGGCGTCGTCGGTCGCGGCGATCCGCACGCTGCCGCTCGACCAGGTGAAGATCGACGCGATGTTCCTCCACGAGGCCGGTCGCGGCGGTCGGGCAGACGCGATCGTCCGGTCGCTCGTCGAGCTCGCACACGGGCTCGGGCTCGAGACGGTCGCCGAGGGCGTCGAGAGCAAGCTCGCGTGGGAGGCTGCGCGTCGCGCTCGGCTGCGACCTCGCCCAGGGCTTCTACCTCGGCCACCCGATGCCCGCCGACGAAGCTGGCCGACTGGCTCACGGGGACGTGGCCGGTCGTCGCCGTCGTCGGCTGACACCCGGCTCGAAGACTGGCAGCCGCACCCTGCCGCCGCCGCGACGGCGCACGACCGCCCAGACGGGCAGGCACGCCGGAGCAGCACGAGCAGCCCGCGGCGAACGCGACGTCCCCGACGCCGTCGATCGACGTCGGTGAGCACGGGGTCCCAGAGCGCGGCGGCGAGCAGGCCGACGACCGCGGCGCCGATCCCGGCGAGCGCCGCCTGGACGACCGCGTGGCGGCGGATCGACGACCAGAGCGGCAGCACGCCGCCGAGGAGCAGGAACGACGGCAGGAAGATCGCGACCGAGCGCGAGCGCCGCGCCGGCGACCCCGTTCGGCGCCGGCTCCTCGATCGCGCCGAGGTACGCCGAGAACGTGAAGAGCGGCCCGGGCATCGCCTGCGCGAGCCCGTAGCCGGCGAGGAACTCCTGCTCACCCGACCCAGCCGGGCGCGACGACCGCGTCGTGGAGCAGCGGCAGGACGACGTGGCCGCCGCCGAACACGAGCGCGCCGGAGCGGAACATCGCGTCGACGAGCTCGACGGCCCGTGCCAGCCTGCCGCGTCCGCGGACGAGCGGCAGCCCGAGGAGCAGCGCACGCGAAGGCGGCGAGGCACGCCGAGAGCCGCAGCGCTTGCGGCTCGCGAACGGCGCGCGTGAGGCCGGGCGGCCGCGTGCCCGCGCGGAAGGCGACGACGCCCGACGAGCGGCGCCGAGCGCGATCGCCGCCGCCTGCCCGCCGAAGCCGCCCACGCGAGCGCAACGGCGGCCGCGGCGGCGGCCAGCGCGAGCCGCGGGACAGGTCGGGCGCGAGCGAGCGGCGCATCGCGAGCACGGCGAGCGCGACCACGGGCACCGCGACGAGCTCGAGGCCGTGCACCCACCCCGCGCCGGCGACGTCGGCCGAGCCGACCGCGAGCGCGAGCACCGTCATCGCGACCGCCGACGGCAGCGTGAAGCCGACCCACGCGGCGAGACCGCCCGAGGCGTCCGGCGCGGCGCGCGCCGATCGCGATCCCGAGCTGGCTCGACGACGGGCCCGGCAGGAGGTTCGTGACCGCGACGAGCTCGGAGAACTCGCTGCTCGTCGAGCCAGCGCCGCCGGCCGACGTACTCGTCGTCGGAAGTAGCCGATGTGCGCGACCGGGCCGCCGAACGACGTCAGACCCGAGCCGCAGCGCGACCGCGAGGACCTCGGCGGCGATCGCCTGCGCTCGGTGTCAGCCGCGTGTCGCGCCCGGCTTCCAGAGCGGCTCGTCGTGGCCCGCGAGCGCGTTGGCCGCGCGCGCGAGGATGAAGAGGAGATCCGAGAGCCGGTTGAGGTAGACCGCGACGAGCGGATCGAGTTCGTGCTCGCCGCCGCGCGCAGCGTCTCGCGCTCGGCGCGGCGGCAGATCGTCCGCGCGACGTGGAGCCCCGCCGCGGCCGGCGGTCCCGCCCGGGAGGACGAAGCTTCGGAGCTCGGCAGCTCGGCGTTGAAGCGGTCGCAGTCGTGCTCGAGGCGATCGACCATCGCCTGCTCGACCCGCAGCCGGCCCTCGACGTGCGGACGGCACGGACAGGTCGGCGCCCACGTCGAAAAGCTCGTTCTGGATCCGCTCGAGAACGGAGCGCAACTCGACGGGCACGCACGCCGGCGAGGACGACCCCGAGCGCGGCATTGAGCTCGTCGACGGTGCCGAAGGCCGCGATGCGCCCGTCGAGCTTCGAGACGCGCGACCCGTCGCCGAGCGACGTCTCCCCCGCGTCGCCGCCGCGCGTGTAGATCCGCGTCAGGCGAACCGGCTCGTCCCTCGCGCGCGGCATGGCCTGAGCCTACTGGTGTCCCGGCGGTCACGCGCAGCCGAACCTCACGGGTCATTCCCCTGCGGGGACAGACCCGACGGGGCTGACCGTCTGCCGCTCCGCCACGTGAAGCAGGTCGCGGGCGATGACGATCCGCTGGATCTCGCTCGTGCCCTCGTAGATCTCGGTGATCTTCGCGTCGCGGTAGTAGCGCTCGGCCGGGAACTCGCGCGTGTAGCCGTAGCCGCCGAGCACCTGGATCGCGTCCTGGCTCGCCTGCACCGCGACCCGCGAGGCGAACAGCTTCGCCATCGCGCCCTCGGCGCCGTGCGGCAGGCCCGCCTGCTTGAGCCAGGCCGCGCGCAGCGTCAGCTGGCGCGCGGCGGCGATCTCGGTCGCCATGTCGGCGAGCTTGAACCGGATCGCCTGGAACTCGGCGATCTGCTTGCCGAACTGCTCGCGCTCGAGCGCGTACGCGCGCGCGGTGTCGAGCGCGGCCTGCGCGATCCCGACCGCCTGCGCGGCGATCCCGATCCGGCCGCCGTCGAGCGTCGCCATCGCGACCGCGAAGCCCTTGCGCTCCTCGTGGAGGAGCCGGTCACCGTCGACGAGCACGTCGTCGAGACGGAGGTCGGCCGTCGACGACGAGTGCAGTCCGAGCTTCTCCTCCTCGCGCGTCACCTCGACGTGGACGGCGTCGAGCACGAACGCGGACACGCCGCGGGCGCCGTCCGTCGCCGGGTCGGTCCGTGCGAAGAGAAGGAACGTCGAGGCGTGGCTGCCGTTCGTGCACCACTGCTTCGTCCCGTTGATGCGCCAGCCGTCGCCGTCACGCACGGCGGTCGTCCGGAGCGCGCCCGCGTCCGAGCCCGACCCCGGCTCGGTGAGCGCGAACGCGCCGATCGCCTCGCCGCGCGCGAGTGGCGGGACGAATCGCGCCTTCTGCTCCTCGGTGCCGAACGCGACGATCGGGCAGCGTCGCGGCGCTCGTGTGCACCGCGACGGTCACCCCGACGCCCGCGTCGGCGCGCGACAGCTCCTCGAGCACGAGGACGTACGAGACGAAGTCGGCGCCCGCGCCGCCGAGCTCCTCGGGCACGCAGACGCCCATCAGGCCGAGCTCGCCGAGCTTGCGCGAAGACCTCCCGCGGGAAACCGGTGGTCGCGGTCCCACGTCGGCCGCGTGCGGCGCGATCTCCGTGTCGGCGAACTCGCGCGCGAGCGCCTGGATCTCGCGCTGCTCGTCGGTCAGGGCGAAGTCCACGGCGGAAGTGTAGGGCCCGGTTCCGGGGCGCGATGGTGTCCGACGTCGGTCGGACACCTGCCTTTCCGTGCGTACGTCGCTAGCCGTACTCGTAGAAGCCGCGTCCGGCCTTGCGGCCGAGCCTGCCCGCGGCGACGTGACGGCGCAGCAGCGGGCAGGGCGCGTATTTCGGGTCGCCGAGCCCTTCGTGGAGCACGTCCATGATCGCGACGCAGGTGTCGAGCCCGATCAGGTCGGCGAGCGCGAGCGGCCCCATCGGGTGCGCGAACCCGAGCTTCGCGACGGTGTCGATCGCCTCGGGCTCGGCGACGCCCTCCATGAGCGCGTACGCGGCCTCGTTGATGAACGGCATCAGGATCCGGTTCGAGACGAAGCCGGGGAAGTCGTTCGCCTCGGCGGGCGTCTTGCCGAGCTCACGGGCGAGCGAGACGATCGCCGCCGCGGTCTCGTCGGACGTCTGCTCGGCCCGGATCACCTCGACGAGCGGCGAGCACCGGCACGGGGTTGAAGAAGTGCATGCCGATCACGCGCTCGGGCCGGGACGTCGCTGCGGCGAGCTCCGTGATCGGGATCGAGGACGTGTTCGACGCGAGGATGGCGTGCGCGGGCAGGGCCTCGTCGGCCGAGCGGAAAAGGTCCTTCTTCGCCTCGGCGTTCTCGACGATCGCCTCGATCATGAGGTCGGCGTCCGCGAGCGAGTCGACGGGCGTGATGCGGGCGAGCACGCCGGCCGGGCTCCGGTCCGCCCTTCTGGTGGAGCTTCCCGAGACTCCGGCCGATCGTCTCGAGCCCGCGCTCGGTCGCGCCCGGGAGCGTGTCGTGCAGCAGCACGTCCCGGCCGGAGGCGGCGACGACCTGCGCGATGCCGGCGCCCATCTGCCCGGCGCCGACGACGAGGACGCTGCTCGAACGTCACCGGTCGAGCCTACCCCGGGCGGCGAGCGCAGCCTGGCGGTGGCGCAGCCGGCGGATCGAGTACGCGAGCACGAGGGCGAGGATGACGAGGCCGATGACGACCTTGATCGCGTTGCCCCGCGGCTCGTCGCTCGTCGCGAGCAGCGTGCCCGGGTCGCTCAGTAGAGCACGGTTCGGTGGTCAGCTCCGCGCCGGAGAGGTTCGCAAGGACGCCCAGCGCCTCGTCGTGCACGATCGGCTTGTCGGTCGACGTCGACGAGCCGCACCGCAGACCGGACGTCGATCTCCTTCCCGACCGGGCCCTTGACGTTCTGGTCGACGACGAAGCGGTAGACGTAGCCCCCGCGCGCTGCGGCGCGCTCGGCGGTGACCCGGCCGACGAACGCCGCGTCGGCGGCGTCCAGCCGCTCGTCGAGCGGGACGTTCGGGCAGTCGAGGGCGAGCGCCGCCGGCGCGAAGGCGAGTGCCGCGAGGCCGAGCGCGACGACCGGGACGACCCGCAAGGGTCCTAGAGGCTTGAAGCGAGATCCGAGCACGCGCGGATGGTGGCCTGCACACGGCGCATCGTCGCCGTCTCGATCGGCATCCAGGCACTCAAGCCTGCACACCGATCGAGCCGACCACGCGGTTTGGTGCGGGCCATCCCCGCACGCACTCCGATCTCGCTTCAAGCCTCTAGACCTCGACGAGGACGGCGTCACCCTGACCGCCGCCCGAGCAGATCGCCGCGAGGCCCAGGCCGCCGCCGTTCCTGCGGAGCTCGTGCACCAGCGTCCCGACGATGCGCCCGCCGGATGCGCCGATCGGATGGCCGAGCGCGACGGCGCCGCCGTTGACGTTGACCAGCTCCTCGTCGGCACCGAGCATCCGCGTCGACTGCTTCGCGACCGAGGCGAACGCCTCGTTGATCTCCACCCGCGCGACGTCGTCCATGGAACGGCCGGCCGCCGCGAGGGCCTTCTCGGCAGCGGCCGCGGGCGTGCGCGCGAGGTACGCGAACTCCTCGGCGACGTATGCGTGGCCGACGATCCGTGCGAGCGGCTCGATCCCGCGCTCCTTCGCCCACACCTCGGAGCAGACGACCACGCACGAGCCGCCGTCGGTGACACCGGGCGCGTTGCCGGCCGTCGTCGTGCCCTCCGGGTCGAAGACCGGCTTGAGCGTGGCGAGCTTCTCGACGGTGGTGTCGCGGCGGATGCTCTCGTCCGCCGCCAGCTCTCCGACCGCGACGATCTCGTCGTCGAATCGCCCCGCGTCCTGCGCGGCCGCCGCCCGCGCGTGCGACCGGGCGGCCCATGCGTCCTGCTCCTCGCGCGAGATGCCGAGGTCGCGCGACACCGCCGAGGCCTGCTGGATCATGTGCAGCCCGTCGAAGGTCGACGTGAGGCCGTCGAAGACCATGTGGTCGAGGATCTCGCCGTTCCCCATCCGGTATCCGAAGCGGGCCTTGGGGAGCAGGTAGGGCGCGCGGGACATGGACTCCATCCCGCCTGTCACGACGACGTCGTGGCGACCGGCCTCGATCATCAGCTCGGCGATCTCGAGCGCCCTGATCGAGGAGGCGCAGACCTTGTTGATCGTGTCCGCGGGGACCTCCTTCGGGATCCCGGCCCCGACGGCGGCCTGTCGCGCGGGCGCCTGCCCGGCCCCGGCCTGGAGCACCTGCCCCATGACGACGTAGCCGACCTCCTCGGGGTCGACCCCGGCCCTCTCGAGCCCCGCGCGGATCGCGATCGACCCGAGCTCCGTCGCGGGCACGTCCGCGAGGCCGCCCCCGACCCGCCCGAACGGCGTTCGGACGGCCGAGATGATCACCGCGCCTGCCACGGATTTCAGCCTACCCGCGCCCTTCCGACCCGTCGTCGGGTTCCGTCGGCGCGCTGGGCGGTACCTGGCTCCGGCTGAAGCCGGGACCGGAGGGCGCCCTTGGTCCAGGGCTCGGTCTTCAGCCAGAGCCCTGTGGTCGGCGTCGCCAGACTGCGCTAGGCTGCGCGCGATGACTTCCGCTCGCACCCTGGGCTGGTGGTGGCGCCACGGGCGAGGCGGGAGCGTGCGCTGACGACGAGCACACCACCCGTTTCGCCTCGAGGCCTCCGACGGAGGTCTCTTTCGTCTCGGGAGACGAATGACCGGCATCGCGACGATCACGACCGACCTCCTCACTCCCCTCGGGGCCTACCTCCGCCTGCGCGGGATGGGGACGCGCGAGCTTCCTGCTCGAGTCGGTCGAGCGCGGCCGGCTCGGGCGGCACTCGTGGATGGGGGCCGGGTCGCGGCTCGTCGACGTTCGAGCGAGGCGGAGGCGCTCGGGCTGCCGGTCGTCGGCTACCTCGCGTACGACCACGTCGCGACGCTCGAGCCGACGGTCGCCGCTGCCGGAGGACGGGCCACGGCTTCCCGGAGAGCCGCCTGGTCGTCGCCGAGACCCTCGTCCGCTTCGACCACGGCGCGGGCACCGCGGAGGTGCTCGCAGGGGACCCGGAGCGAGGTCGAAGGGCGGCTCGAGGCGGGCATCCCCTGGCACCGCGAGACGCGCGGCACCGCCGCACCGCTCCGGCGCTTCCCGGAACGCGAGCGCTACGAGGAGATGGTGCGAACCGTCAAGCGACCACATCGTCGCCGGCGACGTCTTCCAGTGCGTGCCGTCGCAGCGGGCGGAGCGGCCGACCTCGGCGTCCCCGCTCGACGTCTACCGCGCGCTGCGACGCGTGAACCCCTCGCCCTACCTCTTCCTGCTCGAGCTCGACGGGGTCGCGCTCGTCGGCTCGTCGCCCGAGCGGCTCGTCGCCTGCGAGAACGGCCGGGCGAGCCTCTGCCCGATCGCCGGCACGACCGAGCCGACCGAGGGCGACGTCGAGCGCCTGCTCTCGTCCGAGAAGGATCGCGCCGAGCACGTGATGCTCGTCGACCTCGGCCGCAACGACCTCTCGCGGGTCTGCCGTGCCGGCACCGTGCACGTCGCGCGGAGCATGGAGGTGGAGCGGTTCTCGCACGTCTCGCACCTCGTCTCCGAGGTCGTGGGCGAGATCCGCGACGGCGTGACGCCCTTCGACGTCCTGCGCGCGTGCTTCCCCGCCGGCACGGTCAGCGGCGCCCCGAAGATCCGCGCGATGCAGCTGATCTCCGAGCTCGAGGGCTTCCGGCGCGGCCCGTACGGCGGCGCCGTCCTCTACTCGCTCCCGGACGGCACCATGGACGCGTGCATCGCGCTCCGGACGACGATCATGCGTGACGGCGTCGCCCACCTCCAGGCGGGAGCGGGCATCGTGGCCGACTCGGACCCGGCTGCCGAGCACGAGGAGTGCCTGCGCAAGCTCGCGGCGATGGAGGCCGCGATCGACCTCGCCGAGGCGGAGACCGCGCGATGAAGCTCCTCATGATCGACAACTACGACTCGTTCACCTACAACCTCGTCCACCTGTTCGAGGAGCTCGGCGCCGAGGTCGTGACCGTCAGGAACGACGCGATCACCGCCGGACGAGGCGCGCGCCCTCGCCCCGGACCGGCTCGTCGATCTCCCCCGGCCCGGGCCGGCCCGAGGACGCCGGCGTGTCGATCGAGATGGTCCGAGCGCTCGGCCCGACGACGCCGACGCTCGGCGTCTGCCTCGGGCACCAGGCGATCGTCGAGGCATTCGGCGGCGAGGTCGGCCAGGCCAGGGCGCTCCTGCACGGCAAGGCGAGCGTCGTCACCCACGACGGCGCGCGGCGTCTACGACGGGCTCCCGGCGGAGATCGAGGTCGGCCGCTACCACTCGCTCGCCGCGACGACGCGTCCCGGACGAGCTCGCGGTGACGTCGCGCACGGCGGACGGCGAGGTGATGGGCGTCCGACACCGCGAGCCTCCCGATCGAGGGCGTCCAGTTCCATCCGGAGAGCGTGCTCACGCCGCTCGGGCCCGCGATGGCGAGGAACTTCCTCTGCGTGATCACCCACGCGATCGCAGACATCGCTCGACGGGCGCAGCCTGAGCCGCGAGGAGGCCCGCGAGGTGATGGGCGGGATCATGGCCGGCGAGGCGACGCCGGCCCAGATCGCCGGCTTCCTCGTCGCGCTGCGCGCGAAGGGCGAGACGGCGGACGAGATCGCCGGCTGCGCCGAGGCGATGCGCGAGCACGTCCTTCCCGTGCAGCCCGCGCCGCGACGACGTCGTCGACGTCGTCGGGACCGGCGGCGACGGAGCGCGGCACGCTCAACATCTCGACCGCCGCCGCGATCGTCGCCGCTGCCGCCGGCGCCGCGGTCGCGAAGCACGGCAACCGGGCGGTGAGCTCGGCCTCGGGATCGGCAGACGTGCTCGAGGCGCTCGGCTTCGTCCTCGAGCAGCCGCCGGAGCGGATCGCCGAGTCGATCGACGCGCTCGGCTTCGGCTTCATGTTCGCCCCGTCGCACCATCCGGCGATGCGCCACGCGGCGCCGGTGCGGCGGGAGCTCGGGACACGCACGATCTTCAACGTCCTCGGGCCGCTCACCAACCCGGCCGGCGCCCGGGCCGGGGTCTTCGGCGTCTACTCGCCCGACGCTCGTCCGCGACGATCGCCGATGCGCTCGCCCAGCTCGGCACGCGCCGCGCGTTCGTCGTGCACGGCTTCGGTGGCATCGACGAGCTCTCGCCGTGCGGGCCGAACCTCGGTCTCGAGGTCGTCGACGGCGAGGTGCGCGAGCGGGTGATCGACCCGCGCGAGCTCGGGATCGAGCCGTGCCGACCCCGCCGCGCTCGCGGGCGGCAGCGCCGGAGGAGAACGCCGCGGACGATCCGCGCGATCCTCGCCGGCGAGCTGCGCGGCGCGAAGCGCGACGCGGTCCTGCTGAACGCAGCGGGAGCGATCGCCGCGGCCGGGCACGCCGCACGATCTCGCGCGAGGGGCTCGAGGTCGCGCGGAGAGCGATCGACTCCGGCGCGGCCGCGACGCGGCTCGACGAGCTCGTCGCGTTCTCGCGGGGAGCCGCGCTGATGGGACGCTTCGACGACGCGCTCCGCGGCCCGGGCCTCGGCGGCGATCGCCGAGATCAAGCGCCGCTCGCCGTCGGCGGGCGACCTCCGGCCCGACGCCGACCCGGCCGCGATCGCTCCCGCCTACGCGCGCGCCGGCGCGGCCGCGATCTCGGTTCTCGTCGACGAGCGCTTCGGCGGGCACGTGGGACGACCTCCGCGCCGCGCGCGCCGCGACCGACGCGCCGCTCCTCGCGAAGGGCTTCTTCTCGACGGACGAGCGACCTCCGCACCGCGCGGGAGGCGGGCGCCGACGCGGTGCTGCTCCTGCTCCGCGACCTCGACGACGCGCGACTGCGCGCGACCTGCATGGCGGAGCGCCGCGAGCCTCGGCCTCGACACGCTCGTCGAGGCGCACGACGCGGAGGAGCTCGACCGCGGCGATCGCGCTCGGCGCACCCGGTGATCGGCGTCAACGCGCGCGACCTCTCGACGTTCGCGATCGACCGCGCGCGCGCAGCTCGAGCTCGTCGCGCGGCACCCCGCGCGACCGCGTCGTCGTCGCCGAGAGCGGCATCGCAGTCGCGCGCCCAGGGCGCCGCGGCCGAGCTCGCGGGCGCGGACGCGATCCTCGTCGGCTCGACGCTCATGCGCGCCGCCGACCCGGCGGCGAAGCTCGCCGAGCTCCTCTCGCGCCCGCTCGTCAAGGTCTGCGGCCTGACGCGCGAGGAGGACGTCGCCGTCGCGGCCGAGGCCGGCGCCGACCTGGCCGGGTTCGTGCTCGCGCCGGAGAGCCCGCGCGCGCGCCGCAGCGCGTGCTCGCCGGTGCCGGACGACGATGCTCGCGGTCGCGGTCTGGGTCGGCGAGGCCGGCGAGTGACGGCGCCGACCTCGACCAGGTGCACACGGTCGAGGAGGGCAAGGTGCGCGGCCGCGAGGCGACGCTGCTCCGCGACGGCGAGGCGGTCGCGCGCGTGCTCGACCTCCCCTGGGAGGAGCACGGACCCGGGCCACTGGGAGCGGGCCGCGGCGGCCGAGGGGCGGGTCGTGCTCGCGGGCGGCCTCGGCCCGGAGAACGTCGCGCGACGGCGATCGCGGCCGTGCGCCCGTGGGCGGTCGACGCGGCGTCGTCGCTCGAGATCGGCGCCCGGGATCAAGGACCACGACCGGGTCCGCGCGCTACGTGGAGGCGGCGCGCGGATGACGCGACGGTCACGAGACCTACGGCGCGTACGGCGGGCGGTACGTCCCGGAGACGCTGATCCCGGCGCTCGACGAGCTGACCGCGGCCTGGGAGGAGGCGAAGCGACGACCCGGCGTTCCGCGCGGAGCTCGACGAGCTCGGCCGCACGTACGTCGGGCCGCCCGTCGCCGCTCACGCTCGCCGAGCGCTTCGCGCCCGGCAAGCGGCTCTACCTCAAGCGCGAGGACCTGAACCACACGGGCGCGCACAAGATCAACAACGCGCTCGGCCAGGTCGTGCTCGCGCGCCGGCTCGGCAAGCGCCGGATCATCGCCGAGACCGGCGCGGGCCAGCACGGCGTCGCGACCGCGACGGCGTGCGCGCGGTTCGGGCTCGAGTGCGTCGTCTACATGGGCTCCGAGGACATGCGCCGGCAGGCGCCCGAACGTCGAGCGGATGCGGCTGCTCGGCGCCGACGGTCGAGCCCGTCGAGTTCGGCACGCGGACGCTGAAGGAGGCGACGAGCGAGGCGATCCGCGACTGGATCACGAACGTCGAGACGACGCACTACGTGATCGGCTCGTGCGTCGGGCCGGCTCCGTACCCCGAGCATCGTGCGGGAGCTGCAGGCCGTGATCGGCCGCGAGGCGCGCGAGCAGCTGCTCGAGGCCGAGGGCGCGCTGCCGGAGGCCGTCGTCGCCTGCGTCGGCGGCGGCTCGAACGCGATCGGCATGTTCGCCGGCTTCCTCGACGACGCGGACGTGCGGCTCGTCGGCGTCGAGGCGGCCGGCGCGGCGTCGCTCGGCACCGGGCGCGCCGGCGTGCTGCACGGCTCGCGCTCGTCGATCCTCGCCGACGAGGACGGCCAGATCGCCGACGCGCACTCGATCTCGGCCGGGCTCGACTACCCGGGCGTCGGCCCCGAGCACGCGTGCGCTGCGCGACACCGGGCCGCGCCGACGTACCTCCCGTGCACCGACGAGGAGGCGCTCGCCGCGTTCCAGCGGCTCGCCGAGACGGAGGGGATCATCCCGGCGCTCGAGTCGGCGCACGCGCTCGCGCGTCGTCGACTCGAGCTCGACGCCGAGTACGTCGCGGTCTGCCTCTCGGGCCGCGGCGACAAGGACCTCGCCGAGGCGCTTGCCGCGCTGCGGCGCGAGACATGAGCAGCTCGTGGTCGGCAAGACGCTCGTCGTCTACCTCGTCTGCGAGCCGGAGACGCCCGAGCTCGCCGCGGCCGCGGTCGACGGCGGCGCCGACATCGTCGAGCTCGGCTTCCCGTTCTCCGACCCGCTCGCGGACGGGCCGGTCATCCAGCGCGCCGCCGAGCGGGCGCTCGCGCGCGGGATGCGGACGGCGCGTGCCTCGACTGCCTCGCCGCGACCCGCGAGCCGCGTCGGCGACACGCCGCTCGTCCCGATGACGTACGCCTCGCTCCTCGAGGCGTACGGCTGGGAGCGCTTCGCGACAGACGCCGCGCGCGCGCGGCGCGACGAGCCTGATCGTCGCCGACGTCCCGGCCGGCCAGCGGCCCGAGCTCCGGCGCATCCAGCTCGTCGCGCCGACCTCGACCGACGAGCGGATCGCGCTCGCCGCGTCGACGACCGACGGCTGGCTCTACCTCGTCACGCTCACCGGCACGACCGGCGCCCGCGCCGAGCTGTCGTCGGCGCTCGCGGGGCTCGTCGCGCGGGCTCGCGCGCTCGCTGACGGCGTGCCGCTCTACGCCGGCTTCGGCATCTCGACGCCGGAGCAGGCCGCCGCGGCGGCCGACGCTCGCGGACGGCGTCGTCGTCGGCTCACGCGCCGTCCAGGTGGCCGAGGACGGCCCGGCGGCGCTGGCGGAGTACGTCGCGATCGCTGCGCACGGCGCTCGACGCGCGTCAGTGCGCTGACACGGACGCGCTTGCCGCAGCGCGAGCAGCGGGCCCGCCGCTGCGTGAGGAGGAACCGCTTACCCTCCGGGATCCGGTGCCCGAAGACCCGGCAGAGGTGCCGCTTCACGACTCCGGGCCCGACGCGGACGAGCATCTTCCCGACGTTGGCCCCCTCGAGCATGCCGATGAACGCGCTCCGGCGCGTGCTCGATCCCCTCGACGACGGTCTCGCGATACCGGAGCGACCCCGAGCTCACGAGCGGCCCGACCTCCGCGAGGAACGCGGGGAAGCGGTCGTAGTGGTCGGAGACGATGAACCCCTGCATCCGCAGGCGCTTGGTCACGACCATGAAGAGGTTGCGCGGGCCGGGCAGCGCCTCGGTCGCGTTGTAGCGGGAGATCGCTCCGCACGCGACGATCCGCCCGCGCAGCCGCATCGCGCCGATCGCGGCCTCGAGCGTCTCGCCTCCGACGTTGTCGAAGTAGACGTCGATGCCGTCCGGCGCGAGCTCGCGAAGCGCCTCACGCGTCGGCGTCTCGTGATAGTCGAAGACGCCGTCGAGCCCGAGCTCGCGGAGCCAGGCGACCTTCTCGGGCGTTCCCGCGCTCCCGATCACGCGCGCGCCGCGCGTCGCTGGCGAGCTGCGCGGCGACGCTTCCGACCGCTCCCGCAGCGCCCGAGACGAAGACGGTGTCGCCCTCCCTCACCTCCCCGATGTCGAGCGATTCCGACGTAGGCGGTGAGGCCGGGCATCCCGAGCACGCCGAGCGCGGTGGAGACCGGGCGCGAGCGAGGGGTCGACGGCACGCATGCCGCGCCCGTCGAGCAGCGCAGCCTCGCGCCAGCCGAGGTCGTGCAGAGCCCAGGAGCCCTCGGGCCAGCGATCGTTCCGCGACGCGACGACGCTGCCCGACCGCACCGCCCGTCAGCGGCTCGCCGACGCGAACGGCGGAACGTACGACTTCGCGTCGTTCATGCGGCCGCGCATGTACGGGTCGACGGAGACGTATGCGTTGCGGACGAGGACCTCGCCGTCGGCGGGATCCCTCAGCTCGACCTCGGCGAGCTCGAAGTCCGAGACGACGGGGGTGCCGCGCGGGCGGGCGGCCAACCTGATCTCGCGTGAGCGCGTCGGCACGGGCCGATCCTACGCTCACGCGTCTGGCCTTCGATGGACTGAGACAGCGAACCTCCGGCCTTCCGCCCGCCACTGCCCAGGCTTCACGCGGGGAACAGGCCTCTGTGTGAGTCAACAGGCCGGTGGGCCTGTCGTCCTGCTGGCATGCAACCCTTACGGAATCTTTCAAGAACGCTGCTAGCGTGCCGCGCGCCTTGTGGTCTACCAGGTCACGACGAGAGGGCTTGCCAGCCCGATCTCGTCCGAGGAACCGGTCGTTCGCCGAAGGGAGCTTGATGCGTCGTTTCCGTCTTCTCATCCTTGCCGCGTGTGCGTGTCTCGGCGTCCTGGCGTTCGCGCCCGGCGCGTCCGCCGGAGATTTCGCCGACGACCCCTGCGGGA
The DNA here is from genome assembly GCA_963793655.1 of uncultured Actinomycetes bacterium. Lineage (GTDB taxonomy): Bacteria > Actinomycetota > Thermoleophilia > Gaiellales > Gaiellaceae > Gaiella. Next base: position 640,208 of record CAWCAV010000004.1, read on the forward strand.
GCGCGGGCGGTGACCTGTACCTGTGCCCTGCCGGCACGCAGGGCGTGCCCTACTCGATCAAGTGGAAGGTGGACGACAACGACACGCTTCCCGACTGCGCCCGGACCTACGTGAGCTCCGGCGCGTTCCCGCCGGGGCTGACGTTGCACTCGGAACGCATCGCGGACGGCACCCCCACCCAGGCAGGGACCTACGACTTCTACCTGACCATCACCTACCAGGACTGTCCCGCGGGCCTCGTCGACTCACCGAGCGACCGGAAGTTCCGGATCACCATCAACCCGCCGGTGCAGCGCCTGGTCGTGACGACGGGCGGCCTGCCGGACGCTGGCATCGGCGCCGCGTACACGGCGCCGGCACTCACCGCGTCCGGGGGAACCGTGAGCTCGTGGACGCTGGCCGGCGGCGCGCTTCCTGCAGGGCTGACGCTCGGCACGAACGGCGTGATCTCGGGAACTCCGACCCAGAGCGGCGTGTTCACGTTCACGGCCCAGGCGAACGGCTCGCCGAACAACGACACGAAGCAGCTCTCGATCTTCGTCGCCGCACCGCTCGAGCTGCAGACCCTTACCGGAGCCAAGCCCCCGGCGACAGGGCTGACGGCCAAGATCGTGGTCAACGCCGCGCTCACAACCGGCGTCAAGGCGGCCGGCGGCCGGGGGCCGTACGCGTTCACGTCGGTGGGTGCGCTGCCCCCCGGCATCACGCTCAACCCGACCACCGGGGCGCTCACGGGAACCGGGACGACCGCGGGCAGGTACTCGACGACCGTGACCGTGACGGACGCGACCGGAGCCAAGGTGTCGGTTCCCTGGTCGTTCACGGTCCTCCCGCTTCTCGACTTCGCGAAGGGCAAGGGGATGCCGACCGGGAAGGTCGGTCGGCTCTACTCGGCCCGCATCCCCGTCAGCGGCAAGGATGCAAAGGCGGCGCAGTTTGCGGTCTCCGGGCAGATCCCGCCCGGCCTCGAGCTCGACGACACCGGGCGCCTGACCGGCACGCTCCTGAAGGCCGGGACGTACCGGCTGCGCGTGTTCGCCTTCTCGACGAGCGGCGCGCCGATCACGAAGGTCTTCCGGATCAGCGTCCGGGCATAGGGGCCTGCACCTCGCCCGCCCGGGTCACGGCCCGGGCGGGCGAGAATGGCACGGTGCACTCTCTCCGTGGGCACCTCCTCGTCGCCGGGCCGGGGCTCGACGACCCGAACTTCCGCCGAACCGTCATACTCGTGGGGGAGCACGGCGACGAGGGGGCGATGGGCGTGGTGCTGAACCGCGTCTCGACGGTGACGGTCGACGAGGCCGTCCCACCGATGGTTCCGCTCGCGGGGCCGGACGAGCCCGTGTACCTCGGCGGCCCGGTGCAGCCGCAGGCCGTGGTCGTACTCGCCGACTTCGAGGACCCCGACGTCGCGGAGGCAATCGTGGTCGACCACGTCGGATTCCTGCCCGGCGAGGTCGAGGATGCGGGCGATCTCGGCGGGCTGCGGAGCGTCCGGGTGTTCGCGGGCTACGCGGGATGGGGCCCCGGGCAGCTCGAGAGCGAGCTCGCCGAAGGGGCGTGGCTCGTGCTCGAGGCGCGCGGATCGGACGTGTTCACGACCGTTCCCGACGCGCTCTGGCGGGACGTCCTGCGCCGCCAGGGGGGCGCGTACGCCGTCCTCGCCCTGCTGCCCGACGACCCCCGTGTCAACTGATGGCCTCCGGAGGCGCATGTAGCAGCCCAAACGTAAACAATTCGTTCGGAAACGCCCGTTGGGAATGACACGGGCCTCTCGACCGTTCACACTCTCAGGAGAACGCCGCGCCGCGAGGCGAAAGCACTGCTGCGCCGGCGTCCCACCTCAGACACACACCACACTGCGCGGGCCTGTCTGTGCCGCGCGCACGAGAACGAAACGAGGACACTTGGAGACCAGCATCATCGAGATTCCCGCACTGGACGCCTTCGCCGCCGAGGCGGAAGAGCGTGGCAAGGTCGAGGCCGCCGAGCTCGACGCGCTCGTGCTCGAGCACGAGCTCGACGAGGAGGCCGTGAGCGCCTTCAAGACGCTCCTGTCGGAGCGCGGCGTCCAGCTGCCCGCAGCCGAGGAGGAAGAGGACTTCGAGCTCGATCTCTCCCCCGGCAGCGGCCCCGTGTCGACCGATTCACTCGGCATGTTCCTGTCGGAGATCGGCCGCTACCAGCTGCTCACGGCTGCGGACGAGATCGCGCTCGCGAAGCGTGTCGAGCGCGGCGACCGGGCTGCGAAGGAGCGCATGATCAACTCGAACCTGCGGCTCGTCGTGTCGATCGCGAAGCGCTACCGCGGCCACGGCGTCCCGTTCCTCGATCTCATCCAGGACGGCGTCATCGGCCTCAACCGCGCGGTCGAGAAGTTCGACTACCGGAAGGGCTTCAAGTTCTCGACCTACGCCACCTGGTGGATCCGTCAGGCCTGCCAGCGCTCGGTCGCGAACCAGTCCGCGACGATCCGCGTCCCGGTCCACGTCCAGGAGCGCCAGCAGAAGCTCAACCGCGCGCGCCAGCGCCTCGAGGTCAGCCTCGGACGGCAGCCGACGGTCGAGGAGCTCGCGAAGGCGACGGGCCTGAAGCTGCATCACGTCGAGGAGGCCCTCGACGCGGTCGAGGCGTCGGTGTCGCTCAACCAGGCCGTCGGCTCGGACGGCGACGGCGAGCTCGGCGACCTGTTCGCCGACCGCACGGCGGCCGACCCGGTCGAGGAGGCCGACGAGTCGTTCCAGCGCGAGCGTGTTCGCTCCGCCCTCTCGGGCCTGCCCGAGCGTGAGCGGCGCGTGCTCGAGCTCCGGTTCGGCTTCGACGGCCAGGAGAGCCTCACCCTGGAGGAGATCGGTCGCGTGCTCGAGCTCACCCGCGAGCGGGTGCGGCAGCTGGAGAAGTCGGCGCTCACGCGCCTCCAGCATGCCCTCGACCACGATTCGCGGCCGCTGCCGAGCCGCCGCTTCCTCGCGGAATCGGCCTAGCGAAATTCGGCTCGACCTTGGGGGGATTCGCGTCCCGGCGGGATTCCCCCAAGGCGAACCGATCGCTGCTACCGTGCCGATCGTTCAATCAGAGCGTGGTCCGGTCGTGCTGTTCCTGCACCTTCCTGCCCGTTCGTGATTCATAGGCAAGGAGGTGTTCAAGCGAATGGCAACCGGAACCGTGAAGTGGTTCGACGACGCCAAGGGGTATGGGTTCATCACCCCGGACGACGGCGGCAAGGACCTCTTCGTCCACTTCAGCGGCATCATGGGCGAGGGCTTCAAGTCCCTCCCCGAAGGCGCGAAGGTCGAGTTCGTGGCGGAGCAGGGCCAGAAGGGCCCGCAGGCGACGAACGTCGTCCTCACGGGCTGATGCGCTAGATGCGGGCGCGTCCTCCGGGGCGCGCCCGCATCACTTCTGGGAGAAGCGTGGCGAACGACGAAGGCAAGGTCGAGATGCAGGGCGAGGTCGTGGAGGCGTTCCGCGGCGGGATGTATCGCATCGCGCTCGATAACGACCACGAGACGCTCGGGTACGTGTCGGGCAAGATGCGGCGCTACCGGATCCGCATCAACCCCGGCGACCGCGTCACCGTCGAGCTCTCGCCGTACGACCTCACGCGCGGCCGCATCACCTTTCGGCAGCGCTGACACGCCCCTCCACGCGCCGCGCGTAGGCTCTGCGCGTGACTCCACCCATCCTCTGGACGCCTGACGCAGAGCGCATCTCGCAGGCCGCGATCACGCGGTACGCCGGGCGCCTCGCCGACGTGCACGGCGTGGAGGCGGACGGCTACCACGACCTCTGGCGCTGGTCGGTGACCGAGATCGAGTCGTTCTGGGCCTCGATCTGGCAGCACTTCGATGTCCGGGCCTCCGAGCCCTACGAGCGCGTGCTGGGCTCGCGTGCGATGCCCGGGGCCGAGTGGTTCCCGGGGGCACGGCTGAACTACGCGGAGCACGTCTTCCGCGGCCGCGATGCAAAGGCGGTCGCGATTCGCCACGCATCCGAGCTCCGCCCGCTCACCGAGACCACGTGGGGCGAGCTCAAAGACGCGATGAGCGCATGCGCCGCCGGCCTGCGCTCGCTCGGGATCGGTCCCGGAGACCGTGTGGTCGCCTACCTGCCGAACATCGTCGAGGCCGTCATCGCGTTCCACGCCTGCGCGAGCCTCGGCGCCGTCTGGTCGAGCTGCTCGCCGGACTTCGGCGCCCGGAGCGTCGCCGACCGGTTCGCCCAGATCGAGCCCCGTGTGCTCCTCACCGCCGACGGCTACCGGTACGGCGGCCGCGATCACGACCGGCTCGACGTGGTGCGCGCCCTGCAGGGGGCGATGCCCACGCTCGAGCACACCGTCGTGCTCGGCTACCTCCGGCCCGAGCCGGACATGGGCAGGCTCCAGGAGGCGATCCGCTGGGACGAGCTTCTCGCCGGGGGCGGAGACGAGGAGCTGCCGTGCACGCAGCTGGGGTTCGACCACCCGCTCTGGGTCCTCTACTCGTCGGGGACGACCGGCCTCCCGAAGCCGATCGTGCACGGGCACGGCGGGATCCTGCTCGAGCTGCTCAAGATGCTGCACCTCCACGTCGACCTGCAGCGAGACGACCGGCTGTTCTGGTTCACGACGACCGGCTGGATGATGTGGAACTTCCTGAACGGCGCCCTGCTCACGGAGGGGTCGATCGTCCTCTACGACGGCAACCCGGGGTATCCGGATCTCGGGACGCTGTGGGACCTGGCCGAACGAGCGGGCGTGACCTGCTTCGGCACCTCGGCCGGCTACATCGCGGCCTGCATGAAGGACGGCATCGATCCCCGCGCCGGCCGCGACCTCTCGCACCTCGAGGCGGTGGGCTCGACCGGCTCCCCCCTGTCCCCCGACGGCTTCGAATGGGTCTACGACCGGCTCGGGCCGGACCTGTGGCTCTTCTCGACGTCGGGCGGGACGGATCTCTGCACCGCCTTCGTCGGCGGCGTGCCAACGCTTCCCGTCTACCGGGGCGAGCTGCAGGCGCGCGCACTCGGCGCGAAGGTCGAGGCCTGGAACGCGGACGGCGCACCGGTCGTAGGTGAGGTCGGCGAGCTCGTGATCACCGAGCCGATGCCGTCGATGCCGATCGGCTTCTGGGCCGACGAAGGCGACGCTCGTTACCGCGCGAGCTACTTCGAGACCTTCCCCGGCGTCTGGAGGCACGGCGACTGGATCGAGATCACCGACCGCGGCACCGCGATCATCACAGGCCGCTCCGACGCCACGATCAACCGGGGCGGGATCCGGATGGGTACGGCCGAGATCTACCGGGCAGTGCTGGCGCTCGACGAGGTCGTCGACGCTCTCGTCGTCGACCTTCCGCGCGAGGGAACCCAGGGCTACATGCCGCTGTTCGTCGTCCTCCGGGACGGGCTGACGCTCGACGACGAGCTCGCGGGACGCATCCGCGCCCGCGTCCGCGACGACTGCTCGCCACGGCACGTACCCGACGAGGTGCGCGCCGTGCCCGCGGTGCCACGCACGCTGTCGGGCAAGGTGCTCGAGGTGCCGGTCAAGCGCATCCTCTCGGGCGAGCCTGTCGACCGGACGCTGAGCCGCGACTCGCTCGCCGACCCGGATGCGCTCCGGCCCTTCGAGGAGCTCGCCGCATCATCCGACTGGAGGAGCCGATGACGTACATCGCCGACGAGGGACGCTACGGGCGCATGACGTACCGAAGGACCGGACGCAGCGGTCTCCTGCTCCCGGCCGTGTCCCTCGGCCTCTGGAACAACTTCGGCGCCGATCGCCCGCTCGAGACGAGCCGCGCGATCGTCCGTCGCGCATTCGATCTCGGGATCACGCACTTCGACCTCGCGAACAACTACGGCCCGCCGTACGGGTCGGCGGAGGAGACCTTCGGCCGGCTGCTCGCGTCCGACCTCGCGCCCTTCCGCGACGAGCTGGTGATCTCGACGAAGGCCGGGTACGACATGTGGCCCGGCCCGTACGGCGAGTGGGGCTCGCGCAAGTACCTGCTCGCGAGCCTCGACCAGAGCCTCCGTCGCATGGGCCTCGACTACGTCGACATCTTCTACTCCCACCGCTTCGACCCGGACACGCCTCTGGAGGAGACGATGGGCGCGCTGGACAGCGCCGTTCGCCAGGGCAAGGCGCTGTATGGAGGGATCTCGTCGTACTCGCCCGAGCGGACGCGCGAGGCGGCGTCGATCCTCGAGCGAATGGGCACGCCGCTGCTCATCCACCAGCCCTCCTACTCGATGCTGAACCGCTGGATCGAGGACGGGCTGCTGGACGCGCTCGGCGAGCTCGGGATCGGGTGCATCGGGTTCTCACCGCTCGCGCAGGGGTTACTCACCGACCGGTACGCGGACGGCATCCCGGAGGGCTCCCGGATCGACCGTGGGCTCTACCTGAGCGCGGATCAGCTGACGGACCAGACCCTGGCGAAGGTCGCCGCGCTCCGCGACATCGCAGCCGCGCGAGGCCAGACGCTGCCGGCGATGGCGCTCGCCTGGACGCTTCGCGACCCGCGAATGACGTCGACCCTCGTCGGCGCGAGCAGCGTCGCCCAGCTCGAGGCGAACGTCCGGGCGCTCGACCGCCTCGACTTCTCCGACGAGGAGCTCGCCGCGATCGACCGCTTCGCGACCGAGAGCGACATCAACATCTGGGAGGGCTCGAGCGAGAGCTAGGTCAGATGTTCCGTCCGTGACCCGGCTTGCCAGCCGAGCGGCCGGCCGAGGAGCGCCTCCAGGCGCCGGTTCGGCTCGGCGAACGTCGTGGCGAGGGCGGCTCGCGTCTCGGGGCGCATCGGCGCATAGTCGCGTTCGAACACGCGTGGATATCGCTCGAGGACGTGCGGGGCGGCATCGAGGAAGGACAGGATCGAGGCGTAGGTCTCCGCTGGTCTCTCCCCCAAGTCCTCCGTACGCACCACGAGCAGCTGCTCGCGGGGGAAGACCGCGAGCCAGCGCTCGAGCTGCTCCGCGTAGCGTCCGCGTGCGACGTACGTGTGGTCCCACCAGGCCCGGCTGAACGCCTTGGGATCGGCCACGAGCCGCTCGGCCTCGCCCGCCGTCCGACCTTCCTCGGCCGCGATTGCGTCCTCGAACGACAGCGGCTCCCGGCCCAGAGAGACCTCGTGCTGGTACTGCGAGTACGCGCGAGCGACAGGCTCGCGGAGGAGTGCGACGAGCTTCGCGTCCGGGACCATGACCCGAGCCCGCTCGGGTGCGAGCGGGTGGAAGAGATAGCTCGGGCTCGCCTCGCCGACCAGCTTCCCGCGGCTCCGCAGCGGGAACTGGCCGCGATACCACGCCTCGCCGCGCCACCAGTGCCGGTCGAAGAAGCTGACCTCCTTCCAGGACGGTCCCGTGATCCCCGGGTGCCAGCGGAGGTAGGCGTAGAGGGCGGTCGTCCCCGCCTTCTGGGCGCCGATCACCAAGAAGTCGGGACGCGGACGCCAGCGCGCAGTCGCGCGGCCAAATCCCCAGATCGTGTTGCGCGCGACCCGGCGAACAGGCTCGGGGATCCGGGGAATGGCCTCGGCGGGCACCCGTCGCATGGCGCAAGCCTAGGGTGTTCGTCCCGAACGGCAGTACGAGCTGCTCGCAGCAGGGTGGCTGGTTCGTGGCAGCTCGGCGGCGAAGCGTGACGCCGAAGGCGGCTTCCTCAGGGATCTGCGCGAGCCAACAGAGACACCGGGCAGACTCGAACTGCCGTCGCCGCGCATTGCAGGCGCGTGCCTCGCCCCTCGGCCACGGTGTCTTGGGGTCGGGGCGACGCGAGGGCCGCCCCGACCGGTGGTTCATCCCGGAGATCCTCTCCCGTCGACTCGGCCAGCCCCCGCGCACGCCGGTCATACGGCTCGAACTCCTCGACGAGCGCCGTCCGGAACACACGGAGCGCCGCGACCAGCGTGTCGAGCTTGTGGAGCGAGTTCTCGCGGTAGCCCTCGCTGTCGACGTCGAAGCCGAGGCGGACCCTCTCCTCGCCCGCTGCGATCTCGACCACGGCACGCGGCTCGAAATTCTCGATGCAGCCGCACGTGCAGGCGGGGTCGCAGTACGGGCCGTGCTGCAGGCCGCGTTCGCTCGTGTCCTCGACGTACGTGTACACATAGGCGCTGCCGCGGAAGCCCGGCAGCTTGAGAAGCGTCCGCTCGTTCAGGCGCGCTTTGTACGGAAGTGTCATCTCCGGCCTCCTTTCTCCGTCATGGATCGACCGTCGCGTACGAGGTGTCCGACTGAAGTCGGACACGTGGTCGGACACCTGTCTCCTCGGAGCCGGGTGGGGTGCCCCTCGTGAGCAGCACCCCATCCATTGCTCCCGCTCATCAGAGCGAGCGCGAGCGAACTGGCCGCGGTTGTCGTGGTCAGGACCACGCGAACCTCCGCCTCGATCAGCACGTGGCCCGCGACGCGGGCGTCGGTGATCCGGTGGCGACCGTCAGGAGCAGCATCTCGCCTGCCCGCGTCAGGCGCACCGGCGGCGGCTCGCGTCCCTCCTCGAGCCATGCGCGGTAGCGCTCGATCTTCGCCCGGTCGAGACCGCGGTCACGGAGGCAAATGTCGACGAGCTGAACCCATGTCGATGTGAACGACGCATATGCGTCACGCCTCCTTTCCCGTGGTCGAGTTCAGTGCGGACGGGTGGAGTCGAACCACCACAGCCAAGGCGACGCGGTTACAGCGCGCTGAGCTCGCCAGTGCTCGGCGTCCGCAAGAACGAGGGCGGCCGGTCGGGCTCGAACCGCCACTGCGGGGCTCACAACCCCGGATGTCGCCGTTACATCACGGCCGCCGAGAGAGAAGTGGAAGGCGGGATCGGCTTCCCGCAACCGGAGGCAGAGACGTTACCGTCCGATGGCTCCGGAGCCAGCTGTTACCCATCGGCGCCCCTGCCGGGGCGTGTCCGCACCGCCACCCCCTCACCGGTCGGACCTGGGGCTTGTCGAGGCCAGCTGCGCGTTAGGCCCCGCGCTCTGCCCAGCCCTTGTTCCGTCACTTCCTCGGCCCGCCCGTCGGCGGGTCGATCCTGTGGATGGCGCGAGTGGGATTCGAACCCACGGTCTCGAGCTCATGAGGCTCGCGAGGACACCGCTCCTCTACCGCGCGTCGCTCTCTCGAAGGAGAGCGAAGATCTGGTCGGCAGGATTCGAACCTGCGATCTCCGACACCCGAAGTCGGTGGGGTGGCCAAGCGTAGGGTCGCCGGGCGGGCGGGTGCCCCGATCTGAGACGATCCACTCGACGCGAGGAAAGGGGCGAGCAATGGCCGAGGACACGCTCACGATCACCGACAACCGCACCGGGCGGGAGTACACGGTGCCGATCACCGACGGCACGATCCACGCCACGGATCTCCGCCAGGTCAGCGCTGCCGAGGGCGACGGCGGGCTGATGTCGTACGACCCGGCGTACCTCAACACCGCTTCGTGCCGGAGCGCCATCACGTTCATCGACGGGGATGCCGGCATCCTCCGCTACCGCGGCTATCCCATCGAGCAGCTCGCCGAGGAAGCGACGTTCCTCGAGACGGCATACCTGCTCCTCGAGGGTGAGCTCCCCAATGCCGATCAGGTCGGCCGCTTCGAGGACGAGATCCGCTACCACACCTACGTCCACGTCAACGTGCAGAAGTTCCTCGAGGGCTTTCGCTACGACGCCCACCCGATGGGGATGCTGCTCGGCGCGGTCGGGGCGCTCTCGACGTTCTATCCCGACGCGAAGCACATCGGGGATTCCGAGAGCCGCTACCTCCAGCGCGTCCGGCTGCTTGCGAAGATGCCGACGATCGCGGCGTTCGTGTTCCGCCACTCGCGCGGCCTGCCGTACGTGCTCCCGCGCAACGACCTCGACTACATCGGCAACTTCGTCAACATGACGTTCGCGATCGGGGGGCAGCACGAGCCCAACCCCGTGCTCCAGCGCTCCCTCGAGATCCTGCTCATCCTGCACGCGGATCACGAGCAAAACTGCTCGACCAGCGCCGTGCGCAGTGTCGGCTCGTCGCAGGTCGACCCGTTCTCCGCCGTCTCCGCCGGTATCGCCGCGCTCTACGGCCCGCTCCACGGTGGGGCGAACGAGGCGGTGCTCCGGATGCTCGACGAGATCGGGGACACGAAGAACGTCCCGGCGTTCATCGAGCAGGTCAAGGCCGGCAAGGGCCGGCTGATGGGATTCGGCCACCGCGTGTACAAGAGCTACGACCCGCGAGCGAAGCTGATCAAGCGCGTCGCCGACGATGTGTTCGGGCAAACCGGGCTCAACCCGAAGCTCGAGATCGCCCTCGAGCTCGAGCGGATCGCGCTCGAGGACGAGTACTTCGTCTCGCGCAAGCTGTACCCGAACGTCGACTTCTACTCGGGGCTCATCTACCAGGCGATGGGCTATCCGACCGACTACTTCACGGTCCTCTTCGCATTGGGCCGACTGCCCGGCTGGATCGCGCAGTGGGAGGAGCACCTCTCCGATCCCGAGCAGAAGATCTCGCGGCCGCGTCAGATCTACACGGGCGAGGGCGAGCGCCCGTACGTGCCGCGCGGGGAGCGCGGCTAGTCGGGCTCGCCGACCGGCAACGGGCGGCCGGGGCGGGTGATCGTCCCCGGCCGGGCACCACCAGGTCATCACGTTGAAGACGAGCCGCCCGGCGCGCATGGCGGGACCGTCCTCGGCGAGCCAGGCGTCGGACCTCCTCCACCGATCCAAAGCAAAGAACGCGAGCCCCTCACGGACTCGTCGCGATGGTGGAGGACCGGGCCGTTCGTGACGACGAGCCCTGCGTCCCGGAGCCACCGAGATACGTCGGATGCTCCGCGTGAAACCGGTCGAGCGTCTCCTCGTCCTAGGTCGCGGCATCCAGGTCGACGGAGCACCGCGAGTTCGAGCGCCTCGAGGCCCAGGCCCGGAGCCACGAGCCCGACGGATCCGAGCGAGGTCGGTAGTTCACCACACGTGATGATCCGAGGACGCGCCGATGTCGCATCGATTCGCGCGTTGGACGCTCAGGGGGAACCGAGCCTCGGAAGGAGCCGCCATGAGCACGAGCCCGATCGTCGACGCACGGTCGATCGTGAAGACGTACGAAACGCGGGCGGTGCGGGTCGAGGCCCTGCGCGGGGTCGACCTGACGCTCGAGCGCGGGGAGATGGCGGCGATCATGGGGCCGAGCGGGTGCGGCAAGACCACGCTTCTCAATTGCCTCTCCGGCCTCGACGCCGTCGACGGCGGCGAGGTCGTGATCGACGGGACGTCGCTCTCCGAGATGTCCGACCGCGAGCGCACCGACTACCGAGCCCGCCACATGGGATTCGTCTTCCAGTTCTACAACCTGATGCCTGTTCTGAGCGCGGTCGAGAACGTCGAGCTCCCGCTGCTCATCGCCCGCGAGAGCGCGGGAAGCGCGCGACGCCGGGCGCTCGAGGCGCTCGACCTCGTCGGGCTCGCAGACCGGGCGTCGCACGTGCCCGACGAGCTCTCCGGCGGGGAGCGCCAGCGCGTCACGATCGCCCGCTCGCTCGTCAACGACCCTGCGATCGTCTGGGCCGACGAGCCGACCGGAGACCTCGACTCCGAGAACGCGCAGGACATCGTCGCCCTGATGCGACAGCTCAACGTGGAGCGCGGTCTCAGCTTCCTGATCGTCACCCACGACATCTCGGTCGGCCGCAAGACCGACCGGATCGTCCGCATGCTCGACGGCGTCGTCGTCGAGGAGCAACTCCTGGAGGTGCCGCATGTACTCGCGAGTCACGCTGCTTGAGATCGACACACTCCGCGTGGACCTCGACGACGCGGTCGAGCAGTACGAGACGAAGGTCATGCCCCGCGTGCGCGAGCTGCCCGGCTACGAGGGGGTCGCCGTGATGATCACGCCCGAGGGCAAGGGCATGATCGTCAGCTTCTGGGACAGCGAGGAGGCGGTCGAGGAGACCGCCGGCTTCGCAATCAGCGCGCTCGAGGAGTTCGTGACGCTCTACCGCTCGCCTCCCGGGCGTGAGCACTACAAGGTGGCGTTCGCAGAGATGCCGCGGGTGACCGTCGAGTCGTGAACGAGCTCTTCGGCATCCCGCTCGACCGGCTGCTCTCGATCCTCGCGGTCGCCCTCGGGGTTGCGTTCGCGATCCTCGGAGTGCTGGTCGTCCGCAACCCGGTTCTCTTTCGCCTGGGCGTTCGGAACGTTGGACGCCGCCGCGCCCGAACCAGCCTGATCGTGCTCGGCCTGATGCTCGGCACGACGATCGTCGCCGCTGCGCTCGTCACGGGCGACACGATGAGCCACACGATTCGGACAACGGCCACCACAGCTCTTGGCGAGACGGACGAGGTGGTGTCCGCCCGAGGCGCCGTGGACGACATTCCCGGCGATCTCGGGCAGGCGAGCGGCGTAGCCTGGATGTCGGACACGCTCGTCGGTGAGATCGAGTCCACGCTCGGCCCGGACCTGACCGACGGCGTCGTCGGCACCGTCGTCGACAACGTCGCAGTCCAGGCTCCGCGCACACGTCAGACCGAGCCCAGCGTGAAGCTGTTCGCGGCCGACCCGACTGCGCTCGAAAGCTTCGCGCCGATCACGGGCCGCGCCGGGGAGACGCTCTCGCTCTCCCAGCTCGAAAGGGGCGAGGTCTTCCTCAACGCGGACGCTGCCGAGGAACTCGGCGCGCGAGTCGGCGATGCGATCGTGGTCTACCCTTCCGGCGAGCCGTTCCGTGCAAGGGTGCGGGAGATCGTCGACTTCGACGGCGCAGCGACGGCAGACGCAGCGCTGCTGCTGCCGCTCGCCGAGGCCCAGCGTATCTACGAGAAACCACAGCAGATCCTCGGCGTCATGATCTCGAACCGCGGCTCGGGCGATGCCGCGGTCGCCCTCTCCGACCGGGTGGAAGCCGAGCTCCAGCCGGTGCTCGGCCAGTGGCAGCTCGATGTCGCGACCGTCAAGCAGGACACGATCGAGGCGGCGGACGAGGCCGGCAGCGCGTTCATGGCGTTCTTCACGACGTTCGGCTCGTTCTCGATCGCCGCCGGGATCCTGCTGATCTTCCTCATCTTCGTGATGCTCGCCGCCGAGCGCCGCGGAGAGCTCGGGATCGCGCGCGCGATCGGCACCCGGCGAGGGCACCTCGTCGAGATGTTCACGTTCGAGGGGGCGGCCTACGATCTGATCGCCGCCGCCGTCGGCGCGATCCTCGGCGCGGTGATCGCCTACGGCATGGTGTTCCTGATGGCGCAGGCGTTCGGCGCAGAGGACGCGGACGCCGGCCTGCAGGTGGAGTTCGCCTTCACGTGGCAGAGCCTCCTGATCGCCTTCGCGCTCGGCGTGCTGCTCACGCTGATCGTCGTGGCCTTCTCCGCCTGGCGTGTCAGCGTGATGACGATCGCCGCGGCGATCCGCAACGTTCCGGAGGGGCCGGTCGTGCGCGGCCGCAGGAGGATCGTGCTCGGCGGGCTCGGCATCGCGCTCGGTTTGCTCCTCGCCTTCACGGCAGGGAACGCCGCCACGCCGCTCATGCTCGGCATCTCGCTGATCATCATCAGCCTGGTGCCGTTCGCGCGCCTCGTGGGGGTTCCCGACCGGCTCGCGTTCACCGTGGCCGGCATCATCATTGTCGTGCTCCTGATGCTGCCCTGGAGCGCCTGGGAGTCCGTCTTCGGCCCGCTCTCCATGGACTTCTCGACATGGATCGTGACCGGCCTCCTGATCGTCGTCGGCGCGGTCTGGGTGATCGTGTACAACGCCGATCTGCTCCTCGGCGCCGCGATGGCCGGGCTCGGAAGGATCAAGGCACTGGCCCCGGTCCTGCGCATGTCGATGGCGTACCCGCTCCGGAGCCGCTTCCGCACCGGCACCACCCTCGCCATGTTCACGCTCGTCGTCTTCACGCTCGTCACCGGAGCGACGTCGACCGGCTCGTTCCAGGCGGCGTTCGGCAACGAGGACGCCTTCGGCGGCGGCTTCCAGATCCGGTCGGGGACCGGCGCGGTCGCCGCGATCGACGACATGCGCTCGGCGATCGACGAGCGCCTAGGGGCGCGCGCGGCCGACTTCCCCGTCGTCGGCAGCCAATCCGTGCTCGCGGTCGACGCCCGCCAACTCGGGACGGGCCGCCCCCTCGAGAGCTACTACGTCCGCGGCCTCGACACCTCGTTCCTGCAGCACACGACGTTCGACCTCGGCGCGATGGCGAAGGGGTACTCGAGTCCCCACGACGTGTGGACCGCGCTCGCCAAGACACCCGGGCTGGCGGTCGTCGACGGGCTCGTGGTGCCTCGCCGTGACAACTTCGGTTTCGCGGTGCTGCCCTCCGACTTCAAGATCACCGGCTTCTACGGCGACGTCTCCGAGCCGTTCGACCCGATCCCTCTCCAGGTCGTCGACACCCAGACCGGGTTCCGCACGCGTCTCACGGTGATCGGCGTGCTGTCCGACTCCGCACCGTTCGAGATGGCGGGGATCTCGACCTCCCAGAAGACGCTCGCCGCGGCGTTCCCCGGCCGGGCGCGGCCGACGATCCACTACTTCACGACCACCCCGGGCGTCGACCCGGACAAGGCGGCCGCGCGGCTCGAGTCGGCCTTCCTGACGAACGGTCTCGAAGCCCAGTCGATACGAGAGGTCGTCGACGACGCGGTCGCGGCCAACCGTACGTTCAACCGGCTGATCCAGGGCTTCATCGCGCTCGGCCTCGTGGTCGGCGTGGCCGCGCTCGGCGTGATCAGCGCGCGTGCGGTCGTCGAGCGGAGGCAGCAGATCGGCGTGATGCGCGCAATCGGTTTCCGCCGCACGATGATCCAGGCGGTCTTCCTGCTCGAGTCGTCGTTCGTCGCGCTCACCGCGATCGTTGTCGGAACGGCGCTCGGCCTGCTCCTCGGCTGGAACATCATCCAGGACCAGCGCGAGACCCCGAGCTGGGAGAACCTCACGCTGGTCGTGCCGTGGGGCGACCTCGCCCTCATATTCGCGGTGGTCTACGCCGTGGCACTGCTCGCCACGCTGGCACCCGCGATCCGGGCGTCCCGGATCCCGCCCGCAGAGGCGCTGCGTTACGAGTGAGAGCCGACGGCCGCCGGAGCCGACCGGCGCGCAACGCCTCCCGCACGGCGGGGGCCACCTCCCTCCCGAAGAGCTCGATCGCCTGCATCAGCGCGTCGTGCGGGATCGTCCCGACCGAGAGCTGGAGCAGGAACCGCTGGTGGCCGAAGATCTCGTGCTGGAGGAGGATCTTCTCGACGAGGTCCCGGGGGCTGCCGACGAAGCGTGCCCCGCCTCGTGGGCCGCGCGGCGATGGAGCTCCGCGAACGGAGCGAAGCGCTCAGGCATCCCGCCGATGATCCCGAGCGCGAGCGGAAGGCCCAGCGCACCTGCCCGCACCGCCGACTCGGGCGTGCTGCCCACGGCGACCCGAACGGGCAGCGGGTCCTGCACGGGTCGGGGTAGACGCCGCGGTCGTCGAGCGACCCGCGATACGCGCCCGATCACGTGACGCGCTGCCGCTCGCGCACGGCGAGGAGCAGGTCGAGCTTCTCGGCGAACACGGCGTCGTCGTCGCGCAGGTCGTGGCCGAAGAGCGGGAAGGACTCCGATGAACGACCTGCGGCCGGCCATGATCTCGGCGCGGCCGCCCGAGAGGAGGTCGAGCGTCGCGAAGCCCTGGAACACGCGGATCGGGTCGTCCGAGCTCAGGCGCGTCGCCGCAAGGCCCACCCGCCTGAGGCCAGGCGTCCGATCTGAAGATCGGACCACGCAGAGACTGGATAGACATGAAACAATCGTGACGAAGGCGGGAAGATCGCAGCACGATCGACCGTCTCGTAGTAGGTGCCGCTCTTTCCCGGCGCGGCGCAACAGAGGAAGGGAGGCCCTCCATGGAGGGGACCGGGTTGAGCGCCACCGCGATGCTCACACCCTCGGACGCCGGGGGACGTCCGGACGCGGCCACAGTCACGATGGCACGCGAGGAGATCGAGGAAGCACTGGCTTCCGACGAGCCGCTGGAGCTCGTCCTGACGGTCGATCGAGGAGCCGGCAGCCCGCAAGACGTGCGGGTCAACTGGCAGCGCTCCGATCTCGAGACGGTGCTCGCCGGCACGGACGCCGGCGGGATCACGTTCTCGTTCGACCGCGCTGGGCTGTACCGGGCGCTCGAGCACCCGGACTTCGAGGGGCACGGTATCCGCGAGATGGTGCTCCTCACCGTCGCGGCTGCATCCGCGTCGGCGGCCCTCGCGGCGTCCTCCGCGTCGGGCCAGATCATGGAGGCCACGGGAGGCGGCGGCGGGACCTCGGTAACTGCCGTTCAGCCGGGCGAGCCCGGCACGATCCCGTACCTGAGCCAAGGGATCGGCGTCGACCAGAGCCAGTTCCAGGGCGAAGCGTCGACCGCCAGCACGCCGAGCGAGCCCGGCACGATCCCGTACCTGAGCCAAGGGATCGGCGTCGACCAGAGCCAGTTCCAGGGCGAAGCGTCGACCGCCAGCACGCCGAGCGAGCCCGGCACGATCCCGTACCTGAGCCAAGGGATCGGCGTCGACCAGAGCCAGTTCCAGGGCGAAGCGTCGACCGCCAGCACGCCGAGCGAGCCCGGCACGATCCCGTACCTGAGCCAAGGGATCGGCGTCGACCAGAGCCAGTTCCAGGGCGAAGCGTCGACCGCCAGCACGCCGAGCGAGCCCGGCACGATCCCGTACCTGAGCCAAGGGATCGGCGTCGACCAGAGCCAGTTCCAGGGCGAAGCGTCGACCGCCAGCACGCCGAGCGAGCCCGGCACGATCCCGTACCTGAGCCAAGGGATCGGCGTCGACCAGAGCCAGTTCCAGGGCGAAGCGTCGACCGCCAACACCGTCGCGACGCCGGCCGCCCCCGTCGACTCGGGGACGGGCTTCGAGGTGCCGTCGCTCGACAGCGGCGCGGCAGCGGCGGTCGGTGCTGCGGCAGGGGCAGGCTTGCTCATCCTCGGCGCCGCATTCGCCGCGCGGCGGCGCACGACGCCCGCGTAGGACCGACACCGTCCGGTGGAGGGCCGCGGAGTCGGCCCTCCACCGGCTCTGCCCGCGCGTGCGTGACACCTGCGGGTGGAGAGGTGACCGGGCGGGGCCTGCCGTCAGCGCGGCGCGGCCCACTCGTGCATCGGGATGCCCGTCCGCCAGAGGCCGCCGGCCATCCAGCGGTTCTACGGGGGCGGCCTAAGGGCCGCCCGCTTTCGTCTCCACTGCCAACCCCGGGACGGCGCTCGTGAGCCGGATGCGGCTCGTCCGTTCCGCCGCCGCGGCGAGTACGACCGCGGGCGCCGATACGGCGAAGTCCGGCCGGTGGTGCTCGCCGACGCCGAAGACGTCCAGGCCGACCCGATCGGCAAGCTCGATCTCCTCGAGCAGGTCGCGCAGGCGCTCGGGGGCGTGACCGTGCGTCCCGTCGCCGGGTCCGGGCAGCTCCGCGAACGTGTAGATGCCGAGCTCGAAGGCGTTTGCTTGCATACGCAAGCAAACACTAGCCCCTAACGTGCCACCTTGACGACCGAGTACGTGGTGGAAGGCCCGGGCGTCGCTCCGAAGCGCGCGTTCACGGCGTACAGGAACGCTCCGTGCCGATCGATCGTCGTGGGCACGTCGAAGTCGGAGTCGGTGATCGTCCGCGCGATTCTCCCCGAGGCGAACGCCTTGTCGAGCGCGACGACGGCGATCCGGTTCAGCCGGTTCTGGACGACGTAGAGCGTCCGCCCGTGGAGCAGCAGGCCGTCGCCGTTCGGAACCGCCGCTCCTCCGAGGTCGATGGCGGAGGTCGTCCCCGTGGCGGAGACGCGGAACAGCTTGCCGGTGGCGCTCTGCACGACGACAAGGGTCTTGCCGTCGGGCGTCGCGTCGATGCCGTTGAGGTTGAACCCCGAGACGAGCTGGAAGTCGCCGGTCAGCGGGACGACCTGCGCTGACTGCGCCGGAATGCCGTTCTTCGAGAGCGCCACACGGTAGAGAGCGGCCCGGTTGGAGTCGGTGAACCACGCTGCGCGCTTCGTGACGACCACGTCGTTCACGAAGGTGGCTCCGCTGCCGGTGGCGAGCTGCAGCTCGCGAAGGAGCGCACCGCTGTCCGCGTCGTAGACGAAGCCCTTGCCGGTTCCGCCGCCGGCCACGAAGAGACGCCCCCGATCGTGCTCGACCCCGATCGCGGCACGTCCGGCCGCACCGGCGACGAGCGTCGAGCCCTTGCCCGTCCGGAGGTCTCCGCGGTAGACGGCGCCGGTGGGAATCGAGCCGACGTAGAAGGTCGTTCCGTCGCCGACGGCGATCCCCTCGGGCTGCCAGCCATTCGGCAGCGGGATCGTCGCGGGAAACGAGGCGGCGAGCGCGGCGGAGGCGGTGACGACGGATGCGATCACCGTCAGCAGAAGCGTGGGACGCATGATGGGACCCCTTTCTCGAGCGCTGGTGCACAGTGATACCCGATCGACCCTCGCGTAACGAAACGACGGCGCGGAGTGGGATGTGCATGATCAGGGCCCGCGATGGATCACGTGAGGATCGACCGCTGGTTGTGGGCGGCCCGCTTCTTCAAGACGCGCGGCGCGGCGACGGACGCCGTGCTCGGCGGGCACGTGCACGTGAACGGGGCACGGGTCAAGCCGTCGAAGGACGTCCGGGCCGGTGACCGGCTCGAGGTGACGGTCGGCGACGTGCGGCGCGAGGTCCTCGTCCGTGCCGTCGGCGACAAGCGAGGCCCTGCGGCAGCCGCAGCGGCCCTGTACGAGGAGACGCCCGAGTCGATCGCCCGGCGAGAGCAGCGCGCCGCCGAACGACGCCTCGCTCGACCGCTCGGGGCGGACCTCGGAGCGCGCCCGACCAAGCGCGACCGCCGCAGGCTCGACGCACTGCGCCGGGCGCAGCGTGGGCGTCGAACGCCCTAGAGGCTCCGCGCCTCGGTCGCCCGGCGTGGATGCGATACAAGGACGGCGTGATCAGCGCGATCGGAGCCGGCCCCGCATGGCTGGCATGCGGGCGCTCCTCCGGAAGTCGGGCGAGCAGGTCGTCCTGCTCGAGCGGGACGAGGTCGGCGCGGCATGGAAGACGCGGTACGACAGGGCGCGCGAGGTGCTGCTCGCCGTTCGGACACCACCGAGCATCGTCCGACGGGACACGCTCGGAGTGCCGAGCCAGCGGCTCGGCACTGCGACGGGGCACCTGCCGGTCGGAGCCGTCGACCGGATCGCCTCGACGATGCGCCGTGTGGCGATTCCCGACCTCGCCCCGTACGGCCTGTCCGCGCCCCCGCGCCCGTACTCGGACTTCCTGCGCCGCGGCGTGCTCCCGATCCTCGGTGTCGGGATCGTGGACGCCGTCCGGAAGGGCCGCGTACGCGTGGTCGGAGCGGTCGAGGGATTCGCCGACGAAGCGGTGGCGCTCGCGAAGGGGAGGTTGGTCGAGGTGGACGCAGTGATCGCCGCCACGGGATTTCGCACCGGTCTCGAGCCGCTGCTCGGCCACCTGGGCGTGCCGGACGACAAGGGCGTTCCGCTCGTCCACGGCGCGAACGAGCACGCCGATGCCCCCGGTCTCCACTTCGTCGGCTACCGGACCACCCTCGCCGGGATGCTGAGGGTGATCGGAGGCGAGGCGCGGGAGCTCGCGGGCGCGGTCGCCGCGGGTGGTGCTCGCGTCGCGGAGAACGGCCGGGGCATCAGCGTCCGCACCGTCCGCCTGGGATGATGTGCTCGCCGGTACCACATTCGACCATGAGCACAGAGACCGCCCCGCAGACACAACCACAGGACGCCGCGTCCCTGCCTCTGCTGCCGTTCAACGACAGATCACGTCGGCGGCGCCTGCTGAAGGTGGTCGGGTGGCTCGTCGGCATCGCG
Source organism: uncultured Actinomycetes bacterium (assembly GCA_963793655.1). Classification (GTDB taxonomy): domain Bacteria; phylum Actinomycetota; class Thermoleophilia; order Gaiellales; family Gaiellaceae; genus Gaiella. The sequence continues at coordinate 660,033 of CAWCAV010000004.1, forward strand.
CTCGTCCTCGGTGTGCTGAACCTGCTGGGCGTGGACGTCCGGGGGTGGCTGTCCGACCTGTGGGACCAGATCCGCGACGTCCCCGTCGGCTACATCGTCGCCGCACTCGCGTTCCAGACCGCTCAGACGGTGCTTGCGGGGGTCTCGTACTACGGGATCCTGCGCGCCGCCTATCCCGGCCAGGTGCAGTTCTGGCCAATCGTGACCGCCTACGCGGTGGGCGTCGCGATGAACAACTTCCTCCCTGCGAACATCGGAACGTTCGTGACGCTGCTGATGTTCGTCGCCCTCATCCCCGCCGCCACGTTTGCGGGCTCGATCGCGGCGTATCTCGTGCAGAAGATCTTCTTCACGATCGCCGGCACGTTCGTGTACCTGTACCTGTTCCTCTCGGTTCCGGGCTCGTTCGACGCCAACCTCGGCAACCTCTCGGCACATCCGGCCCTCTCCGTCGTGATCGCGGCGGGCGCGGTCGTGCTGGTCGTGATGCTGGGGCGCATCTTCTGGCGCCAGGTGAAGAAGCTCTGGCAGCAGGCGAAGACCGGGGGCGCGATCCTCGCCCATCCGCGCCAGTACCTGACGCACGCATTCCTCCCCTCGTTCCTCTCCTGGCTCTGCAAGCTCGCGGTGATCGCGATCTTCCTGGCCGCCTTCGCGATTCCGGTCACGTTCGAGTCCGTCATGTGGGTGACGGGCTCCGGCTCGCTCGCCAACGTCGTCTCCTTCACGCCCGGCGCGGTCGGCATCACCCAGGCGACGAACGCGCTGGCGCTCAACACGTGCTGTGACGTCAAGAACAGCGTCGCAGTGGACTACTCGACCGCGCAGCAGCTGATCACGACCGCCTGGAACGTGCTCGTCGCCGTCGTGCTGGTCATCCTCGTGTTCGGCTGGTCCGGCGGGAAGCAGCTGGTCGGCAGCTCGTACACGGGCGCGAAGGAGAAGGTCGCCGAGCAGAAGGCGCAGCGGGCGGACAAGCGGGCCGAGAAGCGCGCTGAGCGGGCCGGGTCGGGGAAGCGCCTGTTCCACCGGAACGCGGACGACCCGGACGACGACGGCTGACCCACCCCGGCTCCGCGGGCCGTTCCGACGCCCGTTCACCGGCGTAGGCGCCCCGGACGGCTCCGCAGGCGGTCGAACGGGCATTCGGGTTCGCCCTTGACAGATCGATGTCCTTCGATATATTGAAGAACGTCGATATGGACGAAGGAGACGCCGCGATGACGAGACCGTCCGGGAGCACCGCGAGATGAGTGCCGCACTCGAGGCCGTGAGCTGCTGTGCCCCGCTCGGAGCCGAGATGCTGAGCGACGAGGAGGCCGGCGCGACCGCGGAGCTGTTCAAGGCCCTCGGCGACCCGGCCCGGGTGCGGATCGTGAACGTCGTCGCGAGGAGCAAGGAGCCGGTCTGCGCCTGCGAGCTCTACGAGCCTCTGGGACTCTCGCAGCCGACCGTCTCCCACCATCTGAAGAAGCTGGTCGACGCCGGGCTGCTCGAGCGCGAGCAGCGCGGCAAGTGGGCCTACTTCTCGTTGAGGCGCGAGGCCGTCGAAACGCTCGCGGCCGTCGCGGACCTGAAAGGAGCGTGCTGCTGATGTCCACCACTGCCGAAGAGCTGCGCGAGGAGGTGCGCAGGCGCTACGCCGAGTCCGCCCTGGCCGTCACGAGCGGCGCGAACGGGAGCTGCGGAGGCGGGGCGTGCTGCGCCGAAAGCGAGACGGAGTCGGCGTCGTTCGGCGAGGCGCTCTACGAGCCCGAGCAGCGCGACGAGCTGCCGGATACCGCCGTTCTCGCCTCGCTCGGCTGCGGGAACCCCACCGCCGTGGCAGAGCTCCGCGAAGGCGAGACCGTGCTCGACCTCGGGTCGGGCGGCGGCATCGACGTGATCCTCTCCGCCAAGCGGGTGGGTCCCACGGGGACGGCATTCGGACTCGACATGACCGACGAGATGCTCGCTCTCGCGCAGCGGAACGTCGCGGAGTCCGGCCTCGCGAACGTCCACTTCCTGAAGGGCGTGATCGAGGAGATTCCCCTCCCCGCCGCGTCGGTGGACGTCGTGATCTCCAACTGCGTGATCAACCTCTCGACGAACAAGGCGGCGGTGCTGACCGAGATCGCCCGGGTACTCAAGCCAGGCGGACGGATCGGCATCAGCGACGTCGTCGCTGAGGACCGGCTGTCACCCGCCGATCGGGCCGAGCGTGGGTCGTACGTCGGCTGCGTCGCGGGGGCGCTTTCCAAGGGTGAGTACGCCGCAGGGCTCGAAGCGGCCGGGTTCGACGACGTCTCGATCGCCTTCACCCACGAGGTCGCGGACGGGATGCACAGCGCGATCGTCAAGGCGAGCAAGACACACGCACCTGAGGGGCGAGGCCTTCCGGTGATCCAGCCGACTGCGGGAGCGGGGTGCTGCTAGGGGTGCCGGAGGTCGCACCGTGAACGTGCTCTTCGTATGCATCCAGAACGCAGGCCGCTCGCAGATCGCGGAAGCGCTCTTCACGCGCGCGGCCGCGGGCCGCCACGCCGCACGGTCGGCGGGGTCGAGCCCGGCGGGCGCCGTGCATCCCGAGGTGGCCGACGTGATGCGCGAGCTCGGTGTCGAGATCGGCGACCGCACACCGCACCGGCTCGAGGGTGGGGACGCCGAATGGGCGGACGTCGTCGTGACCATGGGCTGCGGCGACGCCTGCCCGTTTCTCCCCGGGAAGCGCTACGTCGACTGGGAGCTCGACGACCCCCACGGCCAGGCCGTCGAGCGGGTACGCGCGATCCGCGACGAGATCGGGCGGCGCGTCGAGGCCCTCACCGGCGAGCTCGACGGTGAACCGGCCGGGGAAGCGAGCGCCGCCTGATGGCGGTCGCGGAGCGACCCAGCCCCGCCGTGGCGCCCCGCGGGGACGAGGCTGCGGTCCTGGGCAGGCTGTCGACGCTCGATCGGTACCTGCCGCTCTGGATCGCGCTGGCGATGGCCGCGGGGCTCGCCCTCGGCTCCCTCATCCCGAGCCTGAACGACGGCCTCGACCGCCTTCGCGTCGGCACCGTCAGCCTGCCGATCGCGCTGGGGCTGCTCCTGATGATGTACCCGGTGCTCGCCAAGGTGCGCTACGAGGAGCTCGGCCGCAGCAAGGCCGACGGGGTCTCCGACCGGCGCTTCTACGGTGTCTCGCTCTTCCTGTCGTGGGTGATCGGCCCGCTGTTCATGTTCGCGCTTGCCTGGTTGTTCCTCGCCGACCAGCCCGAGTACCGCACGGGCGTGATCATCGTCGGTCTCGCCCGCTGCATCGCGATGGTGCTGATCTGGAACGACCTCGCGAAGGGCGACCGCGATCGCGCGGCGGTGCTCGTCGTCTTCAACGCCATCTTCCAGGTCGCCGCCTACTCGCTGCTCGGCTACTTCTACTTGACGGTGCTCCCGGGTTGGCTCGGTCTCGACACCCAGGGGTTCGAGGTCGGGATCTGGGAGGTCGCGCGGACCGTGCTGATCTTCCTGGGGATTCCGCTCGCCGCGGGCTACCTGACGCGCCGCATCGCCCTCGAGCGAAAGGGACGCGACTGGTACGACCGGCGCTTCCTGCCGCGGATCGGCCCGATCACGCTCTACGGGCTCCTGTTCACGATCGTCCTGCTCTTCGCGATCCAGGGCGACACGATCACGTCGCAGCCCCTCGACGTCGCACGCATCGCCCTGCCTCTCCTCCTGTACTTCGCCGGCATGTGGGTGGCGGGCTTCGTGATCGGCAAGCTGATCGGCTTTCCGTACCCGCAGACCGCGAGCCTGGCCTTCACCGTCGCCTCCAACGACTTCGAGCTCGCGATCGCCGTCGCCGTCGGCGTCTTCGGCGCGACGTCGGGGCAGGCCCTCGCGGGCGTCGTCGGGCCGCTGATCGAGGTCCCGGTCCTCGTCGCCCTCGTGTACGTCGCGCTCTGGGCACGCCGCTTCTGGCGGAGGGACCGGGTCGCGCCCGCGGAGGCGGTCGCGTCCTAGCGGGCGCGTCTCCCTCGCCGGGCTCGATCAACTACCCGGTCTCGGATGCGAGCTCACGAGTTGCACGCGGTCAGAGCAGCCCCCGTCCGACGTCGTCTTCCCGAGCCTCCGGAGATGCCCGGGAAGACGACGCGGCGGTGGTCGGTGGCCCGTGGCGGGCCCCTGCCGATCGTTCCCTAGACCAGGATGCCGCAGGTCGCCGCGGCTGCTTCGAGCGCGGGGATGATCCCGGATTCCTCGAAGTGATCGATGCCCTTTCCGTTACTCAGCACCGAGGTGTTCGGGTTGTTGTGTGCGAGGACACCGCCCGCGCTGGCGTTCTCGTTCTCACCGGCCGCGACTCCGATACCGAGCGCGAAGTAGAGGGGTTGTCCCGACTCGGCGTATGCCTCGCTCCCGCACTCCGCCTGCTCGTCCGTCAAAGCGACGCCGAACTCCAAGAGTGACTCCTGGAAAGCGTCGGGCGTGCTCAGATCGAACACCAACCAGTTGCCGGACTTCGACGACTGCTGCAAGCCCTGCAGGGACGACGAAACCCTGATGCAGTCGAACCCAAATGCCGAGCCGGCTCCCACGAGCGCCAGCACGAGCACCGCAAGACCGACGGAGAGACGTTTCTTCATCTCACTCACTCCCCCTTGTGTGTTGACAGCGCACGATGGTACTCCCGGCCAGGCCCGCGCCACAACGGTGCTAGCACCGAGATCAGGCCGAGGCGTGGCGTGGGTGTGCCAGGCGCTGCGGCGAGCGGTGAGGGCCCCGCCTGCTCGTGGTGTGGTGTGCCGAGTGTGGCCTGGAGACTGACGAGAGGTGGACGATCGTCGAACGTTGGATGGTGGTCGGACGCGGAGCGCGTCCGTTCTGTTCCGGATGCGACGAGCGCGACGGCATCGGGTCGCGCGCCTCGACCGGCAGACGCTCTCACGGCGCCCTCGCGCGGATCGGTGCGGGACCAACCCTACGGACCTGAATCCCCGGTCCTGCGTCTAGCCCGTGCCGCAGGCACGGCGGCACCATTCCCGTCCTGCGGCGTCTTGGGGCGAGGGAGACGAGCCGGTGGGGGCCCGCCGTCCCCTCGCCCGACGCCGTTCCAAGATAGGGCGGGCGTCTCGCAGGAGAACCGGGCCCGGTGCCAACGGTCGGAGTCACGGCTTTCGGCCAGCCCCCAGACGGCCTGTGCGCCTTCCGAGGAACCTCGCGGGACCGCGCGTGGATTGCTGCTCGCGACCGTCATTCCCGGCGAGGCACGGGTGTGGGCGGTCGCCCGCCCAGTCCCTGGATCTCATCGAACTCGCCGAGGCGACCGATCCCGAGAAGGGCAAGATGTTCGGTGGATACTCGCGGCCCAGCCGAGCCTAGGAGCAACAAAACCCCCGTCTTGCGGGGGTTTTGTATAGCGGGGGCAGGATTTGAACCTGCGACCTCCGGGTTATGAGCCCGGCGAGCTACCTGACTGCTCCACCCCGCGTCGCGGCCACTATGGTAGCACCGCACGATGGTCTTCTGGATCTCCCTCGCCGTATTGCTCGCCGGGGTCGTCGTCGGCCTGGCCTACGTCGTCCTCCGCGGATTCGCGCTCTGGCGCGTGCTGAAGCGCACCGGCGGGGCGTTCGGGACGGAGACGTCGAGGATCGCCGAGGCGAGCGCGGGGATCCAGTCCCACCTCGACCGAGCAAGCGCCTCGAGCTCGACGCTCAGCGAGGCAGCCGCGCGCCTGGGCGTCTCGCGGGCGAGGCTCGACGTGCAGCTCCAGGCGATCCGCGAGGCGCGTCACGCGATGCGGCGACTGCTCTGGTTCCTGCCCGGCGTCTGAGCCGCCGCCCGAGCCGCCGCCGCGGTCGGCATCACATGACACAGTGTCACGAGGTTGTCTCCGCCTGCTGCGACGCCCAGCCCGTGCGCGCCGGCCACCTCGCACCGGAGCTCCGACGCGCGCCAGGCGCGCAACCCCCCGCAACGCGGTGCGGCGCGACGTCCGTCAGGCGGGAACCGCGGCCGACGCGGGCGGGGGTGCGAGCCCGAGCTGGAAGAGCGCGCCGAGGCGGTCGGGGACGCCCCAGTGCTCCACGATCTTCCCGTCCCGGACGCGCACGACGTCGAAGACCTCGATGCTCATGCTCCTGCCCGTGGGGGGATGGCCCATGAACGGGCCGTCGTTCGTCCCCGAGCCGACGTTCCGCGCCCACACCGTGTTGCCGTCGACGACGAGGTCGGCGACCTCGAGGCGAAAGTCCGAGTACGCGGCGCGCAGCGACCTGATCACGGCCTTGACGCCCTCCGGTCCGTCGGCGTGGTTCGGGCCGAAGTTCTGGTGCTCTTCGACGTGCTCTGCGACGAGCTGGTCGCAGACGTCGAGGTTGCCCTGGCTGAAGCCCTCGTCGATGAGGCGGCGGAGGACGGTCTCGGGATCGGCCATGATCGCTCCTTTAGATTAGGTATTACTGTAATGACTACAGCGATACAGTATTCAACATGACCGAACCAGTCAAGCCCAGGCGTCCGTACCGTTCCGAGCGACGGCAGGAGCAGGCGCTCGAGACGCGGCGGCGCGTTCTCGAGGCGGCGCACGCGGCCTTCGTCGAGCAGGGGTACGGCGGCGCCACGGTCGCGGCCATCGCCGCGAACGCCGGCGTCTCGCCCGAGACGGTCTACGCTGCCTTCCGCAACAAGCGGACGCTGCTCACGGAGGTGATCCAGCACGCGGCGCGCGGCGACGACCCAACGCCGATCCTCGAGCAGCCGGGCGCGCGCGCCGTCGCCGCCGCGCTCGACCCGCGCGAGAAGCTGCGGCTCTTCGCACCCGACATCGCCCGGCGCGTTGCCCGCGTCGCGCCGCTCGTGGGCGTCCTCGCCGCAGCGGCTGCGGAGGAGCCGAAGCTCGGCCGGCTTCGGCGCGAGATGCACGAGCGGCGCCGCGGAAACCTTCGGTGGCTCGCGGGCGTGCTCGAGGAGTCGGGCGCGCTCCGCACGGACGTGGAGTCGGCGACGGAGACGATCTGGGCGCTCGCGAGCCCCGAGCTCTACGCCCTGCTCATCGGCCCCGGCGGCTGGACGCAGAAGCGGTACGAGAGCTGGCTCGCGGACAGCCTCGCCGCGCTGCTCTTGCGTCCCTGAGCTTGCGCTGTACGGTCCCTGGGTGCGGGTCGCCGCCGTCGACCTCGGAACGAACACCACACGCCTGCTCGTCGCCGACGTCGACGACGGCCGGCTCGACGAGGTCGTGCGCCGAGAGGCGATCACGCGCATGGGCGAATCCGTGGACAGCCGGCGCATTCTGCTCCCCACCGCGATCGCCCGCGTCCGCAACGTTCTCGTCGACTATCGCCGCGAAGCGGAGGCGCTTCGCGCGGAGCGCGTGCTCGCGGTCGGCACTAGTGCGATCCGGGACGCCGACAACGGCGAGGCGTTCCTCGGCGAGATCGAATGGAGCTACGGCTTCACCACACGCCTGCTGGACGGGGGTGAGGAGGCGGAGCTCATGCTGCGCGGCGTCGCGAGCGACCAACTCCTCGACACGGGCACCCTCGTGATCGACATCGGCGGCGGCTCGACCGAGCTGGCGATGGCCGGCGCGGAGAGCATCGCCTGGGCGATCAGCACCGAGGCGGGCAGCGTGCGCCTGACCGAGCGGTACCTCCCGTCCGACCCCCCGACCCAGGAGGAGCTCGAGGCGTGCGCCGCGCACGTCCGCTCGCTGTTACCGGACATGCGGGTCGGGAGAGCGATCGGAGTCGCCGGAACGGTGACGACGGCCGCCGCGATCGAGCTGGGCGGAGCATCCGGCGTGCACGGCCACGCGTTGAACCGCCGCTCTCTGATCTCGATCCTCGACAGCCTCGCCGCCCTCCCGCTCGAGACCCGTCGGACCGTGCGCGGCCTCGCGCCGGCCAGGGCACCCGTGATCGTCGGCGGCCTCGTCGTCCTCCGCGAGATCCTCGAGCGCTATCGGCTGCACGAGCTGACCGTCAGCGAGCGAGACCTCCTCCACGGCGCCGCGCTCGAGGCCGTCGAACTACCCGAGGCCGAGGAAGGCGCGGTACCCCCGATGGCGTTCACCTGCTGCTGACGACCCCCCTTTTCCGCGGCGCGAGATCGGTGCATCGATCATCTAGCCTCCTACACATGCCGTGCTCGCCGACTACCCGCGGGTGGAGCTCCTCTCCGGCCCCTCGTCCATCGGCTCGAGCGGCTGACCGAGCACCTCGGCGGTCGGGTCGACCTGTGGGCCAAGCGCGAGGACTGCAACTCCGGCCTCGCCTACGGCGGCAACAAGACCCGGAAGCTCGAGTACCTCGCGGCGGACGCCCTGGCCAAGGGCTGCGACACGCTCGTCTCGATCGGCGGCGTCCAGTCGAACCACACCCGTCAGGTCGCCGCCGTCGCTGCACGCCTCGGCCTCGGCTGCGTGCTCGTGCAGGAGCACTGGGTCGAGTGGGACGACCCCGGCTACGAGCAGGTCGGGAACATCCTCCTCTCGCGGATCATGGGAGCGGACGTGCGGCTCTCTGACGCCGGCTTCGACATCGGCTTCAGGCCGAGCTGGGAGGAGGCGCTCGCGTCGGTCGAGGCGTCCGGCGGCAAGCCCTACCCGATCCCCGCAGGCGCCTCCGACCACCCGCTCGGCGGCCACGGGTTCGCGCGCTGGGCCGACGAGGTGGCCGAGCAGGAGTCAGAGCTCGGGGTCTTCTTCGACACGATCGTCGTCTGCTCGGTGACCGGCTCGACCCAGGCGGGGATGATCGCCGGGTTCGCCGGGCACGAGCCGCCGCGACGCATTCTCGGCATCGACGGATCGGCCACCGTCGAGCAGACCTGGGAGCAGATCGCGCGGATCGCGCGACGCACGGCGAAGTCGATCGGCCTCGGGCGCGAGCTCGCCGACGACGAGATCGTCCTGCTCGACGAGTGGCATGCGGGCAGGTACGGGATCCCCGACGAGAAGACGATCGAGGCCATCCGCCTCTGCGCCCGGCTCGAGGGGATGCTCACCGACCCCGTCTACGAGGGGAAGTCGATGGCGGCGATGATCGACCTCGTTCGGGACGGCAGGATCGAGCCCGGCTCGAACGTGCTCTATGCCCATCTCGGGGGGCAGCCGGCGCTGAACGTCTACGCCCGCGCTTTCTGACGAGGACGGCCGCTCAGTCGGCGGTTCCGCGAGGCGACGTCGGCTCCAACGGGTACGCGCCGCCCGTCTCGCGCAGGACGCGCGCCGCGGGGTTGCGACGCTCGTCCCACGTGAAGGCGCGCTCCGGGACGAGACGCAACGCGACGTCGTCGAACGCCAGGAAGGCGCGCGTCTCCGTGAGCGCCGCTCCCGCGTCGGTGACGTAGCGCCGGTGCACGAGCTCGACGAGCGGGCGCGCGTGCTCCGCTCGGACGATCTCGACGCGGCCACGGATCGACACGCCGCAGACCTCGGCCCCGGGCCGCGAGTCGTGGACGACAAGCGTCGCTCGTGGATCCCGCTCCACGTTCGCCACCTTGTGGCTCCGGGCCGATGCGGCGAGGATCACGTCCTCGCCGCGCACCGCGAACCACATGGGCACGGCATGCACCGATCCGTCGCGCTCGAGAGTGGACACGACGGCGATCGTCCGCATGGCCAGCAGCTCGCGCACCAGCGGATCCGCCTGGATCGCGCGCCCGCGTAGCGAGCGGCTGGCGGTCGGTGGTGCCGCATCGGGCTTCATGCCCGGTTGATAGCACCGGCTGCGTGCAACCGGAACGCAACCAAACGTTCGTTGTGGCGACTCCACCTGCGGTGCCACACTGGGCCGAGAGACCGAAACGAGCGGACAGGGAGGTCTGCATGGCCACCGCGACGATCGACGGCGCGCTGCTCGAGGCGCTCAGCGCGAGCTTTTCCGGCGCCGTCCTGCTTCCGGGAGACGACGGCTACGACGAGGCGCGCCTCGTCCACAACGGGCTCGTCGACCGCCGGCCGGCACTCATCGCCCGTTGCCAGGGAACGGCCGACATCGCAGAGGCGATCGACCTCGCGCGCGCGAGCGGCCTCGAGATCTCGGTCCGGGGAGGCGGACACAACGTCGCGGGCCGAGCCGTGACGGACGGCGGGCTGATGATCGACCTCTCGGCGATGAAGGGAATCCACGTCGATCCGAAGGCACGCACGCTGCGTGCGCAGGGCGGCGTGACATGGAAGGAGCTCAACCGGGACGCGCACGCTCACGGGCTCGCCGTGACCGGCGGCGCGATCTCGTCCACGGGCATCGCCGGCTACACGCTCGGAGGCGGGCTCGGCTGGCTGATGGCGAAGCACGGCCTCGGCTGCGACAACCTGATCGGCGTCGAGCTCGTGACCGCCGATGGCGAGACCCTGAACGTCGACGACGACAGCCAGCCCGACCTGATGTGGGCGCTCCGCGGCGGCGGCGGCAACTTCGGCGTCGCAGCGTCGCTCCTCTACCGCCTGCACCCGCTCGAGATGGTCACCGGCGGGCTCATCGCGCATCCGATCGACGCGGCCGGCGAGATGCTCCGCTTCTACCGGGACGCGATCGCGGGCTGCTCCGACGACATGACGGTCTTCGCCGCCGTCGTCCACGCGCCGGACGGGTCGGGCACGAAGCTCGCGGCGATGGTCGTCTTCCACACCGGCGACCCCGACCAGGCGGAGCGGGACCTCGAGCCGATCAAGGCCTGGGGCTCGCCGCTCATGGCGGAGGTCGGGCCGATGCCGTACCCGGTGATGAACACGCTCCTCGACGAGGCGTACCCGAAGGGCGCCCTCAACTACTGGCTCTCGAGCTTCACGACCGGCCTGCCCGACGCGTTGATCGACGCGATCCTGGAGCGGTTCGCGTCCGTGCCCTCACCGATGTCCGCGATTCTGCTCGAGCACTTCCACGGGGCGGTGACGCGCGTCGGCCCGACGGAGACCGCGGTGCCGCACCGCGACGAGGGTTGGAACCTGCTGCTCCCGTCCGAGTGGATGGATCCGGCGGATACCGAGGCCAACATCGCCTGGACGAAGGACACCTTCGCCGCTCTCTCGGAGCACTTCAGCGGCGGCAGGTGGCTCAACTACCTCGGGGACGACCAGGACGGCGCGATCCGCTCGGCGTACGGGCCGAACTACGACCGGCTCGTCGAGGTCAAGCGGCGTTACGACCCCGACAACGTCTTCCACCTGAACCACAACATCGTGCCGTAGCCAGCAGTCAACGCGGGAGCGAGAGCTCGAGCAGCCGCGCTCGAGCTCTCGCCGCTCCCGGGACGTTGCCTTTCTGCTCGTGCAGGCGGAGGGCCGATTCCAGGGCAGCGGACGATTCCCGCGGTCGGTCGGCCAGCCGCAGCACCTCGGCCAGGTCCGAGAGCGCGTTGGCGCCGAGCTCGAGGTCCTCCGTCGCGCCGGCCAGCGTCGTGGCCTCCCGTGCGAGGCGCTCCGCCGCCGTCAGATTGCCTCGGCACGCGAGCAGCTTCGCCCGCACCGACCGCCAGCCGACCTGCGCATCCACGTCCTCGGGGAGCGTAAGGGCGTCGGGCTGCCAGCGCTCCGACGTCGACAGCGCCTCGTCGTATCGACCCTGGACGTAGAGCGCCTCCAGCAGCTGTGGCACGGCGCTCGCGAGATAGCCGAGCTCCCCCATCTCCTCGAGACGTTCGCAGGCCGGCCCCAACTCGGCCTCGGCCGCGACGGCATCACCCGCGAGTAGCTCGATCATCCCGGCGGAGATCGCGACATGCGAATACCGGATCACCTCGAGGCCGCCTTCCGCTCCCTCGATCGACCGCCTCACCGAATCTCGCGCGGCGGAAAAGTCTCCCTGCATCGCCTCGAGGCGCCCGCGGGCGTTCCATACCGAAACGTCGAGCCTCCGGTTGCCCTCGACGCGCGACTGGATGTCGTCGACCCGCGCCAGCGCCTCGGCGACCGGCATCGGGCCGAAGACCGCCACGGCGAGCACGTACTGGAGGCACTCGACCTCCTGGTACCGGTCGCCCGCATTGCGCGCACGGACGGCTCCTTCCTCGAGGTCCCCGAGTGCCTCACTGATTTCCCCTCCCCAGAATTGCACCCTGCCGCGGAACGCGAGCGCTCGCGCAAGGCCGGCCTCGTCGCGGTTGTCCCTGAAGACGCGCGTGGCGGCCTCCACTTCGGCGAGCGTCTCCTGCCGCGTGAGCCCTGTCGTGTGAAAACGGATGTCGACGAGAGCCAGCGAGGCATCCGCCGCGAGCACGTTCGCTCCCACGGCTCGGGCACGCTCGACCGCTTCCGCGAGCACGGATTCGGCACGGCCCATCTGCGCCGCATCCCGCAGGGCTCGGCCGAGAAGCGGCAGGAGCTCGAGCCGTCGCGCGTCGTCCGCAGGCAGGAGCGCGACCGCGCGTTCGGCGAGGTTCACGGTTGCCGGCCCGTCGCCGCGGCCGTGTGCGCGTCGTGCGGATGATGCGAGTCGTTCCGCCGCGCTCTCGGCAAGGGCCAACGCCCGCGCATCGGGCGGCCCGAGCTCGACGACCCAGCGGTGGGCCTGCTCCAGGTGATAGCCGATGATCTCCTCGAACTCGTCGCCTCTCCCGGAGAGCCATTGGGCGAAGCGCTCGTGCAGGTCGGAGCGCAGCTCTTTCGGGAGGCGGCCGTACGCCGCGTCGCGGATCAGTGCGTGCCGGAAGCTGAACGTGTCCGCGATCGCGTCGTGCGGCCGGATGAACTCGTTTCGCACGAGCGCGGCAAGGCGGTGACCCGGGGGACGCCGCCGATCGGGAGACAGCTCGCCGAGCGCCTTCCACTCGAAGTCCTGCCCGATGACGCTCGCGCACTCGAGCACGTGGCGCTCTTCGTCCGGGAGAGCGTCGAGACGCGCCGCAAGCAGCGCATGGATTGTCGCGGGCACGTCGGTCGGGTCACCGCCTTCTGCCAACATCGCGAGCAGCTGCTCGACGAACAGCGGATTCCCTTCGGCGACCTGCAGGATTCGGAGGCGGGCATCGTCCCCCAGCGGAACGTCGCCGGACGAGTTCCGAATCAGCTCCTCGGACTCCGCGTGCGAGAGCGGCTGGAGCGTCATCGATTCACCGCTCCAGGCGGGTCGTGAGTCGAGCAGCTCGGGCCGCGCGAGGCAGAGGAGGAGGACGGGCGCATCTCGCGTCCAGTTGCCGAGATGCTCGGCGAGATCGAGGAAGGTCGGCTCCGCCCAGTGGATGTCCTCGACGACGAGGGCGAGCGGGCGCTCCCTAGCACGCCGCTCGAGCGCCTTCCGCACGGACCAGAAGACCTCCTCGGCGGTTCCGACGGACAGCGCCTCTTCGATCTCGTCCTCGGCCTCGAGCTCCCGGAAGATCTCGACGAGAGGCCAGTACGTGATGCCCTCGCCATACGGCAGGCAGCGTCCGGTCAAGACCGCGGCTTCCCGGTCGAGGGCGGTTGAGACCTCGCGGGCGAGTCGCGACTTGCCGATCCCGGGCGGCCCGAGGACGGTGACGAGTCGACAGCGCCGCTCGGATACTGCGTTGTCGAACGCCGCACGCACGCGCGCGAGATCTTCGCGGCGTCCGACGAGCGGGGCGTCGAGGTGCCGCTCGAGCGGAGATGCCCCCTCGACCACTCCCACCAGCCTGTAGGCGGTAAGGGGCTCGGTCTTCCCCTTGAGCACGAGCGGCTCGATCTTCTCCGCCAGGATCGCGCTCCGTGCGAGCCGGTGTGTCTGCGCGCCGATCAGGATCTCGCCGGGCTCGGCGGCCTGCTCGAGCCGCGCGGCGACGTTCACCGCGTCACCGGTGACGAGCCGCTCCTGCGTTCCGGTGACGACCTCGCCGGTATTGACTCCCGTGCGCAGCCGTAGCGAGACGCCGTAGGCGCGCTCGAGCTCCTGGTTCAGCGGCCCGAGCGAGTCGCGAAGCTCGACGGCGGCGCGCAGCGCGCGTAGCGCGTCGTCCTCGTGGACGACCGGTACGCCGAACGCCGCCATCACCGCGTCGCCGATGAACTTCTCCACCGTGCCCCCGTGCCGCTCGAGGCACCGTCTCGCAGCCTCGAAATAGCGCGCCATCACACGGCGGAACGATTCGGGGTCGAGCTGCTCGCCGAGCGCCGTCGAGCCGGTCACATCCGCGAAGAGGACAGTGACCGTCTTCCGCACCTCCCGTAAGCCAGCGCCGTCGAGCCCCGCGCCGCAGTGGCCGCAGAACCGGGCGCCGTCGGGATTCGCCCGACCGCAGGCAGAGCAGGCGCGCACGGACGAAAGACTACGACGGTTTCGATCCCCACACGTCTATGGCTCGCCTAGTTGGACGAGGCTCAGCGAAGCGCGGTGCGGGTCGCGCCCCGCTTCGCCCGGTACACGATCGGCGATCGGGCGAGGTACCCGACCGGGACGCTCCAGACGTGGACGAGCCGCGTGTACGGCCACACCGCGTAGAGCAGCCACGCGATCGTCACGTGCGCCTGGTAGACGAACGGCGCGTCGACCATCAGCGACCCCTTGGGATCGAGCGTGAACACGCTGCGGAACCACGGCGACACCGTCTCGCGGTAGTCGTACTCGTCGATCAGGCCGCCGAGGAAGGTGCAGAGCATCCCGAGGGCGATCGTCGCGAGGAGCAGCGGGTACATCACCCAGTCGCTCCGCAACGTCGTAGCGCGGATGCGGTCGATCACGAGGCGCCGGTAGACGAGCACGAGCGCGCCGACGCAGAGCAGGATGCCAGCCGCTCCGCCCGCCACGATCGCGAGCCAGTGATAGGCATGCTCCGAGATCCCGACGGCGTCGGTCCACGTGTTCGGCACGAGGATCCCGATCACATGCCCGCCGATCACGCCGAGTATCCCGAAATGGAAGGCGATGCTGCCCACGAGCAGCAGCCGGCGCTCGAGGAGCTGCGTGGAGCGCGCGGTCCACGTGTAGCCGTCGCGGCGGAAGCGCCACACGTGGCCGACGACGAAGCTCGTCAGGGCGACATAGGGCAGGAGCACCCAGAAGAACGTGTCGGCCCTGGTCATCGCACAGCCTCTTCGAGACCCGCGTCGGCGAACGGCTCGAGCCCGACGAGCTCGGCCGGCGGCCCTTCCTCGGCGAGCCGTCGCGCCTCGTCGAGCTGACGCGCCGTCGGCCGCGGCAGCGCGCCGCAGAGGGCGTCGAGCACGCCGGCGTAGATGCTCTCCCGGTCGTGGAGCGCGGCGTGGATCAGCTCGAGCGGGGCGCGGAAGGACGCGAGCAGCTCCGTCCCCTCCTCCGGACGCAACGACGCGAACTCGAGCACGACCGGGAGGTAGTCCGGCAGCTCGGAGCTCTCGAATGGGAGGCCGGCTTCCGCGTAGCGGCGCTTCAGCCGGACGAGCTCGAGGCCGCGCTGCCGTCGGTCGCCGTGGGTGTGGTACGTGAGGTGGAGGCCACAGCGACGGTCGAAGTCGAACGTCTCGACGTACGCGCGGCGCAGCTCTGCGAGCGGCGTTGCCTCGAGCGCGTCGAGCACCCGCTCCAGCGGCGCGTGCTCCGCGCGAGGCAGCCCGGCCGCGGCCTCCCGAAGCTCGGGAAGCGCTTCGATCAGCTCCTCGTCCGGGTACACGAGCAGCAGAGCGAGCAGCTTCGCGTTCACGAGCTCCCCCGAAAGTCGAGGAAGGCGACGTTGGAGCCACTGCCCGGCGCCGGCGCCGCGAGCGGCTCAGCGCCGAAGGGGTCCTTCGTCTTCTGCAGCGCGCCGCAGCTCCCCGGGCCTCCCTCGAAGTCGAGGCCGCACGCGCCCTGACGCGAATGCGGGTTGACGCCGATCTCGCCGTGCGTCTGCGGGATCACATAGCGCTCGTCGTACTTCGCGATCGCGAGCAGCCGGAACATCGCGTCGATCGCCGTCGGCTCCATCCCGACCGCCGCGGCGACAGCGGGGTCCGGCTCGCCGCCGAGATTGCGCTCGCGCGTCCAGCTGCGCATCGCCGCCAGCCGGCGCAGGGCGACGCGAACCGGCTCGGGGTCGCCCGCGGTGAGGAGGTTCGCGAGGTACTCGATCGGGATCCTGAGCTCGTCGATCGCAGGGAACACGTCGTCGGGATCGGCCTCGGAGCCCGGCCCTTCGACGAGGCTCATCACCGGCGAGAGCGGCGGCACGTACCAGACCATGGGGAGCGTCCGGTACTCGGGGTGGAGCGGCAGAGCAACCCGGTGCTCGACGGCGAGCGCGTATACCGGCGAGCGGCCGGCCGCTTCGAGCCAGTCGTCGGCGATCCCGTCACGGCGTGCCTGCTCGCGCACGTCGGGGTCGTGGGGGTCGAGGAACAGGGAGAGTTGGGCGGGGAGCAGGTCTTTCTCGTCGGCGACGGAGGCAGCCTCCTGCACGCGGTCGGCGTCGTAGAGGACGACACCGAGGTACCGGATCTTGCCGACACAGGTCTCCGAGCAGATCGTCGGCTGGCCCGCCTCGATGCGCGGGTAGCAGAGCGTGCACTTCTCGGCCTTGCCGGTCGACCAGTTGAAGTAGACCTTCTTGTACGGGCAGCCGCTCACGCACATGCGCCACGACCGGCACTGCTCCTGGTCGACGAGCACGATCCCGTCCTCGGCGCGCTTGTACATCGCCCCCGAGGGGCAGGACGCGACGCACGACGGGTTCAGGCAGTGCTCGCAGATCCGCGGGAGGTAGAACATGAACGCCTTCTCGTACTCGAGCCGCACGTGCTCCTCGACGCCGTCCCGGAGGTTCGGGTCGAGCCGGGCGCGCTCCGGGGCACCGGCGAGGTCGTCCTCCCAGTTGGGCCCCCACTGCAGGTCGAGCGGGCGCCCCGTCACCTGCGACTCGGGTCGGGCGACCGGCTGGTGCTTCGACGGGCCTGCCGTGGTGAGCGTCTCGTAGTCGTAGGTCCAGGGCTCGTAGTAGTCGTCGAGCGTCGGCAGCTCCGGGTTGAAGAAGAGGGTCGCAAGCTTGCGGAGGCGCCCGCCGGCGCGGAGCCGGAGCTTCCCGCTCCGGAGCTCCCAGCCCCCCTTCCAGCGGTCCTGGTCCTCCCACTGCTTCGGATAGCCGACGCCGGGCTTCGTCTCGACGTCGTTGAACCAGACGTACTCCGTGCCGCGGCGATTCGTCCACACGTTCTTGCAGGTGACCGAGCAGGTGTGACACCCGATGCACTTGTCGAGGTTCATCACCATCGCGATCTGGGCGCGGACCTGCATCAGCTCCGGACCTCCCGGCACGCGGGAAGGGCGAGGCGAGCCCTGCCCTCGATCCGCCACGAGTCGTGCGTCCGTGTCATCAGTAGGTGACCTCCCCGAGCAGCTTCCGAACGGCGACCATCTCGTCGCGCTGCGTGCCGCAGGGGCCGTAGTAGTTGAAGCCGTAGGAGAGCTGCGCGTACCCGCCGACCAGGTGGGTCGGCTTCATCGAGATGCGGGTGACGGAGTTGTCCGTGCCGCCGCGCGTGCCCGACAGCTCGCTTCGAGGCACGTTCACGTGCCGGTCCTGCGAGTGGTACATCAGCCCGACGCCCGACGGGATGCGGTGGGAGACGACCGCCCGCGCGGTCACGACGCCGTTGCGGTTGAAGACCTCGACCCAGTCGTTGTCCGCGACCTCGATCTGCGCGGCGTCCACGTCCGAGATCCATACGACCGGCCCGCCGCGGAAGAGGGTCAGCATGTGGAGGTTGTCCTGGAACTCCGAGTGGATCGACCACTTGCTGTGAGGGCTCAGCCAGCGGAGGTGGAGCTCCTTGCGGGTCGGGTCGCCGGAGAGCTGTTCCCCGACGACGCCGAGGACGTTGAGCGGCGGACGGTACGTGGGCAGGCCCTCGCCGTACTCGAGCATCCATGCATGCTCGACGTAGAGCTGCTGACGTCCGGTGAGCGTCCTGAACGGGACGTCGCGCTCGACGTTGATCGTGAACGGGTTGTACCGCCGGTCGCGCGACTCCATCCCCGACCACTCCGGGGAGGCGAGCACCTTGCGCGGCTGCACCTGCGTGTCGCCGAACGTGATGCGGACGTCGGCGTGCTCCTCGGCGATGTCGGCGAGGCGCGTCCCGGTGCGCTTCTCGAGCCCGCGGAAGCCCTCGACCGCCAGCCGCCCATTCGTGACGCCGGAGAGCGCGAGGATCGCCTCGCACATATGGATGTCGCGGGTCAGCGCCGGGCGCCCGTCGAGCTCGCCGTTCGCGGCACGCAGCTCGTCGATCTCGACGGTGGGCCTGAGCGGGATCCCCTTCGCCGACGACCCGAGCTGCTCGGCGAGCGGGCCGAGCGAGCGCCACTTGCGGTAGACGGCCGTGTAGTCGCGCTCCACGGGCACGAGCTTCGGCATCGTCTTGCCGGGCACCGGCTCGCATTCGCCGCGCTTCCAGTCGCGCACCTCGCCGAGCGGCTGCGCCAGCTCGTCGGGCGTGTCGTGCAGCAGCGGAGCGGCGACGAGGTCGGTGCGCGTCCCGAGGTGCTTGCCGGCAAGCTCGGAGAACCGCTCCGCGACGCGCCCGAAGATGTCGAAGTCCGTCTTCGCCTCCCAGGGCGGCGGCACCGCCTGGTTGAAGGAGTGGACGAACGGGTGCAGGTCGGTCGACGAGAGGTCGTGCTTCTCGTACCACGTCGCCGCGGGAAGGACGACGTCCGAGTAGAGCGCCGACCCGTTCATGCGGAAGTCGATCGTCGTGAACAGGTCGAGCTTCCCGGTCGGCGCCTCCTCGTGCCAGACGACCTCGGTCGGGCGCTCGGCCGGCGACGACTCGACGTTCCGCACCGCAGCATCCGGGACACCGAGCACGTGGCGCAGGAAGTACTCGTGCCCCTTGCTCGACGAGCCGAGGAGGTTCGCGCGCCACAGGGTGAGGACGCGCGGGAAGTTCTCGGGCGCGTCGGGGTCCTCGGCGGCGAAGCGGAGCTCGCCGGATTTCAGCCGGTCGACGACGTAGGCGGGCGCCTCCATCCCGGCGTCGGCCGCATCGCGTGTCAGGTCGAGCGGGTTGCGGTCGAACGTGGGATACGACGGCATCCAGCCGAGGCGGGCAGCGAGCGCGTTGCAGTCGGCAACGTGCATCCCGTCGAGGACGCCCTTCCCGAGCGGCGTCGAGTAGACGTCGGCGCGCGTGCGCTGGTAGCGGAACTGGTCGCTCGCCAGGAACCAGAACGGCGTCGTCGCCTGCTGGCGCGGCGGGCGGTTCCAATCGAGCGCGAACGCGAGGGTCGACCACCCGCTGATCGGGCGCACCTTCTCCTGACCGACGTAGTGCGCCCACCCGCCGCCGTTCACGCCCTGGCAGCCGCAGAGGGCGACGAGCTGGAGAATCGCGCGGTACACCTGGTCGGAGTGGAACCAGTGGTTCGTGCCCGCGCCGAGCACGATCATCGAGCGTCCGTTCGAGCGCTCCGCGTTGCGCGCGAATTCCCGGGCTACCCGGGTGACGCGCCCGGCGTCGACGCCGGTGATCGCCTCCTGCCAGGCGGGCGTGTACGGCTCGGACGGGTCGTCGTAGCCGGAGGGCCACGTGCCCGGAAGCCCCTCACGGTTGACGCCGAGCTGCGCGGCCATCAGGTCGAACACGGTCGTCACGAGCACGCCGCCGACGCGCTTGGCGGGCACGCCCCGCCGCATCGTCTCGCCGCCCGCAGGGCCGACGTCGAAGCGAGGCAGGTCGAGCTCGACGAGCTCGTCGTGCCGCCCGAGCAGCGTCAGCGCCGGGTCGACGTTGCCGAGCTCGAGGTTCCACTTCCCGGCACCGTCCTCGCCCCAGCGGTACCCGATCGAGCCGTTCGGGACGACCGGGTCTCCCGTGCGGCCGTCGACGAGGACGGTCTTCCACTCGGCGTGCTCGCTCGTGTCGCCGAGATCGGACGCGCGGAGGAAACGATCGGCGACGTACGCGCCCTCACGCTGCCGGAGCGTGACGAGGAACGGGAGGTCCGTCGTGCGCTTCACGTAGTCGTCGAACCAGGGAACCCTCCGCTCGACGTGGAACTCCCTGAAGACGACGTGCGTCATCGCCATCGCGAGAGCACCGTCGGTGCCGGCCGCGGCGGGGAGCCAGTGGTCGGCGAACTTCGTGTGCCCCGCGAAGTCGGGCGAGACGACCACGACCTTCTGCCCGCGGTAGCGCGCCTCGGTGAGGAAATGCGCGTCGGGTGTCCGGGTCTGCGGGATGTTCGACCCCCACAGCACGATGTAGCTCGCGTTCCACCAGTCGGCGGACTCCGGCACGTCGGTCTGATCGCCCCACATCTGCGGCGAAGCAGGCGGCAGGTCGGCGTACCAGTCGTAGAAGCTCATGCAGATCCCGCCGATCAACGACAGGAATCGCGTGCCGGCGGCGTACGAGACCATCGACATGGCAGGGATCGGCGTGAACCCCGCGACGCGGTCGGGCCCGTAGCGCTTCACGGTGTGGACGTGCGCGGCCGAGACGATGTCGACGACGTCGTCCCAGCTCGCCCGGACGAAGCCACCCTTGCCGCGCACCGACTTGTAGGCGCGCGCCTTCTCCGGGTCGTCGACGATCGACGCCCAGGCTTCGACGGGGTCGCCCCCGTGCCGCTCGCGCGCGTCGTGAAAGAGGTCGAGCAGCACGCCCCGCACGTACGGGTAGCGGACCCGGATCGGCGAGTAGAGGTACCAGCTGAAGGAAGCGCCTCGGGGGCAGCCTCGCGGCTCATACTCCGGGACGTCCGGCCCGTTCGTCGGATAGTCCGTCTGCTGGGTCTCCCAGGCGACGATCCCGTCCTTGACGTGGATCTTCCACGAGCAGGAGCCCGTGCAGTTGACGCCGTGGGTCGAGCGGACGACCTTGTCGTGCTGCCAGCGCTCACGGTAGAAGCGCTCCCACTCGCGGCCGTCGGGCTGGAGCGCGCTCCAACCGTCCGCCGATCCCCCGGATGCGCCGAAGAACAGCGGCCGAGCGAGGCGGCTCACGCGGTGGCCCCGCTCGGCATCCGCGCAGCGCGATGCATCGTCAGGGCGACCACGAGACAGACCGCCGTGAACAAGAGCAGGCCGACGAAACCGAGCGCATACGTGTCGAAGTGATCTTTCACGATTCCCATGACGACCGGCGGGAAGAACCCGCCCAGGCCGCCGGCGGCGCCGACGATGCCGGTCGCCGCGCCGGTCGCCTCCGGGAAGTCGCGCGGCACCGCCTTGAACACCGCGCCGTTGCCGAGCCCGAGGAACCCGGCGAGGGTGAGGCACGCGATCGTCACCGGGACCCAGGTCGGATCGCGGGAGATGAAGGCCAGCCACGCGGCGTCGATGCCTGCGCCGATGAAGACGACGATCAGCACGGCTGCCGGGCCGATCCGGTCGGACAGGAAGCCGCCCGCGGGCCGTGCGAACGTCGCGACGACCGTGAAGCCGGCGGCGCGTAGCCCGGCGTTCGTCAGCGAGATGTCGAACCAGTCCCGGAGCAGCTTCGGCAGGAACACCGCCATCGCGACGAAGCCGCCGAACGTCACGAAGTAGAGCAGGGCGAGCCGCCACAGCTTCCAGCCCGAGCGGAGCACTGCGCCGTAGTGGACCGCCGGCCCGCGCGGGGGGTCCTCGGCCATCCGGTAGAAGACGAGCGCCGTCACGAGCAGTAGCGCCGCGGCGAAGATGCCGAGCGCCTCGCGCCCGAGCCAGTCGACGATCGCCGGCGCGCTGAAGGCCGCGACGGCGGTGCCGATGTTTCCCATCCCGTACACGCCGAGGGCGAAGCCCTGCCGCTCCTTCGGGTACCAGCCGGCCACGAACGGGACGCCGACTGCGAACGACGAGCCGGCGACGCCGAGGAAGAACCCGACCACGATGAGGGCCGGATAGCCGTCGACGAAGCCGAAGATTGCCGCCGGAATCGCGGACACGGCGAGCACCACCGGGAACATCACCCGCCCGCCGAGCCGGTCGGTCAGCACGCCGACAGGGATTCGCAGCAGCGAGCCGAGGATGACCGGGACGGCGGTGAGCGCCAGCGTGCGCGTGTTCGAGAGGTCCAGGTCGTCCTGGAATCGCTTCGCCAGAGGGGCGATCAGGCTCCAGCCGACGAAGGCGACGGCGAAGGCCAGGGTCGCGAGCGTGAGGTTCCTCGTCGCATTGCGTGCGTCCACGGTTCGCCTCCTAGTGTTGCGCCGCCTCGAGCGCGAGCGCTCGCGGGAAGAGCACGTTGTTCTCCTCGTGCACGTGCCGGTGGGTGTCGTGTTCGAGCGTCCGCAGCCGGTCGAGCATCGCCCGGTAGGAGTTGCACGCGTCCACTGGCGGCTCGTATCCGGCCGTCAGCGTCCGCAGCCGGGCCAGCCCGGCTGCGACCTCGTGGTGCTCGTGGAGCATCACGCCGATCGGGCTCTCGACCGGGTCGACCGCCGGCCCGCCGCCTCCCTGCTCCAGCGCGACGCATGCCGGGAAGACGATCTGCTCCTCCTTCAGCATGTGCCGGTCGAGCTCGTCGGCGACCTCCGCGAACGTGTCGCGAACCTCGGTCAACTCGGGGTGGGCATCACCGTGGGCCTGCGCGACCTTGTCGACGAGCGCCGCGAGCGGCGGCAGCTCCTCCCGGAGGTACCCGTGATGCTGCGCGACGATGTGGTCGACGAGCTCGTGGACGGTTGCGGCAGTCCAGTCGACGTCCTCCGCCCCCCGTGCGGGCGGCTCGGCCAACGCCGCGATCACGGCGTCGACGTCGAGGCCTCGATCGACGCAGGCGGTATCGAGCGGGGTCTTCCCTCCACAGCAGTAGTCGATGCCGAAGCGCTCGAAGACGCGGGCCCGGCTTGGGTCCTCGAGGACGAGCGTGGCGACCTGGGTGTCGGCTGAGATGGAGGTCGTCCTTTCGTCGGTCGCGGTGTCGAGGTCGTCATGGCACTCGGCGTCGACGCACACGCGCTCGCGGTCGCTGCGCAGGCAGACGAGCCCGCGGTACGCGCCGTCGCCGTCGAGGACGACCAGGCGCGTCGCGCCGGTGCGGTCGAGCTCGGCGAGGGCTTCCGCCGCGCGCGTCCCGGCGAGAGCGGTGGGCAGGCTGCGGGACGCGACGGCGACGACGGGGGTCTCGGGGGGGAGATCGTCGCCGATCGCGTCCCGCCTCACGACACCGAGGTAGGCCTTCCCGTCGAGGACGGGTAGGACCTGAACGGAGTGGTGAGCGAACAGCCTGCGTGCGTCTGCGACCGTGTCGGTCGCGGACAGCTCCTTGCCGCGCGCGGTGACCGCGGCGGAGACGGGCAGTGCAGCGAGGTCGTGCCTCGAGCGGACGTTCTTCGTTCCCGGTCGCTCGCTCACTGCCGCCGAGGATAGTACACTTTTCGAATAAACGTTGAGCGGAGTACCTACTGATGCGCCTGCGGTTTTCCCGAACGGCCGACTACGGTTTGCGCGCCGTGCTCGAGGTCGCCCGCGCGCCCGACGGCCGGCTCGTCTCGCGCCGGGAGCTGTCGACCGTGACCGGCGCGCCCCTGTCGGTGCTCGCCCAGCCGCTCGCTGCCCTCGTCCGCGCCGACGTCCTCGCCGCCCAGGCCGGGCCGCGTGGCGGCTACAGGCTCGCCCGACCCGCCCGCGACGTCTCGGTATACGACGTCGTGCTCGCGATCGACGGCGAGGGCCGCCCGGAGCGCTGCGTCCTGCACGAGGGCGTCTGCAGCTGGGAGGGCGCCTGTCCGTTCCACGCGGTCCTCGCCAAGGCGCAGGAGCGGTTCACGGACACCCTCCGCGCGACGAGCCTCGCAGACGTCCTCGAAGGGATAAGGGTGCGGGCCCGCTGAGCGGCAGCCGCCTGTGCTGCGATCGGCACGCATTCGGCACGCATTTGGCACGGCCACGGCACACCTCGGCGGGTAGCGTCCGTGTCCCCGTGGGTGGGTGGGGGCTGGGGATGGGACCAAGACGGTGGTAGCGACCTGACCGTCGTCGTCGCGCGAATGCCGCCTCCGAGGCCACGGAGCGGCGCTCCATCATCCGCCCCGGTGGGCGTGCTCTCCCGTCGCCCAGACGTCGTCCGGGCTTGCGCGGATCGCTCAGGGGTCGAGCTCGGGCTCCGCAGGCTCCTCGTCCTCGGCGAGACGCCGCTGGAGCACCGCCCGGGAGACGACGCCGACGAGCCTGCCGTCGTGGACGACCGGGACCCGCTCCGCGTCCTCCTCCTCGAGGAAGCGGAACGCCTCGTCGAGCGGCGTGTCGGCGTCGATCGTGTAGTACGGCTTCTCGGCGATCTCCCCCACGTGCACCGAGTTCGGGTCGAGGCCGCGGGCGACGACCTTCGCCACGAGCGTCTTTCGGGTGACGACACCGACGAGCGCGCCCTCGTCCCCCACGACGTAGACGGCACGCACCTCGGCAGGCGTCAGCACCTCACCGGCCTCCCGCGTCGTCGCCGTGCCGGGGAGCGAACGGGGCTCGGCGATCATCGCGTCCCGAACGCGCGTGGTGTGCTCGTCGGTCACGGATAGAGCCCGCGGGCCTCGAGCGCGGACGAGACGTCCCGGATCCCGGCGACGAGCGCGGCCGTCCTCATCGAGACGTCGCGCTCGTGGGAGATCTCCCACACGCGATCGAACGCGTCGTTGAGCTTCTCCGCGAGCTTTGCGCGGATCTCGTCGCGCCCCCAGAAGAGGCGCCCGAGGTCCTGAACCCATTCGAAGTAGGAGACGGTGACGCCGCCGGCGTTCGTGAGGATGTCCGGGAGGATCGGGATCCCGCGGTCGCGCAGGATCGCGTCGCCCTCGAGGGAGGTCGGTCCGTTCGCCCCCTCGGCGACGAGGCGGCAGCGAAGCCGCGCAGCGTTGTCGCCTTGGACCTGGTTCTCGCGCGCGGCGAGGACGAGGATGTCGCAGTCGAGTTCGAGCAGCTCTTCGTTCGTGATCCGCGTGCCCGTCTCCCACCCCTCCAACGAACCGTGCTCGCGTGCGTGCGCGCTCATCGTCGGGATGTCGAGGCCCTCCGGATCGTGGACGCCCCCCGAGACGTCCGACACGCCGAGGACCGTGGCTCCGCGGTCGACGAGCTCCTGCGCCGCGATCCCGCCCACGTTGCCGAATCCCTGGACGACACAGCGCTGCTCGGAGAGCCTCCAACCGAGCCGCTCGCACGCCCGGGCGACGACCATCACCACGCCGGCGCCGGTCGCCTCGTGGCGGAAGACCGAGCCGCCGATCGAGATCGGCTTGCCCGTCACGATCTCCGGCACCGCGTGGCCGCGCTGCATCGAGTAGGTGTCCATCATCCACGCCATGGTCTGCTCGTTGGTCGCCATGTCGGGGGCAGGAATGTCCTCCTGGGGCCCGATGAACGGCAGGAGCTCCGAAGTGAAGCGACGTGTGACGCGCTCGATCTCGGTGTGCGACAGGGCGCGCGGGTTGCAGCGGACGCCGCCCTTCGCGCCACCGTAGGGCAACCGCAGGAGAGCGCATTTCCACGTCATCCACACGGCAAGGGCTGCGCACTCGCCAAGGGAGACCTCCGGGTCGTACCGGATGCCGCCCTTCGTCGGCCCCATGACGCTCGAGTGCTGGACGCGGTAACCGGGGAAGACGACGCGCGTGCCGTCGTCCAGCCCGACCGGGCAGGAGACGATGACCGACCGCTCCGGATGCCGCAGGCGCTCGGCGACGCCGGGGTCGACGTCCGCGTACGGCACGGCCTGGTCGAACTGGGCGATCGCGGTGCGGTAGAGCGGCGTGTCGTACTCGAGGTGGGCGAACGACGGGACGTTCTCGGTGCTCGCCATCGAGCGGTGAGTGTAACCGGGGGACAGGCCCCGCAGGGGGCACGTCCCCCGCCAGGTGCCGGGGCTGGGAGTCGAACCCAGATGTCCCGAAGGACAGCCGGTTTTAAGCCGGCCGCGTCTGACCAGTTCCGCCACCCCGGCGCGTGGTTCGTTGGCGCGAGGTATACCGCGCTAGCTTCGGCCGGGCAGCATCGTGTCGGCCGGGAAGCGCTCGGGGCCCTGGAACTGGTACGCGTCGAAGAACGCCGAGAAGGCGGCGGCGTCGAAGGCCGCGCACTTCGCGAGATAGGCCGTGCCCTTGCTCGGCTGCGACGGACTATCGGTCACCCAGGCGCCGAGTGCGATCTTGTCGCCGAGCGCCGGATACGGGGCGAGCACGGTTCCGCGGGAGTGCGCCTGGGCGAACGACTTCAGCTGTCGAACGGTCGCGGCCGGCACGTCCTTCCCGTACTGCACGGCGATCGCCCCGTGCTCGAGATTGTGGACGAGCTGCGCCTCGTTGACCGGCTCGTCGTACGATCCGTACACGACAGGGACCGCGTAGTGCGGACCGCTGGTCGGGGGGATCGTGTTCCATTGCTTGGACGTCCCCGTCGGGCTCGTGACGGTGTGGTTCCCGGGAAGCGCCGGCGTGGCGCTCAACGTGCACCCGGCGGCCTCGAGCGAAGCGCGGGCATCCGACGATCCCCCTCCGCCCCCGAGCGTGAACGCGAGCGCCGCTGCGACCGCGGCGAGGGCAGCGAGGCCGCCGACGCCGAGCATCAGCAGCCTGTTACGGTCGGCGCCCTGGGGAGGCGGCTTGGGCTTCCCGTGCGGTCGCGGCTTGGGCGGCATGGGCCGAGAAGGATAGCTGTGGCCTCACGGAGGTCCGTCCGGCCCGGGCGCTACGGTCCCGTGCCCTCGTGACGATCGTGGCACTCCTCACCGGTCTCCTCGTCGGCGCCGGCGGCGTCCTGTTCCTCCTGCGTCCCGCGCTCGCCGAGCGCCGCACGCAGGGCGAGCGCCTGCTCGATCTGGAGCGCGACCTAGCAGGTGCGAACGCGCGGCTCGAGGCGGCCGAGCGCTCGTTCGACACGAGCCTGGCCGAGGCCGTGCGGACCGCGTCCTCCGAGGCATTCCGGGACAGCGGCGCCCGGTATCTCGACGCGGCACGCGGCCAGCTGGAGACGACCGTCGCGCCGCTCCGGCAGTCGCTTCAGGACGTGGGTCTCCGCGTGCAGGAGCTCGATCGCGCGCGCGAGCAGGCCTACGGCGCGCTGCGCCAGCAGGTCACCGTCCTCAGCGAGCGGACGGGGAGCCTCGCGAACGCGCTGCGCTCGCCGTCGGTGCGCGGCCGGTGGGGCGAGGCGCAGCTCCGGAACGTCGTAGAGCTCGCGGGAATGCTGGAGCACTGCGACTTCGTCGCCCAGGTCTCGACGAGGGACACCGAGGGCGACCTCCTGCGGCCCGACCTCGTCGTGCGCATCCCGGGCGGCAAGCAGGTGGTCGTGGATGCGAAAGTGCCGCTCGCCGCCTACCTCGAGGCGTTCGAGACGACGGACGAGGAGGAGCGGTCGGCCCGGCTCGCCGCCCATGCGCGCCAGGTGCGTGATCACGCGACCAAGCTCGCTGCGAAGAGCTACTGGCGCCAGTTCTCCCCGACGCCCGACTTCGTCGTGATGTTCGTCCCGGACGAGACGCTGCTCCGCGTGGCCCACGAGCACGACCGGAGTCTCGGCGAGGACGCGTGGGCCCAGGGCGTCGTGCTCGCGTCGCCGAGCACGCTGATGACGCTCCTGCGAACCGTCGCGGCCGTGTGGCAACAGGAGACCGTGGCACAGAGTGCGCAGGCCGTGCACGAACTCGGCGGAGAGCTTCACAAGCGGCTCGGGACGTTCGCCGGCCACCTCGCCAAGCTCGGGCGGTCGCTCGACGGCGCGGTGGGCTCGTACAACGAGGCGGTCGGGTCATTCGAGTCCCGCGTGCTCGTCCAGGCGCGTCGCCTCGAGGAGCACGGTGTCGCGGGGTCGCTCGAGTCGCCCGCGCAGATCGAGCGTCAGGCACGGTCTGTCGCGGCTGAGGGAGACGAGGCGGCGGTCGTCGAGCTACCGCGCGACGCGCACGCCGCCTGAGGATGGGGGCTTGGAACAGCCGAGGCGCTGGATTCGTTTCTAGACTTAGGGCTTACACGAGTCGAGGAGCACTGTTGGATCGTGAGTGACGTCCGGAACGTGATCGTGATCGGCGGCGGACCCGCCGGCTACACCGCTGCGCTCTACGCGGCGCGCGCGAACCTCGAGCCGCTCGTGATCGAGGGATTCAACTGGGGCGGACAGCTGATGATCACCTCCGATGTCGAGAACTACCCCGGCTATGCCGACGGCGTCATGGGGCCGGCGATGATGCAGGACTTCCGCCGCCAGGCGGAGCGGTTCGGAACGACGTTCGTCACCGACGACGTCACCCGGGTCGACTTATCGCAGCGTCCATTCCGCGTTTGGGTCGGGGACGACGAGTACCGGGCAGATTCGGTGATCGTCGCGACGGGTGCGAGCGCCCGCCAGCTCGGCCTCTCGTCGGAGCAGGTCCTGCAGGGACGCGGTGTCTCATATTGCGCGACCTGCGACGCGGCCTTCTTCCGCGACAAGGTGGTCGTCGTCGTAGGCGGCGGCGACTCTGCGATGGAGGAGGCGCTCTTCATATCGAGGTTCGCGAGCAGGGTGGTCGTCGTGCACCGCCGCGAGCAGTTCCGCGCCTCGCCGATCATGGTCGACCGGGCCCACTCGAACGAGAAGATCGAATTCCTGCTCAACAAGATCGTCGAAGAGGTGCTCGGGGACGGCAAGGTGTCGGGCGTGCGGCTCGTCGACACCGTCACGGGGGAGGAGACCGTTCTCGACGCCGACGGCATATTCGTCGCCATCGGTCACGATCCGAACACCGCGCTCTTCCTCGACCAGCTAGACCACGAGCCCGACACCGGGTACCTCCTGACCCGGGGGAAGTCGACGGAGACGAACATTCCGGGCGTGTTCGCGGCCGGCGACGTCCAGGATCACGTGTACCGCCAGGCAGTCACCGCAGCCGGCTCCGGGTGCGCGGCGGCGCTCGACGCCGAGCGCTGGCTCAGCGAGCAGCGCCACGCCGCCCTGGCAGCGGCCGCCGCCTCCTGACGAGCGCGACGACCGGCGACGACCGACCCCGGCGCTAGCCTCGGGCGCCGTGGCCTCGCAGTGGATCGACCTCGTCGACCCGACGCGGGAGGACGTCCTCCACGCGGTGGCGGTGCCGCTCGACCCCGACGCGGTCGAGATGCTCGCCGAGGTGCCCGGCGACGGGCGCAGCGTGCGACCGCTGCTCGAGGGCCACGGGAGCTACGTGCTCGCAGTCCTCTCGCACCCCCAGACGCGGCAGGGGGAGGGTCGCGTCGAGTACCTCGAGCTCGACGTCGTCGCAACGCCGACAGCGATCGTGACGGTGCGGAAGACGGGACCCCGCGGCGCCCTCGCGCCCGTCGACGGCGTCGCGGCCCTCATCGACGCGGATGCCTCGCCGGGCGCTGTCTTCCAGGGGGTCGTGGACGGGGCGGCCGACGCCTTCCTCGAGGTCCTCGACGGCCTGTACGAGGCGATCGACGACCTCGAGGACGACATCGAGCAGCTCTCCGGAGCGGACATCCGCCGGCGGATTGCCGCGCTCCGCAACGAACTGCTCCACGCGAGGCGGGCCTCAAGCGCGACGCGCGGGATCGCCCGCCGGGTCGTCGACGGCCGCGTCGACGTCGGCCGCTCGGAGCTCTTCCCGCAGGAGGTCGAAGCACGATTCGTCGACACGTACGAGACGCTCGTCCGCGCGACCGAGGAGCTCGACGTCGCCCGCGACCTGCTCGGCGGCGTGCGCGACTACTACCAGGCGAAGATCGCAGAGCAGCAGAACGAGGTCGCGAAGAAGCTCACCGTGATCGCCTCCCTGGTCCTCGTGCCGAGCTTCATCGTCGGCTTCTTCGGTCAGAACTTCGCAGAGGCGTTTCGCGACGTGTACTGGAGCATCGGGGTCTCGGTCGGACTGATCCTGGCGACGACGGTCGTCCAGCTCGTGCTGTTCCGCTGGCGGCGCTGGATCTAGAAGCTTGATGCGAAAGGGGGCGCCCCGGGGGCCGTCTCGGGCCAAGCCATGCCGTGCCTGAGGCGGCATCCACGACCGCGGACGAATTTCGCATCAAGCCTCTAGCGCCGGCCGACCCTACGGGTACGCTCGACACGGGTGAGCGCTCCCGCCCACACCCGTGCGCCGGCGGGCGAGCCGATCGCCGTGGAAGTGCGGGCGATGGCCGCTCTCGACCGCGTGCTGCCGTATCTCGGCCCTGGTCTGGCGCTCCTGCTGGGCATCGTCGCGCTCGGTCGGCGGTCGCTCGACGTCGACGAGGCGACCACCGTGGCCGCGGCGCACGGAACGTTTTCCGACGTCGTCGAGCGGGCGCTGTCCGACGACCCGGCTCGTGCCGGCTACCTCACCCTTCTCCGCCCGGTCGCGGCGTGGAACGACGCCGAGCTCTGGGTGCGGCTTCCCTCGGTGGTCGCCGCGGTCGTCGCCGCCGTCGCCGCCTACCGGCTCGGCCGCCGCCTCGCGGGTCGCCATGCGGGGGCAGCCGCATCGATCGTGCTCGCCTCGTCGCTCGGTGTCGTCCTGCTCTCGCGGACGGTCGCTCCCCTTGCGCTCGCACTCGCAGCGATGCTTCTCTCGAGCGCGCTGTTCGCGCGGGCGGTTGAGCGCGGGAACGCGCTCTGGTGGGCGGTCTATGCCGTCAGCGCGGCCCTGCTGCCGCTGACGCACCCGATCGCGGCGAGTGCCCTCGCGGCACAGATCCTCGCCCTCGTGGCGGCCCGCAGAGAGGTAGAGCTCCGCCTCGCCGTGCCCGCTGTCGCCGTCGCGACGCTCGAATCCGCGTTCTTCCTTACGGCCGCGGTGCTCGATCGGGCCGACACGGCAGACGGCGCGGGCCCTCTCGAGCTCCGTGACATCGGTGTCGGCGTCGGCCGGGCGCTCGGGTGGAGCCCGATCGTCGCTGCACTCGCCGTCTGGGGCGTGATCACGCTCTACCGACGCTCGTCCGGCGACGGGGGGCGCTGGAAGCCCGTCCTCGTCGGAGGCCTGGCGCTCCTGCCGCTCGTGGGGGTGCTGGTCGCAGGCATCGGCCTGCCCGTCTTCCCGCGTACCGCGCTGACCGTGGCTGCAGGGGGTGTCGCTCTCGCCGCAGGCGTCGGCCTCGTCTCGATCGCCGACCGCGGGCTCCGGCTCGCGAGCGCGGCGGCGGTCGGCGTCGTCGCGGTCGCCGCGATCGCTACGGCTGCCGCCGAGAATCCGCGACAGGACTGGCGAGCGGCGGCCCGTGTGACCCGGGCAAAGACCACACCGCGTGACACGGTCGTGGTCATCCCGGAGCGCGCCCGCGCCGCCCTGGGGTATTACGCGCCCGATGTCCAAACGAGCCTCGTCGGCCGCGGCGAGGCGGTCACGGTGGTCGTCGCCGGGAATCCGGACGTCGCCGTCGCTGCCGCGCGGCAGGTCGTCTCGCCGCCGCGCTACGCGCTCCTCTCGGAGCAGGCGGCGGGCTCGGGACTCGTCGTCCAGCGCTGGGTCCGACCGTAGGAGCAGAGCGCTTCGGCCTCTAGAGGCCCGAGCCGACCCCCGGGCAGGCGCGGACGGATCCCTCATGGAGATGTCGCGCGGAGAGATGGTCGCCCGGCTCGCAGGGTCGATCGCCGCGATCGAGCGGAGCCATCCAACGCGAGTGGCGATCGACGGGCCGGACGCGGCGGGCAAGTCGACGCTCGCGGACGAGCTCGAGCGGGAGCTCCGGGGGCGCGGGCGCCAGGTGATCCGCACTTCGGTCGACGGGTTCCACCGGCCGCGCGCCGAGCGTTACGGCGTGGTGCGGACTCTACCCGAGGGTATTTCGAGGACTGCTTCGACGTCGCGGCGCTTCGAGACGTCCTCCTGGATCCGCTCGGGCCCGGGGGCGACCGTCGCCACGTGCGAGCGATCTTCGACCTTCGCAGAGACGAGCCGCTCGACCGGGCCGTCGAGGTGGCCTCGCCGAACGCCGTGCTCGTCGTCGACGGCGTCTTCCTCCTGCGGCGCGAGCTCTACGCGTCGTGGGACCTCCGGGTCTTCGTGTCGGCCGGGTTCGACGAGACGCTGCGGCGCGCCCTCGAGCGCGACGCGGCGCTCTTCGGCTCACGCGCCGAGGTCGAGCGGCGCTACCGAGCCCGATACATCCCGGGGCAGCGGCTCTACTTCTCCCGTTGCCGGCCGGAGGACGCCGCCGACGTGGTCGTCGTCAACGACGATGCCTCGCGTCCGGTGCTCCTCGACCGCACGCGCTCGAGCCGATGATCCGAGCTCTCCAGGGCAGGCTCCGACGGCCCGCTGCGCAGACGGGCAGACACCACCTACCGCGGGGGGAACCTCCCGGTTTCCCCCGCCCCCCTCCCCCGGTCCGCTACACGGACGGGCAGCTGCGCTGCCGGACACAGGTCGACGAGCACGCACTCCTCGCACAGTGGGTGCCGGGCGTCGCAGACGCGGCGGCCGTGCCAGATCATGAGATGGGGGAACCGCGCCCAGTCGGCGTGCGGCACGACCCCCTGGAGATCGCGCTCGATCTTCACGGGGTCGTCGTTCCGCGTCAGCCCGAGACGCTGAGAGAGGCGGCGGACGTGTGTGTCCACGACGATGCCCTGGGCGTGGCCCAGCTCTGCGGCGACGACGTTCGCGGTCTTCCGGGCGACCCCCGGAAGGCGCAGCAGCTCGTCGAGCCGGCGCGGCACCTCTCCGTCGAACTCCTCGAGCAGGACGCGCATCGTGCCGCGGATCGCCTTCGTCTTCTGCCGATAGAAGCCGGTCGCGTAGACGTCCTGCTCCAGCTCCTCGACCGGCACGGCCAGATAGTCCTCGGGCCTCCGGTACTTGCGGAAGAGGCGCTCGGTGACGCGATTCACGTTCACGTCGGTCGTCTGCGCCGAGAGCATCACCGAGACGAGCAGCTCGACCTCGCTCTCGAACCGGAGGGCGATCGTCGCATCGGCGTGTTCGGCTGCCAGGCGCTCGATGATCGGCCCGATGCGCTCCCGCCTTGTCCCGAGCCCCCTCCGCCGTGCCTCGCGAACATAGCTACGCGCCACGACGCCGGCCCTCGAAGATCGCCGTCGCCTCTTCGGCGGTGATCTCACCGCGCGCCACGCCGCCGTACCAGTCGTCCAGCATCGGGAAGCCCGCAGCCGTCAGGGCCACGAGGGCGGCGCCGGCATCGTACGGAGTCGACACGAGGGAGATCGCGCCGTCGTCGAGGATCGCCCAGCGGGCGTCGGGTGACCCCTCGTACGGCATCCCCACGCTGCCGGCGTTCACCAGGCGCGTATTGCCGACCCGTCGGTCGTACTGCACGTGTGTGTGCCCGCAGACGACGACGTCCGCGGGTACGCCGGTAAGCGCGGTGGCGACGTCCTCGTCGGGCGTCACGGCAGTCAGGATGTCGGTGTCGGAGCTCGGTGTCGCGTGACAGAAGAGCACGTTGCCGAGACCGGAGACCTCGAGCTCGACCGTCGCCGGCCACCGTGCGATGCGGTCGATCCGCTCGGCGCCGAGCCGCGCGGCGGCCCACTCCCCGACCTCGGCGAGTGGGCCGTCCGCCGGCGGAGCGACGGTCTCGCGATCGCCGTTGCCCTGCAGGAAGCGCACCCGCCTGTCCGCTTCGAGCAGCTCGAGGGACTCGGCCGGAAGCGGGCCGGCGACGAGGTCGCCACCGCACACGATCACGCCGGCGGCCCTACACCGCGGGTCGGCGAGCACGGCCTCGAGCGCCGGCAGGATCCCGTGCACGTCGTAGAGAGCAGCGACCCGCATCGTTCGACGCTATCCCGCGGCGGTCAGCTCCGGCGCCGACGCGCCGTCCGGCGCGCTGCCGAGGCGCGGCCCGGCACAGACCCGATCCAGAGCCGGGCAGCCGGAGCAGGCGAGAGCGCTCGGTGTCGGCCGGAAGTCCCCCTCGCGGATCCGCGCGATCGCCGACCCCAGCTCGTGCTCGAGCGCATCGACGTCGGCGCGCGAGAACCTGGACGAGGCCACCTCCTCGGGAGCCTCGAGGAACTGGTAGACGACCTCGACGTCGTCGAAGCCCGCCCGAAAGCACGCGAGGGCGTAGACGATCATCTGCGCCCGGTACTCCGCCGCGACGATCGCGGCGGGCTCACGGCCCTCGAGACCGTTCGTCTTGTAGTCGAGGACGAGCGCGTCGGAGCCCGAGCGCCACAGCACGTCGAGCCGGCCGTTGAGCAGGACACCATCGATCGTGAACGCGAACGGACGCTCCACCCGCACGCCGTCGAGACCCGCGACGCGGCGGGCGAGCGACGAGCTGCAGTACGCATTCACGTGTCCGGCGACGCGCTCGAGGTCGGCGTCCGTCACCATCGGATGCCAGGCCCGAACGAGATCCACGAGGCCCTCCGGGGGGGCCGGGGCGCCGAGATCGACCCGTTCGAGCAGCCGATGGACGGCATCGCCGATCTCGGTCGGATGCAACCCGCCGCTGGCCCCCTCGGCGGGCCCCCACGGCACCGGACGCATGCCCGCGACACGCTCGGCGTAGTAGCGGTAGGAGCAGCGCTCGAACAGCGACAGAGCGCTGTAAGAGAGTCGCGACACGCGGTGGAGCGGCGGCTCGGGCACGACCGTCAGCTCGCGCAGCCGCGGCGCCGGCGGGGGAAGCGCCTCTCCCGAGCCTTCGAACAGCGCAAGCTGCCCGCTCTCGGGAACGGGTGCGGCGTCCGGCTCCGGCACGGTGACGGGCACGGGATCCGACTGACCCCCGTCGAGCCGCAGCAGGACCGTGGCGGCGCCACGCTCGACCTCGACGGGGCCCTGTGCGGCGGGGCGCAGCGTCTCGTCCTCGAGCTCGAGTCGGTTCAGAACCCATCCGATCGGCGTCTCCTCGCTCCTCTCGCCGGCTGCGCCGATCGAACCCGACACGATCAGGCGCTCCATCGCGCGGGTCATCGCGACGTAGTACAGCCGCAGGCGCTCCGCCTGCTCCGCCCGGTCGCGTTGCTCCTTCACGTCCCGGTAGGACTCGGTGCTCACGCGGGTGCCGGTGGCGGGATGGGCGACCTTGAACCCGAATCGCCCATCCGAGAGCGCGAGGATGTCGGAGACGGGCGGACGGCTGCGTCCAGCGTCGGCGACCACCACGACCTTG
The DNA here is from genome assembly GCA_963793655.1 of uncultured Actinomycetes bacterium. Taxonomy (GTDB): domain Bacteria; phylum Actinomycetota; class Thermoleophilia; order Gaiellales; family Gaiellaceae; genus Gaiella. The sequence goes on from CAWCAV010000004.1 coordinate 694,868, forward strand.
AACTCGAGGCCCTTGGCGGCGTGGATCGTGAGCAGGCGGACGGCGTCGGCGCCCTCCTCCTCGGAGACCGCGTCCGACTCCTTCGCGCCGACTGCCTCCTGCCCCTCCACGAATCGGACGAAGCCCTCCAGGTCGGCGCCGCGGAGCTCCTCGTACGACCGGGCGAGGCGCGCCAGCTTGCGGAGGTTGGCGTAGCGGCGCCGCCCGTCGGGGCGCGCGAGGACCGCGAGGTCGTAGTCGTGCTCGGCGAGCACCCGCTCGCACAGGAGCTCGAGGGAGACATGGGACGCGAGGTACAGGAGCCGTTCGTAGCGTTGCTTGAACGCCAGGAGCAGGCGCCTGTCGACGTCCGACAGGTCACCCGGTAGCGCCCGCTCGAGGCCACGGAAGATGGGCTGGCGCTGGGCCTCGGCCCGAATCAGCACGAGCGCGTCGTTCGAGATGCCGACGAAGGGCGACGCGAGCACCGTGAGCAGCGCCTCGTCGTCGTAGCGGTTCTGGAGCAGCCTCAGGTAGGCGAGGAGATCGACGACCTGCTGCTGCCCGAAGTAGTTGCGCCCGGCTGCCCGGTACGTCGGCAGGCCGACCGCACGCAGCTCCTCCTCGAACCACTCCGCGTCGGTCCCCGCCGCGAAGAGGAGCACGATCTCGCCCGGCGCTGCGTCACCGGCGTCGACGAGCTCGCGGACCCGTCGCGCGACGTGGCGGGCCTCGGAGCGGCGCCAGTGCACGCCGGTCTCCGCCGCGGCCGCCTTGTCCGTCACGAGCAGCTCGAAGGCGTTCCTGAGCGCGGTCGGCGCGGTGTCGTCCGCGGGCTCGAGCCGCTGGAACTCGTCTCCGAACTCCGCGCCGAACAGCTCGTTCACCGCATCCAGCACCTCCGGGCGCGAACGGTGATTTCGCGTCAGAGGCAGCACCGTCGGCGCCGCCGTCCGCCGCTCGCGGAACACGGCGACGTCGGCGTGGCGGAACCCGTAGATCGACTGGAACTCGTCGCCGACGACGAAGAGGTCGCCGTCCGCCCCCGCGCAGAGCAGGTCGAGCAGCTCGGTCTGAAGGCGATTCGTGTCCTGGAACTCGTCCACCATGACCGAGCGGAAGCGCTGCCGCTCGCGCGCCCGGATCGCCGTGTCGTCGCGTAGCAGGTCGCGCGCCCGCAGCTGGAGATCCTCGAAGTCGAGCGCGGACTCGCGCTCCTTCGACTCCGCATAGGCACCGCCGAATGTCGTCAGGAGCTCCTGGAGGAGCTCGCGGTCGCGTGCGGCGAGGTCCTCGAGCGCGGCCGCCACCACCGCGTCGCGCGCCTCCGCGAACCCGGCCGCGCGAGGCCCGCGCGCCCTCATCTCCGAGAGAACGAGAAGGCGCTCGGGCAGGGCGGACGCATCGAGGACTTCGAGCGCAGCGGATGCGGCCCCTCGCTGCGCCTCGGTCGCCCCCGGGTCGTCGAGGAGCGGCCGGGAGGCCTGCCGAAGGGCTTCGAGACGCTCGGCGAGCGGCGCACGCAGCCCAGGCTCGAGCACGAGCTCGCGGCCCGCCGAGCGCAGCGTCGCGTAGACCTCGACGAGCATCTGACGGAGACCCACCGCGCCGTAGGTCGCCAGGAGCTGCCAGCGGTCGGGCTCGTCGGCCGCGCAGAAGCGCTCGAGCGCCGTCCTGAACGCCTCCGCCTGGAGCACGAGCGCCTGGGGCTCGTCGAGCACGCGGAACGACGGGTCGACTCCCGCTGCGAGCGGGTACGTGCCCAGCAAGCGGCGGCAGAACCCGTGAATGGTCGACACCCATGCCCCGTCCAGCTCGAGCGCGAGGTCGGATCGCCCGCGCTCGATCAGCCGGGACCTGATCCTGCCCCTGAGCTCGCCCGCGGCCCGCTCCGTGTACGTGATGACGAGGAGCGAGCCGACGTCGAACCCCTCGTCGACCACCGCGCGGACGAAGCGCTCGACGAGCACCGCCGTCTTGCCGGTGCCCGCGCCGGCGGCCACGAAGACACTGCCCGTCGCCTCGATCGCGGCTCGCTGCTGGTCGTTGGGGAGCGCCCTCACGGACGGTCCTTCCTGCACATGCGCCAGAGATCGCACCAGTGAGGGCACTCACCGCCCTTGGGGTCGTGACGCACGTCGCCGCCACGGATCCGCTCGACGAGCCCTACCGCCGTGGCCCTCGCCGCGTCGACCGCCTGGTCGAACTCGTCGGGCTCGAGGTAGTCGCGCGCGCTGAACCCGGGGATGCCGTCGGGCCCGGAGCGCAGCATCCCACGTGGCCGGCGACCGCCGCCGACCGGCACGTACACGCCGCCGACCGGCTCGAGCCCCAGCTGTTGGCGCAGGACGAGCATGTACAGCGGCAGCTGGAGGAGGTCGCGCTCGCGGATCTCGGAGGCCGACGACGCGGCGCCGGACTTGTAGTCGACGACGATCCCGCGCGCGCCCATGCGGTCGCCGTCGACCCGGTCGATCTTGCCGCTGACGACGACGCCCGGCTCCAGCTCGAACGCCCGGAACGAGACCTCGAGGTGGCGCGGAACGAACGGCGAGTTGGACGTCGACTCGTCTCTCACGAGCTGCTCGAGGTCGCGCTGGAGACCCTGCTCCAGCTCACGCCGGTCGAGGTCGCCCGCGTCGATGCGGAGCCCCGTCTCGACGGCGTCGACGACGCACGTGCGCATCAGAACGACGGCCGGCTCCACGTTCTCCTCCGTGACGCGGTCGGCGCCCGGGATCGCGCTCGGAAGCTGCTGGTAGAAGCGCTGGAGGGCGGCATGCAGGATCGAGCCACGCAGCATGCGGTCGATCTGCTTGTCGATCGTGGCCGGGCGCAGGTAGCGCTCGACGAACCACGCCGACGAGCAGGACGCCATCCGCTCGAGCTCGGACACCGAGTACGACTCCCTGCCGAGCAGGCGAACCGCGCGCTCGTGGCTCACGCGCGTCTGCCGGTCGAACGCACGGGTGGCGCGGGAGAGCCGCCGGTCCCAGCCGTTCTCGCGGGCGAGAGCGGCCGCCTCGCCCGGCGCTCGGCGCCGACAAGCCGGCGAGGGCACGCAGCCGCTCCCGCTCGGTCGGCGCGGCCTCGAGCTCCGAGGTGAGTGCAGACAGAGGGCGGCGCGTGGTGTGGCGGCGGACGTCGTCCTCGTCGAAGAGCTCTCGCACGGACTCCCAAAAAGGGCTCGGCTCCCGCGGAGACCCCTCGTCCCCCACGGCCTGGCGAACCAGCACGAGCCTGCGTCGAGGCCTCGAGCAGGCGGTGGCGAACAGGAACCGGTCACGGCTAGCGGCATCGGGTCGAACCAGCCGCGCACCCCGGCCTTCGTCGAGCACTCGGCGGGCGTCCTCGTCGAGGAACGGCTCGACGCGGGGACGCCGCGGCAGCGATCCCTGCTCCAGCCCGAGAACGAACACGGTGTCGAAGCGCCGTGTCCGGGCGCGCATCAGGTCGAGCACGGCGACCCTTCCGGGTGCGCCCGTGCCGTCACCGCGGACGGTCGCACGCTCGAGCGTCGCGAGCACGTCCGCGCGGCCGATCTCGTGCCGAAATCCTTCGATCGTCTCGAGCTCGTCGAGCCCCCGTACAACCGCGTCGTGCGCCCGGAGGTCCGACTGCGCCCGAGGTCCGAGCGGCGGAGCCGACGTGCCGTGCGCGCAGCGCAGCATCGCGTCCGCCAGCGCTCGGACAGCGGCGACGGGAGACACCTCGTCCAGGGCGAGATCGAGCGGCGGCAGTGTCCGCCCGTCGCGAAGCTGAACGGTGACCTCGGCCGCGCGGTCGCCGCGGAGGATGCCCCGCCCTCGGAGCCTTCCTTCGATCCAGTCGACGTCCTTGCGCTGGAGCCCCGAGTACGGCGAGCGAAGGTGCGCGTACAGCTCCGGCCGCTCGCCGTCGAGCCACGCGAAACGCAGCAGGGCGAGGAGCGCGTGGCCGAACGGCGTCGACCGAAGAGCGGCGCGGCCCTCGAACGCGACAGGGACCCCCAGCCCGGCGAACGCCGCCCCGAGTGCGAGCCTGACCGACTCGACCGACGGGCAGACGACCGCGATCTCCTCCGCCGAGACGCCGGCCCTGATGAGCGCCAGCGCCTCCTCCGCCACGAGCTCGAGCGTGCCGCGCGTCCCCGCACCCTCGAGGAACCTGATCGAGCCGTCGAGCAGCACGCGAGCCGGGGTGTCGGCGAACAGGTTCCGCTCGACGTGCGCCAACCCCGGCGGCAGGAACTCCTCTGCGCGCGGCGGCAGCTCGACGACGTCGCCGCCCGCAAGGGCCGAGAGGTCTTCGACGGTTCTCCGGAGCGAGGCATAGACCGCGCGCCCGGGCTCGTAGGGGAGGGAGACGTGGACGTCGGTGCGCGCAGACAGCGCCTCGAGCAATCGCCACTCGGCGCCGGTGAGGTCCTCGAAGCCATGCGCGAGGACGGGGTTGTCGCCCCATGCGTCCAGGTCCCCGGTCAGCCGCTCGACGGCGCGTCGCCGCAGCATCCCGCGGTCCCACGCGTCGAGCCCGTCGAGCTCCGAGCGGTACGCCCGGGCCAGCGAGGCCAATGGCTCGTCCAGGTCGTCGGGCTCCAGGAGACCCCCGTCGAGCTCTGCGAGCGCGCGACCGACCGCCTCCGCGTATCCCGCGAAACGCGCGCCCTCTGCCGGTCCGGCGTCGGACAGCCGTCGCAGCAGCAGGCTCCGCTCGGCGTCCCCTAGCAGCCGGCGGCCTCCACCGTCGCCGAAGGCGAGAGCCTCGAAGATCGTGTCGAAGGTCCCGATGGTCCCCGCCAGGAGACCACCGCACCCTTCGACCAGCTCCCGCTCCACCCGTTCGACGTCGGAGCGGTTCGGGACGATCAGCCAGGGATCCCGGTCGATCGCGCCGAAGAACCGGTCGAGAAGCTGCTCGACCTTCCCGGCATGCGCCGGACCGACGACGAGTGAGAGCCCCACCGGCGCATGGTAGTCGGGTGGTTCTGCCGCTCCGGCTTACGTCCTCGCCGGTCCGCATACGAAAGTCGCACAGAGCGAGAAAGAGAACGACGGAAGGGGGGCTCCGGCTGAAGCCGGAGCGCGAACCGAACAGCCCACGGAACCGCACCAGTCAGAACGAACAGGGCTCCGGCTCGAGCCGGAGCCCTGCGGTTGCACAGAATCGCCGTCAGGCGAGGGACTTCGGCTTGCGCCCGCGCCGCGCGACCGCCGCGCCAGGCATCCCTCCGGCGCAAGAGTCGCATAGGTCTGCGGCTTTTGCGCCGCGTCGCGCGTCGTTGAACGTCACGCGCATGACTGCGCCCTTTCCCTCCTCTACCTCCGTACCACAGCTATCGCAAACGAGCACCGTCTTTCGCGCCACGATTCCCTCCCGATGTGAAAATCGCTCCTGCGATTTCCACTAGATGAATGACCTCGAGTTCCACCCAATCATACGCGTGGCTTTCTCTCAATTTCCAGTCGAGATGCGAAGCAGCTCAACCGACTACACTGCGCCGGCAAATGAACCCGCGAACGATCGTCATTCTCGAGGGCGACCAGACGGGGCAGGAGCTGCTGGAGGCCGCCGTCCGGGTGCTACAGCCGGACGTCCTCGGCATCGAGCTCGCGCTTCCCCGCTTCGACCTTTCGCTCGCGACGCGCCGTGACACGGGCAACGCCATCGTGCACGAGGCTGCGCGCGCGATCGCGACGCACGGGCTCGGCCTCAAGGCGGCGACGATCACGCCGGAGGGTCGCGACGACGTCGGCTCGCCGAACCGGATCCTCCGCGAGGACATCGGCGGCCGGGTCATCGTCCGCACCGGTCGTCGGATCCCCGGCGTGCTGCCCGTCGGGGGCGTCCACTCCCCGATCTCCGTCGTTCGCATGGCCGTCGGCGACGCGTACGGGGCGAAGGAGTGGCGCGAGGGCGAAGGCGACGACGAGGTCGCGTTCCGGACGGAGCGCATCGAGCGGCGGGTGTGCCGGGCCGTCGCGGAGTTCTCGTTCCGCCAGGCGGAGCGGATGGGGGCCAAGGTGTTCGGCGGGCCGAAGTACACGGTGAGCCCGGTCTACGAGGGGATGCTGAAGGAGGAGATGGACGCAGCGGCGGAGCGACATCCGGACGTGCCGTACGAGCCGCAGCTGATCGATGCGACCTTCGCGCTCCTCATCTCGTCGAGCGGCGCGCCGATGGTGATCCCCGCGCTCAACCGCGACGGCGACATCCTCTCCGACCTCGTGCTGCCGCTGTTCGGCTCGATCGCCGGCTCGGAGTCGCTGCTCGTCGCGTTCGGCGACGGAGGGGTCGACCGCCCGACCGCCCTCATGGCGGAGGCTGCCCACGGCACCGCACCCGCACTCGAGGGCAAGGACGTCGCGAATCCGATGGCGATGATCCTCGCCGCGGCAGCGCTGCTCGCCCACACCGAGGACGACGCGTGCCAGCTGGCCGGTCGGGCGATCCGCGAGGCGACGCTCGAGGCGGTCGCGGAGGGGATCCGAACAGCCGACCTGAGCGGTCACCACGGCACGACGGCGTTCACCGACGAGGTGATCCGCCGCACGCGCACGAAGATCGAGGTCTGGGCCGCGCTATAGGGGCGAGGGTTGCCGCGCCTGCCCGCGGCCCTATCGAGTGCGAGGCGAGCCTCGCCCTACGCCGCGACGGCTGCCGGGCCCCAGAGGATCTCGCCGGCCTCCAGCGCGTCGAGGAACGCGGCTGCCACGTCCGGGTCGAACTGGGTGCCGGCACAGCTGCCGGATCTCGTCCGCAGCCGCGTCCGGCCCGAGCGACGGCCGATACGGACGACCGGACGTCATCGCGTCGAACGCGTCTGCGACCGCGAGGATGCGGCCCTCGAGGGGGATCGAGGCGCCGGAGCGACGGGTCGGGTAGCCGAGCCCGTCCCAGCGCTCGTGATGGAAGAGCACGTACGGGAGCGCCGGCATGGAGGGACGGCACTCCGGCGATCAGCCACACGCCCTCGACCGGATGCGCACGGATCTCGGCGAGCTCCCGCTCGTCGAGCCGACCCGGGCTTGGTGAGCACCTCCGGGCGGACGTTGACCTTCCCGACGTCGTGGAGCGCCGCGCCGAGGCGGAGCGACTCGAGGCGTTCGCCGTCCCACCCCAGCCGGACGGCGACGGCCTCCGCGTTCGCAGCCACGCGAGCGGCGTGCGCGCCGAGCGCGGGGTCGCAGACCTCCATGGCGGTCGCATAGGCGGCGAGTCGAACCACGGGATGTCTGGTTCCCCCCACGCGTCCGGAACCCTTCCCGTAGATTCTGTGGGCAGATGCGAGTGTGCGTGCCCCGGGAGTCCACGCCCGGCGAACACCGGGTGGCCTTGACCCCCGACGCCGCGACGAAGCTTCGCGCCTCGGGGTTCGACGTCGTCGTCGAGCGGGGCGCCGGCGTCCTCGCCGGGTTCACGGACGAGCAGTACACGAACGCCGGGATCACGCTCGTCGACCACGGGCAGCTGCTCGACGGCGCCGACGCGATCGTCCGCGTCGGGAAGCCCACCGGCGAGGAGATCGACGGGCTCCCTCCGGGAATCGTCCTGATCGGCTTCCTCGAGCCGCTGACCGACACCGAGGGAATCGCGCGGCTGCGCGAGCGGGGGGTCGTTGCGTTCGCCATGGAGTCGATCCCACGGATCACGCGCGCGCAGTCGATGGACGCGCTCTCGTCCCAGGCGACCGTCGCCGGCTACAAGGCCGTCCTGCTGGCGGCCGACCGGAGCCCGAAGCTCTTCCCGATGCTGATGACCGCAGCCGGAACGATCGCGCCGGCCCGCGTGCTGGTGCTCGGCGCGGGCGTCGCAGGCCTGCAGGCGATCGCGACCGCGCGGCGGCTCGGGGCCGTCGTCTCGGCGTTCGACGTGCGACCGGCCGTGGCCGAGCAGGTCGAGTCGCTCGGCGCGAGCTTCCTCGACCTCGGCGTCCGCGGCGAGGAGACGGAGGGCGGCTACGCGCAGGAGCTGACCGCGGAGCAGCAGGCAGGCGCAGCAGGCGGCGCTCGAGGAGCGCCTGTCGGGGTTCGACGTGGTGATCACGACCGCCGCGGTGCCCGGGCGCCCGGCGCCCGAAGCTCATCCCTGCCGAGGCGGTCGAGTCGATGCGCCCCGGCTCGGTGATCGTCGACCTGGCATCCGAGAGCGGTGGGAACTGCGAGCTCACCGAGCCCGGGCGCGAGATCACCCATACCGGCGTCACCATCGTCGGGCTGACGAACGTCGCCTCGCTCGATGCCGTCGGACGCCAGCCGGCTCTACGCGCGCAACGTCGAGCGCGCTCCTCGAGCACCTGGCGCCGGGCGGGACGCTCGAGCTCGACTTCGAGGACGAGATCACCGCTGGAGCCTGCGTCACCGGACCGGCGCCGGGCGCCGCGAGCGTGACGGCCGAGCGGCAGTCGGGGCCGACAACCGACGCCGGCGGAGAATCCACGTGACCGACATCGGCCTCGTCACCGAGCTGACCATCCTGGTGCTCGCGATCTTCCTCGGCTTCGAGGTGATCTCGAAGGTCCCGACGATGCTGCACACGCCGCTCATGTCGGGCACGAACTTCATCCACGGCATCGTCGATCGTCGGTGCGATCGTCGTCCTCGGCTTCGCCGACGACGCGTTCACGAAGACGATCGGCTTCGTCGCGATGGTGCTGGCGTCCGCGAACGTGGTCGGCGGCTGGTTCGTCACCGACCGGATGCTCGAGATGTTCAAGCGGCGCCCGACGAGACGGGAGCGCGAAGCGGTGATCTCCGACCCGGACGTCGTCGGGCTCCTCTACCTCGTCTCGATCGTCTGCTTCATCCTCGCGCTGCGCTTCCTCTCGTCGCCGAAGCACGCGCGGAAGGGGAACTGGGTCGGCGGCGTCGGGATGATCGTCGCGATCGCGACGACGCTCGCGCTCGACGGGATCTCGAACTGGCTGCCTGATCGTCGTGGGCGGCGCGATCGGCGCCGTCGTCGGGGTCGTCGGCGCACGCACGGTGAAGATGACCGCGATGCCGCAGATGGTGGCCCTGTTCAACGGGGTCGGCGGCGGCGCGGCGGCGCTCGTCGCGCTCGCGGAGTTCCACGTCGTCGGAGCGGTGACCTCGCCTCGGAGGCGATCGTCTCGACCGTCCTCTCCGCGCTGATCGGCTCGATCTCGTTCTCGGGCTCGATCGATCGCGTTCGCGAAGCTGCAGGAGCTGATCTCCGGACGGCCGATCGTGTTCGTCGGCCAGAACATCGTCAACGCGGCCATCCTCGCTGGGCGCAGCCGCCCTCGGCGTCGCGCTCGTCGCCGGCGTCGACGACCAGTGGGTGCTCATCGCGCTGATCGGGCTCGCGCTCGTCTTCGGCGTGATGTTCGTGCTGCCGATCGGCGGCGCCGACATGCCGGTCGTGATCTCGCTGCTGAACGCGTTCACCGGCCTCGCCGCGTCGGCGACGGGCTTCGTCCTCGACTCGACGGTGCTGATCGTCGCCGGAATGCTCGTCGGCGCGTCGGGCACGCTGCTGACGCTGCTGATGGCGAAGGCGATGAACCGCTCCGTCGCCAACGTGCTCTTCGGCGCGTTCGGCCAGGTGCAGACCGGCGACGGGAGGCGCCCGCGTCGACGACGGTCGCACCGTCCGCGCGACGACCGCCGAGGACGTCGCCGTGCAGCTCTCCTTCGCGCGCAAGGTGATCGTCGTGCCCGGCTACGGGCTCGCGGTCGCGCAGGCCCAGCACGACGTCCGCCAGCTCGCGGAGCTGCTCGAGGAGAAGGGCATCGACGTCGCCTACGCGATCCACCCCGTCGCCGGCCGCATGCCGGGCCACATGAACGTTCTGCTCGCCGAGGCCAACGTCCCGTACGACCAGCTCAAGGAGATGGACGAGATCAACCCCGAGTTCCCGCAGACCGACGTCGCGCTCGTGATCGGCGCGAACGACGTCGTCAACCCCGCCGCGCGGAGCGACCCGGCGAGCCCGATCTACGGCATGCCGATCCTCGACGTCGACAAGGCGGCGAGCGTGATCGTCATGAAGCGCTCGATGGCCCCGGGCTTCGCCGGCATCGACAACGAGCTCTTCCTCGAGCCGAAGACGACGATGCTGTTCGGCAACGCGAAGGACTCGATCGTCAAGCTGATCGCCGCCGTGAAGGCGCTCTGATGCCCGTTCAGGTGATGTTCTGCGACCGCTCGGTGCGCGATGACTGACACAACACGCGCATCCATGAGCACGATCCGGGACGAATCCGAACTCCGACGGCTGCTGGGCGAGCCGAGCGACCTCGTCCGGGCCAAGGTCGCCGACCGGCTCGAACGGGCTCACGCGACAGTTCGTCGACCGCTCGCCCGTTCGTGCTCGTCGCGACGGCCGCGCCGGACGGGCTCGTGCGACGTCAGCCCGCGCGGCGATCCGCCCGGGTTCGTCCACGTCCTGGACGACCGGACGCTGCTGCTGCCCGAGCGTCCGGGCAACCGCCTCGCCGACTCGCTGCGGAACGTCCTCCGCAATCCCCACGTCGGGCTGCTGTTCGTCGATCCCGGGCGTCGGCGACACGCTGCGGGTGAACGGCCGCGCGGCGATCGTGACGCGACGAGGAGCTGCTCGCGCCGTGCGCCGTCGAGGGCAAGGTGCCGAAGCTCGGGCATCCTCGTCGAGGTCGAAGAGGTGTTCACGCACTGCTCGAAGGCGTTCCTGCGTGCGCAGCTCTGGGACCCGTCGCGTCACGTCGAACCGCGCGGAGCTGCCGTCGTCCGGCGAGATCCACCGGAGCCGCGACCCGTCGTTCGACGCCGATGCGTACGACGCGGAGCGCGCAGAGCGCTACGCGCGCCGCGAGGGCTTCTACTAGACGCGCGATGCCGATCCCCGTCTTCTCGCGCGACGCCGTGCTCGAGGCCGTCTCGCCGCAGGACGCGTACGACGGCCGTCCGCGAACGCGTTCGTCGCGCACCACACGCGGCGAGTGGGCGATGCAGCCGAAGGTCTACGTGACGAACTACCCGGCCGGGGACTTCCGGGCGATGCCGGCGCATCGGTGGCGGGCACGCGCTCCTGAAGTGGGTAACGTCGTTCCCCGGCAACCCGGCACTCGGGCTCCCGACCGTCACCGGGCTCGTCGATCCTCTCGAACGCCGAGACGGGGCAGCTCGAGGCGGTCCTCGACGCCGCGTCGGTGACGGCGCTGCGCACCGCGGCGGCCGGCGTCGCTCGCCGCGGACACGCTCGGCCGCGACGACGCGCTCGTCGGTCGCCGTCGTCGGATGCGGCGTGAACGGCGCCGAGACGGTTCGCATGCTCGTCGCGCACGGACGCGACGCCGCTCGTGTGGGACGTCGACGACGTGCGACGCCGCGGCCGTGGCGGACGAGCTCGGCGCAGAGGTCGCGGGCTCGCTCGAGGAGGCGCTCGCGTGCGACGTCGTGATCACCGTGACGCCGGGGGCGAGCGTCCTCTACCCGGCCGGCTCGCTGCGGCCCGGGCCAGCACGTCTCGCTGATGGGCGCGGACGGGCCCGGCAAGGCCGAGATCGCGGCGGAGGAGCTCGGCCGCGCACGCCTCTTCTGCGACGACTGGGAGCAGGCGAGCCACGGCGGCGAGCTCGCTGCCGGCGGTCGAGGCAGGCATCGTCGAGCGCGACGACGTGACCCAGCTCGGCGCGGTGCTCGCCGGAGACGGCCGAGGGCCGGCGGAGCGACGAGGACGTCACGCTGTTCGACTCGACGGGCCTCGCGATCCAGGACCTCGCGATCGCCCGGGCGGCACTGCTCCGATCGGTCGAGATGGAGCTCCCGCGGCTCGAGCTGTAGACCGCTCCCGGCGACTGCAGGCCCCTCAGCCGAGCAGCCGCGCGGGCTCGAACAGGTCGAGCAGCGGGTCGCGGTCGCCGAGGATCGCCCGCGCGACGAGCCGGCCGCACGCGAAGCCGAGCACGTTCCCGTGGCCCGAGTAGCCGCCTGCCACCCACGTCGCGGGCGTGCCCGGGGACCGCGACCGACGACCGGGAGGAAGTCGAGCACGAGTCCGAAGATGCCGGCCCAGCGGTAGTCGACCCGCAGCTCGCGCCCGACGAGGTCGTTCACGAACGACGACAGCGCGTCCTGGACCGTCGTCGGTCAACTCCTCCTCGGCGGTGAACTCGCGGTCGAGCGAGACGTCGCGGAAGCCGCCCGCGACGATCCGTCCGTCCTCGGTCTGGTGCCAGTAGTCGAAGCCGTGGCGGCCGTAGTGCGGTAGCATCGAAGAGGCGCTCGGCGAGCGGCTCCGTGGCGATCACCTGACCCGCGGGTGGGCACGATGAGGCCCTCGAGCTCGCCGAGCAGGCCGCTCGGGTAGCCGTCCGTCGCGACGACGACCGTCTCGGCGTCGAGCTCGGTCGGGTCGGTCACGCGTCGGCCCTCGACGATCTCCGCGCCCGGCCGCCGCAGCGCGCGCCGCGAGCCGCCGCACCAGGCGCGCCGGCTGGAGCGCGGCGTCGGTCGGATGGCGGATCGCGGCGGTGAAGCGGCCGGCGAGCGCGCCCCCGGGTGCGTCGATCCACTCGGCGTCGAGCCCGTCCGCCCGAAGCGCCTCGATCTCGTCGCGCAGGTCCTCGCGCTCCTCGGCGTCGGCGGCGAGGCGCAGGCTGCCGAGCGGCCGGAACGCGTCGCCCGCGAGCGTCGCCCATCGCGCGCAGCTCTGCCTCCGTCCACTGCCAGAGCGCCAGCGCACGCTCGCGGCCGACCGACGGCGACGACCTGGTCGTACGGCGCCGCCGTTCCGCGGAGCGCGAAGCCGCCGTTCCGGCCGCTCGCACCCTCGCGCGACCCGGCGCGCGTCCACGACGCGGACGCGGAGCGCCCGCCTCGGCGAGTGCGAGCGCGCAGGCGCAGCCCGTCATGCCGGCGCCGACGATCCCGACGTCCACCGTGCCCGGCTGCGTTGCCCCGCGGCAACGCCGGCGCAGGCTCGTCGAGCCAGTACGGCGTCACCGCGCGATCGTACTGCGCACCACGCCCTCGTCGACCGTGACCGCGCCGGCCAGCTCGAGCAGCGCGAGCGCCGCTGCGAGCTCGCGCCGCGCCGAGCGCCGGTCGCGCGGCGCGAGCTCGTCCGGCGTGCCCGCACCCGCCGCGACCGCGTCGAGCACCGCTCCGCGGCGGGATCGTCCGGCATCGATCGACGCGGCCGCCGGCTCGACGTCGAGGCCGAGCGGCCTCGAGCACGTCCGCCGCGCACGTCGCAGGCGTCGCCCCGAGCCGGAGCAGCGCGTTCGTCCCGGCGCTCAGAGCGCCGACGTGATCTCGCCCGGCACCGCCAGCACCTCCCGCCCGTCCTCGAGCGCGAAGTCGGCGGTGATCAGCGCGCCCGAGCGCTCGCGCGCCTCGACGACGACCGTCGCGCGGGCAAGCCCGGCGATGATCCGGTTCCGCGCCGGGAAGCGCCACGGCGCGGGCTCGACGCCCGGCTCGTACTCGGACACGACGAGGCCGCCGGCGTCCACGATCGCGCCGCGCGAGCTCGGCGTGCGCCGCCGGGTAGTCGCGGTCGATGCCGCAGCCGAGCACGGCGACCGTCGGCCCGCCGGCCGCGAGCGCGCCGCGGTGCGCCTCGCCGTCGATCCCGCGCGCCAGCCCGCTGACCACGACCGCGCCGGCCGCCAGCGACCTCGGTCGCCAGCATGCGCGCGACCGAGCGGCCGTAGCCCGAGCAGGCCCGGGCGCCGACGATCGCGACCGCCGGGCGAGTCGAGCAGCGTCGGGCGGTCGCGTCGCCCCGGAGCCAGAGCCGGCGCGGCGGGTCGGGGATCTGCGCGAGCAGCGCGGGTAGCCGTCGCTCGCCGCGCCGGAGCGAGCGGAACGTCACGGGCTCGCGAGCCCCGTCGGTGACCGGTACGAGAGCGCCTCGGCGACGTGCTCGGGCAGGACGTCGGCCGACGCCGGCGAGCGCCGCGATCGTGCGCGCGACACGCGCGACGCGGGCCCGGCCGCGACCCGTGAGCGGCAGCCGGTCGACGGCGCGGTCGAGGAGCTCGGACGCGGCCGACGTCCGGCGCGGTGGCGCGCGACGCGCAGGCGCGCTGCGCCGTCGACGACCCGCGTCCCGCACGGCCGCGCGACGCCTCGGCCGGGCCGGCCGCGAGCTCGTCCGCCCGCGGCCGCGGCATCGCGACGACGAGGTCGAAGCGGTCGAGCAGCGCCCGCGAGACCTTGTCCCGGTAGGCGGCGATCCGTGCCGGGCGTGCAGACGCACTCGAGCCGCGGGTCGCCCCGGCCGCCGCAGGGGCAGAGGTTCATCGTCGCGACGAGCCGGAAGCGCGCCGGGAAGAGCGCGCGCCCGCCGACGCGGGCGACCGAGACGACGCCGTCCTCGAGCGGCTGCCGCAGCGCCTCGAGCACCGAGCGCGGGAACTCCGGCAGCTCGTCGAGCAGGAGCACGCCGCGGTGCGCGAGGCTGACCTCCCCGGGCCGCGGCACGGCGCCCCCGCCGATGATCGCCGCGGCCGAGGCGCCGTGGTGCGGCGCCCGGAACGGCGGCGCACGCGAGGAGCCCGGCGCCCGGGCGGCAGCGTGCCGGCGACGGAGTGGATGCGCGTCACCTCGAGCGCCTCGTCCTGGGTCAAGCGGCGGGAGGATCGACGGCAGGCGGCGCCCGAGCATCGTCTTGCCCGTGCCCGGCGGCCCGGCGAGCAGGAGGTTGTGCGCACCCGGCGGCAGCGAGCTCGAGCGCCCGTCTGCCACGCTCCTGGCCGCGGACGTCGGCGAGATCGGGCAGCGTTGCCGACGGGCCGCGATCGGCCACCGGCGGCGCGCGGTGCGATCTCGTCCTCGCCCGGAGGTAGCCGACGGCCTCGCGCGAGGTGGCGGACGCCAACGGCTTCGATGCCCGGCGAGCGCGGCCTCCGGCGAGGAGTCGGCCGCGCAGAGCACGCGGTCGAGCCCTGCCCGTGCCGCTCCCTCCGCCGCCGCGATCGTCCCGGCGACGGGGCGGACGCGGCCGTCGAGGCCGAGCTCGCCGATGCACGCATGCGCTGCGAGCCGCTCGGACGGGATCTGCGCCGATGCGGCGAGCACGCGTGAGGGCGATCGCGAGGTCGAATCCCGTTCCCTCCTTGCGCAGCGCCGCCGGCGCGAGGTTGACCGTGATCGCGCGTCTCGGCCACTCGAGGAGCGCGGAGTGCGACACCGCTCCGGACGCGGTGCTTCGCCTCCTGGCAGGCGCGGTCGGCGAGCCCGACGATCGAGAACGAGGGCTGCTCGCCCGAGCGCAGGTGCGCCTCGACCTCGACGCGGCGCGGCTCGAGGCCGACGAGCGCGAACGTGACGGCGCGGCCGAGCACGCTTCGACGGTACGTGGAGGGTCGTGACGGGAGTGCGCCGCCTTCGTGCCGAGATCGTGACGGTGGGGCCTTCACGGCCCCACCGTCGACAGACTCCGGGCTCAGCCGGTGTAGCAGAGGACGTACAGCGTGAACGTGCTCGTGTTACCGCTGTCGTTGCCCGCCCGTCGCGCGGAAGCCGGTGACGTTCGTTGTTCGGTGAGCGAGGCGTCATGCCGCTGCGTCCAGAGCTCGCGGTCGGCGGCATCGTCGCTCCAGCCGGTGCCGGCGGAGATGGCCTTCTCGTTCGCGTTGCAGTTCACCGTCACCGTCTCGGTGTCGTAGGCGCCGTTCTGCGCGACGCCGCCGGGCACGGCCACTCCCGCCTGACGCACGGTGATGGGGCCGATCGTGCCGGCGGGGCCTGCGGGGCCGGCCGGGCCGGCGGGGCCTGCGGGGCCGGCAGGGCCCGTCGGCAGCGAGGCCGCGACGAAGTCGGACGCGGTGAGCGAGCCGTTCAGGACCAGTGACCCCGTGACCGCGTTCCGCGCGAGTCTTCGCGCCGGTCACGTTGCGGTTCTTGATCTTCGCGGCCGTCACGGCGTTGGCCCTGATCTGGGCCGTGCCGACCGAGTTCGGCGCGAGCGCAGAGACTGCGGCGACGCTCGTTCCGGTGAGCGCGACGAGCAGCGCGATGCACGAGACGACCATCGCCGGCGACGGACGGTGCCTGATGAGCCTGTCGCATGTGACCTCCTTGTCGGGAGCGGATCGGGGGAAAGCATGGAGAAGCCGTGTGAGCAACCTGAAAGGACGCGTCGGCCGGCGTCAGGCCGCGGGCAGACGAGGATCGACTCGAAGTACTCCCCCGCGCGCCGCCCCGTGCGGCGGTTCACGTGGCGCTCGAGCCGATCGTCGAGGCGGAGCCCGGCGCGGCGCAGGATCTCCGGAGTAGAGGTCGCGCCGGTCGTTGACGACGATGCAGACCGGGGCGCCCGGCGCCAGGTCGCCGGCGCGCGTTCGCGAGCACGTCGGCGACTCCCGTCGACGTACGCCCGGATCGCATCGCGGCCGACGCCCCGGGCGGGACGGCCGAGCTCGGCCTCGCGCCGCTCGTCGAGGCCGAGCAGCTCGTAGGCGTAGCGGTGCTGCTCGTGGTAGTCGATCAGACCCGGGTACGGCGGCGAGGTGACGACGCCGTCGAACGGGCCGCCGAGGTCGAGCTCACGCGCGTCGCCGTGCTGCACGGACGCGTGCGCCCCGTCGCGCCCGGACCGCGGCGAAGCGTCTCGATCCGATCGAGCGTGTCGAGCGTGTAGCGGAGCAGGAACCGCCGCGCCTCCTCCACCGGGCGGCACGTCCGACGGTGCTTGTGGCACCAGTACGGCTCCGTCTGCGGCTCGCCGGGGAAAGTCGAGGTCGAAGTGGGTCGTGCGTCGGGCGGAGCGCGCGGCGCGCGCGAGGACGACGCGCAGCACGTCGGCCGACGCGACCTGCGTCGACGAAGCGACCGGAAATGGAGGAGCTCGGCGCCGCGCGCGGCGCGTACCAGTCGCTGCACGTACGGCGTGGCGTCGGCGGGCATCGATCCGTCCGGCTCGAAGCGCCGCGGCCTGCTCGTGCGCCCAGAGCAGGTCGCGGCGGATCGCGTCGAGGTTGTGGCGGCGCGTCTTGACGCGCATCAGCAGGCAGTTGAAGCCGGCGACGTCGACCCCGGTCGCGTCGCGGCCCGACTCGAGCGCCTGCACGAGCGTCGTCCCGGAGCCCGCAAACGGGTCGAGCACATGACCTCCCGGCGCGACATACCGTCGAGGAGCGCCTCGACGAGCTGAGGCACGAACTTGCCGAGGTACGGGATGGAGACGATGGACGTGCTTCGTCCGCTCCCGCTCGGGGAGCTCCGCCTCGGACCACGAGAGCGCGAGGTCGAGCCGGCCCGTAGAGCGCCTCCTGCGTGGCCGCCATGCCCGGGTATTCGTCGCCGGGCGGCGCGGTCCTCGCAGGAGGCCCCGAGTCGCGCCCTACAAGCCGCTGCGCAGCGTCGAACGCGCGCAGGCGCTCGATCCGCACGGCGATCGGCGGATGCGTCGAGAAGAGCGACGCCATGCCGCTCCCGGAGAGCGGGTTGGCGATGTAGAGCGACGCCGTGGCCGGGTTGACCTGCATCGGCACCGCCTCCACCCCGCGCTGGAGCGTCCCGAGGGCAGTCGGCCAGCGGCCGTCCCTCGCCGAGCAGCTCGGCCGCCGTCGCGTCGGCGAGGAACTCGCGCTGACGCGAGATCGCGAACTGGAGGAGCATCGCCGCGATCGGCGCGACGAGGATCGCGGCGATCGTTCCGACCAGCCCGAGCGGGCTCTCGTCGTCGTCGCCCCCGAAGAGCCACTGGAACTGGAGGAAGTTCGCGATCGCCGAGATCGCGGCGCCGATCATCGCGGCGATCGTCGTCACGAGCACGTCGCGGTTGCGGATGTGGGCGAGCTCGTGCGCGAGCACGCCCCGCACCTGCTCGCGCGGCATCAGCGCGAGCAGTCCCTCGGTGACCGCGACGGCGGAGTGCTTCGGGTTGCGGCCGGTGGCGAAGGCGTTCGGCTGCTCCGACGGGATCAGGTACAGCCGCGGGACGGGGATCCGGGCACGCGCCGAGAGGTCCTCGACGTCGGCGACGAGGTCGGGCGCCTCGCCGCGGCTCGAGCGGCCGCGCGCGGCTCATCTTCAGGGCGATCCGGTCCGAGAACCAGAACATCGCGAAGTTGAAGACGAGGGCGATGGCGAGGAACACGACGAGCCCGCCGGTGCCTCCGACGAGGCCGCCGAAGGCGACGAAGAGCGCCGAGAGCCCGGCGAGCAGGATCCAGGTACGGGTACGGGTGGTCATGTGGCGGTTCGATTCCTTTCCGGCTGACGTGTGTGTCCTGTCAGCCGGAGGTTTCTCCCGCCACCGCTCTGCGGCGAGGCCGACGCGCCCGGGAACGTGGGTGCTGGCACCGCACGGCCGTGTCTGACGAGCGCGCCCGTTGGGGGATAGTGCCCCCCGGCTTTTCGTCGTGTCGAGGACTCTAACGGAACGGGCGTTCCGGCCATTCCCGTTTCGTTCAGTCGGCGGCCAGGTCCAGACGCTCGATGCGGCCGTCCGTCGATGGCGGCGACCTCGAAGCGGACCTCGAGCGCCGCGGCGCTCCGGATGCGCCTGGAGCCAGGCGGCCGCGGCGCGGCGCACGCGGCGCCGCTTCTCCGCGGTTCACGGCCCCGACGCCGCCGCCGAAGCGCTCGCCGCGCCCGCTCCTTCACCTCGACGAAGACGAGCCTCGCGCCGCGGCGGGCGATCAGGTCGAGCTCGTGGCCGCCGGCGCGGACGTTGGTCCCGAGGATCCGGTAGCCGCGCAGCCGGTAGTGGCGCGCCGCGATCCGCTCGCCGCGGTTCACGCCGCGACAGTGACCTGACGTACGCGCGGCTCTGGAACGAGCGCCGGTGCTGCGGGCACGGGCCGTGCGCGCGCACGGCGCCGCGTGTGCTCCGGCGTGATGTAGCCGACGTGCGACGAGAAGCCGTAGCGCGGGTAGAGCGCGTCGAGCCGGCGCATGAAGCGGTCGCGCGTCACCTTCGCGACGATCGAGGCGGCCGCGATCGCGGCGCTCTTCGTGTCGCCGTCGACGACGGCGACGTGCGGCGGCGCCAGCGGCCCGAGCCGGAAACCGTCGACGAGGCACGCCTCGGCGGGCGGATGGAGGTCGCCGAGCACGGCGCGCAGCCCCCAGAGGTTCGAGCGGTGAAGGCCGTGGCGGTCGATGTCGGTCGAGGCGATGACGCGCACGGCGACCCGCGGGCGGCGCCGAGGACGGCGT
Organism: uncultured Actinomycetes bacterium; assembly: GCA_963793655.1. Lineage (GTDB taxonomy): Bacteria > Actinomycetota > Thermoleophilia > Gaiellales > Gaiellaceae > Gaiella. The sequence goes on from CAWCAV010000004.1 coordinate 713,945, forward strand.
GGAAGAGGCGCTCGCGCTCTGCGGGGTCGACCTGCTTCGAGTCGTTCAGCAGCGCGAGCGGCCGGACGCGGTGGCCGCGCAGTGCGGCGTAGTCGAGCAGCACGCCCGCGACGACCAGCGGCCCGGCGAGCGACCCGCGACCGGCCTCGTCGGCGCCCGCGACGAACCGAACGCCCGAGCCGTCGGTCGTAGCGGAGCAGCCGCTGGCCGGTCGGAGGTGGCACCGCCCGAGGATAGCCCCCGATCCCGGACGACTTCGTGCCGACTTCGTGCCGCGCGTCCGACCCGACCCGCACGGCCGGGACCCGCAGCACGTGCCCTCACACGGACACCATGCAGCCTGCGTCCTTCGCTGCAGGCGCACCTTGGTCGTCACGCGCGACACGGGCGGCACGAGCTCCACGCGGAACCAGTCGCATCCACCGTCGGCCCGGCGCACGGCGCAGACGACGACGCTCGTCTGGCGCTCGACGAACCAGGGACGCGGGTTCCCGGTGCAGTGGACGTCCCCGGCATCGTACGACGCGTCGCCGGCGACGGTCGCCTCGACCGCCTCGCGAGCGAATCGCTGCGTGTCGTCCTCCACACCGCAGCCCGCGAGGAGGAGGACGCCACAGCAGCACACGATCAGCGCGAGGACGGCGCGCACGACGTGAATGTAGTCGTAGGCGCGCGGAGCGCAGGCTACGACTGGCGCAGCTCGCGGACGCGCGACTTCTTGCCGACGCGGCCGCGGAGGTAGTAGAGCTTCGCCCGGTTGACGTCGCCGATCATCGCGACCTCGAGCTTCTCGATCTTCGGCGAGTGGAGCGGGAACGTCCGCTCGACGCCGACGCCGAACGAGTTCTTGCGCACCGTGAACGTCTCGCGCACGCCCGAGCCCTGGCGCTTGATGCAGATGCCCTCGAAGACCTGGACGCGCTGGCGGTTGCCCTCGATCACCTTGAAGTGGACGCGCACCGTGTCGCCGGCCTTGAAGGCCGGCACGTCGCGCAGCTGGCGCCGCTCGAGGCTCTCGATGATCGTGCTCATGAGAAGGGTCGGCCGACGGCCGGTGGCGGATGATAGCGGAGGCCGACGCGCACGTGCCCGGCCGAGCGACGTGTGCCTCAATCGATGCAACGGCAGTTGCGGCCGCGAGAGCGGCCGCCTTCAGGGATGTGCCCCGCCGCAGGCGCGGGATCAGCGGCGGGATTCCGCTCCTGCGGAATCCCGCCTCGCGGACTAACTAGTGCAGCGAGATGCGGTTCGGCGGCCAGTAGGTCGCGAAGACCTTGCCGATCAGGTTGCCGCGCGGCACCGATCCCCACTCGCGCGAGTCGCACGACTGCGAGCGGTTGTCGCCCATCATGAAGTAGCTGCCCTGCGGCACCTTGACCGGCCCGAACTCCTCGGTCGAGCGCCGTGTCCGGCCTCGATGTACGGCTCGTCGAGCTGCTTCCCGTTGATGAAGACGTAGCCCTCGCCACGGCGCGAGCCGCACCTCGACCGTCTCGCCGGGCAGCCCGATCAGGCGCTTGACGAACGTGCCGCCCGCGCCGCACTTGATGCGCGCCGCGTCGGGCGTGTCGAAGACGACGATCTCGCCGCGGCGCGGGTCGCGCAGGTGGTAGATGAAGCGGTTCGCGAGCACGCGGTCGGAGAAGCGCGCCTCGCAGCCGGACGCCGGCTTGGCGCAGTGGAGCGTCGGCTCCATCGACGACGACGGGATGCGGTACGGGTTGACGACGAAGGCCTTGACGAGCAGCACGATCGCGACGGCGCCGACGATCGTGACGACCCAGTCGACGACGACGCGCACCGGGTCGGGCAGGCCGCGCGTGAGCCGGTCGACCGGGTTCCGCGAGTGCCGGTGCGGGCGCTGCGCCGACGCGATGCCGCGCCAGGTCGAGCCGTGGGGGTCGCTCGGCCTCGATCCGAGCGGGCCGTCGAGCGGGATCTCGGCCGGGGTCGTCGGCCAGCTCGTGCCCGACGCCGTCCCGTCGGCTCGTCCGCCCGGTCGGGTGGACGCCCGGCGGCTGGCCCGTGACGGCTCGCCCTCGGCCGCCGGCTCGGAGTCCGGGGCGTCTCGCGCTCGTCGACGCCGCTCACGACGACGCTCCGGGCGCGGCTCTGCTCGCGCCGCCAGCGCTCGATCCGGGCGTGGTCGCCGGAGAGGAGGACGTCCGGCACCTCCCAGCCGCGGTACGCGGCCGGGCGCGTGTAGTGCGGGTACTCGAGGCCACCCTCGAGCTCGGCGGAGAAGCTCTCGTGCTCGCCCGAGCCCTCTGCGAGCGCGCCCGGGCAGCCGGCGTGCGATCGCGTCGAGCGAGCACCATCGCGGGCAGCTCGCCGCCCGAGAGGACGTACGGGCCGATCGAGACGGCGTCGGTGCAGAGATGGCTCACGATCCGCTCGTCGAAGCCCTCGAAGCGCGACGAGAGCAGCGCGAGCTCCGGCTCGCGCGCGAGCTCCTCGACGAGCGCCTGGTCGAGCTGGCGGCCCTGCGGCGTCAGCGCGACGATCCGCGACGGCCGGCGCGTCGCCGTAGGCGGCCTCGAGCGCGGCGTCGACGACGTCGACCCGGAGCACCATGCCCGGCGCCGCCGCCGTAGGGGTCGTCGTCGACCTGCCCGGCGCGAAGCGGGCGTCGTGTCGCGGTAGTTGAGGAGCCGCAGCTCGAGCTCGCCGCCGAGCACCGTCGCGAGCGGCTTCTGCTCGGTGAGCCAGCCGAAGGCGTGCGGAACCTGCGTGAAGACGTCGATGCGCACGGCGATCCAGGGTACCCCTCGCGTGGACGCCCGGCGCCGCGGAGAAAGCCGCTCACGACGCACGACGCGTCCTCGGCGTCGAGATCGATCCAGCGCGGATGGCGTCCTCGATCATCGGCACGAGCGTGCCGTCGTCGAGCTCGAGGTTGTCGTTGGCCACGCCCGGGTGGACGCCGACGACCCGCCCGAGCTCGCCGCCGTCCTCGTCGACGACGCGAGGCCGACGAGCTGGAACGCGTAGTAGCTGTCGGCATCGGGGGCGGGCAGCTCGGACGACGCGCACCGCGAGCTGCGCGCCCCGCTCGACGGGCGGTCGAGCCGGATCGCACGGCGGCCGCCGCCGACGCGCCGCGAGAGCTCGATCGTCGCCGGCGCGCCGTCGACGAGCGACGCGACGCCCCGACCTCCCAGCGCGCTCGTCGTCGCTCGCGTGCTCGACGACGAACGCGCCGTCGAGCCCGTGCGGACGCCCGACCCGGCCGATCGGCACGAGCCGGTCCGTCCACGTCGTGGCTCAATCGGCGATCTCGAGCACGAGCGCGGCGGTCGCCGCGCGCGCCGGCGCGACCGGACGACGGTGCGCAGCGCGCGCGCGACGCGGCCCTGGCGCCCGATCACCTTGCCGACGTCGTCCGGCGCGACGTGGAGGCGGAGGACGACGACGTCGCCCTCGTCGACGCGCTCGACCCGGACGGCGTCGGGGTCGTCGACGAGCCCGCGCGCGATCCAGGCGAGGAGCTCCTCCACGCGGCTAGCTGGATGCCGGCGGCCTTGATCAGCCGCGCGACGGGTCGGACGGCTGCGCGCCCTTGGCGAGCCAGTCCTTGACCTTGTCGGCGTCGAGCTCGATCGTCGACGGGTCGGTCTGCGGGTTGTAGCGGCCCGACGATCTCGATGAAGCGGCCGTCGCGCGGCGAGCGCGAGTCGGCCACCACGACGCGGTAGATCGGGTTCTTCTTCGACCCGACGCGCGTCAATCTCATGCGAACTGCCATCTCTCGTGCCTTTCTCGTCGTGTGGAAGGCGGATTGTGCCCGAAGCCGCGTGGCCGAGCCGCGCGGCTTGAGGTCCAGCGCTAGCGTCGGCCGCGCTTCGGCGCCGGCACGGGTGACGCCGCCGGTGAGCTCCGGCGGCAGGCGTCGGCAGCTTCCCCTTCCCCATCGCCTTCATCATCTTCTCCATCTGCTTGCGCGCCTGGAGCAGCCGGTTGACGTCCTCGATCGTCGTGCCGCTGCCCGGCCGCGATCCGCCGGCGCCGCGGCCCGTTGATCAGGTGCGGCGTCCGCCGCTCGTGCGGCGTCATCGAGAGCACGATCGCCTCGACCCGCGCCATCTGGCTCTCGTCGACGTCCAGCCCCTCGAGCTGGCGGCCCATGCCCGGGACGAGCTTCATCACGCCCTGCAGCGGCCCCATCTTCTTGAGCATCCGCGTCGAGGCGAGGAAGTCGTCGAAGGTGAACTGGCCCTGCCGAGCAGGCGCCGCTCCATCTCCTCCTGCTCGTCCTGCTCGACGGCCTGCTCCGCCTTCTCGATCAGCGTGAGCACGTCCCCCATGCCGAGGATGCGCGACGCCATGCGGTCCGGGTGGAAGACCTCGAGCTGGTCGAGCTTCTCGCCGACCGAGGCGAACTTCACCGGCCTGCCGGTGATCGCCTTGACGGAGAGCGCGGCGCCGCCGCGCGCGTCGCCGTCGAGCTTCGTCAGGACGACGCCGTCGAAGGCGATCCGCTCCTGGAAGGCGCGCGCGACGTCGACCGCCTCCTGGCCCGTCATCGCGTCGAGGACGAGCAGGACGTTCAGCGGCTTCACGGCGTCGCGGACGTGGGCGAGCTCGTCCATCAGCGCCTCGTCGATCTGGAGCCGGCCGGCGGTGTCGACGATCACGACGTCGCAGCCGTCGGCCGTCGCGCGCTCGAGCCCCTCGCGCGCCGCGACGACCGCGTCCGGTGGTCTCGGTGCGGTAGACGGGCACCTGGAGCTGGCGGCCGAGCTGCTCGAGCTGGTCGATCGCGGCAGGCCGCTGGAGGTCGGCGGCGACGAGGCCGGGCTTCTTCTTCTCGTGCTTGCGCAGGTGGAGCGCGAGCTTGGCGGCCGTCGTCGTCTTGCCGGAGCCCTGGAGGCCGCAGAGGAGGACGACGGTGGGAGGGCGGCCGAACGCGAGCCTCGAGTCGGCCGATCCCATCAGCTCGGTCAGCTCCTCGTGGACGATCTTGACGACCTGCTGGCCCGGCTCGAGCCCCTTCAGCACCTCCTGGCCGAGCGCCCGCTCGCGCACGGCTGCGACGAACTGCTTGACGACCTCGAAGTCGACGTCCGCCTCGAGCAGGGCGAGGCGGATCTCCCGCGTCGCGCGGGTGACCGTCTCCTCGTCGAGGCGCGAGCGCCGGCCGAGGTCGCCGAGGGCGTCCTGGAGGCGGTTGGCGAGGGCGTCGAACACGGGGCAAGGGTACCGCCCTCCCGCCGCCGTCTCGCCGCCGTCCCGGGGCTGGATTCGGGCGCGAAGCGCCGTACACTCGGCCGGTGGAGGTCAGGAAGACCGTCACCGTGCTCTTCTGCGACTGGGCCGGCTCGACGCAGATCGGCGAGCAACTCGACCCCGAGTCGCTCCGCCGCGTGCAGTCGGAGTGGTTCGCCGTTGCCGAGCGCGTGCTCCTCGAGCACGGCGGGACGGTCGAGAAGTTCATCGGCGACGCCGTGATGGCCGTATTCGGGCTCCCGGACACGCACGAGGACGACGCGCTTCGGGCCGTACGCGCCGCAACCGAGCTTCGGCGGCTGACGGCCGAGCTGAACGACCGTCTCGAGCAGGAGCTCGGGATCCGTCTCGCGATCCGCACCGGCATCACGACCGGGGAGGCCGTCACGGGGGATCCGACGCTGCGACAGTCGCTGGTGACCGGCGACGTCGTGAACACCGCCAAGCGCCTCGAGCAGGCTGCGGGCACCGACGAGATCCTCGTCGGTGTGACGACCCGGGCGCTGATCGCTCCTGCCGCGACGCTCGAGCGCGTCGCAGACGTCACCGCGAAGGGGAAGCGGGACGTCGTTCTTGCATGGCGCGTCCTCACCGTCGATCTCGACGCCCCGGGAATCGCGCGGCGCCTCGACAGCCCACTCGTCGGACGCCGGGACGAGCTCGCCCTGCTGCGCCGGGCGGTCGAGCGTGCAGCCGCCGAGGGTCGCGCAGTCGTGACGACCGTCGTCGGGAACGCCGGAGTCGGAAAGTCCCGGCTGGTGCACGAGCTCGTCGCCGGGCTCGCGGGAAGCGCGACCATTCTCTCCGGCAGATGCGTGGCGTACGGCGGGACGACCTACCGGCCCCTCGTGGAGATCCTCCGGAACGCCGGCGGCCCCGAGGCCATCGCCCGTGCTCTGGCAGGCGAGGAGAACGAGCAGCTCCTCTCCGAGCGGCTGGAAGCGGCGGGCGGCCTGTCGGCCGCCACGTTCACCACCGACGAGATCTTCTGGGCCGTACGTCGCTTCGTCGAGGTGAACGCTCGGGCGCAGCCGCTCGTGCTCATCGTCGAGGACGCGCACTGGGCCGAGCCGACGTTCCACGATCTCGTGGACTATCTCGCGGCATTCGTGACGGACGCGCCGGTGACGATCGTGCGGCTCGGCCGGCCGGAGCTGCTCGAGCTGCGTGCCGGGCCGGCGGGGAGCGAGACCATCGAGCTCGCCCCGCTCTCGGACGGGGATGCGCAGATGCTCCTCGCCGGCCTGGGCGCCCCGGCTGCCGTCCATGACCGGATCGTCGCCGTCGCCGAGGGGAATCCTCTCTTTCTCGAGCAGCTTGCGGCCGTCGCCACCCACGGTGCGCCCGGCGACCTGTCGATTCCGCCGACGATCGAGGCAGTGCTCGCTGCGCGCCTCGACCAGCTCCCACGACAACAGCTCGAGCTCCTCGAACGCGCATCGGTGGTCGGCCGGCGTTTCGAGCCGCGGGCGCTCGCCGAGCTGTCCTCACCCGAGGACAGCCGGCAGCTCACATCCTCCCTCCTCGCGCTGACGCGGGCCGGGCTCGTGCGACCCGCGCCCGGCCCCGCCGGGGAGGATCGCTACGGCTTCGCCCACGGTCTCGTCCGGGATGCTGCCTACTCCCGGATCCCGAAGTCGGTGCGAGCGGCGCTTCACGAGACGCTCGCTCGGCGGCTTCTCGCCGACCCGCAGCGGGCACCAGGGGCCGAGGACCTGGCCGGGCATCACCTGGAGCAGGCGAGCTGTGCCCTTCGCGAGCTCGGGGGGGTCGAGCACCGGGCGGGCGGGCTCGGCGAGGAGGCAGCGGCACTGCTCGAGGCGGCAGGGCGAAGGGCGGCGGCGCGAGACGACATCCCGGCGGCGATCTCGTTGCTCGACCGTGCCGACGCACTACTCACGGTTGCGAGCCCAGCCCGTGCGCCCATCCGTCACGCGCTCGGCCGTGGGCTCTGGGAGATCGGCGAGAACGAGCGGGCGCTCCGGATGGTGGAGGCGGCGATCGCGGACGCGACGCGCGCCGGCGACACGCGAGCGGAGTGGCTCGCCCGCCTCGATCGCGCTGCGTTCCGTGTCGTCCTCGGCATCGACGACGAGCTGCGCGGGGTCGCCGGACGGGCGATCGAGATCTTCAACGCGATGCACGACGACGCCGCACTGGCGCTTGCGTGGCGGCGGATGGCGTTCGCCGAGCGGCGGGAGGGGCGATACGGCGCCTCGGTCGAGCCCTCGGAGCAGGCCGTGGCTCACGCCCGGGCGGCCGCGGACGTCTACGAGGAGACGCGGGCGATCGACAGCCTCTGCACCGGGCTGCTCTACGGGCCCACCCCGGCGTCGGAAGCCGCCGAGCGATGCCGCACGCTCCTCGACGACGCAAAGGGGCGGCCGGCGACCCAGGCGAACGTCCTGGCGTCGCTGGCCGAGCTCGAGGCAATGCTCGGCCACTTCGAGGCAGCGCGCGAGGCATACGGACGCGCGCGCGCGATCTACGAGGAGCTCGGCCTCCGAATGCCGCTCGCCGGCTTGACGACGATCGGAGCCGAGCTCGAACTGCTGGCCGGTGACCCCGTCGCCGCCGAGGCGGAGGCGCGCCGTGGCATGGACATCCTCGCTGGGAGCGGCCTCGAGACCGAGCTCGTCCCGCTGGTGGCCGAGGCGCTCCTCGCGCAAGGGCTCGAGGACCAGGCCGAAGCCGTGCTCGCCGGCTCGGAGAGCGACACCCACGGCGTCCCGTGGCAGGTGCGGCTGCGGACCGCGCGGGCGCGGCTCCTCTCCCGGCGGGGCAAGACGGAGGCCGCACTTGCAGACGCCCAGGACGCGGTCGACCGCGCCGCGGCGCTCGACGACGTGAACCTCTCGGCCGACGCGTACGCCGTGCTCGGCGACGTCCTCGATCAGATCGGGCGCTCGACCGAGGCCAAGGCCGCCCGCGACGATGCATACGAGCGGTACGCGCGCAAGGGGAACGTCGTGGCCGCCGAGGCGATCGTCGCGACTCGGCAGCCGTGACAACAGTGGCCTGACGCCGTATCGTCCCCGTGGGGGGTCACCGAACAGCAGGGAGGAATGGGCAATGAGCAACGGCGAGCACGGCCACGGTGAAGCCACCGCGGACGACACGCGAGAAGGAGCGCACCACCTGGGATTCGACGTGGCGCTCGAGGCGGCGGTTCAGGACTGGGCCGCGAATCGCGAGTCGCCGACGGAGCCGGAGGAGACGGTCGAATTTCTCGTCACGTTGAGAGTCGCGGCGTCGAAGACGAACCCGGGCCGGATCGAGAAGTACAGCGTGGACATCGTCAGCTGAGTTCCGGGCCAGAGACTCCCGAGAGGCGCGGTGCGGCGCTCCTAGAGCGCCGCACCCGCGTAGTGCGCGGGCAGCGACACCGCGCCCATGCGCTCGATCGTCTCCATCTCGACCGCCAACAGGTTGTGGAGGGGGCGATCTCGACCGTCGGCCGGCTCGAGACACCGCGCATCTGCAGGGCAGGCATGAACCGGTGCTCGTGGAACGCCAGGAACGTCTGCTCCGTTCTCCAGATCTCGGAGACCAGGACCTCCCGCTCACCCTCCGCGACGACGTGCAGAATCGCGCCGGCGGGCGGGTTCGCATCGAGGTCGAGCGTGGCGACGACCTCGTCGTACGTCTGCGGGCTCAGATCCGGGATACCGCGCGAAGACCGCGACGGCCATTCGATCCTCCCTCCTCTCCGGGAAACACCCCGTTCGGGGTAGCTGAACCGAGGGTACCCCGGCCGGGGGATCGGCCCGCAATCCCTCATACGGGCTGCGGCGTTCGCCCGTCGTGCTCAGTCGCTCAGAAGCGCGCGGGCGTAGTCGCGGGCGTCGAACGGGCGCAGGTCGTCGACCCCCTCGCCCACCCCGACGAGCTTCACGGGCAGGCCGAGCTCGTAGGCGATCGCGATCGCGACGCCGCCCTTCGCCGAGCCGTCGAGCTTCGTCAGCGCGACGCCCGTGACGCCCGCGGCCTCGGAGAAGAGCCGCGCCTGCTGGAGCCCGTTCTGGCCCGTGGTCGCGTCGACGACGAGCAGCGTCTCGTGCGGCGCGCCCTCGAGCCGGCCGGCGATCACCCGCCGGACCTTCGCGAGCTCGTCCATGAGGTTGCCCTGCGTGTGCAGCCGCCCGGCGGTGTCGACGATCACGACGTCACGGCCGCGCGCGCGGCCGGCCTCGACCGCGTCGAAGGCGACCGCGGCAGGATCGGCGCCGCGCGAGCCGCCGACGAAGTCCGCGCCCGGCGCGCTCGGCCCAGATCTCGAGCTGCTCCTCCGCGGCGGCGCGGAACGTGTCGGCGGCGCCGACGAGCACCGTGCGCCCGTGCTCCGAGAGCTTTCGCGCGAGCTTGCCGATCGTCGTCGTCTTGCCGGTGCCGTTGACGCCGACGACGAGGACGACGGTCGGGCCGTCGCCTGCTCGGGCCAGCACCGGCGGCGCGCCGAAAAGCGCCTCGACCTCCTCGGCGAGCGCGCTCGCCGAGGTCGCCGACGTCGCCCCGCGCCTCGAGGCGCCGCACGAGCTCGGCGGTTGCCGTGACGCCGACGTCGGCGCGGATCAGCGCGACCTCGAGCCGCTCCCAGGCGTCCTCCTGCGCCGGGTCGAACGAAGCACCGAGCTCCGCGACGAGCGCGCGCCGGCTCTTGCCGAGCGAGTCGCGCAGCCGGGAGAAGAAGCCGCTGCGCTCCTCGTCTTCCCGCTCGCCCTCCTCGCCGTCACCCAGCAGCTCGGCCCACGTCCGCGACATCGCGAGCGGAACGCTAGCGACCGGCCTCGAAACGGGGCTCTGCTCGAGCCCGAACCCTGCCGCACGGCACGTCGGACGGTCGGCCCGCGCGAGCTGCCCCGGTCGCGGGCCCGTCAGGCGGTCGCCGCGGCGCGCTCGTCGCGCGGCAGGCGGCGCGAGACGATCTGCGAGACGCCGTCGCCGCCCATCGTGACGCCGTAGAGCACGTCAGCCGCCTCCATCGTCCGCTTCTGGTGCGTGATCACGACGAACTGCGCCCGATCGGCGTAGCGGCGGAGCAGCTCGACGAAGCGGGCGATGTTCGCGTCGTCGAGCGCGGCCTCGACCTCGTCGAGGAGGTAGAACGGGCACGGCTTCGCGAGGAAGAGCGCGAAGAGGAACGAGATCGCGCCGAGCGCCTTCTCGCCGCCGGAGAGCAGCGTCAGCCGCGTGATCCGCTTGCCGGCGGGGCGCAGCTCGACCTCGACGCCCGGCTCGGCCTCCGGCCCGTCCTCCTCGTCCGGCTCGACGAGCCGCAGCCGGCCCTCGCCGCCGGGGAAGAGCGTCGCCGCGACCTCCTCGAAGTTCGCGGCGACCGCGGCGAACGTCTCGTCGAAGCGGCGGTTCACCGTCTCGGTCGAGCTCGTCGCGGAGCGCCGCGAGCTCGGCGAGCGACGCCTCGAGATCCGCGCGCTGCGTCGCGAGCTCCTCGAGCCGCTCCTTCTCGGCCTCGTACTCCTCCTTCGCGAGCGGGTTGACCTTGCCGAGCGCCTCGCGCCGCGCCTCGAGCCGCGTCGACGCGCGCGGCGAGCTCGTCGCGGTCGACGTCTCGGTCGCCTCCGCGTCGGCCTCGGCCTCGACGGCGCCCGCGGCGAGCGCGTCGTCGAGCCGGCGCTGCGCCTCGCCCGCCTCGCCGTCGAGCCGCGCGAGCTCGACCTCGACGGCCGTCGCGCGCTCGGTGGCCTCGTCCGCGGCCTGGCGCACCTCGACCTCGGCCGCGCCGAGCCGGCGCAGCTCCGCGCCGAGCTCGCCGGCGCGCGCGGCGCCCGCGTCGACCCGCGCACGCACCGGCGCCTCGAAGCGCGCGCCGGCGAGGACGCGCAGGCTCGAGCGCCTCGCCGAGCGCTCGACGGCAGCGTCGACGAGCCGCCGGAGCAGGTCGACGTCGAGCCGGCTGCGCCGCGGCGCGCGCTCGAGCAGCGCCGCGTCGGCCGCCGGGCAGCGTCGGCGCGGCCCGGCGCGCCGTGCCGCTGCCGCGTCGGCCTCGGCGAGCGCCGCCGCCGCCTCGGCGGCGAGCTCGCTCGCGCGTCCGGTCGCCCGGCGGCGCCGACGCCGATCGGGCGCGCCGCCGAGCCGGGCGAGGACGACCTCGGCGTCCGGCGCACGGCGCGCCGCGTCGGCCGCCTCGCGGCGCGCGTCGGCCTCGAGCGCCGGCGAGCCGCCGCAGCTCGTCGCCGAGCTCATGCGAGCGCCGCTCGGACGCCGTCGAGCCGCGCGTCGAGCGGAGCCTCGAGCCGCGCGACGACGGTCGACGGCCCGTTCCGTCGCCGCGGCGAGCCCGTCCGCGACCGCAGCGAGCCGCGCGAGCAGCTCCGCGTCGAGCGGTGCCGCCGCGCAGGTGCGCGACCTGCGGCGTACGCCGCCTCGGCTTCCGCGGCCGCGCGCGGCGCGCGTCGTCGGCCTCGCGGGCAGCGGCCTCCGCCCGCGCGGCGAGCTCGTCCGCCTCGTCGGCGAGCGCCCGCCGGCGCGCGTCGAGCTCGAGCAGGACCGCCTCGCCCGTCTCGCCCGCGAACCAGAGCTCGCCGCGGTCGGCGTCGTAGCCGTGGCCCTCGGCCGTCACGGCGATGCCGGCGCGCACATCGCGCAGCTCATCCGCGTCGACGAGCCAGATGCCGTCGAGCAGCCGAGCGCGTCGTCGGCGCCGCTGACGAGCGACGCGAGCGGGCGCGCGCCCGGCGACCGGCGGCGCGCCGTCGCCGCGGCGGCACCGCGCCGATCACGACGGAGAGGCTGCCGAGCCCTCGCCGCGGGCGCGCTCGAGGAGCGCGAGCGCGTGCTCCGGAGTCGCTCGGCGAGGAGCGCCGAGGCACGCCAGGCGAGCGCGGCCGCGACCGCCCGCTCGAGCCCCGGCTCGACCTCGAGCGAGCGCGAGCGCGAGCCGCTCGCCCTCGGCCGCGAGCGCGCGCGCGGCCGGCGCGATTCCTTCGCGCTCGGCGAGCGAGCGCTCGAGCGCGGCGAGCCGCTCGCGCGCGGAGCGCGCCCGCTCGGCGAGGTCGTCCCGCTCGCCAGCGGCGGCGCGCGCCGCGCGCGCGTGCCTCGTTCGCGCGCTGCTCGAGCTCGGCCGGGCGTCGGCGCGCCGCTTCGCGCGTGCGCCCGGGCGACGTCGTGCTCGCCGCGCAGACGCGCGGGCGAGCTCGGCGGCGCTCTCGTGGCGCGCGCCGAAGCCGCTCGCGCGCCGCGCCGAGCGCGACGAGCGCGCGGTTGGCGCGCGCCGTGGCCGCCCGTCAGCTCGCCGAGCCCGCGGTCGACGCGCCTCGCGCTCGCGCGCGACCGCCTCGAGCCGCCGCTCGGCCTCGTCGGCGAGCGCGCGCTCGGCCGCGGCGAGGAGCGCGTGCGCGTGGCGCGCGCGCTCGGCGGCCTGCCCGCTCCGGGTCGGCCGCGTCACGCGCGGCCGCGGCCGCTGCGCGGGCCGCCTCCTCGAGCGCGCGGACGCGCCTCGTCGGTGCGGGCCTCGGCCGCACGCTCGGCCTCGGCGAGGTCGTCGCGCAGCCGCGCCGGCGAGGCCGGCGGCCGACTCGCCGCGCACGCGCGAGCCGCTCGCCCGCGCCCTGCAGGCGGTAGAGCGCGCCGACCGCCGCCTCGCGCGCGCCGGCGGCGTCGGAGAGCTCGACCTCGGCGCTCTCGCGCTCGGCGAGGACGGACTGGAGCCGCTCCTGCGCCGAGCGCCGGGCGAGCGCGGCGGCGGCGCGCCGCTCCTCCGCCTCCGCGCGGCGGGCCTCGAGCGCGCGAGGTCGAGCCGCGCGAGCCGGGCGCGCAGCGCCGGCGATCTCGAGCCGCGAGCTTCTCGGCCCGCTCCGCGGCGGTCGCCTGCAGCGCCAGCGGACGGAGCCGCTTGCGCACCTCGTCCTCGACGTCGCGGGCGCGCTCGACCTGGGTGGCGACCCGGGCGAGCTTCAGCTCCGCGCGGTGCCGGCGCCGCTTGAACTTGCCGAGCCCGGCTGCCTCCTCGACGAGCGCGCGGCGGTCCTCCGGCTTCGAGGCGAGCACGGCGTCGACCTTGCCCTGGCTGACGATCGAGTGCATCGAGCCGCCGAGCCCGACGTCGGCGAGCAGCTCGACGAGGTCGGTGCGGCGCACCGGCGTGCGGTTGACGAGGTACTGCCCCTCGCCGCCGCGCACGAGCCGGCGCGCGATCGAGATCTCGCTGAAGTCGAGCTCGTCGCCGAAGCCGCCGTCCTCGTTGTCGAAGACGAGCTCGACCTCGCAGTGGTCGGCGGGCTGGCGGGTCGCGGAGCCGCCGAAGAGGACGTCGTCGGGCTTCTCGGCGCGCAGCTCGGACGGCGTCAGCGAGCCGGCCGCCCAGACGATCGCGTCGGAGACGTTCGACTTGCCGGAGCCGTTCGGGCCGACGACGACGGCGACGCCGGGCTCGAGCTTCACCTCGACCGGGTCCGGGAACGACTTGAAGCCGCGCAGCTTGATGCTCCGCAGGTGCAGCGAGGGCGAGGCTATCCGCCGCGGCGGACGGTCCCGACGACGGCGACGGCGGCCACTGACTCGGAACGCCCGTCGCGCCGCCAAGCTGCCTGCGTCGGCCGAGCTTCACGGCGCTCGAACGAGGAGGCCGACGGGGAGGCTCATCCGCGACCTCAGGTCCAGGACGGGTGCACGCCGAGCGCCGCGAGCGCCTGCGGCCGCTGCCTCCTGCTCGGCGGCCTTCTTCGTCGAGCCGCTGCCCGACGCCGAGCTGCTCGCCGTCGATCAGCGCCGCGCAGACGAACCGACGCTCGTGCGGCGGCCCGTCGACGTCGAGCACGTCGTACTGGACGCTGCGTCCCGTCCGCGCCAGCGCCTCCTGGAGCTCCGTCTTGTAGTCGACGTGGCCGGTGCTCGCGTACTCGATCCGCTCGTCGAACGCCTCCACGATCGCGGGCGCGACGACGTCGAAGCCGTGCTCGAGGTAGACGGCCGCGATCGCCGCCTCGAGCAGCGCCGCGAGCACGTTGCGGCTCAGCGAGATGCGGTGCGAGCTCCGGGCCCCGGGACGTCCTGCGCGCGCGCGACGAGCACGCGCGCCGAGGTCGAGCGTCGCGGGCGACCGCCGCGCAGCTCTGCCGCGAGACGACGTGCGCCCTGATCTTCGCGAGCCGCCCCTCGGACGCGTCGGGGAAGCGGTCGTAGAGCGCCCGCGCGATCGCGAGCTCGAGCACCGAGTCGCCGAGGAACTCGAGCCGCTCGTACGAGGACGCGCGGTCCGGCGCCCACGACGTGTGCGTGAAGACCTGGTCGCGGCGCTCGGGGGGAAGGGCGTCGATCAGGCGCGCGAGCGCCTGCGCCCTCCCCCTCGCGCACCTCACTGATGCTCGACGACGTAGTCGACGGCCTGACCGACGGTCGTCAGCTTCTGGGCGTCCTCGTCCGGGATCTTGATCCCGAACTGGTCCTCCAGCTCCATGATCAGCTCGACGAGATCGAGCGAGTCGGCGTCGAGGTCCTCCTGGAACGACGCCTCCTCCGAGATCGCGCTCTCGTCGGCGCCGAGCTTGTCGACGAGCGCCACCTTGACGCGCTCGTAGACCTCATCGCGGGAAAGTGCCACTGTCGCAACCTCACTGTCGCTACGGGGTGGATTGAGTCGCAGGACTCTAACAGCCTCGGCGCACGTGAACCCGCATGTCTACCGCTCGACGCCGGTGCTTCGGTCGGCTTCCCGTGCGCGGTCGGTGGGGAGCCTCGCGGCAAGGCGCTCGACGAGGTGGTGCTCGACGCCGCGCGCGGCCATCCGGGTGGCGTTCGCGATCGCGACGCGCGAGCTCGAGCCGTGCGCGATGACGACGAGCCCGCGCAGGCCGAGCAGGTAGCCGCCGCCGTACGTCTCGGGGTCGAGGCGCGCCCGGAGCCCTCGCGCGCCGGCCGGATCAGCAGGCCGCCGAGCCGTCCTCCGGCACGACGAGCGAATCTCCGACGCGGAGCGCGCCGAGCACGCTGCGGATCGTCCCCTCGAGGGTCTTCAGGGCGACGTTGCCGGTGAACCCGTCGCAGACGACGACGTCGGCGTCGCCCTCGAGCAGCGCGCGCCCCTCGGTGTTGCCCTCGAAGCGCAGCCCGGCATCGCGCGAGGAGGGCGTGCGCCTCGAGCGTCAGCTGGTTGCCCTTCTCCGGCTCCTCGCCGATCGAGAGGAGCCGGACCGACGGGTCGCGGACGGTCGAGGATCTCCTCGGCGAAGACGACGCCCATGTGGCGCGAACTGGAGGAGATGCTCGGGGCGCGCGTCGGCGTTCGCGCCCGCGTCGATCAGCACGGTCGGCCCCTGCGTCGACGGGGATCACGATCGCGATCCCGGGCCGGAGGACGCCCGGGAGGCGCCGGACGTGGAGCAGGGACGCCGCGAGCGACGGCACCGGTGTTCCCCGCCGAGACGACCGCCGTCCGCCTCGCCGTCGCCGACCGCGCGGACGGCGCGAACGAGCGACGAGTCGGGCTTGGCCCGCACCGCCTCGGCGGGCTTCTCGTGCATCGCGATCGCCTCGGTCGTGGCCACGAGCTCCAGCCCGTGGGGGTCGAGCGACCGCCGGCCCGAAGAGGACGGGCTCGATCGTGGTCGGAGGCGGCCTGCGACGGCGCCGGCGACGACCTCGTCCGGTGCGTGGTCGCCGCCGAGGGCGTCGACGGCGACGCGAACGCCAGGCCGGCGGGCCGGATGGCGTCGACTGGCCCGTGCGGGCGCGGCAAGCCTCGCCTTACGGCGCGGGGGCCCGCAGCGGCCGGACCTCGCGGCCGCGATACGTCTTGCACGTCGGGCAGACGCGGTGCGACTGCTTCGGCGAGCCGCAGTTCTCGCAGGTCGAGACGCGCGGCGCGGCGATCGCGTGCTGGGCGCGGCGCTTGTCGCGGCGGGCCTTCGAGGTCTTTCGCTTCGGGACGGCCATGAGCGGCCGCCAGTGTACCTGCTTGCCAGGCGGAATCCGAAGGCCGAATCCCCCGGCTTGATCCTTCCCCTTCGGGCGGGCACACCCCGAGAGGCGCCCGGTGGCGCGGTTGCAAGCCCTCCGTCACGCGTTCATTGGTCGAGGAACTTTCAGTGCACGGGTCGGCGCGACCGCCTCGAGAAAGCGCCGGTCGTGCGAGACGACGACCAGGGCGCCGTCCTATCTCGCGAGCGCCTGCTCGAGCTGCTCGACCGCCTCGAGGTCGAGGTGGTTCGTCGGCTCGTCGAGGACGAGCAGGTTGACGCCTGCGGCCTGGAGCTCGGCGAGGTGGGCGCGTGTGCGCTCGCCCGGGGAGAGCGTCTCGCAGGAGCGCCCGACGTGGTCGGCACCGAGGCCGAACTTGGCGAGCAGCGTCCGGGCGTCGACGGGCAGAAGGCAGGTGCGCTCGACGAACAGGTCGAGCAGGGTCCGGCCTGACCCGTAGGCGGATCGCTGCTGCCCGATGACGCCCGTGACCACGCCTCGCCCGAGCGCACGCGTGCCCGCTGCGAGCTCGAGCTCGCCCAGGAGCGCGCGCAGGAGCGTCGTCTTCCCGGAGCCGTTCGGTCCCACCACCGCGACTCGCTCTCCCGGAAGGACCTCGACGTCGAGCGGTCCGAGGCGGAACGAACCGCGCTGGACGACCGCACCCGACAGCTGGGCGACGGGCGCTCCGACCCGGCCGCTCGCCCTGAGCTCGAGCCGGAGCTCCCATGGCTCGAACGGCTTCTGCGGCAGCGGGTTCCGATCGAGCAGCCGCTCGGTCTGGCGCACCTTCGTGCGGAGCGCGTTCGTGCCGCGGCGGTCCGCGCCGCCAGACTTCTCGCCCAGCCCGGCCCCCTGCGACCGCGCCTCCGTCCGCCTCGTGGAGAGGAGCGACGTGAGCTCTCGACGACGCTCCTGCACGTCCGCGAAGCGCGCGTAGGCCGCACGCCGTGCTTCGTCGCGGCGCGTCACGTAGTCGGTCCAGCCGCCGCTCCATTCGTGGATTCGCCGGTCACGGGGGTCGATCTCGGCGATGTGGTCGACCGTCGAGTCGAGGAATGCCCGGTCATGGGAGACGAGGACGATCGCACCCCCGTACCCCCTCACGAACCGCCTGAGGCGCTCGAGCCCGTCGGCATCGAGGTCGTTGGTGGGCTCGTCGAGCAGGAGGATGTCCGCCTGCGCGAGGAGCACCGCCGCGAGGGACGCACGCGCCGCCTCGCCGCCCGAGAGTCCCGCCAGCGGACGGTCGAGGACGGCACCGAGCCCGAGCTCCGCGCACACTGAGGCAGCACGCGCGTCGAAGTCTGGTCCGCCTACGGCGAGAAGCCGCCTGAGCGCGCGGTCGTAGCGGTCGGAGGCTCGTGTCGATCCAACGCCAGCGCCGTCGACGGTCGACAGCGCGGCCGCCGCGTCCTCGAGCTCGCGCGCTGCCCCGTCGACCCCCGTTCGCCGGGCGAGGCGCTGGCGCAGCGTCTCCCCGGGAAGCGCATCGGGCTCCTGCGGCAGATGGGCCACGGTCAGCGTCGGCGGGTCCAGCACGACGGCCCCGGCGTCGGGCGCCTCCTCGCCCGCCAGCAGGCGCAGGACGGTCGATTTCCCGACGCCGTTCGGGCCGACGAGGCCGACGCGGGCGCGAGGGCCGATCTCGAGGGACGCGTCCTCGAGCACGGCATGAGCTCCGTGGGACTTCGAGACGCCGTCGAGACGGGCGCGCATGACGGTGTGACCTCCTGACCGGACGGGGGGCGAGCCTCGTGTCGAGGCGGCGCGAAGGCGTGTGTCCGCGTTCAGTCCGTCATGGGCGTTGCGCCGGAGCGCCCGGCCACCGTAGCACGGCCCGAGAGCCGCCTCTAGCGCTCCGCGTCGGCGTCCGCCCGGAGCGTCTCGAGCGCAGCCCACCGTGAATCGGTGACCGCCTCTGCGTGCTCGTGAGGGTCGACGTTGAGGTCCTTCCCGCACACCGGGCAGAGGCCCGCGCAGTCCGGGCGGCAGAGGATCTGGTCGGGAACGCCCAGCGCGACCTGGTCCCTCGCCCAGGCGCCGAGGTCGAGCTCGCCGTCGGCGACGTACTCGGAGCCGAGCTCGTCGTCGCCGCCGGGGTCGTTCGCCTCGTACTCCTGGGCGTCCACGTCGATCGAGACGCTCGCAGGCTGCAGGCACCGCATACAGGGCCCCTCGAGCCAGGTCGAGAACGACAGCCGGAAGACGTCGCCGGTCCCCGCGCGCTGCACGACGATCTCCGCGGGCACCTCCGCGGGCGTCGCGGCATACGTCTCACCCCCGAAGGCGAGCGGCTCGAGCGCGAGCGGCACGCTGTCGCGGTGCTCCTCGCCGGGGCGGAGACGAAGGCCTCTGATGGGAACGCGGGTCATGGAGCGAGGGTAGCGCCGCGGCGACGCGAGCCGATGGCGCGCCGGACGAGCTCAAGCCCAACCCGGCTGCGTGAGGCTTCTCGGCGGCGTCCGCGCGAGGGCCATCCGCAACCGCAACCGCACCCGTTCCAGCCACTCCTCCCTGTCGACCGGATCGACCGAGACGCCGAACATGTGCACGTTGAGCGCACGACAGATCCAGCCGAGCCGCAGCGCCGCCGCGTGGGCGGCCTCGAGCTCGTCGCGACTGGCGTACGCCGCGAACGGACGCAGGTACGCCGCGCGGAACGGCGACACGTCGACCGACCCCTCGACGTCGTCGAGCCCCCACGACAGCTGGCCCTCGAGCGTCACCGCCATGGTGAAGAACGGATGCGAGACGCAGGAGTCGCCCCAGTCG
This sequence comes from uncultured Actinomycetes bacterium, assembly GCA_963793655.1. Lineage (GTDB taxonomy): Bacteria > Actinomycetota > Thermoleophilia > Gaiellales > Gaiellaceae > Gaiella. Next base: position 732,860 of record CAWCAV010000004.1, read on the forward strand.
AAGAACAGGTAGCGGCCGTCGCGGACGAAGACCTGCCCATCGTGAAGGTCGTCGTGCTGGATCGTCTCCGGGATACCGATCTCGGCGAGGCGTCGGCACATCTCGTCGACGTCGGGGACGAAGCCGGTCAGCCGTTCCCGTTCGTCGGCCGTCAGTCCTCCGACCTCGGCGAGCAGACCCTCGAACTGCGCGGGGAGCGTCGCAAGGCGCCGATCGGGCGCCCCGAGCACGACCAGCTCGTCGGCGCGATCGGCAAGGGCGAGCTGCAGCCCCGCGTAGCGCGGAAGGACGGCGCACCAGCGACCGAGGTCGCGCTCCTCTGCGATGATCTCGCGGAGTCGTACGCCTCCGTCCCGCATCAGCATCCACCCGCGGTCGTAGTCGACGGACACGAGCTCGGGGACGGCGTCGGGTCGACATCGCGCGAGGACGTCCAGGACTGCGGCCTCGTGGACGAGCGCCGGTGCGCTCGCCTTGAACCAGAGGACGCCGTCGGACGTCGGCACCCGGAGTACCGTCGACCACGGTCGGACGTGCGGCTGCTCGGTCGACCCCGTACGCCGCGCGCCGAGCTCGCCGATCCCTTCGGCGATCCATGCGTGGACGTCGGCGAGCCAGTCAGGATCGGCCCAGAGCTGCACGTGCGAGACCGTAGCCCACGGTCGTCGGCGTCGGGACGGCGGCCCTGCGAGGCGGAGTTCGTCAACGAGCTGTCAGGCGGAGGTGAAGGTTCCGTAAGGCAGGTCAACGTTCCGTAAGAAGGTCGTTCGGTGCCCAAGATCCCGGATAGGCCTGTGTCGTCACATCGACGAAAGGACCTGCGCGATGCGTACGACACGAAGGATCCACCCCGTCTGGACGCTCGCCGTAGCGGCGCTCGCGTCGCTCGCGACGGTTCTCGCGCTGCCCGGCGGCGGCGGCGCCGTCACCCAGGCCGCTCCCGACAACACCGCCGAGCCGCGGATCAGCGGCAGCTCCACGGTCGGTTCGGAGCTGACGGCGAGCCAGGGCTCGTGGACCGGGTCGCCCACCAGCTTCGCCTACCAGTGGGTTCGCTGCCCGAGAGGTGGCGGCCTCCCGTCCGGAGCCGACTGCGCCGCGATCGGGGGCGCGACGACGACGAAGTACGTGGTCGCCTCCGGGGACGTCGACCGTCGCCTCCGTGTCCGCGTGACGGCGACCAACGCCGACGGGTCGAGGACGGTCGCGTCCAACGCCACCGCGATCGTGCGGGCTCCCGATGCGGGCCGTCCGGCGAACGTGCAGGCTCCGACACTCTCCGGCACCCCTGCCCAGGGGCAAACGCTCCACGTGAGCCCGGGGACATGGAACGGCCAGCAGCCGATCACGTTCACGTTCAACTGGCTGCGCTGCGACACGGCGGGGAACAACTGCGTCCAGCAGTCCGGCTTCCGCGACGACGCCTACCTCCTGCGGGAGGGCGACGTCGGCAAGACGATGCGCGCCCGCGTGATCGCACGGAACGCTCGCGGCGAGTCGACCCGATTGACGGCACAGAGCGCCGTTGTACAGGGCCCGCAGGCCCCTCCGGGCCCGTCCGGGGTGATCACGCTCCCGAACGGCGAGAAGTCGATCCCCGTGACGAGCGTCCCGTCCACGGAGCGTCTCGTCGTCGACCAGGTGCAGTTCTCACCGAGCCCCGTCCGGTCGCGCACGGAGCCGCTCACGGTGCGGATCAAGGTGAAGGACACGCGCGGCTACGTCGTCCGGGACGCGCTCGTGTTCTTCCGCTCCACGCCCCTCGTGACGCGGAACGCCCAGGACCAGAAGACCGGTCAGGACGGGTGGCTGCAGCTGACCGTCACGCCCGAGCAGGACTTCCCGGAGCTGAACCCGGCGTACGCCGTGCAGTTCTTCGTCAAGGCGTACCGGCAGGGTGACCCGCCGCTCGCCGGCGTGGCCGCCTATCGGCTCGTCCAGGTCCAGCTCGGCTGACCCCGATATGGCCCCGGGGGCGCCGTGCCGTTTGCGCGGCGTCCCCGAACCGCCGATGTGCGAGGGTTCGGACGGCACCCCATCCCTGACAGTCAGGAGGCCGTCATGACTCCTTCCCCCGCACGGGTCGCCCGCCCTCGGGCGGCACATCTCGTGCTCGTCGCGATCGCAGCGGCAGCGATCGCCGCCGGCGTTGCGTCCGCGCGCGGCGTCGCCGGGCCGACGAACACGTCCGACCCGACCATCACGGGCGTCGCGCTCACCGCCAACACCCTCCAGGCGTCGCCCGGTACCTGGAGCCCCACCACCGGCGTCACCTTCGCCTACCGCTGGCTCAGGTGCGACGCGGCAGGTGGCGACGACTCGTCCGACAAGACGTGCGCGACGATCGAGGGCGCGACGCGCCAGACGTACACCGTCGTGTCCGCCGACATCGGCAAGCGCATCCGCGTGCGTGTCTCCGCAAGTAACAAGGGCGGGACGACCGAGGCGACGAGCGCCGCGACGTCCGTCGTCGCGACTCCGGGCGGCAAGCCCGCGAGCTCGTCCGCGCCGACGATCTCGGGCAGCCCGGTCGTCGGATCCAAGCTCGTCGGCGCACCGGGCGCATGGGTGGGCGACGCGCCGATCACGTACAGCTACCAGTGGCTGCGCTGCGATCCGGCAGGCAATGCGTGCAACCCGATCAGCGGCAGGACGAAGTCCGAGTACACGCCGGTCGACAACGACGTCGGGAAGACGCTCCGCCTCAAGGTGGTCGCCAAGAACAGCCGCGGCAGCTCCGACGCGTTCTCGACAGCGACGGACGCGGTTCAGGGAAGCCCGAACAGCGGGATCATCACGCTGCCGAACGGCGAGAAGTCGATCGACGCGAAGGACGTCCCGAAGGAGCAGCGGCTCGTCGTCGACCAGGTGACGTTCTCACCGAATCCGGTGACCTCGGTGAACGGGACGATCGGCGTCCGTATCAAGGTGAAGGACACCAGGGGCAACGTCGTCCGCAACGCAATCGTCTTCATCCGCTCCACGCCGAAGGTCACCTCCGGCGGCGACCACGCGCCGACCGCGACCGACGGCTGGGTGCAGTACGGCCTCCAGCCCGAGAAGGACTTCCCGATCAAGAACGGGTACAGCGTGCAGTTCTACGTCAAGGCCTACCGCGCGAGCGACCCGACGCTCGGCGGGATCTACGGCAGCCGCCTCGTGCAGGTCGCGACCAAGACGCCGTAGACGGATGTAGCGGAGGGGGTTCGCCGTCGCGAGCCCCCTCTACCCAACGCCTTCCAGGTGCAAGGCGGAGCCTTGCACGCTTCTAGTGGTAGGAGTCGACCTCCGGCGAGCCGCCGTCTCGGTCGATGGGGCCGATCCCTGCCACGACCGTCTCCTGCGAGCGCTCGTGAAGCCGCTCCCGGCCGCGGCGGACCGCGCCGAGGAACTTGTCGAGGTTGACCTCGAGCGTCGAGAGGATCCCGTCGGCCCAGTCCTCCATCTCGAGCCGCGTCTCCCGCGCGTCCCGGCGCGCCTCCTCGACGATGTCCTGCGACTGGCGCTCGGCGAGCTTCACGATCTCCGTCTGCGAGGCCTCGCGCATCGCCTGCTCGCGCGCCTCGCCGATCAGACGGTCGCACTCGCGCTTCGCCTCCGCGAGCATCTCCTGCCGCTCCTTCACGATCCAGCGGGCCTGCTTGATCTCCTCGGGGATCGTCGCGCGCATCTGGTCGAGGATGTCGTAGATCTCCTCGCGGTCGATGCGCACCTGATCGGTCAGGGGCACCGCCTTCGCGTTGTGCACGAGATCGTCGAGCTTGTCGATGAGTACGAGGACGTCCATGCCCGGATGGTACTCGCGTCCCCGGATGCGCGGGGACGAACGGCCCTTTCCGGAGTCGCTCAGTCCTGCGGGCTGAGCGGGGCGCCCGGGCCGTCCGTTCGGGTACAGCTCGCGGAAGCGCCGCGCGACGGCGCTCGTCACGAGCCCCTCCACGTTGCCGCCGAACGAGGCGATCTCCTTGACGCCGCTCGAGGAGACGAAGGCGTACTCGGGGCTCGACATCACGTACATCGTCTCGACCTCGGGCGCGAGCAGGTGGTTGAGCCGGTTCATCTGGAACTCCCACTCGAAGTCGGCGATCACGCGCAGCCCCTTCACCATGGTGCGCGCGCCGTGCTTCCGCGCGAAGTCGACGACGAGCTCGCTGAAGACGTCGACGACGACGTTCCCGACGTCGGCGAGCGCCTCCTCGAGGAAGGCGACCCGCTCCTCGACGGTGAACAGCGTCTGCTTGTGGTGCGGGTCCCGGACGACGCCGACGACGACACGGTCGAAGATCGCAGCTGCGCGCCGGATCACGTCGACGTGCCCGAGCGTGACCGGGTCGAAGGTGCCCGGGTTGATGGCGACGATGGGGTCTCGGTCGATCATGGCGTCGAAGCGATCGGGGATGACGTGAAGACGGTGAGCCGGGCGGAACCGTACCGCCGCGTCGTCACCAGGTCGAGTGGGAGCGTCGGCTCGACATGTGCCCCCGTCTCCGACCACGACCAGGCCCGATCTCGGCGACGACTGCCGGAAGCAGCTCCTCGAGTCGGGACTCGAGGTCGGCCCAGCGGTCGTAGGGCGGGTCGAGCAGCACGAGCTCGTGCCTTCGCCCGGCCGCCCGCTCCTCGCGGAGCACCGCCAGCGCGTCCCGCTGGACGACGAGGCCGCCCGTCAGCCCGAGCGTCTCGAGGTTCCCGCGGATCACCCTGCACGCGGCGGCGTCGGTCTCGGCGAACACGCACCGTCGCGCGCCGCGGGAGAGCGCCTCCAGCCCGAGCGCGCCCGAGCCCGCGTAGAGGTCGAGCACGGAGGCGCCGTCGACGGGCCCGACGAGGTTGAAGAGCGCCTCGCGCACACGGTCGCCCGTGGGCCGGGTGTGCGCCCCCTTCGGCGCCGCGATCCTGCGGCCCCTGTGCGTTCCTGCGATGATCCGCAACCCCGCGAGAGGGTACAGCGCGAGGCCGCGCGATTCGCGACCGTGGGCTCGGAGGTCGTCAGGACTCGCCGACGTGCTCGGCCTCGCCGAGCGAGCCGGTCGACGGCGTCCTCGAGGAACGGCTCTCCCTGCGAGCTCGGCTGCGAGCTCCTTCGCGCGCTCGAGCAGGTCCCGGTCGGCGCGCAGGCGCGTGAAGCGCAGGTCGGTGAGGCCGGACTGCCGGGCGCCGACGAGCTGCCCCTCGCCGCGGATCTCGAGGTCGCGCTCGGCGAGCTCGAAGCCGTCGGTCGTGGAGACCATCGCCTCGAGCCGCTCGAGTGCCGACTCCGAGAGCTCGTCGCGGTGGCGCGAGACGAGGAGGCAGTACGACTGCTCCGCGCCCCGCGCCGACGCGGCCGCGCAGCTGGTGGAGCTGCGCGAGGCCGAACCGGTCGGCCTCCTGGACGATCATGATCGTCGCGTTCGGGACGTCGACGCCGACCTCGATCACGGTCGTCGCGACGAGCACGTCGAGCTCGCCCGCGCGTGAACGCGGCCATCGTCGCTCGGCGCTCCGCCGTCTTCAGCCGGCCGTGGACGCAGCCGACGCGATAGCCGCGGAGCTCGTTCGTCCGGAGCCGCTCGGCCTCGTCCTCGGCCGCGCGGGCGAGCGTCGTCTCCGAGCCCTCGACGAGCGGGCAGACGACGTACGCCTGACGGCCGTCGTCGAGGTGCCGGCGGAGCCGCGTCGTACGCCTCGCGCGCTGCGCTCCTCCGTCACCCAGGCCGTGATGATCGGCTTCCGGTTCGCCGGCGGCGCCGCGATCTCCGAGACGGCGAGGTCGCCGTAGACGGTCAGCGCGAGCGTCCGCGGGATCGGCGTCGCGGTCATGTGGAGGACGTGCGGGCTCCGCCCCTCGGCGAGCGCGGCGCGCTGCTCGACGCCGAAGCGGTGCTGCTCGTCGACGACGGCGACTGCGAGGTCGGCGAACTCGACTTCGCGCTGGATGAGCGCGTGCGTGCCGACGGCGATGCCCACGTCACCCGAGGCGACGAGCTGGTGAGCCGCACGGCGCTCGCGCGCGGTGAGGCTCGACGTGAGGAGGGCGACGCGGACGCCGAGCTCGGTGCAGAGACCCTCGATCGTCAGGAAGTGCTGCTCGGCGAGCGTCTCCGTCGGCGCCATCAGCGCGCCCTGACGGCCGCCTTCGACCGCGCGGAGCAGCGTGTAGAGCGCGACCGCCGTCTTGCCCGAGCCGACGTCCCCCTGGAGCAGCCGCTGCATCGGCGTCGACAGCGCGAGGTCGGCGTCGATCTCGGCGATCGCGTGCTCCTGGGCGGCCGTGAGCGTGAACGGCAGCGCCTCGCGGTAGCGCGCGACGAGCTCCGCCGGCGGCGGCAGCGGCCTCCGCGACGAGCACCTCCCGCTCCGCGGCGCGGCGGCGCAGCGCGAGCTGGAGCGTGAGCAGCTCGTCGAGGGCGAGGCGCCGTCGAGCCTGCTCCGCCTCGTCCTCCGAGCGAGGGCGGTGGAGGCGCACGAGCGCGTCCGCGCGGAGCGGCAGCGCCGTCGGCTGCGCGCACGCGTGCCGGGAGCGGCTCGCCGCCGTCGCGGGCGAAGGCGAGCGCCGCATCGCGTGACGGCGCGCAGCGTCTTCTGCGCGAGGTCTGCCGTCGACGGGTAGACGGGCGCGAAGTCGGCCGTCTCGACGGCGTCGCCGATGTCGTACGAGGAGACCTGGAAGCCGAAGCGGTTCGGCTTGCCCCGGAGTCGCAGCCGCGCGCCCGGGGTCAGCTTCGCCTCGAGCCAGGGCTGGTTGAACCAGGTCGCCCGGATCTCGCCGGTGGCGTCGTCGACGTGGGCGGTGAGGATGTGGAGCCGTCCGCGCCGTCGGCGCGGAGGCGCGGCGCACGACGACGTCGAGCACCGCCTCCTCGTCCCCGAACAGCTGCGCGATCGTCCGCTCCTCGGCCGCGGACTCGTAGCGGCGCGGCCGGTGCGCGAGCACGTCCCCGACGGTCGCGATCCCGAGCCGTGCCGAGCTTGCGCCGGACGGCGGGCCCGACCCCCGGCAGCGTCTCGACGGACCGCTCGAGCGCTTCGGGGCGAGGCACCGCGCGCGTCCGGGGGAGGCGCGCAGGCGGGTCCAGCCCGGCAAAGCCGGCATGAGGCCGGGCGCGTGGCGTCGCGGAAGGCACCGGGACCGAGTCTACGAGCAGTGCCCGCCGGAGGCGGGGACTGCTTCGAGCCGGATTGGGATTGCGCCTGCGGCGCGTTCTCAATCCTGGAACCAGAAGAAGCCGACGGCCCCCGGGCCGGCATGGGTGCCGACCACTGCGCCGAGGGGCTGCGACGAGCTCGACCACCGCCTCGGCCGCACCTTGCGCGCCATGTCCGTCAGCACGTCGATCCACTCCGGGGCGTTCGCGTGCGCGATCGCGATGCGGAGGCCCTCGCGGTCCTCGCTCTCCGCGGCGAAGAGCTTCGCGAACTCCTCGAGCGCCTTCTGGCGTCCGCGAACGCGGCCGACCGGCACGATCACCCCGTCCTCGACCGTGAGGATCGGCTTGACGTTCAGGAGGGACCCCGCGAGCGCCTGGGCCTTGCCGATCCGCCCGCCCTTCTGGAGGTACTCGAGCGTGGCCACGGTGAAGACGACGCCGTTCGTGCGCTTGAAGCGCGCGACGAGCTCCTCGATCTCCTCGTCGGTCGTGCCGGCCTCGAGCCGGCGGTCGATCGCCTCGGCGAGCAATGCGACCGCGAGCGAGGCGGTCTCGGTGTCGACGACCCTGACCCGATCGCCCCCGAGCTGCTCGGCGGCGCGGACGCGCCGACTCGTACGTCCCGGAGAGCTTCGACGTCAGGTGGAGCGACCAGATCCGCTCGTACCCGGCCGCGACGAGCTCCTCGTAGCACGCGAGGAAGTCCGCCGGGCGTCGGCTGGGACGTCGTCGGCAGGGCCTTCGCCGCCGCGAGCCGCTCGTAGAACTGCTCCGGGCCGATGTCGACGTGGTCGCGCAGCGCTTCGCCGTCGAACAGGACGTAGAGCGGGACGAGCCGCATGTTCGCGTGCCGGTCGCGCGCGTCGACGAAGTCCGAGGTCGAGTCGAGGACGATCGCCGTGTTCTCGCGCGTCAGCTGCACGCGGGAACCCTAGACGGTCGAGCCGTCTAGGGGGTACGGCGCGCGGCGGCGTGAATCGCCGCGGCGAGGCCCTCGATCGGACTGCCCTTCTCGACGAGCGCGACCGCGCCGGCGCGGAGGATCTCCTCGCGCTCGTCGTCGGTCGCCTCCGCCGTCAGGCAGACGACCGCGGCGCCGGACGACGCGATCACCGCCCGAGTCGCGGCGGCGCCGTCGAGCCCGGGCAGGCGGTAGTCCATGACGACCACGTCCGGCGCGAGGTCGCGCGCGGAGCCTGCGGCCGCGTCTGCCGGTGCCCGACGGCGCCGACGACCTCGAGGCCCGACTGCAGGCCGAGCAGGAGCTCGAGCGAGGAGCGGTAGACGTCGTTGTCCTCGACGAGCAGGACCCGGGTCGCCACGTCCTCACTCCGCCGAGAGAAGGAGCGGGTAGTGCGGCTGGCCGCCCCAGGAGACGTCGGCGTCCAGCCCTCGCGCCTCGACGTGGGCCTTGATCTCGTCCGCGGTCGGGGGCCCCCTCGCCGAGCAGCGCGTGGACGTACGAGCGCCCGTCGGACGAGAAACGATCGAGCAGCTCCGTCCAGGACGGCCCAGAGGTCGCTCCCGGCCGCGACGGCCTTCCCGTCGAGCAGCGCGAGGTAGTCGCCCGCGCTCGCGGTGACGCCGTCGACCGTCGCGTCCCGCGAGGCGATCGTGATCTCGGCCGCGAGGACGGCTGGCGAGCGTCTCGCGCATCGCCGCCTCGTTCGCGTCGACGTCCTTTGCGGCATCGAACTCGAACGCGGCAGCGATCCCCTCGGGAACCGAGCCGGTCTCGATCACGCGCACGTCCTTGGTGGACTCGCGCGCGGCGTTCTCGGCGGCGAGGCGGACGTTCGGGTTGTTCGGGAGCACGATCACATGGTCGGCGTTGACGGCGGTGACCGCCTCGAGGATCTGCCCCACCGAAGGGTTCATCGTCTGCCCTCCCTCGATCACGATCTTGGCTCCCTCGCTGCGGAGGATCTCCCGGTTCCCCGTGCCCTGGGCGACTGCGACGAGCGCGACGCCCGTCGGCGGAGCGTGGGTCGCTGCGTGGAGCTGGGCGAGCCATCGCTCGCGCTCCGCGGCCTGGCTCCGCATGTCGCCGATCTCGACCCTGGCGCCGTCGACCACCCCGACCGCGCGGCCGACGTCGAGTGCGCTGCTCGGGCTCGTCCGTGTGGACGTGCACCTTGGCGACCGACTCGTCGCCCGTCACGAGGAGCGAGTCGCCGAGCGGCTCGAGCCGGCCGTGGAGCGCGTCGAGATCGAGCGCCTCGCCCTCGACGAGGAAGACCGTGCAGTAGCGGTACTCCGACTCCTCGTGGTGGATCGACTCCTCCGTCGAGCTCCTCCGTGACGTCGGGAACCTCGGGGAGCGGCTCGCCCGTCAACTCGTGGAGGACGCCGCGCACGAGCTCGAGAAGTCCCGCGCCGCCCAGCATCGACGACACCGGCTTCGCGGAGCTTGTCGAGCATCTCGGGCGTCCGTTCGACGGCGTCCTCGCCGCGGGCGACGACCCGGGCGAGAGCCTCGGCGACCGGGAGCGCACGCACCTCCGGCAGCTCGGCCTCCTCGGCCATCTCGCGGATCACCGTCAGCATCGTCCCCTCCACGGGAACCTTGACCGCCTGGTACGCGCTCGTCGCGCCCGACGCGCATCGCGTCCGCCAGGACCGCCCCGTCGACCCGTTCGTGCTCGCCGAGTACGCGAGCCATGCCTCGGACGATCGTCGAGAGGATCACGCCCGAGTTCCCCTTGGCCTCCATCGTCGCCGCCCGCTGGACATCCACGGCCAGCTGTGCGGATGTCGCGGCGGTCGAGCGCTCGAGCTCGGCGACGATTCCCTGCATCGTCATCTCGAGGTTCGTCCCGGTGTCGCCGTCGGGCACGGGGTAGACGTTGAGCGCGTTGATCCGACGCCGGTGGCGCTCGATGCTCCGGAGCGCGGCGCCGGTCAGCCGCCGGGCGGTCTCGAGGTCGATCACCGTTGGTCTCCCGGGCCGGCCACGGGAGGCTCAGGCCCTTCGCGCGCTGTCGACATGGACGTCGACGCTGCCGACGGGGAGGCCCGTGTGGCGCTCGACCTCGTACGCGACGCGTGAACGGACCATCGAGGTCACCTCCGCCAGGTTGACCCCGTAGTCGACGACGACGTGGAGCTCCAGCGCGAGGCCGCCTTCGGACTCGCGCACGCGGACGCCCGGGTCGTTCCGCCCCCGGGAGAGAAGTCGCAGCGGGCCCTTGCGGCCCGCCTGGTCGACGACGCCGAACGACTCCTCGACCGCGCGGCCCGCGACCGCAGCGATCGCCCCCGCCGTCATCGTCACGCGGCCGTGGTCGGTCTCGCGCAGGACGACCATCCCCTTCTTCACGGCGCGAGTCTAGTGCGAGTGCCTCTGCTCCGACGAGCACGGCCAGGCGCTCGCGCCCCTGGACGGCGTCAGACCGCTTTGGTGACCTTGCCGGCCTTGAGGCAGCGCGTGCAGACGTAGTCGCGGGTCGGCTTGCCGTCGAGGATCAGCCGGACGCGCTGGAGGTTCGGGTTGAAGCGCCGCTTTGTGGCGACCATCGAGTGCGACCGGTTGTTCCCGGTCGAGGGCTTCTTCCCGCAGATGGCGCAGACCCTGGACATGCGGCCGGGGATGGTACCAGCCACCGGAGCGTGCGAGAGGCGCCGGCCTTGCGGCCCAAGGCCTTTCGATCGTCCGCTAGCGGGCAGCCGCCGCTGCTCGGAGGTTGGAGAAGAGATCGGCCATCTCGAGCGCCGTGCGCACCGCCTCGGCGCCCTTGTCGAAGCGCGGCGCGGCCTGGTCCGGGCGGTCGAGCGTGAGCACGCCGAACGACACCGGCACGCCCGTCTCGATCGCCGCGAGCTGGAGCCCGGAGGCCGCCTCGCTCGCGACGTAGTCGAAATGCGGCGTGTCGCCGCGGATCACGCAGCCGAGCGCGACGACGCAGGCGAACCGCCGCGTCTTGGCGAGGGCCATGGCAGCGAGCGGGAGCTCGAATGCGCCCGGGAACGGGCATGACCGTGACCGAGCCGGTGTCGACGCCGTGAGCTCGAGCTCCTCGAGCGCCGAGTCGAGCAGGCGTCCGGTCACCTCGCCGTTGAAGCGGCTCACGACGATGCCGACGGCGCGTCGCCCGCCCCGCGGCCTCGCCTTCGAGAACGGGGATACCCCGGTGGGATCGTCGAGGTCACCCGGCGCGTGCTCGGAGCTCGTCTCCGCCGGATGCGCCTCGTCGACGCGATGCTCGGGGACGAGCGCCTCCTCGACCGGGCCCGGGGCGTCGTCGACGAGATCCTCCGCGGCGGGTGCGCCCTCGGCCGCGACAGGCCCGGCCGCCTCGTCGGGCACGACTGGCTCGAACGGCGGTGGCTCGACGACCGTGTCGAAGCGCTCGTCGACGGCCGCTGCCTCTTCGGGCGCGTCGTCGGCCGGCCATCCGAGAACGTTCTCGCTCGCCCGCTCCAGGTCGTCGGCTTCGCCCTCCCACGGCCGCTCGTCGTCGGGCCGATCCGGCTCGTCCATGCGGTTCATCCCACCTTCCTACGTCTCGTCCGGTGCCGAAGCGCTCACCCTGATGGTGAAGCCTGCTGCCCGATCGTGTGCCCCAGCTTGTCGCGCTTCGTCTCGAGGTAGCCCCGGTTCTCGTCGTTCGGCTCGACCTCGATCGGCTCCTGCGAGACGACGGTCAGCCCGAACCCGCAGATGCCGGAGATCTTCCGCGGGTTGTTGGTCAGGACGCGGATCGTGGTCAGGCCGAGGTCGGCGAGGATCTGCGAGCCGATCCCGTACTCGCGCGCGTCGGCCTTGAAGCCGAGCTCGAGGTTCGCCTCGACGGTGTCGAGTCCCTGCTCCTGCAGCTCGTAGGCGCGGAGCTTGTTGAGCAGGCCGATGCCGCGGCCCTCCTGGGCGAGGTAGAGCAGGACGCCCGCACCTTCCTGCTCGATGCGCGCGCAGCGCCCGCTCGAGCTGCTGCGCCGCAGTCGCAGCGGCGCGAGTGGAAGACGTCGCCCGTGAGGCACTCCGAGTGGACGCGGACGAGGACGTCGTCCATGCCGTCGACGTCGCCCTTGACGAGCGCGACGTGCTGCTTGCCGGTCAGCGTCTCGCGATAGGCGACCGCCTGGAAGTCGCCGTGGTCGGTCGGGAGGCGCACGGAGACGACACGCTCGACGAGCTTCTCGGTCCGTCGCCGGTACTCGATCAGGTCGGCGACGGTGACGATCTTCAGGCCGTGCCGCTCGCAGAACTCGACGAGGTCGGGCACCCGGGCCATCGTGCCGTCCTCGTTCATGATCTCGCAGACGACGCCCGCGGCGGCGAGCCCCGCGAGGCGTGCGAGGTCGACGGCGGCCTCGGTCTGGCCGGAGCGCTGGAGCACGCCGCCCGAGCGTGCCCGCAGCGGGAAGACGTGGCCCGGCTGGACGAGGTCGTGCGCGCGTCGAGGTCGGGTCGACGGCGACCTGGATCGTCCGTGCCCGGTCGGCGGCGGAGATGCCCGTCGAGACGCCGTCGCGCGCCTCGATCGTGACCGTGAACGCCGTGCCGAACGGCGCCTCGTTCTGGTCGGTCATCTGGCGCAGGCCGAGCTCGTCGCAGCGCTCTGGCGGTCAGGCACAGGCAGATGAGCCCCCGGCCGTGGGTCGCCATGAAGTTGACCGCGTCCGGGCGTCACGAACTGCGCGGCGATCGTGAGGTCGCCCTCGTTCTCGCGGTCCTCGTCGTCGACGACGACGACGAACCGGCCCGCGCGGATCTCCTCGATCGCTTCCTCGATGGTGGCGAACGGGCTGGTCTTCGTGCTCGGTCGGGGCGCTCACCCGGCCATCGTAGCCTGGCTCAGCCGGGCAATCGGGGCGCCACCAGCCGCTCGACGTACTTCGCGAGCACGTCGACCTCGAGGTTCACGCGGACTGCCCGGGACGAGTCGCCGAGCGTCGTCGCGGACAGGGTGTGCGGGACGAGCGCGACGGCGAACGCGTCCTCGAGGAGCTCCGCGACCGTCAGCGACACGCCGTCGACGGTGATCGATCCCTTCTCGACGCAGTAGCGGAGGATCTCGGGCGGCGCCTCGACGACCACGCGCAGCCCCTCTCCCTCCGCCTCGACCGATCCGACGCGGCCGAGCCCGTCGACGTGGCCCTGGACGATGTGGCCGCCGAGCGGCTCGCCGCCCGCAGCGCAGGCTCGACGTTGACGCTCGGCCCCGGTCGCGAGATCTGCCGAGCGTCGTCCGCGCGCAGCGTCTCGGCAACGGCGTGGAAGCGGAGACGGCCGCCCTCGACCGCCTCGGCCGTGAGGCAGACGCCGCCGATCGCGACCGAGTCGCCGACGGCGGTGGACGACGCGGTCTGCGGCGCCTCGACGACGAGGGTGCGGCCGGCCTCATCGCCCTCCGTCGCCACGACGCCGCCCGACCTCGCGCACGATCCCGGTGAACATGACGTCGAGGCTATCGCGCGGCCGGCTCGTGTCGAGCCAACACGAGCTCGGCCTACGCCTCGCGCAGACGCCGTCGAGGAGGACGTCCTCGCCGACGTGCTCGACGTGCGGGGCCGCGCCGAGGTCGATCGGCTCGGGGAGCTCGCCGAGCATCGCGCGGGCCGCCTCCGGCGAGCACCGGCGCGACGAAGACGAGCAGCCGGTCGACGAGGCCGTCGGCGAGGAACGCGGTCGCGAGCGTCGGGCCCGCCCTCGAGGAGGAGCGACTGGACGCCCTCGGCGGCGAGCGCGGCAAGCGTCTCGGCGAGCGGCTCGCTGCGGAGCTCGAGCTCCGAGCCCGGCGGGAGCGGGCCGCGGCCGAAGGCGAGCCGCCGCGGCTGGCGCTCGCACCGGGACGTCCCGCGCGTCGAGCCGCGGCGCGTCGGCGCGCACCGTCCCCATCCCGACGGCGACCGCGTCCGACGGCCGCGCGGAGCTCGTGGACGCGCCGGCGGGACTCCTCGCCCGGTCACCCAGCGCCTCCCCGGGACCACCACCCGTCCGTCGAGCGAGACCGCGAGCTTGAGGGTGACGTACGGGCGCGCCGAGCGCGACCCACGTCCGCCACGCCTCGTTCTGCCGTCGCGCCTCGGGCAGGTCGAGCAGCTCGACCTCGATCCCGGCCCGCGCGAAGCCGCTCGAGCTCCGCCTCGCGCCTCGGCGTTCGGGTCGGAGCAGCCCGCGACGACCCGGGCGATGCCCGCCGCGAGGATCCGCGTCGACGCACGGCGGCGTCCGCCCGTGGTGGGCGCAGGGCTCCATCGTCACGTAGAGCGTCGCGCCGCGGGCACGCTCCCAGCTGCCTCGAGCGCGACGATCTCGGCGTGCCGTCCGCCGGCGGGCTCGGTGACGCCCTCGCCGACGATCCTCCCGTCGGCGCGACGACGACGGCGCCGACCGTCGGGTTCGGGTACCCGCGGCGCCGGCAGCGCCTTCGCCAGCTCGAGCGCGCGCTCGAGGCTCACGCGACGGTCGCCGCGAGACGCGGCGTATGCCGCGGCGGGATCCGGGTCGCCGAAGATCGCGCTTCCCGCGACGAAGAGCGACGCGCCCGCGTCGCGCAGCACCCTCGCGTTGCCTCGCCGACGCCGCCGTCGACCTGGATCGGGACGTCGACGAGGGATGCGAGCGTCGCGATCCGCTCGAGCGCCTCCGGCATGAACGCCTGGCCGGAGTAGCCCGGGTGGATGCTCATGCAGAGGACGAGCTCGGCGCCGCGCCTCGTCGCGGCCTCGGCGGCCCGCTCCGGGCTCGTGTCGGGGTTGAACGCGACGCCGACTGCGAGCCCGAGCGCGCGCGCTGCGGTCGGCGACGCGCGCGGGGTCGGCCGCGACCTCGACGTGGAACGTGACGGAGTCCGCACCCGACGCGGCGAACTCCTCGAAGTGATGCGCGGGGTCGTCGACCATCAGGTGGCAGTCGAGCACGCCGCCCGCCGGCGTGGATGCATCGGCGCGATCGACCGCAGGACGACGGGCCCGATCGTCACCGGCGGGACGAAGTGCCCGTCGCCGCAGTCGAAGTGGAAGACGCGGCAGCCCGCCGCGAGCAGCGTCGTCGATCTGCTCGCCGAGCCGCCGGAAGTCGGCGGCGTAGAGCGACGGCTCGACCTCGACGCCGCCGCGGATCCAGTCGCTCCAGCCCACGCAGCGATCGTAGTCGGGTGAGCGCGACGTTCGTGATGCTCGGTCACGGAGACGGTCCGGTGCCTTGCTGTCGGACCTCGGGGGTTAGATCCGGGTCAGCCGGGCGACGAAGAAGCCGCTCGTCCCGTGGACGTGCGGCAGCGTCTGGAGGAAGCTCGGGCCGCGTGCGGTGGCGGAACGCCGGCCAGTCCTCGCCGAGCGAGGCGTCGACCTCGACCTCCCCGTCGGCGACGACGGCGTCGACGACGTCCTCGCACTCCTCGCGCGTTGATCGTGCAGTCGAGTAGACGACCGTCCCGCCGGGCCGCACGCGGCCGATCGCCGAGCGGAGCAGCTCGAGCTGGAGCTCGGGCAGCGGCTCGGCGCGCCAGCGGAGGTCGGGACGCGAGGCGAGCACGCCGAGGCCCGAGCAGGGCGCGTCGACGAGCGCGCGGTCGAAGCCCGTCGAGCTCCTGGCGGCAGCTCGCGGCCGTCCGCGACGCACGACCCGCACACCGGTCGCCCGCAGCCGGCTGCGCCGTCTCCGCAAGCTGCGCGGCCCGCGCCTCGTCGACCTCGACCGCGACGACCTCGCCCTGCGAGCATCGTCGCCTTGCCGCCGGGCGCCGCGCAGAGGTCGAGCGTGCGCTCGCTCCGGCTTCGAGCCGACCGAGTGGCCGACGAGCTGCGAGCCGCGGCTCTGCGGCCAGATGCGCCCCTCGGCGAGCGCCTGCTCGTCGACGCGCTCGACGATCCACGCGCCGGGGATCACCGGGTCCTCGCGGCCCTCGATCGTGCCGCGCACGAGCCGCACGGCGGTCTCGGGCTCCGCGTTCTGCGCCGCCATCAGCGCGCGGGCGTCGTCCGGCGCCGAGCTCGCGCCACCAGGTCTCGGCGACCCAGTCCGGGTACGAGTGCCGCAACGCGGCCTCCTTCGGAGTTGCCTCGGGCAGCGCCTCGCAGAGCGCCCGCGCGCCGTCCGCGAGGCGGCGGAGGACGGCGTTCGCGAACGGAACGGCCCGCTCGAGCCGCGCGGCCGCGCACGAGCTCGACCGACTCGTTGACCGCCGCGTAGCGCGGGACGCCGTCGAGGAACGCGAGCTGGTAAGCGCCGAGCCGCAGCGCGGCGCGCACCGGCGCGTCGAGCTTCCGCACGGGCCGCCGCCCGAGCGTCTCGATCGCGTGGTCGAGCGTCCGTGCGCGCTGGACCGAGCCGTAGGCGAGCTGCCGCGCGAGCGCGCGGTCGCGCTCGTCGAGCCCTGCCGATTCGGAGCGGAGCGCCCGGTCGGCGTACGCGCCGTCCTCGAACACCCGCCGGAGCACGGCGAAGGCGACGCGTCGGGCCGGCGAGCTCGCGCTCATCCGCGGAGCCCGCGGAGCCACGCCTCAGCCGACATGCGGCGCCCGCCCTCCGGCTGCACCTCGACGGCTCGAAGCCGCCGTCCTCGCCGACGCGTGCGCGCCAGACGGTCACGTGCCGGCCCTCGAGCTCTGCCCGCGCGCCGATGTGCGGGCTGAGCGCCCGGACGACGCGGACGAGCTCCTCTGCCGGCCTGGCGAGATCGAGCCACCGGTCGCCGGAGCCGATCTTCTCCGCGTACGTCGCCTCGCCCTCCTGCGGCTCGAACCGCGGAGCGGGATCGGCCAGGACACGGTCGAGCAGGCGGGCGGCGACCTCGGCCGCGCGCGCGAAGACCGCGCCGGCGTCGTCGTCCGGCCCGATCGGGAAGGCCTCCTGGGCGGCGATCGGGCCCGGCGTCGAGCTCCTGCGACCGTCTCGTGGATCGTCACGCCCGTCTCCGGGTCGCCGGCCATGATCGCCCGCTCGACGGGCGCGGCGCCGCGCCAGCGCGGAAGGAGCGACGGATGGACGTTGAGCCACGCGCGCTCGGCGAGCAGCTCGGGCGGGATCAGCAGGCCGTAGGCGCACACGACGACCGTCGGGGCACCGAGCTCGAGCCCGGCTGCCGGCCGCTCGGGCTGCAGCACGGGGATCCCGAGGCGCTCCGCGACCTCTTCGCCGGGCGGCGCCGCCATGCGGCGGCCCCTGCCGGCGGGTGCGTCGGGCCGCGTCAGCAGGGCAGAGACGTCGTGTCGTCGCGCGAGCCGCTCGAGGACGTCCGCCCCGAACGGCGCGGTCGCGGCGACGGCGATCCGTGCCATCGGCGCCCGACGTCTAGGACGTGAGAACGAGCCGCGGGCGCAGCGCGCGGAGCGCCTCGCGGCGCGACTCGGGGTCGGTGCGGTCGAGCATCAGCACGCCGTCGAGGTGGTCGAGCTCGTGCTGGACGACGCGGGCGGGGTAGCCCTCGAGCTCGAGCGCGACCGCCTCGCCCGATGCGTCCTCGCCTCGAGCCTGACCTTCAACCGCCGCTCGACGGGCACGCGCACCGCACCGAGCGAGAGACAGCCCTCGGCGTCCACCTCCGTGTCCTCGCCGACGGGCGTGACGACCGGGTTCACGAACACGCGGTCCTCGCCGTCGACCGTGCAGACGAAAACCGCCGCAGGATGCCGACCTGCGTCGCGGCGAGCCCGACGCCGTCCGCGTCGTGCATGAGGTCGATCATCCGCTCGCTCACCTTGCGGAGCTCGTCGTCGAACGTCCTCGACCTCGTCGGCGCGCATGCGCAGCACGGGGTCGCCGTACTGGCGGATCTGCGAGAGCGCGATCTCCTTGCGGACGAGCCGCTCGGCCTCGGCCTGCGCCTCCGCGTCGGTCAGCTCGTGGTGCTCGTGCTCGTGTCGTGATCGTGGTCGTGGTCGATGCTCGTGCTCGTGCCACGAGGCGAGTCTAGCCGCCGCCTGCCGCGATCACGGCCTGGGTCTGGAGCGTCCGGGTGACGAGCCGGCCCGCGTCGTCCGTGACGTCGACCTGGACGACGATCGTCGTCCGCCCGTCGTGCACGAGCTCGGCGCGCGCCGTGACGGAGCCCTCCCGCACGGCCGCGAGGAAGTTCGTCTTCGCCTCGATCGTCGCCGTCGTCGCACCCGCCGGCAGGTTGAGGTAGGCGAGCGTCGCCGCCGCCGAGTCCGCGAGCGCCATCAGGTAGCCGCCGTGCAGCACACCTGCGGCGGTGCAGCGCTCCGGGCGCCCAGGCGCCGCGGACGACGACGCGCCTCGGGCCCGCCCTCCACCCCCTCGAAGCCCAGCAACGCGGCCAGAGGCATCGCCTCGCGGATCGTCGCGGTGAGGCGCTCGTCCATCCGGCGTTTTCTACAGCGACTGCGGGTCGACGTCGACGACCGCCGTGAGCCCGTCGCGGCGCATCGTCGCGCGCGGCCGCGGCGAGCAGCGCGGACGCGTCGGCGGGCGACGCGAGCGAGGCTGCGTCGTCTTCGCGATCAGCTGCGCCCGGTGGCGTCCGCGGAGCCGGAGCACGGGCGCCGGGCCGAGCAGGTCGGCATCGACGCCCTCGAGCCGCTCGCGCAGCTCGCGGAGCGCGGCCAGCGGCGCGTCCGGCTCCGGGCCGGCGACGAGGATCGAGACGAGGTGGCGGAACGGCGGGTAGCCGAGCACCTCGCGCCGCTCGAGCTCCCCGGCGAGGAACCCGGCGACGTCGTGGTTGACGGCGTGGCGGAGCGGCGTCGCGTCGGGCTGGAACGTCTGCACGAGCACGCGCCCGGGCGCGTCGCGGCCGCTGCGACCGGCGAGCTGGGTGACGAGCTGGAACGTCCGCTCCTCCGCGCGGAAGTCGGGCAGCGCGAGGCCGGTGTCGGCGTCGACGACGGCCGCGAGCGCGACCCCGGAGAAGTGGTGGCCCTTCGCCACCATCTGCGTCCCGACCAGCACGGCGCGATCGGCCGCGCGGAAGCGCTCGAGCGCCTCGCGCACCGCGCCGGGCCGCGTCGTGACGTCCGCGTCGAGCCGGATCCGCTCGAGCTCGGGCAGGCGCTTCGCGAGCTCCGCCTCGAGCCGCTGCGTGCCCGCGCCGATCGCGCGCGAGCTCGACCGAGCCGCAGTCCGGGCAACGCTTCGGGACCGGCTCCGAGCGGCCGCAGTGGTGGCAGTGGAGCGCCGTCGTCGGTGTGGAGCGTGAGCGCCACGTCGCAGTTGCGGGCAGCGCCGCGAGACGCCGCAGGCGCGGCAGTGGATCGCCGGCGCGACGCCGCGGCGGTTGAGCAGGAGGATCGCGCGGCCGCCGCCCTCCACGATGCCGCCCGAGCGCGCCGAGTAGCGGCGCCGAGAGCGGGTAGCCCGCCTCGCGCCGGAGGTCGACGAGCCGCACGGGCGGCATCGGCGGCCCCGATGCGGGCGGAGAGCGACGAGCCGCGCGTAGCCGCGCCCAGCTCTCCGGCCGCGGCGTCGCGATGCCGTAGACGGCGACGGCGCCCTCGAGCGCCGCTCGCTTCGCGGCGACCGTGCGCGCGTCGTAGCGCGGGTCGGACTCCTGCTTGTAGGCGGTGTCGTGCTCCTCGTCGACGACGATCAGCCCGACGCCCGCGCATCGGCGCGAACACGGCCGAGCGTGCGCCGACGACGATCCGCGCCTCGCCCGCGTGCGATCCGGTCGCGCTCGTCGCGCCGCTCCGCGTCGCCGAGCGACGGAGTGCAGGATCGCGACGCTGTCGCCGAACCGCTGGCGGAAGCGCCCGACCGTCTGCGGCGCGAGCGCGATCTCCGGGACGAGCACGATCGTCCCGAGGCCGCGCTCGAGCGCGGCGCGCGCAGGCCTGGAGGTAGACCTCGGTCTTGCCGCTCCCGGTCGGCCCCTCGAGCAGGACGTGCTCGCCGACGCCCTCGTCGAGCGCCGACGACGATGCGCTCGACGGCCGCGCTCTGCTCGGGCGTGAGCGCCTCGGGCTCGGCCTCGCCGGCGAGCGACTCGCGCTCGGCGGGCGAGGGCCGCTCGCCGCGCGGCGCGCGGCGCACCGGCGCGACGAGCTCGAGCGCGCGCGCGGGCGTCGAGCCGTAGTAGTCGGCGACCCAGAGCGCGAGGTCGACGAGCGGCGCCGGGATCTCGTCGAGCAGCCGCCCGACCGCTGACCGGCTCGATCCCCGGCGGCGCCTCGACCCCGACGTCGGCGACGACCCCGCGGGTCGAGCTCCGCCCGAGCCGGACGGCGACGACCGCGCCCTTCCGACCCCGTCCGGCACCTCGTAGGTGAACGGCCGCGCGAGCGAGCGGGTCGAGACGAGCGGGTAGACGGACGCGAGGCGGCACCGGTCCGACGGCTAGCGCCGGCCCCGGCGCGACCCGGCGGTCCGACGCGCGCCTGCCGACGGCGGTAAGGTTCGCCTTACATGCGATGGCACGACGATCCGTCTCGACGCGTGACGAAGCGCTTCGGCGACGTCGTCGCGGTCGACGCGCGCCGAGCTCGACGTCGCGCGGCGGCGAGGTCGTCGCGCTGCTCGGCCCGTCCGGCTGCGGCAAGACGACGCTCCTGCGCACGATCGCCGGCTTCGAGCGACCCGACGCCGGGACGATCGAGATCGGCGGCCGGCCCGTCGCGGGCGCGGGCGCCTGGCTGCCGCCGGAGGCGCGCGGCGTCGGGATGGTCTTCCAGGACTACGCGCTCTTCCCCCATCTGACCGTGACGGAGAACGTCGGCTTCGGGCTCCCGCGGCGAGGACGCGCGGCGCGCGTGTCCCGCGCTGCTCGCGCTCGTCGACCTCTGCGGCCTCGGCGGCCGCTATCCGCACGAGCTCTCGGGCGGCCAGCAGCAGCGCGTCGCACTCGCCCGCGCGCTCGCGCCCGCGCCGAGCGTCGTCCTGCTCGACGAGCCGTGGTCGAACGTCGACCCGCAGCTCCGCGTCGGAGCTGCGCGCACGAGGTCGCGTCGCGTCCTGCGCCCGCTCGGCGTGACGTCGTCCTCGTCACCCACGACCGCGAGGAGGCGTTCTCGCTCGCCGACCGGATCGCGCTGATGCGCGACGGCGCGATCGTGCAGGACGGCACGCCGGAGGAGCTCTACTTCGCCCCGGCCGACCGCTGGGCGGCCGAGTTCCTCGGCGCCGGCAACGTGCTTGCCGGCGACGGCTCGCGCACGGGCGGTCGTCGACACGCCGCTCGGCGTCGTTCCCCGCGAACGGCGCCGTCGGGCCGCGGTCGAGGTGCTCGTCCGCCCCGAGCTCGCTCGAGCTCGGCTCCGGATCCCGACGGCGCCGGCGAGGTCGTCGGCCGCGAGTTCCGCGGCCACGACGTCTTCTACCGCGTCCGCGTCGACGGGTCTGAGCTCGTCTCGCAGCGCCCGTCGAACGAGGTCGTCCCGCTCGGCGCGCGCGTCGCGATCCGGCTCCACGACGGCCGGGTCGCGGTCTTGCCGTAGCTCCTCCGACTCTTGTAAGGTTCGCCTTACAGATCGATGTAATGGCAAACCTTACTCAAGGAGGATCGGATGAGAGCGATCGACGGCGCTGGCGTCGTGCTCGTCGCTGACGCGGCGCTCGCCGGGTGCGGCGGCGAGCGACGACGGGACAGCGGCCCGCTCACGGTGTACTCCGGCCGCGAGGAGGAGCTCGTTGCGCCGCTCTTCGAGCGGTTCACGAGGCGACGGGCATCGACGTCGAGGTGCGCTACGGCGACCGCGCCGAGCTCGCGGCGACGATCGCCGAGGAGGGCGACAACTCGCCGGCCGACGTGTTCTTCGCCCAGGACCCGGGCTCGCTCGGGGCCGTCGACGCGCAGCTCGAGCAGCTGCCGGCAGAGACGCTCGACCGCGTCGCCGCAGCGCTTCCGCGACGCCGACGGCCGCTGGGTCGGCACGTCGGGGCGCACGCGCGTGCTCGTCTACAACACCGACGCGCTGACCGAGAGCGAGCTTCCGGACTCCGTGCTTCGAGCTGACCGACCCGAGTGGAAGGGCAGGGTCGGCATCGCCCCGACGAACGCGTCGTTCCAGGCGTTCGTGACCGCGATGCGGCTGTCGCTCGGCGAGGAGCGGACGCGCGAGTGGCTCGAGGGCATGAAGGCGAACGACGCGAAGACGTACGAGAAGAACACGCCGATCGTCGAGGCGGTCGCGTCCGGCGAGATCGACGCTCGGGCTCGTCAACCACTACTACCTCACCTCGTCAAGGAGGAGCAGCCGGACGCGCCGATCGCGAACCACTTCTTCGACGGCGGGCGACCCCGGGACGCTCGTCAGCGTCGCGGGCGCGGGCGTGCTCGCGAGCACCGACCAGCGCGACGACGCCGAGGCGTTCGTCGAGTTCCTGCTCTCCGACGAGGCGCCAGCGGTTCTACGTCGACGAGGCCGAGGAGACCGAGTACCCGCTCGTCGCGGGCATCGACCCGCGCCGCGGGCCTCGCTCCCGCTCGACGCAGATCGAGGGGCCGGACGTCGAGCTGACCGCCTTCGGCGCCGAGCTCGAGCGACGCGTCGAGCTGCTGCGCGAGACCGGCTGGCTCACGTCGTGAGCCGGCGGGCGGGCAGGCGGCCGCCCGCTCGCGCTCGCCCTCGCGGCGTGCGCCGTCGTCGCGCTCCTCCTGCTGCCGCTCGCGTACCTGGTGATCCGGGTCGCGGGCGGCGGCGGGCGGGCGCTCGACGTCCTCTGGGACCCCTCGACGCTCCGCCTCGTCGTCAACACCGTGCTGCTCGTCGTCGGCGTCGTCGCCGCGGCGATCGTCGTCGCCGTGCCGACCGCCTGGCTCGTCACGCGCACCGACCTCCCGGCCGCCGCGTCTGGGCCGTCGCGGCGGCGCTCCCGCTCGTGATCCCGAGCTACGTCGCCGCGTTCTGCCTGCTCGGCTTCTTCGGCGAGCGCGGACTGCTCCAGCAGGCGCTCGGCGTCGAGCGGCTGCCCGACCCGACCGGCTACTGGGGCGCGGTCGCCGCGCTGACGCTCTCCACGTACCCGTACGTCTTCCTCCTCACGCAGGCCGCGCTCCGCGACCTCGACCCTGCGCTCGAGGAGGCCGCGCGCGGCCTCGGCGTCTCGCGCGCCCGCGTGCTCGCCCGGGTGACGCTGCCCGCGGTGCGCCCGTCGATCGCGCTCGGCTCGCTGCTCGTCGCGCTCTACGTGCTCTCCGACTTCGGCGTCGTCTCGCTGATGCGGTACGACGCGCTCACGCGCGCGATCTACCTGCAGTACCGGAGCCTCTTCGACCGGACGCCGGCGGCGGTGCTCGCGCTCGTGCTCGTCGGGCTGACGGCGCGTCGCTCTCGTGCTCGAGCTCCGTACGCGGACGCGCGGCAGGCTCTGGCGCACGAGCCCCGGCGCGGCGCGTCGGGCGCGTCCCGTCGAGCTCGGGCGCTGGCCCGGTACCCGCCCTCGCCTGGTGCGCGGCTCGTGACGGGCCTCTTCCTCGTCCTGCCCGCGGGCGTGCTCGTGCTACTGGCTCGTGCGCGGGATCGAGAACGACCGGGGGATCGACGATCCCGTGGGAGCGAGGCGACGCACTCCCTCGGCGCCTCGGCCCTCGCGGCCGTCGTCGACGCTCGCCGCGGCCGCTGCCGGTCGCGCGTGCTCGCGCTGCGGTACCCGTCGCGCCTCTCGCGGGTGCTCGAGCGGCTGTCGTACGCGGGCAACGCCCTCCCCGGCATCGTCATCGCGCTCTCGCTCGTCTTCTTCGCCGCCCGCTACGCCTCGCCCTCTACCAGACGCTCGCGCTGCTCGTCTTCGCCTACGTCGTCCGGTTCTTCCCGCTGGCGCTCTCCGGCGTCGAACGGCGCTCGCGCGCGTCAGCCCGCGCGTCGAGGAGGCCGCCCGCGGGCTCGGGACGCGGGCCGCTCGCGACGCATGGCTCGTCACCGTCCCGCTCGCCCGCTCCGGGCGTGCTCGCCGGCGCGGCGCTCGTCTTCCTCTCGGCGATGAAGGAGCTGCCGGCGACGATCCTGCTCCGCCCGATCGGCTTCGACACGCTCGCGACCGAGATCTGGGAAGCGACGCAGGTCGGCGCCTACTCGCGGGCGTCGCGTGCCCGCGCTCCTCCTGATCGTCGCTCTCGGCGCCCCTGCTCTGGCTCGTGCACGACCGGAGCGGCCTCGCGGAGGCCGGCGGCTAGAATCGCCGCTCGTGGCGGGGCACGGGCACTCCGTCGACGAGTACCTCGAGGTGATCTACTTCCTCGCCTTCCCGATCGGCGAGTACCGCCCGGCCGGCGAGAGCGCCATCGCCTCGCGCGTCGCCGAGATGCTCGGCGTCTCGCGCGCGTCGGCGGGCGAGATGCTGAAGCGCCTCGAGGCCGAGGGCCTCGTCGAGCGCGGCGAGCAGAAGGAGGCGATCCTCACCCAGACCGGGATCGAGCGCGCCGAGAAGGTCGTTCGCAAGCACCGCATCATCGAGCGGTTCCTGACCGACTTCATGGGCTACACGGCGTCCGAGTCCCACGTCCATGCCGACGAGATGGGCGACACGTTCACGCGACGAGATGGTCGAGCGGATGTACGAGCGCCTCGGCCGCCCCGACCGCTGCCCGCACGGGTGGCCCGTCGAGCCCGAGGTCGAGCAGACCGAGAACGAGGGCCTCGTCGCGCTCGCCGACCTCGAGCCCGGGCAGCGGGGCGAGATCGTCCGGCTCGCCGAGCACGACGGCGACCTCCTCCACTGGTTCTACGACGAGGGCTACGTGCCCGGCTCGAGCGTGGAGATGCGCGAGGCGCAGCCCGCGGCCGGCCAGTTGAAGGTCGTCCTCGACGAGCGGCGAGCGCGCGATCGCCGAGAAGGCCGCGCAGGGCCTCTACGTCCGCGTCGCCGCATAGACACGGGCTTACACGCGGCTTACGCTCCACTCATCTGCCGCCAACGCGCGCCCAGGTTTGCTTCGACGCGGAACCTCGTCGAGAAGGAGACACAGCACGTGACCAGGATCATCGCCCTCGCCGCCTCGCTCGCCGCCGTGGCGGCGCTCGCAGTCGGCGTCACAGCCGCCGGCGCCGCGGACAGGCCGTCGCTCGCCGACGACGTCGCCGCGCGGCTGGGCGTCTCGCCCGACAAGCTCCGCGACGCGTTCAAGGCCGCGTTGACCGCACGGATCGACGCGGCCGTGGCGGCCGGCAGGCTCACGCCCGAGCAGGGCGCGAAGCTGAAGCAGCGCATCGAGAAGGCCAACGGGCTCGGAGTCGGGATCCGGAAGGCGTTCGCGGAGCGGCACAAGGCGCTCGTCGGGCGCATCGCCGCCAAGGGCAAGGGACTCGGCGCCGCGGCCGACTACCTCGGGATGACCCGCGAGACGCTGCGATCGGAGCTGGGGAAGGGCCAGTCGCTGGCCCAGATCGCCAGGGCGAAGGGAAAGAGCGTCGACGGCCTCGAGGCGGCAATGCTCGCGCCGGTCGAGGCAGCCCTTGCGCAGGGCGTCGGGAACGGCAGGCTCACGCAGCAGCGGGCCGACGAGATCCTCGGCCGGCTGGCCGACAGGATCGAGAGGCTCGTCCAGCGCGTGCCGCGGAAGGCGTAGCTCGGTCGGGAGGAGCGGGCGGAACCCCGTCTCTCCCGTGCCGGCACCCCGAGGATGCTCTGTCGGACGCGCTCGCGGTGAACCAACACGAGCGCCTAAGGCGCCCGCGACGCGTCAGACGGTAGCGGGCGCGGCCAGCCCGGCCGCGGCGCGGAGCGCATCGGCCTTGTCCGTCCGCTCCCACGTGAAGTCGGCCGGTCGTCGCGGCCGAAGTGGCCGTACGCGGCGGTCTTCGCGTAGATCGGGCGCCGCAGGTCGAGGTCGCGGACGATCGCGCCCGGGCGCAGGTCGAAGTGCTCGCGCACGAGCTCGCTCGATCCGCTCGTTCGTGAGCCCTTCCGCTCGGTGCCGAAGGTGTCGACGAGCGACGCTCAGCGGGTGCGCGACGCCGATCGCGTAGGCGACCTGCACCTGGCAGCGGTCGGCGAGCCCGGCCGCGACGACGTTCTTCGCGACGTAGCGGGCGGCGTAGGCGGCCGAGCGGTCGACCTTCGTCGGGTCCTTGCCGGAGAACGCGCCGCCGCCGTGCGGCGCCGCGCCGCCGTACGTGTCGACGATGATCTTGCGGCCGGTGAGGCCGGTGTCGCCCATCGGCCCGCCGATCACGAACTTGCCGGTCGGGTTGACGTAGAAGAAGTCCTTCGCGCCGAGGCGCGCCTCGTCGTAGAGGTCGCGGTAGTCGGCGGCAGGATCGGCTCGAGGACGTGCTCGATCAGGTCGGGCTTGATCAGCGTCTCGGCGTCGAGCCCGTCGCGGTGCTGCGTGGAGATCGAGCACGCGCTCGATCTCGACCGGGCGCTGGATGCCCGTGCTCGTCGACCTCGTAGCGCACCGTCACCTGCGACTTGCCGTCCGGGCGCAGGTACGGGCAGCACGTCGGCCTTGCGCACCTCGGCGAGCCGCTTCGCGAGCTTGTGCGCGAGCATGATCGGGAGCGGCATCAGCTCCTCGGTCTCGTGCGATCGCGTAGCCGAACATCATCCCCTGGTCGCCGGCGCCGATCCGGTCGAGCGGGTCGTCGTCGCCGTGCTGCGCCTCGAACGACTCGTCGACGCCCTGCGCGATGTCGGGCGACTGCTCGTCGATCGCGACGATCACGCCGCACGTCTCGGCGTCGAAGCCGTACTTGGCGCGCGTGTAGCCGATCTCCGCGATCGTCTCGCGGACGAGTCGCGCGGATGTCGACGTAGGTCTCCGTCGTGATCTCGCCGGCGACGACGACGAGGCCGGTCGTGATCAGCGTCTCGCAGGCGACGCGGCCCGTCGGGTCGTCGCGTGAGGACGGCGTCGAGGACGGCGTCCGAGATCTGGTCGGCGATCTTGTCGGGATGCCCCTCGGTGACCGACTCGGAGGTGAACTGGAACGTGCGGGCGCTCATGCGAGTCGAACCTTAGCCAGGATCGCCGCGGTGCCAGCCGCGCCGTCACTCGACCGTCGGGTCGCGCCGCATCAGCTGCCCGACGAGCTCGGTGCAGCGGGATCGCCGTCGAGCACGGCGCAGACGCCCTCGGTGATCGGCAGCTCGACGCCGAGCCGGTGCGCGAGGTCGCGGAGCACCGGCGCGGTCGTCAGGCCCTCGACGACCATGCCGATCTCGCGCGGCCGCCTCGTCGGGCGTCGCGCCCTGGGCGATCAGCTCGCCGCGCGGCGGTTGCGGCCCGACTTCGACCAGCAGGTGACGATCAGGTCGCCCATCCCGGCGAGGCCCGCGAACGTCTCCGGGCGTGCGCCGGCGGCCTCGCGCGAGCCGCGCCATCTCGGCGAGCCCGCGCGTGACGAGCGCCGCCTTCGCGTTGTCGCCGAGGCCGAGGCCGTCGGCGCCGCCGGCGGCGAGCGCGATCACGTTCTTCGCCGCGGCGCAGAGCTCGACGCCCGACGAGGTCGTCGTTGACGTAGACGCGGAAGGCGGTCGAGTTGATCGCGTGCTGGAGCTGGACCGCGAGCGCGTCGTCCTCGCACGCGATCACGGCGGCGGCGGGCAGGCCGCGCGACGATCTCCTCGGCGATGTTCGGGCCCGAGAGGACGGCGACCGGCCGGTCGCGCGACGAGCGTCGAGAGCCGCTCGCCGGTCGCCGGGTCGAGCCCCTTCGTCAGGCTGAGGACGGGGCGCGTCCCGGGCAGCGCGCGCGACGACCTCGCCGAAGGCCGCGCTCGGCACGGCGACGACGACGAGGTTCGGCGTCCGCGACCGGCGCCTCGTCGATCGTCGTCGCCGCGACGCCGCGCAGGTCGACGTGCGGTCAGGTAGCGCGGGTTCCGGCCCGTCTCCGCGATCGCCGCGCGCCTGCTCCGGGTCGCGGCAGGCGAGCGTCACTCGTGCCCGTGGTCGGCGAGCAGCCGCGCGAACGCCGTGCCCCACGAGCCGCCGCCGACGACGACGACGTCCATCACTCGGACGCGCTGACGAAGTCGATCGAGACGGCACGCCCTGCGAGCTCGAACCGCTCGCGCAGCTCGTTCTCGACCCAGTAGCCGTAGTCGCGCGTGACGAGGCCCGGGTCGTTGACGAAGATGCGGAAGCGCGGCGGGCGCGTCGCGATCTGCGTGCCGTAGAGGAGGTTCAGCCGCTTGCCCGCTCGCGCGACGGCGCCTGGCCGCGCCTCCTCAGCTCGCCGAGCGAGCGGTTGAGCTCGCCGGCGTCGGGATCCGCGCCGTGTGCTTCGCGAAGAGCGCCTCGACCTGGTCGAGCAGCCGGTCGAGGCCGCGGCCGGTCTTCGCGGAGACGGCGATCACCGGCGGCCGCTGGCGCAGGCGCGGCTCGAGCCGCGCCGCGCACGTCCTCGATCGTCGACCTCGGTCGACGTCCCACTTCGAGAGCACGACGAGCGTCGAGCAGCCGGCCTTGCGCGCGACGTCGGCGACGGCGAGGTCCTGCTCGACGATGCCCTCGCGACGCGTCGACGAGGACGAGCGCGACGTCGGCCCGCTCGGCGGCCTCGAGCGCCCGCAGCTCCGAGTAGTACTCGATCCCCTGCCGCTGCCGGCGCTTGCGCCGCAGCCCGGCCGTGTCGACGAGCACGAACGTCGTCTCGCCGCGCTCGAGCACGGTGTCGATCGCGTCGCGCGTCGTGCCCGGGACCTCCGAGACGATCACCCGCTCCTCGCCGACGAGCGCGTTCAGGAGCGACGACTTGCCGACGTTCGGGCGGCCGAGGATCGCGACGCGGATCGCCTCCTCGCCGATCTGCGGCCTCGCCCGCGCCCGGGCAGCCGCGTCGACGATCGTCGTCGAGCAGGTCGCCGGTGCCGTGGCCGTGCAGCGCCGAGAGCGGGACCGGGTCGCCGAGCCCGAGCCGGTGGAACTCGACCGCGTCGAGGTCGCGGCGCGGATCGTCGATCTTGTTCGCGAGCACGATCACGGGCTTGCTCGGCGGCGCGCAGGATCGCCGCGAGCTCCTCGTCGCCCGGGCGTGATCCCGGCGCGCGCGTCGACGACGAAGAGCACGAGGTCGGCCTCGTCGATCGCGGCGCGCGCCTGCTCGGCGATCGTGGCGGCCGAACGGGCCGGCGTCGGCGCTCGTCGACGCCGCCCGTGTCGACGAGGCGGAACGTGCTTGCCGTTCCACTCGCAGAGCAGCTCCTTGCGGTCGCGCGTCACGCCCGGCGTCTCGTGGACGACGGCCGCCCGCGTCTCGGTCAGCCGGTTGACGAGCGTCGACTTGCCGACGTTCGGGAAGCCGACGATCGCGACCGTCCCGGCGATCTCCGGGCCGCCTCGACCGTCCTCGCGTCGGCGTCGTCGTCGCTCATGCGCGGTCGGCGCCGGCGGCGCCGTCCGGCCGGCCGAGCTCGTGCATCTCGACGAGCCAGTCGCAGAGCCGCGGATCTCCGCCTGGAGCATCGCGGACGCCTCCTTGTAGCCCTTGCCGCCCTTCGGCAGCCCGTCGAAGCGCATCGGCTCGCCCCAGGCGACCGAGACGGGCTGGCAAGTTCCGGGCTTCCAGTACTGCGTCCCGTGGATCGCGGCCGGGACGACCGGCACGTCCTCCTGCAGCGCGACCATCGCGGCGCCCGGGCTGCACCGCGCCCGGGACGCCGCGTCCGCTGCCGCGTGCCCTCGACGAAGAGGCCGAGCGCGTGCCCGTCGCGCGACGATCTCGCGCATCGTGCGCACCGCCTCGCGGTCGGACTCGCCGCGGCGGACCGGGAAGCTGCCGAAGCTGCGGATGAACGCGCCGAGCCCGGGCACGCGGTGCGCCTCGACCTTCGCCATGAAGTAGATCGACGCGCGGGCAGGCGGCGCCGAGGACGGCGCGGGTCGAGCCAGTAGAAGTGGTTCGACGCGACACGAGCACCGCCGTCGAGCGGCACGCGCTCCGTCCCGTAGACCTTGAGCGCGCGACGGCGAGCGCGCGCCGCGCGTGCCGATCGTCAGCCGGCCGAGCGCCCAGACGTGACGTCGGCGCAGGCTCATCGCCGACTCGCGCGCCTGCGACGAGCGCCTCGATCCGGTCGACGACCTCGTCGACGTCGAGGTCGCGTCGTGTCGATCTCGACCGCGTCCGTCGGCGCGGTGCATGTTCGCGGCGTCGCGCTCGTCGCGGAGCCGCAGGTCGGTCGGCGAGCGCCTCGGCGCCGATGCCCGGCGCGCTCGGCGTGCCGGCGCGCGCGCGCGGACGCCGGGTCGGCGACGAGCTAGACCTTCACCTCGGCGTCCGGGCGCGACGACGATGCCGATGTCGCGGCCCTCGATCACCGACGTCGCCCGCGTGGCCGAGCTCGCGCTGGCGCTCGCGCATCACCTCGCGCACCTCGGGGTGGCGCGCGACGACCGGGACGGCCGCGTCGATCTCCGGCTCGCGGATCGCGGCCGTGACGTCGTCGCCCGCGATCGACACGCGTGCCGCGCGTCGTCGAAGCTCGACCGGGTTCGCCGCGCGCGAGCGCCTCGAGCGCGGTCCCGTCGTCGAGCGGCGACGCCCTCGTGCAGCGCGAGCCAGGTGAGGGCGCGGTACATCGCCCCGGTGTCGAGGTAGCGGAAGCCGAGCCGCTCGGCGAGCGCCGGGCGACCGTGCTCTTGCCGGCCCCGGCGGGCCCGTCGATGGCGACGATCATCGCGGTGGAAGCTAGACGGTGGCGCGCTCACCGGCCGAGTCGACGTCGACGGCGCAGCGCTCAGCACTCGAAGAAGCCGGGGAAGCTTACCGCCGACGGCGTCGGCGCCCTCGATCTCGCACGCCCTCGCGCGAGGCGAGGCCGGCGACGGCGCCGAGCATCGCGATCCGGTGGTCGCCGCGGCTCGTCGATCGCGCCCGCCCCGGAGGCGGGACGGGACGCCGCGTGACCGCGAAGCCGTCCTCGGTCGCCGCGACGCGCACGCCGAGCGCACGCAGCGCGTCGACCGTCGCCTCGATGCGGTCGGTCTCCTTCGCGCGCAGCTCCTCGGCGCCGCGGAGCACGCTGTCGCCGCGCGCGCATGCGGCCGCGAGAGCGCGAAGAGCGGCAGCTCGTCGATCGCGAGCGGCACCTCCGCCGCGCCGACCGTGGTCGCCGACGAGCTCGGCGCGAGCGGACCTCGAGGTCGCCGACCGGCTCGCCGCCGATCCGGCGCCGGTTGTAGACCGTGACGCTGCGCGCCCATCCGCTCGAGGACGTCGAGCAGCCCGGTGCGGCGCGGGTTGAGGTTGACGCCGTGGACGTGGAGCTCGGAGCCGGGAACGAGCGTCGCCGCGACGACGAACGGCGCGGCCGAGGAGAAGTCGCCCGGGCACCTCGACCTCGCCGAGCGACGAGCCGCTCGGCCGGCCGCACCGTCGACGCTCGTCGGCCGGACGCGTGACCCGCGCGCCCGCCGCGCTCGAGCATGCCGCTCGGTGTGGTCGCGCGTCGGCGCCGGCTCGACGACGGTCGTCTCGCCCGTCGGCGTACAGCCCGGCGAGCAGGACCGCCGACTTCACCTGCGCGCTCGCGACCGGCAGCTCGTAGTCGATCGCCGCGGAGCGCGCCGCCCTCGATCCGCAGCGGCAGGTGGCCGTCGGTCGGTCTCGACGCCGCGCGCCCATGCGGCCGAGCGGCTCGGCGATCCGCTCCATCGGCCGGCGCGAGAGCGACTCGTCGCCCGTCAGCTCGAAGCGCTCGCCCTCCTGGCCGGCGAGGATGCCCGCGAGCAGCCGGACCAGCGTGCCGGCGTTGCCGCAGTCGATCGGCCGGCCCGGGCGCCGTGCAGCCCGCGCAGGCCCTTCCCGAAGACGCGCAGCGTGTCGGCGCCGTGCTCGTCGACGTCGACCCCGAGCGCGCGCACCGCCGCGATCGTCGCCTCGGTGTCTGCCGAGCGGCCGAAGCCCGTGATCCGCGTCTCGCCGTCGCAGATCGCGCCGAGCAGCACCGCGCGGTGCGAGATCGACTTGTCGCCGGGCACGGCGAGGTGGCCGACGAGCCGCGGCGACCGGCTCGACGTCACGCGTCACTCGTCGATCACCGGGC
This sequence comes from uncultured Actinomycetes bacterium, assembly GCA_963793655.1. GTDB lineage: Bacteria > Actinomycetota > Thermoleophilia > Gaiellales > Gaiellaceae > Gaiella. The sequence goes on from CAWCAV010000004.1 coordinate 764,819, forward strand.
GCGACGACGACGCCGTAGCCCTGCTCCTCGAGCAGCGTCGGCGGCGCGCGCGCGCCTCGCCCTCGCCGGCGACGAGCATCGTCAGCGTGCCGCCGCGCTCGGGCGAGACGTGGTCGAGCTCGAAGTCCTCGATGTTGATCCGCTCGGCGCCGAGCGCCTGGAAGATCCCGGCGAGCACGCCCGGCCGGTCGGGGACGTGGACGCGCAGCCGCTGGAGCGCGCCCGGGTCGGCGTAGGCCGTCGCCGAGCATCCGCCGGCGGTTGCCGCGCCGCCTCGCCGATCCAGCGGGCGAGGAAGCCCGCGTCGCCGGCCGCGAGCGCCCGCTCGAGCTGCTCGACGCGGCGGCGGTGCTCGGCGAGCGCCGCCGCGAGCGCCTCGCGGTTGTCGAGGAAGATGTCGACCCAGATCCGCGGGTTGGCGCCGGCGATGCGCGTCATGTCGCGCAGCGAGCCGCCCGGCCGCCTGCAGCGGGTCGTGCCCGTCGATCCGCGTCGAGCCCGGCCTGGTTGAGGAGGACGTTCGCGAGCGCGTGCGGCAGGTGGCTCGTCACCGCGACGAGCCGGTCGTGGGCGTCCGGGTCGATCGCGACCGGCCGGGCGCCGAGCGCGGTGACGAAGCCGTGCACGAGCCGGTAGCCGCTCGGGCGCGGTCGCGGCGGTCGGCGTCAGGAACCAGGTCGCGCCGTCGAAGAGCTCGGCGCGTCGCGCGCTCGGGCCCGCGCGTCTCGGCGCCGCAGATCGGGTGGCCGCCGACGAAGCGCGGGTCGCCGCCCGCGGCCGCGCAGACGGGCGCCCTTCGTCGAGCCGACGTCGGTGACCGTGCACCCTTCGGGCGCGAGCGTCGAGCACCTCGCGCACGGTTCGGGGCAGCTCGCCGACGGGCGCGGCGACGACGCACGAGCTCCGCGCCCGCGACCGCCGCCGCGAGATCGGCGCGCAGGCTCGACCGCGCCGCGCTCGCCGGCGACGCGCGAGGTACTCCGGAGTCCGGGTCCCAGCCGCGCACGAGCGCGACCCCGGCCCGTCGCGCGGCGAGCGCCGACGGACGCGCCGATCAGGCCCGTCCCGACGACGGCGAGCCGCTCGACGCTCATGCGATGCGTGTGGCCGCAGGCTCGCCGGCGGCGATCATGCCGCCCGCATCAGCTCGGCGACGCGGAACGCGAGGTCGAGCGACTGGCGCGCGTTGAGGCGCGGGTCGCAGAGCGTCTCGTAGCGGTGGTCGAGCTGCTCCTCGAGCACCGCCTCCGAGCCGCCGAGGCACTCCGTCACGTCCTCGCCGGTGATCTCGAGGTGGACGCCGCCGGGCCAGGTGCCGACCTCGCGGTGGGCGGCGAAGAACCCCTCGATCTCGCGCAGGACGTCGTCGAAGCGGCGGGTCTTGTGCCCCGACGGCGTGACGAACGTGTTCGCGTGCATCGGGTCGCAGGCCCAGAGCGACCGGGACGCCCGCCTCGCGCACCGCGCGCAGGAGCGGCGGCAGCGGCTCGCTGCACGCGGTCCGCCCCGAGGCGCGTGACGAGCGTGAGCCGCCCCGGCGACCCGGTCGCGGGTTGAGCCGCTCGCACGAGCGCGACGACCTCGTCGGGCGTCGCCGTCGGGCCGACCTTGACGCCGACCGGGTTGTCGACCCCCGAGAGGAACTCGACGTGCGCCCCGTCGAGCTGCGCGCGTCCGCTCCCCGACCCAGAGGAAGTGCGCCGAGCACGCGTACCAGTCGCCGGTCGTCGAGTCGCGGCGCACGAGCGGCTCCTCGTAGTCGAGCAGGAGCGCCTCGTGGCTCGTCCACACGTCGACCTCGTGGATCGTGCGCTCGTCGCCGAGGTCGATCCCGATCGCCTGCATGAAGCGGAGCGCGCGGCCGATCTCGTTCGCGATCACCTCGTAGCGCCGGCCCTCGAGCGAGCTCGCGACGAACTCCTGGTTCCACGTGTGCACCTGCGTCAGGTCGGCGAAGCCGCCCTTCGTGAACGCGCGGAGCAGGTTGAGCGTCGAGACCGCCTGGTAGTAGGCCTGCACCATCCGCTCGGGGTCCGGGCACGCGCGCCTCGGGCGTCGGCTCGTCGGAGTGGACCGCGTGCCCGCGGAACGACGGCAGCTCGACGCCGTCGACGCGCTCGGTCGGCGACGAGCGCGGCTTCGCGAACTGGCCGGCGATCCGCCCGACCTTGACGACCGGCAGCGTCGCGCCGTAGGTCAGCACCGCGGACATCTGGAGGAGCAGCTTCAGCCGCTCGCGGATCGCGACCGCCGAGACGTCGCGGAACGACTCGGCGCAGTCGCCGGCCTGGAGCAGGAACGCGCGGCCCTCGACCGCCTCGCCGAGCGCCCGGCGGCAGCGCCCGCGCCTCGCCCGCGAAGACGAGCGGCGGCAGCTGCCGCAGCCGCTCGCGCACGGACGTCGACCGCCGCCGGCATCGGGCCAGTCCGGCTGCTGCAGCGCGGGCAGCGAGCGCCAGGAGGAGGGCGTCCAGGGCTGGGCAACGGCCATGCGACGAGTGTATCGCGGCCGTTTTGACGCTCTGCGCCAAAACGGCTAGACATGACGCCATGCCCGGCATCGACCGCCACACGCTGTTCTGGCGCCCGCCCGCGCGCAGATCTCTCAGTGGCGGCCGGAGGCGCGTCTAGTTCCTTTCGGCCGCGAAGCGAGCGAAAGGACGACGCATGAGGATCTTCTCCGGCATCCAGCCGACGGGCGACAAGCACCTCGGCAACTACATCGGCGGCTTCCGCCAGTACGCGCGCGACGCAGGAGCTGGGCGAGGCGTTCTTCTGCATCGTCGACCTGCACTCGATCACGGTCGAGCACGACCCCGCGCGACCTGCACGACGCGCACGCTCGACCTGTTCGCGATGCTGATCGCGACCGGGCTCGACCCCGAGCGCTCGACGGTCTTCGCGCAGAGCCACGTCACGGCGCACGCCGAGGCGAGTTGGCTGCTCTCGGCCGTCACCGCGCTACGGCCAGCTCGGCCGGATGACGCAGTTCAAGGACAAGGCCGACCGAGCGCGAGTTCGTCTCCGCCGGCCTCTTCACCTACCCGGTGCTGATGGCGGGCGACATCCTCCTCTACCAGACCGACCTCGTCCCGATCGGCGACGACCAGCGCCAGCACCTCGAGCTCGCCCGCGACATCGCGGAGCGGTTCAACGCGCGCTTCGGCGAGACGTTCGTCGTCCCCGAGGGCGTCTACCCGGAGGTCGGCGCGCGGATCATGGACCTCCAGGAGCCGACGCGGAAGATGTCGACGACCGGCGGCACCGAGCAGGGCACGGTGAAGGTGCTCGACGAGCCCGACGTGATCCGGAAGAAGTTCCGCTCGGCGGTCACCGACTCGGGCCGCGAGGTCCGGCGCGGCGACGACAAGCCGGGCGTCTCGAACCTGATCGACATCCTCGCGGTCGCGACGCGGCGCGACGCCCGGGGAGATCGAGGTGGCGTACGACGGCTCCGGCTACGGCGAGTTCAAGCGCGACGTCGGCGAGGCGGTCGTCGAGCTGCTCGACGCCGGTGCGGGAGCGCTACCTCGAGCTGCGCGCGGACGAGGGCGAGCTGCTGCGCCTGCTCGCGGTCGGCGCGGAGAAGGCGCGCGCGGCGTCCGCGCCGACGCTCGAGGCGATGTACGAGCGGATGGGGTTCGTGAGGCCGGGCCGCTCGTGACCCGCACGCTCGCGGTCTCGGCGGCGGTGTTCGCGCTCGCGATCGTCGGCGGCGTCCTGCACTACGCCGACGCCGACCCGGTCGCGACCTTCGTCGTCTGCGGCGCCGCGCTCGGCGGGGTGGCGTGGGCGATCGGGATCGCCACCGAGTCGGTGGGCGCGCGGTTCGGCCCCGCGGTCACGGGCGTCGCTCCAGTCGACGCTCGGCAACCTGCCCGAGCTGTTCATCGTCCTCTTCGCGCTCTCGGCCGGCGAGCTCGTCGTCGCGCAGTTCTCGATCCTCGGATCGCTGTTCGCGAACGCGCTGCTCGTGCTCGGCCTCGCGATCGTCGGCCGGCTCGACGCGCCAGCCCGACGGCATGATGCGCTTCGGCGCCAGGCTGCCGAACGACACCGCGACGCTGCTGCTGCTCGCGGTGTTCCTGATCGTCGATCCTCGGGCTCTCCGACCAGGTCGGCGACCGTGCGAGCCACCACCAGGTCGAGATCTCGGTCGTCGGGGCGATCTGCCTGCTGATCGTCTACGCGGCCTGGCTCGTCGGCGTACCTGCGTTCGGACAAGACCTCGGAGGCGGCGCTCGCCGAGCCGCCCCACGCAGTGCTCCCGTTCCGCCTCGCGATCGGCCTCCTCGCGCTCGCGGGCGTCGTGGCGGCGCTCGTCTCGGACTGGTTCGTGGACGCGCTCGACCCGGCCGTCGAGGCGCTCGGCATCTCGAAGGCGTTCACGGGGCTCGTGATCGTCGCGATCGCGGGCAACGCGGTCGAGAACGTCGTCGCCGTGCAGCTCGCGAGGAAGGGCCAGAACGACCTCGCGATCTCGGTGGTGAAGAACTCGGTCGCGCAGATCGCGTGCTTCCTCTGCCCGTCGCTCGTGCTCGTCTCGCTCTTCTTCGAGGACCGGCTGACGTTCGTGCTCGAGCCGGTCTACCTCGGCGCGCTGGCGCTGACGGCGATCGCCGCTCTGGCAGATCACCGGCGACGGCAAGGCGTACGCTGTTCGAGGGGCTCGCGCTCATCAGCCTCTACGTCGTCCTCGCGACGCTCGTGTGGTTCGAGTAGGTCGGCGAGAGCACCTCGCCGCTACAGGCCGACGAGCCGCCGCAGCCGTCGACCTCGTCTCGCGTCAGCTCGCGCCACTCGCCTCGGCCGAGGCGACCCGTCGTCGAGCCCCGCGTAGCGGCTCCGGCGCAGGCGCCGCACGGGGTGCCCGACGGCCTCGAGCATCCGCCGGACCTGGCGGTTCCGGCCCTCGTGGAGGACGAGCTCGAGCCGCGACGGGACCGAGGCGGCGCACGCGGGCGGGCGACGGTCGGGCCGTCCTCGAGCTCGATGCCCTCCGCGAGCGCGCGAACGCGCCTCGTCGTCCGGCTCGCCCTCGACGTCCGCGACGTAGACCTTCTCGACGCCGTAGCGCGGATGCGCGAGCCGATGCGCGAGCGTCGCCGTCGTTCGTGAGGAGGAGGACGCCCGGTCGTGTCGCGGTCGAGCCGTCCGACGGGGACGACACGGATGTCGCCGCCGACGAGGTCGACGACCGTCGGCCGCCCCTCCGGGTCGCGCGCCGTGGTGATCGTCCCCGCGCGGCTTGTTCAGCAGGACGTGGCGAAGCGCCTGCTTCGCGACCTCGCGGCCGTCGACCACGCACGACGCTCGACGCGCCGACGAACGTGTTCAGCTCGCCCGGGCGCGCCGTCGACCGTGACGCGCCCGGCCTTGATCAGCTCGTCGGCGCCGCGTCGCGACGCGACGCCGGCCCGGGCGAGGTAGGCGTTCAAGCGCACCCGGGCATTGTCAGCGCTACTCTCCCGCGCGTGCGCGACTACGCCGACCTGACGCGCCGCCTCGCCGACCTGGTCGTCGGGTACGGCGCGAACGTGCAGCCGGGCCAGATCGTCGGCGTGACGACCTACCCGGGCAAGGAGGACCTGACCCGCGAGGTCGCGCGCGCGGCCTACGAGCGCGGCGCACGCTGGGTCGACGTGGTCGCGTTCGACCCGTGGGTCAAGCGCCAGCGCCTCGTCCACGCCGACGAGTCGACCCTCGACTACATCCCGCCGTGGCTCATCGACCGGCTCGAGTGGCTCTCGGACGAGCATGCCGCGCGCATCACGTTGAACGGCCCGGCGTCACCTGACGCGCTCACCGGCGTCGACCCGGCCCGGGCCGGGCGCGACATCCTCCCGTACCTGCCGAGCGTCGGCGACGTCGTCAACCGCCGCACGACGAACTGGTGCGTCGCCCCCGCGCCCACCGCGGGCTGGGCGACGCTCGTCTATCCGGAGCTCGGGCGCGGACGAGGCGTATCGAGCGCCTCTGGGACGCGGTCGCTCACATCTGCCGACTCGACGAGGACGACCCGGTCGCGGCCTGGCGTCGACGTGCGACCACGCTGGAGAGCGTCGCGGCCCGCCTGACCGAGCGTCGCTTCGACGCGATCCGGCTCCATGGCCCGGGCACCGACCTGACGGTCGGGCTCTTCCCGTCGTCGGTGTGGCACGCCGCCGACTTCACGACCGTCGACGGCCTGCGCCACTTCCCGAACATCCCGAGCGAGGAGATGTTCACCACGCCGGATCCGGCACGCGTGGACGGGCACGTGACGGCAACCAGGCCCCTCGAGCTGTACGGGGCGGTGATCGACGGGATCCGGGTCGAGTTCTCGCGGGGACGGGCCGTCCGGCTCGACGCCGGACGCGGGGCCGACACGCTGCGGTCGGTCGCGGCGAAGGACGAGGGCGCGTCGCGGCTGGGCGAGCTCGCGCTCGTCGACGGGGAGGGACGGATCGGGCCGCTCGAGCACGATCTTCTACGAGACCCTGCTCGACGAGAACGCGGCGAGCCACATCGCGCTCGGCAACGGCTACGACCTCGGCGTGGAGAGGAGCGAGGACGAGGCCAGGGTCAATCAGAGCAGCATCCACGTCGACTTCATGATCGGCTCACCCGAGCTGGACGTCGACGGCGTCACCGTGCGACGGCGAACGTCGTGCCGCTGCTCCGCGGCGGCGCCTGGCAGGTCTAGTGCTTCCGCAATCCCTCTAGGAGACAGACGCGGACGGGGCGCCGGCGCGCTCGAGGCGATCGGCGATCGCGCGGCGCGCACGGTCGAGCGACGCCTCCCCACCGGCCACGAACTGCGCGTTCGCGAGCATGAGGTAGGCATCGAGCTCGAAGGCCAGCTGGGCCGGGTCGACCTCGGGATCGAGCAGCCCTTCGCCCTGCGCGTCGCTGACCGCCTGCTCTAGCATGCCGATCCACTCGGCCACGACGGCGAGAGCCATGTCCCGCACGGGGCCCGAGCGCGTGTCCAACTCGGCTGCCACGGAGGCGAAGAAGCACCCGCCGGGAAAGACGGCCACCTCGACGTGACGGAGAAATCCCTCGGTCAGGGCCCGGATCCGCTCGACGCCGTTGGGCGCGGCCACCGCAGGCCCGATGACGAGCTCGTCGAAGATCTCGCTCGCCGTCTCGACGGTGGCGAGCTGGAGCTCCTCCTTCGAGCCGAAATGCGCGAACAGGCCGCTCTTGCTCATGCCGACCCCGTCGGCGAGCCGGCCGAGCGACAGGCCGTCGAGACCCTCGACGGTGGCGAGCCGCGCGGCCTCCTCGAGGATCGCGCGACGGGTGCGTATCCCGTCACTCCGCTGCGCCCGCGGACGACGGCCGGGCTCTTCGGTGGTCATGGTTGACAATTTAGCACGAACGGTCGTATAGTAAGTATCTAGCACGATCGTTCGTACTAACTACGAAGGGACAACCGATGACCACGCTCACCCGCACCCCTCTCGATCTGGAAGCCCTCAAGCAACGACAGAAGGCGACGTGGGCGAGCGGCGACTTCGCGGAGATCGCCACGCTGATCGTCCCCGTGGCGGAGCGCCTCAGCGACGCCGCCGACCTCCGGGCAGGCTCGCACGTGCTCGACGTCGCGACCGGGAGCGGGAACGCCGCGATCGCCGCCGCCCGCCTCGGCTGCCGCGTGGTGGGGATCGACTACGTCCCGGCGCTGCTCGACCGAGGGCGCGAGCGGGCGCAGGCCGAGCGACTCGATATCGGCTTCGTCGAGGGCGACGCCGAGGCGCTCCCGTTCCCCGATCGCTCGTTCGACGGCGTCGTCTCCGTCTACGGGGCGATGTTCGCGCCCGACCATCACCGCGCCGCCGCCGAGCTAGCACGGGTCTGCCGCCCCGGCGGGACGATCGCCCTCGCGAGCTGGACGCCGGAGGGGTTCCTCGGCGCCCTCTTCCGTGCGGTCACGGCCCACGTCCCGCCCCCCGCCGGCGCGCGGTCGCCCATGCTGTGGGGCACGGAACGACACCTCGTCGAGCTCTTCGGCGACGACGTCATCTGGACGCACCGGCGTCGGACGTTCACGTTCCGGTTCACGTCCGCTGCGGCCTTTGTCGACACGTTCGTCCGCTACTACGGACCGACGCTGAAGGCGGTCGAGGCCGCGGGCCCGGATCTCGCGGCGGACCTGCACGCGCTCGTGCTCGAGTGGAACCGCCTCCCCCCGGGCGGCCCGGTCGCAGTCCCCGGCGCGTACCTCGAGTCCGTCGGGAGGAGGGTCTGAGTGCGCCCTCAGGCGACCGATCCGCACAGCCCGGGCGGGCAGGTCGAGTCCGTGACCTGCTGACCTCCGGGCGCCGCCGCCGGGCGAGCCGGGGCGTCAGACGGGCGGCTCGGGGTCGTACTGGATGTACCGGCGCACCTCACGCGCGCGCTCGACGGAGTGGAGCCGCGCGACGAGGTGGAGCGCCATGTCGATCCCGGCCGACACGCCCGCCGCCGTGACGATCTCGCCGCTGTCCACGAAGCGGTCGTCGGGCCGAACCTCGATCGTAGGGTCGAGCTCGGCGAGCGTGTCGAGCCTTCCCCACCACGTCGTGGCCGGACGGTCGCGGAGCAGTCCGGCGGCGGCGAACACGAGCGCGCCCGTGCAGACGCTCGTCATCAGCGTCCCGCGCTCGCGGAGACCGCGCAGGCGATCGAGCACTTCCGGATCGGCAAGCTCGCGGCGCGTCCCGAAACCGCCCGGATAGACGAGCACGTCGATCGCCGGGGCGGTCTCCCACGTGTGGTCCGGGAGGACGCGCATGCCCTTCGCGCAGGTCACTGCGTCCGTGCTCGATGCGAGGGTGAAGACCTCGACGCCGTCGTCGGGCCACTGGGTGGCCCAAGCCGCCAGCACCTCCCACGGGCCGGCGAAGTCGAGCTCCTCCACGCCCTCGAAGAGCGCGACGGCGATCGACGTCACGGGCCCCGCCGGGGAAGCGGTTGCGGCGCCGCAGGGGCCGCCTTCAGGGATCTGCCGCCGCCGCAGGCGGGGGATCCGAGCGGCGGGAATCCGCTCGACGGATTCCCGCTCGCGAACAAACGGAAGTCGAGCTCTTCGGCGCCGTCGAAGAGCTCGACGGCGATCGTCGTCACGAAGGGGTTGCGGCCCCGCAGAGGCCGCCTTCAGGGATCTGCGCGCGCTCGCGAACGAACGCCGTCACGAGGCTCGCGCTTCGGCGACCGCGAGGAGCCGCTCGCGGATCTCCTCGGCCTCGCCGCCGAGATCGTCGAGCCGAGGCAGCTCCGCGAGGCTGTCGAGCCCGAAGACACGCTCGAACAGCGGCGTCACGCGGTAGCGGACGGCGCCGCCGGGAGCGCTCTCGCGTCCGGCCTCCGCGACGAGGCCGCGCTCGACGAGCGACGCGACGGTCGAGTCGGCGGCGACACCGCGGATCCGCGCGATCTCGGGCCGCGAGACCGGGCCCAGGTACGCGACGATCGCGAGCGTCTCGAGCGCGGCCTGCGACAGCCCCCGCTCGACCGGCCGCTCGAACAGGCGGCCGCACGCCTCGGCGGCCTCGCGCGCGGCGCGGAACGCGTACCCGCCCGAGACGCGCTCGAGGACGATGCCGCTCCTCCCCTCGCTGTAGCGCTCCCGCAGGAGCCCGAGCGCCGTCTCGACGCGCTCGCCGTCGTCCTCGGCGGCGGCGACGAGGTCGTCGACCGAGAGAGGCTGCGACGCGACGACGAGCAGCGCCTCGATGGTGCGCGCCAGGGCGTCGATCGGGGTGCCGGCGATCGTGTCGGTGGAGATCAGGCGGAGCGGACGGTCCACGCTGGCTCCTTTCTCTCTCGGCGCGGGAGACGCGAATGGGGGCGAACGGGGCGGCCTGCGCGAGCGCGATCTCGCCGGTCTTGCGAAGCTCGAGCAGGGCCAGGAACGCGACCGCCTGCTCGACACGCGAGAGGCCGGCCACCTCGCCGTCGAAGTCGAAGACGCGCCGGCGGCGGAGGACGGCGCGGAAGCGCTCGAGGAACTGCGCGACGGGCGGGAAGCGGAGGGCCATGTGCGAGAGGGACACCTTCGGCGGCGGGACGGCCAACCCTCTCAGGGCCGTCGCGAGCGCCTCGGGATCCTGCCGCGCCAGGCGGCGCTCGGCCCGGGGCGCGAGCGGCGCCGGACCGAGGCGGAAGTAGCGCTCACGCTCCGGACTGAAGCCGCTCGCGCAGCCACGCGGCGGCCTCCTTCATGCGCCGGTACTCGGCGAGCCGCCGCGCGAGCTCCTCCGCCGCCTCCTCCGGCTCGAGCTCCGCGAGCTCGGCGCCCTCCTCGGGGAAGAGCTGCCGCGCCTTGATCTCGAGCAGCGCAGCGATCAGGACGAGGAACTCGCCGCAGGCGTCGAGGTCGATCTCGTCCCGCGCAGTCAGGTGCTCGACGAACGCGACGACGATGGAGGCGATGTCGATCTCCGCCGGCTCGAGCTGCTCCTTGAGGATCAGTGTCAGGAGGAGGTCGAACGGGCCCTCGAACGCGTCGAGGTCCAGCTCGAGGTCGCGAACCACCGACGTCACCGGTCGAATCTAGCCGGGGGGTCGGACGCGCTTGCCGTGCGGGACGGCCATCTTTCGCGCCGGCGGCGCGCTTCGGGCGGCGGCGGCGACGGCCGGCCGCTGCGCTGCGAGAGGACGTACCAGGTCACGCCTGCGACGATCCCGATCAGCGACACCCAGGCGTTGAGTCGCAGCCCGGCGATCTCGTGCGCGGGGTCGATCCGGAGGAGCTCCTCCACGAACCGTCCGACGCAGTAGAGGGCGATGTAGGCGGCGAACAGGCCGGGCGGCCTCGGACGGAGACGGCGCTCGATGATGTACACGAGGACCGCGGCCGCCGCGAAGTCCCAGAGCAGCTCGTAGAGGAACGTCGGGATGGAACGTCGCCTGGTCGAGGTACCGAAGGGGGCGGTTGACCGGGTCGATCTCGAGCCCCCATGGGAGGTCGGTCGGCTTCCCGAAGAGCTCCTGGTTCCACCAGTTGCCGATCCGTCCGACCCCCTGCGCCAGCAGGAGCCCGGGCGCGAGGCAGTCCGCGAGGAGCCAGACGTCGGCGCCGGCGCGCTTCGCGACGATGCCCCCCACGAGGCATCCCAGCGGCGATCCCGCCCCAGACGCCGAGGCCGCCGCGCCAGATCGCGAACGGCCCCCACCACTCGTCGGGGACCTCGTTCCAGCTCGTGGCGAGGTGGTAGAGCCGCGCGCCGACGATTCCCGCCGCCACACCCCACACTGCGCAGCGGAAGATGAGGTCCCAGTCCCCGCCGCGCGCGACCCACCGGCGTCCCGGTGACCCAGGTGCACAGCGCGATCGCAGCGAGCAGCGTGAGGCCGTACATGTGCACCGTGAACGGGCCGAGGTCGAGCGTGCCGGAGCTCGGCGAGGGGATCGACGCTAGGACGCTCACGGCGGGCGCATTCTGCCCGATCGCGCTAGCGATCTGTGCGGCCGGAGGCCGGATGAGTGGAGGGGGTTGTGGGGGAACCGGGAGGTTCTCCCAGCTCGGATCGACACTACGCCAGCCCCTTGGCCCGGAGCTCCGAGAGGGCCGCATCCGTCTTGCCGAGGCCCGCGAGCCCCATGCCGTCGAGCACCTCCGGTGCCTTCGTGAACTGGATCTCCCGGTAGTCGACGATCTGCAGGAGGTTCCCCCACGGGTCGCGGAGGTCGAGCGAGGGCGGCCGAGAGACGGCGACGCCGGCGGCGAGCGCCGCTGCGCGGACCGCTTCCTTGTCGTCCACGACGATCCCGACGTGGCGATCGACGTCGGCCGCCTGGGCCCGCGGCGCGGAGAGCGCCACGAACTGATCGCCCATGTCGACGAACGCCATCGAGGCCGAACGGCCGCGGAGCGTGAGCGGCCCGAAGAGTTGCTCCCAGAACGCGAGTGCCTCGCCGATCGACCCGACCTCCAGAGCGACGTGGTTGATCCCGACGAGCGCCATCCCCGGCAGGGTAGAGGTCGGCCCAAGGCAACGGTCACCCGTTTCGGACTTCAGTCCGACGGCAGGGCTCTCGTCTCGACGGGTGCTGCGTGGAGTCCGACCGGTGCCGCGCACTCGGAACACCTCGGCGCCGCGGAACCCCGGCGCTCTGCCCGGTGTACTCGTGGGAAATCGAAAGGAGCACCAATGCGCAGGCTCGTCGTCGCACTCGCCGTCCTGGCGGTCGCCGTCCCCGCGGTCGCGCTCGGCGGGGGCTGGGCCACCGTACGGCTCAGCTCGACTCCCACCGACATGCGTGCGGGGACGCCGTGGGTGGTGGATCTCACGGTGCTTCAGCACGGCGTCACACCGCTCGCCGGAGTCCGGCCGGAGGTCAGGATCGCCAGGGGGCCGATCACGCGTTCCTTCCTCGCCCGCCCAACCGCGAAGACGGGCGTCTACCGCGCGCGTGTCGTCTTCCCGCGCGCCGGGACGTGGCGCTGGTCGGTCTGGGACGGCTTCACACGCACCCACACCTACGCGCCGGTGCGGATCGCCGGCGCCGCCGCCTGAGCGGGGAGTCCGCACGAGCAGGGCGGCAGTTGCGGCGGCGAAGCCGACGCCTTCAGTGAGCCGACGCCTTCAGTGATGTGCCCCGCCGCAGGCGGGGATCCGAGCGGCAGGAATCCGCCCCTGCGGATTCCTGCTTGCGAACAAGTCAGACCGCGTCGGCGTGGAGCCGTTCGCCCAGGCTCTGGAGGACCTTCGTCGCGATCGAGGGCATCTCCTCGATCAGGCCGCGGAACGCCCGGTCGGTGACGACGAGAAGGCGCACCGGGGTGACGGCGGTCACCGTCGCGGTGCGCGGCACGTCCGAGACGAGCGCGATCTCGCCGATGAAGTCGCCGGCCCCGAGGTCGCGGAGCTTCTTCCCGGCGCGTGTGACGCGTACCGAGCCCTCGACGACCACGATGAACTCACGCCCGCGCTCGCCCTCGCGGATGAGCGTGGCTCCCTCTGCGAGATCGAGCTCGTCGGCGAGCGACGCGATCCGCTGCAGCTCCGCCTTGGAGCAGCCGGCGAAGAGCGGAACTCCCTTGAGCAGGTCGACCTTCGTGTCCTTGTGGAGGCGCATCCGCCGATCCTACGAACCAGGGTGGCACTGTCGCAAGTGCCTCGGGCGCACGTCCGCGCTCGGAGGATTTACACCTCCTTCACGTGGGTACCCCAATTCCCAGACGTCCGTGACGTACAACGGGGGAACCGGAGACAGCGTTCCAGCGAATACACGAACGAGAACGGACGTTGGGAGAAGAGAGGCCATGTCGATCGTCGACGTCACCGAAACGAATCTCGAGGTCGAGCGCGTCGAGCTCTGGCGCCTCGGCTCGCTCGAGCGCGCCGGGTACGACGCCGAGTCGGCGGCCGTGCTCGCCGCTTCCCCCGAGGTCGATCTGCACCGCGCCGTCTCGCTCCTCGAGCGCGGCTGCTCGGTGGAGGTCGCCCTCCGGATCCTGCTGTAGGCGGGCGGCCTACGACAAGGAGGCCCCGCCGAGGAGCGACCGGGCCTCGGCGAGGAAGTCCGCGTCCGGCCGAACGCGGTACTCGGGGCCGAGCGCGTAGGTCTTGCGGGCCCTCCGACGTGTCGAGCGAGAGGTAGACGGGGGACTCGCCCGGGAACTCCCGGACGAGCCGGGCGAGCTCGCGGATCACGCCGGCGGGCGCCTCGCGCGCGTCGAGGGAGAACCGCACCTCGCGCCGCTCCGGCACGGCCTCGAACGCCGTCACCTCCGAGCGCGATGAGCTTCGTCTCGCCCTGCTGCTTGTGGTCGACGCGTCCCTTCACGATCAGGATCCGGTCGGTGACGCAGAGCTCTCGCGCGACCTGGTACGCGGAGTTGAAGACGACGACCTCGGCCGACCCGGTCGGATCGTCGAGCGTGCAGGAAGACCATCGGGTCGCCGCGCTTCGTCGTCAGGTGCTTGACGTCCGACACGATCCCGCCGACCGTCACCACCTCGCCGTCGCGCCGCCGCTCGAGCTCGCGCGAGCGTCGCGTCGGTCTTCCGGCGCAGCTGGTCGCGGACGCGCGGAGAGCGGGTGCTCGGAGACGTAGAGGCCGAGCGTCTCCTTCTCGAGCCGCAGGAGCTCCTGCTTCTCGAACTCGCCGGCCGGGATCGGCGGGTGGTGCTGCGTCGGCACCGCTCGGCTCGGCGTCGTCGAACCGAGGTCGAAGATCGAGCCTGCCCCATCAGCCGGTCGGCCGCGAGCTTCTGGCCGTAGGCGAGCGCCTGCTCGAGCACGGCGAGCATCCCCATCCGCGACGCGCCGGTCGAGTCGAGCGCGCCGCACTTGACGAGCGACTCGAGCGAGCGCTTGTTCACGACCTGCGGGTCGACGCGCTCGGTGAAGTCCCAGATCGACGCGAACGGCCCGCCATCCGTCGCGCGCCGCGACGATCCGCTGCGCAGCGGTCTCGCCCACGTTCTTCACCGCGTTCAGCCCGAAGCGGATCTTCCCCTCGACGACCGCGAAGTCGACGGCAGACGAGTTCACGTCGGGCGGCAGCACCTCGATGCCCATCTCGTCGCAGGCGTTGACGTAGATCGGGACGCGGTCCTTCGTGTTCATCACGCTCGAGATGAGCGCCGCCATGTACTCGCACGGGATGGTTCGCCTTGAGCCAGGCGGTGCGGTAGGCGATCAGCGCGTAGCACGCCGAGTGCGCCTTGTTGAAGGAGTAGTCCTGCGAGGACTCCATGTCCTTCCAGAGCTGGTCGGCGACCGGCGGGCGTGACGCCGTTGGCGGCGCAGCCGTCGAGGAACTTCGCCCTTGAGCGATGCCATCAGCTCGTGGATCTTCTTGCCGATCGCGCGGCGGAGCGTCTCGGCCTCGGCGCGGCGAGAACCCGGCGAGCTGCTTGGCGATCTGCATGTACTGCTCCTGGTAGATGCAGATCCCGTACGAGTCGCCCGTGATCGGCTCGAGCCGCTCGTCGATGTAGGTGACCGCCTCCCGGCCGTTCTTGCGCGCCGCGTAGCTCGGGATGTACTGCATCGGGCCCGGGCGGTAGAGCGCGACGAGCGCGATCAGGTCCTCGAACTCGCGTCGGCTTCACCTGCCGCAGCGCGTCGCGCATCCCCGACGACTCGAACTGGAAGACGCCCGTCGCGTCGGCCCGCGCGAGCATCTCGTACGTCTTCCGGTCGTCGAGCGGGATCGTGCCGATGTCGAGGCCGCCGCCGATCAGCGCGACCGCCTTGTCGATCACGTCGAGGTTGCGCAGGCCGAGGAAGTCGACCTTCAGCAGGCCGAGCGCCTCGACGTTCTTCATCGAGAGCTGCGTCACGACCTCTGCGTCGGCGCCCTTCTGCTGGAGCGGCACGACGTCGATCAGCGGCTGCGGCGCCGATCACGACGCCGGCGGCGTGGATCGAGTCGGCGCGCGTCAGCCCCTCGAGCGGCCGCGCGAGGTCGACGATCTCCTTCGCGACCGGGTCGTCCTCGACCGCCTTCGCGAGCTCGCTGCCGGGCTTGAGCGCCTCCTCGAGCGTCTGCCCGGGCCCTTCCGGGATCGAGCTTCGCGATCCGGTCGACGACGCCGTACGGGATCTCGAGCACGCGACCGGCGTCGCGCAGCGCGGCGCGCGCTGCCATCTTCGAGAAGGTGATGATCTGCGCGACGCGGTCGCGCCCGTACTTCTCGGCGACGTAGTTGATGACGCGCTCCCGGCCCTCGACCGCGAAGTCGATGTCCATGTCGGGCATGTCCTTGCGGGCCGGGTTGAGGAACCGCTCGAAGAGGAGCCCGTAGCGCATCGGGTCGATGTCGGTGATCTCGAGGCAGTACGCGGCGAGCGAGCCGGCGGCGCGAGCCGCGGCCCGGGCCGACCGAGACGCCGTTCGCGCTTCGCGAAGCCGATGAAGTCCGCGACGATCAGGAAGTAGTCGGCGAAGCCCATCTCGCGGATCGTCTTGAGCTCGAACCGGAGCCGCTCGTCGAGCTCGGGGGTCGACGCTGCCGTAGCGCTTGCACGAGCCCCTTCTCGCACAGCTCGACGAGGTAGTCGAACGCGTCGCGGCCGTCCGGGTACGGGAACTTCGGCAGCAGGATCCGGCCGAGCTCGAGCTCGACGTTGCAGCGCTCGGCGACCTCGAGGCTGCGGCGCATCGCGTCCTCGTGCCCCGGGAAGTCGAGCGCCATCTCCTCGGGCGTCTTGAAGTAGAACTCGTTCGTCGCCGAACCGCCAGTGGTTCGGGTTCTTCAGCGAGTCGCCCGACTGGATGCAGAGCAGCGCCTCGTGGCGCGTACGCGTCGGTCGCGTCGAGGTAGTGGACGTCGCCCGTCGCGACGAGCGGCAGCTTCGCGCTTGGCGGCGAGCCCGGGCAGCGCCGCGGAAGGCCGGCTGCTGGACGTCGAGTGCCGACGTTCTGCAGCTCGACGTAGGTCGTTGTCGCGCCCGAAGATCTGCGCGAGCCGGTCGAGCTCGGCCTCGGCGTCGCCCGTCGCGGTGCTCGGAGAGCGCCCGCGAGACGCGGCCGGAGAGGCAGCCGGAGAGCGCGATCAGGCCGGGCGCGTGGCGCTCGAGCAGCTCCCAGTCGACGCGCGGCTTGTAGTAGTAGCCCTCGAGGTAGCCGAGCGAGCAGAGCTTGATCAGGTTGCGCGTAGCCGGCGGTTGTCGGCGGCGAGCAGCGTCAGGTGCGCGTGCCCCTTCGTCTGCGCGCGCCGGTCGTCGACGACGTACACCTCGCAGCCGAAGATCGGCTTGACGCCCTGCTCGCGCCGCGGCCTTGTAGAGGTCGATCGCGCCGGCCATCGAGCCGTGGTCGGTGAGCGACACGGCGGGCATCTCGAGCTCGGCCGCCTTGCCGCGCGAGCGCCGGGATCCTGCACGCCCCGTCGAGGATCGAGTACTCGGAGTGGACGTGCAGGTGGACGAACGGGGCGCTCACGGGAAGGCCATCGTACTGCCCCCATTGGACGGTCCCGGATCGCGCCGAAACGCACGAGCGGCTCGGTGTCGGGCATCACGCCCGCACGGCCAACAGGGCGTGGAGGTGGGCGGCGAGCTTTGCACCGAGACCGCCACAAGACACTCGACAGATGCGCCGCATCCGCCGATAACGGGTGTATGCGGCACGTTCCCACCTCACTGAAGCTCCTCGCAGCGTTGAGCCTGCTGGCCGAGGCGACCGCGGCGGCGCTCGTCTTCTGGCACACGGGCCCACGGACGCGCTGAGCCCCGGGCGATCCGGGCCCGGTTGGGTACAACCGGGGCGATGATCCTCGTCACCGGAGCGACGGGATTCGTCGGCGGCCACGTCGTGCGGGCGCTGCTCGACGCCGAGAAGCCCGTGCGCTGCCTCGTCCGCGACCCGCTGTCGGCCGCAGAGCTCGAGCGCCTGGGCTGCGAGCTTGTCAAGGGCGACATGACCGAGCCCGCGACACTGCGGCGCGCGGTCGACGGCGTCGAGAGCGTCGTGCACCTCGTTGCGATCCGGCAGGGGAAGCGGTCGCAGTTCGAAGCAGATCATGAGCCGCGGCACGCGCGATCTCCTCGACGAGGCGCGGCGAGGCGGGCGTCCGGCGCTTCGTGCACATGAGCGCCCTCGGCACGACCGAGCAGACGAAGGACCTCGTTCCCTACTACCGCGCGAAATGGGAGATGGAGCAGGCGGTGCAGAGCTCCGGGCTGCCGCACGTGATCTTCCGGCCGAGCTTCGTCTTCGCGCCCGACGGCGGCATCCTCCCCACCTTCCGCAGGCTCGCGAAGCTCTCGCCGGTGACGCCGATCGCCGGATCGGGCAGAGCAGCGGATCCAGCCGATCTGGGTAGGGGACGTCGCCTCGTACTTCGTCCGTGCGCTCGACGAGGAGGCCGCGACGGCCGCACGTTCGAGCTCGGCGGCCCCGACGTCGTGAGCTGGAACGAGCTGTGGGACCGGCTCAAGAGGCGCTCGGGAGTGCGGCGGCCGAGCATCCACGTGCCGATGACTCTGATGCGCGCGAACGCGCTCGTGACCGAGCGGCTCCCGGGCAACATCCCCCTGACTCGCGACCTCCTGAAGATGATGGAAGCCGGCGACAACGTCGTCACGGACGACGAGGCGGCGCGAACTTTCGGCCTCGAGTTGCTCCCGCTCGACGAGCAGCTCCGGCGGAGCGCGTAGCGGCACTCGCTTCCCGGGGCCGGGTCGGGCATACTGACCGTGTCCCCGACGAAGGAGGTCGCCCGATGACCGATACCGCTTCCTCCGCGCCGCGCCCCGCGCGGCCCGTCGGCTGAACCACCGGACGGGCCTCTCGCGACGGGCGCGCCGATCAGCGCCCTCCGTTCCGTAGTCCGAGAGGAGATTTCCGCTTGTCCGACCTCACCGCGCTCGGCTGGGACGACACCCTCGCCGAGCAGTTCGAGCCCCACGCCGCCGCCGGCCTCGTCGCCGGCCGCGTCGCCGTGCAGCACCGCGGCGCCTACGACGTCCTCACGGAGCTCGGGGAGCTCCGCTGCGACGTCGCGGGACGCCTCTACGACGAGTCCGCCTCACCCGCCGACCTCCCCGCGGTCGGCGACTGGGTCGCCGTCGCCGCCCGCGCAGCGACGAGCAGGCGGGGACGATCCAGGCCGTCCTTCCCCGCCGCACGAAGTTCTCGCGCAAGACCGCCTGGCAGGCGGCCGAGGAGCAGGTGCTCGCGGCGAACATCGACGTCGTCTTCATCGTCACGCTCGCTCAACGAGGATCTCAACCTTCGCCGCCTGGAGCGCTACCTGATCCTCGCGCGCGAGAGCGGGGCCCAGCCGGTCGTCCTCCTCACGAAGAGCGATCTGGCCGCGGACGTGGCTGACGCCCCGGCCGCCGTGGACTCGATCGCCGCGGACGTGCCCGTCGTCGCGCTCTCGAGCGTCTCCGGCGAGGGCCTCGATGCCGTTCGCTCCTGGCTCCGCCCTGGGGTGACCGCCGCGCTGCTCGGCTCGTCGGGCGTCGGCAAGTCGACGCTCGTGAACACGCTCGCCGGCGAGGAGCTCCTCACGACTCAGGAGATCCGCGACGACGGCCAGGGCAGGCACACGACGACTCGCCGGGAGCTCGTCCGGCTTCCGGGCGGGGCGCTCGTGATCGACACGCCGGGGATGCGCGAGCTCCAGCTCTGGGTCGCGGACGAGGGGCTCGAGGAGACGTTCGAGGACGTGACGTCCCTCTTCGACCAGTGCCGGTTCTCCGACTGCAGCCACGACAGCGAGCCGGGCTGCGCGGTGAAGGCCGCCCTGCAGGACGGGACGCTCGCCCCCGAGCGCTGGGAGAGCTACCTCAAGCTGCAGGCGGAGCTCGCCCACCTCGAGCGGCGCCTGGACAAGCGCGCAGCGTCGGAGGAGCGAAAGCGCTGGAAGGCGCTCTCGCGCTTCTCCCGCGACGCGGCGAGGGCGAAGGGCCGAAAGTAAGGCCGAGGGCAGCCGGTCGGAGTCCGTCGCGGGGTCCTGGTCGAGACTGGTCGAAGGGCCGGGGCCGGAGAGGCGGACCGAAGCTATCGTCCGGGGTGGGAGAGATTCGGGTGCTGCACGTTCGGTAGGGACGGCCGTCGCAACGTCTGCCTTCTCACGGAGCTCCGGGCCAACCTCGAGAGGAAGGGCAGCATGTCCGAAACGCTTTCATCGGTTCGACCTCCGGGAGAACAGCCCGTCGTGCCGGATCGAGACATGGCTCCGCGTCCGGTCCGCATCGCGAGTGCGGAGCGTTTGCGCTGCTCCTTCTGCCAGGCAGAGATCGGCGAGGACCTCGAGCTGACGACTCCAGGGTCCGGGAAGCATGGACACCGTTCGCCGGCCAGCTGCTTCTGCTCGGCGTACTGCCGCGACGCCGTTCTCGCACTCGCCGCGCTCCACCCTTCGCCGCTCGCCTCGAGCGACTTCGTCTCGCGGCGGGCGCTGCTCACCGACCGGCTCCTCGACCTCTGGCGGCACCACCAGGGCCCGGATCCGGCGCTCGTCCTGCAGGCGGCCGAGACCGCCAGCTGCGGGCTCGCGATCGCCGACGCCGACTGACCGGGTCGTTCGACCCCCGCGGGCCGCGCTTTGCCGGCGGCCATCAGGAGGTCTACGATCGCTTCATGCCCGCCGTGGAGGAGATCATGTCGCCCGACGTCCTCGCGGTGGGCCCGGCCACGAGCCTCGTCGACGCCGCAGGCCGCATGCACGACCGCCGCGTAGGCGCCGTCGTCGTCACGGACGGCGGCCGCCTGGTCGGCATCCTCACCGAGCGCGACGTCCTCCGCGCTGTCGCGACGGGAGGCGTGGACGGGCCGGTCGCCGAGGCGATGACCCGCGCCCCGGACACGATCGGCCCCGACGAGACGGTTGGCCATGCGGCGGCGCTGATGATCCACGGTGGCTTTCGCCACCTTCCCGTGGTCGACGGCGACGCCGTTGTCGGCATGATCTCGATCCGCGACCTCGTCCGCCTCTCGGTCGACGACGAGGTCCCGCGCGGCGTGTAGCGGCGCGGCTCGCCTCGCCGCCCAGAGGTGAGCGGCGCAAGCCTCTTCCCTACGCGAACGCGGCCTGCTGCTGCTCGCCCGACAGGCGCCCCTCCGCATACCGCGACGTCCCCTCGCCGCGCAGCTCGCGCGCCGCAGCGACGAGCGCGCCGTAGGCGGCGCCCGCCACGAGGCTGCCGGTCGAGACGCGGCGCACGCCGACCGCGGCCAGCTCGGGAACCGATGGCGCGACCGGCAGCGCCAGCACGTTGAGCGGCGCTTCCACCGCCTCCACGACGGCGGCGATCCGGTCGATGCGCGTGAGCGCGGGCGCATAGAGACAGTCGGCGCCCGCGTCACGGTACGCGATCAGGCGGGCGATCGTGTCGTCGAGGTCGTCGACGCCTCGGAGGTGGTTCTCCGCGCGCCCGGTGAGCACCATCGGCTCGTCCAGCGCGTGGGCGGCCCGTGCGGCTTCGGCGACACGCTCCGCCGCCAGCCCCACGTCGTCGATCCGCCCGGCCTCGGGGTCCCAGTCCTCGATCGAGCAACCAGCGGCGCCCGCGTCGGCGAGCAGGCGCACCGTCTCTCCCACGCCGCCCGGGTCGGAGGGGAAGCAGCGCTCGCTGTCGACGTTGAGCGGGAGGTCGGTCGCCGCCGCGAGCGCGGCCACGTGGCCGACGAGCTCGGCCCGCGTGACGCGGCCGTCGAGCTTCCCGAGCGACCAGGCGAAGCCGGCGCTCGTGGTCGCGAGCGCCGCGAAGCCCTGCGATGCCAGCAGACGCGCCGACCCGACGTCCCAGGGGTTCGGCATCACGAAGAGCTGGTCCCGCGCGTGCAGCGCGCGGAAGGCGGAGCGGCGGTCGGCGACAGTCATGAGAGTCCTCCAGAACGTGGTCTCGGCCATCTTGACGGCAGCGGAGCACCGCGGGCCGGGTAGCGTCCGCGACCACCGACCGGAGAGGAGAGCGATGCACTGTTCCGTCTGGCGGTTCACGGGCGACCCGGATGCCCTCGAGCGCGGTTACCTCGCCCTCATGGAGCAGATCCCCGCCACGAACCACGTCTTCCACGCCGCCGCGCGAGCCCCGGACGGCCTGCTCATCTTCGACACGTGCCCGTCGGAGGAGGCCTACCACGCGTTCTTCGAGTCGGACGAGGTCCGCGCGGTGTTCGCCGCCCACGGCCTGACCGACGGCGCCGTCGAGGACTTTCCCGTGGTCCGGGCGTTCGCCCGCCGCGCCGAGCTCACGGACGCCGACTGGGCGCGCGTCTAACCGCGGTTGGTCAGCGCCTCCACGGAGGGGTCGACCCGGCGTCGATCCCGTACCGCTCGATCGCGTCCTGGACGACCGACGGCTCGATCGTGCCCTCGTCGGCGAGCGCCTTGAGCGCCGCGGCCGCGACGTGGAAGCGGTCGACCTCGAAGAACTGCCGCAGCTTGACCCGGTAGTCGCTGCGGCCGAACCCGTCGGTGCCGAGCACCGTGTAGCGGCCGGGGACGAACTGCCGGATCTGGTCGGCGAACGTCCGCATGTAGTCGGTGGCCGCGACCGCGGGCCCGTCCCGCCCCGCGAGGCACTCCTCGACGTGCGGACGCCGCTGCGGCTCCGTCGGATGGAGCCGGTTCCAGCGCTCGACCTCGATCCCGTCCCGCCGGAGCTCGGTGAAGCTGGTCACGCTCCAGACGTCGGCGGCGACCCCGAAGTCGCTCGCGAGGAGCTCCGCCCCCGCCATCACCTCGCGCAGGATCGCGCCCGAGCCGAGCAGCTGCACATGCGGGCCGTCGCCTGCGGGCGCCTCGCGCAGGAGGTACATCCCCTCGAGGATCCCGTCCTCCGCGCCCGTCGGGCAGCGGCGGCTGAGCGTAGTTCTCGTTCATCACGGTGAGGTAGTAGAAGACGTCCTCCTGCTCGGTCGCACATCCGCCGAAGCCCGTCGCGCACGATCACGGCGAGCTCGTAGGCGTAGGTCGGGTCGTACGCCAGGCAGTTGGGGATCACCGAGGCGAGCACGTGCGAGTGCCCGTCCTCGTGCTGGAGCCCCTCGCCGTTGAGCGTCGTCCGCCCGGCTGTGCCCCCGATCAGGAAGCCGCGGGCGCGGCTGTCGCCGGCAGCCCAGGCGAGGTCGCCGACCCGCTGGAAGCCGAACATCGAGTAGAAGACGTAGAACGGGATCATCGTGACGCCGTGGTTCGCGTAGGACGTCGCGGCGGCGATCCACGAGGAGAACGCACCCGGCTCGTTGATGCCCTCCTGGAGGATCTGGCCGTGCTCGATCCTCGCGGTAGAACATGAAGTCGCCGGCGTCCTCGGGCTGGTAGAGCTGGCCGACCTGCGAGAAGATCCCGAGCTGGCGGAACATCCCCTCCATCCCGAACGTGCGCGACTCGTCCGGCACGATCGGGACGACGCGCGGGCCCAGCACCTCGTCGCGCACGAGCGTGTTGAGGATGCGGACGAAGGCCATCGTCGTCGAGTTCTCGCGTTCGCCGCTGCCCTCGAGGACGTTGTCGAACGGCGCCGGCGTCGGGAGCGGCTCTGCGTCCGTGTGCCGCGCGGGGAGGCTGCCGCCGAGGGCCTCTCGGCGCTCGAGCAGGTGGCGCAGCTCGGGGCTGTCCTCGGGCGGACGGAAGAAGAACGCGCCCGTCGCCTGCTCGTCGGTGAGCGGGATGCCGAGCCGGTCGCGGATCGCGAGCCGCGCCTCCTCGTTCATCGACTTCTGCTGGTGCGTGATATTGCGGCCCTCGCCGGCCGTCCCCATCCCGTAGCCCTTGATCGTCTTCGCGAGGATCACCGTCGGCTGCCCGACGTGCCCCGACGCCGCGACGTACGCCGCATAGACCTTCTTCGGGTCGTGCCCGCCGCGGCGCAGCGCCCAGATCTCGTCATCCGTCCAGTCCGCGACCATCGCCCGCGTCTCGGGGTAACGGCCGAAGAAGTGCTCGCGGACATAGGCACCGTCGTTCGCCTTGAAGGTCTGGTACTCGCCGTCGACGCACTCGTCCATCAGCCGCCGGAGCCAGCCCTCGTCGTCGGCGGCGAGCAGGGGATCCCAGTTCGAGCCCCAGATCACCTTGATCACGTTCCAGCCCGCGCCGCGGAAGTTCGTCTCCAGCTCCTGGATGATCTTCCCGTTGCCGCGCACGGGCCCGTCGAGCCGCTGCAGGTTGCAGTTGACGACGAACACGAGGTTGTCGAGCCGCTCGCGCCCGGCGAGGGAGATCGCGCCCATCGACTCGGGCTCGTCCATCTCGCCGTCGCCCATGAACGCCCAGACCTTGCGATCGCCGGCCTCGACGACGTCGCGCGCGGCGAGGTACTTCATGAACCGCGCCTGGTAGATCGCCATCAGCGGGCCCAGCCCCATCGAGACCGTCGGGAACTGCCAGAACGACGGCATCAGCCAGGGGTGCGGGTACGACGAGAGCCCACCTCCGCCGACCTCCTGCCGGAAGCGGCGCAGCTCGTCCTCGCTGAGGCGCCCCTCGAGGAACGCCCGGGCGTAGAAGCCGGGTGAGGAATGCCCCTGGAGGTAGACGAGGTCGCCGAGATGGTTCTCCGACCGCGCCCGCCAGAAGTGGTCGAAGCCGACCTCGTACAGCGTCTCGGCCGACTGGTAGCTCGCGATGTGGCCGCCGAGCTCCGTCGACTCGGCGTTCGCCTGGAGGACGATCGCGATCGCATTCCAGCGGACGAGCGCCGTCGCCATGCGCTCGAGCTCCGGGTCGCCGGGCATCTCCGGCTCGTCCTCCGGGGGGATCGTGTTGACGTAGGGCGTCGACAGGCCGGCGGTCGTCTGAACGCCGAGGTCCTGAGCATGGTCGACGACGCGGTCGAGGAGGAACGACATGCGGTCGCGCCCATCGCTCTCGACGACGGCGTCGACCGACTCGAGCCACTCGGTGGTCTCGACGGGCTCGGTGTCTGGGGCGTTCGTGCTCATGCCCCTAGTGTTCCAGCAAGCCGTGCACCGCCGAAGCGCCAACCTCCCCCCGGACGCGCCCTACACGCTCAGACGGGCCCCTCGCGCACGTCTCGGAGGTACTCGAGCCGCGCGTCGCGGCCGCGCGGGGAGCGGAGGAAACGGCTCCACGCCTCGCGCTCGTACGCCACCGCGCCGAGCTCCCAGACACAGAAGGTCGGCCGGTGCGAGCCTTCGAGTGGCCACGGGTGGAACTCGGGGTCGCGGTCGCCGTCCTTCGCCCAGACGGTCTCCCAGAGCTCGTTCTCGTTCTGCCACGTGCAGACGAGGAGGAAGTAGAAGCTCTGGCCGCAGCGGTGCAGGATCACGAAGCCGAGCGAGCCGCCGAGCCTGAGCTCGCCCAGGCGCGCAGCGTCGACGAGCCCCAGCCGGGCCAGATCGGCGATCGCAGGTGGGACGGGCGCGTCCTCGGGCGCGATCTCGCACCACTTGAGCAGCGCGTCCCCGAGAGCGAGGCTCTGCCCCATGCGGGCCACCTTGGGAACGTGCTCGTAGTCAGGACGGACCCCTGTCGTGGAGTGCTCCAGCACGCTCACGCGACCCCTCCCGTCCGGGTGAAGTCCATCACCCAGTTCGTCTCCCAGGTCCTCCCGCCGTCGTCGGAGAAGGCCTGCTCCCATCGCGGTGTCGGTGTCGTCACGCCCGACCAGGTGAACCGGACGAGGATCGGTCGGCCCCGGTGGACGTCCTCGCCCTCGAAGATGCCGACCTCGCCCGAGAAGGTGCCGAACACCGGCGGGTCGAGCTCGCCCGGGCGCCGCGAGTCGGCCCAGTAGATCGACCAGCGCCTCGCCTCGGGGTCGAAGAACCTGAACGACATCCCGATGAAGCCGCCGGCGTGCTCCGTGCGGAACTCGTCCTCGTTCCCGAGGCCGTCGAGCAGCGGGCGGGCCATCACCGTCGCGTCGAACTCCTCCCAGTCCTCCGACCCCGCCAGCCGCCTTCGCAACCATCGGTTCCGGACGTCCCAGCATCCCATCCAGAAGTCGAAGTCCGTCGCGCTCGATTCCCTCTGCAGCGTGTCGCTCACCGTCCGCCTCCCGTGCTCGTCGAATACTGCGAGCCTATGCGAGAAATAGGGCGAATCTGGCCCGCTATTCGTGATTGACTCGCGGAATGCAGACGCCGACCGCACGGCTCCTCGAGCTCCTCGAGCTGCTCCAGGCGCGTCCTCTGACAACCGGCGGCGAGATCGCCCACCAGCTCGAGATCGACCGCCGCACGGTACGCCGCTACGTCGCGGCGCTGCAGGAGCTGGGGATCCCGGTTGAGGGCCAGCGTGGCGTCGGCGGCGGCTACCGGGTCCGCCCCGGCTACCGGCTACCGCCTTTGATGCTCTCCGACGACGAGGCCGTCGTGGTCGTCCTCGGGCTCATCGCCGCTCGCCGACAGGGGCTCGACAGCGACTCCGGCTCGGTGGACGGCGCGCTCACGAAGATCCACCGCGTGCTTCCCGACCCGCTGCGCCGGCGGGTGGAGGCCCTCGAGACGGCGCTCGGCTTCACGGCCACGCCGCGGGCGGGCGCGCCGGTCACGGGCGACACCGTCCTGCTCCTCGCCGACGCCGTCCGTCGCGGCCGCCGCGTCCGCACCGCGTATCGGTCGTATGCGGGCGAGCGGACACGACGGGAGCTGAGCCCCTACGGCCTGGTCGTCCACGCGGGCCGCTGGTACCTCGCCGCGCACGACCACCTCCGCGATGACCTCCGCACGTTCCGTGTCGACAGGATGCGCTCGCCCCGCCTGCTCGACGCTTCCGCTCTCACAGCGCCCGAAGGCTTCGATGCGGTCGAGCACGTGAGCCGCTCGCTCGCGCGTGTCCCGTGGGGCCACGAGGTCGAGGTGCTCCTCGATCTCCCCGTCGACCGTGCGGCACGGCGGCTCCCGCCGACGATCGCTGAGCTCGTCGAGGCGGAGGGAGGGACGCTTCTGCGCATGCGCGTCGACTCGCTCGACTGGATGGCCGGCACGCTGGCAAGCCTCGGCTGCACCTTCGAGATCCGCTCCCCGGAGGAGCTCAGGACGAGCGTCCGCACGCTCGCCGACCGCCTCGCCTCGTCGGCCTGAGCAGAAAGCGGAGTAACCACTCCGCTTTCTGGTAGATTGCGGAGGTGCCGAGCGAGCCGTCGACGATCGCCCCGCTGCGCCGGGATGCGCGCGCCAACCGTGACCGGATTCTCGCGGCGGCGCGGATCTCGTTCGCAGCCGGCGGAATCGACGTCCCGGTCGAGGAGATCGCGAAGCGCGCGGGAGTCGGGATGGGGACGCTCTACCGGCGGTTCCCCACCAAGGAGGACCTGATCGACGCCGTGCTCGAGGACTCGTTCGACGCGTTCGCCGCCGCCGCCGAGCGCTCCCTCGAAGAGGACGACCCCTGGGCCGGCTTCAGCGGCTTCGTCGAGCGGACGATGGAGCTGCACGCCGAGAACCGTGCCCTCAAGGACGTCCTTGCGACGGGCGAGCATGGACGGGAGCGACTCGAGGCGGCCCGCGAGCGGCTGCGGCCGCTGCTTCGGAAGCTGATCGAGCGGGCACAGGCGAGCGGCGATCTCCGCCCCGATTTCACACCTCAGGACCTGCCGCTCGTCTTCTGGACCGGCGGCCGCGTCATCGAGGCTTCGTCCGACATCGCGCCCGAGCTCTGGCGCCGCTACCTCGGGATCCTGCTCGACGGCCTGCGCGCCGGTGCGGCGTCACCTCTCCCTCGCCCCCCGCTCACGCGGGCGCAGCTCAGGCGCCTCCACGAGGAGGGGCGGCGGTGAGCACGCCGCGCGAGCACGACCTCGCGACAGAGGTCCCGGAGGAAGGGCTGAGGGGGAGGGCGCTGACGACGGTGTTCGTCGCGCTCATGCTCGGGATGTTTCTCGCGGCGCTCGACCAGACGATCGTCTCGACGGCGCTGCCGACCATCGTCGGCGAGCTCGGCGGCCTCGACCACCTCTCCTGGGTCGTGACCGCCTACCTCCTCGCCGCGACCGTCTCCACTCCCCTCTACGGCAAGCTCGGCGACATGCTCGGGCGCAAGCCCGTCTTCCTGGCCGCGATCGTGATCTTCCTCGTGGGCTCGATGCTCTCCGGGCTCTCGCAGTCGATGCTCCAGCTGATCGTCTTCCGCGCGATCCAGGGGCTCGGCGCCGGCGGGCTCATCGTCGGGGCACAGGCGATCCTCGCCGACATCGTCCCGCCGAGGCGACGCGGCCGCTACATGGGCCTGATGGGGGCCGTCTTCGCCGTGTCGTCGGTCGCTGGGCCCCTTCTCGGCGGGTTCCTCGTCGACAACCTCTCGTGGCGCTGGGTCTTCTACGTCAACATGCCGATCGGAGCCGTCGCGCTCGCGATCGTCGCGCTCCGCCTCCACCTGCACGTGCCGCCGACGCGGCACCGGATCGACTATCTCGGCGCCGGGCTCCTGGCGAGCGGGATCGGCGCCCTGATCCTGCTCACGACGTGGGGCGGGAACCAGTACGCCTGGGGCTCCCCGACGATCATCGGGCTCGGCGTGGCAGGGCGTCGTGCTCCTCGTCCTGTTCGTCTGGCAGGAGAGCCGCGCCGCCGAGCCGATCATCCCGCTCTCCCTCTTCCGCTCCCGGACGTTCGACCTCGCGAGCGCGATGGCGTTCACCATCGGGATGGCGATGTTCGGGGCGATCATCTATCTGCCCCTCTTCCTCCAGCTCGTCTACGAAGCGAGCCCGACCGGCTCCGGCCTGCGGATGATCCCGCTGATGGCGGGGCTCCTCGCTGCGGCGATCCTGTCGGGCCGCGCGATCACCCGGTTCGGCCGGTACAAGGTGTTCCCGGTCGCCGGCACCGCGATCCTCGTCGTCGGCATGTACCTCCTCTCGCGGCTCACCGTCGACACCGACCCGTGGGTCGCGTCCGCCTACATGCTCGTCGTCGGGATCGGGCTCGGGCTCGTCATGCAGGTGCTCGTGCTCATCGTCCAGAACGACGCCCGGCCGCAGGAGATGGGGGTCGTCACCTCGACCGCGACCTTCTTCCGCTCCGTCGGAGGGTCGTTCGGCGTCGCCCTCTTCGGCGCGGTGTTCTCGTCCAGGCTCGCCGGCGAGCTGTCTGGGCTCCCGGCAGAGGTCGTCGCTCGACTCGGAGACGTCGGCGCGATCGACCCTGCGAGGGCGCGCGCGCTGCCGCCCGATGTGCATGCCGACTTCCTCCAGGTCTTCTCGAATGCGCTCCACGGCGTCTTCCTCTGGGGCATGGTGATCGCGATCGTCCCCTTCGCCCTCTCCTGGCTCATCCGCGAGGTGCCGCTGCGGACGACGCTCGGCCGCGCGGCCCCGGAGCCGGCACCTGCCGGCGGATCGCAGTCCGAGTCGATCCCCCGGCGCGACGTCGGCGCGGCTACGACGCGCTGACGTCGTCGGCGAAGGCGCGCATGCTGGCGTAGGTCGCGTCCGGTGATGCGTCCGCGACCGGTGTCGCGCCGTACCCGGGGCGGTCGTGGCGGCGGTCGATCCAGACCGAGGCGAGGCCGAGCTGTCTCGCGGGGACATGGTCGTGGAAGAGGCTCTGCGCGACGTGGAGGATCCGATCGCGCGGCACGGGGATCGTCGCGAAGGCGAGCTCGAACCCGGCGAGGCCCGGCTTGTAGCTCCGCGCCATCTCGGCGGTCACGACCCAGTCGAAGGGGACTCCGAGGCGCTCGTTCGAGGCGGCGAACAGATCGGTGTCGCAGTTCGTGATCACGCCGAGCCGAAACCGCTCGTGCAGCCGCTCGAGCGCGCCGGCGGAGTCCAGGAACGCAGGCCAGTCGCGCACGCTCTCCGAGAACGCCGCGACGGCGCCGTCGGCGACCTCGACGCCGTTGTCGGCCGCGACGCCTCGCAAGCCCGTGGCGAGGACGTCGCGATAGGTCCGGTAGGGCGGTCGCTCGGCGTCCGCCTCGTAACGGGCGTACGACTCGAGAAGCGCGTCGTCCTCCACGCCGGCGAGCGCCGGGAGCGCCCCTCGCAGCGCGGCGAGCAGGCCGGACTCCCAGTCGATCAGCGTGCCGTAGCAGTCGAAGGTGAGGACGTCGAAGCGGTCGTGGTCGAGCGGCACGGTCTCGGCAATCCAACCAGGACCGCCGTAGCACGACGCGTGAGTCGCTACTCGATCCGCGACCGCACCACGGAGCAACCGCTCCTCGGCCACGGCAACGAGTGAGAGCACCGAGCGCACCTGCAGGCCGAGCCAGCCTGAGCGCTCGAGCGGTGTCGACGCTCGGGCTGATCGACGAACAGCCTCCCCCGCAGGCGTATCTCCTCGGCACGCTCGTGCGCGAGTTGGATGGCCCTCTGGCGGCGGAAGGCGTGATCCATTACCGGCCGCGCCGCCTCTCCGCCGGAGAGCAGAGGACGCGACGCTCCGATCGTCAGGGTATGGCGCGCGCACAGGACGACCCGCCCCGCCCGGGGCACGAGCGGCGTTCCGCGTGCCACGGCATGCCGCGACCTCGCGAATCCCTCGGGGACGTGCCGAGGAAGAGCCGAGTGACTGATGCGACGCGCGCGAGGCGGCGACGCCCGCGGCGGGGGAGCCGGATACTGGGCACGCGATGGGGTCGATCGAGCAGTCGGCGACGGTCCGGCTCACGACGCTCCGCGTGCTCGCTTGCCTCTTCGCCGTGAGCTGGGTCGTGCTGCCGGGGTTCGGCGCCATCGATCTCTCGGTCACGTGGAGCTCCGACTGGCCGCAGGTCCTGGAGGCCGGATGGGGGCTCTACGCCACCGTGCTGGTCGGCGCGGCGTTCGCGCTCGTCGCCGTCCGGCCGCGAAGGTCGCGGACCGGGGTCGCGCAGTTCGTCGTCTCCAGCGTCGCGCTCTTTGTGTCGGCGGCCGCCGCCACCGAGCCTCGGCTCCTCTTGCTCGCCGCGGGCCTTGCAACCCAGACCGCGATCGTGGGCGCGTTGTCCGGTCGCGTCCGGGACGCGCATCCGGCGACGCGCTTCCAGGTCTCGAGCCCAGTACTCGTTCTGGCCGGGCTCGGGCTGGTCCCGTGGCTCGCCTACGCCCTCGACATGTGGGCGCTGAACCGGGAGGACCGCTCGGACAGCGACGTGACCCTCGGGATCGACCACTACTCGGTGCAGGGAGCGGTCGGCCTCGCCCTCGTCCTGTTGCCGGTGCTGGCGGCGCTGCGTCGCGACGCTCGCCCGTTCGTGGCCGTGTGCGCCGGGATCGTCGCCGTGTACCTCGGAATCGTGTCCTACGCCTGGCCGGATGCCGCGGGCGGCTTCTCTCGGGCATGGTCGTGCGTCGCGATCGCCTGGGGGCTCGCCATAGGCCTCGGCGGCGTTGCACCGCGCCTCCGCTCCTCGGTGGCGCCCTGAGCTGCGCACGACTGCATCAACCGCTTGCTCGCGACCATTGACACATGTCCCCCTCAAGAGCGTTACGATCGTCACATGGCGCGCAAGGACGCCAAGATGGGGCTCATCCAGTCGGTCCCGCTGTTCTCGCATTGCGCCAAGCGGGAGCTCGAGGCGATCGCGTCTACGTCCGACCTGATCGAGGTTCCCGCAGGAATGGAGCTCGTCCGGCAGGGCGGCCACTCGAACGAGCTGGTGATCATCGCCGAGGGTGCCGTCGACGTGACGCAGGACGGGGCCTCGATCCGGTCGTTGGGCTCGGGAGACTTCTTCGGCGAGGTCGCGCTGGTCACCGGCGGGACGCGGACGGCGTCCGTCACCACGACGACCCCGTCCACCCTCCTCGTGCTCACCGACAGGGCGTTCTGGCCCCTCGCCGAGCAGATGCCGTCGATCCAGACGAGCGTGCTCAAGACGCTCGCCGACCGGCTGGGCCCCGAGACCGTCTGACGCGTTCGCGTCCGTGAGCGGCCCCACGGCCGTGCCACTCAGGGAAGCAGGATGACGGTGCGGGCCCGGAAGCCGATCGCACCGAGGTGCCCGGTCTCGAACTGACCGCTCGCTCTCACCGCGAGCGGTCCGCCTTCGGCGATACGGGGTCGCACCTCGGCGCAGCGAATGACCGAGAGCGCCCCTGTTGCCTCGCGCGCCGCGCAGCGTGTTCGTCGGTCGAGGCGGAGCGTCACGGGCAGCGCGCGACGCACACGGAGACCGGCGGTCTGGCCGGTCACCGTGGCCGCGAACGAGCTCGGCGCGACCCAGCGCTCGACCCGGAGCTGCAACGTCCAGCTCGGCGCCCGGCCGCCCCCCGCGGCGGGGGCCGCCGCAACCACGGCGAGCGCGACCATGGCGATGGCGAGCCGGGACATGTCCTCACAGTACGGCCCACGCTCGCCGTGTCGGCCGATCGGAACGGCGAGGGGCGCGTCGGAGCGCCGTCTCCCACGCGCCCGGGCCGAGGCGGGCCGAGAGATGCAGCGGGACGATCACACGACGGCTCCGGCGGGACGCTCGGCAATCCGTCGAAGGATCTCGAGCTGCCGGGAGATCCGGAGCCGGAGTGTGCGGTGTTCCGGGTTGTACGAGCGGATCGGATCGGGCGCGTTGGCGCGTGCGGACACGAACTCGTCGGCATCGGCTCGGGATACCTCGGCTGCCAGCCAGGTGCTCGTTCGGGCGACCCACAGCCCATGGTCCCGTTTCAGCGACTCGAAGGAGTCGTCCGAGTCGATGTCGCGTGCGTACAGGGACTGGCCATCGACGCGTAGCTCGTCCAGCGCTGCACGAAACCGGACGACGTCCCTCTCCGCAAGCAGTCGGGGCAACGGAAGCGGCAGGAAGAGCACGGCGAGCGCGATGTAGGCGCCCGCCAACGTCAGCGCCGCCCCGAAATAGAACACCGGATCGTCCCAGCGGTCGGCCTCGCGTGCAAAGAGGACGCTCACGCTCACTCCCACCCCTCCGAGGGCGAGGGCAAGCCTGAGCCATGTCGACTCCGACCTTGCAGTCCTCCGGTTCCTTGCCATTCCGACAAGGATCTCGGGGGGCGCAGCGTCTTTCAACCCCGGGGAGCGCCAGTGGACATGGAATCGCCTGTTCCAGCCGGCCCCACAACCCCGGGGACGATCGCCCGTGCCGCGATAGGGTCAGCGGGCCAGGGCGATCACAGGAGGCAAATTGGGGTGAACGTTTTGTCGCGGTTCGAGGTCGCCGGGTTCGGCGCGGTCGTCACCGGTGGCGCCAGCGGGCTCGGGCTCGCATACGGCGAGGTGCTTGCGGCACACGGCGCGCGGGTGACGCTGATCGACGTCGACTCGGACGCGGTTGCGGCGCATACCTCCCGCCTGCAGGGAGAGGGGCTCGACGTGCGCGGCGCAGTCGCGGACGTGACCGATCACGCCGCGCTGGATAGCGCGATCGACGAGGCAGCGGAAACCTACGGCCGGCTCGACGTCGCGTTCGCGAACGCGGGCGTCGACTCGGGCGTCGGCTTCCTCGGCGCGTGGGCGGGCGGTGAGCGGCCGCGGCTGGACGAGGGTGCGCTCGAGCACTACACCGACGAGCGCTGGAACCGCGTGATCGACATCAACCTCAACGGGATCTTCGCGACGGCGCGCGCCGCCGTCCGCCACATGCGTCCCCGCAAGTTCGGGCGCGTGATCGTGACGACGTCGCTCGCGGCCACCAAGGTCGAGCCCGCGATCGGCTCCGCCTACATGGCGGCGAAGGCCGGCGCGAAGCACCTCGTGCACTGCCTGGCGCTCGAGCTCGCGGCCGACGGCATCACGGCCAACGCGATCGCACCCGGGTTCTTCGTCACGAACATCGGCGGCGGTCACGCGCACGACCCCGACCTGCAGGCCCTGGTGGCGAAGGACATCCCGATGCACCGCGTCGGCCGGCCGGACGACATCAAGGCGCTGGCGCTCTTTCTCGCCTCTCCGGCCTCGGAGTACATCACCGGGCAGGAGATCGTGATCGACGGCGGCTGGGGGCTCGGGATCGCGGACTGAGACCGGACGACGGCTCACGTGTCGTCGCTCAGGACCCAGAAGCGCTCTCCACGCTCCGCCTCGAGCGTCGCGAGCTGCTCCCGGTGGATCTCCCGCACGCGGGCCGGTGTGATCGCCTCCTCGGGAGCGACCTCCTCGATGACGAGACTCGTCTTGTCCTCGTACAGGTGCTCGCCGGCGAGGCGCGCTCTGGCGTCGTAGGGCCAGACGAACGCTTGCCGACTCGACGCGTGGTACAGCGCATCCGGGTCGGCGACCTCGTAGCCGACGGCTCTCAGGTCGGCGCCACGGGCAAGCTGGTGAAAGGTGATCTCGTCGCAGACGCCCCAGTCGCCGACCGCGAGACGGTCGTCGGAGTGCCACAGCACCGATTCACCCACGCTGTTGTAGAACGCGAGCACGCCGTCCTTGCCCGTGATCACCGCGGGGCTCGCTCCCCACGTGACCCGATAGACGGGCTCGTCGACCATCATGTCGGGCGCCACGATCCGCTCGTACTCCCCCGCGCCCTCGAGGTGCACGTGGCGCCAGAAGTTGAGCAGGATCGCCCGATGAAGCGGCTTGGTCGTCACCTCCAGGAGCTCGGCCGTCGGGATCATGCAGTCGTGCACCGCTTGCTCGAACCTGTTCATCGGCGCTCCTCGCTCGACATCGTCGTGGCGGCTCCAAGCTACAAGGTGCCACCACTCTCGAAGGGAGATGTGGCCGAGCGCTCAATCCGCAGGGGCTCCGTCCGCTCGGCGTGCGACGTCCACTCCCGCGCTCCAGCCGGGCGCACGCCCACCCGCCGGCGGCTGACGTGAGCCGGCGTCCAGGCCCGCGCGCTCGACGAGCCACGCGATCACGGAGTTCGAGTTCCACATGTCCCCCGTGCCAAGCTCGTCGCGGCCCCACACGGGCGTCGGCACGAGCGGCATCAGGTCGAGAACCCGGCGCGCGATCTCGCGCTCGCTCGTCAGAGGCTGGGGCTGTCGACCGCCTCCTCGACATCGGGGATCACGCCGTCACGCCAGCAGCGGAGCTCGTAGCGGAACAGCCTCGAGCGGCCCGCAGCCCGAGCGCCGACCGCGCCCTCTGCGAAGACGCCACGCGCCGCTCCGTCGCCCGGACCGACGGGCGCCGACTCGATCACGAACCGGCCGTCCCGCGTTTCGACCACGAGAGCCGAGTGGTACAGGTCGCGGCGCGCACGGCGATCGCGGAACGCGACCATGGCCTCGTAGACCTTCCCGTTGAGGCGCACGAACCAGCCGCCCGCGCCGAGCGGCAGCCAGTACAGGTCGACCCGGGAGTCTTCGAGAACGACAGCCGGGTCGTCGACGGCCGCGACCACTCCTACGGACTTTACGCCGGGACGAGCTCTGGTCGTGGCAGCACTGGGGGGCCGGGCGGCATTACCCGCCTCGCTAGGTGTATGTCCCAGGGAGGTTGTTGACGCGCTGGAGCGGCGTGAGGCCTCCGAGGGCGCGGTGGGGACGGAAGCGATTGTAGAAGTCGAGTGCCGGGGGCAAGGCGGCCAGGCGCTCTGATCTCGTGCTCGTAGGGGTAGGCGTAGGCCCAGCGCTCGAGCAGGGTGCGGATGAAGCGCTCGGCCTTGCCGTTGGTCTGCGGGCGATAGGCGCGCGTCTTCTTGACGGTGATGCCGTGGCGCGTCGCAGGCGTCGGCCCAGCGGCGCTTGAAGCAGGTGCCGTTGTCGGTCAGCACGCGCTCGACCTGGATGCCGTGCGCGCCGTAGAAGCGGACGAGCTCGTCGAGGAAGGCGAGCGCCGAGTCGGTCGTCTCGTCGGGGTAGACGGCGGCGAAGCCGAGCCGGGAGTGGTCGTCGATCGCCACGAACAGGTACTGCCAGCCGGCGCCCTCGGCTCGCCTCGAACGATCGCCGGTGACGCGGTGGCCGGGCTCGCACGATCCGGCTGAGCTTCTTGATGTCGACGTGCACAAGCTCGCCCGGCTGCGGCGCGCTCGTAGCGGATGATCTCCTCGCGTGGCGGCGCGCACGACGAGCCGGAGCGGCCGTGGCGGCGAAGGACGGCGTGCACGGTCGAGGCGGCGATGCCGAGCGCCCAGCCGATCACATGTGGCCCCTCGCGAAGCTCCTCGCGTGCCCGCAGGATCGCCTGCTCGACCGCAGCCGGCGTCCGCCTGGGCGAGCGGTGCGGCCGGCTCGAGCGATCGCGCAAGCGACTCACCTCGTCGTCGGCGGTTGACCCACTTCGAGGCCGTCTGCCGCGAACAGCCGACGACGAGCGCCGCGGCGGTGATCGTCACTCCGGCAGCGACGAGATCACACACACGCTGACGCTGACGGACGGTCAAGACCGCATTTGCATGAAGATCCATACGAGCCCTCCTTTGGGTCGCGACTCTTCGACAAGCCGCACCCTAGGAGGGCTCACTGACTACCTCACGACCGTCAACAACGTGTCTGGGAACTACAGCTAGGCGTAGGAGATGCGC
Organism: uncultured Actinomycetes bacterium; assembly: GCA_963793655.1. Lineage (GTDB taxonomy): Bacteria > Actinomycetota > Thermoleophilia > Gaiellales > Gaiellaceae > Gaiella. The sequence goes on from CAWCAV010000004.1 coordinate 800,531, forward strand.
GGCGATCCGCCTCGAGCGCCGGCTCAGGCGGCCACGTCGATACCCGCTTCGCTAGCTGCCTGACCAGGCCGGCGGGCGCTTCTCCAGGAAGGCGCCCATGCCTTCCTGTGCGTCGCCGGTCTGCGCGTTCGCGGCCATCACGCGTCGCGTCAGCTCGTAGGCCCCGCGCTCGTCGAGCTCCACCTGCTCGTAGAACGCCTCCTTGCCGATCCGCACCGTGAGCGGGCTCGACGCCGCGATCCTCTCGACGAGGGCCGCGACGGCGTCCTCCAGCTATCGGCCGGCACGACCCGGTTGACGAGTCCCCAGTCGCGCGCTTCCGCCGCGTCGATCGCCTCGCCCGTGAGCAGCAGCTCGAGGGCGCGCTTGCGGCCCACCGCCCGTGAGAGCGGCACCATCGGCGTCGAGCAGAACAGGCCGATCTTCACCCCGGGCGTGGCGAAGCGCGTCGCCTCGGCGGCGACGGCGAGGTCGCAGGCGGCGACGAGCTGGCAGCCGGCCGCGGTGGCGATGCCGTGCACCTTCGCGATCACGGGTTGTGGAACGCGGTGGATCGTCTCCATCAGCACCGTGCAGACGTCGAACAGCCGGTCGTAGAACTCGGCGTCGCGACCGACCATCTCTCCCAGGTCGTGCCCGGCGGAGAACGCCGGGCCGGCGCCCTCGATCACGATCGCCCGCACCTCGGGGGCCGCGCCCACCTCCTCGAGCGCCGAGATCAGCTCCTCCATCAGGGCCAGCGAGAGCGCGTTCCGCTTCTCCGGCCGGTTGAGCGTGATGCGGGCAGCCGGAGGCTGGATGCCGACGAGCAGGTGCTCGCGGGTCGCAGTGGCCATCACGCGGCGCCGATCCGCGTCTCGTGCCCGGCCCACTCCTTCTCGCGCAGCACGTACTTCTGCACCTTGCCGGTCGACGTCTTCGGCAGCGGGCCGAACTCGACGGCGTCCGGGCACTTGTAGTGCGCGAGGTGGTCGCGGGCGAAGAGGATGATCTCCTCGTCGGTCGCGGTCTGCGCCCTCCTTCAGGGTGACGAAGGCCTTGGGCCGCTCGCCCCAGTGCTGGTGCGGGATCGCGACGACGGCGCACTCGAGCACCGCGGGATGGGCGGCGATGGTCTGCTCCACCTCGATCGAGGAGATGTTCTCGCCCCGGAGATGATGATGTCCTTGCCGCGGTCGCGCAGCTCGATGTTGCCGTCCGGATGCCACACCGCGAGGTCGCCGGAGTGGAACCAGCCGCCGCGGAATGCCGTCGCCGTCGCCTCGGGGTCGTCGAAGTAGCCGGCCATGACGTTGTTGCCGCGCATCACGACCTCGCCCATCGTCTCGCCGTCGCGGGGGACGTCGTGCATCCGCTCGTCGACGACGCGCACGGATCGGCGAGGTGTACGCCCTGACCCTGCCGCGAGAGCAGCCGCGCCCGCTCGTCGGCGGCAGCGCGTCGCCACTCCGGCTGCCAGGCGCACATGGTGTGCGGGCCGTAGGTCTCGGTCAGGCCGTAGACATGGACACGCGGAAGTTCAGCTCCTCCATGCGGCGCGAACAGCGTGGGCGAGGGGGGCGCCGCGGCGACCATCACGGTCACCTGCCGCTCGACGCGGTGCGCCTCGGGTGGTTGACGACCATCGATGCTGCACGGTCGGGCGCGCCGTTGAAGTTGGTGACGCCCTCGGCGTCGATCAGGTCCCAGACGCAGGTCCGGCTCGACCTTGCGGAGGCAGACGTGCGGCCGGCGACCGCGGTGACGCCCCAGGTGAAGCACCAGCCGTTGCAGTGGAACATCGGCAGCAGCCAGAGGAAGACGGACTCGCGGCGACAACCCGGTCACGAGAGCCTCGTCGAGCGCGTTCAGGTATGCGCCGCGATACGTGTACATGCACGCCCTTCGGCCGACCGGTCGTGCCAGACGTGTAGTTGATCGAGATCGTCTCCTCCTCGTCCTCGAGCCAGCTCTCCGGCTGCTCGGGCGAAGACGCTTCGAGGAGATCCTCGTAGGGGTCTCCGGGGGCGCCGGTGTCGTCGACCCGGATCACGTCGATGCCGGAGAGGTCGAGCGGCTCGACGAGCTCGGCGAGCTCCGCGTCGAGACAAGAGCACGCCGGCCCCCGAGTGGCGCAGGATGTATTCGACCTCGGCGCTCGAGAGCCGCGTGTTGACCGTGACCAGGATCCCGCCCGCCGCTGGAACGCCGAAATGCGCCTCCAGCATCGCAGGGCAGTTGGGAAGGAGGGTCGCTACCCGGTCGCCTCTCTCGAGACCGGCAGCGCGGAGCCCGTTGGCGAGGCGCCAGGCGCGCTCGCCGAACTCGGCATAGGTGTAGCGGCGATCGCCGTGGACGACGGCACTCTTCTCCGCGTACACGGAGGCGGCACGCGCGAGCAGGTCGACCGGGTTCATCTCCGTGCGGAAGACCTTGGCGGGCGCCCCTTCGCGATTGATCGTCGAGCTCTCGTCGAGCGTGCCGGTCAACGCTGCCTCCTGCTCGTCGTCATCGGTCGGCCGACCATAGCGTGGCGCCGGATTGGGCGGAATGGCCGCAGGCGAAAGTCGAGCCGAGACGTTCATTCCCTCCTGGCTTTCGACCGCCTCCGTGCAGCAGGGGCATGGAGCTAGGCGGACTCGAACCGCCGACCTCCTGGGTGCGATCCGCCCCGATCCCTGTCGGTACGCGTCTCCGGGGCTTTGTAGCGCGGGCCCGGGTGATCTCGGTTCTGCTCGACTCGCTCAGTAGCACCGCTGGTAGCACGAGTTCCGCCAAGTTGGACAACGCACCCTCGGCGAGGTCGGAGCTCACCGGACGGCTGGAGCTGTCGCTCACGACCCGCGGGCACTCCCGGGCCGCAACTCCTTCTCCCAGGTGGCGAAGCGCGGGTGTGCGCTCATGCCGACGCGCTCGTAGAGGCGCGTGGCGCCCGTCAGCGAGTCCGAGTCGACGTGGAGGTCGCAGCCTCGCTTGCCACGGTCGAGCAGCGTGCGGAAGACGTGCCTCAGCAGCGCCTCGGCGATCCCTTTGCCGCGGTAGGGACGACGCGTGCCGAGTGACGCGACGTAACCGCGCGACGGGTCCTCCTCCGCGTCGGGCCACGCGAACAGGAACCCGGCGACGACCGGCCCGTCCCGCGCGAGGAGCGACAGCTCCCTGTCGAAGCGCGGCGTGTCGATGAGCCAGTGCCGGAACTCTTCGGGCGTCTCCTCCGTCTCGCCCCAATGGTCGGCAAAGGCTTCGTGGTGCGCGTCGAACGCGGCGGCCACGTCGAGCTCGGGGTCGAGCTGGTCGATGCGGATGCCTGCCGGCACGTCCGGGGCCGGCAGGACGCCTGCGAAGTCGACCCGCATCAGCTGGAAACGGCGGATCTCGTGGTAGCCGGCTGCCACGAGCAGCGCCCCGACAGCGGGCTCGTCGGCAAGCGCGCCCGCATGGATCACGACACGCGCGCCGGCCGGGGCGAGCTCGAGGAACCGGTGCGCCCGCCGCTCGGTCTCGGCGAGGACCCAGGCGCCCACACCGCGCCCGTGCCAGGCGCGCCCGACGACCCCGAGCGCGAAGACCTCGACGTGCGGCGGGCCGCAGACGAGCGAGAGCCAGGCGCAGATTTCCCCGCCGGGCGCCTCGACGACCGCGACGTCGCGCTCGCGATCGACGACCGGGTTGCTCCAGTGCCGGAGCAGATGGTCGGTCGACCAGATCGGCGTGCCGAGGTGGACACGCGCCTCCTCATTGACGAGCTCGGCCGCACGCTCGGCATCCTCGTCGCGCGCCGACCGCAGGCTGAAGCCTTCCGGGAGGCTCACGCCGTCCCCATCGCCGACATCAACAAGACAGGACTCCCAAGAGCTTGCACCAGCCGCAAGCTAGGACTCTGGCATGTACCCGTCCCAATCGCCAGCGCGAGAGAGATGGCACGTTGCGGCCGTACCGACCGCGTCGAGCTCGCTAGGTCCCCGGCACTGGCTCTCGCGTCCCCAGGAAGGCGCAGATGACCACTCATCGCAGCTGCGCGCGCAATCGGCTGCGAGCACTCAAAGCGGGTGATGCGACTCTTTCGACGGGCTCGGCACTTCTGCTCCGGCGGCTCCCGATCGTCTTCCCCGCCTTCGCACGCCTCTGAGATGGAGCTAGGCGGACTCGACCCGCCGATCTCCTGGGTGCGATGCGTCACGGCCTCTTGTCTGTGAGCTGCGCCCAGTATTTGCTCGTGGTGCTCGATCCTGTCAGTTCGGCCCGATTCGCTTGGTTCGGTATCAGGGCGGTAGCACGGCTCGAGTACACGCTCCGCCGATCGACGTCAGGACTCGTCCGCTTTCCGGCGTCGTCGAGAACAACAACGCGCGTCCCTGCCGCGGGGCATGTCGTCCTCATGAGCGCTTGACTCCTCCGGCTTCACGGCACTAGGGTCGTCGCAGGGTCGAGATCGAGGAGCGGTTCAGTGGTCGACTCCAGCTCGTACCTGCGGCGCACGTTCACAGCCGACTGCGGCCGTCTCGGTGGCGGAGCTGATGTCTGACGCGACGCAGCTGGTGGCCGCGCTCGATCGGTGCCGCGAGCGCCTCCATGCGCTACCGGGCGTTGTCGGAAGCGGCGTCGGCCTCCTCGACGCCGAGCCCGTCGTCGAGATCTACGTCGTGGGACGAGCCGATTCAAGGCTCGAGCAGGCGATCGCCGAGATCGCCGACTTCGAGTTCGTGCTCGTGCCGGACAGCCAGCCTGCCGAGGCCTACGCCTCGGATCGAGAACGAAGGAGTAGCGATGCCACGACGCAGCCGTGAGACCCTCGTGCGCCACGCCCAGGAGTTGAACCAGGACGTCCTCCTCGGGTATCCGAACGTGATCGGCGTCGCGACCGGCTTCCGTGAGCGAGAAGGCAAAGTCACAGGGGCCGTCGTGGTTCAGGTCTTCGTCTCCCGGAAGGTCTCCTACGCGCAGCTCAACCCGGCGGACGTCGTCCCGAGGCGCGTATTTGGTTGGGAAGGTTTCGCCGTGCAGACCGACGTCATCGAGACGACGGTTCCAGCAGCGCAGCAGGACACGACGCGGTACCGCCCGGTGGAGGCGGGCTCGAGCATCGGGCCCGAGGCGAGCGTGAGCGCCGGGACGCTCGGAGGCTGGGCCTGCGACAACACGGACGACACGATCGTCCTCCTCTCCAACAACCACGTCCTCTCGAACCTGGACACGCTGCCCGTGCTCCGGCGAATCGTGCAGCCGGGGCGCCTCGACGGCGGCGTCCTGCCGGGCGATGCGATCGGTGCGCTCAAGCGACACAACCCCGTGAACACGGTCGCGAACCCCCCGCCGGCAGGGACGGTGATCCCCACCTCCGTGGTGGACGCGGCGATCGGGTCGATCGACGGCGGCATCGACATCGACCACGACGTCGTCGACATCGGGCCGGCCATCTACGAGCTCCGCGCGCCTGCGCTGAACATGAACGTGCAGAAGCGCGGCCGGACAACGCGCCTGACAACGAACGGGCGGATCACGAGCGTCGGGATGACGTTCAACTGCACGTACCGCAACCAGACGCGCATCTCGTCGATCCAGAACGCGTTCCGGATCACCTCGACGGACGGCAACGTCTTCAGCTCCCCCGGCGACTCCGGCTCGCTGATCTTCGACCAGGCCGCGGGCCAGCTCAGCAACACCTTGCCGGTCGTCGGCCTCCTCTACGCGGGTGGGACGTTCAATAATGGGACGCCTTTCACCGACGCGAACGACATCAACGCCGTCTTCGGCGCCCTCAACCTGTCGACCGCGTGCACCTGCGTCGCCCGGGCGATCATCCGCGCGATCCTCGAGTCGCTCTCCCGCGAGGGGCCGTGGCGACCGCCGTTCCCCGAAAGCGAGCTCCGCCGCAGCGAGCGCGACTTCCGCCGGTTCCGCTCGCGGGTGCTCGAGCGGTCGAAGTACGGCAAGGTGCTCAGCGAGCTGATCGCCGAGAACGCCGCGCGCGGAGGGAAGATCCTTGCGGAGGACGACGAGGCGTTCGCGGCGGCCGTCCGCGCGCTCCGGCCGCTCGGCGAGTACGAGGTCAGCTACTACGAGCTTCTCGAGAAGCCCATCGACGCGAAGACGATCGAGAACCTGACCGAGCTCGTCGGCCACGTCGCACGAAGCGACCGCGAGCTCGGCGCGCAGCTGAAGCGCGTCGTCGGGACGCTGCGCCAGCTCGAAGGCTCGACGCTCGGGCACGTCCTCGACGTGGCCGCCGACCAGGTGCGGGGGCGCCGGCGCAAGAGCTGAGCGGTCGCGCGGACACGGCAAGCTCTCGAGATGGCACCTTAGGGGTGGCCGACGTTGCTCCGATGTGTAACGCAGTCGATCTTCGCGATCTCTAGCGCCGAGTCGATCACGATCTCGGCGAGAATCACCCACGGATCGGAGGGAGCCTTGGGGCATGGGTGAACAAGGGACTCGGTGGGGGGCGGCGCGTATGTCTGAGGCAATGCGGTCAGCACCTTGATCGAGAAGCCCTCGCGCGTCCGGCTGTATTCCACAACGCCGTCACTTACGGGAACGGGGCGAGACAGGGACTCGGCGTGCCGGATGGCGAGGTACATGGGCCGACCCGGCGGCCTGTCGACATGGCGCCCACCCGCGGAGTCGCGGCGCTCCGGGCGGGCCGACACCGCGTTGCCATCGTCGTCCTCCCGGCAGAGCTCGACGGCCACCTCGTGCTCGACCAAGATCTCCTCGCCGTAGGGGTCGAGCGCGTATCCGGGCTCGACGATCACCCTGCGGGCGGCGGCGTCCGGCCGGACGCATAGGCCGCACACGACACCGAATCCGTGAAGCAGTCGATTGTGACGGCGTGCCTTTTCTCGGAGATAGAGCTGCTCCTGCTCCAGGTCGTCCGCAACGAGCAACTGACCGGAGAAGTAGCGCGGCCGCTCGATCGTCACGGTCCGCGCAATCTACTCGAACCGGCGAGCCCTCTCTTCCCGGGCGTCATCCTCCACTCGAAGACTAAGCTCGGCTCCTCGCGAGCTGGTCAACGTCGCGCTCGTACTCCCGATTGCTCGGTAGCACGGCGCTAGCACCGACAAGCGGCTACGTCTTCCCGACAACTCGGAGCAGCGCATCGCCACTGGGGTTTCAAAGTGGAGCTAGGCGGACTCGAACCGCCGACCTCCTGGGTGCGATCCAGGCGCTCTCCCAACTGAGCTATAGCCCCGCGAGAGGGGAAGTGTAGCGCCGCTCATGCGGCCGGGCCGAAGCGCCCCGCGCGGATCGCGCGCGCCATCTCGGCGGATTCCTCGCGGTACCAGGTGCCGTCCTCGAGCTCGATCGCGGGCAGGCGCGCTCTGGCCGGTGCGCTCGATCACGGCCTTCCGCTTCGTCCGCGGACGGCCAGCGGCTCCTTGACGATCTCGTACTCGACGCCCATCTCGTCGAGCGCCTTCTGGACGCGCCAGCACGGGTGGCCCGACAGCTTCGACCCAGGTCGCGGAGCAGCGGTGCAGCTTGACGCCATCGATGGCTCCTTCCCTCGGAGGCGGAGAGGCGACCCTACGATACGCCCGTGCGCGCCGTCGTCGTCGGGCCGGAGGGCGAGCCTGCGCTCGCCGACGTCCCGGAGCCCGACGGGCCCGGCGACGTCGTGCGGGTCGTCGCGTGCGGGCTCTGCGGGTCGGACGTCGAGAAGCTCGACGCGGCCCACGCGGGCGTCGTCCTCGGCCACGAGGTGGTCGCCGAGCTCGACGACGGCCGCACGGGTCGCGCTCGTCCACCACGCCTCGTGCGGCGAGTGCGAGCGCTGCCTCGCCGGGCACGAGTCGACCTGCGAGCGTTTCGCGGCGCCGACGATCCGGCCCGGGCGGCTTCGCCGAGCGCGTCCGCGCGCAGGCGTGGGTCGAGCTTCCCGGACGGACTGGCCCGACTGGCGCGGGACGATGGTCGAGCCGCTCGCCTGCGTCCTCCGCGGCGCGGCGCGGGTGCCGCCGGGTCGGGTGCTGATCGTCGGCAACGGCTTCATCGGGCGGCTGTTCGGGCTCGTGCTCGAGCGGCGCGGCGACGAGGTGTTCGCGGTCGACGCCGATCCGCGGCGGGCGGGCCGCGCGCCGGACGGGCCCGTCGACGCCGTCGTCCTCGCCGGGCGCGGCGGCGTCGACACCGCGCTCGACTCGGTCGCGCCCGGCGGCACGGTGCTCGTCTTCGCGGACGCCGGGCCGATCCCCGCGGCGGATGTCTACCGCCGGGAGCTGACCGTCGTCGGCGCGCGCTCGGCGGCGCCGCCGTACATGCCCGAGGCGCTGGCGCTGCTCCACGACCTCGACGTGCCCGAGCCCGTCGTCCTGCCGCTCGAGCGCTTCGCGGACGGCCTCGAGCTCTTCCGACGGCGCGACGCGCTCAAGGTCGTCTTCACGCCCTGAGGTGTTCAGGTCCCGCCGCAGACCCGTCGTCTTCCCTCAGCTCGAGCACGCCCGTCTCTCCGCCGCAATCGCCCTCGCCTGGGACGAGGCGGTCGTCCCGCTTCCACTCCGACGGGGGAGCTTCGTGTCGGGGGTCGCGCTGCACGACCGCGGATACGGCGAGCACGACGCCGACGAGATCGGCGCTGTGCCCCGGCGACCGCTGGCTCGCCATCCAGCGCAGGAGCTTTGCGCCGACCAGGGTGGACCCTGTCGTCGACCTCGTCGTCGCGATGCACGTCCGTCGTCTCGTGTCGCACGCGACGGACGACGCGGCGCGCGCGGCCCTCACGGAGATGGACGAGGCGATCCCCGCGCTGCGGGAGGCGGCGGCGGTCTCGGAGGAGGACGCCGCGGCGGCCGACAGGATCACCGACCTCTGCGATCGAGTCTCCTTCGACTTCTGCCTGGAGCAGCCGGAGTCGGGGTCGATGGTCGTGGTCGGCCCAGACGGAGACGCGATCGCCGTTCGCTACGAGATCGGCGGCCGCGGAACGATCGTCCTCGACCCGTGGCCCCTCGAAGAGCGCACGGTCTCGGGCGTCCTCATCGGCTACGCCGCGCACGCGTACCCGCGCGTGCTCGACCCCGTCGTCAGGTCGTTCCGGATCGAGCCGGCATGAGGGCGCTGATCCTCCACGGGCCCGGCGACCTGCGGCTCGAGGACGTCCCCGAGCCGAGCCGGCGCGAGGGCGACGTGCTCGTCCAGGTCGAGGTCGCGCTCACGGACGGCACCGACCTGAAGGCGTATCGGCGCGGCCACCCCGTGCTGCTCGGGCCGCCGCCGAGCCCGTTCGGCCACGAGGTCTGCGGCATCGACGTCGCCACGGGCCGGCGCGTCGTCGCCGCGAACTCCGCCCCGTGCGGCGCCTGCGCCGCGTGCGCCCGCGGCCAGGAGACGCTCTGCGAGAACCTCTTCCCGCTGCTGAACGGCGCCTACGCCGAGCTCCTGCTCGTGCCCGAGCGGATCGCGCGCCGCAACCTCCTCCCCGTCCCGCCCGGCCTCGCCCCCGAGGTCGCCGCGATGGTCGAGCCGCTCGCCTGCTGCCTGCACGGGATCGACGTGGCCGGAGTCGAGCGCGGCGACACGGTCGCGATCGTCGGGCTCGGGCCGATCGGGCTGATGCTCTGCGCCTGCGTCGCCGACGCGGGCGGCCGTCCGGTGGGCGTCGGCTCGCGCGAGGAGCGGCGCGCGCTCGCAGCGCTCCTTCGGTGCCGTCGCCGGCCGATCCCGATGGGCGCCGACGTCGTGATCGAGGCGGCCGGCACGGTCGAGGCGTGGCAGCGCGCGCTCGCGCTCGTCCGCCCCGGCGGCACCGTGCTCGCCTTCGGCGGGCTGCCGCGCGAGGCGCGGGTCGAGGTCGACCCCTATCGGATCCACTACGAGGAGGTCCGCCTCGTCGGCTCCTTCCACCACACGCCGCGCCACTTCCGCGCCGCGCTCGCGTTCCTCGCGAGCGGCGCGTATCCGTTCGAGCGCCTGATCACGCACGAGGTCGGGCTCGAGGGCGTGGCAGCGCTGTTCGACGACCCGCCGCGCGACTACCTCAAGGCGGCCGTCCGGCCGTGACGCTCTCGACGAGGAGGCTGAACCGCACGCTCCTCGCGCGCCAGCTCCTGCTCGCGCAGGGCGCGGCTCCCGATCGGCCGCGCGCTCGAGCGCGATCGGCGGCCTCCAGGCGCAGTACGCGCCCTCGCCGTACGTCCGGCTCTGGTCGATGCTCGACGGGTTCTCGCGCGACGACCTGACGCGCGCGCTGGAGCGCCGCCGCGCCGTCCAGGGGACGCTGATGCGCTCGACGATCCACATCGTCTCGCCGCGCGACTACTGGCGCTTCGCGGCAGGCATCGGCCCGTCGCGTCGCGATTGGTGGCTCAGGACATGGGGGCGACACGAGCCCGCTGCGAACCTCGACTTCGTCGCCCGGGAGCTCGAAGGCGCCCTCGGGGGACGGACGTGGCACCGGAGGGAGATCGACGCGCTGCTGCCCGAGAAGAGCGCGACGGTCTGGTCGGGCATCTCGATCCCGCTCGTCCGCGTGCCGCCGTCGGGCACGTGGGAGCGCCGCCGCGCCGATCTCTTCCGGCTCGCCGAGGAGTGGCTGCCGCCCGAGCAGGTGACCGAGGACGAGGGCCTCGAGCACCTGTTGCGCCGATACCTCGCGCGCGTTCGGGCCGTCAACTCTCGGTGACGCGGCCACCTGGGCCGGCGTGGCACGAGCCTCCCTTCTCCCCGTCGCCGAGCGGATGCGCCTGCGACTGCTCCGCGACGAGGACGGCAAGGAGCTCGTCGACCTGGCGCGTGCTCCGCTGCTGCCCGGGGACACCGCCGCGCCGGTGCGCTTCCTGGGGCACTGGGACGCCGTGCTCCTCGTGCACGCGCGCCGTACGCAGATCCTGCCCGAGCGCTTCCGCGGGCTGGTCTTCTCCACGAAGGCGCCGCAGTCGATGGCGACGTTCCTCGTCGACGGCGCGGTGGCGGGCTCGTGGCGGGTCGAACGCGACCGCGAAGAAGGCGACGCTCCGGCTCGAGCCGTTCGAGCGGCTCCCACGCGCCGCCCGCGACGAGCTGCGCGATGAGGGCGAGCACCTCGTCCGCTTCCACGAGCCCGACGCGCCGTCGTTCGCGGTTCGCTAGACGGCGCCGTCGAACCGGGCCGCTCAGGCGTCGAAGAGCGTGAGCTCGGGCTCGCGCTCGCCGCGCAGCAGCGGCGAGGTCGACCTCGACCCACCCGAGCCCGCGCGCCTCGCAGAGCGTCCGCGCCTGGGGCTTGACGCTCGGACGCGGCGAGGATCCCGCGGCAGCGCGGCGAGCGCCGGGTCGCGCCGGAGCACCTCGAGGTAGCGCGAGAGCTGCTCGACCGCCTCGATCGTCCCGACGCGCTTGATCTCGACGGCGACCCAGCCGTCGTCGGCGTCGCGGCACATGAGGTCGACCGGCCCGACGTCGGTCGGCCACTCGCGACGGACGAGCCGCAGCCCCGCCTCGACGACGTCGGGCAGCTCCGCGAGCGCCTCCTGGAGGTGCCGCTCGACGCCGTCCTTCTCGAGCCCCGCGTCCTCGCCCAGCTCGTGCTCGAACTCGGCGAGCAGCTCGGCGATCCGGATCTCGAGCCGGTCCTCCGACCGCCCGGCGCGCTTGCGCACGACGATCACGTCCGTCGCCGTCCTCGATCACCGTCGGCGGCGTCATCCAGTTGAGCGGCTTGTAGCCGCCGCTGTCCGCGTGGACGAGCACCGAGCCGTCCGCCTTGAACACGAGCAGGCGGATCGCCTCCGGCAGGAAGGCGGTCAGGCGGCCGGTGTACGTGACCTCGCAGCGGGCGACGACGAGACGCACGGGCGCTGGACCGTACCGCTCCGCGCGGACGTGATCCCAGCCTCCGGAGAGGATCCGCGAACTCCCCGATTCGACAGGCCGGGTACCTGACTACCGTAGAGCCGAGATCGAGCCGTGACCGGCCGACGACTTCTTCCGTAGGTCCTTGCGCTGCTCGCCGTGAGCATCACGACGGGTATGACCAGCGTTGCGACCGCTCGACCGACGCAGGCGTCTACGCGTTGCGTACCGGAGCTGCACGACACCGTTGCGTCTTCCTTGCACCCTTCGACCATGCGGCGGCTGCCGAAGAGGCGGTGTACCGGGTCGACGTCCGTTTCGGCCTGCTGGATTACGTTGCGACACGCTCCACATGCCGGCCGGAGAGGCCCGATCGAGACCAGCTTGGACGGAAGGGCTGGAGCCGGGTCAGCTGCAACGTCGACCTGATCGGTCGGACCGGCAGCGAGTGCGCGATCGAGCGCAACGGCGTGAGCATGGATCCCGCGCGGTGCACAGGAACGGTCTGGCAACTCAACGGCGATTCGGGTGCTGTGATTCGTGACACCCACGCACGACGTGCGCGGTTCGGAGTGCTCCTGCTGAAGCACCCGACGGAATGCATGATCGTGCCCCGCATCATGCAACTGCCCCCTTCGCGCCTCGCCTCGCGCGGCCGTGACCGCCGACGCAGGCGACCGCGGTCAAGCGAGCTCGACGCGCGAGGCGCCGACGATCCGCTCCTCGCCGCCGTCGAGCCGGACGAGCAGCTTCCCCTTGCCGTCGTAGTCGGGCGACTCGACGAGGATCACGGCGTCGACTCCGCCGACGCGGCAGGGGCTCCCGACCTCCTCCTCGAGCCCGCGCCAGAAGCGGACGAACGGGTTGCGCTCCCACTCGCGGCCGATCGTCGTCTCGACCGTGTGACCGGGCAGCACCCGGATCGCGTGGTCGAGCGTCATGAGCCGCTCCATCACCGAGTCGCGCACGACGCCGGCCGGGCCTCCGCCGACGGCGTCGCGGAAGAGCGTGTCGCCCGAGAAGCAGATCTCGTCGTTGAGGACGAACGCGACACCGTCGTCCGAGTGGCCAGGCGTCGGGATCGCCTCGAACCGCAGGCCCCCGGTCGAGAGCGACCCCGTCACGACCGGGATCCCGAAGCGCTGGGTCAACTCTTCCTCGTGCTCCACATGATCCGGGTGGCCGTGCGTGCGGAGGACGTGCGTCGGCGTCAGGCGCTTCACGCTCGAGCGACATCGAGCAGCGACTCGAGCGGCGCCCCGCTGTCCACGAAGACGGCGACCCCGCCGGCCTCGTCGCCCACGACGAAGGCGTTCGAGAGCCACCGAGAGTCCATCGAGCGCTCGACGATCATGCAGACAGGCTACGCAACGACGCATGTCTCGGCGAGACTCCCGCCGTGAAGACGGCTGGGAGGATCGGAGCGGCGGTTCTCGTCGCGCTCGCGATCGCGGCTCCGGCGACTGCGGCGGTGCGCGTCGTGGAGCCGTTCTCACCGGACCGCTACGCGGGGAGCGGCGCGATCGGGCTCGGCGTGCCCGGGGCCGGCCCCACGGTGACCCGACAGAGCGCTCTCAACACGCTGCTCACCGGGGAGGTCGAGAGCTCGCTACTCGGCGGCGCGCCCGCGGGCACGCCCCTCATCGAGCTCGGCGTCGGGCCGCCGCCCGACACCCTCGTCGTCCTGCCTCCCGCCGGGAAGAGCGAGAACGACCGGTACCCGATCGCAGTCACACCAGGCCCGCGCGGCGTCCTCACCTCGACCTCGACGCGGATCGACGGGCTCGTCTCGCTCGCCGACGTCGCGCACGGGCGACTCGAGGTGGTCACCGTGGACGACCCGGTCGCGACGCTCGAGCGCCTCGAGAGCAGGATCGAGCGCAACGACCGGATCCGCCTTCCGCTGACCGTTCTCCTCGGCGGCGATCGCGTACATCGCGGCGGTGCTCGCGCCGGGGCTCGCGCCGCGGGTCGTCCTCGTCGCTCTCGCCGCGAACCTCTGGCTCGCGGGGTGGTGGGTCGTCGCCCTCGTCGCGCTCGCCGCCGTGCTGCTGCCGCTCGGTCTCGCCTGCGCGGCGGTGCTCGCCGCGTACCTCGCTCGTGCTGGGCGTCGACCCCGAGGCGGTCGCGCTCTCGCCGTTCGGCCCGTCGCAGGCGGGTCGGTTCTACGGTGTCTCGAACCTCCTCGAGACGATGCTCCTCGTTCCCGCCGTGCTCGGCGTCGGCCTCCTCGGGCGCTTCGGGGTGGCGGTCGCCGGCGTCGCGCTCGTCGGCGGTCGCAGGCAGCCGCTTCGGAGCGGACGGCGGCGGGCTGCTCGTCCTGCTGGCCGCGTACGCCACGCTGCTCGTCAGAACGCAGCCGGTGCGAATCGACCTGAAGCGCGGGATGGCGATCGGGGCGGCGGCGGTCCTGGTGGGAATCGCCCTCGTCGGCCTCGACGCGGCGTTCGGCGGCTCGAGCCACGTCACCCAGGCGGTCGGCGACGGACCTGGAGCGGTGCTCGCCGACATCGCCGACCGGCTCGAGCTCTCGGCCCGCCGGACGTTCGAGTCCGTCGGGCCCGCGTTCGCCGCACTGGCGTCGCTCGTGGTGGTGATCGTGGTTGCGACCCGACGGCCGCGCCGTCCGATGACCGACGCGGTGCTCGTGGCGCTGGTCGTCTCTCTCGTCGTCAACGACACGCCGGGGGACGTGCTCGGTTTCGGTGCAGTCGCGGCATTCGTCGTGCGCCGTTTCGAGGACGGATCCGCTCGCAACGCCCGGACGCACCTGGTTAGACTGCGCGCGATGCGCCGCCCGCTCACCGCTCTCCCGCTCCTGCTCGCGGTGCTGGCGCTCCTCGCAGCGGGCTGCGGTGGGGAGGAAGTCACCGCCACGCCGGAGACGGTCGTCGGGAGCATCCCCGAGCAGACCACGACCGGCGCGGGCGAGGATCTACCGGCGCTCGAGCTCGAGGGCGACGCGACCGCGGGGAAGGCGGTGTTCGCGAGCGCCGGCTGCACCGCGTGCCACACGCTCGCCGCCGCGAACTCGAACGGCACGGTCGGGCCGAACCTCGACGACGCCAAGCCGTCCTACGAGCTCGCAGTGCAGCGTGTGACGCTCGGCCAGGGCGGGATGCCGTCGTTCAAGGACCAGCTCGAGCCGCAGCAGATCGCCGACGTGGCGCAGTTCGTCGCGTCGTCCACGGGCGGCTGAGCCTCCTTCCTGATCGGTTCGGCGGCGCCGTCGCAGGCGTTCGCCATGCGACCTCGACGGGACGCTCATCGGCGCCGGACGGGCAGCTCGGCCCGCGCACGCGCGCCGCGATCGCTCGCGCCCAGGGCGGCGGGGATCCACGTGCTCGTGGCGACCGGCCGCATGTTCCGCTCGGTGAGGCGCTACCTCGACGAGGCGGCGCTCGAGGAGCCGGTCGTCTGCTACCAGGGCGCGGCCGTCGTCGATCCGCGAACGGGCGAGTTCCTCCTGCACGAGCCGCTCGAGCTCGAGGTCGCGCGCGAGGCGATCGCCGCGCTCGGGTCGCTCGGCATCTCACCGAACGTGTACGTCGACGACCAGCTCTACGTCGCGCGCGAGACCGAGTACTCGCGCCGGTACACGGCGTTCCAGCGCCTTCCCGTGGTCGAGGTCGGCGACCTGCTCGCGTGGCTCGAGCAGCGCGCCGACGAAGCTCGTCGTCGTCGCCGAGCCGCCCGTCCTCGCCGACATTCGCGGCGGGCTCGAAGCAGCGCTTCGCGGGTCGCATGTTCCTGACGACCTCGCTCCCATACATGCTCGAGCTCGGGAATCCCGGCGTGACGAAGGGGTCGGGCCTCGCATTCGTCGCGGCGGCAGCTCGGGCTCGATCTCGACCGCGTGATCGCGTTCGGCGACGGCGAGAACGACGTCGAGCTGCTCGAGATCGCCGGCGCTCGGGTTTGCCGTCGAGGGACGCGCATCCCCGTCTCCGCGCGGTCGCCGACCGGACGTGCCCCGGGCCGGACGACGAGGGCGTCGCGGGCGTCATCGACGCGTCCTAGACTCCCTCGGATGATCGACCTCAAGGCAGCGCGGGCCGATCCCGACGCGATGCGGGCGGCGCTCGCCCGCAAGGGCGCAGCGGAGGCGTTCGACCGCCTGCTCGAGGCGGACGAGCGCTGGCGCGCGCTCGTGCCGCGCGTGGACGAGCTCCGCGGGCGAACCAAGCTCAAGGGCAAGCCGTCGCCGGAGCAGCTCGAGGAGCTCAAAGCGGTGAAGGCGGAGCTCAAGGCGGCCGAGGAGGAGCTGGCACGGGCCGAGGCGGAGCGCGACGCCGCGCTCGCGGAGGTGCCGAACCCGCCCGAGGACGCGAGCTCCCGACGGCGACACCGAGGACGACGCCGTCGAGCTCCGCCGCGTCGGCGAGCCGGCGACGGGCGGCGACGCGCGCGAGGCGACGGAGATCGGCCGCTTCGAGATGGAGCGCGCGGCGCGCCTGTCCGGCTCGCGCTTCGGCTACCTCGTCGGCGACACTGCCCTCCTCGCGCTCGCGCTCTACCGCTTCGCGCTCGATCACGTCGCGCGCGCGGGGTTCACGCCCGTGCTGCCGCCGGTGCTCGTGCGGGAGGAGGCGATGGTCGGCACCGGGCTTCTTCCCCACGGAGCGGTCGAACATCTACGCGCTCGAGGCGGACGACCTGTACCTGACGGGCACGTCCGAGGTCGCCCTCGCCGGCCTGCACATGGGCGAGATCCTCGAGGCCGACGACCTGCCGCTGCGCTACTGCGGCTTCTCGACCTGCTTCCGCCGCGAGGCCGGCGCGGCGGGGAAGGACACGCGCGGGATGTTCCGCGTCCACCAGTTCAACAAGGTCGAGATGTTCGTCTTCACGCGGCCGCGAGGAGTCCCGTGCGGAGCACGAGCGGATGGTGGCGCTCGAGGAGGAGCTCCTGCAGGCGCTCGGGCTCCCGTACCGCGCCGTCGACGTGGCCGCCGGCGACCTCGGCGCTCCGCCGTCCGCAAGATCGACCTCGAGGCCTGGTTCCCGTCGCAGGGGCGCTACCGCGAGGTCACCTCGTGCTCGAACACGACCGACTTCCAGGCGCGGCGACTCGGGATCCGCTGGCGCTCGCCGAGACGGGCTCGAGCCGCCGCACACGCTGAACGGCACCGTCGTCACCGACCGCGCCCTGCTCGCGATCCTCGAGAACTTCCAGGGCGAGGTGCCCGACGTGCTCGAGAAGTACGGTGCGCCTAGCCGAATCGGGGGCTGAAGTTCCCCCGACCGGGTAGTCCCCGGAACCCGGGCCGACACATAGAGTCAGGGCATGCGGCCTGAGGGGGTAGTGCGCGTTCAGTGGACGCGAGCAGAGCTTCTCGCGCTCCGAGAGGCGATCGAGGTGACCCCGAACTTCGATGGTCGCCAGGACGTCCGCGACACGTTCCGGATCGCCGTCCGAGCGCACCGCATGGGCGAGGTCGAGCTCGACGGCGAGATCGCCGAGCGCCTCGCGAACCGCCTCGTGCCGGTGGACCTGGCAACGGCGACGGCGCGCGCCAAGCTGTTGCGGGCCGTCCGCGGCGGCCCCCGGCGCCGCATGGTCGCCCCGGTCAAGCACCCGCAGCCCGCCGTCGCCCAGGCGACGGCAGCCGCCGCGTAGCCGGGCGCCCACCGTTCCGGGCGCGGCTCGAGCCTGCGGACCGCCTTCATCGCCGCAGGGTGACGCGGAACCCTCGACCGAGGGTTGCCCTATCCCCCTGAAGGGGTAGAGTGAGGCGGTGCGGCACGAAGGGGACATACGCATCGCCCTCTCACGCTCCGAGCTCACTGCCGTGCGGGAGGCGGTCGAGTTGACGCCTCACTTCGAAGGGCGGGTCGAGGTACGCGACACGCTCCGCAGCGCGGTGAAGGCGCGACGCAAAGCGATCACGCTCGAGCGCGAAGTCGCAGAGCGGTTCGCCAGGCGACTCGCGGCGGTCGACCTTCCCACTGCGCTCGTGAAGGTGAAGCTGCTGCGGGCGATACACGACTCCGACCGCGTTGTGGCGGTGGAGACGGCATCCACCCCCGGGCGCGAGGCCGCGTAGCCGCCGTAGACTGACGCGCTCCGGCGGGGTTCCGGAGCGGTCGAACGGGGCGGTCTTGAAAACCGTTGAGCCGCAAGGCTCCGTGGGTTCGAATCCCACCCCCGCCGCTCAGCAACCATGTGCAATCGCGCATGGGGACACGGATTTCCCGTTCCGGTGGCGAACCCTTTCTCGGCGTCCACAGTCGTCCGGGATCGTCCGTGGTCTCACGTGCTCATTGACGAACGCCGGGCGGGCGTATGGGGAGGGACGGGGCCGGGTGCCACTGGGGGAAGCCGGATGCGGGCGGCGTTCCGGCCAAGTCCTCGCCCCGTCCCCCATCCGGCCCGGGCATGATGCGTAGAGCCGCGCGACGGCGACTCTACGCATCATGTTTTCCGCGCTATGAGCAGTCGACGGTGAAGTCGTCGCGCTGCACGACCGCGTTTTCGTCCGCGTCGAGCGTGACGTGTGCGGTCTCGCGCACGATCAGATCGTTGCCCGGGCCTGGCCCGACCAGCCGGTAGCCGTTCACGTACGTGAGCGTCGAGTGATCGCTGTCGAGGCTCTGCGTGTACGCGCCGTGCTCCACGGCTGTGAAGCGGTACGTGTCGCCGGTGATCCGGCCGACGAGCTCGCCGTGCCGCTCGAACGTGAACTGCCACGCGTCGACGTTGCCGTTGACGGTCTCCGACGCCAGGTTGTGCACATCGATCGTGCCCGTGAGCAGCTCGCCCGCACCGCCGTTCGCGCATGGGACGTACCCGGCGTATGTGATCGAGAGATGCTCGTTCGTGGTCACCGCTGCCTGCGCCGCAACGGCGATGGCAAGGGAGGCCGCCGCCAGCGCAACCAGCGCTGCAATGCGCTTCGTCATGTTGTCTCCTTCCTGTCCGTTCTCCGGCTCGGCCGGAGCTGTCGACCGGCAGCAGACACGAGCTCGGTTGCAGGTCGGGTGGTCCGGCGGTATATGGCCGGTAACCGCAACACGGAGCCCTAGGGAAGGATCGCCGGGAGGGACGTGGAGTTCTCGATTCTCGGACCGCTCGAAGCGATGGACGACGGGGCGAGCGTCGACCTGGCCGGCGGGAAGCAGAAGGCTCTGCTGGCTTTCCTGCTGCTCCAGGCGGGTCGCGTCGTGCCGATGGATGCCCTCGTCGACGGGCTCTGGGGCGACGACGTCCCGGAGAGCGCGCCGAAGATGGTGCAGATCTTCGTCTCCCAGCTCCGCAAGCGGCTGCCGGTCGGGCTGATCGAGACGCGGGCGCCTGGGTACCGCCTCGAGCTCGACGGCCACACGCTCGACCTGCACGTGTTCGACGCGCTTCATGCGCGGGGGCGGGAGGCGCTCGCGGACGGCCGCCCGGACGATGGGGCTCGGGAGTTGCGAGGCGCGCTCGAGATGTGGCGCGGTGTGCCGCTCGCAGAGTTCGCGGAGCCCTTTGCCCGGCTGGAGGAGGCACGGCTCGCCGAGCAGCAGCTCACCTGTCTCGAGGAGTGCGTCGATGCCGAGCTGGCCCTCGGACGCGAGTCGGAGCTCGTCGCCGAGCTCGAGGCACTCGTCCGCCGACATCCGCTCCGGGAGCGTCCACGAGCCCAGCTGATGCTGGCGCTCTACCGCTGCGGTCGGCACGCCGAGGCACTGGAGGCGTTCCAGAGCTTCCGTCGGACGCTCCACGACGAGCTCGGCATCGAGCCGCCGCCGCGCCTCAAGGAGCTGCAACGGCGGATGCTGCAGCAGGACCGATCGCTCGATCTCGTCCCGGCGGAGCGCGCACCGGCTCCCGACGCGCCTCCTGCCGCCGCGACTCCCGCGGCCACCGCCCCGCCGCCCGTCGAGTCGCGCAAGCTCGTCTCCGTCCTGGTCGCCGACGTCACCCCGGCCGAGGCGCTCGACGACCCCGAGGCACGGCGCGCCGCGTTGCTCGAGCGGACCCGCGCCGCCGAGCAGGAGCTCGCGCGCCACGGGGCGAGTGTCGCCCCGTTCGGCGGCGGACGGGTGCTCGGGGTATTCGGCGTCCCGGCGGCCCGGGACGACGATTCGCTGCGTGCGGTCACGGCGGGTGTTGCGCTCCGCTCCTCGGGCCTCGTCACCCGCGTCGGCCTCTCGACCGGCGAGGTCGTGACCGGCGACCCGCTCGTCGCAGGCGCTCCCGTCGACGAGGCCGCCCGGCTTCAGGAGCGAGCGGGCGCCGGCGACGTCATCGCTTCGGCGCGCACCTGGCGGACCGTGCGGCACGCCGTCGAGGCCACACCGCGCGAAGACTCGTGGGCGGTCGACACGGTCGACCCTCACGCGGCGCCGCTGGTCCGCCGCCTGGAGACGCCCCTCGTCGGACGCGAGCAGGAGTTGCGTGAGATCACCAGGGAGTTCGAATCCGCCGTCGGCGCGGGCGTTCCCCGCCTCATCACCGTCTTCGGCGCCCCGGGGCTGGGCAAGTCACGCCTCGCGGTCGAGTGCGTCGAGCGGCTACAGGGCGTGGCGAACGTGGCCGTCACGCACTGCCGAGCCGACGGGCGCGACGCCACGTACGAGCCGCTTCGCGGCCTTCTGACCGAGCTCGCCGACGGCGAGCCCGCGGCGTGGCTTCGCCGCCGGCTGGGGACCGACGACGCCCCGCACCTGGCCGATCAGCTCGCCGTCGCCGTCGGGCTCGAGACGGGAACCGCTCACGCCGAGGACGCCGCGCTCGCCACGCGCAGGCTGCTGGCCGGCCTCGCGCGGAAGCGCCCTCTGCTCCTCGTTCTCGAGGACGTGCACTGGGCCGCACCCGCGTTCCTCGACCTCGTCGAGTCGCTCGTCGAGCTCGCCCACGCTCCCATCCTGGTGCTCTGCCTGGCGCGTCCCGACCTGCTCGACCTCAGGCCGCAGTGGGGCGGCGGGCGCGTGCGCAGCTCGACGATCCTGCTCGATGCGCTGCCGGCGGCGGAGTCGGAGACTTTCCTCGACCTGCTCTCCTCGGACCGACGGCTCGACGCCGCTGCGCGCAACCGCATCCTCGAGATCGCGGAAGGCAACCCACTCTTCATCGAGCAGCTGCTGGCCGCCGCGCTCGAGGGCGAGCTCAACACGCTCCCCGACTCGATCCAGATGCTGCTCGCCGCGCGCCTCGACCGGCTCGACGAGGCCGACCGAGCCGTCGTCCAGGCGGCCGCCGTGTGCGGCACGTCGTTCACGACCGCGGAGGTGTCGGCGCTCGTCGAAGGGGTTGTCGCGGCGTCGCTCGTGACGCTCGTCCGGCGGGAGCTCGTCCGCCCCGACGAGGCCGAGGACACGGGCCGCGGCGGCTGGTCCTTCCGGCACGCGCTCGTTCGTGACGCCGCCTACTCAGGCGTGCCGAAGTGGCGGCGCGCCGAGCTGCACGAGCGCCTCGCCGAGCGCGCGCTCGAGGCGGGGATGGACGGAGACGCCTCGGCGGCGCACCACCTCGACCTGGCACTGCGCGCGCGTCTCGAGTCGGGAGAGCGCGGCTCGGCGATCGACCGGCTCGCCGAGCGTGCGGCGGAGCACCTGCGCCGCGCCGGCCTCGCCGCCGTCGATCGGGACGACTGGTTCGCGGCCGCGTCGCTGCTCGCGCGGGCGTGTGAGCTCCTGCCGCGCGAAGCGCGTGAGCGTGTGGAGCTCCTGCCGAAGCTCGGGGAGGCGCTCACATGGCGCGGTGAGCGCGCGACGGCCCGCGAGGTGTTCGCCGAGGCACATGCCGTCGCCAGCGAGCTCGGCGACGCGCGGCTCGCGGCGCGGGCACGGCTCGCGACTCTGCTCGCGCTGATGTGGGGTGAGGCGCCCGTGCCGCCGGACCGGATGCTCCGCGACGTCGAGGACGCCGTGCCCGTGCTCGAGCGCGCCGGTGACCACGGCGCCCTGGCGATGGCCGAGATCGTTCGGTTCCACGCGCTCGACCGCAGCGGGCTTCCGAGCTCGGAGCAGCGGTTGTCGCTCGCGCTGGACCACGCGAGGAAGGCGGGCGAGTGGGAGATCGAGCACCGTGTCATGAGCTGGATCTGCATCACACTGCCAGGGGGCGGCGTCCCGGCAGACGAGGCGATCGCCCAGGTCCGTGAGATCGCCGAGACCTCCCACTCGGCCTACGTCTATGCGTCTGCACGCGGCTCGCTCGGGCTCCTGCAGGCGACGCGGGGCGAGTTCGAGGAGGCGCGCGCGCTCGTGGAGGAGACGCGACGCACGCTCGAGGAGCTCGGCCTGTGGCTGTCTGCCGCCGGCCACTCGATCGCGGTAGCCGAGGTCGAGCTGATGGCCGGCGACGACGCGGCTGCCGAGCGGGTGCTCCGGAAGGGCTTCGAGATCGTCGCCGCGTCCCACGACGAGCACACGACGGCTCACATCGCGTGGCGGTTGGGGCTCGTACTCGCGCGGCAAGGGCGAGACGACGAGGCGGAACGCTTCGCGCGCGTCGCAGAGCGCGTCCCGACCCCCGGCCTGTGGGTCGACGTCTGGTGGCGGATCGTCCTCGCCCTCGCCGAGGTGCACCGCGGCGACTCGGCTGTCGCGCTGCGACATGTCGAGGAGGCGCGTGCCGGCATCGCTTCCGTGAGCGGGCCGGGTAGCCGGATGGAGGCGGACGCCCTCATCGCGTGCGCGGAGGTGCTGCGCGAGGTCGGGCGCACGGGCGAAGCCGCCGCGCTCCTCGCCGACGCGGCCGGGATCGCCGAGCGGCTCGGCTACGTCGTCGCGCGCCGGCGCGCCGAGGAGGCTCAGCGCACGCCGACGGCGTAACGGACGGCGCGCCCGCCGCCGTTCGAGACGACGAGCAGCGGATTCGTCAGGCGCGGATCGACCCGCACCGCCGCAGGAACGACGAACGTCGTCGTCCGACCGTCGTCCGAGCTTCGTCCCGCGATCCGCCGGAGGGACGGCCGGCCGCCCGCGACCTCGCTCTCGAGCTCGTACGTCAGAGTGGCCGAGGCCGGGCCGCCGACGCGCGGGAAGGTGACGGTGAGCGCATAGTCGCCGCCGCGCGGCAGCACCGGCCTGACGTAGTGCACGGCGAGCGGCGCGACGAGGGCGCTGCGCCTCGCGGCCGGACCGAGGCGGAACGCGGGCTCGATCGCGTCGCCGTGGTCGCCGGCGACGGCGACGGCGAACCGGTGGAACGCCTGCGCGAACGGCCTGCCCGCGATTCGCGCGTACGTGGCGGCGACGACGTCGCCCGCGTCGCCGGCGGCGGGCTCCGCAGCGAGGCGCCGGAAGAGCGCGGGCAGGAACCGGGGCTGCTCCTCGTCGAGGCTGCGCCAGAGCAGCTGGGCGCCGTAGCTCTGCGAGACGATGCTCCGCCCCGTAGCCGAGAACCAGCGGCGCAGCTGGAGCGTCGACACGAGGTCGTCGAGGCCCGGTGCGACCCGTGTCTCGAGCGCGGCCGCCGTCCCTTCGAGGATCCACGGCGGCGGGAGCGCCGCCGCGGCATCCGCGGGAAAATACGAGAACTGCACGAGGTGGAAGAGCTCGTGGGCCAGGGTGGCGTGGACGCTCGCGAAGCTCCGCTCCGCGCTCGGATCGAGGTTGTTCGACACGACCGCGAAGGCGCCGCCTGTCGCGTCGGCAGCCGGAAAGGCGATGCCGAGCGTCCCCGGCGTGAAGCGTGTGACGTAGACGTCGGGGTGCGCGTCAGGGCCGTCCTCGTCGGGCAGCGGCGCGTGGAATCCGCGCCGCTCGTAGTAGGCGAGGGCATGGTCGGCGGCGCGGCCGACGAGCTGGACGTAGTCGGGAACTCCGTCGCCGCCGTCGTCGTTCAGCGGCGGCGCGTCGATGCCGGCCACGACGTAGTGGACGACGACCCGTTGTGAGCGGTACGTGCGCTCGGGCGACGCATAGTCGTTGTAGACCTGGTAGCCGCTCGGGGCCACCGCGGTCTCCGCGAACGGGACGTCGGTCGGACGCGGGCGCTTCACCGCCGCGGGTGACGCCGCGGGCAGGAGCAGGAGCGCGCCGAGCGCCGCCGCCGCGATCCGCCGCCATCCGGGCCGCCGCCGATGCCGCCGGACAGGGCGGCCGACGACCCGACCGGCGATCGTCTCGGCATCGCGACCGACGCCGCCGATGAAGTGCGAGCTGCGTCGGGACTGGAACGCGAGGCCGAGCACGTACAGCCCGGGGACCGGCGTCGCGCCGTGCTGCTGGACGATCTCGCCGCGACGGTCGAGCGCGCCGTCGACTCGCAGAAACGGATACGCACGACGGAACCCCGTCGCCCACACGACGGCGCCGAAGCCCCCGAGCTCGACGGTGCGCGGCCCGGCGGGAAGCACGAGCGGCGCCGGGTGAGTCCCCTCCGTCCCGTGTGCGAGCGGGTGCGCGTCGATGCGGCGCAACACCTTGGCGAGGCGCGCGTCTGCCGCGGCGACGTTCTCGGCCAGATCGTCCGCGAACACTGCACGAAGCCCGTCGAAGCGCTCGAGGCGTCCCGTGATCGTGATGCCGAGGGCCGCGAGGCGATCGAGGCCGAGGTCCTCGCCCCCGTTCGCACCGCTGAGCGGGAACAGCGGCACGCGCTTCGCCGCCTCGACGTCGGGCAGCTCGTCGACCGTCCGATCGAAGTCCCCGAGCACCTCGAGCCAGTCGAAGATGTCGCGGCCGCGGTACCTGCGCGGCGCGCGCGAGTGGCGCCCGACCGACAGGACGACGTTGCGCCCGGCGAGGGACAGCTCGAGAGCGAGCTGCTGCCCCGTCGCGCCGGCGCCAACGACGAGGACGGGCCCGTCAGGGAGCAGGTCCGCCCGGCGGTAGTCGCCAGAGTGAAGTGAGGCGACCTCCAGCGGCGCCGGGAAGGGCACGTACGGGTCCGCGGCATCGCCGGTCGCGAGGACCACGCTGCGGGCGAGCCACGCGCCGTCCGTCGTCTCGACGTGGAAGGACGCGCCACGCCGCACGATCCGCGTGACCTCGATCTCTTCGAACACGGGAGCGTCGAATGACCTCGCGTACGCCTCCAGGTGCGCGATCACGTCGGTCCGGGACACGAAGCCGTCGGGATCGCCGGGCGCCGACACGCCGGGAAGCTGGTTCATCCAGTTCGGCGAGAGCAGCGTCAGCGAGTCCCAGCGCTCGTGCCAGCGCTGCCCGACGCGGCCGCGCTCGAGCAGGACGTGCTGGTGCCCGGCACGCGAGAGATGGTGGCTGAGCGCGAGCCCTGCCTGACCGGCGCCGACGACGACCGTGTCGATCTCGACCGGCGAGAGGGGGCGCGGCGCCCGGCCAAACCGGGCGCCGCTCGTCGTCCTCATTCCTCGACCCCCACGTGCACCGGGACACCGTTCGTGACCATGTCGAAGACGGCCGAGCGTGCCTTCGCCCGCTCGACCAACTCCCGGAGCTTCTCCGGCGGGGCTTCGCCCTCGACGAGGAACGCGACCCGGATCCGATCGAATCCGTTGCGCACCTCGTCGGACAGCCCGAGCGCGCCGCGCACGTCGATGTCGCCCTCGAGCCTCGACTCCACGCGCGTCAGGCGCACACTGCGCGCCGCGGCGACGTAGACGAGCGATGTCGTCAGGCACGCGGCAAGCGCGTGCAGGAGAAACTCCGCCGGGTTGGGGCCGGTGTCGGTCCCGATCAGGATCGCTGGCTCACCCGCGTCGAGCTCGAACGCCTCGGCGCGCGAGGTGTCCTCTCCGCCCGCGGCGTAGAAGCCCTTGATCGTCGAGCGGTTGTGGGCCCCGTCGAGCCAGCGGTTGCGCACACGGAACTGGAACGTCCCGAGCTCCGGCTGTGCCTTGATGGCGTCGAGGGTCGCGAACAGCGTTTGCGTGTCGACCCCATTGCGAACCGTTTCGATGGTGGTGCTCACGTGCTCTCCTTCCGGTCGGCGGGCGGATCCCGCTTTCGCCGACACGATCAGGGCACGCGGTTGCGCCGCGGTAGGAGCCCGGTAGCAGCGGGGTAACGCTGCGGAACGACGTCGCAGCTCCCCCGGCCACGGCGCATGATCGGCTCGTGGTGCCGTTCCCTTCGACCTGCCGCGTCCGAGCCCGAGGGGTGAGCCATCGAGGGGATGCCTCTTGAGGATGGCCGTCTCCCGTAGGGGGACCTACGTCGGCGCGCGCGTATGCGCTCTCTGCCGTCGGCTGACCGCTGGCTTGGACTCCCTACGCGAAGATGGCGAACGGCCGCATGATGTCGTTGTCTTGGCGCTCGACGATGTGGGAGTAGTCTGCGGGGCGCTCACGCCGGTCGGGGATCGAATCTCGTCCCGATGGTCGTGACGGAGCCGGGGTTGACCTTGACGGTGTCTCCGAAGCCGGTCGGGTCCATCGACCAGGTGGCGAACGGCTCGGGTCGATTCCGCCGCGCACGCCGTGGGGCCTTCGTCGGCCTCCTCACCTCGCTCGCGCCACGTCTACCGTAGGGCCCCGACCGGCGAACGGACCGGTGAACCGCTCGGGAAATTCCTACATACGCGTTTCTCGACCAGCGACTCAGGCGGCCGACGCACGCAGGTACGTGACGACGGCGAGAACGCGCCGGTGCGTGTCCCCGTCCTGCGGCAGGTCGAGCTTTCCGAGGATCGAGCGGACGTGTGTCTCCACCGTCTTCTCCGTCAGCCACAGCTCCTTCGCGATGCTCGCGTTCGTCCGGCCTTCGGCGACCAGCGCGAGCACCTGGCGCTCGCGCGGCGTGAGCTCTGCGAGCGCGTCTCCGCCGGGCGACGGTGCGAGGAGCTGCTTGACGACTTCGGGATCGAGCGCCGCGCCGCCGCGGCTGACGCGTTCGGCGGCGTCGAGGAACTCGCCGACGTCGAGGACCCTGTCCTTGAGGAGGTATCCGACACCGCCTTCCGCGCCGACGAACTCGACGGCGAAGCGACTCTCGACGTGCTGGGAGAGCACGAGCACGCCGGTGCCCGGGTGCTCTCGACGGATCTCGACTGCTGCGCGCATTCCCTCGTCCTCGTACGTCGGAGGCATGCGGACGTCGACGATCGCGAGGTCGGGCTCGTGCTCGGCGACGACGGCCAGCAACGACTCGGCGTCGCCGACGCGTGCGAGCACGCTGTGGCCGGCGTCCTCCAGCAGGCCTGCGAGCCCTTCGCGCAGGAGCACGGTGTCCTCGGCGATCACGACCCGCACGGAATCGCCACCTCCAGGCGGGTGCCTTCGCCCGGCGGGCTGCCGGAGCTCGAACGTGCCGCCGTGCGCGGCGATCCGGTCTCGTAGTCCGGCGAGGCCGGAGCCGCGGCGGACGACCGCCCCTCCGACGCCGTCGTCGGACACGCTCACGTGCAGTGTCCCGTTCTCCCGGAAGGCCCGAACCGCGACCTGCGACGGCGAGCCGTGCTTGACGGCATTCGTGAGCGCCTCGCAGGCGACGAAGTACGCGGCTGCCTCGATACTCGCCGCCACGCGCTCCCGTGGCGCCTGGACCTCGACCGGAACCGGCGCGGTACGCGCGAGGTCGCGGAGCGCGGCCGCCAGGCCATCGTCGAGCCGCGCGGGCCGGACGCCGGCCGCGATCTGGCGCAGGTCGGCGATCGTCGCTCCGACCTCGCTCGACCGCCTGGTCGATCGCGGGCGAGAGCAGCTCCGCACCGCGGGGCAGCGTGAGCTGGAGGCGTCGCAGCTGGACGCCGAGCGAGACGAGACGCTGCTGGGCGCCGTCGTGCAGGTCGCGCTCGAGACGGCGGCGCTCCTCGTAGCCGGCCTCGACGATGCGTGCACGCGAGGCCTCGACCTCGGCGAGCTGCAGACGCACCTCGACGCGCAGCCGCGCCATCTCGATCGACGAGCGCAGCGGCGCCGAGCACGCCGTCGAGCAGGTCGCGCCGCTCCCGGAGCGACGGGTCGTGGAGGAGCACGGCAGTGCGGCGCGTCGTCGCGCCGGATCTCGCGCTCCGCGCGCTCGTCCCGGGGCAGCGCTCGAGGGACGTCCCCGCGCGCGTCGGCGTACGCCTCGGTCTCCGGCAGCCAGAAGAACAGCTCTGCGAGCGGGTCGCCGAGCGCTTCGGCCAGCGACGGCGCCGATCTCCTCGGGCGCGCGCAGCCCGTCTCGCACCTCGTCCTCGAATGCGCGCACGACGGCGAACGCCGTCGTACCGCGCGCGCCGGTAGCGCCGGTCGACGAGGTCCTGGATCCGCGCGCGCAGCGGCCGGAACGCGACCGCGACGGCGAGCGTCGCGAGCGCCACGACCCACGTCGAGCCGCCGCCCACGAACGACACCGAATCCGACCGTGATCACGACGTACGCGGCGAGCGAGGACAAGCGTGAGGCTGGCGTAGACCGCCGTACGGTTGACGATGCGCTCGATCGCGTAGAGGCGGTAGCGCGTGACCGCGATGCCGACCGACGTGGCCACTGCCACCTGGAAGAGCAGGATGAGCGGGAACACGATCCAGTCGATCAAGGAGTCACCGAAGACCCACGCCGACAGGCCGCAGAACAGCAGTGCCAGCGGGATCAGCACGGCCGACCAGGCGAGCCACATCGACTGGAGGCGCTCGATCCCGCGCGAGCGGCGGAGGCGGAGGACCATCGCCACGGAGCCGCCGATGAGGCTCGCCAGGATGCCGGCCCAGAACACGACCCAGACCCAGGAGAGCCCGGCGTTGTCGATCCATTCCGCGACAGCGTTGTCCGCCAGCGGATTGGGCGTCGTCGCGTCCTCGCCGTAGAAGGGCTCGGGGTCGAGCAGCGCAATCGCCGTGAAGCAGACGAAGCTCGTCACGGCATACGCGACCATCCAGCGCCAGCGCTTCGAGAGCAGGCGTCCGGTCGGGAAGACGTACGCGACCGCGATCGGCCATGCATACAGCAGCGGCCATGTCGCCCGGTCGATCTGAAGGGCCCAGCCCTCCCCGAGAACGAGATCGAGCGGCGCCTGGATCGTCAGAGGCAGCGGCCCGAGCAGCATGATCCACGCGATCACGTTTCGGGGCTGCCGATTGGCGATGAGCAGGCCGACGATCGACGGCGCGACGAACGCGGCACCCACGAACGGCACGAACCATGCCGGAAGCCAATCGCCCGCAGGTGTGCGGATGACGGCGATCGCCAGGAAGAGCACGTTCGCGAGGGCCGCGCACCATGCGGCGATCCGGAGCGGGCGCATGCCGGACATCTTTCGCCTCTCGACGCGCAACCGCAATAGGTGCTGGCACTGGGATCGATCTCGTCGCTGGCGTCGAGCGGAGTTCCGCGCTGGCCTCGATGTCGCGTCGACCCGTCCGCCCTACCGTCGATGGCGACCACGACGAAAGGAGCTTCCAGTGATCCGCTCAGGCGACACCATCGAGAATCCCGTCACCGGCGAGCGTCTCGTCTTCACGGCCACGTCGGCCGAGACGGGCGGGGAGTACGTGCGGTTCGAGTGCTTCGTCGAGCCCTCCGGGTTCGTCGCCGCGGCGCATGTCCATCCCCTCCAGGAGGAGCTCTTCGAGATCATCGAGGGCTCGGTCACGTTCAAGATCGACGGCCGGGAGCTACCGACCCGGCCCGGTGACCGCGTCCTCGTCCCGGCCGGCACGAGGCACCAGTTCTGGAACGCCGGTGAAGAGGAGGCCCGATTCGCGTGCGAGGTCCGCCCGGCGCTCCAGTTCGAGCAGCTGATCGAGACGATGTTCTCGCTCGCTCGGGACGGCAAGACCAACAAGCGGGGCATGCCGAGCCCCCTGCGCCTCGCGGTGATCGCACGCGCCCACTTCGACACCGTGCGGCTCCCGTTCCCGCCCGCGTGGATCCAGCGCGTCGGGCTCATGCTCGGAGCGCCCGTGGGCCGGCTGGTCGGCTACCGGCCGACCTACGAGCCGAGGCCGGGGACCGGCAAGGTCGTCCCGGCATGACGCGGCGCCGGAGACTGCGGCGCCGGCTCCTCTGGGCGGGCGTGCTCTTCGGTCTCGTGCTCCTGGTCGCGGTGCTCTCCGTCCTCGACGCGGCGCTCGGGGTACGCGACCGGGTCGTCGCGAGCCGTCGCCCCCGACGCACCGACCGAACGGTGAAGAGGATGCCCCGCCCGACTGCCATCGCGTAGCGCCGGCACTCCTCTGCTCGAGGGCATTTGCT
Organism: uncultured Actinomycetes bacterium; assembly: GCA_963793655.1. GTDB lineage: Bacteria > Actinomycetota > Thermoleophilia > Gaiellales > Gaiellaceae > Gaiella. The sequence goes on from CAWCAV010000004.1 coordinate 830,314, forward strand.
TCTATGCGACGGACTGGGTCGGGCTCGTCGGGGGTACGGTCCGCACGTGAGCGAGTCGCACGAGATGTCGCGGGTCACGATCGTTCCGGCCACGGGGCGGCGTACGAGAAGGGTCGGACGACCGTGCCGGATTGGCGGATCGCGTGTTGCTATGTCGGAAAGGGGCACCGACGCCAGGGCGTGGCCACCGCGGCGCTCGCCGGTGCGGTCGATCTCATCGCGGGGCTGGGTGGGGGAACGGTCGAGGGGTATCCGGAGGAGGCCGGCTCGGTGCCCGCGGGCTTCCTCTTCAACGGTGTTCTGTCGACCTACGAGAAGCTCGGGTTCATCCGCGACCGCAAGATCGGCAAGCACCGCTGGGTCGTGACCAGGGTCGTCGAGCCGAGGTCGTAAGCGCGGCGGGACGTCTACAGGCATCGTCGCTCTCCACGCGGCCTCAGGTCGAGTCGATGGTCGTACCCCGGGACGGAGGGCTCATCTCCGCCCCGGGTCTGCAGCGTTTCGAGGCGTGCGTCAGGCGGTGGTCGACGCTGGCCGGGTGCCGAGCGTCACGGTCAGCGTGACCGTCGAGCCGCCCCGCTGAACCTTCAGGGCAGCCCTGTCACCCGGCTGCAGGGCCGCGATTGCCGCCGTCAGCTCGTTCGCAGCGGCCACCGGCTTGCCGTTGATCGCGACGACCACGTCTCCCGACTCGACACCGGCCGCCGCGGCGGGGCCGCCGGCTCGGACGGTTCCGATCACCGCTCCGGTGCCGGCCGAATTCGTGCCGATCGAGACCCCGAGGTACGCGTGCTGCACCGAGCGGCCGGCGATCAGATCGTCGACGACGCGCTTGACGGTGTTGGACGGGACGGCGAAGCCCACCCCCGCGTTCTGGCTGCTACCACCCGAGTCGTCGGCGGCGATCTGCACGTTGACACCGACCACCCTGCCGCTCGAGTCGATCAGCGGGCCGCCGGAGTTGCCGTGGTTGATGGGGGCATCCGTCTGGATGGTGTTGGGGATCGAGTAGCCGTTCGGCGCCTGGATGTCGCGATCGACCGCGCTCACGATGCCGGCGGTGATGCTCTCCTCGTAGCCGAAGGGGCTACCGATCGCGACAACGCCCTGCCCCGGCTGCACGGCGCTCGAGTCGGCGAGGCGCGAGCTGCTTGAGCTTCGACGAGGCGACGTTCACCTTGATCACGGCGGTGTCGCTCGACGGGTCGGTTCCGACAAGGGTGGCCTTCGCGGTGGTGCCGTCCTTGAAGCGCACCTGGATCGCGGACGCGCCCTCCACGACGTGGCTCGCCGTGACGATGTTGCCCGGACGCGTCGTAGACGAACCCGGTTCCCTCGGCGCTCGAGCTGCCCCCGCCCGGCCCGAAGGGAGAGACCTCACCCTGCTGGCTGCCCTGGGTCGAAACGGTGATGTCGACGACGCCAGGGCTGTCGAGCCGGTAGATCTGCTCGGCCGAGAGGGCGGGCGCCGCCAACGCCACGTTGGTCCTGGACGTCGCGGCGGCGGAGGCGCTCCCCCCGGAGCTCGAGCCGCCGTCGAAGATCACCAGGGCGCCGCCGCCGAACAGGGCGGCCCCGGCCACGGCCCCCGCGACGAACGGCACGGCCATCCGCGACCGGCGTGACCGTTGGCTCGGCGTGCTCTCCAGATCGTTCATGTGTGCTCCTTCCGCAGGCGAAGTGGTCACACCAAGGGAAGCACCCAAATCGAAGAGAGAAGTGAGAGCCCCGGTAACCTCTGATGAAGCCAGGGTTGTCCTTGCGTGAAGAGGAGCGACCGGCCCGCGCCTTGCGGCTGCGAGCGACCATCCCGTCGAGCTCGTCGTCATCAGCCCTCCAAGACGAGCACGAATGTCGCCCACGGCGCCACCTCTACGTCGAGCGCCGGGATCCGCTTGCCCCACGCGCAGAGCAGCCTCGAGCGGGGACGGCCGTCGATCTGACGGAGGGGCCTGCCGTACGGCAGGCCCCTCCGTCGACCTACGACGGCTAGTGCTCCTGGGCATTCGCGGTCCCGTTTCGATCGATTCCCCTGTGCGCCGCCGTGGGTGCCCGCACGTCACTCATCGCTGCGCGTCAGCCTCTGCAGCGAAGCCGCGTCCTCTATCGTGCAGACGCTCGCCGCCGGGGGATTGGGCCCCGGACGGAGATGGGCTCGCAGGGCACTACAGGATCTTCGAGAGGAACTGCTTCGTGCGAGCGTGCTCCGGGGCATCGAAGAGCCGCTCTGGCGTGCCTTCCTCGATGATCCGGCCGTCGTCCATCATCGCGACGCGGTCGGCGGCGACCCGGGCGAACCCCATCTCGTGCGTGACGACGATCATCGTCATCCCCTCGTGCGCGAGCTCCTCCATCACCGAGAGCACCTCGCCGATCACCTCCGGGTCGAGAGCGCTCGTCGGCTCGTCGAAGAGCATCAGCGCCGGCTTCATCGCGAGTGCCCGCGCGATCGCGACCCGCTGCTGCTGCCCGCCCGACAGCTTCCCCGGGTACGCGTCCCGCTTCCCGAGCAGCCCGACGCGTCGCAGCAGCTCGGTTCCCTCGTCGACCGCCTGCTTCCTGGGCACGCCGAGAACGTGCACGGGCGCCTCGATCACGTTCTCGAGGGCCGTCTTGTGCGGGAACAGGTTGAACCGCTGGAACACCATGCCGACCTGCGTGCGCTGCTTCGCGATCGACCGCTCGCTGTCCTCGACGAGCCGCCCGTTGCGCTCCCGGTAGCCGATCAGGTTCCCGTTCACCTCGATCCGCCCACCGTCGATCTTCTCGAGGTGGTTGACGCAACGGATGAACGTGGTCTTGCCCGAGCCGGATGGGCCGATGACGCAGATCGTCTCGCGCTTGGCGACGTCGAGCGAGACGCCCTTCAGCACCTCGAGGTGACCGAAGCGCTTCTCCACGTCGACCGCCCGTACGACCAGGTCGGTCACGCGCGTCCCCGGTAGGCGGGCGAGAACGCGCCGCGCAGCCGCTCGACCAGCGTGAACTCCGACTCATCGCGCTCGCTGACCGCCAGCCGCCGCTCGATCCACGACTGGACAAATGTCCAGATCGTCGTCAACAGCAGGTACCAGACCGCCACGGCCGCGAAATATTCGACCGGCTTGAACGTCTGCGAATAGCCGATCTCCGCGTTCCCCCACAGCTCGACGACGCCGATGAAGAACAGCAGCGACGTCGTCTTCAGCATGTTGTTGAACTCGTTGCCGAGCGGCGGGACGATGACACGCGCCGCCTGGGGCAGGACGATGCGACGCATCGCAAGGCCATGCCTCATTCCGAGCGACCGCGCCGCCTCGAGCTGGCCCTTGTCGACCGAGTCGATGCCGGCGCGGATGATCTCCCGCATGTACGCACCCTCGTTGAACCCGAGCGCCAGGATGCCCGCGAACGCGGCCCCGCCCAGGGTGAACGCCTTGAAGTCGAGCGAGTTCGGGATCAGCGTGACGCCGAACAGGATGTTCACGCCGAAGTAGACGAAGAAGATCTGCACGATCACCGGCGTGCCGCGGAACACCCAGACGTAAAAGCCCGAGAGAACCTGGAACACCCGCAGGCGAGACATGCGCATGAGCGCCGCCACGAGGCCCAGGACGACCCCGAGAACCTGCGCGATGACCGCGATGTAGATCGTCGCGAAGAGCGCGGAGGCGAACGCCGAGTCGACACGGAAGATCCGGTCCCAGAACGTCCCCCAGTCGAAGGCGGCGAGCATCTCCGTGCTCCTCGCGACGACCGCGCGACGCCTACGACGTCTTCTCGAGGGACACGGCCGACATCTTCCACTTCGCCAGGATCGAGGCCATCTTCCCGTCGGCGTACATGGCTTTCACCTGCCTGCGCACCTTGCCGATCAGGGCGTCGCCCTTGCGGAACGCCATCCCGACCGGGATCGGGTTCACCGGTGACCCGGCGAACGCGAACGATTTGTCACGCTGGATGTAGTACGCGACCACGGGCGCGTCGCCGTAGTAGGCGTCGACGCGGCCTGTCTTGAGGGCGTTCGCGGCGTCCGTGTCCTTGGGGAACGTGACGACCTTGATCTCGGGCTTGCCCTTCTTCTTGAGTGAGGCGCTCGTCTGATCGAGGAACGCCTTGTTCGTCGTGCCCACCTCGACCGACACCGACTTGCCGGACAGGCTCGCGAGCGACTTGATGCCCTTCGGGTTGCCCTTCTTGACCATCAGCGACTGCCCCACCGAGATGTAGTCGACGAATGCGACCTGCTTGCGCCGCTCGGGGGTGTCGTTCATGCCGCTGATGATCGCGTCGCACTTCTTTGCCATAAGCGCCGCGATGATCCCGTCGAAGCCGGTGTTCTGGAACTTCGCGGTCATCCCGATACGTCTCGCAACCTCGGTGCCGATGTCGATGTCGGAGCCCACGAGCTTCGTCCCCTCGTAGAACTCTTCCGGCGGGTAGGTCGCGTCCGTGCAGAACGTCAGCGTTCCGGCGGACTGCCGCGCGGGGGCGGCGGCGACCGTCGTGGCGACGGTCGCCGCCGCCAGAGCGGCGAACGCGAGCCCGAGCAGAAGCCTGCGTGCAAACGTGTCCATGATTCATTCCTTCCGGTCGATACAGCCGCCGGGCGGGCGGGCGGCATTCAGATGGTATGACGACGAACAGGGAGATCGGGCAGGGGTTTCTACGGATGTTGCTGGCGCGGGGCTCCCGACCGGGACGCGCCGCCATCCGGGCTATGGTGATTTCGTGCGCGAGGTACTCCCCGGGATCTTCCACTGGACGACGCTCCACCCGAAGATCCACATCGACGTCTCGTCCTACTGGCTCGACGAGAGCGGCGTGGCGATCGACCCGCTCGTGCCGGAGGAGGACGGCCTCGAATGGTTCGCCGGGCGCCCCACCCGGCCCACGACCGTACTTCTCTCGAACCGTCATCACTACCGCGACAGCGCGCGCTTCGCCGACGGGTTCGGCTGCACCGTGCGCTGCACCCGCGCCGGGCTGCACGAGTTCACCCACGGCGAGGCGGTCGAGGGGTTCGAGCCTGGCGACCGGCTGCCCGGCGGCGTGGTTGCCTGTGAGGTCGGCGGTCTCTGTCCGGACGAGACGGCGCTCTACCTGCCGGAGAAGCGAGCGGTCATCCTCGCCGACGGCGTCGTCCGCGTCGGCGCGGACGGACTGCTCGGCTTCGTTCCCGACGTGCTGATGGACGATCCGCCGGCCACGAAGCGCGAGCTCCTCGCGGCGTACTCCCGCCTGCTCGACGAGCTCGACTTCGAGCACGTCCTGCTCGCGCACGGCGATCCCCTGATCGGTGACGGCCGCGCCAGGTTGCAGGAGGTCGTCGACATCGGTGGGCGAACGGCGTTCGAGATGGGCGGCTGAGCCTCCACAGCCTGTCGCGTCACGGCGCGATGTTGTGGTTGAGGTGCAAGAGGTTCTCAGGGTCCCACGTGCGCTCGAGCCCGCGCAACACCGGAGGACATACCTGTTGCTCATCCTCGAGCTGGGGAACCGCCTCCTCCAGGTCCAGCGCGAATGGCTCGACGAGGTCGGGCGAGGCTGGGGCGACCGAAATGGCCGGAACTCGATGGATCCCCGCCGGGAGGCCGCGCACGCCGTAGTGTCCCCGGCTGTGATCTGCTCCGGCTGCGGTAGGGAGAATCCCGAGGGCTTCCACCACTGCGGCTATTGCGGCATTCCGCTCGCGGCCCCCGCCCCGGAGCGGCGCAAGCTCGCGACGCTCGTCTTCTGCGATCTGTCGGGCTCGACGGCGATGGGCGAGCGGGTCGACGCGGAGACGGTTCGGAGCCTGATGCTCTCCTACTTCCACGAGATGCGAGGGGCGCTCGAGCGTCACGGGGGCACCGTCGAGAAGTTCGTCGGCGACGCCGTGCTGGCCGTGTTCGGCGTGCCCGAGGCACACGAGGACGACGCCTTGCGCGCGTGCCGCGCCGCGCTCGAGATGCAGGCGCGGCTTGCGTCGCTGAACGAGGACTTCGAGCGGCGGTTCGGCACGAGGATCGCGCTCCGGATCGGCGTCAACACCGGCGAGGTCGTGGCCGGCGACGCATCCGACCGGGAGACGTTCGTGACAGGCGATCCGGTCAACGTCGCCGCGCGGCTGGAGCAGGCCGCAGGGCCCGGTGAGGTGCTGCTCGGAGAGCCGACGTTCCGCCTCGTCCGCGCCGCGGTGCGGGCCGAGGCCGTGGAGCCGCTCCACGCAAAGGGAAAGAGCGAGCCCGTGCGCCGCCTACCGCCTGGTCGAGGTCAGTGGCTTCGGGCCGGTCGTGAGGCGGGTCGGGACGCCGTTCACCGGCCGGGGAGAGCAGCTCGAGCTCCTCGAGCGGGAGCTCGCTGCCGCTCTCGCGGCGCCCGAGTGCCGGCTGGTGACGATCGTCGGCGAGCCGGGCGTGGGTAAGTCGCGCCTCGTGGCGGAGTTCGTCTCGCGGGTCGGAACACGGGCCCGGGTCGTCCGCGGCACGTGCCTCTCCTACGGGGAGGGCATCACCTACTGGGCGGTCGGCCAGATCGTGCGCGAGCTCGCCGGGATCAAGGACGAGCACTCGCCCGCCGAGGCGCGGGCGCTCATCGAGGCGTGCGTCGACGGCTCGCCGAGGGGCATTGTCGTGGGTACGACGATCGCTCAGCTGCTCGGGCTCGCCGAAGGCACCACGACGGCGGAGGAGACGGCCGGGGCGATCCGCGACTTCCTCGCCGCTGCCGCCTGTGCCCGGCCTCTCGTCGTCGTCGTCGACGACATACAGTGGGCCGAGCCGACGCTTCTCGACCTGCTCGCCGGCCTCCCGGCGGCGATCGGCGGATGCACCGGTCATGGTCGCTCTGCCTCGCCCGGCCGGAGCTCTCCGAGCACCGTCCCGACTGGCACGTCACGGATCGCCTCGAGCCGTTCGGCGACGTCGAGGTCGACGCGCTGCTCGACGGCCTGCTCGGCAGCGCGCAACCCGCGGTACGCGCACGACTCGCGACCGCCTCGGGTGGCAATCCCCTCTTCGTCGAGGAGCTCGTCGCGATGCTCGTCGAGGAGGGCGCGCTGCTACTGGAGGAAGGCGTCTGCACCCTCAAGGGCGACCTCGACACGCTCACCCTCCCGGCGAGCCTGCACGCGCTTCTCGGCGCCCGCCTCGACCGGCTCGAGCCCGACGCGCGCGCCGCGCTCGAGCGTGGCGCGATCGAGGGCGAGGTCTTCCACCGGGGAGCCGTCGTGGAGCTCTCGGATCCCGCCTCGCGCCGGTCAGTCCAGGCGAGCCTCGAGGCCCTAGCCGGTAAGGATCTCGTCCGCCCCGCCGAAGCGATCTTCGCCGGCGAGGCCGCCTTCCGCTTCAAGCACCTCCTCGTGCGGGACGCCGCCTACCACGCGACCGCGAAGAAGCTTCGCGCAACCCTGCACGAGCGGTTCGCCGACTGGCTGGAGCGCCTCGTCGCCGCGCGGATCGCCGAGTACGAGGAGATCCTCGGGTACCACCTCGAGCAGAGCTACCGCTACCGCGCCGAGCTCGGCCCCGTCGACGAGGCGGCACAGGCGCTCGGTGGACGTGCCGCCCAACGTCTCGCGACGGCCGGACGGAGGGCTGCGCGGCGCGCCGACATCGACGCCGCGTCCGGGCTGCTCGGACGCGCGGCGGCACTGCTGCCCGCGGGGCATCCTGCGCGCGCCCGCATCGTCGTGGATCTCGGCGAGGCGCTCATGGAAGCCGGACGCAACGCCGAGGCTGTCCGCGTGTTCGACGAGCTCGACGGAGTTGGCGGCGTCGACGAGGTCTCCCGTGCGCTGGCGGAGGTGTGCCGGGGGGAGATCGAGCTCCAGCTGACGTCGACGGGCGCCACGGTCGACCGCTTGCATCGCCGAGCGCAGGCTGCGATCGACCTGTTCGCCGCCCACGACGACGCCCGGGCGCTCGTCCACGCCTGCTGGCTCTCGTACCTCACGAGCATGACCGTCGGCCGGTCGGGCGCCGCCCGGGATGCGATCGACCGGCTCGGCACCCTCGCCGAGAGGCTCTCGCACCCGCTCGCGGGCCGGCTCCCCGGGATGCTCGCGATGAACCTCGCCTGGGGGCGGACGCCGGTGCCGGAGGCGCTCGAGGTGACGTCGGAGCTGCTGGAGAGCGTGCGCGACGACCCTGCCGCGGAGCCGTTCGTGCTCGGCGGCCACGCCTATCTGCTCGCCCAGGCCGGAGACATCGACGGCGCACGTCGCGCGCTCGACCGCATGCGGGAGGTCGCCGAACGACATGGCCAGCGGGTCGTGCTGTGGGGCTCGTGGGGACAGAACGTCGGCCGCATGCGAGTTGCTCGCGGGCGAACCGGAGCGCGCCGAGCAGGCACTGCGACCCTCGTACCACGCGCTCCGTGAGGGAGGAAACCGCGCCTTCTCATCGACGCTCGCCGGCCAGCTCGCGCACTCGCTGGTCGACCTCGGTCGGCCGGAGGAGGCGGCAGGTTTCGCGAGGGCGGCGCGCGACGAGGCCGGAGAGGCCGACGTGCTCTCGCAGGTCCTCTGGCGGAGCGCCCTCGCCCGGGCGCTTCGCCGGGGAGGATGCCGCGCCGGAGGCGCTCGATCTCGTCGACGAGGCCGTGCGCCTCGCAGGCACGACGGAATGGCCGAACGTCATCGCCGACGCGCTCCTCGACCGCGCCCGGGTCGTCCGGCACTTCGGCTCCGAGCGGGGCGATGCCGCACGACGGACATCGAGCGGGCCAGAGTGGTATACCTGGCCAAGGCGAACACGGCCGGCTACGCGAAGGCCACGATCCTCGCGTCAGGCCCGCGGCCGCACGGGCAAGCCACGACGGAGCGAGGAGGGGCACGGTGACCGGAGAGCCAACACCAGGTGTGTTGCTGAAGGGCGAGGACGGCACGCACTACTTCATCCCGCAGACCGACCTCTCGGGATACGCCGTGTCGGACGTGCCCAAGCCGCTGCAGGCAGGGGCCGACGTGGCCGCGAACGTGCCGCGCCTTCCCGCCTTCTCGGTGCAGCGCGTGGCGGACGCGTCGGACGCCGTCCACATCCCGACCCCCGAGGGCGGCTCCGAGCCCGCGGTGTTCATCCCGACGCCGGAGGGGGCATCCGAGTCCGTCGCCACGCCGACGCCCGAGGGCGGGGCGCCCGGCGCCGAGCAGTCCTAGTCCTCCCCTGGAACGAGGCGGCGCGTGTCGGTGACGCCGCTCGCGGCAGCGGAGAAGCTCCACCTCGACGGGACGCACCGCACGGTCGAGCCCGCCGCAACGCTCGAGCGGCTCCGCCCCGTCCTTCCGCGCGTCGGGATCACGCGTGTCGCCGTGATCACCGGGCTCGACGTGATCGGCATCCCGGTCGTGATGGTCTGCCGGCCGAACGGCCGGTCGCTCTCCGTGTCGCAGGGGAAGGGCGTCGACCTGATCGCGGCCAAGGTCTCGGGGATCATGGAGGCCGCTCGAGGCGTGGCACGCCGAGCACGTCCTCCTTCCCCTTCGCCTCGCGACGTACCGCGAGCTCCGGGCAGTCGCCCGGGTCGTCGACGTCGAGCAGCTGCCGCGGCCGTCCTGGTCGAGGTTCCACGCCGATCTCTCGATCCTGTGGATCGAGGGCACGGACGTGCTGAGCGGCGAGCGCGCTCTGGGTGCCGTACGAGTGCGTGCATCTCGACTTCCGCTCGCCCGGCCCACAGGGCACGCGGCTGCTTCCTCGCGAACGGGACCGGCCTCGCGGCGGGCAACCATCTTCTCGAGGCCGTGAGCCACGCGCTCTGCGAGGTGGTCGAGCGCGACGCGTTCGCTCTGTGGGGCGACCGCCCGGCGCCGGACCGCGCCTCGCGTCGCATCGACCTCGACACCGTCAGTGATCCCGGCTGCCGGACGCTGCTCGACGCGTACGAGGCGGCAGGAGTCGGCGTCATGGCGTTCGACCTGACGACGGAAGTCGGTCTCCCGGTGTTCTCGGCGACGATCGTCGACCGCCGCACCGACCGGGCGCGGCGCCTCCCCGCCGCGATGGGCGGCGGCTGTCATCCCGACCGCGGGGTGGCGCTGTCGCGCGCCCTGACCGAGGCGGCCCAGAGCCGCCTCACGCTGATCGCCGGCAGCCGCGACGACTGCCCGCCGGGCCACTACCGGCAGATGAAGGACGCGCGGGCGATCGCGACGCACACGGGCGAGCCTCGAACGCGACGGCCGCGGCCGGTCGTTCACCGACGTGGCGCACGTTCCGGGGACGACCATCGACGCGGACGTGGCCCACGAGCTCGACCGGCTCCGGGCGGCGGGCGTGCGGGAGGCGATCCTCGTCGACCTGACGCGGCCGGAGGCCGCCGTCCCTGTCGTGCGGATGGTCGTGCCCGGGATGGAGGGCTGGACCGACAAGGTCGACGCCAACGTCCCGGGCGCGCGTCGACGCGCTCTGCGGGAGGCATCGTGACGCAGGTGGTCGTGTTCCTCGGGCCGACCCTGGCGCACGACGAGGCGCGGACAGGTGCTCGACGCGGAGTACCTTCCCCCGCCGGCCACGGCGACGTCCTCCGGGCCGCGCTGCGCCGGCCCCGTGCCATCGGCCTGGTGGACGGCGTGTTCGAGCGCGTGCCGGCGGTATGGCACAAGGAGATCCTGTTCGCGCTGTCCGAGGGGATCCACGTCTACGGCGCGGCGAGCATGGGCGCCCTCCGCGCGGCCGAGCTCGACGGGTTCGGGATGCGCGGGGTCGGCGAGGTGTACCGCGCCTACGCCGACGGGCGTGCTCGAGGACGACGACGAGGTCGCGGTTGCGCCATGCCGACGCCGAGCACGGGTTCCGGGCCCTGTCCGACTCGATGGTCGACATCCGCGCGACGCTCGACGCGGCGGTGTGCGACGGGGTCGTGACGGAGCAGGCGGCCGGCACCGTCCTGGCGAGGGTCAAGGCGACGTTCTACGCCGACCGCCTGCTCCTCGCAGCGCTGGATCGCCGGCGACGAGGAGCACGAGCGACTGCGCGCCTGGCTCCCGGGGGGCCGGGTGCAGCGCAAGCGCGACGACGCGATCGCCCTGCTTGCGGCTCGTCGCGCACCGAGCTCGAGGCGGGCATCGAGCCGGCTCGCCCGACGTGGACGCTGCAACGCACCCGCTACTGGGAGGACGCGCGGCGCTCGGTGGAGCTGGCCGCGGCACGGCCCCGGCACGGCACCGACCGCCGACGAGGAGCTCGAGGCGGTGCTCGACGAGGTGCGCCTCGACCCGGACGGCTACGGCCGCCTGCTCGTGGACCGCTCGCTGCTCACCGCGCTGGCGCGACAACGCTGCGACGGCCGTCGGGGTCGACGTGTCGCCGTGGGCACACCAGACGGCGCTCGAACGGGAGCGGCGACACCGGGGCCTGCTCGAGCCCGACCAGGTCGACGGCTGGCTCGAGGAGCGCGGCCTGAGCCGGGCGGATCTCCCGGCGGTCGCGCGCCGGCTGGCCGTCCTGCGCTGGGCGCAGCGAGGCGCATCGCGACTCGGTCGCCGGCGAGATGGCGCTCACGGTTCGCTCCGACGACGCCTACGCGCGAGCTCGCCGCGCCGCGCTGCGCGCAAGCGGGACGTCGCTCGCCTCGCTTCCGACCACCGGACGCCGACGCGGCCGACGACGGCGAGGTCGTCGAGTGGTACTTCCGCGAGCAGCTCGGCCAGGAGGTTCCCGTCGCGCTCGACGCCTGGGCGTCAGGCCCACGGCTGGGGCCGGGTCGACCGACCTCCTCCGGGCGCTCCGAGCGGAGTGGTGGTTCCGGCGAGCTGCCGGCGACGGAGACGAGCCTGAGGCAGGGGGCGCGCCGTAGGCTTGTACGGGATGAAGCTCTGCATGTTCCACCCCGCCGACATGCCCATGGAGCGCGGGTGGGTCGGCCGCATCGAGGGTGACGAGGTGGTGCACCTCGCGTCGCAGACGCTGCAGCACCTGTTCACCGGCGGCGGGTCGGCCCGCGATCACGCCCGCTATCCGCCTGTCCGACGTCGAGCTCGTCGTCGCCGCTCGCCGTCGCCGCCCTCCGTCCGCGTCTTCGACGACGCCGGCTCGTTCGAGTTCGCCAACCCCGCCGCGCTCGTCGGCCCCGGCACCCAGGTCAGTCCGCCCCGGGCACCACTCGCGCTCGCGGTCGACGTGGGGCTCGCCGGGCTCGTCGGCCTCGAGGCCGTCGTCGCGGTCTCGCCTGTCGCGCGCGTCCGCGCGCCGCAGCTACCGCCGCCCAAGGACCGCGACTTCGCGGTCGTGCTCGGCCCGTGGTTCACGACGATGGACGAGGCGGCGCCTGCACCGGCCGTGACGGTGGACGTCGGCGACGCGCCGCGCCCCGCCGCGACGAAGCGGTTCGACTGGGAGGCGGCCAGAGCGTTCGCCGGAGGAACACGCTGCTCCGGGTCGGCGATCTTCTGCTCGTCGTCCCCCGCGGCCGTCGTCGAGATGCCAGCCGGGCGCGGCCGTCACGATCGAGGTCGAGGGCCAGGGCACCCTCACCTTCGCGACGAGCGGCCCGGCCGACGAGGGGCAAGCGTGAACCACACCTTCCGCCGGCTCGACGGCCTGCCGCCGTACGTGTTCGCGACGATCCGCGAGCTGACGCTCGAGCTGCGCCGCGCCGGGGAGGACGTCGTCGACCTCGGCTTCGGCAACCCCGACCTGCCCTCGCCCGACGGTCGCCGTCGCGAAGCTCCAGGAGGCGGCCGCCAAGCCGCACAACCACCGCTACTCCGCGTCCAAGGGCATCCCCAAGCTCCGCGCGGCGCTGCGCCGACCTCTACACGCGCCGATTCGGCGTCGAGCTCGACCCCGAGACCCAGGTCGTCGCGACGATGGGCGCGAAGGAGGGGCTCGTCGCACCTCATGTGGACGCTCGTCGAGCCCGGCGACGCAGCGCTCGTCCCGGCGCCGAGCTACCCGATCCACATCCACGCGCCGATCCTCGCGGGCGCGAGCGTCTTCCAGGTCGCGATGGCGCCCGACCAGGACCTGTTCGCGAACCTCGCGGACGCCTACGCGCGCGCGTCGCCGCGGCCGCGCGTGCTCCTCCTCTCGTTCCCGCACAACCCGACGACGGCGACCGTCGAGCTCGAGTTCATGGAGCGCGTGGTCGAATTCGCCCGCGAGCGCGAGATCCTCGTCGTCCACGACTTCGCCTACGCCGACCTCGCCTTCGACGGCCACGAGCCACCCTCGATCCTGCAGGTTCCCGGGCGCGACGCGACGTCGCGGTGGAGCTCTACACGCTGACGAAGTCGTTCTCGATGGCCGGCTGGCGCGTCGGCTTCCTCGTCGGCAACGCCGAGGTCTGCAGCGCGCTCGCGCGGCTCAAGAGCTGGCTCGACTACGGGACCTTCCAGCCGATCCAGATCGCCGCGATCACCGCGATGAACGAGGCGCCGGACACGCCCGTCGAGGTGTGCGAGGTCTACCGCTCGCGGCGCGACGCGCTCTGCGACGGCCTCGACCGCGCCGGCTGGTCGTTCCCGAAGCCCCGCGGGACGATGTTCGCCTGGGCGCCCGTTCCCGAGCGGTTCGCGTCGATGGGCTCGCTCGCGTTCGCCGAGCACCTCGCGCGCGAGGCGACGGGTCGCCGTGTCCCCCGGCTCGGGCTTCGGCGCCGGGCGGCGAGGGCTTCGTCCGCTTCGCGCTCGTCGAGAACGAGCACCGCATCCGCCAGGCCGTGCGCGGGATCAGGCGCGTGCTCGAAGCCGGACCGCCGACGGCTCGCCGCGAGGCGAAGCCGCGCCCCGATAGCGACGACGTCGCCGACGACGACGAGCGCCGGGCCGGGGAGCCCGCGCGCCGCCTCGGCGATCCGGTCGAGCGGCGCGGTGACGACCTCCTGATCGGGCAGCGTGCCGCGCGAGACGACGGCGGCCGGCGTGCGCCGGCGCCAGGCCTGCCGCGACCAGGCCGTCGGCGAGCTCGCCCAGGCGGCCGAGGCCCATGAAGAGCACGAGCGTCCCACCGCGCCGCGACGAGCGCCTCGTAGTCGGGCGACGAGCCGTCGGCGGCGTGGGCGGTCGCGATCGTGACCGTGTCGGCGACGCCCGCGGTGCGTCACGGGGATGCCCGCGGCGGCGGGGACGGCGGCGAGCGAGGAGACACCCGGGACGACCTCGAACGGGACGCCCGCCTCGGCCAGCGCGAGCGCCTCCTCGCCGCCGCGCCCGAAGACGTACGGGTCGCCGCCCTTGAGCCGGACGACGTCGAGGCCCTGCGCGCCCGAGCGCGACGAGCAGCTCGTTGATCTCCTCCTGGTCGAGGCCGTCGCGGGAGATGCGCAGCGCGTCCGCCGGCGCCTCGTCGACGAGCTCCGGGGCGACGAGCCGGTCGTAGACGACCGCGTCGCACGACGCGGAGCCGCTCGAGGCCGCGAACGGTGATCAGCCCGGGGTCGCCGGGCCCGGCGCCGACGAGGGCGACCGTCATCCGAGCCGCTCCCGCGACGAGCGCGCTGGAAGTAGTCGCGCCGCGCCTCGTAGGTCGGGAGCTGCTGCCTTGGCCCACGGCCGGAGCTCGCGCAGCTCGCGGGCGAGATGCGACGTGCTCGGGCGTGATCGAGCCGGGCGACGTCGTCGCGGAGCCGCTGGGCGAGCGCGGGTGACGCGCCGCCGGTCGAGATCGCGACGGCGATCGGGTCGGCGCGGTGCACGGCGGGGAGGATGAAGCTGCAGAGCTCGGGCACGTCGACGACGTTGCAGAGCATCCCGCGCGCCTCGGCGTCGGCGTAGACCGCTCGTTGACCGACGTCGTCGAGGTGGCGGCGACGACGAGGAAGCGACCGTCGAGATCGGAGGCCCGGTAGGCGCCGCGGATCAGCGCGACGCGGCGACCGCGGGCGAGCGCTTCCACCGGCTCGGAGACCTCCGGGGCGACGACGGTCACGCGTGCGCCGCACGTCGAGCAGCCCCTCGATCTTCTCGAGCGCGACCGGCCCGCCGCCGACGACGAGCACGTCCCGGCCCTCGAGGTCGAGGCAGGCCATGTAGTAGCGCTTCTCGGCCATCAGGCCTCGACGCTCGCGTCACGACGGGCACCCTGGCGGTCGAGCCGGACCGTGAGCTGGGGGCCGTCCGTCGACGACCGCGAGCGTGAACGCGCCCGGCCCGACGGCCGTCAGCGTCAGCCGCGTCGAGCGCGCGGCCCTCGGAGCGCGGCGAGCGCCTCGTTGACCGCGCTCGCGCTCTGCGTCAGCTCCGACCCCGTCGGCAGCTTGCGGAACGCGCGGAGCGCGGCCTGCTCGCCGCCCGGCCCGTAGAGCGCGCGGACGCGCCCCGACTGGAGCGCGAGCGTGAGCAGGCGGTCGAGCTCGTCCGCCTGCGGCCCTCGATCGCGTCCCCGTCGGCGAGCGCGACGAGGAGCTCGTCGAGCCGGTCGCGGTAGTCGCCCTGGTCGAGCGCCGTCGCGCACGGCCTCGACCTCGGCGCGCGCGACCTCGAGCTCGTCGTCCTTCAGCAGCACGGGCGGTCATGCGTGCGCCTCCTCGCCGAGGATCGCGTGCAGCTCGTGCTCGAAGCCCGCCCGTCTCGATCGAGCAGTGCATGCCGCACTCCTTCGGCGCGTCCGGTCTCCCACCACCAGCGCCCGGCGCGCGTCGGCTCGCCGGGCGCGATCGCGCGCGTGCAGGGGCGCGCAGCCGATCGACGTGTAGCCCCTTGCGCGTAGAGCGGCGTGGGTCGGGCACGTCGTTGTCGCGGAGGTAGTCCCAGACCTCGTCCTCCGTCCACTCCGCGAGCGGGTTGAGCTTCACGATCGCGTCGTGGTCGTGGTCGATCTCGACCTTGCGGATGTCCGTCCGCGACGCCCACTGGTCGCGGCGAAGGCCCGGTGACCCAGCCGTCGAGGCCGGCCAGCGCGCGGTTCAGCGGCTGCACCTTGCGGACGTTGCAGCAGAGGAGCCGCTGCTCGACCGACCGGAGGAACAGGTTCGGCCCGTGCCGGTCGACGAGGCGCTGCAGCTGCACGCCGTCGGGCGAGAGAAGCTCGAGGCGCAGGCCCGGATACCGCTCGCGGAGCTGCTCGATCAGGTCGTGGGTCTCCTGGGGCAGCCGGCCGGTGTCGATCGAGAAGACCCGATCGTCCGGGTCGATGCGCGTAGGCCATGTCGATCAGCGCGACATCGCCGTCCTGGAACGCCGTCGAGAGCGCGAGCCGGTCGCCGAAGCGGCTCGATCGCCCACTCGAGCACGTCCCACGGCTCGCAGACCCTCGAACTCGACCGACAGCTCGCCCGCCTCGAGATCGTCGAGCAGCTCGGTGCTGCTCATGCGGCCGCCTCCTCCCTCCGGCTCCGCGCCGGCTCGCGCCCGACGAGCAGGCCGAGCTCGTCGTCGGTCGTGCGGTCGAGAAACGCCCGGAAGCTCTCGCCGTCCGCGCGCCGGTCGAGCCAGCCGACCGACGAGCCGCGTCGACCAGCTCGTCGAGCTCACCCGTCGGCACCCGCCGGAACACCGGCCGGGCGATCGCCGCGCGCGGCCCGAGCCCGCCGCGCAGGTACACGTCGTAGGCCTGGCCGCCGCTTGCCCCGCCTCGTCGCGCACGGTCGTGCCCTGGAAGCCGATGTCGCCGACCCAGTGCTGGGCGCACGCGTGCGGGCAGCCGTCGAGGTGCAGCCGGAGCGGCGCGACGTCGCTCGCCGAAGCGCCCCTCGAGGCGCGTCGATCAGCGCGTCGAGCCGCGTCTTCGTCTCGGTCACGCGAGTAGTTGCAGTGCGGCTCGCCGGTGCAGGCGATCGCCGTTGCCGCGCAGCGCGGTTCACGTCGAGCGGGAGGCCGAGCTCCCGCGAGGGCGGCGACGACCCCGTCGACGTCGCGTCTCGGGGACGTTCGCGAGCACGAGGTTCTGCTGGCGCGTGATGCGCGACGTCCGCGCCGAGCGGCTCGAGCGAGGTCGGCGAGGGCGACGCATCTGGTCGCCGGAGACAGGCCCGAGGTGAACGGGGACGCCGACGCTCGCCAGGCCGTCCTGCGCCTGCTCGCTGGACGCCGATGTGGTCGGCCGGCTCGACGTCGAGCGGCGGCAGCGTCGAAGTCGGGCAGCGCGTAGCCGAGCCGCCGCTCGACCTCTGCGCGCATGCCCTCCGGGCCGCAGCGTCGTCGACCATGAACTTCATGCGCGCCTTGACGCGCGACACGCGGTAGCGGAGGTCGTCCTGCCAGGCGTCGAGGAGCGCGCGCAGCACCGGGATCGCCTCGTCCGTCGCGGACGAAGACGCCCGAGGTCGCGGGCGATCCGCGGCACCGACGAGAGGCCGCCGCCGACCAGCACGCCGAAGCCGGGCTCGCCGTCGCGCGATCACGCCGACGAGCGAGATGCAGTTGATCTCCGGCGCGTTGCAGCGGTGCGGCGCAGGCGGAGATCGAGATCTTGTGCTTGCGCGGCAGGTCGACGTAGTCCGGGTTGCCGTAGAAGAAACGCGTCGCCTCGTCGAGCACGGGCGTCACGTCGAACAGCTCGTCGTGCGGCGACGCCGGCCGACCGGGCAGCCGGTGAGTTGCGCGCACGGCGTCGCCGCAGGCGCCGACGGTCGTCAGGCCGCGCCGCGTGGAGCTGCTCGAAGACCTCGCGGCAGCGCGGCGAGCTCGAGGTAGTGGAGCTGGATCGTTCTGACGCGTCGTGAGCTCCGCCGTCGCCCTTGCCGTAGCTCGAGCGAGAGCTCGCCGATCGCCGCGCAGCTGCTGCGGGCGTGAGGCGGCCGGCGGCGAGCTTGATCCGGAGCATGAACGTCCCGACCTTCGGCTTGTCGTGGTAGAGGCCCCACCACTTGAGCCGGACGACGTCCTCCTCCGCGACGTCCGCGTAGCCGGCCGCGATCAGCGCCGGCAGCTCGTCGAGCATCCCGAGCGGGCTCTTCTCGCGCTTGAGCCGCTCGACCGGGTTCCGCTTGAGCACGAGCTCGAGCGACGGGGCCTCGACCGATGATCCCTTCACCTCGGTGCCCATCCGCTCTCCTCTCGGGTGCCCGGAGCCTTCGGGTGCCACCACCGGAAAGCGGTCGCCGCGCCGTCTCATCTCCCCGCTCGCCGTCCGGGACGGCGGCTCGCGGCTGGAGTTCGCACCTGCCGGAGCCACCTCGCGGTGGGTCCCGGTTGCGGCGGCGTCACCGGGCCAGATCCCTCGGCCGCTCCTGATGGTTCAACGCTTCACAATCTATAGCAACGTTACTTCAATCGTGCAAGCGAACATCCGGAGACGAGCCGAGCGCACCTCGGAGAGGACGTGGAGCTCGAGCGGAGGCACCGCGGCTGCGCTACGGGAGCGTCTCGGCGCGCTGCGCGACGAGCGCGCGGGCCGAGCGCACTGCGCCGAGCGGGCGAACCGTGCGGAACAGGAGCATCATCGCCACGAGACCGACCGTCGTGTTCACCGCCGTGACGCCGACCTGCATGCCGAGCGAGAACGACACGGCCGTGGCCGCCGACACCGCGCCCTGGAGCGCGTACGTCGCGAGCACCTGCTGCGTCCCGGCGCCGCCGGGGACGGGAACCAGCGTGGACGCGCCGTTCAGCACGACCACGAGGGCCGCGGTCGCGAGGCTCGCCTGGATGCCGAAGGCCGCGAGGACGAGGAAGACGACGCCGATCCGGCAGCACCACGCCGCGAGCTGGAACGGCGCGACCGTGCAGAGGTACAGGCCGGGCCTGCGGACGATGCTGACGCCCTGCGCCGCCCGAGCGGCGAGCCGCCGTACCGGATCGGGCTTGAGCCTGTACGCGATCGCGAGCGCCGCGCCGACGGCCAGGGCGGCGGCGACGATGATCTCCAGCGCGCCGAGGCCCGGTGGCGCCGGCAGTGCGGGCAGGACGCCGGTGCCCCAGAGGGTGCAGACGAGGAGCCCCCCGATCACCGCGTCGGCGATCAGCACGACCGATAGGGACGCCGCGAGTGTCGGCACGGTGGAACCGGGGATGCGCGTGCGGGCGATCAGGACCTTGGCGAGCTCGCCGCCCCGCGCCGGAGTGAAGGCGTTCATCGCGACACCGGCCGCGTACGCGGCACCCACGGACATGACCGGGATCCGACGCCCCGGGTAGGCGGCGACCAGGACGCCGCGCCACGCGAGCGCACGGAACACGAGCGTCAGGAGCTGGAGGGCGAGCGCCGGAAGGAGGTAGCGGCCGTCGAGCTGGCCAAAGCGATCCGAGGCGGACTCCACCGCCTCGACGAACGACGCAACGATGTTCACGCAGGGGCCGCCGCGACGGGGCCGATCACGCCGGCATGGTCACTGATCAGCCCGTCGACCCCCATGTGCAGCGAGCTCGCGCGCGCGACCCGGGACGTTGACCGGCCACGTGAGGACGAGCCCGGCGACCGAGCGCAGGTCGGCCATCACCCGGGCGTCGAGGAGGCGCTCGTGGATCGAGACGCCGTCGACCCCCGTCTCGCCGAAGCGGCGCAGCAGGCGCCCGAGCTGGCGACGGCTCCCGACCGAGGCGAAGCGCCGGACGGGAAGCCCGTCGAAGGCGTCGAGCAGCTCGCCACGATGCGCGCGCACACCGTGAAGCGGCGCCCCGGCACGTACGGCTCGAGCTCCGCGCGGACGATCTCGGCCAGGCGAGCGCTCGACCCCTTGAGGTCGAGCATCAGCTCCGTGGTGCCCGAGCTCGAGCGAGGAGCTCGGAGAGGGTGAGCGACCGGCGGAAAGGCGAGGCGAGCGCCCAGCGGTCCCAGTACAGCGGCAGCGGCCCGACGGTCTTCAGGTGCCGGATCTCGGGGCGTCCGTGGAACAGGCGGACGTCGGCCTCGATCAGCGCGACGCCGAGTCGCTCTGCTTCACGCAGCCTGTCGAGGCAGTTCCCCGCGCGATGCGCCACGACGAACGGCGGCACGATCCGGCGCGAGGCCCCCTCGGTCCCCTGAGACCCCATCGGCACGGAGGGTAGCTGCATCCTGGCGCCCCTGGAGGAAAATCGCGACGGCGAGCCCGATCGAGCACGACCCCCACGCCGGCCGCGACGTCGACCACGAAGTGGTTGGCCGTGACGACGACCGCGAGGCACATGGCGACCGGGAGCGCGAGCGCGACGGCACGCAGCGCCAGGCTCGCCACCGCCATTACGACGACGATCGCGACGAGGAGGTTCCAGCCCGCATGCAGGCTCGGGAATGCCGCGTACTGGTTCGTGAGACCGGGAGGCTGCAGGGCACGGTACGCGTCGGAGCGGTCCGTGACGGTGTCGACGAGGCCGAGGTCGAGCAGCCGGGGCGGGGCGACCGGGAACAGCCCGAAGAGGAGAAACCCGATCAGGCCCGAGGTGAACATCGCGTTCCGCAGGAGGTAGTAGTGCCGGCGCCGATAGAGGTAGAGCGCCGTCGCGACGCCGAGGATCACGGGCCAGTGGCCGAAGATGTACACCCAGTTCGCGAGCGTCACGATCGCGTCGTTGGACACCGTCGCCGCCTGGAGCGCGCCCTCCCAGTCGATACCGAGGTCTCGCTCGAGCGCGACGAGGCGATCGGCGTTCGCGAACGCGGCGCCGGCGTTCCCCGCGGTGAAGTTCCGGATCCCGAAGTAGAGAAGCATCGCGAGGGCGATCAGGACGACCTCTCGCGCGAGGCCCGTGAAGCTCGATTCGCCCCGCGGCGCGGGACGGCCACCGGGATCGGAGACCTCCCGTTCCGGACCGTTGTGCAGCATCACCACGCTCTCCTGGATCGAGTCTCACAGCCCCTGGCGCGGCCCGCATCCGCGAACTCCCCGACGCCGCCTGCGGACTCGCACGCAGTCGCTTCTCGACGAATCCCCCGGCTCAGGGCTCTATGCTTCCCGCGGTGCTGCCGATCTCGCCGTCGATGCGGCGTCTTCTCCTCACCGTCGGCCTGCTCGCGGCGCTGGTGGTGCCGGCGGGCTCGCAGGCATCCCAGCTGATCGCGCGGGACGCGAAGGACATCACGCTGAGGGTCAACGCCCGCGGGCAGGCGCTCGTCGGCTACCGCGCGAAGGGCAAGCGCTGGACGATCCTGGCGCAGGGGGCGATCAACGCCCGTCACCCGACCCCCGGCCAACCGCAGGTCGCTTTCCGGATCGACTACTCGGGCGGGTGGGGCGTGTATCGCAAGACCCTCTCGCGCGGCTTCGCCAGCGCGTGCCGGAAGTACAGCGGGCCTCCTCTTGCGTGGTTCGTCACCGGCTGCACGATGCCGGACGGCAGCCACTGGGCGCTCCAGGCATGGCAGCGGGGCCTCCCGAACCTCGGGCTCGACCCCTGGAAGCCGCTGCAGGCCTCGACGGAGCTCCGGTTGAGCCACTGGGACGGCGAGCTTCCGAAGCTCGAGATCTGGACGAACTGGGCCTACAGCAGGCGGTTCGACCACCTGTTCGGGCGGCTCACGTACCTCGGCCAGCCCGCGTACGGCTTCCTGTCGTCGTCTATGGGGGCGCCGTCCGACAGCTTCGGCCGCAACATCTACGTCGACACCTACAACTCCGCCTACGGCCCGGGCTGGAAGCGCGAGAACAGCTTCCTCTCGCACCGCGGCACGGGGGCGTTCTGTTACGGCCTCTACCCGCACGACCCGTATCCGGGCTACCCGGCCGTCGGGCGCCGTCCTGCCGGGAAGGGCGAGCGCTACCGCGCGACCGTCGTCGGCCCGGGCGTCCTGCCGGACGTGACCTGGGAGGGTGCCGCGCCGGGCGCGTACGACGAGGCGCTCGACCGGCAGCTCGCCGACGCACAACGGTCGCTCTACGGCTCCGACACCCTCTGCAAGCCCGTCTGATCCCCTTACGATCGAGGGCGTGCCCGCGGCGGGACCCATCGAGGCCGTCGTCTTCGACATGGACGGCGTGCTCGTCGACACCGAGCACCTCTGGGACGAGGTGCGCGAGGCGCTGACCGAGGAATGGGGCGGGCGGTACACGCCCGAGGCCCAGGAGGCGATGATGGGCATGAGCTCGCCGCGAGTGGTCGCGGTACCTCCACGAGACCGTCGGGCTCCGAGAGCCACCGGACGTGATCAACGGCGAGGTCGTTCGGCGGATGCTCGCCCGCTACGAGACCGACCTGCCGGTCGTGCCGGGCGCGGTCGAGGCGGTCCACCGGCTGGCGGACGGCGGCCTGCGCGCTCGCGGTGGCGTCGTCCTCGAACCGCGAGCTGATCGACGCCGTCCTCCGGCGGCTCGAGCTCGCCGGGCTCTTCGAGGTCACCGTGTCGTCCGAGGAGGTGCGCGCGGGGCAAGCCCGCGCCCGACGTCTACCTCGAGGCCGCACGACGCCTGGGCGTCGCTCCGGCGAGGTGCGTCGCGGTCGAGGACTCGGCGAGCGGGATCCGCGCGGCCCACGCGGCAGGGATGCGCGTGATCGCGTATCCGAACCGGCACTATCCGCCCTCGGCCGATGCGCCTGCGTCTCGCCGAGGCGGTCATCTCATCGCCTCGACGACCTCGGTCTCACGTTCCTGGCCGGACTGGGAGGCCGGGCCAAGCGAACGAGCGCGCCACGGATCCGTGACGCGCTCGGACGTCGACGGACCGTCAAGGCGGCCCCCTGCTGGGCGGCGCGCGTGTCGATCGTTCGGATGCGGGAAGCCTGCAGAGCGCCCGCACGGGTACGGCCTGACCCCGGATGCCTCGCCGGACGGGCGTCGACCAGGAGGGAGCTATTCAACACTGACGGAGACGTCAAGGAGGTCGCAACGGCCGTGGGAGCGCCGTTGTAGACCTCGCCGGCTCGCGATCGTGGCCGGGCGAGCCCGACGACCTCGAGGAGGGCGGCGCCTCCCACCCGAGCCGGTGAACCTGACCCAGGACGCGACGGACGGCACCCCGTTCGCCGTTGACGATGAACAGCATGTAGTAGCCCGGCGGCGCGATGTTCCCGTTCGCCGGGCCGGTGACCGTGAGCCCACCCGCAGTCTGGGTGAAGGTCAGCGGGATGTAGCCGGAGTGCGAGTTCATCGCGTGCGTCACGCTAGGCTGCGGGATCAGGGCGACCTTCGTGATCGTCGCGCCGTCCGGAGTTGCGACGAAGAAGCTCTGCCCGTAGTTCGCCTGCGTGGGCGCCGAGGTGATCGTCGGCCGCGCGCCCTTGAAGAGGTAGGGCGGCGAGAAGATCTCGGATCGGTACTCCTCCGGGTACGACGTTCCGGGATGGCCGCCGCCGCCAGAGCACACCCGCCCGTCGGGCAGGAGGATCGCGGACGAGTGGTAGAGGCGCGGCACGACACCGGCTCGAGAGAGCGTGCGCCACGTCTCGGTGGACGGGTCCCAGAGCTCCGCCTGCAAGCACGGCGCCGGCCGGGTCGGTGGCGTCGGAGTTCCGCGAGCCACCGGTCGCCAGGACTGTGCCGTCGGGAAGCACCGTGAGCTGGTGCTGCGTCCGCGGGAACGCCATCGACGCGACCTGCCGCCACGTCGGCGACGGCTGCGTCATGTCGATCACCCACGTCGCCGCCGACGGCATCGGTCGGCGGGTAATCGGGGTTCCGAGCCGAGCCGCGACTTGATGATCTTTCCCGGCAGGTACATCGCCGAGCTGCCCCCGTCGCGGACAGCGCGGGTCGACGACGCTCCAGGTCTGCGTGGCGAGATCCAGCACGCGGCTCGCGATGGGATCCTCGGCGGTCGTCGCGGCGAAGACGCTTGCCGTCGGGCAGGACGTACATGTGGGGGTAGAGCGGCAAGCGCAGGCTCGCGCCGTCAGCACCGACCAGCGTGTTCGTTGCGGGATCGAAGATCTCGGGGAGGTCCGCGATGCCGGTGTGGGCGGCGCCGGGCGTCGTGCAGTCCGGGCAGTTGGTCGCACCGGAGACGACGAGCATGCGTCCGTCCGGGAAGCGTCGTCAGCGTCGGGTACCAGCGCGCATACGTCATCGGCTGGACGTCGGTCCACGACTCGGTCGCCGGGTCGAAGATCGTCGTGCCGTCTTCGTGCCGACGTAGGCGTCGGTGTGCCCGCCGGCCACGAGGACGCGACCGTCGGGCAGCGGAGTGTGGTCCGAGCAGAACAGATCCGCTCCGCTGTAGGGACCACCGTGAACGTGTTCGCGACGGGGTCCCAGACACGGCGTATCAGTCGTGTGTCGCTGTCGTACATCAGGAGCTTCCCGTTCGGAAGCATGCGTCGTGTGGATCGGGATGATCGGCAGCAGTCGTCGGGGCGCTCCACACGCCGACCTGTGCCGGGTCTGCGCCGCTGTTCGCGACGGTGACCGTGACGGGCGCCGACGTCGTCTCGTTGCCCGCGGCGTCACGGGCGACGGCGGTCAAGCGTGTGCGCGACGTTGCCCGTCGATCGTCGTGTTCCAGTTGACGCTGAACGGCGCGGATACGTCCTCGAGCGCCGAGGTTCGCGCCGTCGACCTTGAACTGGACGCCGTAGACGCCGACGTTGTCCGCCGCTCCGCATCGATCGCGACGGCGCCGGACACGGTGGCGCCACCTGCGGGAGCGGTGATGGAGACGGTCGGCGGAGTCGGATCCGCCGGGTCGACGACGTTCGAGAACGCACGGGGATCGCGTCGCTCCCGCGACACTTCGTGTGGTCCGCGCGGACCAACCAGCCGTTCAGCGTATGGGAGCCCACGTGGACGCCCGAGAAGGTGTACGAGCCGTCGAGACGTCAGATCCATCTTCACCGGGCTCGTTGTCGACCTGGAAGTGAACGTGGTCGACACCGGTGAGGTCTCCCGTCGTCGTGTACGTGATGTTGGCGCTGCCACCCGACGAGCGTCGCTCCCGCGGCGGGCGCCGTGATGACGAGCCTCGGGAGCGTCGCGCTGGGGTCACGGGGTTGTTCATGTCCGTCTGGATCTCCGTCTGGCGTCAGCGCCGTCCGGTAGATCCGAACGTCATCGATCCGACCCTGGAAATACTGCCCCTACGCGAGGTCGCCGCCGATCGTCAGCGGCCCCGACGAGTTGGGGATCGAGCCCGACGCGGCCGGGTCGCGACCTGGACCCCATTCACATACAGCCGCAAGGACGAGCCGTCATACGTCGCCGCCAGGTGCGTCCACGTGTTCAGCGGCAGTGCGGCCGACCCGAGAGGTCGTGCCACTCCATGCGCCCCCGAGAAGATGCCGCCGATACGGCCCGCGTACCGAGGAGCTCTCAGGAAATACGTGTCGCTCGGCCGCCCTTGTAGATCACGTCGCGCCAGCCGTCGACTCGCCGTCGGCATAGACCCAGGCCTCGAGCGTCATGCCCGTCGAGAGGTCGAGCGAGGTCGCGTCCGGGACGGTGACCAGCGGCTCGGTGCCGTCGAAGGTCAAGCGCCTTCCCGTACTTCCCGGAGGTCGTCCAGGACGCGTTCTGCAGCGTGCCGGCGTTCCCGTTGCCCGACAGATCGGCCACCGACGTCCCCGACCCTCGTCGAACGCATAGGCGGCGACCAGGTTCGACGACGGCGGCGGCGGCGCGGCCCCCGTCGTCGCCGAGGCAACGCTCGAGTAGGGGCCCACCTGGTTCGCCCGTGTCCCGCGCCCGCACCCGATACGAGTAGCTCGTCGACGCCACCAGACCCGTATCCGCCAACGACGTCGACGCCGTCGTCGCCACCTGCACGAACCCCGAGCAGCCCGCACCCTGACAGCGCTCCACCTCGTACGACGCGACCCCGATGTCGTCCGTCGCCGCCGTCCACGACAGATTCACCCCACTCGACCCCGACGCCGACGCCGCCAGATTCGTCGGCGCCGACGGCGGATTGTCCACCGCCGCCGGCGTCACCGCCGTCGCCACACCCGAATACGCGCCCTGATTCCCAGCCGCGTCCCGCGCCCGCACCCGATAGCTGTACGACGTCCCCGGCGACCGGCCCGTATCACTCCACGACAACCCCGCCACCGTCGTCACCGCCGCAAAGCTCGAACACCCCGCACCCTGACAACGCTCGATCTCGTACCCCGTCACCCCCACGTTGTCCGACGCCGCCGACCACGACAGATCGACCCGGCTCGAGCTCACCGCACTCGCCGCCAACCCCGACACCTGCGACGGCGCCGTCGTATCCGGCGGCCCACCCAACGGCGTCGCCATATCCGCCTGGATCTCCGCCTGCGACAACGCCGCCCGATACACCCGCACCTCATCGATCCGACCCGCGAAATACTGGCCATAGAGCGAGTCGCCGCCGATCTGCAGCGGGTTCGACGACGTCGCGATCGACGCCCGTCTGCGCCTTGCTCGCGACCTGCACCCCGTTCACAAACAGCCGCAACGTCGCCCCGTCATACGTCGCCGCCAGATGCGTCCACACGTTCGCGGCGATGGTCGATGTCCCGTCGCGAGCTCGCTGTCGGCACCTCCGAAGGTGCCGCCCCCGAGCGGGTCGATTCGGCGACGTCGACGTCGCCATCAGGTAGTAGTTGTCGTCGCCCTTGTAGATCGACGTCCCGCCACTTGGCGTTGGCCTGCGTCGGGTAGACCCAGGCCTCGAGCGTCATCGCCGCCGTCAGCCGCAGCGACGGTGGCGTCCGGGATCGTCACGCGCGCGCTCGAGCCGTTGAACGATAGGGCCTTGCCGTATTTGCCCGACGTTGTCCAGGACGCGTTCTGCAGCGTGCCCGACGTTCCCGTTGCCCGACAGATCGGCCACCGTCGTGCCCGAGCCCTCCTCGAACGCATAGGCGGCGACGAGGTTCGACGACGGCGGCGGCGGCGCGGCGCCCGTCGTCGCCGAGGCAACACTCGAGTAGGGGCCCACCTGGTTCGCCCGTGTCCCGCGCCCGCACCCGATACGAGTAGCTCGTCGACGCCGCCAACCCCGTGTCCGCCAACGACGTCGACGCCGTCGTCGCCACCTGCACGAACGCCGAGCAGCCCGCACCCTGACAACGCTCCACCTCGTACACGGCGACCCCGACGTCGTCCGTCGCCGCCGTCCACGCCAGATTCACCCGACTCGACCCCGACGCCGACGCCGCCAGATCCGTCGGCGCCGACGGCGGATTGTCCACCGCTGCGGCGTCACCGCCGTCGCCACACTCGAATACGCGCCCAGGTTGCCGGCCGCGTCCCGCGCCCGCACCCGATAGCTGTACGACGTCGCCGCCGACCGGCCCGTATCGCTCCACGTCAGCCCCGCCACCGTCGTCACCGCCGCAAAGCTCGAACAACCCGCACCCTGACAACGCTCGATCTCGTACCCCGTCACCCCCACGTTGTCCGACGCCGCCGACCACGACAGATCGATCCGGCTCGAGCTCACCGCACTCGCCGCCAACCCCGACACCTGCGACGGCGCCGACGTATCCGGCGGCCCACCCAACGGCGTCGCCATATCCGCCTGGATCTCCGCCTGCGTCAACGCCGCCCGATACACCCGCACCTCGTCGATCCGACCCGCGAAATACTGCCCGTAAGCGCAGTCACCGCCGATCCACAACGGGTCCGACGACGTCGCGATCGCGCCCGTCTGCGCCTTGCTCGCCACCTGCACCCCATTCACAAACAACCGCAACGTCGCCCCGTCATACGTCGCCGCCAAATGCGACCACACATTCGCCGGCAACGCGCTCGAGCCCATAGTCACGCCAGGGACGTCTCCCGAGAAGGTGCCGCCCGATCGATCGGACGCAGACCCCGCGTCGCGCTCGCCATCAGGAAATAGTTGTCGTCCGCCTTGTAGATCACATCCCGCCACGCGCGTGACCGGCGTCGGAAACACCCACGCCTCCAAGGTCATCGCCACGTCAGATCCAACGACGCCGAATCCGGCACCGTCACCCGCGCGCTCGAGCCGTCGAACGACAACGCCTTCCCGAACTTCCCCGCCGTCGTCCAAGTCGCCGTCCCAACCTGACCCACGTTGCCGTTCGCCCGACAGATCCGCCACCGACGTGCCCGACCCCTCGTCAAACGCGTACGCCGCGACGAGGTCGCTCGGCTGAGCGCCGCCCGCGGACTGGGGAAGCGTGACGATCAGGACCGCGAGGAGGAATGCCGACGTGACGGCATGCCCCCCGAATCTCGCCCCCCGCACTACGCGCCAGCCCAACGCTGCCCCCCGACTCCCCCTCGAACGACCTCGCTACGACATTAGTCGGGTTCCGGTCGCGTTTCAATCGCGCCGCGAATCGACGTCGTCATCGGTGGGCGTACGATTCGAGAATGGCGCTCGATCGCGACGATCGTTCCCGGATCGCCGCGGCGGCAGGAGCCGCCATCCACCGGCGGATGGCGGAGATGTTCCCGATCTGCCGCAGCATCACCGGCGACGGGCTTCGCGAGACGCTGCGACTGGTGGGCCGAGACGTGCCGCTCGAGATCGTGGAGATGCCGACCGGGACGCAGGTGCTCGACTGGACCGTCCCGAACGAGTGGAACATTCGCGCCGCCTGGATCGACGGGCCGGACGGGAAGCGGGTCGTCGATTTCGCGGATTCGAACCTGCACGTGCTCAACTACAGCGTCCCGGTGCGACGCCGTCGTCTCGCTCGAGGAGCTCGCGACGCACGTGTTCACGCACCCGGACGATCCCGATCTCGTTCCCTACCGGACCTCGTACTACGTCGAGCGCTGGGGCTTCTGCATGAGCCAGAGACAGCTCGACGCGCTGGCGCCGGGCGACTACCACGTCGTCATCGACTCCACGCTCGCGCCCGGGCGCGGTCACCTACGGAGAGGCTGCTCGTCGCAGGCGCACCGACCGACGAGGTCCTGCTCACCGACCTACGCGTGCCATCCGTCGCTGGCGAACGACAATCTCTCGGGCGTCGCCGTGCTGACCGAGCTCGGCGCGCACGCTCGCTGCGCAGCCGGACGCTCCGCTACACGTACCGCTTCTCTGGTCGCCCGGGCACGATCGGCGCGATCTGCTGGCTCGCGCGAACATCGCGACGCCGTCGAGCGGGTCCGTCACGGGCTCGTCCTGTCCTGCCTCGGCGACCCCGGCCCGTTCACGTACAAGCGGAGCCGCCGCGGGGACGCCGAGATCGACCGGGCCGTGGCGAACGTCCTCGCGCCGACCTCGGGAGCCGGGTCCTCGACTGGTTCCCGTACGGAGGCGACGAGCGGCAGTTCTGCTCCCCGGGCTTCGATCTGCCCGTCGGTGCCTTCTCCCGCACGCCCGGCCGACCAGTTCCCGGAGTACCACTCGTCGGCCGACAATCTCGACTTCGTACGCCCGAAGTACCTCGGCGACAGCTTCGCCGCGCTGATCGACGTGATCGACGTGCTCGAGTCGGACGGCGACATACACGAACCTCAGCCCGTACGGCGAGCCCCAGCTCGGCCGTCGCGGCCTATATCGAGGACTCGGAGGTGGCTCGAGCGAGGAGATGGCGCTGCTGTGGGTGCTGAGCCTCTCGGACGGCACCAACAGCCTTCTCGACATCGCGGATCGCTCCGGTCTGGGCTTCGCCGAGATCCGGACTGCGGCGGAGCAGTCTGGAGGCTCACGACCTGCTCGGTCGCGACCAATGAGTGCGCGATGCGTCGCATGGCGCCGACCCGTTGCCCGCGGCCGCACTGGTCACCGGCGCGACGGGTTTCCTCGGCTCGCGCCTCGTCCCCGTCTGGTCAGCAGAGGCGTCACGGTCACCTGCACCACGAGGACCGCTGACCCCCGCCGCTCGATGGCGTCGTCTGGCGCCGGTGCGATCTCACCCAGGCCGTGTCGGTCGCGGAGATCTTCGATGAGGTACGGCCGGACGTGGTCTTTCACCTGGCGAGCCATGTCAGCGGCGCTACGCGACCCGAGAAGTTCAGCCCACGTTCGCCGGCAACCTGACGGCCGCCGTGAACGTGCTCCTGGCTGCGCGTCGAGGCCGGTCTCGGCGAGTCGTGCTGGCCGGCTCGTACGAGGAACCGGCGCGCCCGGGTCGGCACCGAGGTCCCCGTATGCAGCGGCGAAGGCAGCTGCGACGGCGTACGCGCGGATGTTCTGGAGCCTCTACGGGCTGTCGACGGTCGTACTCCGGCCCGCGATGATCTACGGGCCCGGCCAGACGGACACGTCGAAGCTGATCCCCTACGTCGCCCGCTGCTTTCTCGCCGGCGAGGCACCCGACGCTCGGCAGCGGACACCGGCCAATCGACTGGGTCGTACGTCGATGACGTCGTCGCGGCGTTCGAGATGGCAGCGACGGCGTCGGGAGCGGACGGCGAGGTGATCGACATCGGCTCGGGCGAGCTGCACACGATCGCCGAGGTCGTCTCCGTGCTTCGCGCTGTCACAGGCGACGATCTGCGGACGCGCAGTTCGGCGGGCTTCCCGATCGACCGGCGGAGCAGGTACTCGCCGCGGACACAGACGCGCGCCGCGCACATTGCTCGGGTGGCGGGCCTCGACGTCCCTGGAGGAGGGCCTCGATGCGCACCGTGGCGTCGATCGGCACCGACCGACGGCCCGCCGATCGCAACGGCTGAGTCAGCGCGCCTTACCCGAGCCGCACGTAGTCCGGCCAGGCGCGATCACGCTCGCCGATCGTGCGCTCCGCGCCGGCTCGGGCCACTCGATGCCGAACGCCGGGTCGTCCCAGCGGACGCCCGCCGCGGCCTCAGGGACGTACGGGTGCGAGATCAGGTAGAGGACGTCGGAGTCGTCGACGAGCGTCTGGAAGCCGTGGGCGCACCCTTCCGGGACGTAGAGCGCCCGCCCGTTCTCCTCGTCGAGCTCGGACGCCGTGCCAGCCGAGATACGTCGCCGAGTCGGGCCGCAGGTCGAGCGACGACGTCGAAGATCGCGCCGCGAACGCAGCGCACGAGCTTCGCCTCCTCGTGCGGAGCGACGCTGGAAGTGCATGCCGCGAAGCGTTCCCGCCCGTGTCGAGCGCGAGATGCTCACCTGGCGAGCTCGGCGTTGAGACCGGCCGCCGCGAGCTCGTCCGGATCCCAGCGCGCGCGAAGAAGCCGCGCTCGTCCTCGTGACGCTCGAGCTCGACGACGACCGCGCCGGCGATCGGGGTCTCGACGAATCGCACGGCCTACGCGGCGCCACGCTCGCGTCGCGCCCACCGCAGCCCTTCCTCGAGCTCGCCGGCGTCCAGCAGATGGCGGAGCTGCCGCAGCCGGACGTAGCGGCGACCCTCGAAGAGCTCGGCGGTCAGCGGCACGCAGCGGTAGGCGTCCACCAGCTCCTCGGCGCCGCGCCGCGAGTCCCACTCGAACGCGAAGCGTCGGGAACGCCCGCGCGAGCTTCGAGAAGTCGACGCGGTAGGACCGCGGGTCCGGCGACGCGTCGCTCGCGAACTCGACCTCGCAGCCGGTGACGTCGGCGAGCACCTCCGCGAGGTCGCGGACGAGGTAGTTCTGCTCTGCCGAGCCGACGTTGAACGCCTCGCCGCGGACGAGGTCGTCGGGCGCCTCGAGCATCGCGAGCGCCACGCGGGAGAGGTCGCGGACGTGGACGAGCGGCCGCCACGACCGCCCGTCGGAGAGGAGCCGGATGCGCCCGGTCGTGTGCGCCCAGCCGGCGAGGTTGTTGAGCACGATGTCGAGCCGCAGCCGCGGCGAGACGCCGTAGACGGTCGCGTTCCGCATCGAGACGACGACGAAGTCGTCGTCGGCGAGCGTCCGCGAGCCCCTCCTCCGCCCGCACCTTCGACTCGGCGTAGGCCGTCAGCGGGCGGAGCGGCGCGCTCTCGTCGAGCAGGTCGTCCGTTCCGGACGCGCCGTACATCGAGCACGACGACGCGAAGACGAAGCGCCTCGACGCCGGCCTCCTTCGCCGCGCGCGCGACGCCGAAGCGTCGCGTCGAGGTTGATGTCGTACGTCCACTGCTCGTTGAGGTCGCCGATCGGGTCGTTCGACAGCGCCGCCAGGTGGACGACCGCGTCGAACCCCTCGAGGTCCGCCGCCGTCACGTCGCGGACGTCGCGTCGCACGCGTCGGGATCGCGCGCGAGGTCGGTCGCCGAAGTCGCATCCCTCGTAGAAGCACGTGTCGAGCCCGACGACGTCGTGGCCCGCGCGCGGCGAGCTCCGGCGCGAGCACCGAGCCGATGTAGCCGTGGTTGCCGGTGACGAGGACGCGCATCGGTCCGCGGTCAGCCGTCACGACGACGAGCACGACCTTCGGAGCGTAGAACGCCTCGGCGTAGCCGCGACGGCGAGCGCGCACTCGAGCCCGCGGAGGCGCATCAGCCCGCGGAACGTCTCGTCGTCGAACCAGTGCTTCGCCGCCTGGGTCGGGAAGTGCCGCAGGAGCAGGTCGAGCTTGTCGCTCGACGACGTCCTCGGCCGAGCGGGACGAAGACGTTCGGGCGTCCGAGGTCGCCGTCGCACTTCGGGACCTCGTACTCGAGGATCAGGTGGTCGCGGAACGTGTTCCACGTCAGCTCGCACGCGAGCCGGTGGTCCTGGTGGAGGTCGTCGCGCGTGTGCGTGAGCACGAGATCGGGGTCGACCGCGCTTCAGCTCCTCGAAGACCTCCTTGACCGCACTCGCCGTCGTACGGCAGGAACGCCGTCGCGGAACCCGTGGACGACGACCTCGGCACGGCCGGCGCCCGCGAGGAACGCCTCGGCGCTCGCCCGCGCCTCGGCTCGCGCGCTCGCCCGTCGGCGCCGAGCACGACCCACGTCACCTCGACGTCCGGGCTGCTCGCGCGTCGAGCGCGAGCAGCGTCCCGCCGCAGCCGATCTCGATGTCGTCGGCGTGGCAGCCGATCGCGAGCACGCGGCGCAGCGGCTGCTCGCCGCCGGAGAGCGAGAGCGCGAGCATCAGGCGGCCTCGGCTCGCGTCCCTGCGAGCCCGACGATGCGCCAGGGCGCGTCGGCCGGACTCGTGCGAGCGCCTCGAGCCGCTGCCGGTCCTTGATCGTGTCCATCGGCCCGAAGAACCCCTCGTACGGGAACGCGACCACCTCGCCCCGCGGGATGAGGCGCGCGAACGTCTCCTCGACGAGCTCGTCGCCCGGCTCGATCCAGTCGAGCAGCTCCCGCGGCAGCACGAAGAAGCCGCCGTTGATCCGCACGTCGGAGCGTGCTCATGTCCTCGACCGACGTGACGATGCCGTCGCTCGTCGCGTGATCACGCGGTGCGCGTTGAACTGCGGCCGCACGGAGAGGAACTGGACCAGTCTTGCCGCGACGCCCGGAACGCGTCGATCATCTCGGTCGAGCGGCGCGTCGGTGAGCCCGTCGCCGTACGTCGCGAGGAACTCCTCGTCGTCGTCGAGGTACGCGCTCGACGGCCTTCAGCCGCTCGCCGATCGTCGCCTGCATCCCGGTGTCGACGAACGTGATCCGCCAGCGTGCCGACGTCGCGCTCGAGCAGCTCGACGCGGGCGTCCGCCCCGTGCCCCTCGAGCACGAAGTCGTTGAACAGCGCCTCGTTGTAGTTGAGGAAGTACTCCTTGATCGACGTCGCCCTTGTAGCCGAGGCAGAGCACGAACTCGTTGTGCCCCCACGACGGCGTAGTAGCGCATGATGTGCCAGAGGATCGGCCGGTTGCCGATCGCGGATCATCGGCTTCGGGATGCGCTGCGTCTCCTCGCCCATGCGCACGCCGAGCCCGCCGCAGAAGATGACGACCTTCATCGCGCGGCCTCCACTCCGGGCGGCGCGGCGCCCGGCTCGAAGGCCGTCGCCGTCGGGATCGGGACGACGAGCTTCGCGCCCCACTCCGCGGTGTAGGCGAGCTGCTCGCTGATCTCGTCGCGCGAGGTTCCAGGGCAGGATCACGATCACGTCCGGCCGCGTCTCGGCGATCTTCTCCGGCGGGTGGATCGGGATGTGCGTCCCCGGCGTGTGCTTGCCCTGCTTGTACGGGTTGCGGTCGACCGTGTAGTCGAGGAAGTCCGTGCGGATGCCGCAGTAGTTGAGCAGCGTGTTGCCCTTGCCGGGCGCGCCGTAGCCGACGACCTGCTTGCCCTCGCGCCGCAGCCCGATCAGCAGCTCGAGCAGCGCGCGCTTCGACTCGCGCACGCCCTCGGCGAAGCGGCGGTAGCGTCTCGGGGTCGCGCATGCCCTGCCGCGTCCTCGCGCGCGAGCAGCGTCGGCGACGGCCGCGCGACGGGCGTCGCGCCGCCTCGGCGTGCTGCAGGAAGACGCGCAGCGAGCCGCCGTGGGTCGGCAGCTCCTCGACGTCGACGAGCGTCGAGCCCGTGCGCGCGCGAAGATCGCGCGGATCGCGTGGAGCGAGAAGTACGAGAAGTGCTCGTGGTAGATCGTGTCGTACTCGAGGTGCTCGAGAGCTTCGCGCAGGTGCGGGAACTCGAACGTCGCCGTGCCCGTCCGGCGCGAGCAGCGTCCGCGACGCCCGGCGACGAAGTCGTTGATGTCGGGCACCTGGGCGAGGACGTTGTTGCCGAGCACGAGATCGGCGCGGCCCCGCTCCGCGGCCAGCCGCGCGGCCGAGCTCGGCGCCGAAGAACTCGACGAGCGTCGCGACGCCGCGCTCCACCGCCGCCTCGCGCGACGTTCAGCGCCGGCTCGATCCCGAGCACCGGGATGCCCTTGCGGCAGGAAGTGCTGGAGGAGGTAGCCGTCGTTCGAGGCGAGCTCGACGACGAGGCTCGTCCGGTGCCGAGGCCGAGACGCTCGCGTCATCTGCTCGACGTAGCGGCGGGCGTGCTCGACCCACGAGTCCGAGTACGCGGAGAAGTAGGCGTACTCGGTGAAGATGTCCTCCGGCGGCACGAACTGCGGG
This sequence comes from uncultured Actinomycetes bacterium, assembly GCA_963793655.1. Lineage (GTDB taxonomy): Bacteria > Actinomycetota > Thermoleophilia > Gaiellales > Gaiellaceae > Gaiella. The sequence goes on from CAWCAV010000004.1 coordinate 864,793, forward strand.
ATCTGGACGAGCCAGCAGCGCTCGCACGCGCGGACGTGGAGCGGATAGAAGGGCTCCATCTGCTCGAGCTGCTCGGCCGTGAGGACGGTCTGGCAGAGCGGCGACTTGCCGAGGTCGACGACGGTCAGCTCGAGCGGCGCGCCGCAGTGACGGCATGCCGTCGCGCCCGGCAGCCGGGCCACGGTGTCACCGCCCGGAAGCGAAGCCGTCCTCCAGGTCCTGCCTGCCCACCCCTTGCGATGGTGTAACTGTCCGATCCGGCCTCACTCGTCGAGTGAGGCTGCGACCGGCGGTGCCGTCGCACGTCTCAGTCGGCGCGGCCGAGCAGGACGCAGGCGTTGTGGCCGCCGAGGCCCATCGCGTTCGAGAGCGCGACGTCGACCTCGACCCGGCGCGCCTCGTTCGGGACGTAGTCGAGGTCGCACTCCGGGTCGGGGTTCCGGTAGTTGATCGTCGGCGGCAGCACGCCGTCGCTGCAGCGCGAGCGCGCACATCATCGCCTCGACCGCGCCCGCCGACGCCGAAGCAGTGGCCGGTCACCGACTTCGTCGAGGAGACGGCGAGTCGGTACGCGTGGTCGCCGAAGACCTGCTTCAGGGCGCGCGTCTCGGCGAGGTCGCCGAGCGGCGTCGACGTCCCGTGCGCGTTGACGTACCCGACCCGCTCGGGCGCGATCCCGGCGGCGTCGAGCGCCGCGGAGATCATCGCCGCGACCCCGGTCGCCTCGGGCTCCGGCTGGGCCAGGTGGTGCGCGTCGTTCGAGGCGCCGTAGCCGAGCACCTCGGCGTAGATCGTCGCGCCGCGCGCGCGCGCTGCCTCGAGCTCCTCGAGCACGAGGATGCAGGCGCCCTCCCCCATCACGAAGCCCGCGCGCGTCGCGTCGAACGGCCGCGACGCGAGCGTCGGGTCGACCTCCTCGGCGACGAGCCCGCGCATCGCGCAGAAGCCGGCGAGGATCAGCGGCGTGATCGGCGCCTCGGTGCCGCCGGCGAGGACGACGTCGGCCTGGCCGCGCCGGATCGACGCGGCCGCCTCGCCGATCGCGGTCGAGCCCGTGGCGCAGGCGGAGACCGGCGCGAAGTTCTGGCCCCGGAGCCCGAGCTGGATCGCGATCTGGCCGCTCGCCGTGTCGACGAGCACCGACGGGATGAAGAACGGCGAGACGCGGTCGGGGCCGCGCTCGGCGAAGACCTGCTGCTGCTCGGCGATCGTCGCGATCCCGCCGATCGCCGAGCCGACGAGGATCCCGACCCGGCGCGGGTCGACGTCCTCGAGCCCCGCGTCGTCCCACGCCTCCTGGGCGGCGGCGACGGCGAGCAGGACGTTGCGGTCCATGCGCCGCGCCTCCTTCGGCCGGGACGAGGTCGCCGATGTCGAAGCCCCTCACCTCGGCCGCGATCCGCACGGGGTACTCGGACGCGTCGAACGCCTCGATCCAGCCGACGCCGCTGCGGCCCGCGACCGCGGCGTCCCACGTGGACGGCGCGTCGAGCCCGATCGGCGTGACGGCTCCGAGGCCGGTGATGACGACCCGCCGCATGGAGCCGAGAGCCTACTCGCGGAGCGGCCACACGACGACGGGCAGCGCGCCTCTCCTGGTCACAGTGGGAAGACGGCCGCGGTACGGTTGCCGCCGTGGCCCGCGCGCGCCGAAGCAGCGAGCCCGTCGAGCGGCCGGCCGACCTCGATCCGCTCGATCCCGTTCCCGCCGATGGAGGCCGAGCTCGTCCGCGAGCTGCCCGAGGGCGACGAGTGGCAGTACGAGCCGAAGTGGGACGGCTTCCGCGGCCTGCTCGAGAACGCCTCCGGCGAGCTGCGCCTCTGGTCGCGGAACGCGCGGCCGCTGCTGCGCTACTTCCCGGAGCTCGCGCCGCTCGGCGAGCTCCTGCCGCCGCGATCGTGCCTCGACGGCGAGATCGTGATCGTCCGGGACGGAGTGCTCGACTTCGACGCGATGCAGACGCGGCTCCACCCGGCCGAGAGCCGCGTCCGCAAGCTCTCGGGCGAGATTCCGGCGACGCTTCGTCGCCTTCGACGTGCTCGTCTGGGACGGCGAGGAGCACTGGGGCCCGCCCGCTCTCCGAGCGCCGCGCGACCCTCGAGAGAGGTCGCCGCGGCTTCGCCCTCTCCCCCGCCACGCTCGACCGCGAGCGAGGCGCTCGAGTGGCTCGACGCGTTCGAGGCGATCGGCCTCGACGGCGTGGTCGCGAAGCGGCGCGACGCGCCCTACCGCGCGGGCGAGCGCACCGCCGTCGTCAAGGTGAAGCCGGAGAAGACGGCCGACTGCGTCGTCGCGGGCGTGCGCTGGAAGGGGGACGGCGAGCGCCGGATCGCGACGCTCCTGCTCGGCCTCTACGACGACGACGGCGAGCTCGACTACGTCGGCTCGGCGGCCGTCGCCCCCGGCGCGGCACGCCGAGATCGCCGCAGCGGTGCTGCCGCTCCTCGACGACGCGCCGGAGCGCCGCTTCTCCGAGCCGAACCGCTGGGGCGGCGGCGAGCTCGAGGAGGCGGCCGTCCGCCCGGAGCTCGTCGTCGAGGTGCGCTACGACAAGGTGCAGGGCCGGCGCTTCCGCCACGGGACGAAGCTGCTGCGGCTCCGGCCCGACAAGGATCCGGCCCAGTGCACGTGGCGCGAGCTCCGCCGCCGCTCGCGGTCGGCGATCCGCTGCTCGCGCGGCTCTTGCGTCCCGCCGGCCTGGACACGTTGGAGCTCGGCGAGAGGCAGCTGGGGCGGCTTCGGCGGTCCGCGCACGGACCTGCGGGAGGCGGGCGAAGCCGAGATCGGCGAACGATGCCGAGCGCCGACGCCTTCACACCGGCGGCGGAGACGGTGTACAGCACGTCGCCGACGACGACGGAGCGCCGGATCGGCGTCCCGGGCGAGCCGATCGGGTCGACGCCCGGCGGCCGCGGATGCGCGACACGGCCTGACCTCGGCGATGCCGCCGGCGCGCCGGACCCGAAGGCCGAGCGCCCCGACGAACGGCGTGTCCCCGTACGCCTGCAGCGGGAGCACGGCGAGCCGCGTCCGCGGCCACCAGAGGAACGCGTGGTGGTCCTGCTCGGCCTCCGACCATCCCTTGCCGAGCGCGAACGCGTCGAGCCGCGTCGGGCTGCGCAGGTCGGAGACGTCGAAGAGCGAGGCCTGCGTGCCGACGACCCGCCCGTCGTCGTCGCGTCCTGGCCGACGCCGAGCAGCAGGTCGTCGCCGACCGGGTGCAGGTAGGCCGAGTAGCCGCGGATCTTCAGCTCGCCGCGCACGCCGGCCGCGACGGCGCGAGAGGTCGAGCGTGTAGAGCGGGTCGACCTGGCGGAAGGTGACGACGTAGCCGGTGTCCCCGATGAAGCGCACGGCGTAGACCCGCTCGCCCTTTCCGAGCCCGCCGACGCGGCCGAGCCGGCACGAGCGCGCCGCCGCGCTGGCGCGAGCGTCGTGACGATCGTCTCGCTCTCCGTGCGCGGCCCGCCCCACCAGATCGGCTGCTCGGTGCTCGCGACCCGCAGGACGCCCCGTTCCACTCGGAGAGCGACCACTGGTTGAGCAGGAGCCGGGCACGCTGCCGCTGCCGCGGTAGACCGTCTGCGTCGGGCTCGAGATGTCGAAGCGGTGGATCGCCGTCGTGACGCCGCCCGTGACCGGGCGGCCGTCCGCGGCCGGCGGTCGTAGCGCTCGGTCGCGACGTAGAGGCTCGCCCGCGACGCGTAGACGACCCTGCCGTCGGAGACGATCGCGTCGGAGTCGACCGGGTCGAGCCCGCGCGCCAGGTCGACCGTCAGCACGGTCACAGGCCGAGGCCCGAGAACGCCGGCGGCCGGCGGACGTCGCGGCACTGGACGAGCGGCGCCCGTGCTCGCGTCGCCGCCCGCGCGGCGTCGCGCAGCGTGTAGCCCGGGAGCCAGCTCCGCGCCCCGGCGGACGCGGACGACCGCGCGGTTCCGGTCGGTCGCGCTGCGCCGCGTCGGGCGCGCCTGCGCTGCCCGGGCGCCACGAAGGGGAGATCGATCCCGATCGGCGAGGAGAGGACGATCCGCGCCGACGTGCGCCCACCAGCCGCGCGGTCAGGTAGCCGCCGTCGAGCTCGAGCGTGCGCAGCGACGCGCATGCGCCGCCGGCTCGGTGACGTCGACCTCGGTGAGCACGGACTGCGAGGGGTACGGCCACCGCGGCGCGCGGATCGCGATGCCGCCGTCGATCGGGATCGGCATCGGCGACCCCTGCGAGAGGACGAGCAGGCGGCCGCCGTGGAGCAGCAGCTCGTGCGCCCACCCGGCGTCGAGGCGCAGCGAGTCGAGGAGCTTCGGCCGGCGCGAGCGGACGTCGAACGCGCTGACGCGGCCGTTCGAGACGACGAAGAGCGTGCGCCCGTCGGTCTTCACGAGGTCCGGCTCGTCGACGCCCTCCTCCTGGACGTTCGTGCCCGAGAAGTCGGCGTCCGCACGCCGGAGCGCCGGCCACCGCGTCGCGCGCGGCGGCCGGAGGAGCCTCGCGCCGATCCCGACGACGCCTCCGCCGAGCCCCCACGGCCCGACGAGCGGGAGCGCCTCCTTCCTGACGTACGCGAGGAAGGACGGGCACCCGTCGAATGCGCGGAGCCGGGCCGGCGCCGGCGCGGCGGCCGTCACGCGGCCGCACCCGCCGAGGCGCCGAGCGCCACCAGCGCGGCGATCGCGAGGAGCCCGCGGTGGATTCTCATCGCCACCTCCATGGTGACCCTACGCCGCCGGCGGCAAGGCGTCACACGTACTCCCTACATCCGGCCGCGTCGTGTCTCAGCCGGCATCGTCGTCTTGCGCGCGGCGCGCGAGGGCTGCACGCGCGGCGGCTCGCCCGGCATCTTCGGGAAGTTCGGCGGGTACGGCGCCTCGCCGACGCCCGGCCGCCTCCTCGCGCTCGACCCACTCGAGCAGCACGCCGCAGGTCGCAGACGGTGTCGTCGATCCCGGCCTGCACGTCGCCGAGCTTCGCGAAGCGCTCCGGCATCGTCACGAGCGTGAAGTCCTCGGTCTCGACGTCGGGCAGCTCGTCCCAGGTGACCGGCGCGGACACGGTCGCGTCCGGCCGCGGCCGCACCGAGTAGGCGGAGGCGATCGTGCGGTCGCGGGCGTTCTGGTTGTAGTCGATGAAGACCCGCTCGCCCCGCTCCTCCTTCCACCACGCGGTCGTGACGAGCTCGGGCGCGCGCCGCTCGATCTCGCGCGCGAAGGCGAGCGCGCAGCGGCGCACGACGGGGAACTCCCAGTGCGGCTCGATCCGGCAGGCGACGTGGATGCCGCGGTTGCCGGAGGTCTTCGGCCAGCCCGTGTAGCCGATCTCGGCGAGCACCTCGCGCACGAGCGCCGCGACCCGCTTCGCGTCGGCGAAGTCGTGCCCGGCTGCGGGTCGATGTCGATCCGCAGCTCGTCGGGATGGTCGATGTCGGCGCGCCGCGACGGCCAGGGGTGGAAGTCGATCACGGCGAGGTTCGCCGCCCAGGCGACCTGCGCGAGCTCGGTCACGCAGAGCTCGTCGGCGTGCCGGCCGGACGGGAACGTGACGCGCGCCGCCTCGACCCACTCGGGACGCTTCTCGGGCACGCGCTTCTGGTAGATCTGCTCGCCCTCGATCCCGTCCGGGAAGCGGCGCAGCTGCGTCGGCCGCTCGCGCAGCGCCCGCACGATCCCCTCGCCGACCGCGAGGTAGTAGTCGACGAGGTCGCGCTTCGTGTGCCCCGCGGCCGGGAAGAGCACCTTGTCCGGGTTCGTCACCTTGACGACCCGCTCGCCGACCTCGAGCTCGACGAACGGCGACGCCATCGCGCTAACCGTATCCCGTGCCGCACTGATCACTATCGAAAGTAAAGTATCGACGACGCTGTGGTAGCGCTCGCGCCGCGCTTCGAGATCCGCAGAGGAGAATCCATGCGCAAAGCGCTCATCGCAAGCCTCGCTCCGTCGCGGCCGCCGCGCTCGCCGCTCGCCGCGACCGCCACGGCGGCCGCGCGACCGCGCCGGCCGCTACCGCGGCGATCCCCGGCTGCGCCAAGGACAAGCTCGGCCTCTCGAGGACGGCACGCTCACGGTCGGCGACCGACAACCCGGCCTACCCGCCGTGGTTCGGCGGCGCCGAGAAGACGAAGCCGTGGAAGGTCACCGACCCGTACAGCGGCAAGGGCTACGAGTCCGCCGTCGCGTACGCGGTCGCGAAGCAGCTCGGCTTCGCGAAGGCGCAGGTCAAGTGGACGGTCGTGCCGTTCAACAACTCGTTCCGCCCGGGCAAGAAGCCGTTCGACTTCTACATCACCCAGGTCTCGTACAACGCCGGAGCGCGCGAAGGCGGTCGACTTCTCGAAGCGCTACTACTTCGTCAACCAGTCGGTCGTCGGGCGCGAAGGGCACGCCGATCGCGTCGGCGAGCTCGATCGCCGGGCTGAAGAGTACAAGCTCGGCGCCCAGATCGGGACGACGAGCTACCACGTACATCAATCGACGTACATCAAGCCGACCTCGAAGCCGCACGTCTACGACACGAACGACGCGGCCGTGCAGGCGCTGAAGAACGGCCAGATCGACGGGCTCGTCGTCGACCTGCCGACCGCGTTCTACGTCACGGCGGTGCAGGTCGAGACGGCAAGATCGTCGGCCAGCTGCCGACGATGGGCGCGCAGGAGCGGTTCGGCATGGTGCTGCCGAAGGGCAGCACGCTGACCGCGCTGCGTCAACCAGGCGCTCGACCGGCTCTGGGCGAACGGGACGATCAAGCAGCTCCAGAAGACGTGGCTCGCCGAAGGCGACCGGCGCGCCCGTCCTGAAGTAGGCGCGCTGAACGACAGGCCGCAACTCGCGGATCCTCGGCGGCTCGACCGCCCGCGTCTCGAGCGAGGCGCGGGCGGTCGCGATCGCCCTCCTCTCGACGGCCGTCTTCGTCGCGGCGGTCGTCGTCGTCGTCACGCAGCTCGCCCGGCTGGGACGAGTTCAAGGCGTACTTCTTCGACTGGGGCATCTACAAGGACCGCTTCCCGGAGATCCTCGACGCCTTCTGGCTCAACGTGAAGCTGTTCCTCGTCGCCGAGGCGTTCATCCTCGCCGGCGGCGCTCTTGCTCGGCGGTGCTGCGCAGCCTGCCCGGGCCCGGTGTTCTTCCCGATCCGGGCGCTCGCGATCGCCTACGCCGACTTCTTCCGCGGCGTCCCGACGATCCTCGTGATCTCGATCCTCGGCTTCGGCATGCCGGCGCTCGGGCTCTCGTGGCTGCCGACTCGACGAGTTCTTCTGGGCGCGTCGTCGCGCTCGTGCTCGTCTACACGGCGTACGTCTCCGAGGTGTACCGCGCGGGGATCGAGTCGGTGCACCCGAGCCAGGAGGCCGCCGCGCGCTCGCTCGGGCTCACGCACGGCCAGTCGCTGCGCTTCGTCGTCCTCCCCCAGGCCGTGCGGCGGGTGATCCCGCCGCTGCTGAACGACTTCATCGGGCTGCAGAAGGACACGGCGCTCGTCGGCATGCTCGGCGTCGTCGAGGCGTTCAAGCAGGCGCAGATCGACCAGGCGGCGACGTTCAACGGCACCCCCTACCTCGTCGCGGCGACGCTGTTCGTCGCTGATCACGATCCCGCTCGCGCGCTTCACGGACTGGCTCGTCGCGCGCGACCGGCGGCGGCAGCAGGCCGGGAGGCTCGCGTGAGCGCATCCGAGCTCGCGGGACACCTGCGCTGGAGTCGAGGGCGTCCACAAGTCCTTCGGCAAGCTGGAGGTGCTGCGCGGGATCGACCTCGACGGTCGCCGAGCACGAGGTCGTCTGCCTGATCGGCGCCTCGGGCTCCGGCAAGTCGACGCTGCTGCGCTGCGTCAACCTGCTCGAGCCGATCGACGCCGGGCGGATCGTCGTCGGGGGAGGAGATCACCGCGCCGGGCGTCGACGTCAACGCGATCCGCCGCGGGATCGGGATCGTCTTCCAGTCGTTCAACCTCTTCCCGCACATGACGCGTGCTCGAGAACGTGACGCTCGCGCCGCGCAAGGCGCTGCGGCTGCTCGCGCGCGAGGCCGACGCGGAGGCCGAACGAGCTGCTCGAGCGCTTCGGGCTCGCCGACAAGCGCGACGAGTACCCCGACCGGCTCTCCGGCGGCCAGCAGCAGCGCGTCGCGATCGTCCGCGCGCTCGCGATGCAGCCGAAGCTGCTGCTGCTCGACGAGGTGACGAGCGCGCTCGACCCGGAGCTCGTCGCCGAGGTGCTCGACGTGATCCGCGAGCTCGCCGCGGGCGGGATGACGATGCTGATCGCGACGCACGAGATGGGCTTCGCGCGCGACATCGCGAGCCGGGTGTGCTTCCTCGACGCGGGGCGGATCCTCGAGGAGGGGCCGCCGGAGCAGATCTTCAGCGCCCCGCGCGAGGAGCGGACGCAGCAGTTCCTGCAGCGGATCGTCGACGCCGGGCGGCTGTAGCCGAGGCTGGCTCTGATCGAGGAGAGCCTAGTGGGGGATGGTACGGTTGGTGAGTCGGAACATCGATTCCGCTGCTCAGGGGTGGTTATCGTTAGAGCGTGCTCGAGGACTCGCACCACATGGACGTCACGCTCGAGCCGCTCGACGAGTACATCGTCATCCAGCCGAAGCGACGAGACCGAGACGCGCGCGGGGCTGATCCTCCCCGCCTCGGCCGCGCGGCCGCCGTGCCGCACGGGAATCGTCACGGCGGTCGGCACCGACGTGAACGGCGTCGAGCCCGGCGACAAGGTGCTGTACCCGCGCGAGGCCGGCTACGACGTGCGCCTCGGCGGGATCGAGGTCAAGGTGCTGAAGCGCGGCGAGCTGATCGCCCGCATCCACGACTGACGCGCGGCCGAGTATCTCGACATCCGGAGGATCGATCCGGTTGCCCAGGTCGTCACGCTCCTCGATATCCTGTGCCCCCCGGAGAAGTGGCCGAGTGGCTGAAGGCGGCGCCCTGCTAAGGCGTTAGGTGGGGAAATCCCTCCCTCGAGGGTTCGAATCCCTCCTTCTCCGCTCCCTCCAAACCCGGTCCCTGGTCGAGGGCCGCTACGCTCGCGCCTCGGAGGGGTGCCGGAGCGGTCGAACGGGGCGGTCTCGAAAACCGTTAAGGGTGCAAGCTCTTCGAGGGTTCAAATCCCTCCCCCTCCGCTCTCCCGATGCGGGGTTTCGACGCCCCGCCGGTTATACGCGCCGAAACGAACAGTCTCGGTAACCGCAGCGTCCAGTCCACCGAAGCCCACGGGGATCCGCGACCGTCCATTGTTCGGAGGTCCCACCGGCGCACGAAACGGTGGCCCGGAGCGGGCGGGGGTGACCGACCTCGACACGTCGTCGAGTTGTGGCTATCCACGGGCGCGAGGCCGTGTGGCAGGAACGGGCACGGGGTCTTGCGTCATCTCGCTCCTGTCCCGTCGGGTGCGGTTGTGGTGGGCTGTTGTCGCGATGGCGCCGAGCAGGAGCGTGACTGCGAGGAGGCCGACGATGCCGCTTGCGGGGCCCGGGCGGCCCGGCGCCGATGCGGCGACGAGGACGATGGTGGACGCGGCAAGGGCAAGCGCGAGCGTCGCGAGGAGACCGCGTGCCAACGTGGCGACGGCGCCCGGCTCGACGTGCGCTTGGCGCGGCGTGAGCTCGCGTCGCTCGGCTGCCTCGTAGACGAGCACCAGGGTGGTCGCGAGCGGCGACACGCTCCATGAAGGGGTCTCTCCGCTCGTATGGAGCAGGACGAGCTCGACCGCCCAGCAGGCGACGGCGGTCGGTAGGAGCCGTCGCTCGATGGTGATCGCCGCGAGAAGGAGCAAGAGGCCCGCGAGACCGAGCAGCAACGCCTGCTGGTTGCCGTGCCAGGCGAGTGGGATCACCACTAGGGGCGTTCCGGCCACCACGGCGAGCAGCGCGAGCACGATCCGCGCGCGGTCGCTCGTCACCGGCGCTTCTCCAGATTCTCGATGGCGGCGGCGATCGGCTCGTCCGGTCCCACGACGCGAGCGCGATCCCCGCGCCGGCGAGCCGGCTTCGTACCGCGTCCCGCTCGAGCAGCCAGGTTCGCCAGGCGAGCCGCCGGCGCTCGCGGCGTCGTCGCGAGGTACGGGAGCGGATCGACCTCGACGATCGAGACCTGGTAGCCGCGGCGGCGGAGATTGAGGAGCGCGCGCGTGACGCGCCAGTCGAGCCGCGGCGTCAGCGCGACGATCAGCGACTGGGGCGGGAGGATCCGGCGCGGGATGAGGCTCGTGTCGCGCCAGCGGTACGTTCGCGCGACCTCGCTCTCGAGCAAGGCGTCCGCGATCCGATACTGCTGGCGCAGGCCCGAGCCGGGGATGATCCACTCGATGTCGCCGCCGAAGCGGAGGAGCCCGACGCGGTCGCGCTGGCGGAGATAGGCCTCGGTAGCGACGCGGCCGCGCGCACGGCGTGGTCGAGCGTGCTCGCCGCGCTCGTCGCGGCGGCTCCGAGCGCGTCGAGGAAGATGACGACGTCGGAGCTCGCTCGGGCAGCCGATCGTTGACGAGCAGCCGGCCGCGCGCGGCGGTCGCACGCCAGTTGACCCGCCGGGCACGCTCGCCGGGGGCGAGGAACCGGAGCTCCGCGAACTCGATGCCTTCGCCGGCGACCGCGGCCGGACGGCTGCCGGTCACCGGGCGTGTCGCCCGCGGCCCGGCGAGCCGTCGCAGCCTCTCGACCGACGGGTAGACCCGCAGCGTCGTGGTCGGCTCGACGACGAGCTCGGCGCGACGGAGGTGAAGCTGATCGCGTGCCGAGAGCCGGATCGAGGCGATGCGGAAGGCGCCCCAGCGAGGGCAGTTGATCGAGTACTCGAGCGTCCGCGTCTCGCCCGCATGGAGCGCGAGCACGCGCCGCGTGGGCGCTCCGTGCCCCGATCGAGGCGTTCCGGCAGCCGCAGCTCGACGTCGAGCCAGGGGCATGCGTCCGACGCGGCAAGCGTCAGCTCGAGCTCGACCCGCCCGCCCTCGATCACGCGATCGGCCGAGACCCGGACGGTCGCTTCGGGCAGCCGAGGCGGCCGCGCCGCGAGCCCGAGGAGCAGCGGAACCAGGAAACGCGGCCCCGACCGCGACCAGCGCCGGCTGCGCGGTCGCGAGGCCGGCGAGGAGCCCAGCCGAAGCGACGACGAACCAGACGACGGCGCGCTGCTCGAACGTCACGACGATTCGTCCAGGACCGGCACCGGAACCGACGCGACGGCCGCCCGCACCGCTTCGGCCGGATCGATCCGCTGCACCCAGAGCTCCGGCGCCAGCGTGAGCCTGTGCGCGAGGGCGGGGATCGACACCGCCTTGATGTCGTCCGGCGTGACGAAGTCGCGGCCGAGATACGCGGCGCGGGCGCGGGCCAGCTTCATCAGCGCGAGCGAGCCCCTCGGCGAGGCCCCGACGGCCAGCTGCGGCGAGTCCCTCGTCGCGCGCGCGATCGCGACCGCGTACTCGGCGAGCGGCGGGGCGACGTGCACCTCCTCGATCGCCGCCTGCATCGCCCGCAGCGTCTGCCGGTCGCAGACGGGCTCGAGCTCGATCCGCTCGCGCCGTCGACGGGAGCGTTCGAGGAGGATGTCGCGCTCCGCGTCCTCCGACGGGTAGCCGATCGCGATGCGGACGAGGAAACGGTCGAGCTGCGCCTCCGGCAGCGGGTACGTCCCCTCGTACTCGATCGGGTTCTGCGTCGCGAGGACGAGGAACGGGGGCTCGAGCTGGCGCGTCGTGTTCTCGAGCGTCACCTGCCGCTCCTCCATCGCCTCGAGCAACGCGGCCTGCGTCTTGCCCGGCGCGCGGTTGATCTCGTCGGCGAGCAGGATGTTCGTGAAGATCGGGCCCGCGCTCGAACGTGAAGCTGCCGCTGGAGCGGTCGTAGATCGAGGCCCCGGTGATGTCGCTCGGGATCAGGTCCGGGGTGAACTGGATCCGGGCGAAGTCCATCGCGCACACCTGCGCGAAGGAGCGGGCGAGCAGGGTCTTGCCCAGCCCCGGGAGATCCTCGATCAGCACGTGGCCGTCGGCGAGCAGGGCGAACAACACCAGCTCCACCGCCTCTCGCTTGCCGATGACCGCCTGCTCGACGGCGTCGAGGATCTCGCCGCCCAGCCGCTCCACGTCGGCTGTCGAGACAACCGCAGTCACAGCTCCTCCAGTCGGCCGATCATCGCCTCGACCGCCTCCCGGCTCGTCCCGCCCCCGGCGCGGTCCGAGGAACGCGGCCGCTGCGGATCCACCAGCTCGGCCAGGTCGGTTCCGAGCAGTTCTTCCGCGCCCAGCGGATCGCGCTCGAACACGACGCCGCGCCTCGCGAGTCGCAAGCCGGCAATCGGCGCGAGCAACGGCCGCAGCCCCCTGTCCCTCTCGAACTGCGAGATCTCGGCGGCAGCGAGCGTCCGCGCGATCGCACGAATGCGCGGCACCCCGTACGGCCCACGCGGCCTCGGCGTCGAGGGCGGGTTGCGATCGCACAGCCGGTAGAGAACACCAATCGCGACCGCTGCGAGACAGATCGCGAGCACGAACGCGGCCGAGACCGCGACCCGCGAGTCGACGCCTGCGGCGACGACTGCCGTCACGACCGCGGTGTGGGGTTGCGGGCCGTGAGCTCGGCTTCGATCGCCAGGAGCGAGGCGATTGCTACGCGGCGATCCTGCTCACCGACGTGGTGGGCGCTGAAGCGCGCGATCTCGAACAGCCTCGTCAACGCCGACACGGAATCGCCGCTCCCGACGAGGACACGCCCGAGCCGGCCGAGGAACTCGGACGGCGTCTCGTCTCTCCGACGTTCCACCTCGACCTGGCCGAGGGATCGCTCGAAACGCACGTAGGTGTGCTCGATCGCCGTCCTCGGGTCCTTCATCGACTCGAGCTCGCTCAACGAGACTGTGACCGCCTGGGCCAGCTGCTCCTCCAGGTCCGGAGGCGCAGGTTCCGTCAACCGCCTCGCGAGTCGCCGGCGCCCGACCAGAGCAAGTCGCCCGAAAACCACGAGGGTGACTGCCGCTCCGACGAGGAGCCAGACTGCGGAGCTGGAGTGGCGGGCGCCCGAGTCGATCCTGTCGGCCGTACGAGATGGCGCTACCGGCCGCCCGTCGGTCGCCTGCGAGGTGGGTGCTCGGTTCGCGACCAGCAACGGCCACAACGCCGCACACACCACCAACCCCGTCACCGTCACCAGCACCGCAGCGATCGCAGCGCCGCCAACCGACGCGGGCAGATCGTCCACATCGGCCGCCTCGAGCCGCCGACGGCGCCTCGCGACCTTCACCTCACCCGGAGTGACGACCCACACAGCCAGCAGAGTTCCGACGACAACCGCACCCGTCACCCCGGCGAGGGCCGCGACAACCATGCCCTGGACGCCGCCAACGCCGCGGCCCGAATGCCAGGGCGAACGGCCGCTCGCATAACCCGCGAACACGACCACGGCGAATGCAAAGGCAGGAAGCGCGGCTTCGCGCAACTGGCGAAGGCCGATGACCTCGCGCTCATCCTCGGCCTCACCGACGCAACTGTAGTCCGCCGCGCCGACCTGACCAACACACAGCACAGCGGCGGATCTACGCTCTTCGCGCCACGCCGCTCGCAGAGGTCGACGCTGCAGCACCTACCGCTGACTGGCGAGCACATTGGCGCATCACGACAAGAACCCCTGCAAATCGTCATTTTTCGCAAGGATGCAAGCTCTTTGAGGCTTCAATTTCCCTCGCCCTCCGATGAGACAATGGCTCGAACCAGCATGGTTGAGCCATTGTCTGCGTGAGAGTGGCTTTCGACATAGACGGTCGTGATGCTCGCGCGACTGCACGAATCGGCCGTCGCACGGACCATCGCGGCGCCTATGGATCTGCCCGATCGTTGGCGTCGACCGTTGAGCCTCCATAGCCGGAGACAGCAGCGAGCCTGGGGCGGCGGCGCCTACGCTTTCGGGGAGCGCTCGATGCAATCGCGACTCCGGGTCACACGGCGGCAGATCCTCGCGTTCCGACGACGGGTCGGCGCGCTCGACGAGCGAATGCCGATGGGCGCGGAGTCGCTGCGGCGGGCGGCGTGGGCCGGCCTGCAGGACAGCATGCCGAGAGCCGCGCTGCTCTCGTTGCACGCGCGGGTCGACGGGGTCGAGCCGTCGACCTGGGAGCATCCGTCGCTCGCCCAGCTGTGGGGCCCTCGCTACAGCACGTACGTCGTCGCCAGAGCGCGACTTCGCGCTGTTCTCGCTCGGGAGGCTTCCCGACGACGCCAAGAGCCGGCTTCGGGCCGAGCGCATGGCCGAGCGGCTGCACGCCCATCTCGACGGCGCGCGGATGACCGACCGCGAGGCTGGGCGCGCGCTCGGCGTCGGCAACGCGATCAGGTACGCCGCGACGACGGGCACGGTCGCCATCCGCTGGGAGGGCGCGCGGGCGCCGACGGTCTGGACGGTCGCCGCCGCCGAGATCGACCCGGCCGACGCGTGCCGCGAGCTCGCTCGACGCTACCTCCACATCTTCGGGCCGGCGACGGCTGACGGGTTCGCCCGCTGGGCAGGGATCTCGCGGCGCGCGGCGGCCGACGCATTCGCCTCGCTCGAAGGATCGCTGCTGCCGGTCCGATCGCCGCTCGGCGACGAGTGGCTGCTCGCAGACGACGAGCCGGCGATGCGCGCCGCCGCGACGCGTCGCCGCGCCCGCGCGCCTGCTGCCGAGCGGCGATGCCTACTTCCTGCTCGACGGAGCGGAGCGGGAGCTTCTCGTCCCGCGCGCGGATCAGCGGCAGCGGCTCTGGACGTCCCGCGTGTGGCCAGGCGCGCTCCTCGTCGAAGGCGAGATCCGCGGAACCTGGAGACGGGCGCAGCACACCGTGCGGATCGACGCCTGGGCGCGCCTCTCGCGTCGGACGCGCGACGCGATCGAGGCCGAGGCCGGCGCCCTGCCGCTTCCCGGCCTCGACCGGCCGATCGAAGTGGTCTGGAACGCATGAGCGCGGCCGCGATGCAGCCGGTCTCGAATTAGGCTCTACGGCGATGGCGACCCGAGCAGCCGCCTGTCACTGCGGGCAACTTCACCTCGACGCCTGCTGCGCGGCTCGGTGATCCAGGCCAAGAACTTTGAATACGTTACCGCGGCCAAAGTTGTTGGTGCGAAAGCTGGCAGGATCATGTTCAAACATATCCTCCCCAACATTATTTCGCCTATTTTGATCTACGGCACGCTCGACCTGGCAGGCGCCATCATGATGACCGCCGGGCTGAGCTACCTGGGTTTAGGCGCTCAACCTCCCTCACCTGAATGGGGAGCCATGTTGAACTACGGGCGTGAATACCTGCGGATCGCACCCTGGATGTCCATTTACCCTGGTATCGCCATCTTCTTTACCATGCTGTTCGTCAACCTGATCGGTAACGGCATGCGTGATGCCTTGGACCCCAAGACCCGTAAAGAGAAAGCCGCTTAGTTAGCGCCAGCGCAAATAATGATTAAAGGACAGTTTTGAAAGAGCCGGGTATTACGTGACTACAATGACCACTGAAGTTGCAGAAAACAAAATTGATATGGATACGGTTTACTACCTCGAAACCCTGGAACAGATGGATGCGCTGACATCCAATATCCGCTACCGGATGGTTTCCCAGATTAACAAGAACCCAAAAACATCTGCGCAGCTTGCGCGCGACCTGGGAATCTCACGACCTAAAGCACATTACCATTTGCAGGTTCTGGTGAGATTGGGTTTTGCCAAATTTGTCAACGAAGCACTGGTCAACGGCATTGTAGAAAAATATTTCATAGGCACGGCTCACTTTTATAGTTTTGACAAACTGGATGAATATGCCGTACAACATCCCGAAGACAGCGTATTTTCAGAAAAATTGATCCTGATCAAGGAGCGTTTTCTTCTGAATGTACTGGAAGTCTCGTGCGAAAAGATCATGAAAGCAAAACGCGGTCCCCTGGCCGTAGATGATTTCTTATTCGACTTCGGCTGCCAATTGACCCCGGACCAGGTTTTAGAAATCCAGGAAGAGCTCAGCAGAATATCCACACGGATGCGTTCGTACAACGAGCAAAATATCAGCAACCAGGACCACAAAGCCCTGCCGTTTTACAGAAATATCATTCTCTTTATGGCAGCCACCGACAATACCATTCTCCTGAAAGATGAAATCCCGCCGGTGACCACATGATCTGGATTTATAACTGACACGACCCTATCTCCCCTGATAACCGCCATACCTCCCAGGTATGGCGATTGATTTTCGGGGATCTGTGCGCAGGGGTGACCCAACGATCAGTAAAACAAAGAACAAGTTTATAATTAACCGGAAATGCTGGGCTGACTTTGTAGGTCTTGCAAAGCAGGTCTGATAAATCGGGCATTTTCTAGGCACGGCAGGATGGGTTGGTTGGATCCGTAAAAGGAAAATTTGGAAGAAAAACCTGTTGTTTATATTTTTCATGGTGACGACGAACTGGCCATCAACCAGGCAGTGGAAAAACTGTTTGCCCTGTTGGGCGACCCCGTCACCGCTGATATGAACACCACCCGGCTGGACGGCTCGACCGCTACTGATAATGACCTGTTAAAGCAGCCGCTACCATGCCATTCCTGGCCGAGCGCCGCCTGGTGATCATGACCAGCCCGTTGAGCCGCCTGAAGGAAAAAGAGTCATCACAAACGCTTTTGCAGCATTCTGGAGCAGCTGCCGCCCAGCGCAGCCCTTGTTCTCATCATCCATGACCAGCAGCGTTTCAAGCAGGGCTCATGGCAATGGGAAACGCTGCATGAAAAACACTGGCTGTGTGAATGGTCCGCGAAAAATAAACCGCGCGCATTTATCAAGGCGTTTGCGCTGCCTAATGCCGGTGAAATGCCCGCCTGGGTCCAGGCGGAAGCCCGAGAGTTGGGCGGCAAGTTTGACCTGGATGCGGCCCAGGAACTTGCAGGCCTGGTGGAAAATAATACCCGCCT
Source organism: uncultured Actinomycetes bacterium (assembly GCA_963793655.1). Classification (GTDB taxonomy): domain Bacteria; phylum Actinomycetota; class Thermoleophilia; order Gaiellales; family Gaiellaceae; genus Gaiella. The sequence continues at coordinate 881,703 of CAWCAV010000004.1, forward strand.
CGCAGCACAGGAAGTGCGCAAGCTGCTCACCTACGTAAATTTTGAGCGGCCGGTATCCGTAAAGGATGTTCAGGAACTGACTGCTTTTCGCGCCGAAACCAGTATTTTCGACATGGTGGATGCCATCGCCCAGGGTAATTCGAAAAAATCCCTGGAGCTGCTGCACCGCCTGCTTGAAGATCAGGATGAGTACAGCTTGTTCCCCATGATTGTCAGGCAGTTTCGCCAGTTGATCCAGGCGCGCGAGCTGCTGGATGAAAGCAAGGGGGTCGATCAGATCCAGCGCATCATGCAGGTGCAGCCTTTCGTAGCCAAGAAGCTCGCCTATCAGGCAGGCCGTTTCAGCATGCCCAGGCTGCTGCAGCTGTACAGTGAGCTGCTGCAAATTGACATTGCCGGGAAAACCGGTGAAATGTCCACCAGCCTTGCGCTGGATATCTTCATCACCAACCTGTCCTGAGAGTATCACACGCAGCAGGCCCCTTCCGCCCTCTCCCCTGCCAGCAGGCTTGCTTGCGAGGGAGACTTGCCCCTCTCCCAAATTGGGAGAGGGTGAGGGCTAAGCAAGGCACGAGCTAAGTCTGACTGGCGTAGCCGGAACCAGTCGAGCAGCGCTGTGAGTCGCCTCGCATGACGCGTGCTGCATATTCTATCTGGTGAAGTATCCGGCTGAATGTGGTTGATTTACGCCCATAAGTCGACGTCATCAGAGTTACAAAGCCTTTGGCCTTTTCAGTACCATTGCGAAATGTCTTTCAACGGAATTACCCTTGCAAGTATTCGTTTTAGAATTGATCTTATTCTTACGATTTATGGCGCGGGTGGCTGTTCAATCTTTCAGCCTGGAACCGGGATGGGAATATTGGCGATTATTACCTCAGGCAAATGGCATTGCAGATGGTAAAATCAATCCTTGTCTATGGAAACGACACTCTCCACCGAACGTGAACAGGTTGGCGTACCTCTAAAACGCATCCTCCAGACCTGGTGGCCGCTGGCCGCAAGCTGGCTCATGATGAGCATGGAAGGTCCGCTGATCAGCTCGATTATTGCAAGGCTGGTTGACCCCAAAATCAACCTGGCTGCCTACGGCGGGATTATCCTTCCGCTGGCGCTGGTGATTGAATCCCCCATTATCATGCTGCTTTCAGCCTCGACGGCCATGAGCAAGGACTACCCCTCCTACCTAAAACTCCGTAAGGCCATGAATATCCTGGGCGGTGTCTTCACCGGGCTGCATTTCCTGGTGGCGTTTACCCCGCTGTATTATGTGGTGGTAAACAATATCCTGGGTGTGCCGCAGGAACTGGTTGCGCCTGCCCGGATCGGACTGATGATCATGCTGCCGTGGACGTGGGCTATTGGGTACCGGCGCTTTAACCAGGGCGTCATGATCCGCTTTGGCCATTCTGACGGGGTGATGAAATGTACTGTCATCCGGTTGACCACCATCGCCACGCTGCTGTTTACGGGATATTCTATCGGAACGATCCCTGGTGCAGTTGTTGCCACGATCGCCCAGGCGGCAGGTGTTACTTTTGAGGCAATTTACTCCGGTTTGCACGTGCGAAAGATCGTAAAGGATGACGTGCGAAACGCACCTGTCACGCGGCTGTTTACATGGAAAGAATTCCGAATATTTTATATCCCCTTGATCTTTACCTCCCTGCTCCAGTTTCTGGGAAACCCCATCGGCAGTGCGGCGTTAAGCCGCATGCCGCAGGCGATCAACTCACTGGCAACCTGGGGAGTGGTGTTAAATTTGATGTTCTTGACGCGCAGCGTTGGGATGGCCTTCAATGAAGTAGTGGTCGCTCTGCTGGACCGGGTGGGTTCTTTCTTCAACCTGCGCAAGTTCGCCCGGATACTGACCGTGATCATTTCGGTGATTGTGGCTGTCGTTTTCCTCACGCCCCTCTCGGGGTTATGGTTCGAAAAGGTAACCGGTTTGCCCCCAGCCCTCAGCCAGATGGCCCGCAGTGCACTGGTGTTTTTCCTGCTGGTGCCCGGCATGGGGGTTTACCAGAGCTGGTTCCAGGGAGCCATATTGCACGGGCGGAAAACGCGCGCCATCTCCGAATCGGTCACGATATATCTTGTCTTATTTATTGCGGTACTGGCAGCAGGTGTGGCCTGGGGCCGGGTCACTGGATTATTCGTTGGCGCGGCTGCTTTTGGTTTGGCAAACGCCGGTCAAACAGGCTGGCTGCTGCTGCGCAGCAAAAAGATCCTTGCCGAGGCACGCCAACGCGATACGGTTTAGCCGCTATCAGCCCATAAACTGCTGTTCATAAAGATCACGGTAGCGGCCTGGTTGACGCAGAAGCTCTTCATGGCTGCCGCGCTGTACGATACGGCCCCCGTCGATCACGCAGATCACATCCGCATCGCGGATCGTGCTGAGGCGGTGCGCGATGATGATGGCGGTGCGCCCCTTCAGCAGGCGCGCCAGTGCCTTCTGGATCATAACCTCGGTAATCGTATCGACACTGGCTGTCGCTTCATCCAGGATCAGGATATTTGGGTCTGCAAGGGCAGCCCGGGCGATGCATAGAAGCTGGCGCTGGCCCACCGACAGGTTGGTACCGCCCTCCTGCACCCAGGTTTGGTAACCCTGCGGCATCTTCTCAATGAATTCATGTGCCAACGCCAGGGTTGCGGCTTCCATGACAGCTGCATGAGAAGCTTCCGGCGAACCAAAGCAGATATTTTCTTCGATGGTACCGGCGAACAGGATCGGATCCTGTGGAACAATCCCTATCTGCCTGCGCAGTGAATTCTGGGTGACAGAGCGCACATCCATCCCGTCGATTTCCAGGCTGCCTTCGCGCAGCTCGTAAAAACGTGCAATCAGGCGTGCAATGGTTGTCTTTCCGGCTCCGGTTGGACCCACCAGCGCAACAGCCTGCCCGGGTTCGATGCAAAGATTGATATCGTTGAGCACGAGCGGTGTTTCGGGGCGGTAGCGGAAGCTGACACCCTTTAACTCGATGCGGCCCTGGATCTCCGGCATCGCAACTGCATGCGGGTTATCCTGGATATCCGGCTCTGTGTTGAGCAGGCGCAGCACCTGTTCCCCGCCAGCCATGGCAGACTGCATGGTGGTGTACATACGGCTGAGTTCCTGCACGGGCTGGAAAAAGCGCGTCACGTAAGCCAGGAAAGCCACCACCACACCCAGCGTCACAGCCCCGTTCATCACCTCGCGGCCGCCAAACCACAACACGATCGCGACAGCCAGAGTAGCCAGGAACTCGATTGACGGCAGAAAGACGTAGGAAAGGCGGATCGCCTCCACATTTACATCGCGGTTGGCGCGGTTGACCTGCTCAAAACGCTCTTCAACCTTGCGCTCCTGCACGAAGGCGTTGATCACGCGGATGGAGGCAATATTCTCAGCCATGCGCCCTACCAGGGCAGCAATGCGCTGGCGTGTGCTGCGAAAGGCATCGCGGGCTTTGTTCGAGAACCAGTAGGTCGCCAAAACCATGAGCGGAAGCACAATAAAAGAAAACAGCGCCAGTTTGGGGCTGAGTGTGAGCATGATCACGATAATGCCGCTCAATACCAACAGATCACCCAGCAGCGCAATCAGACCCTGCGTGAGCAGATCGTTGATGACAGCCACATCGTTGATCACCCTGGAAACCGTCACACCCACCAGGTGGGTGTCATGGTAGCTCAACGACAGCTTTTGCAGGTGGTTAAAGAGCGCCTGCCGGAGATCCGCCAGCACCCGCTGGGCGACCCAGGAGAGAATGTAATCCTGCCCGGCCGTGGCGCCGTACAGCCCCACGTAGGAAAGCGCAATGAAAAGAATGATCAGCCCCAGGCCCTGCGGGTTTCCCACACTGATGTACTGGTCGATGGCGATCTTTATCAGATAGGGGGTCAGCAGTGTCATGGCAGTAACCAGCAGCATCAGCAGGATCGCAAATACCATGCGGCGGCTGTATGGGCGCAAAAAGGCCAGCATACTGGCAACTACGGTGCGGTTGAAAAAACCGGCTTCCTTTGGGGAGACGCCAAAATCCTGGATGGCGCTGCGAGGGCCAATTTCAGGCGTAATGTTGAAGCTCATCGCCGCACCTCCAACCCGGCGCGCTCTTCCGGGCGCAGCTGCCGCTGGTACACCTCGGCATACAGCTCAGACGAACGCATCAATTCAGCGTGGGTACCCCGGGCAGTGATGCAGCCTTTTTCGAGCAGGAGGATCTGATCGGCACGGCGCACGGTGCTGAGCCGGTGAGCAATGACAAAAGTAGTCTTGCCCTCCATCAGGCGCAGCAGCGCCAGCTGGATCAACTGCTCGGTCTGTGTGTCCACACTGGAGGTGGCATCGTCGAGGATCAGAATGCGAGGATCGGTCAGGAGGGTGCGTGCGATGGCGATACGCTGCTTTTGCCCGCCCGAAAGGGTCATGCCGCGTTCACCCACCTGCGTATCGTACCCTTCGGCCATTTCCATGATAAAGTCATGCGCCTGGGCATCCCGGGCAGCCGATAACAATATCGGTTTCGCTGGCATCAGGTTTTCCAAAGGCAATATTCTCACGGATGCTGGCGGCAAACAGGCGGGTATCCTGCAGCACAATACCAGTCTGGCGCCGCAGGTCATCTAAAACGATTTCACGCGTATCGATGCCGTCGATGGTGATGCGGCCGGATTGAGGATCATAAAACCGGGTGATCAGGTTGATAATGGTCGACTTGCCAGACCCGGTAGCACCCAGCAGCGCAATCACCTGCCCGGGCAGCGCCTCAAGGTTGATATCGGCAACAACCATCTGGTTTTCGTCGTACCCAAAAGATACATTCTCAAAGCGGACATGCCCGGTGGATGTGGGCATGGGCAGGGCAGGATCACTTTCGCGAATCTCCCGCGTTGTCGTCGAGGATCTCGAATATACGTTCTCCCGAGGAAGCGGCGATGGCAAGGGCGGGGATGATGCGGCCCAGCAAACGCAGGGGACGAACCATCTGGGCAAGATAGGTGGTAAATGCCACCAGTTCTCCCATTGTAAGCTGGCTCTGAAAGACCAGCGTGCCGCCATACCACAGGATCAGCACCGTGCCCAGGTTGGCAATCAGATCCAGCAGCGGTACATTTACCGCCTGCAGCCTGGCAGCCAGGGCTGACAGGTTGAACCAGGTCTCATTTTGTTCTGTAAAGCGGCGGATCTCGGCATCTTCCTGGGCAAAGCCCTTTACCACCTGAGCGCCGTGCAGGTTTTGCTCAACGCGCGCCGTGAGCACGCCCAACTGGTTCTGGATCACCACCGAAAGCGGGCGGAACCTGCGCCCAAAGGAGTAGCCGCTGTACAGGATCAGCGGCAGGGTCAGCATGACCAGCAGGCCGAGTTTGGGGTTCATCCAGATCATGACCGCCCCAGTGCCGATCATCAATACCAGGCTTTCAACAATGCGCAGGAAAGCTCGCCCGGTGAGAAAGCGGATGCGTTCCACGTCCTGGATGGCGCGTGACAGGATCTGCCCTGTCTCCATACGGTCGTGAAAAGCGAATGAAAGCCGGTTCAGCTTGCGCTGGATCTCGTTGCGCATATCGTAGGCAACATTTTGTGAGGCGGCTTCCGTCCAGCTGCCCTGAAAATAGACCACAAAGCCCTTGATCACGGTGATCCCAAGCAGCGCCGCGACAGAAAGATTCAGAATGCTGAGATCGTTGCCGAAGATCCCGCGGTCGATGATCCAGCGAATAAATTGAGGGGTGGCGATATTCACCGCATTGATCAGCAGCATCGCCAGATAGACACCGGAAGTTAAAAGTCCGTATGGTTTGAGATATTTTAGGCAGCGCCAGAGAATTTTTAGCGTATCCTGCTTCATGGGGGGTGTTTTATGTTCTGCGGGCACAGTTCCCTGACGATACTAGATTTGGTTGGATAACACGCCGCTCATAACCCCCAGTAACACCTCTCTGGCATGAAAGCCAACGGGATGATTATAACACCCGGTATAAGGGCATAGTCTTATGTTGGGCTGAAAATGGCAGACGAGGTTGCTGCTGGCAGGAGTGTTTGTGGGAGGCACAGTGATTGCCGGTTTGCATGTTAAAATTAATGCAGGATATTTTACAGACCAGGGAGGAGCAAAATGCCGACTACGCTTGCGCAAAAATTGCAGATTAAACCAGGCTGGAAACTCGTGCTGGTAAACCCACCGGAAGACATGGCGGATTGGCTGGTCGAGCAGCTGAAGGAAAACATGCTGTCTGTAGCCTTCAACGCCCCTGCGCCAACTGCCATTCCTGTGTCGCCTGATAAAGCCAGTGCCAGTTCGGTTGATTCCCAGCCGTCAGACGTGGTGCTGCTGTTTGTCAACAACCTGGCTGAAACGCAGGAATTCACACGGGCCGCCATCGGCCTGATCAAACCAGGCGGGCCGTTCTGGATCGCCTATCCCAAGGGCAGCTCCGGGCATAAAACCGATGTGAACCGCGATAGGCTGTGGGAGGCTGTGCTCCTGTTTGGCTGGCGGGCTGTTCGCCAGATTGCCCTGGATGACACCTGGTCAGCCATGCGTTTCAAGCCGCAGGATGATGTCGAAAGGTAGACCTGGATGCCCGTGTATGCTCCGCTTCGAGTGAAAGCATCCCCATCAGTGTTTCAGGTAATATGGGACATCGATAATGACACGCGGGGTTACATGCGGGCGGCGCTGGTAGAGCAAAGCTGCTTTTAACAACCAGGCCGTCTGGTTGTGCAGCAGAGCCTGCCACCATTTTGCGGGAACAAATTCCGGAAGAATGACGGTTGCCTTTTGGCCATCATGGCTTTCCTCATCCGTTTTATCCAGAAATTCAAGGAAAGGTCCAATGATGGAACGGTAAGTAGAGGGCACAACGACCAGGGGGATATCCGGCCACCAACGAGACCATTTTTCGCGTACAGAATCGGTGCTGCCTGGATCCAATTCCACATAAACAGCGGTGATATTATCTGACAGCGCTTCAGCAAACCGCATCGCTTCGACGATCCCGCGGTGAACGCCGGAAATAGGGATCACAACCCTGGGTTTGGGTCGTGGTCTTCAAGACAGGCGGCATTCCCGTCATCGATAGTTCCCTCGCAATCCCTTGATAATGGGAGCGGATTTGCAGAAACAAAATTACGAGGAAGATCATCAAGAAAATGGTGATCCAGGCGCCTTCCAGGAATTTGCTATACCCAACCACGACCAGGGTAACCAGCGTTGCCAGCGCCCCAGCTCCGTTAGCCACCAGTTTTGGCAACCAGGCTTTGCCGCGTTCACGCCACCAATGGACCACCATTCCAGCCTGCGATAAGGTAAAAGCAAGAAATACCCCCACCGCAAACAACGGGATTAAGGCATGGCTCTCCCCGCCGAATATCAGGATGAGTGCAGCTGTAGCAATAGAAAGTAATGCAATACCATTTGCGAACACAAGACGGTCGCCTAAACCTGTAAGCTGCCGCGGAAGAAAACCATCCTTCGCAAGGATGGCAGCCAGCCGTGGAAACCCTGCAAAACTGGTATTTGCAGCGACTGCCAGGATCAACATTGTGCTGATTTGGATCAAATAATAAGCCGCACCGGTTCCCAACAAACGCCGGGAAAGCGCTGACAGGATGGTTTCATGTGACTCGGCCACGATCCCCAAAGCTTGTGTCAAACCAATGCTTCCGATAAACAGGACCGACATCAAAATGGCCATGACAATCATCGTTTTGCCGGCATTTTTGGATTCAGGGCTTTTGAATACTGGAACACCATTGCTGATGGCTTCAACCCCGGTGAGTGCGGTGCTGCCGGTCGCGAACGTATGCAAAATCAGAAATAAAGTAATCGGCTGCAACGCAGATGGAGCGGTAACGGCAAGCGGGGTGCCTCCCTCGGTCAGCAGCTTGAACAATCCATACCCCAGCATCGGCAGGTAAGTAAACAGAAACAGGTAAACAGGAATGGACATCAACGTCCCGGTTTCCCGTAAACCGCGCAGGTTGGCAATGGTAATGGCAGCCAGCAGTAGCAAAGAAATGATTATCCGATAAGGCGCAAGATCGGGGAATGCAGATGCAATTGCCTCCACACCTGCCGTAAGGCTTACCGCTGCCGTAAGCAAATAATCAAGCAGCAAGGCTGCAGCAGCCACGAGACCCATGCGGGTGCCGAGATTTTCCTTGGCAACCACATAAGACCCACCACCAGAGGGATATGCCTGAATCGTCTGAAAATAGGACAGCGCCACAATCACCAGCAGACCGACAATAACCAATCCGATTGGAAATGCCAGGGAAAGACCCGCACTGCCGGCCACCAGCAGCCCGAGGTAAATCTCCTGGTTTGCATACGCGATGGAAGAGAGCGCATCTGGCGAGAAAGCAGCCAGAGCCCGGATATTATCCAGCCGCTTTTCACCCATTTTCTGGGTCGGTAAAGGAGGGCCTATGAGGAAATGCCTGATCTTGTTTAGCATAATAAAAGTATACCTTTTTGTAGAAAAAAAATTCTTGTCCTGAGCCTGTGAATATGATAAAATCGGTTGTCATCCAGTGCAGCATAACCGATGGAGGGATGACCGAGCGGCCTATGGTGCCTGTCTTGAAAACAGGTGTGGGGCAACCCACCGGGGGTTCGAATCCCTCTCCCTCCGCCAGATTTATTGCTTCAAACGGATGAAATCATCCGATAGATGATATAATTGCCCCCGCATGATATGTGCACCCGGGGAGGTGCCAGAGAGGCCGATTGGGCTCGCCTGCTAAGTGAGTGCTGGGCTTTAAACTCAGCCGAGGGTTCGAATCCCTCCCTCCCCGCCATAAAAAATCCTTTTCTAAAGAAAAGGATTTTTTGTTTGCGGGAGTAGAACGTAGGCCAGATGCACGCCTGACCAGTGTATGGATACTACCACGTTCTCAAGCCCTCACCCGACGGCAGTCTCGTCAGCGGACTGACGTTGCCGCGCCCTCCTTCCCAAATTGGGAGAGGGGAAAGTCTCCTTCGCAAGCAGGTCAGCTTGCAGGGAGAGGGCTACTATCGGCTATCTTCTGCGATGAACCTGGCCCCAAAAAATGCACCCGGTATACAGCGAAGAATGGCTCCTTAGCCGAAGATCTGCCTCCGGTAAATGCATTTGCCGCCGCGCTCTTCCCGGCCTGTCATCTCCATCACCTGGATCTCGACTGCAGAACAGGTGGCTACATCCTCAAGGGTAATCTCCTCACGCTCGGGCAGCAGGTGGTGGAGGAAAGAGTTCAGAGTCTCCTGCCGCTCATTCACATCTTCGATGATCCGGGCAATCCCATAACAGATCACGCTGTCGTTGTCGATGTGACAGACAGCTCCCTTCTGGTGCGGGATGACCTCGCCAAACTGGCGCCCGACCGTGAAGCAAACCTGTGGGTTGGCACGAATATAATCCAGTTTCTTTCCCTCCAGCGCGCCGTGAAACAGGATCCTGCCGCTGGCATATACATAGTTCAAGGGGACGACGTAAGGCTGCCCATCCAACGCGAGCCCGAGGTAACCCAGATGCTCCTGATTGAGCACCTGCTCCATTTCCTGCAGAGATTGTTCAAATACTCTTGATGTTTCCAATACGGATCTCCTGATTGCCAAGATGGATAAGTCTATTTTTTAGCCGGTTACGAGTGCATCCGGCAGCGCCTGTCAATCCCGATGAGCTGCTTATCACCCAGCGAGACGGTTCTGACGAATGATTATTAAGGAAAGTTGAATTCTATCACTGCACAGGCTGGTAAGCCTCAACATTGTCAAAGATTACCTGGTAGCCATCCTCATTTGCATCATTATAGGTATATACAAAGAAAGCTGCTGCGCCTGGCTGTTCGAGCGGCTGTGAGATGCTCACCTCGGTTTGCCATTCATCGTTGATGAAGAGTGTGATGAAGTCCAGGTAACAGCTGATACTGATCCGGTTCACATCCGTGGGTGCGGCGCTCAGCGCGCTGGATAGCTGCCACGAATCCCCGGCAGTTTCCGCCCCAGTCAGGGAGATAAATTCCCCATCCCGGTTTTGCCCGATCTGGTATGTGTTATCTGCCAGGTCGATTTCCACAAAATAGTAGTTTTCCGCATCCTGGTACTGGCAAAAGACACCAAACGTCCCGTCCTGCTCCCCGGCAGGTCCCTGCGCATCGAAAGAATTTCATAGGGAATAAATTCGACTGGAAAATAAGCCCAGTCAAAGTAATCGGGTTGTGTGATCTGGAACCGGTAAGCCTGATCCTCATAGGCCAGGAGGATGTTGCCATCATCGTAAACTGGCCAACCCAGCGCAGGGGAGGAGAAATCGTCGAAAAGCAGGTGATCCTCCAGTTGCTGGTCGCCGGTCAGTTCAGCCAGCGGGGCAGCCGGCACGTTGGTTGGGGTTGAATTACTCGAGCGGCGCTGCCACGGTAGGCTGCAGCGTCGACAGTGCAGCACTCGACGGTTGCTGTATCGATGTTGAAGTACTGGACAGCTGCTGCTCTTGCACCGGTTCGACGGCCATCTCCCCTGTCGGGTAAACGGAAGCCGATCGCTGCGAGAACAGGAAAATCGCCCCGCCTCCAACAACCAGCACGCCGATGCACAGGATGCCCAGCGCACCAACGACCAGCAGCACAATTAACCAGGGAAACTTTTTTGGTTGAGACATCTTTTCCTCCATAAACCTTTATTCACCAGATCACTTCCTCTGCAAATGCATGCGCTGGAACAGCCACACACCGGTCCCAAAATAGATCCCTGATAGCAGCACTAGCGCGGAGATCTCAAAGCTCACATCGCCCAACCCGGCACCCATCGTGAAGACCTTATTGAGGGCATTCACGGCATGGGTGGGCGGCAGCAGATCTGCAAACGCCACCCCATGACCGAACAGCCTGAACAAATCAGTGCGCGGCAGCGGGAAAATGGCGCCGGTCAGGCACATGAAAAACCCCAGCGGGAAGTTAGCGATCACAAAGGCCTGTGAAACGGTCTTTGACAGGCAGGCCACGATCAGCCCCGCTCCAATCACCGAAAAGCTGGTCACCACCCCCACCAGCAGTGCCAGCCACAACTGCCCCTGGCTGCGGAAACCGCACAAGACCGCCACTGCAAAGGTTAACAGCAGTTCAAGCATGGCGACCAGCACCAGCCAGGCGCTGGTGCTGCCCAGCAGTTCAAAAGCGTTCATATGGGTCATGGCCAGGCGTTTCAGACGGCCGCCCTCGATCTCGCGGGCGACCATCATGGCAGCCTGGAAAATGAGGATAATCACAGCAAAGATCAACAGACCGGGGACGTACATCTCGAATTCGCTGCGCGCGCCGGACGCGCCCAGGGCGATTTCCTGCAGTTCCACCGGGCGGGTTTGCCCGGTATAGTCCAGTGTAAAATTTTCGACAGCGCCGAAGGCCATCAAGGCAGCCACAGTATAGTACGGGTTGGTGAGATCGCCCACGATCGTCACCCTGGGTTGGACACTTGCCAACCCGCTTTGGCTGGCCTGCAACAGAAAAGAAAAATCCTCCGGGATGATCAGCAAAAGCGATGCGGCGCGGTCCTTGAGGCGCTGCTCAGCCTGCATGCGGGTTTCCACCGGCACGACACGCAGGAGCGGGCTGCCGGTTTCATAAGCCAGGGCTTCGAGGGTATTGGTGACCTGTGTGCCGGCATCCAGGCTGGAGCCGTCCGGCATGCTGACAGGCTGGTCTTGATTGAGCACCAGCACCGGGTAGCGTGTGGAACCGCTCCCGCCGGTAAACAGGTAATAAATGAACACAAACACAGGCGCAAAAGCCATGCTCAGCGCCAGCACCCACAGGTCACGCTTTTGCTCCCGGAAATGTTTGCGGAAAAGACTGATAAATCGCATTTATTCTCTCAAGCGCCGCCCGGTCAGGGCGATGAAAACATCTTCCAGCGTGTTGGTGCGCAGTTTCACCTCGCCAACCTGCGCGCCCGACTGTTTCAACAGGTCCATTACCGCCGGAAGCTTATCCACCATATGGTGTGCACGCAGCAGCAGGCTGTGACCCGAGGGGATGCACTCTTCCACCAACGCAGACAGGGCAGCCGGGATGTGCGGGACGGGGTTCCCATTTCCTCCGGTATACTCGATCTCCAGCACATCCCCGCTTCCAAGGCTGCGTTTGAGGGCATCCGGGGTATCCAGCACCAGCAGCTTTCCATGGTCGATAATCGCCACCCGGTGCGCCAGTCGTTCGGCTTCATCCATATTATGCGTGGTGAGGATGATCGTCGTGCTACGTGCGCCCCGCCTTGTTTGCGCCGCTCGCCAGCGAGCGGATATACTCGCGCACCAGTATCCGGCTTTGGGGGTCCAGGCCCGCCTCTGGCTCGTCCAGCACCAGGATATCCGGGTCGTGGATCAGCGCGAGGGCCAGGTTGAGACGGCGCTGCATCCCGCCGGATAAAGCCGCACCCAGCGTATCACGCTGGTCTGCCAGGCCAAGCGCCTCAAGAAGCTCCTCGCCGCGCCTGCGGGCCTGCTTCCGGGGCACATCGTACATCTCACCGGTAAACTCAAGCTGCTCGATGCAGGTGAGCTTCTCCCACAGAATAGTCTGTTGGGGGCAAATCCCCAGTGAACGTGTTTTTGAACGATGCCGGTTTTCTGAAGATGCGTTTACAACACTCCCTTCGATCAACACCTGTCCGCTGTCTGGTTTGAGCAGCCCGACCATCATGTGGATCGTAGTTGTCTTCCCCGCTCCGTTCGGTCCAAGCAGCGCAAAGATCTCACCACGCCAAACAGCCAGGTTGAGCCTGTCCACAGCCAACAGCGAGCCATAGCGTTTTGTAAGATCCCGGGTTTCAAGGACAATCTCGGGCATGGAATTCGTTCCTGTTCGGGAGATAATCTGAATGGACATATTATACAGGCAGATCAGGAAAGCAATCGTGCCAGGAGATACGAAGGCAGATCACATACATGACCCTGCAGTACTGTAGGGAATGACCCCGAGTACCCGTCCTAAGGTTATAGCGCTTGTAGAAGAGAGGAAAACATGACGCTAACTCATCATGTGCCAGGAGGAAAAATGACTGGAAAAACAGAAGGGATACCGGCCCCCTGAACGCGGTATCCCAACTTCCCCGCTGCATCAGGGCCAACCCAAAACCGCCAAGGCGGACAAGCGCCCAACCCTTGGAAGGCTGAGCGCTGGCCCTAATGCAGCGAAACTGATACCAGTGTATCCAACCGGATATGCCGTTGTGTATGGGGAGTTTCCATACCATAATGGGAAATTCGTCGACCCGGGAAGATAAGCCATTTGTCGAACTGCCTGTGATGGAAAAACCTTGCTACAATAGGCATATCCTGTCTTCCCGTGGAGCTATCATGACCCAACCATCCTCTTCTGACGCTGAGAAGTTCGTGCTCTCGCACCTGGACACATCCTACACCACCCGCATCCTGGCAGATATGATCGCCATCAATTCAGTCGTTCGCAACGAAGGCGACCTGGCTGCCTATATTCACCGCGAGCTGGCCGCACTGGGCATACCCGTTGAACTGGCGGAAGTGCAGCCAAACCGCCCGAATGTCTACGCCCGCCTGCAGGGCGCCAAAACCGGCAAACGCCTGCATATGAACGGGCACATGGATACGGTTCCCGTCTGTGAAGGCTGGACATTACCGCCCTTTACCCCCACCATCCGGGACGGGCGAATGTACGGACTGGGTTCCTGCGATATGAAAGCTGGGCTGGCCTGCCTGATGACCGTTCTGCGGGCGTTCAAGCTGTCCGGCTGCCCATTCGATGGTGAGCTGTCTTTCTCGGCAGTCATCGATGAAGAAGCCTACAGCGCCGGGGCAAAGGCAGTCTTGGATACTGATTTTTCGAAATGCGATGCGGTGCTGATCACCGAACCTTACCTGGGGGATGCCAGCATGCCCATCCCGCTCGGGATCAGCGGCAAGATCCTGTATGACATCACGGTCAAAGGCCGGGCCGCGCACGGCTTCCGCCCGCAGATGGGGGTCAACGCCATCGAGCAGGCCGCCCGCATCCTGACCGCGCTCGACCAGATGGAAATGAAGCAGCATCCCGATTTCGGGCAGGGCAATTACTGCACACTTAAGATCGAGGGCGGTTACCAGGTCTACAGCGTGGTGGTACCCGACCGCTGCCGCTTTGAGCTGAACCGCATGCTGGTGCCCGGTGAGACCAGCCAGGCCGCCGTGGACGATATGCGCCGCCTGGTGCAGAGCCTGGATCTGGACGCCGAGGTGGAAATTGCCCTGAAACCACCCACCTATGAATCCTTCATGCTCGACCGCAGCGAACCGATCATTAAGCTGTTCGATGAGGTTTACCCGCAGGTGATGGGCACAGCCCCTCAGTATACCTACAGCAAGGGCATCACCGATGCCAATGTCTTCTCCGGTGAGGCGGGCATTCCGTGCCTGCATTTTGGGCCCGGGCGGGGCAACGTGCACCAACCCGATGAATACGTCCCGTTGGATACGCTTGAACCGGTTGTGCGCATGGCAGTGATGATTGCATCCAGGTTCCTGTCGGCGCCGTAACCGGTTATGCTGTGCGCGGGTGCATTCGTACTAAATTGGGTGATCCTTTGGACCACGCCCGGGCTAACGCCTGTCTCGCCAAAGATGTACGTTAGCGAATGCCATTGCCTTTGATTGGCGCACGCTCGTGTCGAAAGTACGGGTATCTGAACTCGCTTCTTGCCCCTAAAATACGGTCTATGGATTGTTGCGAGGAGCCTTGCCATGCTCTTCTGGCGAGGAGGATTTCTGAGTCTGCACGGGTAATTCCGTTCAGTATGTGAGCGGATTATGCACTTGACGTCGCTCAGGCCCTCACCCTACCCTCTCCCAATTTGGGAGAGGGGCAAGTCTTCTTCGCAAGCAAGCCAGCTGGCAGGGGAGAGGGCGTGAGCGGGCTGGGTTCCGCTGCTACTATCGACAACGTGTGAGCGGGCATACTTCTCAGCCCCACCCTGCCCTCCTGTCAGGGGTAGGTATTTAATATATCAGACAAAAGAGCTCCGATTTCCTGTAGAATAAAGGTTGTGAAACCATTCGCAGAAGATCGGAGCTGATTATTTATACCATACCTCAACTCAAGAAATGGACCCAGGAGGTGATCAGGCACTTGCCGGATCTGTCCTACCCGCAGGCCAGGGTCCTGGCCTTGTGGAGCTTTGGCATCGTATTGGCCCATACCTGTGGTCTGACCCGGGTGAGCAGCCAGCTTGCGGAATTGCTGCACAAGAAGAAATCTGCCCTGCGCCAACAATTGCGAGAATGGCTGTGGGATCACCAGAAGAAACGCGGGCGGCACCGACTGGACTGGCAGGCTCAAGCTAGTTTTGCTGCGCTGCTGAAGTGGGTGTTGTCGTGGTGGCAGGAAGGGGAACAGCGTCTGGTGTTGGTCCTGGATGCCACCAGCCTCAAGAAAGTGTTTGTGGTGCTCTCCATCAGTGTGGTCTATCGCGGCTGTGCCATCCCGGTCGCCTGGCAGGTGCTGTCGGGGGTGGCCAAAGGATCGTGGAAGCCGCACTGGCTGGCCTTGTTGTGTGCGCTGGAAGGGGTCATTCCCCCCCAGTGGCAGGTGCTGGTCATGGCCGACCGGGGGTTGTATGCCCCCTGGCTATACCAGGCTATCGTGGACAACCACTGGCATCCCTTCCTGCGCATCAACCGCTCCAGCACCTATCGACCGCTGGGAAAAGCTGACTTCCGCTCTGTTTCCCAGTTGCTGTCGGCGCCTGGAACGATGTGGGCTGGGCGGGTGACCTGCTTTGCCAGCAATTCCATCCAGGGCACACTCCTGGCTTGTTGGGAAAAACCCGCTACCCAGCCGTGGGTGATCCTGACCGATCTGCCGCCTGAAAGCGCTTCTGCCTTCTGGTATGGCCTGCGCAGCTGGATCGAGGGCGGGTTCAAAGACCTCAAACGGGATGGCTGGCAGTGGCAGCGTACGCGTATGACCGATCCAGTGCGGGCGGGTCGCTTCTGGCTGGCCCTGGCCCTGGCCACCTTGTGGGTGGTGAGTGTGGGCGGAGCGAGCGAGGCCCATCTGCCGGAATGCAGCCTGGAGGATTTGCCCGCCCATCATATCGCTCGGAAAACCAAAAAATATGCCCACTCACCGCGATGGTTGAGTGTTTTCCAACAGGGGCTGATACAAATCACCGCCGCTCTGATCCAGGGTCAGCCTGTACCCACAGGCTGCTTCCTCCCCGAACCCTGGCCATTAAAAACCTACCCCTGACAGACCCTGCCCTCCCCATTTTGCCTCGGCAGACCTCGGTAAAATAGGGAGGAAGCTATCGACGATCTACTGCGCTGGACTTGCTCGGTAAGCAACCAACCGCACCGGAAATAAAATGCGACCCTGTCCTCAGCCCACCTAGCCATATTTCCAGATCAACCTCCCTGTTTGGGTGATGTTCCGGTACACCAAAATCCCTATACTGGAATAACCTACCTTGGCGGATGCAGTGGCATCCCCTATACTGAAACGAGGAGTTTGAAATGGCGAAAAATTTATTGGAAGAATTGTCCAGCGCGATGGCAGATGCAGTTGAAAATGCTGGAAAATGGACGGTGCAGGTGAATGCCCGCTCACGCATGCCGGCCAGCGGTATTGCATATGCCGCCGACCTGGTCTTAACAGCCGACCATGTGGTCGAGCGTGACGAAGACATTGTCGTGGTATTGCCTGCTGCATCAACGCAGGCGCTAAGCGGGCTTTCGGTTGATACTGCCGATATCATGCAGGTTCGGGCAAAATTAGCCGGGCGCGATCCCATCACCGACCTGGCTTTACTGAGACTTGAGCAAAGTGTTCTATCTCCTGCCGATACGGCAACCGAACCGGCTTTGATTGGCCAGATGGTGCTGGCAGTGGGGCGGCCGAGCATCAGCGGTCTTGAGGCCAGCCTGGGCGTGATCAGCGCCATAGGCGGGCCTGTACGTACCGCCAGCGGGGGCGTGCTGGAAAGGTATATCCGCACCAGACTTGATTGCCTACCCTGGCTTTTCCGGTGGTCCACTGGTGGATGCCAGCGGGCGCGTGGTGGGAGTGAACACATCAGGGCTTGGCCGCGGCGCCGCGTTAACCATCCCAACCGAGCTGGCCTGGCGCATCGCCGCTACACTGGCCCAGCATGGCCAGGTCAAACGGGCCTATCTTGGCGTTCGCAGCCAGCCGGTAGAGCTGCCCGAAACCTCCATCCAGCAGCTGGCACGCGAGCAGAAAACCGGCCTGCTGCTGGTGGGAGTGGAGTACAACAGCCCGGCTGGATATGCAGGGTTGATGGTGGGCGATATTCTGGTAGGCATCGGCGAGACGCCCATCGCGGATCATGATGAACTGTACGCCTGCCTGGGCACCGACATGGTCGGGAAAAGCGAAAAGGTGCAGATCCTGCGCGGCGGTCAGCTCATCCAGGTCAATGTCAAATTTAAGGAAAATTGATTGGGGTGAAATCCGGGAGTGAAATCCGATGAATTCCAGGGATGAAATCCCCGGCTGCATACCCGGATCAAACAGTCATTTGGTTCCGGCAAATCTGAAAGAAGGATTGTTGGTAATAGAAGAAAATGAAAGGTTTACCGATACTCAAGCTACTGAATACAAATCTGGATGAGCTGGTCAAGCGCATCCAGGATGCCCTGGTGGTGGTGCTCAGCGGTGGTGCGCGCACCGGTGCTGGCGTCATCTGGCAGCAAAATGGGTTGGTGCTGACCAATCACCATGTGCTCGACAAACACAACCCGATTGTACTGTTGAATGACGGGCGCCAGCTGACGGCCCAGGTGCTGGCCAGCGACCCCGATATCGACCTGGCCCTGCTGGGCATTACCGCCGATAAACTGACCAGCATCGGGCATGGGCGCCGGCTGCCGCGCATCGGCGAACTGGTCTTTGCGTTTGGACATCCGTGGGGGCAGCGCAATATGGTCACCAGCGGCATTGTCAGTGCGCTGATCACAGCCCAGACACGCAAACGCCGCAGCCTTACCTTGCTGCGCACCGATCTGGCGCTGGCGCCGGGCAATTCCGGCGGCCCATTGGTAACAGCCAGCGGGGATATGGTCGGCATCAATAACATGATCGTGGGTGGCGACCAGAGTGTGGCCATCCCCATCACCACCATTCACGACTTTATCGCTGAGAACCAGTTTACATTGAAAGATCTGGAATGGAAGAAAGCGCCGAACGAAGTAACCGTCTGATACGGGTGCTGCTGTTTGCACCGTCCACTGCCCTGCGGACAGGCTTGCGCAGCCTGCTGGCGGCAAACCCGGATATCTCCATATCCG
Source organism: uncultured Actinomycetes bacterium (assembly GCA_963793655.1). GTDB lineage: Bacteria > Actinomycetota > Thermoleophilia > Gaiellales > Gaiellaceae > Gaiella. The sequence continues at coordinate 899,997 of CAWCAV010000004.1, forward strand.
CGCTAGCCGCCGCCCCGCAGGAGCTGGATGCATCCGCTCTTTCGAAAACCGACGTCGTGCTGGCTGGCGGGCTTAAGCCTGGCGATCTGCAGCTGCTGATCGCCAGGGATATGCCGCTGGTCCTGATCACCAGCAGCGAGGACGAAATTCACGATCTGGCCGGCAGCCGGCTGCCAGGTTGGGGGCTGCTGCCGGAAGAATTTTCAGAGCTGGAGCTGTCCGGTGCGCTGCAGGCAGCCGCCGGCGGTTTGCTGGCAGGCAGCCCCGGGTTGATGGAAGACCTGCTGGTTTCCCGCCAGAACGCCAGCTTTGAACTGGGTGAACTGGTGGAACCGCTGACCAACCGTGAGCTGGAAGTGCTGCAGCAGATGGCCCAGGGCATGGCCAACAAACAGGTTGCTCTCCAACTGGGTATCAGCGAACATACCGTCAAGTTTCACCTGACCTCCATTTATGCCAAGCTGGGTGTTTCGAGCCGGACCGAGGCGGTCAATGCCGGCATGCGGCGGGGCTTGATCAGCGTTTAGAAAACACCTCCAGGAGTTATCAACTACTAATGCTTCAGTAAGGCCTAAACGGGATAGATCTTCCCTAAGGGTGACGTCATCCGTACCTCCTAATAGGCGACCGGCCGGTCGCCCTAACCCTATATCACCTGCATAAATCCCCATCCGCACGTATATTCAAGTGCGGGGCCAAGCATTTCCATCGATCACCTGATTCAAGTATCATCGATAAAGACAAGCGCTCTACCGGTAAGTTTGGCCGTGAAATGCTTCGCCCTGCCATCGAGCTATGTCCAAAATCGAAATGAATTTTCCCGTGCCTTCCCTGATCCATCGCCCCGAAATGTCCTCGCATACACCAGCTTCCACCCATTTCTGGCAAACCTACGTGCCAGGGGGTAAATTCACCGGCATTTGTTCTGTTTTCTTTTGCAAACCTCTATATAATTGCTTCAGGCTGACCGGCGCAATTGCCTGGCTGTATGACCAAACCCACCTAAACCGCCAAACCGTGATCTGGCGGCGAACCTCTCAACAAATGGATCAGCGATCGAAAGGACCAGGGAAACAGATCATGAATAACCCGGGCAAACTGGAATTTGAGGCAGAGATTATCGACAATGAAGGTGTTCGGCGCATATATCAATTTCCCATTTGATGTTCCGGAACTATACGGAACCCGGCTGGGTCAAGGTAAAAGCCACCTTTGACGGTGTGGAGTACCGCGGCTCGCTCGCCAATATGGGTACCGGCTGCCATGTGTTGATCATCGTCAAAGCCATCCGCCAACAGATCGGCAAGCAGCCGGGCGACACGGTGCATGTGACGGTTGAACGGGATGAAGAGCCGCGCCAGTTGGAGTTACCTGAAGAGCTCCAGAGCGGGTTTGCGCAGAACCCTGGTGCTCAAGAGTTCTTTGAAACGTTGTCTTTCTCGCGCCAGCGTGAATTTGTGCTGTGGATCAACGATGCCAAACGAGCCGAAACCCGCCAGCAGAGGATCGAGAAGACCATCGCACTGCTGTTGGAGCACAAGAAGCTTAATCGCAGAGCTGCTTTAAGAAACCTGTTTATCAATAAGCCTGCTCTGCTGTGTGAACGACCAGTGCTACTTCCTAATTGTGCGGGTCAATAACAGGGGGTGGTATCCACTTTAAAAATAATATTGATACAAAGTGGCTATTAAATCACGGATAATTTTGACCTATTATTAGATGACACCGCAAAAATTCGATTTAATAACTTCATCATTTCCAAAAACTGAATAGCAACCCTTTTCGTTATTAACAGACAAATCCCTGTTTGTTTCTATATTGGCATAAATTCTTCTTTATCTGAAATCGCGAGATTTTTCTTTATTTATAGTTTCACGCGAACAGGAGGTAGATATCAAGAATTTTGACAATTCAGTTGTAATGTAAAATCTAAAAGGGAAAATTTGGAGAATTGGAGAAATGAATAAACTGTTTTTTATCCTGAGTGTCCTGGTCGTAGGCATGTTGGTATTCTCAGCGTGCAGCCCTAAAGCGGAGCCCATTGTAGAAGAGGTTGCACCGACGGCTGTTGCACAGGAAGTTTCCAACGCCCCTGTAGAAGCAGCCCAAACACTGATCATGGCTGCAGATATAACTTCGGTAATCACATTTGATCCACAAGTGATGTGCGAACAGATCCCCAGCATGCTTTTCTCTCTCATTTATGAGACATTGGTGAACCTGGATCCGAATGATTTTAGTAAGGTTGTACCTTATCTCGCGCAGAGTTGGGAGATCTCTGAAGATTTACGAACCTATACATTCCATCTGTTTCCGGATGCAAAATTTGCTTCCGGCAATCCCGTCACGGCAGAAGATGTGAAATTCACTTTCGACCGTGATCGCAAAGATCCTGCCACCTGCTATGGCAGTTATCTTGCTCCCGTCAAATCGGTCACCGTCGTCGATGACCTTACAGTGCAGATCACAACCGTAAAGCCCGATGCCGCCTTCCTGATCCTACTTTCAACATCCGGGTTTGGGATCGTCGAAAAAGCGGCTGTTGTTGCCAACGGCGGCAGCGATGACCCTGCGGCATCCGATACTGCGAAAGCCTGGTTTGACCAGAATTCACCGGGGTCAGGCCCTTACGTCTTAAACCAAATGGGAGCCGAATGCCGAAATTGTCTTCGAAGCCAATCCCAATTGGTGGGGTGGGACACCTAACCTGAGCCGGTTTCTTGTCAAGCATGTCGAAGACCCCACCCTGTCCGTTCAAATGCTGCAAACTGGTGACGCGGATCTCGTTTGGCAGCTTGATCTCGATTTGATTGATGCTGTCCAGGCAGACGCAAACCTTGCGCTCACCACTGCCCAGGATGTGGTCACAACATATCTTGCCATGAACACCAGCCCAACAATTTCTGAACCCCTGTCGAACAAACTTGTACGGCAGGCTATTGTTGCGGCTGTGAATAAAGATGCGATCATCAATTCACTCTTCAAGGGGTACGCCACCCGTGCACCGAGCATCATCTCAGTCGGAGAGTTCGGGGTTAATCCGGAGGATATCAAACCACGCGATGTGGAGCTTGCAAAACAACTGCTAAAAGAGGCTGGTTATGAGGATGGGTTTACCGTTCAGTTCTATTATAGTTCGACGAACGCCACCACTGCTGTTGTAGCTGCAGCCATCCAAAGCGACCTGGCAGAGGTGGGCATTACAGTTGAATTAATGCCAACCGAAACCTCTGTCTACCTCTCCCTGACGAGAGCAGGCGAAGCACCATTTTTCGTCGGCAGCTCGGGTCCGGACACACCGGATCCAACCCAACTGACGGATATTTTCTGCTACAAGGATGTCGTTATTGGTAAGTATTTAAACGCCGACATGCCGGAAGCAACCCCATTATGCGACCAACTCCATACCGAATTTGATCCCGCCAAACGCGCCGAGATGGTCCAACAGATCACTGATATCTTCAACGACTACATGGCCTTTACACAGCTGTATCAAAAACAGCTTGTGCTGGCGCATACCAAAGCAGTAACAAACATCATTTATTTGCCAGGCCGGTTCGTTGACCTATCAAAGATCATGAAGCAGTAGAACCTCTGGGTCAAAGACGGGAGAGAGTGTAAAATTACACTCTCTCCCAATCTCAGGTCGACATATATTCAGGATTTGAAAAAATCTTCCCAACCCTCATTGGCATTTCCATCCTCTTGAGGAAATAATTTCAGGTTATAAGGTAAAAAGTGAATATTTTCGCCTTTTTGGCTCGAAGAGTATTACTGATTATCCCATTGACCATTGCGATTACGATGGCATTGTTTGCCATTTCACGTCTGGTACCTATCGACCCCATTACGGTGATCCTTCCGGAAAAAGCCTTAAAAGACCCCGCTGCAGTTGAGGCAGCCCGAGAGAAATGGGGTCTCAATAAATCGCCGTTTGAACAGTATCTTGCCTACCTTACCAACCTGACAAAAGGCGATATGGGTGTATCGTTTAAGACAAAAAGCCAGTTTTAGAGGATATCCTGTATTATTTCCCGGCGACCATAAGAATTGGGGAGCTTTGCTTTTCTATTCGCAAGTGTGATTGGCCTGCCATTGGGGATTGCAGCGCTTTGAAACCCGGGCGATTTAATCGATCAGGTCTGCCGTGTGGTCGCAATCCTGGGGGCTTCCGTTCCCCCTTTTTGGTCGGGTCTGCTGGTTCTTTACCTGTTAAATTACAAATTAGGGTTTTTTCCAGGGCCGGGAAGAGTTCGATTCCTCACTGACTTCACCTAATCCCATTACAAGGCTGTTCCTGGTAGATACATTACTGGCAGGGGATATTCCGAGCTTTTGGAATGCCCTCCATCATTTGATCCTTCCTTCGATCATATTGGGAGGGTTCACCCTTGCATTGATTATGCGCATCACACGCTCTTCGCTTCTGGAATCTCTTCAAATGGACTACATCCGTACAGCCAGGGCAAAAGGATTGAAAGAAAGGGTGGTAGTCATCCGGCATGCTTTAAGAAATGCACTGATCCCGTTGGTCACTGTCCTGGGTTTGAGTTTCGCAAACTTAATGACAGGCGCAATCATGACCGAGACAATTTTTTCCTGGCCGGGCATTGGTCATTATGCCGTTATGACCTCTACTTCCCTTGATTATCCTGGCTTAATGGGGACTACATTGATTATCGCGATTTTGTATATGCTGGCGAATCTGGTTGTAGATCTCCTATACGCATTTATCGATCCCAAAATCCGGGAGGTTTAGCTATGGCAGATAAGAAGGAAAGCCTTACTATCTTGAGAAAATCCGAGGATCCCTGGGTAAGAAGGCTGCGATCCATCTTACGCAACCCGCTGGCCATTACTGGATTCGTCACGATTGGCATCTGGATACTAATCGCATTATTTGCCGGTATCCTCGCACCCTATGATCCCATTGAACAGGAACTGCCGAACAGGCTGCAAGCCCCAACCACAAGTCATTGGTTTGGTACCGATGAATTGGGCCGCGATGTGTTCAGCAGGATTATTTATGGCTCCCGCATCTCGTTGCTGATCGGTTTGGTTATCATATCGGCAGCCGCCATCGTTGGCTCAGTCGCAGGCCTGTTCGCCGGATACTATGGAAGTGTTGCCGATACTCTTATCATGCGCCTGGTGGATTTAATTCTTGCTTTTCCACCGATTGTACTTGCCTTGGCAATCACGGCTTTTATGGGACCCGGATTGTTGAATGCCGTCCTGGCAATGGTCCTGGTTGAATGGCCTGCCTTTACACGCTTAATGAGAGGGCAGGTCCTCAGTGTAAAGAATTCTGAATACATCACCGCTGCAATAGTGGTAGGCGTTCCCAGGCAAAGGATACTCTTTCGGCATATCCTGAGCAATGCATATATGCCTATCTTAACAAAAGCCTCATTGGATACAGGCACAATCATTCTGTTCATCGCAGCGCTGAGTTTTATCGGATTAGGTGTTGTACCACCCACCCCGGAATGGGGAGCAATGATTTCCACTGGCCGGTTAAAATTCTATAACTGGTGGCTCACCACCTTCCCAGGTCTGGCAATGATGTCTGTTGTACTGGCATTCAACTTTATCGGCGACGGTGTCAGGGATGCCCTCGACCCTCGCATGACATAATTATTCAAAGGAGATTCCCATGCCGCACATTTCTATGATTTTTAATTCTATTGTCGTTTCTGGAGATTTAATTTTTTCTGCCTCAGATGGGCTTGCCCTGATTGTTGCGAAGTATTTAGAAAAAGATCCACAGCAGGTAACTGTCGAGGTAAGACCGCAAACTACCTGGGCCATTAACCGCAAAGACGTTGACATGGAAGTATCCTTTAATCATGATCCGGAAGGAAAGCGGGTGAGGATCTCGAAAGCACTGGCCACAGAATTAGGCGAATGGATGCTGAGGTTTTTGGAAAAACAGGGGGTACATTGTGAAATCAGTGTGTGGATCCAAATATTTGGAGAAGGCGCCTATATTACGCTCTGACGCAGCCTGGCGACGGCACGCCCTAACCGTTTAATTCCCTCCCGGTTTGTCTCCGAGGGATTGGTCGCAAAATTTAGCTGTAAATAGGAACTGTCTCCCTGGTCAGGAAAGAAAAACCTGCCTGGAATGAAAGAGACACCTGCTTCTAATGCAAAAGGGAACAAAGCATCGGAGGAGAGCCGGTACGGAAGCCTGAGCCAGATGTAACGACCACCCTTGGGTGGTATCCACGAGCTTTCTTTGGGCAAAAACTGCTCCAGTGATTTGAGCATCATATCCCGCCGGCGGCGGTATTCCTGCCGGATTCTACGAAGATGCGTCTGGTATTGACCCACCGTGATAAATTCATTTAAAACCTGCTGCAAAAGCACGGAGGTACCCAGATCCGACAATATTTTTTGAGAACGGATCAAGTTATAAACCATTTTATCCGCCACCAGGTACCCCAATCGTAAACCCGGCATGAGGATCTTGGAAAATGTCCCCATGTAAATCACGTTCCCATGTGTGTCGAGCGCTTTCAAAGCTGGCTCTGCCCTGCCTTCCAGGCGAATGTTGCCAATAAAATCATCCTCCAGGATGGGTACATTATATTGGGTTGAAAGGGCAACCAGCTTTCTCCGGCGTTCACTGCTCATGCAGATACCGGTGGGATGGTGAAATGTGGGCATCGTGAAAATCAACCTGGGATGGAACCGGACCAGCGCGTCTTCCACATCCTCCATGATCATTCCATCCCTATCCATTGGGATTCCGATCATTTTCACACCCATTGCCTCAAATAAATTGACAGCAAAATAATAGGTCGGCGTTTCCAACAGGACTGTATCACCAGGGCGCAGGAATATTTGGGAAACCAGGCTCAAGCCCTGCTGCGAGCCGGATGTGATCAGGATATTTTCAGGTTGAGCGGATATGCCATCGCTGGCCAGGATTTGTGAAATCGTATCGCAAAATGGAGGAAAGTTGATGTTGTTGGTGCTTTGATTGACTGCTTCCAGGCCATCAGCCTGGAATACCTTTTTGAATGCTCTCTGAAAATCAGCGATCGGCCAGAGCAAATCCGGACTGCTTTGTTCTGCAAACGAGATCATACCTGGCGTTGATGTTAATTTCAGCAGCGCCTCCAATTCCTGCTCACGGGTGAAACTGCTGGTTTTGAGTAATTCGACTACCCAGGGAGCCTGGTCGTTTATGGGTGAGGCTGCGCCTGAAGGGTGGCCGGTGATTTGAATGGAAGTCCTGATATACGTTCCGCTGCCGTGTTTTCCAACTGCAATCCCCTTTGATATGAGTTCAGAGTATGCCTCAACTACAACCGTCCGGCTGACGCCCAATGCAAAAGCCAGCTCACGGTTGGACGGGAGTTTTGTGCCCGATTTTAAGCCATCAGAACGGACCTGTTCTTCAATGAAATCGGCGACCTGGATATAAAGAGGCACAGAACTGGATCGGTCAAGAGGGATGCGCATGGGACCGCCTGCCTTATGAAATTATCAGAATCACTCGCTTCTACTTTCCCAGTACCTCGTAAGCAAAATCCAGCATCAACTGCATGTGCTTGATCTTCTCATCGTTTTTCATCGAGCCGTGCCCGGCTTCGAACCACTGAATACGCACATCCTTGCCAAGGCTTTCCATTTTCTGCAGGTAAGCCTGCATCTGCCGGACGGGGCAGCGCGTGTCATTACTGCCCTGGATGATCAGCACCGGTGCGCTCACATTCTCCGCATAGGTAATGGGTGAGCTTTTGCGGTACTGCTCGGCCTTCGTTTCCGGGGGCCCGCCAAACAGGGCCACCTGGTAGCCGCGCAAGGTTGGGGCCTGGTCTTCATACATCAAACCCCAGTCCGCAATGGCAATGCCCGCCATACCGCCGGCGAAATACCCGGGCAGTTTTCCCAGGCACAGCAGCGTCATATAGCCGCCGTATGACCAGCCAGTTTTGAGAATCCTCCTGGGGTCGGCGATACCGTTTTCAACCAGCCATTTGACCCCCGCCTCCACATCCTCCACTTCCCAATGACCCAGGTCGCCGACGATCTGGTTCTGAAAATCTTTCCCAAAGGTGGTCGAGCCGCGGTAGTTGACGGTAAGATAAGCGAAACCGTGATCAAGCCAGGTTTGCGCCTGGGCGTCGAAGCTCTCGGTTTCCACACCGGTGGGGCCGCCGTGGGTTTGCAAGATGGTGGGGAAAGGTCCTTCGCCTTCGGGCAGAGCCAGCCAGGCCTGGATCATGGTTTCATCGCTGGAAGGGAAGGACACCGAGCGCCAGGGCCGCCCTGTAGGCACATCTGCGCCGGGCATCACTGTGCGGGTGAGCCTGCCTGTCAACTTGTCCAGTGCGATTACCTGGGTTGGGTGGGCGGCATCCTGCCAGCTGGTGATGATCTCATCTGTATCGGTAAAGTAGGTACCCACACCAGCAAATGAGAAGAAGGTACCGGACGGATGATCGAGTTTGAGCAGTGTCTCCTGCTCGAGGTCATATAGATACAGCTGCTGGCGGGCCTGGTGGGTGTTCTCCAACAGCAGGTACCGTCCATCCGGCGACCAGTCGTAGGGGGTCACATCGCCTTCCAGGTTGGTAAATTCGAAATCACGGCGCTCACCGGTCTGGGGGTTCCACAGCAGCGGGCGATCAAAACCGCTGCGGTTGGTGGTCGCCAGCAGGCGTGCATCGCCTGCGAGCGGGGAGAATGTGCTGGCGTGCAGGCTGGTCTCACCGCCGTCCCACAGGTCGGCGATTTTTTGACCGCTGCCGGCATCGATGGCGACCAGATTGGTATAGAGCTTCCGGGATAATTCAGTAGACACCGCCGCGGCGATGCGCCCATCCCTCGACAGGAAAACGCTCTGCATCAGTGCGGTGGTTTGGTGGATCAGGCGCGGCTCGGACAGGCTGCCATCCTCGTTCAGATCCAGGACATACAGCTTGAAACCTTCCTGCCCGGCTGCCAGCATCAGCAGGCGGGTGCTGTCGCGGTTGAGGGTGATCGAATGGGAGGCATACGGCGGAAGGTTTGGGGTAATATCCTCCTCTGCGCCGCCTTCAAAAGGCACACGCACATAATGGCCTATCTCATTGCTGCCTTCGTCTTTGAGGTAGTAGACGTACTTGCCGTCTGGCGAAAGTAAGCCGAGCATCTTGCCTGTGGGTGTATCGGTGAGCTGGCGCAGAGCGCCGCTGGGAACATCCCATGCGTACAGCTGCAGCACGCCGGAACGGTTGCTGCCAGCCAGGCCGCGGGTGGGGTTTCTTTTGGCCATCTGTGTCCACATCACCTCGCTGATGTTAAAGCGCTGCCTCCAGCGGGCTTCAAGTTCGGGGGTTCGAGTTTTCATGGGTGTCAGGTTCCTGTGTGAAGGGTGATTGGTGATCAGTGATTGGTGATCAGTGATTGGTAATTGGTAATTCGTGATTGGTAATTGGTAATTGGTAATTGGTGAAATTTCCTGATGTTGATTAAGTGTAGCATAAATGGGATGACCTGAACCATGCAGGTGTTCTGGTTTCACCTGTGCGGGAAAATGACTATCTTCACGCCACAGATCGAACGCGCCAGAAAACTGGTCTTCCCCTCCACTAAAATCCGCATTGAGATTTTGAGGGAGGTTGGGAGGGGGCTGGGTTCCGCTGCATAATCAGTCAGCATGCCAGTAGTTTTATTCGTGCCTTGCCCAATGCCAGTCCGCTGGCGCGCCCTCACCCGACGGCAGTCCGCTGTCGCACCCTCTCCCAATTTGGGAGAGGGGCAATTCTTCTTTGCAATTAAGTCAGCTGGATGAGAGGGAGAGGGCTGGGTGACAGGCTATCTCATTGAATAACTGTTATGATGCGTTCAACCTGGCGCTGCCATCGGCAGACCTGCGGGAAGGCAATTTAATAGGCTATAATCTGGCATATATGGATAAAACGATCACTAGCGAACTGGTTTGGGTGGATAACCCGCGTGCACTGCACTCGATGATCAAAGCACTGCAAGAGTATGACATGCTGGCGGTGGATACCGAATCCAACAGCCTGTATGCCTACCAGGAACAGGTTTGCCTGATCCAGTTTTCAACCACCTGTGAAGACTATCTGGTGGATCCAATGGCATTGGATGATCTTTCTGCGCTCGCACCGATTTTTGCCTCCTCTGAAATTGAAAAGGTTTTTCACGCTGCCGAATACGATATTATTTGCCTGAAGCGCGATTTTGGGTTCACGTTTAATAATATCTTTGACACCATGCTGGCTGCCCGCATCCTGAAGCACCAGCAAATCGGCCTGGGCGCCATGCTTGAGTGCGAGTTTGGCATCACGCTCGATAAACGCTTTCAAAGGGCCAATTGGGGCCAGCGCCCACTCCCGGACGACCACCTGGCCTATGCCCGCCTTGATACGCATTACCTGATCGATCTGCGCCAGCGGCTGAACCAGAACCTCCATGAACGAGGGCTTTCCCAACTGGCACGCGAAGATTTAAAAGGCTCACCCAGGTGCATGCCAGCATTCTGGAAGACGAAGCTTCGCATTTCTGGCGCCTGGCTGCCAAAGCCGATCTGTCGCTGAAGAACATGGGCGTGCTGTTTGAGCTGTACCGCTATCGCGAGAATTTTGCCAGAAACAGGGGAAAACCTGTTTTCAAGGTTATGGGGGATCAGCTTTTGCTGGAAATTGCCGGGAAAGCCCCCCTCACTGAAGATGCACTTGAAAAGGTGCCTGGCATGAACCACCGCCAGGTCAATATGCATGGGGATGGCATCCTGGCGGCGGTCAGAAAAGGGCTGGTCAGTAAGCCACCCCAGCGACCCAGCCGCCCGCACCCCAATGGGCGCTACCTTACCGTGCACGAAGCACTGCGCTGCTGGCGCAAGGAGACCGCTCAACGTTTGGGGGTCGAATCGGACATTGTTCTGCCGCGCGACATTATGGAAGAAATCGCCCGCACAGAACCGCGCAGCCCCGATCAACTGCAGATCACCCTGCGTGATCTGCCCTGGCGATACAACCAGTATGGAACAGACATACTCAACGTCATTCGCAAGCTGGAGTAATCATGAAGATTTATTTTGACGGCGCTGCTCATACAGTAACCGGCTCGCAGTTCCTCCTCGAGGTGAACGGCAGCCGGCTTTTGTTAGATTGCGGTCTGTACCAGGGCAAACGCAGCGAGACCTACACCCGCAACCAGAATTTTCCTTTTGCACCAGAAAGCGTCAATGCAGTGCTGCTCTCGCATGCCCATATCGATCACTCCGGTAATCTGCCCAACCTGGCGAAAAAGGGTTTCCACGGCCCAATCTATGCCACGCCAGCCACGGTGGCTCTGGCAAAGATCATGCTGCGCGACAGCGGTCATATCCACGAGGCGGACGCCGGTTACATGAACCGGAAATTGATCCAGCAGGGCAAGCCGCCCATCGAGCCGTTATACACGCTCCCGGATGTTGAGCAGGCTATCCAGCTCTTGCAAGGCCGCGAGTATGATAATGAGTTTGAACCGGTCAGTGGTGTCAAAGTGCATTTTGTGGAGGCGGGTCACATCCTGGGTGCAGCAGCCATCGTGCTGGATATCACCGAAAACGGCCGTGCATCCGGAGAGCCGCACACCACCCGGGTCTGGTTCTCCGGCGATATCGGGCGCATGCACCTGCCCATCATCCGCGACCCGGTCATGCCGGAAAAAGCCGATTATTTGTTGATGGAATGCACCTACGGCGACAAGATCCACCGCGACCCGGACGAGGCATTCAAGGAATTCTCCGAAGTGGTCGTTCGAACGATCCGGCGCGGCGGCAAGATCATTATCCCGGCTTTTGCAGTGGGGCGCACGCAGGAAATTGTTTACCATCTCAACAATATGGTTCAGGATGGCATCATCCCACACATCCCGGTCTTTGTCGACAGCCCGCTGGCGGTCAACGTGACGGATGTATTCCGCATGTTCCCGGAGTACTTCGACAAGGAAACGCACGATTTCATGACCAGGAACCATGAAGCTGCCCTGTACTTCAAGGGCCTGACATACACCCGTTCAGTGGATGAATCCAAGGCGATCAACTATATGGACGGCCCGATGGTCATCATCGCTGCCTCCGGCATGGCGGAAACGGGGCGCATCCTGCACCATCTCAAGAACAATATCGAAGATCCCCGCAACACGATCATGATCGTCTCCTGGCAGGCGCCCAATACCCTGGGACGGCGGCTGGCAGAGCAGGAAAAGCATGTGCGCATCTTTGGCGAAGAGTATACCCGCCAAGCTGAAGTAGTCACCATCGGCGGTCTATCGGCGCATGCGGGGCAGGATATGTTGATCCAATATGCCCAGTCCAGCCGGAAGACGCTCAAAGAGATTTTCCTGGTCCACGGTGAAGAGCAGGGCGCCATCCCTCTGCTTGCCAAATTGCACGAGCTCGGCTTCGAGAACGTAGTGTATCCAGGGATGAACCAGGTGGTGGAAGTGTAGGGATGGGTAATGAGTAATTGGTGCATTAGTGAGTAGTAATTAGTGAGAAGTACATTAGTGATTAGTACATTAGTGATTGGTGCAATCGTGTATTAGGGAATGGGGATTGACAGCCCAGCGGCTAAAGTACCACTTTACTAATCACTAATCACCGATCACCATTCACTCCTTACGGGGGTTACCCATAATGTTCGACAGCTTTACTTTTTTACGAAAAATTGACCTTTTCGCCAATTTGCCGGATACGGATCTGGAGCAGTTGTGCAGGGATGCGGAAGAGGTCCATCTTGCCGCGGGGGATATGCTATTCAATGAAGGCAGCATGGGCGGGCGGGCATATGTGATCGTCGAAGGTCAGATCGAGATCTACAAGAGTGCCGATAAAAAGAACGTCCAGTTGGGTATCCGCCGCTCGGGAGAGGTGATCGGCGAGATGTCGATCCTGGAGGCGGCTCCGCGCATGGCCAGCGGGCGGGCGCTGACAGCCAGCACACTCCTGGCAATCAGTTCGGACAATTTTAATCACATGCTCGACACCAGCCCATCGGCTGCCCGGCGGATCCTGCAAACCTTTTCAAGACGGCTGCAGTCCACCGAGTCACTGCTGCGGCAGAACGAAAGGATGGCGCAGCTGGGCACCTTCGCAGCTGGGATGGCGCACGAGTTAAATAACCCCTCTGCCGCGGTGCAGAGCAGCACAGAACAGCTGAAAGCAGTCTTCCAGGAGTACCAGCGCCTGACTGCACGCCTGAACCAGCCCGATGTTGGCGCCAGTCCTGCGCCAGATTTGCAGGCGCTGGAAGAACGCCTCAGGCTGCAGGCACAAAGTCCCACCGACCTGGATCCGCTGGTGCAAGGCGATCGCGAAGCCCGCCTGGAAGACTGGCTGGAAGAGATGGGAGTGGAGGACAGCTGGAACCTGGCGCCGCAGCTGGCCAGCACCGGTTTGGAAAAACAGGATTTAGAGCCATTCACCAGCGCAGCCGCACCTGCGCAGGTGAGCGTGCTGCTCGAGTGGGCCGCGGCAGCCTATTCGATGTACCGCCTGCTGGAAGAGATCGGCCAGGCTGCCGGGCGGATCTCTGGGATCGTTAATTCGTTGAAGTCATATGTATATCTCGACCAGAGCCCTGTGCAGGAGGTTGACATTCATGCCAGCCTGGAGAATACCCTGGCCATCCTGCGCTACAAACTGGGAAAAGAAATCACCATAAAACAGCAGTTTGACCCGGCCCTTCCCCCCATTCTTGGATACGGCAGCGAGCTGAACCAGCTCTGGACCAACCTGATCGACAACGCCATCGATGCGTTGGATGGCAAGGGGCAGATCACCCTGCGCACCACCTGGCGCGAACCCTGGGTGGTGGTGGATATCGCCGACAGCGGGCCGGGTATCCCGGAGGAAGTGCAGGCGCGCCTGTTCAGCCCGTTCTACACCACCAAACCGGTCGGGAAAGGCTCAGGGCTGGGTCTGCACATCAGCTACAAGATCGTGCAGAAACATGATGGCGATATCAAGGTAAACACCCGACCGGGCGAGACCCACTTCGAGGTGTGGCTGCCGCGCGATTTTGAGCAGGCCCGCCAATCCGGCACACCCGCAGTCCCCATTGATGGGTGAATTGTACAATTCAAAAAATCCGTCTGAATAAAAAGGCGGCATCGCCGATCTCTGCCCTCCAGTTTTGCTCTGGGGCGAATGGGACAATCCTGCACCTTTGACCTCGGCTATCCTGATAGCCCGGGCGAAGCAACCTATCAAATAATGCTGATATCTGCCATTCTTGTGGTTGCTTCGCCCCTACGCACGCGTATTGAATCGTAGGGGAGAAGCATTTGCAACGGATAACCGCTCCAACGATATTCGATAAAGACAAGATCTCTGCCAATAGGTTCGTCCGTGAAATGCTTCGCCCGGCCAAGCAGTCTTTCGTAGGGTGTGGTGCGTCCTCGCACCGCACCATTAGCCGTCAGACAGGTAATGCGATAGCATCCGTGGACTGCTCGACCATCGCACCACCTGGATATACGGATAATGGTGCGTTATGATGAGTCTACACGCACCCTACGTAATCTGTGAGAATTATTTCATCCAATGACCTGATTATTGTAGGATAAGAGAGAAGATTTCTGCCGATCAGTCTTGACCATTGACTACAAGGCTATGAGACCATTCAGAAGGAAGATGATCTAATCGAAAGGAGATTGGGTAAATGCAAACGAGGCGGGTAACTTATACAATCTTTCATCTTGACAAATATCGTATACGATAGTAATCTTTATAAAAGGATCGTATACGATTTTATCTATGACCAACACACCCGCCTCTTCCACCATCTCCGAAACGATCGCCGCCTCGCTGCGCAAGCAGATTCTCACAGGCGAGATAAAAAGCAGCCAGCCGCTCCGCCAGGATGAGATCGCTGATCGTTTTGGGGTGAGCAAAATCCCGGTCCGCGAGGCGCTGGTGCAGTTGAAAGCCGAAGGGCTGGTGGATTTCTTTCCCAATCGCGGTGCGGTCGTATCGGGCCTTTCAGCAGCAGAGGCGGACGAAATCTACGTCATGCGCGTGGCACTTGAGACAGCGGTGCTTGAGCGCGCCATTCCTCACCTGACCGTTGCGAATTTTCAACAAGCCGACGCCCTGCTGACCGCGCTGGATCAGGAAGCGGACCCTGCCCAATGGAGCGAGCTGAACTGGGCTTTCCACGCGACCCTGTATTCCCCCGCCAGGATGCCGCGCCTGCTGGATACCATCCACACCCTGCACGTCAATGTAGCCCGCTACTTGATCCTCTACCTGAACCAGATGGATTTCCAGAACGTTTCGCAGCAAGAGCACCGCGCGATCTTGAATGTCTGCCGTTTCGGGCAGACCCAACAGGCGGCGGATCTGCTGACAGCACACTTGCGTGCGGCAGCGCAGCACTTGGTTTCGTTTCTCAATCAAAAATAGCCGTTATCTCTATCGACCCATTTTCCGAACTGGAGGTTCTTATGATGTCGACCGAATCTGAAGCGTTCGAAGTCCATGATGCGGATGTACTCGCCCATGCCAGGGCGATCATGAATGCCAGCGAGTCACCACGCCAGTGGGCGCAGGAAGTGATCAATGCCGTCAAGCGCAACGAGCACTGGCGCGGCGAGCAGTGCATCAACTTGCTGGCCCCCGAAGCACCCACCAGCCCAGCGGTGCGCTCGCTGCTCTCCTCCGAGATTGGCATCCGCGCCGCCGAGGGGCATATTGGGCGTGTCAACCGATGGTTTGCCGGGACGCAGTACATCGATGAGGTGGAAGCGCTGTGCGTGGAGCTGCTGAAGACTGCCTTCCGCTGCAACTACGCCGATCACCGCCTGATGGGCAGCATGTTAGGCAATATGGCGGTCTACACAGCCCTGGCCCAGCCGGGCGATACGGTCATGTCAGCCGCCCAGCCGTTTGGCGGGCATTCCAGCAACCGGAGCGACGGCCCGGCGGGGATGCGCGGCCTGAATATTGTGGATGTGCCCTTTAATCCTGAGACCCTCGAAGTGGATCTCGACCGGTTTGCCCAGGTCGCGCGCCAGCACCAGCCCAAACTGGTTGTGATGGGCATGTCGATGACCCTTTTCCCACTGCCAGTGCGCGAGATGAGCCGGATCATCGAGCCGTGGGGGGGCAAACTGATCTTCGATGGCGCGCACCAGGCCGGGCTGATTGCAGGCGGGCAGTTCCAGGACCCATTGAATGAAGGCGCAGTGGTGCTGACTGGTTCTGCGGGTAAAACCTTCAGCGGACCGCAGAGCGGGATGATCATGTGGAATGATCCGAGCCTTACCCGCCCGCTGGCGGATACGATCTTCCCGGTCCTCGCCGCCACTCACCAGGTCAACCGCGTGGCGGCCCTGGCGGTCGCTGCGGCGGAAATGATCGAGTTTGGGAAGTTTTACATGGCGCAGATTGTCAAAAACTCACAGGCGCTGGGCAAGGCGCTGGAGGCGAACGGCATTGAAGTGCTGGGCGCACAGCGCGGCTACAGCCAGACGCACCAGGTGATCGCGCGCGTCAAGCCCTTCGGCGGCGGTTTAGAGGTAGCGCACCGCCTGGCAAAAACCAACATCATCACCAACAAGAACCTCGTTCCCGGCGACCGGCCGGAGGATTGGGACCGTCCCAGCGGCCTGCGGATGGGCACTATCGAAGTGACGCGCCTTGGCATGTGCGAGCAGGATATGGCGACCATCGCGGGCTTTATCGCGCGCGTTGCTGGTCAATGGCGAAGACGCGGCGACGGTAGGCCAGGATGTGTTGGCTTTCCGCGCGCCTTTCCAGACCGTGTACTACAACTTTGACCATGAATATCCCGACTGGGCCAACATTCATTGAGATCAGGAACCTTAACGAACAGGCTCCTTTGGCGTGTGATGCGTCATTGGAGCCTGTTTTTTTTACGAATCCAGCAATATCGCATTTCAACTTTCCCTACCCCGGTATGAGGCACATTCAGACCCTGGTCTGATACGGTAATCCGGCATGGCATTTATACTTGCCTCATTCACAATGAAACTGGAGGCAAGCATGCAAACTATCAATATGATCCAGGTAAATGAAGTACACCGCGCCCTGAGCCAGGGCGAGCGCGAAATTTTGATTTTGCGCGGTGTTTCATTCTCTGTTGAAGCCGGTGAATGGGTGGCGCTGACCGGCCCATCCGGTTCGGGCAAATCGACCCTGCTGGGCGTCCTGGCAGGCATGGACCGACCCACGCGGCGGTTCTGTGCACCTGGAGGGTGTGGAAATCAGCTCGCTGTCTGAAAACAAGCTGGCGCGCTTCCGCAACGAGAAGGTGGGGGTGGTATTCCAAGCCTTTCATCTGATCCCCACCATGACCGCCCAGGAAAACGTGGAAGCGCCCCTGTACATCGGCCCCCGCCGGAACCAGGCCGGCGTGCTTGCCCGGCAGATGCTCGGACCAGGTGGGTCTGTGCGACCGCCTGCACCACCTGCCCCACCAGCTTTCCGGCGGCGAGCAGCAGCGGGTGGCCATCGCCCGCGCGCTGGTCGGCGGGCCGGGCTTGCTGCTGGCGGATGAGCCGACCGGCAACCTGGACAGCGCCACCAGCAAACAGGTGCTGGGCTGATCCGCCTGCTGCGCCAGCAGCTGGGGCTGACGGTGATCATGGTCACCCACGATCCGGAGGTGGCAGCCTATGCCGACCGCCGCCTGCACCTGGTGGACGGCCAGCTGGTTGCGCCAGCCCGCTGCCTCCGCCGGCGAGGCTGCAGCCGGAAGGTGCGTTCATGAACGGCCTGGCTATTTTTCTCAAGACGGCCTGGCATAACCTGCTGCGCGGCGGCCAGCGCGTTTTCGTCGCCCTGCTGTGCATCGCCTTTGGGGTCATGTCGCTGGTCGCGATGACCCTCGTTGCCCAGTCTTTCGAGCGTACTATGGTTCTCGACCCCAGGCAGCAGATCGGCGGCGACATCAGCCTCGAGCCGGATGGAGGAAGATGATTCTCCCCGCAGCATGTGGCGGAGCTGGAAACGCTGCGCCAGGCCGGGCAGATCGACCGGTACACGCTGATTGCCTACACATCCTCGCTGACCTTCCACACGGCCGATTCGGGTGAGCTGCATTTCCCATCAGCGGGCTTGGGGATCAACCCGGCAGAATACCCGCTGGCGGGAGCGCTGAAGCCATCGCTCAGCCCGAAAATGTGGGCATCAGCACTTTGCTCCAGGAACCTGGCGACATGGTCGTCACGCAGCGACCTGGCCGTGAAATGACATCTGCAGGTGGCGATTCGATTCCTGGCAGACCTTGCCTCGGGTCTGCCGGTGCAAGGGCGCCTGCGCGGCATCGCAAACGATACACCCAACCACCAGGGCAGCAAGATATACTACACGCCGCGACGGCCCAGCTGCTACTGCCGGGCAGGCAGCGGCCAATACAGCCCTGGTCACCGCCGCCAACCCGGGTGAAGTCGGCTGTCCAGCCTGAGTGAAACTGGTTGGAGTGCATTACCTGGCTCGCAGATATGGCCGCTGGCAACCGGGAGTCGGAAGACCTGGTCAGCACTGCTCCTGAAAGGGTCCGGCGATTCTGGGCTTGATGGTGGGCGGGATCGGCATCGCCAACACCATGCAGGTCCTGCTGCGCCGCCGGCAGCGAGAAATTGCCATCTGGAAAGCGCTGGGCTACCAGGAAAAGCGAACTGCAGGCTGTTTGCGCTCGAGGCTGCCCTGCTGGGAGCAGCCGGCGGACTGTTGGGTGGGTATCGGGCTGGGCGTTTCTTCCACGCTGCTGGGCGCTGTTCATGCGAACAAGCAACCTGCTGATCTCCTGGGCGTTCTCGCCGTATCCGCTGCTGGTGGGTTGGGCAGTGGGGATCATTACCACGGTGATCTTTGCCATGTGGGCGATCGTCTCGGCCAGCCGCGCCCAGCCCATGGCGCTGCTGCGCAATGAGCCGCGTGAGCAGCCGAAAGAATGCCGCTGCTCAAAAACATCGTCCTGGCGGTCATGCTGGGTGTGCCGTTCGCTCTTATCACCAGCCTGGTGATGGGCTCGTGGTCAAAGGCATTGGCGTGATCCTGGTTGCCCTGGCCGGCCTGGTGGTGCTGGGCGGTATCCTCAGCGGCCTGGCCTGGCTGTTTGTACGGCTGCTGCCCGTCAATCGGTGCCGCTGGCCCGCATGGCCCACAACAGCCTGAGGAGGCGCGGCCAGCACCTGGTGTTCGCCATGATCGCCCTGTTCATCGGGATCGTTGCAATGGGGCTGGGGGTGGTGGTTATACAAAATGCGCAGACCGAAATGGATGAGCGGACCGTGCCGATGACCGGCTACAATGTCCAGGTCATTGGCCCCGCCGTGTGGGAGGGCCAGGCCCAGGAGGACCTGCTGAAACAGGCTGTGAACAGCCTGCCGGTGGATGAATATTCATCAGCCTACCACAGCCTGGTACAGGAAATACGTCCCATCCCCGCGGTCAACGCGCGACCCATGCAGCCCGTTTTGATCGGCCTGGAAGAACCGGGAGCTTACCGCATTGATGGCGCAGCAATGGGGCAGCAGCCCGGAGGGTGTTTACGCCTTTCGCTTCGATGAAATCCCGGTGGGCAGCCAGGTGGAGGTAACCTTCGCAGATGGTTCGACCCGGCTGCTGGAGGTTGTTGGAACCTACGACATCGAATGGAGCATGGCATACCCCGCGCCTGAAACCGGGCCTGCTCATGCCTGCCAGCCTGCTGGCACGCCTGGCTAATCCGGATACGTTTGTGTACATGCTGGCCGCCCACCCCGGGCAGATCAAACAGGTGAGTGAGACGCTGGGTGAAAGGCTGCCCGGCAGCCTGACCATCAACCTGGTGGCGTATGCCGCCCGCTATACCCGCCAGTACCACCAGCTGTTTATGCTGGCATTGTTCATGTCCGGGCTGTCGCTTCTGGCAGGCGTACTGCTGGTGGCGAACTCGGTCAGCCTGGCCATCCTCAACCGGCGCTACGAAATCGGCATCCTCAAGGCGGTTGGCTATTCCCGCGCGCACATTTTTGCGGGCCTGGCCATCGAATACAGCGTGGTTGCCCTGATTGCCACTCTGGCCGCGCTGGCTGCCGTGCAGGCATTCCTGTGGTTCCTTTCAGAAGTGAACGATGTGGCAGCCAACCTGCTGTCTTTCGAGCCAGCCTCTGTTGCGCTGATCGTGGTATTCGGGGTTGGGCTGGTACTTGTTACAGTCCTGCTGGTCAGCCTGAGCGCTGCCAGGCAGTCACCGGCCGTCGTTCTGAACGACCGCAGTTGAAGGCTTAATGTGAACAAAAAGCTGAAGGCTTTTCAAAGCTGAAGCTTTGAAAAGCCTTCAGCTTAGCAAACACGGTATACTTTGAAACGGAAATTGGACCAGCACAGTGACAGGTATCCTACGGTTTTTTCGCACGATCCAGGGAAAGTTGATCCTGACCTATACATCGGTCACGGTGCTGGCGTTAATTGCGCTGGAAATCGTGGGGGTGCTGCTGTTCGCATTTACATCGGGTCTGACCGGCACCGACCAACGCGAGTACTTTTCCGACATAGTCTATACACTCTACCCACAGGCGCGCTACTATCTGCAGCAGGGTGAAGAAGATCTTGTCCTGCTGCAGGACTGGCTGGAGCAGGTCTATGCCTCGGGTTTTGCCAGCCTCGAACCCCTGGATTGGTATGACAGCCCGGCTGCCGCCATCGCGCCGAATGCCCCGATCTATTTTTTATCCCCCAACGACCGCACCGTGCTGGCCCAGGCACCGGCACTCGAAAACAGCTTGATCGGGCGGCAATACTTCCCGCCCAACATCCCCAAAGCCGATACGATCCTGGAGAATGCCTTCAACGGAGCCACCAACCCGGCCGACATAACGACCATCACCCCGGCGGGTGACTACCTGATGGCTGTACCTGTCTTCCTCGGATCGATCAATACGGAGCTGGTGGGAGTGATCGTCCTGATGGTAGAGCCGCCTCCGCAAAGTTTCCTGGCGCTCTGGCCCTACCTGGTGGGAGGTTTCCTGCTGGCAGGCCTGGTGCTGATCGTCAGCATCGCACCCTTTGGGGCAGTATTTGGTTTTTTCATGTCGCGCGGGTTGACAAGGCGTTTGAACGCGCTTACCGCGCCGCCGATGCCTGGAGCGAGGGAGATTTTTCCATCCAGCCCCAGGATCCATCGCGGGATGAGATCGGTACTTTGGGGATGCGGCTGCGCAACATGGCGGAGCGGATCCAGATCCTCATGCAATCTCAAAACGAGCTGGGGCTGCTCAAAGAACGCAACCGCCTGGCGCGCGAGCTGCACGATACCGTCAAGCAGCAAACATTCGCCACCCTCATGCAGGTGCGCACCGCCAGGAATATTCTGGAGAAGGACCCTGCCGGGGACGGCCAAAGTACCGGGGCGGTGCAGCACCTGCAGGAAGCCGAGGAAATGATCAAGACCTCGCAGCAGGAACTGGGGCGCATGATCACCGAGCTGCGCCCTGCCGCGCTGGATGGCTCCGGTTTGCCCGAAGCTCTGCGCCAGTATGTGAAGGCATGGACGCAGCACGCACAAATCCCGGCTGAATTCCAGGTCGAAAATGAGCGTGCTCTGCCGCTACCGGTTGAGGAAGCCATCCTGCGGGTGGCCCAGGAGGCACTGGCCAATAGTTCCCGCCACAGCCAGGCCTCGCAGGTACAGATCAGCCTGGACTATGAGCCGTGCGCTGTGCGGCTGGTGGTGGCGGATAATGGGGTAGGGTTCGATCCTCACACCATCCCGCCGCAGAGTTTTGGCCTGCGCAGCATGCGTGAAAGGGTGACAGCCCTGGGCGGGCAGATCACCATCGACAGCGCCAAAGACCGCGGCACGACCCTCCGTATCATGATCCCGGTTTTACCCAGTTCATAAAAATGAGGATGCGAGCATGACAGAGCCGATTACCGTTTTGATTGTCGACGACCACCGCATGGTGCGCATGGGCTTGAAATCCTATTTTTCAACCCTTTCGGATATCCAGGTGGTGGCCGAGGCTGCCAGCGGGCTTGAAGCCGTGCAGCTGGCTGCCCAGTATGTTCCGGACGTCATCCTGATGGATCTGATCATGCACGGCATGGACGGCGTGGAGGCTACGCGCAGGTGAAGAAGGTCAGCCCGCGCACGCCAGGTGATCGTGCTGACATCCTACCATGAGGACGAGCATATCTTCCCGGCCATTCGCGCGGGTGCGCTGTCGTATGTGCTGAAAGACATCGACCCGGACGACCTGGCCGAGGCGATCCGGCTGGCAAAGGCCGGTGAAGCCGTGCTCAACCCGCGCGTGGCGGCCCGCCTGGTCAAAGAGATGCATGGCATCAGCCAGGCACGCCAGGAACAGACCCATTCAACGAGCTGACAGAGCGGGAACTGGATGTGCTGCGCCTGATCGCGGCCGGCAAAAGCAACCAGGATATCGCCGATGTGCTGGTGATCAGCGAGAAAACGGTCAAGAGCCATATCACCAACATCCTCAGCAAGCTGCACCTGGCCGACCGGACCCAGGCGGCGGTATATCGCCTGGCAGGAAGGAATTGTCCGAAGAAGCAGGTAACCTGTTATAATAACGCCCATCGGAGAGGTGCCAGAGCGGCCGATCGGGGCGGTCTCGAAAACCGTTGTGGAGGTTCCCTCCACCGTGGGTTCGAATCCCACCCTCTCCGCTCTTCAGGAATATTTGTTGATCCAGCAGGGTGGGACACACCCTCTCCGCTCTTCAAGGCTATTCGATACTCCAGCAAGGTGGGACACACCCTCTCCACCAGGTTAGTAGCAGGTTGAAAGTCGACATCTGCCGCCCCTGTTAGCAGCCGCATCCGAGAGGTGCCAGTTTCAAGGAGCTACTAGAGACGCAACAGCACTACTATCATTTTCTCATCGGAAAGTATGGTATGTAATTATTATTTCTGCATCTTTCTGGAATTTTGAACCACTACTAAAGTCATCGTCACCATTAATTTCTACGTGTTCAACTTCTCCATCTTTTGCAAACAAACCAAAAACTATATCCTTCTTTGTATCAGTTTTGATATTGATAAATCCATTTTCTTGTAATATTAAAACAACATCTTGATAGTTTTTTCCCTCTAACTGACTTGAGGAATTATTGATGGAAATTTCGGTCTTTTTCTCTTCAAGAGACATAAACTCAAGCCCCACAAAACAAATCAACACCACTAATAAATAAATCCACCAATATTTCTTAAGGTGTTTTTCGTCTTCTTCTCTTTCCTTCCTCTCCTCTTCCTTTTTTTCTATTTTTTCCTCATCAATTCGCTTTTGCTGATCTTTCACAAAACTTAACATAGATTCCACTGCACTTGTCTTGTTAATTGTTATGGAACCCACATGTCCAACTGTTGCGTGTTGTACATTATAGGTATTGATAGCTTTCTCTACAATAAATTGCATCCCACAGTATTGGCAAATAGCGTTCTCCCTCTGAGCATCCACTTCAACTTGTCCGCCACACTGAGTACAAATAGCTGGCATCATTTTTGTATTCTTTCTCTCATCAATTATCATTTGTTTGCTCCCCACACTCCGTTTTAGCTGAATATTTTACACCGAATTCAACGTCAATTAGATTGAAGGATTTTGGTCGCTCCTTCGTTCATGGTTACGCCCGCTTCAAGGAATTTCCCAGGAAAAGTTACCTTACTATTATATAGGCTTTTTAGAGTTCATTCACAATGTCCGGCGTAGAGATAAGTCCTTGCTCCATTCATTATTAGCTACTCTCGCAGCTCTTTGGAACTGATAAAGAGCCCAAATGATTTATGTTTTCCTCCGTTTAAAAAAACGCCCGCTATGGAGCCCTTCCAAAGCGGGCGACGTGTTTTGACCCTGACATCAGCACCAGATTGATTGGTAAATCTTTTTTATTGTTTACTAAAAATCTTCAAGGAAACCGAAGGTGATCACAGGGCCGGCACGGAAGCCTGCTGAGCAAGTTCAATTTTTCCTTCAAGGCACTGACCTTCTGCAAGAATTGATACCCTTCGCCTCCAGGGCATGGCGATGTTCCTCCTCATGCCCTATCTATCCAATATGGAGCAGAGGGAGTACACAAATGCCTGGCATTCTAGCTCTCAGTGGGATCAAGCCGAAAAGAATAAGATGTGAAATGCTGGGCGCGGTCGGGTGGCGTTTTAACTACGCGTCGCACATGACAGGGCTTTCAACAATCACTACTCCCCCTGATAACGAGGTTTGTCACTCAAATTTTCTAGTGAAAAAGCGAGGGTGTTTTGTTAACAATTCTGTAAGAATCCGAATAATTTAGTTTTCCAGAGGTATTTTGGACTTTATGAGGATAATGGGCACGTATAATGTTTAACTACCGTGTTCTAAAAAATTAATCATGTGAATAGAAACAAAACCCTAATTAAAATTCAAACGGACAGTTATTGCAGTAAATTCATCCATGACAGGTGTGTATCACGGTGTAATTGCATTGTGTCAGGGTTCGAAATGATAAAAAAATTTTCCCAATGAAACCCATATAATCCTTAGGAATTGGAGTTCCGCGAATGACAAAACAAAATGACACAAAAGCCGAAGGTGAAAGCAAGGAAGTTGCGAACACCCTCCAAAGCAAACTTGCCGAAAAAATGATGGGGGTATTTGAGTTAGTGGTTTCTGACCGTAGTGGTCATTTTGCCAAACACCCTGACAAAATCCCTGACAAAAAATCTGTTCCATCTATCATCAATTCGTATTCCGTAACCAATGCCGCTATTTCGGGCGGCGCAAGCCTTGTGCCGGGTCCTTGGGGCATGGTTGCCGTTATCCCTGAAATCGCCGCTGTCATCCGCAATCAGTTGGCGATGATTTACGATGTAGGCATGGCGTATGGAAAAAGCAAAGTTCTGAACAAAGAACTATTAGCAGGTGTTCTTTTAACCGCGATGGGGTCAAGCGCAGGCTCATTGCTGGTTATGCAGGGTAGCAAAGTTTTAGTAAAGCGTGTTGCCTTACGGGCGTTTCAGAAAATTATCGTGATGTTAGCGGGACGGATTACACAACAAGCCCTAAAATCGGCTATCAGCAAATGGCTTCCCGTTGTTGGTGCGGCGGCGATGGCAGTTTGGTCAAACTACTTGACGCGACAAGTTGGCAAAAAAGCCATTGAGATTTTTGAAAAAGAGATTGTGCTTTCGGAAGAAGTTATTGAAGAAATGCCGCTGGAAACTGAATCCGTATCTGTCCCAACCGCTACCATTAGCCGTGCGTCTACTCCAAGCATTAGCCCTGATATGCCAAAGGTGCAAACGCTTGTAAATCTAATGAAAGTTGATGGCACAATCAAAGCGGAAGAACGCGAGTATGTGCAAACCATCATAGGCAATGCGGATTTAACGGAAAGCGAAAAGGCAGACCTGACGCAGGCAATAGATAAAAGCGGAAAGTTTGTCGTAGATTACTCAGCGTTTGCCAGTTCACCTGATGACGCGATTGGTTTGTTAGTGGATATGGTGACGCTTGCAAAACGCGATGGCACTTTCCACATTACCGAAAAGATGTTTGTAAAGCAGGTTGGCAAATTGCTAGGCTTTTCGGATAATGATATTGATGAAACAATGGCAACTACTGGTTAATTCCAGCGGCGGCACAACAAATGCGTGCCTGATGTGGGCAATCAGTACCATCTTTGAGAATTTTTCTGGTTTCGAGTTTCTCCTACTCTCAAGCAGAATCCACGTCTGCCCACAAGCCGGTCACACCCCATTAGCCCGCTTCAGGAGGATATAATGCGACCCCTTCGGTATTCCATCAACGTCACATTAGACGGGTGCTGCGATCATCGTGAAGGAATCGTGGACGAAGACTTGCATCGTCACGCAGCCGAGAACCTCGCCCAGGCCGATGCCCTCCTCTTTGGCCGGGTGACTTACGAAATGATGGAGGCCGCGTGGCGGCTGGCCGGCGGGTGCGAGGCCTGATTGGGCGGCCGATTGGATGGAACCCTTCGCCCGGACGATCGACGCGGCAAAGAAGTACGTCGTGTCGAGCACCCTGGAGCGGGTCGATTGGAACGCGGAGCTCGTGCGCGGGGATCTGGGGAAGGCCGTTCAGCAGCTCAAGCAGGAGCCGGGCAAGGGACTGTTCGTGGGAGGCGTGAAGCTCCCGCTGGCGTTGGCGGAGCTGGGATTGATCGATGAGTACGAGTTCGTGGTGCATCCCAGGCTGGCGGGCCATGGGCCGACGTTGTTCGCCGGGCTATCGAAGCCGATCGACTTGAAGCTCGTGAGCCGGCTGGAGTTCGGCTCGGGGGCGGTGGCGATGCGGTATGAGCCGAGAAGGTAGCAGAAAGGCCTCGTGGCGACGAAGCTGGGGCCGCCTAACGGTTGCATCAACCGGAACGCAGCGAGCGAATTTCTTGTGATTCCACCAATATCACACGCCGCGCCCGGTTATGCAAAGCGTTGTTTTGTCGCCTGTGGTGCCGTATTAATATGGGTACTTTATTGTTTCACCTCAACCCCATATCGTATTGCCGCTTCAAGAATATCAGTGTTTATGTCTTTTAGGGTTTTAACCTGATGCAATACCCGCTCACGCTCGCCTTGCCTAGTTTTTTTCCATACGATCGCCCTCCCGGCCGCCGCCGAGCAGCCGGGCCACTGCGGCCGCGGTGGCGTTCAGCAGCGACATCGGCAGGTAGGACACCCAGTACATGGCCGTCAGCGGCAGGATGGTGAAGCGCAGGGCCCGCTCCGGGGCGCGGATGGCCAGGAGCTTGGGCAGCAGCTCGCCGAAGGTGATGTGCGCGGCGGTGACCAGCAGGAAGGCCAGGGTGAAGGAGAGGGTGTAGGAGAGCGCGGAGCCTGCGGGGACCTGCAGGCCGGCCGGCAGGGCGCCCAGAAGCCGGCGCAGCCCGGTGGCCACCGCCGGCTCGCCCACCCAGCCGAGGCCGAGGCTGGTCATGGTGATCACCAGCTGGACGGCGGACAGGAAGCCGCCGAGGTGCTCGGCGGCGAAGCGGACCCGGCGGGCGTAGTGCCGCCCCTGGCGGATCAGCTCCTCGACCCGGGAGGCGCGGATGCGCACCAGGGAGTACTCGGCCATGGCGAACAGGGCGTTGACGGCGATGAGCAGGGCGGCGACGAGCAGGGGCAGCGGCTGCATGGGCTCAGCCGGCGAACAGGCGGGCGAGCAGGGCGCCGGCGGCCCGGGCCGCCAAAACCCGCGGGCGCGGGGCGCGATGGGGCAGGAAGAAGGAGCGGCGCCGGTCGAACCAGCCGTTGCGCTGCCAGTAGGCGAAGTCGACGGAGCCGGGGTCCGCCTTCCTCCAGGCCGACTGCTGGAGGCGGAACATCGCCAGGTTGACGAAGGAGGGGCGCTCGTGCCGCCGGCCGACAACCGGCTCGAACAGCCTCCGCGCCGCCGCGGCCAGCCGGTCGAGCAGCGTCTTCATTGTGCCGCTCACGTCGTTGACGTAGACCGGGGTGGCCAGCACCACCCCGTCCGCCTCCCGCAGCCGCCGGTAGAGCGCGGGCAGGTCGTCCCGGTGGGGGCAGGCCTCCTCTCCTAGGTCGAAGCAGGCGCGGCAGCCCCGGCAGGGGCGCAGGTCCAGCTCGCCGAGACGGACCGTCTCCAGCTCGACGGCCGTCCTCCGCCGCTCGCCCGGCCGAACGAGCTCCTCGGCGAGCAGGGACAGCGCCCGGGCGGTATTGCCGTTCGGGCGCAGGGAGCCGAGGATCGCCACGAGCCTCATGGGGATCATCTCAGCACATTTGCCGGGTTTTGTACAATGCACGGCCGGGCTCCGCCGGCATGTCCCGCGCGGGCGCCGTCCGCTCCCGTTCTTTACCACGGCCGGGGAAGCGGGGTAAAATGGCCGGGCAACCGGAAGCGGACGAACACGGACGGACACGATGAGCGGCGGGCGGCTCCCGCCGTCCCTGCGAGGTGGCCATGACGGGCAAAGAAAGAATCCTGGCGACGCTGCGCGGCGAGCCCACCGACTCGCTGCCCTTCCTCCCCATCTCCATGATGATCGCGGCGGAGGCCATCGGCGAGCCCTACGGGCGCTACGTCCTGGACGCCGGGGTCCACTCCCGGGGGCAGGTCGAGTTCGCCCGCCGCTGGGACGCCGACCACGTCTCCGCCATCAGCTGTCCGACCACCGAGGCGGCGGACCTGGGCGCGGCGGTCATCTACTATGACAACCAGCCGCCGGCCATCGACGAGGAGCACGCGCTTCTCGAGGACAAGGGCCGGCTGGCCGGGCTGCGGGTGGTGGACCCCGGCTCCGGCCGCCGGATGTCCAAGCGCCTGGAGGTGATCCGCCGGTTGAAGGAAGAGGTGGGCGGCGAGAAGATGGTCGAAGGGTGGGTGGAGGGGCCGCTGGCCGAGAGCGCCGACCTGCGCGGCATCAACGCCATCATGCTGGACTTCTTCGACGACCCGGGCTTCGTGCGCGACCTGATGGCCTTCGTCTTCGAGAACGCCGTGAGCTTCGCCCGCGAGCAGGTGAAGGCCGGCGCTGACCTCGTGGGCGTCGGCGACGCGGCCGCCTCCCTGGTGGGCCCCGGGATCTACCGCGAGTTCGTGTGGGAGCAGGAGAAGCGCTACGTCGAGGCGCTGCACCGCCTGGGGGTGCCGGTGCGGCTGCACATCTGCGGCAACACGACGGACCTGCTGCCCATGCTGGGGGAGGTGCAGGCCGACATCCTGGACCTGGACTGGATGGTGCCGATCGCGGAGGCGCGGCGGCATACCGGGCCGCGGCAGCTGCTGTCCGGCAACATCGACCCGGTCCGGGTGGTGTACCAGGGCGGCCCGGAGCAGGTGACCGCGGGGCTGGCGGCCTGTTTCCAGGCGGCCGGCAACGGGCGCTACGCGGTCTGCGCCGGCTGCGAGATCCCCCGGGGCACCCCGCCGGAGAACCTCGAGGCCATGCGCCGCTTCGCCCGCTCGCACCGGCCGCAGGAGCCTTGACGGCCGCGCGGCCGCTACGGCTTGCGGGCGCCGATCAGGAGGCCTCCCCGCCACGCGCCGATGCCCAGGAAGGCCCCGAGCCGGTCCAGCGCGGTCATCGCCGCCGCCGCCGGCCGCGGCATGTCGCCGCGGGGGACGAAGCTCCACCAGCCGGTGCCGACCTCGGTGAACCCGGCCCCGCGGGCCAGGGCGGCCGCCTCCCGGGCGCGCAGGAAGTGGTCGGTCGAGAGGTGGCGGGTGTCCAGCCCCAGGAAGGGGGCGAGCGTGGTGTACCAGAGGCATCCCCCGTTCACCGTGAGGCATACGAAGCGGCCGCCCGGCACCAGCACCCGGTGCACGCTCGCCAGGACCGCCGCCTGGTCGCTCATGTGCTCCAGGGCCCCCACGCACAACACCCGGTCGAAGGAGGCCTCCGCCAGGGTGGCGAGCCGCTCGGCCTCGTCGACCCGGAAGGAGAGCCGGGCCGTCCTCCCGGCCCTCCGGCGGGCGGCGCGGATCATGGGTGGGGAGACGTCCACCCCGACCCCGCTGCCCACGAAGGGGGCCAGAGCGGCCAGATGGTCGCCGGTCCCGCAGCCGATCTCCAGGACCCGGTCGGAGCGGGAGAATCCGCCGGCCCACCGCAGGATGGCGACCCGGTCGGCGAGGAGGCGGTCCGGGTCGCCGTGGGTATCCCGGTACTTCGCAGCCAGCCTGTCGAAGAACTCCCGGACCGCGGCCCGGTCGCCGACTTCCAGGGTGCGGAGCCTCATCCGGCCGCGCCGGCGCCCCGGCCCCGGACGCGGAAAGCGGGGTGCCGCCAGCCGCCAGCCGGCCCACAGGAAGCCGGCGCAAAACGGGGCGGCAACGGCGGCCCCGGCCGCGGCCAGGATGGAACCCGGCAGGAGGGGGAGCAGCGCCGCCGCGAGGAAGACCATCATCCCCGCGCCGGCGTACCGGGTGAAGGGGCCGGAGGGGAGGGCGACCGCCGGGCGGCCGAGCCGCCGCAACCCCCAACCGTAGAGGAGGAACAGGTAATGCGCCGCCCCGGCCAGCATGAACCAGGACGGCAGCCGGCCGAGCCTCACCGCCAGAACCGCGGCAGCCAGGACGCCGAAGGCGTCCAGCTCGTAGTCCAGGATGCGGCCCAGCTCGGTGGCCCGCCCGGTCCGGCGGGCGAGGGTTCCGTCGAGGAGGTCTCCCGCCAGCGCGGCGGCGTACAGCAGGCCCGGGGCCCAGGGGTGCGGCACCGGCGGCGGGCCGAGGCAGGCCAGTCCACCTAATGCCCCGATCAGGAAACCGCGGGCCAGGGTGACGGCGTTGGCGGCCCCCAGGCCCGGGTACAGGCGGCGGGTGGCGCCGCTGCGGTTGCTGCCCAGGTGACGGCGCAGGAGCCAGAGCTGCCCTGCCAGGAGCAGCCCGGTCCCGCCCAGCCACGGCTCCAGCCGCCGGGCCGGCGCCAGCGCCGCGAGGAGCAGGTAGGCGGCCAGCCCGGACACTCCGTACAGCAGCACGGCGAGCAGCCACTGCCGCCGCAGGCTGGGGAGGATAGCGGCATTCCGTCCGGCGTCTTTCATCTGCGGAGATTGAGGACAGTTCAATCCTATGGAGGAAAGCTGGGGCCTGTCAAATCCGGGGAAGGCGTGGGCCGGGCGAGGTTGACTTTCCCTCCGCGCGCCGTAGAATCGGGGTAGGACCATGACCGCCCGCGATCTGCTGAACCTGAACGGCGACTTCCGCGAATCCCCCCTGCTGGAGACGGCCCGCCGCCTGCACGCCGCGCTCACCTCTTGGGGCCTGCCCTACGCGGTCGTGGGCGGGCTGGCCGTGCTGCGCCACGGGGCGGCCCGCACCACCCGGGATGTCGACCTCCTGGTCCGCGCCGGCGACCTGGAGCGGGCCCGGGAGGCGCTCGCCGCCGGTTTCAAGGCGGCAGCGGACCATGTCGTCGACCGGGCCAACGGGGTGGAGGTAGACATCCTCGTCAGCGGGGAAGGATGGGGGATGGTGATCCCCCTCCCGGACCCGGCCCGGGTGGCCGAGTACGAGCCGGAGCTGGGCGCCTGCTTCCCGGGTCTGCTGGCCATCCTCGAGCTGAAGACGGCCGTGTATCTCGAGAAGAAGAAGGCCGACGGCCCGGAGGTGGCGGCCAAGGACCTGGCCGACGTGGTGGCCCTGCTGCGAGCCAACCGCGAGCGGCTCCCCGAGGACGCGTTCGACCCCCTGCACCCGGTGCTCCGCCGCGAGCTGCGCCGCATCCGCCGCCGGGTGGAGCGGGCGCGTCCGGCGCGGCGCTGAGCCGGGCGCCTCCCCGGCCCGGGCCGTGGACACCGCCTCCGGGACTCGGCATACTGCCTTCCATGAGCAACCTTGCCCGGCAGCACTTCAGGCGGCTGGCCTGCTACAACACGCGGGCGAACGGGGAGATCTTCGAGGCGGCCTCCCGGCTGACCGACAAAGCCCGCAGGCGGGATGTCGGCTCCT
This sequence comes from uncultured Actinomycetes bacterium, assembly GCA_963793655.1. GTDB lineage: Bacteria > Actinomycetota > Thermoleophilia > Gaiellales > Gaiellaceae > Gaiella. Next base: position 931,394 of record CAWCAV010000004.1, read on the forward strand.
GGTTCACTTCGCTCCACGGCATCCTGAACCACGTGCTGGTCTGCGATATCCACTGGCTGCGCCGCTACCGCGCCCTCGACCCCGATTCGGCGGTGCTGGACGACCCCTGTCTCGATCCGCCGGGCCTCTCCTGGGACCGCGACCTGCACGAGGACTTCGCGCCCTTCCGCGCCCATCGGGAGGCGGTCGACGGGCGGATCGAGGCCTGGTTCGCGGAGTTCCCGGAATCCCGCTACGGGGAGGCCTTCGAGTACCGGGACTCCCGCGGCTCGCTGCAGAAGGTCGCGGCGGCGGCCGAGGCCTTCGACTTCCTTTTCGTCCACCAGACCCACCACCGGGGCCAGGTCTCCCAGGTCCTGGACGCGCTCGGGGTGCCGAACAACCCGGCGGACAACCTGCGCTTCCTTTCCGGCGAACCCGGCTGAGCGGCGGATAAAGGTTCATCCGAGAATCCTCGAGTGCTAGCGCTTTTTCAATTACCCGAACTCCCGGAATTCGCGGATGAACCCAAAAAAAGGGTGGGACGGAGGTCCGTCCCACCCGGCGAACTCCACGTTGTCAAAGCACCGGGTTCTCCGCCATCGCCTTCAGGCGCGCCCAGCGGCGGTCGACCTCCGCCTGGACCCGGGCGGTGAGGCCGGCGAACCTGTCGGAGGCCAGGTGGGCGTAGGCGCTGCCCATGGCGGCGAACGCCTCGCGCACCGGGATTTGGCGTTCACCTTTCCGGGTCGTAGTTGATCGTGGTGATGCCGTTCTGCACCTCGTAGAGCGGGTGCAGGCAGGACTTGACCACCTTCTTGGTGGCCGGCGGGGCGTGGTTGGCCTCGCCGGGCCAGGCGCCCCAGAAGCGGCCCTCCAGGGTCTTCAGCCGGGCGTCCTCGTCGGGGCGGAAGTTGAGCCCGCCGATGCCGTAGACCCGGCTGATGATCTTCGTGGTCGCGTTTCCGGCCTTCTGCAGGGCGGCGGCCACCTCGTTTTCCAGGTAGTTGCCCGCCCCGTACTGGGCGACCCGCTCGGCCACCACCAGCCGCTTCAGCGCGCCCACCGCCTGCACGATCTCCTTCTCGGGGAAGGGGCGCAGCGCGTACGGGACCAGCAGCTTGACCTTCCTGCCTTCCCTGGCCAGCTCGTCCGCGCTGATCTTGGCCGCCTCGGCGGCGGAGTTCAGCAGCAGCAGACCCTGCCTCGGCCGACTCGTCGCCGTAGACCTCGATCCAGCCGTACTTGCGGCCGGTGACCGCGGCGAACTCGGCGAACACCTGCGGGATCAGATCGCAGGCCTTGGCCATCTTGCGCTCGAGCTGGACCTTGGTGTTGATCAGGTCGTCGTTCATGTACGGCCCGAAGGTGGTCGGCTTCGATAGATCGAGCAGGTTGCGCCGCTTGGGCTTGGGGCCGACGAAGGCGGCCATGTCCTGCGGGTCGGCGAACACCTCGATGCGCCGGTTGGCGTGGGAGGTGTGGAACCCGTCGTAGGCCACCACCGCCGGCAGCCCGACCGCCTCGGCCACGCGGATGGCGATGGCGTTCAGGTCGTAGACCGACTGGACATTGGGGGCCATGAAGATCAGCCAGCCGAAGCCGAGCATGGCCGCCAGGTCGCTGTGGCCGTTCTTGATGTTCAGCGGCGCGTTGACCTCGCGGGTGGACAGGTTGAGCACCATGGGCAGGCCCAGCCCGGAGATGGAGGGCAGCTCCTCCACCTTCAGCAGCAGGCCCTGCGCGGAGGTGACGTCCACCGCCCGGCCGCCCGCGAGGGCCATGCCGGTGCAGATGCCGATGGCGGCCAGCTCGGAGGTGCCGATGACGAAGCTGATGTCGCTCGTCCCCGCGGCGACGGCGCGGCTGACGTTCTCGCCCACCTCGGAGGAGGGGGTGATGGGGAAATACCCCTCCCCGTCGAAGCGGATGTCCAGGATCGCCTGGGCGGCGGCGTCGTTGCCGTTGCCCAGGAACATCTTCTGCTTGGCTTTCTTTAGAACGCGCATGCTCCATTCCCTTCCTTCAAAGCTTTGCCCTTCTTGGTTTCGGGGCAGACCGCGGCGCAGCGCAGGCAGGCCTTGCAGTAGCTCAGGTCGATCCCTGCCATCCTGCCTTCCTTCCAGGCGGTGGCGCCCGGGTCGGAGCACACGGTGAGGCACTTGGCGCAGTCGATGCAGGCCTCCCGGGTGAAGAGCGGCGCCGGGTTGGAGCGCGCGTAGGCGTTGTTGCGCACTACGGTGCTCATGGTGATGGTGTCGACCGCCCCGCCGTCCAGCATGTTGTCGTAGCCGACCGGGGCGCGCACCTCGGCGGGCTGGGCCAGGGGGTGCTTCCCGTCGGCGGGGAAGTGCTTGCTGGTCGACTCGGCCACCGCCTTGCGGTAGGCCTCGATGTTGGCCTCGGCGGCCTTCGGCCAGGTCTCCTTGATCTTCTTGACCACCGCCGCTTCCGGGAAGCCCAGCACGTGGGCCAGCATGGCCATCATGGCCATGTTCAGCCGGGAGTGGGTGGCCAGCGCGATGGCCGCGGCGTCCAGCGCGTGGATGGTGCCGCTGTGCAGCCGGATCTCGTCCCGCAGCTCGTCGAGCGACCTGCAGGAGTTGACGATGACCGTGGCGTTCTCCTGCAGGCCGCGCTCGAGGTTCTGCGAGCGGGCCAGGTTCTCCCGGAACACGCACAGGATCTGGGGGCGGTTGGTGGGACCGCTCTCGCGCACCGGCGTGCCGAAGTAGCAGAGCCGCAGGGACACGTCGGTGGGCGTGCCCTTCTTTTCCGAGCCGTACCTGGCGTCATAGGCGCCGTCCAGGTTCAGCTCTTCGGCGGCGATCTTGAACAGGAGCTTGGCCGCCATGTTGGCTCCGTCCCCGCCGATGGCGGAAAGGAGACAGGAGGTGAAGCCTCTCCGGTCCTGGTAAGGTAGCTGATACGTTGCCATTCGCCCTCCTCCGTTGCATGGAGGCCGGAAGCGACCTCCGGATTGATGGGAAAGCAAACCGGTGGATTTTGCCATGTGCGGCGGAAATCGTCCAACCGCTCCGCCCTACCTGCGGGCCGGGAGGCGGAAGAAGAGGGGCACCAGGGCCAGGGCGGCCAGGTTGAGGATCGCCCCCACGGCGAACGGCAGTCCCCGCCCCGCCTCGAAGAGGAACCCCCCGACCAGGGAGGAGGCGATCATCCCGGCGTTCCAGAACAGGTGCACTGTGCCCATCGCCCGGCTGTAGTCGGCCGGCTCCGTGATGCGCGCCAGCAGCACCGGCAGCAGCGTGGACAGCGACCAGGCCGCGGCCACCCCGGCCGTCCCGGCGGCGAACACCATCGCCGGGGAGGAGGGGCGGGCGGCCAGGGCGGCCGCCCCCGCGATGAGCAGGGCGAAGGCCAGCAGGGTCGGTGCCCGGGGCCCGCGCGTGTCGGCGATCCGGCCGATGGCCAGCTGGCAGAGGGCGGCGCCGATGGAGCTGACCGCCGCGTAGAGGGCGATCGTGCCGGTGGCGGCCCCGCCCTCCTTCAGCAGCAGCGGGATGAAGACGAGCAGCAGCCCGTACAGGAAGGTCGGCAGGAGGCGCAGCATCCCCAGCAGATGCAGCCCGGGGGCGCGGAGGGGCGCGAGGCGGCCGGCCGGGGCGGCCCGCCCGGCAGGAGGGCGCTCCGGAGGGGGGGTGCCGGTTCGGGGGAGCCGGGCGGCCCCGAGCAGCACGGCGGCCGCGGCGGCCGCTCCCAGGCCCGCCGCCATGGCCGGGTAGCCCGCGCGGCCCAGCAGGAAGCCGGCGGCCGGGCTGCTCAGGCTGCCGCCCAGGGTATAGCCCCAGTAGTACAGCGCGGTGAGCACGCCGAGCGAGCGGGGCTCGACCTGCCGCATCAGCAGGCTCTGGCCGCCGATGCTGACCAGCATCGCCCCCGATCCGCTCAGCCCCCACAGGAGAGCGGCCGGCCAGGCCGACGGGGTGAGGAAGATGGTGAGTCCCGCGAGGATGCCGAGCTGTCCCAGCACGATGATCCGCTTGTGGCCGAGGCGGTCGCAGAGGGCGCCGCCGGCGAACGTGGAGGCAAGTGCGACCAGCCGCCCGGCCAGGACGATCAGGGAGATGGCCACGGCGGAGTGCCCGAGACCGCTGAGGTACACCGGCAGGAAGGTGGTGGACGGGGTGATGGCGCTGCCGCTCAGGAACTGCAGGCCGAGGAGCACGGCCACCGGCGGCGTGACGGCGGCCAGGCGCCCGGCCGGCCGCTCCGGGTGGGGGGACAAGGCCGGCCTAGTACTTCGAGATCAGGTTCGAGCAGTCGTTCTCCACCGCGAGCTGGTCCAGCAGCGCCGCGACCTGCCCGCGGTGGTGGGTCTGGTGGTTGAACAGGTGCAGGAAGGCGCGCCAGGCGATCTTGCGCTGCTCCTCGCCCCGGATGTTGCGGTACTGCAGCGTGGCGCGGTAGGCCTCCGGCGGCAGGAGGCGGAACACCTCGCGGATCGCCTCGTCCACGGCGGCGCGGACCGGCTGGAAGGCCGCCAGCGTCGGCCAGGGGCGATCCTTGAGGGTCTGCGGCTTGAGCTCGGGCAGGGCCGGCAGGCCCGGCAGGATGGGGGCCAGCTCGCTGAACTGCCCGGCGAAGCGGCGCAGCCAGGTCACGTCCGAGACCGCCAGGTGGTTGAGGGTGCCCAGGACCGAGCCGTAGTAGACGCCGAGGTCGCGGGCGGCCTGCTCCTCCGGCAGCTTCGAGGCCACGATGGCCAGCAGCTCGGCGTTCGTCCGGGCGTTGTAGTCGGCCAGCAGCTGGAAGATCTCCTGCATGTCGGGCTCCTCTCGTTGGGATGCTCGCTCCACCATACCACGAAACGGCCCGGTCGGGAACAGCCGCGGGGGGACCGCCGCGGTTTGACTTCCTCCTCCCTCCGCCGGAAATTAGATTACAATCGTGGTCAGATATCCGGAGGAACCGGGCGCATGGAAAAGCTGGAAACGATCATCGGCGGCGGCGGCCAGGCCGGGCTCGCGGTGAGCCGGCAGCTGCAGCGCGACGGCCGGCGGATCCGCCTCCAGACCGAGGGGGAGACGGCCTTCCCGGGGCTGCACTTCGCCGGACTGCCCTGGCTGCGCTCCGGCCTGCTGCTGGGCATGGCGGAGGAGGCGGCGCTCGTCGCCGGCCGGATCGGCCGGGCCTCCTGGCCCCAGGCCTCCGGGCCCAGCGTTTCCGCACCCGGCTTTTCCCAGGGTGACAAAAAGTGCTTGCCTTTTCTTGTACTGTGTAATATATAATAGTGTATGCAGCATGGTAGTGGGCCATGCCTAAGGAGGAAGCATGAACATCCAGTTCAAGAAGGGGGTCCTGGAGCTGTGCGTCCTGGTGGTCCTGTGCCGCAAGGACTACTACGGCTACGAGCTGGTCCAGGCCATCTCCCGCAACGTCGAGATCGCCGAGGGAACGGTGTACCCGCTCCTGCGGCGGCTGACGAAAGAAGGATATTTCAGCACCTACATCCGCGAGTCGGCCGAGGGGCCGGCGCGCCGCTACTACCAGATCACGGAGAAGGGCAAGCAGGTCAAGGACGAGCTGCTCGCGGAGTGGAACCGCTTCGTGGGCGGGGTCAACGGGCTGATCGGAGAGGAGGAGGTGGCATGAGGCGCGAGCAGTTCATGGCGCAGCTGCGCCGTTCCCTCGGCCGGCTGGCCGAGGAGGAGAAGAGGGAGATCCTGGCCGACTACGAGGAGCACTTCCGGGCCGGTCTGCAGGAGGAGCGCGGCGAGGAGGAGATCGCCCAGGCCCTGGGCAATCCGGCGACGATCGGGCGGATCTACCGCATCGAGAGCCTGGCCGACGAGCACCGCCAGGGCTGGGGCGCGGCGGACACCACGCGGGCCGTCTTTGCCTCGCTGAGCCTCGGCTTCTTCAACGTGCTGTTCATCCTGGGGCCCTTCGCCGCCCTGGTGGGGGTCCTGGTCGGCCTGTGGGCCGCGGCCGCCTCGATCGGCCTGGCGGGGGTGGCCGCCGTGGTGGCCGGGCTGGTGGGGCCGTTCCTGCCGAGGTTCGCCGGCACCCCGGCCGCGGGGGTGGTCTTCACCATCCTGGCCGGGATCGGGCTGGCGGCCGCCGGCCTGCTGGCGGTGCTGGGCATGGCCTGGCTCACCCGCCGGTTCTTCGTGCTCACCGCGCGCTACGTGCGCTTCAACGCGCGCATCATCACCGGGAAGAAGAAGGGAGAATGACGATGCAGAAGACGAAGCTGCACAGGCTGGTCTGGATCGCGGCCGCCGTGGCGGTGGCGGCCTTCGGCGGAGCCGCGCTGGTCGGGTGGCTCGGGGGGCTCTACGGACCCGGATTCGGCCCGCGGTGGGGCGGGCGGGGGATCGCCGTCGAGCAGCAGGAAGCCCTGCCCGCGGCAGGGGTCGAGCGCATCACGGTGCGCGCCGTCTCCCCGCGGGTGGTGGTGGCCGACGGCGAAGAGGGGCGGGTGACCGCCCGGTTGGCCGGCGAGATCTACGGCGGGCGGGAGGACCTCGTGCCGCGCCTGACGGCCGAGTCGCAGGACGGGCAGATCGTCATCCGGGTGGAGCACCCGGTCGGGGCGCTCTCCTTCCACCGCGAGGACCTGGTGTTGACCGTCGGCCTCCCGCGGGACTACGCGGGGGGGCTGGCGGTGACGACCGTGTCCGGGGAGGTCGAGCTCGCCGACCACGAGTACGTGGACCTCGCCGTGCGCACGACCTCGGGGGAGGTGCGGATCGGCGCCGTGCGGGCCGGTTCCCTGGCCCTGCGTTCGGTGTCCGGGCGCCTGCAGGTGCAGGAGGCGGCCGCGCGCACGGCGGAGCTCTCCTCGACCTCCGGGGAGATCGAAGTCGGGGGCCTCGCCGGGGAGGTGCGGGCGCGCACCGTGTCGGGGGAGATCGCGCTGACCTGGGCGGAGTTCAGCAGCCCGGCGGAGATCGGCTCGACCTCCGGCGAGGTGGAGCTGCGGCTGCCGGCGGGCGCCGCCTTCCGGCTGGAGGCCTCCTCGACCTCGGGGGAGGTGCGCTGCGGGTTCCCCATCACCGTGGCTGACTTCGCCTCGGCGACGGGCGCCGGCTTGGTGCGCGGCGAGCACGCCCTGGCCGGCGAGGTCGGCGCGGGAGGCCCACCGCTGAGGGTGCGCACCGTGTCCGGGGAGATCCGGGTCCAGCCCTGAGCGGGCAGCCGCTCTGCGCTCCACCGCCCTCCGGTCCGCGCCGTGGCGGGGCGTCGTTCCCGCCTTGTGTGTTCCCTCCCCCGCGTGGATAATGGCGGCTGAAGCAGGAGGCGGCGTTCATTGGGGCTGTTGTTCACCGGCGCGGTGATCGTGCCGAGTATCCTCCTCGCGTACTTCGCCGTGCGGGCCGTCTCCCATGAGCGGGCCTTCATCGAGCGGCAGCTCGAGACCGCGCTGGCCACCGAAGCGGAAGCCGTCGTGGGGGGGCTCGGCGCCGAGCTGGAGCGGATCCGCGAGGAGCTGGGCGCCGCGCTGCGCCTGCCGGCGGGCTCTCCCCCGGCCCCCTTCCTGCGCCGCTGCGCGAGCGCCTTCTGGCCGCGGTCCCGCCCCCCGGCTCCGCGGACCGGGTGCTGGCCGTGCTCGACGAGAGCGGCCGCCCGCTGGGGGCCTCCGGGGGCGGGGAGCGCGACTGGCGGCGGCCGCTGGTCTCCCGCGAGGTGAGCGAGCGGCTGCCCCGCTGGGAGGTGGCGCTGTACCTGGTCGACCCGCAGGCTGTGGCGCAGCGCACCCGGCTCACCGTGCTCCTGTTGGGGACCCTGATCGCCATCCTGTTCGTCTCCGTGCTGGGCGGCGGCACGCTGGTGCTGCGCTCGCTGTCCGCCGAGCTGCTGCAGGACCGGCCGCGCCTCGAGCCGGGGAAGCGGAAGCGCTACCTGCAGATCGTGGTCCCCGAGACGGAGCAGCTCACCCGGCTGATCAACAACGTGCTGGACTTTTCCCGGATGGGGCAGGGCGGGAAGCGCTACGCCATGGCGCCGGTGGACGCGGCCGCGATCTGCCGGGAGGCGGTGGAGAGCCAGCGGTTGCGGCTCGAGGACGAGGGGTTCGCCGTCTCCGTGCGGGCGGGAGGCGGCGCCGGATCTTCGAGGCCTTCCACCGGGTGGGCGGTGGAGACCGCCGTCGACGGTCCCGAGGCGCTGCGCCGCTACGGCGAGGCGAGGCCGGGCCTGGTGCTGCTGGACGTGATGATCCCCGGGAAGAGCGGGTTGGACGTCTGCCGCGAGATCCGCCGCGCCGACGCGGCCACCCCGATCCTCATGCTCACCGCCAAGGGGGAGGAGATCGACAAGGTGGTGGGCCTGGAGCTCGGGGCGGACGACTACATCGTCAAGCCGTTCGGGACGCGGGAGCTGCTGGCGCGGGTGCGGGCGGCGCTAAGGCGCGCCCGGGAGGGGGCGGGGGCCGCCGGGGGGGCCGACCCCGCCGAGGCGCAGCCGCTGGCCTTCGGTGAGGTGCGCGTCGACCCGCGCACCCTCACCGGCTCGCGGGGCGGGCGGAGCTTCCCGGTCACCCCGCGGGAGGGGCAGGTGGTGGACCGGGCCACCCTGCTGGACCGGGTCTGGGGGGTGCGCTACGAGGGCACCACCCGCACCCTCGACCAGCACGTGGCCAAGCTGCGCCGCAAGATCGAGGCCGACCCGGCGTGGCCGCTGCACCTCACCACGCGGTGCACGGGGTGGGCTACCGCTTTCGCGCGGCGGGCGGCCGCTGACCCTCCTGCAGGAAGGCGCGCAGGGTGGCGCGGGTGCCTTCCGCGTACAGCCGGCCCAGGCAGCCGGCCAGGGTGTCCACGAAGGCGGCCGAGCGCGGGATCTCGGCGCCGAAGATCTCCTGCAGGGCCAGGAAGGGGCGCGGGTCGGCCCGGCCCCGCCGGGCCGCGTCCGACAGCTTCTGCGCCAGCGGGTCCTCGATGGGGATCGGGCGGCCTTCCTCGTCGGTGCCGGCCAGGAAGCGGATCCAGCCGGCGATGGCCAGGGCCATGGCCGGCGCGGGGCGCCCGGCCCGGATCGTCTCCGCCAGGGGGCGGGCGATCATGTTGGGGATCTTCTTCGAGCCGTCCATGGTCAGCCGCAGCACCTGGTCCTTGATGGCCGGGTTGGAGAAGCGGCGCACCAGCTCGTCCTTGTAGGCCTTCAGGTCGATCCCCGGGACGGGCTCCAGCGTGGGGGTCACCTCCTCCATGTAGTGCTCCCGCAAGAACGCGCGCAGGTCGGGGTCGGCCATGGCCAGGTCGACGTCGCGGTAGCCCAGCAGGTAGCCCAGGTAGCCGAGGGCGGAGTGGCTGCCGTTGAGCAGGCGGATCTTCATCAGCTCGTAGGGGTGCACGTCCGCGACGAAGCGCGCCCCGGCCCGCTCCCATTCCGGCCTGCCGAGTGCGAAACGGTCCTCGATGATCCACTGCCGGAAGTCCTCGCAGAACACCGGCCAGTTGTCCCGGATCCCCAGCCCGCCTTCCAGCAGGGCCCGGTTCTCCGCGGTGGTGAAGGGGGTGATGCGGTCCACCATGGTGTTGGGCAGCGGCACCCGCTCCTCGATCCAGGCGTGCAGCTCGCGGTCCACCTGGCGGCTGAAGTCCAGCAGCAGGCGGCGCAGCATCTGCCCGTTGCCCGGCAGGTTGTCGCAGGAGAGGATGGTGAACGGCTCCCGCCCCTGTCTCCGGCGGCGCTCCAGGGCCGCGGCCAGCACGCCGACGGCCGTCCGCGGCCGCGCGGGGTCGGCCAGGTCGCGGCGGACCTCCGGGTCGTTCCCGTCCAGCTCACCGGTGGCCGGGTGGTAGTGGTACCCGTTCTCGGTCACCGTCAGGGAGACCAGGCGGGTCTCCTCGCCGGCCAGCCGGGCGAGCACTCCCTCCAGGTCGTCCTCCGCCAGGAGGTAGCGCACGATCGAGCCGACGACCCGCACCTCCCGGGCCCCCGCGGAGCGGGCCACCAGGGTGTAGAGGCCGTCCTGGGGGGCCAGCGCCTCCTGCATCTTCCGGTCCGACGGGGTCAGGCCCACGCCGCAGATCCCCCAGCCGCCGATCCCCGCCTGCAGCAGGTCGTCGGTGTAGACCGCCTGGTGGGCGCGGTGGAACCCGCCCACTCCCAGGTGGACGATGCGCGGGCGCACGGCCGCGCGGTCGTAGCGCGGGACGGCGACCTCGGCCGGCAGCCTGGACAGGCTGCGCTCGTTCAGGGGCAGGGCTTCTTTCATGGTCTCTCCCTCAAGGTCTCAAACAGGGCCACCAGGTTCGCCGTGGGGGTGTTGGCCTGGATGTTGTGGATGCCGGCGAAGACGAAGCCGCCTCCGCCGCCGAGGATGCGCACCCGGTCCCGCACTTCGCGGCGCACCTCATCGGGGGTGCCGAATGGCAGCGTGCGCTGGGTATCAATCCCGCCGCCCCAGAAGACCAGCCTGTCCCCGAAGCGCTTTTTCAGCCCGGCCGGGTCCATCCCTGCGGCCGCCGTCTGCACCGGGTTGAGGATGTCGAACCCCGCCTCGATGAAATCCGGCAGGAGTTCGGCGACGGCCCCGCAGGAGTGGATGAAGCTCTTCCAGGGGGTGTGGGCATGCAGCCAGTCGTTGACCCGCCGGTGGAAGGGGAAGAAAAGCTCGCGGTAGGAGCGGCGGGAGAGGAACGGGGCCCGCTGGGCGCCGAAGTCGGCGGCGGTGATCAGGGCGGCCACGACCCGGTCGCCGACCGCCTCGTGCAGCCGCTCGAGGTTGGCGATGCCCACCTCGCACTGCCGCTCGAAAACCCGGGCGATGTAGCCGCTGCGGGTGACGGTGCTGGCGTACCATTCCTCGACGTCGCGGATGCCGCGGGGGCGTTTCAGCTGCAGGCCGGGCACCAGGGCGATGTCGCCGAAGCTGGTGAAGCAGACCCCCAGGACGACCGCCCGCCCGCTCTGCCGGCTCAACCGCTCCGCTTCCGCCCGGTAGAAGTCCAGGTCCGCCTCCGTCACCGGGACGAACTCCTCGGTGTTGTCCGCCGGGTCGAGGCTTTCCTCGTCGAGCGGCGGCTGGCGCACCAGGCCGTCGAAATAATACCCGCCGGCCGGCATCCGCCCGCTCGCTGCCGCGCTCCTGTCCCCCTGCGGGTACATCAGGATGTCCCCTCCCGGCTCCGGCCGGGTGTTGAAGTCCCCCGGGACGGACACCGGGGTCCCGTCGTGCAGGCGCCACGGCTTCCAGTCGGCGAGAGGAAAACCGAACAGCGTGCCGCGGCCGCCGAGGTGCACCGTGTCGACCCCCAGGGCGTCGCGCAGATCGTCGGCGATCTCGCCGAGCATCTGGTAGGGCTCGATCACCCGCACGGGCGTCCCCGGCGCGTCGAGGCCGAGAGCCTGCCGCAGCCGGTAGACCGTGCTGACGTGCATCCCCGTCAACACGGTTCCGCCCAGGTCGAGGGGCACGCGGTCCGGCTCACGGTGCTCGAGAGCGAGGCACACCCGCTCCCGGGAGGTCATGCGCTGCCCTCCGCCGGGAGGTCACGCAGCACCCGGTCGGCCGTCGCGATCCACTCTTCGATGGCCCGCAGCGCCGGCTCCAACCCATCGATGACCTGGATGCCGTCGGCCCGCACCGTGTACGGCCCGGCGCCGCAGGCGGCGCCGATGGCCCGCAGCCGCCGCTCCATGGCCGGCCGGTCGGCGTGCTGCACGTCCTGGAAGGGGTGCAGGCAGAACTCCAGGGGGACCTGCCCCCGGAAGACCTGGTTGCAGACGGCCCCGTCGGTCCAGGGACCCACGTGGAACATCTCCAGGGTGCCGATGCGGGCGATGCGGTCGACCATGGCCGTGGTGTCGCCGCAGGAGTGCCAGTAGAGGATGCCGCCGTGGAAGTCGGACAGCTCCCGCTCGTAGGGCAGGGCGAACCGCTCGTACATGTCGGGAGACATCGAGGGGGTGTTCACCTCGTCGTTGTACAGGTTGCCCTTCTCCACCTGGCGGCCCAGGAAACGGGCCCGCTCGCGGGTCCAGCGCCGGCGCGACTCGGTGATGAAGCCCAGGAGCCGGTGGGCGAACTCCGGGTTCAGGGCCATGTCCGCGGCCAGATTCTCGTAGCCCCGGATGTGGAAGGCCACCCCGAAGGGGCTGCGCCCCCATTCCGGGAAGGTGACCGTGAAGTCATCTTCCAGCAGTTCCCGCAGCACCTCGAAGTAGCGGTGCGCCTGCGGCATCAGCCCGCTCGTGCGGAAATCGGGGTATTCCAGGCGATCGAGGTCCTCCTCGCTGCCGATGACCGGTTTGCGGTCCAGCCAGGGGTACTCGTCCTCGGCGAAGATCGTGCGGGCGCCGAACAGGCTGGACTCCAGGGTGACGCCGAGCCATATGGGCACCTGCCGGCCGATGGCCGTGTCGTCATCCCAGTGCTCGTAGCGGTGGACCATCATGCGCAGGCTGTTGGTCAGATAGCAGACCGGGTCGTGGTAGAAGTCGGTCATCCGGAAGCCGAGGATCTTCGCCCACATCGTGATCTCCGGCTCCACGGTGATCGGCGCCCTCGGCAGGTCCCGGCGCGGGCGCGGGGTCCCCCGCCAGTGATCGCGCGCCGTCTCTGCGGCCGGCTCCCAGAAGCGGGCCTTCTCGATATTCTTCGGCTCTCCCTCGATGCGGCGCACCTGGTCCATCAGTCGCCGGATCTCGTCGCGCACCCGGGTCTGGATCCTCATGCGTACCTCCCGTCGGTTCGATTCACTTGATAGCTCCAAAGGTAAGCCCCCGGACGAGGTTCTTCTGCACCAGGCTGATGAAAACGATGGTCGGGATGATCGAGACGATCCCCGCGGCGGACAGCCCCCCCCAGTTCACCGCCAGGTAGCCTACGAACGCGCTGCCCATGAAGACCGGAAGGGTCTTGACGTTGAACGAGGTCAGGGTCAGGGCGAAGAGCAGCTCGTTCCAGGAGAACAGGAAAGCCAGGATGGCCGTGGCGGCGATCCCCGGGGCGGCCACGGGAAACACGATGCGGAAGAAGGTGCCCAGCTGGGAGGTGCCGTCGATCCAGGCCGCTTCCTCGATCTCCCGCGGGATGCCGTCGAAGTAGCCGCGGGACATCCACACCACCAGCGCGATGTTCAGCAGCAGGTGGCTGAGGATGAGGCCGATGTAGGTGTCGTTGATGTGCAGGAAGTTGAAGATGCGGATGAACGGCACGATCACCACGATGGCCGGCAGCATCCGGGTGGACAGCACGAAGAAGCCGAGGTCGTCACGGCCGGCGAAACGGTAGCGGGCCAGCACGTAGCCGAAGGGGGTGCCGATCAGGACACAGAGGCCCACCGAGCTGAGGGCCACGATCAGGCTGTCCAGGAAGGACTGCAGGAAGCCGGTGGTGGCGAACACCTTCCGGTAGTTTTCCAGGGTCGGCTTGAAGAGGAACTTCGGGGGCACCGCGATGGTGTCGAAATGGCCCTTCAGGGATTGCAGGAGGATCCAGAAAAGGGGAAACAGCACCAGCATCGTGAAGGCGATCAGGACCAGGTACTTCCACCACGTGCGCCGAAGGTAGGCATGCCTTTGGGGGCGTTTCTTCATCCGAGCTCTCCTACTTGGGCAGGACCCGGAGGGCCAGCTTGGTGCCGATGATGGTGAACACCAGCAGCACGATACCGATGACCGCGCCGATCTCCAGGCGGTGGTACTTCAGGCTCTCCAGGTAGGCCCGGATGACCAGGGTTTCCGTGGCGTTCCCGGGCCCGCCCTTGGTCATGGAATAGATGATGTCGAAGGAGCGGAAGGCGTCCATGGCCCGGAAGATCAGGCCGATGACCAGGATCGGTTTCAGCGAGGGCAGGGTGATGTACAGGATCTCCTGCCACCACTTCACCCCGTCGATCCGCCCCGCCTCGTAGATCTCCATCGGGAGCATGCGCATCCCGGCGTACAGGATGATCATCATGAAGGGGGTCCACTGCCAGGTCTCGACGACGATGAGCGTGGCCAGGGCGCTGTTGATCTCCGTGGCCCAGCCCAGCTCGGGCAGCCCGACGCGGGAGAACAGGAAGTTCACCACCCCGAACAGGGGATTGAGCATCATCCCCCAGGTCAGGCCGGCCACGACGGGGGTGACCGCGAGCGTCAGGATGAACACCGTGCGGAAGAAGCCGGCTCCCCGGGTGATGTCGTTGAGCAGGCGGGCGACGATGAATCCGAGAATCGTCGTGGAGGCCACCGTGGCCAGCACGAAGATCGCCGTGTTCAGCGCCGCGTTGTAGAAGAGCCGGGAGGTGAACACCGTCACGAAGTTGCCCAGCCCGATGAACTCCAGCCGGGACAGCCCGGCGTGCGAGGACTGCACGCTCATGAACACCGAGAAAAGCAGCGGGAAGATCACCAGCGCGAACAGGACCAGCACGGTCGGGAGGGTGAGGAAATAGGCGAAGCGGCGGTAGTGTACCTGGACCGATCTCATGCGGCCATTCCCCTTGGATGAGAGAGCAGGCCGTGCGGCCTGCTCTCTCCGTTCGATTCTGCGGGCTGAGGCGTTCAGCGGGACGCCTTCCATTCGTCCATGATCTTCCTCCACTCCTCCTGCGTGGTGGCGAGGGCCTTGTCCAGGCTCTCCTCCTCGAGGATGGCCTTCTGCATCTCGGCGCGCACGATGTCCATCGCCTCGAAGAACCGGGCGTGGGCCGGGGAGATCACCGCGGTCTTGAGGGTTTCCTTGACGCTCGCGGCGAAGTCCGGGGCGAACTGCTTGACGAAGTCCGGCTGCTCCCACACCGAGGCGCGGGGCGCCAGCACACCCGTCAGCCCGAGGCGGTACATGACCTCCTTGCTCGTGGCCCACTGGAGGAACAGCCAGCCCTCGGCCTTCTGCTTGGAGCTCTCCGCCAGGGAGACGGACCAGTAGTGGGAGTGGGCGACCCGGCCGGCGGGTCCGGCGGGGAACGGGGCCATCTTGACCTTGCCCACTACCGTGGACTGGGCGGCGTCAGCCAGACGGGAGTAGATCACCGAGGAGTCCATGAACATGGCTGCCTTGCCGGCCAGCATGGCGGTGTTGATCTCGTCCCAGTCGTAGGAGGTAATCCCCTTGGGCGTGTACTTGCACAGCTCCGCGTACATCCGCGCCCCTTCCTGCGACTGGGGGGTGGCGATGATCGGGTTCCAGTCGGCGTCGAAGTAGCCGCCGCCGAAGGACTTCAGCACCCCGAACATCGGCCACCAGATGGCCGCTCCGCCCCGCAGTGTGATCCCGGCCACGCCGGGCTTCTTCTCGCTGATCGTCTTGGCGGCGGCCAGCAGCTCGTCGAAGGTGCCGGGCACCGACAGGCCCAGTTCCTGGTAGATGTCCTCGCGGTAGATGAGCACCTGCGCTTCCGAGGTGATGGCGATCCGGTCGGAGTACCTGCCCCCGACGGTGGCGATGTCCTGAGCCGCCGGGAAGAAGTCCTTCCAGTCGTACCAGGCCGCGTCGGTGAGCTTGGGGTTCTGCATCAGCGGGGCGATGTCGGCGGTCCATTTCTCCTGTTGATACTTCGGCGAATCGTAGTACTGGCTCATGAACACGTCGAAGGCGAAGGTCCCCGCGGTGAAGTCGGCGGGCACCTTGGTCAGGTACTCGGCTTCCGGCAGCTTGACCAGCTTCACCTTCATCCCGGTGAGCTTCTCGAACTCGGGGATCAGGGGCTCGATCCCCTCCTGCCAGGGATGGTTGCAGAACAGAACCGAGACCGTCCTCCCCTTGAACTGCTGCCAGTCGATGCCGGCCTGGGCCGCCGCCGGGACCCCGGACGGTAGGGCCACCGCCGCCTTCGCCTCCGCCTTCCCTCCGGCGAACAAGGCCAAGGGGGCAGCCAGCAGCACGATCAGCATCACGATCGTCAGCTTTCTCATTCTCGTTCCCTCCTTCTTTCCTTCTACCTACGGGCCGTCTTTCACGCAGCAGAAGAGTAGGACCGGTACCGCACGCCGGCAAGGTACCGCGGTACCGCTTCCGGTACCGAAAATGCGGTACCGGAACCTTTCCCCGGCTTCCGCCTACCCAGCGGCCCATAACGGATGTATAATGCTGGACCGGACGTGGAAGTCAAGCAGATCGAGCGGGTCGTCGTCTTCTTCGCCGTGCTCGCCCATCTCGCGGCGGCCCTCCAGTTCCGCCTGGAGTTCGCGGAGCTCGGCTTGCCCGGCGAATGGGTGTGGCAGTTCCACCTGCTGCTGGGACTGTCCCTGGCCGCCTCGGTCGTCATGTACGCGGGCCGGCGCAACACCCGCGTGGTGTTGCCGCTGATCTTCCTGCAGACAGTGCTGGTGGCCATTTTGGGAATGCCTGGAGGGGCCTATCTGGGGGTGGAGCTGACCCTTTTCGCCGTGCTGGTGGTCCAGTCGGTGGGCTACCTGGTCCCGCCCTATCACCTGGCCGTGGCCGCCGCCGAGGTCGGGCTCGCCCTGCTGCTCCAGCAGCCCCTCAAGGCTTGGGGTCGCGACCTGCCCCGCCCGGTGGTCCACGATCTGCTGGCCCTGGGGTTGTATCTCGCCCAGCTCGTGGCCCTGACCGGCCTCCTGCGGTCCTGGGCGACCCGGGGGGAGGACCAGGCACGGCAGATCCGGCGGCTCGACGAGGCGATCCACCAGCTGACCAGCGCCAACGTCGGCTTCCAGCAGTACGCGGACCTCGTTGAGGCCCGTTCAGCGGCGGACGAGCGCAAGCGCATCACTCGCGAGGTCCACGATACTGTCGGCTACACGCTGATCAACGTGATGATGATGCTGCAGGAGGCAGCGCTGCTGGCCGATGGCAACGAGTCGCTCCGTCTCCTGCACGAGCAGGCCCGCCAGCAGGCTCAGACCGGGCTCAACGAGACCCGCCGGGCCCTGCGCCTGCTGCGGGCCGCGGATCTACCGCCTGCCCAGCCGCTGCAGGCGATCCGCCGCATCGCCGGCGCGTTCCAGGCGGCCACCGGGGTCCAGGTGAACGTGGAGTACGGGAACCTGTCCGGTTCGCTCGGCGGCGAAGCCGCCGAGTTCGTGCTGCACATGCTCCAGGAAGGGATGGCCAACGCCTTCCGGCACGGGAAGGCCACCGAGATCCGCGTCAGCTTCTGGCAGGATGACCGACGGCTCATCGTCAACCTCACCGACAACGGCAGCGGAAGCGCAGGGATCGAGGAGGGGATCGGCCTGTCGGGCATGAAAGAGAGGGCCGAGGCCCTGCGCGGGGAGTTCCAGGCGGGCAATATCCCGAACGGTTTCCAGATCACCGCCCGCATCCCCGTTCCGGCGGCAGGCTGAGCAGGCGGAGGAGCGGGGTAAAGGATGGAAAAGATTCACCTGATCCTGGTGGACGACCAGGTGCTGTTCGTGGAGAGCCTCCGTCGGGTGCTGGAGAGCATCGCCAAGGATTTCAAGGTCGATGCCGTCGCCTATGACGGCGAGCAGGCGGTGGAGCAGGTGCGCAGTTTCCGACCCCAGGTCGTGCTGATGGATGTGCGCATGCCGGGGCTGGACGGCGTGGAGGCCACCCGCCGGATCGTGGCGGAGCTGCCGGAAACCCAGGTGATCGTGCTGACCACCTTCGATGACGACGAGTACGTCCACCGTGCTCTCAAGCATGGCGCGGTGGGCTATCTTCTGAAGGACATCCCTCCGCAGGAGCTGGTTTCCGCCGTACGGGCGGTCAAGTCCGGCGCCTGCCTGATCTCGCCCTCCATCGCCGCCCGGCTGCTCCAGCAGGCCAGCGACCACCGCAGGCCGTCCGTCAGTGAAGACGGCCAGGCGGAGCGCGTGCCGGACTGGCTGAAGATCCTGAGCCGGCGCGAGAAAGAGATCCTTTACTACATCGCCCACGGCATGAGCAATCGCGAGATCTCGCGGACGCTGTACCTGGCCGAGCAGACGGTGAAGAACCATGTCAGCATCGTCTACTCCAAGATCGGCGAGAGCGACCGCTTCCGGGTAATCGAGAAGATCAAGGAGTGCCTGGAGCGCGGCTACCTGCAACCGCCCTGAGGGAGGAGCGCACAAAAACAGTACCGAAACCGGTACAGCGGTACCTTCCGTCCCGGCGGTACCGGCTGGTATGCTCGGCAGCAGGAGGAATCCCATGGCCAGCATGACCCACCGCGAGCGGGTTCGCGCCGCGCTTTCCCACCAGCCGCCGGATCGGGTGCCGATGGACATCGGTGGCATCGCCTCGACCCTGATCGACTCCTGTTACCATCGCCTGAAAAGCTACCTCGGTGTCACTGCCACCGATGACGAGATCTGGCCCGACTGGTCCGCGGTGGCCCGCGTCTCCGCTGAGGTGTTGGCGGTGTTGGGGGCGGACTTCCGCCACGTGCGTCTGAACGCCCCGGACAACTGGCAGCCGACCCGCTATGCCGACGGAACATGGACCAACGAATGGGGCACGCGCTTCCGCAAGTTCGGCATCTACACGGAGATGGTCGGCTTTCCCCTCGAGAACGCGGACATCGGGGATCTCGACCGCCATCCCTGGCCCGACCCGCGCGACCCGGGCCGGACGCGAGGCCTGCGGGAACAGGTCCGAGCGCTTTATGCGGAAACGGACTATGCCCTGGCCACCTTCGACATCGGCCGCCTGTTCGAGTGGTGCCAGTGGGTCCGCGGGATGGAGCGCTTCCTGGAAGATCTGGCGCTTCGTCCCCGGTTCGCCGAAGAGCTGCTGGATCGGGTGTTGGAAGTGGAGCTGGCCCTGTTCGGCTCCTACCTGGACGCAGTAGGCGACTACGTCGAGGTGGTGACCACCGGTGACGACCTGGGCACACAGGGCAGCCTCCTCCTCTCCCCCCAGATGTACCGGCAATTCTTGAAACCCCGGCACAAGCGGCTGTTCGACCTCATCAGGTCGAAGACCCGGGCGCGGATCTTCTTCCACACCGACGGGGTCTGCGCCCCCCTCCTGGACGACCTGGTGGAGATCGGGGTGGATATCCTGAACCCCGTCCAGCCACGGGTGGCGGGCATGGACCAGCGGGCGATCAAGGAGAAGTACGGCGACCGGCTGTCGTTCTGGGGAGGGGTGGACGAGCAGTGGGTGCTGCCCTGCGGCTCCCCGGAGGATGTCACCGAGGAGGTCAAACGGGTACTGGCCGAGCTCGGCGGGGGGGGCGGGCTGGTCCTTGCCCCGGCGCACAACTTTCAGACCGATGTGCGGCCGGAAAACATCGTCGCCCTCTATGCTGCCGGGCGTACGTTCGGACGATATCCGCCTCATTCCGCCTTTCGATAACCGTCGCAGATCGGTCCCGCCGCAAAAACCGGGTTGCTCTTCCGCCCCGAATCCGCCGACAAGGTATATAGGTCCCGAGAAGCCGGGCCGGCTCTCGGGCGGGAGGTCCTCCATGAGAGCGTGGCGCAATCTGTTGGATAGGTTTTCCCGGGAGTCGTTCGAAATCCGGGAAAAGGCGAAGGTGCTCCTGATCCTGGCCGCCTGCGTCGTGCTGCTGCTGCCGGCCCTGATGGCCAGCGACCTGAGCCGCGGCGGGGACACCATCCGCTTCTACGGGGAGGTCGTGCTCGGCCTGGCCGCGCTGCTGACCCTGGCCATCCTGGCGCGGGGCCGCTACCGGCTCGCGGCGCCGCTCTTCCTGGTCCTGGTTTTCGCGGCCATGGCCTTCATCTCCCTGCTGGCGAGGCGGACGGACGCGCAGTACCTGAGCCTGATCGTCCTGTACATGATCGTCCCGGTCATCCTGGCCGCCCTGTTCGGCTACCGGACCTGGTTCACCCTGCTGGCGGGGGGAGGCGGGGCCGCGACGCTGCTGGCGGTGTTCCTGCTCAAGCTCCTGCCGGGGAATCTGGGCATCGTGAGCGCGGGGCTGCGCAACGGCCTCATCGTGAACGGCGGGCTCTTCGTGCTGCTCACCGTCATGGCCTACCTGGTGCAGCGGATCAACTCCGGCACCCTGCGAGAGGCGGAGGAGCACGCCGCCCGCCAGCAGGAGCTCGCCGGCGAGCTGCACGCGGTGGCCTTGGAGGTGGGCTCGATCTCCGCCGCCGTCTTCGAGCAGAGCCGGACCCTGCTGGCCAGCGCCCGGCAGCTCGCCGAGGGGGCGCAGAGCCAGGCCTCGACGCTGGAGGAGACGGCGGCGAGCGTGGAGGAGCTGACCGCGAGCGTCGAGCAGGTCGCCGAGCACGCCCAGAGCCAGGCGGCGAGCGTGGAGCAGACCGGCAGCAGCATGAGCCAGATGCAGGCGAGTGTCGAGCAGGTCTCGGTGACCCTCCAGGAGGTGAGCGGCTCGGCAAAAGACTCGATGGGCAAGGCGGCCGGCGGGGCGGAGGCGGTGGGCAAGGCGGTGGAGGCGATGGAGGCGATCGCCGCCTCCAGCGAGCGGATTGGAGGCATCGTGGGGGTGATCGGCGAGATCGCCGACCAGACCAACCTGCTGGCCCTCAATGCCGCGATTGAAGCGGCGCGGGCGGGGGAGCACGGGCGGGGGTTCGCGGTGGTGGCCGATGAGGTGGGAAAGCTCGCCGAGCGGTCCTCCTCCTCGGCCAAGGAGATTGGAAAGCTCATCAAGGAGTCGGGCCGGAGCGTGGCCGCCGGGGTGGCGATCGCGCAGGCGGCCTTGGCCAGCATGGAGGCGATCGCCGGGGGGGCGAAGAAGACCCACTCGCAGGTGGAGGCGCTGGCCGCCGACCTGGGCCAGCAGATCGGGGCCATCGGCGAGATGGGCAAGGCCAGCGACAGCATCGCCGAGATGGGCCAGAGCATCAGCGCGGCCACCGAGGAGCAGACCACCAATGCCCGCCAGGTGGCGAAGGCGATCGAGAACGTCAACGAGCTCACCCAGCAGGCGGCGAGCGCCGCCGAGGAGATGCGCAGCGCCACCGAGGAGCTCTCCAGCCTCGCCGACAGGCTGCGGCAGGCGGTCACCCGCCTCGGGTCGACCGGGTCCGGGGAGCAGCTCCCCCAGCCGCGCCTGCCGGCCCGGGCGGAACCCTGAGCCGCCCCGCCCGCCGCTTCCCGCTTCAGCGGAAGGCGGCGTGCCCCTGCTGCATCAGCGCGCTCAGCTCGCCGATCACGGCGTCGAGCCCGGCCGCGTCCTTCTGCCCGCAGGCACCGATCCCGCGCCAGGCGGTGCTGACGAAACGGTCGAGGGTCCGGTCCCAGTCGGCCTTGTCCCCCTTCCTCGGGGTGAACCGCTGGATGGACTGCATCCCGGTGGCCAGTGACCACAGCCTGGCTGCCGCCGCGTCGAAGGCGCCACCGGCGGACGCCTCCTTGAGGCCGCCCAGCAGGCTCTGGTTCTCGCGCATGACCGCCACCACCGCCTCCCGGTCGTAGTCGGCGAACACCTGGCCGGCCGTCAGCAGGAGGACCGCCAGGATCCCCGTGCCCACCATCTTTCTCATCCCGTTCTCCCTTTCCGCACCGATCTCCCCAGGGATCGATCGATAATCAATCGATAACGATTTAATATTACAAAAAATGTAATGTTAGAGGCAACCTGTTTCCGGACGGAAAGCGGCCGCCGGGGCCGGCGGCCCCGCAGGCCACCGGGTCCGCGCTACGGCAGGCGGTTGAACCAGAGCAGCGACAGCCCCCCGGCGGCCAGCAGCAGCAGCATCGCCAGCGCGGCGAACAGCGCCGTGACCTCGGTCCTCTCCGGAATGAAGGACAGCCGGGAGCCGAGGCTCTCGTAGATGGCGCGCAGGTCCAGCCCGGTGTCCGCCTTGTAGTACTCCCCCTCGGTCTGGCGGGCGATCTCCTTCAGGGTCTCCTCGTCCAGGCGGACGTGGAAGGAACGGCCGTAGTAGTTGACGATCGTGCCCTCCGGGGAGCCCAACCCCACCGTGTAGACCCGCACCCCGCGCGCGGCGGCGTACTCGACGACCGCCAGCGGGTCGGGCCCGACATTGCTCTGCCCGTCGGAGAGCAGCACGATCACCGCGGGGGCGAAACGGGATTCCCCGGGGAGACGGCTGGCGTCGGGGGGGAGGGGCGGCACCTGCGGGGCGAACGGGTCCACCTGCGTCCAGCCGGGCTGTGGGTCGACCGGTTTCTCGCCCAGCTCCTCGAGGATGGCGTCCAGCGAGGCGAGCAGGCCGGAGCCGATGGCCGTGCCCCGCTGCAGCATCAGCCGGTCGATCGCGGCGACCACCGACCGGCGGTCGCGGGTCGGCGGCTGGACCAGCGAGGCGGTGGCGGCGAACGAGACCACTCCGAGGCGGGCGGACCCGCGCTGCCGCTCGACGAAGGCCCGGGCCGCGGCCTTGGCCGCCTCCAGGCGGTTGGGCTCCACGTCGTCGGCCCGCATGCTGCCCGAGATGTCCAGGGCCAGGATGATGGTGCCCGCCTGGGAGGGCAGCAGCACCGGGGCGGCCGGCCGGGCCAGGGCGGTGATCAGCACGGCCGTGCCGGCGAGGAAGAGCAGCGGCGGCACGTGGCGCCGCAGGCCGGGCCCGGCGCCCAGCGCCTCCTTCACCAGTGACAGGCTGGCGTAGCGCAGCGCGTACCTCTGCCGGCGCCGCTGGGCCAGCAGGTAGGCCGCCGCCAGCAGGGGCACCAGCAACAGCAGCCAGAGCATCCGGATCCAGATGAAGGTCATGGGCTCCTCCTGCGCCCGCGGCGCAGCCCGGCGAAGCGCAGCAGCTCCCGCGCAGGTCCTCCTCCGTGGAGAGCGACAGTGGGTCCACCCCGGCGGCGCGGAAGGCGGCCGCCAGCCGCTCCTCCCGCGCCGCGGCCGCCGCGGCGAACCGCCGGCGCAAGCGCCGGTCGTGGGTGTCGACGTACAGCTGCTCGCCCGTCTCCGCGTCCTCGAGGACAGACCGGGCCGATGTCCGGCAGCTCCACCTCCCGGGGATCGAGCAGGCGGAACGCCAGCACCTCGTGGCGGCGGGACATGGCCCGCAGCCGTCCTTCCCACCCGGCGCGCTGATGAAGTCCGAGACGACGAAGACCAGCGAGCGGCGGCGGATGGCCCGGACGGCGGCCTCCAGCAGCCGTCGAGATCGGTCTCGGGGGAGCGTGCCAGGCGCGGGCCGGCGCAGCAGGTCGTTGATCAGCCGCAGCACCTGGGACCGGCCCCCGCGGGCGGGCAGGAGCGCTGGATCCCCGCCGTCGTAGAACAGGGCGCCCACCCGGTTGCCGTGGCGGGTGAGCAGCCGGGCCAGCACGGCCATGAAGTCGACCAGCAGGTCGCGCTTGCGAATCTGAACGGTGCCGAAGTCCACCGAGGGGCTCATGTCCAGCAGGAACCAGGCGCGTGACCTCGCGGTCCTCCACGTACTGGCGCACGTAGGGCACTGTCAGCCGGGCGGTGACGTTCCAGTCGATGTGGCGGACGTCGTCGGCGAACTGGTACTCGCGCAGGTCGGCCAGCTCCAGGCCGAAGCCGCGGAACAGGGTGCGGTAGTCGCCCTGGAGCAGGCCGTCCAGCCGGCGGATCACCGTCCAGTCCAGGCGCTGCAGGATCCGCTCGGGGTCATGCACCGGTTGCGAATCTGCCGCGGCATGGCTCTGCAGCACCTCGCCGGGGCCGGGACGGCTTCCAGGACCTTCCAGAGCAGTCTGTCGGCGGTCACCCCGTCGGACAGCGCCTCGTAGGAGAGCACCAGCCGGTGGCGCATCACGTCCAGCGCCATGTCGGTGACGTCCTGCGGCATGACGTAGTTGCGGCCGCGGACGAAGGCCAGGGCCCGGGCGGTGAGGATCAGGTTGATCGAGGCCCGCGGGCTGGCGCCGTACATGATGTAGCGGGCCATGTCGGCACGCCGAAGCGCTCCGGGTCGCGGGTGGCCGTGGCCAGCCGCACGGCGTGCTGGATCAGGGACGGGTCCACGTAGACCTGCTCCACCTCGCGGCGCAGCTCCATCAGCTGCTCCGTGTCCACCACCGGCGCTCACCTCGGCGCGAGCTCCCCGCTCATCCGCTCGACGATCACGAACTCCTCCAGCCTCGCTGGGGTAGTCCACCACCACCTTCATCATGAAGCGGTCCACCTGCGCCTCGGGCAGGGGGTAGGTCCCCTCGGTCTCGATCGGGTTCTGGGTGGCCATCACCAGGAACGGCTCGGGCACCGGTGCGTCTCGCCGCCGATGGTGACCTGCCGCTCCTGCATCACCTCCAGCAGGGCGCTCTGCACCTTGGCCGGGGCGCGGTTGATCTCGTCGGCCAGCAGCAGGTTGGTGAACACCGGGCCGAGGGAGGTGCTGAACTCGCCCGTCTTCTGGTTGTAGATCCGGGTGCCCACCAGGTCGGCGGGCACCAGGTCCGGGGTGAACTGGATGCGCTTGAAGCCGCCGCTGCACGCGCCTCGGCCAGGGTCTTGATGGTCAGGGTCTTGGCCAGGCCCGGCACCCCCTCCACCAGCAGGTGCCCCTGGGCCAGGAGGGCCACCAGCACCCGCTCCAGCAGGTGGTCCTGCCCGACGATGACCTTCTTCACCTCGTAGAGGATCTGCTCCATCGGCGGGCTCTCCTCGGGGGTCCTGGCGCCCTGCTGGTTCCTGTCATCGTCCATTCTTCCCTTCTCCCTCACCACGGGCGGAATGCCCAGCGCCGCCGCCGGCGGTCTCGATGGTCACGGCGAACCCGATGCCGATGAAAACGTCCTGATCGGTCGGGTTCAGCAGCCCGGTCACGATCCCCACCACCTCGCCGTCGCGGTTCACCAGCGGGCCGCCCGAGTTGCCGGGGTTCACCGCCGCGTCGAACTGGATGAGGTTCTTCAGCGGCACGCCCGCTCTGGGGGAGACGATACTCCCGGCCCAGGCCGGAGACCACCCCGGCCGACAGGGAGTCGCGATGCCGAAGGGGGTGCCGACGGCGACCACCTCGTCGCCGACGTTCAGGCGGCCCGAGCCCGCCAGCGTGGCGGGCACCAGGTCGTCCGGGACCACGGCGGGCTGCAGCACGGCCAGGTCGTTCTCCGGCTGGGCGACGACGATCGCGGCGCCGGACTCGGAGCCGTCGGCGAAGATCACCCGGATCTCTGCGGCGCCCTCCACCACGTGCTGGCTGGTGAGGATGGTCCCGCTGTCCTCGACGACCAGGCCGGTGCCGACCGAGACCCCGCCGCCGGGCAGATCGGCGCTGCCGAGGGGCAGCGGCCCGCGCGCCTCGATGAACACCAGCGAGGGCTGCACGGCCGCGTAGGCCTTCGTTGCCATGGCGGGCTCCGGCGGCCTCTCCTTCAGCACCCGCTCGACGGTCGCCTGCACCTCGCGCGCGGTCAACGGCCGGGGGGGAGGGAGGATCGCCCGATAGAGCAGCAGGACGCCAAGGGCCAGGAGCGCCCCGGCCGCGGCGAACAGCAGGGGCCGCAGGGCGGCCGGGAAGGGACGGGAGCGGCGGGCAGGGGAAGGGGGCGGGGGGGCCGGCTCAGGCGTCTGCCCGGAGGGCAGCGGGCCCGGCGGCCGGGGGCCTTTGGGCAGCATGCTGCACCCCCTTATCCCCGCCGCTCGACGCCGCGGGTCCGGCCGGCCCCGCCCGTCCGTCCCGGTTCTCTCATTCCGCCCTCACCTGATCCGTCTATTCCTTATCAGAAAAATCAGCCTTAGATCTCAAAGGTAACCACCCGGAGGGCGAAGGACAACCCGCCGGGAAAAACGCCCGCTAGCCAGACGCCGGACGGCAAGGCGGTTGACTTCGCCGTCCGGCGCTCCGTAGATTCGGGGGGGGAGGGTAACCGATGGAGCCGGACGTCCGGGGGAACGCGGCGCGCAAGGGGGCGGTGGCTGTGCACCGGGGACTGCCGCTGGAAAGGGCCCGGGCGGCGCTGGTGCTGCTCCACGGGCGCGGGGCCTCGGCGGAGAGCATCCTCGGCCTGGCGGGGCAGCTGGACGCGGGAGGCTTCGCCCTGCTGGCCCCGGAAGCGAAGGGGGGGAGCTGGTATCCCGCCCCGTTCCTCGCCCCGCTGGCGGACAACGAGCCCGCCCTCAGCCGCTCGCTGGACCTGCTCGCGGAGGTCGTCGCCTCCGCCGTCGCCGCCGGTCTGCCCCACGAGCGGATCGCCCTGCTCGGTTTCAGCCAGGGAGCCTGTCTGTGCTGGAGTTCGCCGCCCGCCACGCCCGCCGCTACGGCGGGGTGTTCGGCCTGAGCGGCGGCCTGATCGGCCCGCCGGGCACCCCCCGGGCGTACCAGGGCAGCCTGGCGGGGACCCCGATCCTGCTGGGCAGCGGGGACGAGGACCCCCACATCCCCGTGGAGCGGGTGGTGGAAACGCGTGACGTGCTGGCCGCCCTCGGCGGCTATGTCACCCTGCAGATCCACCCCGGGATGGGGCACCGCGTGCATGCCGGCGAGATCGAGCGGGTCAACGCCGCGCTCGCCCGGCTGCGCGACGGCGGGTAGGCGGGCGGGCGGGGAGCCGGACCGGCAGGGATCAGCCAGGTGGCGTTTGACGTGAAATATTCGCAAAACCGTTGACGCTGGGAGCGCCCGGCCGGTACCATTGAATTAGCAGCATCCAACTCAGGCGGCTAAGAAAAAATAAAAGTGGGAGGTTCGTATGCGCAGAAACGTTTTCATGCTGTTGCTCGCCCTGCTGGTCCTCGCTGTGCTCGTCGGCTGCGGCCCCAGCCAGCAGGCCCAGGGCGGGACGGAGGAGACCGGGGCGGTACAGCCCGGCACGGACCAGGGCGCCGCCGCGGCCGGGGACACGACCACCGGTGGGGAGACGGCCCAGGCCGGCGAGGCTCCGGCGACGACAGAGGAGGCCCCGGCGGGCACCGGGGCGGGGACGGCCGCGGTCGCCTTCACCGAACTGGACGCCGATCAGAGCGGGGCCCTGAACCAGGGCGAGTTCGACAGCGCCCTCGACCGCGTCGGCCTGATGCAGAGCTGGGATACCGATGCCAACGGCACCATCTCCCAGGAGGAGATGCAGGCGGCGCAGAGCGCCGGGCAGCTGGGTGTCCAGGAAGGGGGGACTGCGGCCTCCTTCACGGAGTGGGACGCCAACGCGGACGGGAACCTCGACGCGGGCGAGCTGCGCGCCGGGATGTTCGCCCAGACGGACGGCAACAGCGACGGGCAGATCACCGAGGAGGAGTGGACCCAGTCCAACCTGGCGGCCGGGCAGAGCTGAGCCGGGCGCAGCTCCGGGCAATAATGCAGGGGCCTCCCGCGCCGGCCGGCGCGGGAGGCCCTTTTTTCGTGACGCGCAGGGCAGGTCAGGAGCGGGCGCTCTCCGCGGCCAGCCGGTCGGTACCGTCGGTCTGGGCAACGGGGCGGCAGGCGGCCTCTTCCCGGATCGTGAGCAGGGTGTTCTCCGCGACGCCCACTCCGCGCAGGTAGGCGGCCGCTCCGCCGTACTCGGAGTGCAGGACGTCCAGCATCCGCTCCATGTTCGCCGGCAGGCAGCGCAGCAGGTCGGGGTGGGTCCCGGTGGCCGGGTCCTCCGCGTACAGGCTGGCCAGCTCGGACACCAGGGGCCGCAGGTTTTCGTCGCTGGCGGCGTAGTCCTCCAGGATCACCCGCCGGGGCGTCCCCAGCAGGGACAGCAGCAGCGCGGCGACGACCCCGGTGCGGTCCTTGCCGATGGCACAATGGAACAGCACCACCCCGCCCCCGCCGGCGCCGAGGATCTCGAAGATCCGCTTCAACGCCCCGCCGCCGTGCCGCAGGCAGAGCACGTAGATCTCCCCCGGGTCGTTGGGCAGCATCGCCCCCGCCATCGCCGGCATCAGCTCGGCCAGCAGGGGAACGTGGTGGACGGTCACCCCGGCCAGCCCCGCCATGCGGCTGGGCCACTGCACCACCTCCCCCGCCTCGCGCAGGTCGATGACGGTGCGCACGCCGTAGTCGAGCAGGACCCGGGCGTCGCGCTCGGTGATCTTGTGCGGGGAATCCCCGCGCAGATACTTCTTCCAGCAGGTGAGGCGGCCGTCGGCCGCCTCGTACCCGCCCAGATCGCGGACGTTCAGGGCCCCTTCCAGCTGCAGTCTTCTCGTGGGTCGGTTCATTCCATTCCTTAAGAGCGTTTTGTTCCCTATAAGGTCCGGAATTCCGGGCGGAAAGACAAGGGGGGCCCCGGTGCCGGGCTACCCCCGGCGCCGGAAGAACAGGCCCAGCAGCAGGCCGACGCCGAAGACCGCAGCGATCGAGTGGTAAGGGTACTCGTGCACCAGCCCCGCGGTGGCGTCGAGCCCCTCCTTCATCCGGTCGCGGGCCAGGCGGCTCCCCTGGGAGGCGGAGTGCCGCAGTGCGCCGAGACCGCCGGAAAGCCGGCCGCCGATCTCCTGCACCTCCCCGCCGAGGCCGCGCACCGTGGAGCGGAGCAGGTCGCGGGTGTCCCGGCCCAGGTCGTGCAGGTCCTTTTTCACCCGCTGCCGCGGGTTGTTCCCGTTACTCATCTGTGACTCCTCTGAACTCCAGCCGTCATCCTGAATCCAATATACTTCCGGGCCAGGGCCGCCGTCGCGGACCGCTCTTGCTTCGCACTGCCGGTTCGCCGTAGATTGCCCTCCATGAGCTCCAGGCGGCCCTGCACGATCGTCTTCCGCCGCACCGGCCACAACCACTACACCCTCAACGCCCTGGTCGGTCTGCTCGACGAGGCCCTCGCCCCGCCGTCCCCGGTGCCCCGGGCGGCGGCGCTCTTCGCGGTGGAGACCGCCGGCTCGCTGCCCGAGCTGGTCCGCTCGCTGGCCGCCGCCGCCGCCGCGGGGCGGCTGCCGGTGGCGGCCTGGTCGTTCACCACCGCGGACCTGCGCGCGGCGGGCGGGGAGATGGCCGCGGTGCGGGCGGCGCTGCCGCAGGCCCTGCTCCTCGCGGGCGGCCCGCACGCCTCCGCCCGCCCGGAGGAGGTCCTGGCGGCGGGCGCGGACCACGTTTTCCGCGGGGAAGCGGAGGAATCCCTGCCGGCTTTCCTGCGCGGGCTGGCCGACGAAGACGGGGCGGTCGGCGTGGAAGGGTGCCTCACGCCCGGTGGCGCCCGCCTCATCGAGCCGCTGCCGCTCGGCGACCTCGACCGCTACCCCCCGTTCGCCTGGAGGCGCGGGCTGTTCGGCCCGGTGGAGCTGATGCGCGGCTGCGGTAACGCTTGCGCCTTCTGCGGCACGCCGCGGCTGTTCCCGGTCCGCCGGGAGCGCAGCGTGGAGGGCGTCCTCGAGCACGCGCGGCGCCTGCGGGCGGCCGGGAAGCGGCGGCTGTTCTTTATCGCCCCCGACGTGCTGTCCTACGGGATGCGGGAGGGGCGGGTGAACGAGGAGCGGCTGGGGGCGTTGCTGGAGGGGGTCGCCGCGCTCGGCCTGCTGCCCCACCTGGGGGATTTCCCCTCCGAGGTCTCTCCCGCCGCCGCGGCCCGCCACCCGGGGGTGCTGCGCCACCTGCGCCGGCTGGCCCGCAACCGCCGGATTGTGCTGGGGGCGCAGTCCGGCTCCGACCGCGTGCTGCGCCTGATGCGCCGGCCGCATTCGGTGGCGGACAACCGGGCGGCGGCGGAGGCCGTGCTGGCGGCCGGCTTCCACGTCCTGATCGACCTGCTCTTCGGCCTGCCCGGCGAGAGGCGGGACGGCCGGGAGGAGACCCTCGCCTTCGCCCGCTCCTTCGCCTCCGAGCCGCGGGCGGCCTTCCACCTCCACTACCTGCTGCCCCTGCCCGGCACCCCGCTGGAGGGGGCCCGCCCCGAGCCGCTGGAGCCGCCGGTTCTGCGGGAGCTGGCCGGCCTGGTGGCCGCCAGCCGGGCGGACGGGGACTACCTGGCGCAGATGGGAGGCACGGCATGATCCAGATCGTCGGCACGCGCAAGGACGCGGAGACCCGCCGGGCGGAGCGGTTCTTCAGCGAGCGGGGGGTGAAGACCCAGTTCCTCGACCTGGCCGAAAAGGGGCTCTCCCCGGGGGAGCTGGCCAACATCGCCCGCGGCCGCGACCCGGAGGAGCTGATCGACCGGGACTCCCGGGCCTACCGGCAGGCCGGGTTGGCCTATCTGATCCACGACCCGCTGGAGGCGATCCTCAAGAACCCGCTGATCCTGCGCACCCCGATCGTGCGCAACGGGCGGGAGGTGACCGTCGGGGCGGAGCCGGAGACCTGGAAGCGCTGGCTATCATGAGGCCTGCCGGCAAAGCCGGCAGGCCTCATGCGGCAGAAACCGACGAAGTCGGTTTCTGCAGGCCGGCTGCAATCTTGCGTGGATGCAGCAACCGTTGTAGAGTGCCTCACCTATGGAAGCAACCGCGCAAGGCATCCGGCCGCGGCCGCCGCTGCCCCCCGCCCGCCGCCGCCGCCGGGGGGACCGCTACGACGGGCGGCGGCTGCGCTCGCTCAACCCCTTCTACCAGATCACCCCGTACATCATGCGCACCCGCGCCGACGCCCAGGACTACTTCGAGGACCGGGTGGAGATCGGCCGGGCGGAGCACTGGCTGCGCCGCAAGCGCGACGAGGGGCACGCCGGGCTCGCCTTCCTGCACCTCCTGATCGCGGCGCTCGTGCGCACCATCTCCCAGCGGCCGCGGCTGAACCGCTTCGTCGCCGGGCAGCGCCTCTACGCCCGCCACGAGATCCTCGTCTCCCTGGCCATCAAGAAGCGGCTGCACGAGGACAGCCCGGAGACGACCATCAAGCTCGCCTTCCAGCCCACGGACACCGTCTTCGACGTCGCGGCGAAGATCCGGGCCGCGCTGGAGGAGAACCGGGACCCGGCGGCGAAGAACGACACGGACCGCACCGCCCGGCTGTTCATGCTCGTGCCGGGCTTCCTGGTGCGCTTCCTGCTCTGGCTGATGCGCACGCTGGATTTCCACGGGAAGCTGCCGCGGGCCGTCCACCGGGCCAGCCCGTTCCACACCAGCGCCTTCGTCACCGACCTGGGCTCGCTGGGGATCCGGCCGATCTACCACCACCTCTACGACTTCGGCACCACCTCGCTATTCGTGGCTTTCGGCGTCAAGGAGCGGGTGCGCGAGCTGGACCCGGAGGGGCAGCTCGTGGAGCGCAAGTACATCGGCCTCAAGGTGGTCAACGACGAGCGCATCTGCGACGGCCACTATTACGCGGCCTCGTTCAAGTACCTGGCCGCCCTGCTGAAGAACCCGGAGGAGCTGGAGCAGCCCCCCCTGCGGGTCATGGAGGATGTCGACTGACATGAGCGCGGCGATCGAGATCGTGCGGATCTCCGGCCCGGGGGCGCTGGAGCGGGATTTCATCGAGTTCCCCAAGCGCCTGTACCGGGACTGCCCCCAGTGGGTGCCCTGGTTCGACCTGGACATGCGGAAGCTGCTGCGCCGCCGGCACCCGTTCTTCGCCCACGCGAGCGGGGACTTCTTCCTGGCGCGCCGGGAGGGGCGCACGGTGGGGCGGGCCTGCGTGGTGAAGAACCCGAGCTACATCGCCCAGCACGGCACCGCCTGCGCCCATTTCTACTTCTTCGACCTGGAGGACGACCCGCAGGCGGCGGAGGTCCTGGTGCAGGCGCTGCTCGACTGGGCGCGCGCGCAGGGCCTGGAGATGCTGCGCGGGCCGATGCTGCTGGGGGGAGTCTCCGGAAGCGGCATCCTGGTGGACGGCTTCGAGCACCAGGCGGCGATGACCATGATGCCCTACAACCATCCCTACTATTCCCGGCTGCTGGAGGGGCTGGGCTTCCGCAAGCACGTGGACCTCTACTCGATGGACCTGCCGCCGTCCGGCTTCCGCCTGCCCGCCCGGGTGTCCGCGGCTGGCCGAGAAGGTGCTGCAGCGGGGCCGCTTCCGGGTGCTGCGTTTCAAGAGCAAGCGCGAGCTGCGGCGGGTCGCCGACCGGGTCGCGGGGCTCTACAACGCGACCCTGGCCGACCACCTGGAGGACTACCCGCTGAGCGAGGCGGAGCTGGAGCAGGTGAAGAAGGACCTGCTGGCCGTCGCCGACCCGGCGCTGGTCAAGATCCTGGCCTACAGGGGGCGATCGTGGGCTACCTGTTCGCCTTCCCCGACCTCTCCGAACCCCTGCCGGCGCAACAGGGGGCCGGCTGGGCCCGCTGGAGCTGCTGCGCCTGCTCGCCGGCATGCGGAACCGCGACGAGGCTGCTCATCAACGGCATGGGGATCCTGCCCGAGTACCAGCGCCTGGGGGGCAACGCCCTGCTGTACCACGAGCTGGAGCAGACGGCCGGCAGCGGCCTCTACCGCCGGGTGGAGCTGGTGCAGGTCTCGGAGCGCACCGAGCTGATGCTGCGCGACATCGAGACCCTCGGCGCCCGGATATTCAAGACGCACCGCATCTACGAGATGGAGTGTTAGAGCGGCGGCCCGCGCATAGTCGGAAAAACCCCTTCGCAACCTGGCGGTACCGGGAAGCCTTCCCCCAGGCGCCCGCCGTCGAGCCGGAAGCGTAAGCGCCGCCCGCCCGGGCGGCTAATCCCGCGCGCCGGCACGGGGGCGCTCTTGACACTAAGTAGGTAGCCAGAAGTGGCCGGACATGATGCCTGAGATCCTGAGCACATCCGAGCAACTCAACGAGTCCAGCGCCGAGAGGGCCTGCTGGACCGTCTCGCTGAACGGCTGCAGCTGGCGGTTGGCCAGCACCTTGCCTTTCAGCCACCGCCACAGGCCCTCCACCGGATTTAACTCCGGACAGGCGGTCGGCAGCCGCCGCAATTCCATGCCCAGAGGCGGGCCAACGCCGGCTGGCGGCCGCCTCGTGGACCCCGGCGCGGTCGAGAAACAAGACGATCCGCCAGCCTCTCCAGGCTCGGCGCACCTGCTGCAGGTGCTGCCGGAAACTTTCTCCATTCCAGCGGGCCACCGTCTCCAGCAGCCGGTGGCTCGCTGCCGATGTTCATGGTGCCGTACAGCACCCGCCTGGCGTGGCTGCCGCTGACGGGCACGGGGAACTGAGTCCCTACTCGGCGCCCAGCAGGCCCGCAGCGGTGGGGTTTCGGTGAGGATGCTGGCATCGGTGAACAGCACCACCGTGCGCTTTCGACCCGAAAGGCCCCGCTTCAGCCCCCTTTTGCCTCACCTCCAGGTGGGCGAGCGGCGCTTTAAGACAAAGCGGGGCCGCTTCCAGCGGTAGCCCAGCTCATGCAGCGCCCGCCGCACGGTGGTGCCGCCCACCTGCAAGGCCTTCGGAGGCCGCCTGCAGCTGCAGCAGCCCGGTGGTCCATCCGCTGTAGCGGTAGCCGTACTCGGCGGGCTTCTGGGCCATCAGGACCTGCAGGCGTACCTTCAGGGGCCGCCGCTTCGCTGCCGGGCGGCCCGAACGGGGATGGTCGGAAGGCGCTGCAGCACCGGCTCGGCGGGCCGACTGTGAAGCCGGCCCACCCACTCGTAGAGGCGTGCTGCGGCCGACTCGCATCCGGCGCACCACCTGGCGCGCCGGCTCCCCTTCGGCGAGCGCCAGCAGGCCCTGGGCACGCCGGAGCAGCTGCCCGTCCCGGCTGGCCCGCACGATGCGCTCCAACTTCCGGCGGTCCTTCTCGGATAGCGTTAGGTTCATCTTCGATCCGACTTTCTTTCTGGATCAAAGATACTGCGGCAGTTGTCCGGTGAGTTCAAGCGACCTACTAAGTCTCGAGCCGGTTCCGGACTCTACATCGATTCCATCGAGATCGAGGAGTGAACGCATGGGTGTGAAGGTCGATATCAGGAAGGCCGTCTACGCGCAGAACGACGAGCTGGCCAGGTCCATCCACGAGCAGCTCGGCGGGCTCGGGATCCTGGCCATCAACGTGCTCGGCGGGGCAGGGGCGGGGAAGACCTCCGTGATCATCAGGCTGGTCGAGCGTGCAGGTGGCCTCAAGGTCCGGGTGATCGAGGGCGACATCGAGTCTGACCTCGATACCGGGAAGCTGCGCTCCCTCGGCGTCGAGGCCTTCCAGATCAACACGGGCGGCGACTGCCACCTGAACGCGCCCATGTTGCGCGCGATCCTCCCCAGGCTCGACCTCTCCGGCGGGGGGCTCCTCTTCATCGAGAACATCGGGAACCTCGTCTGCCCCGCGGAGTTCGTCATCGGCGAGGACGTCAAGCTCCTCGTCTGCTCCGTACCCGAGGGGGCCGACAAGCCGTACAAGTATCCCGCCGCGTTCGCGCGAGCTGCCGCGGTGGTCCTGGGTAAAATCGACCTCCTCCCCTACGTGCCCTTCGATCTCGGCTATTTCAAGGCGGGCGTCCGCGCGCTCAACCCCGACGTCCCCATCTTCGAAGTCTCCGCCTTGAAGGGCGAGGGCTTCGAACCGCTCGCCGCCTGGCTCCACGGCCTCGCGGCACGGACCGCCCGGTAGCCGATGCGGATCCTCGAGCGTCTCGTCGGCGGGGGGAGCGGGAGCCGCCCTTTCGTCGCCCTCGTCTCGCCCTCCGTCCGGACGCTCCTGCCTGCCGCGTACGGATCGCTCAACACGCTCTTGAAGGGGGAGGGCGCTCTCGCCGTCGATCCGGTCGACGCGGGAATCCCCGAGTTCGCGCGCCGCTCCGCACAAGCCGCCGCCGCACGGGAGGCTGTCGGCCCCGGAGGCGGGCTCCACATCCTTTCGGCGTGCCCTATGGCCCTGCGCTTCGTGAGGAAGCGCCATCCAGCCCACGCGGCGAGCCTCCTTCGCGTCCCCTCGCCCATGGTGCTCCAGGCCGAGGAGGCCCTCACCCGAGTCGGGATTCGCGGGCAAGGCTATGCGCTCGCGGTGACCCCCTGCGCCTACAAGCGACTCGAGGCGCCTTCCGCTCCCGTCGAGTTGCGCGTCGTCGAGCTCGCCAGGCTCCTTGGGGCGCTGGCGGCCTCGGGGATCCGTCTCGACGGGTACCCCGCCTCACGCTACGATCTCGAGCCCCGCGCGGAGGGATCCGCTTGCCCGATAGCCGAAACCGTCGTCAAGGAGGCGCGAGCCCTCGGGCTGCGGGCTCGCCCGGTCCGCCTCGACGGCCCCCGTGCGGCAACACGCTTCCTCGAAGGCGGCGAGCCTGCAGCGGCCACGGCCGCCGGCGAGCTGCTGTTCTCCGAGATCACCTTCTGCGAAGGGGGATGCGGGAGGTTCTTCCCGCCAACGGAGCCTGGCATGCCCCGGACCTGTCGGCCTTGCCCGAGCCACGGCTGAAGTTGTGGCTCGGGCTGTTACCTGGCCTGCTGCGGCGCAGGTCCCCGTTTCGGATGTCGACCCGGCCGAGGCCTTTTACACCGATCACAAGGTCAACGACAGGATCCGCTTCGTGCAGCTCACTCCCCCCGGGTCGGCCTGCTCGATCGCCGTCGGGACCGGGCTCGGCAGCGGCATGAAGCCGGGCTCCCTCGACGGCCTGCAGGGGGCAGGTTCATCTTCTTCAGCGATCCCGGCGGCCGCCTCGTAGGCCGACTCGCGCCTTTCCCGCCGCAGCGCCTCGAAGAGCATGGCCTCCGTGGTGCCCGAGCAGAACGCCTCCTCCGCGCCCCAGGCGAGGAAGCCGAGCAGGAAGCCGGTGAAGTCGGGCTTGAGCGCCCAGACCAGGAACCCTGCGGCTTTCAGCACCGTGCCCAGGGCGATGACGGCTTTGCGGCTCCACAGGTCGGCCAGGAGGCCGGAGGGCACCTCCAGGACCAGCATCGTCCCCGTCCAGGCGGCAAGCAGCAGGGAGATCTGCAGGTAGGAGAGCCCCTGCCGCTGGAACAGGATCAGGTAGACGGGGTAGATCAGGCCGAAGTCTTCGAAGAAACGGAAAAGGCAATAGAAGAGGACCGATTTCGAACGGTAGACGGACGCTTTCATAGCCTGGCTCCCTGCGGCGTGTTGGTATTTGGGAGACGGGCTGCCGGGCAGGGAGGGGCACGAGGCGTTCAGGTCAGTCAGTAAAAGGGCATCATACCGTCAAGCTACTCAGGAAAACACGGCGCGGCAAATCCGGCGGCTCAGATCAACCGCCTGCCAGGAGCGTCTGCAGCGAGACGGAGACCACGATGATCAGGCCGTAGATCAGGCTGGTCCAGAAGCCGGTCAGGCCCGCGGCCACGATGCCCGCGTTGATCGCCCCGATGATGAAGGACGCCACGAAGGTGCCGAAGACCGTGCCCGTGCCGCCGAACACCGAGGTGCCGCCGAGGAACACGGAGGCCAGGGTGTTCAGCATGTAGCCCTCGCCCAGGGTCGGCCAGAAGAAGAGCACATCCTCGCTCACCACGAAGCCGGCGAAGGCGGCGGCGAAGCCGACGACGGCGAAGGAGAGGATCTTGGTCCTGTCCACGTTCACGCCCATGAGGCGGGCGCTCTCGACGTTGTCGCCCGTGAGGTAGACGTGGGCCCCGAACCGGTGCCGGTTGAGGAAGAACCAGACCACGACGGCGAAGCCGATGGTCCAGATGAACTGCGCGGGGATGAGCCCGCCGATCCTGCCGACGAGCGCAGGGTACAGGATGGTCTCGCCGCACGGGGTCATGCCCAGGCCCTGCCCGTTGGTGAGCACCATCACCACGCCGCGCCAGAAGAACTGCGTGCCGATGGTGGCCACCAGGGAGGGGACCCCGATCTTCACGACGATGAGCCCGTTCAGCCAGCCCGCCAGCAGCCCGGCGAGCAGGCAGGCGATGAAGCCCAGCCAGACGCTCTTGGTCGCCACGAACACGAGGTCGAAGGCCGTCATGCCGAAGGCCATGATCGAGGGGAAGGAGAGGTCGATCTCCCCGGTGATGATGACCAGGGTGAGCGGGATCGCGATCAGGGCGAAGTAGGGGGTCGTGGACATGAAGGCGATGTAGATGTCGCCCGCCAGGAAGGTCCGCGGGGAGCCGATGCAGGAACAGCAGCCAGATGAAGACGGCCACGACCGACGATGCCGATCTGCAGGGAGTAGCGTGCGCAGGAACCGGCCGAGACCGCTCCCCGCCGGCGGAAAGGGACCGCGGAGACGCCTGTGGCTCGCTCATCGTCTGTCTCCTCCGTTCAGGCTGCCGGTCTGGGCGACCAGGTACAGCCGGTCGATCAGCTCCTGGAGGGTGAGCTCGTTCTTCATGAACTGCCCGGCCACCGTGCCCCGGTCCAGGACCACGATCCGGTCCGCCACCGGGTAGACGTGGAAGATGTTGTGGTCGATGAAGATGGCCGACTTGCCCGCGCTCTTGATGCCGGCCACGAAGTCCAGGCACTTCTTCGTCTCCGAGAGCGACAGGCCCATGGTCGGCTCGTCCAGGATGATGCAGCTCCGCCTTGAAGTACAGGGCGCGGGTGATGGCCACCCCCTGGCGCTCGCCGCCGGAGAAGGTCTTGACCATGGACTCCGGGCGTGACGGCCGAGGAGGTGAAGCCCATGAGGGTGCTCATGAGCTTGCCGCGTCTCCGCGCGCATGCCTCGCAGGTCGAGCGCGCCCCCAGCGGTCGGCCGAGCTCCCGGCCCATGAAGATGTTGCGCCACAGCGACTGCTGGTCGGCCAGCGCCCGCTCCTGGTAGACCACCTCGATGCCCAGGTCGCGCGCCCGGGCCACGGACAGGTGCTCGATCGCTTTCCCTTCAGGTAGAACTCCCCGCCCGGGATCCGGCTGGTGGTAGCCGGTGAGGATCTTGACCAGGGTGGACTTGCCGGCCCCGTTGTCGCCCAGCAGGCCCACGATCTCGTTGGCGCCGACCTCGAAGTTGACGTCGTGCAGCGCGGCCACCTCGCCGAAGGTCTTGGAGACGTTCTTCAGCTGCAGGAAAGTAGTTCCATCGCGCCACCTCGCCGCGAGGAAGTGCGGCGCGGGGAGCATGCCCCCGCGCCCGCTCGTAGCGTCGACGGCTACCGGATGTTCTTCTCCGCCAGCGGAGCGATGAACTCCACGTTGCTCTTGTCCACGAAGCCCGCCCCGGTGTTGATGTGCAGGCCGGAGAAGCCGTAGACCTTGGTCAGGCAGATCTGCAGGATGGGCAGGTAGCCCTGCAGCCACTCCTGCTGGTCGATGACCAGCCCGGTCCAGCCGCCCCTGATGGCCGCGATGGTGGCGGGGGACAGGTCGAAGCCGGCGACGTTGATCTGGCCCGGCCTTCTTGCCCGCCGCCTTGCAGTAGGTCTCCGCCGTGGCGGTGAGCCCGCCGTGATCGGTCACCACCAGCTTCACGTCCGGGTGGGAGGACACGTAGCCGGCGAAGGTCGGGCTGCCCGCGGCGGGGTCCTTGTTGGTGGCCGCGTCGATCTCCAGGTAGTCGACCGTCAGCCCGGCCTCCTTCAGCGCGTCGATGACCCCCTTGGTGCGCAGGCCGCGGCGTGGGCTGGGAGAGCAGGCCCCAGACCATGGCCCGGTCGCCCTTCTTCAGGCTTGAAGCGCTTGACCGCCTCGGCGCCCAGGGCGTGGCCGGCCGGGTAGTTCTCGGCGCCGACGTAGCCGAAGCCGTTCGCCGGCGTACTTCGCCTTCCATCTTGGGCAGCTCCGTGTTCTGCGCTGGTGACGATGATGCCCTTGCTCTCGGCGTCGTCGATGAGCGGGTCGAAGGCCTCGTCTCCCGGGTGGCCCATGACGCAGATGCCGTCGGGCCGGGTGGCCACCGCCTCGCGGAACTGCTGGATCATCTTCTGCGGGTCCCAGTCCGACCAGACGTAGTCCACCTTGCAGCCCAGGTCGGCCTCCGCCTGCTTGGCGCCGTTGTAGACGTTCACGGCGAACACGCCGCCCTGGGGGCCGCCGGGGAAGAAAACGATGCGGACCTTGGAGGCCCATTTCCGGGGCCTGGGCCGGGAGCACCACTGCGGCGATGAGCAGCAGCGCGGTCAAGAGAAAGAGAGTTTTCGTTTTCACTTGGTACCTCCTTGACTTTTTGCTCTCGTAGGGGGGGTGAGATGACACGGTCGGTGAGTTCTCGGAAATTGTCCTGTCATGGAAAGTCTATTGCTTTTGTGCCGGCCGCGCAACGGAGCGGAGGCACTGGCCTGGGTGCCTCCGCTCCGGTTTCAGGTGGTCGGGACTAATCGATCAGGAACTTGTAGACGGTCGTAGGTCCGGTAGGTCGCGCCCGGGCGCAGCACCGTCGGACGGGAAATTCGGCTTGTTGGGCGAGTCGGGGAAGTGCTGGGTCTCCAGGGCCAGCCCGTCGCTCTGCCGGTAGGAGCGGCCGGTAGGGCCCGTACAGCGAGCCATCGAGGAAGTTGCCGGCGTAGAACTGGATGCCGGGCTCGGTGGTCGAAACCTCCAGCACCCGGCCGGAATCCGGCTCGTACAGGCGCGCGGCCAGGATCAGCGGACCTGTCGGTCCGGCGAGGGGCGGTTCAGCACCCAGTTGTGGTCGTATCCCCGGCCGATAGACGATCTGCTGGTGGTTGGATCGCTGGCCGGGACCGATGGCCTTCGGCAGCCGGAAATCGAACGGCGTTCCTGCAACGGCCGCCAGCTCCCCGGTCGGGATCAGCGTCTCGTCGACCGGCGTGTACCGGTCGGCGTTGATCATCAGGATGTGGTCGTAGATGGTGCCCGCTCCTTCGCCCGCCAGATTGAAGTAGGTATGGTTGGTCAGGTTGACGACGGTGGGCTTGTCGGTGGTGGCGGTGTAATCCATGCGGATCTCGTTCTGGTCGGTCAAGGTGTAGACCACCCTGGACGTTGAGGTTGCCGGGATAGCCTTCCTCGCCATCCGGGCTGAGATAGGTCAGCTCCAGGCCGACCCGGTCCCCGCTCTGGACCGGCCTGGCCTTCCACACCACCTTGTCGAAGCCCTTGAGACCGCCGTGCAGCGCATTCGGGCCGTTGTTGACGGCCAGCCGGTATTCCGTGCCGTCGAGGGAGAACCTGCCGCCGGCGATGCGGTTGGCGTACCGGCCGGTGATGCAGCCGAAATACGGGCTCTCGCGTCTCATAGTCGCCGAGATTTCCGAAACCGAGAGCCACATTCCCCATGACGCCGTTCCGGTCCGGCACCTTGATCGAATCGATGATGCCGCCGTAGGTGAGGATCTTCACCTCCATTCCCCCGGCTGTTGGTCAGGGTGTACTCCTCGACGGCGATGCCGTCGGCGGTTGGCCCGTAGGCGCTCCTGACGATCTTGCCTTCGGCCAGGCCCGTCATCGGTCCCGCCGCCGCGAGGACCAACACGAGGGCGAGAACAGCACCCGTAAAGACAGAGCGATTCGTTGGCTTCATGCTCTTTCCTCCTGTTACTTTTTTCTGCGAACATCTGCACCCGAGGCTGCAAGCCACGCTGCCGCCGCAAGGCCCGCAGTCGCCCGCTCGACGGGCCCGGTTCCGGTGTATCCTGCCCGGCCAGGCTCCTTCTGCTCCCCTCCTTTCCCCAGGCCCCGGTCGAAGCCCGTTCCCGTTTCCCGCCCTGATCCAGGGACCGGCGGCCACCCAGTCCCCGGCAGATCAATTGGTTCCCGATAAAAAGCTTCGACTGAGAACCGCCTGGATATCAAGGCGGGAACGATAATCTATAAACCACGGAGCGGCCTCGCGAGTTACGGATGCGGAAGGCGGGGCAAGCCCCGCCTTCCACCGTGGCCGACATCCGGCTCTACGGGCTGGAGGGCCGGTGGGGGGTGCCGCTGGGCTCGATTGGCAGATAGATTATCATATGTCTATGGACGTCAGTATGCCCGGAAAAAGATCGCCTTTGGGATTCTTCTCGTAGGTCTTTGGCCTTTCCATTCCTTTTTGGGTGGTTGGCGCCATCGCTGCGCGTTTCCCCAATGCGCTTCCGATAAGCGCCCTCATGGCTTGGATTTTCCCCGAATTGGTGGACATCCGGCTACGCAGCCGCTATAAGGAAAAGGGGAAGACAGCAAAGCGACAACCGAATTGGCCGCGGAGGCGGAGGTATTCTTCAAGAGCCTGAAGGCCGAGCCGATGGGCAATCAGATCTACCGGACTCGGGCAGCGGTACGGACGGCGATCTTCGAGTACATCGAGATCTTCTACCGCCGCAGGCGAAGGGGCGGGTGGAACGCAGCCACGGCGTATACCAGGATCGGTTTGTCAAAGAGCTGCGGCTGGCCCGCATCTCCACCCTCGAGATGGCCAACCGCTTCCTGGAAAGTACCTACCTGCCGGCGATCAACGCCCGCTTTGCCAAGGTGGTGAGCCGTGACTATGTGCTGCAGTTCGAGCGGTGCCTCAAACAGATTCCGGCCCGGCTGCGCGACAGGCCCCGACCGAGCGATCGGGCGGTGGTGCGCAAGTGGCTGGACGGGGCGCTGCACTTTTCCTGGCAAGACAAGCCGCTCCTCGTGGAGAAGCTCCCAGCCGTTGCACCGAAGGGGGCGCCGGCCAGCAGGTCCGCCTGAGGCAGGTGAAGGCGACATTTCTAAGGGGCTTTGACAAGGTCAGGTGGCTTATCTTGACAGTCCTCTTCAGCCCGTGGTATCCTGAGACATTAAACATCATACGTTTAAGGAATAACCGTGAGCAATATCGCCGACCCGGGACTCTTCAATTCTCCTCACCGAATGTCCACCGTTGAAATGATTCTCGAGAAGATCAGGGAACAGCTCATCGCCCGGCACCTGAAGCCGGGCGACCGGCTGCCCAACGAGATGGAACTGACCCGCAGCCTGTCGACGAGCCGCGGCTCGATCCGGGAGGCCATGAAGATCCTCGACGCCTTCGGCATCGTGGAGATCCGCCGCGGGGACGGCACCTACGTGTCCGATTCCCCGGGCAAGACCGCCATCGACCACATCCTTTTCCAGCTTCTGCTGGGTGAGGCGGACAAGCGCAAGCTCAGGGAGCTGCGCGAGCTGATCGAGGTGGGGATCACCAGGATCATTCTCTCCAACGCGACCGAAGAGGACGTCCGGGCCATCGAGCTGGAGTATCACCGCATGGAGGAGATGCTGACCCGGGGGGAAACGGATCGCCAGGTGCTCACCCGCTGCGACATCGCCTTTCACCTGGCCATGGGCCGGGCTACACACAATGAGTTGATCGAAAAAATCTACAGCTTCACCCTGGAGCTGTTCGCCCCTTCCATCGAGCAGACCCACTCCCACCCGGATGCCGGGCAAGCCGCCCTGCGGTCGCACCGCGCGGTGTTGGACGGCATCCGCCACCACGACCCGGAGGAGGCCCGGGAGGCTATCCTGGAGTCCATCGAGGTCTGGGCACTGCGCTCCTCGACCTGATCGCCCTCTCAGTCTTCGATCAGGGTCCGCAGGTAGCCCACGCTCTCCCGGATCCAGGACTGCTCTTTTTCTATCGTTTTTCCGATGTCCGCCTCGGGTGGAGGCCAGAGCTCGAGGATGGCGTTGCAGGTTCGACCCGTCTCCCGTTCGCGCCGTCGGATGCGCTCCACGATGCCGGGGGTGTCCAACATGCCTCGGCCGGCGGGTGTACCCTCCACGAAGAATCCCATGGCGTGGTCCAGCCGCTCGATCCGTACATCCTTGACGTGCAGGTTCACCACGTGGGGCAGCAGGGCGTCCACCACCTGGTCCACACCCTCCAGAGCACCCAGCGAGTTGGCCATGTCCAGGCAGATGCCTACCGCTGGGTTGTCTGCCGCCTCCACGATGGAAGCCAACTCCCGCGCCTTGAAGCGGTCGTGGTTCTCGATGGCCAGGGTGATGTCCCGCTCGGCGAAGTGGGGCAGCTCGCGAGACAGGATGCCCAGTATCTCCTCCCGGTCGGGCCGAAAGTCGGCGGCATCGATCACCACCCGCAGGATAGGGGAGTGGAAGAACCTGGCGATCTCCCGGTAGCGCGCCAGGTTTTCGGGCTGCAGGCCGCGCGTACCCACCTCCATCTCGATGCCCCAGGCGCGGGCCCGGTCCCGCAGTTCCTCCATCTCGCGGCTGCTCAGCGGGTGCAGGGGCAGGTTGTCGGCAATCTGCACCAGACACAAACCCAACGATCGGGCCAGCTCCAGAAAGGCCACGTGGCCCATCGGTGCCCGTGGCGGTCTGCCGGGGACGCCGATGGACCAGGCGCAGGCGAACGTACCGAGACCGAGTTTCACGGCCGGCTCAGGCTGCCGGTGATCTCGGCTACGCTCTGGCGGATCTTCTCCCGATCGAAGATGCTCTCCTTCCAGCCGGGGCGGAAGATCTTGTCGCGGGCCCTCTCCATGGCCAACTTGGCGCCGTCGGAAACGGGGAACCCGGCCATGCCGAAGGTGATGGCGAACTCGATGCGCAGGTGACCCATAAGGAAGGCCATGGCCGCGTCCCGCGGTACCCCCATCTTCACCACCTCTTCCAGGCCC
This sequence comes from uncultured Actinomycetes bacterium, assembly GCA_963793655.1. Lineage (GTDB taxonomy): Bacteria > Actinomycetota > Thermoleophilia > Gaiellales > Gaiellaceae > Gaiella. Next base: position 974,301 of record CAWCAV010000004.1, read on the forward strand.
TGCTTCATGGAATCGACCAGGGTCAGGGTGAAGGTCTCCACCAGGGCCGGCTCCAGCATGGCCATCTGCTCGATGGTGATCCGGTAGGGGGTTCGCACCGGGGCGAACATCACTTTGGCCAGCTCCTCGCCTCGCGCGTAGTCCTTTTCCGGCCCCCGGTACAGCGCGCAGACGATGTCCTGTTTGGCGAAACTGCCGCCGAACCAGTCGGTCCAGGCCCGCGGGTCGGTCTCGTCGTGGAACAGGGGCGGGTGGCAGGGGTGGGTGACGAAGTAGGTCAGATCCTCCCGCAGCGGCATAACGCCCGCGTGGGCGGCGGCCGGGTCCAGGCCGTACACCATGGCATCCTTTTTCATCTTCGAGATGATCTCCCCGCTGATTTTTCCGATCAGGATGTCCGGCAGGGCCAGTAGGACCACGTCCGCATCGGAAACGGCGGCATCCTGGGACACCACCGATAATCCTCGCTGTTTCAGCCGCTCAATTCCCGCCGGGCTGACTTCCACGTACGCAACCTGGTATTCCTTGTGATCCTTAATGTTGTCGGTGATCCGGCATCCCATTTTGCCGCCGGCTCCCATGAGCGCTACCTTGACCATGTTATTCTTCTCCTTCCCAATCGATTTGCCGCACCTCGTACGGCTCCAGTTCCAGCTCGCACTCCCCACCCGGCGCCTTCAGCTCCTCCGCCGCTCCGTCCCGGAAGGCGGCCGGCTCCTCGGCGGCCCGCACGTAGCTGTCCGCCCGCAGGGAACGCGACCGGCTGCGGGGCGGCAGTCCGTGTACCCGAACCCGCAGCGGCTTCCCGCTGTAGCTGGCCAGCAGCCAGCGGCTCCCGGTCCCGCGGCGCAGCAGCAGGCCGTCCACCTGCAGGGGCTGCGAGGAGACGGTCTCGACCAGCTCCCCGCCGGCATATTCCCGCACGGCGGCCAGCGCATGATAGACGGGGTACGCCCCGCCCGGGATGGATGGGAACCGATGCGGGAGCGGTGAGCCCACCTCCCGTTCCATGATCCCCCGGAATCCGGCCACCTCGTCGAAAAAGGTGATCGAGGCGGCCCGCCCCAGCGCCAGGTACTTGATGCTGCCCAGCGTCCAGCCGGCGCCGAACAAGGAAAGCTGCCGGACGTCCGCCTGGGGAGGCAGTTCCCCCGCGGGCACGGGGGGCTCGGGCCCGGTGGCGTTGGGGTTCCATCGCATGCGGAAGGTCACCGGGCTCACCACGACCTTTCGGCCGCCGGCGAAGGCCAGGGCGCTTTCGACCGTCGCCCGCTGGGCTGGCAGGTTCTCTACCAGTGAGAGATTGTCGAAGGCGTGCACCTGCGGATTGACGGAGTAGACCAGGGCATCCAGGTGCTCCGCGGCGGGGCGGTCGCGGTTCAGCTCAGCGAAGAAGGCGTCCGTCCCGGCGGCCAACTCCGCCCCCGCGGCGACCGGCCCCAGGAGCTCCCGGGCCCGGTGGATCCACTCCGCACCGGTGCTTAGCTGTGCGCGGTGAAACACCAGAAAGCGGGCCACCGGCGGCTTCAGTCGGCCGAGCAGTCCGGCCAGCGCGGCCAGCTCCCACTCGCCGTTGTCGCTGAGGCGTAGGACCAGCTCCAACCTGGTCCCCAGCGCTTCCGCCTCCCGCTGCATCACCCGTAACTCCTCGTCGAATCCCGGCCGGCCCGGGTCCGCCTCCACCCTCAGGTGGGCGGGGGCCAGGCGGCGCAGCAGTGACCGTTGGCGGTCGCTCAAGGGCCGACCGTCCCAGCCCAGTCCGATCTCCGGCAGGGGGAAGAGGGCCTGTGCTCGTGGAGTCAGCTCCGGGCGAGGGGTGGTTGCCACGGTCCGGGGGACGGAACCGCGTGCGCGCAGGCGGACAGCCTGACGGATGACCGTACCCCGGGGAACCTCCACCGGAAACGGAAACTCCAGCGGAGTGCAGTAGGTCTTGTAGGAGGCGTCGGTCCAATTGCGCTGATCCTCCATTTCAAAGATGTCATCCTCGAACTCCATCACCGCCTCCGAGAGGGAGATCGCCTTCATATCCCGGAACGGCTGGTGCGGGGAGATGTGCACCGGAAAGATGCCGCGGGTGATGCTGCCGTCACTGTGGGTGACCTCGATCTCGCAGCCCTCCAGGTCCATGGGATGGAGGATGCAGAAGCCGATCCGGTTTCTCCAGAAGGTGCTCAGCGCTTTCCCGTCCATGCCGAAGGTAAGGGAGCCGTCCTCCCGACCGACGATAGACGCCTGCCAGATGAAGTGGGTCGGTCCCTCGCGATGGACGGCCGTGTAGGAGATGGAGAAGGAGTGTTCCTTCCGTTCGATGCGCTCGTTGCTGAGTACGGCCGGAACCGTGCCCCAGTTGGCGTCCCGAACCGCCACATAGATCCTGCGCACGATCTCCCGATCCCCCAGACGGACATACCTCAGGTCGCCTCGCTCGTACATCAGCGACAGGGGGCCGGCCTGCAGGGCGATCTGCTCGGGGTCGGGTTCCTGCTGCCCGGAAAGCCTTGCCGGATCCATTCTGCCTCCACGAAATCATACGTTAAACATCTGATGTTTATGTTTCCGCTCAGTGTACCATGAAGGCTGCGAGCTGTCAAATCCATTTGGGCGTGCGAGCGGATACGCTCTCCTCGGTTTTTTTCTTGACAACCCGAAAAAGCCATAGTAGGATGCCGCTGGGCTCAAACATTAGATGTCTAATGTTTGATGGCAAGGATGCCTCAGGCATCCAACCAGCAGATCCAAAGGAGGTACGGGATGAAGAGACTCATCGTTTTGTTCCTGGCGGTGATGTTCGTGGTTCCCGCGTTCTTCACGGTCGCCAGCGGACAGGGTGAAGCGAAAGCGAAGACGAAAGGTTTCGTCGTGGCGCTTTCCAACTCCTTCTACGGCAACACCTGGCGCAAGCAGATGGTGGACACGATGCAGGAGGCGGCGGCGGAGGCCAAGGCCCAGGGGCTCATTGCCGACTTCATCGTCGCCAACGGTGACGGCACCGAGAACACCCAGCTGCAGCAGTTGAACAGCCTCATTCTCCAGAACGTGGACCTGATCCTGATCAACGCCGCCTCGGCGACGGGTCTGAACGGCGTACTCGAGAAGGCGCACCAGAGGGGGATCAAGATCATCGCCTTCGACTCGATCGTCACCAGCCCCTACGCCTACAAGCTCGAATACGATAACGGAAGCTGGGGGGAAATCTCCGCCAGGTACGTGGTCGACCGCTTCGGGGGCAAGGCGAAGGTCCTCATCACCCGGGGGGTGATCGGGTCATTGCCCGAAACCCAGGACTATGAGGCCATGATGAAGGTGTTCAAGAATGCGCCCGGCATCCAGATCCTCGGCGAGGTCGTCACGCAGGCGGACATCGCCACCTCCCAGAGCGCCGTGGCGAACGTCCTGGCCAGCATGCCCGAGATCGACGCCTGTGTCGGGATGAGCGCCGGCTACGGCGTCGTGCAGGCTTTCGAGGCGGCCGGCCGCAAGGTCCCGGTCGTGGTCGGGTCCAACCGGGCCGAGTTCATCCGCTGGTGGGTCGACGCGAAGGCCAAGAGTGGATACGAGACGATCAGCCTCGGGTCCGAGCCGAGCATCGGCGCGGTGGCCTTCTGGGTGGGGATACACATCCTGAAGGAGGAAAAGGTGCCTGAGATGGTGACGGCCCCCTACCAGCTGCCTCTCGTGCCCGTGACTAACACCACCGTGGACCAGTTCAAAGGCATCCAGCCGGGATCCGTCATCGCCCAGAAGTATACGGATCAGTGGGTCATCGATAATATCCTGAACCAGAAATAAGGCCGGTTTGTCGGTCCGTCCCCCCGCGCGGGTTGCTCCCGTGCGGGGGCCAGGATTCAGGCGGGTGACAGATATGGGGCAGAATCAACTGTTGGAGCTCAAATCCGTCAGCAAGAGTTACGGCGCCACCAAAGCGCTCTCCGATGTGTCGCTTGTCGTCCGCCCGGGGGAGATCATCGGCCTCATCGGGGCCAACGGCGCCGGAAAGAGCACCCTGACCCGGGTGATCTCCGGAGTCACCATGCCGGATGCCGGAGAGCTGTTCAAGGACGGTGTTCCAGTCCTCCGCAGCGGCTACTCCCCCTCCGCGGCGAGCCTTTTGGGGGTCAGGGTCGTCTACCAGGAGCTGTCCCTCTGTACGAACCTGAGCGTCTACGAGAACTTTTTCATCGAACAGCACGCCGAGGTGCGGGGCGGTCGTGGGTGGCGGGCCCGATTGAGGGAGCGCACGCGCGCGGCCCTCGATGCGATTTTCCCCGCTCACGACATCGACCCGAGAGCGCGGCTCGGGGACCTCTCCCTCAGCAAGCGCCAGATGGTGGAGATCACGCGGGCGGTGAGCATGCAGGGGCTGGCGCTCCTGATCCTCGACGAGCCCACCTCCTCGCTCGGCGCCGCCCAGACCGTCCAGCTCATGAAACATCTCGCCACCCTGACCGCGCGGGGCGTATCCATCATCTTCATCTCCCACCGCCTGCGTGAGATTGTCGATGTCGCCGACCGCATCGTCGTCATGCGCAACGGACAGATCGTCTGGGAGGGGGAGAACCAGGCGATCGACGAGGCGAGCCTGGTGGAGAAGATGGCCGGCGGGGATGGCGCGACCGCGGACAGAGCGGTGTTGGAAGAGCGGCAGGTACGTTGCCCGGGCCACAACGGCGCCGTCTCCCTGGCGGCCCGGAAGCTCGGCGGGAACGGCCTGGCCGGCCTGGAGGTGAAGCTCACGGGCGGGGAGCTGGTCGGCGTGGCGGGACTGGAGGGAAGCGGCCAGAAGGAGTTCCTCCGCGCCCTGTTTTTCCGCAGATTGCGGGGTCGGGGTACGGTGGAAAGGTCGGGGAGGATCGCCTACGTCACCGGAGACAGGAAGAAGGAAGGGATTTTCCCGCTGTGGCCCGTGTCGGACAACATGAGCATCGCGGAGATCGGCAAGGAGCCCCTGTTCGGGTGGCTGGACCTGAGAGCCCTCGGCGCGAAGGCCGCTCACTGGTTTGCGAGCCTCTCGGTGCGAGCTCCTGACATCCGGACCCCCATCGTCTCCCTGTCCGGCGGAAACCAGCAGAAAGTCCTCGTCGCCCGTGCGCTCCTGGCGGATGCGGATATCATCATCCTGGACGACCCCACCAAGGGCGTCGACGTGGGCACCAAGCGGCAGATGCACGCTCTCTTCCGGGAGGCGGCCTCCGGCGGCAAGCTGGTGGTGTGGTACAGTACGGAGGACGAGGAGCTGGAGTATTGCTCCCGGGTGCTCGTCTTCCGGTACGGCCACATCGTCAGGGAGCTGGGCGGCGGAGAGATAACCAGGAACCAGATCATCGCGGCGAGCTTCAGCGGGGAGGATCTCCTGGTGAGGTCGGAGGCAGCGGCGCAGAAGCGCGGCGGTTACTCGTTTTCGCTCCTGGTTCCCCTCCTGGCCATGCTCGGGGTCTTCGTCTTGAGCGGGGTCCTGTACAACGGGGTGTTCACCCGCTTCGGCATCGACCTGCTCCTCGCCAGCTCGATCCCTCTGATCTGCGCCGCCCTGGCGCAGATGTACATCATCGGGCTCAGCCAGATCGACCTCGGCGTCGGGGCGCACATGGGGCTGGTCAGTGTGTTGTGCGCGACCGTACTGCAGCAGAAGCCGCTCGTCGGGGTCCTGGCCATCCTGTGCACGGTGCTGGTCTACGGGGGGATGGGGGCGCTCATCCTCGTGCGGGACATCCCCGCCGTCATCGTCACCATGGGCATGTCCTTCGTGTGGATCGGTATCGGCTACACCCTGCAGAGCAGCCCCGGTGGCCAGGCGCCGGCCTGGCTGGTGAAGGTGTTCAACCAGGACTGGCCGGTACCGGAGAGCGTGGTCATCGTGCTGCTGCTCGGGGCGGTCGCTTTCCTCGTGTACCGTTCCAAGTACGGGACGGTGCTGCGCGGGTTCGGCAACAACCCGACGGCGGTGCAGAGGAGCGGCTGGTCTCCCCTCAGGGCCATCATGGCGGGATACGCCATCGCCAGCCTCTTCTCGGTGATCGGCGGCATGGCCGTCACGGCGGCCGCGGGAGCGTCGGACATCAATTCGACGACCTCCTACACCCTGCTCACCGTCGCAGCCGTCGTCATGGGGGGCAGCGAGCTGATCGGAGGCATCGTTTCGCCCTGGGGCACGGTGATCGGGGCGATCACCCTCTCCCTGGTAGGGGCGCTCATCGGGTTCCTCCGCCTGGGCTCCAGTTTTGTCACGGCCGTGCAGGGGCTCATCCTCATCGCGATTCTCGCCTCCCGGCTCCTGAGGAAGGTGAAAATATGACAGCGCGCCTGCGCGCCGCCCGGGACATCCCCTGGATCTGGGGCGCCGGCGGCGCCCTGCTCATGTGGTTCCTCATCGGGATCTTCACCCGCAATCTCAACCTGGCGAGCCTGATCGCCACGGGAACGACCGCCTCCTTCCTGGCCATCGTCGCCTTGGGGCAGACGGTCGTCGTCACTACCGGCCGGGGGGCCATCGACCTGTCCATCCCCGGGCTCATCACCCTGGGTGCCTACCTCTCGGCGGGGATGCTTCACGGCAGCAACGCGAACCTGCTCTACGTCGTGCCCATCGTGCTCCTGGTCGGGTGTGTCATCGGCCTTCTGAACGCCCTGCTCGTTCTTCTCCTGAAGATCCCCCCGATCATCGCCACCCTGGGAATGGGTTACATCGTGACCACCCTGATCCTCATCTACAATCCTCACTACCGGTCCACGTACATCGCCTCGGCGCTGCTCTTCCTGTCCCGGTATCGGGTTTTCGGGGTGGTTCCTGTCATCGTCCTCCTGGCCATCCTTCTGGCGGCGCTGCTCACGCTGATGTTCCGAAGCACCCGGTTCGGCAAGTCCCTCATCGCCCTGGGACAGAACCTGGAGGCCGCCGAGCTGGCCGGCATCAACGTGAACCTGATTCAGGCGTTCGCCTACAGCTTGAGCGGAGTGCTCGCCGCGTTCGGTGGGATCCTGATCTCCGCCCGGGTTGGCGGGGCCTTCCTCGGCCTCGGAGATCCATACCTCCTGGAGACCGTGGGAAGCGTCGTGGTGGGGGGGACCCTGATCTTCGGGGGCAGGGCCGTACCGATCGGCACCTTCTTCGGCAGCCTGTTCCTCGTCCTCCTTGTGACGGCCATGCAGGTGGCCGGAATGAGGATCGGCGGCCAGTACATCGTAAAAGGGCTCCTCATCATCCTTGTTCTCTTCCTGGCCGCGGACAGGCCACGGCAGTAGGAGGGTGGAATGACGCGGCGCGAACGCGCGAAAAAGGCGCTCACCCACGAGCAGGCGGACTTCATCCCCTATCAGGTGGACTTCACTCAGCAGGAGCATGACCGCGTTGCGGCCTACCTGAAGGACGAGGAGTTCGAGCGGAAGCTCGGCTGCCATATCGAGCGGGCCAACTTCAGCGGGCCCAACGGACCGCAGACCGAGCGACCCGGCTTCTTCCGGGACGACTTCGGCGTCGTGTGGAACAAAACGGGGGTGGACAGGGACATCGGCCTGATGGATGAGCTGCTCATCCGGGAGCCGGACCTGTCGACCTACCGCTTTCCCGAGATCGACGAGGCGGCGGCCCACGCCAGGTTCCGGAGCCTGGTGGAAAACGGGGAGGACACCTTCAAGATCGGCCGCATCAGCATGGCGCTCTTCGAGCGGGCCTGGAGCCTCCGCGGCATGGAGAACCTGCTGTGCGACATGCTGCTCTCTGCGGCCTTCGTGGACGAGCTTCTGGAGAGGATCACGGAGTACAACCTGCGGATCATCGATATCGGTCTCTCCTACCCCCAGATCGACGGATTCTACTTCGGCGACGACTGGGGACAGCAGACCCCGGGCCTCATCATGGGCCTCGCCAACTGGAGGAGGTTCCTCAAGCCGCATCTGAAAAAGATGTACGGGCGGTTGAAATCCGCCGGCCGCTTCGTGATTCAGCACTCCTGCGGAAATATTCTCGAGCTGTACCCCGATCTGATCGAGATCGGCCTGGACGTCCACAACACTTTCCAGCCCGAGATTTACGACCTCCGGACGGTGAAGCGCGAGTTCGGCAGGAACCTCTGCTGGTGGGGCGGAATCAGCACCCAGCGGCTTCTCCCATTCGCCGGCCCGGAGGAGGTGCGGAAGGAGACGATCCGCATCATGCGCATCCTCGGAGCGGGGGGCGGATACATCGCCGCGCCCACCCACTACATCCCTGGCGACGTCCCGGCGGAAAACGTCATGGCCATGGTGGACGTGTTCTGCAACCAGGACCGGTACCTGGCATGAAGGACCGGAAACCAAGGACCATCGTCGCCTCGGCCCCCGCCAAGGTGATCCTCCTGGGAGGCAAGGGAGTCAACTGGGGCTTTCCCGCCCTCGTCGCGGCGGTGGGGATCCGCACGACGTGTACGCTGCAGGTGCACGGCGGGAACTCCTACATACTAAGATACGGCGGGCGGAATGGAAACGGGGACCGTGCTTCCCTGGCGGAGTTCAAGCGGACGATCGATGAGCTGCGGTCCCGAAAAGCCTACGATGACCTCACCGCCGTGGCGCGCAGGGATTTCTTCGCGCCGACGCGCTACGTGCTCTCCCACGTCGTGGAGAAGACGGGCGTGCTGGGGATCTCGGTGTCCTGGACCTCCGAGATCCCCGTGGGCTCGGGGCTGGGCTCGGGAGCCGCCGCGGCTTCCTCCCTCGCCGCGGCCGCCTACGCCGCGGGGGGCGGGCTGCCGGAGCCGCGGGAGCTGGCCTGGACGGCATGGCAAGGGGACGTGATCGCCCACGGCGGGGTGGGCACGGGACTGGACAGCGGCGCGAGCGCTTTGGGTGGGATCGTACGCTACAGCCTGGCAGGACGGGCCGCGGCGCGTCGAGGTCGGGGGGAGGCTCCCCCTGGTGATCGGGGATACGCTGCTGCGGGCCAGCACCGCGGCCAGCAACACAGCCTCGAGAAACTGGCTCGACGAGCATCCCATGCGTTTCCACCTCCTGGAGGAGATGGGCCTGCTCGTCGAGCAGGCCCAGCAAGCCGTTGGAAAGGGGGATCTGGCGGCCCTCGGCCACCTCATGAACCTCAACCAGCTCATCAAGGAGAAGCTCGGCATGTCCCTGCCCAGGATCGAGGAGCTCATCGAAGCGGCCCTCGGGGCGGGGGCACTGGGCGCGAAGATCTCCGGCAAAGGCAGCGGCGGGATCATCGTGGCCCTGGCCGGTTCGGGCCAGGAACAGACTGTGGCCCGCGCCGTCGAGGACGCCGGCGGCAGGTCGATCGTACCCGAGGTCGGTGTCGAGGGCGTGCGCATCGAAGACGACAGGCAAGGATAGGCGAAAAGCAAGGAGGAACGGGTGGATATCGGCAAGATGATCCCTCAGGGCCGGATTGTGGATCTGACCCATCGGCTGGTTCCGGGCAAGGAGCAGTATGCCCTGGACCTCGGGGCGCCATAATGAACGCCAGGGTGAGCGGGGTGACATCATGAGCACCGTGTACTTCTGGTCCCATGTAGGCACCCACGTGGAGGCGCCCCTGCATTACCTGGCCAAGAGGCAGCGACACCGCCGGCATCCCCATCGACAACCTCATGGGTCCGGCGGTCGTGCTGGACTTTCGGGTCAAGGGCGTCAACGAGGCGATCACCCTGGAGGAGGTGAAGGCGGCGGGAGACATCCAGGTCGGGGATCGGGTGATGACCATGACCGGCCGGCACGGGCAGTATCGCACCCCCCATTCGCATGACCGGCCGTACCTGACGGAGGAGGCGGTGCGCTGGCTCGTGGAAGATCGCAAGATAAGTGCCTGGGAACGGACAGCTCCGGCTTCGAGGTGCGCGGCGTCAGCCACCACCCCGATCACCTGCTGATCACGGGTGCGGGAATCCCCGTTCTGGAGTGCATCGCGAACCTGGCGAGCTGAAGGCCCGGCGGTTCTTCCTGATTGCCCTTCCCATCCCGGTGGTGGGTCTCGATGCCTGCCCGGTGCGGGCCATCGGGATCGTGCCGGAGTGATGTCCGTGTCGGTGGGAGACGGGGTCGGCGGCGTCCGGCTTGGGGCCGCCCTCTTCAACGGCGACCACGGCCGCCTGGCCGAAGAAGTCGCCCGGCTGGAGGCGGCCGGTCTGGATTTCGTGCACCTGGACGTCTTCGACGGGTACTTCGTCACCGACGTGGGCTTTTCTCCCCGGACCATCGCGGCTCTGCGGAAGATATCCCGGCTGCCCTTCGAGGTGCATCTGGGAGTCCTGGAACCGGCGCGCTTCGTCCCCGCCCTGGTGGACGCGGGAGCGGACCTGATCCTGTTCCACGTCGAGAGTGCCCGCCTGGCCTATGAGACGGCCTTTGCCATCCGTGCGCTCGCGGTCAAGGCGGGTCTCGCTCTCTCCCTGGGCACTCCCCTGGCGGTCGTCGAGCCCCTCGTCGGCGGGGTGGACGCAGTCCTCCTCCTGTCGCGGGTGACCGGCGAGGGGACGAGGGGAGCGAGCTTCGATGCCGCCGCGCTTCCGCGGATCCGCACGGTGAACGAAATGTGCGTCAGGGCCGCCGCCCGATGCGACCTCCAGGCCGCCGGCGGAATAAACCGGACGAACGCCGCCGCCGTCGCCGCAGCGGGGGCGGGGTCGCTCTCCCTGGGGGCCGGGATCTACAAGGTCCCCGATATGGCGGCGGAGGTGGCGGAGGTCAGGGCGATGGTGGCCGGCGCCGCCGGCTCCCGGGGCCCCGCGGGCTCCTGAAGAGAGGCTGAACATGGCTGGCTGGCGGGTTCTGATCGGCTCCAAGTCCTTCGGCAGGGCCTTCCCCGAGCACCTGGAACGGCTGCGGGAGGGCGGGTGCGAGATCGTCTCCAACCAGGTGAGCAGGCCGTACCGGGCGGCGGAGCTGCTGTCTGCCCTGCGGGGGATCGAGGCGATCGTGACCGGAACGGACGAGCTTACCGCAGAGGTCATCCGCTCGGCGGACCGCCTGAAGACCATCGCCAAGCACGGCGTGGGCCTGGACAGCATCGATCTGGCTGCAGCGCGGGCCCGGGGCATCGTCGTCAGCGCCACGTTCGGCGCCGTCCATGACTCGGTAGCCGACCTCACCCTGGCGCTCCTCCTCGCCGTGGCGCGGGGCATCGTTCTTTCCCACCTTTCCACCACGGCCGGGCAGTGGAAGGGCTTCATGGGCATGGAACTGCGGGACAAGACCCTGGGCGTCGTGGGCCTGGGCCGCATCGGCAAGGAGGTAAGCGTGCGCGCCCTGGCTTTCGGCATGAAGGTGATCGCCCACGATCCTTTTCCGGACGCCGTTTTCGCGGCGGCTCACCGGATCCGTTTCGTGCCCCTGGACGAGCTGCTCGCCTCCGCCGATGTGGTATCCCTGCACGCGGGCCTGGAACACGCGGACCGGCCTCTGCTGGGCGCGGCCGAGATCGGCTCCATGAAGCGCGGGGCGATCCTGGTGAACACGGGGCGGGGACACCTGGTGGACGAGGAGGCTCTGGCGCGGGCCCTTTCGGCCGGCGCCCTGGCCGGCGCAGGTCTGGACGTATTCCAGAGAGAGCCTCCGGTGGGAAGCCCCCTCCTGGGGTTGGACAACGTCGTCCTGGCTCCCCACATGGCCGGCGACACCCGCGATTCGCGCCGCCGCATGGGGGAGATCACGGTGGAGAACGTCCTGCGGGTCAAGCGGGGAGAGCCGCCGCTGTGCCCGGTGGAATGAAGGCCATGAAGCCGATCCGCTTCGCGGTGTTCGGGGCGGGCTTCTGGGCGCGCTACCAGCTGGCCGGCTGGCGCGAGGCCGGGGGGGCGAGTGCGCCGCGATCTTCAACCGGACGGCCTGCCGGGCGGAGGAGCTGGCCCACTCCTTCGGCATCCCCGAGGTGTACACCGACCCCGAGGAGCTCCTTCAGCGCGAAACGGTGGACGTGGTGGACATCATCACGGCCCCGGAATCCCACGAGGAGCTCGTGCGCCTGGCAGCCGCCCACGGCAGGGCCGTGATCTGCCAGAAGCCCATGGCGACGTCACTCCCCGCGGCCGAGCGCCTGCTGGCCGCCTGCCGGACGGCCGGCGTGCCCTTCTTCGTCCACGAGAACTGGAGGTGGCAGGCCCAGATCCGGGCGCTCAGGCGCGTCCTGGAACAGGACGCGATCGGCGTTCCCTTCCGGGGACGCATCACCATGATCTCCGCCTTCCCGGTGTTCGAAAACCAACCGTTCCTCCGCGGGATCGACCGGTTCATACTGACGGACCTGGGCACGCACCTGCTCGACGTGGCGCGCTTTCTCTTCGGCGAGGCGGAGAGCCTTTACTGCCAGACCTCCCGCGTCCACGCGGACATCAAGGGGGAGGACGTCGCCACGGTGATGATGCGCATGGGGAAGGGGACGACCGTGGTCGTGTCCATGGCCTACGCGGGGAACCCCCTCGAGCAGGACCGCTTCCCGCAGACGTACATCTTCGTGGAGGGGGACAGGGGCTCCATCCAGCTCGGTCCCGATTTCTGGGTGCGCGTGACCACGCAGGCGGGCACGCAGGCCAGCCGTTATCCTCCACCCCCATACCCCTGGGCGGACCCCCGCTACGCGGCCGTCCAGACGGCCATCGTCCCGTGCATCGCCGATATCTGCGGCGCCCTGCGGGGCGAAGGAAGCGCGGAAACCACCGGAGAGGACAACCTGAAGACGCTGCGGCTGGTGTACGGGGCCTACGATTCGGCGGCAAGCGGCGACGCAATCCGCCTCGCCTGAGAAGGGACGAATGAATATGGAAGAATCGGTCTTGAAGAGGATGTTCTCCCTGGAAGGAAAGGCCGCGCTCCTCACGGGAGCCGGAGGCGGCATCGGCCATGCGCTGGCCGATGCCCTGGCCGGAGCCGGGGCATCCATTGCCCTCCACGCCCGCACACGGGAAAAGCTCGCGGACAGCGAAGCCGCGATTGCGGCGGGAGGCGGGCGGTGCGTCAGCCTGACCGCGGAGCTGAGCAGCCTGGAGGAGGCGCGCAGGCTGGTGACGGACGCCCATGCGGCCTTCGGGCGGCTGGATATCCTGATCAACTGCGCGGCCACCAACAGGCGCAAACCCATCGCCGAGGTGACCGAGGACGACTGGGACTCGATCATGGCCGTGGACCTGAAGAGCCTGTACTTCATGAGCCAGGCAGCGCATGCGCTGATGAAGCCCCTGAAGTCCGGGAAGATCATCCACATCGGATCGCTCAACTCGAGCTTCGCCCTGGGCAGCGTCTCCGTATACGGCGCGGCCAAGGGAGCCGTGGCGCAGCTCACCAAGGTCATGGCGGTGGAGTGGGCAAAAGACAACATCCAGGTGAACTGCGTGATCCCCGGGTTCGTCGCCACGCCCCTTTCGAAACCGATCTGGGATGACCCGTACAAGGCAGGCTGGCTTCGTAGCAGGATTCCCGCGCGGCGTCCCGCCGCGCCGGAGGAGTTGGCCGGAGCGGTGCTCTTCCTCGCGGGGCCCGCCTCTTCCTATGTGACCGGGACAACCATCGTCGTGGACGGCGGCGTGCTCGCGGGCGGCTGGTGGGAGCCGGACGGGAGAGACAACCCGGGTGGGGGGGTGTGATCATGCGCGCTGTCATCATGGACGCACCCGGGAGGGTGCGGATCGGGGAGTGGGAAACGCCCAGACCGGCTGCGGGCGAGGTCCTCGTGGCCCCTCGCGCCGTGGGCGTGTGCGCCGGGGACCTGTACATCTACCTGGGCAAGAATGCCTACGTGAAGTACCCCGCGATCGCCGGCCACGAGGTTTCGGGGGTGGTTGTCAGCACCGGACCCGGTGTCCAGGGATGGGAAACGGGCACGCCCGTTGCTGTTGAACCCTTCATCGGGTGCGGGAAATGTTATCCCTGCAGGATCGGCAAGTCGAATTGCTGCGCGAACCTCCAGATCATCGGCGTCACCCGGCCCGGCGGGTTCGGACAGCTCATGGTGGTTCCCGCCGACCGGCTGCACCGGCTGCCGCCCGGGCTTTCCTTCACCGCGGCCTCCTTCGTGGAGCCGGTGGCGATCGGTGTGCAGGCCTGCCGGCGCGGGGCCGTGGCGGCCGGTGAGTACGTCCTGGTCATCGGCTGCGGTCCCATCGGCCTCGCCCTCATCGAGGTGGCCCGGGCGCGGGGCGCCCGCGTGGTGGCGGCGGACGTGCTCCCCTCCCGCCTGGAAATGGCGGAACGGCTGGGCGCGGAGACGTTGCCCGCGGGTGAGAAGCTCCTCCCGGCGGTCCTGGAGCAGACCAACGGCGAAGGGGCTCCGGTGGTGATCGAGGCGACCGGAAACGTGCAGGCAATGGAACAGACCGTGGACCTGGTGGCCTCCGGGGGACGGATCGTCATCATCGGGCTGGTAAAGAAGGACACACCGGTCACGTTCCCGGGGTTGGATATCACCCGCAAGGAGATGACAATCATCGGCTCCCGCGCCTCGGTCGGCTGCTTCCCCGAATCGCTCCAGCTTCTGGCCAGCGGAGCGATCCACTACCCTTCGGCGGCAACGGAGTTCGAGATGTGGGAAGGGGCTGAAGTCATCCGCGACCTTGCGGAGAACCCGGGAAAGCTGCACAAGGCGGTGCTGATTCAGGGGTGAGCCGCCGGGATGCGGTGCCTGCTCCCGCAGGTGATGCAGGATCGTGCGGACCTCCTCCGGTCCGGCGATCATGGATACCGGCTGGCCTTCCGGTTATTCAGTGGGTAATTCCATCCTGCAACTCTGTCCATCTCCAGTTTGCAGTAGACGGCCAGGAAGAAGCAGGGCTATGGCCCTGGGGGGGCACTACGCTCTGCGATCTGGATGACGATACCTGTTGAGCCCACTTGGAGAAGCTCTTGTTGGAGGTCATCACCAATGTAGGCGGTGTTAATACCGCTTCCCGTACCGGTAGCCTTCAGCACTGCCTCGATCGCCTCGGCGGTTCCCCGCACCACCTGCCGGCTCACACTCACCAGCCGCCGCTGCACACAGCGTTTGATCACCTGGCCCGATCATCAACCCCGGCTCGTCCACCAGCCGGGGCCTGCCCCGCCGGCCGGTGAGTACCCGATGGCGGAATATCCGCAGGAAGGCGCTCACGTACGTAGATAACCCAGCGACACATACCTGCATCGCCAGGCTCCCGGCCGCAGCACGCACCATCTGGACCACCCGGCCAATCAGCGCTCCGTCCCGGTGGGTACTGATGGCCCTGCCCAACCACAGCCGGAAGGGTACGGCCATGTCGCCGAAGGGGCCGCGCCTTGGCCCAAGTGGGCGAGGAAGGCCCGCCCGGGTCGGCGCCGAACGTAGAGCAGCAGGGCGCTCCGCTCCTGCTCATGGGCAGGCAAAAATAAAAGGACCGGCCTCGCGGCCGGTCCCCGTTTATTCGCGAACGGAACCAGGCTTACTTTCTCTGGATATCCAGGGCGCCGCTGATCTTGAGGATCCTGCCGTCCAAGGCGAACTGCAGCGGGCCGGACCAGACGTAGACGTTGGAGTTGGCCACGTCCTGGGTGACCGGGCCGGTCTTGGCCGGAGTGCCGGCGATGGCCTTGTCGGCGGCGATGGAGGTGTCCCAGACCTTGTTCCAGTCGACGTCGGCGACCTTGCCGGTGCGGGAGAAGTCGGTGGAGATGACGTTGTTGGTGTGGCCGATCTTGCGGGCGCGGACCACCCCTCCGGGCAGGACGAACCGGCCGCTGCGGTCGGTGACGAGCTCGTTGGCGGTGCCGCGGTGGACGTAGCGGACCAGGATGGAGCCGTCGGCGTTCTTGACCGCCGTGAGGCCGTCGCCGGTGCGGGTGCCTTCGTCGGCAACCGGGTAGAGGAACAGGCCGCGCAGCCCGCCCGGGAGCAGCTTGCCGCCCAGGGCGTCCCAGCGGTAGACGTTGAACATGGGCGTCGATTCGAGCTTGCTGGCAC
Organism: uncultured Actinomycetes bacterium; assembly: GCA_963793655.1. Taxonomy (GTDB): domain Bacteria; phylum Actinomycetota; class Thermoleophilia; order Gaiellales; family Gaiellaceae; genus Gaiella. Next base: position 990,187 of record CAWCAV010000004.1, read on the forward strand.
TGGTGGCCGCGTCGAACTGGTCCTTGACCGCGCTGACGGCTTTGCCCTGGAAGGTCAGGTAGTTGTTGGCGTAGTCCTGGGCGGCCGTGTTCATCTGGTAGCCGACGGTGAGGTCGGCCGCCGAGAGGGCGAGGGCGCTGAGGGCGAACAGCGCGACGAACAGGATGACTGCACGCTTCTTCATTCATTGCCTCCTTTTGGATGGGTCGGCTCGCGTGGCTCCTTGGGGGAACCGCTTAACCTGGCAGACAGATTTTCGGGAACAAACACCCATTCTAGGCTTTCCCGATAACCAAGCATCCTCATTCCGGCCCGGTTTGTCAAGGTAAGTGTTAAGCTATATATAGAAAGCTATATAGAGCGGACCGGACGGCCCGGGCCGTCCGGGGAGCCGAGGCCTCAATACTCCGGCGGGAAGTTTTTCCAGCTCCGCGAAGGTGAACACCGGGCCGTCGACGCAGACGTACTTGGCGCCGACGTTGCAGCGGCCGCACTTGCCGATGCCGCACTTCATGCGGTTCTCCAGGGACAGGATGATGTGGTCCTTGGCGAAGCCCAGCTCCAGCAGGGCGGGGATGGTGAAGCGGATCATGATCGGCGGGCCGCAGACCAGGGCGATGGCGTTCGTGCGCCGAGGGTGCGACCTCCCGCAGCACGTTGGGCACCAGGCCGACCTGGCCGTCCCAGCGCGGGTCGCCGAGGCGCAGTCTGCGGCGGGGGCGCGGTCCACGGCCAGGGTGAGGCTCAGTCCGGCCGTCCCGCTGCCAGGCGGCCAGGTGCTCCTTGTAGAGCAGCTCCCCCGGGCTGCGCGCGCCGTACAGGGCGGTGATCTTCCCGAAGCGCGCGCGGTTGGCCGGGTCCAGCATGTAGGTGATGGCCGAGCGCAGGGTGGTGAAGGCGAAACCGCCGGAGACGATGACGATGTCCTTGCCCTGCCAGGCGCTCCCAGGGGAAGGGGTTGCCCAGCGGGCCGCGCACCCCGATGCGGCGTCCCGGCTCCGAGCCGTGCAGCTCGGCGGTGAGCGTGCCGGTCAGCTTGACCGTGAACAGCAGGTAGTCCTCCTCGGTGGGGGAGGAGGCGATGCCGAAGGGCGACTCCCCCCTGCCGAACAGGGAAACCTCGGCGAACTGCCCGGGCAGGTAGCGGAAGGCCTGCCGGTCCTCCTCCCGCTCGAAGACGCAGCTTGAAGGTCTTCAGGTCGCGGGCGTCGTTCTCGGTGGCGATCTCCGCGATGCGCACCGGGTAGGGGATGTAGGGGTTCACCATCTGCGCCAGTCGCTTCTCTTCAGAGCGCTGGTCCTAGCGAGGCTCCGGATGACGTCGCGGATGTCCAGGTTCACCGGGCAGGCGGCATGCAGCGGCCGCAGCCGACGCAGACGGGCGTCCCGGTTTTCTCCACGGTGTAGGAGAACTTGTGCATGAACCGCTGGCGCATCCGCTCCTTCTTGTTCTCGCGCGGGTTGTGGCCCGAGGCGTGCTTGGTGAAAGGGGGAACTGGCAGGAGTCCCAGGTGCGGATGCGCACGCCCCTTGTCCAGCCGTCGGTCTCGTCGGCGATGTCGAAGCAGTGGCAGGTGGGGCACAGGTAGGTGCAGGCGCCGCAGCCGATGCAGGTGCGCGTCAGTCTCCTCCCAGAGCGGGTCGTCGAAGGCTGCGCTCCAGCTTCTCCGCGCAGCTCCTGCGGGCCGGCGGCAGCGGGGCGGGCAGCAGCGGCTTCCGGCCGCCGCGCCTCGGCGCCGCGCGGCCTCGTCGCGCCGCCGCGGCGGCGGCCGAGCAGGGCGGCGTGCGCGGCCAGGAGGGCCCGGCCCTTGTCCGTCACGGCCTCCAGCAGCAGCCGGTCCCCGCAGGCCGGCAGGCGAGCGACGTCGGCGCCCTCCCGGCCCGGCCGGGCTGCCCGCCCACGGCGGTGCAGAAGCAGGTGGGGCGGGCGCGGAGCAGGCCAGGGCGACGACCACGGCGCTCTCGCCGCCGCTGCAGGAAGTAGGGGTCCGCGAAGCCCTTGTTCTCGGGTGCCGAAGACCGTGTCCAGGTGGGCCATCGCCCGCGCGTCGCAGGGCCGCACGCCGAAGACGACCAGCTGCTCCCGCGGCGCGTGGACCGCGCGTCACCTGCGTCCCACTCGTAGGAGAGCAGCACCTCGCGTCTGGGGCAGGAACAGCTCTTGACCGAGCCGACGCGTGTTGGCGGAGTCGAGCCGGTCGAGCCCGACCTCGCCGGCCGCCACGGAGGCCAGCTCGACCCCCTCGCGGGCCGGCCCGCGGGGCGTACAGGGCGGCGTCGCGGCCGACCGCCTCGGCCAGCCGGCCGAGGTCCTCGATGCGCAGCTTCGCGCGGACGTGGCTCATTTGCTATGCCCTCCTTCCGGGTCGGTGATGAAGGCGTCGCTGTCCTTCTCGCTGAAGGTGGAGAGGGGCGGCAGCTCCTCCGCGTCGAAGGCCGGCAGGTAGCCGAAGAGCTCCTCCACGTCCTTGACGATCTTCTGCGTGAACGGCCGCAGGTCGACGCCCATGGGGCAGGCGCGCAGGCAGGCGTCGCACTCCACGCAGCGGCCGGCCTGGTGGAAGATGCGGATGAGGTGGAAGAGCATCGTGTCCGAGCGCGTCGGTGGCCGCGCCGATCCAGCGCAGGTCGGTCTGCTCGGCGAAGCACTCCTTGCACCAGCAGGTGGGGCAGGCCTGGCGGCAGGCGTTGCAGCGGATGCACCTGGCGATCTCCGCGCGAAGTACGCCCAGCGCTCGGCGGCCGGTCATGGCCTCGAAGGCCTCCAGCTCGCCGTACCCCGCCGCCGGCCGGCTCCCGCGCCTCCCCCTCGATGAGGAGGTCCGCGCCCTCGGGGCGCGGGTGGCGGCACACCAGGCAGGACTCCTGCAGGAGCTCCTCGCGCGGCGCGCGCCCGCCGCGAGCCGTCCGCCCGCACGACCTCCAGCCGCCCTTCCCCGGTCTCCCGCCAGCTCCTGCAGGCGCCTGTCCCTCCAGCAGCGCCTCGACCTTGCGGGGGTCGATCATGCCCCGGCAGGGCACGCCGATGACCACCAGGTTGTCGCGGCGGCACCTGCTGCTCCTTGGATCAGCGACAGCGTCGAGCGCAGGTCGCAGCCCTTGGCCACGAGGCCGATGCGCGGGCAGGGCTCCTCGCGCTTCCCGCGGCGGCGGCGGGTCGCGCTCGAAGTAGTTCGGCAGGAAGGCGGCCAGGTTGTTGGCGCAGAAGGAGTCCCAGACCAGCCGGTCCAGCGCGGCGCGGCGCGGCGGACACGGCGGCGGCCGTGAGGATGAGCGGGCGGCTGCGGAAGGGCAGGGTACCCCGCTCGTAGCCGATGAACAGGTCGATCTGCCCCTCGGCGAAGAGACTGCGGGCGGCCTCCCGGATGGCGTCGGCGGTGTTCATGGATCGGCCTCCCTCGGGGCGGTCTCCGGCGCCGGCAGCGCCTCCAGCCGGCTCACCTCGCCGGCGATGTCCTTGACCATCCGGCGGGCCGGCCCCACCCGGCGCACGTCGGCGATCACCTTGTTCATCAGGGCGGCGAAGCGGCTGCCCTCGGAGGCGGACACCCAGGAGAACTGCACCCGCTCCGGCTCGATGCCGATGAACTCCAGGAGGCTCTTCGCCAGGGCGAACTTGCGGCGGGCCACCAGGTTGCCGCTGATGTAGTGGCAGTCCCCCGGGTGGCAGCCGGAGACCAGCACCCCGTCCACCCCGTTCTGCAGCGCCTTGACGATGTAGAGCGGGTTGATCCGCCCGGAGCAGGGCACGCGCACGATGCGCACGTTGGGCCCGTACTGCATCCGGCTCACCCCGGCCAGGTCGGCGCCGGCGTAGGAGCACCAGTTGCACAGGAAGGCCACGATCTTCGGCTCCCACGTCCGCTGCGCGCTGCAGTTCCGCGGACGGTGCCCTGCGGCGCCCGGCTGCGTTTTCCTTCTTCTCTTCGCTCATCTCACACCGCGTTCAGGATCGACAGGATCTGCTCGTCCCGGAACCCGCGCAGGCGGATCGCCGAGCCGCGGCAGGTGGCCGCGCAGGCGCCGCATCCCTTGCAGACCGCCTCGTTGATCACCGCCACCCCGCGCTCCTCGTCGAGGCGGATGGCGTTGTAGGCGCAGACCGTGACGCAGGCGCCGCAGCCGCGGCAGCGGGCCTCGTGACGTAGGCGATCTTGCCCTCCGCCTCGATCGGACTCGCGGCTGAGCACCGTGGCCGCCCGGCCGGCGGCGGCCATGGCCTGGGAGACGGCCTCCCGGATGTCCTTGGGGTAGTGGGCCAGCCCGCAGACGTACACCCCGTCGGTGGCGAACTCCACCGGCCGCAGCTTGACGTGCGCCTCCAGGAAGAAGCCGTCGGCGTTGAGGGGGACCTTGAAGCGCTGGGACAGCTCCTCGTTGTCCGGGTTCGGCCCGATGCGGCTGGACAGCACCAGCAGGTCCGCCGGGATCTCCAGCGTCCGCGCCCAGCACCGGGTCGAACACCCGCACGGTGACCCGCTCCCCCTCCACGCGTCACCTCGGGCTTGCGGTCCGGCTCGAAGCGCACGAAGAGGACGCCCAGCTCCCGGGCCCGCCCGTAGTGCTTCTCGCGGAAGCCGTAGGTGCGCATGTCCCGGTAGAGGACGAAGACCTCGGCGCGCGGGTCGGCCTCCTTGAGGCGGATGGCGTTCTTCACCGCCGCGGTGCAGCACACGCGGCTGCAGTACTGGTGGCCGGGCTCGCGCGAGCCCACGCACTGGATGAACACCACCCGCTCGGGCTCGCCGCCCTCGGGGACAGTTTCGCCGGCGGCCATCAGCTCTTCCAGCTCCAGCAGGGTCTTCACCCGCCCGCTCTGCCCGTAGCCGTACTCCGCCGGGCGGCTCTCCGCGCCCCCGGTGGCGACGATGGCCACCCCGTGCTCGACCTGCACGTCTCGCCGCCGGCGGCGCCGGCGGGGCCGACCTCCACCGTGGAGTTGAAGTTGCCGACGAAGCCGTCCACCCTGGCCAGGCGGGCGGAGGTGAAGGCGCGGATCTTCGGGTGGGCCTGCGAGCCGGGCGACGAGCCCGCGGACGAAGGCCCGCACGTCCTGCCCGCCGGCGTTCCGCCCGAGGCGCAGGGCGTTGCCGCCCAGCCGGCCGGCCTTCTCCACCAGGTCCACCTCGAAGCCCTGGTCGGCCAGGTTCAGGGCGGCGGTCATCCCGGCCACGCCCCCGCCGACCACCAGGGCCCGCGGGGTGACCGGCAGCGGGATGGACTTGCAGCGGCTCGGTGAGGGCGGCCTTGGCCACGGCCATGCGCACCAGGTCCTTGGCCTTGGCGGTGGCCGCCTCCTTCTGGTGCATGTGCACCCAGGAGCACTGGTCGCGGATGTTGGCCATCTCGAAGAGGTGGACGTTCAGCCCGGCCTCGCGGATGGTCTGCTGGAACAGCGGCTCGTGGGTGCGCGGCGAGCAGGAGGCCACCACCACCCGGTTCAGGCCGTGCTCCCGGATCTTCTCCTTGATGGCCGTCTGGGTGTCCGAGGAGCAGGTGTAGAGGTTGTCCGCGGCGAAGGCCACGTGGGGGAGGGTGCGGGCGTACTCGGCCACCGAGGGCACGTTGACCACCCCGCCGATGTTCATGCCGCAGTGGCAGACGAACACCCCGACGCGCGGCGGCTCGCCGGCGATGTCGCGCTCCGGGGGCAGCTCCCTGCGCGTGACCTGCGTGCCGCGGGCGGCGGCCAGGTGCACCATGGCCAGCGCGGCGGCGCTGGAGGCCTCCACCACCGTCTCGGGGATGTCCTTGGGCTCGGCGAACGGCCCGCAGACGAAGATCCCCTCGCGGCTGCTGGCCGCCGGGTCGAAGGGGCGGGTGACGGCGAAGCCGTGCGCGTTCAGCTCGACGCCGAAGCGGGCCGCCAGCTCGCGCGTGCCGGCCGGCGGCTGCAGGCCGGCGGAGAGCACCACCAGGTCGAACTCGCGCGGTGCGGTAGGCGCCGTCCTCGGCCGCGTAGCCGATGCGCAGCCCGCGGCCGCCCTGCACCGCCTCCACCCGCTCGGGCCGGCAGCGGGTGAAGCGGATGCCGAGCTCCCTGGCCCGCTCGTAGTAGGCGTCGAAGCCCTTGCCGTGGGCCCGCACGTCCATGTAGAAGACCTCGCACTCCAGGTCCTCCTCGTGCTCCTTGGCCATGATCGCCTCCTTGACGGCGTACATGCAGCACACGGAGGAGCAGTAGTCGTGCTCGTGGTCGCGCGAGCCCACGCACTGGATGAAGGCGATCCGCTGCGGCTTGGTCAGGTCGGAGGGGCGCAGCACCTTGCCCATGTAGGGGCCGGAGGCGGAGAGGATCCGCTCGAACTGCAGGCTGGAGACCACGTTGGGCAGGGTGGAGTAGCCCAGCTGCGGCCGCCGGGCCGCGTCGTAGAGGCAGAAGCCGGGGGAGAGGATGACCGCCCCGGCCTCCATCTCCTCCACCCGGTCCTGCTGCTCGTAGTCGATGGCCCCGGCCGGGCAGAAACCCTGGCAGATGCCGCAGTCCCCCGTGCGGAAGTGCACGCAGTTGTCGCGGTCGATCACCGGCACGTTGGGCAGGGCCTGGGGGAAGGGGATGTAGATCGTGGGGCGGGGGGCGAGGCCCCCCTCGAACTCCGAGCCTTGGGGGACCAGCGGGGTTTCGAAGGCCGTCTCCAGGCGGATCGAGCGGGTGGGGCAGACCGACACGCAGGCGCCGCAGCCGAGGCAGACCTCGGAGCCGCGGTGGTAGGGGGTGTCCACCTTGATCTCCGCGCCGCGCCCGACGAAGTCGGCCACGCCGACCCCCATCCGCTCCCGGCAGACGCGCACGCACAGCCCGCAGAGGATGCAGTCGTCCTGCTCCGCCGGGAAGCGCGGCTGCTCCAGCCCGTAGCGGCGGGCCAGGTCCTGCAGCACGGGGACCTCCGGGCAGCGGGAGAGGAGCAGCTCGACGGTCAGGCGCCGGCTGCGGTGCACGCGCTCCGAATCGGTCTGCACCTCCAGCCCCTCCGCCGCCCCGTAGTTGCAGGCGGTCACCAGGCGGTTGCGCCGGCCCGCCTTCACCTCCACCATGCACAGGCGGCAGCCGCCGTAGGCCTCCAGGGCGGGGTGGTGGCAGAGGGTGGGGATGTCGACGCCGCTGGCCCGGGCCACCTCCAGGATGGTGCTGCCCTCCTCGGCCCGGACCGGGCGGCCGTTGAGGGTCATGGAGAGCTGGCTCATGCGTTCACCTCGCTGGGTACGCTGGGGAGCTGCTGCGGCGGGCCTTGCCGATGGCCCCGAAGCGGCAGGTCTCCTGGCAGACGCCGCACTGGATGCAGGCCGCCTGGTCGATGGCGTGGGCCCCTTGCGCTCCCCGGCGATCGCCTCCACGGGGCAGGCCTTGCGGCAGGCCCCGCAGCCCGTGCAGGCCTCCGCGTCGATCCGGTACTCGAACAGCGCCTTGCAGACGCCGGCCGGGCAGTACCGCTCGTGGATGTGGGCCTCGTACTCGTCGCGGAAGTACCTCAGGGTGGTGAGCACCGGGTTGGCCGCCGAGGTGCCCAGGGCGCAGAGGGCCGAGTCGACCAGGTAGGCGCCCAGCTCCTCCAGGGTGTCCAGGTCCTCGAGGCGGCCCTCCCCGCCGGTGATGCGCTCGAGGATCTGCAGCATGCGCCGCACCCCCTCGCGGCAGGGGGTGCACTTGCCGCAGGACTCCTCCTTCAGGAAGTTCAGGAAGTAGCGGGCCACGTCCACCATGCAGGTGTCCTCGTCCATGACGATCATGCCGCCGGAGCCCATCATGGAGCCGGCCTTGGTCAGCTCGTCGAAGTCCACCGGCAGGTCGAGCATGCTCTCCGGGATGCAGCCGCCCGAGGGGCCGCCGGTCTGCACCGCCTTGAACTTCTTGCCCTCCGGGATGCCGCCGCCGATGTCGAAGATGATCTCCCGCAGGGTGATGCCCATGGGCACCTCCACCAGGCCGGTGTTGTTGATCTTGCCGACCAGGGAGAAGATCTTGGTGCCCTTGCTGCCCGCTCGGTGCCGATGGCGGCGAACCAGCCGGCGCCCCGCGCGATGATGAGCGGCACGTTGGCCCAGGTCTCCACGTTGTTCAGCACCGTGGGGCGGTTCCACAGGCCGCTCTCGACGGTGTGCACGTACTTGGCCCGCGGCTCGCCGACCCTGCCCTCCAGGGAGGCCATCAGGGCGGTGGACTCGCCGCAGACGAAGGCGCCCGCCCCCTGCACCACGTTGATGCGGAAGTCGAAGCCGGAGCCCAGGATGTCCTCGCCCAGCAGCCCGTAGCTCCTCGCGCCTGCCGCAGGGCGATGCTTCAGGTGCTGCACCGCCAGCGGGTACTCGTTGCGCACGTAGACGTACCCCTCGCGGGCGCCGATGGCGTAGGCGCCGATGATCATCCCCTCGATCACCGAGTGCGGGTTGCCCTCCAGCACCGAGCGGTCCATGAAGGCGCCCGGGTCGCCCTCGTCGCCGTTGCAGATGACGTAGCGCACCCCGTCCTCGCTCTCGGCCTCCCGGCAGCTCTCCCACTTGCGCCCGGTGGGGAAGCCGCCGCCGCCGCGCCCGCGCAGGCCGGCCTGCCTGATCTCCTCGACGATCACCTCGGGGCTCATGCCGCCAGCGCCTTGGCCAGGGCGGCGTAGCCGCCGAGGGCGATGTAGTCCTCGATGCGGGTGGGGTCGATGCGCTCGTTCATCCCCAGCAGCAGCCGGTTCTGCTTGCGGTAGAAGGGCATCTCCTCGCGGTTGCGGCACCTGCGCCCCGTGGCCGGGTCGGTGTAGAGCAGCCGCTCGACCACCTCGCCCCCCGCAGGGTGCGCTCACGATCTCGGCGACATCGGCGGCGGCCACCTTCTGGTAGAGCACCTCCGCCGGGGCGGGGCCCGGGCTGTCAGGGACCGGGCCCCCGATGAGCACCATCGGCTCGATCTCGCAGAACCCCAGGCAGCCGGACAGCCGCACCGTGACCGCCTCCTGCAGGCCGGCCCGGGCCAGCTCGGCGCGGAAGGCCTCGACCACCGCCTCGGAGCCGCGCAGCCGGCAGCAGGTGGAATTGGTGGTGATGACGATCTCCCGCTCCCCGCCCCGGCGGGCGGCTGGAGGGAGGCGCGGTAGCGCTCCAGGTCCTCCGGGCTTCGCAGCTTCACCTTCGCTCCTCCCCGCTCACTTTCCGGCATAGGCGTCGATCAGCTTCGCCACCCGGGCGGCGGTCAGGTTGCCGTGGTACTCGCCGTCCACCGCCACGATGGGCCCGAGGGCGCAGGCGCCCAGGCAGTTGACCGTCTCCAGGGTGAACAGCCGGTCCTCGGTGGTCATCCCGGCCTTGATGCCCAGGCGGCGCTCCAGCTCCTCCAGGATGCGCCGGGCACCCCGCACGTGGCAGGCGGTGCCCATGCACACCTGCATCAGGTGCTTGCCCCGCGGCTCGAGGCTGAAGGCCTTGTAGAAGGAGGCGGTGCCGTACACCTCGGCGTAGGGGATGGCCAGCCGCTCGCTGATGCGCCGCAGCGCGGCCTGCGGCAGGAAGTTGAAGCTGCGCTGGACCTCCTGCAGCACGTGGATCAGGTTCTGCCGCTGCGCCCCGACGGCGTCGATGATCGCGTCGGTCTTCGCCGTCTCGCGGCCCGGCTCCCCCTCGAAGCGCTCCGGCACGCGGACGCGGCTGCGCACCGGGCAGGCGCCCATGCAGACCCCGCAGCCGGTGCAGCGCGCCGGGTCCACGGAGCGCGCCTTGCGGCGCACCCGCACCCGGAAGCGGCCGGCCTCCCCCTCCACCTCCTCCACCTCCGAGTAGGAGAGCACCTCGATGTTGGCGTGCCGGCTGGCCTCCACCAGCTTGGGGGAGACGATGCACATGGAGCAGTCGTTGGTGGGGAAGGTCTTGTCCAGCTGGGTCATGGTGCCGCCGATGGAGGGGCCCTTCTCCACCAGGTAGACCTTGTAGCCCGAGTCGGCCAGGTCCAGGGCGGACTGGATGCCGGCGATGCCGGCGCCCACCACCATCACGGCCCCGAGGCCGTCGAGGTGGACGGGGCCAGGTCCGGGCCGGTCCGCGTGCGCGCGGCGCGGGAAACGCGGGCGGCGGCAGCCGCAGCTTTCTTCTCGCGGCCATGGCCTACCGCCCCTCCGGGAGGCCTCGCGCCGCGCGCTCGGAGCGGGCCGCGCCCGCTCGACCGTCTCCCGCGCCCGGGCCAGGATCTCCTCGCGGCCGGGCGCGCCGTCGCCGAGCAGCAGGCGCATGCAGTCGCGGCGGAACTCGTGGGCGGCGGTGGAGACCGCCTCGATCTTCTCCGGCAGGTCGGCCGGGGCGTAGCCGGCCTCCACCGCCAGGTCGCGCAGCCGCAGCATGACGTTGGAGAAGTCCACCTCCTGCGGGCAGTTGGCCGTGCAGGTGTAGCACTGGGCGCACAGCCAGATCGCCTTGGAGCGCAGCACCTGCTCGCGCATCCCGAGCAGGATCATGCGGATGATCCGGCGCGGGTTGTACTCGCTGTCCACGTGGAAGACCGGGCAGCCGGCCGTGCAGGTGCCGCAGGCGAAGCACTTGCGGATGTTCTCCCCCCCGGGGCGGGAGGCGATCTCGTGCTTGAAGTCGGGGTCCAGCCCGGCGCCGATGACGATCGTCTCCATGTTCACTCCACCACCGGGCGCGGCAGCAGGCCCGCCCGCTCCAGGATCTCGGGCACCATCTTCTCCCACTCGATGGCCATCAGGTGGATGCCGGCCACCCCTTCGATCTGCCGCAGCCGCTGGATCTGCTCGACGCAGATGGTGATCCCCTCTTCCGCCGGGTCGGCCGCCTTCTCCAGCCGCTCGATGTAGTAGTCGGGCACGGTGAGGCCGGCCACGTTGTCGCGCATGTATTTGGCCATGCCCACCGACTTCAGCGGCGTCACCCCGGCCAGGATCTTCACCCGCTCGTGCAGCCCGCGCTCGCGCGCCTGGCCATCCACTCCTCGAAGCGCTCCATGTCGTAGATGCACTGCGTCTGGATGAAGTCCGCGCCGGCGGCGGCCTTCTTGGCCAGGCGGACGACGCGGAACTCGAACGGGTCGCCGAAGGGGTTCTCCGCCGCGCCGATGAAGATCCGCGGCTCCACCACCGGCGCCTTCTTGTGTTGCGGATCTCCTCGCCGCAGGGGAACTTCTTCTCGTCGCGCATGGTCTTGCAGCGTCTGATGAGCTGGATGGAGTCCAGGTCGTAGACGTTCTTGCAGCCGGGGTGGTTGCCGAAGCTCTGGTGGTCGCCGGTCAAGGCACAGGATGTTGCGGATGCCCAGCGCGTAGGCGCCCAGCACGTCGCTCTGGATGGCGATGCGGTTGCGGTCGCGGCAGGTGATCTGGATCACCGGCTCGAGGCCCTCCTGCAGCGCCAGCACGCCCGGCGGCGATGGAGGACATGCGCACGATGGCCGTCTGGTTGTCGGTGATGTTCACCGCGTCCACGGCGCCCGCGCAGGTAGCCGGCCTTGGTCCGGATGACCTCGACGTCGGCGCTCTTCGGCGGCCCCAGCTCGGCCGTGACGGCGAAGTGCCCGGCCGCCAGCACCTTCTCCAGGCGGCTGCCCGCCTTCATGTCCCCCTGCCGGCCCGCCGCTTCCGCCGCTCCGTTGCCATGGTCGTGCTCATAGCGTCACGTCTTCCCGCACGATCTTGCCCGGGCCGCCGTCGCGGCCGGTGCTCCAGTCCTTGATCGGCTCGTTCTCCTCCAGGCGGTCCAGCAGGCCGAGCGCCTTCATCCGGTCGTAGATCAGCTGCCAGGCGCAGTCGATGTTCTGCGGGTCGACCTCGCACTTGCCGCGCTGCGAGCCGCCGCAGGGGCCGTTGAGCAGGCTCTTCGAGCAGCGGGCGATCGGGCAGACGCCGCCGAAGCGCTCCAGCACGCAGTCGCCGCAGCCGGCGCAGCGCTCCGCCCAGACCCCCTGCTCCAGGGTGGCGCCGTAGAAGCGGGTGTCCAGGGCGGGGATCACCCGCTTGCCCTCGAACACCTCGGAGGCGAACTGCACCCCGACGCCGCAGGCCATGGAGAGCACCGCGTCCGCCTCCTCGACCTGCGCGCGCACCACGTCGAAGAACTCCCGGTCGCACTGCCGCTCGACGGTGGCCTCCAGCGACCTCCATCTCCTCGCCGTTCTGCCTGTTGGCCAGCCGCAGGGCGGAGGCCAGGATCCCGCCTCCTTCTCCCCGCCGGCCATGCAGACCGTGACGCAGGTGCCGCAGCCGAGCACCAGCAGGCGCTTCTGCCCCCGCACCGTCCGGTAGATCTCCTCGAACGGCTTCTGGACCGCCGTGATCATGCTTTGCCTCCTTTGTCTTGCGCTGCGGCGCCAACGCCCGCCGCCTGCAGTCCCGCGCACCGCCTCCGCCACCCGGTGGGAGTCCACCGAGGAGAGCAGCTCCAGCCGCACCCGCTCCTCCCCGACGCCGGCGTCGCGCAGGATGCGGTGGATGGCCCGCACCCGCTTCTCGGCGCGGTGGCTGCCCCGCAGATACTTGCAGCTGTCCTTTGGACAGCCCAGGACGAGCACCCCGGGGCGGCCGCGTTCCAGCGCCTTCAGCACCAGCCCGATCTCCACCTTGCCCGAGCAGGGCAGGCGCACGATCTCCACCACCCCGTGGATCGCCTCGTCCGCCACCGCCTCCGCCGCCTTCGCGCCGGAGTTCTCGCAGCAGAAGGCCACGATTCTGCTCTCCTCGCTCATCTTCCGTCCGTCCCCATTCCGAGCTGCACCTCCAGGATCGGGCCGCGTACACCGGCAGCTCGATCGCCTTCGCCGGGCACTCCCCGGCGCAGATCCCGCAGCGCTGGCAGACCTCCGGCAGGCTCTCGGCCGCCTTCTTCTTCGCGTCGACCCGCATGGCCCCGAAGGGCAGGAGCGGACGCAGGTCAGGCAGAGGGCGCACTTGTCGGCGTCCACCACCGGGTGGGACAGCTCGATCTCCAGGAAGCCGGGGGCCAGCAGCCCGTGGGCGGCCAGGGCGGCCGCCCGCGCCTCCCGCAGCGCCTGGGGCGGCCAGTCCTCCCCCCGCGCCGGCCCGGCCACGAACACCCCGGGACGGCTGCTGTCGTTCGGGAAAAGCTGGACGTTGTTCTCCTGCAGGCGTCCCGCCTGCGGACCGTCTGCAGCCAGGCCGTCCTCCCCGCCGCCGGCCAGACCACGGGGGCTGATCGCGAGCAGGTCGAAGGGCAGCCGCGCCGGCGCGTCCAGGATGGCGTCGTGGAGGAGCACTCTGACCGTGCCTCCCTCCCCGGCGGGCTCGAAGGCGGGCGCGCCGGCGTACTTGACGATCTCCACCCCCCCCTCGCGGGCCCGGTCGTACAGCGCCCCCAGCGCCAGGGCGGCCACGCGTGCCTCCCGGCAGAGCAGGCGCACCTGCACCCGCTCCCGCTCCTGCAGCCGGAGGGCCGCCTGCAGCGCCTCCTCCATGGAGGCGCGCGATTCCTCGCGCTCCAGGTCCAGCAGGATGCCGATCGAGCGCGCGGCCCGCCGGCGGGGGAGGGCGGCCGCCGCGGCGGCCAGGCCGGCGAGCGGTATCGCCCCCGCGGGCAGGCCGGGGGCGCCGCCGGCAGCGGTGTCAGCGCCACCGGCCGGGCCGGTGACGATGACAGCGCCCGGCGGTCACGGTCCCGCCCGCGCCGCCGGCCCCATCCGGGAGCCGGCGGCGCGGAAGCCGGGCGGTGAAGGCCCCCACCTGCCCCTCCAGCGCTGCCACGGCCGGGACCTGCCGGGTCTCGTGGCCCAGCGCCCGCGCCTGCCGCGCGGCCTCCTCCGCGGCCGGCCCCTCGCCGATCACCAGCACCGCGGGGTGCAGCGGGATGCGCCGCATCTCGAAGACGGGCTGGAGGGCGAGCGCCCGCAGGGCGCACCCCACCGCGGCGGCCCCCTGCCGGACCGCCTCCGCGCCGGCGAGGCGCCGGAACACCGGCTCGCGCAGGTTGACCCCGCGGACGGCGCTCGGGGTGAGGCCGGCCGCGCGGGCCAGCCCCTCGGCCAGGTCGGGCCGCTCGAGCAGGGAGCAGCCGGCGAAGAGCACCCGGTCGGCCCCCTGCCGGGCCAGCTCCGCCCCGAGCGCCTCCAGGGCCGCCGCGGCGCAGGCGCGGGCGTGGGTCAGGAGGACCGGGCGGGCGGCGCCCGTCCCGGCCGTGTTCGCGCCCGCCACGGACGCCCCGACCGCGGCGGCCAGCCGCCGGGCGGTCTCCGCGTCGTACAGGGTGCCCCCGCAGCTGCACAGGACCACCCCCGGCCTCGCGGTACCCCGGCTCATGCCCCGCCTCCCTGGACCAGCATCTCCGTCGCCGCGGCCCGGGCCGCGGCGATGCTCTCCGTGATCGACTGCGGCTCCCGGCAGGTGCCGGTGACGAACACCCCCTCCGCCCCGGGCTGCAGGAAGCCGTTTTCGTCGAGGCCCAGGCCGAGCAGGGCCGCCAGCTCCCGCGCCTCCTCCGTCGGCCCGAGGCCGGCCGAGAGCACGACCCGGTCATGTACAAATTCGCCGACGTCCGCACTGCCGGGTTTGTCCGCTTCCGCCCCCGCGGGCAGCTCCGGGCCCAGCAGCCGCAGCTTCCCGTCCGGCGCCTGCCGGACGCTGTAGGGCAGCCCGCGCACGAAGCGCACCCCGTCCTCCTCCAACTCCCGGCGCAGCCGGGAGAAACCCCGGTCGAAGTTCTGCAGATCGATGTAGTAGATGGCGACCCGCGTCGCCGGGTCGCGGTGGCGCAGCATCCGGGCCAGGCGCAGGGCGTAGGCGCAGCAGACGGCGGAGCACCAGTTGCGTCCGAGGTGCGGGTCGCGCGAGCCCACGCACTGCACGAAGGCCACGCTCTCCCCCGGCCCCCCCAGGCAGGACTGCCGGGCGAGCAGCGCTTCCGCCTCCGCGCCGGTGAGCACGTTGGGCACCCGGCCGTGCCCCAGGCGCACCTTGCGGGCGGCCTGGAACGGCTCGTGGCCGACGGCGACCAGCACCTGGTCGGCCTCCAGCCGGGCCCCGCCGGCGCCCCCCGCGGCCTGCGACGCCGCCCGGATGGCGCCGGCGGGACAGGCTTCCCGGCAGGCGGCGCAGGCCCCTCCCTGCGCGCGCAGGCAGCGCCCCTCGTCGAGGCGGTATTGCACCAGCTCGCCCCGCGCGCAGCGGGTGATGGCCCGCGCCGGGCAGGCGCCCACGCAGGCGTCGCAGCGCAGGCACCGGCCGTAGTCGATGGCCGGCTCGCGCAGGGCCAGCTCCACGGCGAAGCCGCCCGTCCGCCGCCGCACCGCGGCCACGGAGGCGGCCGTGGTGAAGCGGATGCCAGGCTCGTGCAGCGCCCGGTTCACCAGGGTGTGGGCCACGCAGACCCCGCAGCGGCTGCAGTCGGCGGTGGCCTTGCAGCAGTAGTCGAGGATCTTCCCCCCGACGGCGGTGTCCTGCTCCAGGATCTCCACCCGCCGCCCGGCCCGGGCCAGCTCCAGCCCCGCGGCGCAGCCGCTGACCCCGGCCCCGATGATCAGGCTCGTCTTCACCAGATCAGGCTTTCCCTGGCCGACTGGACGGTGTTGTAGAGCAGCATGGTGATGGTCATGGGCCCGACGCCGCCCGGCACCGGGGTGATGGCCCGGCAGCGCGGGGCCACCTCGTCGAACTTCACGTCCCCCACCAGCCGGTAGCCCTTCTTCGCCGCCGGGTCCTCCACCCGGTTGACCCCCACGTCGATGACCACCGCCTTTTCGGCGACCATGTCCGCGGTGATGAACTCCGGCTGGCCGATGGCCGCGATGAGGATGTCCGCCTGCCGGGTGAAGGAGCCGATGTCCGGGGTGCGGGAGTGGCAGACGGTGACCGTGGCGTTGGCCTCCTTCTCCTTCTGCATCAGGATGGCGGCGATGGGCTTGCCCACGATGTTGGACCGGCCCACCACCACCACGTGCGCGCCTTCGGTCTTCACCCCCGAGTAGGCCAGCAGCTTCTGGATGCCGAAGGGGGTGCAGGGCTTGAACCCCTTCTCGCCGATGAGCAGCTTGCCGGTGTTCACCGGGTGGAAGCCGTCCACGTCCTTCTCCGGCAGGATGCGGTTGATCACCTTGTGCTCGTCGATGTGCTTCGGCAGGGGCAGCTGCACCAGGATGCCGTGGATGCGCGGGTCGCGGTTCAGCCGGTCGATCAGGGCCAGCAGCTCCTGCTCCGGCACGTCGACCGGCAGGTCGAGCTGCTCGGAGTAGATGCCGATGTCGTGGGCGGCCTTGTTCTTGCTGCGCACGTAGGACATCGAGGCCGGGTTCTCCCCCACCAGCACCACCGCCAGGCCGGGGGTCACCCCCCGCTCGGCCTGCAGGCGACGGATCTCCGCAGACAGCTCCTCGCGGATGGTCGCGGCGACACGGTTCCCGTCGATGATTTGCGCGCTCATGGGTGTAACCCTCCTCTTCCGAGATGAATGGGATTGGATCGGTTGCCTGATGGGCCCGGGGCGGGACCCGCCCCGGGCCGCTATCGCTCCCTGCTTTAGACGACGCCTTCGAACTTCCCGGCCCGGTCTGCCTTGATATACTCCATGCAATACACGTCCCGGCCTATCAGGGCCTCGGCGGCGCAGATCTCCGCCATCATGCGCGGATCGAGCGGGTCGATGATGGCCGAATCCAGGCCGCGGGCGATGGCCATGACCATGAAGGTCTGGTTGATCAGCTTGCGCTTGGGCAGGCCGTAGGAGATGTTGCTCAGGCCGCAGGTCTTGTGCACGTCCGGGAAGCCGGCCGTGATCCGCTCCAGCAGGGCGAGCACCCCGCTGCCGTACTCGCTGTTGGTGCTCACCGGCCGGACCAGGGGATCGATGAAGATGTGCTGCGGAGGCACGCCGTCGTCCTCCAGGCGCTTGATCAGCCCTTCGGCCACCCGGTAGACCTGGTCCATGTCGTCGGTCATCCCGTTGTCGTCCAGGCTGAGCGCCACCACGTTGGTGTGGTACTTCTTCACCAGGGGCAGGACCTCGCGGTATCGCTCCTTCTCGGCGGTGATCGAGTTGGTGAACGGGTTCTCCCCGGCCATGGCCAGGCCGCGCTCGAGGGCGGCCGGTCGCGGGGAGTCGATGCAGAGCGGGGACTGGGTGACCTGGCGCACGGTCGTGATGAGCCACTCCAGCTGCTCGACCTCGCCGTTCACGAACGCGCCGGCGTTCACGTCCAGCCAGTTGGCCCCCGCCTCGACCTGCCGCAGCGCCAGGTCCTTGATGGTGGCCGCGTCGCGCTCCTCGATCGCCTTCTTGATGGACTTGCGGGTGGAGTTGATCAGTTCGCCGATGATGAGCATGGTGGTTCCGCCGTTCAGCGCGCGCCGAGCAGTTGCTTGGCCTTGTCCACCGCGGAGGCTGCGTCCGGGGCGTACCCGTCGGCCTTCACCTCGTCGGCGTAGTTCTGGGTGACGGGGGCGCCGCCGATCATCGTGCAGGCGTCGACGCCGGCTTCCCTGATCGTGGCGATGACGTCCTTGATGCCGGTCATGGTGGTGGTGAGCAGGGCGCTCATGCCGACGACCGCGCCGGCGTTCTGCCTGGCCGCGGCCACGAACTTGTCGGCGGAGACGTCGACGCCCAGGTCCACCACGTTGAAGCCGGAGCCTTCCATCATCATGGCCACCAGGTTCTTGCCGATGTCGTGCAGGTCACCCTTCACGGTGCCGATGATGAAGGTGCCGGCCGACTTCACGCCGGTGGAGGCGAGCAGGGGCTTGATCAGCGCCATGCCGGCCTTCATGGCCCGGGCGGAGATGAGCACCTCGGGGATGTAGACCTCGTTGGCCTTGAAGCGCTTGCCCACCACCTCCATCCCGGCGATGAGCCCCTTGTTCAGGATGTCCCCCGCGCTGACCTTCTGATCCAGCGCCTTCTGGACCAGTTCCTTGACTCCCGGGTCGCCCTTGGCGGCGCCACCGATGGCGATGTTGGCGTCGGCCCGCCCCTTGATCACGTTGTCGGCAATCGCCTGAAGCAGATCCATGTCCATCCTCCTGCACGCATGGGTTGAACCCCGCCGGGCCGCGCCCGGCGGGAAACGGATGCTCCATTCTTACAGCCAATGCGGGGCACGGGATTGCATTTTGCGGTTATTTTTTGGGGGAATTCGGCTGAACTCGGGGAGAAGGGGGGGCGCGCATCTCCCGGTCGGTGACCAGCCCATCCAGCGGCTGGTCGTGACCGTCCACCGGGACCTCCGCCACCAGCTGCTCGCTGAAGCAGACCCCGACCACGCGGACGCGGCCGTCAGCCGCGCGCAGGCGTTGCAGGTAGCGGTCGTAAAAGCCCTTCCCCCTGCCCAGCCGGTTGAAGCGGCCGTCGAAGGCCAGCCCGGGGGTCACCACCAGCACCGGATCGAGGCGGGCTTCCTCCGGGCGGAAGACCGGGAGGGAGGCGGCCGGCTCGGGGATGCCGAAGATCCCGGAGACCAGCGGCGCGTCGGGACGGTCGAGGCGGTGGAAGACCAGCTCCTCCCCGTCGATGCGGGGCACGGCCACCGCCTTGCCCGCCTCCCGCGCGGCCCGCACCAGCTCCCAGGTCTCCAGCTCCCCCGGCATGGGCAGGAAGGCGAGCACCACCGCGGCCTCCCGCCACCAGTCGGTGGCGGTGAGCCGGGCGATGACGGCGGCCGAGCGGGCGGCCCGCTCCGGGGCGGAAAGGCAGGCCAGGCGGGCCCGGATCTCGCGGCGCAGCTCTTTTTTATCCATAGTCAACGGCTTGGGGCTCCCGACCAATGTATACGGCGCCTCCCGCCGTCCGGTCAAGCGCGGCGGCAGCCGCTTATAGGAATCAGGCTGCCGCTCTCTATAGGAATCCGGCTGCCGCCCGGGGTATACTCCCTGCCGTGATGTCGTTCAGGGAAGCGCTCGCGGCGGTCTGTGCCCGGCTGAAAGGCCTGCCGGGAGTAGTCGACGCGGCGCCGTTGGCAGACGCGGACCGTCCGCGGGTGCTGGAGCTGGAATCCCGCTACGAGCGCCAGGCGCTCATCCCGCTGCGCAACCTCGGGCTGCGGGAGGTGCTGGAGCGGGAGGCGGTGGTCGTGGTGCTGAAGGACCGCCACTTCCGTGAGCCGCTGGCGCCCACCCTGTACCTGGTGGAGCCCGCCGCCGGCGCCCGGCGGGAAGCGCCCCTGCTCGAGGCGGGCGGGGAACGCTTCCGCGTGATCGGCGAGGAGCGCTTCCCCTCCAGCCCGCCCCTGCGGGAGAGGACGCTGAGCCTCTCCTCCACCTTCGTGCTGTTCCCCGAACGGCGCAGCAGCGCCGCCACCCCCTCCTTCTTCCTGCTGCCCGCCCTGCCGTTCCCGGAGCTGGAGGCCGCCCCCGGTGTCCGCCGCGTGGCCTCCATCAGCCCCTCCACCGCGGTGGACATCTTCCTGCGCGAGCGCTGCCGGCTGGCGCCGGATGACAGCCTGGCCACCCTGCTGGTCGGCTTCGATCCCGTCCACTCCGCCTCGGGAGGCGACCCATGAACCGGCGGCTCACGAGCCGTTGGCGCATCCTGGCCCTGCTCGTTCTCGCCCTGCTACTGCCGGGGGGTGCGCGCCCCTGGGCGGAAGGCGGGCGCGTCCTCACGGTCCTGTACACCGGCTCGCTCAGCGGCAACCTGGACGGCTGCACCTGCGAGCGCATCCCGACCGCCGGGCTGGTCAAGCGGGCCGCCTGGCTGAAGGACGGGCGGCCGCCGGGGCCCGCCCTACTGGTGGACGCCGGCGACATCCTGGACGAGTATCCCGACCCCGACCTGTCCCGGGAGATCCTCGAGGTCTACCGCGAGTTGGGCTACGACGCGGTCGCCGTCGGTGACCACGAGCTAGCCGAGGGGTCGCGGGCGCTGGCCGGGTACCGCCGGAAGTTCCCTTTCCTGGTTTCAGGCAACCTGCCCGCCTTCGCGGCGCCGGCGCCCCGCGTCGTGGAGCGCGGCGGGGTGCGGGTGGGGATCGTCGCCCTGGCCGAGCCGGGCCTCTTCGCTCCGGCGGTGAAGGCGGCCCCCGCCGCCCCCGCGGCGCGCGAAGGGGTGCGCCGGGCCCGCCAGGCGGGCGCCGAGCTGGTGCTCCTGCTCTATCACGGCACCCGCGCCGGCCTGGCCGGGCTGCTGGCGGAGTGCGAGGGGATCGACCTGGCCATCTACACCCACGAAGGGCGCCTCGATCCGCCGACGCGGGTGGGCGCGACCCTGGTCGCCTCCCCCGGCGAGGAGGGCAACCACCTCGGTGTCCTGACGCTCACCCTCGCCGGCGGGCGGATCGCCTCGTTCGAGGGGCGGCTGCAGACCTTCACCTTCCGCCGCGACCCCGATGACCCCGGGGTGCGGCGGCGCATCGAGCGCTACCGGGAAGCGCTGCGCCGCCGTTTGGGGAACTAGGGCTGCCCTCCGGGGCGGGGCTCCTCTCTCAGGAACGAGCCGTGTCCCCGCTTGAAGCGGGTGGCCGAGTACTTCTGCAGTTTCCACTCCGGCACACCGCACTGCGGGCAGGGCTCCGTGAACCACTTGTTGCGCAGCCAGCGAGCGGCCCGGCTGTTGCGGGAGTTGCCCACGATGAAGGTCTTGCCGCAGTGGGTGGTGAGCGTGGCCCGGTCACCGTGCGCGACGACCTCCCTGAGGCCGTGGAGGTGCCCGGAGCGGGAGGGCCAAAGCCTGATCTTGTCGATCAGGCGGAACAGCTCGATACGCTTGCGGAAGTAGCGTGGTGCCGGCCCGCCGGCCGCCTGGCCACTCACGGCCGCACCGCCTCGGCCAGCATCACGGCCACCCCGGTCTGCAGCGGGTCGTGCAGCAGCCGGCCGCCGACCGCGCGCGCGGCCTCCGGGGTCAGTCCGAGCGGCACGCCGGGGGCGCTCACCGCTGTCCCGGCCGCCAGCCAGTCCTCCCGGATGAACGCGCCGGCGGGGGTGGCGTCGAGCAGCAGGGTGTAGCGGCGCAGTGCGCTGCGCAGGTCCTCCTCCACCCGCACAAGGGCGCTCGCCCCTCCGGGGGCAAGCGCCAGCTCCCGCGCGGTCGCCTCGGCCCGCCCGCGGAGCAGGTCGCACAGTCCGAGCTGGGCGCCCCGGTCGGCCAGGAAGCGCGCCGCGGCCCGGCCCACCGGGCCGCAGCCGACGAGCAGCACCTTCCGGCCGAGCAGGCCGCCGGCCAGTGCCTCCAGACCCGCGGCGAACCCGCGGCCGGTCGCCCCGTCATTGTCCGCCACCCGCCGCCGCCGTGTGTCCACGGCCACGAAGCGCCGGTCGTCGGCCAGCAGCAGCAGATCCGCCCCGGCTTCGTAGGCCTCCGCGAGACCGGCGGCGTCGGCGGAGGCGGTCACACCGGCGCGAAACCCCAGGTGGGCGGCGATGGCCGCCACCGCCTCCGGGAAGCCGGCCAGCAGCCCCTGCCCGCAGTCCATCGGCACCACCCACGCGGCGAGCGAGGCGGCGGTGGAGGCGAAGGCCGCCTCGTCGAGCCCCGCGGCGCGGCAGGCTATCTCTCGCAGGGTGAAGCCGATGCGGCGCAGCAGTTCCCGGTCGAAGTGCTCCAGCTCGGCTGGGATGCCGGCAGACGTCCGGCGGCCGCAGCCGGGTCACCGGGTCGGCTCCGGGTCCAGATAGCCCGGGATGCACAGCCGGCGCGCGGATATCCTGCACCACGGCGGCGCGCCGCTCCCAGGCCTCCTCCCGGCCGCCGCCGGTCACGATCAGGGTGGCCACCCACTCCCGGCGGCCGGGCTTGTAGTTGGTGATCGCCTCGTGGCGCCGAAGAAGTCCCGCTCGACGTGCAGCGGCTCCCGCGGTGCTCATGACGTGCTCGCCGGACACCTCCACCCGTTCGGGGGTGACCCGCAGGTGCTCGAGCACCGCGGCCGCGCCCGCCGGCCGCCGCGCCGGGCCCGCCGCATGGGTGACCCGCAGGCCGCGCTGAAGAGCCCGCCCAGCTTCTCGACCATGTTTAGCCCGTCGACCAGAGACGGCGATCGGGGTCTGGCTCGGCAGGCGGGCGTCGATCTCCAGGAGCTTCAGCCGCCCGTCGTGCAGGATCACTTCCACGTCCATCAGGCCGCGCAGCCGCAGCGCTGCGGCCAGGCCGGCGGCTGCCGCTCCAATGCCGCGACCAGCTGCGGAGGAAGCCGGTGGGCGCCCGCACCCGCTTGCAGTCGTAGCCGGCGTCCATGTCCAGATCGGTCACCTGCAGCGGGCCGGTGCTGCCCCGGCAGGCCCGAGCACCTCGAGCGAATAGGAAGGACCCTCCAGGTACTCCTCGATCGCCCAGCCGCCGCGCGCCGGATCGGCGGCCGACGCTGCGCTCCCCGCCACCGACGAGGGGCCGCCGTCGCCCGCCCCACCTTCACCCACCCCTTCCAGCTCCCCGGCCGCCAGCGCCAGCTCCAGTTCCCGGGGGTCGGCGAACACCCGCACCCCGCGGCTGCCGCTGCCGCGTCGGGCTTGACCATCACGGGAAGCCCGCACTCCGGCCAGGGGCGCGGAAGCGGCAGGCCCAGCTGCGGAACAGGCGGTTGGAGGCCAGCTTGGAGGAGGACACCGCGTAGGCCGCCGGGTCGAAGGCCAGGGGGAGCCGGTGCGGCCCGCGCCCGGCGCACCGGCCAGGGCGGCCAGCGCCGCGGGGTCCTCCAGCGCGGGGAGCACCAGGTCGACGTCCGCGGCAGAGCTGCCCGGTCCAGCACCGCGGGGTCGGCCGCGTCCGCCTGGAGCGAAGGAGTCGGCAAGCCCGCGGGCCGGCACGTCCGCACGCCGGTCGAGCAGCAGCGACCTCCCAGCCCGCCCGGCGGGCCAGGTAGGCCGCCTCCAGCGCCCTGCAGGCCGCCGCCCACGACGGCGATGCGGGTCACGGCCCGCCTCCCGCGCTCGCGGTCCCGTCCCCCGCGAGCACGCGTCGGGCCTTATCCGCCGGGGTCCAGCCAGCGCCGGTACTCCTCCCGGCGCGGCCGGGCGCAGGCCGCAGCGCTCGAGCACCGGGACCACCCCGGCCGCCGTGCGCCGCCCCTCCTCGATGTCCAGCGCGCTCTGGGCCACGCCGGCCAGGCCCTGCTCCCGGGGGGACCAGCGAGGTGACCACGTTGGCGCCGGCCGCGAGGCGCGCTCCAGCCCGGCCAGGCCGTCCACGTCCAGGGAGGCGGGGATGAGCCGGTCGGGCAGGGCCAGCCGCAGCACGGCGATGGCCAGCCAGCTCCCGCCCGGTGTCGAGGTGCCGGGTGCAGTTCCGTCTGCGGAACTGCGAGAACGCGAAGGCGGGATGCCCGGGATGGGGCACGAAGCTCATGGCCCGCACCTGCTCGGCGCCCAGGCGCCCGCATGGCCCGCACCGAGCGCGCCAGGCCGCGGGGGCTCTCGCCGACGCCGCAGAGCACCCCCTCCTCGACCAGCAGCCCGGCCGGCGGGCGGCCCGCTTGGCCTCCATCCGCGCGTCGAAGCTCTGCCCCGGGCGCAGGCGGGCGGAACAGGCGCGCGGCTCGTGCGTTTCCTGGTAGCAGGGCGTACCAGTCCGCCCCGGCCCGCGTCAGCGTTCCAGGGCCGGCGGCGGCAGGAGCCACGCCGGGGAAACCATCACGGGGAGGCCGGTGTCCCTCCGCACCCTGGCCGTCAGCTCGCGCCAGGAGGCTCGAAGCCCTCGGCGCCAGAAGCGGAGGTCCTCGCCCATGGTCAGGTCCAGCAGGTGCACGCCGGACCCCGCCAGCCGGACGGCGGCCTCCAGCGCTTCCAGGCTCGTCCTTGCGGTAGCGGCGGCAGGCCGGATTGGAGCGCCGGTACTAGCAGAACGTGCAGTCGTTGCGGCAGAAGGTGCTGGTGTAGAGGAAGCCGTAGAGGAAGACCCGGTCGCCGAAGTGCCGGCGGCGCATCTCGCGTGCCGCGGCGAACACGGCTGCCGCGCCCCTTCGTCCCGCAGCTCCAGCCGGCAGGCCAGGGCGGACGGCGGCAGCGCCTCGCGCGCGGAGGGCGCCTCCAGCAGCCGCTGCAGCGCTTCGCGCCGCAGGTGGTCGGAACGCTCTCGGCGCCGCCGTCGGGCGCATCCGATACAGATGTTGAGACGCGCGGCCGTCCAGGTGCACCAGGCTCCTCCCCCAGCGGCGCCAAGTGTACACCGCCCTCCGCCGCCATGACCAGACGCTCCAGGCCGAAGCCGATGCCGACCCAGGGTCGGTGATCTTCCAGGGCCGGTCCAGCGGGTGCGGGCCCATGGCGGCGGAGCCCAGCTCCAGGTCGCCTCGGCGCCGTCGCAAACCACGTCGACCGTCTGCCCGTACACCGCCGAGTCCTCGCGTCTGCAGGCGCATACTCGCGGATGCCGGCCGCCTCCATCAGCCAGACCGGCCAGCTCGTCCAGCCGGGCGCGGCAGCCCTCGGCCGGCAGGCCCACCTCGCACCAGGTTGAGCATGGTGAACTCCGCCGGCGTGCCGCGCGCCTTGGCTGTCGCGGCGGAAGCAGGAGCCGACCTCGAAGATGCGCACGGGGTGATCCCAGATGCGCAGCAGGTCGGTGAGCAGCGTAGTAGAGGTGGGGGGCCAGCATGGGGCGCAGGCAGCGCCGCTCGTCCAGCCAGAACACCTGGTCGTGCAGCGGGTGCCCCGCGGGCGGATGGCCATCCGCGCCAGCAGCCCCCGCGAGAGGATGGTGGGGGTGACCACCCGGGCGAAGCCGGCCCGCGCCAGGGTGTCGGCAGGCGCTGCTCGAGCCGGCACAGGCGCGGCACGAGCACGGAGGCCTGGAAACCCGCGCAGCTCGGCCGCGCGGGCGGCGACCAGCCGGCTCTCCAGCCCTGGAAGGCCCGGTCGCGCTCGGGGGTGGCCTCGAACTCGGCCCGCAGCTCCGCCTCGCCGGCCTCCAACTCTCTCAACCGCTCTCGTTGGACAGGAGACCAGCGGATAGGCATCCGGTCCGGCGGCGCGGCTGCCCTCACTCGCCGACCAGCTGGTGGCCTTGCTGACCGCCTCGTGGGCGTTCTCGGCGTAGCCGTCCGCCCCGATGCGGTCGGCCCAGCGCTGGGTGACCGGCGCGCCGCCGACCATGGTCTTCACCTGTCCCTTCAGGCCGGCCTCCTTCAGCGCCTCCTCCAGCTCCTTCTGCTTGGTCATGGTGGTGGTGAGCAGGGCGCTGGTGCCGATGATCTGCGCGCCGGTCTCCTTCGCCTTGTCGATGAACTTCGGCGTGGGCACGTCGCGGCCCAGGTCGTGCACCGTGAAGCCGTGCACCCCGAGCATGGTCACCACCAGGGTCTTGCCGATGTCGTGGATGTCCCCCTGCACGGTGCCGATCACGACGGCGCCCGTCTGCTCTCGGCCCGCCGCATCCCCTTCGGGATGGCTCTCGAGATGCGGCGGTGACCTTCTTCATCACCTCGGCGGCCTGGATCAGCTCGGGCAGGAACATCTCCCCGATGCTGAACTTCTCGCCGATATCGTTGATCGCCGGGAATGAACGCCTGGTTCAGCAGCTCCAGCGGGTTGCCGCTTCTGGCCGACGACCTGCTGGACGATCTTCATGGCCTGTTCCGCGTCGAAGGCGAGACACGCCTTCCTGGCTTCCTCGATGGTTGGCGCGTTCAACATAATCCGCACGCTCCTTTATCCGGTAGAAAATGGCGAGGAGCCCGGGAGTTGCACCCGGCTGCATGGGTTTAGAGCCCACGTGATCCCGATCCGATCCGCCCCCCGCGCTCTTCGTCTTCGCCTGCTCAGAGCCCGACCCTTTGCGGAACAGGTCCACACAGTTGATCGGATGCCCAGCACCTCCGCGATGCGGAACTTGGCATCGATCCCCTTCGCGGCGTCCCGGGATCGCGTTCACCCGTCCGAGGTTCAGGTCCTCCCGCACCTCGTCCATGACCACCGGATCCGCGATGTCCTGCACCGAGATCTTCAGCTTGTTGGCGACGTACTCCTTGGCATCCCCGATCCTCATGCCCCTGGACACCTGCATGCGGGCTACAAGATCTCCTGCAGCGCGCATTCCGCCGATGCCGGAGGCGATGCCATGGGCCACCGCCATCCCGAAGGGATCGCCGACGCCAATCTACAACCCGTCCAGCCGGGCGATGTCGACCATGCGCCTTGGAGAGCCGGGTGAGGGCGTCGATGGGCACGGTCAGCGCCAGCGGGACGCCGCAGACGCCCATGCCCACGCAGGCGTGCACCGGGATGGTGGAGACGTCCGAGGCGGCCTTGCAGAAGGTGACCGAGCGGGCGATGTTCCACGGCAGCGACTGCGGTGGGCACGATGTTGATGGCCGGCCCGAAGATGGTCACCCCGACCTTCTGGGCCACCTCCAGCTGCTTGTGCGGGTACAGGCCGGCCAGACGCACCCCGTCGTACTTCAACTCCCCGTGCATGCCGAGCACGAACTCCGAGGCCATGCCCATCTGCACGGCACATGGCCGGGTACTTCTTCTTCAGGGTCTCGATCGCCTTCAGGGCGGCGTAGAACTCCGCGTCCCCCGCGGCGCCGGTGGTGTCGAAGTTGATCCCGTCCGCGCCCGGCCTCGTACATGCAGCCGGCCACGTAGACCATGTCGTTGACCGCGAGCTCGATCTGCTCCTCGTAGGAGGCCCGCGCCTCGGCGATCTTCCCCTTGGGCAGCAGGTCGCCCGGGTTGGGGCAGGGGCCGTCCGGCTGGCTGTAGAGCCCCAGGTTCGGCATGGCGCCGTAGAACAGGGGCGGGATGGTCAGCAGCAGGGCCTGCTCCAGGATGGGCTGCTCGAAGACCACGATCGGCTTGACCGGTTTGAAGCTGTAATCGATGTGGGCCAGCTCCAGGATGTCGGCGCCCAGCAGGCGCTCGTAGATCTGCAGCGACTGGAGCTTGCTCACCGACACGCTGGCGCGCTTGAACTTGGTGGTGGCGCTGTCGTAAGTCAGGATCACCTCGTTGCCCTGCTCCACCCCCACGGCGCGGTCAGGCGCTCGAACATCTCCAGCAGGTAGCGGAGGTGTCGTCGCCCAGCGGCGCGATCTTGCCCTGCGGGCCGCGTCGCCGACGCCCTCCTCCATCTCCCGGCGGATCTCGCCTCCGCCATTTCGGCCCTGAACCCGTCGCCCATCCGGGTGGCGAACTTCGCCATCGGGACCTCCTACAGAATGCGTTGCGATCCGCGCCAGCTTAAACCCTGCACGGGCACCTGTAAAGCGGGAAACGTGCCGGGTAGCGGCTCGGGTGTACGAGGCGGTTGCACCGGGCGTTCAACCGGCGGCAGAAAATTTTCGTTGACTTGGGGGAAAAACCGTTCTCATAATGCCGGGGTGTCTTTTCCAGTGGAGGGGGAGGCACGCTTTTCGGCGTACCCCCCTCTGCTTTCGGGTCCCAGCCGGGCGGCATCTCGTGGTTGTCTGCGTGAATCCCGATATCCCGAATGAGGAGGTAACGATGAAAAGAGGAATGAAGGCTCTCGCGATCGTGGCCGCGCTGCTGCTGCTTGCCGGCGTGACCTGGGCAGGCGGTGCCAAGGAGGGGGCCGCCTCGTCCGCCAAGGTGATCAAGATCGGCTACACCGCGCCGTTCACCGGCTCGGCGGCCGAGTTCGGCACCAACGGCTGGCGCGGCGTGCAGCTCGCGCTGGAGGAGATCAACGCCAAGGGCGTCACGGTGAAGGGCGAGACGTACAAGATCGAGGTGGTGCGCTACGACAGCCGCTGCGAGCCCACCGAGACCGTGGCCAACATGCGCAAGCTGGCCATGGAGGACAAGGTGCTGGCGGTGCTGGGCGACCACTGCAGCTCCGGCTGCATGGCCATCGCCCCCCTGGCCGATGAGTACAAGATCCCCGCGGTGACCATCGAGTGCGCGGCCGACGGCGTGACCAGCCCGGGCAACGAGTTCTACTTCCGCATGCGCCCCTCGATGGGCCTGATGGCGCCGCTGGTCAGCCCCAAGATCGTGCAGGCGACGGGCGCGAAGAAGGTGGCCTACCTGGGGATAAACGACGACTATGGTCGCTCCTTCACCCAGAGCTTCGAGGAGCAGATGGTCAAGGCCGGCGTCGCCACCGTGACCAAGATCTTCTACGAACGCGGCAACACCGATTTCATGGCCTACCTCAACCAGATCAAGTCCGCAAAGCCCGATATCTGCCTGTACGTGGGTGTGGCCTCCGAGGGGGCCATGATCCTCAAGCAGGCCCAGGAGCTGGGTGTCACTCCCGGCATCAAGTTCATCGGCTCGGAGGAGATGGGCGAGATGGAGCTGGTCAAGCTGGCCGGCGCCGACGCGGTGGACGGCACCTACGCGGTCGCCCTCTGGGGCGCGGTCGACGAGACGTTCGCCAAAAAGGTGCAGGAGAAGTTCGATGCTCCCATGCACTACGCCATCATCTTCGGCTACGACGCCCTGAACGTGGTCACCGACGCCGTCCAGCGCGCCCAGTCGCTGGACCCCGTCGCGATCAAGGACGCCCTGAAAACCACCAACTTCAAGGCCCTGGAGGGGCAGGTCAAGTTCGAGACCTTCGCCAGCTACCGCAACCAGGGCCGCTACACCCCCTCCTTCATCAAGTGGGAGAAGGACAAGCGGGTGGCCCAGTGAACGGTTCCGCCGGTCCGTCCGGACCAGTCTGACACCGGACCCCCGGGGGTCGACCTCCGGGGGCCCTTTCCGGCTGCACGTTCCAATGTCAATTCGGAAAGGATTCGGACCATGCTGCTGCAACAAATCATCAACGGGGTCATCATCGGGGCCTCCTACGCCCTGATCGCACTCGGCCTCAACCTCATCTGGAGCATCACCGACATAGCCGACTTCTCCCAGGGCGGGATCTACGTCATCGCGGCCTACGTCGGCTACTTCGCCGTCACCCTGGCGAAACTGCCCTTCTTCGCGGCGGTGCTGGTGGCCATGGCCGCCGGGGCGGTGATATCCTGGCTCTTCGAGCGGCTGCTCTACCGGCGCTGGCACGGGAGCAGCCGGATCCAGCTGCTGGCCGCCATCGCCCTGTTTTTCCTGCTGGCCAACCTGGCCATCCTGTTCTGGACCGCCAAGTCGAAGATCTTCCCGGCCTACCTGCCGGGTTCCGTGAAGCTGCTCGGCTTCACGCTCTCCTTCCAGCGGATCGTCGTGCTGGTGGTGTCGCTGGTGCTCTTCGTGCTCGTGTACCTGTTCATCCAGAACACCCGCATGGGCAAGGCCATCCGCGCCGCCTCGCAGGACCGGCAGGCCGCCGCGGTGGTGGGGATCAACATCAACACCGTCAACTCGGTGGTCTTCATCATCGGGGGGATCCTCTCCGCCACGGCCGCCGTTCTCATCTCGCCGCTGTACGCCGTGTTCCCCACCATGGGGGATCTGCCCCTGCTGAAGTCCCTGGTGGTGGTCATCCTCGGCGGCTTCGGCAGCGTGGCGGGGGTGCTGGTGGGCGGTCTGGGGCTGGGCCTGGTGGAGAGCCTGGGCGGGGTCTACATCTCCTCGGCCTACCAGCACGGCTTCGCCTTCTTCGTGCTCATCCTGGTGCTGCTGTTCTTCCCCAAAGGGTTGTTTGGAAAGGTGTGAGGGCATGAGTACACAGATCGACAAACAGACGCTCGTCCCCGGCCGGGCGCGGCCCGGCCGGCTGGCCAATGGGCTCGTCATCGCCGGGGTCCTGGCGGCCCTGGTCGCCATCCCCCAGGTCACCTCGGAGTACATCACCTACGTGGTGGTGCTGGCCATGCTCTTCGCCGTGCTGGCCGGCTCCTTCGACGTCATCGCCGGCTACACCGGGCCGCTCACCTTCTGCCACGGCGCCTTCTACGGCATCGGGGCGTACGCCTCCGCCCTGCTCACCATGAAGGCGGGGCTGCCCTTCTGGCTGGCCTTCCCCCTGAGCGGCGTCCTGGTCTTCCTGTTCGCCGTCCTCGTCGGCTGGCCGGGCCTGAGGCTGAAGGGGCACTACTTCGCGGTCACCACCTTCTTCTTCGGCCACTTCATCTACCTGGTCATCCTGAACTCCATCAAGCTTACCAACGGGCCGATGGGTCTGCGCGGCATCCGGCCTCCGGAGGGGTTCCTGGGGCTGGATTTCACCAGCCTGCAGTCCTCCTACTACCTCATCCTCGTCTTCAGCGTGGTCGTGGTCGTGTTCCTGCTCTTCTTCGTGCGCTCCGGGGTGGGGCGCCTGCTGGTCTCGATCCGCGAGAACGAGGAGCTGTCCGAGGCGATCGGGGTGGACACCGCCTTCTTCAAGGTGCTGGCCTTCAGCGTCAGCGCCGGCATCGCCGGGCTCACCGGCAGCCTCTTCGCCCACTTCTTCCGGCTGCTGCACCCCACCACCTTCGCCTGGATGACCTCGGAGATGGTGGTGATCATGTCCCTGGTGGGCGGCCTGGGCACGCTCATCGGGCCGATCATCGGGGCCTTCATCGTAACGCTCATCCTGGAGCTGATGCGCTTCGCCCCGGAGCTGCGCCTCATCATCTGGTCGGTGGCCCTCATCGCCATCCTGCTCGTCGAGCCGAAGGGGCTGATGGGGATCGTACGCCGCATCCGGGACGGCGGGCGCCAAGGAGGCCGGCAATGAGCGTGATCCTCGAAGTGAAGAATCTGCGGAAGGAGTTCGGCGGCGTGGTGGCCGTGGACGACAACTCCTTCCGCGTCGAGCGCGGCGAGCGGATGGGGATCATCGGCCCAAACGGCGCCGGCAAGACCACCACCTTCAACATGATCGCCGGCTTCTTCAAGCCCACCTCCGGCAGCGTGGAGCTGGAGGGCCGGCGGATCAGCGGCCTGAAGCCGCACCGCATCTCCCGCGCCGGCATCGGCCGCACCTTCCAGAACGTGCGCGCCTTCGGCGAGCTCACCGTGCGCGAGCACGTGCTCACCGGCGCGCTGGCCCACGAGCTGCACTTCCGCCCCAGCGCGGCGCAGCTGGAGCAGGTGGACCGGATCCTGGAGCTGACCCACCTGGAGCCCTTCCGGGCGGAGGTGGTGAAGAACCTGACCATCGCCTCGCAGCGGCGCATCGAGCTGGCCACCGCGCTGGCCACCCGCCCGAAGCTGCTGCTGCTCGACGAGCTGATGGCCGGATTGACCTTCGTCGAGATCGAGGAGATGCTCGTCCTGCTGAAGATGATGAACGAGCAGATGGGCATCACCCTGATCGTGGTCGAGCACGTGATGAAGGTCATCATGGAGCTGTGCACCAAGATCGTGGTGCTCAACTTCGGCCGCCTGATCGCCGAGGGCACCCCCCGGGAGATCGCGACGAACAAGACCGTCATCGAGGCGTACCTGGGAGAGGAGAAGGCCTATGCTTGAGGTGAAGAACGTCGCCGCCGGCTACGGCGGCATCCAGGTGCTGTGGGACGTGTCGCTGGAGGTGAACGGCGGGGAGTTCGTCGCCC
This sequence comes from uncultured Actinomycetes bacterium, assembly GCA_963793655.1. GTDB lineage: Bacteria > Actinomycetota > Thermoleophilia > Gaiellales > Gaiellaceae > Gaiella. Next base: position 1,021,423 of record CAWCAV010000004.1, read on the forward strand.
TGGTCGGGGCCAACGGGGCGGGCAAGTCCACCCTGCTGAAGTGCGTGGCCGGATTGCTGAAGAGCAAGGAGGGCACGGTCTCCTTCGAGGGGCAGGTGCTCTCGGGGCTGCCCGGCCACGCCATCGTCTCGCGGGGGATTGCCCTGGTGCCGGAGGGGAGGCGGGTCTTCCCCTTCATGACGGTGCGGGAGAACCTGGAGCTGGGCGCCTACACGGTGCGCGATCCGGGGACCGTGCAGCAGAACCTGGAATGGGTCTACGGCCTGTTCCCCAAGCTGAAGATGCGCCAGAAGCAGCTCGCGGGCACCTTCAGCGGCGGCGAGCAGCAGATGCTGGTCATCGGGCGGGCCCTGATGTCGCGGCCGAAGTTCCTGATGCTGGACGAGCCCTCCCTGGGGCTGCAGCCCAACATCGTCGCGGGGGTGTTCGAGTCGCTGCAGATCCTGCACAGGGAGGGGGTGACCATCCTGCTGGTGGAGCAGAACGTGCGCAAGAGCCTGGAGATCGCCCAGCGCGGTTACGTGCTGGAGCACGGCCGCGTGGTGCTCAGCGGCGACAGCCGGACCCTGCTGGCGGACGAGGAAGTGCGCAAGGCCTACCTCGGCATCTGAGCGTCGCCCTCGCGGGTTGAGGCCCCCCAAAGGGGGTGTGGCCTCAACCCTCTCCAAAAACGCAAATCTATCGAAGTGATACCATTTTCTTGACGTGGTAGAGGGATTCCTGTATACTGGCTGCCATCCTATCGGAAGGGTTCGGGACGATCGCATGCTTTCCATCCAGGGAGTCAGCAAATCCTTTGGAGCGCTGCAGGCGCTGAAAGACGTGAGCTTCGACATCCAGCAAGGTCGGATCCACGGGATCATCGGTCCGAACGGATCGGGCAAGACCACGCTGTTCAACTGCATCACCGGGGTGCTGAGGCCCGAGGAGGGGCGGATCCTGCTGGACTCCACGGAGCTCACCGGGCTGAAGCCGCACCTCATCGCCAACCTGGGCGTGCGGCGCACGTTCCAGGCCGGCAAGCTGGTGCCGGGCCTCACCGTGCTGGAGAACGTGATGAGCGGCATCCACGATTTCTCCGCCCGGGATTTCTCGGAGACCTTCCTGCGGCTGCCCTTCCGGGCCGCCCGGCGGGAGGAGGAGATCCGCCGGCAGGCCCTGGAGACGCTGGCGCTGTTCGACCTGGCCGGGTCGGCCGAGCGCTGGGCCGCCGACCTGGTGTGGGCGGAACGGCAGTTCGTGCAGATCGCGCGGGCCATGATCTCCCGGCCCAGGATGGTGCTGCTGGACGAGCCCAACAGCGGCATGGGCGCCGGCGAGACGGAGCGGGTGGAGCAGATCATCCGGCGCATCCGCGACATGGGCACGACCGTGGTGGTCATCAGCCACGACGTGAAGATGCTGATGGGCATCTGCGGCTGGGTCACGGTGCTCAGCTTCGGCGAGCTCATCGCCGGGGGAACCCCGGCGCAGGTCCAGAAGGACCCGAAGGTGCTGGAGGCCTACCTTGGCGCAGAGTGAAACGACGCCGCCCGTGGGCGGCGTCCTGCTGCAGGCGGAGGACCTGTCGGTGTCCTACGGGCACATCAACGCCCTCTCCGGGGTGAACCTGGAGGTGCGGCGGGGGGAGATCGTGGTGCTCATCGGCGCCAACGGCGCGGGCAAGACCACGCTGCTGGAGACCTCCCTGGGGATCAACACCCCCCGCGGCGGGGTCATCCGCTTCAAGGGGCAGCCCATCACCGGCCTGCCCGCGGACCGCAACGTGCGCGGCGGCCTGTGCCTGGTGCCCGAGGGGCGTGGGGTGTTCGCCTCCATGAGCGTGCTGGACAACCTGCTGCTCGGGGCGCACCACAACATGCGCAACGTCGATCGCAACCTGAAGCGGGTGTACGAGTGGTTCCCCGTGCTGCAGAGGCGCAAGGACCAGGTGGCGCGCACCCTCAGCGGCGGCGAGCGGCAGATGCTGGCCATCGGGCGGGCCCTGATGTCCGCCCCCGAGCTGATCATGGTGGACGAGCCCTCGCTGGGGCTGGCGCCCATCATCGTCAACGACATCTTCAAGATCCTGGTCGACCTGAACCGGGAGGGCTACACGATCCTCCTGTCCGAGCAGAACGCATACAAGTCGCTGAAGTGCGCCCACCGGGGCTACGTGCTGGAGACCGGAAAGGTGACCCTGAGCGGCACGGCGGAGCGGCTGCTCAACGATCCCGGCGTGCGCGCCGCCTACATCGGAGCCTGAAATGGAAGTATTGATCGCCCAGGTGATCAACGGCCTCTCCCTCGGCAGCATCTACGTGCTGCTGGTCACCGGTTTCAACCTGCTGCTGCTGGTGGCCATGATCATCCACTTCTCCTACCCCCAGGTGGTGGTCTTCTCCATGTACGTCGCCTGGGTGGTGCTGCGGCTCACCGGCAACAACATTCCCCTGGCGGTCCTGGCCTCGGTGGCCTCCTCGGTCCTGCTCAACCTGGTCTCCGCGCCGCTGTTCCAGAAGGTGATGAAGAAGCGGGGGCGAGGTGGACATCAACGCCACCATGGTGCTGTCCATGGGCATCGGCATGATCATCACCGACGTGCTCTCCCACGGTTTCAACAAGGGGCTGCCCATCGCCTTCCCCAAGGCGCTGGTGGGTGACGTGGCCCTGCTGCGGGTCGGGCTGATCAGTGTCCTGAACGGGCAGGTGCTCTCCCTGGCGGTCGGGGTGGTGGCCGTGTCGGGCGCCTTCTTCTGGCTGCTGTACAAGACCCGGCCCGGGCGGGCCTTCCGGGCCATCGCCGAGGACCCGGCGGGCGCCCGCCTGGTGGGCATTCCCATCATGAAGACCGGGCTGGAGAGCTACGCGCCTGAGCGGCGTGCTGGGCGGCCTGATCGCCGTGCTGCTGGCCCTGCTGCTGGGCACGGCCTCCCCGGGCGCTGGGGGAGCAGGTGGCCCACAAGGTGCTGGCGGTCTCCATCATCGCCGGGCTGGGCAACCTGGTCGGCGGGCTGTTCGTGGGACTCGGCCTGGGAATCCTGGAAGCGATCGTGCAGGGATACATCTCCGGGTCGTGGTCGAACGCCATCGCCTTCGTCGTCATGCTGGTGGTGATCCTGGTGAAGCCGCGGGGCCTGTTCGGGATCAAGCTTTAGGCGAGGAGCGTCGCGTGTCGCTGCCGCTGTATTACTTCCTGGCCATCACGGCTATCAACATGCTGATGAGCTGGGCCCTGTACCTGCCCTACCGGGTGGCCCATCTCCATTTCCTCACCGTGGCCAACATGGCCATCTCCGGCTACCTGGCCGGCTGGCTGGTGATGACCCTGGGCGTCCCCTTCTGGCTGGCCCTGCTCGTCGGCTTCGCGGTGGGCGGGCTCATCGGCTTCGTCGTCTCCCTGTTCATCGGGGACGCGCCGACCTTCGCGGTGGTCATCGTCGGGCTTCACCTTCATCTACATCACCCGCACGGTGATCGAGAACACGCGCGGCGGTCGGCGGCACCATGGGGATGTTCGGCCTGCCGGCGATCGCCGGCAACCCCGACGGCCACCGCTGGGCGATGCTGGCCATTCTCTACGCCCTGGTGCTGGTGGTGGGCTTCCTGATCCACCGCTTCGATCACTCCCGCCTGGGACGGGCCGCCTCGGCGGTGTTCGTGGACAAGGACCTGGCCGCCTCCTTCGGGGTGGACATCAAGAAGCTGGGATGTCTCCTGCAGACCTTCTCCAGCACCGTGGCCGGGGGGTGCGGGGTGATCTACGGCTTCATCTACCGCTGCTTCCACCTGGATTTCTTCACCTTCCACCTGGTCGGGATCTTCATGACTATCATCTTCGTGGGCGGATATGCTACGATGTGGGGAGTGTGCTGGCCGCCCCGGTGCTCTACGGCCTGACCCTGCTGTTCCCGCCGGCGGTGGCCTCCTGGCGGATCGTGATCTACGGGGCGATCCTGGTGGCCGTGCTGGTTCTCAAGCCGGAAGGCTTCATCACCCGCCGGCTGGTCCATACTATTGAATGACTTTCTCGTCGGCGGAGCTCCGCCGGCAACCGGGAAAGGAAAATTATTCTACTCAAGGAGGAGACTATGCGCAAGAAGCTGCTCGGCGTGCTCCTGGTGCTGGTGGTCTTTGCACCGGCTGCCAGAAGGGGCCGAAGGTCAAGGTCGAGCAATGGGAGATCCCCTTCCTCAACTCCCTGACCGGGCCATCGCCTCGATCGGCGAGTTCCTGCACTGGGGCGCGGAGCGCGCCGCCAAGGAAATCAACGAGGCCGGCGGCATTCTCGGCAAGCCGGTGAAGATCATCGGCGTGGACACCGCCCTGGATCCCGCAGAAGGGCGTGGTGGAGATGGGCAAGATCGTGCAGAGCTCCCTGGTGGCCCTGGGCCCCGTGCCCGAGCCGGTCATCATGGCCGCCATGCCCATCGCGGTGGAGAACCAGATGATGTCCTTCACGGCCACCACCTCCTTGGAGTACGCCGAGAAGTTCTTCCCCTGGTCGATCTCCTGGTTCCCGAAGACCGAGGAGCGGCTGCCGCCCCTGGTCAAGGCCTGGGCCGAGCTGAACCCGGAGATGAAGTCCGTCGTGCAGTTCGTCGGCACTACGGACCCTGGCCCAGCATGGCCGACGCCCACAAGATCGGCCTGGAGCAGGTCGGCGTCAAGGTGCTGGGCGACGTGGAGGTGCCCACGGACGCGGTCACCTTCGGTCCGCTGGTCGTGAAGGCCCTCAACCAGAAGCCGGACGGCATCATGTTCGCCTGCAGGCCCGAGAAGGCCGCCAAGCTGATCCAGGAGCTGAAGAGCCGCGGCTGGAAGGACATGAGCAACATCCTGCTGTTCTCCAGCGCGGACGACGCGGCGCTGTACACCACCGGCGGCGCGTAGCTGAACGGCGCGGTGATCTACAACTTCGTCAACGTGGACGCCTCCAACCCCCGCTGGAACGCCTTCAAGGAGGCCTATGCCGAGGACCACAACGGCATGCAGCCCCCCAGCCTCTCCACCAACTACTACGACGCGGTCTACATGATCAAGGAAGCCATCGAGAAGACCGGCGTGACCGGCGACCCCAAGAAGCTCAAGGAAGAGCGCAAGATGATCGCCGACTACGTCCGAACGTGAAGGGGTTCCAGGGCCTGCTGTTCAACTGGGACATGAAGGACGGCGTGCCCACCAACAAGCCCACCTACATCTTCGAGATCCAGGACGGCAAGAAGAAGATGGTCAAGGAAGTCCGGCCGCAGTAACCCGGCACATGAGCGATACAGGGGCCGCCCGCGGGGGCGGCCCCTTTTTTCATTACGCTTCCGCCGCTTGGCTGCGTGAGCTCATCGCGGCGTCCCTTCATCAGGCCAGCAGCTCCTCCTCGCGCTCGCGGAAGTAGCGGGCGGTCTGGCTCACCAGCGTGGTCGAGGGTTGCCGGGTCGGGCCGGCCGTACATGGCCGGGTAGGGGTCGCCGCCGGGGCCCAGCGGCTCGGGCGTGACGTAGCAGCCGTCGGCGGTTGTAGCCGATCAGGTACAGGGCCATGATGATCGTGTCCAGGTCCAGCGAGCCCTCGCCCAGGGCGCAGCGGTTGCTGTCGGCCATGTGCAGGTTGGTCAGCATCGGTCGCCGGCCTCCAGGATCGCCTCGCCGATGTGGCTCTCCTCGGCCTGCATGTGGTAGACGTCGCCGTTGATGTGCTGCACGCCGGGGTGGTCCACCGCCGCGATGTAGCGCTTGGCGTCGGCGATGGTGTGGCAGAAGCTCACCTCGGCCGAGCGGATCGGCTCGATCGGCCGCCTTGCACCTTGTGCTGCGACGAACAGGTCGGCCACCAGCCGCAGCGTCTCGACGCTGCGGTCGAACTCCCTGTCGTCGTAGGCGTGCCGGCCGGCCGACCGCGCCGGGCACCACCAGCAGGTAGCCGCCGCCCACCTCGGCGGTGAAGGGCACCTCGCGCTTGAGGTAGTCGATCGCCGCCTGGCGGTGCGACGGCGCGGTTGCTGGACAGGTCGTTGTCGGCCGAGAACATGCCGCAGACGCCGCCCACCTTGATGCCGTGGTCGCCGAGGATGCTTCAGCGTCTCGGCCGGCCGGTAGCCCAGGTCCGGGCCGTAGTGGTTGCCGTGCAGCTCGATGAAGCGCGACGCCGTGCCGCTGCCAGCCGCGCGGCCGACTCGGCCAGCGGCTTCCATGCCGAAGCCCCAGTTGCTCCAGGACAGGTTCAGCCGGCGCTTGAGCCGCTCGGGGCTGTTACTGCTTCAGCTCCTCGAAGGCCTGCCGGATGCCCTCGCTCTTCCGCTCGTGGTTTTGCGGTTTCATGTGTCGTCCTCCTTCTGATTCGCTTCTCACCTTCACGGATTGGCTTGCGCCACCTTGTCCCGTATATACAGCATGCGGCCGAAGTCGGCATCTGGCGGAAGCGTATCGGCCACACTCAGGATCAAGCTGTCATAAGGCCGAGATTCCTCGAACAGGGCATCAACATACGATCGGAAGTCGGCCTGGCTGCAGGAATTCTCCAGCAACATGATCGAAGGAATCCCGCCCCAGATCGTGATCGTGCTTCCAAAGGCCTGGCGATAGTCGCGGAGTGAAACCCTCGTCATCGGCGCAGGACAGACCGAATCGGCGATGTCGAAGTTGCTCCGGAGATAGAGGGGAACGAGCTGTCGGTTTTCGCCGTCAGTATGGGTCAACAGCATCTTGCCGGCACCATGCAACCGCTCCCCGGCATTTTGCAGCCAGGGCATGATGTGTTTCTCGAAGAATGGCGGGTAGGTGACCGCGTCGTCGTAGTTGGCTCCGAGTATAACGACCTCGGCCGATGACTCGCGAGCCGTCCCGAGAAGCGCCTCGTAGATGACAGCCAGCACTTCAGCGAGGGCCTGGACCGGACCGGGATCGTCCATAATGTTGAAGAAAAAAGGTTCGAGTTTGCGTAAGTCTCTCATGATGTGTTGCATGGGAGAGGCGGCCAGCGAAAGGTAGGCGACCGCGATGCCTTGCTCACCGATGCGGGTGCGATAGCTGTCGTAGGCATCGGGCGTGGGCACGATTTGCACCTTCGACAGGATCTCCGCTACGCGCGCATAATCGTCGATGCTCTTGATCGCCGGTTCAAGGACGTCAGGTATCGACATTCCTGAATCGATGAAGTCGATGCCGTAGCCTATCCGCGTTGATACCTCCCCCGTGCTCGTCGGGTAGACAGTCGACAGGGTTTGCGGTCCCCGGATCACCCGGTGTTCGACCGCGGAGAAGTCGGCGAAATGGGGCAGTCAGGGTGGTTGTACAGGCCCAGCGCGCGGTGGTGCAGGTTGCGATCATCGCCTGTACGGGCGAAATCCGGCACAACCGAATGGAGGCCTACGCCGAGCCGCTCGGCGATCTGTGGCGATGCGAGCGATCGGAATTCATCGGGCAGTGTGCCGCGCTTCCGGCGGGCGTGGTACCAGATATCGAGGCGGGGCACGAAGAAGCCGGGAATCCGGCGTCCCCCGCATGACCCGGAGCATGGCGTCCCGCCAGTTCATGCTCTCTCCCGCCGGCCGGATTGTTCGGCTCCCGCCTCCGTGGCCGTCTGCGGAACGGGCCGGCGCTTCAGGCCGTCTGTGAACACATTGCGCGGATTCAGTTGCGTCCCCTTCCCTCGCGGCGCGCTAGGCCGATGCGGGCGTGGATGCGGTGGGCGAACGTTTGGACGTTCCCTGCCGGTTGGTGCTCTCGCGCACGATAAGGGCGGGTTTGAGTTTCCTCCTGACCGTACAGGGTCGATTGTTCTCGATATCTCCGATCATCGACTTGGTGGCCAGCTCGATGATGCGGTCGTAGGGTTGGTCGATGGAGGTGAGCGAAATGCGGGCAATGCTGCCGATTTCCAGATTGTCGATGCCCATGATCGCAAGTCCTTGCCGACCTCGTAGCCGTCCCGCTCGGCGGCGTCGACCACCCCCAATGCGCACAGATCATTCACGCAGAAGATGCCGTCGAAGGGCTGCCCGCTGGGAGGAGGCTGGGCGAACCCCGCACTGCCTCCCTCGATGGTCCAATCAGCGTTGATGACCGCCGGATCGGGAAGGGCCATATCCTTGGCCCGCAATCCTTTCCGAAACCCCTTCAAGAGCAGTTGAAACGAGCTGAACCTGCTCATGGCGAGCGCTGGCGTTGAAGAATATCGGGCGCCTGCAGCCCGCTTCCAGCAGGTGCTCGGCGGCCATGCGGCCCGCGCTGGCAAGGGCGTTGGTCACGTAGGAGCCCTTGTAGTGCAGGGGATAGGTGTCCACCGCGATCAACGGCAGATGGCTTTGTTGGATCAGGCTGAGACTTTCGTCGTGTCTTCTCGCAGAAGCACATGAGAATCCCGGCGACCCGGTTTTCGATCATATTCGACACGATGCGGATTTCCTTCTGCGGGTCCCAATAGCTTTCAGCGAACAGGATCTCGTAGCCCAACCCATGGGCGATCCTTTCAGCGCTGCGGATCATACGTGCGTAGAAGGGGTTGGTGATCTCGATCACTACGAACCCTATGGTGCGGGAATCGCCGTAACGCAGGTTGCGGGCAGAGCGATTCGGGAAATAGTTCAGCCGCCGCGCCACCGCCAGGATTCTCTCTCGCGTAGCGGCGCTCACCCGGGAGTTCCGTTGGAACGAGAGGGATACAGCCGTATCCGACACCCCGGCTTCCCTGGCGATGTCGCGGATCGTTGGTTTTCTATGCATAAGACAACTTGACAACCTACCTGCCCTATGTTACCATCTTTTCAGTTTGGCGTCAAACCGCACCGGGCGGTTTTTTTATGGCCAGGAAAGTTCGACGTCGAACTTGGAGGAAGGTATGGACCCTGTTCCCAGCGCGGGCGGTTCGAAGCTCTGGTTCTTCGCAGATGGCTGGCTTCCGTTGCGGGCCAAAACGGACAACGCGGGGTTCGAGGGACATGAGGCGATCATGATCCTCAACTGCAGCGGCCGGGACGCCCGGGTCTTCATGGACGTCTTCTTCGAGAACCGGGAGCCTATCGAAAACGTCAAGCTCATCGTTCCCGCCCGCCGCGTCAAATGCTTCCGGATGGATCATCCGGCAGAGATCGGCGGGTTGGAGATCAAGCGGCTCGACCAATACGCTTTAGGTTCCGAAGCGACATCGAGGTGATTGTCCAGTACGGCCGGATGGACGTCAGCCAGGCCAATCTGGCCTACATCGGGATGATGGGTCACGCCGGATAGTCGGGCCATGCGGTACAAGAAGAATCTGGACGAGGTGATCAGCCGCAACCGCAAACTCTGGGGCAGGGAGGCGACAGGAAAGATCCTGGCGAAAATCGATCTGGACGAAGGCGGAACGATGAGGATGTGGGAGCGGGCGCTGGCTCCGGGAATCTGTCCGGACTACCGCAAGATGTTCGATGTGTTTCTCCGGGATTTCGAGCGGCGCGAGCTCCTGCGCGACGACGCCATGCCCACCGCCCGGCCCAATATCGGCGACTACGGCTTCGGCGCCTACGCCGGGGCGGAGGTTGTCTTCGGGGAGGGCGGGGCCTATGCAAAGCCATTCCTGTCCAGCCTCACGGGACGTCAAGTCTCTTCGCTTCGATCCCGGGAACCCTTGGGTCAGGCTCCTCGAAGAGTCGACGCGCTACTTCGCGGAGCACGCGGAAGGGCTCTGTGCGACGTCGATCATCGAAACCACGGACAGCCTCAACTTCGCCGAAAACGTGTTCGGGTCGGGCATCTTTCTGGAAATATACGATCACCCCCGCGAGCTGCTGGAGCTCTTCGACTTCGCCTTCGAGCTCAATATCCGGCTGATCGAGCTGCAGCGCAGGTACATTCGCCAGTTCGACGGCGGGTATTTCGACCTGCACGAGGAATGGCTGCCGGGCGATTGCGTCTGGCTGTCCATCGACGCGTGGGGCCAGTGCAGCGCCCGGGACTTCCGCCAGCTGGGAAAGCATCACCTGCAGAAAATGGTGGATCACTTCGGGACAGGCTGGCTGCATATGCACAACAGCCACCTGCACCTGCTCGAAGAGGTGGTGACTGTCAAGGGTCTTATCGGAATCGGCATCCTCGACGACCCGAAGCAGGTCCCCTGCTTCGAGCGGCTGGCGGCGATCCGGCAGGTGACGGGCGATATCCCGCTGCAGATCAACTGCCGGAAGGAGCGGTTCCTCGCCCTCATGGACGAGGGCGCGCTGCCGCGAAACGTCATGTACTGGATCGACTCCGGTGTCGAGTCGGTGGACGAAGCGAACGCGATCATGGACAGGGTGTACCAATACTGAACACGAGGGGGGAAAGTGAGTACCATACGCAAGCTCCCGCAGCAGGAGTACCGGACCCGCATTCAAAGGCTTCGTGAGGCGATGAGCCGGGACGGCACCGACGTCTTCGTCATCTACGGGGACGAATACCGGAGGGAGAACATCCGCTACGTCTCCAACTATTGGCCGATCTTCGAGCGCGGGCTGCTCGTCGTGGGCCTGGACAAGGATCCCATCCTGCTCGCCTCTCCCGAGTGCGAGCATCTTGCCCGGGACATGTCCCCGTGGCCCGATATCCGCCTCGTCAAGGAAGTGGGCATGTCCTACGTTCCCGAGGAAGTGGATTTCACGAACATCAAGTTCACCACCGTGCGGGACGTGATCTCCGAGCTGCGGGGCGGCAAGCAGCACATCAAGGTGAAGATATCCGGTCTCGATGCGATGTCGGTCGTCCTGTACGAGAGGCTGAAAGCCATGATCACGGATGCGACGATCGAGAACGGAGACGCCGTTCTCTACGGCCTGCGCCTCGTCAAGTCGCCGAACGAGATCGAGATGCTCAAGGAGGCCTGGCGGGTCTGCGATGCCGGCTACAAGGCCGTGCTGGACGCGGACATCGTCGGCCTCACGGAGAACCAGGCAGCCGCGATCGGGGAAAAGGCGGCGCGGGAGGCGGGCGCGGAGCACGTCGCGTTCACGATCTTCTGCTCGGGAGAGCGGACCAACACCGTCGTTGGCCGCGCGTCGCAGAAGGTGATCGAAAAGAGCGACATGATCATGTACGCGCTGGCCGTGCAGTACGAAGGCTACATCGCCTCGGACGAATGGCCGTTCGTCGCCAACCACCGGCCGAACAAGGCGCAGGCCGAGTTCATCCACCATCTGGTGAAGGCCGAGGACCTGGGGGCCAAGAGCATCCGGGCGGGCGTCGTGCAGGGAGAGGTGGTGCGCAAGATCAGGGACTACTTCCGCGACAACGGGCTGGAACAGTACGACCTGTATCCGCCGATCCACGGCAACGGCCTGGCCGAAGCGGAATCCCCCTATCCGGATGAGAACTGCCGGGCTGGGTTCCTCGAAGGCACCGGGATCAACTTCGACGTCAGCCTGTTCGGCCTGCCGGTCCTGGGATCGAACAGGATAGAAGAAGGCTTCATCGTGACGGGCAGCGGCCTCTTGACCCTTTCGAATCTCATCAGCTCCCTGAGGCGGCAGCATCTGGGCGATTGAGTACTGCAGCAATGGAGAGGAGGTGGTGTGGGGCACGCGCGCACGATCTGGAGCGGCACGCCTCGATGGGACGTGCCGGTGGGGTCGGTCGGCATGAACGGGAGGACTGAAAAAGCCGGTTAGCGAGGGAAGGAGGCATTTCCAAAAGGACCTGTACCTGTCATCCCGATTCCGTTCACCTATTTTTCGACAAGGAGGCTGTAATGAAAAAAGCGAAATGGTCGCTCATCCTGATCGTTCTCGTCGTGCTGGCCACGCTCCCCGCCCTCGTCGGCTTCGCCGGCGGACAGGAGGAGAAGGTCACTCTCCGCGTGACGAACTACGCCCAGGTGGAGAAGGCGTTCGTGGCCATCAACGCCGAGTACATGAAGCTGCATCCGGACGTGCAGATCGTCTACGAACCCACCCCGTATGACTCCTACCAGCAGAAGTTCGGGGCGATCATCGCCACCAAGTCCGGTGCCGACGTCATGGGCAACGAGTTGGCCTACCTGTGGGATTCGGCGGACTCTTTCATTCCTCTCAACGAGCGGATCAAGACGGAGCCCGCGGTGTTCGACGATCTGCTCGCCTACAACATGATCTACCGGTACATGGACACCAGCGGTCCGCTGCTGGGGCTGCCCATGAGCTTCAACGGCAACGTCATGTACTTCAACAAGGACATCCTCAGGCAGGCCGGATTGGACCCCGACAACCCGCCGCAGACCTGGGAGGATTTCGGCAAGGCCTGCGAAGCGGTCAAGAAGATCGGGAAGGTCCCGATGGCAATGGCGGGCAGAGAGGTTCCGCTGGTCTGGAACTGGCCGGAAGTCCAGAAGAACTTCTGGAGCAGCGACCAGGACATCCTGGACCTGGGCCGCGGCAAGATCGCCTGGAGCGATCCCCGCATGCAGAACGGCCTGAAGCTGCTCACCTCGATGGCCGACAAGGGGTGGTTCCAGGAAGGCTGGGCGACCTATCAGGGCATCCCCGACGCGCTCGACCTGTTCTCGAGCGGAGGAGCCGCGTTCATCGGCAGCATCATCTCCGACGTGGCCAACTGGAAGCAGTACGAGGACGCGCTGGGTCAGGACAAGGTCGGCGTGATGCTGTGGCCGGCCGTCGATCCGAACAACCCGATGATGAAGAAGTTCAGCGGCTTCCAGGGATTCCCCCACTGCATCGCCAAGTGGACCAAGTACCCGGATGCAGCCTGGGACTACGTGAAATTCCGGCGAGCCCCGCGGGTGAAAACCTCTTCCTCAAGCACGCCGGCGGACAGCCGGTCAACAAGAAGTTCGACAAGAGCATCGCCGGCGGTTCTCCCAACTTCGCCAAGATCCAGGAACTCATCCAGAACAACACGGTCCAGTCGATACTCGTGCTCAGCTCGCGCGAGCAGGACGCGCTGGCCCGCGGCTGGACGCAGTACGGCACGGGGGACATCACCATCGAGGCCTGGACCAAGATGCTGCAGGATGCGCTCGATCAGTCGCGCGATAAGAAGCTGAAGTAGGATATACTACCCGCTTGGAAGACGAAGGGGGTGCGTCCGGTCGCCGATTCCGGCAGGGATGCACCCTCTTCCCCGCTGCGGGCACGCGGGGCCGCGAGGCACGCTGCCCGAACGTGAAAGGAGGTGCGATCCTGCGCGGACAGACCATGCTCGGTGCGGAATCCGGGAGGGTGCCTCCTGGCACTGCGCCCAGGAGCCGGACGAAGCGGGCGGGAACCCTGAGGGTTTCCCAGCGCCGCAGCGATTACCTGTGGGGCGCGCTCTTCATCATCCCGGGCATCGGGCTGCTCCTGGCGTTGAAGTACTATCCCCTGGTGCTCGGGGTGTTCAACAGCTTCCGCGAGTGGGCAGGCTCGGAGTCGCACTACGTCGGCCTTGCCAACTACGCGCGCCTGCTGCGCGATCCCATGATCCACCAGACTTTCCTGAATGCCCTGAAGCTCGCGCTCACCCTGCCGGTGTGGATCGTGCTGCCGATGGTCGTGTCGTTCCTCGTCTACCAGCGCACGCCGGGCTGGCGGTTCTTCCAGGTGGTGTTCTTCCTGCCCTACACGATCTCGCCGGTCATCGTCGGCCTGATCTGGCGCCAGATCCTCCACTTCCACGGGCCGGTGAACGCCCTCCTGGGCATGATCGGCCTGGGCGCCTTTCTGCCCAGCTGGTTGGGAGACAAGAACTTCGTCCTGTGGACCGTGGACGCGGTGGTGCTCTGGAGCATCTTCGGTTTCGGGGTCGTCACCTACCTGGCCGGGCTGGCCACGATCGACGAGGAGATCTTCGACGCGGCGGCCATCGACGGGGTCGGCTTCTGGACGAGGCTCATGCGCATCGTCATCCCGCTGCTGAGACCGGTAGTGGGCTACTGGGCCATCATCTGCACGGCGGGCATGCTGGTCTGGATGTTCCCCTACATCCACTCCATGACCCAGGGCGGGCCGGGATTCTCGTCGATGCTGCCCGACTACCTCGTGTACACGGTGGCCTTCAAGTTCATGGAACCGGGATACGGTACGGCCATCGGACTCGTGCTGTTCGTGTTCGTGGGTATCATCTCCGGGTTCCAGGTCCGCTACATGTACCTGTCCGGCGCCGGCAAGGCGGGCGCCGCCCGGAGGGCTCCGCGCGGAGGGGGTAACCGATGACCAGAGACCTGCTGCGGCGCCGGGTCAACCAGGCATGGATCACGATCCTGCTGGGACTCTTCGGATTCCTGGCGCTCTATCCCGTATACTTCGTGATTGTCTCCTCGCTCAAAACCCGGCGCGAGTACGTGGCAAACATGTTCGGCCTGCCGCAGCAGTTTGCCTTCACCAACTACATCGAGGTTTTCGATCGCTTCAACCTGTGGCGCGCGCTGTTCAACTCCCTCATAACCACTGCCGGCGGGGTGATCGTCTGCGTGGTCCTGGCCCTCGTGCTGGCCTACGCGGTCACGAAAATGCGGCTGCCCTTCAGGAACACGATCTTCGTCTTCGTGATCGGCACCCTGGTGCTTCCCGTGCAGGCGATCCTCTTTCCCCTGTACCAGACGCTGGTCAACATGCACTTCGTCGGGAAGTACTGGGGCCTCATGCTCACCTTCGCCACGTTCGGCTTGCCGCTCACCTTCTACCTGCTGGCGGCCTATTTCAAGAGCATCCCGGACGAGATGCTCGAAGCGGCGCGCGTCGACGGCGCCCATCATGGACAGATCGTCGGCCGTATCATGGTGCCGATGGCCATGCCGGCGGTGGCTACCGTCGCCGTGATCGACACCCTCCATTTTTTCAACGATCTCCTCCTGCCGCTGCTCGTCCTGCCCGACGCGAGCCGGACGACGCTCATGGTCCACATCATGCTCTTCAGGGGGCAGAACGACCTGAGCGTGCCCCTCCTCAGCGCGGGGCTGTTCATCGCCGTGCTGCCAGTCCTCATCGCCTATCTGGTCGGTCAGAAGCAGCTGATCAAGGGTCTGACCGCGGGCGCGGTCAAGTAGGAAGTACGGGTGGAAGACAAGCCGAACCTCGAGGAAGTTTTCCGGCACGTGCCGCGAGCGGCGCGCGCCGTGAATGCCCGGGAGAATCGAACAGGAGCAAAACCATGGCTGTGATGACTGTCAGTGGCCCGGTGCCGAAAGAAGCGCTGGGCGTGACCCTGCCGCACGAGCATTTCTTCATCGACATCCGCTGGGCCTGCGAGAGCTCGCTGGAGGCGACGCGGATCGCCCTGCTGGAAGAGCCGGTCACCATGCGCCGCCTCGGTGTGCTGAGGCGCAACCCCGTCGTGATGAAGGACAACCTGCTTTACTCGGACCCGGAGGTGATGGCGGGCGAGGCGCTGGAGTTCAAGAAGGCGGGGGGCGGGGCCGTCGTCGACCAGTCGAGCGTCGGCACCGGCCGTTCGCCCCAGGCGCTCCGGAATCTGGCCAACCAGACGGGTATCCACGTCATCATGGGCTGCGGCTTCTACCTGCACGGGGGGCTGCCCGCCTCGATCGTCAACGAGACGGAAGACAATTTGCTAAGAATGGTGCTGCAGGAGATCCGCTCCGGCGTCGGCGTCACGGGCATCCGGCCCGGCATCATCGGCGAGATCGGGGTGCGGCCGGACATCGAGGACTGGGAGCGCAAGTCCCTGCGCGTGGCCGCCCGGGCGCAGGTGGAGAGCGGCCTGCCGGTCTCGGTCCACATCCAGGCCGTGCCCACCATCCCGGGCTTCGAGGACAAGCCCAACGGGCTGGCGGTGCTGGACCTGCTGGAAGGGTGGGGCGTCCGCCTGGGGAAGGTGATCGTCTCCCACACCGACGCCAAGGTCCACCTGGACTATATGAAGGCGATCATGGACCGCGGCGCGTACGCCGAGTTCGATCACATCGGCAAGGAGTTCTACATCGACTCCTCCGACTTCCACATGGACAGCGACTGGGACCGCGTGGAGGCGCTGGCCGAGCTGGTCAGGACCGGCTACGAGAAGCGCCTGCTCATCTCCCATGATTTCTGTTTCAAAATGGACCTGGTGGCCTACGGCGGGTGGGGCTACGCCCACCTTCTCGAACAACGTGGTGCCCATGATGGTCCGGCGCGGTATCAGCCGGGAGGCCATCCGCACCATCATGGTCGGCAATCCTGCGGATGTCCTGGACATCGACAGCAAGTATCTCTAGGTTCGAGCCCAGCCAAGGAGACGAGAATGGCAATTGAGTCCTTCGAGGTGTCGAAAGACGACACTTTTGGCGACCTGTTGAACGACTATGAAAAGAAGCAGAAGGTCAAGGTCGGCGTGTACACCTGCGGTTACTTCGAGTACTGGCGGATGTACCCGCAGACGCTCGAAGCGTTCGTGCGCGGCGACCTCCAGGTGGTCATGGGCAATCTGCGCAAGCACCTCGGGCCGGAAGCCGAGATCGTCTGGCCGGGCCTCGTCTCGACGCTCGACGAGGCGGACCGGGCGGGCCGGCTGTTCAAGCAGGAGAACGTCGACCTGGTCGTCTTCGTGGCCTTCACCTACACGGTGGACGTCATTTCGCTGCAGTGCCTGCGCTACGTCGAGAAGGTCCCGCTCGTCCTCTTCCTGCGCCAGAGCCATCGGGACATCGATTTCCGGAGCAACTACGAGCAGACGCTGCGCAACAGTGCGATGATCGCGGCCAGCCAGCTTACCGGCACGTTCCGGAAGATGGGCATCTTCGAAAACTTCGAAGTCGTCGTCGGCGCCGACTTCGAGGAGGAGCCCTACAGGGAGATCAGGAAGTACTTCGACGCCGTGAGGAGCTACCACTACCTGCGGGAGCTGAACATCGGCATCATCGGGCACGTGTTCCGCGGCATGTTCGACCACGAGTTCGACCGCACGGCCATCACCGGCACCCTGGGACCCCAGGTGATCGACATCCAGATCTCCCACCTCCTCGACCTGTGGGAGAAGGTCACGGAGGCCGAAGTCGCGGAATGCGCGAAGCAGCTCGCCTGGGTCAAGCGGTACCGCTTCCAGGACGTCAAAGAGGAAGAGTTCCTGCGCGAGTGCCGCTTCACCGTCGCCTACAAGCGGCTCATCAAACGGTTCCGCCTGGACGCGGTCTGCTTCCTCGGACAGCACTACGTCGAGGTGAAGACGGGGTGCACCGGCTACCTGGCCAGCGTCGTCCTGGCCAAGGAGAAGCAGTACATGGCGAACACCGAGGGGGACGTCAACGGGCTGATCATGATGTGCATCATGAACAAGCTGACGGGCCAGACGCCGCTCTTCGGCGAATGGGGCGAGTACGGGGAGAAGGAGAACGCCATGCAGATGATGATGCACGGCTACGGAGACCCGGACCTCGCCAAGGGACCCGAGCACGTGAAGATCACGGCCACTCCGGAGAACTGGGGTCACCAGGGAAGCGGGTTGAGCGTGGAGTTCACCGCCAAACCGGGCCCGGTGACGATCGGGCACCTGATCGACGACAAGCGTGACGGCTGGAGAATGCTGATCGGCAAGGGAGAAGCGATCGACGCGCCGAAGAGCATCCCGTGCGAGGATGTCACGCTGCTGTACAGGCCCGAAATCCCCATCAAGGAGTTCGCCAAGAAGATCCTGAAGACCGGGTTCGACCATCACGCCATCATGTGCTACGGCGACGTCACCCAGGAACTGGCCTGGCTGGCCGACCTGATGGGCGTGAAGAAGAGCTGCGTGTAGTCAGGAGGAGAGGTTTGCCGATGAGCAAGCAGGAACACGTCCTGATCGCCAACGGGACCCTCGTCAGCAAGGATCACGCTGGCGAGCAGGGGGACGTGCTCGTGGCCGGCGAGCGCATCGAAGCGGTCGCGCCGCGCATCCGGGCCCGGGATGGCTGGAAGGTGCTCGACGCGGCCGGCAAGCTGGTCGCGCCCGGCTTCATGAACATCCACTCGCACGCCGACTTCCACCTCCCCATCCCGGAGCACGCGCAGCTGTACGAGCGGCTCCTCCACCAGGGCATCACGACCAACGTGGGCGGCCAGTGCGGCTTCTCCTTCTTCCCGCTGCGCCGCGAGCGGCGAAAGGAGCTGAACGACTACCAGGGCGCCCTGCAATACAGGGACATCGAACCGGAGTGGGAGGACTGCGAGGGCTACTTCCGCTTCCTCGAAGGGCGCATGCTGTTCAACTACGCCCAGCTCGTGGGCCACGGCACGCTGCGGGTCAACGCCGCCGGCTTCAGCGAACGCCTGAACCCGGAGCAGATGCGGGACATGACCCGGATGCTCGAGGAATCGCTCGACGCGGGCTGCTTCGGCCTGTCGTCCGGGCTGATGTACATGCCGGGCACCTTCGCCGACACGGACGAGCTCGTGGCCCTGTCCCGCGTGGCCCGGAAGCGGAACCCGAACACGATCCACGCCTCGCACCTGCGCGGCTACAGCGCCACCTTCATCGAGGCGGTGCAGGAGATCATCCGGGTCGGGAGGGAGGCCGACATTCCCGTGCAGGTGTCCCACCTCGGACCGTTCGGCGTGAAGAACGGCCACAAGATCCGGATCGCCATTGAACTGATGGAGAAGGCGCGCCGGGAAGGGGTGGACGTCGCCTACGACTCCCTCGGGTACTGCGGCAGCGATACCCTGGCCATCGCGCTGTTCCCGCCGTCCGCCTACAGCAGCGGCATCGACCGGTTCCTGGAGGACATCCGCGCCGACTCCTTCTGGAAGGACGTCGTGCAGCGCCTGCAAACCTACGTCCCGCGCTGGCCTTCCTGGGAAGGAAACGGCTGGACCGACAACTTCGTGGAGTGCTGCGGCCTCGAGAACATCTACGTCCTGGGTGCCCGCGACCCCGCCTTCATCGGCAAGACCTTCGTCGCCCTCGGCGAGGAGTGGAACGTCGGAGCGTGGGAGGCGCTGCGCCGGGTCGTCCTGGCGGAGCGGGCGGATTTCAAGGTCTTCATCGACGGCATCGGCGGGGAGCTCTACGCCAGCCCCGAGCAGCCGAGCTTCGATGCGATGATCGAGCACCCCCTGTGCATCAACTCGGTCGACGAGGTCTTCGATCGCAGCGGCAGGTCCTGGCTGGAAGCGTGGGGCTCGTTCCCTCACATCGTGCGGCGTTACGTCAAGGAGAGGAAAACGCTCGGGCTGCAGACGGTCGTCGAGCGGTTCACCTCCCGGGTGGCCGAGCGGCTCGGCATCCGTGAACGAGGGTATTTACGGAAGGGCTGCTTCGCCGACATCGTCGTGCTCGACCTGGACAGCTACTCCGACCACCCGGTGCTGTTTGCGCCGGAGCCCCGGCACGCGACCGGCGTCGAGCAGCTGCTGATCAACGGGAAGCCGGTCATCGAGAACGGGCGTCTGAATCCCATCCTGCCCGGGCAGGTGATCCGGAACGGGTGATAGCCGGAAGACGCGGACTGGAACCCGGCCTGGCAGGATGAAGCTGTCGGCCCCGTCCCGAGCCAAGCAAACAGCCCGCGTCCGTGCGAGCGGCAAAGGGCATCCAGCCGGATTCCCAGCGGTCGCTACCACAGCCGCGCCCGCACCTCCGCGGCGCTCGTCTCCCGGCCGATCCTCGCGTTGACGAAGGCCAGGTTCTCCCGCAAGCCCAGCAGGATGGCTCCGGCCAGCCTGCCGTCCTGCAGCACGTACTTCTCGTAGCGCTCGGCCGACTCGTCGAGCTTCGCGATCACCTCCACCCCCGCCGGGGGCGCGCCGCCGGGAAGCGTGTCGAAAGTGACCTGCCCCACGCTGGTCAGGTGGATGCCGGCCACCTTCAGGGTGTTCTGCGGGATGGTCTGGCGGTACACGGCCGGCTCGCGGCCCAGCAGGTTGGCGGCCACCACCGGAGCGTGCTCCAGGGCGGCGGGGATGATCCCCCAGACCACCCCCTCGAACTCGACCAGGTCGCCGGCCACGAAGATGTCCGGGTCGCTGGAGCGCAGGGAGGCGTCCACCAGGATGCCGCGGTGCACGGCCAGCCCCGCCTCCTGCGCCAGGCGGATGCGGGGGATGACCCCGACGCAGAACAGCACCGTCTGCGCCGGCAGGTCCCGGCCGTCGGCCAGCCGCAGGCCGCGCACGCTGCGCTCGCCTATGAACTCGACTGCCCGGTTGCCCGGCAGCACCGTGCAGGGCAGCCGCTCCAGGATGCGCTGCAGCAGTGCCGCGGCCGGCTCGTCGAGCTGGCGCGGCAGCAGGCGCGGGGCCGCCTCCAGCACCGTCAGGCTCTCCAGCTCCGGGCCCGTCAGCTGGCGGGCCGCCTCCAGCCCCAGCAGCCCCCCGCCGATGACCACCGCGTGGCGGGTGCCGGCCTGCACGTAGCCGCGGATCGCCTCGGCGTCCCCGTACTCGCGTACGGTGAACACCCCGCTGAGCTCGCTGTTCGGGATGGGCGGGCGGTAGGGGTCCGCGCCCATGGCCAGCACCAGCCGGTCATAGGGCACCCGCACGCCGCTCTTCAGCACCACCTGTCGCGCCGGCCGGTCGAGGCGTACCACCTCCTGGTTCTTGTATACCTGGATGGCCCGCTCCTCGTACCAGCCGGGGCGGTAGATGGCCAGCTGCTCGGCGGTGAGCCCGGAGCGGAACAGCTCCGGCAGCCGGATGCGCGAGTAATACTCGTACGGCTCGCGGGTGTAGATCTCCACGGCCAGCTTCGCCGGGTCCGGCTCGAGCTGCCGCAGCCGCGCCGCGGTCATCACCCCCCCGATCCCGTTGCCGACGATGACGGCCCGCAGGGCCCCGGCCCCGGTGTCGCCCATACTGTCCACCTCCTGGCTTCCAGGGTACATCCGGTAGCGGGGTGGGGGGAAGCGGGTGCTGCCGTTCCATTGCCTCCCGCCCGCAGTCGCGCTATCCTTCAGCGACTATGAGCAACCCTCGCCTCTCCCGGTGCCTGCTCCCGGCGGCGTTCCTGCTTCTCGCCGCCGCGGCGGCGGGCGCCCAGCAGCAGGGGCCGCAGCCGGTGCGCGTCTCCTCGGCCCGCGACCTCCTGCGGGCCATCGGCCCCGATGCCACCATCGTGCTGGCCCCCGGCGACTACGACCTGTCCCGGGCGCGCGACGTGCGCAGCCGCTGGATCTCCTGGCAGGGCACGGAGGCGGGGCAGGACTTCGAGGTGGTGATCGAGGGGGCCGGCGGCCTGACCCTGCAGGCCGAGGAGGGGGCCCGCCTGTTGACCCCGCCCCCCTACGCCTGGGTGCTCACCTTCCGCAACTGCCGCGCCCTGCGCCTGGAGCGGCTGGCGGCGGGGCACAGCGGGCCAGGCACCTGCGTGGGCGGGGTGCTGCGCCTGGAGCGCTGCCGCGAGGTCACCGTCGAAGGCGGCGACTTCTGGGGGAGCGGAGCGGTGGGCCTGAGCGTGGAGGACTGTGACGGCGTGACCGTCCGGGGGGCGGTGGTGCGGGGTTGCACCGTCGGGGCGGTGTGGGTCCGAGGCTCGCGCCACGTGGACTTCGACGGCGTGGAGCTGCGCGGCAACGCGGCCTGGCCGCTGATCGAGGTGGCGTCCTCCAGCGGCGTCCGCTTCGAGGGGTGCACCGTCCGGGAAAACCGCGGGGACACCCTGTTCGCCATGGGCGAGGGGTCGGAGGGCGTGTTCCTGCCGGGCACGACCATCGCCGACAACGAGGTGGCGCGCTTCTCCCCCGAGGACCTGCCGCTGCCGGACACGAGCGGGACGAAGTTTTCCGGCAACCTTTTCGAAGATGGCGGCGAGTCGGGGGAGGACTACTTCGAGAGCGAATACATCGGAGAGTACCCCGGCGAGGCGGACGACCTCGGGCTCGACCTGCCCGCGGGTTGGATCCCCGGCCCCGGGGAGGACTGGCCGGGGGCCGTGCTGCTGGTGCACGTCGAGGAGGACCTCTCGGGGCTGTTCACCCCCCTGGAGGCGGAGAGCGGCGGCGGCGAGGACGCCGGCAGCCTGCGGGCCGCCTTCCGCCGGGCGCTGGAAGTCCTGCGGCAGGCGACCGTCCGCTGGCTGGGCCAGCCCGTGCAGCTGCAGGCGGGGCCCGTGCGGGTCGTGAGCGAGGGGGAGTGCCGCCAGGAGGTGTTCGGCACCAGCCGCGGCAGCGCGGGCGTGGACCCCCGGGGCAGGGAGGCGGTGCGCGGCCAGATCCTGCGCGCCGGCGACTCCTTCTACGCCACGGTATTCGCCGGCGATGCACAGGCGATGAAGGACTACGCGGAGGAGCTGGAGGAGGTGCGGGCCGCCCTGGAGGTGCTGATCGGGGACTGAAGGGTTCCGAGGCCCCTCCCGCGGCGGCAGCTCCGCCGGTTCCCCCCTTTTGACGCGCCGTCGATTATCGGTTATGCTGGCCGTCGGAGTGGGTGAATGGAAGAAACGGCTGCCGCGCGCAGCGTGAAGAAGTGGCGGGTGGACATTGACCGCGACTGGTGCAAGGGGTGTGCCGTCTGCGTGGCCTTCTGCCCGCGCCAGGTGCTGGAGATGGATGCGGAGGGCAAGGCGGCGGTGCGCGACCTCGCCCGCTGCACCGGCTGCCGGGCCTGCGAGCTGCACTGCCCGGACCTGGCCATCGAGCTGAGCGCCAAGGATATGGCGGGCGCCGCGGACGGCGGCGCCCCAGGCCCGGGGGGCAACGCCGGCGCGGGCGCCGCCGGCGGGGAGGGGGCCTGATGGCCGGCCGGCCCACCCCCGGCGGCGACGCGAACAGCGGAGCCGGCCGGACCGAGTTCCTCCAGGGCAACGAGGTGGTGGTGGAGGCCGCCCTCTACGCCGGCCTCGAGTTCTTCAGCGGCTACCCCATCACCCCTTCCACGGAGATCGCCGAGCTGCTGGCCGCCCGCCTGCCGCGCAAGGGGGGGCGCTTCATCCAGATGGAGGACGAGATCGCCTCCATCTGCGCCATCGTCGGCGCCTCCCTCACCGGGCAGAAGGTGATGACCGCCACCAGCGGCCCGGGCTTCTCCCTGATGCAGGAGGGGATCGGCTTCGCCATCATGGCCGAGATCCCCTGTGTCATCGTCAACGTGCAGCGCGGCGGCCCCTCCACGGGGCTGCCCACCTCGGTGGCCCAGGGGGACGTGATGCAGGTGCGCTGGGGCACCCACGGCGAGCACAGCATCGTGGCCCTCACCGCCTCCACCCACCAGGACGTGTTCGCCATGACGGTGGAGGCCTTCAACCTGGCCGAGACCTACCGCACCCCGGTGGTGCTGCTGCTCGACGAGGTGGTGGGGCACATGCGCGAGAAGCTGGTCATCCCCGAGCCGGGGGAGCTGCCGCTGGTGGAGCGCCTGAAGACCTCGGTGCCCGAGGGCACCGACTACCACCCCTACTTCCCCCGCGAGGACGGGCGCCTGCCGATGAGCGACTTCGGCGGCGTGCACCGCTACAACGTCACCGGCCTGGTGCACGACATGTGGGGCTTCCCCTCCAACAAGCCGGAGGTGACCCACGAGCTGATCCAGCACCTGGTGACCAAGATCGAGAACCACGCCGCGGAGATGACCCGGGTCAAGACCCTGGGGATCGAAGGAGCCGAGACGGTGCTGGTCTCCTACGGGGCGGCGGCCCGCTCGGCGCGCCACGTGGTGGCCGGCCGCCGGGCCCGGGGCGAGCCGGTCGGCCTGGTCGAGCTGCAGACCCTCTGGCCCTTCCCGGCCGAGGCGGTGCGCCGGCTTTGCGCCGACGCGCGTACGATCCTGGTGGTGGAGATGAACCTGGGACAGGTGATGCGGGAGGTGAAGCGGGTGGTGGCCCACCCCAACCGCGTGTTCCTGGCCAACCGCTACGACGGGGAGCTGATCGCCCCGACCGACATCCGCGGCATCCTGCGCCTGGTGCGCGGGGAGGGGGTGTAGCGTGGCGGTGAAGGACTACCTGCGCAACCGCTTCATGCCCCACCTCTGGTGCGCCGGCTGCGGCCACGGCATCGTGCTGGGCTCGCTGCTGCGGGCCGTCGAGGCGCTGTCCCTGTCGAAGAACGAGATCGCCATGGTCTCCGGCATCGGCTGCTCCTCGCGCATCAGCGGCTACGTCGACTTCCACACCCTGCACACCCTGCACGGCCGCGCCCTGGCCTTCGCCACCGGGCTGAAGCTGAGCCGCCCGGAGCTGACGGTGATCGTGCCCATGGGCGACGGGGACGCGCTGGCCATCGGCGGCAACCACTTCATCCACGCCGCGCGGCGCAACATCGCCCTCCTCGCCATCGTGATGAACAACCAGACCTACGGGATGACCGGCGGACAGTTCTCCCCACTGTCCGAGTGCGGCTCCGCCGCCACCACCGCCCCGTACGGCAACCTCGACCCGCCCTTCGACACGGTGCGCCTGGCCCTGGCCGCCGGGGCCTCCTTCGTGGCCCGCACCACCACCTGGCACGCCCGGCAGATGATCGACATCTTCCGGCAGGCGCTGCGGCACAAGGGGTTCGCCGTGGTGGAGGTGATGAGCCAGTGCCCCACCTACTACGGGCGGCGCAACCGGCTGGGCGACGCGGTGCAGATGATGCAGGCCTTCAAGGAGCTGGCCGTGCCGTGCGCCGCAGACACGGCACCGAGGCCGGTGCCCGGCAGTTCCGCAGACGGAACTGCGTCGGGCTCGATCCGACCGGACGGGCATTTCGAGATCGGCATCTTCGCCCGGGAGGACCGCCCGGAGTACTGCGAGGAGTACGGGCGGCTGGTGGCCCGGGTGCGGGAGGGGCAGCCATGAACTCCGAGCGCTACCGCCTGGTCTTCTCCGGCTCCGGCGGGCAGGGGGTGATCACCGCCTCCATCATCCTCGGCGAGGCGGCGGTGTTCCACGAGGGGTGGAACGCGGTGCAGACCCAGAGCTACGGGCCGGAGGCGCGCGGCGGCACCGCCCGGGCGGACCTGATCCTCTCCCCCGAGCCGATCAACTTCCCCAAGGTGGCCCAGCCCAACATCCTGGTCTGTCTGACCCAGGAGGCCTACGACCGCTGGCACGCCGGGTCACCGACCAGCTCAGAAAGGAAAAAGAACTGCTCAAGGTCGCCAAACTGGAATCGGTCGGGATCCTGGCCGGGGGGATCGCCCATGACTTCAACAACATCCTGATGGCGATCCTCGGCAACCTCAGCCTTTCCCAGCTGGATCCCGATCTCAAGAAGGCCACCCGCGACCATCTCGACAAGGCCGCCAAGGCCTCGCTCCGGGCCAAGGGCCTTACCCAGCAACTGCTCACCTTCGCCAAGGGCGGCGCCCCACTCAAGGAGACCACCTCGCTGGCCGAGGTGGTCATGGATTCGGCCGACTTCGTGCTCAGCGGGCAATCGGTCTCCTGCCGCTTTGACATCCCCGAGGACCTGTGGCTGGTGGATATCGACAAGGGCCAGATCAGCCAGGTCGTGCAGAACCTGGTCCTGAACGCCGGCCAGGCCATGCCGGAAGGCGGAGTGGTGGAGATCGCCTGCCGAAACCTCGCCACCCTGCCCGGAGAAGCAAGCCGGGAAAACGACCGGTTTGTGCTGATGACCATCCGGGACCACGGCGCCGGCATCCCCGCCGAGGTGGCGGATAAGATTTTTGACCCATTTTTCTCCACCAAGTCAGGCGGCAGCGGCCTCGGCCTGCCGATCATCAACTCGATTATCGCCAAGCATGGCGGCAAGATCACCTTCGACACCACCCCCGGCAACGGCACCACCTTTTCGGTTTTTCTCCCGGCCTCCGAGATCGAAGCCGATGCGGCAACATTAACGGAAGCGGATTCCTGTCCGCTTCCCGGGGCCAAAACCATCCTGGTCATGGATGACGAGCAAATGATCCGCGAGGTGGCCAAGGCCATGCTGACCCACCTGGGGCATGAGGTCCTGCTGACCAAGGACGGCGAGGAGGCCATCAGCCTCTATCAGGAGAGAATGGCGGCCGGGCTGAAACCGGACCTGGTGTTCATGGACCTGACCATTCCCGGCGCCATGGGCGGCCAGGAGGCGGTCCGGGAATTGCTGCGTCTTGACCCGGCGGCCAAGGTCGTGGTGGCCAGCGGTTATTCCAACGATCCGGTCCTGGCCGAATACAGCAAGCACGGTTTTCTCGCGGCCATAACCAAGCCCTTTCAGTTACACGAAATTGCTCGAATCATCTCCAGCCTGTTTTCGTGAGCAGCGGTTGCCCCACCCGGCTTTCGGCCAAGCTGGATCCATCTACTAAAGTTCTTCCTCGCCTGCCCCGCCTCAAGTCGCCCTCTACCCAAGCAACCCTTTGCTAAACAACCTGCTCCAAAGCTCAAACTCGGTGGAGCCGGTGTCAGCAGGAACCATTCCCTGATATGATCATAAATCTTAAAGTCGGGTATCTATCAAATGCTAGTTTGAACGATCTGATCACGAGTGAGCCGGTAGGGTAGCTGTGCCATTTAGTTCTTACCGCATCCAGAACATCTAACGTGAACCCATCCTCAAATTGGCAAATTAATATCAGTTTACCGTCCAGGAAACCTTCACCGCACTTGTATCGGTTTGGATCTCGTTGCCGTTGGTGTCCATCCCCTTGACCCAAAGATTGACCGTCCGGGGGGCGGTAAGGCCGGAAAGGGTAATCGGGGTGGCGATTGAAGTGGTTTCGCTCCAGGTTGCGCCATTGTCGATGCTGTACTTGTAATAGATAATTCCTCTGCAGAACGATGGCTCGCCGTTTGGTAAAGGATTCTGCACGGCGCTCGCACAGACGGAGACCGTGGCCGTGGTGAAGGTGGTTGCGTCGGCCGGCTGGCCCGAAAGGATCGGCCGGTAAGTGTAGAAATGTTTGGAGGTGAACCTTCCAGTATCACCCGAGTCTTCCACGAAAACCGGGGTCGCGGTGTAATTTGCCAGGCCGGTGGTATCTACTTCATTGGTGCCAAGCTGAGCGCCGCTGTTCACGCCGGAGGATTTCACCCGTCCGTCGGCCAGCAAGACCAGACTGTAATTGTTGCCGGCGCTCACGGCCATCGCCGGGTCACCGATGAAGGAGACAACAGGCCAAGCTTTGTCGGTGGTACCGCCGTCACCAAAGACGCCACTGTTATCCCAGTTTTCAAACGTCTCACTAATATCGTCATTGTCGCCCCAGGCGTAAACGGTGCTGCCGGACAGGGCCAGAGAGTGCTGGAACCCCCCGTCAAGCTGGGAGGGAGGTACGGCTATAGTGTTAAGGATGGCCACCCCGGTCGGCACGTTTTTTGGTGTCCCTGAGATGGAACCCATTCCCAGCTGACCATCGTTGTTGCTCCCCCAACCGAAGGCACGGTGGGCCGAGTTATAAGTGCCGATCGCAAATGAGTACCGCTTGCCGGCCGCGATCGTGGTGACGTTGGTCAACCCGCTAATAACGGTGGGGAAAAGCGTGCTCTGGCTACCTAAGCCCATACCAAGCTGTTCAGAACTGTCTGATCCCCAAGCGTATGCTTTGCCATCAATGTCCATGGCCAGGGAGTGAAGTTCACCGGCGGCAATAGCGGTAACGAATTTACCTTCGAGATTTCCTATAGCCAGCGTCGGCTCTTCTCTGTTGCCTTGGATTCCATTGCCAAGTTGGCCGGCCCCCCCATTACCCCAACCCCACACGGTGCCGTCGTTTTTCAGGGCCAGGGTATGGTCAAAGCTGGCACAAACCATTTTGACCCCAGTAAGTCCGTTGACCATCGCCAGCGAAGATCCGCTGGCATGGCCGAGTTGGCTACTGTCATTGATACCGCTGGTCCAGACAGTCCCGTCGGCCTTCAGAATTGCCGAGAATGAGTAACCGGCTGAAACGGCGGAAGCCTTGGTGATGTTAAGGCGTTGCGGGAGGGTAAAGCTCCCGGAGCAGGTGGGCGGGGCATCGGGCTCTCCGCTACTGGTGATGGGCGCGGCATCAAGCTGTCCATTACTGCATGGTCCCCAGCCCCCAGACCGTGCCGTCGCTGGCCAAGACCAGACTGTGATAGGGACCGGCTGATATTTGGGGGGTGACGCCATAGGGATCGACCAGATCGATGTTGGCCAAGGTCACATCCGCGGGATCAAGGGCATTGTAATTGGCGTCCGCTGAACTGGTTGGGCCCAAAATGATCGAGTAACTCTGGTTGCCGTCGGCAATGCTATCATCAACCCCGGTGACGGTCACTGTCTGGTCCTGGTCATAGTTGACGGGGGTGAAAAGATAAGGCTGTGCGGAGCCACCGTCCCTTCGTTGGTGTTGGAACTGCTGACCGGGATAGTAACATCGGCGGTGGGCTGGGAGGCGAGCCGGACCGTGAAGGTGGCTTGCCGGCCGGATTCATCGGTATCGCCGGGCACAGTGATTATAAAGCTGTCGGCCAGCACATTCTGGTTAGTTACCGTCACGTCGGCCGGATTAAGTTGATTGTAGTTGTCATCGACTGAAGAGGTTATGCCGAGTTGGATGCTGTAGGTAATATCGCTGTCGTCCGAGTCGAAGACCCCGGTGACGGTCACTTCCTGGTAGGATCCCCAGTCGCCACTGGTGAAAGTGAGCTTGGCTTTGTCCACCGTGCCTTCGCTGGTGTCGGCACTTGTGACGGGGATTTCGACGTCGTATGCCGGCTGGGAGGTGAGCCGCACCCGGAAGGTGGCGGTGAGGCCAGCTTCATTGGTGGTAAGGGTGGTACCGGGGGTGATCTCAAAGTTACCGGTTTTCATGTCGATGTTGGATATGCCGATGTCCACTGGGTCCAGACCATTGTAATTTTCATCTGTTGATTCGGTTAGACCAAGTCGAATGGTGTAGTAAATATCGCCGTCGTCTAGCGGGTCGTCAACGCCGGTGACAGTGACGATCTGGTCCGTGTCCCAGTTGGCGTTGGTGAAGGTCAGGCTGCTTTTATCGACGGTGCCTTCCGAGGTATCGGAGCTTTGGACCGGGATGGTAACGTCGGCGGTGGGCTGGGAGCCGAGTCGGACCGTGAAGGTCGCGGTAGCCAAGCCTTCAGTGGTGTTGTTGCTGATGGTTGAGACCACGAATGATGCGGTTCTTACGTCCAGGTTGTGACGCTGACATCGTTCGGGTTGACGTCGTTGTAGATTAAGTCGGTTGAAGCGGTAGCGCCGAGGATAATGCTATATGCAACATCGCCGTCGGCCAGGAGGTCGCTGACCCCGGTGACGGTGACGGTCTGGTCCGTGTTCCAGTTGGCGTTGGTGAAGGTCAGGCTGGCCGGAGCCACCGTCCCTTCGTCGGTGTTGGAACTGCTGACCGGAATGGTAACGTCGGCGGTGGGCTGCGAGCCGAGGCGAACCGTAAAAGTCGCCGTCGTCCCGGATTCACTGGTGTTCCCGCTGATCGCGCTGATGACAAAACTGGCGGCCGCACGGACATCCGTATTGGTTACCGCGACGTCGGGCGGGTTGACTGCGTTGTAGATTAAGTCGGTTGAAGCGGTAGCGCCGAGGACAATGCTATAATCAACATTGCCGTCGACCAGGACGTCGCTGACGCCGGTGACGGTGACGGTCTGGTCCGTGTTCCAGTTGGCGTTGGTGAAGGTCAGGCTGGCCGGAGCCGACCGTGCCTTCGGTGGTGTCGGAGCTGCTGACCGGGATGGTGACGTTGGCGGTGGGCTGGGAGCCGAGGCGACCGTGAAGGTCGCCGTCGTCCCGGATTCACTGGTGTTGCCGCTGATCGCGCCGATGACAAAACTGGCGGCCGCCCGGACATCCGTATTGGTGACCGCGACGTCGGTCGGGTTACGGCGTTGTAGATTGAGTCGGTTGAAGCGGTAGTGCCGAGGACAATGTTATAAGCAACATTGCCGTCGGCCAGGAGGTCGTTGACGCCGGTGACGGTGACGGTCTGGTCCGTGTTCCAGTTGGCGTTGGTGAAGGTCAGGCTGGCCGGTGAGACCGTGCCTTCGGTGGTGTCGGCGCTGTGACCGGGATGGTGACATTGGCGGTGGGCTGCGAGCCGAGGCGGACGGTGAAGGTCGCCGTCGTTCCGGATTCACTGGTGTTGCCGCTGATCGCGCCGATGACAAAACTGGCGGCCGCCCGGACATCCGTATTGGTTACCGCGACGTCGGGCGGGTTGACGGCGTTGTAGATTAAGTCGGTTGAAGAGGTAGCGCCGAGGACAATGTTATAGGCAACATCGCCGTCGACCAGGAGGTCGCTGACCCCGGTGACGGTGACGGTCTGGTCCGTGTTCCAGTTGGCGTTGGTGAAGGTCAGGCTGGCCGGAGCCACCGTCCCTTCCTCGGGTCTGGAGCTGCTGACCGGGATGGTGACGTTGGCGGTGGGCTGCGAGCCGAGGCGGACCGTGAAAGTCGCCGTCGCCCCGGATTCACTGGTGTTGCCGCTGATCGGCGCTGATGACAAAACTGGCGGCCGCCCGGACATCCGTATTGGTTACCGCGACGTCGGCCGGGTTAAGGTCGTTGTAGATACTGTCGGTCTGAAGTGGTGGCGCCGAGGACAATGCTATAGGCAACATTGCCGTCGACCAGGAGGTCGTTGACGCCGGTGACGGTGACGGTCTGGGGCGTGCTCCAGTTGGCGTTGGTGAAGGTCAGGCTGGCCGGGGCAACCGTGCCCTCGCTCGGGTGTCGGAACTGCTGACCGGGATAGTGACGTCGGCGGTGGGCTGCGAGCCGAGGTGGACCGTGAAGGTGCCGTCGTCCCGGATCTCAGTGGTGTTGCCGCTGATCGTGCTAATGACAAAACTGGCGGCCGCTCGGACGTCCAGTATTGGTCACCGCGACGTCGGGCGGATTGTGGTTGTTGTAAGACTGTCGGTTGAAGTGGTAGCGCCCAGGACAATGCTATAAGCAACATTGCCGTCGACCAGGTGGTCGCCGACGCCGGTGACGGTGACGGTCTGGTCCGGTTCCAGTTGGCGTTGGTGAAGGTCAGGCTGGCCTTTGCCACCGTCCCCTCCGTGGTTTGGAGCTGCTGACCGGGATGGTGACATTGGCGGTGGGCTGCGAGCCGAGGCGGACGGTGAAGGTCGCCGTCGTCCCGGACTTCACTGGTGTTGCCGCTGATGTGCGATGACCAAAACTGGCGGCCTCTCGGACATCCAGTATTGGTTACCGCGACGTCGGCCGGGATTGAGATTGTTGTACAAACCGTCGGTTGAAGCGGTAGCGCCCAGTTGAAATGTTAAGCAAGATTGCCGTCGGCCAGGAGTCGCTGACCCCGGTGACGGTGACGGTCTGGTGCTGATTCCAGTTGGCGTTGGTGAAGGTCAGGCTGGCCGGATCGACCGTCCCTTCGCTGGTGTCGGAACTGCTGACCGGGATGGTGACATTGGCGGTGGGCTGCGAGCCGAGGCGAACCGTGAAAGTCGCCGTCGTCGCCGGTTTCCTGGTGTTGCCGCTGATGGCGGTGATGACAAACTGGCGTGATGCGGACTCCGGGACGTCAAGGTTGGTGACGCTGACGTCGGCCGGATTAAATCGTTGTAATTGCTGTCGTTAGAAACGGTGGTCCCAAGTTGATGCTGTAGGAAATGGTGGCCGTCGGCCAGGGCGTCGCTGACGCCGGTGACGGTGACGGTCTGGTCTTGGTTCCAGTTCGAGGTGGTGAAGGTCAGGCTGGGCTTTATCGACCGTCCCTTCGCTGGTGTCGGAGCTTTTGACCGGGATGGTGACATCGGCGGTGGGCTAGAGCCGAGGCGAACCGTAAAGGTAGCCGTAGTCCCGCTTTCCGAGGTGTTGCCGCTGATGGCTGAGACCACGAATGAAGCTGTTTTAGCTTCAAGGTTGATGGCGGGAGACGAATTTTTCCAGGGCGCTGTAGGACGGGTCCGTCGAAGTCGCCGGTCCCAGGTGAATGGTATAGCTCTGGTTGCCGTCAGCGCTGGTGTCATTAACGCCGATGACGGTGATGGTCTGGGCTGTGGCCCAGTTTGCACTGGTAAAAATGAGGCTGGTTTTGTCCACCGTGCCTTCGGTGGTGTCGGAACTGTTGACCGGGATGGTCACGTCGGCGGTTGGTTTGGAGCCGAGGCTGACCGAGAGGGTGGCGGCAAGACCGGATTCGTCGGTGGTTATTGTCGTCTCGGGGGAAACCTTGATACTGGCTGTTGCTGGTGTTGGCGCCGGTGTGCCGGCATCGGTTGCGCTTCCACCACAACCAGTGAGTGCCAAAAAGGAAAGATACAGAAAAAATAATAGCGCTCGTGTCGTATGCATTCCGTAATCCCCCATAAAGAAAACTTTAAAGATTTTAACAAAAATGCATTCAAAAGAGAAGTGAAAGGTTTATAGGTTTTGTGCAAGTGAGCTTGGGTAACCTGACAAAAACAGCTTTCATATTGAAGCCGAATGCGGAAAGGTGGGCTTCGATAAAGAACAGGTAAGCGAAGATGCATAGGATGAACGCAGCGTCATAATGACTCAAGATTTAGCATGCAGGAGAGAAAGTTCTTCGACAAAGCAGACACCAACTCAGCGTTGACGTTACACATTTAGCGTTGAACAAAACGGCATCTTCAGATTGGAGTTGAGGATTTTCTGAAGTTTCGCTACCTCCGGAGAGTTCAAAATAATCCCCGCCCTCCCCCGCCTCCTCATGGATCCGGTCTATATCCGGCCTAAAGATCGGGATTATCCTTTTCATCGTTTGGTGACCAATCTTCGGTGAGTTGCAGCGGGCCGGCGACACCCCGGCCAAGCAGCTGACTCGCAACTTGATCGGCCGCTATGGTAAGCGCCTGCACGAACTGATCGAAGATAGGCAGGGTCGAGGGAGGTGGCCATGAAAGTTGATCTCGCTGGGATTTTGTTCGGCGTCTAGTTCAAAAACCGCCTCAACCGTCTCTGCCCCCCGCTGTTCAGCTGGTAGATGTCTTATTGGTATTGGGCAAGAAGACCTCTTTCTAGAAGAGATTGATTAGATTAAGAGTCTGTTACGGATCTGTCAAGTCGGCGATATTAGGTGCGCTTATTTAACTGACCGGGCTTGGTAATAACCGCTCTGTATCACCCACCCGCAGCTCGACACCCTTTTTACCGCTCCCTCCGCCCCCCGACCTCCCCCGATATCACAAGCAATTTACCACCGGATGGGATATTCTGCCGGACACTCAAAGTGATAGGAAAACCGGCCATGGGCAAAACGAATAGAGCAGCACAAAATCCTTTTCACCAGCTCAATCCCGACCAGGTCATCACCCTGGCGGAAAAAGAGCTGGGCGAGCCGTTCAGCAATCTCTGCCGGCCCATGAACAGCTATATCAACCGGGTTTACGAACTGGAAAGCCGGACCAAGCAGGGGTTCATCGCCAAGTTCTACCGGCCCGGCCGCTGGTCACCGACCGCCCTGGCCGACGAGCACGATTTCCTTCGGGAACTGGCCGCCCATGAGGTGCCGGTGATCGCCCCCCTGGTCCTGAAGGACGGGACGACCCTGGGCTGTTTCTCCGGCATCCACTTCGCCCTCTTCCCCAAGAAGGGCGGCCGCTTCGGCAACGAGTTCAGCGAGGAGCAGTGGCTGGCTCTGGGCCGCCTGCTGGGCCGGACCCACGCCATCGGCGCCTTGAAAAAACCGGGCGACCGGCCAACCATCCACCCGGCCCATTCAACCCGGCAACATCTGGATTTTCTCAAAAACGGGAAATTTGTCGCGCCGGAACTGGCGGAGAGTTA
>CAWCAV010000005.1:0-102798 GCA_963793655.1 uncultured Actinomycetes bacterium
CGGGGTCGAAGAAGTGGAGGCGCGTGACGTCGACCTCGAGCGTCGAGCGGCTCGCCGCTCGCGCGCGTCGCGTCGTCCGCTCGAGCCGCGCGACGAAGACGACGCCGCCGCCGCGCGCGCGCTCCGCGGCGAGCCGCGCCTCCTCGTCCTCGGCGTCCTCGACGACGAGCGCCTCGACGACCTCCCTCGTCGTCGACGGGCTCGGCCTGCGACGTTGAAGTGCACGTACACCTCGGAGCCCATGTCCTCGCGGATGTCGCAGACGACGGAGACGACGCCGCTCCGGATGCGGCTCCGCGCGAGGACGGCGGCGTCCTCCATGTCCTCCGGCCGGATCCCGAGCACGACCTGGCGCCCCTCGTAGGCCGCGAGGCCCGGGTGTCGCTCGAGCGTCGCCGGCTCGAGGCGCAGCCGGTGCGCGCCGAAGCGACACCCAGGCGTCGCCGTCTCGACGCGCTCGAGGTCGGCCATGACGAGGTTCATCGCCGGCGAGCCGATGAACTCGGCGACGAACAGGTTGCGCGGCCGGTCGTAGAGCTCCTTCGGGACGGCGACCTGCTGGAGGAGCCCGTCGCGCATCACGGCGACGCGGTCGCCCATCGTCATCGCCTCGGTCTGGTCGTGCGTGACGTAGATCGTCGTCACGCCGAGGTCGCGCTGGATGCGCGCGATCTCGGCGCGCATCTCGACGCGCAGCTTCGCGTCGAGGTTCGAGAGCGGCTCGTCCATGAGGAACGCCTGCGGGTTGCGGACGATCGCGCGGCCCATCGCGACGCGCTGGCGCTGCCCGCCGGAGAGCGTCCGCGGCTTCTTCTGCAGCGACGTCGGAGAGGCCGAGGATGCGCGCCGCCTCGCGCACGCGGCGGTCGATCTCGTCCTTCGGGACGCCCGCGCATCTTCAGCGCGAAGCCCATGTTCTCGTGCCGCGTTCATGTGCGGGTAGAGCGCGTAGTTCTGGAAGACCATCGCGATGTCGCGGTCCTTCGGCGGCAGGTCGTTGACGACCTGGCCGTCGATCCGCACCGTGCCCGGAGGTGATCGCCTCGAGCCCGGCGATCATCCGCAGCGCGGTCGTCTTGCCGCAGCCCGACGGCCCGACGAAGACGACGAACTCGCCGTCGGCCGACCTCGAGGTCGAGGTCGGTGACGGCCTTCGTGCCGTCGGGGTAGACCTTCGTCAGGCTCTCGAGGGTGATCTCGGCCATCGGCTGTCTCCGAGCGCGCAATCTACTAGCATCGGCCGCGGTCCCGATGGAGGCGCAAGCTGCGCGGTTGAAGCCCGCTGGTCGGCCGCTGGCGGCACGCTCTCGAGAGCCGCCGCGTCCTCGCGCCGCTGCTCATCGCCCCGGCGGTCGTCTTCATGGCGCTCGTCGTCGGCGTCCCGTTCGTCTGGGCGATCTACCTCAGCTTCACGGACGCCGATCGGCGGCTCGCTGACGCGGCAACTGGGTCGGCTTCGACAACTTCACGAACGCCTGGCACGACGACAACTTCCGGCGCGCGCTCCGCAACACGCTCATCTTCACGCTCGCCTCGCAGGCGATCGTCCTCGTCGGCGCCGCGGTCCTCTCGAACTTCCTCGTCCGCGACTTCCGCGGCAAGTGGATCATCCGCTTCCTGGTCGTGCTGCCCGTGGGCGGCCCCGGTCGTCGCTCTCGACGATCGCGCTGGCTCTGGATCTTCGACTCGCTCTACAGCGTCGTCAACTGGACGCTCGCCAGGCTCCATCTCGACAACGCGCTCGTCTGGCTGCTCGGCGCCGTGCACCTCGAGGAGGGCGCGCAGGTGCCGCTGCAGTGGCTCGGGCCGCCCGAACCTCGCGCTCATCGCGATCACGGTCGTCCACGCCTGGCGGATCCTCCCGTTCGCCGTCGTGATCTTCATCGCCGGGCCGCGCGTCGATCCCGAACGAGGTCGAGGACGCGTCGAAGATCGACGGCGCGACCGGGCTTCAAGAAGCTCTGGTACGTCGACATCCCGCTCCAGCTCCCGATCGCGCTCGTCGCCGTGCTCTTCGGGATCGTGTTCACGGCGGCCGACTTCGCCGTCGTCTACATCCTCACGCACGGCGGGCCGTTCAACTCGACGCAGGTGCTGCCGACCTGGGCCTACGCGATCGGGATCGACTCCGGCTCGCTCGGCGAGGGCGCGGCGATCTCGCTGTTCCTGTTCCCGCTGCTCGTCGTCGTGAGCGTCGGGATGCTGTTCTTCGCACGACGGGCCCAGGTGAGCTGATGACGAGGCGCCAGAAGCTCACGACCTACCTCGTCGTCGTGCCGTTCGCGATCTTCCTCGCGTTCCCGTTCTACTTCGCGCTCGTCGACGATGTTCAAGACGAACCTCGACCTCGCCAACGTCGAGCACTCGCCCTACACGTACAACGACCTCGCAGGGCGACTTCCACTGGGACTTCTGGAACTACGCGACGTTCGAGCACGTCCGGTTCCTCTTCGAGGACACGAACTACCCGACCTGGCTCTGGAACACCCTGCTCGTCGGCGCGGCGGTCGTCGGCATCACGCTCGCTCCTCGCCCTGCCCGCCGGCTACGCGCTCGCCCGGCTCGCGGGCGGATGGGGCCAGAGCGCCGGCGTCGGCGATCTTCCTCGTCTACCTCATTCCGCCGACGCTGCTCTTCCTGCCGCTCTCGCGGCTCATCACCCAGCTCGACCTCAAGGACTCGCTCTGGGCGCTGATCCTCGTCTACCCGTCCTTCACGATCCCGTTCGCGACGTGGCTCCTGATGGGGTTCTTCAAGACGATCCCGCAGGAGCTCGAGGACGCGGCGCTGATCGACGGTGCGTCGCGGCTGAAGGCGCTCTTCCTGATCATCCTTCCCGATCTCGCTGCCGGGGATCCTGACCGTCGTCATCTTCGCCTTCTCGCTTGTGCGTGAACGAGTTCATCTACGCGTTCACGTTCATCTCGAGCTCCGAGCAGCGGACGGTCTCCGCGGGCATCCCGAACGACCTGATCCGCGGCGACGTCTTCTTCTGGCAGTCGCTGATGGCGGCGGCGCTGATCCCGGCGATCCCGCTCGCCCTGCTCTACAACGCCTTCCTCGACCGGTTCATCAAGGGCTTTACAGGCGGGGCATTCCGCTAGAGAATCGAGGCCCGAAAGGAGGACACGGTGGCAGACGTAGCCGACGACGCTCGGCAGGGACTGGCCCGGCGCTGACCCGGGGCGACCTGCTCAGGAGAGGCACGGCAGCGGCCTTCGCGATCGGCATGTTCGGCGGGCTGGCCGACAGGGCCCTCGGGTTCTACGGCCCGCTGCAAGTTCGCGAAGAAGCAGCTCGCCGGCGAGCTCAGGATCATGACCGTGGGCCCACTTCGTCCCCGACTACGACAAGTGGCTCGACAACACCTACGTCAAGCAGTGGGGCGAGGACGAACGACGTCGAGGTCAAGGTCGACCACATCAACAACGCCCTGCTCAACAGCACCGGGGCCTCGGAGGTCGCCGCCCAGAGCGGCCACGATCTCTTCTGGTTCATCTCGCCCGCCGGCGGCGTTCCAGAAGCAGGCGATCCCCGTCACCGACCTCGTCCAGGAGGTCACGAAGAAGGTCGGGCCGATGGCCAGGGTCGCGCGGAAAGCCACGTACAACCCGAAGACGAAGCAGTTCTACGGCTTCCCCGAGACCTACGCGCCCGACCCCGTCCAGTACCGGCGCAGCTTGCTGCAGGAGGCGGGCGTGAGCCTCCAACACGTGGGACGACCTACGAAAGGGGGCGGCGAAGCTCAAGCAGATCGGGCATCCGGTCGGGCTCGGCATGTCGAACGAGATCGACTCGAACATGCTGCTCACGTCGCTTCTCTACTGCTACGGCGGCTTCATCCAGAACGAGGAGAACCGCATCGTCATCGGGCAGGGCGCGAACCGCAAGGGCGCGATCCAGGCGCTCGAGGTGATGCGCGACATCTACAAGAACGGCATGTCGGACGAGGTCTTCGCCTGGACCGCCGCGTCGAACAACCAGGCCTTCCTCGCCGGCCGGCTCTCGGTGGCGCTGAACGCGATCTCGATCGCCCGCTCGGCGGAGGACTCCGGGAACCAGCGCTCTGTCGGACGACACGTGGCTCGCCTCGATCCCGCGCGGGCCCGCGATGCGCCTGGGCAACGAGCACGTGATGGGCGTCTACCTGATCTGGAAGTTCGCCAAGAACAAGGAGGCGGCGCAGAAGTACGTCGTCGACCAGCAGCTCGGCTACCGCGACCACTTCGTGCGCAGCAAGTACTACAACTTCCCGCCCTGGACGGGTGCGATCAAGGGCGGCTTCAAGGCGATCCGCAAGCTGACCGCGCAGGACCCGCACAAGCCGAAGGGCAAGTACACGATCCTGACGACGATCGCCGAGAAGTACACGACGAACCCCGGTCACCCCGGCAACTCCACGCCGGTGATGGACGAGATCTACAACACGTTCCTGATCCCGCAGATGTTCGCCGAGGTGGCCCAGGGGAAGTCGACCCCCGCCGAGGCGCGTCTCGGCCTTCGCGAGCAAGGCGCAGGGCATCTACCGCAAGTGGCACAACCAGAAGCTCGTGTAGAGCGGGCTCCGTCTCGTCGCCCGAGGGCCCCGTCCGGGGCCCTCGGCTCGGACGGGCAGAATCCCGGACGGCATGAAGACGCTGCTGAACATCATCTGGCTCGTCCTGGCCGGCTTCTGGCTGGCGGCCGGGTACCTGTTCGCCGCAGTGCTGCTCGCGATCACCATCATCGGCCTTCCGTTCGCGAAGCAATCGCTCAAGCTCGCCCGCTACGCCCTCTGGCCCTTCGGCCGGGCGCTCGTCGAGAGCCCGACCCGCCACGAGACCCTGAGCGCCGTCGGGAACGTCCTCTGGTTCGTCCTGGCCGGCTGGTGGCTCGCGCTCGGCCACATCGTCACCGGCATCGCGCTCTGCATGACGATCATCGGCATCCCCCTCGGGATCGCCGACTTCAAGATGGCCGGCGCCGCGCTCGTGCCCTTCGGCCGCAAGGTGGTCAGAGCGAAGGAGCTCAACGCGGGGATGGTCTCGGCCGACTCGACCATCGCCGTCCCGGACTGAGCACGTTGTCCGGTCCGCCGAGGCACTAGCGGGGCACGCCCCGCTGGCTGCGAATCGGCGCCACGCGGCGATCGCGATTCTCCCGTGAGGATCCCCCGTTTGCGTGGTTCGGCCGACACGAGCGCGGGTACGCCATCGGCATGGACACGACGACCGCATTCGTGCGCTCGGCCAGAGACGGGGCGATCGAGATCGTCGTCAACTTCGGCCCGTTGGCGGGTCGCGAGGCGACGCTGGCAGAGGTCGACCGACTCGCTCGCCGCCTCCTGGGGTCCGCCGAGCGCGTACGCGCCCATGCCGTCCGCAGTCACGACATGAGCGCCGAGAGCGAGACGATCGTGCACCAGGTCGTGGTAGAAGCCGTTGCCGCGGCACCGGCCGACGAGCTGCGCCAGGTCTGTGAGACGTGGGCCGCCGAATGCGCGGCGGAGCGCTCGCTCGAGCCGCTCGGCCTCTGACACCGCCCGGCGGCGACCCGCGACGGTCGCTCGAGCAACACGAAACGGGTTCCGGCTGTATCTTTGCGCCCATGGCCGCGAAGTCGAAGCGACGCAAGGAAGTCGAGCCGGGCGCACGCACCGGCCGTCCCGGCGGCGGCACCGCCAAGGTGTTCAAGCGGAAGTCCTGCCTGTTCTGCAAGGACAAGACGCGTGACGTCGACTACAAGAACGTCGATCAACTGCGGCGGTACACGTCCGAGCGGGGGAAGATCCGGTCGCGTCGGATGAGCGGTGCGTGCCGGAGGCATCAGCGACAGGTCGCGGTCGCGATCAAGCGCGCAAGAGAGATGGCGCTGCTCCCGTACGTGGCGGAGGGCGGCGGACCTCCTGCTTCCCGGTCACGTTCCGGCGAGCGCCGCTAGGTCG
Source organism: uncultured Actinomycetes bacterium (assembly GCA_963793655.1). Classification (GTDB taxonomy): domain Bacteria; phylum Actinomycetota; class Thermoleophilia; order Gaiellales; family Gaiellaceae; genus Gaiella. The sequence goes on from CAWCAV010000005.1 coordinate 5,924, forward strand.
GGTCGGCAACCGGCCGCGAGCACGGGCTGCGGGACTTCGCGTCCCCGTGCTCATCTCTAGCGTCGCCTGCTCGCGGAACGCCGGACGATGCGGGTCCCCCTCGGTGCGAGGGTGGAACGCCCGCATTGCGCTACCGTGTGACTGCGTCCCCGTGTTCACACTCCCGCACGAGCGCGTAGCCTTCTGCTTCGGGGAGTCTTGCGAAGGGATCACCCCATGAGGAAGGCGCTCAAGCGGCTGTTGAACCGCCTGCACGCTGCGAGGTCCAGAACGTTCGGTGGTAGCGGCGGCGCAGGCGAGCGCACGTGGACGCTCGTCCGGTCCGGCTTGGCCGGGTCGCGCGGCTAGCGCACGGACTCGAGGAGTGCGAGGCGAATGACGACCAAGCCGATCTTCGACTTCCTCCAAAGCCGGGGAGCCCGCATCGCCTGCCCGTTCTGCGGACACGAGGACTGGCACGGCTGGGACGAGCGAATCACACTCGAGCATGCAATCGGGAGCGAGGCCGTCGACCGGCGTGGTGAGGCGTTCCCCCTCACGTGCGCCAATTGCGGCTTCATCAGGCTCCAGTCGACGCACGTGCTCGACGATCCGCGCGCCCACATGCGAAACACGCGTGACACGTGACCACTCACGCCGTCGGGGATGCCTCAGGACGAGCGTGGAGGCCCCCCGACGAGGGCCTCCACGGGTTCGATCGGTTGACCTACAGCTCGTCCGAGCCGCTGTAGCCGACGCCGCCGGCCTCGCCGTAGTAGGAGCCGAGGCGGCCCCGATAGTCCTCGTCGCGGGTGAGCGAGTCGTCGAACTCGGGGGCCCCCTTGATCTCGTCCTTGGTTCTCTCGACGAAGATCATCTCCCGGTCGTGGTCGACGTTCTCGATGACGCCGGCCGGAAGCATGACCTTCTTCCCGAAGATCCATGGACCGGTGTCGACGACGAGATGAGATGACCCTGCGTCATAGGTCGCGTCGTCGACCTTCCCGATCGAGCCGTCGCGCGCCTCGACGCTGTACCCGACGACGTTCCGGGGCGACACACCCGGAGCGAGGATGCCCTCGCGATACGTCCACACATCCATTGTTGAGTGCATGAATCCTCCTTTGACGTGGATTCCTTGCCTACCCGGCTCCTTCGTGCGCAAACCGGCTCGTGTCAGGGTTCGCTCGGCCCGACTCCCGATCGTCCCCATCCGGGTAGTCGCCCTCGAGGGGATGCTCGCCCTCGCCCCCGGGGCCCGGGTTCGGTGTTCCCGGCGGGGGTTGGGGGCTCGGCACGGGATCGGGGCTCGGCGCCGGTTTCGGGACGTCGGGAGGCGTGGTCTCCGGCTGGTCGTCGGTTCGTGTCTCACTCACGGCTCTCGCTCCTCTTTTCGCGGTCGAGTGACATCCGGCACGACCTACCCGGGTACGGCGTTCCCGAAGCGTCGGCGCCGGGAGGCGTGAGCTTCGATGGCCGTGGGTATACGAACGCTGTCCACGACGACGCGAAGGAGTTGCAGATGCCGGAGATCACCAATGAGCGCGAGCTGTTCACACACGAGCTGGGCGACATCCTGTACGTCGAGCGGAAGCTCGCGAGCGAGACGCTGCCCAAGCTGATCGGCGAGGTGCAGGACGCGGAGTTCAAGGCAGGCCTCGAGAAGCACCTCGGTCAGACCCGCGGTCACGTCCAGAACGTCGAGAAGGTTTTCGAGCTCATCGGCGAGGAGCCGAAGGCGGAGCCGTGCCTGGGCTTCGAGGGGTTGAAGAAGGAGCACGAGAAGCTTGCCGGCGAAGCTGCGTCCGACCTGATCGACCTCGTCGACCTCGGCGCGGCAGCCCGCACCGAGAACTACGAGATCGCCGCCTACGAGGCGCTCCGCCGGATGGCGAAGGCGCTCGGCGAGGACAAGGCCGTCGACCTGCTCGATGAGAATCTGAAGCAGGAGAAGGAGGCGCTTCGCGAGGTCGAGAAGCTCGCGACCCGCGTCAGCAACGAAATGGCGGCCGAGGCCGCCAGCGTCTAAGCACTTACCTCCGGCCCTCCCTTCGGTACACGACGGGAGGGCCGGAGGACACCCCGAGCAAGGAGGAACATCAGATGGCAGAGCAAACGGCCGGTCGAGGACTCGCGGGTATCGGGCTCGGCGGGATCCTCGTGATCGCCGGCGTCATCGTCGCGATCGTCTGGAGCCTGTGGCTCGGCATCATCATCGCGCTGGTCGGCCTCGTCGCGTTCGGCGGATTCGTCAGGGGCAGGTGGTATTGACCGTCGAGGGCCCGGACGCGCAGGGCCGCGGCACCGCCAAGGAGGATCGTGATCAGACGACCGACCTCGAGTGGCCGCAGCTGTCGGAGCTCGACCTCGGCGTCTGCCTCGCCGCCGGGACGGCGCCGCGAGTGAGTGAAACGCGCGGAGGTGTGCCGGCGCCCGATCAACTGGGCCCTCCTGGTCAGCCGTCGTCGTAGTCGAACGCGCGGGTGAACGCGCACGTGCCGTGAAGCTCGAACTCGAACGAGCCGTCGGACACGACCACCTCGTCGTTGACGAGCTCGGTGCCCGGGTGCTCGTGCCCAGGGACGATGCACGAGACGGTGGCGTCGGTCTCGAACGGCGTGGTCGCGCGCAGGCGGATCGCCTCCCCGACGCGGACGTCGCCTTCTGCGAACTCGATCTGCGCGCCCCGCATCTCGATCGACGCCGTCGGCTTGCGCACCCAGGGCAGCGTCTCCACGTGCTTCCCGCCGAGCCGGCCGAGCAGGATCGCTCCCAGCTCGTCGGGCCCGTCGACGTGTAACACCAGCGTCCACGGCGAGCCTGGCTCGTCGTCCGAGTACGAGTAGGTCATCACCGCTCCAGTGCCCGAGAGGTCGACATCGTCGGCCCCGCCCTCGTCGACGCGCCAGCTGAGGGCGCCGAGGCAGACGCCGTGCGTCGAGCGTCCGCCCGGGACGCCGTCGATCCGGCGGCACGGGCAGATGGCGTCGCAATTGCACGCCTCGAGGTAGGTCCCGGCGATGCGGTAGCTCACAGTGCCACCCACACCGCGGCACCGACGAGCGCGAGCCCCACCGGCGCCGAGGCGCGCGCGCCGAGCGAGGTCACCTTCTCCACGAAGATCGCGGCCGCGACGGCGGCCATCCAGAACAAGCTCGCAGTCCCGAGGGCGAGGAGCGCGAGCATCAGCGCCCAGCAGCACCCGAGGCAGACGACGCCGTGCTCCAGCCCGGCGCGGAACGCGTCGTGGCGGATCAGCAGGCCGAGCGGCCCCCTGCAGCGGCGCAGGCACGCGGCCTTGAGCGGCGTCAGCTGGTAGACGGCGGCGAGGACGATCGCCCCGACGGTGAGCCAGGTGCTCGCAGGGATCAGGGCATCGGCGGCCTCATAGGCGAGCACTCCCGTGGCCGCCCAGACCGCGGCGTAGCCGCCCACGAATGCCGCCGCGGAGCGGCCGACCCCGGAGGCGAGCGATGCGGCCGGCACCAGCGAGGGCAGCATCATGGCCGCGCTCATCGCGATCCAGAGCCAGAGGAACGACGCGACCGAGCCCGGCCCCTCCATCGCCATCATCCCCTGCATCGCGACGGCGCTCGCGATCCAGCCGCCGAGCGCCAGCGCTGTGAGCGCCGCCGGGACGCGTAGCGTACGAGGCACGAACGTGCTGCTCACGGGCCTGTCCGCGGCGAGGGCGAGTCCATCCCGGGCATGGGGCCGACGCTACTCCAGTGGGCCGGGTCAGTCGAGAGGCGATGCGGTCACGTCCACCTGGCCCGAGAACGGCACTCGCGCGTCTCCCCGTTTGCTTCGTGCAAGATCCCGTGACTCGATGGCCCCGCTCTCACTGATCCAGGTCGGTGCCGGACTGTGGGGGCAGAGCTGGGCCGAGATCGTCGATCGCACGCCCGGCGTCAGGCTCGCAGCGCTGGTCGACGGCTCGCGGACGGTGCGCGAGTGGGCCGTCGCGGACCTCGGCGTGCCGACGACCCGCACGCTCGAACAGGCGCTCGCCTCGATCGAGTCGGACGCAGTGCTGCTCGTCTCGCCTCCGGCCACTCACCGCCCGCTCGCCGAGCTCGCGCTCGCGGCCGGGCGCCACGTCGTCTGCGAGAAGCCGCTCGCGCTCGACCTCGAGGACGCGCGGGCGCTGGTGCGGGCGGGCGAGCGAGCCCGACGCCACGTGATGGTCACGCAGAACTACCGGTTCCGGCGGCAATCGCGAGCGCTCCAGGCGCTCGTCGCGGACGGCACGCTCGGACGGCTGCTCGCGATCCGGATCGTGCACCACCGCGATCTGCGGGGGCTCTGGGTATCGCGCCGCGACTGGCGTGGGCAGCTCCCGCACCCGTTTCTCCTCGACATGGCGATCCACCACGTCGACATGGTCCGACAGATCACGGGCCGGGAGGTGGCGGAGGTCGACGCCCGCGCGTGGAGGGTGCCCGACTCCCCGTTCCGGTACGAGCCCGCCGTCGCGGCGCTGCTCACGCTCGACGACGGGACGCCGGTCGCGTACGACGGAAGTTGGGTGGCGACGACGGGGGAGACCTCGTGGAACGGGGACTGGGAGCTCGTGGGCGAACGCGCTCGCGCCACGTGGACCGGTGGGTTGAACGACGCGCTCCGAGGCACCGTCACGCTCGAGCGCTACGGATCGCCGCCGACCCGTGTCGCGCTGCCGCGACTGCCGGCGATCGACCGCGTCGGCGTCCTGGACGAGCTGCGGCTGGCCGTCGCGGAAGGCCGCCCGCCCGAATGCTCGGCCGCCGACAACGTCAAGAGCCTCGCCGTGGTCCTCGCGCTCGCGCGCTCGGCCGAGCAGGCCCGGCCCGTGCGGCTCTGAGACCGCTCAGCCGGTTGCCGGCGGGAGCCAGGCTGGGCCATGGTCGACGGCCTTCCCGCTCGTGATCGGCCGTGGCGCGCCGCCCTCGGCCGGGACGAGCCAGATGTCCGAGTTCCGGTGGCTCCGATACCACGCGAACGCGATCCACCCCCCGTCCGGGGACCACGCGGGCTCGCGCACGTACGGCCGAGGGTTCTCGGGACGGAAGACGCGACGCACCGGAGCGGTGCGCGTCGACACGTAGATCCCCGAGCGGCCGACCACCGCCACCAGCCTCGTGTGGGCGCGGTTCACGTCCTCCCTCCTGTCGGGCCCAGCCTGACGCTCCGCCCCGTGATGCGCATCCGCGAAGCCGCTGACACCCCGTTTGCGCCTTACTACCGACACCCGGGGTTGGGGCCGGTCAGCCGCTGACTTCGACCGACTCGAGGACGACGCCCTGCGCGGCCTCTCCCGCCAGGTCGCCATCCACGGTCGCGTCCACCTCGGCGCCCTCGGCGATCGTGCCGTGCGAGGCGTCGACCCAGTGCTCGACGAAGTGCTCGGGCGTGAAGTGCGACAGCGCGCCGAGTCGCACGCGGATGCGGGCGACCGACGCGGCGCCCTCCGTCTCGGCAACGGCGAGCACCTTCCGCACGACGTCCTCCATCAGAGCCCGCTCGTGCATCCCGCCTCCTCCAACTCGCGGAGCACCGACGCGACGAGCCCGTCGATCGTCGCCGCGACGGCCGGCGTCATCTCCTCGCCCATCCCGAACGAGGCGCCCTCGATGCCGAGCACGACGACGCGGCGCGGCGCCCGCCCGAGCGCGCGGCCGAGCTCGAGCGCGTCGGCGATCCCCATCGCGTGCGTCGACGCCAGGCGCAGGTCGCGCGGCAGCGGGCCGTCCTCCGCGTCGATGCGATGGAGCGTCCCGGGCACGGCGTTGCTCCGCAGCGCGTCCACCACGACCACCGTGTCGAGCCCGCCCCAGAGGTCGAGCAGGCGCGTCGGCTCGTCCGCGCAGTCGAGCACCGGAGCGCCCGCGGCGCGCAGCCGCACCGACACGACGGGGCCGACGGCGTCGTCGCCGCGGAACGGGCTCCCCAGGCAGACCGCCGCGGCCTTCAGAGACGCTCCACCTCGAAGCGGAGGAAGTGCGTCGCGCACGAGATGCACGGGTCGTAGTTGCGGATCGTCTGCTCGCAGCGGTGGGCCAGCTCGTCGTCGGGCAGGGCGAGCGAGCCACTCACGACGCCGATCAGGTCTTCCTCGATCGTCTTCTGGTTCTGGGAGGTCGGAGGCACGATCTTCGCATCGAGGATCGTTCCCTCGTCGTCGATCCGGTAGCGGTGCCAGCAGATGCCGCGCGGTGCCTCGGTGCACCCGTGCCCCGACCCCGCGCGCGGGACGCACACGACCGCGGGCTCCTCCGGGCGCTCGTACGCGGCGATGATCCTCAGGGCCTCGTCCGCGGCGTATACGGTCTCGACCGCGCGCACGACGATGGAGCGGAACGGGTTGCGGCACACGGGCCCGAGCCCGGCCTCCTCGGCCGCCTGCTTGGCCGCGTCCGAGAGCTCCTCGTAGTTGAGCGCGTAGCGCGCCAGCGGGCCGACGAGGTAGGCGCCGACGCCCTCGAGCGTCGAGTGCAGCGCGTTCGACCGCTCGACGTGGGTCTCGGTGAAGTGCTCCTCGTACTCGTCCACGGAGATGTCGAGACCCGTGCTGGAGACGATGCGGCCGCGCTCGATCGGATACTCGCCGGGCTGCCGCAGCGACACGAACGCGTAGTCGCGCTCGTAGTCGGGGAAGTCGAACCCGGACGTCCAGCGGGTCAGCTCCCGCGCCGCGTCGCGCGCCCATTCGAGCTCGGGCACGAGCGTGCGCAGCTCCGCTGCGGTGGGGGCGCGATAGAAGCCGCCGACGCGGAAGTTGACCGGGTGCACCTCCCGGCCGCCGACGACACGCATCACCTCGTTGCCGAGCTTCTTCAGGCGGAGGGCGATCTCGACGAGGTCGCGACGGTCGCGCGCGAGCTCGATGGCGCCGTCGTAGCCGAGGAAGTCCGGCGCGTGCAGCATCGCCACGTGGAGGACGTGGCTCTCGATCCACTCGCCGCAGTAGATGAGCCTCCGCAACGCCCGCACCTGGTCGGGCAGCTCGACGCCGCACACCTGCTCCATCGCCGCGGCAGAGCTCGCCATGTAGGCGATCGGGCAGATGCCGCAGATGCGCGCGGTGATGTCGGGCGCTTCCGTGAGCTTCCGGCCGCGGAGGAGGGCCTCGAAGAAGCGGGGAGGCTCGAAGATCTTGAACTGCACCTCCTCGAGCGCCCCGTCGCGGACGCGGACGAGCATCGCGCCCTCGCCCTCGACGCGTGCGAGGTAGTCGGTGCGGATCTCGCGGGTCTCACTCATGGTCGTAGCTCGCCTCCCGGAACGCGGGCGCGTTCGCGTTGAAGGTGCGCAGCGCGCGCAGCATGACGTCGTCGCCCGCGCCGAGCTCCTGCCACTGTTGCGCCAGCGCCTTGATGTTGGGCGACTCCATCGGACCGAAGCACCCGTAGCAGCCCCGGCCGTACGCGGGGCAGATGGCGCCGCAGCCCGCCTGCGTCACCGGCCCGAGGCAGGGCGTACCGTGCGCCACCATCACGCAGGGCGTGCCTCGTGCCTTGCACTCCATGCAGACGCTGGTCGACGGCAGCCGCGGCCGACGCGCGTTCAGCAGTGCGCTGACCGTCTCCACCAGCTGGGCCTTCGAGATCGGGCAGCCGCGCAGCTCGAGGTCGACCTGGACGTGGTCGGCGATCGGGGTCGACGTCTCGAGCGTGGAGATGAACTCGGGCGAGGCGTAGACGAGCGGGATCCACTCGCGCACATCGGCGAAGTTGCGGAGCGCCTGGATGCCTCCGGAGGTCGCGCAGGCGCCGATCGTGACGAGGAGCCCGGACTGCTCGCGCACGTCGTGGATCCGCTCGACGTCGTGCGCGGTCGTGACCGAGCCCTCGACCAGGGACACGTCGTAGGGGCCCTCGACCTCGGCGCTCGTCGCCTCCGGGAAGTAGGCGATCTCGATGCCCTCGGCCATCGCGAGGAGCTCGTCCTCGCAGTCGAGGAGCGACAGCTGGCAGCCGTCGCACGAGGAGAACTTCCAGACGGCGAGCTTCGGGCGGGTCGCGACGGTCACGTCTCACGCACCTCCTCGAGCGTCACAGCTCACGCACCTCCATCAGGCGCTGCATCGCGCCGGCGGGGAACACGGCGCCGTCGCGGCAGATCAGCGTGGGCCCGAGCTGGCAGTGCCCGCAGTGGCCGACCGCGCAGCGCATGTTCCGCTCCATCGAGACCCAGATCCGCTCGAGCGGCACGCCGCGCTCGAGCAGCGCCCGCACGACGAAGGTCATCATCACCTCGGGGCCGCAGACGAGCGCCGCGGCCGTTGCCGGGTCGATCACCGCACCCGGGATCAGCGTCGTCACGAGGCCGACCCGGCCGTGCCAGCCGGAGGCTGCCGCGTCGACCGTCACGTCCACCTCGGCGTCGAGTCGCGCTCGCCACGCCTCGAGCTCGGAGACGAAGAGCAGGTCCTGCGGCGTCCGCGCACCGACGAGGACGGAGACGGAGCCGTAGTCCTCACGCCGCTCGAGGGCGTGGCGGATCGCCGGGCGCAACGGAGCGAGGCCGATTCCGCCCGCCACGACGAGCAGGTCGCCGCCGACCGCCTCGGCCAGCGGCCACTCGGTCCCGAACGGGCCGCGCACACCGATCACGGCGCCGGGCTCGGCCGCGCAGAGCGCCCGCGTCACCGCGCCGACGGCGCGAATGGTGTGGGTCAGCGGCCCGTCGCCATCGTCGTCGCCGCTCGTCGAGATGGGGACCTCGCCGACCCCGAACGCGTAGAGCATGTCGAACTGGCCCGCGCGCGGCCGCACGCGATCGGCGAGCGGCTCGAGCTCGAGCGTCCACGTGTCGGCCGTCTCCTGCGTCCGGGAGACGACCCGGTGCGGCTCCGGAGTCATCGCGCCGCGAACCGCTGCTTCAGACGCCAACGCCGCCATACACGTCCAGCAGCCGCACCCTTGCGTGCTGCATGCGGTCGATCATCACCTGGGCGAAGCGCTTCATCAGCTCGTAGCCCAGCTCCTTGTCGTCGTCGCACTTGCCGCGGAGGCACGCGCCGTCGAAGGCGATCGCGCGCACATCCGTCGCGGCCCGGGCGTCGAAGTGCCAGCGGTAGGGCTCGTGGAGCCACGACCACCCCACCACCTCGTTCGGCTCGATCGTCTCGATCACGAGGCCGCCGCGCTCGGGCGTGTGCAGCTCGAGGGCGACGCGGCCACGTCGCACGAGGTAGAAGATGTCGGCGGGCTCCCCCTCCCGGAAGAGCAGCTCGTCCTCCTCGAAGCCGACGTTCTTCGCGCAGCCGGCGATCAGGGTCAGGTCGTCTGCCGGAAGGCCGGCGAACACCGGCGCATGGGCGATGAGCTCATCGAGCGTGTGCACTGTCCACCTCCCCGTCCGTGGCACGGATCGCGGCCAGCTCCTCTGTGACGTCGATGCCGACCGGGCACCAGGTGATGCACCGGCCGCAGCCGACGCACCCCGAGGTCCCGAACTGGTCGAACCACGTGCCGAACTTGTGCGTGAGCCATTGGCGGTAGCGCGCGCGGGGCGAGCGCCGGATGCTGCCGCCGTGGATATGGGAGTACTCGGTCGAGAAGCACGAGTCCCAGCTGCGCCATCGTTCGGCCGAGCCATCCGAGAGGTCGTTGACGTCCTCGACGGAGGTGCAGAAGCAGGTCGGGCAGACGAGCGTGCAGTTGCCGCAGGTGAGGCAGCGCTCCGCCACCTCGGAGAAGCGCGGATGGTCGAGGTTGGCCGCCAGCAGCTGGGGCAGACCCGCCGTGTCGAGCTGCCGGCCCATCTGCTCGGCCGCACTGTCCGTCACCCTGGTCGCGGCTGCCCGGTCGTCACCCGTCGCCTGCCTCACCGGGAGCCGCGCGAGGATCTCGCGCCCGCGGTCCGACCCGACCTCGACGAGGAAGCGGTGCTCGCCTTCGGTGAGCTCGGTCAGCGCGAGGTCGAACCCGCTCTCCGCACGAGGGCCCGTTCCCATCGACGTGCAGAAGCACGTGCCGCCCGGCTCGCCGCAGTTGACGACCACGACGAAGGTTCCCTCGCGACGGAGCGCGTAGTCGCGCTCGACGTAGCGGCCCTCCAGGAAGACGCGGTCCTGGATCGCGATCGCGTGCAGGTCGCAGGACCGGGCGCCGAGGAGCGCCAGCGGCCGGTCGGGCGGCGGCTCCTCCTCGATCACCGGTGCCGCGCCGTCCGCCGCCGCGGCGCGCCAGAGGCGCACGCGCGAGGGCATGAGCTCCTGCTTCCAGGAGTGCGGGCCGACCGCCCAGCCGAAGACGGCGTCGTCGTCGCGGCGCTCGACCCGGTAGGTCGCCGCCTCGTGATGCGCCGTCCGGCCGTGCGGCAGCTCGTCGGCGGATGTGATCACGTCGAGCACGATCGAGCCGTCGCGCACCGTCGGGCCGACCACCCGATAGCCCTCCTGGCGAAGCACGCCGACGAGGGCCCCGAGCCCCTCGGGCCCCATCACGTGGGTGTCGGCGTCGGGAGTGCGGAGGACGGCCACGGTTCCTTTCCGAGCCCAGCATGACGTTCGGCCCCCGCCGTGTCATCCGTAGCCTCTCCCCCGATCCTGCGGCATTTCCACACACACGGCTCGGGGCCACCACGTTGCGAGGTCGCCCGGGAGGCGGCACGCTGCAACGGTGACCCTCTCCGAGACGGTCGAGCGCCGGCGCATCCGCGTCCGCGGCGTCGTGCAGGGCGTCGGCTTCCGGCCGTTCGTCCACCGCATCGCAACGCGGGGCAACCTGGCCGGGAGCGTGTGGAACGACGGCGATGGTGTGGTCGTGGAGGTCGAAGGGGCACCCGAGGCCGTCGATGCGTTCGCCCGAGCGCTCGTGGACGAGGCGCCGCCTCTGGCACGGGTCGCGTCGGTCGCAGGCGAGCGGGTCGAGCCGCTCGGAGAGCACGCGTTCGTGGTGGCGTCGAGCCACGGCGGCGGCCGCTCCGCGCTCGTGCCGCCCGACGTCGCGACGTGCGACGACTGCCTGCGCGAGCTCTTCGACCCCACCGACCGCCGGTACCGCTACCCGTTCGTCAACTGCACGAACTGCGGGCCGCGGCTGACGATCGTCACACGCGTCCCGTACGACCGGCCGAACACGACGATGGCCGGGTTCCCGCTCTGCGCGGACTGCCGGCGCGAGTACGAGGACCCCTCCGACCGCCGCTTCCACGCCGAGCCGATCGCGTGCCCCGCCTGCGGGCCGCACCTCTCGCTGCCGCTCGAGCAGGCTGTAGCCGCACTGCGCAACGACGCGATCGTCGCGGTGAAGGGGCTCGGGGGCTACCACCTCGCCTGCGACGCGACGAGCGAGGATGCCGTCGCTCGCCTGCGCGGGCGCAAGGGCAGGGAGGAGAAGCCGCTGGCCGTGATGTGCGCAGACCCGTCCGTGCTCGCGGAGCCGACACCGAACGAGCTCGAGCTGCTCGGCTCGCCGGCGCGCCCCATCGTGCTCGTGCGCCGCCGGGATGGCTCCCCGGTCGCCCCCTCGGTCGCGCCCGGGACGCCGTGGCTCGGCCTGATGCTCCCGTACACGCCGCTCCACCACCTGCTCTGCGCCGACGTCGGCCGTCCGCTCGTCATGACGAGCGGCAACCGCACGGACGAGCCGATCGCCTTCGACGACGAGGAGGCACGGCAGCGGCTCGGGGCGGTCGCTGACCTGTTCCTCGCGCACGACCGCCCGATCCACCGCCGCTGCGAGGACTCCGTCGTCCGCTCGGGGTTCCCGATGCGCCGCTCGCGCGGCTACGCCCCGTCCGCGCTGCCGCTGCCCGTCACGCTCGAGCGACCGCTCGTCGCGGCCGGGGCGGAGCTGAAGAGCACCTTCTGCGTCGCGCGAGGCGGCGAGGCGTTCCTCTCCTCCCACCTCGGCGACCTATCGAGCGAGCATGCCTACACGGCGTTCCGCCACGACCTCGCGCTCTGGCTGGACATGCTCGGCGTCGAGCCCGCCGCGATCGCCTGCGATCTGCATCCCGACTACCTCTCGACCCGCTGGGCCTGGGAGCAGAGCCTTCCGGTGGTCGAGGTCCAGCATCATCACGCGCACGCGGCGGCCTGCCTCGCCGAGCACGGCGAGGCGGGACCGGCGCTCGCCGTCGTGCTGGACGGCACCGGCTTCGGTACCGACGGGACGATCTGGGGCGGCGAGGTGCTGCGCTGCGACCTGACCGGCTTCGAGCGGATCGCGCATCTCGAGCCGGTGCCGCTGCCGGGCGGCGAAGCCGCGGTGCGCGAGCCCTGGCGTGTCGCGGGCGCGTACCTCGAGCGTGCCGGGCGGCCGGTGCCCTGGGCGCGGTGGGAGCTCGTCCGGCAGAGCCTCACCGTCAACGCACCGCTCTCCTCGGGTGCCGGACGGCTGTTCGACGCCTGCTCGGCGCTGCTCGGCGTCCGCGAGCGGGTCGGCTACGAGGGCCAGGCGGCGATCGAGCTCGAGCACCTGGCGGCGACGGTGCCGGCCGCCGCCTATGAGTGCGCGATCGATCTCGGGGTGATTCGCGGTGCGGACCTCGTCGCCGCAGCGCACGACGACCTCGCGGCCGGGCGGGACCGGGCCGAGATCGCGGCCGCCTTCCACGAGGGTGTCGCCGCGGCGTTCGCGACCGCGTGCTCCCAGGCGGCCGGCGCGGGCACGGTAGTCCTCTCCGGCGGCTGCCTCCAGAACCTGCGGCTCCTCGACTCGCTCCGAACACGGCTCGAGCAGAGCGGCTTCCGGGTGCTCTCCCACGCTGCGGTTCCCCCGAACGACGGCGGTGTCAGTTACGGTCAGGCGGCGGTGGCCGCTGCGAGGCTCGCATGTGCCTAGGCATCCCGGGGCGGATCGTCGAGATCCCCGACCGGCAGGCCGGCCTGGCCACGGTCGACATCTCCGGCGTCCGGCGCTCGGTCAGCGTCGCGCTCGTCGACGAGCCGGCGGCTCCGATCGAGACCGGAGACTGGGTGCTCGTCCACGTCGGCTTCGCGCTGGCGCGGATCGACGAGGTCGACGCCCAGGAGACGCTCGACCTCCTCCGCCGCGGCGCCGAGCTGCAGCAGGAGCTCGACGACATCCGCCGCGGGACCGTCGCGTGAGCCGCGAGCAGCAGAGCCCGCTCGAGTCGAACCGACACGAGCGGCTCGCGCCCGAGCGCTGCCTGACCTGCTCCGACGAGGCCGTCGCGGCGCGGGTGCGCTCCGTCGACGGGCTCGAGGCCGTGATCTCCCTCGGCACCGAAGGCGAGAGAGTCGCGATCGATCTCGTCCCCGACGCCCGGCCGGGCGACCTGCTGCTCTGCCACGCCGGGATCGCGCTGGAGCGGCTCGAAGAGGCCACCTCGTGAGGTACGTCGACGAGTACCGCGACCCGGCGCTCGCACGCGGCCTCTCCGCCGAGATCCGCTCGCTCGTCACGCCGGGTGAGGTGGTGCGCGTGATGGAGGTGTGCGGGGGCCATACGCACGCTATCTACCGACACGGCCTCGAGGAGCTGCTCCCGGACGAGGTCGAGCTGGTGCACGGGCCGGGGTGCCCCGTGTGCGTGATCCCCATGGGCCGGGTGGACGACGCGATCGCGATCGCGGAGACGGAGGGCGTCACGCTCGCCACGTTCGGCGACATGCTGCGCGTGCCGGGCGGGGGCGGCTCGCTGCTCGAGGCAAAGGCGCGCGGTGCGGACGTGCGCATGGTCTACTCGCCGCTCGACGCGCTCGCGCTCGCCGCCCTGGAGCCCGACCGGCACGTCTGCTTCTTCGCGATCGGCTTCGAGACCACCGCACCGGCGACCGCGGTCACGCTGCTTCGCGCCCGCGCCGAGGAGACGCCGAACTTCTCCGTCTTCTGCAACCACGTCCTCATCGAGCCGCCGCTGCGGGCGATCCTCGAGACTCCGGGGCTGCGGGTCGACGCCTTCGTCGGGCCGGGTCACGTGTCGTCGGTGATCGGCACCGACGCGTATCGCTTCATCCCCGAGGAGTACGGCCGGCCCGTGGTCGTCTCGGCCTTCGAGCCAGTCGACCTGCTGCAGTCGATCGCGATGCTCCTTCGCCAGCGGGCCGAGGGGCGCTGCGAGGTGGAGAACCAGTACACGCGCGTCGTGCGCCGGGAGGGGAACGAGCGCGCGGTGGCCGCGATCGCAGAGACGATGGAGGCGCGGGAGGACTTCGAGTGGCGCGGCCTCGGGGTGCTGCCGCGGAGCGCGCTCCGCGTGCGCGACGGGTTCGCGGCGTTCGACGCCGAGCGGCTGTTCACCGTGCCGGGCGCCCGGATCGAGGATCCGAAGGCGTGCCGCTGCGGAGAGGTGCTCACGGGGCAGATCAAGCCGTGGGAATGCGGCGTGTTCGGCAGCGCCTGCACGCCCGAGCGGCCGCTCGGCACGTGCATGGTCTCGAGCGAGGGCGCGTGCGCGGCGTTCTTCTCCTACGGCCGCCTGCGCCGGCCGCGCGAGGAAGCGCCGGTCGGTGCCTGAGCGGGGCGGGCGGCGCCGCCCGGTGCTCCGCGACGAGCTCGTCACCCTCGCGCACGGGGCAGGGGGCAAGGCCACCCGAGACCTCGTCGAGGTGCTGTTCCTCGAGGAGCTCGGCAACGAGGCTCTCAGCCCCCTCGGCGACAGTGCCGTCGTGCCGTCCACGGTCGGCCGCCTCGCTCTGACGACCGACAGCTACGTCGTGCGGCCGCTCGTCTTCCCGGGCGGCGACATCGGCGAGCTCGCCGTCAACGGCACCGTCAACGACCTCGCCGTCGCTGGCGCGCGGCCGCTCTGGCTGACGGCCGGGTTCGTGCTGGAAGAGGGCCTCCCCGTCGACCGCCTGCGCGGGGTCGTGCGCTCGATGGCGGCGGCGGCATCACGTGCCGGAGTGTCCGTCGTGGCGGGGGACACCAAGGTCGTCGAGCGGGGCAAGGCCGACGGCCTCTACGTGACGACGGCCGGCGTCGGGGTGCTCGAGCACGACCTCGAGCTCGTCCCCGAGAGCGTCCGGACGGGAGACCGCGTGCTGCTCTCCGGCACGCTCGCCGACCACGGCATGGCCGTGATGATCGCCCGCGGCGACCTGCACCTCGAAGGCGACGTCGCGAGCGACACCGCGCCCCTCAACGAGCTGACGGCCGCGCTGCTCTCCCTCGGAGACGGGCTACATTGGATGCGAGACCCGACACGCGGCGGCCTCGCGACCGCGCTCAACGAGCTCGCCTCGAAGTCGTCGCTCGCCGTTCGGCTACAGGAGAGCGCGCTCCCGGTGAGGCCTCCCGTGTTCGCGGCTTGCGAGATCCTCGGCATCGATCCGCTCTACGTGGCGAACGAGGGCAAGCTCGTCGCCGTGGTCGCGGCCGAGGCAGCAGACGAGGCGCTCGCGATCCTGCGCGGCCACCCGCTCGGCTCGGGCGCGGTCGAGATCGGCGTCGTCGAGGCCGAACCGGAGGGGATGGTGCTCCTCGACACCGCGCTCGGCGGCAGTCGCATCGTCGACCTGCTCGTCGGCGACCCGCTCCCCCGGATCTGCTGACCCACGCCCACGTGCCATGCTCGACCCGGCTCCCCGGCGTAATCGCGACAATCGGATCGTGCCGGAGCACGCCTGATGGGGTCCGGGGCCACGTGGGGGCTGCTCGCGGCCGTCGGCGTCGCGTCGTTCGTCGAGTTCGTCGAGGCGCTGACGATCGTCCTCGCGATGGGCATGACGCGGAACTGGCGCTCCGCGCTCTGGGGCGCCGCGCTCGCCGGGGTCGCCCTGGCCGTCTTTACCGCCGTGGCGGGCTACGCACTCGTCAGCTGGCTCCCCGAGTCGGCGCTGCAGCTGACGGTCGGCGCGCTCCTCACGGTCTTCGGCCTCCAGTGGCTGCGGAAGGCGGTCCTTCGCTCGTCCGGCCTGATGGCGGTCCACGACGAGGAGCTGGAATTCCGCGAGCAGGCGGACGCGGCCCGGCGAGCCGGCGACGCAAGTCGCCTCGGCCTCGACTGGTTCGCCTTCGTCGTCTCCTTCAAGGGGGTCTTCCTCGAGGGGGCCGAGGTCGTGTTCATCGTCATCACGTTCGGGCTGAACGCCGACAACGTGCCCCTGGCGGCCGTCGGCGCCCTCGCGGCGGCGGTGGTCGTGGCGCTGGCGGGCGTGGTCGCGCACCGGCCGCTGTCGGCAGTGCCGGAGAACACCCTCAAGTACGTCGTCGGCCTGCTGCTCGCGACGTTCGGGACGTTCTGGTCGGTCGAGGGCCTCGGCGTGTTCCGCGAAGGCGGCGCGAGCCTCGAGTGGCCCGGCGGCGAGGTCGCCCTGCTCGTGCTGCTCGCCGGCTGGCTCCTCCTCTCGCGCGTGCTCGTCCGTACGCTGCCGCACGTCGCGGGCCCGCGGCCCACGGCAGCGGCGGCCCAGACCGCAGTCGCCGCGGAGGGCTCGTGACGCTCGGCCGCGCCTTCGGACGGTTCTGGTGGGACTTCCTCGTCGGAGACGACTGGAAAGTCGCCGCGGCCGCCCTGTCCGTTCTCGCGCTCGGCGCGATCCTGGTCGCCGGGGGGATCGGCGTCGGTGGACGACTGCTGGCCCCGCTGCTCGCGACGGGCATCGCCGCCGCCTTCACGGCCGCCCTCCTGATCGACGTCCGCCTGCGGCGGTAACCCGGGCTAGGACGCGACCGGCTGCAGCCGCCCGATCGCGACGTCTTAGACGAAGGCGTGGAGGGCGTAGTCGTCGGGGAGCAGCCCCGACTCGGGCGCGCGGCGGACGCTCGCCGCGACCCGCGCGGCGACGTCCGAGAAGGGCTGGAAGTCGATATGCGTGGCGTCGACACCCTGGCGCTCGCGGAGCGTCTCCCGCAGCTCGTCGTTCTCGAACGTGAGCATCCCGCAGTCGGTGTGGCCGATGACGAACGCCTCCCGCGTGCCGAGCAGGTGGTGGGAGATCACGAGCGAGCGCACGGCGTCGTCCGTCGCGATCCCGCCGGCATTGCGGATCACGTGTGCGTCGCCGTCCTCGAGACCCAGGGCCTTGGCCGGGTCGATCCGGGCGTCCATGCAGGTGATGACCGCGAAGCGGCGGCCGGGAGGCATCGGCAGATCCCCTTTCTCGAACCCGGCGACGTACGACTCGTTCGCGGAGCGGACCTCCTCGAGCACGGACACTGCGGCCCCATTGCTTCAGATGGTGAAGTATCGAAGCTATACCAAATGAAGCGAAGGTAGCGAGGCGTGGTCTCGCAGCGGGACGGTGCCACGCCTCGCTAGGTGTTGCGGAAAGGCGCTCTTTGCGGACGTCCACGACGTCCTGAGCACACTGACTGGACCTAGGGCCAGCACGACCCCCGCCCTGGGGGCATTCACAGCCGGGCCCGTCGTGCAATAGGCTCGCCCGGTGGTCGAGCGGCTCGACGAGGAGCGCATCGAGATGCTCCGAAGCTGGGGAGAGGGTCTCTCGACGAGCGATCGCGACGAGCTCCGCGCGGCCGGCAGGGCGATCCTGATGCTCATCGAGGAGATCGACCATCTCGAGGCCGACGTCTGGCACGCGCGGGTGGCGACCACCCAGGCGCTGGAGCAGCGCTCGTCCCAGTCGCTCGCGAGCACGCTCCGGGACCGCCTCGCACTTCCGGTGCCCGGCGAGCCGAACGGCTAGCAGCCGCCGTTCCGCGCCGAACGGACTCAGTTGTCGCGGGCGACGAGCGCGACTCCCTGCTCGTCGAGCCAGGACACGAACCGAGCGGGGTCGGCCAGCTCGGGCAGGCGCGCGCTGCGCTGGACGTAGCCGTCCCTCACTCGGAGCCCTCCCCATGCCTCGAGGAGCTCCGGGTGGACGCGGTACGCGCCCGAACGGAATCCGGCGAACTCGAGGCACCGCTCGAAGCGGCCCGAGGCGCCCTCTCGACCGTGCACGACGACGTCGGTCTCGCCGATCTCGCGCCGCCGCGTGTGCGCGTTCTCAGCCCACCGATCGGCCGGAAGGTCGCGCGCCGCGGTGATCACGTCGATCGTGAAGAGCCCGATGAGGGCGTAGACGAGGTGGCGCTGACGCACGTCTCGCAGCCCTGCGTAGAAGACGAGCAGGTCGCCGGAACGGAGCTTCGCGCGGATCTGACGCCCCCGCTCACGGCGGTCGCCGTAGGTGAGGCGTCCGAAGTCGGGGTCCGCGTGCGCGAGGCGGCCGAGCAGCGGGCGTGGGAGCTCCGACCCGAGGCGCTCGACCGCCGGCGCCCAGCGCGTGTACGGCGTCCCGAGCTCCTCACGGACTGGCTCGGACTCCGGGATCGGGACATACGCGAAGGCCCCCGAAGCCGAGTCGACCGGCCCGTTCCACCTGCCTCCGGCCTCCGTGCGGTCGGCGCCGACCCGGACGAGCAGCGCCTTCACACGCCGAGGCGCGCGAGGGTACCCAGCACCTCGGGCGGGGCGTGCCACTCGCCTGCCGCCGCGTTGGCGCGGACCTGATCGGCGCTCGTCGCGCCCGAGATGACGGAAGCGATCCCGGGGATCGACGCAAGCCCGCCGACGGCCAGTTGGAGCAGGGTTCGCCCGTTCCGGGACGCGACGTCCTCGAGCGCCTCTACCGCGTCGAACCGATCGTCGCTGAGCCGGCCATCGTCGGCGCCCGAGAGCCGTGTACCCGCCGGTGGTGGCTCGCCGCGGCGGTACTTGCCCGTCAGCAATCCGCTCTCGAGCGGGAAGTAGGGGACGTAGCCGATGTCGAGCTCACGGCAGAGCGGCAGCACGTCGGCATCGTCCTCACGCCGAAGAAGGCTGTAGTGGTTCTGCACGGCGACGACCGGAATGTCGGTCGCGGCCGCTTCCCGGATCAGGTCGGCGTCCACGTTCGAGAGGCCGAGCCAGCGCACCCTGCCCTCGTCGACGAGCTCCTGCATCGCGCCGAGGGTCTCTACCAGGGGAGTCACGCCGTCGGGCCGGTGGTAGTAGTAGAGATCGATCACGTCGGTCCCCAAACGCTCCAGCGAGGCATCGATCGCGTGCCGGACATGCTCCCGCGAGCCGCCCGGCCCGGGCACGGACGCGTCCTGGCCGAACTTCGACGCGAGCACCACCCGGTCGCGGCGGTCACCGAGCGCAGCGCCGATGAACCGCTCGCTGTCGCCCGAGCCGTAGACGTCGGCGGTGTCGAGGAACGTGATGCCCGCCTCGAGCGCGGCGTCGATCACCGTGTGTGTGGCGCCTCGATCGAGCCTCCGGCCGAAGTTGTTGCACCCGAGCCCGACACGCGAGACCTGCAGGTCCGACCTGCCGAGACGCGTCACCTCCACGGCGCAAGCCTACGCAAGGCATGGCGGCAGCCGATGCGAGATGGAACGGGATCGCGGACCGTGGACGTGATCCACGGCGAAAAGACCGCGCCGGCAAGGGCTACCTGGCCTTGCGCCCCCGGCGGCCGAACATCATCCCACCAGCGGCGCGCTACCCTCGTCTGACTGTTGGACGTGCTCGCGCGACGGACGCCGCCCATCCGGGCCGCCGTAGGCCCCACCGGAGGTGGCGGGCTGCGCGGCGGCGCTGCCGCGATGCCATGAAGGGCCTGTTGCCCTGCCGTCGAGTGGTGTGGGCGGTCGGCGTCGGCCTGGTCTGGGCGCTGACAGCCGCGCTGCTCGCGATTTCCTACTCGGGTCGAATTCGGGACTGGTCGGTCATGACCGACGAGCTCCAGTACGTGAAGCTCGCGATCTCCGTCGCGGACACCCACTCGCCGTTGCCGATGATCCACGGCACGTCCGTGGCGCTCGCGAATCAGGTGTACCCGATTCTGCTGGCACCCGTCTACGCGTCCCTCGGATCGGAGGACGCGTTTCGGGCCGCCCACGTACTGAACGCAGTCGTGATGGCGAGCGCCGCGCTACCCGCGTACCTGCTGGGTCGGGAGCTGCTCTCCCGCGGATGGTCCGCCGCGGTGGCCGTGCTCACGGTCACCGTCCCCTGGATGGCGCTCACGGGGTTCCTGATGAGCGAGGTCGTCGCCTATCCGGCGTTCCTCTGGGCGTGCCTCGCCTCCTACCGAGCCGTCGTCGAGCCCCGAGCTCGACGAGACCTGCTCGCGGTCGCGGCGCTCGGCTTCGCGGTCCTGACGCGCACGCAGTTCTTGGCGCTCGCGCTCGCGCTGCCGTTGGCGATCCTCGTCGAAGAGCTCTCGCAAGCCGTCGCCGTACGGGACGGCCGCGGTCTGAGGCCAAGGCTCGCGTCCGGCACACGAGCGGCGTGGCGCCGCCACCGCCTCCTGTGGTCACTGTGCGCCGCCACAACGATCGTCGCGGTGGGCGTCGTGGTCGCAGGCTCGGGCGACCGGCTGTGGGGCGCCTACTCGGTCACGGTGGAGAGTGGGTGGATCCTGCCGTCGGGCACGTGGGGCTCCGTAGCTCGGCATCTCGCGGTCGTCGGAATCGGTTGCGGCATCGTCCCCCTCCTCCTCGGCGGGGGCTGGCTCCTCTCCGCGGTCGCGCGTCCGCGAGAAGGCCGCAGCCGCCACAGCTTCGCGACGCTCTGCGCTCGTCGCGCTCGTGGTGCTCGCCGTCGAGACGGCGTCGTTCGACCTCCGCTTCGGCGGCGAAGACGTCGTTCGTGACCGCTATCTCTTCTACATCGTCCCGCTGCTGCTGATCGCCGCTGCGGCGGCTCTGACCGAGGATCGGCGGCGGCCGACCGCGATCGGCGTGACCCTCGTCGCGCTGGGCTTCTTCGCCACGGCGTTCGCGCTCCCGTTTCCAACGCCTCCCGGCGTCTCCGTCGACTCGATCGCCAGCGTCCTCAACGAGACGTTGATCGAGCAGTCGGGCTCCTTCGGTACCGGGACGTTCGTGGCCCTCACCGGGCTGCTCCTCGGCGCTGTCCTCGCTCTCGCCGTCCTCTACGCGCCGCGGCTCCCCGTTGCGATTGTCCTCTTCGTGGCCGTCCTGGCGTTCTCGCTCCTGACGCTCCGGACCGCAGCCGACCGCATCCTGGGCGGGACCGGGCTGAGCGGCCGTCCGCTGGCGAAGCCCTCGGAACTCGTGCTGGACTGGGTGGACTCCGTGCTCCCCAAGGGCGAGACGGCGGCGATCGTCGCGTTCCCCGTCTCCACCGCATGGGACACGAGCGCCATCCAGTGGTGGGACGTCGAGTTCTGGAACCGGACTGTCACGTGGGCGTTCGGTGCGGCCGATGGGAACTTCACCTACACGCCGTTCCCGCTGCGAAGGCTCCAGGTCGACCCCGCCACCGGCACGATCGCCGGCACCGCCGATGCTCCCCGCTACGTCGTCACCGCGGCGGGCGATCCCAGGTTCGGCCTCGCAGGGAGCGAGCACGCCGCGAATGTCGGGCTGGTCGTGCGCAACGTGGAGCGCCCGTACCGCGCGATCTGGACGACGACACGTCTCACGACGGACGGGTGGACCCGTCCCGGCGCGCCTGCATCGGTCCGAGTCCACACAGATCGGGCGGCTCGGCCCGAGATCGACCGTGTCCGGATCCCGCTGCGGTCGCCCGTCGACGCGGCTGCGTCGTATCGGGTCTCCACGTCGAGCGAGGCGCGCACAGGGGCGATCCCGGCCGGAGCGACCGAAGAGGTCGTGTTGGACGTTTGCGTGGCTCCGAGGGCACCGGCCGAGCTGACGATCACCAGTCCCACGGGGACGACGGTCGAGGGCGCGCCTCTCTCTCCCGTGGCCGGGCCCACACGGGTCGTCGGCGTCGGGGTGGGCGCGATCACGGTCGAGCCGACGGGACGCAGGTGCCCACAGGGATGAGGCGGGAGAGCGCACGCGCGCGTACGACGGTTCAGCCGCGTGCGCGGGCGCGCACCTCCGAGATCTCTCCCGCGCTCTCCGGCGGCAGCTCCGTGATCCAGACGACGACGTAGCGCCCGGAGCGCTTCGCCACCGGGAAGCGCGTGCGGGCGGTCAGCCGCCGCGGCGGCGACACCTTCACGAACGGCCCCTCGCGTGACGCGCCGAGCCGGATCTCCGCGCGGATTCCCGGGCTCGGCGTGTCGACGACCACCTGCTCGACCCGGACACGGCGCCCGGCGTCGAGGACGAGACCGACGCCCGACTTGAAGAAGCGGGAATAGCGCTCCGTCCGCCAGAACGTCTCCGGCCGCCCGTCCACCGCGAGCTGGGCCTCCTCGTCGCGCTCGTGCCCGTCGCCCTCGGGATCGAACGCGCCCGCGGCGCTCAGCTCGACGAACGGCGCCGCCTTCGGGCGCGAGACAGCCGGCTTCGTCGTGGTGGAGGTCGTCACCGGGGCCGGAGCCACGACCGCGGAGGACCCCTCGTCGCCGTCCCCGAGCCCGGACACGATCGCGTAGCCGAGACCGACCAGGAAGACGACCAGCGCCCCGGCGGCGGCGATTCGCGTCACTTCGGGCGTCCGCGGCATGCGAGGCGAATGTACCGGTGCAATCCGTTGCGTCCGAACGTCCGGAGGTTCTCGAAACGCGTGCGAACCTCCATCCGAGGACGAGTCTACGGGCGATGCCTTCGTCGCCCGCGGACGATGCGCGGGCGTACCCTCGGAGAGTGAGCTTCGTCGCCGCGCTCGCGGCCGTGACCGCGCTCATCGTCGGCGTCCCGCTTCTCATCGTCGGGCTGGCGCTGGCCGGTCCCCCTGGCTGGATAGCAGCCGCCGTGGTACTGCCGCTCGCGACGCTGGCGGTGATCCTGTGGCTCGGGCGCCCCCGACCGGGCGACGGAGAGCCTCCCGGCGGGCGCGGCTGAGCGGCCGGGCCCGCCGGAGATCCGTCTCTAGCGCTTCTTGCGCGCGGCCGGCTTGCGAGCTGCCGCCCGCGCGGGAGCGGGCTTGGCGGCCGCGGGCTTGGCGGTCGCGGTGAGGTCGTCGATCGCCGCACCGGACGCGTTCTTCTGCACCGACCGAACGCCGGCCATACAGGCGGTCTTCGACTCGTAGGCCTGGCTCGTGGCGACCACCTGGCCGTTCGGGGCTACGAGGTTGAACCGGAACTTGCCGGTTGGGCCTTTCTTGACGATGAACTTCGCGGGCACGGTCCGTCCTTTCGCTGGATTGTCCGGGCGCGGGAGGGCGGATGCTAGTGCGGGTCGCGCGGGTGCGTCAGCGGAGCACGCGCAACCCGGCGGGGTCGAGGCCGAGCCAGGTACGCGCGAGCCGGCCGAGCGTGCCGTCGCGCCGGAGGCGCTGGAGCTCACGGTCGACGGCCTCGACGTCCAGGCCCGCCCCCCGCGGGACGACCGCGACGAGCCCCTTGCCGCTCGCGATCCTCCCCACGACCGGGCCGAGAACCCGGCGGTGACCGGCGACGAAGCGACCCGCCTCGGCGCCGGGAACGAGTGCGGCATCGCACCCACCGGTGCGCAGGATCGTGCGGAGGCGCTCCGCGCCGGCGACCAGCAGCAGCGGCCGGGTCGCGTGCACCGGCGCGAAAGCACGGGCCGCATCACCGCCGCGCACGGCGCAGAGGAGCGCGTGACGGAGATCGGCGAGGCGACGTGGCGGCGTTAGGCCGCGGCGCGCCACCACCGCGACGTCGGTCGTGAGATACGGGACGCTCAGCTCCGCGGCAGCGCCCGCTCCCTGCGACGGCTCGATGCCCGCCAGCGCGAGCTGCCACCCGGCCGCGCCGGAGCCGGCCAGCAGCCGGGCCGGGGGAGACACGTAGACGAAGCGCTCGACCTTCCCGCCCAGTCGGCGGGCGAGAACTCGGGCGAGCTCGACCTCGAACCCGCGGGCGAGGATCACGTCGCGACCGCGGACCACCCCTGCCTGCAGGACGGGGTCGGCAAGGCCGAGGGCGACGACGAGCGACCGCGGCGCAGGCGTCGGAACCGCGGCGACCGGGGCGTCGTCGGCACGGACGCCTGCGGCAAGCACGAGCGCCGTCAACAGGACGGTCGCCAGGGAGGAACCGACCCGTATGGCCCTCATGCGAAGTCCCTGACCACGTCGACCGCCGTCCCGTAGGTCGCGAACGCGAACATCAGCGGTGCGTCGCGCGCCATCATCCGGACGCAGCCGTGGGAAGCCGGGTAGGCCGGTACGGACGGGTAGGCATGGAGGGCGATCCCCCCGGTGAAGTAGCTCGCCCACGGCATCCA
Source organism: uncultured Actinomycetes bacterium (assembly GCA_963793655.1). GTDB lineage: Bacteria > Actinomycetota > Thermoleophilia > Gaiellales > Gaiellaceae > Gaiella. The sequence goes on from CAWCAV010000005.1 coordinate 29,874, forward strand.
CGTCGAGAAGGGGACCGACCACGACATGCGCTCCTTGCGGTAGACGCGGAACGCCCCGCTCGGTGTCCGACCGCCGGCGCCCGACGAGATGTGGAACACCCGCTCGACGCGGTCGTCGACGACCTCGAGGGCAACCTGGCGCCCGAGGAGGATCTCGACCCTCCGTCCCGGCCGCCGGAGCGCAGGCTCGGGGCGCGTCGCTCGCAGGAGCGCCGCGCTGACGCTCGCGTCGAGCACGCCGGTCCGCGGTAGCCCCGACCACTTCTGAAAAGCGAGAACCGCGACGAAGGTCTCCTCCCCGGGCTGCCCCGTCACACCGGCGGGCGCCATGAAGCCGAGGTCGGCGAGAAGCTCCTGCACGTCGCGGAGGCCGGGAGCTCGCTCCTCGGGCAGCGGCTCTCGCACGGTGCCACGCAGGTCGTACCCGGGGAACAGGCCGACCGGGACGCCACCCTCGATCCGTACCCGAACCCCGCGCACGCCGGGCACGCCGCGCAGCGTGCGGACGAGCTGCCCCACCCGTGCCTGCAGCGACGACTCGTCACGGCCGGCGACGAACCGGGCGGCAAGGTCGACCGTGACGACCTGCCGCGAGATGCGCACGTCGCGGATCGCCGTTCCGGTCGGGATCGCGGTCCGAATGCCGCGCGCGCGCTCGGCCTTCGTCGGCCCCGCGAGGAGCGATCGCACGAGCCCGGGGATTCCCGGAGCCCCACGCTCGACCGCCACCGGGCGCGCGTCCTGGAGGAGCCACACGTCGCCTCGGAGCCCCCCGGTGCCCCCGCTGGCCGGAGCGGCGACCGCGAGCGCGGCGAGCGCCGCAGGCAAGAGGAGTGCGCGCCTCACGCGCCGCGAGTTCAGCTCCCGGACCACGATTCCTGCCCTCACTCTCTCGTCGATCGGCAACGCGGCGGCGACGCTTGACAGCGGAAGTCAGCTCGGACGGGCGCGGACGATCACGACGGGGCAGGGCGCGTGGTCGGAGATCCTGCCGGACGTGGAGCCGAGGAACGCCTCGGCGAGGGCGCCGCGCCCTCGATTCCCGACGACGAGCAGGTCGGCGCCAACGGCTGCCTCGAGCAGCGCCTCGGTCGCGTCGCCCTGGACGAGCGAGACCGTCAGGCCGCTGTCCTCGCCGAGCACATCGCGCACCTGACCGGCTGCGAGGCGCTCGGCCGCCTCGTGCGCGGCCTCGAGCATCTCCGTGCCCTCGCTCCAGGCCATGGGGACGAGGCCGGAGTCTGCGGGCGTCGTCATGGGGACGAAGCTCCAAGCGTGGACGGCTTCGACGCTCGCACCGCGCAGCTCGGCCTCCTCGACCGCCCAGCGGAGCGCCGCTGCGGCGTTCTCGGTGCCGTCGATTCCCACGACGATCTTGCCGGCCACCACCGAATTCTCCACGATCCGTGTCGCAGGCGGGACCGGAACCGCTCAAGCTGCGCGTGCCGCCGGCCGATTTCCCTGGAAGAGGCCAGTGAACCCTCCGCCGAACATCCCTGCGTCGAGCCAGGAGACGCGCCCGGACGATGTGGCGCTCGACCCTCTGGTCGAGTCCTACCGCAAGCTCGCGGACGTCTTCCACGAGCTCCTCTCCGAGCAGTCGCTCGACGACCTGCTGCAGCGCATCGCGCACACCGTCGGCGAGCTGATCCCGTACGACGACATCACGTTCTACGAGGCGGACGAGGCCAAGCGCCAGCTGCAAGGCCGTTTACGCGTCGGGCAGCGACGCCGAGAAGGTGCTCGCCGACGAGCCTTTCTCCTACGGCGTCGGCATCACGGGCTGGGCGGTGGAGCACCGGGAGCCCGTCCTCGCGAACCGGGCCGAGCTCGACCCGCGCGTCCGGTTCGTCGCGGACACGCCACCCGACCCGGAGTCGCTGATCGTCGTGCCTCTCGTCGCACGCGGCCGCCTGAAGGGGACGCTCAACATCTATCGCTCGGGGTTCCAGGAGTTCACCGAGGACGAGTTCCTGCTGGCCGTCCGCTTCGGCGACGCGGCCGCCCTCGCGGTCGACAACGCGCACATCCGCGCGTCGCTCGAGCGCCAGGCCCAGACCGACCCGCTGACCGGGCTCTGGAACCACCGTGCGTTCCACGAGCGGCTGCGCCAGGAGCTCGTCGAGGCGTCGGCCGACCAGACGTCCGTCGCGCTCGTGATGCTCGACCTCGACGACTTCAAGCGCGTCAACGACGTCTACAGCCACGCGACCGGCGACCACGTGCTGTCGGAGGTCGCGGGGATCCTGGTGTCGTCGGTGCGGTCGAGCGACTGCGTCTGCCGGATCGGCGGCGAGGAGTTCGCGATCATCGCGCCCACGAGCGGGCTCGCGGACGCGTTCCGGCTCGCCGAGCGGGTCCAGGAGCACGTCGCCTTCACGGAGTTCGGCCCCGTCGGCCCCGTGAGCCTGTCGGTCGGCATCGCCTCCGGGCCTGACCACGCGGCGAACCCGCGTGAGCTCGTGGCCTGCGCCGAGGTCGCGATGATGACCGCGAAGGCGCGGGGGAAGGGGCAGATCGTCGTCTTCCAGGAGGGCGGCCGCGAGCGTCCCGTCGAAAGCGTCGCCTCGCGGCGCGCCGAGTTTCGCTCGATCGCGCACCTCAAGATGCTCCACGGCGTCTCGACGAAGCTCAGCCGGCTCAACGACGTCGTCGGAGATCGGCGCGACGATCGCCGACGAGCTCCGCCTGCTGATCGACTACCACAACTGCCGCGTGTTCGTCCGCGACGGTGACGACCTGCGCCCGGTCGCGTTCCGGGGCGACCTGACCGCCTCGGGATCGGCGATGGACGTGCTCGCAGACCCGTGTCGGCGAGGGTGTCACGGGCCACGTCGCGCTGACGGGGGAGCCCTTCCTGACCGGCGACGCGGCGAACTGCGGGATCGGCCTGCGGATCCGCGGGACCGCCGCAGATCGAGGAGTCGCTCCTCGCGGTGCCGCTCCGCTACGGGGCGACCGTGGTGGGCGTCATCGTCGTCTCGAAGCTCGGGCTCGACCAGTTCGACTCGGACGACCTGCGCCTGCTCGAGGTGCTCGCGGGCCACGTCTCCGTGGCGCTCGTCAACGCACGGCTCTACGAGTCGCAGCGCCGAGAGGCCGAGAGCGCCAAGGCGCTGCTCGAGCTCACGCGCGAGCTGTCGGCGGTGACGAACCTCGACGGCGTGCTACGGCAGGTCGTCCGCGGCGCCGCGCGGATCATGGGATCGCAGCGCTGCTCGATCTGGCTGCCGACACATGACGGCGGGTTCGATCTGCGGCGCAGCGGTCGGCGACCCCGCGTACACGGCCGTCCAGGGACGCCTGATGCCGCCCGACCTCGTCGCGCGCTTCGCGACCCGCGGCGCGCCGTTCGTCACCTCTGCCGACGAGACGGCGCTGCTCGCGCACTCGCTCTGCCCGAGAGTGGCGAGCAGCCCCCACGCGGTGGCGTTCATCCCCCTCGACCAGGGCCTCGCGGCGCTCGCCGTCGCCGCCGAGTCGGTCGTGCGGTCGCGCGAGCTCGAGCTGCTCGCCGGGATCGCCAGCCAGGCACGCCTCGCGATCACGAACGCCGGGAGCTTCGCGACGCTCGAGCGGACGTTTCTCTCGACGGTCGAGGCGCTCGCGAACGCCCTCGAGGCCAAGGACTCGTACACCTCGTCGCACGCCCGTTGGATCTGCGACACGGCGATCGAGGTGGGCCGCGAGCTCGGCCTCGACGACGTGGAGCTGAAGCGCGTCGAGCTCGGCGCGCTCTTCCACGACATCGGGAAGATCGGGATCCCGGCGTCGATCCTGATGAAGCCCGGTCCGCTGACGACGGAGGAGCGTTCGATGATCGAGCGACACCCCGAGCTCGGCGAGCGGATCCTGGCACCGATCGACCAGCTCGCGGCCGTGCGGCCGATCGTCCGCGCCTGCCACGAGCGCTACGACGGGCTCGGCTACCCGGACAGCCTCCGGGGCGAGGAGATCCCGCTCGAGGCGAGGATCATCTTCGCCTGCGACGCCTTCCACGCGATGACGACCGACCGCCCGTACCGTGAGGCGCTGCCTGTCGAGGAGGCCTTCCGCCGGCTCGTGAGCGCTGCGGGCACGCAGTTCGATCCAGGCGTCGTCGATGTCTGCCTGCGCGTCCTGAAGCAGCCCCCGCCCGCCGGGAGTTGAGCGCAACCCGGGCTCGCGGGCTTGCCACCACCGGTCCGTAACGGGGCGTAGAGCGCCCGACGGTCAGCCGACGCGGCGCAGCACCCTGAGCGCGCGACCCCGGAGCGGCACCTCCGCCCGGGCGGCGAGAGTCGTGCCGTTGGGTGCGAGCTCCGGCTCCGCGGTGCAGAGCTCGTGCGCCCAGCGGCGGCCGAAGCGAGCGGGCGGCAGGACGAACGTGACCGGCTCGTGCCAGGCGTTGAAGAGGACGATGAAGGAGTCGTCGTCGACCGGCTCCCCGTTCGGCGTGAGCGTCGGGATCTCGGCCCCGTTGAGGAACGCGCCGAGCGCGAAGGCGTCGCCGCGCGACCAGTCGGCCTGTGTCATCCGCCGCCCGTCGGGCCGGAACCACCAGACGTCGGGGGCGCCGGAGCCCTGGCGCTCCTCCCCGGTCAGGAAGGCCGACCGGCGGAACACCGGGTGCTCGGCGCGGAGCGCGGAGGAGCCGCTTGGTGAACTCGAGGAGCGCCCGCGTCCGGTCGTCGAGCTCCCAGTCGACCCACGACGAGCTCGTTGTCCTGGCAGTACGCGTTGTTGTTCCCCTGCTGGGTGCGACGGAGCTCGTCGCCGGCGAGCAGCATCGGCGTCCCCTGCGAGAGCAGCAGCGTGGCGAGCACGTTGCGCATCTGGCGATCCCGTAGCTCGTTCACCTCCGGGTCGTCGGTCTCGCCCTCGACGCCGCAGTTCCACGAGCGGTTGTCGTCCGAGCCGTCGTGGTTCTCCTCGAGGTTCGCCTCGTTGTGCTTGCGGTCGTAGGAGACGAGGTCGCGGAGCGTGAAGCCGTCGTGGCAGGTGACGAAGTTGATCGAGGCGGACGGGTGGCGGCCGTCCGACTGGTACAGGTCGCTCGAGCCGGTGAACCTCCGCGCGAACTCGGCGACAGCCGTGTTGCCGCGCCAGAAGTCGCGCATCGTGTCCCGGTACATGCCGTTCCACTCGGACCAGAGGATCGGGAAGTTCCCGACCTGGTAGCCGCCCGGGACCGACGTCCCACGGCTCGGCGATCAGCTTCACCTGCGAGAGGACCGGGTCCTGGTGGATCACGTCGAAGAACGCCGACAGCCGGTCGACGTCGTAGAGCTCCCGCGCGAGCGCGGACGCGAGGTCGAAGCGGAAGCCGTCGACATGGCACTCCGTCACGAAGTACCGCAGCGAGTCCATGATCAGCCGCAGCACCGAGGGGTTGACGGGGTTGAGCGAGTTCCCGGTGCCCGTGAAGTCCATGTAGTGCCGCGGGTCGTCCGGCACGAGCCGGTAGTACGCGGCGTTGTCGACGCCCTTGAACGAGAGCGTCGGGCCCGAGGTGGCTGCCCTCGGCCGTGTGGTTGTAGACCACGTCGAGGATCACCTCGATCCCCGCGCGGTGGAGCGCCTTGACCATTCCCTTGAACTCGCGCACCTGCTCGCCGCGCGTCCCGGTCGCGGCGTACCCCGCGTGCGGCGCGAGGAAGCCGATCGTCGAGTACCCCCAGTAGTTCGAGAGCCCCCGCGCCGACGAGGAAGTGCTCGTCGGCGATGTGGTGCACCGGCAGCAGCTCGACCGCGGTGACCCCGAGGTCGACGGAGGTAGTCGATCGCCGCCTCCGAGGCGAGGCCGGCGTAGGTGCCCCGCAGGTCCTCGCGCACGCCCGGCATCCGCTTGGTGAACCCCTTGACGTGCAGCTCGTAGATCACCGTCTCGGCCCAGGGCCGGTTGAGCCGGACGTCGCCCTCCCAGTCGAACGACGCCGTCGATCACGACGCAACGTCGGGATCGCAGGCGCGGAGTCCTCGGTGTCGCGCACGTCCTCCTCGCCGGGCGCGTACGCGAGGGTCCGGGCACGCCCGAACCCGATCGGGCCCTCGATCGCCTTCGCGTACGGGTCGATCAGCAGCTTCGCCGGGTTGAAGCGGTGGCCGGCCGTCGGATCCCACGGGCCGTCGACGCGGTAGCCGTAGCGCTGTCCCGGGCCGACGCCCGGGAGGTAGACGTGCCAGTTGTGCGCCGTCAGCTGGCGCACCTCGACGCGCTCCTCGTGGTCCGTCTCGTCGAACAGGCAGAGCTCGACGCGCTCGCGCGTTCTCGCTGAAGAGCGAGAAGTTCGTCCCGTCGCCGTCCCAGGTGGGGCCGAGCGGAAACGGCGCTCCGGGCCAGGTCGTGCGACTCACCGAGGCACCGTATCCACGGGCCCAGACGGCTCACCGCGAGGCCGGTCAGCCCGCGGCTTCGGCACGCCGCAGCCCGCGGAAGGCCCAGAGCACGAGCGCACCGGCGAGCAGCGAGCGGCGAGAGCGAACGCCGAGCGCGACCTGCGTCCGGCGTCGCCGGAGATGAGGCTGCGGCCGGCCTCGAGCACGTACGTGATCGGGTTGAGCATCGCGACGGCGTGCATCGCGCCGGCGAGCAGGGCGAGCGGCACGTAGACCGGCGCGAAGAAGAGGAGGAGGAAGACCGGCATCTGCATCAGCGGGCCGGCCTGGATCGTGCGGAAGCGCATCGCGATCCCGGCGGCCCACATGAAGCCGCAGACGTTGACGAGCAGGGCGAGCGAGTACAGGCCGACGAGGTCGACCGGGTCGCCGCAGACCTCCATGCCGGCGACGAGCGCGACCACGTGAGACCGCGACCGCGACGATCGTCCAGCGGAGCGAGCGCGGCGAGCGCGTAGCCGAGCACGATGCCGCTGCGGTTCGGCGCCGCGAGCAGCAGCCGGCGGGCGAAGCCGCCCTCGAAGTCGCGGGCGATCGCCGAAGCCGGTGAAGACGCCGCCGAACGCCGCCGACTGGAGCAGCACGAACACGAACTGGAAGGCCGTGTAGCCGTCCGCGAAGTCGAAGCCCGGCGACGTCTGCGACCTGGGACAGCCCGCCCGCGAACGCGGTGAAGAAGAACAGCGGGAAGAGCAGCGACGGCAGGAGCAGCGACGGGTTCGTGACGACGTTCTTGATCGTGCGCCAGGCGACGCCCTGCGCGACCGGCCAGACCCCGACCCGCTCACGTGCGCGCCATCCTCGGCGCGAGGGCCCAGCGCGGCGAGCGACGAGCGCGACGACGCAGATCACCGCCGCGATGCCGAACCCGAGCGCGAGCGCCTCCGCGTCCCAGCCCGTCGATGATCAGGCTGCGGACGCACTCGATCAGGTACGAGACCGGGTTGATCGTCGCGAGGAACCGGAACCAGTCGACCGCGATCAGGTCGCGCGGCGTGTTCATCGAGGAGATGAAGAGGAAGACGAAGAGGACCGGGAAGAGCGCCTGCACGCCTCGCCCGAGCCGGTGCGCAGCGCGAGGAACGAGCCGAGCGCGCCGAAGCCGAGCGCGACGAGCGCCGCGAAGCACGAGGAGCACGGGCGACGCCCGCCGAGCCCGGCCTCGAAGTCGACGCCGAGCAGCAGCCCGACGGCGAGGTAGAAGACCGCCTGCGACGACGCCGAGCACGACGATCGCCGCGCGAGCTGGCCCGCGAGCAGCGCCGAGCCGCGCATCGGGGTCAGCGCGAGCCGGTTGAGGAAGCCGGTCTGGATGTCGCGCGCGAGGTCGGTGCCGGCGTTCATCGTCGCGAACAGCGCGCCCTGGATGAACGGGACGGCGAGCGCGAAGGCGAGGAACGAGTCGGTCGGGAACCCGGGCAGCGCGGTCGACGGCCTTGAGGCCGCCCGAGTTGACCAGCAGGAGCAGCGACGGGAAGACGAGCGGCGAGACGATCGCGTCGCCGGCTGGCGCAGCGTGCGCACGGACCGAGCGCTGCGCGACCGCGCCGACCTGCGTCGCGGCGACGGTCATCGCTGCACGATCGCCGGATCGGCGCGCCTCGTCCTCCGCCTCCGCGCTCGCTCTCGCCCGCGCCCTCGAGCGAGCGGCCCGTCTTCGCGAGGAAGACGTCGTCGAGCGTCGGCGCGTGGAGCTCGATGTCGGCGACGGCGAGCCCCTCCGCGTCGAGCGCGCGGACGACGTCCGCGAGGCCGAGGCGCCTTCGCGCGAGCCGCACCGCGACGCTCCGTCTCGCCCGTCGGCGGCAGCGGCTCGCCGAACCGCTCGCAGGATGCGAGCGATGCGTCGCTCGCTCGCCGGGTCGGGCCGGGAGCGCCTGCGACGCTCGGCCGCCCGATCTCGGCCTTCAGCGCCGCCGGCGTGCCCTCGGCGACGATCCGGCCGTGGTCGATGATCCCGACCCGGTCGGCGAGCACGTCGGCCTCCTCGAGGTACTGGGTGGTCAGGAAGACGGTGACGCCGTCCTCGCTGCGCCAGCCGCGCCGACCTCCTCCCAGAGCGCGGTGCGGCTCTGCGGGTCGAGGCCGGTCGTCGGCTCGTCGAGGAAGAGGATGCCGCGGGCGGTGGACGAGCGCGAGCGCGAGGTCGAGCCGGCGCTTCATGCCGCCCGAGTAGCCGCCGACCTTGCGGTCGGCCGCGTCGGTCGAGGCCGACGCGCTCGAGCAGCTCGTCGTCCGCGTCACGCGCTCGGCCCGCGGGATGCCCTGCAGCATCGTCTGGAGGCGCAGGTGGTCGCGGCCGGTCAGCAGCGGGTCGAGCGCGGCCTCCTGGAGCGCGGCGCCGATCGCGCGCGCGCACCTGCGGGCCCTCGCTTGACGACGTCGAAGCCCGCCGACCCGCGCGCTCCCGGCGGTCGGCGGCAGCAGCGTCGTCAGCATCAGCACGGTCGTCGACTTGCCCGCGCCGTTCGGCCCGAGGAAGCCGTAGATCTCGCCCGGCGCGACGTCGAGGTCGATCCCGTCGACCGCCCGCGGGCCCTTCTGAACTCGCGGACGAGCCGGTCGACGACGATGCTGTTGTCGGCTGGCACCCGGCCTACGCTACTGGCTCAGGACGTCCCGCCGGGAGGCGTACTCGGCCGCGTCGATCTCGCCGCGGGCGAACCGCTCCGCCAGGATCGAGTGCGCGTCGACCCGGCGATCGCGGCGGCTACGCCACGGCGCGAACCTGAGGACGACGACGACCAGCGCGACCCAGAAGAGGATCCAGAACGGCGCGAACCACCAGTGCCAGCCGGCCGTCTCGTGCAGGAGAAGCTGCGGTCCCATTACGACAATCCTTTCGTAGACTAATTATTAGTATACTACTAATTAGTCTCAAAAGCAACCGCGGTAGGATGTGGCATGAGACCAAAGGGCGTCCCGATCGGACTACAGCTTGCAAGGACGTCCAAGATCGTCGGGCGTGCGTTCAACGACGCGCTGGCGGAGGCGGGTGGCTCCTTGCCCGTCTGGCTGGTCCTTTCGTCGCTCCACGGCGGCGCCCCCTCCTCCCAGCATCAGCTCGCGCGCCTCGTCGGGATCGAGGGCCCGACGCTGACACGCCACCTCGACCAGCTCGAGGGCGCAGGCCTGGTGCGGCGGACCCCGCATCCGGACGATCGCCGCGCGGTGCAGGTCGAGCCGACCGCCGCAGGCGTGGCCCTGCACGAGAAGCTGCTCGAGGTCGTGATCCGCTTCAACCGGAGGCTGACGGGCGGACTGACGCAGCCGGAGCTCGACACGACGCGCAGCACCCTCGCCACGCTCGAGGCGAACGTCCGAGACGATGCAAGCTAACCCGCGGGTGCGGAGACGTTCGGCACGAGCCAGACCGCAGCGAGCGGCGGCAGGGTCAGCCCCGCGGAGAAGGGCCGGCCGTGTAGCGGCTCGTCGAGGGCCCGCACGTCGCCGAGGTTCCCCACGCCCGACCCGCCGTACTCCACCGCGTCGGTGTTGACGACCTCGCGCCAAGGCCCCGCGACCGGCAGCGGCACGCGCCAGTGGTGGCGGACGACCGGGGAGAAGTTGACCAGGCAGACGAGCACGCGTGACCGGTCGGCCGAGAACCGGGCGTAGGCGAGGACGTTGTCCTCGCGCGCGTCGCCGACGAGCCACTCGAACCCCTCGGGCCGGAAGTCGACCTCCCAGAGGGCCGGCTCGGCGAGGTACGCGTGATTGAGGTCGGCCACGCAGCGGCGCACCCCCTCGTGGAGCGGATAGTCGAGGACGTACCAGTCGAGCGACCCTGCCTGCGACCACTCGGTGCCCTGGCCGATCTCGCCGCCCATGAAGAGGAGCTGCTTGCCCGGATGCGCCCACATGTGCCCGTAGAGGGCCCGCAATGTCGCGAACTGCTGCCACTCGTCGCCCGGGATCTTGCGGAGAAGCGGGCCCTTGCCGTGCACGACCTCGTCGTGCGAGAGGGGCAGGACGAAGTTCTCGTCCCACGCGTAGACGAGCGAGAAGGTCAGCTCGTCGTGGTGCCACCGCCGGTGCACGGGCTCTTGGGCGACGTAGTCGAGCGTGTCGTGCATCCAGCCCATGTTCCACTTGAACGTGAAGCCGAGCCCTCCGCCGTCGGTCGGCCGGGAGACGCCCGGCCACGCCGTCGACTCCTCCGCGATCATCGCGACGCCGGGGTGCGCGCCGTGGACGACCGCGTTGAGCTCGCGCAGGAACGACGCCGCCTCGAGGTCCTCCCTGCCGCCGTAGCGGTTCGGCACCCACTCGCCGGGCTCGCGCGAGTAGTCGAGGTAGAGCATCGACGCGACGGCGTCGACCCGGAGGCCGTCGGCATGGAATTCCTCCAGCCAGTAGAGGGCGTTCGCGAGGAGGAAGTTGCGCACCTCGTGGCGCGCGTAGTTGAAGACGAGCGTCCCCCAATCGGGGTGCGAGCCGCGCCGCGGGTCCGCATGCTCGTACAGCGCCGTGCCGTCGAAGCGGGCGAGCGCCCACTCGTCGCGCGGGAAGTGGGCGGGCACCCAGTCGAGCAGCACGCCGATCCCGTGCCGGTGGAGCTGGTCGACGAGCTCCCGCAGGTGGTCCGGCTCGCCCAGCGTCGCCTGCGGGGCGAAGTACCCGGTCACCTGGTAGCCCCACGAGGGCCCATACGGATGCTGCATGACCGGCATCAGCTCGACGTGCGTGAAGCCGAGCTCCACCACGTGCTCGCAGAGCTCGTCCGCGAGGTCGCGCCACCCGAGGCCCTGCCGCCACGAGGCGGGATGCACCTCGTACACCGACATCGGAGAGGCGAGAGGATTCGCCGCCGCACGTCGCGCCAGCCACTCCGCGTCGGTCCAGGTGTAACGCGAGCGGTACAGGACCGACGCGGTGGCGGGGGGCGCCTCTGCCCGGAACGCAAAGGGGTCGGCCTTGACCCGGGACACACCGTCGGCGCCGCGCACCGCAAGCTTGTACGCGTGGCCCTCACGCGCATTCGGCGCGACGCCGGCCCACACGCCCGACGACGCCTGCGGCTCGAGCGGATCGGCGCCCTCGCTCCAGAAGTTCCAGTCCCCGACGACCGAGACCGACCGTGCGTTCGGCGCCCACACGGCAAACCGCGCGCCGGCCTCGTCGTCGAGCGCGTGCCCCCCGAGCTGCTCCCAGAGGCGCTCGTGGCGGCCCTCGCCGAGCAGGTGGAGGTCGAGCTCGCCCGGAGCCGTCATGCCGGCGCCTCGAGCATGCGCAACAGCCCGACGACCGGGATCGACACCCAATCGGGTCGGTTCCGCGCCTCGTAGCGCAGCTCGTACACGAGCTTCTCGAGCTCGAACAGCGCGAGCAGGCGGTCGAACCCGCTGCGGCTCGGGGGCAGGAGGCGCTCGTCCGAGACGGAGAGGTAGCCGTCCAGGAACCCGTCGCGGCACGCCTCCAGCCAGCCGGTGGGCGGCTCCGCCCCCCGGAGCAGGATCGCCGCGTCGGCGGCGTAGGCGAACGAGCGGGTCATGCCCGCCAGGTCGCGGAGCGGCGAGCGCTTGCGCCTGCGCTCCGGGAGCGAGCGAGCCGGCTCTCCCTCGAAGTCGATCACGACCCAGTCGCCGTCGGTCGTCCAGAGCACCTGGCCGAGGTGGTAGTCGCCGTGCGTCCGGATTGCGAGGCCCGCGGGGCCCGCGCCCACCAGCTCCTGAAGGAGGTCGCGGAGGTCCTCGGATCGATGCGCGACGGCGCCGAGCGCGTCGTCCTCGGGGAGCGAGGAGAACGTCGTCGCGATCTCCTCGTCGATCGCAGCGGCGAGCAGCCCAAGCGCCTCACCACTCGGCTCCTCCGGCGCGAAGGATGGGTCGGCGTCGTTCGCCGCCAGCGCTGCATGCAGGGAGGCGGTCACCTCCCCGAGGCGCCAGGCGCGTTCGGGGAGCCACGAGGCGTCGTCGGCGAACGAGTCGAGCGTCAGCTCCCAGCCCCCGCCGAGCGACGGCACGAGCGCCGTCACCGAGGCCAGCGCCGTCTCGACCGGCGGCCCCGTGGTCTCGAGCGCGCCCTCGAGTCTGGGCGCGTTGGCGAACCGCCTCGCGCCGAGTGCGCGAAGCGCCTCGAGCTCGGGGTTCGGGCCGGCCTCGAGCCGCCGGTACAGCTTCAGCACGTGCAGCTCGTCGAGCACGACGGAGCTGTTCGACTGCTCGACGCCGAACCGCCTCACGCGGGCCCCCTCCGCCGGCACTCCGGCGAGCGACGCCAGGCGCGCCGCGACCTCGTGGCGCTCCAGCACGTCGACCACGTCGTCGTCGTCCCCGAGGGCGACCAGGTAGTGCTCGTGCGTCCCGGCGGCGAAGCGAACCTCGACGATCGCGAGCGCCACGGGCCCGTCCTCGACCGGGACGCCGACCACCTCGGCGCTCTCCAGCGCGCGCCCCTTGGCGGCGAACCAGCGGGCGTCCGAGACCAGCCCCAGCAGATCGTCGCTCGCGATCGTCCGCGGGTCACGCATCCGCTTCCTCCTCGGGCAGGAGGAACCAGAAGAAGCCGCGCGGCCCGAACGTGAGCAGGTAAGGCAGGTCGCCGACCGGCGGGAACGCGGTCCGCCCCGTCATCTCGATCGGCGTGCGGTCGCGGAAGCGCGACAAGTCGAGCTCGACAGCCTGGGCAGATCGGGCGAGGTTGTGGACGCACAGGACCGTGTCGCGGTCGTGCTGCCTGAGATGGGCGAACACGCGCGCGTTCGACGTCTCGAGCGTCTCGTACGTCCCGAGCCCGAACACCGGGTGCTCCTTGCGCAGCGCGACGAATCGCTGCAGCCAGCGGAGGAGCGACGTCGGCGAGCGGAGCTGCGCCTCCACGTTGACGGCCTGGAAGCCGAACACGGGGTCCATCAGCGGCGGCAGGTAGAGCTGCGCGAAGTCGGCGCGCGAGAAGCCGCCGTTCCGGTCTCCCGTCCACTGCATCGGCGTTCGGACGCCGTCGCGGTCGCCGAGGTAGACGTTGTCGCCCATCCCGATCTCGTCGCCGTAGTACAGGACCGGCGACCCGGGCAGCGAGAACAGGATTGCGTGCATCAGCTCGATCTCGTCGCGCCCGCCGTCGAGCAGTGGCGCGAGCCGGCGACGGATCCCGAGGTTGAGCTTCATCCTGGGGTCCTTCGCGTACTCGGTGTACATGTAGTCCCGTTCCTCGTCGGTGACCATCTCGAGCGTCAGCTCGTCGTGGTTGCGAAGGAAGAGGCCCCACTGGCAGTGCTCGGGGAGCGTGGGGGTGCGGTCGAGGATCTCGACCATCGGGCGGGCCTCCTCGCGCCGCAAGGCCATGAACATCCGCGGCATCACGGGGAAATGGAACGCCATGTGGCACTCGTCGCTGTCGCCGAAGTAGTCGACGACGTCCTCGGGCCACTGGTTCGCCTCCGCGAGCAGCACCCGGTCGGGATACGCCGCGTCGATCTCCGCGCGAACGCGCTTCAGGAAGACGTGTGTCTCGGGGAGGTTCTCGGAGTTCGTCCCCTCCTTCTCGAACAGGTAGGGGACCGCATCGAGCCTGAACCCGTCGAGACCGAGGTCGAGCCAGAAGCGGAGTGCGTCGATGATCGCGTTCCCCACCTCCGCGTTCTCGTAGTTGAGGTCCGGCTGGTGGTGGTAGAAGCGGTGCCAGAAGTAGGCGCCTCGTACGGGGTCGTACGTCCAGTTCGACTGCTCGCTGTCGACGAAGATGATCCGCGCGTCCTCGTACCGGTGCACGGTGTCCGACCAGACGTACCAGTCGGCTTTCGGGTTTTCCGCGTCCTGACGGGACTCCTGGAACCAGGGGTGCTCGCTGGAGGTGTGGTTCATCACGAAGTCGGTGATGACCCGCATCCCGCGCTCGTGGGCGGCCTCGACGAACGCAGCGAACTCGTCGAGGGTGCCGAACTCCGGGGCGACCGAGAGGAAGTCCGACACGTCGTAGCCGCCGTCGCGAAGCGGCGAGGGGTAGAACGGCAGGAGCCAGATGCAGTCGATCCCGAGCCACTGGAGGTAGTCGAGCTTCTGCCGGAGCCCGCGGAAGTCGCCCATCCCGTCATCGGACGAGTCGAAGAACGCCCGCGTGTGCAGCTCGTAGAAGACAGCCGTCCTGAACCAATCCGGCTGCGACTCGAACCAGTGCTCCGCCCCGCTCATGTCTTCCCCGCCAAGCAGGATTCGGCAGGAGCCGAATCCTGCGGCTTGATCCCCGCCCTGCAGGCGGGGCAGATGTCTGAACGCGCCCGCTTCGCGGTCGCAACTGCCCCCGCGGCGCCGGGCAGCATCACCGCTGTACCTCGAGGACGTGGGACTTCCCCGGCCCGAGACGGACGTAGTTCCGCTCGCTCCAGGCGTACCTCTCGCCCGTCAGCCCGTCGACGACCTCGAACCGCTCCGGGAGCCCGAGACCGGGAGGGATCACGCAGACGCCGTCGTGGACGGCGAACGGGTCGAGGTTGACGACGACGAGGACGACGTCGTCCCCGAGCGCCCGCGCGTAGGCGAGCAGGTGGTCGGTCTCGGTCTCCAGCCAGGTGAGCCGCTCCATGCCCGCCCCCGTGAGCGCCGGGTGCGCGCGCCGGATCTCGTTGAGCCGAAGGACGAGCGGCAGCAGCTGCCCGTCGAGGCGCCGCTCGCGCACCTCGTACTTCTCCGAGTCGATGTACTCCTCGCTCCCCGCCCGGACGGGCACGTTCTCGCAGGACTCGTACCCGGAATAGATCCCGTAGCTCGGCGAGAGGGTCGCGGCGAGCACCAGCCGGAGCTCGAACGCCGGACGCCCGCCGGTCTGGAGCGTCGCATGCAGGATGTCGGGTGTGTTGGGCCACAGGTTCGGACGCAGGAAGCCCGACCAGGAGCGGAGCTCCTCGACGAAGCCGACGAGCTCGGACTTCGTGTTCTTCCAGGTGAAGTACGTGTACGACTGCGAGAACCCGGCCTTCGCGAGCAGGGTCATCATCGTCGGGCGCGTGAAGGCCTCGGACAGGAAGACGGTCTCCGGGTGGCGCTTGCGCACCTCCCCGATCAGCCATTCCCAGAACGGGACGGGCTTGGTGTGCGGGTTGTCGACACGGAACACGGTCACGCCGGCGTCGCACCAGCCGAGGACGACGTCGAGGATCGCCTTCCAGAGCCCCTTCCGGTCTCGCGTCTCCCAATCGAGGTTGTGGATGTCCTGGTAGCGCTTGGGCGGGTTCTCTGCGTACTTGAGCGACCCGTCCGGGCGGTGCTGGAACCAGTCCGGATGCTCCGCGAGCCACGGGTGGTCGGGTGACATCTGGAGCGCGAGGTCGAGCGCGAGCTCCATGCCCTGGCCCCGGAGCGCCGCGACGAGCGCCACGAGGTCGGCCTCGGTGCCGAGCTCCGGGTCGATCGACCCGTGGCCCCCCTGCGCGGCGCCGATCGCCCACGGGCTCCCGACGTCGCCGGGCGCGGCCCGCTCGGCGTTGTTGCGCCCCTTCCGGTTCGTCCGGCCGATCGGGTGGATCGGAGGGAGGTAGAGGACGTCGAACCCGAGCTCGGCGAGCTCGGGGACGACGCGCGCGACGCCCGCCAGGCCGCCCCACGAGCGCGGGAACAGCTCGTACCAGGCGCCCGCCCGCGCGCGCTCCCGCTCGACGTCGACCTCCAACGCGGTGCTCCGCGCCGCGCCGTGCCGCTCGCGGTCGCCGAGCTGGGCGGCCGAGCGCCGCCACTCGTCGACGGTTCCCGGCCCGAACAACGCGGCGCCCTCGGCGAGCTCGCCGCTCAGGTCCGCCTGGCCCGCGGCGACCTTGCGGTCGTGCTCGTCGAGCCACCCGGCGTGGTGGTCGACCCAGGCCTCGATCTCGAACTTCCAGCGGCCGATCGCGTCGACCTCGAACGAGCCCGCAAAGCGGTCGTTGCCGAGCGCGGCCAGCGGCGCCTCGCGCCAGCGGCCCTTCGGCCGGCGGTAGCGGACGACCGCCCGCAGGGTCTCGTGGCCGTCGCGGACGATGGTTGCCGCGACCTCCACGCGGTCGCCGACACAGGCCTTCGCGGGCCAGCGGCCGCAATCGACCTGCGGCGTGACCTCGGAGATGGTGATCCGTTCGGCAGGCACCCGCGGCACACGGTAAACAGTCCGGCGTGCGCCTGGAACGATCACTGGGAGTGCAGCTCCATCCGACGTCGCTCCCCGGGGGCCGTCTCGGGCCGGAGGCGTTCGCGTTCGTCGACTGGCTCGCGGCCGCCGGAGCCCGCTGGTGGCAGGTCCTGCCGCTGAACCCGCCCGACGAGTTCGGCTCGCCGTACGCGTCGGCCTCGGCGTTCGCGAGCTGGGGCGGGCTCCTCGCCGACCCGTGCGCGCCGGTAGAGCCGACCGAGGTCGCGCCGCTTCCGGGTGCGCGAGCGGGTGTGGATCGATGAATGGGCGGCGTTCGCGGGACCGGGCGCGGTGGAGGCGCAGGTGCGGTTCGAGCGCGAGTGGCGCGCTCTGCGGGCGCATGCGACCGAGCGCGGCGTGCGGATCATCGGGGACGTCCCCATCTACGTCGCGGTCGACGGCTGCGACCACCTGACGCATCCCGAGCTCTTCCTGCCGCTCGACGAGGTCGTCGCGGGGGCGCCTCCGGACGGGCTGAACGACCTCGGCCAGCTGTGGGGCAACCCGCTCTACGACTGGGACGCCATGGCGCGGACGGGCTACCGCTGGTGGATCGAGCGGATGCGGCGCGTGCTGGCGCTCGTCGACGTGTTCCGGATCGACCACTTCCGCGGCTTCGCGGCGTACTGGACGGTCGCCGCTGGGGCGGAGACGGCTCGCGACGGCTGGTGGTGCCGGGGGCCTGGCGCCGCGCTCTTCCGCGCGGCTGACGCGGAGCTCGGGCCTCTCCCGGTGATCGCCGAGGACCTGGGGGTGATCACGCCGGACGTCCACGCCCTGCGCGACGAGCTCGGCTTCCCGGGGATGGTCGTCCTGCTGTGGTCGTTCTCCGGCCCCGCCGACAACCCGCACCGGCTCGAGAACCATCGCGAGAACCAGGTCGTCTACACGTCGACCCACGACACGGACACGCTCGCCGGTTTCACCGGCAGGCGGGACGTCTGGCCCCTGATCGAGCGGGCGCTCTCGTCGCGGAGCGCGCTCGCGATCGTGCCCGTCCAGGACGTGCTGGGCCTCTCCAGCGAGGCGCGGATGAACCGGCCGGGGGTGATCGGCGCCGGTAACTGGGAGTGGCGCCTGGAGCCGGGGGAGCTCACGGACGCGCACGCGGCCAGGTTGCGTGCCGCCGCCGAGGCGAGCGCCCGAGTCTAGAAACCTAGAAGAGGATCTGCAGCGCGGTGTCGGCCGGGCAGCCGCGCTCCAGGAGCGAGACGGCGAGGTGCAGGTCGACGTCGCGGTCGAGAGCGAGCACGAGCGCGGCCTCGGCGTCGTATCCCGCCCCGAGCAGCCGCTCCACGCGCCACGAGGTCACGCCGTCGCGCTCGCGTTCGGCCCGGGAGGGGGCTATGGGGGTCTGAATTGCCATCGCACAGGAGAAAACGTCCGAGATGTGTGGAGACCCTCAAGCTGCGTTAGCGAAGCGTTCCGACGATGTTGCGCTCACGTTGCGGTGGATCGGCGCTGACGGACGATCCACACCGGACAGCTCCCACGGTGAGGGGACAGCGTGTGAGGCCCAGACCGTTGGATCGGCGAGGGGCGACGTCGGGCGGGTGCTGGCAGATGCCCGACGCTAGTCGGGCATCTGCTCGAAACGGAGCTTCGCGGCGACGGCCGGCCGGCCGTCGCGCTCGTACACCACGTCGACCGCGTCGTCCTTGCCGTACGAGCCGGCGATCCCGAGCACCATCGAGGTCCAGCGCCCAACCCCGACCTTCTCGCGCGCCAGCGCTCGCTGGAACACGAGCATTGCGTCCCGCACGACGAAGTCGACGCCCTCCCGCTGCTCGACCCCGTTCAGGAACACCTGGAACGGCCGCTGCACGTCCGGCGGCAAACGGATGAAGGTTTCCCGGCGCGGCTCGTCGCTCACGCTCATAGAATGCCCGCAGCTGTGAGGTCGAAGCACGCCAGCCTCGTCGTCGTGGGCGCGCTCGTAGCGCTGCTCGTTCCGACCGCCACGGCCCTTGCGGGCAACGGTGGGTTCGCGCCGGTCGCGCCCGAGTCGCCGAACGCGGACGGCATCCACCAGAGCTTCCTGTTCATCTCGGCGTTCGTGTTCGGGATCTTCCTGCTCGTCGAGGTCCTGCTCGTCGCGTTCGTGATCCGCTACCGACGCCGGAACCGGGCAAGGGACGCCGACGGAGCGCAGATCCACGGCGCGAACCGCCTCGAGCTCGCCTGGACGGTCGGCCCGGTGGTGATCCTGTTCGCGATCGCGGCCTTCGTCTTCGCGAAGCTGCCCGGGATCCAGGACGTCCCGGCCGCGAGCGCGGGGAGCCAGAACCTCGTCGTCGACGTCGTCGGCACGCAGTTCTCGTGGCAGTACCGCTATCCGAACGGCGTGATCGCCGTCGACCGCATGCGCGCGCCCCAGGGCCGCACGGTGGAGCTCCACGTCACGGCCCCGGACTGGGACGTCATCCACTCGTGGTGGGTCCCGGCGCTCGGCGGGAAGATGGATGCGATCCCGGGGAGGGTCAACAAGACGTGGTTCGCGGCGAAGCGCACCGGCGTCTTCCAGGGTCAGTGCGCCGAGCTCTGCGGCCTCTACCACGCCAAGATGCTCGCGACCGTCGAGGTGATGCCCGCGGACGAGTTCGACGCGTGGCTCGCGCAGCGGAGAGAGCAGCAGACGGCAGGCACCTCGCCGCTCGGCGAGGAGCTCTGGGACGGGTCGTGCGCGAAGTGCCACGGGCTCGACGGCGAGGGTGGCTACGGGCGGCCCATCGCCGGCAGCGTGATCGTCCAGAACGAGCAGGCGGTCGAGACGCTCCTGCGCAAGGGGGGCATCCTGATGCCGCCCGTGGGACAGGACTGGAGCTCCGAGGAGTTGACCGCGGTGACCGACTATCTGAAGGAGCACTTTGGCGGTTGACGTCCCTCGGGCACAGGTGCCCGCCTGGCAGCGCGGCAAGGTCGCGAGCTGGCTCGTCACGGTCGACCACAAGCGGATCGGGATCCTGTACATCGGCACCTCCGGGCTGTTCTTCGCGCTCTCCGGGTTTCTCGCGCTCCTGATCCGCACCCAGCTCGCGCGCCCCGACGGCGGCGTCGTCACGGGCGACTCGTACAACGAGGTCGTGACGATGCACGGGACCGGGATGGTCTTCTTCGTCGTCGTCCCCATCCTGGCCGGCCTCGGCAACTTCCTCGTGCCGCTCATGATCGGCGCGCCGGACATGGCGTTTCCGCGCCTCAATGCGCTCTCGTACTGGCTCTACGCCTTCGCCGGCCTTATCTTCTGCTTCTCGTTCCTCGCAGCCGGAGGCGCCGCCAACACCGGCTGGACGGCCTATCCGCCGCTCTCGCTCGCGGCACAGGGGAACGGCCAGGACCTGTGGATCCTCTCCCTCCACATCATGACGCTCTCGTCGATGGCGGGGGCGATCAACTTCATCGTCACGATCCACAACATGCGCACCCGCGGGATGTCGTGGATGCGGATACCCCTGTTCGTCTGGTCGATCGAGGTCTACGCCTGGCTCCTGCTGCTCGTCCTGCCCGTCCTCTCGGCGGGCCTGACGCTGCTCCTCCTCGAGCGCCAGTTCCCGGACACGTTCCAGTTCTTCCGGCCCGAGAACGTCGACAGGGGCGGATCGCCCGTGCTGTTCCAGCACGTCTTCTGGTTCTTCGGCCACCCCGAGGTCTACATCATGATCCTGCCTGCGATGGGGATCGTCTCCGAGATCCTCCCCGTCTTCGCGCGCAAGCCGATCTTCGGCTACAAGGCGATCGCGCTGTCGACCGTCGCGATCGGGTTCTTCTCGATGCTCGTCTGGGCGCACCACATGTTCACGGTCGGGATGCCGACCTACCTGAACATCTGGTTCATGCTCGCATCGATGGTGATCGCCGTCCCAACGGGGATGAAGATCTTCAACTGGCTCGCCACGCTGTGGCGCGGGAACATCTCACTCGACACGCCGATGCTCTTCGCCCTCGGATTCGTCAGCATCTTCACGATCGGCGGGCTCTCGGGCATCTACCTGGCCGCGTTCCCCGTCGACTGGCAGGTGCACGACACGTACTTCGTCGTCGCGCACTTCCACTACGTGCTGTTCGGCGGCTCGATCTTCGCGATCATCGGCGGTCTCTTCTACTGGTGGCCGAAGATCTTCGGGCGCATGCTCTCGGAGACGCTCGGTAAGTGGACGTTCCTCCTGGTCTTCGTCGGGTTCAACCTGACGTTCTTCCCGCAGCACCTGCTCGGCCTGCTCGGCATGCCGCGGCGGATCTACACCTATCGCCACGACGGCCTCTGGGAGGCCTACAACATGATGTCCAGCATCGGGTCGTACGTGATGGGCGTCGGGTTCCTCTGCTTCCTGCTGGCGATCGCAAAGAGCGTCAACGGGCGCCGGGCGGGGAACGATCCCTGGCAGGGTGACACGCTCGAGTGGTACACCACATCTCCGCCACCGGCGCACAACTTCGACGAGGTCCCCTACGTGACGAGCCCCCGGCCGCTGTACGACCTGCGCCGCCGTCTGCGCGAGTCGGGGTCCGTGTGAGGACCGAGCGCGCACCCGGGCCGCTCCTGCGGCTGACGACGCTCGCCGCGGCCGCGGCGGCCGGACTCGTCGTGGTGAGCGCCGCCCTCGAGCTCGGCCGGGGACACTGGGGCGCCGCCCTCGTGGCACTGCCGCTCCTCGTCGCCGTGCTCGTCGCAGCAATCGTCTCCTACCGCCGTCTGGTCCTCCCTGCAGCGGTCGCCGTCGGATCGATGCTGACCGCAATCGCGACGGGCGGGCTCGTCGCGTGGCTCGACACCCCCTGGTCGGTCGCGCTGCACGTCGCCTCCGCAGGCGCGGCGCTGGCCGCGGCGCTCGTGACGCTCGCCGTGTCGTTCCGCGGGGAGCCCCTGCCTCTCGGCCCGTGGCGCGACTACGTGACGCTCACCAAGCCGCGGATCATGTCGCTGCTGCTCCTCACGGGCGCGGGCGGGATGTTCGTCGGCGCGGGTGGATGGCCCGGCGCGGTGGAGCTGACGACGATGCTCGTCGGGCTCGCCCTGGCCTGCGGCGGTGCGAGCGCGCTCAACCACGTCATCGACCGCGACATCGACCGGCTCATGGGCTCGCGGACCGCCGCCCGGCCGGTGGCGTCGGGTCGCGTCCCCGCTCCGCGGGCGCTCGAGTTCGGCCTTGTCCTCTCCGCACTCTCGTTCGCCCTCCTCGCCTCGACCGTGAACGTGCTCACGGCGCTGCTCGCGCTGTTCGGGAACCTCTTCTACGTGGTCGTGTACACGGGCTACCTGAAGCGCTCGACCGACCAGAACATCGTGATCGGCGGCGCTGCGGGAGCTGTTCCGCCGCTCGTCGGCTACGCGGCTGCGACCGGAAGCCTCGCGCTGCCCGCGCTGTGGCTGTTCCTGATCGTCTTCCTCTGGACGCCGCCGCACTTCTGGGCGCTGGCGCTGATGATCAAGGAGCACTACCAGGCGGCGAACGTCCCGATGCTGCCCGGCACCCGCGGCGACGCGGAGACGACACGCCAGATCCTCCTCTACGCGATCGCGCTCGTCGCGTTCACGCTCGTGGTCGGGATCTGGCTCGGCCCCCTCTACACGGTGGCCGCAGCGCTCCTCGGCGGAACGTTCGTGGTCCTCGCCCACCGCCTGCGGGCCGACGCCAGCAAGCGGAACGCGGTCGTCCTGTTCCACTACTCCCTCGCCTACCTCGCGCTGCTCTTCGTCGCCGCGGCGATCGACCCGGTGGTGCTCTAGTGCTCTCGCCCGAGCTCGCGCGCAAGAACATGCGCCTGGGACTGGCGCTCTTCGGCGTGTTCGTGGCGCTCTTCGTCGGCGCGTGCGTCATCGCGCTGATCTACCTCCAGGTCGACTAGCAGGCGGCGGGTGAGCCCGGACCTGGAGCTGGCGCTACGGCTCGCCGACGCGGCCGACGCGATCTCGCTCGGGCGCTTCCGAGCCCGCGACCTCGTCGTCGAGACGAAGCCCGACCGGACGCCGGTCACGGAGGCCGACCGGGCGGTCGAGCACGAGCTGCGGGCGATGCTGGGGGTCGAACGGCGCCGGGACGCGATCCTGGGCGAGGAGCAGGGTGCGTCGGGCTCGGGGCGGCGCCGCTGGATCGTCGACCCGATCGACGGCACGCGCAACTACTCCCGCGGGATTCCGGTGTGGGCGACGCTGATCGCGCTCGAGGAGGACGGACAGGTCGCGCTCGGCGTCGTCTCTGCGCCCGCCCTCCACCGGCGCTGGTGGGCCGAACGGGGTAGCGGTGCGCATGCCGGAGGCGATCGCGTCCACGTCTCCGCGGTGCACAGGCCCGAGGACGCCGTCCTCAGCTTCGCGCTCGAGCAGCCGCTCCCGTCACTCGTCGGACGCGCGTGGCACGCGCGCGGCTACGGCGACTTCTGGAGCCACATGCTGGTCGCGGAGGGGGCTATCGACGGTGCGATCGACGCAGTCGGCGTCTCGATCTGGGACCTTGCAGCGGTCCAGGTGATCGTGGAGGAGGCGGGCGGCGACTTCACCGACTTCGCCGGGGAGCACCGCATCGACGGGGGAAGCGCGATTTCCTCGAACGGCCATCTGCACAAGACGTTGCTCGACGCCGTGGCGTCGGCCGAGCGCGCCCGGTGAAAGGGCGCAGCGCGCGCTACGAGCTGGCGGCGCGGACCGCAGCCTCGAAGATCGGGTCGCGCGCGAGGCTGTCGAGCTCGGCGGAGAGGAGATCGCTTCCCGAGGGAACGGCGTGCGGAGGCGGGACGACGGGAGCGCCGTCGATCCGGACCGAGGTCACCGACGGGGCGTTGCGGCGCGTGAGGGCCACGTCCCGGCGGAGGCGCGAGCGAAGCCATCCGCCGAGTAGGAGGGCGTCGGCCCGAGGCCCCTCGACCAGCAGGCGCTCGGCCCTCTTGATCCCCGGCCAGCAGGCCGCCAGCGCGACCCGCCACGCGAGCGTCCGCCGCCAGGCGATATCCGAGACGGCCACCCGCTCGAATAGGTGTGCGACCTCCGCATAGGCGCCCGGGATCCCGGGCCATTCCGAGGAGTCGACCACGAGCCTGTCGCAGACGTCCAAGATCTCGGCCAGGGCCTGCCCGTCCCAGTGGGGCTCGCCCCGCCACCGGCAGAAGGCGGGCAGGTCGGAGATGAGGAGCGGCAGCACGATCGAGGCCGGATGCTGCGCGGCGTCGCCGCGGAGGCGCAACTCGATCACCTCGGACAGCACCTCGCGGCCGTCGCCGGTGGCGAAGTCGCGCACGACGGCGCTCGCCTCGACGGCGCTCGAGCGGCCCGGGACCGGGATGAGGAAGATCGTCCGCGCGGGGTGGCGCTCCGCGAGCCCGGCGAGGACGCGCTTGGCGCGAGGCAGCCAGCGCGGCGGGCACCAGACGACGTGGGTCATCGTGCTCGTCCGCAGCTCGGGATCGCCGTCGGCTTCCTGCCGGCAGCGCTCGCGCGCCAGCTTGCGCTCGATGTCAGCGACGACGCCCATCGGGCCCTAATGCCTCCGCCACGAGCGGCCGTCGCGGTGGAGGAGCTCGTCGGCGCGCGCGGGGCCCCAGCTGCCGGCCGCGTAGTCCGGGAACGTCTCCCGCTCGCGTCCCCAGGCTCCGACCATCGCGTCCACGAGCTTCCACTGCTCCTCGACCTCGTCCTCCCGCGTGAAGAGCGTCGCGTCGCCGAGCATCGCATCGAGGATCAGCCGCTCGTACGCCTCCGGCACCCCCTCGCGGAACGCGCCCCCGTAGAGGAAGTCCATGTGCACGGTGCGGATCGACATGCCCGCCCCGGGCACCTTCGCGCCGATCGCGAGCGACACGCCCTCGTCCGGCTGTACGTGGATCAGGAGCACGTTCGGCCGGAGCCCGTCGCCGGCGATCGCCTCGAAGGGCGGATGCGGGGCCCGCTTGAACTGAATCGCGATGGTCGTCTCACGGCGCGCCAGCCGCTTGCCGGCACGGACGTAGAAGGGCGTATCGGCCCATCGCCAGTTGTCGACGTAAAGCTTGGCGGCGACGTACGTGTCCGTCATCGAGCGGGGATCGACGTCCGGCTCCTCCCGGTAGGAGACGACCTCCTCGCCCTCGACCCAGCCGCGCCCGTACTGGCCCCGCACGACGGACTTCGGCCCCGGGGTGTGCATCGCCCGCAGCACCTTCACCTTCTCGTTGCGCACCGCATCGGCGGTGAAGTCGATCGGCGGCTCCATCGCGGTCAGCGCGAGCAGCTGCAGCAGGTGGTTCTGGAAGATGTCGCGGATCGCACCGGCGCGCTCGTAGTACCCGGCACGTCCCTCGATGCCCATCGACTCGGCGACGGTGATCTGGACGTGGTCGACCATCTGGCGGTTCCAGATCGGCTCGAAGATGCCGTTCGCGAACCGCAGCGCCATCAGGTTCTGGACGGTCTCCTTGCCGAGGTAGTGGTCGATGCGGAATACGTCGTCCTCGTCGAACCAGCGCTTGACCATCGCCGTCAGCTCACGCGCCGACGGGAGATCGTGCCCGAACGGCTTCTCGACGATGATCCGCGACCAGCCCTCACGCGCCCTGCGCTCGCCGACCTCTCGCACGACCATGGCGAACGCCTGTGGCGGGACGGCGAGATAGTGGAGGCGGTTGCCGCCCGTCCCTCGCGCCGAGTCGAGCTCCTCGAGCGTTGACCCGACGAGGTCCTCGCCGGTGTCGTTGGCGAAGTCGGTGGCGACGTAGCGGACGCCCGCCGCGAGCGACTCGAACACGTCGGTCCGGAACGGGTCGCGCCCGAACTCCTTCACCGACCTGCGCATCGAAGTGACGAACTGCCGGGTCGACTGCTCGGTGCGCGCGACCCCGACGACGGCGAAGCGCTCTGGCAGGAGGCCCCGATACGCGAGCGCGTAGAGGGCAGGGAAGAGCTTGCGTTTGGTCAGATCGCCGGAGGCGCCGAAGACGACGAGCGCACAGGGGTCGGGCTGTCGCCTGACCCCCAGACCCTGCTCGAGAGGGTTCCTCGCGGCCAAGGACGTCCCGCCGTTGCCCGCGTCAGCGAGCGACGACCTCGAGCTTCGCGGTGATGCCCTCGCGCAGCTCGTCGAACGAGTCGGAGAACTTCTGTATGCCCTCGTCCTCGAGCGTCGCGACGACGTCGTCGTAATCGACTCCGGCAGCCGCCAGCTCCCCGAGCAGGGCGTGCGCTTCGTCGAGCCCCGTCGCCAGGGTGTCGCGCACCTCGCCGTGATCCTGGAAGGCGCTGACCGTCTCGACCGGCATCGTGTTCACGACGTCGGGCCCGATCAGCTCCTCGACGTAGAGGACGTCGCGGTACGCGGGATTCTTGGTCGACGTCGACGCCCAGAGGCAGCGCTGCGTCCGTGCGCCCTTGCCCTCGAGGAACGCCCACCGGTCGCCCGAGAACGCCTCGCGCCAGTGCTCGTACGCGAGTTTCGCGTTGGCGATCGCGAGCCGCCCCTGCAGGTCCTGCTGGCCCACCTGCTCCAGCCTTCGGTCGGCCTCCGTGTCGACGCGGGAGACGAAGAAGCTCGCGACGGAGAGCACCGGGCCCGGATCGCCTCCGGCCGCGACGAGCCGCTCGAGGCCGCGCAGGTACGCCTCGACGACCGCGGCGTATCGCTCCAGGGAGAAGATCAGGGTGACGTTGATCGACCGGCCCTTCGCGATGCAGTCCTCGATCGCCCCGAGGCCCGGCTGGGTGCCCGGGATCTTCACGTAGAGGTTCTTCCGGTCGACCTCCTCGTGGAAGCGCATGGCCTGGTCGAACGACCCCTCGCGGTCGTACGCCAGCCTCGGGTCGACCTCGAGGGAGACATAGCCGTCAATGCCGCCCGTGCGCTCCCAGACCGGGGCCATCAGGTCGCAGGCCTCGCGGATGTCGTCCTGTGCGAGCGCGAGGAACAGCTCGGTCGGGTCGTCGGTCTCCCGCGCCGCCGCCTGCAGCCGGTCGTCGTACCAGGATCCCTCCGCGAGGGCCTTCTGGAAGATGGTCGGGTTCGACGTGACCCCGACGACGGCGTCCTCCTCCATCAGGCGGGCGAGCTCGCCCGTTTCCAGCATCTCGCGCGAGAGGGAGTCGATCCAGACGCTCACCCCGTGCGCGCTCAGCTCGTGCAACCTCGATTTGCTCATATCTGTGCCTCGCTTTCGGGGGCGGAGATCCTTTCCAGCTCCTCGACCTTCTCCAACCGTGCCAGATAGCGTCCCTCGCCGACGAACGACGCCGTGAGAAAGCTCCGCACCAGCTCGCCGGCAAGCGACGGCCCGACGATCTCGGAGCCGAGACAGAGCACGTTCATGTCGTCGTGCTCGACTCCCTGGTGGGCGGAGTACGAGTCGTGGCAGATCGCCGCGCGGATGCCCGAGATCTTGGTCGCCGCGATCGACGCGCCGACGCCGGAGCCGCAGACGAGGACGCCCCGCTGCGCTCCGTCGTCCCGGATCGCCGCGGCGACCGCCTTCGCGACGTCGGGGTAGTCGACGCGAACCGCGTCGGTGTCCACGCCGAGGTCGAGAGCCTCGTGCCCGAGGCTCTCGACGGCGCCGAAGACCGCGTCGCGGAGGCGCACGCCCCGATGGTCGAAGCCGAGGGCGACCTGCATCAGGCGACGCGCCTCACGGCGTCCGCGACCGCCTCCGCGGTCACGCCGAGCTCCGCATAGATGCGCTCCGCCGGCGCCGACGCACCGAAGCGGTCGACACCGACGCTCGCCCCGCCCGGGCCGACCCATCGCTCCCAGCCGAACGTGATCCCCGCCTCGACCGAGACGCGGGCCGTGACGGACGGTGGGAGCACGTCGTCCCGATACGCGTCGGTCTGGGTGTCGAACAGCTCCCAGCAGGGCAGCGAGACGACCCGCGCGTTCAGGTCGAGCGACCGTGCAGCCTCGAGGGCGAGCGAGAGCTCCGAGCCCGTCGCCACGACGATCGCGTCGGGCTCGGCCGACGGGTCGCGCTGCCACAGGACGTAGCCGCCCTGAAGTGCACCCGCCTGCGTGTCGGCGACGCCGTCGCCGCCGAGCACCGGCAGCTTCTGCCTGCTCAGCGCGAGCGCCACCGGGCCACCCTCCCGCTCCAGCGCGACGCGCCACGCCGCGGTCGTCTCGTTCGCGTCCCCGGGCCGCACCAGCCACAGGTTCGGGATCGCCCGCAGGCTCATCAGGTGCTCGACGGGCTGGTGCGTCGGCCCGTCCTCGCCGAGGCCGATCGAGTCGTGCGTCCAGGCCCACACGACGGGAAGCCCGGAGAGCGCGGAGAGGCGTACGGCGGGCCGCATGTAGTCCGAGAACACGAGGAAGGTCGACCCGTACGGCTTCAGCATCGCCGGCTCGAGCACGATCCCGTTCACGATCGAACCCATCGCGTGCTCCCGGATGCCGAACGCGAGGTTCCGGCCGGCGTGCGAGCGGGCGAAGACGCCGCCTCCGTCGAACTCGGTCTTCGTCGACTCGGCCAGATCGGCGGCGCCGCCGATCATCGTCGGCGTGAAGCGCTTGATCGCCTGCATCACCGCCTTGCCCGCGTCGCGTGTGGCGACCTGCTCCCCCGCCGCGAAGGTGGGCAGCGCGTCGAGCCAGCCGTCGCGAGGACGCCCGCGGAGGTCGAGCTCCCGTTCCGCCGCGGCGTCTGGATGGGCCTCCGACCAGGCGGCCAGGCGCTCTTCCCACGCGGCACGCGCCTCGGCGCCGCGTTCCGCGACCTCCTTCATGTGCTCGCGCACGTCCTCCGGCACGACGAACGACGCGTCCGGGTCGAAGCCGAGCAACTCCTTCGTGCGACGCACCTCGTCCTCACCGAGAGGAGCGCCGTGCGCTTTCGCCGTGTCGACCGCATGGGGCGCCGGATAGGCGATGTGCGACCGGAGCACGATCAGCGACGGCTTCTCCTCGTCGTCCCGCGCGGCGGCGAAGGCGGCGCGCAGGGCGCCGAGGTCGTTCGGGTCGTCGACGTGCTGGACGTGCCAGCCGTACGCCTCGAAGCGCTTCCCCTTGTCCTCCGCGACGAAGCTGATCGTCGTGGAACCGTCGATCGTGATGTGGTTGTCGTCGTAGACGTAGACGAGGCGGGCGAGGCCGAGCTGGCCGGCGATCGACGCGGCTTCCTGCGAGACGCCCTCCATCAGGTCCCCGTCCGAGCAGATGGCGTACACCCAGGAGTCGGCGATCGCGTGGCGCGGCCGGTTCCAGCGCTCGGCGAGGAAGCGCTGCGCGATCGCGAGGCCGACGGCGTTCGCAAAGCCTTGCCCGAGAGGGCCCGTCGTCGTCTCGATGCCGGGCGTGTGGCCGAGCTCCGGATGCCCGGGTGTCCGCGAGCCCCACTGTCGGAACTGCTTCAGGTCGTCGAGCGTGAGGTCATACCCCGAGAGGTGGAGCGCCGCGTACTGGAGGATGCAGGCGTGACCGGCCGAGAGGACGAATCGGTCGCGGCCGGGCCAGTCGGGCGCCGCGGGGTCGTGCCGCATCTCCTCGGCGTAGAGCAGGTAGGCGACCGGCGCGAGCGCCATCGCGGTGCCCGGGTGCCCCGCGTTGGCCTTCTGGACGGCATCCATCGCCAGGACGCGAATCGTGTCGATCGTGAGACGGGCGGTGTCGGTGGCGACGCTCACCTCGAGAACACTACGTGCCTCCGAGAGGCCTGCAGGCGCTATACGGCAACGGCTTCGGCCGGCCGCAGGCTGTCGTCGACGAGCCGGGCCGGATCCTCCACGAGGGGGCGCTCGCGGAGCAGCCCCTCGAGCTCCGCGCCGACGTCCGCGGCCTGGCCGTGGATCACCGCGCCGACGAGCCGGCGATCTTCGTCCAGGTGGAACCCGATCAGCCTTCCGTCCGCGAGCGAGCCGCGGACCACGCACTCGACGGCGGGCTCGACGTCGCCGAGTACCTGCAGCTTGCGTCCGAACAGCTGCGTGAAGAACACCGGCACGACGTCGTAGGCTGCGCGGGCGCCGGCCAGCTGGCGGCCGAGGTGCGCACCCTGCGCGTCCGCGTTCGACCAGTGCTCGATCCGACGCAGGCGTCCCGACGTGCGGTCGGGGTACCGCGCGACGTCGCCGATCGCGTACACGTCCGGGAGCGAAGTGCGAAACCGCTCGTCGACGACGATCCCGTCATCGACCTCCGCCCCGGCCCGCTCCGCGAGCTCGTCGTTTGGGACGACGCCGATCCCGACGATCGCCAGGTAGCCCTCGAGCGTCCGGCCGTCGCTCGTGCGGGCGCCGGTCAGGAGGCGCCCGTTGCCGGTCAGCTCCTCGAGCTGCGTCCCGAGCAGCACGTCGATCCCCTCCGCGCGGTAGAGCTCGAGGAGCTCGGCGGACAGCTCGGGCGCCCGGAGCTGCGGCATGAGGCTCTCGCCGGCCTCGACGAGCGTGACGTCGAGGCCGCGCATGCGGAGCGAAGCCGCCGTCTCCGACCCGATGAAGCTACCGCCGATCACGATCGCGGAGTGGGCCTCCTCCGCCGCGCGGCTCACCGTCTCGGCGTCCGCGAGCGTCCGGTAGGTGTGGACGCCCACCAGGTCGGCCCCGGGGATCGGTAGCAGTCGCGGACGGGCGCCGGTCGCGACGACGAGCGTGCCGTATCCCAGTCGCTCCCCGCCCGCGAGCTCGACCTCGTGCGCTTGCGCGTCGATATCCTCGACGGCCTCCCCGAGCCTGAGCTCCACGACCGCGTCCTCGTAGGCCTCGAGCGGCTGGACGAGCGTGCTGTCGCGGTCCTGCTCGCCGCGGAGGTAGCCCTTCGTCAGCGGGGGGCGGTTGTAGGGCGGGTCGGAATCGGACGAGAGGATCGTGACGTCAGCCTCTCCTCCCGCCTCGCGGTACTCCGAGGCGAGCCTCGCGGCGGCGAGGCCGCCTCCGACGATGACGATCGGGTCATTGGCCATTCGGAACCACTACCCGTTTCGTGTCCTGGCCACACCCGTTTCTTACGTTCGTTATCCCGTGGAGCCGGGTTGATCGGCACCCTTCCGTGAATGGCCGTCCTGATCGCATCGGGCCTACGCAAGGAATTCTCCGGCGACCCCCTCTTCGACGGGGTCTCGTTTCGCCTGCGCCGCGGTGACCGACTGGCCCTCGCGGGGCCGAACGGCGCCGGCAAGACGACGCTCCTCCGCGCGATCGTCGGCGAGACCTCACTCCAGGGCGGCGAGCTCGCGTTCGCCAAGGACACTCGGGTCGCGCTCCACGACCAGCGGCCGCCTCGCGGCCAGGGCCTCAGCCTCCGCGAGTACTCGCTCTCGGGCGCCGGCGACCTGGTCGCCATCGAGGAGGAGCTCCGGCGGCTCGAGCAGGCGATGACGGAGGGCGACCACGCACCCGCGACGCTGCGGCGCTACAGCGAAGCCCAGGCGCGGCTCGAGCACGCGGGCGGCTGGGCCTGGCGCGACAGGGCGGCGTCGATCGTGCGGGGGCTCGGGTTCACCGACGCGGACCTCGACCGCCCGCTCGACACGTTCTCCGGGGGAGAGCTCACGCGCGCGTCGCTCGCCCGCGCGCTCTCCGCCGACCCCGACCTACTGCTCCTCGACGAGCCGACCAACCACCTCGACGTCGAGAACCTCGAGTGGCTCGAGCGCGAGCTCACCTCGCTCGACGCCGCCGTGATCCTGGTCGCGCACGACCGCTGGTTCCTGGAGGCGGTGACCACCGCAGTGCTCGAGCTCGGTGGGCCGAAGCCGTTCTTCTTCGACGGCCCCTGGCACGCATGGCGCCGCGAGAAGGCCGCCCGAGCGTCGGCGGCGGCGACGCAGCTCGACCGGGTCTCGGACGACATCGAGCGGCTCGAGCGCTTCGTGGCGCGGTTCCGCTACAAGAAGTCGAAGGCCAAGCAGGCCCAGGCGAAGCTCTCGCAGATCGGCCGCCTCGAGAAGGAGCGACGCGCAGCGGCGAAGGAGCTCGAGGCGATGACGAAGCGCCGCAGGACGCTGGGGTTCGAGTTCCTCCGGCCGGCACGATCCGGCCGGATCGTGCTCGAGGCCGGGGACCTCGTCGTGTCCGCCGGCGAGAAGCTGCTCCTCGACGGAGCCGCGCTCGTGCTCGAGCGGGGGGAGCACGTCGCGCTCGTGGGGCCGAACGGGTCAGGCAAGACCACGCTGCTCGAGACACTCCTCGGCTGGCGCGAGTCGGACGAGGGACGGGTCAAGCTCGGCCACGGTGTCGTGCCCGCCTACTTCTCGCAGCACGAGGCCGAGCTGCCCGACCATGGCTCGATCCTCGACGTCGCGACCGCGGCCACCGGGCTGCCGCGGCCGCAGGCGCAGAACCTCCTCGGCCGCTTCCTGTTCTCGGGCTGGGAGACCCACGAGAAGCAGGTCTCGGTGCTCTCGGGCGGCGAGCGGCGGCGCCTCGCGCTCGCGCTCGTCGTCGCTTCGGGCGCGAACCTGCTCGTGCTCGACGAGCCGACCAACCATCTCGACCTCGAGAGCCGCGAGGCGCTGGAGGCCGCGCTCGAGGCGTTTCCCGGGACGGTGCTCCTCGTCTCGCACGACCGCGCCGTGCTCGACGCCGTGCCCGACCGGATCGTCGCCGTCGAGCACCTCACCCTGCGCTCGTACGAGGGCGGATGGGCCGACCTGGTGCGCGAGCGCGAATCCGCGCGGGAATCGACGCGGGCTGCTGCTCCCTCCGCGCCCCGGACCGCGGTCGCCAAGGCACGGCCGGCGCGACGGGGGCCGACGGAGCTGCAGACGGTCGAGAAGCGGATCACCGAGCTCGAGTCGCGTGTCGGTGAGCTCGAGGGCCGCCTTGCCGAGAACTGGACGGACATGGACCTGCTCGCGTCGTACACCGCGTCGCGGGAGGAGCTCGACGGCCTGCTCCAGCGCTGGGAAGCGCTGTTCGAGGCATCGCAGGTGGGGGACGGTTAGACGACGCCGTCGTCACCCGGCGTCGGGAAGCGGACGACGAGCTCGCGGGCCGACCGGGCGATCCAGCGACTCGCCCACACACCGAAGAAGACGAACGCGAGGCCGAAGCCGCCGCAGCCGAGCGCAATCGAGCCGCCCGTACCGAGGTCGAGCCCGAGCCCGATGATTCCGAAGATGGCTCCCGCCACGACGCAGTTGATCACCGCGACGTCGCCGGGGACGGAAACGAAGGGCTGCAGCCGCGGGTACGGCTCGCGCCGGGCCATCGCGGAGAGACGGATTCCGGCCTCGTCGTCGTAGAGAGCTGGCCACGAAGTAGGGCTCGAGCCCGGGAGCCAGCTCGAGGTACGCGTGCCGGATCCGATTCATCCCTGGACCCAGCGGGCATCCTCGATGTTCACCTGGCCGAGCCGCGCGACGGTCGCCCAGCCGAGGAAGAACACCACCGGGAGCAGCACGAGCGCGAAGGCGACGAAGCCGGAGCCGAAATCGGTGGCCTGCGCCACGAGCGCGAGCGCGACGACCGCACCCGAGAGCGCCGCCACGAAGATCGACGCCCTGCTCATCGCCTCGTTGTAGCCGAGGTTCCGCGCCGTGAGCAGGCTCCAGTGCTCGGTCGCCAGGATCTGCAGCAGCTGCTGACTTGCCGCTGCGGTCGCGGCCTCCGGCTGGCCCGCAAGCCCACGGCCGAGGTCGGGCTCGAGCACAGCCGAAGCGAGTGTACGCCGACGGCCGCGCGTGTTGGCATCCTCGGCCCGTGGGACGCCGGAGCATGTTTCGCCGCTCCGGCTCGCCTGCATGTTTCGCCGGTCCGGCGCGCCTCGTGCCGCCGGTCCGCCGCGCAAGGCCACGCGCCGGGGCAGATGAGAGAACGCTTGTGTTGAATCAACACAAGGACACCTACGGACGCCGTACACGCCGGCGGACCGCTCGTTCGACCTCACGCTCGATGCCGTCCAGCGTCAGCGGAACGGAGCGCGTCAGCGCGAGGCGTGCCCCGATTTCCAACCGGCATCGCGCTCCGCGCGCCGTAGGCGCTCGTCCGCGACGTGAAGCCGGATGCACGCATAGCTCGGCCGCGCCACACCGAGTCGATCTGGCTTCGCGACCGACCTCACGGCACACCTCGGCCACCGGGACGTCGAGGGGCATGCGTCGCAACGCGCGAAGGAGTGCGGGGTCGAACGTCGCGGCGAACTGCACTCTCCGAGCGTGCAGGTCGAGCGGTGTCCACTTCGTGACGCCTTTGTGCCGATTCCGTGGACTGGGCCCGTCACCGAATCGATGTCCTGCCGGACACCGCGGGGTCGTCCACCTTGTGTTGAATCAACACAAGCGTGCCCGACGCCGACAATGGGTCTGTGACACCGCTCGACACCGGCGGCGTAGAGGAGGCGTGGACGCGATGACGCTCGAGCAGCCGCTCGCCGCCCGTTCCCCGCGGAGCCTCGCCGAGGCCGCCGAGGCGCACCTCGACGACGTGTTCGGCTACCTCCTCTACCTGACCCGCGACCGCGAGACGGCCGAGGATCTCGCGAGCTCCACGTTCGAGAAGGCGCTCAACCTCTGGGAGCGGTTCGACCCGGGTCGCGGCAGTGCCCGGACCTGGCTGCTCGGGATCGCGAGGACGACGGCCCTCGACTGGTTCCGCGCCGAGTCGCGTCGCCGCAGGCGCGAGGAGGCGACCGCCGTGCAGGAGCGGGTCGAGGAGACATTCGTCGAGGGGCTTTCCCCGGCGCTCGAGACCGCGCTCCGCTCCCTGAGCGCGGGCGAGCGCGAGGTGCTCGCGCTGCGCATCGTCCTGGAGCTCGACGGCGACGCCACGGCGCGGGTCCTGGGGATCAGCCCGACCGCGGTCTCGACCCGGCTCAGCCGGGCCCTGAAGCGACTCGAGGGGAGGGTGAACGAGGGATGACCGTGAACGAGATCGTCGACGAGCTGCGCGCGACCCGTCCGGGCGCGAGCGACGCGCTCCGACTCCACGTGCTCACCCTGGCCTCCCGGCCACCCGCCGCCGCACCTTCGTTCCGTGCCCGCATGCGTGGCCGCCGGCCCCTCGTGCTGCTGGTTCCCGCTGCCGCGGGGCTCGCGGTGGTCTCCGCCCTCGCGATCGGCGTCTCCCGGCCGGGTCCCGCGGCACGCGAGGCCACGGCCCCGATCGCTGCCGCACGCCCGAGCGCCGGGTCGACGCCGTCGAGCTCCGAGGCCTTCTCGACCGGACGTGCAGCCGACGCAGCGGCGGCGCAGGCGAAGGGCGCGCCGGGACCGGTCACCGGCCGCGCGCAGCGCTACAGCGCCAACCTGACGCTCGCGGTCGAGGACACCGACGCGCTCTCGGAGGCCACCCAGCGCGCGCTCACGATCACCCGCGACCTCGGCGGCTACGTCGTCTCGGTGCAGTACGCGACCGGAACCGACGGTGCCGCCGCCCTCACTCTGAGGGTCCCGTCGGCGCGCGCTGGCGATGCCGTCACCCGGCTCTCCGGGCTTGGCAAGATCGTGGCGCAGAGCGTCCAGATCGACGACCTCCAGGAGTCGCTCGACACCCTCGACCGCCAGCTCGAGCGGGTCCGCGCGCAGATCGCGGCGCTGACGGTGGCGATAGCGAAGGCGGAGACGCCCGCCGAGCGCGCCCGCCTGCTCGAACGACGTGCCCAGGCCGTGGCGCAGCTCCGAGACCTTCGTGCGAGCCGCTCGTCGACGGCCGAGGCCGCCCGCAACGCGACGATCCAGCTGGAGCTCCGAACCGATCGGGCCACGGGTGTCGCCGCGCCAGGCTCACGGCTCGACCGTGCGCTCGACAAGGCGCTCGCCGTCCTGGCGTGGGAGGCGGTCGTCGTGCTCGCGATGGCGGTCGCCGTCGCTCCGCTCGCACTCCTCCTCGCCGCCGTGTGGGCCACGCGCCGCGCACGCCGCCGCCGCGAGGACGACCGCCTGCTGGCGGCGTCCTGAGCCCCGCTCTCACACCGTCAGGCCGCGAAGCAAGCCGCTTCAGGGATCTGCCCGCCGCACGCGGGATCGGCCGCGATCGGGATCTGCACCCGCGGATCCCGATTTCGCGGAGAGATCCAGCGTTGCGATGAGGGCCTCGGCGACGACCTTGAGCGGCCGCCCCGAGATCTGGCTCGCCTTGCGAAGCCGGGCGAAGGCATCCTGCTCCGTCAGCCCCTCGCGCTCCATCAGGAGGCCCTTCGCTCGCTCGATCGCCTTGCGCGCGGCGAGCGCCTCGGTGAGCGAGTCCGCCTCCTCGCGCAACGCGACGAGCTCCTCGTGGCGGGCGCGCGCCGTCGTGATCGCGGGCAGCAGGTCCGACTCCCGGAACGGCTTCACGAGGTAGCCGAACACCCCCGCATCGACGGCGCGGGCGACGAGCTCCTGCTCGCCGTAAGCGGTCACCATCACGATGGGGATCGGACGCTCGTCGAGGATCCGTCTCGCTGCGTCGATCCCGTCGAGCTTCGGCATCTTGACGTCGAGCAGCGCGAGATCGGGCGCCTCGCTCCGCGCGAGCGCTACCGCCTCCTCGCCGTCGCGCGCCTCCGCGACGACGTCGAAACCGGATCGCTCGAGCAGGTCGCGCAGGTCGAGGCGGATGATCGTCTCGTCCTCCGCGATCAGGATTCGCATCGGGGTCGTTGCCACCTCGGGTTCCTCCTCCGTCGCACGTGGTCGACGCCGCGCACGGATGGCGCGGGCCCCGCCCTCGTCGGCGGTGGAACGGGCGCCGTCGCCCGGCCTTCAGACTACTCGCCGCCGACGGCGGAGGATCAGCTCTCGACCGGGAACCGCACCTCTGCGTGCAGGCCTTTGCGGTCGACGAGCTCCAGGGTGCCCCCGAGCTCGTCGCGGACGAGTGCCCGGACGATCGACATGCCCGTGCCGTCGCCGGCGTCGGCGATGCCCGCACCGTCGTCCGACACCACGAGCACGGCGTTCGCCCCCGCGCGCGTAACGGTGATCGAGACGCGGTCGCCGCCGTGCTCGAGCGCGTTCGAGAGCAGCTCGCTGAAGACGAGCGCGAGCGCCGTCGCCCGCTGCCCCGCGAGCTCGACGGGTGTCAGCTCCGCCGAGACCGCCTTGCCGGCGACGAGCCCCTGCACGAGCATCGCGCGAAGGCGGTCGACGAGCTCGGCGAGATCGACAACGTCTTCGCGGTGCTCGGTCAACTCCTCGTGCACGGCGGCGATCGCGAGGATCCGGTTCACGGAGTCCCCGAGCGCCTTGCGTGGGTCGACGCCTTCCGCGCGCGCCTGGAGCCGCAGGAGCGAGGCGACGGTCTGCAGGTTGTTCTTGACCCGGTGGTGGATCTCCTGGGCGAGCACGCCGCGCAGCGCCATGCGGCCGTGCTCGAGGGCGACCGCCGCCTGGTTCGCGATGGCATCGAGCAGCTGGCGGTCGTCGTCGGAGAACGGACTGTCGCGGTCAACGACGAGCTCGCCGATCGTGCGGCCGCGCCAGCGCAGCGGGAGCCGCACGGCGTGGGTGCCCGCGCGGCCCTCGGGCCAGGCGATGCGCCCGTCCTCGAGCACGACCGCCGCGCCGGTCGCGTGGAGCGACTCGACTGTCGTGGAGACGATCGCCACGAGCGACTCCTCTAGATACAGCGACTCCGACACTGCCTCGGAGATCCGCGCGAGCGCCTCGAGCTCGTCGACCCGGCGTCGCGCCTGCGCGTAGAGCTTCGCATGCTCGATCGACTGCCCGACCTGGGACGCGATCGAGGTCAGCAAGCCGATCTCGGCGTCGGTGAACGACCGCGGCTCACGGGTACGGACGTTGAGGGCGCCCTCGAGCACGTCCCGGGCGAGGATCGGCACGGCCAGGATCGACTCGTACTCGTCCTCGCGGAGGTTGGGGAACGCCTTGAACCGCGGGTCGAGGTGCGCGCCCGACGGGATCATGATCGGCCGCCGTTCCGCGGCTGCAACGCCTGTGATCCCGACCCCGCTCCGCATGCGCGGCGCGCTCGTGGCCCCCTCGATGATGGTGCCGTGGGTCGCCCGGAGGACGAGCTCGTCGCCCCGCTCGTCGTAGAGGTAGACGAAGCAGGCATCCGTCCCGAGCGCGGCAGCCACCTCGTGGGCGATCGCCTCCAGCACCTCCTGCAGGTCGAGCGACGAGTTCACGACCTCGGTCGTCCGGGTCAGGAGCGCGAGATGGCGTGCGGCCTCGTCCACCGTCATCAGTCGAGCGTCGTGAGGACCACTGCGCCGAGGGCCGGCACCGCGATCGTGAGGCCGAAGTTGAACCACCCGACGAGAACGAGGCGGCGCCGGGTGGCCGGAGCCGACGCGTCGCGCGCGCGGAGCTCGCGCTGCAGCCGCGGGCCCAGCACGTAGTCGTGCAGGAGCCCGCCCACCACGAGGAAGGCGACGAGCACCGACTTCGCGATCAACGTCCGGTCGAAGTCGGTGTCCAGCGCCGCCCGGTCGAAGCCGCCGTGGTGGTCGGTCAGCCACAGCCCCGAGACGATCGCGACCGCCATCGCACTCCATCCGATCGGCCGCCAGCGGCGCCCGAGCGTCCGCATCGCGGTGGCGCGCGCCTCTCCGTCCAACTGCCGGATCGCGGGCACGCCGACGAACACGAGCGCCACCGTGCCCCCGACCCACACGCAGGCCGACAGCACGTGAAGGATGCGAAGCACGGTCATCACGAGAGGCCCCAGGCTACGGGTTTCCACCTGCGCAGCGGCCGGTTCGGGCGGCTACGGTCGGGGGCGGATGGCGCGCGACTGGGCCCTCTTCCTCCACCTCTCCGGCGTGCTCCTGTTCGTCGGCGGCAGCATCGCGGTGACGGCGCTGCGCCTGCTTGCGATCGGCAAGCAACGGCCGTCGGAGAGTGCCCTCCTCCTCCGGTCGGTCAGGCCGCTCGTCCCGGTCGTGGGCGCCGGGCTCTTGCTGACCCTCGGGGCCGGCGTCTGGCTGGCGGACGAGCTCCGCGTGCCGTACGACTCCGGCTGGCTTCAGTGGGCCTACGCGCTGATCGTCTGGCTCGGCGTCGTCGGCGGGATCGCCGGCCGTCGAGACCGGCGCACGCGCGAGCTGGCCGAGCGCGTCGCCGCGGAAGGCGACCGGCCCTCCGAGGAGCTCGCACGTCGCCTCCGCGACCCGGTGGCGCTGACGCTCGACGCGTCGATGCTCGTCGCGACGGTCGTCATCGTCGCACTCATGGTGTGGAAGCCCTAGTCGCTGGCGGCGCGGGCGCAGAACGACCACGGGCCCCCACCGGGGACCCGCGATCGGCCGTCAGACACAGACGTCGCCGCTCGCCTTGCGACTTCGCCTGCACTGTGGATATTGCGTCATCGGCCGGAAGATGTCCAGAGCTGTGACGTCGCGCTTTCGGGCCTGGGATAGCGGCCGTGTCAGGACGCAGGCTTCCCGCTGCCACCACCCCTCCGGCCGCGAAGCAGGCCGCTTCAGGGATCTGCCCCTCCTGCAGGGCGGGGATCGGCCGCGGCGGGGATCCGCTCCTGCGGATCCCCGCTTCGCGGAGAGCGGAGAATCAGAGCGAGCTCAGGTACTTGTCCTTCTCCCACTCCGTGACCTGGATGCGGTACTCGTTCCATTCGCGCCGCTTCAGCTCGACGTAGCGGGGGAAGATGTGCTCCCCGAGCGCCTTCTCCATGAGCTCCGAGCCGGCGAGCGCCTCGGCGGCCTCGCCGAGCGAGCCCGGCAGGGCGACGATCCCCTGCTCCTCGCGCTCGGCCTCGGACAGCCGGTAGAGGTTCGTCGTCATCTCGTCGGGAAGCTCGTAGCCCTGCTCGATCCCCTCGAGACCGGCGTGCAACAGCGCGGCGAACGCCAGGTACGGGTTGCAGGCCGGGTCGGGGCAGCGGATCTCCGCCCGTGTCGCCTGCTCGGCGCCCGGCTTGTAGAGCGGGATCCGGATCAGCGCCGAGCGGTTCCGCTGCGACCAGGCGACGTACACCGGCGCCTCGTAGCCCGGCACGAGCCGCTTGTAGGAGTTGACCCACTGCGCCAGCACGGCCGACATCTCGCGCGCGTGCACGAGCAGACCGGCGATGAACGCCTTGGCCGTCTTCGAGAGGTGGTGCGGGTCCTTCCCGTCGAAGAACTGGTTCCGCCCATCCTTGAACAGCGACATGTGCGTGTGCATGCCCGAGCCGTTCTCGCCGAAGAGCGGCTTCGGCATGAAGGTCGCGTAGTAGCCGTGCCACGCCGCGACCTCCTTGACGATCAGCCGATAGGTGATGGTGTGGTCGGCCATCGCGAGCGCATCGGCGTAGCGCATGTCGATCTCGTGCTGCGAGGGGGCCACCTCGTGGTGGTGGTACTCGACCGGGATGCCCACCGACTCGAGCGCGTGGATCGTGTCGTTGCGCACCTCGGTGGCCGCGTCCTGGGCGGTCATCGCGAAGTACCCGCCCTCGTCGAGGGTCTTCGTGTCCTTGTCGTCCTCGAACAGGAAGTACTCGAGCTCCGGTCCGACGTTGAACGCGTCGAAGCCCATCCCGCGCATCCGGTCGAGGGCGGCCCGCAGGACGTAGCGCGGGTCACCCTCGTAGGGCGTCCCGTCCGGCTTGACGACGTCGCAGATCATGCGCGCAACCTTCGCGCCGAGCTCGTGACCGTGCTCGTCGACCGGCCGTGGCATCACCTGGAACGTCGCCGGATCGGGGATCGCGACCATGTCCGACTCCTCGATCGCGTTGAAGCCGGTGATCGACGAGCCATCGAAGCCCATGCCGTCGTCGAGCGCGCCCTTCATCTCCGCCGGCGTGACGGCGAACGACTTGAGATGCCCCTCCAGGTCCGTGAACCAGAAGAGGACGTGCTCGATCCCCTCGTCGCGCAGGCCCTTCAGCACCGCCCGCCGTGCGGCGACGCTCGAGGTCGCCCGGTCCTTCGACTTCACCATCGTGGAGCGGCTCGACGTCGCGCTCGCTCTCGCTCGTGCCATCAGGGTTCTCCTCCCGTGAAACGACAAAAGCCCCGGGCACGGAAGACCCGCGCCCGAGGCCCCGTTGCCTCGAAAAGCATGTAGGAGACTACCACTCCGGCCCGCGGGGGGTGCCGGCAACCCGACGGGAGTGCGTGTCTCGCGCCGGGTCGCCACCCAGACCAAGCCGAGCGCCGGCAGGAGGCACGCCGTCGCCGCGGCCAGGGCCACGCGGATCGACGTCACCGTTCCGAGCGCGCCGATCGCCGGCCGTCCCGTCCACTGTCCGACCGCGTCCTCGGAGCCAGGCCATGAAGAGCGGCGCCGCCACCTGGCGGGTGACGAAGATGCCGTACGAGCCGAGGAGCGCGAGCCACAGAGGAACGAGGCCGCGGTCCTCGTAGGCGTCCCAGGTGCTGCGGGCCGAGAGGCGTTCCATGCGGGAAGACTCCGGCTGTTCGGACGCTCAGGTCGAGACGCCTGGCGCAGGCCACGGGCGGGCGCAGCCGATGGAGCGGCAACCCCCGGGGCGGGCTTGCGGTCAGTCCGAAGCTGGCATTGCACGGCTCGGTTCTCTGCTCCTCGGCCGAAAACCCCTGGTAGACGGATCGGGACGTTGACTCCGGTTCACGACCCGCACGACCGATAGGGGTGGTAAGGTCCCGAACTTCCGTTACCGGCTCCACGCCGACGCCACGCATGCCCCCCCATGCAAAGCGCCCCAATCCCCCAACGGAACAGAACCGCGCGTGTTCACGCCGCCGCGTTCTTCCATGCCCCCGACCCAGGAGGCGCAATTCGCGCATGACGGAACAGACGCTCGTCGAGCAGACCTTGTACCTGCCCAGACGCGAGGCAAAGCGCTGGCGCCACACTCCTCTCGAGCAGGAGGAGCTCGTGGCGGACGGCAACCTCGCGCTCGCGAAGGCAGCACGCAAGTACGACCCCTCGTTCGGGGTCCCGTTCCCCGCCTTCGCCACCCCGTACGTCCGGGGCGCGATCGTGGACACCGTGCGTACACGCGCACGCCGCAACAACCTTGGCGACGGGGTCTTCGCGGACGTCGTCGGGTTCCCCGACCTCGTACGCACCGTGGACGCGGACGATCGCGCGTACGACCCGCCGGACCCCGGTCCCACACCGCACGACACCGTGGAGAGCCTCGACCGGCTCCGCGTCGTGGGAACGCTCCCCGAGCGCGAGCGCATCGCGCTGATCCGGACGGTCGTCGAGGGCGACACCGCCGCGGACATCGCCGAGGATCTCGGCGTCAGCCCCGATCGCGTCTACACGCTGGTTCACAACGGCTCGGCCCGGGTGCGGAGGCGTGCGGCATGACCAGCCTGCTCGCCGAGATCCTCGAAGGGGAGCCCCTCACCGACCGCGAGACGGAGATCCTCGCCGCGGCCGCCGACGGGGAGACCGCTGCCCAAACCGGCGAGCGCCTGTTCCTGTCGTCCGAGACCGTGAAGGGATACCGGAAGCGGATCATCGCCAAGCTGGGCGCCCGGAACGGAACCCACGCCGTCGCCCTCGCGCTCCGCACGGGGCTGCTTCCGCTCCGGATGCAGCAGCCGCAACCGGTGGCGGAGGTCGCGCGGCGGAGCCTTCGCCGCTGACGCCTGGCGGCTTCAGTCCCCGGACCTGGGTTCCGTCGACCCGCCGCCGCGTCTAGCGGTTCGCCAACGCCGCCTCGACGTCGTCGAGCGCGCCCTCCATGCGAAGCCAGGCGGGCCGCGGCTCGTAGCCGAGCTTGTCGTTCACCGCGCGCATCGGCGCGTTGGCAGCCTGCGTCGAGGTCATCAGCTCGCGGTAGCCGTGCCGCGCCGCCCACGCGATCTGGGCCCGCTTGAGCGACGTGGCGATCCCCCGATTGCGGTGGCTCCCCGCAACCGACGTCAGGCCGTGCTCGGCGAGGTGCGGATCGGCGCCGCGGCGCACGAGCCCGGCGAACCCGACCACGCGTCCGGCGTCGAGGGCGACCAGCGTGCCGCCGGGCAGGACGTCCGGTCCGGTGGCGTCCTCCTCGAGCCACCGGTCGAACGGAGGCATCTCGAGCGGCGCATGGAGGGGCATCTCGGGAAGGGTCTCGCACGCGAGCGCATAGACCTCACGGAGGAGGTCGGGGCGCGTCGAGAGCTCGACGAGCTCGATTCCGTCGGGAGGCTCGGCCTCGGGCTCGTCGCCGTGCACCCGACGCGAGATCTCGAGCTCCCGGAGCACCTCGTGCAGGCCGTATCTCGCGGCGAACGCCTCTCCAGCGGCGTCGCCCTCCTCCACTCCGGCCGCGAGGAACTCGCTTCCGTGGGCACGCGCGGCGAGCACGATGCGCTCGAGAAACGCACGCCCCAGCCCGCGGCGACGGTGCTCCGGCAGGACGACGTTGCCCATGTACGTCCGCCCCGGCAGGTCGGAGCGGATCGCCGCGGCGCATCCCGCGATCGCCCAGTCGATCCGCCCCACGAGCCGGAGGTCGTCGGGCCTCCGCGCGCGGGTGCGTCCGAGCTCCTCGGGCGTGATCGGATAGCGGGGAACGACGGCGTTCCACAACGCCGCGTAGGCGTCCGCCCCAGCCCGGTCGCCGGCGGCGAGCTGCACGATCTCGAGCTCGATGCCCGCCATCCGCGGCACGGTAGAGGATTCGCTCACGGAAGTGGCAGCGGCGCACGAACGGTGATGCTCTCCCCGCGGTACGCGTAACCGAGACGCTCGTTGAGCCGGCGCATCCCGACGTTGCCCTGCTGCGTCCAGGTATAGACGAGGCCGATCCCCTGCTTCGCGGCGCAAGCGAGCGCGGTCTCCTTGAGGGCCGTAGCGATGCCCCGACCCCGCCAGCCACGAAGCACGGCCGTGAGGGCGTTCTCCGCACGCGACGGATCGTCCGTATCCCGCTCGAGCCCCGCACACCCGACGATCCGGCCCTCCGAGAGCCCCAGGAACATCCCCCCTGGCCATTCCAGCCAGTCGCGCTCCCACTGCTCGAAGGTCACGACGACCGGGCGGTCGGTAGCCATGTCCGCGAACGCCTGGAGCGCGAGCGGGTCGTAGGCGGCGGCCCACAGATCGGGTCGGTCGGCGACGGCGACCACCTCGAGCCATGCAGGAAGGACCGGCTCCACCTCGGCGCCGACCTCGCGTACCTGCTCCACCTGCCGATCGACCTCGACGTAGCCGAAGCGCTCGGCGAAGGCGAACGAGCCAGGGTCGTCGACGTTCGTCCCCGCCTGCTCGAACCCGTGGGCGACAGCGTGGTCGGCGAGCACGCGGAGCAGCTCTGTCCCGACGCCGCGCCGGCGGAAGGCCGGCAGCACGCGCGGATGGAGGCCCGCGTGCCCGAAGTCCGAGCGACCGGCCAGTCCCGACCCGACGAGCTCACCGTCCAGCTCGGCAAGGAGATAGACCCGCTCCGGCGTCATCGAGCTGCGCATCCACTCCACCGTCGCGCAGCTCTCGTTGGGCAGCACCGCCCGCCGCACGCGACGCCACGCCTCGAGATCGGCCTCCGTCTCGGCGACACGGATACGGATCGCCATCAGCCGGACCGCTTCAGCTTTCCGTGCCGCTTGGCGTAGACCTCTCCGCGGTTGAAGATCCAGAGGCCGAGCGGGATGGACGCCGCGCCGATGATCAGGAGCGGCCAGATGTCGTGCCACAACGACCCGAGCGAGGCGCCGTCGAGGATCGCCGCACGAATGCCCTCGAGCGCGTACGTCGCCGGCGAGATCGTGGAGATCCACTGCATCCACTCCGGCAGCACGTCGACCGGGTAGTAGACGCCGGAGACGACGAGCAGCATCCCCTGTGCGACGAACCCGAGCTGCGCGCCCTTCTCGGGCGAGATGAGCGGCAGGACGGCGGTCATCATCCCGATCCCGAAGAACGAGACGGATGCGACGATCAGGATCACGAGGGCAGCGAAGAAGTTCGCGTCCTCGAACGCGAGGCCGAAGAATGCGGCGACGACGACGAAGAGGAGGATCGCGCGCACCAGCCCG
The DNA here is from genome assembly GCA_963793655.1 of uncultured Actinomycetes bacterium. Lineage (GTDB taxonomy): Bacteria > Actinomycetota > Thermoleophilia > Gaiellales > Gaiellaceae > Gaiella. Next base: position 74,078 of record CAWCAV010000005.1, read on the forward strand.
TAGAGGACGGCGAAGACGCCCGAGCCGCCGAGGTGCATCGCCCGCGAGAGTGGTGCCATGAACGTGTACTCGATCGTCCCCTCCCACCGCTCCCACGCCACGGTCTCGGTGAGGAACTCGAAGATGATCCCGAGATAGGCCCACACGACCGCCCCGATGAGGAGGGTGGTCGTCGCGCGCTCGACGTCGATCGACCCGCCGCTCGCCTCGATCCCCTCCGCGATGAAGACGATCGTCAGCGTGTTCGCCACGGTCCAGACGAAGAACGCCAGGTCCCAGTAGATGTAGCGCCGGGTCAGGTAGACGTTCCGCTCGACGACGCCGGCGAGGCCGATCAGCTCGTGTCTGAGCTCGAGGGCTATGGCTCTCACGCGAGCACCTTCCTCTCCTCGGCGTCCACCTCGTCCTCCTCGTCCTCGAACCCGCGGCCGGTGGCGGCGAAGAACGCCTCCTCGAGGGTGTCCGCGCCGAACCGCGCCTTGAGCCCGTCCGCGGGCTCGAGCGCGAGCAGCCGCCCGCGGTCGAGGATCCCGACGCGCTCCGCGAGCGCTTCCGCCTCTGTCAGGTCGTGGGTGCAGAGCAGGATCGTCGAGTCGTGGACCGAGCGCATCTCGCGGATGAAGTCCTGCACCTCGAGCTTCGAGCGCGGGTCGAGCCCCGTCGTCGGCTCGTCGAGGAGGAGCAGCACCGGCGAGGTGAGGAGCGCACGTGCGAGGGCGACCTTCTGCTGCATCCCGCGCGAGAGGTTTTCCATCGGCTCGGTGCGACGGTCGGGCGGGAAGCCGACCCGCCCGAGGATCATGGGGATCCGCTCCGACGTCTCGGAGGGCGTCATGCCGTAGAAGCGCGCCGCGTAGTGAAGGTTCTCCGAGGGCGACATCTTCTTGAAGAAGCTCGCCTCGACCGAGACGCGGTTGACGAGCCTGCGGACCGCCTTGTCCTCGCGCACCACGTCGTACCCGAACACCCTCGCGCTCCCGCCGTCCGGTAGGAGCAAAGTCGAGAGCAGGCGGACGAGCGTCGACTTCCCCGAGCCGTTCTGGCCGAGGATGGCGACACACTCGCCCCGGGCCATCACGAGCGAGACGTCGTCGAGGGCGGCGACCCGGCGCTTGCCGCGCTTGCGGTCCTTGCGCACGAACTCCTTGCGCAGGTCACGAGCGTCCACGGCGAGCGCATCGGGCGGAACGGGCGACAACTCTTTCACGATGGTGCTCTCCCTTCGAACGGCGGTATCAGGACGTGCAGAGACGGCTCCGCGTCAGGCGGGCCACGGCAACGGGTGTCCTAGATACGAGCGAGCAACATCTCGGCACGAGCGTAACAAGGTCCTCGGAGAGCCGCCAGTACGGGAAACCGCACCATCGAAGGCATCGGTCGCTCGTTCGGGCTCGCGTCGGTTGGACTCGCTCCAGGCGGGTGAGCCCTCGAACTTGCGGAACACCCGACCGCTCCTCTATGGTGCGCCGCAGGCGGGGACGACGTCGATCCCGCCGCAGGCAATGGAGCCTCATCTCTCCCGCGGGAGAGGTGGGGCTTTTTTCGTTGGACCGACGAGAGGAGAGGGCGGTGACCCGAAGAGCGACAGCACCGGAACCGGCCACCGAGCCAGCGGCGTCCGTCCGCCGGAGCGCCCGACATTTCCGACCCGGACCGAGGCTGCCGGCGGTGCGGCGGCGGACGGCCCGCGCCGCAGGACCCACATCCCGTCCTGGGGGGGTGAGAACGCCGTGATGAAGGTCGAGGCAGTGGTCGTCCGCGACCGCGTGGAGACCGTGATGGAGGCGGTCGAGGAGCACACGGGCCACGTCGGGGTGACCGTCGTCGAGGCGGTCGGCCACGGGCGGGAGAAGGGGATCACCCACGAGTACCGCGGCCGGGTGTTCGAGTCGAGGTTCCTGCCCAAGGCGCACCTGACGTTCATCGTCCGCGACGACATCGCCGAGGACGTGATCGCCGCGATCGTGGACGCGGCGAAGACCGGTCACGTCAACGGCGACGGGATCTGCTGGATGTCGCAGGTCACCAACGTGACCCACAACCGCACGGGTCAGAGGCTGGAGGAGGTGGAGCGGGTATGAGCACCAAGGAGCTTCAGCGTGGGGGAACCCATGGTTCCCCCACGAGCCCCCTCCTTCGCTGCGGAGAGGAGGCCCGAGATCGAGGAGGAGAGCCGATGAGCACGAAGGAGCTTGCGTTCGCGGCAAGCACGATCTGGGTCGTCCTCGCGGCGATCCTGGTGCTCTTCATGCAGGCCGGCTTCGCGTTCCTCGAGGCCGGGCTGACACGGATGAAGAACGTCGGCCATATCGCCGCCAAGAACGTCCTGATCCTCGGAGTCGTCTCGATCGTCTACTACCTCGTAGGGTTCGGGATCGCCTTCGGCGATGGAGGTAACGGCCTCGTCGGCGGCTCGGGCTTCGTCCCGACGGTCGACGAGCTGCTCGCAATCGGACAGGCGCCCTTCTCCTGGTTCTCCGCCATCCCCGGCGCCGCCGGCTACCTGTTCGAGGTGGCGTTCGCGGCCGTGTCGCTCGCGATCGTCTGGGGGGCGATGGCGGAGCGGACGCGGCTCTGGGTGTACATCGTGTTCGGGATCGTCTTCACGCTCATCTACTCGTTCGTGTCGCACTGGGTCTGGAGCCCCGACGGCTGGTTGTTCGCGAAGGGCATGCAGGACTTCGCCGGCTCGACCGTCGTCCATTACCAGGGCGCACTGGCGGGGCTCGCCGGAGCGCTGCTCCTCGGCCCGCGGATCGGCAAGTTCGTCGACGGGAAGCCGCAGCCGATCCCGGGCCACAACATGGCCTACACGACGCTCGGCGTGATCATCCTGTGGTTCGGCTGGTTCGGGTTCAACCCGGGCTCGACGCTCAGCGTCGACTTCGGCGGCGTGGGGTTCTTCGCCTATGTCGCGATGAACACCAACCTCGCCGCGGCGGCGGGCGTCATCGGCGCGGTCACCGTGTCGTGGATCGTGATCAAGAAGCCCGACCTCTCGATGATGCTGAACGGTGCGATCGCCGCGCTCGTCGCGATCACGGCTGCCTGCGCTTTCGTGGCTCCGTGGGCGGCGATCCTGATCGGCTTCGTCGCCGGCGGCATCGTCGTGCTCGGCTCGCTCCTCGTCGAGCGCGTCGGAATCGACGACCCTGTCGGCGCCCTCGCGGCGCACGGCATGGCCGGCGTCTGGGGCACCGTGTCACTCGGGTTCCTCACGGTGCCGAAGCTCGCCGAGAACCTCGCGACCGGGAAGGGCGGTCTCTTCTACGGGGGCGGCTTCCACCAGCTCGGCATCCAGCTCCTCGGCCTCGCCGCGGTCGGCGCGTTCACCTTCACCGCCTCGTTCCTCGTCCTCGGGCTGATGAAGGTGACCGTCGGGATCCGCACCGAGCCGCACGACGAGACGATGGGGCTCGACGTCTCCGAGCACGGCATGTGGGGCTACCCGGAGTTCTACATCCCGGTTCCCGGCGGCTACGGCACCGAGCATCACGGTCATCACGTCGTCAGCCCGCCGCGGGAGGCACCGGCCGCGCCCGCGGCCCCTCCCGCACCCGCGACGGGCTGACGTCCGCTTCGTTGCTCGGGGCCTCTGTGGGGAGGGGCCCCGAGCACCGGAGGTCGACGAGGCGACGGGACGATCGCGTCAACCCGAGCCGCGAAGCAGGCCGCTTCAGGGATCTGCCCCGCCCGCAGGGCGGGGATCACCCGGGGCGGAGAGGTCAGAGCTCACCGAAGCTCGTAGGTGACGCTCACCGACGCGGTCGTCTCCTGCGGGCCGGAGACGACCGGGGTCGAGTCCTGGGCCGCCGAGGCCTTCGCGTAGATCGGCCCCTCGGAGGCGCCCGACTCGGAGATCGCCGTCACACGCCCGAGATCGCGGCCGGCAGCCTTCGCGAGGATCGCGGCGCGACCCTTCGCGTCCTCGACCGCCCTCGCGAGCGCCTGCCGGTACAGGTCGTCGGCGTCGGTTCGCGACAGCGACGGCCCGTAGATCGTGTTCGCGCCCGCCGCGACCGCGGCGTCGATCAGCGCTCCGGCTCCGCCCAGGCTGGTCTCGGCCGATGCGACGTTCGAGGCCACGAAGCCGTTCGGCTGGCCGTTGGCGTCGAAAGCCGTGGAGAGCGAGACGGTCTGTGTCGTCACGTCCTTGCCGCCGTTCGCCCGCAGCGCATCGATCACCTTCTGCATTGCAGCGCCGTTCGCCGCGAGGGCGGCCTTCGCGCCGGGAGCACGGGTCTCGACACCGGCCGAGATCTCGGCGCGGTCGGGCACGGACGTGACGACGCCGGTGCCGGTGACGGTGACGGTGTCCGTCGAGGGGGCGGGATCCTCGGCTCCCGCCCCCTCGGGGCGGAGCACGCCTGCGAGGGCTGCGGCGGCGATCAGCACGCCCGCCGCCAGTGCGATGCGTTTCATCTCGTTCCTCTCCGTGTGTCGGGTGTGCCCGGTATACGCCGACGGATCGGACGGACGTCACAGGGGCGGCGCTTCTCGCCCGGTCAGAGACCCTGACCGAAGCGCCTGCGCGCCGCGATGATCGCCTCGCGGACGCCGCCCGGGCCGGGGGCGCCGCGCGCGGCGACGCTCTCGGCCGGCGTGGTGCCGCTCGCGAACGTGCCGTCGCGCACCGACGCCGCAACCTGCTCGTGCGCGTCCCGGAAGGGAATCCCCCCACGCACGAGATCCTCGGCGACGTCGGTCGCCAGGAGGAGCGGGTCGGCCGCCGCCTCGGCAAGCCGCTCTCGATCCGCGACGAGCCCGCTGACGAGCACGGTCATCCCGCGCAGGGAAAGCCGGACGTCCTGCCGGGCGCCGAAGACGGGGAGCTTGTCCTCCTGCAGGTCGCGGTCGTACGCGAGCGGCAGGCCCTTCACGGTCGCGAGGAGCCCGGCGAGCCGGCCGAGCGCGGTGCCGCCCTTGCCGCGCACGAGCTCCGCAACGTCGGGGTTCAGCTTCTGCGGCATCATCGACGAGCCCGTCGACGCGCTCTCGGGCAGCTTCACGAACCCGAACTCGGCGGTCGACCAGAGCACGATCTCCTCGCTCGTCCGGGAGAGGTGCTGGGCGAGCATCGCGGCCGCGTAGAGGTAGTCCAGAGCGAAGTCGCGGTCGGCCACCGCGTCGATCGAGTTCCGCATCTGGGCCATGGGCGGGTCGATCCCCAGCGTCGACCCCGCGAGCGCGCCCGACCCGAGAGGGCTGGTGGAGGCCGCCTCCCCCGCTGCCGTGAAGCGCGTCCGGTCGCGGTCGAGCATCTCCACCCACGCGAGGAGGTGGTGGCCGAGCGTCACGGGCTGCCCGCGCTGAAGGTGCGTGTAGCCCGGCATCAGCGTGTCTGCCTCCGCCTCGGCGAACGACAGCGTGACGAGCGCGAGCGCGTCGATCTCCTCGCGCGCCTCGGCGCACGCGTCCCGCACGTAGAGCCGGAACGCGGCGGCCACCTGGTCGTTGCGCGAACGCCCGGCGTGGATCTTCCGCCCAACGGGCCCGAGCAGCCGCTCGATCGCCGAGTGGACGTCCTCGTCGTCCGCGAGGATCGCTGACGGGTCCTGCGCGATCTCGGCCAGCCGCTCCTCGACGTCTGCGAGCTCGTCGGCCTCGAGCAACCCTGCACCGTGGAGACGCGCAGCGTGCTCCGCCGTCGCCTCGCAGTCGTACGGGAGCAGCTCGGTGTCGTTCGCGCGTAAGAGCTCCCAGACGGCGGGATGGAGGGCGGCGCCGACGCGGCCTGACCAGAGGGGCACGGCCCGATTCTGTCGCATCGCGTCCGGGCGCGCCTCCGCGCGGGGCGAAGCTGTGTCAGGCGTGCGCGGGCTGCGTCAGCACGGAGCTGTGAGGACGACGTGCCTTTCTCGTGGCGCTCCGGCGAGTAGGGACGGACACTTCGCGTCAGAGGTTCCAGCCAACATAATGGGACAGTCCAGTACACAGGTCCGCGGAGCCTGGGAGCGTGACGGGGTGTCCAAATCGGGGGAGCCTGAGAGATGAGCTCGTTGGGGGCGTACGACGAACGCGCCGCCGTCGGCAGGCGCATCGGACAGGCGAGGCGCGAACTGGGTCTCACCCAGGGCGAGCTGGCCACGCGGATCGGCGTTCCCCTCGGAATCCTCGATCGCTACGAAACCGGCAAAGCCGACCCCTCCGGCAAGCTGGCACAGATCGCGGAGGTCACCGGCAGGCAGATCTCCTGGTTCACGTCCACGGCGCAGCACGGAGTTGGAGGCGACGGACACGAGGCCGGGCTGCCCGCCGAACTCGGCCGGCGCATCGCCGAGTCGATCGGCCAGCGCGGATCGGCAGGCCAAGAGCTTGCTGAGCGAATAGCAGCTCCTCTCGGGGAACACGGCTCGCGGCTGGAGACCGGGTCGGTGCGAGTGGACGCCGAGCCAGATCTCGCCGAGACCTCGAGGGATCGCGAAGAGCGCACAGCGCTCATGCGACGGGAGAAGGAGCTGCAAGCCGCGTTGGTCGAGGAGCAGCGAACGCACGCAGAGGCCATCGCAGAGAGTGCGCGGCTGGCGGAAGAGTTGCAGCGAGTCGATGCGAAGCAGCAGGCGTTCGCCGAGGCTCTCGAGCAGTCGAGATCGGAGCTTGCCGAGTCCCGAACGCAGCAAGACGAGCTGGCGCGAAGGGCGTCAGAGCTCGAAACCGAGGTGCGCCTGGCCGAGGAGCGTGCTGCGGAAGCCACGAACCGCCTGGACCGAGCAGAGACGGAGCTCGAGCAATCGCGGACACAGGAGCGCTCGCTCGCCGAAACGCTCGATCTCCGCCAGGCGGAGCTGAGCATCCGGTCGGCCGAGCTCGACCGGCGCGAGACGGCGGTCGCCGAGAGGGACGCCGGCGTCGGGGTTCGGTCGGCCGAGCTGAACAGGCGCGAGGCCGCGCTCGGCGAGGCGGAAGCCGGCGTCGGGGTTCGGTCGGCCGAGCTCGACGCGCGCGAGACGGCAGTCGCCCAGGCGGAAGCCGGCGTCGGCGTTCGGTCGGCCGAGCTCGACACGCGCGAGACGGCAGTCGCCCAGGCGGAAGCCGGCGTCGGCGTTCGGTCGGCCGAGCTCGACCGGCGCGAGGCCGCGGTCGCCGAGGCGGAAGCCGGCGTCGGCGTCCGGTCGGCCGAGCTCGACGCGCGCGAGACGGCAGTCGCCGAGGCGGAGACCGGCGTCGAGGATCGCCGGCGCGCACTCGGTGACGTCGAGCTGCGCGCCGCAGCGTTGGCACGTAGCGAGGAAGCCGTACGCATTCGCGAGGGCGAGCTGGAGCACCGCGCCCGCTTGCTCACAGAGCTGGTAAGCCGACTGGACGAGCTGAGGGATATCGCGGGCGCCGTCGGGAGCCCACGTCCCGTGCGCGAGGACGAGCACCTCGCGATCGTGTCCGGCCACGGCTACCGGCTCGTCGCACGCTGGGGGGCGGCGCCCGACCCGGGTGACGTGGTCGAGTTGGACGACGGCGGCTATCGCTGCATGCGGATCATCGCGTCCCCGTTCCTGGGGGACGACCGCCTGTGTGCCGTGCTCCAGCGCGTCACCACGGCTTCCGAGTCGTAACGCTCGCGCCCGCCGGGCTACGCGTGCGGTGGCGGCTGGCGGAGGACACGCCGACGATCGCGCCGGGCACGAGTACGCTTGGGATCCGGCGATGTCGAACACCGTGGTACCGAAGCTCCCGGCCCGTGAGAGGCCCCGAGCTCTCGCGATCGAGCCGGCCGTCGTCCTCGTCCCCGCCGGTCTCTTCGTCGCCGTCGTCTCGACTGCCGCCGCGAGCGGGAGCTACTTTCCGAGCTCCTGGGGCTGGGCCTCGCTCGCCTTTCTCTGGGCTGCGGCGATCGGCCTCCTCGTCCAGCGAGGCGTCACGCTCGGAACACTCGAGGTCGCGTACCTGGGCGCGTGGCTCGTGCTGCTCGCCTGGACCGCCGCCTCGCTTCTCTGGTCGCCGACGACGACCCAGACCATGTACGAGGTCGAGCGCACGGTCGTCTACGTCTCGTTCGCATTCGCCCTCGTCGTCCTCGGACGGCGCAGCGTCCAGCTCCTGCTGCCCGCGCTGCTCGCCGGCATCGTCGCCGTCGCGGCGTGGGCGCTCGCGACGCGGTTGCTCCCGGATCGTGTCGGCAGCTTCGACTCCTACGTCGGCTACCGGTTGTCCGAGCCGCTCGGCTATTGGAACGCCCTCGCCGTCTTCGTCGCCGTGGGGATCGTAGTCGCAGCCGGTCTGGCAGCCCGGGCCGAGGCACTCGTGGTGCGAGCGCTCTCCGCGGCGAGCCTCGTCCTGCTGTTCCCAGTGCTCTACTTCACCTTCGGAAGAGGCGGATGGATCGCTCTCGTCGCGGGCCTCGCCGTGGTCATCGCCATCGATCCGCGTCGCCTTCAGCTCATAACCACGCTCCTGGTGATCGCGCCCTGGCCCGCACTCGCCGTCTGGCAGGCGTACGAGTCGCCGAGCCTGACCACGCAGTTCTCCGCGCTCTCGGACGCCTCGGACGAGGGCAAGCGGCTCGCCCTTGCGATCGCCGTTCTGGCGGTCCTCTCGGCGCTCGTCATGACCGGCTACGCCCTCCTCGCGGAACGGATCACGGTCGGGCGCGGTGTCCGGCGCGCATACGGCTTGGTGCTCCTCCTTGCGCTCGTCGGCTCCATCGGGGCGGTTATCGCCGCCTACGGGGGACCCTCGGAGTCCGCCCACCGCGCGCTCGACTCGATCAGGCAGTCCTCGCCGAACGTCAGCGGCGATCAGACCAAGCGGCTCTTCAGCCTCTCCTCGAACGGCCGTCTGGACACGTGGGAATCCGCACTGAAGGACGCGCGGGCGCACCCGGCCCTCGGCTCGGGGGCCGGCACCTTCGAGCGGTGGTGGCTCGAGAACCGTGACGTAGGACTCAAGGTTCGCGACGCGCACAACCTCTATGTCGAGACGCTCGCCGAGCTGGGCCCGGTTGGCCTGGCGGCCCTGTTCGCCATCGTCGTCTTGCCGCTCGTCGCCGCGATACGCGCGCGCCGCAATCCACTCGTCGCCCCGGCACTGGCCGGCTTCGTCGCACTGGTGGTGCACGCTGGGGTCGATTGGGACTGGGAAGTGCCGGCCGTGATGATCGCGGGGCTCACGTGCGCCGGAGTCCTCCTGATGACGAACGGAGTGGCGGGCTGGCGCTGGACACTCGGCATCCCATCGCGCGGTGCATCTCTGGCGGTCGTCGTTGCCCTCTCCGTGCTCTCGTTCGTGACGCTGACCGGTAACCGCTATCTGGGCCAGGCGTCCGCTGCGCTCGATCGGGCCGACACCGCGGCCGCGGCGCGCGATGCCCACCGGGCCGAAGGGTGGGCCCCCTGGTCGACCGACGCACTCGAGCGTCAGGCCGACGCAGCTCTCGCGGACGGATCGGTCGACCGGGCTCGCCGGCTCTACCGCGAGGCGCTCGCCAAGGACGACGGCGACTGGGAGCTGTGGCTCGGACTGGCCCTCGCCAGCGAGGGCGATGCGCAACGGCGCGCCCTCGACCGCGCCGCATCGCTCAACCCGCTCGGCACCCAGATCGGGCAGCTTCGCCAGCAGCTCGGTGTAAGAAACAGCACTCCGTAGCGGTAGACCCAACGAAGACCGAAAGCATTCCGGGGTAGTTGGGAGGCGAGCATGAGAATCAGACGCAGGCGTGACGAGCTCGAGAGGCGACTCGACAGCGAGCGGCCACAACCGCCCGACGAGTTCATCTCGAGGCTCACCGGGCGCATCACACCGGCGCCGATCCGGCGTCGCAGCGGCTGGAGCATCGCACTCGCCGCAAGCTTCACGACGCTGCTGACAGTGGCGCTCGCGCTGACGGGAGGAATCGGCTACGCAGCGGGCGCTGCCAAGAACGGAACGACGGCCGTTACGTCCCTCGTCTCGAGCGCGGCCGACCCCGTGACGTCGAGCGACAGCTCAGGCACGTCGAGCGAGAGCTCCGACAAGTCACGGCAAGTCGGACCAGAGCTCCGACAAGTCAGGCAAGTCGGACCAGAGCTCCGGCAACTCCGGGGACCCGAACGAGTCGGCAAAGACTGACAACGAGAGCAACAACGTTGCCTCGGGGTCGGGCTCGCAGGGAGATCACAAGCAAGCCGTGTGCCATGTCCCGCCCGGGAACCCGGACAACGCCCACACGATCGTCGTGGACGACAGCGCAGTTCCCACCCATCTCGACCACGGAGACACGCTCGGGCCGTGCCCTGAGGAGCCCGGGCCTCCTGACGACCAGTACGAGGAGAAAGTGCTGATCTGTCACATTCCGCCGGGGAACCCCGAGAACGCCCACACGATCAGCGTGAGCGTGAACGCGGTGCCCGCCCATCTGGCGCACGGCGACTACGGAAGGGCCGTGCCCCGAGGACGGCAACGAGGACTAGCGGGTACCTGATTCCTCCGGGCCGTCGAGCGCCTGCCTCAGACGCTCGACGGCCCGGTGCACCGCAACGTCGACCGCATTGGCGGACATGTCGAAGATCGCGCCGATCTGACGCCCGGTGAGATCCGCCCCGTAGCGAAGCGCGATCAGATCTCGGTCGCGCTCGCTGAGCTGCGAGACGGCGTCGGCCAGCGAGAGACGACGGACGGCATCGTCGGCGACGTCGCCGGGGGCGGCGCGCTCCTCGACGGAGTCGAGCGCACGGTGCGGATCGGGGGCAGCGCCGTTCACGCACCGGCGTGCGATACCGATCAGCCAGGCCATCGGCTCGCCTCGCTTCGGGTCGTAGCTCGCGCGATAGCGGAGCGCCCGCTCGAAGACCTCGCTCGTGATGTCCTCCGCATCGGGCCCGGGGCCGACCCGGTACGCCACGTACGCGTAGACGGCTCGGATCAAGCGCTCCGGATGGGCGAGCGGGTCGCGGGGCATCACGCGCCCGCCCGTCGCCGCGCGCGCGCCACGAGCGCCTGCGAATCCCTGAGCCTCCCCTTCATCTCCTCTGAGTATCCCCCAACCGCCGATCGGCACACTGAACGAAGACATGGCATGCGAGATCTTCCTGACACCCCCGACCTGGTTGCCGACCGCTGTCCCGCTGGGTAGGTGAGAAGCGTGAATCGCGAACCGTCCGATCCCGGTCCAGGCTCGACTCCCGTCACTTCCGAGCCCTAGCCAGGACGTGGTGTCACGCCGACTGGGAGACGAGGTCGTGCTCGTCCACCTGAAGACGAATCGGATCTTCTCGCTCAGCCCCACCGGCGCGCGCTTCTGGGAGCTCCTCTCGGACGGGAAGAGCCGGACGGAGATCGAAGCGGCGTTGCTGCGAGGAGTACGAAGTCACCCCCGAAGCGGTATCGACCGAGATCGATTCGCTCGTACGGACGCTGGAAGCCGAGCAGCTCGTGCAGGGGCCTGACCGACCGTGGTCGTGCGCGCGCTCGTCCCGAGCTCGTGATCGCTCGTCGCTCCGACTCCCGGCCGGTCACATCTCCGCCGTGCTCGACGGATCGAGAAACGTGCAGGTAGCGTGACATGAGCTCGTCGGCCACCGCTCCAAGCAGTCCACGCCTGAAGGCCCTCGCGCGCCTGCTGAGCGGCCGGCCGATGCTGGCTGGCCGTCCGGCCGTTCCTGGATGTGCGCCCTTCCCGCTGCTCAAACGGACGCTGCCACTTGCCAGGCTCGTGCGGCTCATGTGGCTTGCCCCACGCGGCGCCGCGCGCGATCCCGAGCGGGAGCAGCGGACGATCCGTGTCGTCGCGCGTCTCTCCCGGACGTCGGGGGGAAACTGCCTGGAGCGCAGCCTCGTCCTCTACCGCTACCTCAGCCGGGCGGATGCCGGTCCGCGCCTCGTCGTCGGGATGGCGAAGCCCGACGAGCTCCTGGGTCATGTCTGGGTGACGGTGGACAGCCGGCCGCTGCTCGAGACGCCCGAAACCCTGCGGTCGTACACGGCGGTCGTCAGCTTCGGACGTGGCGGGGCGCAAGAATCGTGAACGACCGGTACCGATCGGCCACAGCCGAACCGACTCAGGCACTGTCGTACCTTCCGTGTGGCGTAGAGTCGAAGGGCTCGTCGACGATGGGGGAGCGCTGACCAGTGGATCGTGACGCCGCGGCCGACGCGGAAGACAAGGAGATGGCGCCGCTGGTGCCGGGCTCGCGGGTTCGCCCCGACCCTGACGTGCTCGCGAAGCGGGTCGCCGACGAGATCGTGCTCGTGCACCTGGAGACCAACCGCATCTACGAGCTGAACCGGACCGCGGCATTCCTCTGGGACGCTCTCGCAGCGGGCTCGACCCAGGCCGAGCTCGAAGAGCGACTGGCGCTGGAGTTCGACGTTGATCCGGAGCAACTCGCCCGCGAAATCGACGAACTGCTCAGGCAGTTCACGTCGGAGCGGTTGATTCGCACGGAGTGATGGGTCCCCCTACCGCAGGTCCCGCCGGCACCTGGCTCGCCACGTTTCGAAAAGAGGGCACGGAGAGGTTCGAGGTCAGCGCGGGCCCCGGCTCATCGCACAGCATCGCGAGTGACGGCACGTGCACTGCGCTGTTCGACGGGCTTCTCCACTCGCGCCGCGAGTGGCTCGACGACTCCTCCCTCTCGACGGCGTCCGATGCGTCGCTCGTTCTCAATGCATATCTGCGCTGGGGAGAAGGGCTGCTCGAGCGAATCAGGGGCCTCTTCGCCTTGATCATCTGGGACGGCGGCAAGGACCTCCTGCTCTGCGCCCGCGATCCCCACGGCATGCATCCGTGCTTCTACGCCGATGACGCCGGCGATCTCTTCGTCTCGGCGTCGGCCCAGGCGCTCGCGCGGCACCCGCGAATCCCGGGCACGGTCGACAGAGTCGCGATCGCCGACCACCTGTGTCATCGGTGGCCGAAACTCGAGTCGACCTACTTCGACGCCGTGCGGCGCCTCCCGGGTGGCTATGCCCTACGCATCCGCGAAGGAAGACGCACCGTCGCCCGCTACTGGGACCCGATTCCTCCCGGTAGACCGATCGACTACATCTCGGACGAGGAGGCCGGTCGCTTCCCCGAGCTTCTCGACCAGGCGGTCAACCGCTGTCTTCCAGGCGGACCCGGCCGCGATCTACCTGAGCGGCGGGCTCGATTCGGTCAGCATCGCTGCGCTGGCGCAGGAACAACTCCGCAACCAGGACGTCGGGCCGCTCCTGGCGCTCTCGCTGGTCTTCGAGCATCCCGACGCGAACGAAGAGGACACGCAACGAGCGGTTGCGACGAGCCTCGGGCTTCCCCAGAAGATCGTCAGCGTCGGCGACGCGGTCGGCCCGAACGGGCTACTGGCGGACGCCCTCGAGATGAGCGCGTCTCGTTCCGCGCCGATGATGAACCTCTGGAATCCCGCCTATGCGTTCCTGGGCCGGTATGCCGCGGAACACGGTTGCGAGGTGATCCTCACGGGCAACGGCGGCGACGAGTGGCTCGAGGCGGGAGTGCACAACGCGAGGCTTGCGCTGGAGAGGCTCGACTTCGCCACGGTGTACCGGCTCTGGGCGTGCATGCAGCGCTCGTACCCCTATTCGAGAGGCACCGTCGCCCGCAACCTCCTCTGGACCTACGGACTGCGGCCCATCCTCGGCGAAGGAGCAAGAAGCATTCTCGAGCGAACTGCGCCGGACGTCCTCGCCCGGCGAGAGCAATCGCGCTTCGCGCAGACGACGCCGGCATGGATCGCTCCGGATGCGGGACTCCGAGCTCAGATGCTCGAGCGGTATCGGGCGCACAAGCGAGCTCGTCGACGCGGCGCCCTCGACAATCCGATGGTCGCGTACGAGCTCGAGGAGTTCTACGAGAGCGGACGCGCACCTGGGGATTCCACTCCTCCACCCGTTCTGGGATGCCGACCTCACCGCCTTCCTCGCACGTGTCCCGCCACGGCTCCTGATGCGCGACGGCTATTCGAAAGGGCTCGTGCGGCAATCGTTGGCGCAGAAGTTCCCACAGCTCGGCTTCGAACGGACACCGGAAGGTCACGGCGAGCGGCTTCTACCGCTCGGTCATGATCCGCGAGGGGGTCGACGCCTGGAAGAGAATGGGTGGAGCACAGGCCCTGGCCGAGCTCGGCATCGTCGACGGCCCGGCACTGGATCGCCACATGAACGATCTGTTCCGGCACGGTGACGCCGGGCTCTCCGGGGCCGATCCGGGTAAGGCGTGGCAGATCTGGTACGTGCTGACCACCGAGGCGTGGCTCCGCCCCCGGCTCGGCCCGCCCACTCCCTGACCATCCCTCGGCGTATTCGTCCCCGCTGAGCTGGCAGGCGTCATCGACGAGGCTGGCAGGACTCCGGGTCGGCACCGGCTTGCCCACGCCTCACGCGCGATCCGCAAATGGTCCCCGTCTCCGTCATCATCCCCGTCCGGAACGGGGAAGCGTTCGTCGCCGATGCGGTGGAGAGCGTGCTTGCGCAGCAGGACGTTCCCGCGGAGCTGATCGTGGTCGACGACGGGTCGACCGACGGCACGCCTGAGGTGCTTGCCCGCTTCGCCGGACGAATCACCGTCGACAGCTCGGAAGGACGCGGTGTGTCGGCGGCACGGAATCGAGGCATCGCGCTCGCGCAGGGCGAGCTGCTCGTGTTTCTCGACGCCGACGACCTCCTTCCCCCGCACTATCTGGCGCGATTCGTCGAGGCTGCAGCCGCTGCTCCTCGGGCGGAGGTCTTCCATTGCGGCTGGCGTGGAATCGATTTCGACGACGGGCGCGTTCTCTACGGGCAGGACCTGCCGTTCGACCTCGACTGGGATCCCTTCCACGCCCTTGCCGCTGCAGGTTCGCCGCCCATCTCGGCGCTCGCCGTACGTCGCCGCACAGCGACCCGGGTCGGTCCATTCGACGAGACCGAGAGCCTCCAGGCGGACTGGGACTACTGGCTCCGGCTGGCCGCTTCGGGAGCAACCTTTCAAGGTGTCCCGGGCAACGTGGCGATCATCCGACGCCGCAACGACAGCATGTCAGCCTCGGCCGGAACACAGCTCGCCGTTGCTGGCCTTGCCGTTCTCGAGAGGCATCTCTCGCGTCACCAACGTTGCCCTGCCTGCATCTCACTCGGACGCGGGTCTCCGGAGTTGGCGACAGGCTGTGCTCCGCTCGTCGGCCCGAGACTTCGCGCGCCGGCTTCACCTCGAGGGCCGCACGGGACGGCTGGTCGGCGCGGCCGTCGCGGTCGCGTGTCGGCCGCGTCTCGCGTCCACAGCGTGGCTGGCGCTACGCGAGAAACGACGCACCGCCTGAGGATCGCGTGCTCCGCGAGCGCCTCGGCCGGAGCGGCCGTTTGGCGGTGCGGGGGAGGTGGTAAGGTTGCTGAAAGCCTCTCGAGCGTTGGCCCTGCAGCGAGGAGACGGAATGGCCAGAGACAAGAAAGTATGGGAGCCCATGAAGCTCACATACGCCGGCGATGTCGGAGACATCCTCAAGAATGCCGGTGGGCACGGGGAAGTCGGCCGTCAGCGGCGGACTCCGGCGACCTCCACAAACCGCCGGGACAGGGCTGAGCCAACAGCGCCCTATCCACTCGTAGTTCCTCTTTCCCACGCCCTGCAATGGATGGCGGTCGCTCTGTTCTGCCGTCGAACAGGCGTCAGGTGAGGCCGTTGAAGTTGACGATCGCGTCGGCGGGCGACTCGATCGAGCCGCCGGCATGGGACGACGGCGACCCGGCCGTGCACGCGCAGCGCAATCTCGACGGATCGATCTGGGCGTACAGCTACGCCGAGGGCTCCGAGCGGTGGATGCACGTGCCGGGGATAGCGAGCTTTCGCTTCGGATCGCGCGGCGAGGAGGCGGTCGTGGTTCCCGAGCCCGGAACGCCGCCGGTGTCGCGTGCCGTCATCGAGGACACGTATCAGCGTGCCGTCCTCCCGATGGCGCTGCACGCCCACGGCGAGGAGGCCATTCATGCCAGCGCCGTGATCATGGAGGACGGCGTCGTCGCGTTCTGCGGCCGGTCCCAGACGGGGAAGTCCACGGTGGCATACGGCCTGCACCGTCGCGGGTGCCGCGTGTGGGCAGACGACACGCTGGTGTTCGACGCTTCGGCCGAGATCGTCCAGGCGATTCCGTATCCGCACCGGCTCCGGATCAGAGCAGAAGCGGCCGAGTACTTCGATCTGCACGAGTTGAGACGCGCGTGACACCTCGAGCTGGACTGCGCTCGAGCAGGCCCAGGCCGAACCGGCGCCGTTGGCGTGCATCTTCCTGCTCGAGCGCGACGGCGCAGGCGAGCACGCCGGTCGAGACGGTCCGGCTCACGCCGGCGCGAGGCGTTAACCGGGGTCATCGAGCACGCCTACTGGTTCCGGCTCGACGACGCCGAGCGAACACGACGGATGATCGGGAAGTACCTCGTGCTGGCGACTCAGGTGCCCGTGTTCCGGATGCGGTTTCGGGCCGCCCTGGATCAGCTTCCGGAGATGCTCGATCAGGCCGAATCGGTCGTGCGAGCGGCGGCGACGGAGCTCGTGACCCGGCTCGCGGGGCTTCTCCGCAGGGCTTCGTTCGCGACGGCCGCGGTGCCCAATGAGGCGCCGGCGTGAATCCGCTACCGGCTGAGTTCTTCACTCGTTTCGGGCTCTACGCCGAGCGGGAGTTTCTCTCGCCCGAGGTGTGCGCAACCCTGAGGGACGAGATGAGAGCCGCAACAGGAGCTCCAGCCACGGTGGCGGACGGGCAGGAGGGCGATGCCGTCGACGAGACGTATCGCAGGACGAAGCAGGCGAAGGTTTCCCCGACAGCCGCGACGCGGATCGGCGAGGAGCTGCTCGAAGCTGTCCCGAGGCTCGCGAATCACTTCGAACGGGGGCTCGTCGGCATGCAGGCACCGCAGTTTCTGCTGTACCGAGAAGGCGACTTCTTTCGCCCCCACGAAGACGACAGCAAGAAACCGGATGCGCCGGACTTCGTCAGGCAGCGTTCCGTCTCGGCGGTCGTGTTCCTCAATGGAGCCACCCCGGGAGAACCAGCCGGCTACTCGGGCGGCTCACTCACGTTCTTCGGCCTGATGGACGACAGTCCGAGCGGAGAGAGCGTTGGCCTTCCGCTCGTGGGCGAGACGGGGTTGCTCATCGCATTCCCGTCGCATCTTGTCCATTCTGTCTCCCCGGTCACCGCCGGTGAGCGGTACACGCTGGTGAGCTGGTTCTTCGAGGACCCGAGCCTGTCGGTGTCGGAAGGCTCCGAGACGATGTCGGCAACGCCCGGCTGAGGACTACGCGGTGCCCGTCGCGGGCCGGTTATCCGGATCGTTGGCGCCTACTAGGCTTGGACTGTGGCCGAGCAGACGAGTCGGTTGGCGGACGAAGGCGTCGAGACAGCGAATCGCGCGCCCGAGCTGATCGCGGCGGGAATCGGGCTGGCGCTCGAGGTCCTGGCCGTCGAGGTGACGACCGCGTTCGAGCGGTCGGGTATTGCGAGCATCCTCCTCAAGGGGCCCGCGGTAACCCGCTGGCTGTACCCGGCGAGCACGGATCGCTACTCGGTCGACGTCGACCTTCTGGTCGCTCCGGCCGACCTCGCACGCGCAGAGGCGGCACTCGCCCGGCTCGAGTTCGAGCCGTTCGAGCCGAGGCGCGACGACAAGCACGCCCGCAGTTGGGTGCGACCAGGGGACGCGCTCCCGGTCGACCTTCATCGCAGCATCGTCGGTGTTGGTGTCACGGACGTGCACGCCTGGGACGTCCTGTCGGGTGTCACCGAGCAACTCGAGATGCGCGGGGCAACTGTTTCGGTTCTGCAGCCACATGGCAGGGCCCTACACGTGGCACTCCACGCAGCACAGGAGACGCCTGACAAAGAGAAGGCTCTACGAGATCTCGGTCGTGCGCTCGAGGTGCTCGACTTCGACGTATGGCAGGAGGCTCGCGTCCTCGCCATCGAACTCGACGCACTCCCCGGCCTCGGGGCGGGGCTTCGCCTGCTGCCCGCAGGGGATGCGCTCGCCCGTGAGTTACAGCTTCCGACATACGTCACTGCCGAGATTGCACTGCGGACGACAGGCGCACCCGACCTGTCGCTCGGGATGAACCGCCTCCTCGAAATGAACGGAGTCACGAGCCGCGCGAGATACGTGGCGTCGAGAGCGTTCCCGTCACCGGCCGCGATGCGGGCGTGGAGCCCCCTCGCCCGGCGCGGGCGCTTCGGGTTGGCCGCGGCTTACGTGTGGCGTGTCCCCTGGCTCGCCACGCGCCTCGTTCCGGCACTCAAGGCCGTCCGTCGCGCCCGAAGCGAGAACCGACGTCCCTTCAGCGACGTTTGACAGGCGAACTCGTCCTCTCGGTGGAGGGCCTCGCGCGCAGCTTCGGTGGGCGGGACGTCGTCGATGGCTTCGATCTCGAGCTCCAAGCGGGCGAGCGTGTCGCGCTCTGCGGGCCGAACGGGGCGGGGAAGACGACCGTCCTTCGGTGCATCGCGGGCACGGTCTCGCCGACACGAGGTCGCATCACCGTACTCAGCCACCCGGCGGGATCCTTCGAGGCTCGGCGGTGGACGGGCGTCTCGCTCTCACAGGAGCGCTCCTTCTACCTCAGGTTGTCGGGGCGACACAATCTGCTCTTCTTCGCCGGTGTTCGCGGCATACGCCGCGGCGACGCCGTCCGCATGGTCGAGGCCCTCGAGGAGGAACTCGAGCTCGGAGCGATTCTGGCCAAGCGGGTCGATCGTTGCTCGACCGGAATGGTCCAGCAGCTGGCGTTCGCTCGCGCGCTGATCGGCGTTCCACGCATCCTGCTCCTCGACGAGCCGACTCGATCACTCGACGCGGAGGCGACCGAGCGGCTGTGGCGTGCCGTGGAGGCTCGTCCTCACCTGGCCCTGCTCATCGCAACGCACCGCGAAGACGATGTGGCGCGCTGCCAGAGGCGCATCGACCTTTGATGCTCGTGAATTCGACGGTGATCGCGGCGCTCATCCGTCGCGACCGGCTCATCGTCACGTCATACCGACTCTCGTTCGTTCTCGAGCTCTTCCATGGGATCGTCGGCCTCGCTCTGTACTTCTTCATCTCGGAGACGTTCGAGGGCTTTTCCTCGAGCGACCTGGGTGCAGCGCCCACGTATTTCGCCTATCGCGGCCGTCGGGGTCGTGATGGGTGGCGTCCTCGACGCGACGAGCTCAGGCGTCGGTTATCGGATACGCGAGGAGCAGGTCACCGGGACGCTCGAAGCAGTCAGCACGGCCCCGTGACATCGCTCGAGCTGTGCCTGGGACTCATGGGCTTTCCCTTCTTCTTCGCATCAGCTCGAGCAGCGTTCTACCTCGTCGTCGCAGCGATCCTGATGGGCCTCGACGTCGGGAGCACGAGTTGGATCGGCCTCGCACTGGTCTTTCTGGCCACGGGAGCGGCGATGGCGCCGATCGGAATCCTCGCTGGAGCCGCGGTGCTCGTGATGAAGCGTGGACAACTGATCTCGGGGACGCTCGTGTACCTCATGACCATCCTCGCGGGGATGGTCTTCCCCATCTCCGTCCTCCCGAACGGGCTCGAAGCTCTCTCGGCTCTCATACCTCTCCGCTATGCATTCGACGGGGCTCGTCAGGCGTTGTTCGTCGGCAGCGGGTGGGAGGACCGACGTGCTCGTCCTCGTTGCCTTCGCCGTGATCCTGTGGCCGCTCTCGGTTCTCCTCTTCAGCAAGGCGGGCGTGTGGGCGCGGAGAGCCGGCTCGCTCTCCGAGTACTAGAGCTCTCGGGTGCCGTCGACGGCGTCGGAGCCGTCGGGTGTCCGAACGGACCCGATTACGCTTGCGGCGTGGGAGTCCCCTTCATGGATCTCGCCCGGACACACGCATCGTTGTCGGCCGAGATCCTCCAGGACCTCGAGGAACTGATGGAGACGGGCGCGTTCGTGAACGGCCCCGCGGTCGCGCGCTTCGAGGAGGCGTTCGCCGCCGAGACCGGCGTGGGCCGGTGCGTCGGGATGTCGAGCGGACTCGACGCGCTGCGTATCGCGCTGATCGCGGCGGGCCTCGAGCACGGCGAGGAGGTGATCGTTCCGGCGATGACCTTCGTCGCGACGCTCGAGGCCGTGACGCAGGCCGGCGGCGTCCCGGTCGTCGCCGACATCCAGGAGGCAGACTTCAACCTCGACCCGGACGCCGCGGCTGCGGCGATCACGGACCGCACGCGATTCGTCCTTCCCGTCCATCTCTACGGGCAGCTCGCCGACATGCGCCGGCTCGGGTCGCTCGGCCTCCCGCTCATCGAGGACGCCTGCCAGGCGCCGGGCGCCGCCCGGGACGGGCTTCGCGCCGGGACGGGCGGGCTCGCCGCGGCGTTCAGCTTCTACCCGGCGAAGAACCTCGGCGCCATGGGGGACGCCGGAGCGCTCGTCACCGACAGCGACGAGCTTGCCGATCGCGGCGCTCGCGCTGCGAGAGCACGGGCAGCGCCGGAAGTACGAGCACGACGCGGAGGGATTCACCGCCCGCCTCGACACGATGCAGGCGATCGTCCTGCTCCGCAAGCTGCCGCTGCTCGAGCGCTGGAACGACGAGCGGCGGCGCAATCGCGACCCGGTATCTCGAAGCACTGGAGGGTGTCGGCGATCTCCGGCTTCCTCCGGTTCCCGCGGGCAGCGAGCCCGTCTGGCACCTCTTCGTCGTTCGGACGGCCGAGCCGGACCTGCTCGCCGCGCACCTGGCCGAACGCGGCGTCCAGTCGGGCCGCCACTATCCTCTCCCGGTTCATCTCACGGAGGCGTACGCGTACCTCGGGCTGGCCGAAGGGAGCTTCCCCGTGGCCGAGGCCCTCGCCCGCCAGTGCCTGTCCCTCCCGATCTTCCCCGGCATGCGCGAGGACGAGGTCGAGCACGTGGTCGCGGCCGTCAAGGCGTTCTTCGACCATGGCTGACGCACCGGCCAACGAGGCCCCGTTCCGCTCGTTCGTCGACGTGAACTTCGGCGAGGACGTCGTCGTGCACAGCTTCACGAACCTCTACGGCTGCTCGGTCGGCGACCACACGCGGATCGGACCGTTCGTGGAGATCCAGCGAGGCGCCGTGGTCGGCGAGCGCTGCAAGATCTCCAGCCACACGTTCGTCTGCGAGGGCGTCACGATCGAGGACGAGGTGTTCGTCGGGCACGGCGTGATGTTCGTGAACGACAAGCGTCCCGCCGCCACGAACGCGGCAGGCGAGCTGAAGTCCACGGACGACTGGGAGCTGCTCCGAACGGTCGTGGAGCGCAGAGCGTCCATCGGCTCGGGTGCCGTCATTCTCGGCGGCGTTCGCATCGGCTCGGGGGCTCTCGTCGGCGCGGGAGCGGTCGTCACCCGAGACGTCTCACCCGGAACCACCGTGGCCGGGGTGCCGGCTCGGTCTCGTCAGCTCGCCGAGCGCCGAAGCACGACGTGAGGCCAGTTGGTGTCGCGGGTGTAGCTGGCCGCTCTGCGCTGGTCTTACGACCCGAGGCCGCCGCACGTTGCTGACGCTCCGTCTCTGCGGGGTAGTGTCTCGTCGAGACGTCTTTGTTGTGTCTCTTCGAAGCTCCGATAGAGGATTGCCGCCGCCAGAGAGCTGTCCGGAGCGCGGAGGTCCTGATCTCCATCGTTCTAGCGGGAGAGCCGATGTAGACGGAGATGGACGGGTCGGCTGAGTGATCGATTCTGGCATCACCGAAGATGAACAACAGCTGTCTCATTCGGCACAACGGCAGAGATCGCGTGAGGCGCGCGCAGCCCGCGCCCCGACACGGTGCAGGACGGCCGGCCGCTCTCCATGGACGGCGAGGAACACGGCGCTGGGCGTGCCGTCCATGCCTTTCGTTCGGAGGGAATGGACGCCTCAGGTGCCCTCCTCCGATTCCGGACTTGGCGAGGATCAGCTGACGAGGATTCAGCCCCGGGCGTGCCGCGTAGCTGCGCGAGCGACGGGAGTCGCTCAGCGCCCCGCAAACGGAACACGTGTACGGCGAGCTGTTGAGCTTGGTGAGGCGACGCGCTGAAATGCCGGCGAAGAACGAGCCGGGCCCGCTGTACGTCGTCGGGGAGCCGAGCACCACGACTTCCTCGATCCAGACTCCCGTAGGGGCATAGTCGAGGATCGGCGCGCGTAGTAGTCGACCGGGCTAAAGCGACCAGCCGACCCGATCACCATGATCGCCGTGTGCGCGCGGGCCGGGCCCATCTGTGCCACAGCGGAGCGCCAGTGGGTTCGCTGGTACGTCGATGAGGTCTCTGTCGCAACGATGTGGCGAGTGATACGACCACGAGCAGCGCCGCTGCGGCGACCCTGGCCTTGACGCCGCAAACCCCGTCGCCACCACGATGAGCGCCGGAGGAAGCGGGAGGACCACGTAGAGCGGACTGAAGTAGTCGACCCCGCATGCCGCTAGGCACAGAGGAAGTGCAACCGAGAGTGACGCGACGAGTCCGAGGACGGCGGCGCGGCGAC
The DNA here is from genome assembly GCA_963793655.1 of uncultured Actinomycetes bacterium. Taxonomy (GTDB): domain Bacteria; phylum Actinomycetota; class Thermoleophilia; order Gaiellales; family Gaiellaceae; genus Gaiella. The sequence continues at coordinate 96,432 of CAWCAV010000005.1, forward strand.
GTGCATCCCTCGATGCTCGGCTCACCAAGAGGAGCAGACCGAAGAGCACAAGCAGTCCGGACAGCACGGCGAAGACGTTCCTTCCAGGACTCCCGAATCCCGCGACCCACTCCTTTGGGATCTTGACCAGACGCGTAACGAGTGGCTGGTCTTCGCTCGACGGGGTTGTCGTTCCTTTGGTGCAGAGCGAGCGGGGCGAGCACAAGTGCCGTGACCCCGTCGAGCGCCACACTCAACTGAACGGCACGGTCACGGCTGGGACGCCACAAGAGCCAGAGTGCTTGGGGTGCTACGAAGAACACGGCGAAGTAGTGCGTGGCAACAACGAGGGCGGACGAGGCTGCCCAGGCAGCAAACGCTCCGGCGCTTGGCGTCCGGAGAGCACGCCCTAAGAAGAGAAGCGAAACCTCGCCGAGGAAAATGAACAGCGGATACGAGCGGGCCTCTTGTGAGAACCAAAACAGCAACGGGTTGAATGCCACAAGGGCCGCTGCGATTAACCCCACGCGCGACGATGAACTCCCTCCCAACGAAATAAGCCAGCACGATCGAGCCAGTGCCGATCAGCGCCGAGAGCGACCGAAGTGCAACTTCATCGCTTCCGAAGACATTGGCCCAAAGCCACGCAACGACGTAGTAGAGCGGCGGCGTCCGCTCTGTGTCCGAGAGCGTGGTGAGCATCTCGCCGAATGGGAGCTGAACGAGTCCGGCGGTGTACCCCTCGTCTACCCAGTAGCTCTGAATCCCAAGTGTCAAGAGCCGTAAGAGGCCGCCCGCCACGACGATAAGAGCGAGCAGCACTAGACGCAAGTGCATCTCGATCCTTGGCGCCTATCGGCCCGGTTCGATGGCGCCTCGGTTTCTGATCCGTTCATGGCTCGGCTCGTGTTTCGTGGGACCAGAGGTCAAGACCGTGCATACATCAGAAGACTCTCGCCAGTCGGCACAACGACGGGCACGCAAACGTCACCTGTGTCCGCCCGGCAGCGCCGACGCGAGCCCGCGGAGCACAGCGTCCATCAACCGCCCCGCCGCTTCCTCGCCGACGTCAGCCTTACTGGCAAGCTTGCGGGTGACGATAGGCGAACCTGACGCGCGCAGGTCGACGATTCGGCCCAGCCGGATCAGCTCCGCGTCGACTGCGGCGAGCTCGCCCAGGAAGACGGTGTACGTCGGCGTGCCGAGCAGCGCGGACTCTCGCGTCATCGTCCCTCCGGCCCCGATCGTGAGGTCGACCGTTGCGAGAAGCGTCGTGCCGTCCGACCGGGCGCTCCGGGATCACGACGCCCGACCGCCGGTAGCGCGCCGCCTGCTCGGCGGTGCGCGGCAGCAGCACGACCTGGCCTCCCTCGGCGAGGACGTGCTCGAGAATCGCGTCGAAGCGCGGGTTGCCGCTGGCCGTGGTAGAGCGCCCCCTCCGGCGGCGGGCGCATCGCCGCGGTGACACGCGACGGGGTCGAGCCCCAGCGACTCGAGCACCCCGGGTCCGGACGACGTCCGCGAGGTAGAGCTCCTCCTTGAAGCCCTCGTAGCGAACGATCTTCTTCGCCGAGCGCCGAACCGGCGAAGCGCGGCGTCGGGGAAGCCGTCGGGGACGATCACTCGCCGGGCGAGCCGGAAGCTCAGGTGGTTCGCCGGCTGGTGCTCGTAGTCCATCATCGTCACGGCCGGGACGCGCGCGAGTCGCGCCGCGACGATCTGCGCGTAGGAGCCGTGCGAGAGCGCGACGTCGGGACGGCTCCGTCCGCGCGAAGCGCCACAGGCCGGCCGAGCGCGAGAGGATCGGCCGCCCTTCCGCACGCCGCCCGGCCGGGCTGCTCGCCACCGATCACGACGACCTCGGGCCAGACCTCGACGGCGAGCGGGAGGGTCTGCGCGTGGTCGCGGGCGGTCAGCACGACCTCGTCCCCCCGCTCCCGCAGGGCGCGCACGACCGGGACGAACAGCGGCACGTGCGGCGAGTTCGCGAGGTCGATCCAGATCCTCATCGCCGGCTCCTCGAGCCAGCTCGAGTCCCGCCAGCGCGCGGAAGGCGGGCGCGGTCGTCCAGCGGACGAACGGGACGCGGTTCGTCACGAACCGGCCGCGCTGGAAGTTCATGTAACCCGTCGGGTTGAGCATGTCGCGCCACCAGGAGGTCGGCCGTGCGTCCGCGCCCGGTCGACCGCGCCGTCACGCCATGTCAAGCGCGGAGAGCCAGGTCTCGATCGCCTGCGCGTAGTCGTGCGCGTCGACCGGGAAGCGGCGCCCGGGGGCGGGCCTGGGCTCGCCGCTCGGCAGGAAGAGCTCACGCTCCCAGTAGTCGAAGCCCCGCTGGATCGCCGGGTCCAGGCCCTCGACGAGTGCCGCGCAGTGCCCGAGCGACTCGAGCACGTATCCCGTGTGGAAGTTGTCGACCCAGTCGCCCACGGGCCCGCCGAGTACGCCCACGAGCCGTCCGCGCGCTGCGCCTCGACGCTCGTTGCCACTGCCGCCGCGACGCGCTCGTCGAGCGGCTCGTCCCTGAGCGCGGAGGTGCGCACGACGACCGAGCATGCCAGCAGGTTCGCGTTGTGCACGAGCTCGCGCTCCTCCGGCACATACCGGAAGAAGGGTCTGTCCTCGTCGCTGTCGAGCATGTGGTCGACGAGGAACCCTGCGGCCTCCCGCGCAGCATCGCCGAACCGCGCCTCCCCGAGGAGCTCGAGGCCGTCGAGGAGCGCGTGGGCGACGAACGACGTCGCGATCGTGTTCGGCGTGCCCCTCGCGTAGCCGAAGAAGCGGGTGTGGACGTCGAAGTGGTACCCCCACGCCCGCCCGGTCCCGTCGACCACCGCGTCGGAGACGACCCGATCGAGCCAACGGCGCGCGTGCGTCGGCGGCCGTGTCGTCTCCGCGTGCGCACCGCAAGCCGCGCGTAGCCCGAAGCGACGAGCCCGAGCGCCTTGTCGTTGTGGGCAGGCGGGATGCGGAGCAGCGGCCGGAGGTTGACGGGGGAGCGTTTCACCACCTGTGTCAGAGCTCGACGCCCGAACGCCGTGCCGAGCGTCAGATACGGGGCGAGTGGGCTGTTGAGCGCGTCGTACGGGTCGTAGCCCCGCCAGTCGCGGTCCTCGCCCCAGCGGCGGATCGAATCGACGGCGTCCACCGACCGGCTCGGTCAAGCGAGTCTCGAGGCGGCAGCGATGAAGACGCGTCGCGACGTCTGGGATTCTCCGGACCGTGGAATCGGCGAGTCGAGGACCTCGAATCGCCCGTCGCACAATCGCTGAGTGAGTTGCTTCATGAGGACGGCGCACCCACAGTGGCCGATTGGAGCAACGTGCGCCATGCCGCGACCTTGGCACGAATGTCCTCCAGTTGCCCGCTGCCACTCACCAGTCTGGTCGCCGCTATCTGGATCGCCGACACCACGATCAGATCATCCACCGAGTACGGGCTCGGCGCTTCTTCTGCAAAACGTCTCGCAGCCTCTTTGTACATCCGCCTGTGACCCTTGTTACGGAACACAGTGCGCATGCGTCGGGTGAGACCTTCGCGTGTCCACGACATCCGCCACAGATCGTCTATTACAAGCGAAAGGTTGCCGCGCCGGACGTCGATCAACTCCTGGACGCCGCGCGTGTCGTCCCCGCGACCGGTTGCGACAAGAGTAGCGACGGAGCCGTCGTCGAAGACCACGCTCACGGCGCGGTTCTCATCGATCTCGTGTCGTGCATCGCCGACTGCTGGTGACACGCTCACCATGGTGGGGGTTCGTCCGCCGCCAAGCAGAAAGACAGCGATGTCGATCCAGTGACAGAGGTTTCCCGCAACGCGTGTGCCCTGGTTAGGCCAGAGGTACCAGTGATCCGGCTCGATTGTGACCTCGCGCACGACGCAAGTGATCGTTGCCGGTCCGCTCTCGGCAGCGAGCAGACGCCGCGCATGACGAACGAGGCGGTTGTATCGGCGATTGAAGCCGATATCGGGACTACGACCAGACGTACCGACCGCACCAAGAAGCTGGTCGAGATCGTCTTCCGTAACGACGGGCGGCTTCTCCGAGGAAGACTCGATGCCCCATCCGAAGACCCATCGAGGCAAGTGTCGCATGGGAGTCGTGGGCGGTTGCGACGAAGACTACGCCCTCGGAGGGAAGTTGGGCGATCGCCTCTTGGGCATCTGTCGTCGCCAGACGGAAGCCGCCCTCCCGAGCACATGCCATGGCGACCTGTGGTTCGCGATCCGCTACCACGAAGCGTGCGAACTCGCGTGACAAAGCCGGAAGAATTTCCGTCCGAGCGTAGTCGCCCGCACCCAGCAAGGCAACGGGAACCCCCCGCCGTTTCTGAGCGTGAACCTGCATGAGCGTCGACGGCGAGGCTGCTCCTCCTCCGGGGTGGATCAGCTGCACTCGGCGAGCGCCGGGACGCAAACATGGGTCTCGATCGCGCGCCGAAGCATGACCACGAGCTCGAGCGGTGGTGTGGTGTTGGAGTAGAGGTAGCGTTCCCGCCCGAGTTGCTCGAGCTGTATGGCCTCGACTTGCAGCGCGCTGGCCGCCCTACAGAGGGCCTCGTCGTCGAAGTCGACGCCAACCTCGATGGCGAGTTGCTCATGGACGATGAGAAAGTCAGCGCACCGCGGAGCGCGACAAGCGAGTGCCACCAGCCTGCGTTCGCAACGGGCGTCGCGACCCAAGGTGAGCACGACGTGATAGTCGCCTGAGAACCTCGGCTCACGCGTCTTCGTGCGAGCCTTCCGGTAGGTGGACATAGGGCCGTCGCTGAGAAGGAAGAAGAAACCCTTGCGAGCCGGGTTCCGCAGAATCCGCGCTCCAGCGTGACGAATCGGCACCAAGGGCACAGTCGCCTCCACGGCGAGCATTACCCCGTCGGTTACGGTCGCATACGCTGGGACGTCTTCCCAGTGCGATCGCCATAGGAGTCTCATGAGCCGTCAGAACTGTCATGGGACTCAGACGGCGACCGACTTCGGGCGGGCTGATCCCGCCCGGCCAGACCGCTCAAAGACGCACGGCTCTCAGGCCCGGTGGACGTTGGGGGGCGTGCGTGCACGGGCATGGACTGGCATTCTCGAGTCGGTCCCATGCATCCGACCACTTGCGAGTTACCCCAGGCATAGCGGCATCAGAGCAATCCCGCGATCAGACTGGAGCCTGACCCTGCTCCTGGCTGGTGCGCAAGGACTCGACGAGCGTGAGCGTGAGCCGAGTCGAGCGAACGTAGGACGCACAGTCGGGCTCCTCTCCCTCACGCCCTAAAGCAGCCATGAACGCCGCGACTTCGGCGCGGTGTCCCTTGTCGTGCGACGACTTCCACTCGCCGCTTCCCGCCACGGAAACGTGAAGGGTGCGGAAGTCGTCGAGCACTGCCGCCGCGCCCCCGCCGAACGCCTCGAGCCGCTCCTTCGGCAGCCTCGGGGTCGCCGCCACCGGAGTAGACGAGGGTTCCGACTGCGTTCCCGAAGCGGATGTGGGCCGTGAAGCTGTCGCTGCACTCGATCGGCCGGCCAGGCTGCGGCACCGCGACCGCGTGGCCCGACACGGCGGGCGAGCCGGCCAGGTGGGAGAGCAGGTCGACGAAGTGGCAGCCCTCGCCGAGCAGCCGTCCGCCGCCGTCCTCGGGATCGTGGAGCCAGTGGTCGTCGGGGAGCGGACCTGCGTTGACGCGCATGGAGAGAACGAGATCGTCGACCTGGCCGAGCTCCGCCTGCAGCCGCTCGACGAGCGGGGCGAACCGGCGGTTGAAGCCGACCATGAGCACCGAGTCCGCCGCAACGGCGCTCTCGACCTCTTCGCAGCTGCTCCCAGGTCAGGGCGAGAGGCTTCTCGACGAAGACGGCCTTTCCCGCTCGCAGCGCGGCGGCGGCGAGCGATGCGTGGCTCGCGTGCCGAGTCGCGATGACGACCGCGCCGACGCTGTCGTCGGCGAGGATCTCGTCGAACGACCCGGCGCGCTCGAACCCGAAGCGGGATGCGACGTCGGCGGCGCTGAGACCGCGGCTGCTCGCAACCGCGACGAGTCTCGCTCCCTCCTCGCGGAGCGCCGGGATCAGCGTCGCGCGGGCGAAGCCACCGGCGCCGATCACCGCGACTCCAGCTGCCTGCGTCGACCGCCCCGCGCGGGGTGAGGGGGGAGCGACGGACGGCTCCGCGTGCTCCTCGTACGTGAGCAGCACGCCGAACGCGCGCTCGCCGTGCGAGGGGTGGGCCACGACGCGATATGCCTCGGCGGCATCGTCGATCGGGAAGCGGTGCGTCGTGAGCTCCGACGGGTTGACCCGGCCGGCAGCCACGAGATCGAGGAACGCCTGCATGTTGCGCTGCTCGGTCCAGCGGACGTAGCCGGCGGGGAGGTCGCGGCCGTGCTCCTCGTAATCGCGG